>PMSI01000006.1 GCA_003168375.1 Vulcanimicrobiota bacterium
CAGTTTTCGCCCGGCGTTAACATCGCTCATTGATCTAGTTGTTTACAATGTCGTCAGACACGATGCGGTACAGGCCATCTTCCTTCTTCAAGTAGGTGAACGAGGTAGTGAGGACGCCATCAACGGTAAGGTCCCATTCCACGGTTTCACCTAGCGGGATGGCATCGAACCAGCCCGTGATAGGGGCTATCCAATCTGGAAAGAGCGCACTGCCCTCCGCGGGGCCTTCGGAGGTCGCCTCGGGCCCCTCCGCAATGCGGCTGCCAATACTGCGCTCATGAACCCTAGCGGTATATCCGAACAGGGAGGCGCACGTGATTGCTGTTCTCGCAAGAACGATTCGGCGCCTCTGGTCCTGGGCGCTGATCGAGGACTACGTCCGCGCGAATTGAACGGAGCACAGGATCAGTGATATCCCTAGGCCAAGTCTGTCTTATCTCAAGACTACATCGGCGATCCGATGGTGACCGTAGCGTTACGGGGTGCGCTTAATGCCGAACATGAAGCCCGAGCCCTTTCGATTTCGCGATCATGACTCAGTAGGCAATTTGGACGCCGACCATGATCATGAACGCCTGCGCGATTGCTTTGTCGATCCGGGTGCACTCGAATTGCTTCGAGACTGTGCAGCTTTACCGCGCATCATAGTGGGGCGAACCGGTGCTGGCAAAACAGCGCTGATTTTCAAACTGCGCCAACTTGAGGACAATGTCACAGAATTCGAACCCGCTACGTTGTCCCTAAACTACATTTCAAATTCGACAATTCTTCCGTTCCTATTTAAGGTCGGAGTAAACCTGGATCTTTTCTTCGACTTGCTTTGGCGACACGTCCTCGCAACGGAGTTTATACGTCAACGGTACGGCATTCACGACGAAGTGGGACAAGGGAATGCTCTCCAGACGATGATCGAGCGCTTCTCCCGCGACGACTCGAAAAAGAAGGCCCTCGCGTACCTTCGGAGATGGGGTGACAAATTTTGGATTGACGCCGATGAGCGCGTTAAGGAGCTTACCGAGAAGCTTGAGAAGGCCATCCAATTGCAGGGCAATGTGGCGGGTTTGTCGAGTCGCGCGTCTCTCGAAGCCACGTTCAAACACGCGGAAGAGGCAAAGCACGAGTTTGTGGAGCGATGTCAATATGTTTTGAACCAAGTGCAGGCGAGTGATTTGGCAGGCATCGTGGACCTCACCCAAGCCTGCCTTAACGATGAGCAGAGGCATCACTTTATCGTCATCGACAAACTAGATGACGACTGGGTGGACAATTCATACAAGGCCGCCCTCATTCGAGGACTAATACGTAGCGTTCGAGCATTCGCGAAAGTGCGATGCGCAAAGGTAATCGTGGCGCTGCGCCACGACCTGCTTGAACGCGTATTCGAAGACGAGAATTTAACTGCGCAGCGTGAGCATTTCGAAGGCCTCTTTTATTCGCTGCGGTGGGGTAGATCGCAGCTCACGCGTATGCTTGACGAACGGGTGAATAAGCTAGTACGATCGCGCTACTCTGCGAGTCAGCGTGTGACGCATCGAGACGTCATGGTGTCGTCGCTCGGCGGTAAGCGAACGTCACCAAGCCCGCTTGATTACATGCTTGATCGCACGCTGAATCGTCCGCGGGACTTGATCGCATTCTTCAACGAATGCATTAAGGCTGCAGGTGACGTTCCGAAAGTAACGGCGGACGTAATAAAGCGAGCGGAGCGCGCGTACTCTCAATCGCGATTGAACGCTCTAGATTGGGAGTGGAAGCTAAACTATCATAACTTGAGAAGCGCCGCTCAGGCTGTGCTCGGCAATGGCCCGGAGTCGTTCGTCGTCGGCGACTTCTCGGATGAGACGTGCATCGGCTGGATTACAGCATTTACCAGGGAAGACGGTCAACCGGCGGGTCCATTCGGGGAAGCCGCGTCGCAATTCGACAAAGATTTCGACGGACCGCGCTTTCGGCGTACTGTTATCTGGCATCTCTACAACGTGGGCCTCGTAGGGCTGAAAACCGGCAAAGCCGTCCCGTTCGAGTTCGCGTCTGATGGCGTATCTACAATATCACTTCTCGATATTTTAGATAGTACGCGGGTTACGATTCATCGCGCGTTCTGGAGAGCACTTGGTATTCGGGAGGCCGCTTTTCCGGGATAGAACAGCGGCGAAGCACCTCCCGGTCGCTAAATCGTTCATATTCGGGACGGATCGGCGTCCGCGCCACAGAGCGCCTCGCGCGTCCTGAAAGATTGTCTTAAAAGGCCGAAGTTCGTAAAATCGGACTGATGAGCAACCGCCTAATTGGTTACGCCCGGGTCAGCCTTGGAAGCCTGCCGTCGAAGATTGCAGCGTCGTCATCGTCTGTGCAAGATGTGTAGCCTGTCTTATTATCGTCCACTCGGCGATCGTGACACCCGGATGGTCCAACGGGTCTACCGAGTTGTTGCGGACCGCGAAAAGGTCGCGGCCACAAATCATTTCGACACCCTTGGGACCACGCTGAAACCCACGGGCTAAGGTTGTATGAAATGGTGTTTTCAAGGACTTACGGCCGAAAAACCGCGTAACCACGGGCTTGTTTGGTAACGACCTCGAATTGACACTGTAGAGGTCAGAAGTTCAATCCTTCTGCCGCCCACCGGCTTTGCCCAAAAGCCCCAGTAGCCGCCCTTTCTTATCTCGCCTGGGGCTCAGTCGTCAGCCGAGGTGATGGAGCCGTCAGGCCAGCCCCGATCGTAGCCCTCGGACCAATAGTCCAAATCCAAACGAGTTTCATGGATTTCGAAGCCATCCATGTGGGTGCGGAATCCAGGCTGGTCGCGCTTTCGCTCTATGGCCGCTTCGGCGTTCGCCCGCGTGCTGTAGACACCAATGAGAAACTCATGCCCCTCCGAGTCGTCGTTCTCGGGCTCGATGTGCCAGAGCATGTAGACGTCGTCCATCTGGTCAGTCTATCAGTCGCGCCGCCCGCGTCCGCCCTTTATGGGCAAGCGGCGCCCTTCTTGGGCAGACCCCGGGTTCTTGGGCAAAGCTGCCGCCCACCATCTCCAGGAAACCGCGCTCAACGCGGTTTTCCTTTTTTCGCCGGCCGAGAAAAGCGCGCTTGCACGGCTGACCGCTACATGGCGTGGCCTATCAGCCGCGCGAGGCCGTAGGCGGCGCCGGCGGCGAGCGCGCCGATGAACCACGTCTGCAACGCCCCCATGAAGACCGGCGTCGCCAGCACGCGCGCGCGTACCGCGCCGAACACGAGCAGCGCGAACGTCGTGAACACGATCGACCATAGCAGCGCCTGCTGCGCGTTCGGAATGAACACGTACGGCGCGAGCGGGAAGATCCCGCCGAGCACGTAGCCCCCGCCGACCAGCGCCGCGCTGCGCGGCGCGGCCCGCTCGTCCGGACGCTCGAGGCCGAGCTCGTTGCGCATCATGAACTCGACCCACTGCTCGCGGTCGCCCGTGATCTCGTTGACGACGCGCGTGAGGACCGGCTCGCGGACGCCGTAGCCGTGCAGGATCTGCGCGACCTCGGCCCGCTCCTCGCTCGGAACCTCGTGCGTCTCGCGGATCTCGCGAGCGTACTCCTTGGCGTAGTGCGCAACGTCGGTGCGGGCGGCCAGGTAGCCGCCCAGTCCCATCGAGATCGCACCGGCGACGATCTCGGCGAGGCCGGCCGTCACGACGAGCCCGCTCGCCGCGACCGCGCCGGTCACGCCGGCCGCCAGCGCGAACGGTACCGTGAGCCCATCGGCCATCCCAAGGACGAGATCGCGGATCGACTGGGTCGAGGGGCCGTGGCGCTCGCTCTCGGCGGCTTGGTTCATCGGGAGATCGTAGCGGACCGGGGCGAGTTCGTCACGCCTGCGGTCGCGTGTGAGGCACGCCGAACGCGTGCGGCGAAAGGACCGGCGTGACGACCTCGACGACTCCGGCACGGCCCGAGGGGCCCCTCGCGGACATCGCGCACCTCCGCCACACCGCCGCCCACGTGCTCGCGTACGCGGTACAGGACCTCTTCCCCGACGCCAAGCCGACGATCGGCCCGGCGATCGAGAACGGGTTCTACTACGATTTCGATCGCACGGAGCCGTTCACGACGGAGGACCTCGAAACGCTCGCGGCGCGGATGCGCGAGATCGTGAAGGCCGACTACCCGATGACCGGCCGGCGCGTCTCGCGCGAGGAAGCGATCGAGGCGTTCCGCGACAACCCGTACAAGATCGAGATCGCGCGCGAGATCCCCGAGGGCGACCCGATCACGCTCTACACGATCGGTGGGTTCACCGATCTGTGCCGCGGCGGCCACGCCGATTCGACGGGCGCGATCGGGGCGCTCGAGCTGGAGTCCGTCGCCGGCGCGTACTGGCGTGGCAAGTCCGAGAACCCGATGCTGCAGCGGATCTACGGGACCGCGTTCGTGACGCAGCAGGAGCTCGACGACTATCACGCCTTCCTAGAAGAAGCCGCGAAGCGCGACCATCGCAAGCTCGGCGCCGAGCTCGACCTCTACCACGTCGACGAGATGGCCGGCGGCGGGCTGATCTTCTGGCACCCGCGCGGCGCGATCATGCGCGGGCTCGTCGAGGCGTTCATCCGCGACGGCCTGCGCGAGCGCGGGTACCTGCCGGTCGTGACGCCGCACATCGTACACGAGAATCTGTACGCAACCTCGGGCCACCTCGAGAACTTCGGTGACTCGATGTTCGGGCCGATCGAGGTCGAGGGTCAGCGGTTCCGTCTCAAGCCGATGAACTGCCCCGGCCACATCCTGATCTACGCGAACGAAGGCCGCTCGTACCGCGACCTGCCGCTGCGCTACAGCGAGTTCGGGACCGTGTACCGGTTCGAGCTGAGCGGGACGCTGCATGGCCTGACGCGCGTGCGCGGCTTCACGCAGGACGACGCGCACCTCTTCTGCACGCCGGAGCAACTGCAAGCCGAGTTCGAGCAGACGGTCGACGAGGCGCTGCGGCTGATGGAAGCGTTCGGCTTCAGCGAGTTCGAGTATTTCCTGAGCACGCGCGCCGAACGAGGCGCGACCGACGAGATCGCCGAGGCCGCGATCCGCAACGCGCTGGAGTCGCACAACCTCCCGTACCAGATCGACGACGGCGGCGGCGCATTCTACGGACCCAAGCTCGACATCAACCTGCGCGACGCGATCGGCCGCAAGTGGCAGCTCGGCACGGTGCAGGTCGACTTCGTGCTGCCGGAGCGATTCGAGCTGAAGTACCGCGGCTCAGACGGCCAGGATCACCGCCCGGTGATGATCCACCGCGCGCTCGCCGGCTCGCTGGAGCGTTTCTTCGGCGTGCTCATCGAGCACTACGGCGGGAACTTCCCGGCCTGGCTCGCGCCGACGCAAGCCATGGTCGTGCCGATCTCCGAACACCAGCTCGACTATGCGTACGAGATTCGTGGCCGGCTGCGTGCGCGCGGCTTCCGCATCGACACCGACGCGTCGAACGAGAAGCTCGGTTACAAGATCCGCCACTGGAAGACGCAGAAGCTTCCCTACATCCTGGTCGTCGGAAAGAGCGAGCTGGCCGACGGCACCGTCAACGTCAACGAGCGCGGGATCGACGAGAAGCGGACGGTGAGCGTCGATGCGTTCGCCGAGGAGCTGGCAGCGAGGATCGCCGCGAAGCGTTAGGCGGTGGAGCGCGTCCAAAGCGCTGCGGCGAGCGCTGCTGCAAACGCTTGCACGATGACGATCAGCGCAACGGTTGCGGGCCAGCCGCCATGGTTCCAAATGCCGGCCGGCAAGACAGCGCCGAGTCCGCCGCCGATGTAGTAGACGGTGATGTAGAGCGCCGCTGCTGTCGAACGGTGATCGCGCGCGACGACACCGATGTACCCTTGCGAGGCGGCTTGGGCGGCGAACACGCCGGTCGACATTACCGCCAGGCCCGCCACGATCGTCGCGATGTTCGGGATCAGTGTCAGCAGCACGCCGGCGGCGCTGACGGCGATCGCGATCAGCACGGCGCGCCGATGGCCGAGCCGGTCGATCAGCCGGCCCGCGACCGGGGTCACGACGACGCCGGCGAGGTAGACGAAGAACACGTTGCCCAGCGCGAGCGTCCCCAGCGAGAACGGCGGCGCGGCGAGATAGTACGTCGCGAACGTGAACGCCGCCACCAGCGAGAACAGGACGGTCGCACCGACCGCGTACGTCGCCAGGAGGACAGGGTCGCGCACGAACCGGCTAACCGCGTGCAGCGCCCCGCTCGCCGATGACTGGCGTACGAAACGGCGCGAACGCGGCAGCCAGATCCACACGATCGCGCCACCCGCGAGGTTCAACACGCCGAGCACCACGAACGCCAGGTGCCAGTCCCACCGGTCGGCGACCACCGCCGTCACGTACCGTCCGAGAAAACCGCCGAGCACGTTCCCGGCGATGTACGCCCCGATCGCCCGCCCGCCGATCGCGGCCGGAAACTCCTCGGCGATATATGCCAGCGTCACCGCGAACACGGCCGGCATGAACAGGCCTTGGACGAAGCGCCACACGAGCAGCGCGTGCAGCGTCGTCGCGTTCGCGGCAGCGAAGGTGACGAGCGCGAGCCCGAAGATCGCGCTGACGATCACGCGCTTGCGGCCGAGCGCGTCAGCGAGCGGGCCGACGAACGGCGCCGCCAGCGCGCAGGCGAACGTCAGCACCGAGATCGTCGCGCCGACGGCCGCTTCGCCGGTGTGGAACTCGGCGCGCAGCGACGGCAGCAGCGGCTGCGTCGCGTACATGTCGAGGAAAGCGCTTCCGCCGCACGCGGCGACGGCCAGGTAGCGCGGATCGAGGCGCACCCCCTATCCTAGCGCGCAGGCCGGGCCGGCGAAACCGTGCAATGTCGCAGGTTCGGTGGCGATCACGACGGCAAACGACACCAAGCTGCGTGCTTGGTGGTCGCGCAAACAGGGCCTCGACGGCAGTATGGCGGGAAAAAGCGCGCCGCAGGTACTGTCGCATGCCGGGTGGGCGCGATCGGTCGGCGGGGTGGGACCGTATCTGACGCTGTTCGCGCGCGCCGGGATCGCTCGTGCCGCCGCCGACACCGCGGTCGCCGCCCTCGAGATCGCCGAGCTGCCCAGCGCGCGCGGCTGCACGTACGTGCTGCCGGCGGAGGACTTCGCGCTCGGTCTGACCGTCGGCGGCGGCAACAACGGCGACCTGCGGACCGCGGAGAAGCTCGGCGCGGCGCCCGGCGAGATCGAGAACCTCTGCAAGAGCTTGGTCGCCGCGCTCAACGGCCGCGCGCTCGACCCGGACGGACTGCGCGCGGCACTCGGCGACCGCGTTCGCGACTTCGGCGCAGAAGGCCGCAAGCGGGGGATGGTGACGACGCTTCCCGTCGCGCTCGGGATGCTGCAGACGGCCGGCGAGATCCGGCGGATCCCGACCAACGGCCGGCTCGATCAGCAGCGCTATCGCTACGTGCGGTGGCAACCGAACCCGCTAGCGAACGCACCATCGCGAACCGACGCCTTCGAAGCGCTCGCGCGTCGCTTCTTCGCCTGGATCGGACCGGCGACGTTCGAGGACTTCCGCGTGTTCTCCGGACTCGGCGCCAACGCGGCGAAAGACGCGATGGCGCCGCTGGATCTGCAGCCGCTCGCGCCGGGCGACGGCCTGCTGTTGCTTCCGGAAGACCGCGAGGCGTGGTCGGGGTTCGAGCCGCCGAGCGACCCGCAGTACGTGCTGGTGAGCTCGCTCGACGCGCTCTTCGCGCTGCGGCGCGATCCTCGCGACCCGCCGAGCCATGCGATCGTCGACCGCGGCCGGTTGATCGGTCACTGGGAGTTCGACGTCGAGACGGAGTCGATCGCGTGGAGCGCGTCCGTCGACGCAGACGCCGAGTTGCGCGGCGCCGTCGCGCGCACGGAAGCGTACGTGCGCGATCAGCTCGGCGACGCGCGCTCGTTCAGCCTCGACAGCCCGCAAAGCCGAGCGCCTCGCGTCGCCGCGCTGCGCGCAGCGCAGCCGCGACCGTAGCCGGCGGCTCGAAGCGACGATGCTGCTGCTCGGAATCGAGACGTCGTGCGACGACACCGCGACCGCGGTCGTCGACGAGGGCGTGCGCGTGCTTTCGAACGTCTCGACGAACCAGGACGAATTCCACGCGAAGTACGGCGGGATCGTCCCCGAGATCGCCTCGCGACGCCACGCCGCGCTCCTCTCCGCAGCGGTCGACGACGCGCTGACGCGCGCCGGCGTCACCCTCGACCAGCTCGACGGAATCGCGGTGACGGCGGGGCCTGGGCTGATCGGAAGCCTCGTCGTCGGCGTCGCCGCAGCCAAGGCGCTGGCGTTCGCGACCGGTCTGCCGCTGTACGCGGTCAACCACTTGCACGGGCATCTCTTTGCGGCGTTCCTCGAGCGGGCGCAGCCGCCGGAGTATCCGTTCCTCGCGCTGCTGGTCTCGGGCGGGCACTCGCAACTGGTCGAGGTCGCGTCGCCGACAGCGCTGCGCGTCATCGGCAAGACGCGCGACGACGCGGCCGGTGAAGCCTTCGACAAAACGGCGCGGCTGCTCGGACTTCCGTTTCCCGGCGGTCCCGCGCTGGAAGCGCTCGCCCGAGACGGCAATCCAAAAATGTTCGCGTTCCCACGCCACCGCCCGGATCCCGGCACGCTCGACATGAGCTTCTCCGGCATCAAGACGTCGGTGCGCTATTTCCTCGAAACCGACGCCGGGAAGCGCGCGCGCCGCGAGGACGTCGCCGCATCGTTCCAGGCGGCGGTCGTCGACGTGCTGATCGACCGCGTCGCACGCGCAGTCGATAGGGCCGAGTACCGCGCGCTCGTGCTGAGCGGCGGCGTCGCGGCGAACGGCGCGCTGCAATCGGCGTTCGTCGCACTCGGCGAGCGACGCGGCATTCCGACGTTCATCCCCGAGCGCCGCTTCTGCACCGACAACGCCGCGATGATCGCCGCCGCCGCCGAACGTCGCGCCGGCGTCTGCCGCGTCGACCCGATAACGCTCGTCGCCGATCCGAACTTGCGCTTCAACTAGTCTGCGAGCAGCGCCCAGCGCTCGTGATCGCGCCAGGCGCCGTCGAGAAACAGGTAGGCCGGCGAGAAGCCTTCCTTGGTGAAGCCGGCGCGTTTGACGAGCGCGATCGAGCGCGTGTTGCCGGGCTGGATGTTCGCTTCGACGCGGTGCAGTCCGAGCTCGGCGAACGCGACGCGCACGGCGATCTGCAGCGCCTCCGACATCAAGCCGCGGCCGCCGGTATGCGCGTACCCCCAGTAGCCGAGATAGGCGCTGCGGAAGACGCGCATCGTGATTTCGTTCACGTTGATCACGCCGACGACGTCGTTGGTCGCTGCCTCACGCGCGATCAGCGCGACGCTGGGCCCCGTCAGACTGCGCTCGAACCAAGCATCGAACCCCGCCTGATCGGTGAAGCCCTTCTCCCACGGCGCATGGTAGTCGACGTTCTCGCGGTTCAGCGCGATCAGCTCGGCGGCATCGGCGCGGCGCACGCGCCGCACGACGACGCGCGGCGCACTGGGATCAGGCAATGCTGCCGTGCTCGAGGAGATAGTCGATCGCTTGCGAGAAGTTCGCGAGGGTCGCTTCCTCTTCGAATAGGACGTCGTTCAAGAAGAACGCCGGCGTGCCGGGGATCCCGCTCGCTTCGCCGCTCTCCTTCCGCTCCGCGACGATCCCCGCGTACGTCCCGTCGCGCAGCGCGTTCGCCAGTGCATCGGAATCGAGACCGAGGTCCCGCGCGTATCCCAGCAGGTGGCGGACGTCGAGCGCGCGCTGATGCTCGAACAGCATGTCGTGCAGCTCCCAGAACTTTCCGGCGTCGGCCGCGAACTCCACCGCCTCGGCTGCGGCCTCCGCATGCGGGTGCATCGCAAGCGGGAAGCTCCGGAACACCACCCGCAGGCGGTCGCCGTAGTGTTGCTCGAGCGCCTTCACCACGCCGTAGGCGATCCCACAGTACGGGCATTCGAAGTCCCCGTATTCGACCAAGGTCACCGGTGCGCCGGATGGGCCGCGCACGTGATCGTCGGGTCCGACCGGGACGGCGAGCCGGGTCAATCCGTCGTCTTCCATGCGATCCTTATCGTTCAAGAGTCCAGCGCCGAATCGCTGCCGGGACCGCCCCGAACTCGGCCGGGCGAACTCGCTCGCGCAGTTCTTCCTCGGTCGTGGCGTCTCCGACCGGCACCGGCACCCGGACCAACACCTCGCCCCGATCGGTGGCGTCGGTCACGTAGTGGACGGTCGCACCGGTCCAGGCGCTCCCGCCCCGTAGCGCGTCGCGCAGCGCGTGCGCGCCGCGCAGCGCCGGGATCGAGGTACCGTCCGGCACGATCACCTCGTCCGCCGCCGGGTCGAGCGGCAAGAACGACGGGTGAACGTTGATCGTCTCGGGGAAGCGGCGGAGAAACGCGCGCGGGAGCAGGTGCATCCAGCCGAGCAACAACACCAGCTCCGGCTCCGTGTCAGCGAGCCGCTCGATGAGCCGCGTGTCGTAGTTCGGCCGCGACTCGTGTCCGCGGTCCCACCCGACGCAGATCGCGTCGACGCCGTGGTCGCGCGCAGCTGCGAGCGCGCCCGAGCCGGGCTGGTTCGCGATCACCGCTGCGACGTCGAGCGGCAGCGACCCAGCGTGCACGCGTTCCAGCACGTTGCGCGCGTTCGTTCCCGCCCCGGAGGCCAGGATCGTCGCACGGAAGCGGCGGCCGTCGTCATAGCCGAACTCGTCGACGACCACCGCGCCGGTGCGCTCCATGTAGCTCGCGATCAATCGTTCGCCGCCGGCCGCCGGGATCAGCGCCGTCGTGTGACCCGCTGCGCGCAGCGAGCAGAGTGCCGCCGCGAGGAGCGGCTCGCCGATCCCCGCTTTGCGGTGCGCCGGCGCCACGCCGTACGGCCCGAAGACGCCGACGTCGGCGCGGTCGCGCCAGCGCCGCAGCCAGGGGAACCGCAGCCCGCGCGCACCGAACGCGGCGAACCCTGCGATCGCGCCGTCGCGCTCGGCGACCCACGCGCTGCCGGCGCCCGCCTCGTACGACCACCACGACGGCGCGAAGTGGTAGTCGATCCAGGCCGCGAGCAGGCCGTCCGCGCCGTCGACGCGGCGCAGCGCATACCCGGCGCCCGCTGCGGCTTCGTGGGCGCGCGCGAGTGCGCCGCCGCCGTAGCGCTCGTCATCGAGCGCGGCGAGCAGGTTGACCGCCATCGCGGTTTTAAGCGGTGCGCACGGGACGGACGATGACGCGCGGATCGCCGTCGCGCCGCGGCTGCACGAAGCCGACGACCTTTGCGCCGGGCGCCGCACGCAGGGCTTTGTCGACGTCGGTCATCGGCACGATCAGCGTGTAGCCGATCCCCATGTTGAGCGTGCGATAGCGCTCGTCGTGCGCGAGGTTGCCGCGCCGCACGAGCTCCGCCATGATCGGCGGCACCTCCCAGCGTGTTTGTTCGAACACCGCCGCCGCGTGCTCGGGCAGCGTGCGCGGCACGTTCTCGAGCAGGCCGCCGCCCGTGATGTGCGCCATCGACTTCACGCCGGCGACGTTGCGGATCGCACGCACGGGTTCGAGATACGAAGGGTGCGGTGCGAGCAGCGCGTCGCCGTACGTCGTGTCGCCGAATTGCGCAGCGTACTCGTCTTCGGCGATCAGGGTCCGCGCGAGCGTGTAGCCGTTCGTGTGCAGCCCGACGGCCGGCAGCCCCACGATCGCGTCGCCCGGGATCACGCGGTTGGGATCGGGCATCGCGTCGATCTCGACCAGGCCGACGATCGTGCCGGCGAGGTCGAAGTGCTCGGGACTGTAGACGCCCGGCATCTCCGCGGTCTCGCCGCCGAGCAGCGCGCACGCGTTCTCGCGGCAGGCGCGATGGACGCCGGAGACGATGAGCGCCGCGACCTCCGGATCGAGTTTGCCGACCGCGAGATAATCCAGGAAGAACAGCGGGTCCGCGCCGGTGACGAGAATGTCGTTCACGCAGTGGTTGACGAGGTCGGCGCCGACCGTGTCGTAGCGCCGCAGCGCGGCCGCAATCAGGATCTTCGTACCGACGCCGTCGGTCGACCCGACGAGCGCACGCTTCGGGTCGCCCGGGAGCCGGAAGAGCCCGCTGAAACCTCCTAGGGAACCGAGCTGGTCGGGATGCGTCCACGCGGAGGTGACGTCCCGATACCGCTGCACCGCGCGGTTGCCCGCGTCGATATCGACCCCGGCGCGCGCGTACGCATCGCCACGGCCCGAGCCGCTGGTCACAGCCTGTCCTGAGCCTGTCGAAGGGGGCAGGACGCGCCAACGGCGCGCGTAAACGCGAACAGGTTGTCCATCACGGTCGCTCGACCGCTTCTGTCCTTCCGGAGGAATCCATGCAGGTCCACGTCTCGAACGACGCGGCGACGTCGGTCGCGACCGGCGCGCTCGTCGTACCGGTCTTCGCGGGCGGCGCCGTCACCGGCGTCGCAGCCGAGGTCGATACCGTCCTCGGCGGCGCGATCGCCGATATCTTGGCATCCGGCGAGATCGCCGGCAAGCCGAACGAGACGTCGCTCGTCCACGCGAAGGATGCCCCGTTCAAACGCGTCCTCGTCGTCGGGCTCGGAGAACGCGAGAAATTCACCGTCGACGCGCTCGCGAAGTACGCCGGGACCGCGGTCCGCTATCTCGGCAAGCGCGGCGTTGCAGCGCTCGCCGTCGCGCTGCCGGAGGGCGTCGACGCCGCGCTCGCCGCGTCGTTCGTCGCCGAAGGGGCGATCGCCGCGACGATCGACACCACGATCTACCGGACCGAAGCCGACAAGCCGGTCGTGACCACGGCCGTCACCATCCTGGCCGGAACGCACGACCGCGCGGCGGTCGACGCAGGCGCGAAGCGCGGCAGCATCCTCGGCGAGGCGGTGAACGCGGCCCGCATGATGGCGCTGACCCCCGCCAACGACATGACGCCGACCCACCTCGCGAATCGCGCGAAGGAGCTCGCAAACGACGCCGGGCTCGAGTTCGACGTCCTCGACGAAGCGCGGATGGAGCAGCTCGGAATGGGTTCCCTGCTCGGCGTCTCGCGCGGCTCCGACGAGCCCGCGACGCTGAGCGTCATGACCTACAAGGGCGATCCGTCGTCGACCGAAACGATCGCGCTGGTCGGCAAGGGACTCACCTTCGACTCGGGCGGCATCTCGATCAAGCCGGCCGAGAACATGCACGAGATGAAATACGACATGTCGGGCGGCGCGGGCGTGATCGCTGCGATGTGGGCGATCGGGAAACTGCGTCCGAAGGTCAACGTGATCGGCTTGATCCCGTCGTCGGAGAACCTGCCCGGGCACCGCGCGATGAAGCCCGGCGACATCCTGCGGGCGATGAACGGCAAGACGATCGAGGTGATCAACACCGACGCCGAAGGGCGGCTGATCCTGGCCGACGCGCTGTGCTACGCGCGCAAGCTCGGGGCGACGAAGATCATCGACGCGGCGACGCTGACCGGCGCGTGCGTAATCGCACTCGGCCACGCGGCGAGCGGGACGATGTCGAACGACGACGCGTTCGTGGAGCGCTTCCTGAAGACGGTCGCCGACTGCGGCGAGCGCTACTGGCGCCTCCCGCTCTACCCGGACTACGATCAGCAGATCAAGAGCGACATCGCCGACCTGAAGAACACCGGCGGCCGCGCGGCAGGCGCCGAGACGGCCGGTACGTTCCTCAAGAATTTCGTCGCCGAAACGCCGTGGATCCATCTCGACGTCGCGGGCACGGCGTATCTCGACGGCGAGTCGCCGTTCATGGCGAAGGGCCCAACCGGCACGCCGGTACGTGCGTTCGTGAACATCGTCGAGGACTTCGCGAAGAACGGCGCCCCGGCAAACGGCGTCGCGAAGAGCGCGACCGCAGCAACGGTCGCATGAACCCGCAGGAGCCGGTGATCCCCGACCCCGTGCCGCCGGCCGGGCCGGTCACGGACCCGCCGAACCCGGATCAGCCGACGGAGTACGACGCCTACGACCAGGCCGAGGCCGACTCGTTCCCCGCCAGCGATCCGCCGGCGGCATCGGAGCCGGGGGCGTAGGTCAGGCTTTGAGGGCCGGCTGGCGGTCGGCCTGGGCGATGCCGTTCGAGGAGCCCGGCTGGCTCGGATAGCGCCCGTTCAGACACCCGAGACAGAAGTCGGTGCGGTCGCGGCCGGTCGAGGCGACCAGGTTCTCGATGCTCAGGTAGCCCAGCGAGTCCGCGCCGAGGCGCTCGCAGATCTCCGGGACGGTGCGGTTCGCCGCGATCAGCTCGGCGTAGGTCGCCATGTCGACGCCCAGGTAACACGGGTGGACGATCGGCGGTGAGGTGATCCGCAGGTGGACTTCGCGCGCACCCGCGTCGCGCACCAGCTTGACGATGCGCGGCGTGGTCGTTCCGCGCACGATCGAGTCGTCGACGACGACGACGCGCTGGCCGCGCAGGTTCTCGACGATCGGGTTGAACTTCAGCTGCACGCCCTGCGCGCGCAGCTTCTGATCTGGGCTGATGAACGTGCGCCCGATGTAGCGGTTCTTGATCAAGCCCTCGACGTACGGCAGCCCGCTCTCCGCCGAGAACCCGATCCCGCCCGGGATCGCGCTGTCGGGGACGGCCATCACGACGTCCGCATCGACCGGGTGCTCGCGCGCCAGCGCGCGTCCCATCTCGTAGCGCGCCATGTAGATCGAACGCCCGCTCAGCACGCTGTCGGGGCGCGCGAAGTAGATGTACTCGAACATGCACAGCGACGCCGGTTTCACCACTTCGGTGTGTTCGGTCCGGACGCCGCGCGCGTCGATGCACACGACTTCACCGGCGTCGAGCTCCCGCAGGTAGTGCGCGCCGACGGTGGCCAGCGCGCACGACTCCGAGGCGATCATGTAGCCGTGGTCGCCGTAGGTTCCGATGCAGAGCGGACGCACGCCCCACGGATCGCGAAACGCGTACACCGCGTCCGTCGTGCACATCACGACCGAATACGCACCTTCGGCGATGCGCATCGCGGCTTTGATCTTCTCCGGCCAACTCTCGCCCGGCGCGAGCGCGATCGTCAGCGCGAGGATTTCGGAATCAGACGTCGCTGCGAGCCGCACGTCTTCGGGCAGCCGCGCGGCGAGATCGTCGGTGTTGGTAAGGTTTCCGTTGTGCCCGAACGCGAACCGGCCCAAATCGGAGTCCAGCTCGAACGGCTGGGCGTTCACGATGATCGAGCTGCCGGTCGTCGAGTAGCGCGTGTGCCCAATCGCGACGTGGCCGCTCAGACCGCCGAGGATCTCCTCGTTGAAAATCCCGTTGATGAGGCCCATCTCGCGGTGGCTCTGAATCCGCTCTCCGTCGCCGACGGCCAGCCCAGCGCTCTCCTGCCCGCGGTGCTGCAGCGCGTACAGGCCGAAGTAGGCAAGCCTCGCGACGTCGTCGCCCGGCGAGTACAGACCAGTGATCCCGCACGCTTCGTGCAGGACGTCACCGGCCGGTTGTACCGCTTCCTGATCGTACGCCCGGGCCATCGTCGTACCTTCGGGACCGATGACCCGGATTCACCCTAATCCCGGCGGCGCGAACCGAAGATCTGCAAGAGCGCGATGAAGATGTTGATCGCGTCGAGGTAGATGCTGATCGCGAGCTCGACCGGCGTGTGCCCGTCGCCGCCGGCGCGGATGCGGCTGAAGTCGACGAGCGTGAGCAGCGTGAACACACCGAGGATCAGCCACGAGTACGTCGTCGGATGGACCCAGTGGGTGAATATCGAGATAAGCCCCACGATGAGCAGCGCGACGAGGGCGCCGGTCGCGATCCCTTGGAAGCGACGCCAGTCGACCGAGAACACGAACGCGACGCCGCCCAGCACGAGCATGCCGAAGCCGGTCGTGGCGGCGGCATTGACGACGACGTCCGGGCCGGCTGTTGCCGCGTAGAACGCGACGATCGGCGCGAGCCCGATTCCCTCGACGAACGTGAACGCGTAGAACCACAGTAACGCGACCCGCGGGTTGGTGCGGAACGCGCTCATGACGAGCAGCAGGACGATGCCGCCGATGAGGGCCATCTGCCCGGCCCCGAATGAGATCCCGCGGAACAGGTACGACGCCAGGGCCGTGATCAGGAATCCGACCCCGGTGATCCCCAGGACCTGACCGAGCAGACCCGGGACGCTGGCCGTGGCGCCGCCCGACGGAATGACCATTCGGTACGGGCCCGGCGAAGAAGAACGTGGCTGGTACATCGCGATTCCTAGTACCGCACCGGCGGGGCCGCGGTTACGTCCGGGCGAACCGTCGCGCCGATGGTCGCCGCGTTCCGCTCACGGGTCGCGGTGGCGGCGATACGCCGGTTCCCCGGCGCCCTGGCCGCTGCCGTGGTCGCCTTTCTCGTGATCCTGGCGAGCTCACACCTGCGCTCGACCCACCAGAACAACTACGTCCGCGTCGCGTACGCGTGGCTGCACGGCCACATGTGGATCGACTGGCCGGGGCGCTGGATGGACGCCGTCCAGTACAACGGGCACTACTACGGGGTCGACGGCCCGGTCCCGGCGATCTTCATGCTGCCGTTGGTCGCCATCTGGGGCAACGCCGCGAACCAGACGCTGGTCGCGATCGCGTTCGCCGCAGTGGCGACCGGCCTCGCGTGGGCGCTCGCCGGGCGGCTCGGGGTCACTGATCTCTCCACCAAGGTGTTCCTGGCGATGTTCTTCGTCGCGGGCACCGACATCTGGTGGTGCGCGGAGCTCGGCGACGTGTGGTTCCTGGCGCATCTCTGCGCGGTCGCCTTCATCCTCGGCGCGCTGGTCGAGCTGTGCGGCAAGAATCGCGGATGGCTCGTTGCGCTGTGCGCCGTGCTCGCCGCCGGCGCGCGCTTTCCCGAGGTCGCCGCGTTCCCGATGTTCGGGTGGGCGCTCTGGACCGGAGCCTTCGCCGGCAAACGGCCGACGCGCGCGGAGCGCTTCGCGCGGTTGCGTTCGGCGAGCGTCGTCCTCGCCGCCGCCGTCGTCGTGTTCATCGGCTACGACGAGCTGATGTGGGGCACGGTCTGGGATATCGGCCACACGGTGTACTACCACGCCGACGCGTGGGGCGCGCCGACGGGTTCGCCGTTCCAACTCGCGTACGTGCCGTACCAGATCTACTCGTTCTTCTTCCGCGCCCCGATCTTCGTGGAGTGGCTGCAGCACGCGCAGTGGCCGTACGTGAAGCCCGACCTGAACGGGATCGCGCTGACGTTCACCAGTCCGGCGCTGATCCTCGCCTTCTTGGCGAAAACACCGCGCAACGTCGTCACCGCGCTGTGGATCACGACCGCACTGGTCGCAGCGCCGGCGTTCTTGTACTACCTCAACGGATGGGTGCAGTTCGGCTCTCGGCACTTCCTCGACTTCATGCCGTACGTGTTCGCGCTCATGTGCATCGCCGTCCGCGAGCGGCTGCCGCGCTGGGGCGTCGCGCTCATCATCTGGTCCGCGCTGGTCGGCGCCTGGGGCGTCTGGTACTGGAACCTCTTCGTCCGCACCGGCACCTGACGGAGCTCATTAAACCAGCGCGAGGACCGCGCGGAGGCCGTTGTCGACTTGCTGCATTATGTGCGGCGGTAGGTCGCCTAGTTCCGCACCTGCGAGCCGTTTCTTGTCGACCGCTCGAACCTGAGCAATCATCACGAGGCTGTCCTTCGTCGTGCCGCCGACGCCTTGAGGAACCAAGACGTTGAGGAGGTTTCCGGGTTTTCCGCCGGCGTCGGTAAGCGGCACCACAAACGTCATCGGATTGCGCTCTTCGGACGCTGGGTCGGGAGCATCGCGTCGAACGACGACGCACATTCGAGTTTTTCGTTGTTCCGACCCGACCGTAGGGTCGAGCGCAAACCGATAGATCGAGCCCCGCTTCACTCCAGTCAGTCCGCCATGGTCGGAGAAAGCTCGTTAAGGATGCTGAGATCGCGCTCCGCGTCCTCGAGCAAGATCCGTGATACCTCAGCATCGAGTCGGTCGCGGCGCCGACGCTCGGCGAGTTCCCGCGCGGCGCCGAGCATGAATTGGGTCCGGTTTTGACCAGCCTCGGCGTCGATGAGAGCCAGGTCTTCGTCGGGGACGCGAAGGGTGATAATTGCCATGCAATAAGCATACACGATCTGTCAATACGAATTGACTATACCTCATAGCTTTTTCGTCGGAAGTCCAGCAAGGCGCGACACCCATTGTGCCCGAACATATGTTCGATGGACGGGTTTCCCGTCGCTCGGCGGCCGGGCGAGGTTCGGGTCACGGAGATCGCGGCGAAGAGCGCGCTCAACCGGGTGCGCGGCATGGGGTTCACCTGGTCGCTGAACCCGTTCACCGGCTGCGCTCATCAGTGCGTATTCTGCTACGCGCGCGGGACCCACGCGTATCGTGAGCTCGACGGCGTGCGAGAGTGGGGCTCGGTGCTCGGCGTGAAGGTCAACGTAGCGGCGGTCCTGCGTGCCGAGCTCGCGAGCCGGACGTACCGCGGCGAAGAGATCGCGGTTGGAACCGCGACCGACCCGTATCAGGCGCTCGAGGGCAGCTATCGCCTGATGCGTGGGATCTTGACGGCCTTGCGGGACGCGCGCGCGCCGTTTCACATCACGACGCGCTCGCCGCTGATCGTGCGCGATCTCGACCTGCTTGCGCAGTGCGCGCGGCGTGCCGACGTCGGCGTCGCGGTGAGCATCGCGACGCTCGACGAAGCGTTGGCGCGCGAGATCGAACCGACCGTCGCGCCGCCGCGCCAACGGCTACGCGCGGTGCGCGCGCTCGCCGATGCGGGGATCCGCGTCGGCGTTGCGGTCGCGCCCGTCTTGCCCGACGTCACCGACGACGCGGCGTCGCTCGCGAGCGTCGTGCACGCCGCGGCGGGCGCGGGTGCCTCGCACGTCTGGCACAGCGCCCTCAACCTCGGGGCGATCACCCGCGACGCCTATTTCGCGTTCCTCGCGGCGACCCGGCCGGAGCTCGTCGACCGCTACACCCGGCTGTTCGGGCGGGGGCGCTATGCGGAACCGGGCTACGCCCGCGAGGTCGCCGAACGCGTCCACGCCGCTATTCTTGCGACGACCTTCGTGCGGAGCCGCAGGCTGGCGCCGGATCGGACGGGAGCCCAGATCGCGCTCCTCTAGGGCGTCGCGCTCGGCGCGCGGAAGGTGCGCGCGATGACCAAACGGGCGTGGTTCGTCGGCGCTGCGATCGCCGTGCTGTTCGCGCCGCAGGCGGTGCCGGTCGCCGCCGACACCGCCCCAGAGCCCGCGGTCCTCCGTGAGCGGATCCGCGCGTCCGGCGGCCCGATCCCGGATTCGTGGCGCGAAACCGACGAAACGGTCAGCTCGGACGGCACGACGACGATCGAGCACGATTACCGCCGCGGCAAGGACTTCCGGTACACGTTCGACACGGGTCCGTTCCACACGGAGCGCGGCGTCAACGGCGGCCGGCTCTGGCACATGAACGACAACGGCCAGGTGATCGTCGACCAGCCCGATCCCGGCAACGCGACGCGTGAAGTGACCACCACGACGGTCGAGTCGATCCACACTCCGGTCGAAGGTTACGCGATCGCGACGCTCAACGCGCAGGGACACGGGCAGAAAGAGTACGTCGACGGCACGACTTGGCGGGTCGTGCGGCGCGAGCAGCTGACGACCAACGGCACGATCGTGACGACGCTCGACGACGTTCGCGCCGATCACGGTCGTACGTTCGCGCACCACCTCCACGTCGAGAACGGCTACGCGAACACGACCAGCGACTTGCGCGTCGTCGACTACGCACCGGACGACGTACCGGCGAGCGAGGTCGCGATCTCCGTACCGCGCCGCTCCCTGGTCACGTTCCCGCCTGGCGCCGGAGCGGTCGAACTGCCGGCCCGCTTCGGTCCCTCGCACATCCTCGTCCGCGTCGAGATCGGCGGCCGCGGGCTCGACTTCGTACTCGACAGCGGCGCGGGCACGATCACGATCGACTCCGACGTCGCTCGCGACCTCGGGCTGAAAGAGTACGGGAAGCACTCGGCCGTCACCGCGGGCCGGTACACGACCGCGCGAACGGTCGTCCCCGAGATGCGCATCGGCTCGCTGGTGATGCACGACGTGGCGATCCAGGTCGTCCCGCACGGTTGGCAGACCGAGCCTCACGTCAAGGAGGTCGGTCTGCTCGGATTCGACTTCTTGGCCGAGCTCGGCGTGACCATCGACTACGAACACAAGCGGGTCACGGTCGTCCCGGGCAGTGCGTACGTGCCGCCGAACGACCCAGCGACGATCCCGCTCGACGTCCGCGTCGGCGGCGGCCAGCCGCGCGCTTCGGTCGCGGTGAACGGCGCGCTCGGCGAGCGCTTCATCATCGACACCGGCGGTGTCGGCACGTTCTTCATCTTCGACTACTTCGCGCGGCGGCATCCGGAGGCGCTCCGGGACCGCGGCGGGGGCGGCGCGCAGCGGCTGCGTACGTTGACCGGGATCGGCGGCACGTTCGAGGTCGAGCCGTATCAGATCGAATCGGTGAAGCTCGCCTCGGTGAACTTCACCGACTTCGTCGGCTATCGCGTCAAGGGCAGCTCGTACGCGCAGAACGACGACGGCATCGTCGGAGTAGATTTCCTACGCCTCTTCACGATCGGCTTCGACTACGGCAAGAGCCGCCTCTACCTCGTGCCCAACGCCAGCGGCCGCGCGGCGATGGGGCTCAAGTAAGCGATTCGCGCTTACAGGCGCGCAATGTCGCCGCGATACGTCAGCGGCGTGCCGCTCGGGAAGCGCGTCTTGAGCGCGGCGATCGCCTCGTACGCGCGAGCGCGCGCCGCGGCGAGATCCTCAGCTCGCGCCGTGACCGTGAGCACGCGCCCACCGGGCGACGAGACGGTCCCGTTCTCGCGGGCCGATGTTCCCCAGAACGCGACGACGCCGTCGCCCAGATCGAGATCGGCCGGGAGCCCGCTCACCGGCGTGTTCTCGTACGGATAGCGCGACGTCGCGATGACGACGCCGACGCAGGCGTCCTGCGACCACGTCGCCGCGCCGGTCTCGAGCGCGCCGTTCGCGGCGGACGCGAGGTAGCGCGCGAAATCGCCGTCGACGCGCGGCATCAGCACTTGCGTCTCGGGATCACCCCAGCGCGCGTTGAACTCGATCACGAACAGTCCGCGCTCGGTTTGCATCAGGCCGCAGTAGAGCACGCCGCGATAGCGCTCGCCATCGGCGAGCAAACCGCGCAACACAGGAGCGACGACGCGCTCGCGCACGACGTCGAGCAGGTCGGCCGGAAAGCCGGCCGGCGGCGAGTACGCGCCCATCCCGCCGGTGTTCGGGCCCTGGTCGTCGTCGCCGGCGCGCTTATAATCGCACGCCGCCGCGACGGGGATCATCGTGCTGCCGTCGGCGATCGCGAAGACGCTGACCTCACGGCCGGAGAGCCGCTCCTCGATCACGACGTCCGACCCGCCGCCTGGGATCTTGTTCTTGGTGTACCAGTCGGCGAGCACCGCCAGCGCGCTGCCGCCGTCGTCGCAGACGACCACGCCCTTTCCGGCGGCGAGCCCGTCGGCTTTCACGACGGCGCCCCCGCGCCAGCCGTCCAGCGCGCGCCGTGCCTGATCGAGGTTGTGTACGACCTTGAACTGCGCCGTCGGGATCCGGTGCCGCTCCATGAAGCGCTTCGCAAAGACCTTGCTGGTCTCGAGGCGGCCGGCGCTGCGGTTCGGCCCGAACACCGCGATCCCGGCCTCGCGCAGCTTGTCACCGACTCCGGCCGCGATCGCGGTCTCCGGCCCGAGCACGACCAGATCGATCCGTTCCTCCTGCGCGCGACGGACGATCGTGCGTGCGTCGGTCGCCGCAACATCGGGCCAGTTCGTTCCGCGCGTCAGCGTGCCCGCGTTTCCCGGCGCGTGCAACAGCACTTCACACGACGGCGATGCCGCGAGCCGCCACGACAGCGCATCCTCGCGAGCACCGCCGCCGACGACCAAGATTCTCATACCGCGTCGCGGTCGTGCGCCAGCCCTCGCCCTAATCCTCCCGCACGGCGGATGCTATGATCGATCCCGATGGTGTTTCCGCTGCTGATCGCTACGATCGTCGCCCAGCTCGCCTTGCCGCCGGGTTTCTCCGTCGCGCCCGAGGCCGACCGCCGCCTCGTCTCGATCGCGCCCGACCACACGGTGGCGGCGCGCTCCGAGACCACCTACAGGGGCGGCCGCGACCGTGCGTTTCGCTGGAACCGATCCGGCGTCCGCGCCCAGTTCACCGCGCTGCCCGTGGCGACGAGCCCGGATCCGGGGAATCCCGGGGCACCGAAAGGCACCGGCGAGATCGTCGCCGTTCCGGGCGGCGCGCTCGTCTCGGCGAGCGAGGCGTGGAGCGGAGCGTACAGCGGCGTTTCGTACGAGGTGCAGCGCTGGGCGGGCGAGGCGACGCGGAGGTGGCCGCTGCCGCCGTGCGCGCAGCCGGGCGACGAGACCGATCAACACGCGAACGCCGTCGACGCGCGTGGCCGCGTCGCGCTGACGATCGACATTACCGGCCGAGGCTCGTTCAGCGTGCACGACGATACGGGCCACTACGCACCGTACGCGTACGTCATCGATGGACGCACCTGCCGCGCTCTCGGGCGCGGCGTCGTGCTGGGCCTACGCGACCGGTGGGCGGCCGGGTATCGCGGCTATCTCGACGGTAACGTCGCGCCGACAATCCTGAATCAAGACCGCCAGCGAGTGATCGCAGTGCGCTGGCACGATGCGGTGCTGAGCGAACTCGGCGACGGCGTCGCGTACGGCGTCACCGCGTCCGGGTTCGCCGTCGGTGCCAGCGCGCGCCCCGGCGGGTTTCCCGTCGAGCCGACCCCGCACGCGATCGCGTGGGACGCACGCGGCCGCACAATCGCGCTGGAGCACGGTGCGCGACGGAGCGTCGCGTACGACGTCGCCGATGACGGCACGGTCGTTGGGATGCTGCAGGCCGCCGACGGCAAGCACTACGCATTCGTGTGGCGTGCCGGCCGTCTCGAACGCCTCGACGATCTTCCGCATCCGCGCGGCTGGCGGTTCGAGTCGGCCTACGCGATCGCGCCCGACGGAACCGTCGCCGGGATCGGAACGCACGACGGTACGCCCGCGGTGTTCACATGGCGGCGCTGAGCGCCGTCGCGGAATCCCCGTGCCGGCTCGCGAAGCCTCGCCCATGAGACGATTGGCCGCGCTCGTGCTCCTCTGTTCGCTGGTACTCGCGCCTGGCGTGCGGGGAGGCGCGGCGCCGGCACAGACCGCGACCGGAATCGCACTCGACGCGCCGTGGAAAGTTGCGGTGTACGAGCTCGCGCGGACGAAGTTCAAGCATCCCGCCTGGGGCTGGCAGCACTCCGAACGCGACTACCGGCTCGCGCTCGAAGTGGCGCAAGGCGATCACCTCACCGTCGATACCGACGTCCTGTTCGCGGCGGCGTTCTTGCACGACATGGCCGCGTTTCCGCCGTACGAAAAGAAGGGGATGGAGCACGGCGACCGCGCCGCCGAGACCAGCGAAGCGGTCCTGCGCGACGCCGGCTTCCCGATGCAGAAGTTTCCGGCCGTGCAAGCCGCGGAGCGCGGACACATGTATTACAGCAACGCCGGATCGATACCTGAAGCGATCGCGCTGCACGATGCCGACTCGCTGGACTTTCTCGGCAGCATCGGCGCGCTGCGCATCCTCGCGCTGACCGGCGAAGCGAAACCCGACGCAACCGGCGCAGTGAAGACGCTGCGCGGGTTCGTCAAGGACATCCCGCCGCGGCTGATCACCAACACCGCGAAGAAGCTCGGCGCGCAACGCGTCGCCGAGCTGACGACGATTCTCGACCGGCTGCAGGCCGAGACCTACGACGGCGCGGCGACCTGAGCCGCGCGGCGCTGCTCCTCCTCCTGGAGCGCGCGCCATTGCACCTTGCCGGTCGGCCCCCGTGGCAGCGCATCGACGAATGCGATCTCGCGCGGCAGCTTGTAGGCGGCCATGTGCTCGCGCGCCCATGCGATGATCTCGTCGGCGGTCGCGCTCGCGCCGTCGCGCAGCACGACCAGTGCCTTCACTTGTTCGCCGAGACGCGCGTCGATCGACGCGATCACGCAGGCTTCCTTGATCGCCGGGTGTCCGAACAGCTTCGTCTCGACCTCGGCCGGCCAAACCTTGAAGCCGCCGGCGTTGATCATGCGCTTGACGCGATCGACCAGAAAGAAATATCCTTCGTCGTCAGCGTAGCCGAGGTCGCCGGTGCGCAGAAAACGCTTGCCGTCACGTTCGATGAACGCCTCGGCGGTCGCCTCGGGCTGCTTCCAGTACTCGCGCATCACCTGCGAACCAGCGATGACGATCTCGCCGGTCTCGTTCGGCCCGAGCTCGCGCAACGTCTCCGGATCGACGACTCGCGAGTCGATGCCGAAGGTCGGGACGCCGAGGCATTGCAGCTTGGTGCGATCGGGCGGGTTTGCGTGCGTCATCGCGATCGTCTCGGTGAGGCCGTAGCCTTCCATGTAGTTCATGCCGAGCCGCTCGCTGAGCTCGGTGCCGACCGCGGCCGGAAGCGGCGCACCGCCGCCGCCCAGCGCGACCAGCGAGGCCAACGCCTCGGCGCGATAGCCGGGATGCGAGAGCAGGTCGACGACCATCGTGCTGATCGCGGTCATCCCGGTACACCGGTAGCGCTCGATCAGCGTGAGCGCGGTCGCGGGATCCCAGCGCGTCATCATCACGATCGTCGCACCGTTGCAGAGCCCAGCGTTCATGTCGCCGGTCATCCCGGTGACGTGGAAATACGGCAGCACCGAGAGAATGCGCGCCCCGGGACCGGTGCTGCCGCCCCACATCGGCGTCGCCCAAGTCGTCGTCTGCACCGAGCGGTGGGTGTGGACGCACCCTTTCGGACGTCCGGTCGTACCGGACGTGTACAGAAGCAGCGCCATGTCGTCGCCCCCGGTGACGATCGAGCTCGGCACCGCCGTGCCGCGAACCGCGTCGGCGAACCGGACCCAGCCGTCGCCTTCGACCGGCGCAGCAGGCGCCGCGACGGCGGCCGGCAGCGCGAGATCGGTCTCCCGCTCGAGGTAGTCGGAATACGCCGCGACGACGACGTGCCGCAGACGATACGCGTGCGGGCGCAGCCGTGACGCGAGCTCCTGGCCGGTGATCGCGACCGTCGCGTCGCTGTCGTCGAGGTACGTTTCGAGTTCTTCGGCGACCAGCATCGGATTCAGCGGAACGACGACCGCGTTTGCGCGCAAGATCGCGTAGTACGCGATCACGAACTGCGGCGAGTTCTGCATGTGGAGCAGAACGCGATCGCCGCGCTTGACGCCCGCCTCGTGCTCGAGATGCCCGGCGAGCGCCTCGACCTCGCGCCACAGCCGCGCGTACGCGATCGGCGTATCGTAGTACACGATCGCCGGATGATCGGGCCAGCGTGCGGCGGAGGTCGCGAGGTTGTGCGCGACGCTGGTGGCCGGTACTGGGAACTCGCGCGGGCGGCGTTTCGGCCAGTACGCGAAATGACGCTGTTCCAAGGGGACTGCCTTCGGGCGGTCTAACCGCCTAGTCCTTGTCGATTCCGAGCAACCTGCCGCCGATCACCCAGATCGGCGACCGCATCGTGCAGATCCGGCTGCCGATGACCGGCAACCCGATGCGCTACATCAACGGCTACCTGCTCGAGGACGACGACGGGCTGACGCTGATCGACTGCGGCTGGAAGGCCGACGACGTGCTGGCCGCGCTCGAGGAGGGCCTCGCGCTGTGCGGCCATACCGTGCGCGACGTGCGCCGCCTGCTGATCACGCACTTCCATTTCGATCACTACGGGCTCGCCGGGACGCTGATCGGCGCGGGCGTTCCGGAGCTGGGGATGCACGAGCGGGACTGGGCGTTCTTGCGCGCCCGCCGCGAACGGCGCGGTGACGACGACTCGATCGTGAACGCGTGGCTGGAGCGCAACGGGCTGCCGGTCCAGCCGGAAGACGACGACGACTCGTGGGACCGGTTCGATTACGTGGAACCGACGCGGATGGTCGAAGACGGCGAACACATCGGCCGCTTGCGCGCGATGTTCACGCCGGGCCACTCACCGGGCCACCTGTGCTTCGTCGACACGGTCTCCGGGCGGACGTTCACCGGCGACCACGTGCTCGACCCCGTCACGCCGCACGTCGGCATGTGGCACGATGCGAGCCGCGACGCGATGGGCGAGTACGTCGCGTCGCTGCGGACCGTCGGCGCGCTCGAAACGACCGGCGCGCTGCCGGCGCACGGCGAGGCGTTCCCCGATCTCGCCCGGCGCGTCGACGAGCTCTTGGCGCACGAAGCCACGCGCGAAACCGACGTGCTGCATGCGCTCGACGACGGCCCGAAGACCGCTACCGAAGTAGCCGGAGCGCTACGCTGGCGCCGGCGCGGCGACCGTTTCGATCAACTGCACCCCGAGCACCAGCAGTTTGCCGTCGCCGAGACGCTCGCGCACCTCGAACACCTGCGCCGCCGCAACGAGGTGACGCGCACCGATGCCCCCGCGCGAATCACCTGGGCCCGCGTCCTCGTCTAGTCACCCGCACCCTGAACTATTCCCACTCGACGGTGGCGGGGGGTTTTGAGGTGATGTCGTAGGCGACGCGGTTGACGCCGGGGATCTCGTTCACGATGCGCGCCGAGATGCGCTCGAGCAGATCGTGCGGGAGACGCGCCCAGTCGGCGGTCATCCCGTCCTCGCTGGTGATCGCGCGGACGCCGACGAGGTTGCCGTAGGTGCGCCCGTCGCCCATCACGCCAACGCTCTTCACCGGGGTGAGGACGGCGAAGTACTGCCACGGCCGCGGCGAGAGACGGCCTTGCGCGATCGCCGCGTCGATCTCGCTGGTCACGATCCAGTCGGCCTCGCGCACGACCTCGAGCCGCTCGCGCGTGATGTCGCCGATGATGCGCACAGCGAGCCCCGGCCCGGGGAACGGCTGTCGCTCGACGATCGCGTTCGGCAGCCCGAGGACGCGCCCGGCTTCGCGCACCTCATCTTTGAACAGCGCGCGGAGCGGTTCGACGAGTCCCAGCGCCATGCGTTCCGGCAACCCGCCGACGTTGTGGTGCGACTTGATCTTGTGCCCGGCCTTCGAGCCCGGCGTTTTCGACTCGATCACGTCGGGATAGAGCGTCCCCTGCACCAGGAAGCGGACGTCCGGGATCTTCTTCGCTTCTTCTTCGAAGATCGCGATGAACTCGTGCCCGATGCGGATGCGCTTCTCCTCGGGATCGCCGATCCCGGCGAGCCGCTCGAGGAACCGCCGTTCCGCATCGATATGGATGACACTGAGGTGCAGCACGTCGCGGAATGCGGCGATCACGCCGAGCGACTCGTTCTTGCGCATCAGCCCGGTGTCGACGTAGATGCAGGTCAGCTGCTTCCCGATCGCGCGCGCGACCAGCGTCGCGGCGACCGCGGAATCGACGCCGCCCGAAAGCGCGCACAGCACGTTGGCGTCGCCGACCTGCGCGCGCACCTTTTCGATCGCGTCGTCGACCCACGAGTCCATCCGCCATGCCGGCGCGATCCCGGCGATCGTGTGCAGGAAGTTCTCGAGGATCGCGGTGCCGGCTTCGGTATGCACGACCTCCGGGTGGAACAACGTCGCGTAGATCTTGCGAACCTCGTCGCCCATCACCGCGACCGGTGAACTGGCCGTATGAGCCAGGCCGGTGAAGCCGGGCGGGATGCTCTCGACCGAATCGCCGTGCGACATCCACACTCTCGATTCGGTTGGGACGCCTAATAACAACGGAGCGTCAGCCCGGTCGACGACGAGCTGCGCGGGACCGAACTCGCTATGGCCGAGCCGGACGAGGCCGCCGCCGAAGCGCTTCACCAGCAGCTGCATACCATAGCAAATCCCGAGCAACGGCAAGCCGCTGCCGTACACGCGCGAATCGCAGTCGAGCGCGTCGTCGCCAAAGGTCGATTCCGGGCCGCCGCTGAGCACGATCGCCGACGGCTCGCGCTTCGCGATCTCGTCCCACGAGACGTCGAACGGCAACAGCTCGGAGTAGACGTTCGCCTCGCGCGCGCGGCGCGCAATCAGCTGGCTGACCTGCGAGCCGAAGTCGAGGATGACGACGGTCGCGGGCTTCGCCTGCACGGGAGTGGTCATTCCGGCCAGAGTTCGTCCACGGCGAAGCCGAACCCCGGAAGAATATCGGGAAACTCGACGCGTCCGCCGGGCGGAACGCTCAGCGGCGGGACCCCGGCGCGGTGGATTTCGACGACTCGTTGCCCGGGGTCGACGTAGACAACGATGTCGATGCGTTGCGACAGAAGCAGGTCAAGCTTAGCTCGGCACGCTCTTTCGCTCTGTTTGCTCGACCGGATCTCGAACACGAGTTCCGGCACGACACGTGCGAACGAGCGCGGGACTTTTGGCATACGAACACGCGAAACATAGGTAACGTCCGGCGCCATGAGGTCGCCATCCGCGAAGAGAATACCGCCATTCGAATCAAAGACGTAGCCGAGCTTCCTCTCCTCGATCCATGCTTGGATGCGTGAGCCTATCAGCATAACGAGATGCGCTGATACGAAATCGTGGGGCGGCACGACAACATACTCGCCGTTTCGAATTTCCAGATCGTAAGCGGGATGTTTCCGCTGGATTGCGTCCAGTAGCTCCCAGTACGTCGGATCGTCTTTGTGTTCCAACCGAACGGCGTTCACGTCAGTACCTCCTCGAGCCGGCCTTGGTCGCGGGCCCAGACCAGCTCCATGGCGATCCGTTCGCCGACCGAGACGTCGCGTCCCCACCGGTAGGCGGTGTAGGGCGTGTAGCGCGTGCCGGGCGAGCCCGGGATGCGCAGGCTCACGTCGTAGCAGACGAAGTCCTTCGGCGGGCCGCTGACGATGACGCACTGCAGCGCGAACGGGCCGATCACGCCGACGCCGTCGACTGCGCGCGCGGCCAGAACGAACCGTTCGCCCATCTCGAACGCCTTCTCCAGCATCGACTCGGTCAGCGTCGCCGCGATGTGCCCCGCTTCTTCCATGCGGACGGGCTCGTCGGCGAGGTCGCGCGCCTGTTTGAACGGGAGGCCGACCAGGCCGTCACGGTTCGTTTGCCGCCGCGTGTCGGTGCCGAGCAGCTCCAGCTCGCCGAGCACCGGCGACCAGAAGAAGTTCAAGTTGATCGTCGGGCCGAGCAGAAACTCCTCGATCACCGCGCCGCGCAGACCTTCTGCCGTCACGATGCCGTCGTGAAGCAGCCGCTCCGCCGTGTGCTCGTACTCGTTCTCATCGCGCGCGAGGAAGAACGCGCGCTCGAACGAGACCTTCGCGTGCGGGGCCTTGATCATCACCAGCGTGTTGATCTGGTCGGGCGAGCCGATCCGGCGCGGATAGCGGATCCCTGCGCGGTCCATGAGGGCGTATTGATTCTCGGGCTCGTCGCGTTCCTCGGCGCGCAGCAGCCGCCGGTTTCCGAAGAACGGCACCCGCATGCGTTCTTCGATCTCGGTGTACGAATAGCGTTGGTGAAGGTACACCTCGAACGAGCGGTTCGGGACGAACACGACGCTCTCGCGGCGTAGCCGCTGCTGCACGTCGTCGTCGAGGACGTCGGCGAACGCCGCGAGTTCGAGCGTCGCATCGACGCAGCCGCGCGGCGGTCCGTCGGAGCGGCGCGCATAGTACGCATCGTAGGTCGTGTTGCGCCCGCGCTCCGTGACGATCAGGTTGCGCAGGCCCTGCGCGCGCGCGCCCGCGGCCACATCGAGCGCCGAATGGCTCCCGATCGAGCACAGCGTCAGACTGCCCGCGTCGTAGGACGCTAGTGTCCCCTTCAGATCGAACGGCACGCCGAATCCACTACGACGAGATGAAGGCCCTCGCCTCGCTCGAGGTCGGGTAGTTGACCAGCAGCGTCCGGCGGACGTCCTGCTGCGCCGCTTTGGCCTCCGGCGTCCCCGCACGTCCGAGGGTGTCGTAGGCGCGCTTGTAGAGCCTCGGCAGCTCGTAGTCGCGCGGATACTGGTGCTGCCAGTCGTCAAGAGAATCCACGACCCATATCGTGTCCTTGGTCATCTGGCCGCCCCAGCCGGCGTCGAGGTACTTCCCGATCCGTGTCAGCTCGTTCCGAACCCCGATCGGCGAGAGCTTCGTGCGTCCGAAATACTCGTCGGCAGGCGCGGTGATCATCAGAAACGTGTCGTGCGAGACGACGTGACCGATCACCGCAAGCCCGTGCGCGGACGCGCGGTGCGAAGCGACGACCCTGGCAGCCTCGCGCTCGTCAGGCGAATAGCCTGGGCCGGCGTTCCGCGCCGCATCGACCATCGGAAAGAACACTTTTCCCATATCCTGGGGCACCGAGCCGATCGGGAACGTATTCTGCGCGGCGCGCTGGAAGGCGAGCGTGCGCCAGCGCGTGTTCTCGGTGAGGTTGTACGCGCGCAGATCGGCGTCGACCTGACCCAGCAGCGCCTGCACGTCGCCCGGATACTTCTCCGCCAGGACCGCCGCGTCGGCGTCGGCGTCCGCCGCCAGCTTCGCGGCGCTCGCGTCCTCAGCGTCGAGCTTTGCGAGCAGAGCGCGCGCGGCCGGACCGCGGTCGGCATCGTTCTGCCACCCCTGCGCGGCCAGGCGCACGTACCACTCGGCGGCGTCGTTGCTCACCAGCGGATCGTACGAGAGCTGCGTCGCGAGATCGACGGTGATCCCCTTGATCGCCAGGTTCTGGGGGTCGTCGCGCCGGCGCAGTTCGTAGCCGCGTCCCGCGTCGAGCACCGCCGAGAAGTAATCCAGCTCATCGGCAAGATGCCAGCCGGCGGCTGCGCCCTTGTCGTACGCCGCCTTCATCTGCCGGTACAGCTGCGCAGGATCGATGTCGAGCGCTGCACGTACCGGCACGAACGGCAGCGCGACGAGGAGCGCTGCGAACAGCGCCGCGACGAATCTAGCGATTGCCGACCGTTGTGTCGTCGAGGACTGCATCGAGCGAGTTGGACAACAGCGCATTCTTGATCTCTCGTGCGATTCGGCGTCCGGTGGACATGGGCTCGCTGTAGTTCAGATACGAGTACGGAGAACCGTCGATGAACAGGTTCGTACCCGCAACGATCCGAGCCGAGATCTCCATGATGTAGAACTGGGTGTCCGGTGTGATGATCGTCTCGATACAGAACGCGCCGAACAGCCCCTTCGGGCCGCAGATCTCCTGGCTGACGCGGACGACGTCCTCGCCCATCCGGTAGGCCTCGGCGAGCATCGACTCGCGCAGGCTGATCGGCTGGTTGCCGACCACGACGTACGAAGGATCGAGGTCCATCCCGGCCTGCGCTTGCGAGGGGATGCGGCCGAGCGAGTCGACGTTCGTCTCGTAGCGCCGGTCCATCGACATGATTTCGAGCTTGCCGGTCAGCGGCGAGTAGAAGTAGTGGATGTAGAGTGGGACGCCGATGATGTACTCTTGGAGGATGTAGTTCTGCCGCGCGAGCAGCGAGGCGCGCTCTTCGAAGTCCATCGCGTCGCGCAGGAACATGTAGCCCTTGCCGCCCTGCGCTCCGTACAGCTTGACGATGACGGGGCGGTCGATCTCGGCGCCGGTCTTGAACTGGCGTGGAAGCTTGAGCCCGGCGCGAAGCAGCCAATCGCGCTGCAGCTCGCGGCTCGCTTCCCAGTCGAGCACGGCCTTGTTCCCGAAGTACGGGATGTTCATCTTCTTGTGCTCTTCGAGCGAGAGATACGCGACGAACGAGCCGTGCGGGACGATGATGATCTTGCGCTTCTCGAGCTCGGGCACGAGCCCCATGAAGTCGCTGTACTTCGAGATCGTGATCACTTCGTCGATGAAGGCGTAGGAGCTGTAGAGCCGCGCGGTCTCGCGGCTCGCGATCGCCAGCGTACCGAACCCCTCGTCGCGCGCACCCTTGAGGATCTGCAGCGCGGAGTGCGAGCCGAGCGTGGCGATCGTATACATCTCGCCGACGCCGCTCCGTCGCGGATTTGCCTGAGGAAGGGGCTCGACCATCATCGTCATGCTGTAATTGCCACCTGAAACGCGGGATTGCACAGAAAGGTCTCGACCGCCCGCTCGAGATCGGCAGGCGCGATGTCGCGCCCGGAATCGTCGAGTAAACGCCAGGCCGTGCGTCGGCGGATGGCGCGCACTCCAGGGATCGCGCGGCCGCCCACGAGGGTTACCCGGGCTTCGTCGCGCGAGGCGATCCATACCTCGCCCGGCGCCGGCCGGTCGGAGTCCCGCGCGAGCAAGCGGTGCTTGTTGGGGTTGTGGATCGTCTCGATCGAGGAGATCGTCGCGGTCAGGTCGCCGGCCGGCGCGTCGACGACGAACAGCCAGATGTCGGCCCGCACGACGCGCGCGACGGGGATGCCGAGCCGGGCGAGCGTCTCGAACGCCGTGAACGCCTCGTTGTCCGGGATCGTCAGCGTCACCGCGAACGTCTGCGTCACGCGATCGCCTCCGCCAGCACGGCCCGGGCGAAGGCCTCGAAGAAGACGATCCCGCCCGACGGCGCCAGCGTCTCCTCGGTGTTGCCACGCACCGCGTCACGCGTCGCGTCGAGATGCTGGAACGTCCAGGCGTCGCGCTCGGGGTGCGGCATGACCGCCAGCACGTTCCCCTCCGCGTTCACCAGCCCCGCGCAACTCAGCGCCGAACCGTTCGGCGCTGCGACCGGGTTGCCGTCGCGGTCGCAGTACACGAACGCGAGGTGGCCGTCACGTTCGATGCGCGCCAGCTCGGCCTCGGGCGCAGCGAGGCGGCCGTCGCCGTGCGAGGCCCACGCCGGGATCACCGCGCCAGGCTCGATCCCGGCGAGGATCGGCACGCGGCCCGGATCGACGGCGAGCCTGACGTGGACGTGGACCGACTGGAATCTGCCGCTCGCGTTCGGCGCAAACGCCGCGGTCGGCCGGCGCAGCGGTCCCGTGCCGGGCACGAGCCCCGCTTCGGCAAGGATCTGCGCGCCATTGCAGATCCCGAGGACATACTTTCCGGCCTGGGCCGCCTCAATCACCGGGTCCATCAGCGCATCGTGCGCAGCGACGGCACCGGCACGGATACGGTCTTCGTAGGCGAACCCGCCGGGCAAAATGTACGCATCGAACCGCGCGAGCTTCTCGGGCTGCGACCAATGCACGAGCTCACCCTCGAGCCCGACGGCACGCACCGCGCGCAGCGTCTCGTCCTCGCTGTTCGTGCCGGGAAACACGAGCACCGCAACAGTTCCTGTCATCGCGACTAACTCACCACCATTGTCACGCTGAGGTTGTCATCCTGAGCTTGTCGAAGGGCCTGTCGAAGCGCCGTAAAACGCGCGGAGCGGCGCTTCCCACGCCTCGCGCAGGTCGGCGAGTAGGACACGTTCGTTTAAGGCGCCGCCATCATCGTAGCGCTCAGCGAACGGTTCGCCAATGGTCCAGCCGAATTCATAGTATGGCACGTCACGATCCGCGATGGCGCGCACCGCTTCGTCCTTTCCGACCTCGATGACGTACCCGACGTGCTCTCCGAACCACGATGCGCTGCCGTATTCGCCATGGTTGATCAAGCCGCAATCCTCTTCGAAGGCAAAGCCGATCGGGCTGTCGGCCGCAAACGCCATCTCTGCAGCCGCCGCGAGGAGCCCGCCGTCACTGACGTCCCGCGCCCCCAAGATCACACCGCGCGCAATCCCTTCGCGCACGTATTCGCACGCGGCGAGAAACATCTGGTAGTCGATCTCGGGCAGCGTTCTCGAGCGGATGCCGCGGAGCTCCGCATACACCGAACCGCCGAGCGCCGCCGTCCTCGGGAGCACCCCGACAAAGGCAAGCTTCGAATCTGGCCTCCGCAACCGCCCGGTGGTACTGCGCGAAACGTCCGGTAACGTGCCGATACACGATACGATCGGGGAGGGGGCCACTGAGTTTCCGGATGAGGAACGGTTGTAGAGCGATACGTTGCCGCTCACAAAAGGAACGCCGAGCTGCCGAGATGCCCGCGTAAGCCCATCGACCGCCGCCACGAACGCTCCCATTTGCTCCGGGATCGTCGGGTCGCCGAAATTGAGGCAATCGGTCAGACCGGCGGGAACTGCGCCGACCGCAGTTACTTGCGCGATCGCTTCTATCACCGCGAGTTCGGCGGCTCTGGCGGGATCGATCTTGCCGTACCGGGGATTTCCGCCGACACCTAGCGCGACGCCGAGCGAGGCACCCGGAATCGGGACCAGCACACCAGCGTCGGCAAAACCCGGTGGTATCGCTGTACAGCCACGAACCACGCCATCGTACCGCCGATAGATAGGGGCACGGGAACACACGTCGCGGTGGCCGAGGATCGCGGAGAGGGCTTCGAAGCGGGAATAGTCGTTCCGCGCCGCGTCGTGGTAGAGGCTGCGCCGTAGTTCGCGGGCTTCAACTTCCACCACCGGCAACACGTACGGCCGCGAGTACCGTACGCCGCCCGTCAGGAACTCCAGGTCGACGTCCATCACGGTTTCGCCGCGGTGTTTGGCGACGTAGCGGCCGGTCTCGGTGACCTTTCCGATGATCGCGGCGCATGCGCCGCGCGCGACGCGCGGGAGCGAGTACATCTCGTTGTAGATCGAGAGCAGCGTCGGAGTGAACGACGTCGGGACGATCCAGCACAGGCGCTCCTGCGTCTCGCCGATCGCGATCACTTCTGGGGGCAGCTCGGGCTGCGCCGTGGAGACGCGATCGAGCTCGACCTCGGCACCCATACCGCCCGCGGCGCACAGCTCGGCGCTGCAGCCCGCCAGCCCCCCGGCGCCAAGGTCCTTGAACCCGGCGACGATCTTTTCAGCGCGAAGTGCGGCGAACACGGCATATGACGCGCGCATGATCACGTTCTTCAGGAACGGATCGGGAACTTGAACGGCGCCCTTGTTCTGATCGGCGTCTTCCTCGTCGAGGGTCAGCGAGGAGAACGAGGCGCCGCCGAAGCCGCTGCGGTCCGTCGCCTTGCCGACGAGCACGATGTCCCACCCGACGCTGCCCGCAGGCGCGCGCGAGTGGATGATGTCCTTCTCCTTGACGAGGCCGAGCGCGACGACGTTGACCAGGACGTTGTCGTCGAACGACTCGTCGAAGAACACGTCGCCGCCGACGTTCGGCACACCGATCGCGTTGCCGTACGCGGCGATCCCGTCGACGACTTGCTGCGCGACGTAACGGCAGTGCTCGTTCTCGAGCCGGCCGAAGCGCAGCGGATCCGCGATCCCGATGACCTCCGCGCCCATGCAGAGCACGTCGCGGACGATTCCGCCGATTCCGGTCGCCGCACCCTCGAACGGGACGACTTGCGAAGGATGGTTGTGCGATTCGTGCGCCACGACGATCCCGTAGGTCTCGCCGTTCCACTCGCCGAGCCGTACGATCCCGGCGTCCTCGCCGACGCCGAGCAGCACGCTCGGCCCTTCGGTCGGCAGCTTCTTCAGGTGCTCCCGGGACGACTTATAGGAGCAATGCTCGCTCCACTGCGCATCGAACGCGAACAGCTCCGTTGCCGTCGGCACGCGTTCCAGGTGCTCGGCGATGCGGCGCAGCTCGTCGTCCGAGAGCGCGACCCCGAGCTCCCGCCCTCGCGCAACCGCATCGTCGACCGTCGCTGTCACGCTACGCGAACGCCGTCCCGGGCTGCGGCGGCGGAGGCGGCGCGTTGAGCTGCGCGTTCAGCGCGAGGACTTGCGCGCGCGCCTGCGCGTCGAGCAGCAGCGTGCGGCCGAACACCACGGTGTCGTCGAGAGCGAGCACCTTCGCACAGCGCAGCGCCGCCTCGTCGAATCCGCCGCTAGCGGGGTCGAACCGCACGACCGGCTGTCCGGTGGTATGTTCGAGGATTGCGGGCAGCGCACTCCCGGCGCCGCAGACTGCGGCGAAGACGAGACGATGGCGCTTGAAGTTGGCGTCGAGCGAAGCAGCCATCGTCGCCGCGTGGTCCGGCATGCGACCCGCCGTCGTGACCTGCCGGGCCAGGCCGAGCCCGAACCGCCCGAGCGCGCGCGCGAAGGTCTCGCCGGCATCGACGTACTCCGCGCCGTCGAGGATGATCGCGACGATCCCGGGCCGCAACTGCGGAAAACTCGACACCATGAGCGAGACGGACTCGTAGTCGTCCTTGATGCGGTCCAGCGCTTCGTCGGTGACCGTCTCGAGGTTGCGATAGTTCTGTTTGTCGAGCGCGAGATCTTCACGGCCCTGCGGCCAGATGCGCCACGAGTCGTTGTCGATGACGTCGGCGAGCACGAGCGAGCCTTTGTTCTCGCCGGAGGCGAGGCGCCCGAACTCGACCTTGAGATCGACCAGCGCGACATCGCGCCGCCCCCACGCGTGCGCGAGGATCTCGTACGTGATCCGCGCGTATTCGCTCATCGTGCTGATCTCGTCGGGCGTCGCGATGCGGCGCGCGAGAATCTCCGCTTGCGTGATCAGCGGATCGTGGTTCGCGTCGTCCTTGAGAAAGAACTCGATGACGCGCGGTGCCAAGATGGCGCCGCGAGGGACGTCGGGGTGGCGCCGCGCGAACGAACCGGCCGCGATCCCGCGCACGACGACTTCGAGCGGCAGCATCTGGCAGCGCCGCACGAGCATCTCGTTGTTGTCGTCGTCCTCGCCGCCGTTGTGATAGTGCGTCGGCAGCCCGCAGAGGTTGAGCAGCCGGAACACGCGCGAGGTCGTCTGCGCCGCGATCCGCCCTTTCCCGTCCATGACGTCGCGCCGAGCGCCGTCGCCGGCGGTGATCGCATCACCCTGCATCACGACGGCCATGTCGGGCTGACCCTCGAGCTCGTAGAGCACCTTCGTCTTGCCGCGCGCGATCTCGTGTCCCTTACGCATCGTTCTTCTCTACCGTTTCCACCGTATCGCGAATGCGCTGCGCGAGGCGCCGCGCGCGCTGCGGCGCGTCACCGACGTGGCCCGTCGGGTCGAGCCATTCGCGCACCTCGGCGGGGTCGACCCAGCGGGCGATCCGCTCGTCGTCGGCGAGCAGTGTGGCCAGCGGGTTCGAGTCGCCGGCGGCGAGCGCATCGTAGGCGCGCATCGCGCTCTCACGGATCACTTCGTGCAGCTCCTGCCGGTCGCCGCCGCGCTTCGCGGCCTCCATCAAGATCGCTTCGGTCCCCGCGAACGGCCCGTAGGTGCGCAGGTTTTCGGCGATCCGGCGCTCGTCGACGCGCAGGCCTTCGACCAGCTTCTTCGCGAGCGAAAGGATCTCGTCGCAGCAGAGCAGCGCTTCGGGCAGGATCGTGCGCCGGTTCGCGCTGTCGTCGAGCGTGCGCTCAAGCAGGTTGGTCGCGGCGTTCTGCCATGCGACGTCCGCGTACGCGGGCAGCAAACGCGCGAGCGAGTCGATGCGCTCCGCCATCACCGGGTTCCGCTTGAACGGCATCGCGCTCGAACCGACTTGCTTCGCACCGAACGGTTCGGCGATGTCGCCGAATCCGGGGCTCGCCAGCACGCGCACGTCGAAGGCGAACTTCGAGAGCGACGCGCCCATCCCGGCGAGCGTCGATAGTAATAAATAGTCGAGCTTCCGCGGATATGTCTGGGTCGCGACGTCGCGCGCAGTGAGCCCGAACCGCCCGAGCACGTCGTTCTCTTGATCCTGCGGCGTGCGCGTGGTTCCGTCGAAGAGCCGCGCGTACGATGCCGACGTGCCGACCGCGCCGCGAATTCCCTTTGCCGTGAGCTGTTCGCGCGCGGCGAGCAGCATGGCGCGATCGATCAGCAGATCCTGCGCGTAGACCGCGAGGCGGTAACCGAGCGTCGTCGGCTCCGCCGGCTGAAGGTGCGTGTAGCCCATGCAGATGAGGTCCGCGCGGCGATCGATCTGTACGGCGAACGCGCGCAGCAGGTCGTCGAGCGCCGCGCCGACTTGATCGAGTGCGAGCCTCATGCGGAACATCTCGACGGTGTCTTCCACGTCCATCGAGGTCGCGCCGAGATGGATCTTCCCGCCGCCGACCGTCGCCTGTCGCGCGTAGACGCGAATCTCCGCCATCAGGTCGTGCCCGATCTCGCGTTCGATCGCGAGAGCCGACTCGAGATCGATCTCGTCGGCGTGTTTACGGAGGTCGTCGACTTCGGCTTGCGACACCAAGCCCGCGCCCTGCTGCGCCTCGGCGAGCGCGACCCAAACCGCGCGCCAGAGCTTGCGCCGCTCGCGTTCCGAGAAGAGCTCGCGGAGCGACGGGCGCGCATAGCGCCACGAGAACGGCGAGGCGTAGTTTTTGTCGTTCACGGTCCGCGCGTGGGCTTCGCGGAACGCGAACCATCAGCCTCGACGAGAAACGTCGTGGAAGGAGGGTCCTCTGGGCCAGGAGGCATGCCGCGGGGACCGGCGGGCACCGCTCAAGGTAGTGGACGACACGCGCGCTTCCGGCGACCACGGATTCAGCCTCATCGAGATCGTCATCACCGTCGCGATCGTCGCGATGGCGGTGGCTGCCGGCGTCGCGGTCTCGCTCGGCGCTCGCTCGTTCGCCGTCTCGACGGCGGCGGCGGAGTTCGATCACCTCCTCGACAGCGCGCGGACCATCGCGCGCGAGACGCAGGGCGCGACGCTCGTCTTCGCGCCGGACGCCTACGGCGACGGCACCGAGGTGCGCGTCCTGACCGCTGGACCGAACGGCACCCTCGTCGCGACCACGATGCCGATCGTGCACACGCGCGCAGCGATCGAGGAAGCGTCGCTCGGGACGACGCCGTTCGCGTTCGTGGTCCATGCGAGCGGGTCGCTCGGCGGGCGGCCCGGATATCGTCTCGGCGATTCGACCGCCTCCGGCGAGGTCGGATGCCCTGCTGCCGGTACGTTCCATTTCGTCATCCGCGCCGCCGGCGCGGCCGCGGAACGCCTGATCCCGTGCCGCATCAACCTAGCGGCGACCGGTCCGCTTGCGATTGCGACGTGGCCTCCGGCGGTCATCGCGCCACCGCCGACACCTTGCGGCGGGCCTTGCCAACCCAGCACGCTTCCGACCCCGCCGTCATCATCGCCGACCTGTCCGCCGAACTTCACGCCGAGCCCCGGCGGTTGCGCGCCATCGCCCGCGCCCGGCGCGCCGCGATATCACGTCACCGCGTCGAGCGGCTCCGCGACGATGCCGGTCGGCGGAAGCACCGCGCTGACCGCACAAGCGACGCTGACGAACGCAACTGCCGTCGCGCCCGGGACGCCGACATCGATCCCCGTGCTGGTCCAGCAAACCTCGGACTCGGTCTGCACAGCGGCGCCACCCGGACCTCAGCCGTCCGGCGCGCAGTTCGTGCTGAACGCGATTGCATCCGGAACGTGCACCGCAACGATCGGCGCCGATCCGTCCGGCGTCCCCGGCGCAACGGCGGACACCGCTTCGCTCACCGTCACCGTCACCGCGCCACCGAGCGCAACACCGTCACCCCCGACGTGCGACCTCATCGCAAACGGAAAATGTTATCACCGGATCGTCGACCGCACGTCGCAGGCATTTTACAAGGCGGTTACTCCAGACTCTCAGTGCACGAGTCCCGGTGATTCCACAACCTGCGAGTACATTGACTCAATCCATGAGATCTCGCTCTCTCAGGGCTACGACATCATTCCACCCGAGCCCCCGAAAGATGCAGCGCACGAGCTCTTATTCAGAATTGAGAGCATTGCGGGGGCGACGTCGGCGTGTCTTCCCTACTCGGCTATTCAGACAATGCCCTTCGGCCCGATCAACTGGGGCGGCACCAACATCGGCGGACCGGCCCAGCCGCCAATGGGATTAGGCGAGCCTGACACGTTCTCTACGCAGAATCGAGTAATTCAGCAGTCCGCTCCAGTCAGCGGTTATCTTGAGTCGAGTTACGTCTGGCAAGAACCGACAACGCTTCAAGGCCTATATAGCGCCGTCGCACTAGGCAAGGTCGGGTCAATTTATACGTTTACATACTCGTCGCCTGAGGCTTCAAGCATTACGCACACATCGTGGTACCCGGACTTTCCAGGATGCGACGTCGCTGGAGATCCAAACGCCCCAGGTCAAGAATACGGTATCGCTGGTGTGAACCTGCAGTTTGAGGTATTTCAGGCGCAATAGCCGCGTCGGCTGGTAAGACTAGAGATGGGATCGCCAAATGGCGATACCGTCTCTAGAGTCTCAGTCCGACTGAGGCTTAGAATCCGAAGCCTAGCGTTTGCTCAACCACTGGAACAAGGTTGAGGCCGCCCGCAGGACCATCGATACTGTAGAGCTGCACCACGTACGGCTGACCCGCAAGCGGTGTTGGCGCCGCGATCGAAGTGATCGGAACTGGGGTTCCAGCGGCTACGCCGATGCCGTCGTAGAAACCGGCGGGGATGGCGGCGATCGCTGAGGTGACCGTCCCGTTCGTCGTCTGCAGTACCACCGTCGACGGCTTCGTCGCCGCCACGGCGGCCGCACCGGTGAGCACCGTTGCGACGGTGCACGGCGTCACCGTGGCCGTGCAGAGGCCGAAGCCGACACCGTTGGCCTTGCCGACGCTGAATGCCGGCGATGCATTATGCGAGATCACTGCCGGACCGCCGGGGGCGATCGCGAAGATCGGCTCACCGAAGACGTAGAGTCCCAGCGTACCGCTTGCGGCCGTTCCCGCAAGCACGACGGTCAGGCGCGAACCAGCGGCCGGCGCGAGCCCGGGGGTAATCGTGATCACCTTGATCGGCGAAGTCCCAAGGTAGGGCCCGGGAGCCGTCGGGCACTCCAAGCCGACCTGCGAGGCGACTTGGGCCGGGAACACCGAGACCGTGTGCGGGATACCGCCGGGTATCTCGTACAGGGCAGCTGTCGCCTTACCGTAGGAAACGGTCGGGGCCGTTATTCCGAACGGGAGGTTGTCGACGCAGACGTCGACGTTACCAACCCCGCCGGTGCCCGAGTCGGGTGATCCCTGGATGAACCGCAGCAACGACGAGCCGTTTCCGCCGCTCTGAATGGTTCCAGGACTACCACCGGCGTTGTTGGGCGGGCCCGCGAACGGCAGCGACGAGCCGGCCCCGTTCGAACACGCGGTCATCGAGAGAGCGAACGCGCCCAGGACGGCCAGGCGGGCGAGAAGACTACGCATGCGTGGAGTGACCTCTCAGGGAGCCGAAGGCGAGCGACGACGCAAGGTCACCGAAAACGGCGACCTGCAATGGTGCGCGACGTTGGATTCAAGCCCGCGTGAATCCTCCGGTAGTTCACCGAAGCGAGGCGAGCCGCGAGGCCAGGTCGGCCGTCAGGAGCTCGATCATCGAGCGGGGGTCGTCGATCCGTCCGATGACGACGGCCTCGAAGCCCCGGACGGCCGATTCGTACCCGTAGCGGGCACGCCGTTCGCCGATGCGGCGCGCGATGGGCCGCAGCGTGCGCTCGCGCCAGCGGTCCCTCGGCGGGATGGCCCCTCCGCCGGGGCGTGCCAGCTCCCAGATCAGGGCGAACTCCCTGGCGAGCGCGCTCGCAAGCGGTACCGCCGCCCCGCGCGGGTCGTTTGCAAAGAGTTCGAACGCGATCGCCAGCGCCTCGTCGGGGCGGCCCTCCACGACGGCCGCGGCGTACTGCCAGGCCTTGGGGTCCTCGACGCTGAGGCTCTCGCGCTCCAGGTCGGCCACCGTGATGGTCCGGCCGAGCAGCGCCAGTTTTTCGAGGTCGTTGCGGATGGAGCCGACGTCGGCGTCGCTCTCGGCTAGGATCGTGACTACCCGCGGCTGAGCTTTCGCGCTCAGTGCTTCCAGGGTCTCGCGCACGAAGCGCTCGCGCACGTCGGCGTTCGGGGTCGTGTCGATGCGCAGCGCTTTGCGGCCCGCCAGCTGGCCGTACGGCTCGGGCTTCGTTTTCTTCGCCGGCGGGAAGAGGTCTTCGAGCACCAGCGTGTTCCCGTCCGGAACGCTTTCCGCGACGGCCCAAAGATCGCGCCGCGGCTGCGCCCGCAAGCGATGGCAGTTGCGGACGACGACGACGCGCCGCTCCGCCAGGAACGGCATAGCGTTGACGGCGTCGCCGGCGGCGCGGCCGATCGCGTCGCTCTCCGGTCCGTCGAAGACGTCGCAGTTCAGGGCGCGCATGTCTTCCGGGAGCAGCCGATCGAGGACGGCGTCGAGCGCGCGCTGCGCCAGGATCGGATCTTCGCCCTCGATGACCACCAGGCCGTCGATCTTCGGGCTCTTGTCGAGGAAGTCGTAGAACTTCACGCGACGGGCAACGGGATTCGCGGGCGGTGCTCGAGATCGGCGATCGCGTCCGCGTAGGGCGGAGCGAGCACGCCGTACTCGGTGATGAACCCGGTGACCAATCGGCCGGGCGTGACGTCGAAGGCGGGGTTGAAGACCGCATCGTCGGGCGCGATCCGCACCTCGTCGGGCGAGCGCTCTTCGATCGGGATGCCGGCGCCGGATTCGAGCGTGAAGTCGAACGTCGACCGCGGCGCGGCGACGTAGAACGGAATCCCGTGATGGGCGGCGGCGATCGCGACGCCGTAGGTACCGATCTTGTTGGCGGTGTCGCCGTTGCGCGCGATGCGGTCGGCGCCGACCACGACGGCGCGAATCGACTTGCGCTGCATCGTGATCGCCGCCGCCGAGTCGACGATCAGCGTGCAGGGCACGCCACCTTCGTGCAGCTCGAACATCGTCAGCCGCGCGCCTTGGAGCAGCGGACGGGTCTCGTCGACGAAGACGTGCAGCGCCTTTCCGGCGCGGTGCGCGGCGATGAAACAGCCGAGCGCGGTGCCGTCACCGCCGGTCGCGATCGGCCCGGTGTTGCAATGCGTGAGGACGTTACCGCTCGGCGGAAACAGCTCGACGGAGGCGTCGGCGATGCGCCGGTCGACGTCGCGCTGCTCTTCGTGGATGCGGCTCGCTTCGGTGAGCTCGTCGCCGGTTGGGACCGCCAGCACGCGGTCGACCGCCCAGGCCAGATTCACTGCGGTCGGGCGCGCAGCACGAATCCGCGCGGCTGCGGCTTCGTAGCCTGCTCGATCGCCCGCGTGGATGCGCGCGGCGAGCGCGACGCCGTACGCGCCGAAGATCCCGATCGCCGGCGCACCGCGCACGGCGAGCGTGCGAATCGCTTCGACGACATCATCGACGGTCGTCGCACGCTCGCGCGAAACGGCTCGCGGCAACGCCCGCTGATCGAGAAAACCGACGGCGTCGCCATCGTACCAGACCGAATCCACTTCCGGCGGATTCGGCGGAGGTCAGTGAACTACTGTCAGGCCCGCACGGCGTTCATCGCCGTGTAGCAGCCCCGGCAATAGACCGGCCGATCGCCCCTCGGCTTGAACGGCACTGTCGTCTCGGTGTTGCATTGCGCGCACACCGCATCGAACATCTCGCGCAGACCCGCGGTCGAAGAGGGTGCTTGGCCGAGGCCGCTCGACCGCTGCGTCTTCCGCACGGTGCGGCAGTCGCGGCAGCGCTGCGGCTCGTTCTCGAACCCCTTCTCCGCGTAGAACATCTGGTCGCGGACCGAGAAATCGAACGAATTCCCGCAGTCTTTGCAAATTAGGACTTTGTTTTCGTACACCGACGCTTGGCCGGGCGGCGAAGCCCCCCGACCCCCCTGGAAGCGGATGGCAAACACGGCGCCGACCGATATCGGAGGCGCCGTACGGGGGAGTATACGGTAGCCGGCTCCTCTTGGCAATCCTGGCCCAAGGCAGCCGCAGGAACGGTCGCCGGCCCGCCGCAAAGGCGGCGCTCATGCGGGTGGTGTTGCTCCTGAGCCTCGTCCTCATGTGCGCCGGCGCGGCGCCGGCTTCGCCCCCGGCTGCCGAACCGTCACCCGGGCCGAGCGCCGCGCCGATGCCGGGCTGGTGCCCGCTTCGAGCGAACGTAAGCGCAGTCGGCAGAACACACGAGCGCTACGTCATTCGCCTGACATCGTTCGGGACCGGGCGCGCTTCGGGGACGATTGCGCTCTGGGCGGGCGAGGCGCGGTACGACATTTCGTTCCGCGACGCCGTCGCGATGGACACGCGAGAGCGGGTCGCCCAAGGGACACCGATCGTCGTGCGCTTCGCGTCTCCGGTCGCGCTCGACGGCGCCGCAGTGACCTCGCTGATCGAAAATGATGCGGATCGGCGTTGTGATCCTTTGTTCTCACCGTGGGTGCCCGGTCAGCCGCTGGGGCCCGACCGCCGAACGTCGGCAGAACGACGTGCCGCCGACGAGTACATTGAGCGCGCCGTGACGCTGCCGGCCCTGGACGCGCCGAACCCGATCTCCGATCCACGGCCTTGCACTGCCCGAGATCGTACCGCGCGAACGGTCGCTGCGACGCAGCCGGAACTGCCGTCGTTCGGACCACAAACCGGATACGTCGACGTGCTGGTCGTCCTGGACACGGCCGATCACGTTACAAGCGTGCGCGTCGAACGCTCCAGCGGTACGCGCAGCATGGAAAGCGCCGCGCTCGCAGCGGCCGGCATGTCGAAATTCGCTGGCGCAACGTTTCGCTGCCGCCCTATCATCGGCGCCTATCGCTTCAGCGTGGAGTTCGGACCTTGATCAGATTGAGAGCACGGCCGCCTTCCGCTGCAAGCCGGGTCCGAGCGGCCATATCTTCACGATCTCGTACGGTGGTGCTTAGCGAAACCCGACCCGAGTCGTCTCGCGCTTCGGCTCGATGACGGCCACGGTTGCCGCGGCTACCGCGGCTTCATAACCCTTGTCGCCGCGCGCGGGGTCGGCGCGCTCTTCCGCTTGCGCGCGGTTCTCGGTGGTGAGGACGCCGAAGCCGATCGGGACGCCGCTCCCGAGCTGCACGTCCATGATGCCGCGCGCGCACTCGCCGGCGACGTAGTCGAAGTGCGGCGTGTCGCCGCGGATCACGACGCCGAGTGCGACGACGCCGTCGATCTTGCTGCCGGTGATCAGGCGCCGCGCGGCGATCGGCAGCTCGAAGCATCCCGGCACGTGTACGACCTCGACCGCATCATCGGCGACACCGCAGTCGCGCAGCCCGCGGCGCGCGCCGTCCTCGAGCTGCGCCGCGAGGTCGGCGTAGAAATCGGCGACGACGATCGCAAACGACTTCCCGGTCGCGTCCGGCAGCGTGGGCTTCTTCGCGGTTTTCTTAGCCGTCTTCATTCCGAACCGCCCGGGTTCGGTGCGCCGAACATGTGCCCCATCTTATCGCGCTTCGTCTCCATGTAGTGCACGTTGTGCACCGTCGGCACCATCTGGATCGGAACGCGCTTTTTAATCGTCAAGCCGAATCCCTCGAGCCCGGCGATCTTCTTCGGGTTGTTCGTCAGCAGGCGCATCTCGCGCACGCCGAGATCGACCAGGATCTGCGAGCCGATCCCGTAGTCGCGCTTGTCGGCTGGAAGCCCGAGCAGCGTGTTCGCCTCGACAGTGTCGGCACCGGCATCCTGCAGCGCGTAGGCGCGCAGTTTGTTGGACAGGCCGATCCCGCGGCCTTCCTGGTGGAGATACAGGAACACGCCGCGTCCCTCGCGTGCGATCGCCGCGAGCGCCGCGTCGCGCTGCGGGCCGCAGTCGCAGCGCAGCGAGTGCAGCGCGTCGCCGGTGAGGCATTCACTGTGAACGCGCACGAGCACGTCTTTGCCGTCGCCGATCTCGCCCATCACCAGCGCAACGTGCGCCGTCTTGTCGGTCTTCGTTTCGTAGGCGACCCCGTGGAACACGCCGTTGACCGTCGGCAGCGCGAACTCGGCGATCCGCTCGACCAGCTTCTCGTGGCGCATCCGGTACGCGATCAGATCCTTGACCGTGATCATGCGCAGGCCGTGCTTCACCGAGAACTGCTTGAGGTTGTCGCGGCGCATCATCGAGCCGTCGTCGTCCATGATCTCGCAGATCACGCCGGCCGGATAGAGGCCGGCCAGCTTGGCGAGGTCGACCGAGGCCTCGGTCTGTCCGGCCCGCACCAGCACACCGCCCTCGCGCGCCCGCAGCGGAAAGGTGTGCCCGGGACGCAAGAAGTCCGACGGTCCGGCCTTGGGGTCGATCAGCGCGCGGATCGTGTTCGAACGATCCTGCGCGGAGATCCCGGTGGTGACGCGGCCACGCGCTTCGACCGAGACGGAGAACGCGGTCCCGAGCGGCGCGGTGTTGTCGTTCACCATGTTCGGGATCTGCAGCGCGTCGAGGCGTTCGGAGAGCATCGGGACGCAGATCAGGCCGCCGCCTTCCTTGCGCATGAAGTTGATCGCCGCGGGGGTGACCTTCTCGGCCGCCATCACGAGGTCGCCCTCGTTCTCGCGGTCCTCGTCGTCCATGACGACCACCATTTTCCCGTCGCGAATCTCGGCGATCGCCGACTCGATCGAGTCCAGCGTGCTCTGTTCGGGGTCCAGCCGCCGTCCGAGCGCCGGCAGGGCGGTCGAGAGCTTGCGGACCGTCTGAAAGGACGGCTCGCGGCGCCCGCTCCGCAGCAGCGAGATCGCCGCCTCGGTCAGCCCTGCCCGCTGAGCCAGTTGGGCAGCGCTGAGGCCGGCATCCGCCATCGCGGTCCGCAGCTGGTGCGAGAAATGCTCCACACCCCTGAGACTCGCCGATCGGGTTGACAGTTGTCAGGACGATATACTTGGCGCACCAGGGAGTGCCACCCAGCAGGCACACCCGGCCCGTACCCTTGGAGTATGGACCGGACGCCCCGCACCTTGCTCGAAGCCGTGACCTACTTTGCCGACCCGGATCGCGCCCACGCCTACGCCGTGAAATGGCGCTGGCCCAACGGCGTTGCCTGCCCCCGGAACGGCTGCGGATCGGCGTCCGTGCAGTTCATCGCGACCCGCAAGAAATGGCGCTGCAAGGAGTGCAAACGGCAGTTCTCGGTCCGCGTCGGCACCATCTTTGAAGATTCGCCGATCTCGTTCTCCAAGTGGCTCCCGGCCTTCTGGCTTCTCGCGAACACGAAGAACGGAACGTCCTCGCACGAGCTTGGTCGCGCGCTCGGCGTGACGCAGAAAACCGCGTGGTTCATGTTCCACCGCATCCGTCTCGCGATGAAAGCGGAATCGCTCATGCCGCTCGCCGGTGAGGTCGAAGCGGACGAGACCTTCGTCGGTGGTGTCTCCCGCACGTCCTGGAAGGCCCGAAGCGGCTTCGTCAAACTGCCGCACGGCCCAGCGACCGGTAAGGCCACTGTGTTCGGCATGGTGCAGCGTGGCAAGGACGGGAAGCCCTCTCAGGCCCGCGCGATGGTCGTCCCGAATCACAAGGCGTCCTCGCTGATCCCGAAGATTTACGCGAACGTCGTGACCGGATCGACGCTCTACACCGACGCCCTGCGCTCCTACCGGCAAACGGACCGCGATTTCGTCCACGAGTTTATCGACCATAGCTTGGCCTACGTCGAGGGTCGCGTTCACACCAACACCATCGAGAATTTCTGGTCGTGCGTGAAGCGCACTCTGCACGGGACGTATATCGCCGTTCGCCCGTTCCACCTTGACGCGTACCTTGACGAGCAGGTGTTCCGCTTCAACGCCCGCGAGGACGACGACGCGGGCCGGTTCGTCGCAACGCTCAAGGGCGCGGACGGGAAGCGCGTGACGTACAAGGCGCTGACGGCCTCGCATCCCCGGTGGCGGCTGCGTCCCGGCCGCGTTGCCCGTGCGGCTGCGCGACGTGCCGCGACGAACCAAGAACCGATCGCGGGCAAGAGCGACCGCATCTAGTCCTCGTCCACGAGCGCGGGGCCTTTGGCGGGCGGAGGTCCAAGGGTTTCGTCAACGATCTCCCCAGCGCGCTCCTCGACTTTTTTCAGGTCGTCTTTGGTGACGCGGAAAATCTTGCGTCCGAAATCCTCGAAGCGCTCCATCGCGGTTTCAGGATCGTGCTCGTCGTCGCTATTTGTCATCTATTTCCAGCGCCTCGTTAAGCAGCATATCACGAATCTTGTCTTTCATATCGCGAAGGCCTTGGAGGCCTTCATCGAGGCTCGACTGACCACGAACATCACGAGCCAAAGCCTCATCCGTCAGCCCTGGATACACTAAGCCGAATCGCTGCTTTGCGTCCGTCGCTAGGCGAACGAGGTCCGGGCGAAAATCGCGTGCAAAGGCCGTTGCGTTTTCTTCGGCAATCCTAGCAATATCGCGTAGTTCTTGATCCCTGTCGCCAACTTGGACTTCCTCCATATCGTCTTTGAAGGATTGCAGTCGCGTCGTAAGCGCGGCAACGCTACGAAGCAGGTTAACCAACGGAGTGAGACGGCCCAACCGCTCGCGGTACGCGTCGCGCTCTTGTGCTAGTGTCTGTGCCGTCGTCCTGGGCACCATCGTCTCGGCTATGCTACGATGCAAGTCGCGCAATTCGGCCTGCGCATGGTCGCGCTGGCTCGCAACGACTTGCACCGCCTGTGTAAGTCCGTCGCGCTCTACTCTCATCTCGTATCGCGCAGCGTTGGCCTGATAGGCTTCGTCGGTGAGCCGCGTGACTTTCGCCTTTAGTTCATTTGTCTCATCACTCTGCAGCGGAGGAACGGAACCATTAGCACTCACCGGCTTTCTTCCGCGTGGCCAAATCACCCATGTTGTCAGGACAATAGCAGCGAGCGCCATAATCCAGAGCTGTGTAGGTTCAGAGATAAACAACCGACCCAGAGCGGTAATGTCATGTCCAGACGATTGCGCGGCGCTTAGTCCGGCGCTCACGAAATGAGCCACTATGCCGCCACCGAGCCATCCGCCAAACGCGATGAGCGCGGCGCGGACTCGCTCTGGGAGGGCGCCGTTTCTAACCATGTCTCGCACCCTTGGCGCGGCGTGGGACCCGGCCTGCCTCGGTTATATTGCTGGTGCTTCAACTATATCACCTTGACAACTGTCAAGATAATATACTTGACGCCCCGCAAAATGCCACCCTGTGGGCACAGCCCGAGTATACGCTTGGAGCATGGATCGGACGCCCGCCACTCTGCTCGAAGCCGTTATCTACTTTGCCGACCCGGATCGCGCTCACGCCTATGCCGTGAAGGCCCGTTTGTTAGCGCCGGAGTAAAACT
>PMSI01000007.1 GCA_003168375.1 Vulcanimicrobiota bacterium
GGCATGATAATTCTCAGTTATCGCTGCGCATCATTGCGCGCCGGCCGGCACCCCATTCACCCGTCATGTCGTGGGACGTTTGCCGTTTGGGCCCGGTTACCTTGCCGCGGTGACCTAGACGTGAAGGTACCGCCGCCGGAGGTCCTCGTCGGTGCGGACCTGGGCGGGGGTGCCTTCGAACTTGATCTCGCCCTGGTCGATGATGTAGCAGCGGTCGGCGACGGCCAGGGCCGAGTAGAGGTTCTGCTCGACCAGCAGCGTCGTGATCCCGGAGGCTTTGATCTCGCGGATCACGTTCTCGACCTCGCGCACGATCAGTGGGGCGAGACCCTCGGTGGGCTCGTCGAGCAGCAGCACCTTCACGTCCTGGACGAGGGCGCGCGCGATGGCGAGCATCTGCTTCTCGCCGCCGCTGATCTCGTCGCCCTTGTGGGTGAGGCGTTCGCGGAGTCGCGGGAACTTCTCGTAGACGTGGTCGAGCGTCCAACCCGGCTTCTGGGCCGTCACCTGGGCCAGCTTCAGGTTCTCCGCCACCGTCAGGTTGGTGAAGATTCGGCGCTCTTCGGGGACCAGCGAGATCCCCTTTCGCGCGATCGCCATCATCTCGCAACCGACCAGCTCCTCACCATCGAGCGTCACGCTGCCGGTGCGCGGCTTGAGCCAGCCGACGATGCTCTTGAGCGTCGTCGTCTTGCCGACGCCGTTGCGGCCGAGCAGCGCGACGGTCTCGCCGGCGCCGATGTGCAGCGAGACGTCGCGCAGCACGTGGCTGTCGCCGTAGTAAGTGTTGATCCCATCGACGCGCAGTCGCGTCTGCGCCGCGGTAGGCGTCACGGCCGGTGCGGTCATCCGTGTGTGAGCTCCGCCTCGGAGTGGCCGCCCAGGTACGCTTCGATGACGCGCGGGTTGTCCCGAATCTCCGCCGGGGTGCCGGTTGCGAGGACCGTCCCTTGGTGCAGGACGGTGATCGAATCGGAGATGCCCATGACCATCTCCATGTCGTGCTCAATGACCAGCACCGTCATCTCGGTGGACAGCTTGCGGATCAGCGCCTCGGTCTTGCGCGCCTCGTCCTTCGACATCCCGGCGACCGGCTCGTCGAGGAGCAGAATCTGCGGCTGCGTCGCGAGCGCGATCGCGATGTCGAGCCGCTTCTTGTCGCCGTGCGAGAGGTCGCCGGCGCGCGTATCGGCGACGCCGGTCAGCTCGAGGCGGCTCATCGCCCGCTCGGCGAGGTTGTCGACGTCGTCCAATCGCATCGAGCGGCGGAAGACCTGCAGCGCGAAGGAGCCCTGCACGCGTGCCAGCGCGGCAAGCCGGCAGTTTTGCCGCACCGTCTGGTCGGGATAGAGGCTCGCGGTCTGGAACGCCTTTGCGATGCCGAGGTGGACGCGAGCGGTACCGCTGGTGCGACTCACGTCGCGCCCCTTGTAATTGACCGTCCCCGAGCTCGGCGCGATCGTGCCGGAGAGAAGGTTGAAGAAGGTCGTCTTCCCGGCGCCGTTGGGCCCGATGACCGCGCGCAGCTCGCCGGGGTCCACGCGGAAATCGACGTCGCGAACGGCGGCAAAACGGCCGAAGAGCTTGCCGAGCTTGAACGTCTCGATGATGCTCATCGGTCCGCCCTTGTGGCCCTCGCCGCTGGGCTTGAGCAGCGGGTCCGGCTCCTCTGTCGAAAGCCGCAGCGAGCGGACGAACAGGCCGCGAGGACTCTTGTCGCGCTGCTGCTTGAGGACCGTCGAAAGTCCGCGCGGCAAGAAGACGATGACGCCCACGAAGATCAGCCCTTCGATCAGCCGCCAGGCCGGCGTCCGCGCCGACAGCACGTTTTCGAGGAACATGATGACGGCCGTGCCGGCGACCGGACCGAACAGCGTTTGCACGCCGCCGACGATGGTGTAGATCACGAACGAGCCGCTGCGGTCGATGCTGAGCGAATCGACCGGGACGCTGCCGTCGAACATGCCGCGCAAGGCTCCCGAGAACCCCGTGAGCGCGCCGGAGATCGCGAACGCCGCGAGGCGGTATGCCGATGCGTTGAAGCCGATCAGCGTGCTGCGCTGCTCGTTCTCGCGGATCGCGCCGAGCACTTCACCGAACTGCGAACGCGTGAGCATGCGGGACAGCATCAGGACCAGCAGCAGACAGATCCCCGCGAAGATGTACCACAGCCGCAGCTCGCCGAGGTTTCCGAACGGACCGAGGTCGATCGACGGCAGGTGGGTCGTGAGGTCGATGTTCCACGGGCCCATCGGAAGCAGCGCGTTCGGCAGCGCCTGCAAGCCGTCGTCCCCGTTGGTCCAGTCCTTCGCCTGCTCGACGATGAAGTAGACCATCTGCGCGAACGCCAGGGTCAACAGCGCGAAGTAGATGCCGTAGAGCCGCACGGTGACCGCGCCGACCACGATCGCCAGGATCGCGGCCCCAACCGTCGCGCCGATGACGCATAGCCACAGATTCGGGTGCTGCGGCGAGACGCGCAGCAGCAGGATCGCGGCGAGGTATCCACCCCCGCCGTAGAACATCGCGTGGCCGTACGAGAGCGACCCCGCATAGCCGAGCAGCAGGTTGAAGCCGATCGACGCGATGCTGACGATGGCGATCTGCGTCGCGAGGGTCGAGTATCCGCCGAGCGGATGCAGCAGAAACGGGAAGACCGCGATGCCGAGCGCGCAGAGCACGGCGAACCGCGCGTCCGCCGCGAGCAGCCCGGGCCGCGCGGGAGCGACCGGAGCAGTCTCGCTCGAGGTCGTCACTGGCGGATGACCTCGCTCTCACCGAGCAGCCCCTGCGGACGGAGCAGCAGCACCAGCGCCATGCACAAGTAGATGACGACATTGGACGCCGGCGCGTACGCGAGGTTGGTGAGGCTCTGCAGCTCGCCGATCAGCAGCCCCCCGAGGACCGCGCCCCAGAAGCTTCCGAGCCCGCCGACGACCACGACGACGAACGAGGGGACCAGGAACGCGAAGCCGGTCGCCGGATCGATGCTGTAGATCGGTGTCGCGGCCGCGCCGACGAGCCCCGCGATCGCGGCGCCCAGTGCGAAGACGATCGTCGAGGCCTGGCGGATGTTTCCGCCGAGCAGCTGCACCATGATCCGGTCGCGAATCCCGGCCCGCACGATCAAGCCGTAGTTCGTGCGCTCGATGAACAGCCAGACCAGCGCGAGCATGACGATGACACCCGCGGCGAACAGCAGGCGGTACGCGGGGTAGGTGATCGGGCCGAGGGTGACCGAGCCTTGCAGCGCCTCCGGCATCCTGTACTGCTGCGTGGTCGCGCCGAAGATCAGGCGCAGCGTCTCTTCGACGACCAGCGCGATCCCGAAGGTGACGAGCAGCTGCGCCGTCGGCTCCTTATCGTAGAAGGAGCGCAGCACGAGGCGGTCCAGCAGGACCGCGAAGAGTGCGACGGCGATCGGCGCGGCCACGAATGCCCAGCCTACGCCGATGTGCTGGGCGATCACCAAACCGACGTACGCGCCGATCGCATAGAACGCGCCGTGCGCGAAATTCACCAGGCGCAGCGTTCCGAAAATGATCGTCAGGCCGACGGCGATCGCGACGTAGATCAGGCCGAGGACGAGACCACCGAGCATTGCTTGGAAGAGCGCTTCCACGTGACTCCTCGAACGCGAGATAAGGAAACGGGCCGGCGCGCCAGAGGGCGCCGGCCCGCGTCGGATTCGACGGGAGGTCGGCTTACGCCGTCTCCATCTTGCAGGCGAGGCCTGCGATCGGCGCGACGACCGCCGGTCCGTCGTGCACCTCGAGCACCTTTGCGTACTCGAAACCGCCCGGGCCGCGCTGGCTCTCGGGAATGCCTTCGACGACCAGGCACGAGTTCACGCCCTGGTGATCCTCTTTCCGGTACCATTCCTGTTCCTTGGTGAACTGGAACTTGGTGCCTTCGAGGACGGAGATCACCTTCGCGGCGTCGGTCGAGCCGGCTTTTTCGACGGCCATCTTGTAGATGTAGATGTCGGCGTATGCCGTCTCGGCACCGTTCGAAGGCGGGAAGCCGTACTTTGCGCGGAACGCGTCGACGAACTTCTTCGCGCCGGGATACTTGGTCTGGTGATACGCCCAGTAGAACGGTGCGGTGGACACGACGTTGTCGAAGTTGTCCTTCGTGCCCTTGGCCATATACTCGTCGACTAGCGGAACGAGGATCTTCGTCGACTTGGTGAGCCCGAACTGGGCCGCCTGGTTGAGGCAGAGCACCATGTCGGCACCGAACTCGGTGATCACCAGCACGTCAGGCTTTGCCGCCTGCGCCTGCTGGAGCATCGGCGAGAAGTCCTTCGTACCGGGGAACGGCGTCAGGACGTTCTTGATCGTCTTCGCGCCCTTGGGCTCGACGACCGCGGTGATGTTGTCGTAGACCGAGTGGCCCCACGCATAGTCGGCGGTGATGTGGAACCACTTGCCGGTGCCGTACTTCGTCACCAGCGTCTTCGCCAGCGACTGGGCGCTCATGTACGCGTCGTTGTAACGGCGGAACGTGTGCTTGTGGCAGTTCTGGTTCGTCGTCTCGTCGCCGTGGGTGAGCGTCGCCATGAAGATGACGCCCTTCTGCTGGCACAGGCCCGAGACCGCGACCGCGGTGCCCGTCGAGGAACCGCCGGTGATCATGATCGCGCCGTCACGCTCGATCATGCGCTGGGCGTTCTCCGTCGCCACGCCGGCCTTCGTCTGGTCGTCGCCTTCCGTGGCCTTGATCTTCATGCCCATGATCCCGCCCTTGGCGTTGATCTCGTCGATCGCGAGATGATAGGCGCGAAGCTGGTCGGTGCCCTGTTCGGCGTACGGACCGGACTGAGGGACGTTGAGACCGATGACGATCTCCTTCGTGGGTGCCGCGATGACGTACGGCCCTCCCCCGAAGGTGAGTGCGGCCGCGCCGGCAGTGCCGGCTACGAAACGGCCACGCGAAAGAGATTGCTTCACGAGCAGAACTCCCTAGGAAAGCGGCGTTATTGATTGGTGGACGAGCGACTTAGGATATTCTCAGGAAACTTCCCTCCGTCGGCCGCGCGATTCGACGCAATCCTCTTGACAGCGGCAGGCCGCCGGGGTATCGTCTCGGCACCGTGTTCGACCATCTCGAACGGTTTTTCAAATACTGAAATGGCGGAACTGCTCGGAACGGTCCGCCGCGCGTTGCGCGTGCTCGACTACCTCGCTGACGCCGAAGAGCCCGTCCCCATCAAGCGGCTCGCGGCGGAGCTCGGCCTCAACATCTCGAGCGCGTACCACGTAGTGAACACGCTCGTCGTCGACGGCTACGTCGCGCGCGACGAGCGGTCCGGCGCGTACGGTGTGGGCGCGAAGGCGGCGCGGCTCGGCGATGCCTACGGGCGGGCTTGGCCGGTCGAGCCCGAGCTGCGTGCGATCGTCGGGGCACTGGGCGCCCGGACCGGCGAGAACGCCTACCTTGCGATGCTGCACGGCAAGGACGTCGTCATCACCGATATCGTCGAGTCGCGCCAGAGGGTCCGCGTCCACGCGCTGCACCGCGGCTACTCCGGCGATCTGCATGCCCGCGCGCTCGGCAAGGCGGTCCTCGCCCACCGCGACGCGAGCGCGGTCCGCGAGCACTTCGCCAAGAACCCGCCGCGGCGGATCACGCCGCGTACCCTGGTGACGATGACGGCGATCGAGTCCGAACTCGACCGCGTCCGCCGCCGCGGGTACGGTGAGGACCTCGAAGAGTTCTGCGAGGGCGTGTGCTGTGTCGGCGCCGCGTTCTTCGCCCGCGACGGGAGCCCGGCCGGGTCGGTCTCCGTCTCGGTCCCCTCGTTCCGCTACCGCGCGGTGCGCAGCGCGGTGCGAGATGCCGTCCTCGATGCCGCTCGCGCAGCCACTACCGCGCTCGACGCTGCTCAACGGAGATTCTCGCGTGGCTAAGACCCTCGCCGCACCGGCCGGCGCGCGGCGCGATCTCGGGATCGCGCTGCTGCGCATGATGATCCGCATCCGCGTGCTCGAGGAAGGGATCGAAAAGCACTTCCTGGGCGGCGAGATCCCGGGCTTCGCGCACCTCTCGATCGGCCAGGAAGCCGTCGCGGCGGGGACCTGCGCGAACCTGCGGCGCGATGACGCGATCGCCTCGACGCACCGCGGTCACGGCCACACCCTCGCCAAAGGGACCTCGATGCGCGGGATGGTCGCCGAGCTGTTCGCGCGCGCCACCGGGATCTGCAAGGGCAAGGGCGGGTCGATGCACATCGCCGACTTTTCGGTGGGGATGCTCGGCGCGAACGGCGTCGTCGGGGGCGGTTTCGGGCTGGTCGCCGGCGCCGCGCTGAGCGCGGTGCAGCGCAAGACCGATCAGGTCGCGGTCTGCTTCTTCGGCGACGGCGCGACCAACCGCGGCCCCTTCCACGAGAATCTCAACCTGTGCGCGGTCTGGAACCTGCCCGCGATCTTCGTCCTCGAAAACAACCGCTACGCGTCGACCACGTCGACCGCCGAGACGATGAAGATCGAGAACGTCGCGATGCGTGCCGCCGGATACGGGATGCCGTCCGCGATCGTCGACGGGTTCGACGGCTTCGCGGTGTACGATGCGGTCGGCGACGCGGTCGAACGCGCGCGTTCCGGCGGCGGCCCGACGTTCGTCGAGTGCAAGACGTATCGCGCGCGCGGTCACTACATCGGCGATCCCGAGCGCTACCGGCAGAAAACCGAGGTCGCGGACGTCATGACGGCCTCGGACCCCATCGTGCGGATGCAGGCCCTGCTCGGCGAGGCGCTCTCGCTGGGCGAGTTCGAACGGGTCTGGGCCGAGGCGCGCGAGGAGTTCGCCGACGCGGTCGCGTTCGCGCGCAGCTCGCCGGCGCCCGAGAAAGACGAGGCCTTCTTCGGCGCGTACACCGGCGACCGCGAGCCCGGCAATCCGGTGCACGACTTCGAAGCCCGGGAGCGCGACGAGTTCCTCCCCTTCGCCCCCAACGTCGGCACCGGCTCGCAAGGCAGCGGCCACTAATATGCGCACCATCAGCTTCACCGAGGCGACACTCGAGGCGATGCAAGAGGAGATGCGCCGCGACGCGACCGTCTTTTTGATGGGCGAGGACATCGCCAAACAAGGCGGGATCTTCGGCCAGTTCAAAGGGCTGCCGCAAGAGTTCGGCCTCGAGCGGGTGCGCGACACGCCGATCTCCGAGGCGGCGCTGGTCGGCGCTGGCGTCGGCGCCGCGCTGACCGGCTGCCGTCCCGTCGTCGACATGCACTTCGCCGACTTCATCACCTGCGCGATGGACGAGCTGGTGAACCAAGCCGCGAAGCTGCGCTACATGTTCGGCGAGCAGTGCGTCGTGCCGATGACGCTGCGCGCGCCCGACGGGATCACCAAGTCGGCCGGCTCGCAGCACTCGCAGGCGCTCGAGGGGTGGTTCATGCACACGCCGGGCCTCGAGGTCGTCGTCCCGGCCGACGCCGAGGACGCGAAAGGGCTGCTCAAGGCGGCGATCCGCAGCGACAACCCGACCCTGTACTTCGAGCACAAAATGCTGTTCCCGCGGAAGGGGCCGGTCCCGGACGACGACGACTTCGTCGTGCCGATCGGCAAGGCGAAGACGATGCGCGACGGAAGCGACGTCGCCATCGTTACGTACGGCATCACGGTGGGCCGCGCGATAGAGGCGGCGGCGCTGCTCGAAGCCGACGGCATCGATGCGATGGTGATCAACCTGCGCACCGTGTGGCCGCTCGACTACGGCGCGATCGCGGACGCCGTCGCGCGGACCCATCGGGTCGTCGTCGCGCATGAAGCGGTGCGCGTCGGCGGGGTCGGCGCGGAGATCGCCGCCTTCATCGGCGAGAAGTGCTTCGACGAGCTCGACGCCCCGGTCGTCCGGCTCGGCGCCGCGCACGTCCCCGTCCCGTTCGCGCCCGTGCTCCAGGAAGCGATGTATCCGAAGGCGCCGATGATCGCCGACGCCGCCCGCCGCCTGGTCCGAAAGACGTTGTAGTGCCGGTTCAGGTCGTCATGCCGAAGTTGGGGCTGACGATGGCCAGCGGGACGATCGCGCGCTGGATGAAGCGGCCCGGCGAAGCAGTGCGCGAGGGCGAGCCGCTGCTCGAAGTGTCGACGGACAAGATCAGCTACGAAGTCGAGTCGCCCGCGAGCGGTACCCTTGCGCGCACCGTCGGGAACGACGGCGACGAGTTCGCCTGCGGCGAGGTCATCGGCTTGATCGCGATCGCCGGCGAGTCCGAAACCGCCGGAGCGGGAACGGCCCCGTCAGCGCCGACAGCAGCAGCCGTATCCGCGTCACCGCCGCCGGCGGCCTTCGTCGAGGCGCCGCGCAGGACGGTCGCAGCGGGGAACGGGACGCGACTCCTCGCGTCCCCCGCCGCCCGCCGCCTCGCGCGCGAGCGCGGCGTATCGCTGGCATCTCTTCACGGAAGCGGCCCGCGGGGCCGCATCACGCTCAGCGATATCACGCTCCAGCCACCACCCCTCGACGTCACCCGTCGCGATGCCACCCACCCCGATGTCACCCTGAGCCTGTCGAAGGGTGAACTCCCGCCGCGCCTACCGCCGTCGCGACGTGCGATCTACCGCAAGATGACCGAGGTCGGCTTGCTCCCCGTGCCGCAGGTCGAGACCGTCGCCCGCGTCGATGCCGTTCACGCGCTGATCGCGCGGCGCGGCGATTTCGGGTGGTCCGCGTTCGCGGTGTACGCCGCCGCGCGGCTGTTGCGCGAGCACGCCGAGATCCGGACCGATGCGTCGACCGGCGCGCCGTTCGAGCGCATCGACATCGGGATCGCCGCCGACACGCCGCACGGCCTGGTCGTGCCGGTCGTGCGCGGAGCCGACGCGCTCTCGCTCGCCGAGATTCAGCGCGAGATCGTGCGGCTCGCGGCGCTCGCCCGAGACGGCGCGCTCGGCGCGCACGACGTCGGCGGCGCGTCGTTCTCGATCTCGAACGTCGGACCGCAAGGCGTCGAACGCGTCGCGCCGCTCCCCGACCCGCCGCAGACCGCGATTCTCGGAATCGGCGCAGCGACACAGCGTCCCGCGGTCGTCGAGGGCGCGCTGCAGGCGGCATGGATGCTCACCTGCGTCCTCGCCTTCGACCACCGTTTTATCGACGGCGCCCCGGCCGCGCGATTCCTCGCCGCCTTCGCCCGCGCATGCACCGACCCAGGACTGCTGCTATGAAGCGCGCTGCAGTGGCGCTCATCATGATGGCCCTTCTGAGCGTCGCAAGCGCGAGCGCGCAAACAGTGCCGCCGAGTCCGCAACCATCGCCAACGCCAGGCGGCGGTTTCTCCTGCACTCCGAAAGGCGCGGATTTCGCTCATCCGAGGCAGGTCAAGTACTCCGACGCCGCACTCGCCGGGCTGATCCGGAGCTACCGTGCCTCGGAGGTCGTCGGGCTGAGGGCAGCCCTGAATAGCGTTATTGACGGCACGACCGATGCTGAATCGAAGCGAACGATGACGGATGTTTCATCGACGGTCATCACAAATCGGTTCGTGCTGCTCGCTGATGACCCCGGCATGTTCGGTGGCTACTGGCTGCAGATCCAATTTCGGAACGCTCCCGAGGCGATGTATCGGATCTGGATATATGGTCATGGAGAGACGAGCCGAAATGGACCGTTCTCGATACGATCTTGGGATCGCGCGGAATGTTCGCCGCGGCAGCAGCACTGGTTGGAGGCCGAATACGGAGACTTGTATCAGAGGATGCCCGGTGGCTGATCCCCGGTATCGTCGCTGCCGACCCTTCGGCAGGCTCAGCTCTGACCTCGAGTCAGGGGTGACATAACGCTATGGAGTGGTTTGGGGAACATCCGCCTACGGCGATCGTGACGGGCGGTGCCAGCGGCATCGGACGTGCGGTGTGCGAGTTGCTCGCGCGCGACGGCTATCGTGTTGCGGTCGCCGATCGCGACAAAGCGGGTGCGGACGAGGTTGCGCACCAAATCGACGGGCACGCGTTCGAAGTCGACGTCGCGGATGAGGCGTCGGTCGTCGCGATGTTCGAGGCGGCACTGGCAGTGTTCGGCGGCACGCTCGACGCGCTGGCGACGCCCGCCGGGATCGCCGATACGACGCCGTTCATGGACCTCACCGTCGAGACGTTCCGGAGGGTCAATGAGATCAACGTCGTCGGAACGTTCTTGTGCATCCGCGAGGCGGCGAAGCGAATGCGATCCGGCGGACGCATCTGCACCGTCGCGAGCGTCGCGGGAAAACGCGGCGGCGGCCTGTCGGGGACGGCGGCGTACGCGGCCAGCAAGGGCGGAGTGCTCGCGCTCAGCCGCAGCGCGGCACGTGCGCTCGCGCCGCAGGGGATCGCCGTCAACTGCGTCGCGCCCGGGCCGACGCTGACGCCGATGCTCGACGAACCGTTCAAGAATCCCGGGCAGCGCGAGCGCGTCGAAGCGATGACGCTGCTCGGGCGTTCCGGCGAGCCGCGCGAAATCGCCGAGGCGATCGTATGGCTTCTTTCACCGCGATCGTCGTTCGTCGACGGGGAGACGATGACGGTCGACGGCGGCCTCATGCTCGACTGACTCAGGATCTCGGAAAGGAACCCAGGACCAATGACCGACCGAATCTCACGCGGACGTTTCGTCGCCGCCGGCACCGCGGCGCTCGCGTCGATCGCCGTGATCGACGCCCCGGCGCGCGCAGCGCAGTGGACGTACAAGTACGCCAGCAACGTCTCCCTCGACCATCCGCTCAACGTGCGGATGCGCGAGTGTTGGACCGCCGTGACCAAGGAGACCGGCGGGCGGCTCGAGGTCCAGATCTTCCCCAACAACCAGCTCGGCGGCGACACGCAGGCGCTGCAGCAACTGCGGTCCGGCGCGCTGCAGTTCTTCACGCTCGACGGCGGCATCTTGCAGTCGGTCGTCCCGCTCGCGGCGATCCAAGGCGTCGGCTTCGCGTTCAAGGACTCGCAGGAAGCGTTTCGCGCGATGGACGGCGCGCTCGGCGACGAGGTGCGTACTGCGATCCGCGGCGCCAACCTCTACGTCCATCCCAAAATGTGGGAGAACGGGATGCGGCAGATCACCTCGTCGAACAAGCCGATTCGCAGCGCGGCCGACCTGGCCGGGTTCAAGATCCGCACGCCGCCCGGCGAGCTGTGGGTCGACCTGTTCAAGTCGCTCGGCGCCGCGCCGGCACCGCTGAACTTCAGCGAGGTCTACACGGCGCTTCAGACGCGCGTCTTCGACGGCCAGGAGAACCCGTACGCGATCATCGACGTCGCGCGCCTCTACGAAGTGCAGAAGTACCTCAGCGTCACCAACCACATGTGGTCGGCGTTTCACTTCCTCGGCAATCAGGACGCGTGGAACGCGCTCCCGCACGACGTGCAGGCCGTCGTCGAGCGCAACCTCGCCAAGTACGCGCTGCTGCAGCGGCGCGATACGCAGCTCCGGAACGACTCCCTCTCGGAGAAGCTGGCGCGGCGCGGCCTCACGATCAACAAGGCCGACACGAGCGGCTTCCGCGCGAAGCTCACCAGCGCCGGGTTCTACACGAAGTGGCGCGACAAGTTCGGCGCGCCGGCCTGGGCGCTGTTGGAGAAGACGTCCGGCAAGCTGGCCTGATCGCGCGGGTCCGGTGCGAGTGCGGACGAGATGTTCAGGCCGTCCGGCGTGTATTCACCGAACCCGCCGTATCCGTCATTGCACCGGACCGTGATCTGATCGTGCGGCGGGCCGCCATGCAGCCGGCCCGATCGGTAGCGGTGACCGGCGTACACGATCCTCACGCCCGATTCGTCGAGGCCGCGGTGATTCGAACAGATCGCCGCGGCCGCGCTGCGGATCTTTTCGGCGTAGACCAGCGGCCACGCGACGAAGATCCAGGCCGCGAGCGCCACGTACACCACCGGCGTCAAAGCGAAGCCGATGTGTCCGAGCAGCGAGCGAGGGACGTGACCGCCGCTGACTTCCTCCCACTCGAGGACCGCGATCAGCGCGACCGCGATCGCGAAAAAGGTCCAGTACGGCTGCGGCATACTCCAGAGCAGCCTACCACGCCGGCCGGTTGCGCGGCCAGGGTGCGCCCTCCGCGCTCCGGAAGCTGGCGCCCGTGAACCCCTCGCGTTTCTTTCCGCTCGCGCTGCTCGCCGTCTCGGCTTGCGCGCCCTCGGTGCCGCGGCTGCACCTTCCGATTCGCACCGAGGCGAACTGCGAGAGCAAGTCGGTGAAGCAGACGGCGATCGATTCGATCGTCGCCTCGACCGACGACACGGTGCGCGAGGGCCGCTATCCCGGCGATGCAGCTCTGCGGACGGCGATCAAGAACGGGGGCGGCGTGATCGCCTATTGGGAGAGCCAGCCGCTGCGCGCGCCCGATACGGCGAAGGCGCTGGGCCTCTCGGGCGACCTCGACCTGAGGCGCGCTGTGATCACCAACCAGATCCAAGGCTCGGAGCAAGATCGGGTCGGCCAATATCGTCTCGTGTGGCTCACCTTCGGGACGCCGCAGGGCGACGCCACGGTTCTGGAGCGCGCCTACGACATCCAGAACGTGTGCATCGAGGGACGGCGCCAGGCTTAGGCCGGCGGCCGCAGACGTCGCCGCAAATCGGGCCCGACCAGATTCTCGACCAGTAGCGCGGCGATCAGCATCCCGGTCTCGATCAGCATGAACGTGCGCAGCGTCGGCATCGCGGGTCGCGCGATCGTGGCGGCGAGGAACAGCAGCGCGACGCCGAGCGCGAACCGGATGAGACCGCGTACGAGCAGCGTGGGGCTCCGCACGCCGCGCGCGAGGTCGCGCGCGAGTTGCGTCGGCGGGCGCGTCCCGACGTCCCAGACGGTGAACGCCAGCGCATCGAACACGATCGCGGCCGCGAAGCGGAGAGCGACGACGGCGATCACGCCGCGGACGCTATGACGCGGCGTCCGGCCAGGACGCGATCTCGCCGAGCGCCGCGCTCTTGAGGACCTTGAGTCCGAGCATCGCGCACTTCATCCGCGTCGGGCTGATCCCGATCCCGACGTTCTCCAGGACCGACTCCTGCGAGAGCCGCGCGACGTCCTCGAGCTTCATACCCTTGATCGATTCGGTCAGCATCGAGGCTGACGCCTGCGAGATGGCGCATCCCTTGCCGCTGAACTTCACGTCCTCGACACGCCCGTCCCCGTCCAGCGCGAGCTCGATTCGAATCGTGTCGCCGCACAGCGGGTTCAGATCCTCGGCCGTGACATCGACGCGGTCCAAGTGTCCGAAGTTCCGTGGATTGCGATAGTGGTCGAGAATGTACTCTTTATAGAAATCGTCCATGGTCTACGCTAGCCGAAACACGTCGGCGGCCTTTTCGAGTCCGGCGACCAAGGCGTCGACGTCTTCTTCGGTGTTGTAGAGGTAGAACGAGGCGCGGGCGGTGGCGGGCCAGCCCATCTTTTCCATGAGCGGCATCGTGCAGTGGTGGCCGGCGCGCACGCAGACACCTTCGACGTCGAGGATCGACGCGAGATCGTGCGCGTGGATGTCGCCGAGGTTGAACGAGATCACGCCGGCACGGTCTTCGGCGCGCGGCGGACCGTAGACCGCCAGACCGCGCGCTTCGAGCGTCCGCAGCCGCTCGAGCGCGTACGACGTGAGGACGAGCTCGTGGGCGCGGATCCAGTCCATTCCCACGGCGCTCAGGTAGTCGACGGCGGTGCCGAGCGCGATCGCGTCGGCGATGTTCGAGGTGCCGGCTTCGAACTTCCACGGCAGTTCGTTGAACGACGTCGTCTCGTACGAGACCCGCTTGATCATGTCGCCGCCGGTCAAGAACGGCGGCATCGCGTCGAGCAGGGCGCGCTTGCCGTACAGAAAGCCGATCCCGGTCGGACCGCACATCTTGTGCCCGCTGGCGGCGAGGAAGTCGACGTCGAGCGCCTGCACGTCGACCGGCATGTGCGGGACCGACTGCGCGGCGTCGACCAGCACGACGGCGCCGGCGGCGTGCGCGCGCGGGACGATCGTGGCGAGCGGCGCAATCGAGCCGATCGTGTTGGAGACGTGCGTCATCGCGACCAGCTTCACGCCGTCGAGCAGATCGTCCAGCTCGTCGAGCACGAGCACGCCGTTCGCGTCGGCCGGGATGAAGCGAAGCACGGCGCCGGTCTTCGCGGCGAGCAACTGCCAGGGCACCAGATTCGAGTGGTGCTCGAGCTGCGTCGTCAGGATCGCATCGCCTGGCCCTAGATTCGCAAGGCCCCACGAGAACGAGACGAGGTTGATCGCCTCGGTCGTGTTCCGCGTCCAGACGATCTCTTCGGTATGCGCCGCGTTGACGAAGCGCGCAACCTTCGCGCGTGCGGCCTCGAACTGCTCGGTCGCGCGCGCCGCCAATTCGTAGACGCCGCGGTGGATGTTCGCGTTGTCGTTCTCGTAGTAGTGGACCAGCGCGTCGATCACGACGCGCGGCTTCTGCGACGAGGCCGCCGAATCGAGGTAGACGAGACGTTTTCCGCGTGACGTCGGCTTGGCCAGAATCGGGAAGTCGGCGACGATGCGCGCCTGTTTGGGATCGGCCGCTGCGATCACAGGTCGATCTCCGTCGCTTCGTCGATCTTCCCGTCGAGCGCGGTACGGATCTCGTCGCGCAGGGCCGCGCCCGGGAAACGGGCGATGACCGGTTCGAAGAAGCCGAGCGTGATCAAGCGCAGCGCCTCGCCGCGCGCGATCCCGCGGCTGCCGGCGTAGAACAGCGCATCCTCGTCGAGCGAGCCGACGGTCGCGCCGTGGAACGCCTTGACGTCGTTCGCCGCGATCTCGAGCGCCGGGATCGAATCGATGTGCGCGTGCTTCGACAGCAGCAAAGCGTCGTCGCGCAGCGAGGCGTCGCTGCCGTGCGCCTTCGGGCGGATCACGATGTTGCCGACGTAGCGGCCCTGGCCGCGATCGGTCGCAGCGCTGCGCACCACGGTGTCGGAGGTCGTGGGCCCGACGGTGTGATCGACGCCCGAGGTCAGGTCGACGTGCTGCATCCCGGTGTTGAAGAAGAGCGCCGATGCTTCGGCCCGCGCGCCCGGCGCGGCGAGTTTCGCGCTTAACACGGTGCGAGCCAGTGCGCCGCCCAGCTCGGCGAGATACCAGCGAACCTGCGCGTCGCGCTCGCAGCGCGCTCCGCGCGAGAAGAAGACGCGCGCCGCGTCGCCGGTCTGCTGCACGACGGCGTAATCGAGCTCGGCGCCCTCGCCGGCGTGCACCTCGACGATCCCGCACGTGAACGGGTCACCGTCGCCGACGTGCCGCTCGAGCACCGTGGCGCGGGCGCCCTTGCCGAGGATCACGACGACGTGCGGGAAGACCGCCTCGTCGTCGGGCGCGCTCGCGAAGACGATCTGGATCGGCGTCTCGAGCTGGACGCCGTCCGGGACGCGGACGTAGGCGCCGCAGTTCTCGAACGCGGTCGCCAGCGCCGCGAACTTGTCGGCGCGCCAGTCGACGATCTCGTGCAGCGTGCCCGCGAGGCTCGCCGCGAGGTCGTGCTTGCCGCTCTCGGTGAGCGGCAGTACGGTGATTCGCGAATCGACGTTGCTCGGCGCGTCGATACGGGTCGCGCCGACGAAGAACAACCCGCCGGCGTTCTCGGTCGCGAGGGCCGGGCGATCGAGATCGCCGGCCTCCTCGGGCCGGGGCTTCGGTGCGGGGCGTGAAGGGATCGCCGCCATTTCGATGCGACCCGACGTCCAGCGCAGCTCGTCGAACTTGAGCGCCGCGTAATCGTACTTCCAGCCGCGGTTCGGACGCGCGCCCGGCGCAGGCAGCGCTTCGTAGCGCGCGAGCGCTTCGCGTCGCAGCGCGGCGTCGCTCGCGGTGCCGTCGTCCTGGTCGTCGAGAAACGTGAGGACCCGGTCGAGCGTCGCCGCAGTCGGCGTGAAGTCGAGCGCGGGGAGCGTCTCGGAGACGCCGCTAGGCACGGGCCGCCGCGGCCTCAGCCTGTGCTGAGCTCGTCGAAGCGCGCACGCCGTCGTAGCCGTCGCGTTCGATTTCGTTTGCGAGCTCCGGGCCGCCGGTCTTCACGATCCGCCCGTCGATGAGGATGTGCACGACGTCCGCCGGGACGTACTTGAGGATGCGCGGATAGTGCGTGATGAGGAGGAAGCCGATGTCCTTCCCCTCGTCGCTCTCACGCAGCGCGTTGACGCTTCGGCCGACGGACTGCAGCGCATCGACGTCGAGCCCCGAGTCGGTCTCGTCGAGGACGGCGTACTTGGGTGCCAGGATCGCCATCTGGAGCATCTCGAGGCGCTTTTTTTCACCACCCGAGAAGCCGTCGTTGACGTAACGGCCCAGAAACGCGGGATCCATGTCGAGCGTGTCGAGTTTGTCGAAGACGAGCTTGCGGAACTTGGCGGGGTTCAAGTCCTCCGGGCGCACCGCCATCCGCGCGGTGCGCAGAAAGTTGGCGACGGAGACGCCCGGGATCGCGGCCGGATACTGGAACGAGAGGAACAGACCGGCTTTCGCACGCTTGTCGGGCGGGAGCCCCAGCAGATCCTCGCCGTCGAGGGTCGCCGACCCGCTCAGAACCTGGTAGCCGGGATGGCCGGCCAGGGTGAACGCCAGCGTCGATTTGCCGCTCCCGTTCGGACCCATGAGCGCGTGAACGCGCCCGGGCTCGACGGTGAGGTCGATTCCCTTGAGGATTTCCTTGTTCTCGACGGCGACCCTGAGGTCGCGCGCGACGAGCCCGCGCGTGATAGACATGCCACGGTATCGTAAAGCCGAGGGCCGAGAAAGTCAAGGAAAGTCTGGACTATCTATGGCGTCCGTGGTACGGTGAGGCTGGAAATGCACGACCGTTTCTTCGACTCGACACGAGGAAAGATTGTCGGCGCCCTCCGCGAGCGGCGTTCCGCGTCGGCATTCGACCTCGCCGGCCAGTTCGGTCTCTCGCCGAACGCGATCCGCCAGCAGCTGGTCATCCTCGAACGCGACGGGCTGATCGCCGGACGCAGCGTGCGGCGCGGCAAGACCAAACCGACGGTCGAGTACTCGCTCACCCCGGCCGCCGACCGCTACTTTCCGCAGCGCTACGACAAGATGCTCAACGCCGTGCTGCGCGAGATCCGCAGCGCCGGCGGCGACGACGCCGTCAAAGCGGTCTTCGAACGGATCGGCAAGCGCTCCGCCGACCGGCTCGGCGCGGTGACCGAGGCGCACCCTGCCGAAGAGCACCTAGCCAAGGTCGTCGCGGCGCTGCGAGCGTCCGGTGTCAACGCCGAGCTGCAGAAGACCGAGCGCGGCACGATGCTGCTGCACGAGCACGCCTGCCCCTACGCGTCGGTCGTCGCCGAAAACCCCGAGGCGTGCAGCGCGATCCACACGATCCTCGAGAGCGTCGCGCCCGGCCGGGCTCACCAAGTGGAGAGCCTCGCAACCGGCGGGACCGAATGCCGATTCGAGATAGATATAGACCCCGCGCCAACGAGAGAGACCGCCGCAACAGCATGAATTTCGCAAAGTTCCAAGCGCTCGTCGAGCACCGCACCGGGTTCCGCACGATGGAGAATCCGACCGCCAGCGGCGAGTACTTCAGCGACTCGTGCGGCGACCTCTACACGTTCTTCCTCAAGGTCGGACCGGGCGACGTGATCGAGGACGTCTCATATTTCACGACCGGCTGCGGTTTCGGTACGGCGACGTGCTCGCTGCTGGTCGAGCTGACCAGGGGCAAGACGATCGACGAGGCGCTGGCGATCACCGACGCCGATATCGAGGCCGCGCTCGACGGCTATCCGGAGAAGAAGAAAGACTATCCCGAGCGGTCGCGGTTCGCGCTGCAGGCCGCGGTCGAAGACTATCGCGCCAAGCGCGCCGCCGGACAGATCACGGACGGGATGCTCGAGGAAGCGCGCGCGACCGTCGCCGCCGCGGCGGCGGCCGCGAGCCGCCCAGGGAACGGGACCACCGAAGAGGACGCCAAGGCCGGTCCGAAGGTCCTCGAGGACGCCGGCGTCCTCACCATCAAACTGCACTGAGGGCGATCATGGTGATCGAGAAGCGTACGTTTCTTGCGCCGCTGGCCGCGGCCGCGCTGCTCGCCGCCGCACCGGTGCCGAGTCCGGCGCCGGCCGCGACGCTCAGCGTCGTTTGCCGGCAGACGCCGCTCTACGTCTTTCTGACCGGCACCGACCGTCCGGTCCGCGCGCGCACGCCGGACGCGACGCAGGGCCAGCGATTCGGCCTGGTGAGCGGGCCGCGCACGACGCTTCAGAGCTTTCAGTTCTACGAGACCGACATCATCGTCGTGGAGCCCGGATACGCTCCGAACGCACACTACTGGATCAGCCGCGACTGCGCGATCCCGACCTGAACGCCCACACCTCGATAGGTAGGCGCGCCGCTTACTTCGAGACGATCTCGACGTTGAGGTCGATGGTGATTTCGTAGCCGGCGATCAGCGCTCCGGCCGGCGACGTCTTGCCCCAGTTGAGGCCCCAGTCACGACGGTCGAGGGTGGCCGAAGCGCTGTAGCCGACATGCGTGCGGTTGCGCGCGTCCGTCATCTTGCCGAGCTCTTTCGCGGTGAGCGTCACCGGCTTTGTTACGCCGTGCATCGTCAGGTCGCCGGTGATGCTGAAGGCCTGCGGGCTGCCGGTGATCGTCTTGGAGACGAACGTCATCGTCGGAAATTTTTCGACGTCGAACCAATCGGCCAAGCGCAGGTCCTTGTCGCGATCGGCGCTCTGCGTGTCGATATCCTTCGCGCTGAGCGTCACGCTGATCGCCGTCGGGATGTCGGTTGACCCGAGCGTGACGCTGCCGGCCGCAACCGGTACCTTGCCGGTTACGCGGGAGATCGCAAGGTGCGTTACGGTGAACGTCGCCTGCGTGTGGTTCGAGTCGACCGCATAATCGGCGGCAAGTGCCGGGACGGCGAGCCCTGCGACGAGCGCGGCGGCGAGGAGCGGACGCAACAAGGCTGCCTCCCAGGCAAGACGGCGTACGGCGACCACCGTACGCCACGATCATGAAAGAACTCTGATCCGAAAACGGCGAGGACCGAGAAACGTCTCGCGGAAGGCGCCCGGGATGCTTCCCAATGTTCGATTCTGCGCCCTCGTCGTACTCGCGGCGCTGCTCGGTGCCGCTCCCGTTCCGACCGCACAGCCGAGCGGGCGCCCGGCCGCGCAAGCGGCCGACGATCGCTACTCCGCCGTTGCGAAGGCGTATTTCGACGAGACGTTCCGCGCGAATCCGGTCTCCGCGACCGCGGCCGGGATCCATCGCTACGATCGGCTGCTCGGCTCCTACTCGGCGGGTGACTATGCCGAGCAACTGGCGCGCGACCACCGCTATCTCGATCGGATCGGTGCGATCGATCCCGCCGCGATGTCGCCGCGCGGAGCGCTCGACCACCGGATGCTGGAGAACTCGCTGCGGGATGACCTGCTGCTGAACGAGGCGATGCAGCTGTGGAAGCATCAGCCCGACGGGTACGTGCAGACTGCGAGCGGCGCGGTCTTTCTGCTGATATCGCGCAAGTTCGCCGCGCCCGACGTGCGGCTGCGCGACGCGATCGCGCGCGAGGAGCAGATCCCGCTGCTGTTCGCGCAGGCTCGCGAGAACCTGACCGCCGTCGACGGGGACACCGCTGCGATCGCGATCGACGACGCCGCCGGGAGCGTGCAACTGTTCGCGAAGACGGTGCCGCAGGCGTTCGCCGGCGTCGGTGACGCCGCCCTACGCGCGCGCTTCCGCCGCTCGACCGCGACCGCGGTCGCCGCCACGAAGGACTTCGCCGGCTACCTCACGCGGCGCTGGAAGGCCCATCCCTCGGGGACGTACGCGATCGGTGCGGACAACTACAGCGCGCGGCTGAAGTACGAAGAGGGGATCGAGATGCCGCTCGACCGGTATCTCGCGATCGGCGAGAGGGCGCTGGCGCAGACGCACGCCGAGATGGTCGCGACCGCGAAGCGGATCGACCCGAACGCGACGACGGAGCAGGTGCTGGCGCGGCTCTACAAGATCCATCCGACCTCCGCGCGCCTGCTGGCCGCGGCGCAAGGCGATCTCGTGAAGCTGCGCGCGTTCGTCGTCGCGCACCACATCATCGACCTTCCGCCCGACGCCGACATCTCGGTGACCGTGACGCCGGAGTTCTTGCGCGCGACCACCGAGGCCTCGATGGACGCGCCGGGTCCGCTCGAGCGCGTTGCGACGCACGCGTACTACAACGTCACGCCGGTCGATCCACGGGATCCCCCGAGGATCCAGGAGCAATATCTGGAGGCGTTCAACGACTTCGAGCGCCCGATCATTTCAGCACACGAAGTCTATCCGGGACACTTCGTCAACTTCACGATCGACAAGCACTTGCCGCTCACGCTCACCGAGAAGCTGCTCACGGCGAACTCGTTCGTCGAAGGCTGGGCGCACTACGACGAGCAGATGATGGTGGATCAGGGCTGGGGTGACGGAGATCCTCGCGTCCGGCTGATGCAGTTGCGCGAAGCGATCTGGCGCAACGCGCGCTACGTCGCCGGGGTGAAGATGCACACGCAAGGGATGACGGTCGCGCAGGCGCAGCGGCTCTTCCAGACGCAGGCGTTCCTCGACCCGGCCAGCGCGCGCGCAGAGGCCCGCCGCGGCACGCAGGACGCGACCTACGGCTACTACACCTTCGGCAAGCTCGCGATCCTCAAACTGCGCGCCGACTACAAGAAAAAGATGGGCAGCGCGTACACCCTGGCGCGCTTCCATCACGATCTCTTGCAGTACGGCGATCCCGCGATCCCGCTGCTCCGTCCGCTCCTCCTCGGAGCGGACGACGACGGGAAGATCCTCTAGGCTTCCCCTGAGCCTGTCGAAGGGTCAGCCTGACATTGTTTACTGGATGAACACGGTGAGCACGGCTTGGGTCGCGCCGACCGATGACGTGAAGACGATCGAGCACGACAGCCCCGAGGTCCCCGCCGTCCCGAAGGGCGTGACGGTGATGTCTTGAGGCAGCGTGGCCGGCTGTCCCGGCGGCACGTTGGTCAGCGTGAAGAACGCGATCCTGGGCCGGCCGTTGGTGCCGTCGCAGTCGGTCTCGTTGAAGCTGACCGCACCGACGTTGCCGGTGAAGTTCAGCGTCGTGTGCTGGGCGCTCGCGCTGGGCGAGGCAAAGGTCAGCGTCGACGGCGTGATCGTCAGCGCGTTCGGACCGCCGGGGTTCGCACTGACGGTGATCGCCGCATTCGTCGAACTGGCACCGTCGGCGATCACGAGCGTACACGTCCCCGGCGCAACGCCGGCGATCGTGAAGGTCTGCGGCGACGCACCGCCCGAGCCGCCGACCGCGGCGATCCCGGAGCAGGAGGTCGCGTCGGCGGTCAGCGTTCCGCTCGAGGCGCTGACGGTCACCGATCCGGCGGTCCCGCCGACGAAGACCGAGACCGGCGAGATCGGACCCAGGGTCGGGCTCGATGCGCCGCCGACGGTGATCCCGAGCGAGGAGGATTGGTGGGCGATCGTCATCACGACCGTACAGCTGCCGTTCCCCTGCGGGGTCACCGTATAGGTCGCCGGCAAGGTCGTCGAGGTGGTCGCGAGGCTGGCAACGGGCGCGCATCCGAGCAGATCGATCGTCGGAACGGGAACGTTTCCGAGCGAGCTGCTCACCGTGAAGGTCTGTGCTCCCGAGCCGGCTCCGCCGAACACCAGCGAGGCGGGCGAGATCGTTACCGTCGGCGAGCCGGGCGGCGGAGGTGGGGGGCTAAAGCTCGAACCGCCCCCGCCGCCGCAAGCGCTAAGCGAAACGGCGAGCACGAGAGCTGCCAAGGCCGAGAGAGACCGATGACTAGACATCGAGCGGGTTCCTCCTGATCCACGTTCGGACAGGTGAAGGGCTACCCAACGAAGCGGGGTAGCCCCCTGGAGCGAACGTCGCGACGCAGGTAGGACCAAGGTCCCGCGGCGCGACGATGTTAGTAGCCGATCAAGCCGGCCGCGATCGATTCGGTCGTGCCGTCGGCGTAGCTCAGCACGCCGGTGCCCGCCACGTCGATGGTCGCAGTGGCGATCGGTGTGTCGACCGTGACGATGCCGTTCGGGTTCTCGACGATCGTCAGCGAAAGGCCGGTCGCCGAGAGGGTCGCGGTCTCGGTGTACGTGTAGAGCACGTCCTTGAGGGTCAGCGTGCCGGAGCCCGACGGACCGGTCGTCGTATAGCCGAACGATCCCGTCCCCGAGTTGAACGCGGTGGCCCCGGTCACCGTCCAGGTCGTCGATCCGGTGGCCTGTGCGACCCCGAGCGCCGTCCCGGCGTAGAACGAGATCGCGAGCGTCGCGTTCGCATTTCCGCCCGACGTGCCGGCCGTCGCTCCCGTCCCGATCGCCTCGCCCGTCACCGTACCCGTGGAGGCGCTGCCCGTGCTGGTTCCCCAGTGCGCGACGCTGCACGTCACCGTCGCCGACGGCGGCGTGCCGGTGCAGGTCGCGCCGAGCGCGCTCGTCGTCGTTCCGGTCGCCGTGGACGCCGCCGTACCGGTCATCGTGAGCGTCTCTTCACCTTGGGACGTTCCCGTATTGAGAATCAGCTTCTCGACGACGCGCACGCCACCGCTGTGGTCGTAGCTCGTGATCGTTCCGGACCCGTCGGTGTTCCCCGGCGTCGCCGGCGTGACCAGGCTGATCGTCTCTTCGACTTCGAGCGTTGCGCACGTCGCCTCGTAGTAGTAGTCCGTCGTGGTCGTCCGCGAACCGTCGGAGTTCGTCACCGCACTCGACTTCACGCCGTTGCTGCAGGCGCCGGTCGAGGTGCCGGTCGCGAGCGCAGCGCGGCCGCGATGGATCATCCCGAATACGCGGCGTGCGATCGACGCAGGCGTCGGTCCGCCGGGGAGCGCGATGCCGTTCGTCGTGTCGGCGACGAGAATCGCCGCCTGAACGCCGCTGCGGGCCGTGTCGCGCCCACCGGACGTGTTCAGCGCCGCCGTGTGGGTGACGGTCGCGTTCGACGAATAACTGCCGCAACTGGCCAGGCCGAGCGAACCGAGCAGAAGCACGGCGGCGGCGGAGGCGGCGTGCGGGGTCCTGTAGAGCATCGTTGCGGCGTACGGGCGTTCGCCGCGCTTCCCCTGCGCTGAACTAGCTCAAAAACGGATTCTCCCGGCGCTCTTCGCCGATCGTCGTGGCCGGTCCGTGGCCCGGGACGACCAGGCACCCGTCGTCGTATACCAGCAGCTTGCGGCGGATCGAGGCGACGATGTCGGCGAGCGAGGTGCCGCCCAGATCCCATCGTCCGACGGCGCCTCGAAACAGCGTATCGCCGGTGAACAGGATCGTCGCGCCGCCCGTGTCGAGCGCAAACGAGGTCGAGCCGGGCGTGTGTCCCGGCGTGTGGAGGCAGCCCAGCGCGATCGATCCCGCGGTCAGCACGTCACCGTCGCTCAGGTTCCCGTCGAGCGGCACGACCTCCGGCGCGGTCAGCATGCCGATCCATATGGCCTGCTGCGCCAGCGTCGCGTACAGCGGCAGATCGGCGTGATGCAGCAAGCCCTCGCCACCGACGCGCTCGCGCAGCGGTCCCAGCGCGCCGATGTGATCGATGTGCGCGTGCGTGTGCACGAGGTAGCGAGCGCGCAGCCCGTGCGCGTCGAGACGCCGTGCGATCTCCGGCACCTCGTCACCACCGTCGATGACGATCGCTTCGCCGCTCTCCGGGTCGCCCACGATCGTGCAGTTGCACCCCAGCGCGCCGACCGGGAAGGTCTCGAGGATCATCCGTTGTCACCGTGAGGTCGGGGGTCGACCATCACCACTCGTCATCCTGAGCTTGTCGAAGGGCGCGGTATTCGCGGTTGAAATAGCCGAGCGGCGGCGCGTCGCGCGAACCGGCATCGAGAACCTCGCCCAGAAAGATCGTGTGTGTCGACGCGGTCAGCTCCTCGGTCACACGGCAGTCGACGTGGGCGACCGTCCCCTCCAGGATCGGCGACCCGCTCGGGCCGATCCGATACGCGACGCCTTCGAAGCGCGAGCGTGGTTCGCCGCCGGCGAAGCGCTCGGCGAGCCGGCGCTGATCGAGCGCCAGAACGTTTACGCAGAAGCGCTGCGAGGCGGCGATCAGCGGATGCGCGGTCGCGATGCGGTTGACGCAGATCAGCACGGTCGGCGGTGCGGCCGAGACGCTCGCGAACGCGTTGACGGTGAAGCCGTGGATCCGTCCCTCGAGCGACGTCGTCACGATCGCGACGCCGGTCGCGAAGCGCCGCATCGCCGCGCGGAACTCGTCAGTCGACGCGGGCACCGATACCGATCCCGTCACCGATCGGGACGATCGTGGCGTCGAGCTCGGGGTGGTTCAGGAACGCCTTGTTGAACGCGCGGATCGCCAACGTTTTCGCGTCGTCGGACGGCTTCGGAACGGCCGCCGCCCGGCCCGACCACAGCAGGTTGTCGATGACGACGATCCCCGAGCGCTTGAGCATCGGCACGACGACGGCAAGATAGTCCTCGTACTCCGTCTTGACCGCGTCGATGAAGACGATGTCGAGGTTGCGCTGCGGGAACGATCCGAGCACCTCGAGCGCCGGCTGGTTGATGATCTCGATCCGCTCCTCGACGCCGGCTCGGCGGAAGTACGACGCGGCGATCTCGGTGCGTTCCATGTCGGGGTCGATCGTCCATATGCGGCCCGCCGGAGGGAGCGCGAGCGCCATCCAGAGGGTCGAGTACCCGTACGCGGTCCCCAGCTCTAGGACGCGGTTCGCCTGCATGCTGTGGACCAACAGCGAAAGGAAGCGCCCCGCGGCTCGGTCGACGATCGGTATCCCGTCGCGCAGCCCGTGCTGCTCGAGTTCGAGGAGCAGCGGTGACGGCTCCGGATGGAGCCGCTTGAGGTAGGCCAGGTCGCGCACGATGCTGGTTTGTGCCGCCCACCGCGAGCGGGAACCTGCACGGTCCGTTACCGCTCGGTCCCCGCTGTCCGATCAGAGCCCGAAGATGGCTTTGTGCGAGAACCCGAACGCCATGAAGAAGAGCATCGGAATCGAGAGCATCGTGTTCGTCCGCGAGGCCAGGAATGCGATCCGGCGGGCCTTGGCTTTCTCTTCGTCCGTCGCCGGGACTTTGCCCAGGATCTTCATTTGGTTCGGGTAGATCAGCACCCACACGTTGAACAGCATGATCGTACCGAGCCATGCGCCGACGCCGATCCCCGCATACGGCGGATGCAGCGTGAACGCGCCGACGAATCCGTTCGGAAACGTTCCCAGAATCGCCGCGCCCATGAGCCACGTCACGAGAGCGGACCAGCGAAAGAACTGCAACGCGCGCGGCGCGACGAACTTCGTGATGCCGGCCGCTTCTTGGGTCTTGTTGGCTTCGGCGAGCGCCTGGACTTGCACGAAGTTGAAGTAGTACAGGAGTCCGATCCACATGACGCCGGCCAGGTAGTGGAACCAGCGCGCGAGACCTCCCACCCAATCGATCATGTCAGGCGGCTCCCACCGGCTGCAGCGCCTTGACGACGAAGTAGAGGACGATCGTCAGGATGGCGCCGGAAATGACGGTGCCGTAGATAGAGTCCAGAGGATTCTTCAAGAGTCTCCCTTTCTGCCGACGGACGATGAGGCAACGGTCCGCTGTCCTGGTACGGAACTCCTTGGCACCGTGGGGTTTTCGCCGGCTTCCGCGCGCCGGACCCGGATAGGGGACCAGTGGGGTTGACCACGCGGCTTGATGGGGAATACGGGGGCATCGCTCGCGTCGTCGAAATCCCGGTACCGATCCTCGTACCGGTCATCGTAGGAGGCCCATCGTGGCAACGATCACCCAACAGTCATACACGCCGAAGAAGTTCGATCTCTCGGGGTTGCAAGGCATCTCGGACAACACGCTCGAGGTCCACTTCGGCCTGTACGAGGGCTACGTCAAGAACGTGAACCTGCTCAACGAACAGCTCGCCGAGCAGCTCAAGAACGGCCAGGCGTCCGGCGCGAACCCGCACTACGCGGAGCTCACGCGGCGCCTGGGCTTCGAGTACAACGGCATGGTCTTGCACGAGTACTACTTCGGCAACATGACCAAGACTGCAGGCAGCCGGCCCGCGGCGGCGCTCGACGAGGCGCTCGGCGCCGTTCACGGCGACTTCGAGTCATGGAAGAAGGACTTCAGCGCGATCGGGGGGATGCGCGGCGTCGGCTGGGCCATCGCGTACTACAACCCGCAGGCGCACCGCATCTCCAACCACTGGATCACGCTGCACGAAGACGGCAACGTCGCGGGCTTCGTCCCGCTGCTCGTCATGGACATGTGGGAGCATGCATACCTGCTCGACTTCAAGCCCGCGGAACACTTGAAATACATCGACGCGTTCTTCGCCAACGTCGACTGGAACGTGGTGCAGCAGCGTCTCGAAGCCGCCGGCGGCTGAGCCGATGTCGGAGACGGGTCCTTCGACAGGCCCTTCGACAAGCTCAGGATGACAACCTCAGGATGACCAGGCTGCGCCTGTTCCCGCTCAACACCGTGCTCTTTCCGGGCGCGGTGCTGAACCTCCATGTCTTCGAGGAACGCTACCGCCGGATGATCGCCGAATGCCTCGATTCCAACGAGGCGTTCGGCGTCGTGCTGATCCGTGACGGTCAAGAGGCCGGCGATCCCGATGTCACGCCCTACGAGGTCGGGACGACCGCGGAGATCTCCGAGGTGACGCCGCTCCCGGCCGGCCGTTACTACATCAGCACGACCGGCGGACAGCGTTTTCGCATCGAGCGGATCGTCAGCCGCGATCCGTACATCATGGCGGAGGTCGAGTTCCTCGACGATGCGGACGACGACGCCGATGCGCGCGCCGCTGAGCTGACGCACCGCGTGCTGCGCGAGTTCCGCGAGTACGCGCGCCTGCTGGTCGCGTTCAGCGGACACGAGAGCGAGGTCGAGGTTCCGCACGACCCGGTCGACGCGAGCTACGTCGTCGGCGACGCGCTGCAGGTCGCCGACGCGCTCAAACAGCGGCTGCTCGAGCTGCGCACCGCCGAAGCGCGGCTAGCCGCCGAGCTCGGTTTCCTGCGGCGACTGCTGCCGCAGCTGCGCTCGCTGCTCGAACGGAAAAGAAAACAAGAAAAGCCCGAGGTCCTCCGCGACGATGCGCCCGGCGGCGAGTTCAGGACGCATCAGGAGCGCTTCTTCGGCAAACACTTCAGCCTGAACTAGCTCGTCGCCTGACGCTCGGCTGCCAGGACGACGTTCTGCATCAGCGCGATGTTGGTCACCGGGCCGACGCCGCCGGGGACCGGCGTGATCTCTCCCGCGACGGCGGCGACCTCGTCATAGGCGACGTCGCCGACGAGCTTGCCGTCGATGAACGTCGTGCCGACATCGATCACGGTCGCACCGGGGGCGACGTGTTCGGCGCGGATCAGACCCGGTACGCCGGCCGCCGCGACCAGCACCTCGGCGTCGCGCGTGTGGTGCGCGAGATCCCGCGTTCCGCGGTGCACGAGCGTGACGGTCGCGTCGCGTGCCGTCAACAGCAGCGCGACGGGGAGTCCGACGACATTGGAGCGGCCGACGACGCAGGCGCGCGCGCCGCGCAGCGGCCAGCGCTTGCTGCGCCCGAGCAGCAGCAGGCACGCCATCGGCGTCGCGGGGACGAACTCCGTCCCGCTCGCGAACGCGAGGCGCCCGAGGTTGATCGGGTTCGCGCCGTCGACGTCCTTGTGCGGCGGCATCGCTTCGGCGAGTCGCCGAATCGCCAGGTGCGGCGGCAGCGGCTGTTGGAGGATGATCCCGTGAACCCGTGGATCGTCGCCGAGCGTGCGCAGCAAGGCGCGAAGCGTGTCCTCGCCGGCCGTCGCGGGGAGAGCCGAGACGCGCACGTCGACGCCGGTGCTCGCGCCGGCGCGCTCGATGCTGCGCACGTATCCGACGCTCGCGGCGTCCTCGCCCACGATCGCGACCGTCAGGCACGGTACGGTTCCGCCGGCGCGCAGTCGCTGCGCGCGCGCGGCGATCTCCTCTCGCAGGTCGGCTGCGAGCGCGCGTCCGTCCAATATCTCGGCGGGCATCGCGCTCGCGCTTCGGGCGGCTAGGGGCGGAGCCCTGGAACGCGTTCGATGGACCGTCTCGCTCGGTGCCGGATTCGACGAAGAGGCGCTGGAACGCGCGTTCGCCGGATTCCGGCGGCTCTACAACGTCGCGCCGGAACGTGTGCTGTGCGCGCCCGACGTGCTCGGCCGCCTCGCCGCGCTCACGGCGCGCTCGGCGGACGACGCGATGAGCCGCGACTTGCGCTACGAAGGGATCACGGTCGCTTCAGCGATCCTCGCCCCCGGCACGATCGTCTTCGAAGGCGAGGTCGACGAGGAAAGAATGGGAGATTGGTGATTCGGCAAGAGAGGTTTACGGGGCGAGGAAAACGTTCAACGCGGCGGCGAGTTCGTGCGGTTGTTCGATCATGGGGAGGTGGGCGCTGCGGTCGAGCAGGAGCGTCGTGGCGCGCGGGTAGACGCGGATCACGTCGCGCAGTGAGCTCGCGTTGATGTAGCGGTCGTGTGTGCCCCAGGCGCAGAAGACGGGACCGGTGTAGCGCGCGAAGTCTGCGTGCAGCGCCTTGCGGTGCGCAAACGTTGTGACGGCCGCGGCGTAGACGCTTCCGAACGCTCTGCGCAGCGCGCGATCGCGGGCGAGCTCGACGGCGAGTTCGATCTGCGCCGGGTCGATCGAGCCCTGATCGAAGACGGCGTTGCGCAGCGTTCCGGCGACGAATTGCCGCGACGGGCGGGCGTTGAAGAGCAGGCGTCCCGGGCCGCTCGCGAGCAGCGCGAAGATCAGGTGGCGCGGCGTGCGCGAGAAAGCCGCCGGCGCGATCAGCGCGAGGTGTGTGACGCGGTCCGGGTGCGCACCAGCCCAGTCGGCGGCGACGAGCCCGCCGAGGGAGTGTCCGATCAGCGCGCAGCGCCCGATCCCGATCGCTTCGACCGCCGCATCGAGAATGCGGCGGAAGAACACGGGGTCGTAGCGCACGTCGGGCTTCTCGCTCGCGCCGAAGCCCGGCAGGTCGATTGCGACGCAGCGCAGTCTGGGATCGAGCAGGGGGACGAGTCGTCCCCATGCGCCGTCGGTCCAGTGTCCGAGGCCGTGCAGCAGCAGCACAGCCGGCGCGTCGCCCGCGTCGCTCCCCGCCTCGTACGTCGCGAGCGTGACGCCGGCGGCGCGCACGCGACCCGTTCGCCACGCGGACGGAACGGCCGCATTCACCACGAAGAGGTCCCCGTGCGCATGGTGCTGGTCATCGCGTCGGTGTTGTTCCTGAGCGCCTGCTACAACGCCCCCGATCCCGGCAAGGTCGCCGGCGGCGGCGGTCCCGGCGCGCTCGCGGGAGCCCCCGCGCAATCGTTCGAGATCCTTCGTACGGACGGCCGCACCGACTCGCTGGCGCGCCATCGTGGCCAGGTCGTGCTGCTGAACCTGTGGGCGACGTGGTGTCCGCCGTGCCAGCAAGAGATGCCCGCGCTGGAGCGCTTCGCGCGCGAGAACGCCGGGAAGGTGATCGTGCTCGGCGTCGACCAGGGCGAGTCGGCGTCGGCTGCGGCGCAATTCGGGCGCGAGCACGGCGTCACGTTTCCGATCCTGGTCGACGAGCAGCAGCAGTACGGGCGGGCCTACCAAGGGATCGGCTTGCCGACCAGCGTCATCATTGCTCGCGACGGGCACGTCGTGCGCGGAATCGACGGCGCGATGACGATCGAGCAGATGCGCGAAGCCGTCGCTCCGGCGCTGCGCGTGTCCGCACCGCAGCGAAGACGAGGAGCGGAAATGTGACGGCGCGCGCCGCAACGCTCGCCGTCGCGCTGCTCGCGATCGCGCTGGTCGTTGCGCAGGATCTCTATCCGGTCAGCGCGCTGTACCACACCTGGCAGTACGCCGCGGCGCTAGCGCTGGCGCTGGTCGTACTGATCGCGTACGCGAACGGCGTGCGGCGCGGTGAAGACGGTGCGCTCGGGCGACGTTTGCTGGTCGCGATCGCGGGCGCCGCGATCGTCGACATCGCGGGGCTGGCGTCCGGGCTGCTCGGGCCCGACACCGCCGACGTCATCGGCACACCCGGGACCGTCACGCCGGTCCCGGCGCTGGGCGCGGCGGCATTCTTCGGCGCGGCCGATCCCGCGGCGCTCGCACGTGAATCAGGCGTCGTGACGCTGCGGCGGCGCGGCGCACCCGAGATCGTGCTCGAAGGCGGCGGCCGGCGTTTCGCCGGCGAGTCGCTGCTCTATCTCGATCCTCGCCCGGCCGCGTTCGTCGAGGCGTTCGACGACCGCGGCGCGCATCTCACGGTCACGCAGCCGACGAACGCGTCGTTCCTCTCGCCGGTATTGCTCTTCCGCCAGCAGCAGCGCGTCGGCAGGTTCGACCTGCCGTTCGACACCTTCGCGACGCCGGCGCGGCAGCGCGTCCTGCGCGCGCTCTACTTCACCCCGCAGCAGCTCCAGGAGTTCGCACACGCCGGCCTCACCGACACGACACGTCCGGGGCTCGTCCTTACCGCGTCGGACGACGTCGGCCGACCGCTCGGGATCACGCTCGCCTCGTCGGGACAAACCGTCTCGGTCGGAGGACTGCGCGTGCGGGTGACGCTCGGAACGTATCCGGCGCTCGCGATCGCGTCCGCCCCTCCGGCCTGGGCGCTCGTGCTCGGGATCGTGCTCTTTCTCACCGGCCTCGGCTGGAGCGCGCTGCGTCCGCGTGGCGACGCGCGCTCCGGCGTTCAGACTCAAGGGGCCTGAACGCCGCTTGCCGGACTCCCGGCGATGCTCGCGGTGCAGTCGTGGACGCCGATCGTGCCGGCCGCCGCGACCGGCGGGTTCGCGAGCGAGCCGACGACGTAGAAATTGCGCACGGCGATCGGCGGCGCGAGCGAGTGCGGGATCGCGACGGTGAGGCGACGCGTCGCCGCAAAGTCGACGCTCCGGGTGAACGTCGCGACCTGACGATCGCCGTAGCGGTCGACGAACGTCGCGCGCAGCGCCGCTCCGTGCCCATCGCCGTCGATCGCGCACGAGAGCGCGAGCGGCTCGCCGAGCGGGATCTCGTTGACGGCGTACGCCGCGCGTTCGCCGCTCGTGAAGTCGTAGTCGATGCGCAGCCGTTCGCCGTCGAACGCGAGCGCGCCGGGACCGTTCGCCGGCGTCGTCACGAACTTCCAGCCCGCCCGATGCGCAACGTCGAACAGGTTCAGCGCGGCGGCGCGGCGTCCGACCGGGATCGTCACCGTCGCGCTGGCGCCGCCGGCGCTCGCCGTGACGACCGCGTCGCGGTCGCCCGCGACAAGCCGTCCGTGCGGATCGACGATCGCGTCCTTCGCGCTCCACCGGACGAGCCCGTCGATCGCGACGGGCCGATCGCGTGCGTCGAACGCCTCGGCCGTCAGCGCGACCGCGCCGTGAGGATCGGGGTTCGGTCGGGCGGGCCCGATCACGATGCGCGCGACGTTCGCGACGACGTCGATCGGCAGCACGGTGCCGATCGCGCCGCGCGCGATCGCGACGTTCGCGCTGCCGGTTCGTTCGCCGGCGTGCAGCACGTCGTCGTCGCCGATCGCCGCAACGAGCGGCGTCGGTGCCAAGCGCCACGGACCACGCGCCTCGCCGAGACCGTGATCGCTCGCGTCGACGACGCGCGCGCGCAGCGGGACGCGTGCGCCGGGGAGTGCGACGATTCGCGACGGCCGCACGACCAGGCGCGCGGGCGGACCCGGCGGCGCGTCGCTGTAGACGAACAGACCGTCGGCGACCGCGCGTTCGACGCCGTCGGACGGTTCGTTCACGACGCTGGCCTCGGCGTCGCCGAGAACGCGCGCGACCAGCGTCGCCGAACCGCCGCCGTCGAGCAGCAGCGCGTCGGTGGCGCCGAGGGCGCGCAGCAGCGCGCACAGCTCAGCGCGGTTCACGCCGACCGACGTCGCCGGATGCCGCCCGTCGACCACCACGAGCGCGAGCGTGCCGTCGGGGAACCGCGCTGCCGCCGACGCGGGGATGCGCCGATAGCGGTCGGCGTAGTTCGGCGAGCTCGGATCGTCGACCGGCGTGCCGGCCTGCAGCAATAACGGCCCGCCGCCGACCGCTGCGCTCACCTCGGCCAGCGGCGGATCGGTGTCGTACGCGAGCACGACCACGTCGCCGACGTCCGGCAGCGGCCCCGCGTTCTGGGCCGCCGGTCCGTAGGCGAGGCGCAGCCCGGCCGCCGCCGGCCAGGGCGGAGCGCTCGTCACCGCAGCGACGCGATACCGCTTCACACCGGCCGGGGCGGCGAGCGGCTGCAGATCGAGCAGCGTGACGCCGGCGCCGCCTTGCGGGATCGCGCCGAACGCCGCCGTCAGCAGCGCGGCGCCCGCCTCGGGGGGCCATTCGTTCAGCGCCGTGATCGGGACGGTCGTCGCGCCGCTGGTCGCGGTGCCGGCGAAGCGATAGGTCTCGAAGCGGATCGCACGATCGCGGGTGACGGTGAGCGCGGGCCGCGCGCTCGGCGTACGTTCGAGCGCGCCCGCGCGGATCACGATCCCGACCGGCGCGCCGGTCGCGTTGATGTCGAAGTAGTCGCCGTTGATCCCCGCCACCGCGCCGGTGCGCCGCGCCATCGACGAGGTGGTCTCGTCCTTCGAGACGACCGTGTCGTGCGCGAGCACCGACCCGAGCCGCACCGTCGGCTCCTTCGGGTCGACCGTCACGACCGAGACGACCAACGGTCCGTCGGCGGTCAGGAGGCGGTACGTCGCGCGCGCGACTCCGGGGGCGACCGCTTCGCGCTCCACGCTCGATCCGGTGACGAGTGGGAACGGCGCAGGCGGCATCAGGACGGCGGGGAGTATCGCCGCGGCGGCGCCGGCTGCACCGCCGAGCCAGAGCAGCGGGACGAGAGCGTAAAGCGATCTGTACGCGCGATGCGAGCCGTACTTGCGGGATGATGTGTTAGAAGTCACCGATGCGTCGTCTGCTCGTCGCTGTCCTCATGGTGCTGTTCGCGTCGCTCGGCGCGGCCGCGCCGCTGCGTGCGCAGGACGAGGCCGCCGCGATCCTCACGACGCTCGCCGGGGCCGATCCCGACTTGAGAACGTACCGCGCCGACGTCGCCTTCGACGTCGGGCTGCGAACCTTTCCGTACTTGCGCAAGACGCTGCACGGCAACGCGTATTTCAAGCGCCCGGCCCGGATGGAGCTCGTCTTCACCGACTTGCCGCCGATCGCGCGCGCTTGGTCGAACTTGTACGTCGGTCTCGGCACGCCGAGCGACTGGGAGAAGAAGTTCACGATCACGTCGGCCGCGGACGCGAGCGGTTCGCACGAACGGCATTTGGTGCTGACGCCCCGGGTCCCCGACCGGCGCCTGCGCGACGTCGAGGTCTACGTCGACCACGCCGCCGCGCTCCCGGAGCGTATCGTGTGGCGGTACCGCGACGGACGGATCGACATGCTGCAGCGCTTCGCGCGCGTCGACGGCCACGATTTGATCGTCGCGCAAGACGCCGACATCCGGCTTCCGGCAGTCCATGCGTACATCCACACGCGGATCAGCAACTACGCGCTCAACGTCGACGTCGACGATTCCGTCTTCACGCCGAAGCAACGGGAAACGGCGGCGCGGTAGGGCTACCGCGTCAGGCCGACGAGGAAGAACCCCATCCCGAGCACCGCTGCGATTCCGGCGGTAACGGGAAGGAGGCGCGATCCGACAAGCGCCGTGATCGACACGAGGACGATCGCTACCTCGAACAGCGTTGCGGCGACCTCGATCGTCTCGTGCTGGTCGAGCAGCCGGCCCGAGCGCTCGTTCTGGCGCGTGGCCTCGTCTTCGAACGCCGTCGCCTTCTTGAGCAGCGGCGGGCCCTTCGCGGCCTCGTGCTCGGCGGTGGACTTCAGCTTCGCGCGATCGCCGCCGGCGTTCACGCCTTGGTCGAGCGCGGTCTGCGCGAGGTAGAACTTCACTCGCCCGGACTGATACTGCGAATAGGTGTCCGAGGCGTGCGTCGTCGCGACGATCGCATCGTTCTTCGCGATGAGGGCCTGCGTCGAGCGGAGGTTCCCGAAGTAGCCGGAGATCGCCGCGAGCACCGCGAGGGTTGCGGCGGCGATCGGGACCCAGCGCGGTCCTTCGTGACCGTGCTGGTGGCGTTCGTGTGCCGCTTCGAACGACTTCGCCGGGTTCTCGTTCACGTCGCCGCCGCGACGTCCGGTTTCGCCGGAACGTGAGATGAGAGATTGGCGACTCGCACGAGGGCCTCTCGTACGTCGGTCGCCGGTGCAACCCTCCACGCTTCGGTGCGCGAGCGGTCGAAAGTGAACGCCGTGAGCTCGAACGCTCCGAACGTTCCGCAGACGACGGCGCCGTCGGGGTCGACGGCGAACGCGCGCCGCCGCGGCGTGTCGAACACCACGACGTAGGCGCGCAGCTCGGCCGCGCGCGTCCGCGCGAACGGGACGACCCACGCCGCTTCGATCGACGAGCGCCACACGAAGAGCCGCACGCCGTCGAGGCGCGGCGCGACGAGCGCGCGCGGGTCGAGTACTGCCTCGTCGTCGACGAACGCAACCTCACTGCTGGCCGGCTGTGCGTGCGGATCGATGACGAGATCGGCATCGGCGACCGCGGCGAGCGCGTGAAGTGCCGGGTCGGCGCGGCTCGCAACCGCGACGCGCTGCAGCGCCGGCAACGGCGGCCCGGCCGCCCGCTGCACGTGCGGCGGCTCCGGCGCGAGGTTCACGATCGGCGGGCCGATCGCGATGCTGCCGTGGACGATCGTCTCCTCGTCTTGCGAGGCGAGGGCGACGACGCTCCCGTCGGCCGCGACGATCTGGCTCTTCCCGCAGTACGCCACGCTGCGCGCCTCGACGCCCACTTTGTTCGCGGCGACGAGCGGAACGCCGTTCTCGCGAGCGCGCACCGCGATAATCAGGTCGGCTTGGAGGTTTTCGAGCGCGCGCGGGTCGCGGCCGCTGGTCACCCAGGCGGTCGGGACGGCGAGCACCTCGGCACCTTTTGCGACCAGCGTCGCGGCGATGGTCGGGATGCGGCCGTCGGCGCAGATGAAGACGCCGAGCCTGCCGGCCGGCGTGTCGACCGGCTCGAGCGCGGTCCCCGCGGTGAACCAGCGGCGGTCGAAATGCCAGAGAAAGCACTTGTCGGCGAACCCCGCGATCCCGCTCGGCGTCACCACGTACGCGCTGTTCGCCAGGCCGTGCTCGCCGGTCCGCGCGCTGCCGTAGACGATCGTCGCGCCGGTGCGAGATGCAACCGCGATCACGTCTCGCGCGGCGTCCTCGAGCTGCTGCGGATCGACCGGATCCGTGCCGATGACATAGGCGGGGACGGTCCCTTCGGGGACGACGACCAGCCGCGCACCGGCCTCCGCGGCAGCGGCGATCCGCGCGAGCAGCGCGGGCCACCGCTCCACAAAGCCGGCACGATCGTGGGCACGCGTCTGCACGGCGGCGACGGGTGTCGGACGAGCACTCACCTAACTAGCTCTCCCAGCACGAGGGCGGACGGATCTGCGCTCGCGAGATTTGCACATCACGGCCAGCCACGAGGACGCTTGAGTGAAACGACTGATCGCATGTGTTTCGCTCGTCGCCGCCGCCACCACTGCGGCGGTGCCGTCGACATCCCGGCCTCCGGCCGCCTCGCATGCGGCCGCGGCGAAAACGCCAGCCAAGCCGGCGAAGAGCGTGGCGAAAGCGCCGAAGTGCAGGATAGCGCCTGCCGACGAGTACTTCGGTAAGCTCAAGTTGAGCATTCTGGGCATTCGCAACACGATCAAGGACCAGGGGCTCAAGATCGATTACGATCCGCAGAAGGCGCCCTCGACGCTCGGCGCGATCGGGCTGACCGAGGACGCGATCCACGATTGGCAGCGCAAATATCCCTGCGACACTTGGCTCCCGGGGACGCTGTACGCGCTCGAGCATTTCTACTTGAAGATCCACACCGACGACGGCGTGAAGCGCGTCCACGCGACCTTCGCCTGGCTGCGCCGGGACTACCCGAAGAGCAAGTTCGTCCAGATCGCCCGGCGCGAGGACGGCGAGGCGAGCGCGGTCGCGGCGGGGCCGGCGACCGCATTGGTCGAGCCGGGCGCCGGCGCGGCGACGCCGGTTCCGGGGACGGCACCGCAAAGCGTGATCAACGCCCAGAACGCGATGGGCGCCAGTCCGGCTCCGACCACCGCGCCCCATCACTGAAAAAAAAAGCCCCCGGCGTGAGCCGGGGGCTTTTTTTTCGTTCTGCGCCGTAGCGCTTAGAACTTGATACCGAGGCCGACGTAGCCGCCCGCGTGCGACGCGTCGCCCGGCGAGAGGTTCTTGCCGCGGATCGTGTCGCCCAGGAAGCCGGCATCGAGGAAGAGCCCGGAGTTACCGAGGTTCAGGGTGCCGCCGATCTGGTACTTGAGGAAGCGCTGCTGGAACTTGTCCGTCGTTCCGGCGATCGCCGCTGGAGCGAGCGGCACGTTCGGGAAGGTGAAGTCGCCCGAGATGCTCGGGTAGTACCAGACGCTACCGTAGACCGAGAACGACTGGTCGAGATCCGGGAGCTTCTCGGCGCCGAAGCCGAAGCCGTTCTGCTTCGGATAGCCGTAGTTCTCCTCACGGTGCAGGTAGCCGACACCGATGTAGATGCGCGGTTCGGCGATCTTGAGGCCGAGGCGCCCGTCGAAGTCGCTATCCCGCGCGTTGAACGACGGGACGCCGGTCTGGCCGTAGGCACCGATGACGGTGACGCAGCCCTGATCGCCGTGTGCGGGTCCGCCGCCCGCACCTTGGCACGGGTTCACGCCGGCCGCGAAGAAGGCCGGGTTAATCCCGCTGTTGTGCGGATAGCTGTACGAGCGGTAGTCGCCCTCGAGCATCCACGGGAGCCCGAAGAGCGGGAACTCGACCGCACCGCGGACCGAGTACGAGCCACCCTTGCCGGAGTTACCGGGCGAGAACTCGTTGTAGACCTTCGGGTTGAAGATATAGTCGCCGACGATGAAGTGCTCGTACGGATTTCTGGCGACCGGGGTCGGCGTCGGAACCGGGGTCGGAACCGGCGTGGCGACCGGTCTCGGCGTCGGCGCAGACGTCGGAACAGGGGTCGGCGGCGGCGTCGGGATCGGCGCCGGGATGTAGCGGACCACCACGATGCGGCGATCCGGGACCCATTGGACGTAGGCGCCCATGCCCTCGGAGATCACGCGGACCGGTACGACGACCGCGCCCTTGTAGATTTCCGGAGGAACGTCGAGCGGACGGCTCTCGCCGTTGATGACGACTTCCGGACGACCGACGGTCACTTTGACGTCCGAGCCGGGCTTGGAGACGTCAACCGTCTTCGAGGCCGGATCGTACGAGACCGTCGCGCCCATCTGCTCGAACATCGAGCGGAGCGGGATCAAAATGGTATTGCCGCGCACCAGCGCAGCGAGGACGCGGTTCGCCTTCAGGCGATCCGGCTTCGAATAGACATGCCGGTCGTTGAAGAGGATCGGGACCTCGCCGGAAGGCGGCGTGCCGAAGTCAGCGGGCGGCGCGGCCGGGCCGGCTTGAGCGATCTGCGTGTGCGCGTAGGGTCCGATGTTGCCTTGCGCGGCAGGGCTCTGGGCCGAGACCGACGTCGTACCGATTCCAACCGCGACTAGCGCGGCTAGAAGCCCGGTGCTCAGTCGTTTCACGTAATACTCCCTAGCTAAGGTGTTGTGTCGAGAAGGGCGTGGCGCCGGCGTGGCCGGCCCGGTGAACGGGAGCGCACGAGAGTCCTCGCTTGCTCAGCCATTCCGGACCTACCCACGTCACCGGCGCGCTAATCACGAGGCGGAGCACCGCCCCGCTTCTGGTCCTCACAACGCCGCTCGGCTACTCTGGGTTCGGTTCTTGGAAGCCGAGCGGCCGATGCGGGGACCGTTCCCGTAACGGCACCTTTACACGCCGGGGTTCCCAGGTCCTTATATGGCCGTCGGAAACTCGTGGCTACTTAGCCGAGCTTCTCTTCCAGCCGCTCGCGGAACTTGTCGCGGGAGGCGACATACCGCTCGTGAGTGCCCTCGGCGATCTTCTCGCGCTCGTCGAACGCGGTGAAGGCGTACTCGATCCGCCGGCCATCGACTTTGAGGATCTCGACCTCGGTCCGGACGATCAGCCCGACCGGGGTGGACGCCAGGTGCGTCAGGTCGACATGGGTGCCGAGGCTGATCTCGTCGGCGTCCAGGAGGGGCGCGACGCACTGCATCGCCGCTTCCTCGACCAGCTGGAACAGCATGGGCGTGGAGAGAACGGGTACGCCTTTGTTGCCGGCTTTCTCGGCCGTCATCCATTCCTCGACCCGGGTCTGGCTCTGGTAGGTCCTCCCAACCTCGATCTTCCCGTGCATCCCGGGGGCACCTTACGACCGGCAACCGGACGAATCATTTTCACGTTCCACGCGGTAGTACCGGCGAAGGTCGCGGTATAGGACGCCGATCCGAGTCCGTTCGCAGCAAGTAGAAGTAGAAGGAGTACCATGAGACCGAGTCAGCGCACGTTGCTGGCCGCGGCGATCGTCGCCTTGGCGGCGACCGCGTGCGGTAAGGGGGGAGGCGCCGCCGCCGGCGGCGCTCGCACGCCGCTCGTCGTCGACGTCGCGCAGGCGCAGCGACAGAACATCGCGACGTTCGTCACGCTCGACGGGCAGATCGCGCCGATTCAGGAGTCGACGCTCAGCTCGCAGCAGTCCGGCAACGTCGCGGCGGTCTACGTCACCGAGGGCCAGCACGTCCGAAGCGGCCAGATCGTGGCCAAGCTCGACGACTCGACGCTGCGCGCCTCGCTCGTGCAGCAGCAGGCGATCGTGCAGCAGCAATCCGCCCAGCTCGGTTCGGCGACGCTTCAGGCCCCCGTCACCGTGGCACAGGCGTCGAACACCGTCGTCACGGCGCAGCAGCAGCTTGCCGCGGCCCGCAACGGCGTGCAGATCGCGCAAGCCGGGTATGACAGCGCGCTTTCGACGTACAACGCGGACAAGCAGCTCCTCGCACAAGGCTACGTCGCCCAGACGCAATACGAACAGGCGCGCGCGCAGTACGTGCAAGCCCAGCAGGGTCTGAACAACGCTCGTGAGAGCGAACGCCAGGCGGTTACCGCGCTGCACTACGCGCAGACGCAGGGCGCGAACATGATGCCGATCCAGGGCCAGCAGATCGCGGTGAACCGCGGGCAGCTCGCAGCGGCGCAGGCGCAGGCACGCCTGCTCGAAACGGAGATCGCACAGACCAGCATCACCGCGCCGTTCAACGGCGTCGTCACGCAGCGGCTGCTCGATCCCGGCGCGTTCGCGAGCCCAAACCAGCCCGTCGTGCGCGTCTCGCAGATCGACACGGTCTACGTGAACGTGAACGTCCCCGACGACGATCTCACCTACGTGCACACCGGAACGCCGGTCACGTTCACCACCTCGAGTCTCGCCAACGCGACGTACAAGGCCGCGGTGATGGACGTCAACGCGACACCGACCGCGGGCACGCTCTCGTATCGGGCGCGCGTGCGCGTCCCGAATCCCAACGACCGCCTGCGAGGCGGGATGCTGGTAAGCGTCAGCGTCCGCAAGGAGTTCCATCCGAACGCGGTCGTGGTTCCACGCACCGCCGTCTTCCAGACCGAGAGCGGCGCGAACGTCTACACGGTCGCGGCCCTTCCGTCGCCGTCGCCCGGACCGGGCGGTCCTCCCGCCGCGGCGCCCCAAGCAAGCGGAGGAAACGGCGTCGCGAAAGCGGGCGGCGGCCGGCGCGGCGGCGCCGGAGCTGCGGGCGGGCCGGGCGGGCCCGCGGGGCCGCCGATGACGGTGATGCAAGCAAAACAGGTGCCGGTCCAGATCGGGCTTCAAACCGACACGCTCACCGAGATTCGCAGCGCGCAGATCCAGCCGGGGACCACGGTGATCACGACCCGGCCCGACGCCCTCCAGGACAAGAGCCCGGTGGCGTTCGCACCGGCGGCCGGCGGACGGCGCGGGCCGCAATGACGGGTCCGATCGCGACCGCGCGCGCGCTCGCCGGCGTCGCGCTGGCGGCGCTCGCTCTCGCCGCGTCCCCTGCGTTTGCGCAGGCTCCGACGCCGGCGGCAACCCCGGCACCCGTCCCAACCGTCAAACCGGCGGCCGCGCCGCAACCGGGCGCGTCGCCGGCGTCGACCCAGGCCCCCTCCGGCGGCCCGGGGGCGATCAACGCGAACACGATCCCGACCCTCGAGCCGGCCGACCAGCGCTCGCCGCTGCCGTTTCCGGCGTACGGAACTCCGGCCCCGGTCACGCAGGTGCGTGCCGCGGCCGGCGTCCCGCAAGTCATCACGCTGCAGCAAGCGACGCTCATCGCGTACGCGCGCTCGCCGCTGCTCGCGGCGGCGCGCGCAAGCGTCGAGATCGCGAGCGCGCCGGTCGGGCTGGCGCAGAGCGCGCTCTTCCCGTCCGTCACCGGCGACGTGTCGACCACGCGCTCGCACCGCCAGCCGGGAGGGTCGAACAACAGCACGACCACCGGGACCGGCACCGGTACGACGACGACGCTGAACCCGAACACGACGAGTAACAGCCTCTCGGTGCAGGTTCAGCAGCTGATCTTTGACGGCGGGCGGGTCGCGGCGCAGATTCGCGGCGCACGCGCGACGCAGTCGGCGTCGATCGCGACCTACCAGCGGCAACTGCAGACGGTCGCGTTCAACGTCGCGACGGCCTTCTACAACACGCTCTCCGCGCAGCGGCTGACGCAGGTCGATCTGACGACGGTGGTGCTCGACCAGGTTCAGGAGAACTTGGTCAGCGCGCAGATTCGCGCCGGCACCACCGCACGCTCCGATCTCGCGACGGCGCAGCTCCCGACCGCCCAGGCGCGTGTCGCGGTCGTGCACGCGCAAGCGGCGGAACAGATCGCGCTCGCGACCTTCGCAAACACGCTGGGGCTCGACGCCGATATCGCCGTGCAGCCGAAGGACGACATCGGCCCGCTCAACGCGACGACCGGTACGCTGGCGGTCAACCCGGCGTTCCCGACACCGTCGTACGACCAAGCCGTGACGCGCGCGATAGCGCTGCGTCCCGACCTGACGGCGCAGCAGCAGAACATCATCTCGCTCAGGGAGAACCTGCGCGCCGCCAAACTCGGCAGCTTCCCGAACCTCAGCGGGACCGGGAGCTACGGGACCTCGTCGACGGATCCCGGCGGCGGGACGTTCCGGAACGCCGGCTCGATCGGTGTCGCGCTCTCGATTCCGATCTACGACCGCGGCGTCACGCGGGCGCAGACGGCGCAGGCGCAGGGGCAGCTCGACAATGGGGTCGCGCAGTTGCAGATCGCGCAGCAAGGGATTCAGCTGAACGTGCGACAGGCACTGGTCAATCTGGTCGCGGCGTACGCGGCGCTCGACCAGACCAACGCCGAGCTCAGCAAAGCGCAGCAGGTGCTGCAGTCGACGCAGGCCCAGTACCGGGCCGGCGTGACGACCCTGCCGCTGCTGCTCAACGCGCAGGTCGGGATCACCCAGGCGCTGACCGACGAGGTCACGGCGGTGTACACCGTCCGGCAGGCGGAGCAGGCGCTCTTGTTCGCGGAGGGCGTGAACGCCGCCGGGTGAAGTCCCCGGCGATGACCTCCACGGCCCCGGTCTGGATCGACGATCCCACCAACGCGGCGATCCTCGCGGTGAGCGAGGATCGTCTGCAGGGCTTCCAGCTCGATCCTTTCGGCGAGATCGCCGAGCGGAGCGGCATCGACGTCGCGACGGTTCTGGAGCGAATTGTCGCGATGGTGCGCTCGGGGACGATCCGTCGCGTGCGCCAAACGCTGATGGCGACGAACCTCGCCGCCGGAGCGCTGTGCGCGTGGCAGGTACCGCCCGAGCAGCTGAACGACGCGTTCGAGTGGCTGTTCCGCGAGGATCCGTTCTCGGGGCACGTCGTGCTCCGGACGACCGATGCCGCGACGCCGGGCTCCAACTATCGGCTGTGGACGACGCTCAAGGTGCCGCAGGGATTCTCGATCGACAAGCACGCGGCGTTTCTCGCGCGCACGATCGGCGCCGGTGCGTACCGGCTGATGCCGGCCAGGGCGCTGTTCGCGCTCGGCGTGGGGCACGTTCGGCGGCGAGGTATCGAACCGGGCGCACGCGCCGAGGTGCTGGCCGAGGTGCAGGATACCCTGATCGTCGATCTCGATGCGCTGGAGTGGCGCGTGCTCACGGCGATCAAGCGCGAACTCGCCGCTGGCGAGATCGTGCGCGACGTGTGGGCAGGGCGCGCGCGAGAAGCCGGCGTCTCGCTCGAGGAGTTCGCGCGGATCGGCGGCGCGCTGAGCGCGAAAGGCGTCATCGGCCGTTTCTCGACGTTCCTCGAGCACGTCAAGGCGAGTGCCGGTTCCGGCGGCAAGAGCGTCACGCGCTACAACGCGCTGTTCCATTGGAAGGTCCCGGCGGGACGCGAGATCGACGCGGGTCGCGAGCTCGGGCGGCACTACATCATGACCCACGCGTACTGGCGTGAAGGCGGTCCCGAGTTCCGCGGCGTCAACATCATGGGCGTTGCGCACGGTACCGAGAAGGAGACGCTGCTCGCCCACAAGGCCGCGATCGACGAGCATCTGCGCGCAGCCGGGATCGGGTTCGACTACACGAACGTGTTCTGGGGCGGCCGCAGCGAGATCAAGCCGTCGGAGATCGCACCCGCCGCGTACACGGAGTTCTGCGCGGCGCACCAGCTCGATCCGGAGGCGATGCGTTCATGATTCGTCGCTTTCTCGCAGCGAGCGCCGCTCTCGCGCTCGCGCTCTGCGCATGCACCAAGGTCGGCGACACCGTCGCCTCGTCGGGCGGCGCCGGCGCCAACAACGGGCAGTCCGGGCCTCATCCGAACCGGCTCGTGATGTCGACCGCGTCGGATCCGCGCAACCTCAACCCGGCGTTCGCCTCGGCGTCGCCGGTGCTGGAGCTCTCCGCGTTCATCTTCTCGTACACGGTCCGGTACGACGACAAGGCGCATCCGGTCCCCGATGCGGTGAGCGAGATACCGACGGTCGAGAACGGCGACGTCAGCAAAGACGGCCTGACGATCAAGTACAAGCTGCGCCACGACATCAAGTGGCACGACGGTGCGGATCTGACGTGCCGCGACCTGCGCTTCACCTGGCAAGTGATGATGAACCCCAAGAACACCGTCATCACGACCGACGGCTGGAACAAGATCAAGGACGTCGACTGCAGCGATCCCTACGTCGCCGTCGTCCACATGAAGCAGATCTACGCCCCGTTTCTGCAGCAACTGTGGAGCCTGAACGGAAACGGCCCGATCATGCCCGAGCATCTGCTCGCCAAGGTCAACGACGACAAGGGCAGCATGAACACGGCGCCCTACAACTCGGCTCCGGTCGGGAGCGGCCCGTACAAGTTCGTCTCGTGGGACCGCGGGAGCCAGGTTCGCCTCGAGGCGTTCCCGGCCTATTTCGGCGGGAAGCCGGCGATCCGCGAAGTCGTCTACAAGATCATTCCGGATCAGAATACGCTGGCCACGCAGCTGCAGACGCACGAGCTCGACCTGGGCTGGAACCTCGCCGCGTCGTCGTACGGCCGCGTGAAGAGCTCGCCGGGAAACACGGTGATCACGCCCGTCATCTACACTTTCGACCATCTCGACTTCAACTTGAAGCGCCCGATGTTCCAGGACGTGCGGGTCCGGCGCGCGCTGACCTATGCGATCGACCGCGCGTCGATGCTTGAGAAGGTGCGGCACGGTTTGGGCGAGCTGAGCGACACGATGCTCGATCCCTCGCTCTTCCCGGACGCTCAGGATCCCGCGATCATAAAGTATCCGTATGACGTCGCGAAAGCGAAGGCGCTGCTCGACGAGGCAGGCTGGATCCCCGGACGCGACGGGATCCGCGTGAAGAACGGGCAGCGGCTCGAGTTTCAGCTCTCGACGCAGACCGAGTCGATCGCCGGGCTCGCGAACGAGCAGCAGGTTCAGACGTATTGGCATGACGTCGGCGCGAACGCGATCGTGAAGAACTACCCGAGCTCACTCTTCTTCGACAATACCGCGAACGGCACTCTCCAAGGCGGCAAATACGATACCGCGCTGTTCGCCTGGGTCGCCGCCGCGGACATCGATCAGGGCGCCATCTACTCCGGTCACTACTTGGCGCCCAAAGGCCAGAACGCGCTGTTTTGGGACAACCCAGTGGCGACGAAAGCGATGGACGACGCGAACGGAACGGTCGATCAAAAGAAGCGCATCGAACTCTACAAGATCGTGCAAGAAGAGTTCGCGAAGGACGATCCTTCGATCATATTGTGGTTCCGCAAGGACCTCGAGGTCTACAACTCGGCGCTCAAAGGTTTCACGCCGACCCCGGTGATCACGACGCCGTTCTGGAACACGTGGCAGCTCCACTACTGAGGCGCCGCGCCTTCGCGCTCGTGCTCGCGGCGTGCGCTGCGATCGTCCCCGGGACGTCGGGCGCGCAGGGCACCCGGCATCCGTACACGACCCCGCACGTTCTGCGCTACGCAACCGGCGAGGACATCGTCGGGCTCAACCCGCACCTCGTCCAGCAGCTGACGGTGTCGTTCATGAGTCAGATGACGATGGCGTGGCTGCTGCGCTACGACAAGCGCAACCACCCCGTCCCCGAGCTTGCGACCGCGGTACCGTCAAAGACGAACGGGGGGATCTCCCCCGACGGCAAGACGATCACGTACCACCTGCGGCGCGACGCGAAGTGGTCCGACGGTGTGCCGTTCACTGCCGACGATGTCCGCTTCTCGGTCGACGTCGTGCGAAATCCGGCCAACAACGAGGGGACGCATCTCGGTTTCGACCAGATCGACCGCGTCGACACGCCCGATCCGTACACGGTCGTCTTCCGGATGCTGCGGCCGTACAGCGGCTTCTACGTCAACTTCTTCAGCTCGGGCGGCGCGAACCCGTGCGTCCTACCGAAGCACGTGCTGGACAAGCTGCCGAACATCAACGATGCACCCTACAATGCGCTGCCGGTCGGGATCGGGCCGTTCAAGTACGCGTCGTGGAAGCGCGCCGACAGCGTCGAGATGGTACCCGATCCGCTCTACTTCGGGCGCAAGCCCAAGCTGCAGCGCGTGATCTTCAAGATCATTCCCGACCGCAACACGACCCTGACGCAGCTGACGACGCACGAGATCGATCTGTGGGGGGCCGTGCCGGCCGCGTTCTACGACCGTGCGCGTGCTTTGCCGGGCGTCACGACGATCCGGCAGGCGTCGTACGGTTTCAACCACGTCGACTTCAACCTTGAGCACGGCGCGTTACGCGATCCGGTCGTGCGGCAGGCGCTGCGCCTGGCGATCGACCGCGCGATCATCCGCGAGAAGATCCGCCACGGCGTCGGGATCCTTCAGGAAACGCCGTTCGCGCCGGGTCATCCGTTCCACGTCGACCTGCCGCGCGTGCCGTTCGACATCGCCGCGGCGAACCGGCTGCTCGACGCTGCCGGCTGGAAGCGCGGCGCGGACGGCGTTCGCGCGAAGAACGGTGAGCGACTCGAATTCAACGTCGCGATCGGTGTCGGACTCCCGGACACCGACGCGATCCTCGAGATCATGCGGCCGTCGTGGGCGGAGATCGGCGCCCACTTCGACGTGCGGCATTATCCCTCTCCGCTCTACTTCGCGCCGGCCCAAACCGGCGGGATACTCTACTCCGGGAAGTACGACGTCTCGCTGTACGCCTGGTTCACCAATCCCAACGGCGACCTCACCAATCTCTATGCCTGCGACCGCATACCGCCGAAGGGTCAGAACGTGCCGCGCTACTGCAATCGGACCGTCGATGCGGCGATGCGGCGTTTCATCGCGACCTACGATCTTGCGGAGCAGCGCGCTGCGTCGCGGGTCATGCAGGAGGCGCTCGTCCGCGACGTTCCGACGATCGTCCTCGACGCGCGCGAGGACGTCTACGCCTTCAACGACGACTTGCACGACTTCCACCCCAACCAAGTGACCGCATTCGACGACCTCGTCGAGGCCGACATCTGAGGTGCCCGTGAAAAGACTCCTTGCAACCGCCCTCGTCGCGCTGCTGACGGCAGGCTGCACGAAGGTCGCCACCGTCGGCTCAGCGGCGGCGACACCCGGGCCGAACGGTGCCCGGAACGCGTACACCGTTCCGCATGTGCTGCGCTACGCGACCGCCGAAGACATCGTCGGGCTGAACCCGCACCTGACGCAGCAGACGGTGCTCAGCTACATGGCCTCGCTGACGATGGCGTGGCTGGTCAAGTTCGATCACGAGAACCGCGCGATTCCGGAACTGGCGACCGAAGTTCCGACGCAGGCGAACGGCGGGATCAGCAAAGACGGGCTCACGATCACGTATCACTTGCGGAAGGACGCGAAGTGGTCGGACGGCGTGCCGTTCACCGCCGACGACGTCGTGTTTTCGACGAAGGTCGTGCTGAACCCGAAAAACAACGAGGTCGGCCGCGACGGCTGGGACCTGATCGCAAAGATCGATGAACCCGACAAGTACACGGTCGTCTATCACCTGAAGAAGCCGTACGCGACGTACGTGTCGACGTTCTTCAGCTCCGGTGGGGCCAACCCGTGTATCCTGCCGGAGCACCTGCTCCGCGGGCTGCCGGACATCAACAACGCGCCCTACAATGCGCTTCCGGTCGGGATCGGGCCGTTCAAGTACCAGAGCTGGAAGCGCAGCGACTCGGTCACGATCGTGCCGAACCCGAGCTACTTTCGCGGCTTGCCGAAGCTGCAGAAGATCGTCTTCAGGATCGTCCCCGACCGCAATACGGTGCTGACGCAGTTGCAGACGCACGAGATCGATCTTTGGACACCGGTCCCGCCGGCGTTCTACGATCGCACCAAGGCGATCCCGGGGCTGGTGGTCGACCGCTACCCGAGCTACTACTTCGGCCACATCGACTTCCAGAACCAGCATCCCGGCCTCGACGATCCGCGCGTACGCCGCGCGCTGCGGATGGCGATCGACCGTGACGAGATCAAGCAGAAGATCCGCCACGGGATCGGGATCGTTCAGGACGACCCCATCTCGCCTGCGCATCCGACCTTCGACAAGGCCGTGCCCACCGCCAAGTTCGATCTCGACGCGGCCGGGAAACTGCTCGACGAAGCGGGCTGGGCGCCCGGTCCGGACGGGATCCGCGCGAAGAACGGCCACTCGCTCAACCTGAACTTCGCCACCTCGACCGGGACGCCGGACGCCGATCAGCAGATCGAGCTGATCCGCGCGAACTGGAAGAAGATCGGCGTCGCGATCAGCGTCCGGCGCTATCCTGCGCAGCTGATGTTCGCGCCGTATGCCGACAACGGGATCGTTTACGGCGGCAAGTGGGATCTGATCGTCTTCAATTGGGGCGGCGACCCGATCGGCGACCTCTCGACCCTGTATTCGTGCGATTCGATCCCGCCGAAGGGGCAGAACGATCCCCGGTACTGCGATCACAGCGTCTCCGAGGCGATGGACAAGTTCAAGGGCGAGTACGACGAGTCGAAGCGGCAGAAGTATTCCGACCTGATCCAGGAAGGCATCGCGAAGGACGCCCCGATCGTAGTGCTCGACATCCTGGAAGACATCTACGCGCACAACAGCGACCTAAGAGGTTTCAAGCCGAATCAAGTCTCGCAGTTCGACGATTTCATGAACGTCGATATCTGACGGTGAGCGAAAGCTCAGTGAAGAAGACTCTTGCCGTCGCGCTGTCGGCGACCCTGCTCACCGGTTTCGCCAACGCGGGTGCCGCGGCGCGAGACCGGGTGAACCCGTTCACGATTCCGCATGTGCTGCGCGTCGGCGACACGCAAGACTTCGACACCCTGAACCCGCATCTCGCGACCGCGATCACGCTGGGCAACCTTTCGCAGCTCACGATGGCATATCTCGTGCGCTACGGCCGTGACAACAGACCTGTTCCCGAGCTCGCGACGGTGGTTCCGACGCAGGCAAACGGCGGGATCAGCCGGGACGGCCGCACGATCACCTGGCACCTCCGCCGGAATGTGAAGTGGTCCGACGGCGCGCCGTTCGACGCCGACGACGTGGTGTGGTCGACGAATGCGGTCAACAATCCGGCGAACAACGAGGTCGGGCGCGACGGCTGGGACCTGATCGCGAGAATCGACGAGCCCGACAAGTACACGGTCGTTTTCCATTTGAAAAAGCCGTACTCGGGCTATCTGCCGACCTTCTTCGGCTCGGCCGGCGCGAACCCGTGCATTCTTCCGAAGCACGTCCTCGCCTCGTTGCCGAACATCAACAACGCGCCGTACAACAGCAAGCCGGTCGGTATCGGGCCGTTCCGCTACGTCGAGTGGGTTCGTGCCGACCACGTTACGCTCGAAGCCAATCCCTACTACTGGCGCGGCAAGCCGGCGTTGGAGAAGGTAGTCTACAAGATCATCCCCGATCGCAACACACTGCTCACGCAGCTCGAGACGGGCGAAGTCGATCTGTGGGCGTACGTTCCGCCGGCGTTCGCCGGCCGCGCGATGGCGCTCAAGACCGTGGCGTATGTTCGCGCGCCGGGCGCGCTCTACCAGCATCTCGACTTCAACACGACGCATCCCGCGCTGCGCGACCGCGCGGTGCGGGCGGCGCTGCGCCTCGCGCTCGACCGGCCGGCGATGCAGCAGAAGATCAGCCACGGAATCGGAATCGTGCAAGAGAGTTCGATCTCGCCGGCGCTGCCGCTCGCGACGACGCTGCCCTTCGTCGGCTTCGATCTCGCCAAGGCGAACCGCATGCTCGACGACGCCGGCTGGAAGCGCGGTGCGGACGGGATCCGCGCGAAAAACGGCGTCCGCCTGAGCCTCGAGTGGGCGACCGTGTCGGGGAGCCCGGACGCCGACTCGCGGATCGAGCTGATCCGCAGCATGTGGGAGCAAGCCGGGGTCGCGTTCGACGTGAAGCACTACAACGTGGCGCTGTTCTTCCAACTCCGCGGCGGGATCGCGTACGACGGCAAGTTCGACGTGACGGCGTTCGGCTGGCAGATGACGCCCGACGCCGACCTCAACCCGTTCAACTCGTGCACCCTTATGCCGCCGCAGGGACAGAACATAACGCGGCTCTGCGATCCGCGGCTGGAGAAGCTGCTACAGGAGCAAAAAGTCACCTACGACGAGCAGAAGCGCAAGGCGATCGCCGCCCAGGCGCTCAAGATCATCGACGACGAGGTTCCGTACGTCGTGCTGTTCATCCAGGAGAACGTGCACGTCTACAACCGCGATCTCACCGCCTGGCACCCCAACACCGCGACGCCGTTCGACAACTTCATGAACGTCGATATTTAACCCGCGGTGCGGCGGCGTCCGGAGCGGACGACGGCGATGCCGAGCACGATGCAGCCCGCGAGGGGGAGCGCACGCAGCGCGCCCCACACGGGCTGCCGCGTTTCGAGACCCGCGATGCGCTGCTCGTCGGCCCACACGGCGCTGGCGTCCGCGTGCGCCGGTGCGCGGTAGCCGGCGGGCAGCCCGTCGGGCCAGACGGGCGCCGGATGGGCATGGCCGAGCGGGACGGCGACGCACGCCAGCGCGATGACGGCGGCGAACGGCAGGAGGTCTGCGCGCGTCAAGCGCGTGTCATCCTGAGCTTGTCGAAGGGCCGGCCCGAGCAGCACGTAGCCGCACGCGGCCGCCAGGCCCAGCGCGACCGTCTGTGCGGCGGCCTCGGGCCGCTGGGCGAGGTTGAGCCAGTTCACGCAGATCAGCGCCGCGGCGAGCGCGGTCAATACCGGCGCCGCACCGCGGCCGCGGATCGCGAGCACGGTTAGGGGCAGCAGCTCGACGACGAAGTCGTGCTCGTGGAAGAACGGAACTGCGAGCGGGAGCGCGGCGAGCGCGAGCAGCGTTCCGTCGAGCGTGTCGAGCTGCGCGCGGACGGTCGCCGCGATCGTGATCGCGATGACCGCAAGCGCGCACAGCGTTTCGGCGATCAGCGCGAGGTCGCCGGGTGCGCCGAACGCCCAGGCGATCGCGGCCGGCGTGTGCTGGATCGCGACGAACCTCTCCGCGGCACCGTGCTCCGCCAGCCGGTGCAGGTACGCGCGAACCCCGGGTACGCCGCCGCCGGCGGCCAGCGTGAGCGCTGCGAACGCGAGCGCGGCGAGCGAAGCGCCGGCGAGCGCCGAGCGGTCGCGCAGGCGCGCGATCAGGGCGATGGCAAGGTTCGGCTGCAGCGCCGCCACCAGCGTGGCGACCGCGCCGGCCGCGAGCGCACGTCGCTCGAACGCGAGGAGCGCGCACGCGATCGCCGCTGCGGCGATCAGCGCGACCTGTCCGAGCGCGATCGCGCTCGTCTCCGGCCCGCTCGCGATCCCGAGCAGCAGCGCTCCCGCGAGCGCGGTCCAACGGCGCGTGCGCGCCAGCCCGAGCGCCGCGAGGACGAACGCGCATGCCGAAGCGATGAGCAGCGCGGTCCACACGCGCACCGCGACCACGTGCGGCAGCCGCGCGAGCGCGCCGTACAGCGGGAGCGCGGCGGCCGGGCCGACGTACGGCAGCAGCTCCTCGCGCGATGCGTCGACTCCGTCGATCGTGCGTTCGACCTTCCAGACCTCACGCGACCACGGGTCGCCGCCGGCGTTCCACGTCGCGCCCGCCGCGTAGTACGCCTCGAAGTCGCGCGCGAACGGTCCTTGGGTCGGGGGCGGGCGAAAGAGCGTGAACGCCGCTGCGAGCGCGATCAGCGCGCCCGCGAGCGCGAGCTCACGTCGCAGCGTAGAGTCCCAAACGTTCGATCCGTCCGGCGTTGCCCATCACGTACGCGACGCCGCCCGGGAAGCGCGCTTCGTACGCCTCGGCGTACACGATCGGTGCGGGACCGCCGACGGCGACGACGTACCGCGGGTCGAGCGAGCCGGTCGTCGCGCCGAGCGCGACGTCTCCGGGGGAGAGCCGCAGTGCGCCGTAGTCGCGCGCGGCGAGCCCCGGCGCGCGATCGGCTTTGGGCACGTAGTATTCGAGCGCGACCAGCGTGCCGTCGGCGTAGAACAGCGAGAGAAAGTTCCGCCCCCCGTCCTCTCGAGCGGCGTACGTGTGCCAGCCGCGCATCGGGTACGAGAACGCGACCCCGAAGGCGCGCTCCACCTCCGCTCGGGTCGTCGTTCCGAGCGCGAACACGAGCCGTTCGGTCGTGAGGACCACCGGCCGGTCGAGCGGTGCGGGCGGGACGTTGCGCCGCGCGCGGTTCTGCTCGTAGATCGACGCCAGGATCTCGACCGCGCGGCGCATCGCGAAGTCGGGAGCGTCGTCATCGGCCTGTCCTGAGCCTGTCGAGGGGCTCATCCGGCCGCACGCTGCGATACCGTCGCCGCGGCCCCGGCGACCGCGATCGCGATCAGCCCGAAGTATCCGATCGCCATCAGCACGCGCTGCATCGGCGCGGCGATGTGCTCGCGCGGATCGACCTGGCCGCGCCACGCCGCAATCCCGCGCGGGATCGACGAGATCAGCACGAACGCCACGATCAGCAGCATGAACGGGCTGAAGTTGTGTGTCAGCACGACGAAGCCGACCAGCAGTGCCGCGCCGACCAGCCAGATCCGCCCGTCGATCGCGCCCGCGACGCGCCCGCCGTCGAACGGGTACGCCGGGATCAGGTTGAAGAGGTTCAGGAAGAAGCCGACGTAGGCCGCGGCGATCCAGAACGGCTCGCCGGTGAAGAGTCCGTAGCCCCAGCACACCGTCGCCGCACCGACCCCGAAGATCGGACCCATTAACGCCGCAACCGCGTTACGCGCCGGGTCTTCGGTCATCGGCGAGCTGACGAACGCGCCGAGGCCCGGGATGAACATCGGCAGCGAGACCGGGACCCCGTAGTTGCGGAAGGTCAGATAGTGGCCCATCTCGTGGACGAGGATCTGCAGGACGAAGACGACGCCGAACTTCCAGCCGAACAAGATCGCGTAGAACCAGAGAGAAACAAAGATCGACCCGAAGCTGAGCAGGAGCTTCGGCGCCAGCAGCAGCCACTTGAGGCCGAAGAGAACGCCGAGCACCAGCTTGATTTTTGTCCAGAACAGGGCCAGAGCGACGAGGAATCCGCCGGCGGCTGAAGCTCCGCGCTTCATCGGGTTCGGTTGCTGCTGCACCGGCAGCTGCGGCTCCGCCGGCACCCCCGGGTGCTCGGGCCGGTCGTCGTCATGCATCAGCCGCTAGTTCTCGCTCCACCCGTCCCGCTCCGTGGATGGCGGCCGGTTTTGCCGGACGGGGAGGTTCGCTCGATCTACCTCCACTGGACGGCGTACGGCTACGACGAGGTCTTTGCGGCCTATCACTTCTGCATCGCCCGCCCGGACGACGTGGTCGTCCACCACACCCACGACCTGCGCGAGAACATGCGCGACGTCCGCCGCGATCCGGCGCTCCCGTACGCCGCGCATACGAGCGGGCGCAACTCGTGGGCGCTCGGGATCTCGATCGCGGCGATGCGCGGTGCGACGCCGTCGGACTTCGGCCCGAGTCCGCTCACCGTCGCGCAGCTCGACGGGATGTGCGAGGTCGCCGCGACGCTGGCCGCGTTCTACGGGATCGACGCCGCCGCGATCCGCACCCACGCGGAAGCCGCGCTCGCCGACGGCTACTTCGGTGCCGGACCGGGTCACCAGCGCTGGGACATCGCCCGGCTGCGCCCGTCGCCCGCGCCGCTCGAACCGGCGGAGGCGACGCGCGCCGGCGACTGGTTCCGCGAGCGCATCGCCGCGCTGATCGTGCGCCCACGCTGACCGAGGCGGATGCGCTCGCGGTGGCGGCGAGCTTCGGGGTCGACATCGCGGGCGCGCACGCGTTCGCGCTCGAGGGCGGCTACTCGAACGAGACGATGCGCGTCGACGCGGCGTCCGGCACGTTTGTCGTGCGCCGGTACGGGCGACTGCATGTGACTGCCGCTGAGATCGCGTTCGAACACGCGGTCGCGACCCACGCCGCGGCCCGGATGGACGAGATCGTCGCGCCGCTGCGCGATGGCGAGGGCCGCACGCTCGCGATCGCCCCCGGCGGCGGGATCGCCGCGGTCTTCCCGTTCGTCGACGGGGTTACCGGGCGCAGGGATCCGGCGACGGCGCGTGCGGCGGCACGTGTGCTTGCGCGCTTTCACCGCGCCGTGCGCGACGTCCACGTCGCGGGCGGGATGCGGAGCCTGCGTTTCGTCGGCAGCTTCTCGGCGCTTCGCGAGCGGTTCGTGCGGCTCGCCGCCGATCCGCTCGTCGGCCGCGCACTCGATTGGAGCGCGCTCGTCGCTGCGACGACCGCGGCGACCGCGCGCGCCGCACCGCTCGCCGGCGGGCTTCCCCACGTCATCGTGCACGGCGATGTGAACCCGGGAAACGTCGTGACCGCCGGCGCCGGCGAGGTCCGCGGCTTGATCGACTTCGACTTCGCCCACGAGACGGAGCGCGTCTACGATCTCGGCACGCTGCTCGACGAGTTCGCGCGCGAGCACGACGACGCGTCGCTCGATGTCGCGCGCATCGCGGAACTCGTCGCGGCCTACGCCGCCGAAGCCCCGCTCGCGGACGCCGAGCGCGAGCTCGTGCCGGAAGCGATGCTGCGCCGCGCCGCCTCGCTGGTGTGGCTGGTCGTGACGCGCCACGGCGAGCGCGTCCCCGGCGACGTCGGCGGCGCGCCGCGCTACGCCGCGCGCGTCGTGGAGATCGCGGCGGCCGCGGCGTCGATCCGGGAGGCGGCGCGTGGCTAGGCTCGCGAACGCGGCCCTCTGGCTGCTGCTCGTGCTCGCCGTCGCGCTGGTCGTTGCGATGACGTGGCATCCGTGGGTAACGCCGTGGACGGGAGTGCGACATTGACCAAGATCGTGGTCCTGGGCGGCGGCTTCGCCGGCGTTGCGGTCGCCCGGCGGCTGGAGAAGAAGCTGCGCCGCGACGAAGCCGAGATCGCGCTCGTCAGCCGCGACAACTTCACGCTGTTCACGCCGATGCTCCCCGAGGTTAGCTCCGGCGGGCTCGAGCCGCGCCACGTGGCCACGCCGGTCCGCACGCAGCTGCGCCGCACGACGTTCGTGCTGGGTGAGATCGCGAGCCTCGACCTCGCATCGCGCGCCGTCGAGGCGCGGCATCCGCTCACCGACGACGTGACGCGATTGGAGTACGACCAGCTCGTGCTCGCCCTCGGCTCGGTCACATCGACGTTCGGGATCCCGGGCGTCGCCGAGCACACGCTGCCGCTCAAGACGCTCGAGGACGCGGAGACGCTGCGCAATCGGATCATCGCCGCGCTCGAGCAGGCCGTCGTCACGCCGCCCGGACCCGGCCGCGAGCGGCTGCTCACCTTCGCGGTCGTCGGCGGTGGATACACCGGTTGCGAGTGCGCCGGCGAGCTGGTCGACTTCTTCCATTCGATCGTGAGGTTCTACCGGCCGCTGCGGCTCGACGACGTTCGGATGATTTTGATCGAAGCCGGAACGTCGCTGCTCGCCGATCTGCCGGAGGCGATGGGGCGGTACACGACGCGCAACCTCGTGCGCCGCAAGGTGGAGCTGATCATCGGCGACGGTGTGACGCGCATCGACGAGCATGGGATCGCGCTGCAGTCGGGGACGATCATCCCGAGCTCGACGGTCGTGTGGAGCGCCGGCGTTCGTCCCTCGCCGGTGCTGCGCGAGCTCGCCGGTGTTGCGCACGCGCGCAACGGCGGGATTCTGGTGAACCCCGATATGTCGGCGATCGGCGCGCCGGGCGTGTGGGCGCTCGGCGATTGCGCTTGGATTCCGGCCAAACCGGGCGGCGACCAGAACGACAAGTCCGCCTGGTATCCGCCGACGGCGCAGCATGCGATCCGCGAAGGCCCGGCGCTCGCCGACAACGTCGTGGCGACGCTGCGCGGGAGACCGACGAAACCGTTCCGCTACAGCTCGCTCGGAACGATGGCCTCGCTCGGCGCCCGCCGCGGCGTCGCGCAACTTCCCGGCGGCTTCGTGCTGACCGGCTTCATCGCGTGGTTCCTGTGGCGATCCTACTACCTGGCGCGGCTGCCGGGGCGCGACCGCCAGGTGCGGGTCGCGTTCGACTGGACGATCGGGCTGATCTTTCCGCGCGACATCGCGGAGCTGCGGCTCTACACGGAGCGCGGCCAGCACCAGTCCGAGCACGATGCCGGCTTCGACCCGCCGGCGCCGCCGCTTGACAGTCCGCCGGAAGAGGCGTAGCGTATAACTATGTTTTTAGTTTTGGCGCTCGCCTCCGTCCCGTTCGCGTACGACGGAGCCCTCCGGCCCGGGCAGACGCTGACGATCCGCGACGTCAACGGCGAGGTGCGCGTGCGCACCGGCGATCGGCTCGCGATTCACGCCACCAAGCACGCCGAGCGCAGCGATCCGAACGAGGTCGCGATCAAGGTCGAGAACCGTCCCGACGGGATCGTCGTGTGCGTGCGGTATCCGCCGGAGGCGAACCGCGGCTGCGACGAACGGCGCACGTCGGAGAGCAATAGCCGCAGCGACACGGCCGTCGATTTCGACATCACCGTTCCGCACGGCGCGACGGTAGACGCGCGGACGGTGAACGGCTCGGTCGACGTGACGAACGACGGGATGACGGAAGCCGGCACGGTCAACGGAAGCGTTCGCGTCGAGGGCCGCGACGTGCGCGCTGCGCGGACGGTGAACGGCTCCGTCCACGTGCGCATCTTGGACGGGCGCGGCACGCTGACCGCGAAGACGGTGAACGGCTCGATCGACGTCTCCCTGCCGCGCGGCACCGGCGTCGAGCTCGCCGCGCGCACCCTGACCGGCAGCATCAACGCCGAAGGCGTCGACGTGCAGCGTCCTCGCTACGGACCCGGCGCCCGGGCGAACGCGACGCTCGGCGACGGCGCCCGCAAGCTCGCCCTCGAAACGGTAAACGGCTCGATCACGCTGACCCGCTGACTACGCGGCGAGCGCTTCGAGCAAGGCGATTCGCTGCGGCAGGGGCAACTGCGCCGCGCGGCGTTCGAGGACGCCGCGCGTGCGCTCGTTGATCGTGCGCAGCTCCGAGGGCGACCCGGAACGGCGGAACGCTCAGCATGCCGCCATCATACCATGCGACGGACGCGGTCTTCCCGGATGGCTTGGCGCGGTCCCTGACGAACTGGGCCGGTCAGAACGGGGATTACGAATGCAGGTCATCGTCGGAGTAGCGGCAGCCTCGATTGCGGCGGCAGCGCTCGCCCTGGCGAGCGTCGTGTTGGCCGTCGGTTACGCGCGATTGCCGCGGCGAATGGCGCTGCAAATCGGGTCGGACGGCGCGCTCATCGGTCCCGGGCCTCGGCGAAATCTCTGGTTCATGCCGGCCGTGTTGGCCATTGCGATGATATCGCCGATGCTGACGACGTTGTCCGCCGCTCGAACGAACCGTCCCCTGTCTCCCCTGATCGTGGAGTTGAGTGTCGGGGCGCTCGTCTTCCTCGCGTTCGTGAGCATTCTCACCGCCGCGAACATCGTGGTCGTGGTCCGCGCCGCGGTAACGGGCCGTCAGCCGTCCGCGGGACGGCTTGCATGGGCGTACCGGCTCACCGTGGCGCTGGCATTCGCCGCCATCGCATTTCTGGTCTGGACGGTATACCAGGTGGCCCACCCGTCATGACGCGATCGGTCGCGTATGCAGCAAGGATAACCGCAAGCCCACGCTGATCCGGCGTCACACCCAGGCGTCGTCGGGGCCGGCGTAGGTGTTGCCGTAGAGCGACTTCGCGTCGGGGTACGGTTCGGCTTCGACTTCGTCGGTCGTGCGGTTCACCAGGTCGGTGATCTCGCGTCTGATCGCCTTCACGTCGTCGTCGGTGAGTGCGCCGCGCTCCAGCAGATAGCGCTCGAACTTGGGCACCGGGTCGTCCGGCCGGTGTCCGGTGACCTCGTCGCGCGTGCGATAGGTGCGGTCGTCGTCGTCGGTCGTGTGCGAGAGGAAGCGGTAGCACTTCGACTCGACCAGGACCGGGCCGTGTCCCGCCGCCGCGTGGGCGCGCGCTTCGCTCACCGCCGTGTAGACCGCGATCGGATCGAAACCGTCGACGGTCACGCCGCGGATCCCGTATGCCGCGGCGCGCGTCGCGATGGTGGGGACGCGCATCTGCTTGCTGATGTGCGTCGAGATCGCCCACTCGTTGTTCTCGCACAGGAAGATCACCGGCAGCGTGTGGACGGCGGCGAAGTTCAGCGCTTCGTGCCACTCGCCTTGCGAGGTCGCGCCCTCACCGAATTGGCAGAACACGACGCGGTCGCGTTCGTTGCGGTACTTGAGCTTCCAGGCTGCGCCGACGGCGTGCGTGCACTGCGCGGCGATGATCGAGGAGATCGTCGCGATCCCGAGCGCCTTCGCGGTGACGTGGTTGATGATCGAGCGGCCGCCGGAGGTGTCCTGCGCGCGGGCGAGCTGCGAGCGGAACACGTCGACCAGCGGTAAGCCGCAGGCGAGCACGATGCCGGTGTTGCGATAGTACGGGTAGAGCAGATCCTTGCCGCGCTCGAAGGCGAGCCCGGCCCCCGCCTGGGCCGCCTCGTGCCCTTCCGAGCCCATCGCGATCCCGATCTTGCCCTGGCGGTTGAGCTGGAAGCCGCGCGTATCGACCGCGCGCTGCGTGAGCATGTCGCGGTAGAGCTTGAGCAGCTGGTCGCGAGAGAGCTCGTTTCCGGCCGAGGTGCTGAGCGCCATCGCGGGCAGGCTTCCGGCGGCTGCGAGCCCGCCCCTACCGCGCGGTCGGGCGGGGAACGGTGCCGTGGGCTCGGAAGAGCGCCGCGATGCGTGCCGGCTCTTGCGTCGCCGCCGCCGTGCTGGCTGCGGCGCTTTCGTCTTCGGTCGCCGCGTACGCGGCGCCGGTCCCGGGGACGCCCGCTTCGCCCCGCAAGCCGGGGCCGAAGCCGGCGATCACCCCGTCACCCGGCCCCGACACCGACGGCGTGAAGTTTCGCGCGATCGGCCCGGCGACGTCGGGCGGACGCGTCGCGGCGGTCGCGGGCAGCGACCGCGATCCGGCGCTGTACTACGCCGGCGGCGCCGGCGGCGGCGTGTTCAAGTCGACCGACGGCGGCGCGTCGTTTCAATCGGTGTGGGACGCGGCGTCGAAATTCGGCGCGATCGGCGCGATCTCGATCGCACCGAGCGACGACAAGACGGTGTGGGTCGGCACCGGTGAAGCGAATCCGCGCAACGACGTCTCGTATGGTGACGGCGTGTGGCTCACCCGCGACGGTGCGAAGCACTGGACGCATGCCGGTTTGGCCGATACCGCGCTGATTTCGAAGATTCTGGTCGATCCGAAGAACCCCAAGCGCGCGATCGTCGCGGCACTCGGCGACCCCTGGAAGGACAGCACGTCGCGCGGCGTCTACGTCACCGACGACGGTGGCCGCAACTGGGCGAAGACGCTCTACGTCGGACCGTCGAGCGGCGCCGCCGATTTGGCGTGGAGTCCGAGGCAGCCGCAGACGATTTTCGCGGCGATCTGGCAGTTCCGGCGACAGCCGTGGATCGCGACCAGCGGCGGTGCCGCCGACGGATTGTACCGTTCGCGCGACGGTGGCCGGAGCTGGGCGAAGATCCAAGGTCACGGCTTCCCGACCGATACGCTCGGACGTATCGGCGTCGCGGTCGCGCCGCGCGATCCGCAGCGCGTCTACGCGGTCGTGCAGTCGAAACAGGGGACGATTTGGCGTTCCGACGACGGCGGCGACACCTGGCGCCGCGTCTCGAGCGACACGACACCCGAACAGCGTCCGTTCTACTTCAGTCACCTCGCCGTCGATCCGCGGAACGAGAAGCGCATCATCGCCGTCTCGATGTACCTGACGCTCTCGAAAGACGGTGGCCGGACCTGGAAGCACCTCACCGGCTCCGTGCACGTCGACAACCACGCGCTGTGGTGGTCGGCCGACGGGACGCGGATCCTCGAGGGCAACGACGGCGGCGTGATCCTCAGCCGCAACGGCGGCGACTCGTGGGCGTTCCTCGACCGCATCCCGCTCGCGGAGATCTACCACGTCGGATTCTCCGATGAGAAGCCGTATTTGATCTGCGGCGGCCTGCAGGACAACAGCTCGTGGTGCGCGCCGACGACCGCGCGCAACGGGATCGGTCTGATGAACCGCGACTGGTTCGCGATCGCGGGCGGCGACGGCATGTATGCGATCCCCGATCCGTCGGATCCGAACTTCGTCTGGACGAACACCCAGGACGGCGTGCTCGGCATCTACGACCGGACCGCGCGCCAGAGCGTCGACGTCTCGCCGTATCCGCGCGACGTGTTCACGTCGTCGGCCTCGCTCGCGGAGTCGCCGTACCGCTTCAACTGGAACGCGCCGCTCGCGTTCTCCCCGCAGGACGGGCACGTCGCCTATTTCGGCGGCAACGTCGTGTTCATGACCACCGACCGCGGCCGGCACTGGGCGCCGATCAGCCCCGATCTGACGCGCAACGAGAAACAGCACCAACGCGCGTCGGGCGGGACGATCAACCTCGACGTCTCGGGCGCCGAGTACTACGATACGACGCTCGCGATCGCGCCCTCTCCGAAGGACGCGAACGTGATCTGGGTCGGCACCGACGACGGGCTCGTGCACGTCACCCGCGACGGGGGCGCGCACTGGACCGGCGTCACGCCGCGCGGCTGGCCGAAGTACGGCCGCGTCGAGGTGATCGAGGCCGGCCCGCATGCGGCCGGGACGGCGTTCACGCTGCTCGACCGCCACGATCTCGGCGACTTCCGGCCGTACGCGTTCGTCACCGACGATTACGGAGCGACGTGGCGCTCGATCTCCGCCAATCTGCCCGCGAACGCGCCGGTCCGCGTGATCCGGCAGGATCCCCGCGAGCCGAACCTGCTCTACGCGGGCACCGAGAACGCGCTGTGGATCTCGTACGACCGCGGCGGACGCTGGGAGCGGCTGCGGGCCGGCTTCCCGGTCGTTCCGGTCTACGACATCCACGTGCATCCGGCGGCGAACGACCTGCTGATCGCGACGCACGGGCGCGGGTTCTACGTCCTCGACGATCTCGCAGCGCTGCAGCAACTCGCCGCGGCGCGCCGCGCCGGCGTGCAGTTCTTCCCGGTTCGCGAGGCGACGCTCTGGGCGGCTTGGCCGTCGGTCGAAACCGGCGACGGCAACTCGCTGCCAGCCAACCAGTTCTCCGGGCCCAATGCGCCGAGCGGCGCCGTGCTGACGTTCTACCAGCGCACGAAGGCGACGGCGCGGCCGTGGTTCGAGATCGTCGACGCGAACGGCAAGGTGGTGCGCACCCTGCGAGGCGGCGTGCCGTTCGATCCCGCCGATCCGCCGAAAGACCCGCGCGCGAAGTTCTTCGTCAGCAACGACCGCGGGCTCAACCGGATCACCTGGAGCGGTAATGAGAACGGTCCCACCCGCTGGCTCGGTACCTCGTTCCAGAACGCCGGTCCCACCGAGGGCGCCGAGGCGCTGCCGGGACGCTACACCGCGCGCCTCCACGCCGGTGCGAACGTCTACGAGCAGCAGTTCGCGCTCGTCGACGATCCGTTCAGCCCGTTCACCCCGGAGCAGCGCGTGGCGCGGCACGCCTACCTCGCGACGCTGTACGGCTGGATCGACGGGATCGACAAAGCGCTCAACGAGATCGACCGCCGGTTGAAGCACCACCCGGCGCCCGGCGAGCGTGCCGCGCTCACCGCGCTGCGCGACGAGCTCTCGTCGAACTCGCTCCACGACGAGGACTCGATCGGCCGCCCCGACCGGATTCGCGAGCGCGTCTTCGGGCTGACGGGCCCGTTCGGCGGCAACCTGCAGCCGCCGTTCGAACAGCACCAGGCCGCACTCGACGCGCTGAAACCGGACGTCGGCGCGGCGTACGCGCGCATCTCGGCGGTCTTGGGCACGGCGTTCAGCAGGACGATCGGGATGCGCAGGCTCGATCTGCCGGCACATGCAATCATCGTCGCACCGACGCCGTCGCCGTGATCGTTGCGATGGAACCGCGCAAGCCGTACGACATCGACTCGCTGACCGACGTCGCCCTGCGCGTCTTCGCTGAGCGCGGCTACGACGGCGCGTCGATGGACGATGTCGCGCGCGCGGCGGGGATCACCAAAGCGTCGATCTACCACCACGTTAGCGGAAAGGAAGCGCTGCTCGAACGCGGGCTCGGCCGCGCGCTCGACGCGCTGTTCGCGATCCTCGACGAGCCGGCCGCGCGCGAAGGGACGGCCGCCAGCCGGCTGCGGCACATCGTCGAGCGCGTCGCCGACACCACCCTGCACCTGCTCCCGGAACTGACGGTGCTGTTCCGCATTCACGGTACGTCGAAGAGCGAGCGCAACGCCGTCGACCGCCGGCGCGCGTTCGACCGCGTCGTAACCGAGATCATCACCCAGGCGCAGCGCGACGGCGACGTGCGCGGCGACATTGACCCTCGCCTGACCGCGCGGCTCATCTTCGGAATGTCGAATTCCGTCGTCGAGTGGTACCGCAGCGGAAACCTGACGCGCGGCGCGATCGCGCGCGCGGTGGTGGCGATCGCGTTCGACGGGATCACCTCGCGCTGAGCGACGGCTACGACCCGCGGGCGCGTTCGCCGATCAGCAGCGAGATGCGGTCTTCCAGCGCGCGGACGCGCAGCGCGATGGCGTCGGGGCCGGTCTGTGGTTCGGCATCGTCGGGCACGCCGTTGGCGAGGTGCCACGCACCGGTCCCGAGCTCTTTCGCGAGGCGCAGCCCGATGACGAAGCTCGCCATCTTCGTCTGACCGCTCTCCATCTGCCGGATCGCGCCTTCCGTCACGCCGACCCGATGCGCGAGCTGCGCGCAGCTGACGCCGCGCGCGACGCGCAGTCGGCGCAGCCGTTCGCCGAAGCTTTCCACGCGCAGCACGGTGCTCGCAAGCATCCGGCGTCACGGCCTGCACGGCGCGTCGGCCGGCTGGACGACGCCGGTCGAACGATAGCCGCGCACGTCGTAGCGGGCGAGGATCCACGGGCGCAGCATCGCCCGGTCCTCGCGATCCAGGCGTTCGATCTGGCGCTGCACCTCGTGGAGGCTCGGCGGGACGGTGGCCGGGTCAGGGCGGAAGCGTTCGTGCGGTTCCATCGGACGCGCGGTCTTCGACTGCCGTAATCGAACACCTGTTCGATTCGACCGCTACTTCTGGCAGAGTGCCTGCAGCGCGGGGAGCGACCCGTTGAACACGTCGAGGTCGACGCCGCCGTCGATGCCGGCGACCACGCCGCTCTGGCTGTACTGCCAGAAGGTCCACGTGCTCCAGGCGGTGATCTGCGGCGGAGGCGGCTGCATGATCGGTGGTGTGTTGCCCTGCGGCGGGGGCGCCGTCACCCCGCCGAGGTACGAGGGCGCCCAGAACGGATGCCCCGAGAAATCCGTCGTCGCGCCGAGCGTCCCCGACCAGCAACCGTCGTTGACGTAGAGCACGCACCGCACCCCGGTCTCGCGCTCGACCGCGTGCAGAAAGGTCGCCACGTTGGCGACGTTTTCGTTTGCGGCCGGCACGCCGCTCGTCGTCTCGAGATCGAGCATCGGGGGGAGCGCCCCCTTCGTGGGCGGGCAGACCGCGAGAAAGTACTGTGCCTGCTGCGCCGGGTCGGCGTTGAAATCGAAGAAGTGGTAGCCCCCGCGCAGCATCCCGGCCGCCGCCGCGCCCTGCCACTGGCTCGCGAACACGGCCGACGTGTAGTTCGTCGATTCGGTTGCCTTGACGTAGACGAACGAGTACCCGGCGTCGTGGACCTGGCTGAAATTGACGTTCGGCTGGTACGCGGAGACGTCGATCCCGTTGACCATCATGCATCCCTTCGAGCGGCTGCCTGCCTCGCCCGGCGTTCCGTCAGAATCCCGCGATCTCCCGGTTGTTCCGGAGGCCCCGGCGGGGTATACTCACGCAAACCGACCATTTGGTAGGGAGAGGATCGCACGCAGATGGCCATGACCGCGCCGAACCAGAACCGGCTCGTCGTCCCGACCGAAGGGTTCACACCGTATCCGGAAGTCCCGCAGCCCAACATCTTTCCGATGGAGTGGCGCGTCGAGACGCCGAAGCTCGCCGAGCTTTACGAGCGCTCGAAGCGGCACGTCTGGAACCCGTCCGACTTTCTGTGGGACGAACTGCGCGCCGAGGACTTCACCGAAGAGCAGCGGCTCGGGATCATGTACTGGTACGCGGTGCTCGCGAACTTCGACGGCTCGGGTCCGGCCGTGTTCGCGAAGGCGACGATCCACGCGTTCGAGACGCATCAGGAGGATCCGATCCGCAAGTGCTTCTTCTCGATCACGCACGATGAGATGAACCACGAGGAAGTCTGCCAGCGCGCGATTCAGAAGCTGGTGCCGGGCGGGCCGCTGGACTTCGCGGCCACCAGCGATCTCGCGAAAGCCGCGCAGAACAACATCGGCTGGCTCTATCACAACGGCGGCCGGTATTGGTCTGGCTACAGCGCCTCGCTCGCGAAGTATCCGCTGAGCGTTCTGTTCACCTCGTTCATGATGGGCGAGGTCGCGTCGTCGACGCTCTTTTTCGGGATGTCGAAGAAAGCGACGCACCCGCTCTTCAAGGAGATCTTCAAGAAGGTCGGACAGGACGAAGCGCGCCACCTCGCGATCTGCCTGACCGTGCTCGAGCGCGACTGGCCCGGACTCTCCGACGAGTACAAGACGATGATCACGAAGCAGCTGCGCGCGGGCTTCGTGTTCCTCAGCATGATCCTGTGGGAGCCGCCGAACCAGTTCTGGGATATCCCGGACTATTTTCTCCCGAACCATCGCGTGCTCGTGCAGCACGCGCGCGACGCGGGACTCGGCGTGCTGACCTACGACGAGCAGGCGGAAAACTGGAAGACGGCGCTGGCGCGCGTGCGCGCGATCGTCGGTGAGTGGGGGATCGAGTTCCCCGCGATCCCCGAGCTCGACCTCGACGGCGTCGACGTCGGCCACATCGGCCCCGAAGACATCATCCCCGTGTTCTGAAGGGCTCAGAGCCGAACGGCGAGGACCAAGACGACCGCGACGGTGATGAGGATCGGCAGCGTCGCGCGCCACGTGCGGGCGGGCGCGATGCGATAGCTGATCTTGCGCGCGAGCTCGATCTGCCGGTCGATGATCCATCCGGCGAACCACGCGACCTCGGCGATCGTGAGGAACGCGAGTGCGAGCAGCAGGTGGAGGCGTTCCTCCGGCGGGTCGAGCAGGAGCGCCACGCCGAGGATGACGAGGATCGCGACGAGGATGCCGGGCGCAAGCCATAGCACCGCCTTCGGACCCGATCGCTTCGAGGGGCGCCCATCGATCCGGATGCGCAGCGGAATGCGCTTGGGGACCGACGGATAGCGCCGCGCGACGTGCCGGATCAGGAGCAGTGTGGCCGCGACGGCTATCCCGTACGCGATCGGAAGGATCACCATCGCGAATACCGCACTCGATCGCGCGGAGTTACGCCGTCGGTGCGTCGGCGAAGCCGCGCATCCCGCGCGGCTCCGCGTTGCGGCGTTCGACGCGATCGATGCGCGCGGCCGGCGGCGGGTTCGCAAGGACGTCGTCCACGAACGCTTCGACGACGCCGGCTTCGCCTTCCACGTCGATCTCGACGCGCGCGCCGGCGCGCACGTTGCGCACCGTTCCCGCCACGTCGTACCGGGCGGCGATCCGGAGAACGGTGTAGCGGAAACCCACACCCTGCACGATCCCACTCAGCACGACGATCGTCCTCACGAGGCGGGTACGTTCCGCGCCCGGACGTCGCACGCTTCCCGGCGGATCCCGCGGCCGGGCGCACGGTCGCTCTCGTCGACGCTTTGCGGCCGTCCCGAGGGCGCGCGGACCCCTCGCCGAACCGGCCGGTATGACCACGACCCTGGCCGCCGGCGCCGATCTGTTCGAGCGCCATCGCGAGAAGCTCGACAAGGCCCGTGAGGCGATTCGCACGCGCGCGTACTACAGCGCGTTTCCCGAGAGTCCGAGCGGCAGAATCTACGGCGAGACCGCAGCCGCTGACGGAAAGGCCGCGTTCGACGCGCGCCTCGCCAAGCCGTTCGCGCTCGAGCAGCCGTCGAGCGGTGAAGCGGCCGCCAGCGAACGTTCGCCTTACGGCATCGCGCTGGGCGTTCGCTATCCTGCGGCCGACGTCGACGCGCTGCTGGCGGCGGCGCGAACCGCCGGCGAAGCGTGGGGCGCCGCGTCCGTCGAGACCCGCACCGGCGTCGCACTCGAAGCGCTCGCCCGGCTCAATGCGCGTTCGTTCGAAATCGGTCACGCCGTGATGCACACCACCGGCCAGGCTTTCGTGATGGCGTTCCAGGCGGGTGGCCCGCACGCGCAGGATCGCGCGCTCGAAGCGGTCGCGTACGCGTACGACGAGATGTCGCGCGTGCCCGCGAGCGTCGTGTGGGAGAAGCCGGCGAAGCCCGAACCGCTGCGCGTCAAGAAGACGTACGCGATCGTGCCGCGCGGGATCGACCTCACCATCGGCTGCTCGACGTTCCCGACGTGGAACGCGTATCCGGGGATTTTCGCCAGCCTCGTCACCGGCAACGCCGTGATCGTGAAGCCGCACCCGCAGGCGGTGCTGCCGCTCGCGATCACCGTCGAGATCCTCCAGGGCGTGCTGCGCGAGTCCGGTTTCGACCCGAAGATCGTGCAGCTCGCGGTCGACACCGCCGAGAAGCCGCTCGCGAAGGTGCTCGCGCAGCGGCCGGAGATCGCGCTGATCGACTACACCGGCTCGACCGAGTTCGGCGACTGGATCGAGCAGAATTCGCGCGCTCTGGTCTACACCGAGAAGGCCGGCGTCAACAGCGTCGTGATCGACTCGACCGGCGATGTGAAAGGGATGATCCGCAACCTCGCGATGTCGCTCTCGTTGTACTCCGGCCAGATGTGCACGACACCGCAGAACCTCTTCGTGCCCCAGGACGGGATCACGGCCGGTGACGAGCGGCTGACGTTCGACGAGGTGGTCGCGGCGCTCGTCAAAGGGATCGACGGACTGCTCGGCGACCCCGAACGTGCCGCCGGCGTGCTCGGCGCGATCGCGACCGACGGAACCCTGCGCCGCATCGACGAGGAGAACGCGAAGCCGGGCGTGGTGCGCGCGAGCGCGCCGCTGACGAACCCGGAATTCCCGGATGCGCGCGTCCGCTCGCCGCTGGTCGCGGTGGTGGACGCCGCGGACCGCGAACGGTACGACCGCGAGGCATTCGGCCCGATCGCGTTCGTCGTGCGCACCGCCGATACCGACGAGTCGCTGCGGCTGGCGACCTCTGAAGCGCAGCGTCGCGGTGCGATCACCGCGATCGTCTACTCGACCAGCGAGGACGTGCTCGCGAAGGCCGAGCGCTGGGCGCGCGACGGCAAGGTGAACCTCGCGGTGAACCTGACCGGGTCGCTGCTCGTGAATCAGTCGGCCGCGTTCAGCGACTACCACGTGACCGGCGGGAACCCGGCCGGCAACGCGTCGCTGACCGACGCCGCGTTCGTCGCGAACCGCTTCCGCATCGTCGAAACCCGCACGCCGGTCGCGTGAGCGCGGTCGAGCTGAGCGGCGACGCGCTCGCACAGGCGTGTGCCCAGGCGCTGCTGTCCCGCGACGCGGCGTCCCGGTCGCTCGGCATCGCGCTCGAGGGCGCGCGTCCGGGCTGGGCGCGCGTCTCGCTGCGCATCACCGAGACGATGGTCAACGGCCATGCGATCGCGCACGGCGGCGTGACGTTCACCCTGGCCGACTCCGCGTTCGCGTTCGCGTGCAACTCGCGCAACGAGCCGAACGTGGCGCTCCAAGCCTCGATCTCGTACATCAACGCCGCGCGGCTGGGCGACGTGCTGATTGCCGAGGCGCAGGAGCGTTCGTCGAAAGGCCGTACCGGCGTGTACGACATCACGGTCACGCGCGGGGACGGCGAGCTCGTCGCGCTGTTCCGCGGCGTATGCTATCGCATCAAAGGCACCGTACTGGAGGGCGCCGGAACCTGACTGAGGTCGAACGCGATCGCGACGGTACGCTGCGCCTGCGCGGCGGGCCGCTCGGCGAGCACGCGGCGACGCTCCTCACGCTGCTCGATGATGCCGCTCGGCGCGCCCCGACGCGGGCCTTCCTGATCGAGCGCGACGGGCGCGACGTCTGGCATCAAGCCTCGTACGCAACCGTCGCGGATCGCTCGCACCGCGTCGGGGCGGGACTGCGCGCGCTGGGCGCCTCGGCGCAGCGTCCCGTGATGATCCTGAGCGGGAACGGCATCGATCACGCGCTGGTGACGTTCGGCGCGCTGCGGGCGGGGATACCGGTCGTACCGGTAGCGGCGACGGTGGGACTCGCCGCGCGCGACGGTTTCGCGCGCCTGCGGGCGATCGCGGAGAGCGTGCAACCCGGCGTCGTGTTCGCCCGCGACGGCGCGGCGTACGCGGCTGCGGCGCGCGCCGCGGCGCCGGACGCGGCGTACGTTACCGTGACCGAACCGTCGCACGGCGTCCGCGCCTTCGACTACGCGAACCTCCTCGCGCACGCCCCGCCGGCGGAATCGGAGGTCGCGGTCGGCGCGGAGACGGTGGCGAAGATCATGCTCGCGCCCGGTGCGAGCGGCGAGCTGAAACCGGTCGTCACGACGCACGGGATGATCTGTGCGATGCTGCAGGGCGTCGCGCAGGCGTGGCCGTTTCTCGACGGGCACCCGCCGGTCGTCGTCGACTGGCTGCCGTGGAGCCGCGGCCTCGGCGGCAACATGGTGCTGGGGATCGTTCTGCGCCACGCCGGGACACTGTATGTCGACGACGGAGATCCGACGCCCGCACGGTTCGAGCGAACGGCGCGACTGCGCGCGGAGATTCCGCCGACGCTCGCCTTCGACGTGCCGCTCGGCTGGACGGCGTGGGCCGAGCGTTTGCGCGGCGACGACCCGTTGCGACGCCGGTGGCTCTCACGGCTGGACCTCGCCTGCTGGTACGGAGCGACGCTCGCGCCCGCGACCGGCGACGCGTTGCGGGCGATCCACGTGCCGCTGGCGGGCGGCTGGGGAGCGACCGAAACCGCAGCGGCGGCGACGCTGACCGACGGTGTCGACGCGAAATATGATGCGATCGGCGCGCCGCTCGCCGGAGTGGAGCTCAAACTCGTACCGAGCGGTGATGCGTACGAGGCGCGCGTCCGAGGTCCGCAGGTGACGAACGGCTATTGGTGGCGCCCGGATCTGACCGCGGCGGCGTTCGACGATGAGGGGTTCTATCGCACCGGCGACCTCGTTCGTCCGATCGATACGGGCGCGCCGCAGCGCGGCCTCGAGTTCGCCGCGCGTACGGACGAGCGCTTCAAGCTGAGCTCGGGCGCGTGGGTGCGCGGGGCGACGCTGCGCGCGCGGTTTCTGACCGAGTGCAGCGACGTTGCGGACGTCCTCGTGTCCGGCGAAGGCCGCGACGAGATCGGGCTGCTGGTGTGGCCGACCGCCGACGGATCGCTGCTCGATCGCGACGTGCTGCGAGCGCAAATCACCGACGCGATGCGACGCGCAACGGCCGGCAAAGGTTCGTCTGAGCGCGCACGCCGCGCGCTCATCCTGGCGCGAGAACCCGCGCGGCACGAACGCGCCGCGCTGGTCGCACGCATCCATGCGAGCGAACCGGACGCCGAGGTAATCGTCCTATGACCGGCGCGCTTGCCGGCGTGAATGTGGGAGGCACGACGACCAGCGTGGTGTTCGGCACGGCTGACGGCGAAATTCTCGCGCGCCGGAGTTGGCCGACGCAGGCAAACGACGGCGAAGCGCTGTTCGCGGCGATCGTCACCACGATCGGCGATGTGGCCACGCAGGCGTCGGTGATCGGCGTTGCGATCGGCGGGCCGATGGATGCGCGCACCGGAACGGTGATCGCGCCGCCGCATCTGCCGGGGATGCACGGCTTTCCGCTCGCGACGCGGCTGCGTGAAGCGTTCGCGCGGCCGGTCGTCGTGCATCACGATGCAGCCGCCTGCGCGCTGGCCGAAGTCTTCTGGGGTGCGGACCGCGGCGCGAAGGGCCTCGCCTACCTCACGTGCGGTACCGGCTTCGGCGCCGGGATCGTCATCGATGGACGAGCGCGCTACGGTTCGCGCGGATACTCGCCGGAGATCGGCCACGTGCGCTATCGCGACGATGGCCCGGACGTCTTCGGCAAGCCGGGTTCGTTCGAGTCGTACGGCGCGGCGAGCGCGCTGCCGAAGATCGCGCGCCTCTATGACCCTTCGTACGACGCGACGTCCGGCGCGGAGGTCGCCGCCCGCGCCGCCGCAGGCGATCCGGTCGCTCGCCGCGCGATCGACGACAACGCGGGCGCTGTGGGCGCGGCGTCCGCGCTGCTGGCCGACCTCCTCGTGCTCGACGTCATCGTTCTGGGCAGCCTCGCAGCGTATCTCGGCGAGCCGTGGATCGAGCGCGTTCGTGCAACGTTTGCGCGGGAAGCGCTGCCGCACCATGCGGCGTCGTGCACGGTGCGGGCACCCTCACTGCCGAACCTTCAGGATCTGAGCGGTTTGGCGGCGGCGCTCAGTCCGGTGTGACGGCGGTCTAGTACCGGCCGAGGATGCGCTGCTCGCCGCCGATCTCGGCGAGGGCCGCGGCCAGGCGCGCGTCGTCGGCGTTGGTGAGCTCGACGAAGAAGCGGTACCGGAACGGGACGCGGCGATCCGGCCGGGCGATCAGGAACCGCAGGTCGATCGCGCGGTCGGCGAACGCGCTGAGCGCGTCGCGCAGCGAGCCCGGCCGGTCCTCGACCGAGATCCCGACGCACGCCCGGTCACCCGCAGACGCTGCGTCATTGCGTGCGAGCAGGAAGAAGCGCGTGTAGTTCTCGCTCTCGTCCTGCACGCCGCGCGCGAGGATCGTCCCACCGTGAAGCTCGGCGGCGAGGGCCGGACCGATCGCCGCCAGCGTGTCGTCGCCGTGCGCGACGATCTCGCGCACCGCGCCGGCGGTATCGCTCGCCGTCGAACGGCGCCACCCGCGGGCTGCGATCAGACGGTGCACTTGTTCCAGCGCCACCGGGTGCGAGCGCACCTCCTCAACGCGTTCCAGGCTCGCGCCGGCGGTCCCGATCAGGCACAGCTCGATTGCCAGCATCGTCTCGCCGCGAATCCGCAGCGTCGAATGTTCCCACAGCAGCTCGTAGTTGCGCGGTACGGGCCCGGCGATCGCGTTCTCCACCGGCAGCACCGCGTAGTCGACCTCGCCGGTGGCGAGCGCCTCGGCGGTCGCGTCGAACGACGGGTAGCCGCGCGACTCCGCCCCGGGCACGAGCTCGCGCGCTGCGACGTCGCTGAAGGCGCCCGGATGCCCCTGGTACGCGACGGTCGCCACGGCGCTAAACGGGCGCGTTCGCGGCGGCGCCGAGCCGGAACGCTGCGATGTACGCTTTGAAGACCACCCGGTAGTCGTCGTGAACGAAGCGAACGCTGCGTGGGCCGGTCCGCTCGAACCCCGGCATGAGTTCGACGAAATCGGCGTTGTGCGTCCAGACGAAGTCGAGGTCGAGCGCGACCGGCGGCTCGAACGTGAACGGCTTCGCCTCGGCGATGCGGCCGATCGCCGTTTTCGCGCCGGCCCGGATCAGTTCGCGCGCGCGCGCCGGCGAGAGCGAGTTCGTCGAGAACCGCCCGATCGAGTCCTTGACGACGACGCCGGTGATCCACGGCATGACGGCCTTGGTCTGATCGATGCAGGCGCGGTCGCCGGTGATCAGCACGACCGGGACGCCGGAGAGCCCGAGCATCGCCGCGTTCAGCATCGCCTCGCTGCAGGCGTGGCCGTTGACGCGCGTCTCGCGCAGCGTCTCGCTGGTGTAGGTGTGGTCGAGCGTCGCGTCCTGCGTGCCGACCGCACCGTGGTAGCCGGTGAAGAACGCGGCGTCGAACGATCCGTCGATCCCCTCCGCCATCGAGAACGGCTTCCGGTTTCCGTAGATCATGCGCACGTCGTGGGGCAGCTCGTCCCAGAGCACGTTCCGCATCGAGGAGTGCGAGTCGTTGACCAGTACGTCGCCGGCGCCGGCTTCGCGCGCGCCGTCGATCGCCGCGCGAACCTCTTGCGACATCAGGCGCCGGTAGTACGGATACTCGGTCGTATTCGCCGGATCGACTTGCGTCCACGCGCAGACCGCAGCGGTGCCCTCCATATCGGCCGAGATGTAGAGACGGGGCGCCCAAGATCGAGGTGCGGTCATGGTCCTAACTGTTCGAGCGCGGCGCGTGCCTCAGCCACGCGCGGGTCGTCGGATCCGGCGACGGTGAGGTATTTCTTGAAATCGGCGATCGCGTCGGTACGCCGCCCGATCGCGCGCAGAACGACGCCGCGGTTGAACAGTGCGGCGTGGAACTCGGGCCGCTGGCGCAGCACGAGGTCGAGCTGCTTGAGCGCGTCGAGGTCGCGGCCGCCGCGGTGAAGCGCGGTCGCGTAATCGGTACGGACGTCGGGGTTCGCCGGGTCCAGGGCGAGCGCGCGAGCGTAGAACTCTGCCGCCTTGTCGAACTTCTGCGCGTCGTACTCCATGTTGGCGAGCTGCACCAGGGCCGCCAGATCGTTCGGGTTGCGAGCGAGGCGCGCGCGCAACTGCGACAGCTCCTGCATCACCGGACCCGGCGGACCGGCCGGCGTTCCACCGCCGACGCCCGCGCCCGGCAGCGCGTTCGACCCGCTCGTGATCGGTCCACTGCCCGTCTGGGGCACGGTGAACGTCCCCGGCGGATCGGTCGCGATCGGCGCCGGCGTCGCCTGGATGCGCGCGTCGCCCTGCTCCGAAACGCTGCCTGGTCCGAACGCCGAACCGGTCGTGCTGAAGCCGATCCGCAGAAACCAGCCGAGAATCCCGAGGAAGACGACCGCGAAGACGGCGAGGATCGGAAGCGCGATGCGCGCCGGAAGTCCCACGTGGCCCTCTTGGCGAAAGACCCGATGTGCTCCCCGGTCTGCCTGACGTTGCCGAGCTGCAGCTGCTCTTCGCGCAGTACAACTGGATGTATTTCGCGGGTGAGATCCCGTCGTACCGCATCGCGTACAACGCGCGGTTCTCGAATTCGGCGGGCCGCATCACCTACAAACCGCCCGTGATCGAGCTCTCGCCGAAGCACCTGGTCGGTAAGCTGGACGAGCTGCGCGAAACGCTGCTGCACGAGATGATCCACGCCTGGCTGCACGCACGCAAGCAGAGCCCCGGCCACACGCCGACGTTCAAGAAGAAGATGCGCGAGCTCGGCTTGCGCTCGATCTACCACGACCTCGGCCGCGCGACGCCGCTCAACGAGTCGACGAAGCGCTACATCGTCCGCTGCGAAAAATGTACGATGGAACTGCTGCGCAAGAAGAAGCCCTCACCGAACCTCGTCTGCGCGCGCTGCCGCAAACCGCTGGTCGCCTTCGAAGTCGTCGAAATGCGCCCGGTGGAGCTCAGCCGGGCCGCTAGAGGGCGGCGCTGAAGTAGCTGTAGCCGTTCTCCTGGAGGACGGCGACCGAGCTGATCCCGGCCGGGACGATGTCGGTGCCCGGCAGCGCGTGTTCGCGCAGGTGGGCTTGGATCGCGTTCGCGTCGCTGCCGGCGCCCGCGGTGTAGCCGGCGGCGACGATGCGGTTCGCGATCTCGCCGAGCGCAGTGTTGCAGACGATGATCCGCACGCCGCGCGCGAGCAACGCCGGAACCGACTTGTCGCCGCGCGGCCCGACCGATGCGCCGGCATGCGACCATGGGTTGCCTTGCGAAGCGTCCGCCGTCAGCCAGTCGCCTTGGAACCGTTTGACGAGCTCGCCGAGCTTGTGATCGCGCCACGCGGTGTCGTCGAGTCCGATCGTCGCCGCCGACCCGAACAGCACGACGGCGATCTGCACGTTGCTCGGCGGCTCCTTCCAGCCGTTCTCGAACCCGTTCAGTGTGTTGACCGCGAACTGCAGCGCCGCCCCGTCGTTGACGCGTGCCGCACCGATCGCCTGGCGGTGCTTCGCGCTGCTCGTGATGCGGGCGACAAGCGCCGCCTCGTCGAGGATCGTCCCGGTCGCCGCCCGAGCAGGAGCGCCTGCCGCCGCGATCGCGACCGTCGAGGCGGCCGTTGCTGCAAGGAACTCAGTCCGGGTGCTCATGCCTGCCCATTCGCCATGCGAGCCGGGCCTCTTTTCAGAAGATGTGACGCAGTGCGAGGCCGACTGCTGCGAGCATGAGCGCCGTGGCAAGCAGCGTGATCAGGCGCGGCGATGAGACGCGCTTGGCGATCAGCGGACCGATGCTGCCGCCGGCGAGGCCGCCGAGCACCAGCGGTACGGCGAAGTGCCAGTCGACGTCGCCGCCCAGCACGTGCGTCACGACGCCGACCGGCGCCGTCGTGGTGATGACGAACGCGCTCGTCGCGGTGACGATGTGCGGCAGCATCCGCGCGCCGATGAGCAGCACCGGGATCAGGACGACGCCACCGCCGATCCCGAACAGTGAGGAGAAGAACCCGACCCCGAAGCCGGCCGCGACGCCGACGCGCGGGTCGTGCGCGAAGGTGCGCTCGCCGGCCTCGCGCGAGACGAGTGAGCGCCGCCGCAGGACGAGTAACGAATTCACGATCAGCACGCAGCCGTACGCGATGTCGAACCCGATCGAGCTGAAACGCTGCACCGCGAGGACGCCGGCGATGCTGCCCGGGACGGCGCCGATCGTGAGTGGGATCGCCAGGCGCAGGTCGACGACCCGATGGCGCAGGTAGCCGAATGTCGCGGCGGCGGTGTTTGCGAGCACCATTGCGAGCGATGTCCCCGCAGCCTCCGCCGGCGGCAAGCCAAAGACGATCCGCAAGATCGGGAGGATCACGAACCCGCCGCCGAGCCCGACGAGCGAGCCGAAGATGCTGGCCGCGACGCCGATGAGAAACAGCGCGAGCGCGCCGAGCGGGGTCACTTCCCGCTGTCGGAGCCGGTCGGGTCGGTGCCTTCGGACGCGGGGCGTCCGAACGGGCTGAAGCCGTGAAGGAACTGATCGATCGCGGGGTTGTTCACACCGGCGTTCGGCACGATCGCAGCATCGAACGCACGGCCTCCGACGCGGCGCACGTTGAGCGTCTGCCCGCTCTCGACGCGGTACGTCTCGCTCGCGGCGTTCACCGTCACGTCGCCGGGCGCGCAGTCGACGCAGTAGATCTGGTCTCCGTTCGGGCCGCTGACCAGATACGCCAGCGTGCCGCGCACCGCGAGTTGCGTCGTCAGCGTCTTGAACACGTAGTTGGACGCCGCCCCGGCCGGATGGCGAATGGTGAAGCGCAGCGCGCCGCGGTTCAGCACGATCTCGTGCCGCGTTGCCGCATCGCGAAACGCGTCGAGCCGCACGTCGGTCTTGTCGCCGATCTCGACCGTCGAGGAGTCGGGCAGCGTGAGACGGGCCGCGGCGCGGAAGCCGGTGATCGCACGCGCATCGTCGCTGAGCGCGATCCGGCCCGAGAGCGGGCGCGTCGAAGCCGCTGCGGCGGGGACCGCGTACGCGACCTCGCCCCGCACGTTCGCGAGTTCGTTCACCTGGCCGGCCGAGGCGCGCGGCGCGGCAAGGATCACCGCCGCACCGAGTGCGAACGCGAGCCGGCGCATTAGTGCGCGTCCGCCACGGCGGGGGTGGGCAGGTTGTTCGGATCGAGCAGGGTGGATGGATTCGTCTCGCCGGGTTTCAGCAGTCCGACGACCTCGAAGTTACGCAGCGCGAGCACCTTGCCTTTGACGAAGACCGGTGTCAGCTCGTTGACGATAAAGTGGTCTTTCACTTCTTCGTAGGTCAACTCGCTGATGATGATCTGGCCGCCCTTCGCTACGTTGTAGAGCCGCGCCGCGGTGTTGACGTTGTCGCCGATCACGGTGTAGTTGAGGCGATCGGCCGAGCCGAGATTCCCCATCACGACCTCGCCGGTGTTGAGTCCCATCCCGACGGTGAACACCTTGCGACCGTTCGCGGCCCACTCGATCATCATCGTCAGGATCCGCTGCTGTTGGCGCCATGCCGAAAGCACCGCCTCGTAGGCGTCGTTCGGACGCGGGTTCGGCGCCGAGAAGACCGCCATCACGCAGTCACCGATGAACTTGTCGACGTAACCGCCGTGCTCGAAGACGAGCCGGCACATCTCCTCGAAGTACTCGTTGAGCGCGCCGTAGATCTCTTCGGGCGTCATCGTCTCCGACATTGCGGTGAAGCCGCGGATGTCGGAGTAAAAGACCGTCACCTTCGCCCGTTTGCCGGACAGGTCGAGCGCTTTGAGCGGATCGTCGTGCGCCATCATCTCGTCGACCAGCGCGGGCGAGACGTGCTTGCCGAACATCTCGCGGATCATGCGCTTGTCGGCGCCCTCGGTCGCCGTCCGGTACAGGGCCACGAAAAGCGCCGCCACGATCGTCGCCGCATCGACGTGGATCAGGTTCAGCCAGACCAGCGTGTGCCCGTAGATTGCGACCACCGCGATCGAATAGACGACCACGACGGCGACGCCGATCGCGACACCCACCGCCGGGCGCAGCTGCGTCACCGCGAACCCGATCAGCAGCGGGATCAGCACGATCAGCGCGATGTCGAGCGCCGGCGGCGCTCGGGCGATGAAACGCTTGCGCACGAGCTGGTCGATCAGGCGGAGGTTGCCGAAGACCCCGGGCGCACGGCCGTGCGGGGTCGCGACGTAGTCGCCGAGGGCCGTCGCCGTCGCACCGATCACGACGATCTTTCCCTTCGCGAACGTCGCGAGCGCGGCGTCGTCGAGCTTCAGCGAGTCGACGAACGAGATCGACTGGAAGAACGGCGCGTCTTCCTGCAGCGCGCCGGAGGCTCCGACCTTCTCCGCGGTCTTGAAGGGCAGCATCAGCAACAAGCGGTCTCCGTCGAGCGGGACCGGCGTCTCGCCGATCCGGCCGGACCACGCGTCGAGTGTGCGGACCGGCGCGCCGAGAAACGCCGATGCGCTCGCCGCGGCGAGCGACGGATAGACCGTCCCGCCGGCCTCGATCGTCAGCGGTTGTCCCACGAGCCAGCCGCCGACGACGTCGACCGAGGTCGAACCGAGACGATTGGCCGCGCCACGAAGGAGCGGCGGCGGCTGCTGCGGGCGCAGGATGCCGCCGGAGGTGATGTTCAGCGACTCACCGAGGACGGTGCGCTGCGCGCGCAGGCCCGCGGCGAACGCCGCGTCCTGCGTCGGATCGGCCGACGGTTCGAAGAACTCGATGTCGAACGCGACGACGCTCGCGCCCGCACGGTGCAGACGCTGCAGCAGCTTGCCGTAGAGCGATCGCGGCCACGGAAACTGGCCGAGCCCGGGATGCGACGGATCGCGCGGGTCGCTCATCGAGGCTTCGTCGATCGCGATCAGCCGCAGCTGCTCGTTCTCGTCGTCACGATCGGGCAGGCGCAAGACGCCCTCCGTCAGGTCGTGCTCCCGCGCGAACGACGTCAGCTCGTTCACGAGCACGAAATCCGCCGTGCGGTTGACCGACGGCGCCGCCGCGCGCGGCAGCACGTAGAGGATTATGCCGATGAGCGCCGCGAGGCCGGACAGGGCCATCGCGACGCCGAGGATCTTGAGGCGGCGGATTCGCATCGTGAATACGCGCCCCGCGGCTATTAGCTCTGAACGCGCCCGATGTAGCGGCGGTCGCGCGTGTCGATGCGGATCACGTCACCGGGGTTCACGAACAGCGGCACGTTCACCGTCGCGCCGGTTTCGAGCTTCGCCGGCTTGGTCGCGCCGGTCGCAGTGTCACCCTTGAAGCCCGGATCGGTCTCTTCGACCTTGAGCTCGACGTGCGCCGGCAGGTCGGCGCCGATGGCGGTCGTGTCGTGGAACTGGACGCTGATCTTCATCCCGTCCTTGAGGAAGTCGGCCGGATCGCCGATCACGTCACGCTGCAGCGTGAAGTTTTCGTAGGTCTCGTTGTCCATGAAGTGGTAGCCGTCGGCGTCGTTGTAGAGCATCTGCATCTCGCGATTGTCCACCGTCGCGCGCTCGAGCTTCTCGCCCGCGCGGAACGTACGTTCGACCGTCGATCCCGTCTTCACGTTCTTGAGGCGCGTTCGTACGAATGCCGCACCTTTGCCGGGCTTGACGTGAAGGAACTCGATGACGGTCCATAACTGCCCGTCGATGACGATGGTGACGCCGTTTTTGAAATCATTGGAGCTGATCATGACTGGCGGGGCGCTTTCAGCAGACTGAACCGGTTTTCCGTCCCGTGGCGGAGGCGGCTGAGGTTCTCGAGGTGGCGGAAGATGATCACCAGCGCACCGGCCAGGCCGTACGCGAAGCCGAGCGGCCCCAGGCCGAACCAGAGGACCGGCGCCATCGCGAGCGCGGCGAGCATCGAGCCGACGGAAGCGTAGCCGCAAGCAAGCACGGCAGCCAGCCAGACGATCGCGAAGGCGATCCCGGACGGCCACCAGAGCGCGATCACGGCACCGAGAAACGTCGCAACCCCTTTGCCACCTTTGAAGCCGAGAAACGGCGACCAGCAGTGCCCGATCACCGCACCGAGCGCGGCGAACGTGGCGGGCAGCGGGCCGCCGAGCGCCGCCGCCGCGAGCACCGGCGCGAACCCTTTGAGCGCATCGAGCGCGAGCACCGAGGCGGCGCCGCGTTTCCCCAGCGTGCGCAGCGCGTTCGCCGCGCCGATGTTGCCGCTCCCCGAGCGGCGGAGGTCGGTGCCGTAGAACGCGCGCGAGACGAGCACGCCGAACGGGATCGCGCCGACGAAGAACGCGACGACGAACGCGATGGCCGAGATCAGCACCGCGCTCATCCGTGCCGCTCTCCGAACCGTTCGCCGTGCTCGCCTTCGTCGCGCCGCGAGCGAAACTCGAACGTCAGGGGGACGCCGTCGAACTCGAACTCGCCGCGCAGCGTGTTCTCGATGAAGCGCTTGTACGACGCGGGTACGAGATCCGGGTCGTTGACGTGAAAGACGAACAGCGGCGGGTGCGTCTGCGGCTGCGAGACGTAGAGTATCTTGAGCGGTTTGCCCGAGTGAATCGGCGGCGGGTGCGCGAGCACGGCGTCGCGCACGATGGTGTTGAGCTTCGCGGTCGGGATCCGGCGGTCGAGGTTCTCCGCGACCTTCTCGACCAGCGGCATCAGGCTCTGCAGCCGCCGCTTCGTCAGCGCCGAGAGAAACGTCACCGGCGCGAACGACGCGAACGGCAGCTGCGCGTGAATTTCTTTGGCGAGCTCGGGCTGCGAGTACTCGCCCAGCTCGCGCACGAGGTCGTACTTGTTGCCGACGATCACCAGCGCTTTGCGCTCCTCGAGGGCGATTCCGGCCAAGCGGCGATCTTGATTCGTCGGCCCGGTGAGTGCGTCGATCAAGAGGATCGCGATGTCGCAGCGGGCGATCGCCTTGAGCGAGCGCAGCGAGGAGTAGTATTCGATCGCGCCGTGGTGGCCGGGCTGCTTGCGCACGCCGGCGGTGTCGATCAGCCGGAACGTTCGCCCGCTCCACGTGAAGAGCGTGTCGATCGCGTCGCGCGTGGTTCCCGGGACATCCGAGACGATCGCGCGCTCCTCGTTCAAGAGCGCGTTGAGGAGCGACGACTTCCCGACGTTGGGCCGGCCGATCAGCGCGAGCGAGAGCTCCGCCTCGCCGAGGTCGTTCGGATCGTCCGGCGGCAGCATGTCGACGATGACGTCGAGCAGATCGCCGGTTCCCTCGCCGTGCATCGCCGAGACGCCGTAGGGTTCGCCGAATCCGAGGCCGCCGAACTCGGCGTGGATCGACGCCGCGGCTTTCGGCGATTCGATCTTGTTCGCGACCAGGATCACCGGGCGCCGATACCGCCGCAGGATGTCCGCGATCTCCTGGTCGATCGGCGTCAATCCGTCCTGCGCGTCGACCAGGAACACGATCAGGTCCGCGTCGCGCGCGGCCGACTCGGCTTGCGCGCGCGTTCCCTGCGCGATCAGGTCGTCGGGCTCGATCTCGGTCTCGATCCCGCCGGTGTCGACCAGCGTGAACGTGCGGTTACGCCACTCGGCGAGCGCGTAGAGCCTGTCGCGAGTGACGCCGGGGGTATCCTCGACGATCGCGAGGCGCTGCCCGACGAGACGATTGAACAGCGCGCTCTTCCCGACGTTCGGACGGCCGACGACCGCGACGGTCGCCGGACGTACGCGCAGGGAGGGTGCGAGGGCTTCGGACATGACCGCCCAAGGTTCCCATCGATATGCTCCGGCGCCTCGCGGCGATCGCCGCGTGCGTGATCTTCCTTGCCGCGGTGCCGACCGGCTCGCTCTACGTCACCACGCTCCCGACCGGGGCCGACGTGTGGATCGACGGCACCTACGTCGGCCGGAGTCCGCTCGTCTTGAGCGGTCTGGCCACCGGCCGCCACACGGTCGGCTTGACCAAGACCGGCTGGGATCCGCTGCAGATCGAGGTCAGCGTCGTCGTCGCGCAGACGACGCTCAGTTCGACGAAGCTCGATCCCGCGAAGACGAGCGCCCGCCCGCTCCCCGGCTCCATTGCGATCCACGGCATCCCGGCCGACGCGACCCTCATCGACGGGGTCGCGGCGGCGGTTTCCAAGGACGGGACGATCCCGGCGTCCGCTGGGACGCACGAACTGAGCGTGCGCACGCCACGAGGCCGGATCACGCGCACGGTTCGGGTCTGGCCGCAGACGCGAACCGACGTCGTGCTCCAGCCGGAGGTCGAGGCGCTGCGGCCGAGCGTCGTCGCGCCGGCCGAGGACTACCTCCCGCGGAGCGCGATCCACATCGTCGGCGAGCGGATCGTCATCCGCTACGGCGGCCACGAGGTCGTCGGCCGGATCGGCGCGACCACGTACCGGGTCGACGGAAAATCGGCCGACTATGAGGCGCCGACGATGATCGGCCCGCGCCTCTACCTCCCGCTCGAACTGCTGACGATGCTCTCCTCAGGGCCGCGCTAGCCGGGCCGCGAGAAGCGAAGCCCGCCGCGATCGCGAACCTGTCGCCCGAGATGGCCCAGATCTACATCGAGACGCACGGCTGCCAGATGAACGAGGCCGACTCGCAGGACATCCAGCTCCGCGCGATCTCGGCGGGCTTCACGCTGGCCCAGCGGCCCGAAGACGCCTCGGTCCTGGTGCTCAACACGTGCACCGTGCGCGACAATGCCGAACGGCGAGCGTACGGCCGGATCGCGCACTGGAAGGCCGTCAAGGACGCCGACCCGTCGGTGAAGGTGATCGTGACGGGATGCCTGGCCGAGCAGGACAAGGACCGGATGCAGAAGCTCGTCCCGCACGTCGACGGTGTGTTCGGGACGCGGGAGCTCGGCGCGCTCGGCGACGCGCTGGCAGCCTGGCGGGCGGAGTATCCTGACGACCAGTTCAGCGTCGATCGCGAGATCGAGACGGTCATGGGCGGTGAGGGCGTCGGGATCGCCGGTCCGTACGATTTTCTGCGCGCGTACGTGAACGTCCAGCGCGGCTGTTCGTACTACTGCACGTTCTGCATCGTCCCGCACGTTCGCGGCCGCTTCGACCATCGCCCGATGCGCGAGATCCTCGACGAGATTCGCCTGAAAACCGCGGCCGGCGCGCGCGAGATCACGCTGGTCGGACAGACGGTGAACGCCTACAAGGAACCCGCGACCGGCGCGGATTTCGCCGACCTGATCCAGGAGGTCTGCGCGATCGACTCGGTCGAGCGCGTCAGCTTCATCAGCTCGCATCCGAAGGATTTGAACGAGAAGCTCGCGCGCGTCTGCGCGACGCTGCCGAAGATGAACCCGCGTTTTCATCTCGCACTGCAGTCCGGCTCGAACCCGATGCTGCGCAAGATGAACCGCAAGTACACGATCGAGCAGTTCCTCGAGCGGATCGGCACGTTCAAAGTGCACAATCCGAGTTGGGCGATGACGACCGATTTGATCGTCGGCTTCCCCGGCGAAACCGAAGAGGACTTCCAGCAGACCATCGACGTCTGCGCGACCGGGATCTTCGCGCAGGCGTACATGTTCGTCTACTCGCCGCGCCGGGGTACGCCGGCCGCCGTGTGGCACGCCGCGAACGCCATCCCCCACGACGTCGCGCAGGACCGGTTCGTGCGGCTCAAGGCGGTCGAGGACGCAGCGGTCCGTGCCTATCACGAGCGCAAGGTCGGCACGATCGTGCGGGCGCTCATCCACGGCGTGTCGCGTAAGGATCGCACGAGGCTCAGCGGCAAGACGATCGACAACGTGACGGTGAACTTCCCGTTGGTCGAGACCGAGCCCGACACTTCACGCCCGTGGGCGGACGTGCGGGTCGAATCCGCATCGGTGTGGGGCGTGCGCGGAACGTGCGTCGGTCGCGCCGCGAGCTACGAGGGCGCCGCCGATCGCGTCGCGCCGCCGGTGTTCGACCTGCTCGCCGTGTAGGTCTTCAGCGTTCGCTGGAACCTTCGGCGGTTTCGGTGCGACTCGCGAGCTCGTCGCGCTCGGCGATGTGCAGTCGCTGCCCTTGCCAGCGGACGCTGCGGCCCCAGAGGCCGCATGCCCATACGACGACGCCGAACGCGTCCCGCAGCGGGATCAGCCGCCGCGAGGGGCGATGCCGCGAGCCGAAGGCCGTATGTGCGGTGCGGTGGATCGTGAGCCGGAGCAGACCGGCCAGCACCGTCAGGACGATCGCGGCGCGTTTGTCGCGGGCGAGCGCGAGGTGGACGAGCGCCAGCGGGAGTGGATACGTCAGCACGATTCCGGGATAGTTCAGCGGGCGAACCGCGCGAATCGTGCGCGCCCAGCGAAGCTCGTGCTCGAAGAGCGCGCGCAAATCGCGTTCCACGACGACGTTCACGACGACGCAGCGCGCTACCTCAACCAGATAGCCCTTCTCGGTGACGAGCCGTCCCAGTGCGAAATCGTCGGCGAGGTGATTCCCGAGCGCCTCGATCCCGCCGATCTCCGAGAGAACGTCGCGGCGGACCGCCATCGTCGAGCCGAAGATGTACCGCACCGGTTCGATCGCGTTCGCTACGAGCGTCGACGGAGCGAACTGCTCGGTGAGACACATCGCGCCGAGAACCGCTGCGAGGGTTCCGTCGGCCGGCTCGCCACGATACAGCGCGGTGACGGCGCCGACGCGCGGATCGGCGAAGGGCGCGGTTACGGCCTCGAGGTAATCAGGCCGCACGCGCATGTCGCTGTCGGAGATCACGATGATTTCGCCGTTCGCGTGCGCGAGCATCGGGGCGACGTTGGTCATCTTGGGGTTTCGGAACCGCGCGACGCCGTCGCCGACGACCACGGTCGTGCGATCCGGCGCCGCAGCGGCGACGCGCCGGATCATGTCCAGAGCGGGATCGTCACCGTCGTGTACGCCGAATACGACCTCGTACGCGGGATAGTCCTGAACGCAGAACGAGCGAAGGTTCTCTTCGAGTCCCGGCTCGATGCCGCGCACCGGCTTGATAACCGTGACGGCCGGACGCCGCGCCGGCTCCGGGGGAGTTTCGCGCAGACGACGACCGAACGCCCGGACGCGAACGATGGCGGTCACGGCGTAAGCGACACCGACGAGCGCTGCGCCGAGCGTCAGCTTTTCGGCGATACCGTGCGGATCAGCGCGCATCGACGAGATCGCGAAAGGCGATACGGTCCGCGCCGGTCGCGCGGACCGCTTCGGCGACGCGCGGGCTGACCAAGGCGGCGAACTCGTCCTCGAGCCGGTACGCCTGCAGATCGCGAGCGATTCCGGGCCAGCGCTCCGTCGCGGCGTGGAAGTACATCTCCGTGGTGCCGTCCGGGAGATTATCGAGAAAGCCGAGCACGCGCTCTTGCGTCATGCGGCCGGTGTCGTTGAAGCCGAAGACCTGGTCGTTGTACGCGATGCCGTACGCGCGCATGCGCGCCTTCATCGCCCGCAGGAGCGGTGCGAGAAAGACCGAGCTCGCAAGCCGGCCGCGGAAGTTCTCGTGCGTCGCGCGCCACGACGGGCCGAACGGTTCGGCGGGGACGCGCATCGGCGGGCGGCCGTAGTCGCGCGCGAGCTCGAGGATCAGCCCGAGCACCGTCGGATGCAGATGGTAATGGCACTGCGCGTTGACGTGGTCGAGCGGCAGCCCCGTCGCACGGAACGCTTCGAACTGGGCGCGGATCTCCGCTTCGAGCTGGCGGCCGATCCCGGGGCGGAAGAAGTACTTCACGCCGGCGCGCGCGAGCTCGCTGGAGAACAGGCCGTCCCGTCCGACGAGGTCGGGGATGCGCTCCGGCGGGAGCAGCGGCCGCCCGGCGACGACGACGACGTGCAGGCCGACGCCGAGCGAGGGGTTTGCGCGTGCCCGTGCGACGGCGTCGGCCGCGGCGGGTTCCGCGACCATCAGGCTCGCAGCGGTGACGATCCCCTCGCGATGGCCGCGCTCGATCGCCTCGTTGACGGGGATCGAAAGTCCGAAGTCGTCGACCGTGACGATCAGGCGGCGTCGCACCGGTTCCCCCTTCGACAAGCTCAGGGTGACATCATCGGTTATGCACGGTCTCTCCACAGGGAGCCGGCCTCGTGCGCCGGGAACCGGCAAGGATGCGGTCACGGCTCGGATGACGACGACCACGACGTGGTCGCCGATGCTCGAGCAGTACTTCGGGATGAAGCATCGCTATCCCGAGGCCATCTTGCTCTCGCGAGTCGGCGACTTCTACGAAGCGTACGGTGACGACGCCGAGACGATCGCGCGCGCCCTTTCGATCGCGCTGACGTCGAAGGAGGCCGGGGGCGGCCGCCGCGTCGCGATGGCGGGCGTCCCGCACCATGCGCTCGACGGCTACCTCGCGAAGTTGGTCGCGCAGCGGCGCGTCGTCGCGCTCGCGGAACAGCTGGAAGCGCCGGTGCCGAACAAGCTCGTGCGGCGCGACGTCGTGCGCGTCGTGACGCCCGGAACGCTGCTCGAGGAGCACATCCTCGAACGGTCGGCGCACAACTATCTGGCCGCGGTCACGTCGCTCGACGACGTCATCGCAATCGCGCACGCCGATATTTCGACCGGTCACGTCGCGGCGACCGCGTTCGACGGTGAGTCGGCGCTGGAGGACGTCCTCGCCGAGATCGCACGGCTCGAACCGGCCGAGCTGGTCGCCGATGTTCCGATCGACGTGCGCGCCGCGCTCGAGGCGGCGCTCGAACCGGCCGAGACGCGGATCACCGCCCCGCTGCTCGCGGCCGTCGGCGAGCGGGCGCGTGATCCGATCGACGGGTTCTCGTTCGACGGTTCGCTGGCGATGCACCGCGCGCTCGATGCGCTGGGGGCGTTCGTCCGGCGCGTCAGCGTGCAGCAGAGCGGCGGCCCGACGCTCCGCGAGCCGCAGTTCTACCGCCAGGCGACCTTCCTCGCGCTCGATCCGAACACGCGCAAGAACCTCGAGCTCACCAGGGCGCTCGGCGCGAACCCGCGGGCGACCCTGCTCGCGACGATCGACCGCACGCGCACGGCGATGGGCTCGCGCGCGCTCGGGCGCTGGCTCCTGGCCCCGCTCGTCGACGCCGTCGCGATCGGGGCGCGCGCCGACTGCGTCGAGGCGCTGGTACGCGACGCCGCCCGCCGGCTCGCGCTGCAAGACGTGCTGCACGGCTGCTTCGACCTCGAGCGGATCGCACAGAAAATCCGCTTCCGGCGCGTGCTCCCGCGCGATCTTGCGTCGCTGCGCCGCACGCTGGCGCTGCTCGACCCGATCGCCGATGTGCTGCGCGACGCATCGCTGCCGGCCGGGATGCAGGCGATCGCCGCCGGGGTCGGCGAGTTCGGCGAGATGCTGGCTGACCTGGCCGCGACGCTCGTCGAAGAGCCGCCGGCGACGCTGGCCGACGGCGGGGTGATCCGCGCCGGCGCCAATCCCGATCTGGCCGAGTGCGTCGCGCTGCGCGGCGACGCCCGTTCGCGGCTCGCCGCCCTCGAGGAGCGCGAGCGCGAGCGCACCGGGATCAAGTCGCTCAAGGTGAAGTACGCGTCGGCGTTCGGCTACGCGATCGAAGTGCCGAAGGGCCAGATCGCGAACGTGCCGGCCGACTACACGCGCAAACAGACGCTCGCCAACGGCGAGCGCTACGTCACGCCGGAGTTGCGCGAGCTCGACGTCGCGATCGCCTCGGCCGAGTCGCAGCAGCAGCGCCTCGAGCTCGCGCTCTACGAGCAGCTGGTCGAGCGGATCGCCGAGCGCGTCGACGAGCTGCTCGCGACGGCCGACGCGCTCGCCGAACTCGACGCGTACTGCTCGCTCGCGCACGTCGCCGGCGAGCGCGGATACGTGCGACCGTCGTTCGCCCCCGACAGCGTGGTGGAGATCGCCGACGGCCGCCATCCGGTGATGGAGGCGCTCCTGGGCGCATCGTTCGTCCCCAACGATCTCCATCTCGGCGACGAACGCGCGCGCTTCATCCTGCTGACCGGACCGAACATGGGCGGCAAGTCGACGTATCTGCGCCAGACCGCATTGCTGGTTGTGCTCGCGCAGATCGGCTCGTTCGTCCCGGCGCGCGCCGCGCGGCTCGGGATCGTCGACCGCATCTTCACCCGCATCGGGGCCGGCGACGACCTGGCGTCGGGACAATCGACGTTCTACATCGAGATGGCGGAGGCGGCGAACATCCTGCGCCGTGCGACCGACCGCAGCTTGCTGCTGATCGACGAGATCGGTCGCGGCACCGGCACGGTCGACGGGCTGTCGATCGCGCAGGCGATCTGCGAGTACCTGCTGGAGCGTGAGCTGCGGTCACCGATGGTGTTGTTCGCCACCCATTTCCACGAGTTGGTCGCGCTCGCCGAGCGCTGGCCGCTGGTCGCGAACTTCCACATCACCGCGGTCGAGAGCACCAAAGGGGGCGCGCCGGTGTTCTCACACCGCGTGCTGCCGGGCTCGTCGTCGCGCTCGTTCGGGATCGAGGTCGCGCGTATGGCCGGCTTGCCGCCCGCCGTCGTCGCCCGCGCCCGCGAGATCGCCGGCGCGCTCGAAGGGCGCCCGACCGTCGAGGCGACCGCCCCGCTGCGCGGCAAGCTCGCCAAACCCGAGTTCATCGAGCAGCCGCTGCTCTTCGAGTTGCGCTAGCGTCACCGCGTTCAAGGAACGATAACCTCGCCGTCGCGAAGCTGCAACACGGAGGTGGCACGCTCGGTGGGTGATATGGCTACGCAAATCAGAGAAACGGACACCGTCGCGTTTCGCCGCTTCAGCGCGGAAGAGTACCACCGGCTCGGCGAGATCGGCGTGCTGGGCGCCTGCGAGCGTGTCGAATTGCTCGACGGGTTCCTGATCGACATGCCGCCGATCGGATATCGGCATGAGTACGTTTCGTCCACGCTGGCAAATCTGATCGTCCGCGCGGTCGGTGCCGGCGAGATCATTCGGGCGAACTCGCCGATCTCGCTGAGCGCAAACTCGGAGCCGCAGCCCGACGTGATCGTCCTTCAGGCGCCACCGACTCGGTATCGCGACCGGCTCCCGGGCCCCGCTGATATCCTGCTGCTGATCGAGGTCGCCGATTCGTCGCGCGCCTACGACCGCGGTCCGAAAGCGCAGGTGTACGCCGACGCCGGGATCGAGGAGCTCTGGATCGTCGACCTCGTCGCTGCCGAGCTACTCGTGCTGCGAGAACCACGAGCCGAGGGGTACGCCAGCACCGTGGTCTTGCGTCGCGGCGACCGGATTTCGCCGACGCGGCTTCCGAGTGTCATCGTCGAGGTCTCAGCGTTTCTGGACGCTGCCCAACCATGATGAGCGGTAGCCCAAGACGCCAGGACGGCGGCGGTTCCTCGACGGCGGGCCCCCGCGCAATTCGACGATCAGGCGCGGGGTCGAGCAGTCGCGGAGTATAACGCAGCGTGTGGCTCGTCGGGGCCGTCACTTGAAATGCGGTGAGCGTCGGTGCCCGGTGGTGCCATGACGTTGGCACAGCGCCGTGGGAGGATGACGTCGTGGCATCGCGCTTCGACGGCCAGCTCCGGTGGCTGCACAAAGTCCGGCTCTACCCAACCTGCGCGCAAGAACGCGCGCTGGTCACGATGCTGCGCGTCACCCGCGAGCTCTACAACGCGCTACTCCAGCAGCGGCGCGACGCCTGGACGACCCGCCGCGTCTCGATGCCGAGCCGCGAACAATACACGCAGATCACCGAATTGCGAGAGGTCGAGCCGCGTTTCGGCGGCGTCTATCGGGAGTGCCAGGACGCGGTCCTGCACCGCTTGGATCTGTCCTTCGCTGCATTCTTCCGGCGCCTGAAACGCGGCGAGGAGCCGGGATATCCGCGCTTCAAGCCTGCGAGCCGCTGGAATCAGCTCGAGTTTCCACACGGCGACCGGGCGCTCAAGTTCGACGACCTGCAACGGGGAGTGCGGGTGCCCGGTGTCGGCAGTGTGCGGTTGCGGAAGGGGCGGATGGTGCCGGAGTTTGGGCGTGCTTTCCTCGTGACCAAGAACGGCCGCTGGTACGCGGTCTTCGAGGCGCATCGGCTGCCATCGCCCTTACCGGCGAGCGGGTCCAGCGTCGGGGTCGACCGCGGTATTCGTGTGCTCGCCGCGCTCTCCGACGGCACGACGATCGAGAATCTGCGGCCCGGTTCCCGCCGCGGCGCTGTCGTCGAGCGACACCAGCGCGCGCTCGACGCGGTCACCGTGAAGGACGCAATCGGCAGACCGCTCAACACGAAGGACCCTGGTCGCATTGCCGCGGTGCGTCGGCTCGCTCGAGCCAAAGAGCGCGAGGCGAATGCACGCCACGATTGGCTGCACAAGGTCAGCCGGATGATCGTGCAGCGGTTCGACCGGATCGCCCTGGAGGCGCTGCGGCTGCGTTCGATGACGCGAAGCGCGAAAGGGACGCCTGAGGAGCCCGGCGTTGGAGTGCGAGCGAAGGCGGGGTTGAATCGGGCGCTGTTGGACGCCGGGTTCGGAAAACTGGCGACCTTGATCCGCGAAAAAGCAGCGTACGCTGGTCGCATGGTGATCGAGGTCGATGCCAGATACAGTTCGCAGACGTGTGCCGCGTGCGGGCATGTCTGCAAAAAAAGCCGGGAGGGGGCCCGCTTTGCCTGCGTTCGCTGCGGCCATGAGGCCGACGCGGATGTAAATGCGGCTCAGGTCATTCTCCTGCGGGCGGAGTCGCCGCCCATGAGTGCGCCGGGCATCGCTCGGGGCAGGCAGCACGATGCGGCCTGACCACGCTCACGACGAAAGCGCGGAGGTCTTCGGCGCAGCGTTGAAGCGGGCGGGGTGATCCGGCTCCTGGACCCCGAGACGATCGGACAGATCGCGGCCGGCGAGGTGATCGAGCGGCCGCTCTCGGTCGTGAAGGAATTGGTCGAAAACGCGCTCGACGCCGACGCGACGCGGATCGCGGTCCGCGTGCGTGGTGGCGGGCTGCTGGAGATCGAGGTCGCCGATGACGGCGCCGGCATCCCGCCCGCCGACCTCGCGCTCGCACTGACGCGCCACGCAACCTCCAAGATCGTGGACGCCTCCGAGCTCTCGCGGGTCGGCACGCTCGGGTTTCGCGGCGAGGGGCTCGCCTCGATCGCCGCGGTCGCGAAGGTGATGATCGTATCGCGGGCCGCCGGTGCCGACGTTGCGACCGCGATCGATGCGCACGGCGAGGAGATCGGCGAGCTGCGTCCGCTCGCCGGACCGCCGGGGACGCGCGTCGTCGTGCGCGATCTGTTCGGAAACGTGCCGGTACGGCGCGAGTACCTGCGCTCGCCCTCGGCAGAGTTCGCGCGAATCTCGTCCTGGCTGGCGACCCTCGCGCTAGCCTACCCGCAGATCGGCTTCACGCTCGAGCACGACGGGAAAGCGACGTTCGCGTTTCCGCCCGGAGACGATCTCGCGCCGCGCCTGCGCCACGTCTTCGGCGGCTCGTCGAGCTCGATGGTCGGCGTACGCGCCGACGAGCGCTACGCCGGCGTCAGCGGCTGGGTCAGTTCTCCCGGCGACGACCGCCCCGACCGCCGCAACCAGATCTTGTTCGTGAACGGGCGGCTGCTGCGCAGCACGCTGGTGAGCGGTGCGTGGGCCGCGGCGTACCGCACGTTTGCGATGGTCGGCCGGCATCCGTTCGGCGTGCTGTATCTGCGCGTGCCGCCGGACGAGGTCGATCCGAACGTGCATCCGACCAAGAGCGATGTGCGGCTACGGCACGGCGACCGTGTCGTAGCGGAGGTGAAGGACGCGATCGCGAACGCACTGCGCCGCGGTGCCGTCGAGCGCCTCGAACGCTCGATCTCGTTCGCGCCGCCGTCGCGCGAGTACGCCGCCGCTGCGTCCATGCCGGTGGATTGGGCCGAGACACTGCTGCCGGGGAGTGCGAGCCCGGGCGCCGAACCGAAGACGCTCCGCGTGCTGGCGCAGATCGATCGCACGTTCATCTTGGCGAGCGACGGCGATGCGGTCGTGTTGATCGACCAGCACGCCGCGCACGAGCGGATCGTCTTCGAGCAGCTCTCGGCGAACGCGCGCGCGCACGCGGCGGCCGAACCGCTGCTGATCCCGTACACGTTCGAGATCCGGCCGGAAGAGGCCGAGCGTCTCGACGCGACGCTGGAAGCGCTCGCAGCCGGCGGCCTGCACGTCGAACATTTCGGCGAGCGTGCGTACCGGGTCACTGCGACGCCGGCGCGGCTCGTGCACGCCGGTCGCAGCCGGCCTTTCGATGTCGCCGACTTCGTCGAGTGCCTCGGTGACGAGGTGCGCGGGCTCGACGCCGATCAGCGCGTCTGGGCTTCGCTCGCGTGCCATTCCGTCGTTCGCGCCGGCGAGCGGCTCGAGTATCCGGAGATGACGGCGCTGGTCGAACGGCTGCAGCGCTGCGAGAACCCGATGCACTGTCCGCACGGCCGGCCGACGATCGTGCGCCTCGAAGCCGATCGCATCGCGCGCCTGTTCAAACGGATGTGACGCCGGGCGTCCTGATCCTCACCGGGCAGACCGCGTCCGGGAAGAGCGCGCTCGCGATCGAACTCGCCGAGCGGTTCGGCGCCGAGATCGTCGGTGCCGACTCGCGGCAGATCTATCGCGGGATGCCGGTCGGAACCGCGGCGCCAGGCGACGCCGATCGGGTCCGCGTGCCGCACCATCTGGTCGGCTTCCTCGATCCGCGCGAGCGGTACTCGGCCGCGCGCTTCATCGCCGACGCGCTTGACGCGATCGACGCGATTCATGCGCGCGGGCACCGTGCGCTCGTCGTCGGCGGAACGGGATTCTACGTGCGCGCACTCGCCGGCGACGTCGCGCTCTCGTCGGCCTACGACGCGTCGCTCCGCGAGCGGCTCGCGCGCGAGGCGCGCCTCCACCCACCCGCTGTGCTTGCCGACTGGCTGGCCGCGCTCGCGCCGGCGCGCGCCGCTGCGATCGCTCCGAACGATCCGTATCGCATCACCCGTGCACTTGAGATCGCACTCACCGAGCGCGGCGGCGGCGATCGCGTGGCCGAAACCGCGCCCGACAATCTGCGGACACGCGGCACTCCGTACCGAAAGCTGTATCTCGAGACCGCTGGGGACGAGCTCGAGCGCCGCATCGCGGCCCGCGTCGACGCGATGCTGGCCGGTGGGCTGTGCGAGGAGGCCGAGCGGGTGGGGATCGACGCCGTTGCCGCCGATGCGGTCGGCTACCGCGAGGCGCTGGCGTACCGGTCGGGCTGGTCGACGGCCGCTGAGCTCCGAACCCAGCTCGTCCGCAACACCCGTCGCTATGCGAAGCGGCAGGCGACATGGTTTCGAACCGAGCCGGGGCTCGTCCGGATCGCCGCCGCCGACGCGCTCGAACGCGCGGCCGACGAGGCGGGAGCGCTCCCGGGTTGGGCCTAAGCCTGTGTCACCATACTTCTCCGGGACGAGTTCAGGATGACAATGCGACCGCAACCGCTCCAAGACGCGTATCTGGCTGAGGTGAGGCGCCAGGCAGTTCCGGTGACGATTTACCTCGTCAACGGTTTCCAGCTCCGCGGGGTGGTGAAGGGGTTCGACCCGTTCACGATCGTCCTGGAGTACGAGAAGAAGGCGCACCTGATCTACAAGCACGCCGTCTCGACGATCTCGCCCAACGGTCCGGTCGCCGCGCCGTTGATCCCGGATCAAAGCGAGGCGGTCGCACCGTGATCGCCGGCGTCCCGGTCGTGAAGACGAACGGGACGGGGAACGAGTTCGTCCTGGTCGACGAACGCCTCGCGCCGTTGGCCGATCCCGTCGCGTTCGCGCGCCGGGTCTGCGATCGCACGCACGGCATCGGCGCCGACGGCGTGCTGCTGGTCGAGCCGTCGGAGCGCTTCGATGCGCGGATGCGCATCCTGAACGCCGACGGCAGCGAAGCCGAGATGTGCGGCAACGGGATGCGCTGCGTGGCGCGCTACCTCGACGAACGCGACGGCCGCGAGGTAGCGACGGTCGAGACGCTCGCCGGACCGATCGGCACGCGCATCCTCTCGCGGGCACCGTACCGGGTCGCGGTCGAGATGGGCGAGCCGCGAATCGGCGATCCGCACCTGGTGGCGGGTTTCCGTGCGGTTCCGGTCGATCTCGGGAACCCGCACGTCGTGATCCACCTGCATGACGACGACGTCGACGCGATCGATCTCGCCGTCACCGGCCCTCGCATCGAGCGCGACGCGCGGTATCCGCACGGAACGAACGTCCACTTCGTCGCACGGCAGGGCGAGCGGTGGCGGGTCCGCCACTGGGAGCGCGGGGCCGGCGCCACCCAAGCGTGCGGGACGGGCGCCGTCGCCGTCGCCGCCGTCCTCATCGCCGCCGGCGATGCAACCTCTCCGGTCTCGCTGCACGTTCCGGGCGGCGTGCTGGACGTGATTTGGAAGCCGGGCGAGCGCGCGACGCTCGTCGGTGATGCCGTTCGGGAGTTCGAGCGAGTCCTCTCGTGAGCGGCGTCGGGTTGGCGTACACCGACGCGCGCGGTCGCATCTATTTCGACGAGACGCGCTCGCCGCTCGCCGACGGCGGCGTCGAACGGCTGCCGCGGCGTGAAGAGCTGATCCCCGCGCCCGCCGGGGCGGTGACGACGATGCTCCCGGGACGGATGCCACTGCTCGCCGGCGGTGGCGTCGCCGCACGGCGCACAGCGCTCGCAGTGCTCCTCCCGGCGGGTTATACGCGCTTGCTCCTGCCTGCGTATCGGCGCCGGCCCGACGCGCCGGCGCTGCCGCTGTTCGGTTACACCTTCGCCTGCGTGCTCGACGACGAGCTGTACGTCGCCGCGACGCGCACCGACGAGAGCGAGGACTGGACGCCGCGCTATTTCGGCGAGGGCGAGCTCGAAGCGCTGCTGCGTTCGCGCCAGGCGGAGGATCCGCGCAACCGCACGCTCGCGCAGCTCGCGGTCTGTTCCCGCGACTACGGCTGCTTCACCGCGCAGAACGTCTTTCTGGAGCGCGGCGAAGCGGCGCTTCCGGTCTCGCCGGCGTGCAACGCGGCGTGCGTCGGCTGCATCTCGGAGCTCGCACCCGACGCGGGGATGCCCTCGCCTCAGACCCGCGTCGCGTTCGAAGCGGACGCCGGCGACCTGGCGCGGATCGCGATCCGCCATCTCGAGCGCGTGCCCGACGGGATCGTGTCGTTCGGGCAAGGCTGCGAAGGAGAGCCGCTGTTGCGGGTGACGACGATCGAGCGTGCGATCGAGCAGATCCGCGCCGAGCGTTCGAACGGGACGATCAACCTGAACACGAACGGGTCGTTGCCGAAAAGTCTGAACCGCTTGATCGATGCGGGGCTGCAAGCGGTGCGCATCAGCCTGAACTCGTTCCGCCGCGAGGTCTACGCCGCGTACTACCGGCCGACGGGCTACGATCTCGACGACGTGCTCGCCTCGATCGCCCTCGCGACCGATCGCGGGCTGCGCGTCTCGTTGAACTACCTGACGCATCCCGGCGTGACCGACGAGCGCGCCGAGGTCGAGACGCTCGGGCGTTTCCTGCGCGAGCACCCCGTCGCGATGGTTCAGACGCGCACGCTGAACATCGACCCCGAGCTCTACTTCGCGCAAGTCGGCCGACCCACCGAGCCGCTCGGAATGCGCGAAGCGCTCCACCGCATCGAACGTCTCGGCGTCTCGCTGGGCAACTTTACACACACGCACTAGAGCTGGACGGGCGCCGCCGGCTGCTGGGCGACGGGCGTGCCGCGGGGATGATGGCCGCCGTGTCCCTTGTGCGCTCCGTGCGTGATCGCGTCGCCGCCGAGCGCGATCTCGTGCGCGTGGGTCGTCACGTCGACGCCCGCGCCCGTGCTGCGCAGGGTCGTCGCGATCGTACCACCGTTGCCGTTCGATGCGTTGACGGCGAGCGAGCCGTCCTGATTGGCGGTGACGGTCTCGCCGCCGGAGAGGTCGGCCGACTCGCCTTTGCCGAGCTGCACCGCTTGGCCGTTGTCGAAGATCGCGAACGAACCGTCGCGGTTCATCGTGACGCTGTCTTGGTCGAAGTTCGTATGGATCGTCGCCGACTGGTTCGAAGTGACCCCGTTCGCGTCGGGCTGCGTCACCGCGGTGGAGACGCGATAGCCGCCGTCGATCTGGTTGCTGTGCACGAGATCGTTGTGCGAGGTCATGCTGTCCCAGCGCACGTCGACCGCGTGCTGCCCGCCGGGCCCAGTTTGGGTCCCGGTCTCGGCGATGTGCGGATCCCCGGTCGAGCTGACGTCGACGTTCTGGAACTGCTGCTGCGGCCCGTTCGGCAGCGGACCTTGCCATCCACCGTTGTTCGGATTCTGCGATGTGCCCGTGCTCGGGCTCCCGCTCTGGTTCACGAGCGAACCGACGAGTTGTTGCAAGGTCGTGATCAGCCCCGAGATGAGCCCGGCCAGCGTCCCGCTCGATCCGTTCCCGGTCGCGCCCCCGAAGAGTCCGCCGAACGGACTCCCGGCGTTCGCGTTCGCAGTACCGCAGCTCCACCACGACCGCCCGATCGCATCGGAAGGCAGCGAAGGGGAAGCGCCCGGCGCCGGGTTGCCCGGCCAAATCTGGCGGCCGTCGCCGCTCGCCGCGTCAAGGGAAGAAAGGTCGAAGTTCGGGCCCAAGCCGGGCCATTGCGTCTGCATCGTCGGTGCGCGTCTCCTGGAAAGGTGGTCGCCCGTCCATCACGCGCCCGATGCGGTCGTCTAGTAGTGCGGCGCGGCACGCTGTGCCAGCCTTCGGGGATCGATCTCGCCTTCATCGCTGCCGATCACATCCCGGCCGGTGCGGATCACCCTCGCGTTCGATCAACGCGCCGCATGACTCGCACACCAGGTGCAGCCAGCAGACCGGGTCGCCAACCGCGTCGGCCGGCTCGGGTTCTTGTTCGCGCGAACCCTCCATCGGTTCGGGCAGCCTCAGCCGAAAGCGATCGCGCTGAAGAGGCACAGCGCTGCGGGGAGCGCCTGGATCAGCAAGATGCGGCGCGTTACCGTGAGGCCACCGAAGATGCCGGCGACGATGACGCACGACGCGAAGAAGATCTCGAGCGGACGCTGGAGCAGTGGTGGTGCAAGGAGCGACCACACGAGGCCTGCGGCGAGGAAACCGTTGTAGAGGCCTTGGTTCGCGGCCATCGACTTCGACTCTGCGGCGAACGCGGCGGTGATGCCGAACGCGCGCAGCGTCGAGGGGCTGGTCCACCGGAACATCTCGAGGTAGAGAAAGTACAGGTGCTCCAGCGCGACGATCGCGACCAAGATCAGCGTGATCGCGTGCATCGCCTCAGCCGACCAGTGCGGAGCAGACGTCTTGGCGGTTGTCGCGCTTGATCATCGCGATCACGTCGTCGCCGCGCTGCAAGGTGGTATCGCCGTTCGGCACGACGACGTCGCCGCCGCCGCGGTCGACAGCCACGATCACGCTGCCCCGCGGCAGCTGCACGTCGGCGATCCGCTTTCCGCGCGCCGGGGAGTCCTCGGCGATCCGGAGCTGCACCAGCTCGAGGCCGCCGCGTCCCACCTTCGCCAGCGGCTCGAGGTCGAACGCGTTCACCCGCTCGTCGATCATCTCCAGAATCAGCTCGGTCGAAGAGATCACGGTCACCGGGCGGTCGCTGTCGAGCGACTCGAAGATCAGCTTGTTCTTCGGGTTGTTGACGCGTGCGATGCAGCGCGCGTTCGAGTGCTTCTTCGTGATGATGCAGACGACGAGGTTGTCCTCGTCATCGCCGGTGTCGGCGACGACCACGGATGCCCGCTGAACGCCGGCCTGCATCAAGACGTTCGGGTCGCAGCCGTCGCCGACGATCGCGATGTCGCTCTCGAGCAGGTTGGTCATCATCTGCGCCTTGCGCGCGTCCTTCTCGACAACGACGACCTCGTGCGACTGCTTGATGAGACCGCGTGCCAGGTACGTGCCGACCTTGCCGCCGCCGACGATCAGGACGAACACTACGCGCTCAGGCGCGCTTGCGGTCGCGCGGACGTGAACGCCGCGGCGAATTGTGAGAGCGCATCCGGCGCGACGATCGCGTTGATCTCGTCGCCCTCGGTCAAGATATCGTCCGGTGCGGCGATGCTGACGGCCCCCAGCCGGCGGATCGCGGCGATCCGGATCTTGCCGTCGATCTCCACCTCGGCGACGCGCTTGCCGGCCTGTGTGCGGGAGACCGTCGCGACCAGCGAGCTGAGCTTGCCGAAGTCGAACGAGGGTACCGAAGCGTACGCCACGTCCTGCAGCCGGTCACGAATCAGCTGCGCGCCGATCGTGGTCGGGCAGAACGTCTCGACGCCGAGTTCGCGGTAGAGCTGGCCGCGCGGCGGATCGTAGATGCGCGCAACGATCTTCGGGATGCGAAACATGCGCTGCGCGATCAGCGCCGCCATTACGTTGCGGTTGTCGCCGTCGGTCACCGCGACGAAGCCGTCGGCGCGTTCGGCCCCGGCGCGCTTGAGCACGTCGTAGTCGATTCCCGTTCCGACCTCGACTTGTCCGGCGAAGCGATTGCCGAGCCGCCGGAACGCGGCGGGGTTTTCGTCCACGACGACGACGTCGTGCTTGTCGGCGACGAGCAGTTTCGCGAGGGTCGAGCCCACGCGCCCGCAACCGACGATCAGGTATCTCATGGGGCGCCCCCAGCCTTCGGTACCGTCGGTGTTGTTCCCGCGGGGAGGAGAGGTGTACCGCTCTGCGAATTCGGGGGTTTTGGTCCATCCCTTCGACAAGCTCAGCTCTGACTGCGGTCAGGGGTGACATCGACGGGGCGTAGCTCAGCTTGGTAGAGCGCTGCGTTCGGGACGCAGAGGTCACAGGTTCAAATCCTGCCGCCCCGACCAGATTGAAAAACCGGCCCGCTTTCGGGCCGGTTTTCTCTTGCTGCGACCTCAGTAGTCGATGTAGAACGGCCGCTTGAACTTCACGAGCAGATCCTCAACGCGGTGCATCCAGTACCCGCCGGGAGGCGTGGTGTACGTGTAGCCGGGTGCCGGATACGGCTGGCATGTCTGCGAATCGCCCCACTGCGAGTGAAAGACGGTGCCCGCGCCCGGGATCACCCGCGGCGGCAGCGGGTCGGTGGCCCACAGCCATGCGTTCGTCGCATTCGTCTGCGGCGGATAGCCCTGCAACGTCACCATCGCGTAGCGCTTGGCGAGCGGCGGCCAGTATATGACCGCGAACATCGTGTTGCCGCTGCAGTCCGGCGTGGTGAAGAGGGCGGTGCTGCCGCCGGGCGCTTGGAGTGAGTTGAAGACCTCGGGCGTGACCTTGAGCGTGACCGCGTCGCCGCCGGGAAGGCGGTATGCAACGTAGCCGACCAGCGCTTGCGGAGCGTAGCTGTTGTCGTAGGCGATCAGGTCGCCGATCTCTTTGCCGGCCTTGTCCCACACTTTCTCACGACAGCAGTGCGTCGCCGGCGGGTGGGGTTGGTAGCCGTCGCCGGGTTTGACGACCATGCGCGGGTCGGGCGCACCCTGCGCGAGCGCCGCGGTACCGACGACGATGACGAGTGCCGAAAGCAGGGTCGATCGCATCCGAGTCCTCCTTCGAGTGGCCGACGAGCGTCGAACGGGTTGCTTGGCTTCCCAGGCGCGAGGGCCTTGTCAACCGCGGCCGAGCGAGGGGAGGTCCCCGAGAACCCTGGGGCCAACGGGCCGCCGTTGTTCTCACGTTTCAGTCCCGCCGCCCGGCGCGTGCTCCGCGCCGCGGAGCAAGAGTGCCGCAACCACAACCACTACTACGTGGGTGCCGAGCACATGCTGTACGCGCTGCTCGAGGAGCATGACGCCGCCGTCGACGCGCGGCTCGCCGCCGACGAGGTCGAGCCGGCGGACGTCCACGCCGAGGTCAAACGCGCGCTGGGGACCGGCGAGGGCCGCACCTGGGAGGGGATCCTGGTGACACCTCGCGTCCGAAAGATTGTAGAGATCGCCGAGCGGCTCGCCGGGGACCGGGAGATCGAGCCGATCGACCTTTTCGAAGCGATCCGTGCCGAAGGCGGCGGGCTCGCGGCCGACATCTTGAGGCGCGCATGGAACACCTGAGCACCGTCTTTCACGACCTCGTCGTCCACTTCGGCTACGTCGGGCTGTTCGTCGTCATGTTTCTCGGCAACATGGGGGCACCGGCCGGCACCGAGTTCGTCATGCCGACAGCGGGCGCGCTCGCGGCGCAAGGGCACCTCCCGAGCGTCGGATCGCTGCCGGCCTGGATCCTGGTCGCCATCGTCGGCACGATCGCCGAGGTGTGCGGCGCGACCGCGCTGTACGCGATCGGCTACTACGGCGGCGTCCCCGTGCTCGAGCGGTACGGCAAGTACATCGGGTTCAAGCACAGCGCGCTGGTGAAGGTGCACGGCTTCTACGAGCGTTTCGGGACGATCACGGTGTTCTGGTGCCGTTTCATCCCGTTCGTGCGCGGCGTCGCGTCGTTCCCGGCCGGCATCTCGCAGATGAGCCTCGCCCATTTCATCCCCTACACCGCGGTCGGCTCGGCGATCTTTTGCTTCGGCCTCGCGTATTTCGGCAACGCGGCCGGCAACAATCTCGACGCGATCCTGGCCAACCTCCACAAGGCGACGCTTGCGATCGTCGTCGGGGTGGTGCTGCTCGTCGTCGCGGCGGTCGTCGTGATGGTCCTGCGCAGCAAGAAGGCGCGGACCGATCCCGGCGCCTGAGGCGCTGTGGCGGCGCGCCAAGCGGCGCGGGCCGCTGGTGCTGCTGCTTCACGGGCACGGCGTCGACGAACGCGACATCTTTCCGCTCGAGCACGTCTTTGCGGCCGATGCGACGGTCGCGGCGCTGCGCGGCCCGATCGCCTCGGACGGTGGCTACCGCTGGTACGCGCACCATGACGTGGGACGGCCGATCGGGGCCTCGCTCGCCGACGGCATGGCCTACGTCGACGCCTGGCTCGAGGCGCAGGAGCCGGCCGGCGTGTGGCTGGTCGGCTTCTCGGGCGGCGCGCTGATGGCCGGCGCGCTGCTGCTCTCGGCACCGCACCGCTTCGCGGGCGTGGCGATGCTGCACGGGCCGCTGCCGTTCGACGCAGGCGTCCCCCTCGAGCCGGGCCGCCTGAGCGGGTGCGAGGTGTTTTACGGCTACGGCGAGTCAGACACCGTCGTCCCGCCCGCGCTCACGGCCCGCTCGCGTACCTACTTGCGCGAGGAGAGCGGCGCCCGGGCGGAGATCCGCGGGTATCGCGCCGGGCACGAGCTCCTGCCGGCCGAGGAGCGCGACCTCGCGCGCTGGTACGCGGCGCTGACCTGACGCGGCGGCCGCGGAACCGCGAAGCCGTCGCGCGTATCATGCAAAGAGTGGCCGTCGAACCGACGCGTCTCGAACGCACCCTCGCGCAGCTCCCCGACCTGCCCGGCGTCTACATGATGATCGGGGCGGACGGGCGCATCCTGTACATCGGCAAGGCCGTCTCGCTGCGCAACCGGGTACGCTCCTACTTCCAGGATTCGGCCGCGCACCCGTACCGCACGGTGAAGATGGTCGAGCGGGTCGCCGACGTGCGCACGATCGTCGTCACGAACGAAGTCGAGGCGCTGATCCTCGAAGCGAACCTCATCAAGCGCCACCAGCCGCCGTTCAACGTGCGGCTGCGGGACGACAAGCGGTTCCCGTACCTCAAGGTCACCAACGAGCCGTTCCCGCGCGTCGTCTTCACGCGCGTCGTGAAGGACGACGGCGCGCGCTACTTCGGTCCCTACACGAACGCGCACGGGCTGCGCGAGCTGATCGATTTGGTGCGCATGGTGTTTCCGCTGCGCACCTGCCGCGAGCCGATCGACGGTAAGCGCAAACGACCGTGCCTGCAGTACCACATCAAGCGCTGTCTCGCGCCCTGCGTCGGCTATCAGCCCGAAGACGACTACGACCGGCTCGTCGACGAGGTGGTCCTGTTCCTCGAGGGGCACTTCGACCCGCTGATCGAGCGGCTGCAGCGCGAGATGACCGCCGCTGCGGGGAACTACAACTTCGAGGCGGCGGCGCGTCTGCGCGACCGCATCATCGCCGTCCGGCGCACGATCGAGGCGCAGAAGGTCGTGTGGCGCTCGCGCATCGATGTCGACCTCATGGCGCTCGCGCGCGCGCAGGGCCAGGCGTGCATGGAAGTCTTCATGGTGCGCGACGGCAAGCTGCTCGGCCAAGAGTATTTCATCCTCGAAGGCACCGGCGAGCGTAGCGACGCGGAGATCGTGTCGGAGTTTCTGAAGCAGTTCTACACGGCGCGCACCGGAAACTTCGGGATGGACGCCTCGTACGACGCCGAGCTGACCGGTTCGCCGCTCGCGCTGCGCGCCGCGCGCGACCAGCAGGCGCCGGTCGCCGAAAAGGCGCGCGCGCGGCGGCGGGCCGGCTTCGAAGCGGCGGTTCCGAAGGAGGTACTGGTCGAAGCGCGCCCCGACGACGCCAGCGTGATCGAAGCGTGGCTCACCGAGATCAAAGGCGTGCGCGTGCGCGTGCTCGAGCCGCAGCGCGGTGACCGCGTCGACTACCTCGAGCTGGTGAAGAAGAACGCGGAACAGAACCTGCGCGCGTTCCTGGTGCACCAGGAGGCGACGGAGAGCGCCTCGGCGAGCGCGCTGACCGAGCTCGCCGCGGCGCTCGACCTTCCCGACCCGCCGCACCGCATCGAGTGCTACGACATCTCGAACATCCAGGGGACGAACTCGGTCGCCTCGATGGTCGTCTTCATCGAAGGCCGGCCGAAGAAGAGCGACTACCGCCACTTCAACATCCAAGCCGTGCAAGGTCCGGACGACTTCGCCTCGATGCAGGAGACGCTGCGCCGCCGCCTGCGCTATCTACGCAAAGACGCCGATCGTCCTCCGCTCGCCGCCGGCGACGTCGCGACCGCGGCGATCGAAGCACAGGCGCGCAAGCACGAACGCTTTCACGAGAAGCCGAACCTGATCTTGATCGACGGCGGCAAGGGACAGCTCAGCGCCGTCGTCGAGGTGATGCACGAGATGGACATGTGGGGCATCCCGGTGGCCGGGCTCGCGAAGGAGCACGAGTGGCTGTTCGTGCCGGACGAATCCGAGCCGATCGTGCTGCCGCCGAACTCGCCGGGGAAGCACCTCGTGATGCGGATTCGCGACGAGGCGCACCGCTTCGCGATCACCCATCACCGCGGGAAGCGCGGGAAAGCGATGACGAAGTCGGTGCTCGACACGCTCGAGGGGGTCGGGCCGGTGCGGAAGAAGCGGCTGATCGCCGCGTTCGGCTCGGTGCGTGCGATCCGCAACGCCCCGGTCGACGAGATCGCCGCCGTGAAGGGGATGACACCCGCGCTCGCCTCGCAGGTGAAAACCGCGCTGGGGAGTTAGCTCTTTGCGCCGCGCTCGATCGGATGCGTTCTTTCGAGACTTGACTCTCCCCAGAAGGCGATGTACGCTTCGCTTGTTCCACGCCAGGTGAAGTGGACGACGGGTGAGTCATTATGAAACGTCTCATGGATCAGCTATTCGACGTTTCTTTTGCGTCGATGCAGTCCCCATTTACGAGCTTTCAGATCCGCTTCTGCTATGCAGACTCTCACGGAAATATAACGGGCATCTGCATTTACCCGGGCGGCGCAATATCCGTCGGATTCAAGCCTTAGAAATCCGGTTGTATTCAAGTGGATTGGCGCATGAACGCAATATTCGGGTCGAAAAGCATCCAGACGCTCGCGAATTGCGCTGCGCTATCCGAAGGGGTCGGCGTAGCGCTCTCTCCGGCGCTCGTGTTCTTCTCTGCACTTGCACTGATCGATCCGGCTGGGATGGTCCTCGCGGCCGACACGCGTGATACGGCGCTGAAGCTGACTGCGCGCTATCTGTTGGCGGAGCCGGGGCAGAGCGAAGGCCCCGAACAGCAGATCGCGCGGCTCTTTGCCGAAGTCGGAGCGCAGACGCAAGGCGTCGTGTCGCCGTTCGACTTGCTCATCGCATCCGCGGCCGTCGCGGCAGACGCGATCGACGCGGGCCTGGCCAGAAGCGGATCGTCTGCGCCGTCGGTCATCGAGCTAATACGGGAGCGCTTCTCGGAAGACGCCCTTGGTGACGAGGCGGCGTCTCCTCCGGTAGATGCCGTTTTCAAATTCGCAGTGGTGATCGAGGGTCCCGGCTTTTGTGACGAACGCAATCGGTATCCTACGTTGGAGGTCGCGCAGCGTGCCGTGAAGGCATTCGATCAACTCAGCCGTGGCGAATCGATCACGCACGATCGCGCAGGCGAAGGGTTCTTTATGATCGATCCGCCCAGATTGAAGGAGGCGACCCGGATCTACGTTCGCGAACTCTGAGAGTCGTCGCCGTCGGTAGCCGGCGATTCTGGGAAACACCCTGCCGCCCGCGCCGAACCGGTCGGCGGCTACGCCGGCACCGGTGCGCCGTTCAGAAATGCGCGGATCGCCGCGTAAAACGGGGTGGAGTTTTCGAGCCAGGGGAAATGGCCGGAGTCGGCGACCATGACTTTCGTGGCGTGCGGGAACAGCGTGTCGAGTTGCGCCTCTGCGACGCGTGAGGGGTCGTCGGTGCCGTAGAGCAGCAGCGTCGGGATCGTCGTGCCGTTCAGCGTCTTGGTGACGTCGTAGTGGGCGGCGACGTCAGTGTACATTGTGCGGTTGACGTCGCTGTTCGCAAAATGCTGCGGCAGCGAGGCCTGAAACGCGAGTCCTTTCGCATGGTCGTAAAAGAAGCCGGGCAATATCGCGCGCTGAACGCCGTCAGCGCTGTTCGCCTGTTGCGCCGCCAGCGCGGCCGCGTTGTCGGCCGCGGTCAAGCGCGCGCCGATCCGCTCGCCGAATCCCTTGAAGAACGCCGGATCCGGTCCGCCCGGATCGAGCAGCGCGAGCGACGCGACGCGGTCGCCGTGCGCGGCGGCGTAGGCCATCGAGAGCATCGCGCCCCACGAGTGCCCGAGCAGCGAGAGCCTTCGCAAGCCGAGCGCCTCGCGCAGTCCGTCGAGATCGGCGACCGCGCCCGCGACGGTGAGTGCGCTGCCGTCACCGAACGCCTCGCGCGACGTCCCGGTTCCGCGCTGGTCGAGGACCACGACGGTCCGGTCGCGCGCGAGCTCGACGGCGACCGGATCGACGTACGCGGCCTCGAGTCCCGGACCGCCGCTGAGCAAGACGTGGAGCGGGCCGCTCGTCCCGAAGCGCCGGTATCCAAGCGTCCCACCGGCGACGGTGAACCGGCCGCTGACGTACCCGTCCGCGCGGGCGCGCGCTGCGAGCCCGGCGAGCGCGAACGCTGCGGCCGAGCCGGCGACGAAGGAGCGACGAATCATGCGTGGACCTCCTGCGCCGGAACGTTCCGCGCAGAGGCGCGGATGTTCCTCGGAGCGCGGCGAAGGGCGCGGCATGGGCTTCTTGATCCGGCTCGTCGTGAGCGCGATCGCGCTGATCGTGGTTGCCTACGTCGTGCCGGGGATCCACGTCTACGGAATCGGCGGCGCGCTCCTCGCCGCGCTGATCCTGGGGATCGTGAACGCGGTGATCCGTCCGATCCTGATCATCGTCAGCCTGCCGCTCGAGATCCTGACGCTCGGACTGTTCGTGCTGGTGATCAATGCGCTGCTCTTCTGGTTCGTCGGTGCGTTGCACGTGGGGATCTACGTCGACGGTTTTTGGCCGGCGTTCTGGGGCGCGCTCGTCATGGCGATCGTGTCGTGGCTGCTGTCGATGCTGACGGGCCACGACAAGCGGCGCGCCTGATGGAGCGCACGCAGCGGCTGCTGGGGATCGCGCTCGCGGTCCTCGCGCTCGACGGCTGTCGCGGGTCCGAGCGCGTCGCGGGACCGGGCGCTACCGGTACCCCGTCGTCGTCGCACGGCTCGTCGTACCACGGTTCCTCGCACACGTGGTCGCACTTTCACCACGTCGGCGGCGGCGCTGCGGCAGCGGCTGCAGCGGCCGCGGCAGCAGCGACAGCTGCGCGGAACGGCGGCGGGCGAACGCTGGGCGGTCGCGGGGGCGCGCGGGGCGGATTTGGTGGAGCGGGAGCGCACGGCGGCGGCGGCTGAGCCGGTCGCGTTCTGGGAGAGCTACGAAGGCCATCCCTACGCGCTCCCCGGCGTCGTCGCGCTCGACGCCGGGGACGTCGAAGCGATTCGGGCGGCGGCGCGCGCGGCGTGGTCGGTCTATGCAAGCGTCGCGCCGCTGCTGCACGCGCTGCCCGACGCCGGTCTGGAGGCGCTCGGCATCCCGGCTGCGGCGTACGACGTCGTGCGCATGCACGATGCGCTCGCGGGCGAAACGCTGGTCGCGCGCTTCGACTTCTTGCGTGACGGCGACACGTACCGCGTCGTCGAACTGAACGCGGAGACGCCGTTCTTTCTGGTCGAGTCGTTCGTCGAGAACGGCCGTCGCGCCGTCGCTGCCGGCCTCCTCGATCCGAACGTAGGCGAGACGGATCGGTTGGCCGATGCGCTGGCCGCCGCGCTGCAGCCGCTCGACCGTGGAGCGCGGATCGGCGTCGTCGCGACGAACGTCTACCGTGAGGATGTCGGTACCGCGTACCTGCTGCGCGACCTCATCGCGTCGCGCGTCGACGCCGATGTCGCGTTCGTACCGGTGCACGAGCTCGAGCTCGTCGACGGCGAGGTGTGGGACGCCGACGGGCGGCTCGACGTGCTGTACCGCTGCTATCCGCTCGAGCACTTCGCGGCCGATCCCGGCGGCGCGGAACTCTTCGAAGCGGTGCTGCGCGGCGCGTGCAGGCTGCTGAACCCGCCGTCCGCGCTGCTGCTGCAGTCGAAGGCGACGCAGGCGCTGATCTGGGGCCTGTACGAGCGCGGCGAGCTCTTCGCGGAGAGCCAGCGCGACGCGATCCGGCGGCACTTTCTGCCGACGTTTCTCGACCGCCCCGACGACGGCGGCGTGTACGTGCGCAAGCCCGTGCTCGGGCGCGAAGGGATCGGCGTCGCGATCCTCGATGCCGCCGGCTCCGAGATCGCGCGCGAAGAGCGCGCCCCGCGCGGCTACGGCGATCAGCCGGCGGTGTTCCAACGCTTCGTGCGCGCGCCGCGCCGCCGCGTGCGCCGCGCGGACGGGATCGAGATCGACGGCGAGGAGCTCACGACGTGCTTCGTCGTCGCCGGCCGGACGAGCGCGATCGGGATGCGCATCGGCGGCGCCGTGATCGACGCCTGGAGCTATTTTGCGCCGGTCGGCGTCAGCGGAATGCGGTGCAAGAAGTAGGCGTCGATGACTTCGCGCACCATCGCCTCGGGACGCTCTGAGAAGTCGGAACCGTTGCTCAGCACGATCACGGCGAGATCGTCGTCCGGGAAGATCGCGTTGTAGCAGTACCCGCCGGCGTTCGGCGTCAGGCCGTTGTGCCATACTTCGCGGTGTCCCGCCACGGTGTCCGGCACGAAGCCCATCGCGTAGGATCCGTCGTGGCCGTCGGGCGGCGTCCAGAGGTCGTGCATCGACTGCGGTCCCAGGAGCGTACCGTGGATCAGCGCGGTGTCCCAGCGCGCGAGATCGGTCGCGCTCGCGACGACGCTGCCGTCGCCGTAGAACAGATCGAGGCTGATGATCGGGGCCGGCACGGTGAACGCCGTCGCGCCGACGTACGGCGTCGCGTGCGGCACACTTTGCGCAGCCAGGCCGGCGCCGCTCGAGGTCATCCCGAGCGGCGCGAAGATCTTGCCGCGCAGATACGCATCGTACGTCATACCGGAGGCGCGTGCGACGATGCCCGCCAGCGCGGCGTAGTTCGTATTGCTGTACTCGAAGCGCGCCCCCGGTTCGAAGTCGGGGTGGTCGGTGGCGAGGATTGCGAAGATCCGCTGGGGGGAGATCGTGCCGGTCAGCGGCCACGGGTGCTCGGCCATTGAGGGATAGTTGTGCAATCCCGACATCTGATTCAGCAGCATCCGCAGCGTAATCGCGTTCGCGTTCGGCAAAGAGGGCAGGTATCGCGCGAGCGGGTCGTCGAGGCCAAGTTTTCCGGCGTCGCGCAACTGCAGCACGGCGGCGGCCGTGAACTGTTTGCTGATCGACCCGACGGCGAAGCGCGTGCCGGCGGTGACCGGCTCGTTCCGGGATACGTTGGCGAGGCCGAATCCCCGGGCATAGACCGTCCGCCCGCGGTGGACCACCGCGAACGCAAACCCCGGTGCGCCCTGTTTCGCCAGAGCGCGCGCGCCGATGGCGTCGAACGCCGCCCGAGGCGGGTCCACCGCGTCGGCGGCGTGGGCGCAAGCCGGCCACGCCAGTGCCGCCGCGAGCGCCAGCGCCGGCGCCGAGATCGTTCGAACCACAACCCGCATCGGCTGCTGGGCTGGACGACGAGCGGCGGTTCTCCCCGGGTAGCCTTTTTCGGCGGCGGCGGGTTAGAAGGCGCGGTGTTCGACCCGTATCTGCTTGCCAAACCGTTCCTGCACGCGCTCGACCCCGAAGACGCGCACGAGCTCACACTGTGCGCGCTCGAGATGAACGTCGTCCCCGGCCAGCCGCGCGGCGACGATCCGATCCTCGCGACGTCGCTGTTCGGTCGCCGGTTGACCAATCCGGTTGGGCTCGCGGCCGGGTTCGACAAGGACGGCCGCGTCTACGAGCGGATGGGTGCCCATGGTTTCGGGTTCGCCGAGATCGGCGGCGTCACGCCGCTCGCGCAGAAGGGCAACCCGCGGCCGCGCGTCTTCCGCCTTCCCGAGGACGGTGCCGTCATCAACCGGATGGGGTTTCCGAACGAAGGCGCCGACGCGCTCGAGCGGCGGCTGCGCCGCAAGGGCCGGCCCGAGATCGGCTTCGGAATCAACCTCGCCTCGAACGCCGACAGCGCCGATCCCGCCGACGATTTCGTTCGGCTCGCGCGGCGCTTCGCGCACTATGCCGACTATCTCACGCTCGACGTCTCGTGCCCGAACACGGCGAACGGACAAGTCTTCCTCGACCCCGCCCGGCTCGCCGACCTGCTCGCGCGCATCGCCGCGATCGACTGGGAATCGAACCGTCCGACGCTGGTCGCAAAGCTTTCGCCCGACGCCGAGGACGCGCTGCTCGAACGGCTCGTCGAGACGCTTCTCGCGGCGCGCATCGACGGGATCGTCGTCGCCAACACGACGCGTCAGCGCCCGCCCGGGCTGCGCAGCTATCACGCGCGCGAAGCGGGCGGCCTGTCGGGGACGCCGCTGTTCGCGCTGTCGAGCGCGACGCTCGCGCGCGTGCGCACGCTAACGGGGGGAACCGTTCCGCTGATCGCGGTCGGCGGAATATCGAGCGGTGCCGACGCGTACGCGATGATCCGCGCCGGCGCTTCAGCCGTGCAGATCTACACGGGGCTGATCTACGCGGGAACGGCGCTCGTGACCGGCATCAAGCGCGAGCTCGCAGTGCTGCTCCGCCGCGACGGCGCCGGCGCGCTCGCGGAGGCGGTCGGCGCCGCTACTTGACCGCGCGGAACAGGAACGAGCCGCCGATCTTGTGCGCCATGGTGTGGATGTCGCCGCGCATCGAGCGCAGGTCGCGGTCGAGCGCGCTCATCCCGGTCCCCATCAGTTTCAGCTTGCCGTCCATGGCGCCCAAGCGCTGCTCGGTCGCCGCCAGCCGGCCGTTCGTGCCGTCGAGTTTAACGTTCGTCGTGCCGAGCGTCGCCGACATCGCCTGAAGATGCCGGTCGAGCGTGGTCAGCTGCGCTTGCATCCCCGCCAGGCGGTCGAGCTTTACGCTCATATCGTCGAGCTTGGCCATGCGCTGGGCGACGGAGCCGAGGGTCTGATTCATCATATGGAGGTTCGACAGGACGTCTGCCACGGCGAAGACCGCCGCTGCCAGGACGAGTGCCGCGACGACGGCCCCTACCCAGAGGATCCCCTGCTCGCGCCTCGCGAGGCGCCCCGCTGTTGATACCATAGAGCAGCGTTGCCCAGAACCCGTGAAGAAAGCCTGAAGGCGTGGCCCTCCGGAACCCGGGGTTCCTCCGGCGTGTTATAGTGAGCGTTGGTCCACTTTGGACTCGTTCGCGGGGCTGAGTAGTTTCGACGGGGAGATCCGTGGCCGACGTAAGCAGGCGGAGCTGTGAGCCCTCCTAAAACGATCACAAGCGTTTTACACGCGAACAACGAATACGCTCTCGCTGCCTAACCAAGTAGGTTAACAGCGACCGTCCGCGAGAGGTAGCCGGATCCATCTCGCAGGCGGTCATGAAGTCCGGCTAGGACGCGGAGATCTCTCCGAGAAGCGTCCGAAACTCAACCGGGGATGCTGCGCGGCTGATTCCTGTACCGAGAAGCTGACGCGCTCAAGATAAAATCGGTGCTGAGCCTGGAGAAAACGGCGGTCCGGCTTTTCGGACCCGGGGGGCGGCTCCCCGGCAGCTCCACCACTACCCCAACGTGATGCAACATCCCAATGACGCGCAAGACCGCCCAACGGCGGGGTAGTCATTGGGATGTTGCGTTTTGTCACTGGGCAGTCTCGCGTGCGCGGGGCTAGTCATTGGGCTGTCGCGCAACCGTGCTTTTGCTAGAAGCGTCGTTACGGAGTACAAGGTGCCCTGGCCCTCGACCGAATGGGCACCTGCCGAAAGCGGAGCCGACGCGCACATCGATGCCTATCAGAAACGATGGCGATGCGATTGAGGAGGCTATAAGAGAGCTTCTGACGTCTCGCGCTCTTGAGAACGATTTGAGGAAGGCGATTGCAGCGCACAACGCTTCGTCTGATCCGGTCGAACGGGCGGAGTTGCGTGCCGCCGCCGGGAGACTCTCGCACGAGCTTCATGCGATAAGGGTCGAAGGGCGCCTATCTCAGCAACTACTCGAAGTGTGGCGAGCAGCGCGCGAGGATCCGAGCGTGATGCGACGCCTGCAGGACGCATATTCATCGGCGAATCCGCAAATGGCGGACTTCGAAATCCGAAAATCGTCGTGGGACGGCGAGATAAGTTACGAAGAGTTGCACCTGTTGGGCACTCAACTTGACGAACTCGAAGCGACGATGCGCCTTGCCGAAAATGAGGCGGAGCGCTCCGCGCTCGAAAGCCGCGTCGAGGCTCTCAGGACGCAGGTAAAGGCCAAACGGGCGATGGTCCTCGAGGAAGAGGAGCGCTGGTGGCGTCAGACAGGCGAAAGAGAGTATCGAGCGGAGTGGGAGTTCGATGAACCACCGCACGCTGTCGGGCCGTGGCCGGGACCGTTGGATTCGGACGAGTAGGCCGCCGGAAGGCCATTGGGCTGTTAGCGCTCGAGTCCGAGAACCATTGGGCTGTTCGAGGCCCTTGGGCGGTCGCCAGTCATTGGGATGAAGCCCCACTACCTGGAAGAACGCGCGCAAGCGCGTTTTTTCGTTCTTATCGCCCCTCTCGCGCGCCGAGCGGCGGGTGCGCAGGGAAGTACGGCCGCGCCGGCAGACTTGCATCCGAATCGTGCGACAAGAACTTCCGGCTGCGCGGGCGTGGGGCTTCGGGCTGGCCCCGAAGATCATCCTCGGAATCGGCGCCGGGTTCATGTTCGGGTTCGCCGTGCTGCTGTTCAGCATTCCGCTGATCGCGGCCCCGGTCGACGCGACGAGCCTTTGGATCGTCGACGGCACCGGCGCCGTCTTGCTCGGATTCGCGTGCTTTTTCGTGTTCGGTCTGATCGCGCTGGCTCGCAGCCGCATCAGCATCACCGGTACCACGCTGCACGCGACGATCCCCGATCATCATAACTGGTTGCTCGTCCCGAGTTTTCGGAGCGTCGCGGTCGATCTAGGACAGGTTCGCTCGGTCGACCGGCGCGAAGAAGCCGTGCGCGCGTTCGGGTTCACGACGATGCGCCGGTCGCTCTCGATCGTGACCGTCAGCGGGGAGCGTATCGGCCTGTTCAGCAACACGGAGAACGCCGTCGGGCAGATGCCGATCGCCGAGATCGCCGCAGCGATCGCCGCCGGCGCGGGCATCGGGGTCACCGACGATGGCTTGGTGCTGTCGCGCGCCGCCGGTCTCTACGGCGCCGCCTCGTCGGCCTGGACGGAAACCCCGCTCGACGCGGCAGGCGCCGCGAAGGTCCGGCGCGCCGCTGCCCGGACGGCGCAGGTCGTCGCCGCCGTGCTGCTCCTCACCCTCGTCGTCCGCGCCTGCACCTGAGCGGCGGCTCAATCTCTTTCATTCGTCGTCGGCAACAGCCCAACGACCGGCGACCACCCGGCACTGCCTGGTCGTTGAGGCGTTGCGTCGCGTCGGGGAAAGAAGCGGATCTCAGGCCGAGGGGGATCCCGCTTGGTATTCGACTTCGCGCGCGAGGATCGCGAGCGCGGCGCGGGCCTGGTTCTGGATGTCGGTTGCCGTCAGGCCGTTCGCGAGCGTCGTCGGATCCGTCGCGCCGACGGCGCTCGTCGAGCCGGATGCGTCCGTCGTGGAAGGCGCGCTCGAGGAAGATGAGGCCGACCCGCCGCCGCCATCGTGATGGTGGCGTCCCGAGTGAGCGCTCTGTGCTTTCTGCACGTCGGATTGGAGCGTCGCTTGCTGTGTGGGCGTGAGTATCGCGTTGATCTGCTGTTGGACGGTCGAAGGATCCGTGCCGGCGCTCTGCGCTTGTTGCAGGATGCCCTGGATCTTCGTCTTCTGATCGTCCGTCAGGTTGAGGTTTGCGAAGGGATCCGCGGGCGGGGTCTGCTGTTGCTGCTGCAGAGCCTGAAGGTCGGACTGCAGCGTCTTTTGCTGATCGGTCGTCAGGACACCGTTGATTTGCTTCTGGACGTCGGCCTGCGAGAGCCCCTGACTCTTGGCCTGATGCAGGATCGCTCGGATCTTCGCGCGCTGGTCCTCGGTGAGATTGAGGTTCGCGAAGGGGCGCAGCGACTGCGAGCCGTTGGAAGTGCCGTACAGGGACGACGCTCCCGTCAAGCTCGTGCTTTGGATGCCGCTCATTGTGGTGAACTGCCTTTCACGATGGTGTCGATGCCGAAGCCGGGCGACACGATGCGCCGGCTCCTGAGAAGGTCATCGGCCGCGATCCTTGGACCGGACTGGGGCCGGCCTGGGACGTGCGAGGCTAAGAGCATCGCGTACGCCATGGTGAAAAAACAAAGAGCAGTCGCGGCTGCCGAGACGAGGAGCACGCCGAGGAGCCGCTTCAGCCACACCATCGGCCCCGATGATACCGGATTTGCGGTCGCGAACGGGAGGGGATGCCGGTAACGATGCGGCCCTTGGAGCGATCGGATTGGCGCGCTCTGAAAGACCTCCGGCTCCACGCGCTGCGCACCGAACCCGGAGTCTTCTTCAGTTCGCACGAGCGCGAAGTCGGGGCGGCCGACGACGTCTGGCAGGACCTCGCGGCCGGCGCGGGCGGCCTACAGGTCTTCGGCGCGTTCGACGGCGCGGTGCTGGTCGGCATCACCGGCGTCTTCCCGCATCGCGACGATCCGACCGGCGCCACCGCGGCGCTCGGCATGACCTACTTGCGGCCGGACTATCGGCGGCGAGGGCTGTCCGCGCTGTTCTACGAGACCCGGCTGCGGTGGATCCGCGAGCAGCCGCGCTTCACGCGCGTCGCCGTCTCGCACCGCCGCTCGAACGAAGCCTCGCGGCGCGCGATCGAGCGGGCGCGATTCGTCAGGCTCGGCGCGCTGTCTCGGACCTGGCCCGACGGCGGCGTCGAGGACGAGTTGCAGTACGAGCTGCGGCTGGCGCATGCCGCCGACACGACGATCGTCGAGCTGCGCGACGAGGATTTCGCGGAGATGCTGCGCGGCGCGCCGTACGTGCGGCCCGGGCTCGCGGTGCCGCCGGGCGGCGTCGACGATCCGGTCGTCGTGTCGCACGTTCGACGCATCGTCGCGAGGCTGCGCGACGACGGGTACCAGGGCGGGCACTGGATGATCGTCGCGGGCGGCGAGGCCGTCGGACTGTGCGGGATCAAGTACCCGCCGTCGGCGGAAGGCGAAGTCGAGATCGGCTACGGGATCGCGGCGAGCCGGCACCGCCGCGGCCATATGACACGCGGGCTCGCGCTCGTCCTGGGTGCGTTCGACAGCGATCCGTCGATTGGCACCGTGATCGCCGAGACCGCCGTCGACAACATCGCCTCGCAGCGCGTCCTCGCAAGCAACGGATTCGAACGCATCGGAACGCGCGTCGATCCCGCCGACGGTGAACTGGTCACATGGCGAAAGCGGCTCTGAACGCGGACGGGACGAAGAGCCGCGCGATGGAGGCGTACTTCGGAATCGCGCGGGCCGGCTCGACGGTGCCGCGCGAGCTGCGCGCGGGGCTGACGACGTTTCTGACGATGTCGTACGTGCTGTTTGTCAACCCGCAGGTGCTGGGGAGCGCGATCACCGGGGTCGACAACGCGTTCGCCAAGCTGCTGATCGTCACCGCGCTCGCTGCCGCGATCGGGAGCCTGCTCATGGCGCTCGTTGCGCGATACCCGTTCGCGCAGGCGCCCGGGATGGGGCTCAACGCGTACTTCGCCTACACCGTCGTGCTGGGACAGAAGATCCCGTGGCAGACCGCGCTCGGCGCGGTGTTCATCTCGGGCGTGCTCTTCGTGCTGCTCTCGGTGCTCGGCGTGCGCCAAGCGGTCGTGCGCGCGATCCCGAATCCACTCAAGTTCGCGGTGACCGCCGGGATCGGAATGTTCCTGGCGTTCATCGGCCTGAAGAACGCCGGCGCCATCGTCGCGAACCCCGCGACGTTCGTCACGCTCGGCTCTGCGCCGGTGCTGATCGCGCTGTCGGGCTCGTCGTCACCTCGGCGCTGCTGGTGCGACGCGTCAAGGGCGCGATCGTCTACGGGATCCTCGGCGCGACGCTGCTCGCGATCGTCACGCACGCGGCGGTCTATTCGGGACCGCACGGCACGCTGGTGCCGTTCGGCGGTTTCTCGAATGGGATCGTCGCGCTCCCGGTCTGGCCGAGCGGGCTGGTCGGCGCGCTCGACATCCGCGGCGCGCTCGCGCTCGGCGCAGCGGCGGTCGTGTTCACGTTTTTCTTCGTCGACTTCTTCGACGCGACGGGGACGCTGGTCGGCCTCGCGAGCCGGGCCGGCTTTCTCGACGCGAACGGTGACCTGCCGCGCGCGCGCCGCACGTTCGCCTCGGACGGCCTCGCCGCGATGGCGGGTGCCGCGCTCGGGACGAGCACGACGACGGCGTACATCGAGAGCGCCAGCGGGATCGAGGAAGGCGGCCGCACCGGGCTGACCGCGCTCACCGTCGCCGCGCTGTTCCTCGCCGCGACGCTGTTCTGGCCGCTCGCCGGCGTGATCCCGGCGGCCGCGACCGCGCCGGCGCTGATCGTCGTCGGCGCGCTGATGCTCGACGGGCTGCGCACCATCGATTGGGACGACTATGCCGTTTCGATCCCGGTCTTCCTCACCGTCGTCGGGATGCCGCTGACGTTCTCGATCGCGAACGGCGTCAGCTTCGGCGTCATCTCCTACGCGGCGATCAAGCTGCTCAGCGGCCGCGGCAAGGAGGTCGATCCGCTACTCTATCTCGTTGCCGCGCTGCTGATCGCGCGCTATGTCTGGCTGGGCGGCTGACGCTCACAGCGTGACCGTCTCACCGCGTGCTGCGACGCTCGCGCCCAAGCCGAGTTTTTCGCGCACGACGCCGGCGAACGTCGTCGCCGAGACCGGCTCGCCGTGGACGGCGTACAGCTGCGGCTTCGTCTTCAAGGTGCCGAGCCAGCGCAGCAACTCGGTCTGATCGGCATGCGCGCTGTAGCCGGTCGGGTTCACGATCGTGGCTCGCACGTCGAGCAGTTCGCCGTAGAGCTTGACCGTCTTCGCACCATGTACGAGGATGTTGCCGAGCGTTCCCGGTCCTTGAAAACCGGCGAACACGATCGTTGACCGCGGGTCGGGGATGTGGTTGTGCAGGTGGTGCAGGATCCGTCCGCCGGTCGCCATCCCGCTCGAGGCGATCACGATCGCCGGTCCTTGAAGGTTGTTGAGCTGCTTGGACTCGTCGGTCGTCACGTGCACGGTGACGTTGCGGCAGCCGAACGGTAATTCGGGCATGTCGATGAAGGGCCTATGCGCATCGGGATAGCGCGCAAACAGCGCGTCCACCTTGATCGCCATCGGGCTGTCGACGTGCACCGGCGTCGATGCGATCTGCGGATCGCGGCCCTGCAGGACGCCGATCGAATACAGGATGTCCTGCGTACGTTCGACCGCAAAGGCCGGGATCACGATCGTGCCGCCACGGGCGATCCCGTCGAGCAGGATCTTCTCGAAGTCGCCCAGCGCGTCGGGCGGATGGTTCCGGTCCCCGTACGTCGTCTCGCAGACGATCACGTCCGCCGTGTCGAGCGGTTCGGGATCGTACAGCAGCGGCCGGCCGTAGCGGCCGAGATCGCCGGAGAAGATCACCCGCTTGCCGTCGATGTGCGCATCGACGAACGCCGAGCCCAGGATGTGGCCCGCGTTGTGGTAGTGCATCGTCGCGCCGAACACATCGAAGTCCGTCTCGAGCGGGACCGTTTGCAGCAGCTTGAGCGTCGCCTGCACGTCGGCGTCGCCGTAGAACGGCGGCGGGGCGTGCTGTTCGTGCTGGAAGCCGCGCTGGGTCAGATGCTGCTGCAGATGCGCCGCGTCCTCGAGCACGATCTCGATCAGACCCGACGTCGCCGGGGTGCAGTAGATCGGACCACGAAAGCCGTCGTGCACGATTTTGGGCAGGTAGCCGACGTGATCGATGTGGCCGTGGGTGATGACGACGGCGTCGGTCTGCGCGGGCGGAACCGGCAGCGGCACGTCGTTGAGCGCCTGCGTCTCGCGGGTCCCCTGGAACAGCCCGCAGTCGACATAGACGTGCTTCCCGCCGAACGCGAGCAGATGCTTGCTGCCGGTCACGGTGCCGGCAGCGCCGACGAAGGTCAGCTCAGCCACCGGTCTCCTCCGTCTGGACTTTCGTGTTCGCGACCTGGGTGGCCATCGCGACGCTGCTCGGCCGTTCGTCCGCGCGGTAGCGGTCGAGGCACGTATCGACGAGCCGTTCAGGATCGTCATCCTCGATGATCATCGCGCCCGTTTCCTTGTGCACGAGATGCGCGATCCCCGCGAAGTCGTTGGAGATCCCGCCCGAATTGCGCAGCACGCCGATCAGTTTTCCTTCGTCGTACGCGATCGCGAACTCGCCGAGCGTGCCGCTCCGCCCGCCGACGAAGAGCACGAAGTCCGAGCTGTGGATGTTGTGCGTTTCGCGCCCCATCAGCCCCGATCCGGTGAACACGATCGCGGTATACGGATCGAGCGGCGACTCGAACACGCTCACGTGCTCCTCGCGCGAGCGCGCCGGGGAGACGCCGAGGCTCGCTCCGCCCGCCTCGTGCGCGCCGAGCACCGCCGCCTGTGGCAGACCCGGGCACGCGCCGGTCACGATGACGCAGTCGCGCTCGGCGATCCGCCGCCCCAGCCGCGCGGCCAGCTCGAGCTCGGCCGCGCTGAGCATGCCGCCGGCCGATCCCATCACGCCGATCTGAATATGCACCGGTACCTCATGAGCGCGGAATTCCGGTGTGGCCGAGTGAGTACCGCCCGGGTTGCGGCCAGACGGTGAGCCCGTGCGGCTCAGCGCCCACCCGCACCTTGCGCACCGCGCCGGTGCGCGTGTCGATGGCGTAGACGACGCCGTCGAAGCGGCCGGTAAGCCACAGCAGTCGGCCGTCGGCGCTCACGTTCCCCATGTCGGGGCTCCCGCCGCCGGGGATCGGCCAACGCGCGACGACGCGGCGCGTCGAGAAATCGATGACGCTCACACGTCCGAACGGGCTGTTGGGTGCGCCGTGCAGGGAGTGCGTGCCGCGGTTCGAGACGTACAGCTTCGTGCCGTCACGGCTGGGATAGAGACCGTGCGCCGCGACGCCGGTCGGGATGAAGCCGACTTCCTTGAAGTGCTCGCCGTCGATGATGAACACGCCGTCGGCGTGCATGTCCGCGACGTAGAACGTTCGCCCGCTGGGCCCGACACGAATGTCCTGCGGCATCCCGCCTTTGGAGAGCTTCAAGTATCCGAGCACCTTGCGGTGGACCGGGTCCACCTTCGCGAGCCAGCCGTTGAACTCGCAGGTGAAGATCGCGTAGCGCATGTCGCCTGAGTAGTCACCGTGGTTGATCCCGGCGCACAACGGCACGCCGAGCGTCCCCTGCAGCCTCATCGTGTGCGGATCGCGGAAGTCGAGCCGCGCGCGGGCCTCCGCCACCACGATCGCGGACTTGCCGTCGGGGGTGAAGTACATGTTGTACGGATCGTCGACCGGGATCGCCCGGCCGTGCTTGCCGGTGCGCGGGTCGATCGGCGTCACGCTGCCGTCGGCGGGCCCAGCGCCGTTGCTCGTGACCCACAGCGTGCGCAGGTCCCATGACGGCACGACGTGCTGCGGACTGGCTCCGACGGTGAAGCGGTCGACCACTCGGAGCGAGCGCGGATCGATCACCGAGACGTAGCCCGACGCGCGATTCGGCACGTAGACGCGCGGCAAGTCCCGGGCGACCGCCGGTCCGACCTTCAGGGCGTTCGCGGCGCGCGTCCGCCCTTTGCCGCCGGTGTGCGGCGTGGTGCTCGGCGGCGGTGGTCGCACGGCGGGCGCGGGGCGTTCGGGTGCGGGTCGCGCGCAGCCGGCGAAGAGCGCCACGATGGCGAGCGCAGCGATCGCGGCGACGGTCCCGCGGGTCATCGACGCAGGTATCAGCGTACTCGCCTCGCCGTCGCGAGCCTGATCGCGCGGACGGCGGCGCCGACCTGAGCGTCAGCGGCAGCGCGGCCGCGCTCGGCGGTGGCGGTCCTCGGATCGGCACCGTACACGCCGGCCGATGCGTCCGGCCGCGACGCGGATCGCAGTTGCTCGAGCCGCACCATCGAGGGATCGGTCGCGAGCATCAACGACGTGTCCTCGAGGTCGGCGTGCCCGCCGCTCGCTCGATAGTATTCCGCGATGTAGTGCGCGCGCGCGGGCGTCGATGCCCAGCGGCGGTTGAGCCGGTCAGCCACGGCCTTCAGATTGGACTGATAGCCGCCGTGATCCCCGAGCAGCACCACGTCCGTGAATCCGTGCGCGCGAAAGCTCTCGGCCGCCGATTCGATCGTCTGCTCGAACACGTCCGCCGGGACGGTGATCGTGCCCGGGAAGCGCATGTGCCCGGTCGGCGGCACGACGTCCCCTTCGGGCACGTACGCGATCACCGGAGCGACGAGAGCATCACCCAACGCACGAGCGATCCGTTCGGAGAGGATCGCGACCCGCCGGTTGTGCTTGCCGACCGCAATGTACGGTCCGCTTTGTTCCGTCCCGCCGACGGGGATGATGATGCTCGTCTTCCCGGCGTGCAGCGCGCCGCGAATTTCGGTCCAGGTGAGCTGCTCGAGCGATACCGTCATCGGCGCCTGAGCCGCGGCGATACACGGCCCCGTGAAAACGGCGCCGAACGCGAGCGATATCAGGCTGATCAGCGAAACCCGGTGGAAATGATTGTCCATACGGCGTATGGTGGATACGAGGAGAGTCCTCGGCATCCCCGTATGAAGCGAGCCTCATCGAACCCGATAACAGCGCTCCGCTTCGCGCGCGCGTCGCGCTCCTCGGCCGGCTCGTCGGCGACGTGCTGCGCTCGCACGCGCTCCCGGGCACGTTCGAGCGGGTCGAGCGGCTGCGCGCCCTCACACGCACGCGCCGTGCAGACCCGCGCGGCCGCGACGACACGGCGATCGACGCCGTGCTGGACGAACTCGGCACCGGCGACGCCGTCGACGTGATCCGCGCCTTCAACCTGTACTTCCAGATGGTCAACCTCGCCGAGCAGCTGCACCGCGAGCGGCGGCGCCGCGAGCGCGCGCTGCATGGTGACGAGCCGCTGCGCGGTTCGGTCGAGACGCTGACGCCTGCGGCGCGGCCGGCGGTCGAACGGCTCGAGATCGGCCTGGTCTTCACCGCTCATCCGACCGAGGTGCTGCGCCGCACGACCAGCGAGAAGCTCGCAACGACCGCCGAACTGCTGCGCGCGTTCGACGAGCGCGTCCTCACCGCCGAAGAGCGGGACGGGCTGGAGGCGGAACTGCGCGCGGAGATCGTGCTGCTCTGGCAGACCAACGAGCTGTACGCAACCGCGCCGACCGTGCAGGACGAAGTCCGCAACCTGATCGCCCGTTTCCGCGAAGCCCTCTACGACGAGGCGACGCTCCTGTTCGAGCGTGTCGAAGCGAGGGTCGGAGCGCCGGTGCCGACGTTCCTGCGCTTCGGAAGCTGGATCGGCGGCGACCGGGACGGGAACGCGAACGTGGCGCCCGACGCGATCCTTGAAGCGCACGAGCAAGCCCGCCGCTTCGTGCTGCAGCGCTACGTCGACGACGTCGAAGGGCTTCAGGCGCGGCTGTCGCAGGACGCGGTTCGCGGCGTCGTCGCGCCGGAGCTGATCGCGTCGGTCGAGCGCGATGCCGCCGCGCTCCCCGACGTGCGCTACACGATCGGGCCGCGCCAGGAGGCCGAGCCGTACCGGCGCAAGCTCGCGTTCGTCCACCGGCGGCTCCGGCTCGCGCTCGGCGACGCGCCGGGGGGATACGACAACCCCGAAGCGCTGCTCGACGATCTCGCGCCGATCGAAGCGAGCGTGCGCGCGCAGAGCGGCGAGGACGTCGTCCGGCCGGTGAGCCGGTTGATCCGCGCGGTGCAGCTGTTCGGGTTCCGGCTTTACACGCTGGAGTGGCGCCAGCACCGCGACCGGGTCGTCGACGCGCTCGACGAGATCGTCGCCGCGATCGAACCCGACGCGCCACGTCTCTCCGCGCGCGCGGACGGCGAACGGCGCGCGTGGTTCGAACGCGAGCTCGTCACGGTGCGCCCGCTGCTGCCGCACGGCACCGCGTTCTCGCCGCAAAGCGACGACGTGATCGCATCGCTCCGCGCCGTCGGCGAGCTGCGTGGGCGGCGGGGCGCCGGCGCGGTCGGCTCGCTGATCTTGGCGGGTACGGAGTCGGCGTTCGACGTGCTCTCGCTGCTCGCGCTGGGCCGCGCCTGCGGCGCGCTCTACGCCGGGCCGCTGCAGATCGTCCCGCTCCTCGAGAGCCCGACCGCGCTCGAAGGCGCCGCCGCGCTGTGCGAAGCGCTACTCGGGGTCGCTCCGTTCTTCGATCACATCCTACGCTGCGGCGGCGTATGGGAGATCATGCTCGGCTACTCCGACACGACGAAGGTCACCGGAATCGTCGCCAGCGCCTGGGGCCTCTACCGGGCGCAGCGCGCGATCCCCGCCGTCGCAGCGGAGCACGGGATCGCCGTCCGGTTCTTCCACGGGCGCGGCGGCTCGGTGGGCCGCGGTGCCGCCGATGCGCGCGAAGCGGTCGCGGCGCAGCCGCCGCAGGCACGGGGCGGGCGCTTCAAAGTCACCGAACAAGGCGAGGTGATCGGCGCGCGCTACGGTCTCCCCTCGCTCGCGCGCCGGAACCTCGAGCTCGCCGTGAGCGCGGTCGTCGCCGGCGCTGCGGAGGCGGTTCCGGAGCTCTCACCGGCTTGGGTCGCCGCGCTCGACCGGCTCGCGGACTCCGCGCGCGCCGCGTATGCCGCGCTCGTCGACGATGCCGACTTCCTCGCGTTCTTCGCGGCGTGCACGCCGGTCGACGAGATCGGTGAGATGCAGATCAGCTCGCGCCCCGGCCGGCGCGGCGCGCGGCGCACGATCGACGACCTGCGCGCGATCCCGTGGTCGTTCGGCTGGGCGCAGACGCGCGGTATGCTGCCGGGCTGGTACGGCTTCGGCACCGCGGTCGTGGCGGCGCCGGACGCGCTCCCGGTGTTGCAGACGATGGCGCGCGAGCTGCCGTTCTTCGCGGTGCTCCTGCGCAGCATCGAACGCGCGCTCGCCGTCGCGGACCTGGCGATCTTCGAACGCTACGCGCGCGAGCTGGTTGGGGACGCCGCGCTGCGAGCCCGCTTTGTTTCTGTTATCGAGGCGGAATTCGAGCGCAGCGTCGCCGCGCTGCTGCACGTGACCGGGCAAGAGCGGTTGCTGGCGGCCGATCCGACGCTCGCGCGCAGCATCGAGCTGCGCAACCCGTACGTCGATCCGATCTCGTTCCTGCAGCTGCGGCTGCTGCGCGCATACCGCGCGCGCGGAGATCGCGATCCGGCGCTGCGCGACGCGATCCGGCTCTCGATCAACGGGATCGCCGCCGGGTTGCGCGTAACTGGCTGAGCGTGGAAGAGAAGCCGCAGGTCGCACGCACGCAGGTCGGGATCGTCGGCGCAGGCCCGGCCGGTCTCGTCCTCGCGCTGCTCCTGCGGCGGCGCGGGATCGAGTCGATCGTCATCGAGACGCGCAGCCGTGCTTACTGCGAGCAGCGAATTCGCGCGGGCGTGCTGGAACACGGAACCGTCGGGCTCCTCGAAGAGAACGGGGTCGGCGAGCGGATGCGGCGCGAGGGTCTCGTCCATCACGGCATCTACCTGCGCTTTGCAGGCCGCAGCCACCACATCGACTTTCCGGCGCTGACCGGGAAGACGATCACCGTCTACGGCCAGCACGAGGTCGTCAAGGATCTCATCGCGGCGCACGTCGCGGACGGCGCAGCGCTGCACTTTGAGGTCGGCGACGTGCGCATCGAGGGAATCGACGGCGAACGTCCGGTGATCCGCTACCGCGACGGATCCGGCGCGGAACACGAGGTCGCGTGCGATTTCGTCGCCGGTTGCGACGGCTTCCACGGGATCTCGCGCGATGCAATCCCGGCCGGCGTGCTGCGGATCTACGAGCGTGTCTACCCGTTCGCGTGGCTGGGGATCCTCTCCGAGTCCCCGCCGGTTTGCGAAGAGCTGATCTACGCCCACCACGCCCGCGGCTTCGCGCTGTTCAGCCAGCGTTCGCCGGCGGTGCAGCGGATGTACCTGCAGTGCGCGCCCGACGAGGACCTCGGCGAGTGGCCCGACGAGCGCATCTGGCGGGAGCTCCAGCGGCGCCTCGAAGGCGACGACGCGCCGAATCTGGTCCCAGGCGCGATCGTCCAGAAGGGCGTCACCGCGATGCGCAGCTTCGTCGTCGAACCGATGCAGCACGGCCGGCTCTTTTTGGCCGGCGACGCCGCGCACATCGTGCCGCCGACCGGCGCCAAGGGGATGAACCTCGCCGTCGCCGACGTCGCCGTGCTGGCGCGCGCGCTCGAAGCGTTCTACGGTAACGGCGATACCGCCGCGCTCGACGCGTACTCCTCGACCTGCCTGCAGCGGGTGTGGCGCGCGGAGCGCTTCTCCTGGTGGATGACCTCGATGCTGCACCGGATGGACGCCGATCCGTTCGGCGAACGGCTGCAGCTCGCCGAGCTCGACTACGTGACCAGCTCGCGCGCCGCGTCGCAGTCGCTGGCCGAAAACTACGTCGGCCTTCCGCTGCCGGTATGAGATAGGAAAATATGTCACGAAAGCAGGCTCGAGCGCTGCGGATCTCCGCGCTGATTCTCGCACAGTTCATGTGCCTCGAAACGTGGTGCCTCGGCGCACCGGACTTTTCCCTCGCCGCGAGAGAAGCCGACTTCAAGACGTTTGTCGACGGCGTGCGAGACAACTACGCCTACCGAGACCGGGCCGAAAAGCCTTGGGAAACGTGGCCGGCCCGCTACCGGACGACTGTCGATTCGGCAAGCTCGCCGGAAGCGTACGCGGCGGTCCTCGAAGCCGCTTTGGACGAGTTGCACGATTTTCACGCGGAGGTGCGCTCCCGTAATCCCCATCGTTGGCTTCCGGTTCCGACGTTCGCCGACATTTGGGCGGAGCTGCATGGAGAAGAAGCGGTCGCCGTCGCAGTCCGTCGCGGCAGTGACGCCGAGCGCGCGGGGATCGTCCCCGGCGACCGTGTGATCCGTATCGGTTCTCTTCCAGTTCGGACTGCCATCGCAGAACGGCTGACGCCCGCGGTCGACAATCACGATCTCAAAGCGCGTACCTGGGCGCTGCTGTCCCTCCTCGCGGGCAGAGCGGACGAAGAACGTCACTTCACCATCGCGGACAGGAACGGCCGCAGCCGGGCTGTGACGCTGCCGCTGCAACGTCGTTTTGAACGGACGCCCGGAACGCTGACGTCGACGATTCTACCGGGCAACGTGGGCTTGATTCGATTCAACAACTCGCTCGGCGATCAGGGGACCGTACCAGCGTTCGATGCCGCTCTGGAACGACTCGCTTCGACTCGCGGTCTCGTCCTCGATCTGCGCGACGTTCCGAGCGGTGGCGTGAGCTCCGTTGCGCTCGGCATCATGGGCAGGTTCATCCAGACCGAGCTCCCCTATCAGCGGCACCGGATCCCGCACTACGGTCAAGTGGACGTCGAGCGAAACTGGATCGAGATGGTCGCTCCTCGCGGGCCGTTTGCGTACAAAGCCCCGGTCGTTCTGCTCGTCGACCATTGGACGGGCAGCATCGGTGAAGGCATGGCGATCGGCTTCGACGCCATGCGGCGAGCTCGCGTCGTCGGATCGCCGATGGCGCATCTTGCCGGCGCCGTCGAGGACGTTCTCCTGCCGCAGACCGGCGTCGACGTCGCGATCCCTACCGAGCAGCTGTATCACGTCAATGGAACGCCCAGGGAACAGTGGATACCGCCCGTCCAGGTTGAGGACGCTGCCGCAGACGGGAGCGACGCCATCCTGACGCGGGGGCTCGCGGAGCTTTAGAACGGGCTCGGGAAGAGCTTGCCGCAGGCGAACCCCAAACTGCCGGGTGACGACGACTTGCCGTACGTTCCGTAGTCGAGGAAGTTGTAGATCAGCGCGTCGATATTCGTGCACACGTCGCAGCGCGAGAAACCCTCGCCGACGATCGTCGCCTCGGCGAGGTTGCACAACGCGCCCAGCGCGCAGTTGTTGAAGTCGGCCTGCGGGTGCGCGCTACCGCTGAGCGGAGCTTCGACGCCCATCGCGATGCAGCGGAACATATCGCCGTAGAACTGCAGGATCGTCACCAGCGAGGCCCAGTCGTTGATCCGGTCGATCGCGTACTCAACCATCGCTTGACCGGCACCGCCCGCCATGCGGCCGACCAGATTACCGGTCTGCGAGTCGAGCTCCCACCAGCCGCTGACGGTGCTTCCCGGCGGCGGCCATCCTCCGGCGAGCGTTCGATTGCGTGTCCGATGGGTACGGAGCGAGGCGATGGCCCAGAACGGAATCGTCGCGAGGAGCCGCCGCTGGATGCGGGTCCTCGGCCCTGGCTTGATCAGCGGCGCTTCGGACGACGATCCGTCAGGGATCTCAACGTACTCCGTCGCCGGCGCGACGACCGGCTACTCGATGTTGTGGCTCGCTCTGATCACGACGCCGATGATGGCGGTGGTCCAAGGGATGAGCGCGCGCATCGGGCTCGTCTCCGGGATCGGCTTGATGGGCGTCATCCGCAAGGTGTGTCCGCTGTGGCTCGCCTACGCGTTGGCGACGATCGTGATCGTCGCCAACACGTTCAACGTCGGGGCGGATATCGCGGGTATGGCCGCGTCAGCGCAGCTCGTATGGCATCTGCCGTTCCTGTTCTGGGTGCTCTTCTTTGGCGTCGTGCTGCTGTCTGCGCAGGTCTTTCTTCCGTACCGCACGCTCGCGAACACGCTGAAGTGGCTGACGATCTCGCTCTTCGCCTACGTCGTCACGGCGTTCGTCGTTCATGCCCCTTGGCCGGAGATCCTCAAGCGCACGGTGACGCCTGAGATCCACTTCTCGGCATCCTGGCTGACGACGATGGTCGGCGTTCTCGGGACCACGATCACGCCGTACCTGTTCTTCTGGCAGTCGGATCTCGAAGTCGAGGAAGAGAAGTCGGCCGGCCGCACGACGATCGCGCAGCGCAAGGGCGCGACCGACCAGGAGATCAAGGACGCGCATCTCGACGTCAACATCGGCATGCTTTTCTCGAACCTCGTGATGTTCTTCATCATCGTCACCTGCGCAACCACATTGTTCACGGCCCACAAGAACATTCAGACGGCGCAGGATGCGGCCGAGGCGCTGCGGCCGCTCGCCGGCAACCTGGCCTACCTGCTCTTCACGCTCGGGATGGTCGGGACCGGGATGCTCGGTGTTCCCGCGCTCGCCGGATCGTCCGCGTTCGTAGCCGCCGAGATGTTCGCGTTCCGCCGCATGGGGCTGTGCGAGACGGCGAAGAGCGCCCCGAAGTTCTACGCGATCATCGCCGCGGGGATGCTGGCGGGGATCGTGATGAACGTCATCCACGTCGACCCGATCAAGGCGCTGTTCTGGTCGGCGGTGCTCAACGGCGTCGCGGCGGTTCCGATCCTGATCGTCATGACGGTGATCGCGAACAAGAAGAGCATCATGGGCAAGTGGACGAACTCGCGCCTCGCCAACGCCTGGGCGCTCCTCACGATCGTGCTGATGTCCGGCGCCGCGATCGGAATGTTCGCGTTCTGGGGCAAGTCCTGACGGGGCCGCGGGGATTCCCGGCCGAATCCAGGATGATTCTCAAGGCTCTTCCCAGGGGGCTCGGCTGAAATGGAGACATGCACATGCGAAGATTGATCCTCATCGCGGCCGGCGTCGTCGCAGCGTGCGCCCCGGCGGCGGCCCAGACCGCACCCGCCGCACCGGGAGCGTCGCCCGGCGTGGTGCGCGTGCTACGCGTGCCGAGCGCGATGCGCGTTCAGAGCGCCGCGTTCTCCCTCAACGGGGCGTACCGCGAGATCGGCCGCGCCGAGCAGGCCGGCGCGACCGGCCACCTCGTCGAGGCTGCCCGTACCCACTACCGCGGCGCGATGGCGCGCTACGGCAAGAACGACGGTACCGGCGCCGCCGCGGAGGCGCGGCTCGCCACCGACCTCGCGCGCGCCGCGCTGGACGAGCGCCCGGCGCCGGTGATGCCGACCCCGCGCGACCTGCCGCCACCGCCGGCGATGCCCCCGATGTCGGGTACGCCGGGTATGTCGCGTATGCCGGACATGCCGGGCATGCCGGGTATGCCGGGGATCGCCCGCGGCGGGTCTCGCGGCGAGGGTCCCGGCGGTTTCGGGGGCGGCGGTTTCCGCATGCACGGGTCGCACGGGTTCGACGCGATGAGCCTCGCCGAAGCGATGAAGATCGAGAGCGGTCCCGAGGCAAAACAGCTCGCCCAGACGGCCGTCGACGCGAACGCCGCCGCGCAGCGCGCGGCGCTGGCCGGAAATGTCGCCGAAGCCTCCCGGCAAACCCGGCTCAGCGCGGACCTCATGTCGGCGGTGAACGCGCTCGTCGCGCTCAACCATCCCGAGATGCGTCGGCAGGGAAACCTCCGCATCGAGATTCAGCGCGAAATGCGGCCACCCGGGACGCAGTGAGGGGACTCCGCCGCTCGCGGCGGCGAACCTCGCGGTAGGACGGACCCGGCGCGCTGCCTCGTGCAGCCCACACCCGGCGTCGGGTCCGTCCGCCTCGCGGCTGCGGTTCGTCAGACGAGCTTGGCGAGGTTCGCGGCGAACGCCGCGATGGTTTTCTGCGCGACGCCTTCGATCAGGCGGCCGCCGACCGTCGCGACGATCCCGCTGATCTGCGCGTCGGCGTGCAGAGCGACGTGCGTCTTGCCGTCGCGCGCGGTCGCGGTCGAGACGATCGTCGCGCTGACCCCGCCGCGGCCGCGCAACTCGTCGCCCTTCACCTTGAGCGTCGCGACGTGGGTCGCGTCGTCGAACGACTCGACGACGATCGTCGCGCGGTAGCTCACCGAGACCGGGCCGATTTTTACCGCGACCTTCGCGCGGTACGTCCGCTCGTCGACCATTTCGGTGATCTCGGCATTGGGTATGCAGGTCGCGACGCGCGGGACGTCTTTGAGCAGCGGCCACACGCGCTCGAGCGGCGCGTCGACGTCGAAGGCGTCGTCGATCGTCACGGCAAGGACGCCGGGGTGCGCGCGTTGTGGACGGGCAACGTTCCCTCGCTCAGCCGGCCGCCGCGGCGCGCTTCGCGGAGTGCGATGATCTCGGCGGCGATCGAGATCGCCGTCTCCTCGGGAGTGCGCGCGCCGATGTCGAGACCGATCGGTGCGCTGATGCGTGCCAAGTCGTCGTCGCCGACGCCGTGCGCGCGCAGCTCCTCGATGCGGTTCGCGTGCGTGCGGCGGCTCCCCATCGCACCGATGTAGCCGGCCTCGGTGCGTAGCGCGACGCGCAGCAGCGGGATGTCGAACTTCACGTCGTGGGTGAGCACGATCAGTGCGGTCCGCGTGTCGACCGGCGCCTTCGCGAGGAACTCGTCGGGCCACGCCACGACGATCTCGTCGGCATCGGGGATGCGCTGCTTCGTCGCGAACACCGGTCGCGCGTCGATCACGGTCACCTGGTAGCCGAGATACTTGCCGATCCGCGCCATCGCGCGCGAGAAGTCGATCGCTCCGAACACGTACATCACCGGCTTCGGCGCGTAGGCGGCGATGAACAGCCGCACCTCGACGCCGACCGGCTCGCCGTCCTCGCCGAACGAGCGCGTCGCGGTCTCACCGACGGCGAGGAGCGCGCGCGCCTCGCCTGCCCCCGCGACGTTCAGCCCGGGCGTGCCGAGATCGCCGGACACGTCGTCGTCGAAGACGAGCAGCTTCGCTCCGGCCTGCGGGCCGTCGATGCGCGTGACGAGCGCGACCGGGCGGTCGGCGTGCAGCGCTTCCGCCAGACGCTCGAAGAGCGTCACCAGTCGAGCCGCTCGACGAAGACGTGGATCGTCCCGCCGCAGGTCAGTCCGACCGAGATCGCGTCGGCGTCGCTGATCCCGTAGCTGACCAGGCGCGGGCGACCGGTTGCGATCGCATCCTGCGCTTCCTCGTAGACCGCCGACTCGACGCAGCCGCCGCTCACCGAGCCGGCGACGGCGCCGCGCTCGCTGACCGCCAGGACCGCGCCCGGGTCGCGGGGGGCCGAGTTCTCCACGCCGACGACGGTCGCGACCGCCACGCGCTGCCCCTCGGCCCGCCAGCGCTCGATCGTGTCCAGAACGTCGATCATGCGATCCTTCCTTCGATGGCGTCCGCCACCGCGTCCAGCGTTCGCAGGCTATGACCCGACAAGAACGCGTCGAGATACGGTAGCGCGGCGGCCATCCCTCGCGCGAGCGGCTCGTATGCCGCGTGGCGTTTGTGCGGGTTCACCCACACGATCCGCCGCGCGAGCCGGCGCAAGCGTTGCAGTTCGGTGCCGACGAGCGCCGGATCGTCGCGCTCCCAGCCGTCGGAGAGGATCACGACGGTCCCGCCGCGCGCCGCACCGCGCTGCGCGAAGCCGTCGTTGAACGCGCGCAGCGCCGCGCCGATCCGCGTCCCGCCGCCGTAGTCGCGCACCGCCGACGCGATCGCGCTCATCAGGCGCTCGTCGCCGGCGCGCTTCAACAGCGGCGTCAGGTCGGTGAGCCGGGTCGCGAAGGCAAAGGCGCGCACCGCGGGCCGCGCGACCGCGGTGACGCGAGCGTACTGCAGCAGCGCCCGAGCGAACGGCGCCATCGAGCCCGAGACGTCGAGGATGAAGACGACGGGCCGCAGCCGCTCGCGGCGGCGCGACGCGCGCCGGCGGAGCAGCTCGCCGGCCGTGCGCGACGCGCCGCGCAGCGTTCCGCGGAAATCGAAGCGGTCGCCGTGGGCGTGGGCACGCCGGCGACGCGAGGTGCGGTACTCGCCCGCGACGCGGACGCGGGCGATCAGCCGCAGCATCGCGGCTCGTTCGCTCTCGTCGAAATCCTCGAACGCTTTGTCGGTGAGCCGGTGTTCGCTCGAAGCCATGATCCATTGCGTCGGCGCGCGTTCGGCGAGGCGCTCGTCCGCGGGACGGTCCGACGGAGCCGGCGGGATCGATTCGCGCTGCGGAAGGTCGCGCGCTTGGCGGCGCGGCGGCGCGTCGACGGAGCGGACGAGCCGGCGCAGCGCGTCCGCGTCACCGAGCGCGCCGAAGAATTCCAGAAAGGCCACGTGGAACGCATCGAGGTCGTCGATCGACGGCAGCATCGCCGCGCGTGCGCGCCAGTAGAGCTCGCTCGCCGAACGCGCCGGAAGCGCCAACAGCACCTCCGCGAACGTGCGAGCCCGCCGCGTCCCGGCGACGACGCCTCGAGCGCGCAGCGCGCGATCGAAGCCCGCCGCCGTCGTTACCTCATCATCGCTCCGTGTCATCCTCCGCCATCCGCCGCGGCGATGATCGAGGTTGCCGACGCGAGCGCCGTCTCGATGTCCTCCGGGTACTTCAGAACGCTCCCGAGCGAGCGCTCGAACACGTCGGCGCCCAGCCGCTGGGCGCCGAGCAGCTGCAGCGTCTGGGCCCAGTCGAGCGATTCCGAGATCCCCGGCGCTTTGCGCAGTTCGTGCTCGCGCAGGGCCGCCGATGCCCGCGCGACGTCGGCGGCGAGCGCCGGCGCGAGCTGCGGAAGGTGGAGCCGCAGGATCTCGATCTCCCGCTCGACCGACGGGTGGCCGATCCAGTGGTAGAAGCACCGCCGCTTGAGCGCGTCGTGCAGGTCGCGGGTGCGGTTCGAGGTCAGCACGACGATCGGCGGATGGCTCGCCGCGACCGTGCCCCGCTCGGGGATCGAGATCGCGAAGTCGGCGAGGAACTCCAGCAGAAACGCCTCGAACTCGTCGTCGGCGCGGTCGATCTCGTCGATCAGCAGCACGATGCCGCGCGGGCGTGTCGCCCCGAGCGCCGCGAGCAGCGGCCGGCGGATCAGGAACTCGTCGTGATACAGATCCGGCGTGTGCTCGTGCGAGCCTTCGGCGGCGCGGATCGCGAGCAGCTGCTTCCCGTAGTTCCAGTCGTACGCCGCCGCCGCGAGATCCAGGCCCTCGTAGCACTGCAGGCGGAGAAGCTGCGCTCCGAAGACGCTCGCCAATGCCCGTGCCGCGTCGGTCTTTCCGACGCCGGCGTCGCCTTCGAGCAGCACCGCGCGCTCGAGCGCGACCGCGCACGCGAGCGCCGTCGCGAGCCCGGCGTCCGCGACGTACCCGGCTTCCAGGAGGCGCCGCCGGAGGTCGTCCACGTCGACGGAATTCGGCATTCACCAGCGATTCTGGGAGCTGCAAGGATATTCCGGCGTCGCATCGGTAGCTTCCGGGTCCCCCGGTTGTCCCACGGAGACGCTCTCATGCAGATCGACCTCACCGTCAACGGGAAGCAAACGTTCATCGACGTGGAGCCGCGCTTGCTCCTGGTGCACGCGCTCCGCGACTCGCTGAACCTCACCGGCACCCACGTCGGGTGCGATACCTCGAGCTGTGGCGCGTGCACGGTGCTGCTCGACGGCGTCTCGGTGAAGAGCTGCACCGTCTTCGCCGTCCAGGCGAGCGGTCACGAGGTGACCACGATCGAGGGGATCGGCACCGCCGACTCGCTGCACCCGATGCAGGAGGCGTTCTGGACCGCGCACGGTCTGCAGTGCGGTTACTGCACGACCGGGATGATCGTGAGCGCGGTCGATCTGCTCAAGCGCAACCCCGATCCGAGTGACGACGAAATTCGCGCGGGGCTCGAAGGGAATCTGTGCCGCTGCACGGGGTATGAGAACATCGTGAAAGCCGTGCGCGCCGCCGGCGCGGCGATGCGCGCGGGCGATCCGAGGCACAGCGTGAACGAGCTGATGCCGATCCATCCGCCGACCGTAGAACCGCCGCCGAGCGGCGAGGCGATCATCCCGCAGCAGCTCCAGGAGGCGAAGGTCTGATGGCGTTCACGACGATGGTCGGCGCGCGTATCCGCCGCCGCGAAGATCCCCGCCTCATCACCGGCCGCGCGACGTACGTCGACGACGTACGGCAGGTGGGCACGGTCTACGCCGCCTTCGTGCGCAGCCCGTACGGCCACGCCAAGATCACGAGCATCGACACCGCCCAGGCCAAGAGCGATCCGCACGTACTCGCGGTCTACACCGGCGAGGACCTGCATCACGCGCACAACCTCAAGGCGTCGCTGCCGGTCGCGCACAAGATGCCCGACCTCAAGACGCCCCCGCACTACGTGCTGGCGCTCGATGAGGCCCGCGTCGTCGGCGAAGCGGTCGCGATCGTCGTCGCCGACTCGCCGTATACCGCGCGCGACGCCGCCGAAAAGGTCGTCGTCGAGTACGAGCAGCTCCCGGCGGTCGTCGATATCGAGAAGGCGGCGGCCGGGCCGCCGTACGTGCACGAGTCGCTCGGTACGAACGTGGCGTTCACGATGCCGTTTTCCGCCGGTGATCCCGACAAGGCGTTCGCCGAGGCCGACGTGACGATCAAACAGCGCATCGTCAACCAGCGCGTCGCTCCGGTGCCGATCGAACCCCGCTCGATGGTCGCCAGCTACGACGCCGGGATGCAGCAGCTCACGCTCTACTCCGCCACGCAGATCCCGCATTTGCTGCGCACGCAATTGGCGATCGCCCTGGGTCTGCCCGAGAACAAGATCCGCGTGATCGCGCCCGAAGTCGGCGGCGGTTTCGGGGCCAAGCTGAACGTCTACGCCGAAGAAGTGGTCGTGAGCTGGGTCGCGATGCAGCTCGAACGCCCGGTGAAGTACATCGAGACGCGCTCGGAGTGCTTCCAGGCGATGATCCACGGGCGCGACCAGATCGACGACCTGGAGGTCGCCGCGAAGAACGACGGCACGATCACGGCGTTGCGGTTGAAGATCACCGCGAACATGGGCGCCTACCACCAGCTCCTCACGCCGGTGATTCCGACGCTCACGATGCTGATGGCTCACGGCTGCTACAAATTCGAAAATATCGCCGCCGAGGTCGTCGGCGTGTTCACCAACACGATGTCGACCGACGCCTACCGCGGCGCGGGCCGGCCCGAGGCGACGTTCTTCATCGAGCGCGCGATCGATATGGTCGCGCAGCGCCTCAAGCTCGATCCGGTCGACGTGCGGCGCAAGAACTTCATCGCATCCAGTGCGTTCCCGCACACGACCGCGACCGGGCTCACGTACGACTCGGGCGACTACGAGACGACGATGGACAAGGCGCTCGCGATCATCGACTATGCGGGCCTGCGCAAGCAGCAAGAAGAGTTGCGCAAACAAGGACGCTACCTCGGCATCGGGATTTCGACGTACGTCGAGGTCTGCGGGATGGGGCCGTCGGCGGCGATGCCGGCCGCCGGTTGGGACTCGGCGACGATCCGCGTCGAGCCGACGGGCAGCATCACGGTGCTGACCGGCGTCTCGCCGCACGGCCAGGGTCAGGAGACGACGTTCGCGCAGATCGTCGCCGACGAGCTGGGCGTGCCGATCGACCACGTGTCGGTGATCCACGGCGACACCGACAAGGTGCAGTACGGGGTCGGCACGTTCGGTTCGCGCGGCACCGCGGTCGGCGGCGCCGCGCTGAAGCTGGCGATCGACACGATCCAGGCGAAGGCGGTCAAGATCGCCGCGCACCAGTGGGAAGCGAATCCCGACGACGTCGAGTACCGCGACGGCAAGATGCAGGTGAAGGGCGATCCGTCGAAGTCGATGACGACCGCCGAGGCCGGCTTCCTGGCGTTCATGGGCGACAAGCTGCCGCCCGGGCTCGAGCCCGGGCTCGACGCGACGCGCCGCTTCGAACCGCCGAACTTCGTCTTTCCGTTCGGCACGCACATCTGCGTGGTCGAGGTCGACGCGCAGTCGGGCGAGGTGAAGTTCGTCAAGTACCTTGCAGTCGACGATTGCGGGCGGCTGATCAATCCGATGATCGCCGAAGGGCAAATCCACGGCGGGATCGCCCAGGGTCTGTCGCAGGCGCTGTTCGAGGAGGTCGTCTATGACGGCAACGGCCAGCTGCTCACCGGAACGCTGATGGACTACGCGATCCCGCACGCCGAGCAAGTCCCGCACTACGAGCTCGATCACACCGTCACACCGACGACCGTGAACCCGCTCGGGATCAAGGGGATCGGCGAAGCGGGGACGATCGGCTCGACGCCGGCGGTCGCGAACGCAGTCATCGACGCGCTCGCGCCGTTCGGCGTCGTGCACATCGACATGCCGTTGAAACCCGAAAAACTCTGGGCCGCGATGCAGGCCGTGCCGTCGAACGGGAGCGTGCGATGATCCCCGCAGCCTTCGATTACGTCCGAGCGAGCAGCGTCGACGACGCGCTGCGCCTCCTCGCGGAGCACGGTGACGATGCGAAGCTGCTGGCCGGCGGCCACAGCCTCATCCCGATGATGAAGCTGCGTTTGGCGGCCCCGGCCGTGTTGATCGACATCGCCGGGATCCCGCAGCTCGACGGTATCGCCGCGAGCGGCGGCCGCGTCACGATCGGCGCGCTGACCAAGCACGCGGCGCTCGCCGCGAGCGACGATCTGCGCAAGCACGCACCGGCGCTCTGGGACGCGGCGAACGATCTCGGCGACCCGCAGGTGCGCAACCGCGGCACGATCGGCGGCGCGTCGGCGCACGGCGATCCGTCGGCCGACTACCCGGCGGTCTTGCAGGCACTCGATGCGACGTTCACCCTCGCCGGCAAGGGCGGGACACGCGAGATCCGCGCCGCCGAGTTCTTCCTCGGGATGTTCGAGACCGCGCTCGGCGCGAACGAGCTGCTCACCCGGATCGCGTTCGACGCGGCGCCGAACTCGGCGTACGTCAAGTTCCACCACCCGGCTTCGCACTACGCCGTGGTGGGCGCCGCCGTGGTGCTGACGCTCAGCGGCGGTACGATCGCGGCGGCTCGCGTCGCGATCACGGGGATCGGCGACGCGGCGTTCCGCGCCGGCGGCGTCGAGAGCGCGCTGCAGGGGGTGAACCCGAACGACGCGGTCGCCGTGAAAGCGGCCACGGCGGGCGCTGCGCGCGGCGTACAGGCGCGCGCGGACACGTTCGCGTCGGCGTCGTATCGCGCCGCGATGGCCGACGTGTTCGCGGCACGTGCGGTCGCGAAGGCGGCATCGGCACGCTGACGAGATCGCACCGCTACACGGTCGGGTAGGGTCGCCCGGCCCTCGGCGTCTAGTCTTTCGGGCACCACTCCAGGGCAAGCGCCCGGACCGGGCAAAGCCGCCTGGTCCGGGGTCCATCCCGACAGCCAGGGGCTCATCCATGCGACTTGCCGCCGTTCGTCTGTTCACCGTTCTTGCAACCGGTGCGCTCTTGAGCGCCTGCGGCGGCGGAGGCGGCGGGTCGACCTCGCCGGCCGTGCTTCCCGGGGTGACGTCGCCCGACGGGGCTGCGCGCGCGGTGAACTCCGCGACGCGGAATGCGCCGGCGCCCGTGACGACCGCGCCGCCCCCGGCTGGCTGCACGTACGTCGTGACAAAGAACCCGGCGACGCAGCTCGATACGTCGAGGACTGCCAAATCGTTCACCACCGGCTCGGGTGAAGACGCGGAGGAGTCCGGCGAGCACGAAGGCGAGCGCGGCGGCAGAGGTCGCCTGAACCTCGACGCGACGGGCTGCGACTACGGCATCTATCTGGGACCGAAGTCGAAACACGCGCGCATTCGGAACGCACGCATCCACGGCGCCGGTCGCGCCCAAATCGTCGCCGAGGGGTCCGACGACCTTCAGATCACCGACACGGCGACCGACGGCGGCTCGTTCGCCAGCATCGAATTCACCTACGGAGCGAGCGGCTCGGTCGAGCGTTCGTTCGTCACCAACGCGTTTGTCGGGATCATCTACAACTTCAGCTCGCGCGGCCTCGTCGGCGAGACATTGGTCACGAACACGTCGTTCTTGGGGATCGACATCACCGCAAACTCGAACGTAACGGTTGAAGACACGCGCATCGACAATTCGATGAACGTCGGCGGCGGCGTAGCGGTCCAGCTCGGTGCGAACGGCGTCCTGCGCAACGTCACCGCGATTGGTGCGGGCGTGCCGAATATCGGTATACAGGCCGGTTTCTTCTTCGGCTACCTCAATCCGCATGTGTCGACCAGCCACCTCACGGCGATCAACAACCAGTATGGTTTCATCAGCTACTGCATAGCCGGCATCAACAGCGTAGCCGACCTCACGAACGCGCACGACGTCGCGCAGAACAGCACGGTGGCCAACTACTTCATTCTGACCAGCGCCTGCCCGTCGCCCCCGTAAGACGAGCCCATCACCGAGCAAACCGCTTGGGTTACCGAGCTACTGAACCCGGGGACCTTGCTGCCGTGCCGCGGCTCGCGGATAAGTCGCAACACGTCGCGGCACCGCATGGTACGGTAGTGGTGTCATGCCGGCGCGAGCCACACCGGTCGAGCGCGCGATCGACGCGCTGCAAAAACTACCCGTCGGGGATCTGGCGGCGCGCGACCACGTGCGGACGGTCCGCTCGACCGTCGCCGTCGCGAACGACGACGAGATCTTGCGCTTCCTCCGGCTCCTCGACCGGTTGGACGTCGACGCGGCGCAGGTCGAGCGCGGCCTCGAGCGTGCGCACGCGACGGTTCCGGTCGAGCGGCGGGTCGCGCTGGCGAAGCTGCGCCAGGCGCTGGAGCCGGTGCGCGACGGTGTGCTGCGGCATCTCGCCGCACCGCCGAGCGATCTGCGGTTCGTCGTCGACCTGCGTGCCGCACTGATGACGTACGTCGCGAAGCGCGCCGACGCCGCCGAGTTGGCGCCGCTCGACGACGACCTGCGCGCGTTTCTCGCCGCGCGGCTCGACCTGGGGCTGCTCGAGCTGCGGCGGCTCACCTGGGCCGATTCGGCCGCGCTGCTCGAACGGCTGGCGCGCTCGGAGGCGGTCCACGCAGTGCGCGGCTGGTTCGATTTGAAAGACCGGCTCGACGACGATCGCCGCGTCTACGCGTTCTTCCACCCTGCGCTGCCCGGGACGCCGCTGGTCTTCACCGAGGTCGCGTTGACCGATGAGATGCCGACGTCGATCCGAGCGATCCTCAACAAGGACGCCGAGCGGGTCGACGCCGCGTCGGCACGCTCCGCGACGTTCTACTCGATCTCGAACTGCGAGCCCGGCCTGACGGGGATCCCGTTCGGCAACGCGCTGATCAAGCACGCGGTCGAACAACTGCGCCTCGAGTTGCCGCGTCTGCGAACCTTTGCGACGCTCTCGCCGCTGCCCGGCTTCGCCGGTTGGGTGCGCGGGCTCGGCGAACGCGTCTCGCCCGAGGTTCGCGCGTCGCTCGCGATCCCCGGCTGGCACCGCAGCGCAACCGCGAGCGCGGAGCTGCGCGAACCGTTGCTGCGGCTCGCCGCGCGCTATCTGCTCGCCGCCAAGCGCGGCGACGGGGCGCCGCGCGACCCGGTCGCGCGGTTCCACCTCGCGAACGGCGCGCAGGTCGAACGCCTCGATTGGCTCGCCGATCCGACGCCGCGCGGGATCGAGCAATCGTACGGCGTGATGGCGAACTACCGCTACGCACTCGACCGCTACCCCGCGAATCAGCTCGCGTATGCGTCGAGCCACAGCATCGATGCGAGCTCCGCGGTGCGCGCGCTGGCGCTCGCCGATCCGACGATTCTCGAAGAGTCGCCGCCCGCGATCTCGCGCCGGGCGGCGCTCCTCGCCGCGATGCGCGGCGTCGCGTCGCGCGCGAGGAAGCTGATGTCGCGAGCGCCCGCTAGGGCCTGAGCGAGATCGAGCGCGGCCGTGAGGCGTTCGACCCGAAACCTGCTATCGCGGTTTCTCGAGTTGCTTTCGCATCTTTTCGAGCGTTTGGAAGCGCTTCTTCTCCACCGCCTGAACGCGTCGTTTTTCTGATTCGAAGAGATCGAGTAGTCGGCGCCTTTCAGCGTCGGTGAGTGCGCCTGCGTCCTTTCCTTGGGGGGTCCCGGGCGTCCAGAATTGCCCGCTGATCACCGGGTCGCTCTTTTCCTGGGCTTGCGTGATCCTCCCGCGGAGAACGCGTGGCGGCACGATGGAGAAGAACGTCTTTTGATACGTCTCGTTTGGATTGTTATCGCGATATTTCCGAGGCAGCTGCTTCGGTAAGTGTGGATTCTTCGATATCCAACTGACGAGCCGCGGAATATCTTTCGCGTTCACCGCCGCGGTGCTGGGATCGTCGAACGTCGGACCGACGTTGCTACCGTAATTGTACGGTCAACAAAGGCCCGTCTCAGTCGTACCGTCCTGCCCCTTCGGCGTCGCGACGAGCGTGGAGATCCCATTGGTGCTGAGGAATATCCGGCTCGAGAAATACGGGCCCGCCCGGACACACCAGACCTCGACCGTGAGGTCGTGGCCTTTGCCGTCGTCCCAATGAAATCGCTTGAAGAGCCAGTCGACCTCATCGCCCGGGAGGCCGCTCAACGGCGCGTCGACTCCCTCGATCGGTTCGGGTTTCTGCGGCGGGCAATTGCCCTCGTGCGGCCTGGAATAGACCAGCGGCCCGGCAATGACGGCGACTGACGGGGTCGCGCCGGAAAGCCCGGCGGCGATGGCGATCGCCGCCACCACGGATATTCGCATCACCCCACGATCCATGAGGACCTCCGCCCTCCGGAATTGCGTGGAGCGAGAGTATCGAACCTGCTTAACGGCTCCCGTCGGCTGCGGCGACGTCGCGTAATGCGCTCCCCACTGGACGGAGCGCTCAGCCCGGCGTCACGCCGGGTTTCGGGCCGCAACCGTCGAGCGGCGCGAGGGGCGGCGGCGTCGACGTGAGGCCGAAGAAGACCGGCAGCCACGACGTGCCGTCGGTCATGTAGGTTCCGCTGACGTTCAGCGTCTGGCCGGGCGCGAGGCCGAAGCCTCTGACGAGAGAGCGCTGCGAAGGATCGCTGACGCAGCGGATTTCGGTCGGTGCAGGGTCGCCGGCGAACCACATCGTCGTCGTGACGCCGCCGTTCGCGCCGGGCTGCTCGTACAAGTAGACGTTCTGCGGCGTCGCGGTCGGGTTCGCGAGCTGCAGCGAGACGCTGCGCAGTACGCCGTAGTCCCCCGCCAGCGGCGCACGCTGACCGGCCTGCGCGACGATGTCGGGCCGCAGGTTCGGGAACGCGGCCAGACCGTTCGCGTAGTACCGGACGCCGACCGCGAACGGCGCCGGCTCCGCACCACCCACCGCGTACGAGAGCGCGAGCGGCGGCACGTTCGAGAGCGAGAACTCTCCGCGCCGGAAATGACCGTCGCTGGGGTGTTCCGGCTGCACTAGCAGCGTTGCCGGGTCGATGCCGCTGCTCGCGGCGACGATCGTGACGGTGACCGGTGCGCCGTCGAGGACGCGCAGATCGTAGATGCCGGCGAGCAGTTGTCCGGGCAGCATGTTCCCTGCGCCGAGCGGGATCAGATACGGCACGTTCGGGGCGAGCGCGGCGACGAAGCTCTCCTGCGGCGCGCGTTCGAGCAGGTACCGCAGCGTTGAGAGATGACCGACGTAGGGGAACGCGTCCGACGGTCCGGCGGCGGCGCCGAGCACCTGCACGCGAGCCCCGGCCGTCGGCTGGAGCGCGAGGTACAGCCGTCGCGTCGAAGCATCCGAGACGTGATACGCATAGACGCGCACCGGACGCGTCGCGTCGATCGTGCCGCGAAACAGCACGCCGTCGTCGAGCGGTCCGAGCCGTTCGGGATCGTCGCTGTAGAACAACACGACGGGATCGAGCTGCGGCAGCGCGCCGACCCGCACATGAACGTTTGTGGTACCGCTCTGGTCGACGAACTGGTCGTTGCCGCGCACGATGACGGTCGCCCGCGCCTCGAGGGCATCGCCGCCCCGCAGCGGGCCGGTCGTGACACCGTTCGCGGTGAGCGTCGCGCCCGGCTGGAGCTTTGCCAGCTGCGCGATCGCAGCCTGGACGCGCGCGACCGCGAATTGCGGCGAGACCGTTCCCGCCAGCTCAACGGTCACGTCGCTTGGAACGACGCCCGCCGGCGGCGCGACCAGCACGTTTACCACGGCCGAATCCCCGGCGGCGTCGGAGAGCGTCACCGTCCCGCGCCCGTTGGCGCGCCCGGTCAGCGATAACGTTCGGCGCAGGTCGTCATAGCGTACGTCCACGCCGTCGAACGACGCCTGCGCGGTGAGCGGCCCGACGCCACCCGCGACGTTGACGACGACGGTCCCGCCGGGAACGACACCAACCCGCGCCCGGTCGACGCGAATCGGAGCTGAAGGCAACGCGCTCGGCGCGGCCGACGGCGTCCCCGACGGTATCCCTGACGGCACGGGTGACGGCGTCGCCTGCGGCGGCATCGTCATCGACGGGATCGGCGGTGGTGGCGGCGGCGTCGGCGGCGACTGCGCCGCGCCGAACCCCGCGCCGGCCACGAAGAATCCGAGAGTCGCCGCCGCCACGGCCGCCGCGTTGAACGTCATCGCGGCGCCCTTCCCCCGCCTCCGGGCCCCTTCCGCTTCCTCGTCAGCCTGAGCCACCGCTCAGAGGTTGCGCCGCAAATCGTCGACGTCGATCTTTGCATTCGCGAGAATACCGCGCAAGGTTCCGACCGGGACGTCCCGGTTGCCGTGCACGGGAACCGATGCGAAGCGTCCGTCAGGATGATCGAGGATCACGTGCGAGCCTGTCTGCCGGGCGACCCGGAATCCGAGGCGCTGCAACGCGCGCACCAGTGCGGGCCCGCTCACAACGGGCATCTTCGCGCTCATCGGTTCGACCGTTTACGCGGCGACGGTGACGATTTCGAGCCGCGCGCTGTCGGCGTCGGCGCCGGGCACGTCGAGCCCCTTTTCGCGCCGGTACTCGATCGAAAGTTGGATGGCGTCCTTCGCCATCCTGAGCGCGTCGTCGCGGTCGATTCCGAACGTATGGATCTCGGGGAAGGCCGGCACGATGACGCGCACGGTGTCTTCATCGGATTCTAGAATCACGGCGTACCGAAGCGGGTCGGTCATGTCGGAAAGGTTCGCCGTGGTGGGGGCCAGTCCGCCTCCCCTGTCCGGGCGAAGCCTCGGCTTGGCCACAAAGGCAGCTGGCCGCAAACGGACACCGTGCCCCCGGGTTGAAGGGAAGAACCGTGCTGGCCGACTTTCATCCGCTCGTCGGCGATTGGTTTGCTTCTCGCTACGGCGAGCCGACCGAGCCGCAGATCCAAGGCTGGCCGCTCATCCGCGCCGGCCGGGACGTGCTCATCTCCGCGCCGACGGGCTCCGGGAAGACGCTGGCTGCGTTCACGCTCTGCCTCGACGACCTGATCCGCCGCGCCGCGGACGGCGATCTGCCCAACGAGACGCTCGTCGTCTACGTCTCGCCGCTCAAGGCGCTCACCAACGACATTCGCAAGAACCTCGAGACCCCGCTGGCCGAGCTGCTCGCGGCGGCCGAAGCGGCCGGCGTCGCGCTGGCGCCGATTCGCACCGCCACGCGGACCGGCGACACGCCGCAGTCCGAGCGCGCGCGCATGCTGCGCAAGCCCCCGCACGTGCTCGTCACCACCCCCGAGTCGCTGTACATGATGCTGACGGCCGAGAAGTCGCGGGCGCTCTTCGCGCGCGTGCACACCGTCATCGTCGATGAGATCCATGCGGTGGCCGCCGACAAGCGCGGCTCGCACCTGGCGCTCACGCTGGCGCGCCTCGACCAGCTCGTGCTGCGCGAGAGCGGGCGCACGCCGCAGCGGATCGGGCTGTCGGCGACGGTGCGCCCGATCGAGCAGGTAGCCCGATTTCTGTCGCCCGCCGCGCAGATCGTCGACATCGGCCACCGCCGCCGGATGACCCTCGCCGTCGAGGTGCCGCTCGACGAGCTGAGCAGCGTCGCGAGCAACGAGATGTCGGGCGAGATCTACGATCGCCTCGCCGAACTGATCCGCGCGCACCGCACGACGCTCGTCTTCGTCAGCACGCGCCGGATGAGCGAGCGGGTGACCTTCGCGCTCTCGCAGCGGCTCGGCGAGGGCGTCGTGATGCCGCATCACGGCAGCCTCGCGAAAGAGCTGCGCTTCGACGCCGAGAACCGGCTCAAGAACGGCGAGCTCAAGGCGGTCGTCGCAACTGCCTCGCTCGAGCTCGGGATCGACATCGGATCGATCGATCTGGTCGTGCAGCTCGGCTCGCCGCGCTCGATCGCGGTCGCGCTGCAGCGCATCGGCCGGTCGGGGCACTGGGTCGGCGCGATCCCCGAAGGCCGGCTGTTCGCGACGACCCGCGACGAGCTGCTCGAGTGCGCGGCGCTGGTGCGCGCGATCCGCAGCGGCGCGATGGACGCACTGCGCATCCCGGTCGCGCCGCTCGACATCCTCGCGCAGCAGCTGGTCGCCGCGTGCGCCGCGGACGACTGGGAAGTCGATGCGCTGTTCGAGATGGTGCGCGCCGCGTATCCGTACCGCGATCTCTCACGGAAAGACTTCGACGACGTCGTGGTGATGCTCGCGGACGGCGTCGCGACCTCGCGCGGACGCAGCGGCGCGTACCTCCACCACGACCGCGTCAACGGCAAGGTGCGCGGGCGCCGCGGCGCGCGGATGGCGGCGATCACCTCGGGCGGCGCGATCCCCGAGACGGCGAACTACAACGTCGTCGTCGAGCCGGACGGGCACGTGGTGGGCACGGTCGACGAAGACTTCGCGGTCGAGAGCATGGCGGGCGACATCTTCCTGCTCGGCACCACGTCGTGGCAGATCCGCCGCGTCGAGCCGGGCGTCGTGCGTGTCGCCGACGCGCACGGCGCGCCGCCGTCGATCCCGTTCTGGAACGGCGAAGGACTTGGCCGCACGATCGAGCTCTCGCGCGAGGTCGCCGCGCTCCGCACCGCGATCGACGAGCGCGACGACGCCGAGGCGCAGCAGTGGCTGATCGAGGAGTGCTGCCTCGACCGCGGCGGCGCCGAACAGGCGGTCGCGTACGTGCGCGCCGGCAAGGCCATCCTCGGCACCGTTCCCACCGACACGACGATCGTCGCCGAGCGGTTCTTCGACGAAGCCGGCGGGATGCAACTGATCCTGCACACGCCGTTCGGTGCGCGGATCAATCGCGGGTGGGGCCTCGCCCTGCGCAAGAAGTTCTGCCGCTCGTTCAACATCGAGCTCCAGGCGGTGGCGACCGATAACGGTGTCTGCCTCTCGCTGAGCGATCAGCACGCCTTCCCGCTCGAGATCGTCTTCGAGTACGTCAAGTCGGCGAGCGTCGAGGCGACGCTCACCCAGGCGCTCCTCGCCGCGCCGATGTTCGGCGCGCGCTGGCGCTGGAACGCGACGCGCGCGCTGGCGATCCTGCGCATGCGCGACGGAAAGAAGGTCCCCCCGCAGCTGCAGCGGATGCGCGCCGAGGATCTGCTCGCATCGTGCTTCCCGGATGCGGCTGCGTGCGCCGAGAACCTCACCGGGCCGATCCGCATCCCCGACCACGTGCTCGTGCGCGAGACGATCGACAACTGCCTGCGGGAGGCGATGGACCTCGACGGTCTGATCGACGTGCTGCGCGCGGTCGAGAGCGGCGACATCAAGACGGTCGCCGTCGATACGCCCGAGCCCTCGCCGTTCTGCCACGAGATCCTCAACGCGAACCCGTACGCCTACCTCGACGACGCGCCGCTCGAAGAGCGCCGCACCCGCGCCGTCACGCTCCGCCGCACGATCCGCAGCGACGCGGAGTCGGGCGCCGGGATCCTCGATCCCGCGGCGATCGCCGAGGTCACCGAATCGGTGTGGCCGGTCGTGCGCGAAGCCGACGAGCTGCACGACGCGCTCGACACGCTGATCGTGCTGCAGCCGGTCGCCGAATGGGCCGGCTGGTTCGACGAGCTCGTCGCGCAGCGGCGTGCGACGACGCTGGCGCACGGCGACGCGCGCTACTGGACCTGCGCCGAACGCCTCGACCTCGCGAAGCTCGCCTATCCCGCCGCCACGATCGCGCCGGAGATCGCCGCGCTTCCCGCGCTGCAGCCGTTACCGGAGCGCCAAGAGGACGCGTTCGCCGAGATCCTGCGCGGCTGGCTCGAATCGAGCGGCCCCGTAACCGTCGCCGGCCTCGCGGAACGGTTCGCCGTCGATCCGGCGACGGTGGAGATGGGGCTGATCCGCCTCGAGACCGAGGGCCAGGTTCTGCGCGGCCGCTTCCACGGTTCCGGCGAGGAGGAGTGGTGCAACCGCCGCGTGCTCGCGCGCATCCACCGCCTCACGCTCGGAACGCTGCGGCGAGAGATCGAACCCGTCAGCACCGCCGAGTACGTGCGCTTCCTGCATCGCTGGCAGCACGTTACGCCCGCGTCGCGCCTGCACGGCATCGACGGGACGCTGCAGATCGTCAAGCAGCTCGAAGGCTACGAGATCCCCGCGGCGGCGTGGGAGGCGTCGATCTTGCCGGCGCGCGTGGCGCGCTACAAGCGCGAGTACCTCGACCAGCTCTGCTACTCGGGCGAGGTGATGTGGGGCCGGCTCTCGCCGCACCCAGCCCTAACGCCGCCCGACGACGAAGAGCGGCAGCGCCGCATCCGGCCGACGACGATTTCGCCGATCGCGCTGTTCAAGCGCGAGGACGCCGAGTCACTGATCGTCGCGCGCGACGGTGAAGCGAACGCCGCGCTCTCGCACGCCGGGCGCGAAGTGCTCGAGGAGATCGGCCGCCGCGGCGCACCGTTCTTCGCCGACATCGTGCGCGGCACGAAGCGGCTCCCGAGCGAGGTGGAAGAAGCGCTCTGGCAGCTCGTCGCCGCAGGGCTGGTGACCGCCGACGGCTTCGATGCGCTGCGCTCGCTGATCGATGCGAAACGCCGGCTCGGCGAAAAAGGCTTGCGCGCGCGACCGCGTTCGTCGAGCGGCCGCTGGACGCTGCTGACCGCCGCGACCGAACGGATCGACGCGGAGTCGTTCGCGCGCCGCCTGCTCGAACGCTGGGGAGTGCTGTTCCGCGACGTCGTCGCACGCGAGACGCTCGCGCCGCCGTGGCGCGAGCTGCTGCGCGCGCTGCGCCGGATGGAAGCCCGCGGCGAGATTCGCGGCGGCCGCTTCGTCGCGGGCTACGTCGGCGAGCAGTTCGCGCTCCCCGAAGCGATCGAAGCGCTACGCGCCGCGCGCCGCAGCGGCGACGATTCCGAGGTCGTCGATGTCTCCGACTACGACCCGCTGCGGATCGCCGCCGCGCTGCTCCCCGTTGCGCCGAAGGCGCTGCGCTCCGTCTCGTAACTCGTTACGGCCCCGGCCGCACCGGGCTGTTCAGCGACGGCTCGATCGCCGGGTCGGGCCTGGTGCTTCCCGACGGGGAGAAGTTCCCCATCGTCGACGTCGGGCCGCCGGTGACGTATCCCGTCGGTCGCCCCGCGCGGCGGCACGCGACCGGTTCACGCGGCTGGGTTATCCAGGCCGTTCCCGTCCTCGCAGCGAGGTAAATGTATGTCGCATCGGGCCCCAGGGAGAACTCACAATCGAGGCTGACAACCGCCTCGCGGCGTGAGTCGTCGAAGAAGTCAGGGATGATCGGCCATCGTCTCACGAGATCCTCGGAAAGATGAGAGTATCGACGTACCTCGTCGGTCGCGTCGATCGCTCGCCGGAGAAACGCGGGATCGTGGTTCAACAGCCCGCGTGAGAGGTACACGGCGCCGACCGCCGTCGATGCCGCGTTCCGCGAAGAATCGTCGTGATCGTGCCGCCAAAAAGCAGCGCACTTGTCGAACAGCGGAGCCGCGACCGCGGCTTGCGCGTCGCTGATGCCCCGCACCAGCGCCTCGGCATAGGCTGCCGTGCCCGGACAGACGGCCGCGACCCGCTGCGCGACCAGCGGCGTCAGCATCGGCGGCGCTTGCGCATCCGATGCCTGCGCCGACACCGCCGAGCCGGCGGCCAGAACGATGGCGCCGAGGACGGAGACTACCCGAGTTCCCATGACGTACGGCAGCTCGTTACGGCGACGGCCGTACCGGGTCGTTCAGGATCGGCTCGATCGCCGGGTTGGGGCGCGCGCCCGGATTCTGATCCTGCGAGTAGCGGGGGATCGATGCGATCCACGGATCGGCTTGCGCGAACGCATCGCGCCGCATCGTGATCCTCGTCTTCGCGGCCGCCGCGACCGCCAGGCGAAGTGCTTCCGGGTCGTTGTTGAGTTGAGCCCGGGCGATCGCGATGGCACCGAGCGCGAGGTCGGCTGCGTCATTTTTCCACTGGTACTCGAACAGCCGGATCTGTCGCGAACAGGCAGCGAATTTTGGCTGGGCCGCTGAGGCCTCGTCGGCCGTGATCCCGCGGACGAGCGCGTCGGCGTAGCTGCGCGTCCCCGGGCACGCCACCGCAACGGTGTCGGCGAGGACCACGGACAGAACCGGCGGGGCATGCGCGTCGTCCGCGAGCGCTAGCGCCGGAGTCGCTGCGGCCAGAATCGCCGCGCCGAGCATGGAGGCTATCACCCGACTACCCATGGTCCCATTGTCACGCCGGAACCTGGGAACGCGCCGAGGAAGCGTCTCGTGATGCGCACCGTCCGGCTGGGCCGTACCGGCCTCAAGATCTCGGAGATCTGCCTCGGCACCATGACCTTCGGCCTGCAGACGGATCGCGAGGAGTCGTTCGCGATCATGGACGCAGCGGAGGGAGCCGGGATCGACTTTCTCGACGTCGCCGACGTCTATCCGGTCGGCGGAACGCTCGAAACGGTCGGCCGCACCGAGGAGATCGTCGGCGACTGGCTGCGCGGAAAGCGCGACCGGTTCGTCGTCGCGACCAAGGTCTACAACGCGATGGGGCCCGGACCGAACGACATCGGCAACTCGCGGCGGCACATCATCGCCGCGTGCGATGCGTCGCTGCGCCGGCTGAAGACCGACTACATCGATCTGTACTACATTCATCGCTGGGATGCGGAGACGCCGATCGACGAGACGCTCTGGGCGTTCGACGATCTTCGACGCGCCGGTAAGATCCGGTATGCGGCGTGCAGCAACGTCGCCGCTTGGCAGATGCTCACCGCGCTGTGGACTGCGGACCGCGAGCGCACGATCCGGTTCGACGCGGTGCAGCCGCGTTACAACATCCTGTTCCGGCAGATCGAGTCGGAGCTGCTGCCCGCGGCGCAGGCGCACGGCGTCGGCGCGGTTGTGTTCAACCCGCTCGCCGCCGGGATGCTGACCGGGAAATACAAGCGCGGCGAAGCGCCGCGCGAGGGTACGCGCTTCGCGCTGGGCACCGCGGCGTCGCTCTACCAGCAGCGGTACTGGCAGGACGCGACGATCGACGTGGTCGAGCGGCTCGCCGCCGACGTCGCTTCGCGCGGCAAGTCGATCACGCACGTGGCGCTGCGCTGGGTGCTCGACCAGCCCGGCGTCACGTCGGCGATCGTCGGCGCGAGCCGGGCCGAGCAGTTGCGCGATTCGCTGCACGCGCTCGAGATCGAGCTCGACGACGACGACCGGCGCGCATGCGACGAGGCGTGGTACGCGCTGCCGCGGCGGCGGCCGGAGGAAGAGCGCTGATGACGACGTTTGCGAGCTTCTGGCGGCACGGCAGCAACACGCTGCTGCTGGTCCTCGCCCTCGCGTTGGCGGCGCTGTTCGCGACGCACGCGCTCGGCTTCGCGGCGGCGAGCCTCGGCGCGATCGCGATCGGCGCGCTGGTGTTCTTCGTCTCCGAGTACACGACGCACCGCTTCATGCTGCACGCCACGCCGCAGAAGAACGCTTTCGTGCTCAAGCTGCAGCACCGCTTGCACTACGACCACCACGTGAACCCGAGCGAGCTCGGCCTCCTGTTCCTGCCGGTCTGGTTCGTCATCCCGGTCGCCGCGCTCACGCTCGCGATCTATTTCGCTGCGACGCGAAACTGGAACACGAGCGCCGCGCTGCTGCTCGGCAGCGTCCTGGGCCTGCTGTGGTACGAATGGGTGCACTACGTCGCGCACATTCCGTTCGTCCCGAAAACGCCGTTCGGACGCTGGATCAAGAAGTACCACCTTTGGCACCACTTCAAGAACGAACGCATGTGGTTCGGGGTGACGAATCCGAGCATGGATATCGTCGGTCGCACCTACGCGCGCGTCGACGAGATCGACCGCTCCGATACGACCCGCGTGCTCTTCCCGAAGTAACGTCATTCTGAGCTCGTCGAAGGGAGGCGAAGGACGGGCGACCCCGAGCGTCGCAAGCAGCCGAAGGCTCGCCTCCGAGCCGATGACACCGGAAGGGGTGGCTTCGCGTGCGTAGGACGCTGATCTCGCTGGCCTTCGCAGCCGCGACGGTGATCCTCGCCGCGCGGGCGGCGGCCGGCGCGCCGGCGAGCTCGGTTCCGATCCCCTTGCATTCGCCGGACCCCTGCCGGTACGCGCGGCCCGTCCCGGCGGCGCTGCGCCTGCCGGCCGTCGTCCCGCCCGGTGAGCCGGCGGCGATCGAGCAGAAGATGCTGGCGTATCTGAGCTCGTACGAGTACCGCAAGCTGGGCTGGTGCGTCGACAAGTACGTGCGCGACACCGGCCCGTACATCGACCACGAGTACTACGGCACGCATCCGGCCGTGCGCATCTACTACTCGCCCGAGATGATGGACTGGCTGCGGCACGGCCGTGTCGGCGTGCCCAAAGACGGCGCGGTGATTCTCAAGGAGCAGTACTCGCCGCCGCCCGCCGCGCGGTACGACGGGCTCACGGCCGACGCCCTGAGCCCCGGTGACTGGACCGTGATGATCCGGCGCTCGTCGGCGTCGCGCGACGGCTGGTTCTGGGCCGAGGTCTTCACGGGGATGAAGGCCGGGCCGACCACGCAGTATCCATGGGCGGGGTTCGGCCTCTACTGCCTGCGCTGTCACGCGTCGGCGAACGATGCGATGACGTTCGCGTCGCTCAACAACATCCATGGCTATCCGGGCGACCCGATCACGTTCAAGGTCGACAACTCGTGGCGATGGCCGGTGCACGCCCCCGCGGCCGCGGCACCAGCCGCTGCGGCGAGCGCTCAGCCGGAACCGGAACACGAGAAGAATGCGGTCCACCCTGCGCTGGTGTCGCACGCGCCGCCGGTTTCGATGCAGACGTTCCCGCCCGAGCCGCTCGACGACGTGCTGTCGAACCCGCACCCGCGCCATCCACCCGAGTTCCTCACCTCCGGTCAGTGCATGAGCTGTCACAGCGCTTCGTCCGGCGGAGCGCCGGGTCCGGTGATGTGGCTGACGCCGTCGCCGTCGTACACGCCGCCGCCCTCGCCGCCGCCCGGACCGGCGGGCGTGAACGTCTCGGAGTACGGCGAGTGGCGCTGGTCCCCGATGGGGCTCGCGGGACGCGACCCGGTGTTCTTCTCGCAGCTCGAGAGCGAGCTCTCGTACATCGACGGGATCCCGGCGCGCGAGATCGACGGGAACCATCCGCAGCTGACGCGCGACACGCTCAAGCAACAGGTCGTCGACACCTGCATGCGCTGCCACGGCGTGATGGGCAAACGCACGAACGACATCGAGCACGGTCCGAGCGCGCACTTCGACCTGCATTGGGTGTTCCAGAGCGATCCCGCGAAGGCCACCTTCCATTACGGCGGGCTGGCGCGCGACGGGATCAGCTGCACCGTCTGCCACCACATCGTGCAGACGAAGGAAGAAGCCGCTTCGCTCGCGTTCGTACTGGAGAATCGCAGCACCGGACTGTTCTCGGTCGGCCCGTCGGACAAACTGCACGGACCGTTCAAGGACGACATGATCGCGGTCCACCCGATGAACGAGTCGCTCGGCTCCAAGCCGGTGTTCGGCGCGATCACGAAGTCGGCGCGGCTGTGTGCGAGCTGCCACAGCATCAACCTGCCCGTCGTCGACAAGCCGGCCAAGATCCACCCGATCACGCCGGCGATGACGCACGACGTCGAGCAGAACACCTACGTCGAGTGGGTGAACAGTCGCTTCCAGACCGAGTACAAGCCCGTCGCCGGCGCGCAGTCGTGCCAGGATTGCCATATGTCTGGCGCCGTCGACAACGACCGTTTGGACGTCCATCAGCAGCAAGTGCAGACGCAGATCGCCCTCGTGCAAGACCAGACCTATCCGCAATCCGAGCACCGCGCTTCGCTCGAAGGGATCAACGTCCGCTACCGCAAGACGGACTTCCGCCGCCACGAGCTGCTGGGCCTGAACGCGTTCCTGCTCCGCACCTTCCAGACGAACTCGGACGCGCTCGGCGTGCGGCTGAACGACTACATGTCCGGCTCGTCGACCGATCTCGACGACGCGATCGGCAACGTGGTGCGGCAGGCGCAGCACAAAACCGCGAAGGTCGACCTCGCGGCGCGCGTCGAGAACGGCACGCTGCTGGCCGAGGTCGGCGTCACGAATCTGACCGGTCACCGGTTCCCGAGCGGCGTCGGTTTCCGCCGGGCCTGGATCGAGCTCAAGGTGACCGATCCCGACGGAAAGCTCGTCTGGGCATCCGGGATGACGAACGAGAGGGGCGAGATCGTCGACGGAACCGACCCGGTGAAGGTGCTGCCGACGGAGTACTTCACGCGCGGCGCCGGCGGCAAGCAGCAGTATCAGAAGCACTTTGACGTGCGCCGCCCGGTCTCGCGGCCCGACGAGGTGCAGATCTTCGAAGAGCTCGTTGCGGACCGCGCCGGCGACTTCACCGAGAGCTTCATCCGCCGCGACCACCACGTGAAGGACAACCGTCTGCTGCCGCAAGGCTGGCGCAAGGACGGCGTACCCGGGATCCCGCTACCGCCGAACTGGCTCGCCGCCACGCACCCGGAGGGCGAGTTCGTCGAGAGCGACCCGAACTACGCGGACGGGAAGGGCCGCGCCGTCACGGCATACCGGGCGCAGCTCCGTACCGCCGTCGCCCCGGAGCGGCTGCGCGTCGAGGCGACGCTCTGGTACCAGTCGTGGGAGCCGGCGTTCAAGCGGCAGCGGACGAGCGGCACGGGCCCCGCCGCGACGCGCCTGCGCGTGCTGCTCGGCAACCTGAAGCTCGAGCGAACGCCGATGGAGGCATGGAAGCTGAAGATCGCATCCGCGTCCTCCGCCCTGTCACCCTGACGTCGAAAGGAAAAAGAAAAAGCCCGGGGACGGATCCCCGGGCCTCTTCGTTTCGTACGCGGTCGCGCTAGCGCTTAGCGATACGACTGGCGCTGCTGGAAGCAGTCGCGGCAGTAGACCGGCTTGTCGCCGCGCGGCTGGAACGGAACTTCCGCAACCTTGCCGCAGCCGCTGCAGGTGGCCTGGAACATCTCGCGCTGGGGACGGCCTCCGCCGTATCCGCCGCCCGCATACGAGCCTCCGCCGCCGCCGCCGCTGCTGCTGGCACCGCCGCCGCGCTGGCTCTTGCGAGCAGCTCGGCAATCGGGGCAACGGTTGGGCTTGTTGGTGAAGCCCTTCGCGGCGAAGAACTCTTGCTCTCCGGCCGAGAATGTGAAGGGCGCATTGCAGTCGGTGCAATTCAGGGTTTCGTCAGTGTACATCGGTTAACTCCGGCGTCGGGGGGTTTTGTTGAAGACGGACGATGTACCTGAACTGGGAGAACGCCTGAGCGCCAGACCACGGGGACACGACTCGTACTATCAGCCGGACGAAAGACGCCTCGGTTCGTCAGGCTCGATCACTCTAACACAACTCCCAGCCAAATAGTGCCATAGCCGTTCGTAAGGACGGCGTAAGGGAGCAGGGAGGCGCCGCAGCAGTGGAAACGGGGGCTCAGTCGCCCCGGTTAACGACGTAGTCCCAGGTAAAGCCGGCGGCGACTCCGACGGCTCCGAACACAATAGCGGCGACGAGCATGACACTGGCTGGGACCCGGGCCGCATCGGGGGAGTTCCTTTGCAGGCCGGCGGCACGGGCGTGGAACTGGTCTTCGCGCCGCGCCGCGGGCCAATCCGGCAGCCGGGGCGAACGCGTCGTCCCAAACCGCACCACCTCCCCGAAGGAGTTCCCATTCCCCCTCCCCGCAGACGCAAAGGCGGCGGCGGCAAGAAGCGCCGCGAACCGCTGACGCCCGTCGTCAAAGAAGATACGCTGAGCCTGGTCGGCCGCGTCATCGAAACGTTTCCCAGCTCGACGTTCAAGGTCGAGCTCGAGAACGGCCACACGATCCTCGCGAGCCTCGCGGGACGTCTGCGCCGCTTCCGCATCCGCATCACGCCGGGCGACGACGTCGACGTCGAGCTCTCGCCGTACGACCTGACGCGCGGGCGGATCACCTATCGCCGGCAGGGACGGAACGCCTAGCGTTCACGGCGAACAGGCACGACCCAAGATGCGATCGTCACGCGCCTTGGTGTTGGTCGTGCTGTTCGTCGCCGCGGTCGCGGCGGCGTGGTGGTTCACCACCCGGCGCCAGCAGAGCACCGTCGGCGATGCGATCACGGTGTACTACGCGAAGGCCGACGGGACGACGCTCGTCCCGTGGCAGCTCTCGCTCGGGCCCGCCCGCGACCGGAAGAGCGCGGCGTTCTATGCCGCGACCCAGTGCGTCGCAGGCCCGCCCTCCGGGACCGAGGCCGTTCGCTTCCCCGCCGGAACGCACGTGCGGGCGCTCGACGTTGAGGGATCGACCGCAGACGTCGATATCTCTAAAGAGATCGCGTCCTCCGCCGAAGGCGGGTTCGCGGAATCGGCAGAGTTCAAGGCGCTCGTCTGGACCCTTACGCAGCCGAAGCTCGGTATCGATTCGGTAAAGGTGAGGATCGGAGGCAAGCGCGTCGCAACGCTCCCCGGAGGACATCTCGAGCTCGATGAACCGCTCTCGCGTTCGAGTTTTTAGCCTGGTCGCACTGTGCCTCGCGTGCGCGCTTCCGGCGCGCGCGCAGGACCGCCCGCCGAATCTCTGGTTCCAGGGGACGCGGCTGATCTTCGAGCACGCCGTCGCCCTGCCGGGCGACCTCGGGGTGAGCACGCGCGACGCGGGGCTGCGCCGCTTCCTCGACCGGCTCGGCGCGACCGTCTCGTACCAGCCGCAGCAGCGCTACGTCGTGATCACTGCCGAAGACCGCCGCACGATCGTCTTCACGCTCGGCGATCCGTCGTACACCGTCGCCGGCGTACGCGCGCAAGCCCCGTTCGCGCCGCTCGCCGACGGTGACGACGTGGTGCTCCCGTTCTTCACGCTCGCCCGAGCGCTCTACGTCGAGCCGCTCGCCCAGCCCAATGAGATCGTGCTCCAGCCGCGGATCGGCGCGCTCGACGTGCGCACCGACGCCGGCCGGACGATCGTCACCGTGCGCGGCGCGATGCCGTTGCTGATCGCCACCACCGGTGAGTCGCCGGAGCGCCTGCAGCTCTCGTTCACCGGTCTCGGCTCCGCGCTCGCGCCCGGGCGGCGCGCGGCCGGACCGGCGGTCGACACGATCGACGTCGCGGTCGGCGGAACCACGAAGGTCCCGACCACGACGATCACGTTCGAGGGCGCGCGCGGTTCGACGCACCGCGTCCTGCCGTCGGGTTCGCCCGACGCCTACACCGTCGTGTTCGAGCCGGGCACGGAGGCGCCGCTGACCCTTCCGACGGCGGCTCCGCCGATCGTCGCGGGCCGCGCGACCGTCACCGATCTCACCATCGAGCCGGGACCTGATGATGCCCTCGCCGTGCGCGTCACGCTGAGCGGTGCTGCGAGCTACGAGTGGCACCGGCTGGCCGACAACCGCTGGTATCTCGATCTCGACAACACGACGCTCGCCGGGCCGGGCCGCGACGAGCATCCCGCGTTCGGCGCGGTGCAGTCGGTGCGCGTGCGCCAGACGGGTTCGGCGGATGCGCCGGCGGTCCGCATCGCGTTCACGACCACCAGCCAGCAGCGCATCGACCTGACGCCGAGCGACGCCGGCCTGGTCATCACCGTCGCGACGTCGCCGCCGAGCGACCTCGCGCGTATCGGGAGCGGCCGCACCGGCGGCGCGCCGGTGGTCGCGAGCGCGACCGCGAGCCCGGATCCCAACGCTTCGCCGGGCGACGGCAGCGGGCCGCCAGGCTGGAAGTTCGGGACCAACAGCAACTCCAAGGTGATCGTGATCGACCCCGGCCACGGCGGCGCCGATCAGGGCACCGCGCATAACGGCATCGTCGAAAAAGCAGTGACGCTCGACATCGCGCAACGGCTGCGCGCGGTGCTGGTCGCGCAGGGCTGGACGGTGCGCCTCACCCGCGACGCGGACGTCGATCCGGTCAGCTCCGACAACCTGGCGAAGATGCGGGCGGACGGGAAGCCGAACGCCGACGACCGCGCCTACCTGCAAACCCGCTGCGACGTCGCGAACAATCTCGGCGCGCGGCTCTTCATCAGCATCCACGTCAACGCGGCGCCGCTCGAGAGCGCACGCGGGACCACGGTCTACTGGTACAAGCCGCAGGACGCGCCGTTCGCGCAAGCGATCGAAAAGAATCTCATCCCGCTCGCCGGGACTCAGGACGACGGCACGCGGCACGAGAACCTCTACGTCGTGCGCCACACCTCGATGCCCGCCGTCTTGGTCGAAACCGCGTTCGCCACGAACCCCGGCGACGTCGCGCTGCTGCGGCAGCCGTCGTTCCTGCAGCACGTGGCGCAGGGGATCGCCAACGGCGTGAAAGCGTACGCCGGATCGCCGAGCGCCAACGCGCTGAGCCAGCAGCAGTAGTGCTCGGACTCTACGACTCCGGGCTCGGCGGATTGACCGTGCTCGCCGCGCTGCGCGCCGCCGGGATCGATCAAGACGTCGTCTATTTCGCCGACCAGGCCCACGTCCCGTACGGTGACAAGAGCGACGGTGAGCTGCACGGCTACCTGACCGAGAACCTCGCGCTGCTCGCCGGGCAACGCGTCGACGCCGTCGTCACCGCATGCAACACGAGCTGTGCGGTCGCGCAGCACTATGGCTGGCCCGCGACGCCGTTCCCGGTCCTCGACCTCATCCTGAACGCGGGCCGGTCGTTCGCCGGCACGCGGCACCGTCGCATCGCGGTGATCGCGACCGCGGCGACCGTGCGCAGCGGTGCCTACGCGCGAGCGATCCGCACGGCAGTGCCGTACGCGCACGTGCACGAGATCGCCGCGCCGAGGCTCGTTCCGATCGTCGAGGCTGGTGAGGCCGACACGACCGCCGGACGCGATGCCGTCGCGCAGGTCGTGGCGCAGATCCCGTCCGACGTCGAGGCGCTCGTCTACGGCTGCACGCACTACCCGCTGCTCGACCGCTGGTTCGCGGCCGCGCTCGATCCGCGCATCGAGCGTATCGACCCGGCCGCCGGACAAGCCGCCGCGGCAAAGGCGCTGGTCGCCGAGCTCGGCCTGCCGCCCGGCACCTCGAGCACGACCTACTACACCAACGGCGAGCCGCAGGCGTTCGAAGCCGCCGTCCGCCGCTGGACCGGCGATACGACCGGCAGAGTCGCCACGCTTATCACCCGCTAAAGCGGCGACCGCCTCGCGTCGCGACGGTCACCAGACGTGGAATAGGCGGAAGAAGAGCAGCGTCGTGGCGATCGCCAGCAGCGTTCCGGCGATTACTTGCAGCAAGGTGTGCGCGCCCAGGTAGACGCGCGACCAGCCGACCAGCGGGATCAGAATGTAGAACGGCGCCGGACGCAATCCGAACAGGACGGTCAGCGCGACCAGCGGCGCGGTGATCCCGAGTGCGTGCGTCGAGATCTTCCAGTAGCGGGTGATCCACTGCACGATCAGCGAGCTGAGGGCGTAGGCGGCCATCGAGGCCGTCATGATCGCGGGCGCGTGGATAAGCCACATATCGAGCGCGCCCAGCGCGTAGAAGACGACGAACGCGATGAAGACGCGCTCGCGCTCGGCCCGGATCGACATGTCGAGATCCGAGATGCGATCGGTCGCGTAGAGATAGAAGATGAACAGCATCGGCGCGATCGAGGTGAAGAACGCGCTGTTGAAGAGCAGCACCCAGAAGTCGGTCGCGCCGTTCGAGCGGGCCCCGGCGAGGATGACGAACAGGGCGAGCGAGGTCAGAAACGGGTTGCAGACGGTCGAGAAGATCCGCGCGACGTCGGTCCAGACTCGCTTGCGGACGCGCAACGCGGTCGGCGGCGAGAGGGGGGCCTGCACGGGGCCGGGCTTTCGGCCCCCACTGTCGAACATCCCGGGATGATCCTGGAACGCATCGCGTCCCCAGCCGACGTCAAGCGCCTCACCCGTCCCGAACTCGACCAGCTCGCGACGGAGATCCGTCAGACCTTGATTCGCGTCTGCGCCGCGAACGGCGGGCACCTCGCGCCGAACCTCGGCGTCGTCGAGCTGACGCTGGCGCTGTTCCGCATTCTCGAACTGCCGCAGGACTCGATCGTGTGGGACGTCAGCCATCAGAGCTACGTCCACAAGCTCCTGAGCGGCCGCGCCGCGCGCTTCGACACGCTGCGCCAGGGCGGCGGGATCAGCGGTTTCTCGATGCGGAGCGAGTCGGAGTTCGATGTGTTTGGTGCCGGACACGCGTCGACGTCGATCTCGGCCGCGCTCGGAATGGTGACCGCGCGCGATCTCGCGGGGCGCCACGACACCGTCGTCGCGATCATCGGCGACGGGGCGCTCACCGGAGGGCTCGCCTACGAGGCGATCAACAACGCCGGCCTGCTCAAGAGCAACTTCATCGTCGTCCTCAACGACAACGAGATGTCGATCGCGCCGAACGTCGGATCGATCGCCTCGTATCTCGGGATGCTGCGCTCGAAGCCGCTGTTCACCAAAGGGCGCGAGATCGTCAAGGGCGTGCTCGACCACGTCCCGCTCGGCGACACGGCGCGCAAAGCGCTCTCGACCGCGGAGCTGGCCGGGATGCGGTTCGCGCTGCACGACCACAAGGCGCCGGTGTTCTTCGAGGAGATGGGGTTCCGGTACGTCGGGCCGATCGACGGACACGACCTCGACACGCTCATCGACGTGATCTCAAACGCTCGAAAGATCGAGGGTCCGGTCCTGCTCCACGTGAAGACGGTGAAGGGCAAGGGCTACGGGATCGCGGAGGGCGACAGCCGCACGTTTCACGGCGTCGGTCCCGGCGTCTATCATCCCGACGAAGGAAAGCTCGAGAAGAAGGCGTCGCGGCCGACGTTCGCGCAGGCGTTCGCCGACGCGCTGATCGCCGCCGCGCAGCGCGACCTGCGCGTGATCGGGATCACTGCCGCGATGCCCGACGGCACGGGGCTCGCGAAGTTCGCCAAGAGTTTTCCGCACCGCTATTTCGACGTCGGGATCGCCGAGGCGCACGCGGTCTGTTTCGCCGCCGGCGCGTCGACGCGCGGGCTCAAGCCGGTCTGCGCGATCTACTCGACCTTCCTGCAGCGCGCCTACGACCAGGTCGTGCACGACGTCGTCGTTCAGTCGCTCCCGGTCGTCTTCGCGATCGACCGGGCGGGGTTCGTCGGCGACGACGGCCCGACACACATGGGCCTCTACGACGTCGCCTACCTGCGCACGCTGCCCGGGATCACCATCATGGCGCCGCGCAGCGAGGCGGAGGTCGCGCCGATGCTCGACCTCGCGCTGACGCTCGACGCGCCGGCCGCGATCCGGTATCCGCGGGGCTCGACCAGCGGGAAGCACGACGAACCGCCCGCGCCGCTCGTCCTGGGGCGAGCCGAGGTGCTGCGAAGCGGCAGCGACGTCGCGATCCTGGCGCTCGGAAACACCGTCGATGCCGCGCTGGATGCCTACGACGCGCTTGAAGCCGAGGGACTCCGGCCGACGGTCGTCAACGCGCGGTTCGTCGTACCGCTCGATGAGACGCTCTTGCTCGAGCTGGCCGAGACGCACCGGCGGTTCATCACGCTCGAAGAGCACAGCCTCGCCGGCGGGTTCGGGTCGGCCGTCGTCGAGTTCGTGAACGATCACGGACTGGATGTGATCGTCGAGCGTATCGGCGTCCCGAACGTCCTCGTGCAGCACGCGAAGCCCGAGGCCCAGCGCGCCCACTTCGGGCTCTCCGGCGACAACGTCGCCGCGCGCGTCCGCGCCCTCACGCCGGCCAGGACAGCCTAGCAGCCAGGATTTTCCCCGGGCGGGGGGCAAGCCTCGGCGGTTCTTTTCCCCGTAGTTCCGGCTGAGGCCGGGGAGTTACCAATCGTGTTTTCCGTGCTGCTCGCAGCCGCGTCGGCTGCGCCGGCGACCGCCGCCAAGGCGGTTCCCGCTGCGCAGGCCTCACTGGCCCCGCTGGTCGTCCAGACGAACCCTCAGTTCGATCTGACGCCGCACTCGTTTCTGGCGCAGCACGTGCCGTGGCTCACCCACACGTTCGGCGGGCTGTTCGTCGTCCTCGGCGTGCTGTTGGTGGTCTTGCTCGCATTGCAGACGACCAAGCAAGAGGGGCTGAGCGGTACGGTCGGCGGACGCGTCGAGTCGACGACGCGCCGGCTCGGACTCGACGCCCAAATCGCTCGCGTCACGCAGACGGTCGCGGTCGCCTTCGTCGTCGTCGCCACGATCGTCAGCCTCTCAGGAATATAAGGGCTCGCTTGGCGCTGCTCGAGGTCCACGACCTCAAGACGACGTTCAAGACCGAGGACGGCGTCGTCGCGGCCGTCAACGGGCTCTCGTTTGCGGTCGACCCGGGCTCGACGCTCGGGATCGTCGGTGAGTCGGGCTCCGGGAAGTCGGTCACCTCGCTCTCGATCATGCGCCTCATCGCACAGAACGGGCGCATCGAACGCGGCAAGATCCTGTTCAAGGGCGAGAACCTGCTCGAGAAGAGCGAAGCCGAGATGCGCAAGATCCGCGGCCGCGACATCGCGATGATCTTCCAGGATCCGATGACCTCGCTCAACCCGGTTCTCACGATCGGCGAGCAGATCGCGGAGGCGACGCGCCTCCACCTCGGGCTCAACAAAAAAGATGCGCTCGACAAGGCCGTCGAGATGCTGAAGCTGGTGAAGATTCCGGTGCCGGAGAAGCGGCTGCGCGACTATCCGCACCAGTTCTCCGGCGGGATGCGGCAGCGCGTCATGATCGCGATGGCGCTCTCGTGCGACCCCGCGGTGCTGATCGCCGACGAGCCGACGACCGCGCTGGACGTGACGATCCAAGCCCAGATCCTCGAGCTGATGAACGAGATGCAGCAGCGGCTCGGCTCGGCGATCGTCTTGATCACGCACGACCTCGGCGTCGTCGCCGAGACGTGCGAAAACGTGCTGGTCATGTACGGCGGGAACATGGTTGAATACGGCACCGCCACCGAGATCTTCGAGTCGCCGAAGATGCCGTACACGATGGGGCTGTTGGAGTCGCTGCCCCGTCTCGACCAAGCCGGCTCGCGGCTCATCCCGATCGACGGTCAGCCGCCGAACCTGCTGCGGATGCCGCCCGGATGCGCGTTCGCACCGCGCTGCCGCTACCGGATGCCGATCTGCGACAACCCGGTGCCGCTGTACGACTTCGGCGCGGGACACCTCGCCCGGTGCTATCTCTACGATCAGCAGGCCGAGGGGCAGAAGCCGATCGCGGCGGAGAACCGGCCGACCGTTCCCGACTCCGCGGTCGCGCGTACGCCGCAGGCGCTCGCCCGGTGAGCGCGTTGCCGCAAGCGGTGCCGGCGGACGATCTGGTCGTCGTCCGCGACCTGACCAAATATTTCCCGATCACCGCGGGGATCTTCCAGCGCCACGTCGCCGACGTCAAGGCCGTCGACGGGATCGACTTCGAGATCCGGCGCGGCGAGACGCTCGGGCTCGTCGGCGAATCCGGATCGGGGAAGACGACCGCCGGGCGCGTCATCCTGCGTCTGACCGATGCGACGAGGGGCAGCGTCCAATTCCAAGGGCGCGAGCTGATCGGCCTCACGCGCGGCGAGCTGCGGCCGCTGCGCAAAGAGATGCAGATCATCTTTCAGGATCCGTACGCGTCGCTCAACCCGCGCATGACGGTCGGCTCGATCATCCGCGAGCCGCTGGAGATCCACCACATCGCGCGGGGTAAGGCCGCCGACGCGCGCGTTCAGGAGTTGCTGCGGCTGGTCGGGCTGCAGCCGTCGCACGCCAATCGCTACCCGCACGAGTTCTCGGGCGGTCAGCGCCAGCGCATCGGCGTCGCGCGCGCCCTGGCGGTCGACCCGAAGTTCATCGTCGCCGACGAGCCGGTCTCGGCGCTCGACGTCTCGATCCAGGCGCAGGTGATCAACCTGCTCCAAGACCTCCAGCAGAAGCTTGGGCTGACCTACCTGTTCATCGCGCACGACCTCTCGGTCGTCCGCCACATCTCGAACCGCGTCGCCGTGATGTACGTCGGCAAGCTCGTCGAGATCGCCGACCGCGACCGGCTCTACGACAACCCGCTGCACCCCTATACGCAGGCGCTGCTCTCGGCGATCCCGATCCCGGATCCCGTCGTCGAACGGCGCCGCAAGCGTATCATCCTGACCGGCGACATCCCCTCGCCGGTGAACCCGCCGTCGGGCTGCCGCTTCCACACGCGCTGCCCGATCGCGTTCGAGCGCTGCAAGGTCGAAGTGCCGGCGTTCAACGAGTACGAACCCGGTCATCGCGCGGCGTGTCATTGGGTCGAAGAGCACGGCGGCAAAGCCCCCGATCTCATCGCCGTCACCGCCGCCCTCACTTAGTCACCCTGACCCTTCGCCAAGCTCAGGATGACGTCGAAGGGGCGGCGGACAAAAAAAATGAGGAGCGGTCGAACGACCGCTCCTCTCTGACATTCCGGTTATCGCCGGATGTCAGCCCTTTTTCTTGCGACCGCCGGCTTTCTTCTTGCGACCGCCGGCCTTTTTCTTGCGACCGCCGGCGGCTTTCTTACGCCCGCCCGCGGCTTTCTTCTTGCGACCACCGGCGGCTTTCTTACGCCCGCCCGCGGCCTTCTTCTTGCGACCACCAGTCTTCTTGGCAGCCTTCTTGCGACCGCCGGTCTTCTTGGCAGCCTTCTTACGACCACCGGTCTTCTTGGCAGCCTTCTTGCGACCGCCGGTCTTCTTGGCAGCCTTCTTACGACCGCCGGTCTTCTTGGCAGCCTTCTTACGACCGCCGGTCTTCTTGGCGGCTTTCTTGCGACCGCCGGTCTTCTTGGCAGCCTTCTTGCGACCGTCGGTCTTCTTGGCAGCCTTCTTGCGGCCGTTGGTCGATTTCTTAGCGGCTGCTTTCTTGCGGCCGGCGCCCTTGCGGCGTCCGCCGCGGCGCTTCGCCGGTGCAGCGGCTGGTGCTGCGGCTGGTGCGCCGTTCGTTGTTTCCGAGTCCATTCAACCTCCTCGTCCGCGCGGACGGAGTTGTTCTATCCAAGACGCGCCGACAAAACGCCGACACATCGTTAGTCGCAGAATACACAGATTTCGTGTTTCGTGCAACTCTTGGCCCGGAGCGGCTGTTCCGCGCGCGCGCCGCGCGACGGAATTGGCCCGGCTTGACGTCCGGGTTTATACTGTGGCCCGAAGCTCGTCCTCGAGCGAGCCGTACCCGCTGGAGACCGTTGTGGCGAAGCCGCTGATCATCGTCGAGTCGCCGACGAAGGCCAAAACCATCAAGAAATTCTTGCCCGCACGCTATGTCGTGAAGGCCTCGGTCGGCCACGTCCGCGACCTCCCGAAGTCGACGCTCGGCGTCGACGTTGAGCACGATTTTTTGCCGCGCTACCTTACCATCAAAGGGAAGGGCGACATCATCAAGGAGCTCAAGGCGGCGGCGAAGACGGCGTCCGAGGTCTACCTCGCGACCGACCCCGATCGCGAAGGCGAGGCGATCGCGTGGCACCTCGCGGAGCTGCTGAAGCTCGACAACCCCAAGCGCATCGAGCTGCACGAGATCACCAAGGACGCGGCGCTGGCGGCCCTCAAGGACGCGCACCCGATCGACATGCCGCGCGTCAACGCACAGCAGGCGCGCCGCATCCTCGACCGGCTGGTCGGCTACAAGATCTCGCCGCTGCTCTGGGCCAAAGTGCGCGGCGGCCTCTCCGCCGGCCGCGTGCAGTCGGTTGCGGTGCGGCTGATCGTCGACCGCGAGCGCGAGATCCGCGCCTTCGACCGTCAGGAGTACTGGACGATCACGGCGCAACTTGCGGGCACCGACTCGCCGGTTGTGTTTCCCGCCGACCTCTACCAGATCGACGGGCAGAAGGCGGACGTCACCACCGGCGAGCAGGCTGAGGCGATCGTCGCGGCGCTCGACGGTGCCCCGTTCGGCGTCACATCGGTCAAGACGCGCGAGACACGCCGCAACCCCGCCGCGCCGTTCACCACTTCGACGCTCCAGCAGGAAGCCTCGCGCAAGCTGAAGTTCCGCGTGCGCAAGACGATGCAGATCGCTCAGGCGCTCTACGAGGGCGTCGATCTGGGCGGCAGCGAGGGGACGCAGGGCCTCATCACCTACATGCGCACCGACTCGACGCGCATCTCCGACGGGGCGCGCGAGGCCGCGCGCGAGTACGTCGTCGGCCGGTTCGGCGAGAGCTTCTACGGCGGCGGCCGGCAGTACAAGGTCAAGGAAGGCGCGCAGGACGCACACGAGGCGGTCCGTCCGACCTCGGCGATGCGCACTCCCGAGTCGCTCTCGCGCGTCCTCAAACGCGACGAGCTGCGGCTGTACCAGCTGATCTGGGAGCGCTTCATCGCCTCGCAGATGGCGCCCGCCGTCTACGATCAGACGACGGTCGACATCAACGCGACGGAGCGGTACACGTTCCGCGCCACCGGCAGCGTTCTCAAGTTCGCCGGCTACACGGCGGTATATGAGGAAGGCACCGATCCGTCGACAAGCTCAGGACAGGCTCCACTGACGTTCACCGAGGCCGCCAAAGCACGCCCGATCTTGCCGAAGACGACCGAGGGCGAGGTGCTCGACGTGAAGGCGATCGAGCCGAAGCAGCACTTCACCGAGCCGCCGCCGCGCTTCACCGAAGCGTCGCTGGTCCGCGCGCTCGAGGAGAACGGGATCGGCCGGCCGTCGACCTACAGCGCGATCGTCGAGACGATCCAGGCGCGTGGGTACGTCGAGCAGCTGGAACGCCGCTTTCACCCGACCGATATCGGCGAACAAGTGAACGATCTGCTGGTCGAGCACTTCAACGAGATCGTCGACCTCAAGTTCACCGCGCAGATGGAGGGCCGGCTCGACGCGCTGGCGGAGACCGGCGGCGACTGGGCCGCGACCGCGAAGGTGCTCGGCGAGTTCTACAGTGGATTCGAGAAAGAGCTCGCGGAGGCGGAGCGCAAGCTGCCGAAGTTCGAGCAGCGCGACGAGCCGACCGACGAGGTATGCGTCAACTGCGGGAAGCCGATGGTCATCAAGACCGGGCGCTTCGGCAAGTTCATGTCCTGCGCCGGCTATCCGGAGTGCAAAACGACGAAGCCGATCCTCAAAGACACGGGCGTCAAGTGTCCCAAGGACGGCGGAATGATCGCCGAGCGGAAGTCGCGCAAGGGCCGCACGTTCTACGGCTGCGCGAACTATCCGGCGTGCGACTTCGTCTCGTGGGACCGAGTCGCGGCTGAGCCCTGCGCGGTCTGCGGCGACTACGTGGTCGAGAAGGCGAAGCGCGGCGGGAACGTCGTCTACGTCTGCCACACCGACAAGCACCACGTCACCGGCCTCGGCAAAGCCGAGGACGCCGACGACGCGGAGGTCGAAACCGTCTAGCATCATGGCAGACGTCACGGTCATCGGGGGCGGACTCGCCGGAAGTGAAGCGGCCTGGCAGGCGGCGCGGCGCGGCGCGACGGTCGTGCTGTACGAGATGCGCCCGCACAAGCGCGGACCGGCGCACCACACCGGGATGCTGGCGGAGCTGGTCTGTTCGAACTCGCTGCGCGGCGCCGCGCTCGAGAACGCGGTCGGCCTGCTGAAGGAAGAGCTGGCGCGGCTCGATTCGCTCATCGTCACCTCGGCGCGTGAGGCCGCGGTGCCGGCCGGCGGTGCGCTCGCCGTCGATCGCGAGCGCTTCGGAGCGCTGGTCGAGTCGCGTCTGACGGCGCTCCCGAACGTCGAGATCCGGCGCGAAGAGATCACCGCCATCCCGCCGGGCGGCACGGTGATCGTCGCCTGCGGTCCGCTGCCGTCGGATCCGCTCGCGCAGGCTCTCGATGCGCTGGTCGGCGGCCGGCTGCACTACTACGACGCCGCCGCGCCGATCGTGTCGCTCGATTCGCTCGACCTGACGGCGATGTACCGGAAGTCGCGTTACGACAAGGGCGAGGGCGACGACTACCTCAACATCCCGCTCGACCGCGAGACCTACGCGCGTTTCGTCGAAGACTTGCGGACGCTGCCGAAGCACGATCCGCACGGCTTCGAGCTCGATGCCGCGTCGGGCGACGTGCCGTACTTCGAAGGCTGCCTGCCGATCGAAGAGCTCGCCGCGCGCGGCGAGGACACGTTGCGCTTCGGACCGCTCAAACCGGTCGGACTGCGCGATCCGCGCACCGGGACGGCGCCGCACGCCGTCGTGCAGCTGCGCAAGGAGAACGCCGCGGGGACCGCGCTCAACCTGGTCGGTTTCCAGACACGGCTGACCTGGCCGGCGCAAAAGGAGGCGTTTGGCAAGTTGCCGGGTCTCGCGAACGCCGAATGGCTGCGGCTGGGCGTGATGCACCGCAACACCTTCGTCGACTCGCCGCGCTTGCTCACCGCCGATCTGCGGCTGCGTGCGAACCCGCGCGTGTTCTTTGCCGGTCAGATCACCGGCGCCGAAGGTTACGTCGAGGCTGCCGCGTGCGGAACGATCGCGGGGATCGCCGCGGCGCGAGAGCGGCTCGGCCTCGGGGCCGTCGCGGTTCCCGCCGACACCGCGCTCGGTGCCGTCGTGGCGCACCTGCAGAACGCCGCGTCACCGGACTTCCAGCCCGCCAACGTCACCTGGACGTTCTTCTCGCCGCTCGACCAGGTGGTTCGCGACAAGCGCGCGCGCCGCGCGAAGCTGGCCGAGCGAGCGCTCGCGAAGATCGACGCCTTCGCGGCGGCGGTGCAACCTGCGAGGGTCTTGGCCGGTACCTAACCACCATGCACATACGGTCGACGACGATCTGCGCCGTCCGCAGGGACGGGAAGATCGCCATGGCGGGCGACGGGCAGGTGACGGTCGACAAGACCGTCATGAAGCACGGCGCGCGCAAAGTGCGCGCGATCGCCGGCGGTAAGGTGCTCGCCGGGTTCGCCGGCAGCGCCGCCGACGGGATCACGCTGCTCGAGAAGTTCGAGGGCAAGATGAGCGCCTACAAGGACAACGTCTTGCGTGCCGCCGTCGAGCTCGCGAAGGACTGGCGCCAAGACCGCGCGCTGCGCCGGCTCGAAGCGCTGCTGATCGTCGGGACCGCGGAGCACCTGTTCGTGCTGAGCGGGACCGGCGACGTGATCGAGCCGGACGAAGGCGTCGCCGCGATCGGCAGCGGCGGACCGTACGCGCAGGCCGCCGCGATGGCGCTGCTCGGCCACTCCTCGCTCGACGCGACGGAGATCGCCCGCGAGGCGCTGCGCATCGCCGGCCGCATCGACATCTACACCAACGACGACGTTCAGGTATTGACCCTCCCGTGACCAAAGCAGCCCAAGACCTCACGCCGCGCGAGATCGTCGCCGAGCTCGACCGGTACATCGTCGGACAGGGCGACGCGAAGCGCGCCGTCGCGGTCGCGATGCGCAACCGCTACCGCCGGGAGCGCCTGCCCGAAAACGTCCGCAAAGAGGTCGCGCCCAAGAACATCCTGATGATCGGGCCGACCGGCGTCGGCAAGACTGAGATCGCGCGCCGTCTGGCGACGCTCGCCGGCGCGCCGTTCATCAAGGTCGAAGCGACCAAGTACACCGAGGTCGGCTATGTCGGGCGCGACGTCGAGTCGATGGTGCGCGATCTGGCCGAGGCCGCCGTCCGGATGGTCTCGGACGAGCGCCGCGCCGAGGTGCACGAAGCCGCGGAGCAGGCCGCCGTCGAGCGGATCGTCGACATCCTGCACCCCGAGACGCGCGTGCCGCAGGCGCAGCAGTCGAACCCGTTCGCCGCGTCGCTCGGCTCGATCTTCGGCAACGCGTTCGCGAACCAGCCGCAGCAGGCTGCGACGCAGACCGTCACCCGAACGCTGCCCGACGAAGAGGCCGCTCGCGTCCGCGCCGCTGCCAAGGCCGACGTCGAGCGCGGTTTCTTCGACGTGCGGGTGATCGAGATCGAGGTCGAAGAGGCGCCGCAGTTGCCGATCGGGCTCATCGGCGGCGGCGAACAGAGCGGTTTCGGCGGCGGGGACATGGGCGAGATGCTCGGCGGCCTGCTGCCGAAGAAACGCGTCCAGAAGAAGGTCACGGTCGCCGAAGCGCGCCGCATCTTCGCGCAGCACGAAGCGGACAAGCTGATCGACATGGACGCGGTCAAGCGCGAGGCGCTGCGCCGCGCCGGGGAACACGGGATCATCTTCATCGACGAGATCGACAAGGTCGCCGGCCGCGAAGGCTCGCGCGGTCCGGACGTCTCGCGCGAGGGCGTGCAGCGCGACATCCTGCCGATCGTCGAGGGGAGTACGGTGCACACGAAGCACGGCCCGCTCTCGACCGACCACGTGCTGTTCATCGCCGCCGGCGCATTCCACGCCTCGAAACCGTCCGATCTCATCCCCGAGCTGCAAGGGCGCTTTCCGGTGCGCGTCGAGCTCGGTTCGCTGACCGCAGCCGACTTCGAGATCATCCTCACCCAGCCGGAGAACGCGCTGATCGGTCAGTACAAGGCGCTGCTCGGCGCCGACGGCGTCGACCTCGACGTCACCCCGGACGCGATCGCGGAGATCGCGCAGATCGCGATGCGCGTGAACGAGCAGACGGAGAACATCGGCGCGCGGCGGCTGCATACCGTCCTCGAGCGCGTCCTTGACGAAATCGCTTTTCGGGCGCCGGAGGAGGGCGGCAAGATCGTGATCGACGCGGCCTACGTCTCCGCGCGGCTCGAGTCGATCGCCGGCAACTCCGACCTGTCGAGCTACATCTTGTAGCTCTTCGTTGGGGCTTGGCACGATCGGGGAGTGATCAATGATGCTGCAGCGACGTCGCGACGAGGTAGATCGCGCCGATCGCGTTGTTGAGCGCGTGCAAGGTGATCGGTACCCAGAGGTTCCCGGTCGCGGCGTACGCGAGCGCATTGACGAAGCCGAGTACGGCCAGCAGCGGGAAGAGCACGAGGTCGCCATGGACGCCGCCGAAGAGCAGAGCCGTGATCAGCGCGCTGGCGAGCACGCCCAGGCGCGGAGCGAGCGCGCCGAAGAGCAGGCCGCGAAATACGATCTCTTCGACGACGGGAGCGAGGAGGACCATCGTGGCGGTGGCGAGACCGATTCCGACGATCGTCATCGCCGGCACGTTGGTGACGACGTCGAAATGCTCGAAGCCGCTCTGCACGTGGTTCGTCTGATGCGTGAGGGCCAGTAGCGCGCCGGTCCCGATGCGGGCGAGGAAGAGCGCGGCGAAACCGATCAGGATCATGCGGAGATCGCGGTACGTGAAGGGGCGGAAGGGACGAAGCCCCGTCGGGCGCAGGCGCGACCATGCGAACCATCCGGTGAGCGCATATGCGATCGCCTCGCTCACGGCGACCACCGGGTGCCCGGAATTGAGCGACGGCATATTTCCCGTCGCGAGGATGACCGCGATGAGGATCACGATCATCGCCACGAACAAGGCGACCGTCACGATCGCCATCGCGGCGATGCTCGAGAGGAGGCCGTTCCAGAACGGGACGCCGATGCGGTTCGCCGAGAAGATGGTCAGCGGGTCGCCGCCAGATCGCGTCCCGCGCAGTGCGTCACGGCCGCCACGCGTGCCGAGCGCATCCGCTCGGGCGCGAGGATCTCGAGCGCGACCCACGGCGCCGGACCGTGCGGCGTCCAGCGGTCGGTGACCGACTGCGCGACGGCGCCGTCACCGCTCAAGGCGAGCCGTCCGGTCGGCGAGACCGTGCCGTCGCTGCGGACGAAACGGTACGATACCTCGCGGCGCGCGCGCGCGTCGTAGGCGACGATCGTGGCACGGCTGAGGATCGCGCAGGAACCGGCGAGCGGACGCGCGTCGAGGGTCACGGCCAGGGTGCCGGAGCCGAGCGCATCGGGTCCGGTAGCCAGCATCGCGAGGAGGGCGCCCACCAGAACGCGCATCGTAGGATCATCCTACCCCTCGGCCCATTACCGGGCACTTACGCCAGGAGGGTTCCCCCCGATGAAATCATCCGTCTCGCGCGGTCTCGCACTCAAGCGCCTCGCCGGCCTCCCGTTCGCGGCGCTCGCCGTCGGCGCGACCTTGTCCGCGGTGCAAGCCGCCGCGCCGCCCGACAACAAAAAGCAGTTCAAGTATCAGGACAAGCCCGGACCCAAGGGCGTCAAGTGCGTGGGCTGCCGGTTCTTCGTGAAGCCGAACGGGTGCACGATCGTTCACGGCAAGATCAGCCCGAACGGCTGGTGCATCGCCTACGCGCCCAAGTAGCCCCTCGACAGCCTTTTCCCGCCGGCCGGCGGGCGGAACTCCGATGGTTCGCCCGCCGGTTATACTGGAAGCACTGCTTATGGCGTACATCCGCGAGATCATCACCGACGGTCATCCCACGCTGCGCAAGGTTGCGAAGAAGGTCGATCCGGCCGACATCGCCGACCCGATGTTCCAGCAGCTCCTCGACGACATGTTCGAGACGATGTACGATGCGCCGGGGATCGGGCTGGCCGCGCCGCAGATCGGGGTCTCGAAGCGCGTCTTCACCGTCGATCTCCAGGATGACGAGGACGCTCACGGTCCGCTGGTGGTGATCAATCCGAAGTTCACGGTCACCGAAGGCGAGGTCGAATCGGTCGAAGGCTGCCTCTCGGTCCCCGGGATGGTCGGCGATCTGACGCGCTTCGAACGCGTCGTCTGCACCGGGCTCGACCGCCAGGGCAAGAAGATCACGCTCGAGGGCAGCGGTCTTTTCGCGCGTTGCCTGCAGCACGAGATCGACCACCTCAACGGTGTGCTGTACATCGACAAGGCGAAGAACATTCGTCCGGCGACGACCGACGAAGAAGTGGCGGAGGCCGATGCGGTCGCCGCCGGCACTCGCTGAAACTGCTCGTCTTCGGGACCAGCGCGTTCGCCGTCCCGATTCTGGAAGCGCTCGCCGGACGGCACGATGTCATCGGCGTCGTCACACAGCCCGATCGCCCCGCGGGCCGCGGCCACCAGCTGGCCGCGACGCCGGTGAAGCACGCCGCCGAGGCCCGCGGGCTGCGCGTCTACACGCCCACGAGGCTGAAGCCGTTTGCGGACGAGGCGCGCGCCGCCGGCGCCGAGGCGTTCGTCGTCGCGTCGTACGGGAAGATCGTGCCGCAGACGCTGCTCGACGCCGTACCGATCGCGTTCAACGTCCACCCTTCACTGCTGCCGCTCTACCGCGGTGCGACGCCGCTGCAGTCGGCGATCCGCGACGGCCGCCTGGAGACCGGCGTCACGATCATCGCGATGGATGCGGGGATGGACACCGGCGAGGTGCTGCTGCAAGAGCGCACGCCGATCGGGCCGGAAGAAACCTACGGCGAGCTGCACGACCGGCTGGCCGCGCGCGGCGCGGAACTCGTCGTCGAGGCGCTCGATCGCTACGCGAACGAGTCGCTCGAACGCAAGCCGCAAAGCGCGGTCGCGCGCGAGCTGGGATTCTCCGAAGAGGAGGTTGCGGCGACCGCCACGCGGCCGCTGCGGAAAGGCGATCTCATGATCGATTGGTCGCAGCCCGCTCGCAGAATTGTCGATACGGTTCGCTCACTGTCTCCAGCCCCGGCGGCGCGGACCGAGGGAGCAGGGGAGAGACTCAAGGTGCTTCGAGCGCACGTCGCAGCGGATGAAGAGGTGGCGGGGACCTTCTGCTGCGCAGGCGACGGCCGTATGGTCGTTCTCGATCTCGTCGTGCCGCCCGGACGTGCGCCGATGCCCGGCGATGTGTACGCGCGCGCAGCGCACCAGAGAAATCCATGAGCGAACCGAGAGCGACGACGGCGCGCGAGGTCGCGCTGCAGGTGTGCCGCGACGTGTTCGGACCGACTCCGCGCGACGCGCGCGAGGCGCTCGACTACCGTTTGCGCAAGACCGAACTGGCTCCGCGTGACCGCGCGTTCGCGACCGAACTCGCGTACGGCGCGATCAAGATGCGGCGGTATCTCGACTTCGAGCTGCAGCCGTACATCGGCGAGCGCGCGAAGTCGCTGCCGCAGCCGATCGCGGAGATCCTCCGGCTGGGAACGTACCAGTTGCGCCTGATGGGTGGTGTCGAGGACTACGCCGCGGTCTCGGAGAGCGTCGGGCTCGCCCGCAAGTACGGCCATAAGGGGACCGCGGGCCTGGTCAACGCCGTGCTGCGAAAGGTCGCCGCCGAGCCGCCCCGCGAGACCGATCTCGCGACGCGCGCGTCGCTCCCGAACTGGGTCGTCAACCACTGGCGCGAGCGTTTCGGCGAGGAGCGGCTCGACGCGATCCTCGGCGGGGTGAACGCGCCCGCCGCGGCCGGCGTGTGCATCGACCTGCGGAACACGACGCGTGAGGGGGCGCAGCACGCGCTCGCCGAGGCCGGGATCGCGGCCGCGCCGAGCCCCTTCGCACTGGACGTCTTGGTGCTCGAACCCGCGGCGTCGGCGGCCGAGCTCGAACGGCTTGCGAACCATCGCTGGCACCTGCACGGCGAAGCATCGTCGTTTCCGGTGGACATCCTCGATCCGCAGCCGGGGCAGCGCGTCGTCGAACTCTGCTGCGGGCGCGGCAACAAGACGCTGCAGATCGTGAGCCGTACCCGCGGTGAAGGTTCGCTGCTCGCGGTCGACGATGACCCGCGCAAGATCGCGCAGACGGCCGCCCGGCTCGACGCGGCCGGGATCGCGTCGATCGCGCTGGTCACCGCCGACGTGACGGCGATGGATGCGACCGCCGACGCCGATGTGGTGCTGCTCGACGCGCCGTGCTCGGGGCTCGGAATCCTGGGCCGGCAGCCCGAGGCGCGCTGGCGCAAGGCGTCCGACGATCCGGTGCGCATGGCGAGCATCCAGAAAAAGCTGCTCGACTCCGCGGCGCGGAGCGTGAAACCCGGCGGCGCACTGGTCTACGCGGTCTGCTCGACCGATCGCCGCGAAGCCGAGGAGATCGTCGAGGGCTTCATGGCGGCCCAGGCCGAGTTCGCGCGCGACGCGATACCCGCGCGATACGCTCCGTTCTTGACGCCGTTCGGCGACGTGCTGGTACCGCCCGGGATCGGCGGGCGCGACGGATTTTACATAGCGAGGATGAAGCGCTCGCCATGACCGCGCGAGTGCCGTGAACGTTTTCGCCCGCATCGAGCACGTCTGTGCGCGCGTCGTCGAGGACGCCTTCGCGCGGGTCTTTCCGAGCGCGCTGGACCCCGCGCAGATCGGCCGCCGGCTGGTGTCGACCGCCCAGGCCTCGCCGAGCGACCTGTACCTCGTGCGCGTCCATCCGGCCGACTACGCACGGCTTGCGACCGACCGCGATTTTCTCGAAGGGCGCTGGAGCGCGATGGTGCGTGAAGCGCTCCCGCGCGAGCGCGCCGAGGCCGCACGCGTCGTGCTCGACGAGGACCCCGACGTGGTCTCCGGTTCGCTCGCGATCGAAGTGGTGGTCGACGAGCGCGCGCAATCGCTCGCCCTCGAGCGGCCCGACGGAGCGCGCGTGCCGCTCAGCGACGGCCTCAGCCTGGGGCGCGCCGACGACAACGGGGTGAAGCTCCGCGACGCGCGCGCGTCGCGCAATCACGCTCGCATCGTCGCCGACGGTACCGGCTGGAGCGTCGAAGATCTCGGGTCGTCGAACGGGACCTTCGTCGACGGCGCCCAGGTCCGGCGGGCGCGCCTCGACCGCGGCCAGACGCTGACGATCGGCGAGACCCATCTCAAGGTGGTCGACGCGCCATGACCGACCCGCGCCTGCTCACGCTGGGGCTCTCCGCCGCGTACGCCGTTTACGCCGTGCTGGTTCGCGACCGGCGCGGCGCGCCTCCAGCGCGCGCGATCGAGGCCGCGATCCCGACCGGCATCGAATTGACGGTCGCGCATGCCGGGACCATCAAGACGTATCGCTTCGGGCGGCGTATACTCGTCGGGAGGGCACCGAGCGCCGACCTTCGTCTCGACGACCCGCGGGTGAGCCGGCTGCACGCGCGAATCGAGATGCGAGACGACGGGGTCTACGTGGAAGACTTGGGAAGCCGCAACGGGACGGCGGTCGACGGCGAGGCCGTCACCGGCCCGCGGCGGCTCGAGGTCGACGACGAGATGACCGTCGGCGCGGCAGCCCTCGTCTTTCGGGGAGTCGGAGCATGGAGATAGCGGTCGGGTCGCGACCCGGGATCCACAGCGGCGACGAAGCCTACGTCGCCGAGATCGTCGCGCCCGGCATCGTCCTGCTCGCGGTCGCCCACGGCTTCGGCCGGATCCGCGAAAAGCCCGTGCCGGCCGTCGCGACCCAGGCCGTCCGCGACAGCCTGAAGCGCCGCGTCCGCGGCGAGCGCCGCGACCCCCGCGCCGCCCTCGCTGCCGCGTTCTCGGCGGCCAACGCGCGCGTCTTCGCGCACTCCGGCAGCACCGACGACTACGTCGCCTCGGGAACCTCGCTCACCGCCGCGTTGATCGTCGGCGACCATGCTTTCGTCGGCCACGTCGGCGCGACGCGCGCGTACCTCGGCCGCGAGGGCGTCCTCTCGACGTTGACGACGGCCGACGCGATCGGGGAGGGTTCGCTCCGCCTGCTGACGCGCTCGCTCGGCACGCAGCCGACGCTGGAGCCGGCGCTCGCGCACGTGCGCCTCATGCACGGCGACGCGCTGGTGCTCTCGAGCGGCGCGCTGCACGAGCTGCTCGACGATCAGGAGATCGCCGACGCGCTGCGCGCTTCCGTCTCGTCTGAAGACGTCACCGCGCGGCTGCTCGCGATCGCGGGGATCCGCGGCGGGGGCGGCGGCACGGTGATCGTGGGCCGCGCGTTCAACGAGGCGGCGCCGGAGACGACGCGCCGCCGCCCGCAGACGCGCGACGCGGCGCTCGCGCTCGGGTTGATGCTCGCGGCAGCGATCGTCGCCGTCGTTCTCCTCCGCATGATGTTCCCCGGGACGTGATCCTTCGACGGGCTCAGGACAGGCTCAGGCATAGCCATGCCTGAAGCGCTCACACGCTTGCGGGCGTGCGCGCCGATGGTCGTCGCTCTCGTGCTCGCCGCGCTGACGCTGCGGCTGGCCCCGCGCGGTGCGTTGCTCCCCGACTGGCTGCCGTTCGCGCTCGCGGGCCTCGCACTCGCGTGGCCTGCGCTGCGGCCTGCCGGCGTGACGCGCGACGACACGCTGCCGGCCCTGGCGGTGCTCCTCTCGTCGGTCGGACTCGCCGTCGTCGCTCGCCTGCAGCCGGAGCTCGCGCAGAAGCAGATCGTGTGGCTGGGATTCTCGTTGGTACTCGCCGTCGCGGCGGGGCCCGTGTTTGCGCGTTTTCGCGTGCTCGCCGCCTATAAGTACATCTGGATCCTCGGCACGATCGCGCTGTTCGTCGCGCTCGCATTGTTCGGACAGGAAGTCAACGGTGCGCGCTTGTGGATCAGGCTCGGACCGATCCAGTTCGAACCGGTCGAAGTGATCAAGCTGCTGATCGTGCTGTTCATGGCGTCGTACCTGAACGATACCGCCGACGTCATCGCGCGCACGCGGCCGTGGTCGCTGCGCGCGAACGCGAAGTATCTCGGACCGCTGTTTCTGGGCTGGGGCGTCTCGATGGGGATCCTCGTCTTTGAGCACGACCTCGGGATGGCGGTGCTGCTGCTCGCGACCTTCGTCGCGATGCTGTACGTCGCGACGCGCCGCATCGATCTGGTCGCCGGGGCCACCGGGATCTTCGGGCTCGCCGCATGGTGGGCGGCGACGCACTACTCGTACGTCGAGCGCCGCATCGCCGTGTGGAGGGACCCGTTCCACGATCCGCTGGGGGCGGGCTATCAGGCGGTGCAGTCGCTGTTCTCCCTCGCGAACGGCGGCCTGTTCGGGACCGGCTACGCGCAGGGCCGCCCGGACTACATCCCCGAGGTCGCGACCGACTACGTGTACGCGGCGTTCGGCGAGGAATGGGGCGCGATCGGCTCGATCGTGCTGCTGCTGGTCTTCCTGACCGTCGTGCTGCGCGCGCTGCGCGTCGCGCAACGTCAACCGGACCTGTACGCGAAGCTGCTCGCGACCGGGCTCGCCGCGGTGTTCGGCTTCCAGATCGTGATCATCATCGGCGGGGTGCTCCGGCTCTTCCCGCTGACCGGGATCACGCTGCCGTTCATCTCGTACGGCGGCAGCTCGCTGGTGACCAATTTCCTCCTGGTCGCCCTGCTCTGGGCGATCTCCAGCGAGCGCCGCACCGCCTAAAAATTTTCCGGACAAGCGAGCGGTTTGTGGATATTCGCTCGGTGAGGCGGGTAAGCGTGGAATCCGGCTTTGGGAACCTTGGGCGGCCTAAACATCCATGGCCGCGCGCCGATAGCCAAAGGACCACTATGACGGACCAGCAGACCGCGGCGCCCCCGGGCGAGGAGCGGATCCACGCGGAACTCGAACGGCGCCGCGGGCCCCGTCGTGCCGGCGCGAACGGTGAGCTCGAGGAGCAGTCCGAGCGCCGCCAGACCGACCGCCGCAAGAAGAAGCCCGGATTCGCCGGCCTCTGGGGCGCGATTTTCGGCCACAGCCAAGCGGAAGAGAAAACCGGCAACTGATCTGCGACGGTCCGGCCGTCAAGCGGCCAGGTCGTGGGTGAAGATCGAATCGAGGATCGCGGCGATCGCCGGATCGATCTCGCGCAGTCGCGCGCGCGTCGCGCGCGGCCAGGGTGAGCGGGGGTCGTTCGCCTCGACCCACGCGCGCAGCGATTCCGCGAAGTACTCGTCCAGTCCCGAGGCGGCGTACGGCGTGATGAATGCGCGCGCGTTGCGAAACGCGCGGCGCACGCGCGGGTCGACGCCGCTGAGATAGACGCCGCCGCCGAGCGCGCAGTCGAGCGCGTGCGCGAACTCGTGGGCGACCGTCATCGGCGAGGTCGAGCGCAGATACACCGCGCGCTCCTCGACGACGAACAGCCCGGCCGGCGGAACGGGCCAGTCGTCGACTCCGCTCGCGAGCCGCCGCAGCGCGCGCGAACGGTCGCGGTACGCTTCGCGTGGGCGCAGGTGGACGACGCGAACGCCGGCGCTCGCGGCGACGCGCAGCGCGCCGATGCCGAAACGGTCGAGTACCGCGTCGATCGCGGCGGAGGCTTCGGGACTGGCATCGACGGCGGGACGGTCTCGCATCCCTCGCAGGGTAGCCGCACGGTGCGACCCGAGCGATGACGGCGTTGTGACGGGGCACGGCGAAAGGCCGGCGCTCTGCGACTACGGAACCGTCGCAACGGGAAGAGAGGCCGATTTGACGTCTCGTGCGGCGATGATTCCACGCGAAAAGCTCACCGCGTTTGCTCCAGGGATCCAGTGGGCCGTCTTGCCGGGCGACGGGATGACGTTGGTCTACTGGGTCTTCGAGCCGCCTGCGTGCGGTGAGGTTCCGCTGCACGACCACGTCGTCGCGCAAGGCGGCGTCGTGCTGGAGGGCTCGATCCACCTGCGCTATGCCGACGGCTCGACGAGTACGCTAGGCGCGGGCGACTGTTACACGCTCGCGTCGGGCGTCCCGCACGGCGCGACGTTCACCGAACGCTGCGTCGTCCTCGACGTGTTCGCGCCAAACCGGGTCGAGTACGAGGAGCGTTTCGCCGCCGGCGCGCAAGCCGACCGGTTCGTCGTGGTCGGCGGGTCGCAATGACCTACCCGTTCCCGACGATCAACTGTCTCGCGTTCGTCGCCTACAGCGGCGCCCGCATCGTGCTCGATCGCTTCTACGTCACCGGACAGCCGTCGTCGCCGGCGTACCCCGCGCTCGCCGCCGCCGGGGTCACCTCGGTCGTCTGCGTGCGCCAGCCCGGCGAGCCGGTCGCGCCGCCGCCCGCCCCGCCGCCGCCTCCCTTCGACACGACCGAAGCGGCGACGCTCGAAGCCCTCGGCGTCTCGTACCAGAACATCCCGATCACGCGCACGATGTCGCAGCAGCAGTTCGATGTCGCGGCCACCGAGGCCGCGTTGGCGCTGCTGAACAACTCGGCCCAGGGTCCGGCGCTGATCCACTGCTCGACCGGCGACCGCGCCTCGTCCGTGTTCGCGGCCTTGCTGATCCTCGCCGGACGTCTGTCGAACCGCGACGCCGCGGACTACGCCACGAACTCGCTGCTGCTCGCGAACCCGAACATGGTCGACCTCGTCCTCGGCTACACGGCTCCGCCGTCGATGGCCCCCCGGGTGAAGGCCGCCGCGGCGGCATTTCCCGGCTAAGCGGCTCTCAACCCGGGGCCCGTCCTTGCCGATCACTCGAACACGGCACCAGGGAGGGCAGCGCGTGGCTATGGAGATTCTTGCGATGGGCGTCGGCGGAGCCGTCGCGGCGGCCGCCATGCGGCTCTATCGTGTCCACCGCGATTCGAAGGACGCCGCGACGTGGATCCTCGTCGCGAACATGAACACGCTCCTGCGGCTCGATCTCGACCACATCACGGGCGACGACCGGAACGACGGCTTGCGCGAGATGCGGGCCTGCCTCAAAGACCTCGCGGCGAAGCGCCGGCCCAAGGAACGGGCCCTACTGGAGCGCTACAACGCGCTGGTCGGGATCGCGATCGCCTTCGGCGAGAAAGTCCACGGCGCCGACGGTACCGTCGACTTGCGGGCGGTGGCGAACCGGCGCAGTCACGTGCAGAACGCGCTGGTGATCGGGGACCGTGTCGAAGCCGCGCTCGGCGGGATCGCCGAGATCGCGAACGACGCTCAGGCGTCGAGGAGCGACCGGACCGTCCAGAAGGCCGCGACCGCAATCCCGGCGCTCGCGACGAGGGCGAACGGCCACAGCGGCCGGCCCAGAGCCGCCGCCGCGCTCGCCGCTATCGCTTCCCCTTTGATATCTTTGTAATACAAAGATGTGACGGGCGTCAACGCCCGATTTGGGCCGAGTCGCGGATACCCGAATCGCCGATACAAGAAAGGCAGATGAAGGACACCATGGGGCGGCTCGGGATCAGCGTGATGCGCGAACAGTTCGAAGACGCGCTCGCCGCCGAGAAACGCAAGCTCGAGACGACGTTGGCGGCGATCGCCGACGCGGTCGTCACCGTGCTCGCCGACGGGCGCATCGAGTTCGTGAACGCCGCCGCGCAGCGGCTCCTGGCCGTCGAAGCGGCCGACGTGCGCGGCAAGCCGGTGCACCAAGTGCTGCGCCTGCTGGACGCGGAGGCCCACCCGATCGACATCGTCGCGCAGGCCGGCGCCGGGGAAAACGTCCGGCGCGGCAGCGCATACCTGCGCACGCGGAACGGGACGATCGACGTTGCGTACGTCGCCTCGCGCATCGATGCCGAGGAGGGCGGGACCGTCGTGGTGCTGCGCGACGTCACCGTCGAGCACGGCGTCGCCTTGCGGCTCTCGTTCGAGGCCGCGCACGATCCGCTCACGGGGCTGGAGAACCGGCGCGCATTCATCGACCGGCTCGACGAAGCGGTCCGCGGTGCGCGCGAGCGCGGCGAGCACCACGCGCTCGCCTTTCTCGACCTCGACCGCTTCAAGATCGTGAACGACCGCTTCGGCCACGCCGTGGGCGATCGCCTGCTGCGCGAGATCGGCGCCGTGATGGGACGGGTCGTGCGCGGCGGTGACGTGCTGGCCCGGATCGGCGGCGACGAGTTCGCGCTGCTCTTGGCGAGCTGCCGCGTCGAGGACGCGCGCCGGATCGCGGAAAAGCTGCGGGCAGCCGTCGACGCCTATCGCATCGAGCATCACGGTCAGCGGCTCAGCGTCGGGGTCTCGGTCGGGCTCGCACCGATCGAGGCCGACACGCCGAGCGCGGCGCAAGCGCTCGCCGAAGCCGACGCCGCCTGTTATCAGGCGAAGGCGGCCGGCCGCAACGCTATCGCGGGCTGACACGCCCGCGCTGCCGCAAATGGTATCGCAGAGATGAGCCTGCCGAAGCTGTTCCGCGCCATCTTCACGGCGCGTGCCGATCCCGGGAAACCGGACGACGGGCCATCGCACGTCGGCCGCGGACCCTTAGAGTGGTTCGACAACGTTCGCGTTCGCTCGACGCCCGCCACCGAAGCGATCGGCATCGCCGGGCGGCTCGGACAATCTACGGAGAAACGACTCCCTCATCGACCGGTATCGAGGTGTTCGGCGAACACGCTCGCGACTACGCCATATCCGTACATTTCACGGACGGCGAATGGGAACCGGTGCCCGGCCGCGACGAGCCTCCGAAGTGAACGCTGACCGCCTATCTACGATAGTCCGAGCATCATCGGCTATACGCTGAGGTAGCGGTCGTGGAGCTCGCGGTCGGAGGCGAGGGTGGCCGGCGCGCCTTCCCAGACGGTGCGGCCTTTCTCGATCACCACGGCGCGGTCGCAGAGCGTCGTCAGCGCCGCGAGATGCTTGTCGACGACGAGCACCGATTGGCCGCGTTCGCGCAGGCGGCGCAGCACGGACCAGATCTCCTTGCGCACGATCGGCGCGAGCCCTTCGGTCGCTTCGTCGAGGATCACGAGCCGCGGACCGAGCAGCAGCGCGCGGCCGATCGCGAGCATCTGCTGCTCGCCGCCGGAGAGCTGGCTCCCGAGGGCACCGGCGCGGTCGGCGAGACGCGGGAACAATCCGAAGATCTCGGCGAGGGTCCACGGGTTCGCGAGGCGGCCGTGGTTCGCCGCGGTGGCGATCAGGTTCTCGCGAACCGTGAGGGTCGGGAACACCTCGCGTCCTTCCGGAACCAGGCCGATGCCGTGCCGTGCGATGCGATACGGCGGGGCGTTGGTGACGTCGGTTCCGGCGAACGTCACGCGGCCGGCGCTGGCGGGGCACAATCCGAGGATCGTGCGGATCGTCGTCGTCTTGCCCATCCCGTTGCGGCCGACCAGCGCGATGCTCTCGCCCTCATCGACGTGCAGGCTGGCGCCGAACAGGACGCGGCTGCGGCCGTAGCCGGCGTCGATCCCGTCGACGTTCAGCAGGCGGCTCATCCGTCGTCGCCGAGGTACGCTTCGCGCACGCGCGGATCGGTGCGGATCGTCTCGTAGCTTCCGCTCGCGATCGCGTGTCCGGCGACGAGCACGGTGACGCGATCGGCGAGCTCGGCGACCGCCTGCATGTCGTGTTCGATCAGCAGCATCGCGACCGCGGGTTTGATCTCGCGCAGCAGCGCGATCATCGCCCGGCTCTCGTCGTGCCCGAGCCCGGCCATCGGTTCGTCGAGCAGCAGCACGGCAGGTTCTTGCGCAAGCGCGATCGCCAGCTCCAGAAGCCGTTGCTCGCCGTGCGCGAGGTCCGATGCGCGGGTGTTTGCGCGCGGGCCGAGGCCGACGCGCACGAGCGCGGCGCGTGCCGGGTCGCGCAGCGCGGCATCGCGCGCCGCCGATCTCCAGAAGCGCATTGACGTCGCCGCGCGTGCCTGTACCGCGAGCGCGACGTTGTCCTCGGCAGTGAAGTCGGCGACGATCGTCGTGATCTGAAACGAGCGCGCGATGCCGAGGCGCGCGCGTGCGTCAGGCCCCAGCCGCGTGACGTCGCGGTCGCCGAAGCGGATCGTTCCGGCGTCGGGCGCCACCTCTCCCGCGAGCTGCGCGAGCAGCGTCGTCTTGCCGGCGCCGTTGGGGCCGATCAGCGCGTGACATTCGCCCGTGCGCACCTCGAGCGCGACGTCGTCGCTGACGACCAGTGCTCCGAACGCCTTGCGCAGCCCGCGCACGGCGAGCACGGTGTCAGCCATCGTTCGCACCGGCAAGCCAGCCGTACAGCCCGCGCTTCGCGAACAGCACGACGACGAGCAGGATCGCACCCAGCAGCAGCATCCAGTGCTCGGTAAAGCCCGCCAGGAACGACTCCAGCCCGAGCAGCACCGCCGCGCCGTAGATCGCGCCCACCAGCGAGCCGAGCCCGCCGAGGATCACCATGACGAGGAACTCGCCCGAGCGCGTCCACGAGGCCATGTCGGTGCTGACGAAGCGGGCGTATTCCGCCCACAGCGCACCGGCGAGCCCGGCACCCGCTCCGGCGACGACGAACGCGACCAGCTTGTAGCGAAAGGTCGGGAAGCCGAGCGCGAGCATGCGGCGCTCGCTGCTGCGCGCGCCGCGCAGCACCATCCCGAAGCGGGACTCGACCAGCTGCGCCGCGAGCGCGACGAACGCGAGCAGCAGCCCCAGGCAGACGAAGTACAGTGCGTTCGGGTCGCGCAGGTTGACCAGCGGCAGCACGCTGCGCGCGTCGAGCGGCAGCCCGTCGTTTCCGCCCCACGCCTTCACTGCGACCAGCGTGAAGAACACCATCTGCGCGAACGCGAGCGTGATCATGATGAAGAAGATCCCGGTGGTGCGCAGCGAGAGCGTGCCGACGATTGCCGCCAGCACCGCGGCCGCGACGACGGCGGCGGGCCACGCGATGAGCGCGGCATCGATCCCGTGCTGCGCGAGCACCGCGATCGTGTAGCCGCCGACCGCGAAGTACGCGGCGTGCCCGAAGCTCACCAGCCCGCCGTAGCCGACGATGAGGTCGAGGCTGACCGCGGCGAGTGCCAGGATCAAGATCCGGGTGACCGTGTTCACCCAGAACGGCTGGTCGAGCACCGCCGCCAGCGGCGGCAACGCGATCAGCAGTGCGAGCGTCACGATCAGGATGGCGGCGCGGCGGCGCGATCTAACGAGAGCCGACAGGAAACAGCCCTCGCGGCTTCCAGACCAGGACGATCGCCATCAGGACGTAGATTGCGATCGCCGACAGGCCGCCGCCGAGCGAATCGGCGAGCGCCGGCGCGGCGACCGGCTTCAGCAGCACGGGGATGTACGCGCGGCCCAGCGTGTCGACCAGCCCGACGAGCAGCGCACCGATGAACGCGCCGCGGATCGAACCGAGCCCGCCGACGACGATCGCGACGAAGGTGAGGATCAGGATCTGTTCGCCCATCCCGACCTGCACCGCCAGGATCGGCGCGAGCAGCGCGCCGGCGACGCCTGCCAGAAGTGCGCCGAGCGCGAAGACGATCGTGTTCAGCTTCGCGATGTCGACGCCCAGCGCGGCAACCGTCTCGCGATGCGTCGCGCCGGCGCGGATCAGCATCCCGAGCCGCGTCCGCGAGATCAGCACGTAGAGGCCGGCCGCGACGGCCAGCCCGGCCGCGATCAGGAGCAGGCGATACGTCGGGTACGTCAGTCCCGCGAACGTCACGGCCCCGGTGAGCGCGCCGGGGACGTCCATCCGAACCGGCGTCTTGCCCCACGCGATGGCGACGCCGTCGTTCGCGATCAGAATCAGTGCGAACGTCGCCAGCACCTGATCGAGATGCTCGCGCCGGTAGAGCCGCCGGATGACGACCAGCTCCATCACGACGCCGGCGAGTGCGGCGGCACCCGCGCCGGCGAGCACGGCGAGCACGAACGGCGCACCGCGTCCCGCGGCCGACGCGGCGACGAACGCGCCGAGCATGTAGAGCGAACCGTGCGCCAGATTGATCACGCCCATGATCCCGAACACCAGCGTGAGCCCCGCGGCGAGCAAGAAGATCATCACCCCGAATTGCAAGCCGTTCAAGATCTGCTCAATCGCTAGCGACAAATCATCCTGTCATCCTGAGCTTGTCGAAGGGCTGCTCGATCGCGAGCGACACTGCTACGTCATTTTGCAGGCGCCCGAGTACACGTCGCCGGTGTCCCGCATGATCTTTCCGACGCCGCGAAGCTGCAGCTTCTGGGTCTTCGGATCGCGGACGACTTTCATGCTGTACCAGTCCTGGATCGGGTACTGGTTCGGGCCGAATTTGAACGCGCCGCGCGTCGACTGGAAATCGGCTTTGCGCAGCGCGGCCCGGAACGCGTCGGCCTTCGAGAGGTCGCCGTTCACCGCCCGCAGCGCGCTGGCGATCAGCTTCGCGGTGTCGTAGCCCTGGCTGGCGTACGGGGTCGGTTCGCGGTGGTATTTTCCGATGTACTCGGTGACGAACTTCTTGTTCGCGGCGAACGGCAGGTCTTCGAGCCAGTGGGCCGTCCCGTACAGGTCCTCGGCGTCGTTGCCGACCGCGCCGATGACGTGGTTCTCGAGCGAGAACTCCGGCAGCACGACCTTCATCGTCTTTTTCAACCCGGCTTGGGTGAACTGCTTGAGGAAGCTGATGCCGAGCCCGCCGGGCAGGAAGTAGTAGATGCCGTCGGCGTTCGCGGCGCGGATGCGCGCCAGCTCCGCCGAGTAGTCGGTCTGGTCGAGCGCGGTGTAGATCTCTTCGACGATCTGACCGTGGTAGGTGCGCTTGAACCCGTTGATCGCGTCCTTGCCGGTCGTGTAGTTCGGCGCCACGACGACCATCTTCTTGATGCCGAGGTACTGCGCGTACTGCCCCGTCGCTTCGTGCGGCGTGTCGTTCTGCCAGGACACGACGAAGAAGTTCTTGTTGCAGCCCTTCCCCGCCAACTGCGAGGGACCGGAGTTGGGGCTCACGTAGAAGGCGCCCGCCTCGACCACGTCCGGCACGACTTGCAGGGCCACGTTCGAGTAGATGATCCCGGTGAAGAGCTGGATCTTGTCCTGCAGCAGAAACTTGCTGGCGATCTGCTTTCCGTTGGCCGGTTTGAGGCCGTCGTCTTCGACGATCACCTGGACCGGGACGCCGCCCAGCTTGCCGTGCTCCTCGTCGATCGCGAGCTGGAAGCCGTCGCGCATGTCCTCGCCCAGGTATCCGCCCGCGGTCGACAGGGTGGTTATCATCCCGATCTTGAGCGGCGGCGGGTCGGCGGCGAACGCGGCGGAGCCGGCCAGCGACAGCACCAGGAGCGCGGCGACTGACGCGCGAGCGAACGTGAGCATCAGGGTCCCTCTCTTCGATCCTTCGACAAAGCTCAGCTCTGACCGCGGGTCAGGATGACAATGGGGGCGGCGAAGGAACGAAATTAGTTTAGGCGTAAATTATCGAGGCCGCAAGTATCCCGGCGCTTGGGGGTCCACTGTGCGAATCGTCTGCATCGGCGGCGGGCCGGCAGGTCTGTTCTTCTCGATCGTCATGAAGTCCGCGCGGCCGGACGCCGAGATCGTCGTGCTCGAGCGGAACAAGCCCGACGACACGTTTGGGTGGGGCGTCGTCTTCTCCGATCAGACGCTGGGCAACATCGCCGCCGCCGATCCCACGACGTACGAGCGGATCGTGGAGAGCTTCGTCCATTGGGACGACATCGACGTCCACTACCGCGGCCGCGTGATTCGCGTGGGGGGTCAGGGCTTCGCGGGCCTGGCGCGCAAGAAGCTGCTGAACATCCTCCAGAGCCGCGCGCTCGAGGTCGGGGTCGATCTGCGTTTCGAAATCGAGGCGAACGACGAGGAGATGGCCGGCGCCGACGTGCTGGTGATCGCCGACGGCGCGAACAGCCCGACGCGGCGCAAGTACGCCGAGCGCTTCGGCACGACGCTGGAGACGCGGCGGAACCGCTACATCTGGCTAGGTACGCAGCAACGCTTCGACGCGTTCACGTTCGCGTTCGAGGAGACCCCGCACGGCTGGTTCCAGGTGCATGCGTACCAGTTCGAGGCCGGCACCGGGACCGTGATCGTGGAGTGCCGGGAGGAGGCCTGGCGTGCGGCCGGACTCGACCGGGCGAGCATCGACGAATCGCTCGCGTTCTGCGAGCGGCTGTTCGGGCGGTACCTCGGCGGCTATCCGCTGATGAGCAACGCGCGGCACCTCGCGAACCCTTGGATCGCGTTCGTGCAGGTCAACAACGCGCGCTGGTTCGACGGGAACCGCGTCCTGGTCGGCGACGCGGCGCACACGGCGCACTTCTCGATCGGCTCGGGGACGAAGCTGGCGCTCGAGGACGCGATCGGCCTTGCGGCCGCCCTGTGCCGCAACAGCGATCGCACGCGGGCCTTCGAGGAGTACGAAGCCGAGCGGCGGATCGAGGTGCTGCGGCTCCAGAACGCCGCGCGCAACAGCACCGAGTGGTTCGAGAACGTCGCGCGATACGCCAGCCTGGAGCCGGAGCAGTTCGCGTACAGCCTGCTCACGCGCAGCCAGCGCCTGACGCACGACAACCTGCGCCTGCGCGACCGCGAGTACATCGAAAACATCGAGGCCTGGCTCTCGCAGCGCGCGGGGACGCCGAAGCCGGTCCCGCCGATGTTCGCGCCGTTCCGGCTGCGCGAACTGCAGCTCGCGAACCGCGTCGTCGTCTCGCCGATGGCGATGTACTCGTGCGCCGACGGTACGCCCAACGACTTCTACCTCGTTCACCTCGGTGCGCGGGCGCAGGGTGGAGCGGGGCTCGTGTTCACCGAGATGACGTGCGTCGCGCCTGACGCGCGCATCTCACCGGGATGTGCCGGAATGTATCGCGACGAGCACGTCCCCGCTTGGACGCGCATCGTCGACTTCGTGCACGCGTACACGCGCGCGAAGATCGCGCTGCAGCTGGGGCACGCGGGGCCGAAGGGTTCGACGCAGCGTGGCTGGGAAGAGCCGGACGAGCCGCTGCGCGATGCAAACTGGCCGCTATTGGCGCCTTCGCCGATCGCGTACGGCGAGCGCAACCAGCTGCCGCGCGCGATGACGAACGACGACCTGAAACGGGTCAAGCGGCAGTTCGTTCGCGCGGCGGAGATGGGTGAGGCGTGCGGTTTCGACATGCTCGAGCTGCACTGCGCGCACGGCTATTTGCTCTCGAGCTTCATCACGCCGCTCACCAACCGGCGCACCGACGCGTACGGCGGCACGCTCGCGAACCGCCTGCGCTACCCGCTGGAGGTGTTCGCCGCAATCCGTGCCGTCTGGCCGGCGTACAAGCCGATCTCGGTGCGCATCTCGGCGACCGATTGGGTCGAAGGCGGGATCACCCCAAACGACGCGGTCGAGGTCGCGCGCGCGTTCGACGCGGCCGGCGCCGATCTGATCGACGTCTCGGCGGGACAGACCTCGCGGCTCGCGCAGCCGGTCTACGGGCGCATGTTCCAGACGCCGTTCTCCGACAAGATCCGCAACGAGCTGCGCATCGCGACGATGGCGGTCGGGAACATCACCGACGCCGATCAGGTCAACAGCATCATCGCGGCGGGACGCGCCGATCTGGTCGCACTGGCGCGGCCGCACCTCGCCGACCCGTACTTCACGCTGCACGCCGCCGCGCAGCTCGGCTACGACGAGCAGCACTGGCCGGAGCAGTACCTGCCGGGCCGCGAGCAGTACTTGCGCAACCTGCGCCGCGCCGCGCAGATGGCGGCCGACGCCGCCGCGGAGGTGACGCGATGAGCGGCCCGCTCGCGGGCCGGCACGCGCTGGTCACCGGCGGCGGACGGGGGATCGGTGCCGCGATCGCGACCGCACTCGCGGCCGAGGGCGCGCGCCTCACGCTGCTCGGCCGCGACAGGACGGTGCTGGAGGCGCACGCGGCGACGTTGCCGCCGAGCGCGCAGGCCCACGCCGTGGTCGCCGACGTCGCCGACGCGGCGGCCGTTGCGGCGGCGTTTACCGCCGCGCGCGCCGCGCACGGCGAGGTGGAGATACTGGTGAACAACGCCGGGATCGGGGTCAGCATGCCGTTCGCGAAGCTCGACGAGGCGACGTGGAACGCGGTGATCGCGACCAACCTGACCGGCACGTACCACTGCACGCGCGCGGCGGTGCCGGCGATGCTCGCGGCGCGGCGCGGCCGCATCGTCAACATCGCGAGCACCGCCGGGCTCGTCGGCGGCCGTTACATCGCCGCGTACACGGCGGCGAAGCACGGCGTGGTCGGCCTCACGCGCGCGCTGGCCACGGAACTCGGGCCGAGCGGGATCACCGTCAATGCGGTCTGCCCCGGCTTCACCGAGTCGGAGATGCTCGACCGCACGCTTTCGGCGATCGTCACGGCGACCGGCCGGACGGCGGAGACCGCCGCGTCGGCGCTGCTGGCGCGCAACCCGCTCGGGCGATTCGTCCGTCCCGGCGAGGTCGCGGCGGCGGTCGTGTGGCTGTGCCGGGCCGAGGCGGACGCGATCACCGGACAGGCGATCGCGATCGACGGCGGCGAGGTGCAGCACTAATGCTCCAGCGCCGCGACACCGAGTCGCGAGCGACGCACGACGACCACCTGTCGGTCCGCGTCTGGCTGCGGCTGCTGACCTGCACGACGCTGGTCGAGGGGCGCGTCGCGGGCCTGCTGCGCGACGACTTCGACACGACCCTCCCGCGCTTCGACTTCCTCTCGCAGCTCGAACGGAATCCGGCCGGGCTGCGCATGACGGAGATCTCGCAGCGAATGATGGTGACCGGCGGGAACATCACGCGGATCGCGGACCAGCTGCTCGTCGAGGGGCTGATCACGCGCAGCGTCGCGCCCGGCGACCGGCGCGCGTCGATCGTGAAGCTCAGCGCCGCCGGACGCCGAGCGTTCGCCGAGATGGCGCGCCGCCACGAGGAGTGGATCGTGGAGATGTTCGCGGGACTCGCCGAGGCCGAACGCAACCAGCTCTACGCGCTGCTCGCCAAGCTGAAGCGCCACCTGAACGCCGTCGAAAGCGAAGTGAGAGGCTGATGAAACGAGACCAGACCTACGCGACGTATGCGGCGCAGAACTTTCGCTGGCAGGTCGCCGGCGGCGTCGCGACGCTGACGCTGAACCGGCCCGAGCGCAAGAACCCGCTCACCTTCGCGTCGTACGCCGAGCTGCGCGACCTGTTCCGCGGCCTCGTTCGCGCGTGCGACGTCGACGCGGTGGTCATCACCGGCGCGGGCGGGAACTTCTGCTCCGGCGGCGATGTCCACGAGATCATCGGCCCGCTGACCGAGATGGCGATGCCTGAGCTACTCGCGTTCACGCGAATGACCGGCGATGTCGTCAAGGCGATGCGAGCCTGCCCGCAACCGATCGTGGCGGCGGTCGACGGGGTCTGCGCCGGTGCCGGCGCGATGCTCGCGCTCGCCGCGGATGTGCGCTACGGTACGCCGCGAGTGCGCGTGGCGTTCCTGTTCACCCGGGTCGGGCTCGCCGGAGCCGACATGGGCGCGTGTACGCTGCTGCCGCGCGTGATCGGCCACGGGCGCGCTTCGGAGCTGCTGTTCAGCGGCCGTTCGATGAGCGCAGACGAAGCGTTCGCGTGGGGTTTCTTCAACCGGTTGTGCGAGCCGGACACGATGCAGCGCGAGGCCGCGGCGTTCGCCAAGGCACTCGCGGACGGGCCGACGTTCGGTCACGCGATGACGAAGAAGATGCTCCACCAAGAATGGTCGATGGGACTCGACGAGGCGATCGAGGCGGAAGCGGAGGCGCAGGCGATCTGCATGGCGACGCGCGACTTCCGGCGCGCCTACGAAGCGTTCGCCGCGAAGCGGACCCCCGTGTTCGAAGGCGACTGAATGAGCGACACGACGTTTCTGTCCTGGCCGTTCTTCGAAGACGATCACCGCACGCTGGCGTCGGGGCTCGACCGCTGGGCATCGGAGCACGTTCGCGACGACGAGTATCACGACGTCGAGGCGGGATGCCGTGCGCTGGTCGCCGATCTCGGCCGCGACGGCTGGCTGCGGTACGCCGTCCCGGCGCGGTTCGGCGGGGCGTTCGAGGAGGTCGACTCGCGCGCGGTCTGCATCGTGCGCGAGACGCTGGCCCGGCACAACGCGCTGGCCGACTTTGCGTTCGCGATGCAGGGCCTGGGCAGCGCGCCGATCGTGCTGGCCGGCGAGCGCGAGCTGCAGGCGAAGTACCTGCCGGCGGTCTGCGCCGGGAAGGCCATCGCGGCGTTCGCGCTCTCCGAGACCGATGCAGGATCCGACGTGGCCGCGATCGCGACGACGGCACGTCGTGAAGGTGACGAGTACGTCCTCGACGGTGAGAAGACGTGGATCTCGAACGGCGGGATCGCCGATTTCTACGTCGTCTTTGCGCGCACGGGCGAAGAGGCCGGGAGCCGCGGCCTCAGCGCATTTCTCGTCGACGCCGACGCGCCGGGGCTCGAGATATCCGGCCCCATCGAGCTCATCGCGCCGCACCCGCTGGCGACGCTGCACCTCTACGGCTGCCGGGTCCCGGCGACACACCGGCTCGGCGCGGCGGGCGACGGTTTCAAACTCGCGATGCGTTCGCTCGACATATTCCGGGCGAGCGTCGCCGCGGCCGCGCTGGGGCTCGCAAGGCGCGCGCTCGATGAGGCGCTGGACCGTGCGACGACGCGGGCGATGTTCGGACGAACGCTGGCCGAGTTTCAGCTGACACAGGCGGCGATCGCCGAGATGGCGACCGGGATCGACGCGAGCGCGCTGCTCACGTACCGCGCCGCGTGGGTTCGCGACGTGCTACATGAGTCGACGACGAGCGAAGCCGCGATGGCGAAGCTCACCGCGACCGAGACGGCGCAACGCGTCATCGATCGCACGGTGCAGCTTCACGGTGCGCTGGGCGTGACCCGCGGAACGATCCCCGAGCGGCTCTACCGCGAGATCCGCGCGCTGCGCATCTACGAGGGCGCGAGCGAGGTGCAGCAGCTGATCGTCGCGCGCCAGACGCTGGCCCGCCACCGCGAGGACGCCGAATGAGCACCACCGCGCACGTCGACACGTTCGCCCGCGACCATCTTCCGCCGCACGAGGAGTGGCCAGACTTTCTGTTCACGCTGCCGCAGCTGCAGTATCCCGAGCGGCTCAACTGCGCCGCCGAGCTGCTGGACGGCACGATCGCGAACGGGCACGGTGGCCGCGCCGCCATCGTGACTCCGGAGCGCGGGCTTTCGTACGACGAACTGCTCGCCGAGGCGAACCGCATCGCCAACCTGCTGATCGACGACCTCGGCCTCGTCCCGGGAAACCGCGTGCTGTTGCGCGGCTTCAACAACGAGGTGATGGCGGCGTGCTGGCTTGCCGTGGTGAAGGCCGGCTGCGTCGTCGTCACGACGATGCCGCTGCTGCGCGCGAAAGAGCTGACCGACGTGATCCAGGCGGCGCAGGTCAGCCACGCGATCTGCGATCTGCGGCTCGCCGATGGGCTGGAGAGCGCACGGCCGACCTGTCCGACGCTCCGCACCGTTGTCTACTCGCACGACGATCGCCCGAGCGGACTCGCGGCGATGACGGCGCGCAAGCCACCGGTGTTCGCGAACGCCGATACGGCCGCCGACGACGTCTGCATGATAGCGTTCACCTCGGGGACGACCGGGCGTCCGAAGGGGACGATGCATTTCCACCGCGACGTGCTCGCGATCTGCGATACGTTCCCGCCTTCGTCGTTCGCACCGGCGACGGGCGACGTGTTTGTCGGAACCCCGCCGCTGGCGTTCACCTACGGTCTGGGCGGAGCGCTGCTGTTCCCGCTGCGCGCCGGCGCGTCGACGGTGCTGCTCGAGAAGCCGTCACCCGGCGTGCTCCTCGAGGCGATCCAGCGCTTCGGTGCGACCGTGTGCTTCACCGCGCCGACCTCGTACCGCGCGATGGCGCCGCTGGCGAAGGACTACGATCTGCGGCGGCTGCGCGCGTGCGTGTCGGCCGGCGAGACGCTGCCGGTCGCGACCCGCACGCTGTGGGAGAGCGCGACCGGCGTGCGGATCATCGACGGTATCGGCTCGACCGAGATGCTGCACATCTTCATCGCCGCATCCGGCGACGCGATCAAGCCCGGCGCGACGGGGATCCCCGTCCCGGGCTACGTCGCCTGCATCCTCGACGACGACGGCGCGCCGCTGCCGCCCGGAAACGTCGGTCGCCTCGCGGTGAAAGGCCCGACCGGCTGCCGGTATCTCGCCGACCCGCGGCAACGAGAGTACGTGCAGAACGGCTGGAACCTCACCGGCGATGCGTACTTGCTCGACGCGGACGGCTACTTCTGGTATCAAGCGCGCACCGACGACATGATCATCTCGTCGGGCTACAACATCGCCGGCCCTGAAGTCGAAGGCGCGCTGCTCGAACATCCGCGGGTCCTCGAATGCGCGGTCGTCGGTGTCCCCGACGAAGCGCGCGGAACGATCGTCAAAGCATTCGTCGTCCTCCGCCCCAACACCGACGCCACCAATCCCGATGTCACCCCGCCCCTCGATGTCACCCTGACCCTTCGACAAGCTCAGGAGAAGGGTGCGGCTGACCAAGCCGCACTCGTGGCGGAGCTGCAGGACTTCGTCAAGGCGCGCATCGCGCCGTACAAGTACCCGCGCGCGATCGAGTTCGTCGATGAACTGCCGCGTACCGAAACCGGGAAGCTCCAGCGCTTCAAGTTGCGTACCGCGGAGGTGAACGCATGACGATCCTGCAGCCGCCGGGCTGGCCGCGCCCGAAGGGTTATTCCTGCGGCGTCAGCGCCGAAGGGACCAGCGTCTTCGTCAGCGGCCAGATCGGCTGGGACGAACATGGCCGCTTTCCGGTAAGCGATATCGCCGGCCAAGTGCGAACGGCGCTGAAGAACGTGCTGACCGTCCTGGGCGAAGCCGGCGCACGCCCGGAGCACGTCGTGAGAATGACCTGGTTCATCACCGACAAACGCGCATATCTCGCCGCCCAGCGCGAGATTGGCGAAGCCTATCGCGAGGTGATGGGCCGGCACTTCCCAGCGATGTCCGTCCTCGAGGTCAGCGCGCTCCTCGAGGACGATGCGAACGTCGAGATCGAGGCAACCGCCGTCATCCCGCCCCCATTGTCATCCTGACCCTTCGACGAGCTCAGGGTGACACCGAAGGGCGGGGATGTTCACTAACCGCTCTCGCGGGGAAAAGGAGCGGCGTATGGACGACCGATCGACCGAACGCACCGAGACCGACGAGCGCGTCGCCGAGAATCAATCGCCCGCCCCGATCGCGTCCTTGACGCGAGATGCGAAGACCGACACCGACCCGGCGACCGGGCTGCCGCGCGGCCAGCACGACGACGACGCGAGCCCGCTCGACCCCGGCGAACCGCTCAATCCGTTCGGGGGCAAGCCGTCCGACGAGCGAGGCCCATAGCTCACCGGCGCTGTGTCGGAGGCGTTTGCGCGACGTACCAGTCGAGGATCTCGCTCGCGGTCATCACGCACGCGCCGTAGCGCTCACGGGCGAGTGCGAGGACGCGGTCGAGCGCGGCGATCCGATGCGGCGTGCCGGTGAGATATGGGTGCAGCGCGAGCGCGAGGATCTTCGGCGACGCGGCGCTCTCGGCGTACAGGATTTCCAACGCGGCGGCGCAGCGCGTGTAGAACTCTTCCGCCGGGTGCCGCTCGACGGCGAAGACCACGATGTCGTTCGTCTCGACCGGATACGGGATCGCGATCATTCGCCCGCTCGCGACGTCGAGATCGAACGGCAGGTCATCGGCCGGCCCCCAGTCGCAGCAGTATTCGAGCCCGGCGGCCGCGAGCAGATCGAGCGTCTGCGGGGTCTCCACCAGCGCGGGCCCGAGCCAACCGCGGGGCCGCTTCCCGGTCGCCGCTTCGATCTCGGCGATCGATTCTTCGATGACAGCGCGTTCGTCGTCGACCGTCGCCATCGTGCGCTGGACGACGCCGTGCGGCATCATCTCCCAGCCCGCCGCGACGGTGCGCTCGACGATCTCGGGATACTCGCGGCAGACGGCCGAGTTGATGCTCAGCGTCGCGCGCGCGCCGTGACGCGAAAGCGTGTCCAGGAGCCGCCAGATGCCAACGCGCTGGCCGTACTGATACCAGGCGAAGTTCGGGATGTCGGGGACGGTCCCGCCGGCGGGCGGCGGCGGCAGCGCGGTGCGCGGCATCGGCTTCGCGTAGTCCCACACCTCGACGTTGACGATCGGGTGAAGCGCGAGTCGCGCACCGCCGGGAAACGGCGCGAGCGGCGGACGGGCGTACGCCGGCGTATAGATCGTGCGGCCGTGGGAGAGCATCGCGGCGCCTTCCACGCTCGGAGGCCGTCGCCCCCGCGCGGCGGAAAGCCGCAGTCGTGAACCGGCCGGGCTCGATGTAATGGCGGCGACCATGCGCGCCGCGGTCTACCACGGCGCGCGCGACCTCCGTATCGAAGAGGTTCCGCGACCGCGGCCCGCGCCCGGCGAAGTGCTGGTGCGCGTGCACGCGAACGGCATCTGCGGCACCGACGCGAGCGAGTATTTGGGCGCGCAGATGTACCCCCTCCACGCGCGGCACGGCCTGACCGGGCATCACGGCCCGATGATCCCGGGCCATGAGTTCGCCGGACGGATCGCGGAGATCGGTGACGGGGTCGATGGGTTCACCGAAGGCGAGCCGGTCGTGACGGGCTCGGCGCTCTGGTGCGGCGTCTGCCGCCAATGCCGCGCCGGACGAACGAGCATCTGCGTCCAGTACGCAACGGTCGGCTTGCACCGTGACGGTGGGCTGGCCGAGTTCGTGCGCGTCCCGGCGCACATCGTCTTTCGTGCCGCACCGTTCGGGCTCAGCGATGACGCCGCGGTGCTGACCCAACCGATGGCGATCGCGGTCCACGCGCTGCGCCGCGGCCGCCCACGCGCCGGCGAGCACGTGCTCGTGCTCGGCGCGGGCGGGATCGGCGCCTTCCTGACGTTCGCGCTCGCGCAGCACGGCGCGCATGTCGTCGCGGCCGACCTCTCCGAATCGCGGCTGGCGGTCGCGCGCCGGCTCGGCGCAAGCGAAACCGTGCGGGCGGGCGACGCCGGGGCGCTGAGCGCGGCGCTGGCGGAGATCGGGTTCATGCCGACGCTGGTGTACGAGGTCACGGGAACGGACGCCGGAATGGCGGCGGCGATCGCCGCGGTCGACGCCGGCGGGCGCCTCGTCACCGTCGGGATCGCGAAACACCCGATCGAGGTCGACGCGCGGCGGGTGACGACCAAAGAATTGGAGATCGTCGGCACCAACGCGCTGATCGGTCGCGACGACGTCCCGGAAGCTGCCCATCTGCTGGCGCGCGATCCCGCCGCGTGGCAGGACGTCGCGCCGGTCGCGATCCCGCTCGAGCGGATCGTCGAGGACGGGATCGTACCGATGCTCGAGGGGCGCGCCGCGCAGATCAAGCTCCTCGTCGACCCGTGGACGCGCGCCACGCGCCCGACCGCGATGACAAACCCCTAGGCTGCCTCAGCCGCCGGCGTTCGAGAGCATCGAGCGGAGCCGGTCGACGTGATCGCGGTCGTGATCGAGCATCCCGGCCACGACCGCAGCGAGCGTGATCGGATCGTCGCCTTCGTAGTGACCGATCCGCCGGAAATCCGACTCCGCCACGGCGCGCAGCGTGTCGACGTTGTGCTTGCGAGCTTCGAGGAACGCGTTCAGCGCGACGTACGCGTTCTCCGACCGGTAGTTCGAAGCCGTGGCGACCCCGGCGCCGTCGAAGTCGAACAGCAGCGGGTCGACCTCGTCCAGAACGCTCCGGATCCGCGGCGTGAATCCGTCGCGTTCGAGATCCCGCAGGTGGCAGGCGTGCTCGACGACGGAGAATTCATCGCCGAACGGCGCCAGCCGGGACTCGGGCGGAAACGACGCGACCAGCTCGGCGAGCTCTGCAGCATTCGTTTCCAGCGTCTCGGCAAGCTCGACGACCTCGGGCCGGATCATGGACGACTCTTCACCCGCGGTCGCGCAGGTTCCCGGCTTCGCGCGAGCACGAGTAGCGCGGCCATCGCCGCCAGTTTTTGGTCGACGCGCCACGGCGGTCCGGCGTCGTGGCCCAGTTCGGCGATGCGACCCTCGAGCGCCGGCGGACTGAGGCGAAGTGCACGCGCCGCGTCGCTCGCGATCGTGCGATCCGAGATCTCGATGAGCTGGGTTCGCAACGCGCGCGCCGCGTCCGCGAGGGTGCCGCGGAAGAGGTCGCCTTCGGCTGCGTGGATGCGTGGGTGCGAGGCGAGGATCGCCGCCAAGCCGGGGGTCTGCCGCAGTGCCCCGATCACGGCGCAGCCCACGATGCGCCTTCCCGCCGCGCGGTGCTCCTCGATCGCGGAATGCAGCGCGCGCACGGCGACCGCGCGGACGGCGGCCACGGTCTGCGTGACGAGACGCTCCGCATCGGCGAACTCCAGTTCCGCCGCCATGTGGTAGAGCTGGTCCGGGATCCCCGGCGCGCGCAAGTCGAGCCGGCGCCGCTCGAGGACGACGGGCGGATCGCCGCCGAGGACGACGAGCGCCGCCCAGCCGGTGTGCGGGCGCAGGCCGATCGCTGCGTCGACCACGATCAGCTCAGCCGGACGACGGCGTTCGTTGCGTACCAGTCGACGGGCTCGTCGAGGTTGACGATCACGCTTTTCGTCGTCGTGTACTCGCGGTAGCCCTCGAGGCCGGCCTCGCGCCCGATCCCGCTGTCCTTCATCCCGCCCCAGGGCAGCGCGGGATCGATGCGGTGGTGGTCGTTGATCCAGATGATGCCGCACTCGAGCCGTTCGGCGAGCTTCATCCCACGCGCCGCATCACCGGTCCAGATCGACGCGGCGAGACCGAACTCGACGTCGTTCGCGATCCGCACTGCGTCGTCGACGTCACGATACGTCAGCACGCACGTCACCGGACCGAAGATCTCGTCCTGCGCGATCCTCATCGACGGCAGGACGCCGGTGAAGATCGTCGGCTCGTAGAAGAAGCCCTGCGCAAGTTCGCCGGCGGGACGGCGGCCGCCGCATGCGACCTTCGCGCCCTCCGCTTTGCCGATCTCCACGTAGCGTTCGGTGCGTTCGAGCTGGCCCTGCGAGACGAGCGGGCCGAGCTGCGTCTGCAGGTCGAGCGGATCGCCGATCCGGATCGCGCGAGCGCGCCGTACCATCCGCTCGACCAGCGCATCGGCCTGGCTCTCGTGCACGAGCACGCGCGTCCCGGCGACGCAGGTCTGTCCCGACGCGATGAACGCCGCGAACGTCGCGCCGGCGGCGGCCCGGTCGAGATCGGCGTCGGGCAGCACGATCACCGGCGCCTTCCCGCCGAGCTCGCACGTGACGCGAATCAGGTTCTCGCCGGCGAGCTTCGCGACGACGCGGCCGGTCTCGGTGCCGCCGGTCAGGTCGAGTTTGCGGATGCGTTTGTCCGAGCACAGCGCCGCGCCGGCGCCGGCGCCGAACCCGGTGACGACGTTGAAGACGCCGTCCGGGAGCCCGGCATCGCGCGCGATCTGCGCGAGAACGAGGGTCGTGAGCGGCGTGAACTCGGACGGCTTGACGACGACCGTGTTGCCGGCCGCGAGCGCCGGTGCGAGCTTCTTCGTCAGGATCAGCAGCGGATGATTCCACGGCGTGAGCTGGCCCACCACGCCGAGCGGGACGCGGCGCACGTAGTTGAGATACGGCCCTTCGAACGGCGTCACGGCGTCTTCGGCGGTGCGCGCAACGGCGGCGAAGTAGCGGTAGAACTCCGGGATGCGCCCGAGCTGCGCGCGCATCTCGCGCAGCGGGCGTCCGACGCACGTCGACTCCAGCGTCGCGAGCTCCGGCAGCGCTGCTTCGATCGCATCGGCGAAGCGGCTCAGGATCCGGTGCCGTTCGCTGACCGCGAGCCGCGACCAGCGCCCGTCGGCGAACGCCGCGCCGGCCGCCTCGATGGCGAGCCCGATCTCCGCGGCGCCGCCCTCCGCCACGCGCGCGACGAGCGCACCGTTCGCGGGATTCCGCACCTCGAACGTACGTCCGTCCGCGCTCGCGCGTTCGCGACCGCCGATGAAATGGCCGTAAACTGCGATTCCGTCGAGCGTCGTCATCGTGCGGGACCTCGGCAAACGCGGTGGGGAGTTCGGGCGATCTCCGCGTACTCCGCACAGTATGGAAGCCGAGCACCGGGAACCTCCCACGAGCATCGACTGGGACGTTCCGATCCCGATGGACGACGGCGTCGTGCTCCGCGCCGACGTGTTCCGTCCGCCGGGTGAGCTCCGCTATCCCGTCATCCTCAGCTACGGACCGTACGCCAAGGGTCTCGCCTTTCAAGAAGGCTATCCGAGCGCGTGGAATCGCATGGCCGAGAAGCACCCAGACGTCACGGCCGGCTCGACGAATCGCTATCAGAACTGGGAGGTCGTCGATCCCGAGAAGTGGGTCCCCGACGGCTACGTCTGCGTGCGCGTCGACTCGCGCGGCGCAGGCCGCTCGCCGGGATTCCTCGACCCGTGGTCGCCGCGCGAGACGCAGGATCTCGCGCAGTGCATCGAGTGGGCCGGGACGCAGCCGTGGAGCAGCGGCAAAGTCGGCCTCAACGGCATCTCCTACTACGCGATGAATCAGTGGTGGGTCGCGTCGCTGCAGCCGCCGCACCTCGCCGCGATGTGCGCGTGGGAAGGGGCCGCCGACTTCTACCGCGACCTCACGCATCACGGCGGCATCCTCTGCACGTTCGCGCAGAACTGGTACGACATGCAGGTGAAGAGCGTCCAGCACGGACTCGGCGAGCGGGGTCCGCGCAGCCGCGTCACCGGCGAGCTCGCCTGCGGTCCCGAGACGCTTGGGGAGGACGAGCTGGAGCGCAACCGGACGGACTTCGGCGCCGACATCCTCGCGCATCCGCTCGACGATGAGTACCATCGCTCGCGTTCGCCGGTATGGGAGCGCGTCACGGTGCCGTTCCTGACGGCGGCGAACTGGGGTGGACAGGGGCTGCATCCGCGCGGAAACTTCGAAGCCTTCGTGCGCGCCGCATCGCCCGACCGCTGGCTCGAAGCGCACGGCATCGAGCACTGGACCGAGTTCTACACCGGCTACGGCGTGCGGCTGCAGAAGCAGTTCTTCGCCCACTATCTCAAGGGCGAGGACACGCTGCGCGACTGGCCTCGCGTGCGGCTGCAGGTGCGCCATATCGACCGGTTCGTCGAGCGCCACGAGGACGCGTGGCCGATCCCGCGCACGCACTGGACGAAGCTGTACCTCGATCTCGAACGCCGCACGCTGCGCCCCGATGCACCGCCGGGGCCGGCGCGGATCGAATACGACGCGCTCGGCGACGGCATCACGTTCACCGGCGAGCCGCTCGAGGCAGAGACGGAGCTCACCGGCCCGCTCGCAGCCCGATTGTTCGTCTCGTCGTCGACGAACGATGCCGACGCGTTCGTCGTCCTGCGCGCGTTCGCACCGGACGGCGAGGAAGTCGTCTTTCAAGGGGCGATCGATCCGCATACGCCGCTCGCCCAGGGCTGGCTACGCGCCTCACACCGCGCGCTCGACCCCGCCTTGACGACCGACTACCGTCCGTATCACACGCACTCCGCCCGCGAGCCGCTCGTGCCGGGCGAGCCGGTGCAGCTCGACGTCGAGCTGTGGCCGACATCGATCGTCCTGCCGGCCGGCTACCGCCTCGCGCTCACGGTGCGCGGCACCGACTATGTCTATCCCGGCCCGAGCGGCGGACGGCTCTCGAACTTCAAGAACGAGATGACCGGCAGCGGGCCGTTCTTGCACGACGATCCTCGCGACCGACCGCCCGACGTCTTCGGGAGTACGTACGCGCTGCACGGCGGCGCGGAGCGGGCGGCGTTCGTCGTGCTGCCGATCGTACGCTCCGAAGGGGCGGGCGCTCAGTCCGAATAACGGGTTCTTCCCATCCACGAGAGGAGGGCATCATGTCGCGAATCGCGCTTGGTCTCATCGTTCTAACCGGCCTCGTCGCCGCCGTGCTCGTTGGAGGCTCGCCGCAGGTCGGCGCGCAGGGAGCGTGGCCGACGTCGGACTCGTATGTCAACGCGGATAAGGACGCCGCGAGCTGGCTGTTGCCGGCCCGCAACTACAGCGGAAACCGCTACCTCTCCGAGACGGAGATCACCCCGGCCAACGTCGGAACCCTCAAGAAGGCGTGGAGCGCCAACGTCGATGCGCGCGGTCCGTTGGAGACGTCCCCGATCGTGTGGAACGGCACGATGTACGTGACCTCATCGCACAACGACGTCTACGCGCTGGACGCAAAGACCGGCGCCGTGAAATGGCATTTCCCCTACAAGCCGCACGTCATCGCGTTCTCCGCCAATCGCGGCGTCGCACTGAGCGACGGCAAAGTCTACGAAGGGACGCTCGACGGACACCTCATCGCGCTCGACGCGACGAGCGGCAAGCCCGTGTGGAACGTCGTCGCCGCACACGATCTGACCAACACGTTCTATACGATGCAACCGGTCGTGTACAAGAACATGGTGCTGCTGGGCGCTTCGAACGGCGACTGGGGTGGGATCGGGTACATCAGTGCGTTCGACGCGGCAACGGGCAAGCGGCTTTGGGATTGGAACACGATCCCGGGCCCCGGTGAAGCGGGCCACGACAGCTGGAGCGGCGATTCGTGGAAACGGGGCGGCGGCGCGATTTGGAGCGGCATCGCGATCGACCCGGCGACGAACACGCTGTACGCCGATACCGGGAACCCGCAGCCGGACTTCCTCGGCACGATCCGCAAAGGCGCGAACCTCTACACCAACGCGATGGTCGCGCTCGACATCGGCGGGTCCAAGCCGGCGCTCAAGTGGTACCGTCAGTTCATCCCGCACGACACCCACGATTGGGATCCGGCGATGCCGCCGGTCCTCTTCACGGGCACCGTGAACGGTGCGCCGCGGAACCTGGTCGCCGCGGGCGACAAGGGCGGTAACTTCTGGGTGCTCGACGCGGGCACCGGGGCGCTGGTCTATCGCCTGGCGGTGAGCACGCAAAAGGGACAGAACACCGAGCCGAACCGCAAGGGCAACATCGCGTGCCCGAACACGAACGGCGGCGTCGAGTTCAACGGCGGCAGCTACATGCCGGAGACGAACGCGTTCTACGTTCCGAGCGTCGACCAGTGCGGGATCTGGAAGTCGCAGGGAACCGCGACCTACGTCGCCGGTCAGTTCTATCTCGGCGGTTCGTTCCCGGCGCTCTACGGACCGAGTACCGGTTACGTGAACGCGGTCGACATCGGCACCGGGAAGTTCATGTGGCGCAAGCACCTGGCGTTTCCGCAGATCGGCGGCGCGCTCTCGATGTCGCCCGGCCTGGTGTTCACCGGCGGCGTGAACGGCGACTTCACCGCCTACGACGCGAAGACCGGAAACGTGCTCTGGCACTACGCGACCGGGATGACGATCCAGGCACCGCCCGGATCGTACGTCATCGACGGCAAGCGGTACGTGGTCGTCGCGGCCGGACCGGCGGGTGTCAATTTCGCCGATCCTCGCCTCAATAAGGGAGCGCCGACGCTCGAGGGGAGCTACAAACACCCGACGTCGGCGACGATCACCGCCTTCACGCTGCCGTAGGAGGGACTCGATGCGCACGATCGCGCTGGGCCTTGCCGCCGTCCTCACCCTGAGCGGGGCGGCGCCGGCGCGATCGCCGGTCGACGATCACGCGAGCGCGCTGGCCGCGCTGGCCGACGTTCGCGCCGCGGTCGCGGAGATCGTGCGCATCGAAGACGGCTATGCCGTCGGACATGGCGCGTACCTGCGTGCCGCCCACCGCGCGATGAACGCGCTGGTGGGCCGGCGCGACGACGGCTATGCGAAGTCGTTCGGCGACCCCGGCGACGGCGTCGGAACCCTGGGCCATCTCGATCTGATGCTCGACAAGGCCGGAACCTCGCTGTGGACGCCCGCCGTGCAGGGCGCGAAAGCGAACGTGCTCGCCGCCGCCGAGGACCTGCAAAGCGCGCTAGCCCAGAAGGAGATGGAAGAGTATCAGGCCGACCTGACGCGCGCCCTTGCGAGCCTGGCGCTGGTCGTCGGCCGGCCGTCCCAGAGCGGCGTGCTGGGCGGCCTCAGCGGCGCGCTGGCAAATACGTCGCTCGGCGTTCCGCTCGGGGCGCTCAGCGCCTCGGGCTGCGCCGCGCCGGTGCGCGCGCCGGCGTACGGCGTCGTCGCCGGGCGGCTGGCGTACGTTGCCTTGCCGCGCAGCGCGGCGTCGGCCGGGATTCCGGATGATCTGAGCGTTGCGCGGGTCGTCGTGCAGGGCGACATGGTCGTGCTGTACACCCACGCGGCGCGCGACGCTGCGGCGTTGTGTCGCTCGGCATCACGCCTGCAGCGCACGCGCAGCGTCGTCGCGTCGCCGTCGCAGATCTCGTACACGGTCGCACAGGCGCGGGCCGGGGCCGCCGTCTACCGCCGCTATTGCCTGCAATGTCATGGTGCGGACTTGCAGGGCACGGCGGGGCCGAGCGTGGCAGGCGCGGACTTCGTGGCGACGGCGCAGCGCAACTCGTGGTCGCTGAGCGATCTGCGGACGACCGTCTTCGAGAACATGCCGTTCTCGAATCCCGGTTCGCTCACGCCGAAGCAGTACGCCGGCGTGATGGCGTTTCTGTTGGCCTCGAACTGCTACCCGAGCGGTGCGAAGCCGTTTCCACCAACCGCGAGCCCCTCGTTCGCGAAGGTGAAGCTCGCTGCGGTGCCGCGCGCCAAGCCCGCGAACGCGAAGCTTGGCACCTGCCCAGTGAAGTAGGGGCGGGCGGCTACGCCGAGGTGCCGTCGCCGAGCGGGTGTGCGCGGTGATAGGAGCCGTGGCAGGCGTACAGCAGGCGAGTCCGTCGTCGAGCCCCAAAGCCAATTGTCATCCGCCGCTATTCGAGGCGGGGAGGCGCCCCGTCCACGGCTACGAAACCACACTCGATCTCCGCGACTACATTGGGTCCTGTGTACGTGATACCGTGCTTTGATATGAGCGTCTCAGTCCGGGGTGGGTACGACGACCTGGCATCGGAATACTATGATCCGACGCGTCACCCAACCTGCGCGAACTTCCGCGAAGCGAGTGCGAAGGTGCTCCGAGATTGTTTCTTGCGGCAGCCGGCGCCTCGCGGGCCGCTGTGCGAGGTTGGAGCCGGAGACTCAGTCTTGGCTTCCCTCGTCGACGCGCCTCGCGCCCGAATGGATAATCTCCTTATAACGGATTCGTCGGCTTCGATGCTCGCCTATTCCGCAAAATGGAGGAGTCGGCGAGCTCGGCTCGCCGTCGCCGACGCATCGCGCTTGCCCGTGCCCTCGGACAGCGTCGAACTTCTCGTTGCGTCACTTGGCGATCCGTACAATGAAGCCGCCTTCTGGAGCGAAGCCTGTCGCGTCTTAGCGCCTGGCGGCCGACTGGTCTTTACTACTCCGAGCCATGAATGGGCTTGGGCTTTTCGACAGGGTGATGCGGCGAGTGAGACCGCAGAATTCGAACTCTCCGACGGCCGTCGAATCTGCGTACCGTCTGTGATACACCCGATAGCCGAGCAGACAAGCATGATTGCGGCAGCGGGTATGATAGTTGCACGCGTAACCGACGTCACTCTCGGCGACATAGATTCCGCTCGCATGTCGCCGAAACTGCTGCCCCAGCGCAGTAAAAGCGCATCATGTCTTACGGCGTTCGACGTATTCAAGCCGAGAAACGGACCGCCCGATGACTAACGTCAGCGTCGGAATGCCGGCGGTTGATTTCGTTGTAGGGCTCGTGCGGTCGAAGAAGGAAATCGAGAGCATCGACTTTGTTTCATACCCGGTTGCGCCGAGCTTCGAGGTACGGCTTTCGAAGAACGACGAGTTGCATCGCGAGTCTGAAATTGAATCACTGCTGGCGGTCATCCGGAAGAGCAAAGCGCCGCTGTGGGCGATCCTCGCGAGCTACTATCTACAGACGCGTGGAGTCGAAGGCCTTGCGCGAGAGGCTTTGCTCCACGACAATACGGGCGCCACGACGTGGACTATCCCGAGACGCGAGCTGAGCGTGGAGGGGCTCGAGGAAATTGTTGATGACCTCGGGAGTGCCTATGCGCTCAGCGCGAGCTCCAAGGTCACGCTATCCGACGGTTCTATCGGCCATCTCCCGATGATCGACTTCCGATGTGAGCCTTCGGACGACAACTTGCGGGCGGTCACGGACGTGGCTCGTGCGATCGGTGAGAGAAGCGGAGCTTTTCTAAACTCCGGTAACTCCTATCATTATTACGGACTGAACGTCCTCGGCGAGCGTGACTGGGTGGCCTTCCTCGGCAAGTGCCTCCTCTTCGCTCCCCTCGTCGATGTCCGTTACATCGGACACCGGCTCATCGATGGCCACTGCCGGTTGAGACTGAGCCGGATTGGCGCAAAGCCCGTACCGACGGTTGTGGAAGTCTTTTTTGCTGACGGGGGTTCAGGCGAATGATCGTACTCATCACCTCTGCTGGGCGCGAGATGTACAAGCAGTTCATCCTTCAGGTGCTCTGTTATCCAAATGAATACGTGCTGCCGGACGTGCCGTACGGTTTGGATCGAGTTGCCGAACCGTTCGCGCACAGTGCCACGGATCTGTCTGGCCAGTTGGCCGTCGTGGTTCTCGTCGCGTACAAGGATAACAACGGCGTACCAGAAGCGCAGTTTTACCCGCTCAGATTGGCGAGAATCGTAAAAAGTCGCATCATCGCGGGAAAGCTGCTCGTAGACCTGCGGCTCGGCCTATTCCCGTACTACGAGGACGGAATTCAGACGGCATACAGAGACCCTGGCGTCACGATCGATACGGGGAAAAAGTGGAGTCGGGTCCTTTGCCAGAAAAGAGACGCGCCGGTGGCCACGGCACGTCCGGGGAAAACGATGCAGTTCGCCGACCCCGCCTCTTGGCGAAGCGATGGGAAGTTCGTCTTCAGCATCGCGGATAACGATCTCGATTTCAATATCGATAAAGCTGCAGAAGTCGCCGTGCGTTATCATCGCGACGACTGGAAGAGCGTCATCGACATGATCGCTCCTAGCTCTCAGCTCAAAGACAAGCTGTTCTATCAAATCTCCGTGCTGAGCGGTCGTGCGGAAAAAACCGACAAGCGCCTTACTGAGTACGGTTCCAAAACAATCTACGATCTGCAATCTGGAGACAGCGCGGATCTCTTCGTTCACTTCTATTTCGGCGGCGGCCACGGTCACTCGCGCGAGGAGGGCAAACGGGTCTTAGAGATTTCAACTGATCGCAGCTACGTGGCGACCATCGGGCGATCGTCGATCGATGTATATCCGCAGCAGTTTGAAGGCAAGATCGAGAGCATTCAGCTGATCGCAAAGAAGCAGATGTCTGAGGAGTTCACGCGATTGGCAATCCGAGAAAAGGACGGGGTGGCGGGTTTTCCGGCACTAGCCACGGCGGAGCTGTATCTTCGCATCCGCCCGAAGCCGGCTCTCATCTGGGTGGTGTTGACGCTGTTTTTCGTTGGAGCGCTGCTGAGCGCATTGGCCATTGATCTGCCGCTGCCGAGCCCATTGAACTCGATTGGGTCGAAGGTGGTCGGATCGATCATGATGGCGATCGCGTTCTATTTGGGGTTTGCCAAGTTTCCATCCGGCGCCGGCTAGCCGGTAGGGTTGCGCGCGCGAGATGGTTTGGCGTCGTCGTCGTCGAGCGGGTGTGCGCGGTGATAGGAGCCGTGGCAGAACAGCAACGTCGGCTTGCGGATGTAGGAGAAGCGCTCGACCTGGCCGAGAAAAATCTCGTGGTCGCCGCCGTAGTAGCGGTCCACGATACGGCATTCGAAGTGCGCCGGGGCTCCCTCGACCAGCGGGACCCCGTATGCGCCCAGCGTGTACTGCACACCCTCGAACTTGTCGCTGTGCGGGCGCGCGAAGCGGACGGCGAGCTCGTGTTGCTCCATGGCGAGGACGTTCACCCCGAAGTGCGTCGCCTCGCGAAACGCCGGCAGGCTCGGCGCCGCGCACGAGAGGCTCCACAGCACCAGCGGCGGGTCCAGCGAGACGGAGCTGAACGAGTTTCCGGTCAGGCCATACAGGCGGCCTTGCGGGTCGCGCGTGGTGATGATCGCCACCCCCGTCGCGAAGGTGCCGAGCGCGTTGCGCAGGTCTCGCGCGTCGAACGACGCGGTAGCGGGCTCGTGTGCCGTACCCAAATCTCCCGGAGAGGGCTATTTATCTATCGATAAAACACCCTCGCGGGACCCCGTGTCAAGGACCGCTCGCGCGGACGAAGGAGCGACCATGCCGATCTGCATCGACTGCCACGCGCACTTCCTGCCGGACGACTTCATCGAGACGCTGCGGCGGCACGGGCTGATCGACGCTCGCAAGGACGCCGGGGTCATCCACCTCGACCGCTCGGTCTGCGGCTACGCCGCGCAGCAGACGCGCCTCCCGTACTTCCCGCTGCTCTACGATCTCGACGCGCGCACCGCGCTCGCCGAGCAGCAGGGGATCGATCGCCAGATCGTCTGCCTGCCGCCGTTCTACTTCGCTTACGGCGCCGGGCCCGAGCTGGGCGCCGCGATCTGCCGCGCCGGCAACGACGCGCTCGCCGCGGCGGTCGCGCGGGCGCCGCACCGCTTCGCCGCGTTCGGCACCGTGCCGCTCCAGTCGCCGCCGGCGGCGGTCGCCGAGCTGCGCCGCGCCGTCCTGGAGCTGGGCCACTGGGGTGTCGAGATCGGCTCCAGCGTCGCCGGCGCACCGCTCGACGATCCTGCGCTCGACGCGTTCTGGGCGGCCTGCTGCGAGCTCGACGTTCCGGTCTTCATGCACCCGCACCACGAGCTCGGCGGCGAGCGCACCGCCCTGTACTACCTCGGCAACCTGTGGGGCAACCCGTCCGAGACCGGGCTGATCGTTGCGCGGCTGATCTACGCGGGCGTATTCGAGCGCTTTCCGCAGCTGAACATGATCCTCGCGCACGGCGGCGGGACGCTGGCAGCGATCGCGGGCCGCCTCGATCACGGCTACCGCGTGCGGCCCGAGACGAAGACGATCCCCAAACCTCCGAGCGCGTACCTCTCCCGGTTGTACTTCGACATCGTCACGCACGACGACGCCCTGCTGGCATACCTGGTCGGGCGCGTCGGCGCGGCGAGCGTCGTGGTCGGCACGGACCGGCCGTTCGACATGGGGATCGACGACCCGCGCGGGACCGTCGCGGCGATCCCGGGGCTCGACGACGCCGGGCGCGCTGCGATCCTGGGCGGAAACGCGCGCTCGTTTCTCAGCCGCGCCGGCGCGGCGCTCGCCGAGGAGCCTTCGCCGCGGGCGTCAGCGCCCTTGCCATGACCGCCGGGACCCCGTCGAGGAACGCGGTCGCCAGGTTCTCGACGACCTCGTCGACGTTCTCGGGGATCTCGAGCCCGTAGATCCACTTGCGGATCCCGATGTAGAAGATGCTGGCGTGCAGCGCCCATACCAGCTCGAACTCCATCTCGCCGATCGGCACCTCCGCGGGCGAGGGCAGACCGTGCTCGCGCCGCAGCTCGCGGATGACGCGCGTATAGATACGGTCGCGCACCAGCGTGAGATAGCGGCTGTTGAGGTTCATGCCGCGCAGCCCCGAGAACATGAAGATGCGGATCCACTCGTAGCTCAGCACCGCCTTCGCGTACTCGCGGTAGAAGGCGATGATGCGCTCGCGCGCCGGTCGCGAATGGTCGTCGAGCACCTCTTCCCAGCGCGGGTCCCAGCGGTTGAGGTACACCTCGCGGTAGACGCGGTCGATCAGCGCCTCTTTGTTCGGAAAGTAGCGGTAGAGCAGCGGCTGCGTGATCCCGAGCCGCTTGGCGAGCTCGCGCGTCTGACCGCCGAATCCGGCCTCGCAGAAGAAGGCCACCGCACCGCGCGCGATGTGTCGCTCGCGCTCGTCGGCGGAGAGCCGCGTTCGCGGCGGCCGCTTCACTGGCATCCGGGGTGATATCGCGATACGCAAACCCCGTCCTGTCGGCAAGGGAAATGCGGGTGATCGGGCGATAGATAGGCGGCGGAGGATCGGCGATGCGGCTTGGCTACTTCACGATGCCCCTTCACCCTCCGTCGCGGAACTATACCGAGGTCCTCAAGGAGGATCGCGAGGCGATCGTCCTGGCGGACCGGCTCGGCTACGTCGAGGCGTTCGTCGGCGAGCACGTGACCGACACCGCGGAGCCGGTCACGTCGTGCCTGACGTTCATCGCCTCGCTGATCGACCGGACGGAGAAGATCGTGCTGGGCAGCGGTACGGTCAATTTGCCGAACAACCATCCGGCGCAGGTCGCGGCGCAGGTCGCGATGATCGACCACCTGCTCGAGGGACGCTTCCTGTTCGGGATCAGTCCGGGCGGCTTGCTCTCGGATGCGGAGGCGTTCGGGAATCTCGACCGCGACCGCACCGCGATGTTCGTCGAAGCGATCGACCAAGTGCTGGCGATCTGGGCCGGCGAGGCGCCCTACGATTTGCACGGCGACTACTGGACGATCTCCACCCGGCGCACGATGAACCGGGAGAGCGGTCAGGGCAGCATCGTCAAACCGTACCAGCGCCCGCATCCGCCGATCGTCGTGACCGCGGTGGCGCCGTTTTCCAAAGGCGTCGTGTCGGCGGCGCAGCGCGGCTGGACGCCGATCTCGGCGAACTTCCTCCAGCCGAACTGGGTCGCCTCGCACTGGCCGAAGTACGCGGAGGGCTGCGCCGCCGGCGGGCGGCCGGCACATCCGGCCGACTGGCGCGTCGCGAAGAGCGTCTTCGTCGCCGACGACGAGCCGACGGCGCGGCGCTACGCCAAAGGCCACGACGGTCCGTACGCCTACTACTTCCACTCGCTGATGACGAAGCTCATCAAGAACGGCCGGCCCGAGCTGTTCAAGGCGGATCCCTCGCTGCCGAACGCGGCGATCACGCTCGACTACGTGCTCGACTCGCTGGTGATCTGCGGGACGGTCGACTCCGTCGTCGAGCAGCTGCTCGCGTTCCGCGAGAAAATCGGCGACTTCGGGACGCTGCTCTACGCCGGGCACGATTGGGTCGATCCGGCGCTCGCGAGGCGCTCGATGGAGCTGATGGCGACCGAGGTGATGCCGCGCGTGAACGCGGCGCTCGCGGCGGGCGCCGCCGCGCCGCCGAGCTCCTCGGTCGCGTAGCGCGTGGTACAGCGCGTCGGTGTCGTCGGCCTCGGGATCATGGGATCCGCGTACGCCGGTCACCTGATCGACGCCGGGTTCCCGACCTGCGGTTTCGATGTCGACGCCGGTGCGATGCGCCGCTTCGAAGAGCGCGGCGGAACGTGTGCCCCCGATCCGCGCGGCGTCGCGGCCGACGCCGGCGTCGTGATCACCGCCCTGCCGAGCGTGGCCGCGGTCAAGGCGGCATTCTTCGGTGATGACGGCCTCGCCGCCGGCGCGCACGCCGGCCTCGTCGTCCTCGAGGCCAGCACGCTGCCGCTGGCACTCAAAGAACGCTGCCGCGAAGCGATGGCCGCACGCGGCGCGGCCGTGCTCGACGCGCCGGTCAGCGGAACCGGCTCGCAAGCGCGCCTGAAAGACCTCGCGATCTACGCCAGCGGCGACGCTGCCGCATACGAGGTCGCAAGCGGCGTTCTCGCGAGCATCGCGCGAGTCGTGCGCTACGTCGGCGAGTTCGGTGCCGGCTCGAAGCTCAAATACATCGCGAACCTGCTGGTAACGATCCACAACCTCTCGACCGCCGAAGCCGTGGTCCTCGCGCTCAAGGCCGGAATCGACCCAGCGATGATGATCGAGGTCGTCGGCGAAGGTGCCGGAGCGTCGCGGATGCTCGCCGTCCGTGGTCCGATGATGGCGGCGGGCAGCTACGACGAACCGACGATGAAGCTCGACGTCTACCAGAAGGACATCGAGATCATCGCCGCGTTCGCGCGGGAGGTCGGCGCTCCGACGCCGCTCTTCTCGGCGAGCGCCGAGTTCTATGCGGCGGCGCTGGCCGAAGGCCGCGGAAAACAGGATACGGCCGCGATCGCTTCGGTATTGAAGGCGATGGCGGGACTCGCACCGGACCCGTAGCGCCGGCAAGGAAAAGCACGATGGGCCTCCAGTTCTACGTCCAGAACGCGCTCGGCGGACTCGCCTACGGGAGCCTGCTGTTCTTGATCGCGTCCGGCCTGACGCTGATCTTCGGACTGATGCGCATCATCAATCTGGCGCAGACGGCGTTCTATCTGCTCGGCGCGTACGTCGGGCTGACCCTGGTCGCGCACGGGACGAACTTCTGGCTCGCGAGCGTCGCGGGCGGCGCCGTGACGATGGTGCTGGGCCTGGCGGTGTACAGCGCGTTCCTCCACCGGTACCATGCCGATCACCTCACCTCGCTGCTGCTGACGCTCGGATTCGCGCTGATCCTCGACGACGGCGTGCTCGCGGTGTGGGGCGGCGATCCGCGGTCAATCGCGCCGCCGCCGGGCCTCGCCGGATCGATCCACATCGGGACGCTGGTCTTCCCCGAGTACTGGCTGGCGGTCATCGCCATCAGCTTCACCATCGCCGCGGTGCTGTTCTTCGCGTTGCAGCGCACGATGCTCGGCGTGATGATCCGGGCGAGTGTCGACGACGAGGAGATGGCGCGCGGACTCGGCGTCGACGTCAACCGCGCGTTCTTCGTGGTGTTCGCCGCCGGCGCGTTCATCGCGGGTCTGGGCGGCCTGCTGGGTGGACCCATCACGAGCGCGTATCCGGGCCTCGACGGCGAGATCACCCCGCTCGCGTTCGCGGTGGTGATCGTCGGCGGGATGGGCAGCCTCACCGGCGCGCTGGTCGGCAGCCTGCTGATCGGGCTGGTCAACGCCTTCGGCAAAGCGATGTTCCCCGAGCTGTCCTACTTCACGATCTTCGTCCCGGTTGCGCTGATCATGGCGTTTCGACCGCAGGGCCTGTTCGGAAGGAAACTGTGAGCGTCGGCCGGCGCTGGATCGTCGCGGCGGCGGCGGGGTTCGTCGTCGCGCTGCTGCTGCCGCGGCTGGGCGTCCCGACGTTCTACGTCTCGCTGCTCACGCAGACGTGGATCTTCGCGATCGTCGCGATGAGTCTCGACCTGCTGGTCGGCTTCACCGGGCTGGTGAACTTCAGCCAAGCCGCGCTCTTCGGCGTCGGCGCCTACGCGGTCGCGATCGGCGCGACACGCTTCCACGTGACCGCGTTCGTGCCGGTGATGGCGCTCGGGATCGTCTGCGCGATGGTGACCGCGGCGATCTTCGGCCTCGTCGCGCTGCGCAGCGAAGGGGTCGGGTTCATCATCATCACGATCGCGCTCAACGAGATCGTGTGGGGGCTGGCCTACCAGTGGGTCTCGGTCAGCGGCGGCGACAACGGGATCACCGGGATCGTGCGCCCGCACGTCGGCCCGTTCGACGTCTCGGAGAACACCGGCTACTACTACGTCTGCCTGCTGTCGTTCGCGATCTGCCTGGTCTTGCTGCTGGTTCTCGTGCGCTCGCCGTTCGGGCTGGTTCTCAAAGGGGTGCGCGAGACGCCGCGCCGGATGCGCGCGCTGGGCTACAACGTGTGGCTCTACCGCTATCTCGCGATGACGATCTCCGGCGGTTTCGCCGGGGTCGCGGGCGTGCTGTTCGCGTGGTACAACCAATTCGTCGGACCGGTCGCGCTCTCGCTCGACCAGTCGACCCAGATTCTGATCATCGTGATCCTGGGCGGGATCGGGACGCTGTACGGGCAGGTCTTCGGCGCGCTCGTCGTCGTGTTCTTGAGCAACGAGCTCAGCGCGGTGACGCAGCGCTGGGAGATGGTGCTCGGCGTCATCTACTTCGCCGTCGTGATGTACGCGCCGGGCGGGCTCGTCGTGCTGGTGCCGCGGCTGTGGAACCGGCTGCTCGGCCGGCGCACGCCGGTCACGGCGGAGGAGTCGTGACCCTTCGACAGGCTCAGGATGACATGGCCCTTCGACAGGCTCAGGATGACAAGGTTTGCCTCCGGCTCGACGGCGTCTCGAAGCGCTTCGGGAGCCTGAGCGTGTTGGATGACGTCTCGATCACGATCCGGACCGGCGAGCGCTGCGGGATCATCGGACCCAACGGGGCCGGCAAGTCGACGCTGTTCAACATCATCGCCGGCGAGCTGCCGCTCAGCCGCGGCTCGGTGCGCTTTCTCGGCAACGACGTGACGCGGGTGAGCGCCCACACGCGCGCGCGGCGCGGAATGGCGCGCACGTTTCAGACGACCACGCTCTTCCCGCGCTTGACGGTGATCGAGAACCTCGTCCTCGCACTGCAGGCGCACAGCGCCGAGCGCTTCACGATGCTGGTTCCGCGCAGCCGCTACCGCGCGCGCGACCACGAGGCGCGCGCGCTGCTCGAGCGAGTCGGGCTGGGGCCCCGGGCCGACGCGCTGGTCGATGCGCTCGGCTACGGCGAGAAGCGGCAGATCGAGATCCTGCTCGCGCTCGCGCAACGCCCCAAGCTGCTGCTCCTCGACGAGCCGACGGCCGGTCTCGCGCCGAGCGACGCGTCGCTGGTGACCGAGATGCTCAAGCGCGAGCATGCCGGCCTGACGATGGTGCTGATCGAACACGACATGGGGGTCGTCTTCGACGTCGTCGAGCGGCTGACGGTGCTGCATTACGGCCGCGTCGTCGCCGACGGACCGGTCGAAGCGATCCGCGCCGACGCGAACGTGCAAGAGATCTATCTGGGCGGCAAGGTGTGAGCCTGCTCGAGGTCGACGACATCCACACCTACTACGAGCACAGCCACATCTTGCAGGGCGTCTCGCTGCAGGCCGAGAGTGGGCGCGTCACCGCGCTGCTCGGCCGCAACGGCGTCGGGAAGACGACGCTGATCCGCTCGGTGATCGGCTTCACGCCGCCGCGCACGGGCGGCATCAGGTTCTCCGGCGAGTCGATCGAACGGCTTCCGTCGCACACGATCGCGCGGCGCGGCGTCGGTCTGGTGCCGCAAGGGCGGCGCGTCTTCCCGTCGCTCACCGTCGAGGAGAACTTGCGGCTCGGCGGTCTGCCGGGACGGGCCGGGCGCTGGACGCTGGAGACCGTGTACACGATGTTCCCGCGGCTGCGCGATCGTGTTGCGAACTACGGCGGGCAGCTCAGCGGTGGCGAGCAGCAGATGGTCGCGATCGGGCGCGCCCTGATGTCGAACCCTGTGCTGCTGCTCATGGACGAACCGTCGGAGGGGCTAGCGCCGCTGATCGTGCGCGAGCTCGAGCGCACGATGTGCGCGCTCAAGGAGACCGGGCTCGCGATCGTGCTCGTCGAGCAGAACCTGCCGCTGGCGCTCGCGGTCGCCGACACGGCGTACATCATCAGCAAAGGGCGGGTCGTCTTCCACGGCGACCCGCAGACGATTCGCACCGACGACGAGGTTCGTACCAAGTACCTCGGAATCTAACTCGCACCACACCCGGAGGGACGATCGATGAGGATCTCCATCAGCGCGAAGACCGCGGCGCTCGTCGCCCTGTTCGCGATACTCTGTACCGGCGTCCCGCGCCCGGCGCCCTCGGCCGACGCCGGTCCGATCAAGGTCGCGCTGCTCGCGCCGACCTCCGGGTCGGCCGCCGCCGCCGGTCACGACATGGTCGCCGGCTGGGAGCTGTACTGGAAGGAGCGCGGCGGAAAGGTCGCGGGCCGAACGGTGCAGACGACGGTCTACGACACCGCGTCGAACGCGGCGCACGCGCTCGACCAGGCGCGCCACGCCGTCGAGCAGGACGGCGCGCAGATCGTCGTCGGGCCGTACCTGGCCAACGAGGGGCTCGCGGTCGCGCCGTATACCGTCCAGCATCGCATCCCGCTGTTTCTGCCGACCGTCTCGGCCGACGATCTCTCACAGCGCCAAGCGAGCGCGTTCGTGATCAAGGTCGCAGGCTGGACCTCCAGCCTGACGACGCACGTGGCCGGCGAATGGGCGTACGAGCAGGGCTACCGCAAGGTCGTGACGCTCGCGAACAGCTACGCCTTCGGCTACGAGAACGCCGGCGGGTTCGCGCACACGTTCACGTTGAAAGGCGGCAAGATCGTCGACCAGATCTGGGCGCCGCTCGGAACCGCGGACTACACCCCGTACATCTCGAAGGTCCAAGCATCCGCGCCGGATGCGCTCTTCGTCGAGATGGTCGGCGCGGACGCCGTGCACTTCCTCCAGCAGTGGAGCCAGCTCGGTCTCAAGAACAAGATTCCGCTGATCGCGAACGAGACGACGACCGATCAGTCCAACATCCGCTCGATCGCGCCCGAGATCGTCGAGGGGATCACCAGCTTCGGCCACTTCGCCGAAGGACGTGACGCGCCGGCGACGCGCGCGTTCATCGACAAGTACGGCAAGGCGGAAGGCGTGCTGCCGTCCTATATGGCGACCTCGTTCTACACCGCCGCGGGGTGGATCGCGCAGGCGATCGAGTCCGTACACGGCAACACCGCGGACGCCGGAACGTTTCTGCGCGCGGTGCGCGACATCAAGCTGCAGGACTCGCCGCTGGGACCGATGGTTCTCGACCAATACGGCGCTCCGATCGAAAACGTGTACGTGCGCAAGGTCGTCGCGACCACCGGCGATGCGGCGAAGTACGCCAAGACGTGGAACGTGGTCACCAAGACCTACCCGCACGTCTCGCAGTTCTGGACCTGGAAACCGGCCGACTATCTCAAGCAGCCGGTCTACTCACCGAGCTATCAGGGGTACACGAAATGACGAACGCACGGCGTTTGGCCTGGCTCGCCGCGGCGAGCTTCGCGCTCACGAGTCTCGGCGCCGACACACGGGGCGCCGGCGCGCAAGCGAAGACGTTCAAGATCGGCTTCTTGTATCCGGTCACCGGCGTCTTCGCGGCGCCCGGAAAATACATGCAAGAAGGGCTCGAGCTCTACCTGAAAGAGCACAACAACACCATGGGCGGGCTGAAGGTCGACGTCGACGTCGCCGACGATCAAGGGAATCCGTCGGTCGGCCTGACGCAGATCCGCAAGCTCGTCGAGCAGGACCACGTCGACGTCATCTTCGGGCCGCTCTCGGCGGCGGTCGGCTCGGCGCTCGTGCCGTACATCGAGCAGCACAAGATCGCCGCCGTCTATCCGATCGTCTCCTCGGACGATCTGACGCAGCGCACGCCGAGCGACTACATCGTGCGGACCGAGTGGACGAGCAGCCAGCCGACGCACGTGCTGGCCGATTACGCGTACAAGACGCTCAAGTACCGCAAGGTCGCGACCGTCGCGTACGACTTCAGCTTCGGCTGGGAGAGTCTGGGCGGCTTCATCGACACGTTCCAGCGCGACGGCGGCAAGATCACCAAAGAGGTCTGGACGCCGCTGGTGACCTCGGACTACTCGCCGTACCTCTCGGCGATCCCGCGCGACGTCGACGCGGTGATGTGCAGCTACTCCGGTGCCGCGGCGATCAACTTCATCAAGCAGTACAAGGCGTTCGGGCTGAAGATGCCGCTGATCTGTCAGGGCAATACGACGGATGAGAGTACGCTTCAGGAGACGCCTGACGCCGCCGGGATGATCACGGCGCTGCAGTACACCGCCGCGCTGAAGTCGCCGGCGAACGACAAGTTCGTCGCGGCGTACACCAAAGCGTACGGGCACGAGCCGTCGTACTACGCCGAAGGGACGTACGTCGGCGCGCAATACCTCGATCGCGGCTTGGCGGCGGTCAAGGGTAACAGCGCCGACGCCGTCGCGTTCGTCAAAGCGATGCGCGCGGTGCGGGTCACCGACGCTCCACGCGGTCCGCTCCACCTCGACGACCGCGGCAGCCCGGTGCAGAACATCTACATCCGCCGCGTCGACTCGGTGGGCGGCAAGCTGCAGAACGTCGTGCTCCAGACCTACCCGAACGTCTCGCAGTTCTGGACCTACAACCCCACGGAGTACTTGAAGCAGCCGGTCTACGACCGCACGCACCCACCCTGCAACGCCTGCGGCAGCTAACGTCTCCATTCCCGCCCTTCGACAAGCTCGGGATGACAACGATAGGTGCAACACGCGGTGAGTTTGTCTAAGGGTCAGGCTGACGTGACTCCCCTCATGTCATCCTGACCCTTCGACGGGCTCAGGGTGACTCGAAGGGCGGGAACCGTGTCGTAGCGCGAGGGCATGATGCGCGTGTTGCCGTCTTCGTCGAAGACGGTGCAGGCGTCGATCGGCTTCGCGTAGACGTGCAGCGTGACGGCGCGGCCGCCGCACGCGCCGACGCGGTGGACCGAGAGGTGCCCGCTGCGCATGTCGATCTCGCCTTCGCGCAGTGTGCGCGTCGTCGTATGGCGTAGATCGCGCGGGCCCTTGTCGAAGCCGTCGGGATAGGCGACCCGGTAGTTCTCGCAGCTGATCGCGCCGCGCTGTACGACGAACGCGCAGTCGGAGTCCGCGTGGTCGTGGATCGCCGAGCGCGCGTCCTTCTCCCAACAGATCGCGATCAGCTCGAACGCCGCATCGCGCACGACCAAGTTGCGGGTGTACCGGCCGGGCGCCCAGGTCATGAACGGCTCCAGCGTGCGCGCGTCGATGCGCACGCCGCGCAAGGCGGCGGCGACGCGTACCGGCTGGAGCACGTCGCCGAGCTCGCGGAGCGCGAGGACGAGGTCGTCGATCCCGTGGAGCATGGTGCGTTCGTCCTCCTGAACCGTTCCGATGCCCTTCAACTCACCGCAGTCCCGCTGCCTTATGGGGGCGGCAGGACGCTCGACGCCGCGATCGGTCCCAATCGGCGGCGCGGGGCAGTCTGCCACCGAGCGGCAAGCTCGTAGAAGCGATCGAGAATTCCGACCTTGATGTCGCCGACGTCGATGGGCTCGGGGTTCCAGTCGACGTTCTCGATCTCGTCGAAACGATAGGCGCGGACGAGGCTCTCGAGCGCCGAGAAGCGTTCGCGATCGGATGCGTGCCCCGCCTCGTCGTTGAGCGGATAGAAGACGATGACCGGGATGCCCATTGCGATCGCAGGCAGCGCGCAGTGGAGGAGCGTCGTCACGATGAGTTTGGCACGTGAGCGGTAGCCGTCGAGAAGCTCCTCTGCCCGCGCCATGTTCGCCGCGAAGTCGTGCGAACCCGAGTAGTGGCTGACGAAGGTATACGGCCCGAACGCCCGCGGAAGATAGTCCTTGACGCGCTCGTCTCGCGACACGACGAACACTTCGGTCTGACTCTTGGCACCGCCGATCCTTCTGGGAAACGTCAGCGAGAGACAGTTGCTGATGAAAGCGTCGACGCCGTTCGACCGCAAGAGGCTTTCGGTGTAGACGTCTCGACATCCAATCGGCTGGTGCCGGCGAAAAAAGTCGATCGATGCTTTCGAGATGAGCTCGGGGCATTGAAACAAGCGAATGTGGAATCCGTCGATCAGCGGCATGAGTCTCGGATGCGGTGGCCATTCCGTTCGGTTTGCCTTGAACCAGCCATTGAGCAGGATTCCGACCGGGTCGTTGCCTTCGGGCAGACCGGTCCCTGACTCGAGCGCATCGTCGCGATCAATATCGTGCGTCGGCTGGATGCCTAATCGCGAAAGGATGCGCAGCCCGGCGATGATCTGGATATGGTCACCCAAGTTCTCGGTCGAGACCTTCAGCGACGCGAAGATCTGAGGCGTTGCGAGATCGGGCTCCGCGCTGCGTACGAGTCCGGACTCCCCAGCGGCCGCTTTGTCCTGCTCCAGCAGATGTTCGAGCATGCACCCGGGCTTTACTCGCTCTTCGAGCAGCCGGTGCGTCAGCTTGAAAACGGGCGTCGTCCAGTCGATCGACTCGAGAACCTCCGCCTTCGGGCGGTACAACCGATCGAGGACTTGCAATGCGTGCGGCCCGTCGGCGCTCACCCGTGGAACTCGGGACCATGCCTCCGCCGCGGTGCGATCCGCCGCGCATATTTCGCGAAAGACGTGATGAAGCCAAAAGTAGTCGTCTGAACGAGGACGGTTCGACCAAAATTCGATCATCCATCGGCACCAGGTCGAGATCAGATAATGGTCGGATTCGGCGCTCAAGAACCAGGATGACAGCGGGCGGTCAGGGGCGGGCGTGGCGAACGCAAAGAAGCCCTCCTCCATCACGCTGGGCAGCCAGTCATCGAGAGGTCGATTGCAAAGGAGTGTCGCGTCGACCCACACGCCGCCGAACTCGTGCAACAACAGGATTCGCACGATGTCTGACAAGGAAGCGGCCGTCACGGACTGACGCGCGAGCTCGATGTAGTTCCCCACGGAAACATACCGCTCGACCGAAAGCGCATCGAGGCAGCGGAGCTCCCAGCCTGGATTCTTCCGCTCCCAACTGCGTAGACACATCTCGACCAATGGCGGGGCGTTCTCTCGTCCCTGAAACCAACAAGTCCAGATCGTCTTTTTCACGCGGCCTCGAAAAATGCCCGTTCCCGTTCGTTATCTCGAACGAAGAACGCGCCCCTGCGGCGCGTTGACGAGGCACTCGGATCGTTCCACGAGCAGCCGTCGTTCGGTGCCCCCGAACTCCTTGAGCGGATACGAGCGAAGCTTCCGTTCAATCGCGTCGAGAAGGTCCGCGAACGGCGGTTGTTCCTCCTCTTGCCGTCGCAGCAACTGCCAGCTCTGAAGTTCCTCTCGGTTCACGTAGAACATCACCAATACATCCCGATCGATCGTCGACGAAAAGCCGTGATACGTGTAAAAGTGGGGAACGAAAATGCAGACGGAGTTCGGTCGGAACCGCGCCTGGAAATGCGGCACGAGGGATTTGTCGTAGAGGATCGTCGCATTGCGTTCTTCCTCTGCCGGCGACACGACATGCGCCGGGATGTAGAAGACGAATGAGATGAACTTCGGCGGTATATCGACGTGGATGTTCTGAAACCGAGCCGCCTTCGTGAAGATGTACTCGAACTCGTCATGGATCGACAGCGAGTTGGCGAGGGCCTGTAACGGCGCGAAGTAGAACTTCTCGAGCAGCGCTTGCTTGACGTCAGGGCTCGAAAAGACGGCTCGGATGCACTCCACGACATCGTCCGTGCTCGTGAAGAGGTTGTAGCGCTGGTTCACGAAGGCAGGGTTGTCCTGGGGACGATCCTGAACGCCATCGCCGTATTTGCACTTCACCATGTGCGCGTGAAGGTCGGCGTAGAGATCGGCCGGGAAGATGTCCGCGATGAAGGTGTGATAGAACGGTTTCACATCGGTCGCCGTCTGTTCGATCCGTGAAAGTACGTGCGAGCGGCAACGTCGATAGAAGTCTTGCCTCGATGGCTCGTTTCGAGCGTTCTGCGTTGCCGGCGATCGTGCCGAATTCATCGTTAGTTGCCGACTTGACGCTTCATGGAGCCTTTTCCTCGCGGGTGCACAGATGCGGCGCGCCGCGAAGGATCGAGGCGGTCGCGGCCGGGAGTATCAAGCATGATCGACGATTCTGTTCGCACGATCCGGGCACCGCGCGGTACCGCGCTGCGCGCACGCAGCTGGCAAGCGGAAGCCGCCTTGCGCATGCTGATGAACAATCTCGATCCGGAGGTCGCCGAGCGTCCCGGCGACCTCGTCGTCTACGGCGGGATCGGGAAAGCCGCGCGCGACTGGCCCTCGTTCGATCGCATCGTCGCGGAGCTCGAACGCCTCGGCGACGACGAGACGCTGGCGATCCAATCCGGCAAACCGGTCGGCGTCTTCCGCACCCATCCCGATGCGCCGCGCGTCGTGCTCGCCAACTCCAACCTCGTCCCGCATTGGGCGACCTGGGAGCACTTCCACGAGCTCGACCGCAAAGGGCTGATGATGTACGGCCAGATGACGGCCGGTTCGTGGATCTATATCGGCTCGCAAGGGATCGTGCAGGGGACGTACGAGACGTTCGCCGAGCTCGGCCGGCAGCATTACGGCGGCGATCTCGCCGGCAAGTGGATCCTCACCGCCGGCCTGGGCGGGATGGGCGGCGCGCAGCCGCTCGCCGCGACGATGGCCGGCGCGTCGATGCTCGCGATCGAGTGCGATCCGGCGCGCATCGAGAAACGCTTGGCGACGCGCTACCTCGACAAGCACGCGGCGTCGCTCGACGAAGCGCTCGCGCTGATCGAGGAGTCGAAGCGCACGAAGGTCCCCGTGTCGGTCGGGGTCGTCGGGAACGCGGCCGAGATTGTCCCCGAGCTGCTGCGGCGCGGGGTGCGCCCGGATGCGGTGACCGATCAGACCTCGGCGCACGATCCGGTCAACGGCTATCTCCCCGCCGGCTGGACGCTCGAGCAATGGCGCGAAGCACGCGAGCGCGATCCGCAGGCCGTCGCCGAGGCGGCGAAGCGCTCGATGGTCACGCACGTCGAAGCCATGGTCGCGTTTCATCGCCTCGGCGTCCCGACGTTCGACTACGGCAACAACATTCGCCAGATGGCGCTCGAGACCGGCTTTGCGGACGCGTTCGCGTACCCGGGATTCGTGCCGGCGTACATCCGGCCGCTGTTCTGCCGCGGGGTCGGACCGTTCCGCTGGGTCGCGCTCTCGGGCGATCCCGACGACATCGCGAAGACCGACGCGAAGGTCAAGGAGCTGCTGCCGAACGACGCGCATTTGCACCGCTGGCTCGACATGGCGCATGAGCGGATCGCGTTTCAGGGGCTGCCGGCGCGGATCTGCTGGATCGGTCTGGGCGACCGCGACCGGGTCGGCCTGGCGTTCAATGCGATGGTCGCGAGCGGTGAGCTGAAGGCGCCGATCGTGATCGGCCGCGATCATCTCGACAGCGGCAGCGTCGCCTCGCCGAACCGCGAGACCGAAGCGATGCGCGACGGTTCCGACGCGGTCAGCGACTGGCCGCTCCTCAACGCGATGCTCAACGTCGCGGGCGGCGCGACCTGGGTCTCGATCCATCACGGCGGCGGGGTCGGGATCGGGTACTCGCAACACGCCGGGGTCGTGATCGTGTGCGACGGCACCGAGGCTGCGGCGAAGCGCATCGCGCGCGTGCTGTGGAACGATCCGGCGAGCGGCGTCGCGCGCCATGCCGACGCCGGCTACGAATCGGCGCTGGAGTGCGCCCGCGAGCACGGCCTCCGGATTCCTATGCAACAGTGAGCGCAACGGTGACGATGCGCGCCGGCGAGCTCCGCGCAGCCGACGTGCGCGCGCTGCTGCGCGGCGATACCCTCCTCGCACTCGATCCGGAGGCGAAAGCCGGTGTCGACCGGGCCGCCGCGGTGGTCGCCGCGATCGCCGCGCAAGATGCCAGCGTCTACGGAGTCAACACCGGCTTCGGGAAGCTTGCGCAGACGCGCATCCCGCGCGAGCGACTCGGGGAACTGCAGCGCAATCTCGTCATCTCGCACGCCTGCGGCGTCGGCGCGCCGCTGCCGCGCGAGGTCGTGCGACTCGTGCTGGCACTGAAGATCAACTCGCTCGCGCGCGGCTATTCCGGCGTGCGCTGGAGCGTGATCGAGACGCTGCTGGCGTGCCATGAGCGCGACGTCCTGCCGGTGATCCCGGGACAGGGTTCGGTCGGCGCGTCGGGCGATCTCGCGCCGCTCGCGCACCTGTCGGCGGCGCTGATCGGCGTCGGCGACGCCGTCGCCGGCGGCCGCACGATGCCCGCGACCGAGGCGCTGGCGCAGGCGGGGATCGCGTTGCTCGAGCTGCGCGCGAAAGAAGGGCTCGCGCTGCTCAACGGGACGCAGGTCTCGACCGCGCTGGCGCTGCGCGGACTGGTCGGCGCCGAAGACGTGCTCGCCGCATCGCTCGTCGCCGGTGCGCTGACGATCGAAGCCGCGCTGGGCAGCGTGCGCCCGTTCGACGCGCGGATCCACGCCGTTCGCGGACACGCGTCGCAGAGCGACGTCGCGGCGGCGGTCCGCGATCTGATCGAAGGCAGTGAGATCAACGAGTCGCACCGTGACTGCGGGCGGGTGCAGGACCCGTACAGCCTGCGCTGCATCCCGCAGGTCGCCGGGGCGTGCTTGCGCACGATACGGGACGCCGCCGCGGTCCTGGTCGACGAGGCCAACGCGGTCTCCGACAACCCGCTGGTCTTCCCCGACACCGGCGAGGTGATCTCCGGCGGCAACTTCCATGCGGAACCCGTCGCGCTGGTCGCCGACGCGCTGGCCGTCGCGATCGCGGAGATCGGGAACATCAGCGAACGTCGCAGTGCGCTGCTGGTCGATCCGACGTTCAGCCAGCTGCCCGCATTCCTCGCAACCGATCCCGGGCTCGAGTCCGGCTACATGATCGCGCAGGTCACGGCGGCCGCGCTCGCCTCGGAGAACAAAGGGCTCGCGCATCCGGCCAGCGTCGACTCGATCCCGACCTCGGCGGGACAGGAAGACCACGTCAGCATGGCAACGCACGGCGCGCGCCGGCTCGACGACATGCTGCGCAACGCCGCGCACATCGTCGCGATCGAGCTCCTCTCGGCAGCGCGCGGGATCGGCTTCCGCCGCCCGCTGCGCACGTCGCGGACACTTGAAGCGATCCTGGCCGAGATCGCGCCGGACGGCGGCGGCCGGGGTGACCGGTACCTCGCGCCGGAGATCGCACGCGTCGCGCAGCTCGTGCGCAGCGGCCGCTTCACGCCGCTGGTCGCCCAGCTGTTCCCCACGACGGCCGGTGCGTCGTGACAAACCCAGATGTCACCCTGAGCTTGTCGAAGGGTGTCTTCGAGCTGGAGCGCGGTGACGGGCCGCTGGTGATCAGCGCGCCGCACGTGGGGACGTTCGTGCCCGACGAACTCGCGGCGCGTTTGACGCCGCCCGGTCGCGCGCTGGTCGACACCGACTGGTTCGCGGATCGGCTCTATCCGTTCGCCGGCCAGCTCGGCGCGACGGTGCTGCGGGCACTCCGGTCGCGGTACGTCGTCGACCTGAACCGCGATCCCTCGGGTGCGACATTGTATCCGGGCGCGCGGACGACCGGGCTCTGCGCGACCGAGACGTTCGAAGGCGAGCCGCTCTACGCAGCCGGTGACGAGCCGTCGTACGACGAGATCGCGATCCGCCGCGCGCTGTGCTTCGACCCGTATCACGACGCGCTCGCCGGCGAGCTTGCTCGCATCAAAAGGGTGCACGGCTATGCGCTGCTGCTCGACGCGCACTCGATCTGGAGCCCGTTGCCGCTGCTCTTCGACGGCGAGCTGCCGGATGTGAACGTCGGGACGAACTCGGGGCGCTCGTGCGAACGCAATCTGGCGGACGCGGTTGCGCACGTCGTCGCCGCGTCGCCGTACGCGTACGTCGTCGACGGGCGCTTCAAAGGCGGGTACATCACGCGGCGGTACGGCAATCCCGCGCACGCCGTGCACGCGATCCAGCTCGAGATCAACCAGAAGACGTACCTTGCCGACGGCTCGCGCACCGCGTGGGACGAGGCGAAGGCGGGACGTCTCTCCGTCGTCCTGCGCGCAGTCTGCAACGCGCTGCTCGCGACGGCTCCCAAGCATTCCACGTCGGCATCACCCTGAGGAGAACGGTCGATCCATGCAGCATCACGAGATCGCGCGTGCGGAGTTCGTCGGCACGGGCGAGGGGAAGCGTGCCTACCTGGCCGTCCCCGCCGGCGGCGGACCCTTCCCGGGCGTGCTCCTGTTTCAGGAAGCGTTCGGCGTCAACGACTACATCCAGAGCGAGGTGCGCAGGCTCGCCGAGCACGGCTACGAAGCGATCGCGCCGGATCTGTTCGACGGCGACACGTACTCCTACGCGCAGCTCGACAAGGTGTACCCGCGTTTGACGGGCCTCAGTACCGAGGGCATGCTCGAGGACGTGCGCGCCGCGACCGCGTTTCTCGACGCTGATCCCAGCGTGCGCCATGAGCGGTACGGCGCGGTCGGGTTCTGCATGGGCGGACGTCTCGCGGTGCTGACCGCGCTGACGCTCGGCGAGCGGATCGCCGCAGCGGCGTCGTTCTACGGCGGCGGGATCGCGCCGAAAGTACCGCGCCTCTGGCAGCCGCTGGTCGAGCGTCTGCCGGAACTGCAATCGGAACTGCTGCTGATCTACGGCGCCGACGACGAAGGGATCGCGCCCGACGAACACGGACGCGTCGCCGAAACGCTCTCCCGTGAGAAGAAGCGCTACACGATCAGCGTCTACCCGGGCGCGCCGCACGGCTTCGCATCGCGCGACCGCGACAGCTACCGCCCGCAGCAGGCAGAAGCCGCCTGGCTCGAGACGCTCGCGTTGTTCGAGCGCACGCTGCGGTAACGCCTACAGAGGCTCGCCGGCGATCACGACGCCGGCGCAACGGCTCGTGCCGAGCCAGTAACACAGCTCCGGCGGCGATGCGATGTCCCAGAGCGCGAGATCGCAGCGCATGCCGGTGCGCAGCTCGCCGCGGTCGTCGAGGCCGAGGGCGCGCGCGGCGTGGCGCGTGACGCCGGCGACGCTTTCTTCCGGCGTGAGGCCGAACAGGACGCAGGCCATGTTCAGCACGGTCGGCAGCGTCAGGATCGGCGATGTACCGGGATTGCAATCGGTCGCGAGCGCGATCGGGACGCCGTGCGCGCGCAGCGCTTCGACGGGAGGTTTGACCGTCTCGCGCAGATAGTAATACGCGCCCGGCAGCAGCACGGCGACCGTGCCGCTCGCGGCGAGCGCGGCGATCCCGGCCTCGCCGGTGTGTTCCAGATGATCGGCCGAGAGCGCACCGTAGCGCGCCGCGAGCGCTGCTGCTCCGGTATCGGCGATCTGGTCGGCGTGCACTTTCACGGCGAGACCGAGCCGTCGCGCCGCGTCGAGTACGCGCGCCGACTCCGCCGGCGAGAACGCGATCGTATCGCAGAAGACGTCGACCGCATCGGCCAGCTCCTCGCGCGCCACTCGCGGCAGCATCTCGCCGCACACGAGCGCGAGGTAGTCGTCGCGGCGGCCGGCGTACTCCGGCGGGACGACGTGCGCGCCGAGATAGGTCGTCCGCACGGTGATCCCGAGCTCGCGCCCAAGCCGGCGCGCGACGCGCAGCATGCGCAGTTCGGTCTCGACGTCGAGCCCGTAGCCGGACTTGATCTCGACCGTCGTCGTACCGCTTGCGATCATCGCGCGCAGCCGCTGCGCCGCCTCGCGGTAGAGCGTCTCCTCGTTTGTCGCGCGGGTCGTCGCGACGGTGTGCGCGATCCCGCTTCCGCCGCTCGCTGCCGCGAGATAGCTTTGTCCCGCAACGCGGCGCTCGAAATCGGCGACGCGCTCGCCGCCGAAGACCAGATGCGTGTGCGGATCGACGAACCCCGGCGTGATCCAGCGTCGCGCCGCATCGACCACGCGCGCCGCGAGCCGTTCCGGCGCGTCCGGCAGCTCCGCGCGCTCGCCGACGAACGCGATCGCGCCGTCCTTCGCGCCGAGCGCGCCGTCGGCGATCGCGCCGTACGGCACGGCGCCCGGCGTCATCGTCGCGAGCCGGGCGTTGATCCACAGCGTGTCGTAGGAGGACATCCGGCCGACTCGTTTACGCTTCGGTGCCGGCCGCCTTCTGCCGGACCATCGCCCGCTGGTACCAGGCCGATACCGCGATGAGCACGACGCCGAGCCCGAGCGAGGAAAGGATCCGGTACGTCACGTCGAGCGAGGCGAGATCGACGGCGAGCACCTTGACGATCGCGCACGCGAACAGGATGATCCCGAGCCAGCGCAACAGCCCGTCCTGCCGCGCCATCCCGATCGCGAACAGCGCGGTGGCGTACACCGTCCAAACCGCCGACAGTCCGAACTGCGCCTGGCTGGTGAGGTCGTCGAGACCCTTCGGACCGCCGAAGAGGTCGACGCACTCGCGCGAGAGCCCGGTCAGCGCGACGAGGTTGATTGCGACGATCCCGGTGACACGCCAGCCGCGCAGCGTCCGTTCTCCGGGCGACGCGGTGTCGAGCCGCGAGAGCGCGAACGCGAGCGCGGCGACGTAGACCGCGACCCCGACGGCGAGATCGTTCACGATGTTGTGCTGCGGGGGGGTCGACGCGGCGAGGCCCAGGAACGCCAGGCCGGTCCAAGCGAAGATCAGCGCGCCGGCGACCGCGACCCAGCGATGGCCGGTCCGCGTCGCGATCAGCACCAGAAGCGCCGCTTCGACGGTGAACACGTCGAGCAGCGACATCGCGTGGAAGAGTGCGGGGAGTGCGAGCGTCGCCGCGGAGAGGCCGAGATAGAAGTAGGCGAATCCGAGCGGATACGGCAGCGGGATGAAGCGCGCCGTCGCGATCAAGATGGCCGCGAAGACGAGCAGCGAGAGGCCGAGCACCGACTGGCGCTGCGAGTAGATCAGCAGCAGCACGAGCCCGAAAGCGGCGGTGTCGAGGGCCAGGAGGGTGAGCCGCGCGGCGGAGGCTTTGCGGTCGTGCACGGCGCCGAGCGTCGCGGCGAGCGCGAACGTCGCGAAGAACAGCGCCCCGACGATCGTGCACGCGAGGTCGTTCCAGTGGTGCGGCCGGTCGATCGCGAACGCCGGGCCGTAGCACAGCACCGCGACGAACGTCAGCCATTCGACGAACCGGAACGACGAGCGGATCCCGACCGCGAGCATCGTCGCCGTCAAGATCAGCAGATAGCTTGCGAGCAGGGCGTGGTCCGTGCGGTCGCCGGCAAGGAGCAGCGGCGTGAGGAAACCGCCGAACGACCCCATCAGCGCGAGACGCTGGGAGCGGCGCCGCGTCGCGAGCAGTGCGAGCACCGCCGTCACGACGACCATCGCGCCGAACGCGGCGGCGCGCGGGACGTGGAGCGACGGGAACACCGCGACCGACGCCCAGAGCGAGAGGTAGTCGATCCCCGCCCCGAGCCCGATCAGCCCTTCGGCGAGGAAGGTGAGCTCCGGGCCGATCCGGCGCGCCGCGAACAGCATCAATCCGGAGCCCACGATCAGCCCGAGCGCGAGCCGCGCCGACGGCGGGATCCAGCCGTGCGTGAAGGCGACGTCGAGAAAGTATCCGGCCGCGAGCAGGACGAGCAGCAGCCCGACGAGCTGCATCCCGCGGCCGGCGAGCGCCGCCTCGAGCGAGGCCTTGGGTTTCGGCGGAGCGGCACCGAGCCCGGCCGGCAGCCGCGTGCCGAACGCTTCCTGATAGCGTCCCCTGCCGTCCGGCGTGAAGAATGGCTCCGCGGCCGGCGCCGGTTGCGGCGCGGCCACCGGCTGAGGCGCTTCGACCGCCGGAGCGACCGCCGGGATCTGCTTCGGTACGGGCGGCACGAAGGCCGCGCCGCGCGCCGTGTCGATCTCAGCGCGCAGTCCGCTGAGCTCGGTCTCCAGTCGGCGCATGCGCAGATCGAGCCGTTCGTAGAAGTCGGGATTCACTCGGACGCCTCCCCGAGCGTGCGTGCCCGGTCCTCCCCAGGATTCAGGCGAGGCCGCGGCGCTTCATCCTTCGATGCGCATCTTCGCGCGGGAGGCGCTGCTCCCGGACGGCTGGGCCCGGGACGTCGCGTTCGAGCTCGGACCGGACGGGACGATCGCCGACGTGCAGCGGGGCGCGCCGCCCGGCGGCGACGTGGTCGACGGCCCGGTCGTGCCGGGGATGCCGAACCTGCACTCGCACGCGTTCCAGCGCGCGATGGCCGGCGCCGCCGAGCGGCGCGGCGCGAGCGGCGACGACTTCTGGGGGTGGCGCGAAGCGATGTACCGGCTCGCCGCGACGCTCGATCCGGACGCGCTGCGAACGATCGCGCGCGAGGTGTACCGCGCGATGCTTGCCGCCGGGTACACCGCCGTTGCGGAGTTCCACTACCTGCATCGCGATCCGCGCGGAGCGTGGTACGCCGACAAGGCGGAGACGTCGCGCGCGCTGATCGCGGCGGCCAAGGATGCCGGGATCGCGATCTGTCTGCTACCGGCACTCTACGCGCATGCCGATGCCGGCGGCGCACCGCTGCACGCGCGGCAGCAGCGCTTCGCGACGACGCCCGACGACGTGCTGGAGATTGCGGGCGCGCTGCGTCGCGACCACGCCGGCGATCCCGACGTCGTCGTCGGCGCGTGCGCGCACTCGCTGCGCGCCGTTACGCCCGACGAGCTGCGCGCGCTGGTCGCGGGCTCGCCGCCGACCGTCCCGGTTCATCTGCACGCCGCCGAACAGACACGCGAAGTCGAGGCCGTGCGCGCGGCGCTCGGCGCACCGCCGGTCGCGTGGCTGCTCGCGAACTACGACGTCGGACCGCGCTGGTGTCTGGTCCACGCGACGCACATGGACGACGCGGAACGCGATGCGCTCGCGCGCACGGGGGCGATCGCCGGGCTGTGTCCGACCACGGAGGCGAACCTCGGCGACGGCGTCTTCCCGCTTGCGCCGTACCTCGCGGCCGGGGGACGGATCGGCATCGGTTCCGACAGCAACGTCTCGATCTCGGCGGTCGAAGAATTGCGTTGGCTGGAGTACGGCCAGCGGCTAACGAAGCGTCGCCGCATCGTCGCCGCGAGCAGTACCGGTCAATCCTGCGGCGAGACGCTCTACGCGCACGCGGCACGCGGCGGCGCGCAGGCCTGCGGGATTCGCGCGGGCGCGCTCGCCGTGGGACATCGCGCCGACCTGCTCGTGCTCGACGATCGCGCGGAGCCGCTCGCCGGCGCGCCGCCGGAAGAGCTGCTCGACCGGTACGTCTTCGCAACGAATCGCGCCGCCCCGCGTCACGTCATGGTGGGCGGGCGCTGGCGCGTTCGCGACGGAAACCCGAGTCCTTGACCGGACGGCGACGCGGTGCTACGATGCGCCCGTCCATGCACCATACGACCTCTCGTCGACAACGTACGCTCTGACTGAGCGGTAGCCGCACTCGCGGCGCCGTTTTTTGCTGCTACGTTCCGAGAGGATCTCGTCATGGACCCGTTTCTTCGCGGCGTCGTCATTGGGTTTGCGATCGCCGCGCCGGTCGGACCGATCGGCGTCTTGTGCATTCGCCGCACGATCGCCGGCGGGATGCGAATCGGCTTCGTCTCCGGCCTCGGTGCGGCGATCGCCGACGCGCTCTACGCCGGGATCGCGACCTTCGCGCTGGCGCTCGCGACCGCGTACGTCGCACGCCTCACGCAGCCGCTGCACCTGATCGGCGGCGCGTTTCTCCTCTGGCTCGGCGTGACGACCGCGCTGCGCGCGGCACCGGCGGCCGGCGCCGGAAGGCCGGCTCCGCGCGCGTACGCCGGCGCGTTCCTGAGCACGTTCGCACTCACGGCGGTGAACCCGGCGACGATCGTGTCGTTCGCGGCGGTGATCGCCGGCGCGGTGTTCGGCGCGCAGCCGCCGGTTGGGTTCGCCGCGGTCCGCCTCGTCGCGGGCGTCTTCGCCGGGTCGGCGCTGTGGTGGCTCGTGCTGAGCGCCGGGGTCGGGATCGTGCGCCGGGGTCTGACGCCGCGGGCCATGCGTGCCGTGAATGTCGTGTCGGGGATCGTGCTGGCGGGCTTCGGCGTGTGGGCGCTCGCGTATCGCTAGCCGGGCGGAACGCGCAGATGCCAGCCCGTCAAGTGCTGGTAGAGCCGCGCGATCCCGAACCCCGCCGCAACGTCGCCGCCGAGCGCGATCGCTTGCATGCCGAGCGGCATCCCCGCCGCTCCGACCCCGATCGGCACCGCGGCGACGGGAAGACCGAACGCGCTCGCCGGCGTGACCAGCGGAATCGTGTCGTCGCGGAACGTCGGCGGGGCGGGTGAGATCGGCGCTTCGCTGCCGGCCGACGGCGCCAGCGCGATCTCGTAGCCATTCGTGGCCGCGTTCCACGACGACCGCGCCGACGCTATGACGGTCCGCGCATCGCGCTCTTCGGTCTCGCCGACGCCGAGGGCGTGCGCGACGCGCGCGCGCACGTCGGGTCCGTACTCGTCGCGGTGCGCGGCGTACAGCGGCTCGTGGACGCGAGCGGCGGCGCGCTGCTGCACGACCGCGACGGCGCCGACGAGTTCGTCGTCCCACCACGAGACGTCGTCGACGACGACGCCGGCCCCGCGCAGTGCGGCCGCCGCATCGTCGAGCGCGGCGGTGACCGCCGGATCGACGCGGTCCCACCGGCCGCCGCGAAGACGGCACGCCCGGCGTACGGTTACGGCGCCGACCGGCCCGCCTGCGAGCACCTCGTACGCGCGCTGCACCATGACGATCTCGCGCGCCATCGGGCCCACCGAGTCGAGCCCCACCGCGAGCGGGAAGATGTCGTCGATCGCCAGCGCACCGGTCGCGGGACGGACGCCGCTGATGCCGTTCAGCGCCGCCGGGATGCGGATCGAGCCGAGCGTATCGGTGCCGAGCGCGATGTCGCACAGGCCGGCGGCGACCGCCGCGCCGGAACCGCCGCTCGAGCCGCCGGGGATGCGCCGCTCGTCCCAGGGGTTCGCGGTCCGCCCGAAATGCGGGTTCTCGGTGGTGACGCCCCAGGCGAACTCGTGCGTGTTCGTCTTCCCGACGACCAGCGCGCCGGCCGCGCGCAGCGCCGCCACGACCGGTGCGTCGCGTACCGGATCGCGGCGGAAGAACGACGAGCCGGCGCGCGTCGGCAGCCCGGCGACGTCGATGATGTCCTTGACGCCGAGCGTCAGTCCATGCAGCGGCCCGCGCGCATCCGGCGCAATCGCGTCGAGCCGCGCGGCTTCGCGCAGCACGGCGTCCTCATCGACGGCGACGTAGCAGCGCAGCCGCCCGTCGATCGCGCGAATCCGCGCGAACAGCGCGTGCGCGCGTTCGCTCGTCGTGCGGCCCATCGAAACCATGCTCGCTGGTTCGGAACCGGCTTTGGTCCCGCCCCCTCAGCGGTCGATCCATACCGCGCGGCGCGGATAGTCGATCGTCAACCGCCCGCCGGCGAAGAACGGGGCGCCCAAGATGCCGTCGAGCGGCATCCCCGCTTCGGCGCTTGCCGCGCCGAGCACGTCGGCGACGATCAGCGTCACGGCACGCTGGTGCGTCCGGCCCGCGCGGATTTCGCGCGCGATCGAGCGTACGCCGCGGGCGCGGCCGCCGGCGCCGTACAGCGCCGCGGGCCGCCCCAGCGCGAGCCCGGCGCGCCGCGCGGCGCTCGTCGAGAGGATCGTCACGGCGGCGCCGGTGTCGAGCACGAAACCGAACGGGCCGGCCCCGTTGACGGTCACGTGTACGACCAGCACGGGCCGTCGCGGAGCCAAGACGAAGTGCAGCGGTGGCGTGGCCGGCACGGCGCCGTCGAACGTCACGCGCGCTCGCACGTAGTCGATCGAGACACGATGGTCGCGCAAGAACACGCCGCCGATCACGGCGTCGAATCGGCGCGCTCCTCTACCGCTCGCCGTTTCGACGGCAGGCGAATCGGCGGCCGTCGGTCGCTCGAGTCGCATCGCGCCGAGTCCGAAGCTGCGCAGCACGACGGACCGGAAGGTGACCGGGACCGAACCGATCTCAGCCCGCGACGTCCGGCGCGCGCCGGTCGGCCGCGCGCCGACGCGCGCGCTCAGCGCGGGCCCGATCAGGATCGCATACGGAGCGGCGTCGCCGGTGTCGAGCAGGGTTCGGACCGAATGGACACCGTCGACATCGGCGTCGAGCAGGACGAGCCGGTCGTTGCCGGCGTGGAACGGTACGGAGAAGCTCGCCGGAGCGTCCGCCCGCGAGGGACCGGAGAGCGCCGTGACGGCGAGCATCGCAGCGATCGCCGGCGGGGCGAACGATGCGATGCGCACGCTCGCTACTGCGCCGGAGCGGGCGCCGGCAGCGCGTCCGCGAGCTCGGCGAAGTCTTTCACGACGATGTCGGGTTGGTACGGTGTCCTCCCGAACGGGCGCATCCGGCGTTCGATGAACGCGGTCTGCATGCCGAACGCCTTCGCGCCGATGCAATCGAAGGCGTGGTTCGCGACGAACAGGATGGAGGACGGGTCGGCGCCGGCGATCTCCGCCGCCTTCCGGTACGTGGCGACATGCGGCTTGAACGCGTTCGCTTCGGCGACCGAGATCACGCGGTCGAACGGGACCTTTGCGTAGGCAACGCCGGCGGCCAGCATGTCGGGGTCGCCGTTGGAGAGGATCACCAGTTCGTAGGTCCCGCGCAGCCGGTCGAGCGCCGCGGCGACATCCGGAAACGGGCGCAGCCGCGTGATCGCGTCGACCAGGTCGCGGACCTCGCTCTCGGTGTGCGCGATCCCGGCCCGCTCGAGCGTGTAGTCGACCGCGCGCTGCCCGATCTCGCGGTACGGTGTGTGCTCCTTGTGCAGCAGCGCGTCGATCATCGAGTTCTCGAAATGGGTGCGCCGCCACCAGGTGACGACCGAACCAGGATCGCCCTTATAACCCTTGCTCTTCAGATACGGCGCGATCGTCTCGGTGAGCCCGCCCTGCATGTCGACGACCGTCCCGTAGAAGTCGAACATGAGAACGCGTACTGCGCCCGACTCAAATGCCATGAGGGCGAACTACCCAAGCATACGGAGCAATCCTGCCCGAACGACGGGCGCATAGATCGCCGCGACCGCGGCGGCGTCGCCTGCGACCGCTCAGCGTATCGGCGCACCCGCGACGTCGGTCAGCGTGCGTCGACGAAGGTGAAACGCGGCTCGCGGGTGCCCGAGAAGAAGGCGACCATGTCGGCGACCATGCGCTCGCAGTCGGCGCGGGTCATGGCGTAGCCTCGTTCGTCGCGCAGGTACACCGGCGCCGACGGCTGCCCGGAGATCGCGTCGATCGCCGGCGGCGCGACGAAACGCGCCACGATACGATCCGCGCCGCCCAGCTCGACGACCGCCGCATGGCCGTCGTACGACCATCGCGCGGCGGTGCCGTCTCTCGAGAAACGCAGGCGCTCGCCGAAGGTCGTCCCCAGGGGGGCGAAAGCCTCGGCGAGCCAGAGCGTGGGCGCGGTATGGGCCATGAACGCAGCGTACCTGCGAACGGCTCGGCGGCCATCGGCCAGCCGGTTAACGCGGCCGGGGGTGTGTTATGCGGTTCGTGCGCCGAGCCGCTCGACGATCGTGCCGGCGGCGACCTCGGGCTGCGTCTGGTCGAAGTTCAGCGAGAGGCTGTCGCCGGCGTCGAACGAGAGCTTCGCGGTTGCCTCGTCGTCCTGCAGCGCGGCCACGACGGTCCCGCCGCTGCCGACCCACATCGCGGAGTCCCACGACAGCTCTTCGGTGCGAACGCCGCGCCCGAGGCGCCCGCGGACCTGGGCGTCGACCGCCTCGACCCATTGATCAAATGTCATATCCGTCTCCGTCACCCTTATCCAAAGGGCCTATCTTGCGTCGAGCATACCGCGTGGCGCGGCCGATTGCAACATGGACGGCGGCCGGCGTAGGGCAGTCGGGCCAGTCGTGCCTTTCGGCTTAGCCCGATGGAGTGCTGGGCGAAACGCCGCTTACACGCATGTAGAGTGCGCCATGCTTCCTGCCCGGGCTACGGTGTGAAGCCTACACGCTCGTAGGACGCGGAGGTTTTTCGTGCTTTCACTCTTGGCCGACGTCAACCCGTACATCCCGGCGCCGAGCTGGTTGAACTCCGGGGACACCGGTTGGCAGCTCACCGCCGCGACGTTCGTGGGACTCCAGAGTATCCCGGGGCTCGCGATCCTGTACGCCGGGCTCGTGAAGAAGAAGTGGGCGCTCAACTCCGCGGTGATGTGCTTCTACGCATTCTCGATCGTGCTGATCTGTTGGGTCCTGTGGGGCTACAACATGGGCTTCGGCAGCCCAGCGACCCTGGGACCGGGAATCCTCTCGATGATCGTGGGGATCCCGGGACCGGCGATCGGCGCCGCGTCCGAGCTCGGGCAAGCGAACATCCCGCTGGCCGGGAGCGGCTTCCCGCCGCTGCGGTTCTCGGGTTCGGCGATGATCTATTTCCAATTCGTGTTCGCGGCGATCACGCCGATCCTCATCGCCGGCGCCGTGCTCGGGCGGATGAACTTCAAGGCCTGGATGCTGTTCGTGCCGCTGTGGAGTTCGCTGGTGTACACCGTCGGCGCGTTCATGCTGTGGGGCGGCGGCTGGCTCTCGAGTCTGGGCGCGGTCGACTACTCGGGCGGGTACGTCATCCACCTCGCGGCCGGCGTCTCGGGCTTCGTCGCAGCGGCGATGGTGGGACCACGGCTGCTGCAAGACCGCACCAGCTTCGATCCCAACAACTTGATCGTCGCGCTCGCCGGCGCCGGGCTGCTGTGGCTGGGATGGAACGGCTTCAACGGAGGTGACCCGTACTTCGCGAACGCGGACGCCGCCGCAGCCGTCTTGAACACGAACATCGCGACGGCGGTGGCATTGCTCGTCTGGCTGATTCTGGACATGTTCGCGCTGGGTCATCCCTCGGCCGTCTCGATGATCAACGGGATGATCGTCGGCCTGGTCGCCATCACTCCGGCGGCCGGCTACGTCGACGGCTACGGCGCGATCGCGACCGGCGGCGTCGCCGCGCTCGTGGTCTGGTTCACCTTGAACAAGGTCGGTAAGCTCGGGATCCTCAAGCGCGTCGACGACACCTTCAGCGTACTGCACACGCACGGCGTCGCCGGCTTGATGGGCGGCCTGTGCGTCGGGCTGTTCGCGAATCCCAACATGCTCATCTATCTCAGCGGCGACAAGAAGGTACCGGCGGTCTCGGTGCAAGGGCTCTTCTACGGAAATCCCAAGCAGCTGTGGATTCAATTCCTGGCGGCGCTCGTGATCATCGCGTGGAACGTCGTCGCGACCGCGATCGTGCTCAAGATCGTCTCCTTCATCTTCCCGCTGCGCGCCAGCGAGAGCGACATCGAGGGCGGGGATCTGGCGATCCACGGGGTCGATCCAGTGCCCGCGTATCCAGCTCCGGCGGCGCCCGCGTAGCGCTTCAACGGTCGTCGTCGTCGGGCCCGGAAGCGTCGGGCGCGTACAGGAGCATTGCGACGAACAATGCGACTCCGGCGGCGACGGCGAGCGTGACGACGAGCATCGGTCCCTGAAGCGTACGCGTCTCGCGCGCACGGCGCATTGGCCAGATGTTCTTCGTCGCGCCGCCCGTCAGCTCACCGGTTGATCGTCTGCATCGCGCCGGCCGCGTAGCGATCGCCCACGATCTCGTCTTGCGGAACGGCGGCCTCGAGCTCCGCGACCTCGTCCGGCGAGAGCGTGATCTCCACCGCGGCCGCATTCTCCTCGAGGTACTTCCGGCGCTTCGTTCCCGGGATCGGCACCAGATCGTCGCCCTTCGACAGCACCCACGCCAGCGCCAGTTGGCCGGCGGTCGCGCCCTTGCGGTTCGCGATCGCGCGCACGCGCTCGACCAGCAACTGGTTCTTGTCGAATGCTTCGCCCGTGAATCGGGGAAACCGCTGCGTACGCGAATCAGTGCTGTCCAGATCGCTGGGCTTCGTGATCGTGCCGGTCAGAAACCCGCGCCCCAGCGGACTGTACGGCACGAATCCGATCCCGAGCTCCCGCACCGCCGGCAGGAGCTCCGCCTCGACATGGCGCTCCCACAGCGAATACTCCGTCTGGAGCGCCGTGATCGGATGCACCTTGTGCGCGCGACGAATCGTCGCGGGCGACGCCTCCGAGAGCCCGAGGTACCGCACCTTGCCGGCGTTGACGAGCTCGGCCATCGTGCCGACCGTCTCTTCGATCGGCGTCTGCGGGTCGACCCGGTGCTGGTAGTACAGATCGATATGGTCGACACCCAAACGCTTCAGCGACGCATCACACGCCGCGCGCACGTACTCCGGCCTGCCGCTCACCGCCCAGTAGCTCGGATCGTCCTTTTTCCGCACGTTCGCGAATTTCGTGGCGATGAACACCTCGTCGCGCCGTCCGCGGATCGTCTTTCCGATCAGCTCCTCGTTGTCGCCGATCCCGTACATGTCGGCCGTGTCGAGCATGGTGATTCCGAGCTCCAGCGCTCGCAGGATCGTCGCGGCGGACTCCGCGTCGTTCCGCTCGCCGTAGAATTCGCTCATCCCCATGCAGCCGAGTCCCATCCGGGAGACGATCGCACCCTGTGAACCGAGATTGACCTTTTCCATGCGCGTTCCGACCGCGTCGCGGATGTCGAGGTTGCGCCCGGGGCGCTCGTTGCGCTTAGGGAGCAGGCGTGGGGTGGAGTTTTCGCGTGAGGTAGTCGAGGCTGGTTCGCGTCCGGTGGAGCAGGTTCGCCTGTGTCCAACCGGCGCGATGCCGAAGCCCCGGATAGAGCATGCTCTCGAACGGCGTCGCCGTGGCCTGAAGCGCCGCCATGAGCCGCGTGGAGTTCTCGAAGATGACGTTGTCGTCGGCCATGCCGTGGATCAGCAGCAAGGTGTTGGGCGCCAGGCGACTCAGCCGCGCGGTCACCTCCGACGCCGCATAGCCGGCCGCGTTGTCCTTGGGCGTTCCCATGTAGCGCTCGGTGTAGTGGGTGTCGTAGAGCGCCCAGTCGGTCGGCGGCGCCGCTGCCACGCCCACCGCAAACGGTGAGTTCGGAGCCGTGAGCAGCATCAGGGTCATGTAGCCGCCGTAGGAGCCGCCGGTGACGCCGATTCGCGCCGGATCGACGTACGGCAGCGTCCTCAAATAGCGGACGCCGTCGAGCTGGTCGGCGACTTCCCACGTCCCGAGCTTGCGGTCGATGGCGGTCTTGAAGGCCACCGAGCGGTTCGGCGTACCGTGGTTGTCGAGCGCGAAGAGGATGAAGCCGGCTTCGAGATAGAGCTGGTCGGCCGGGTTGTTCCACACCTTGCGCACCGTCTCGCCGCCCGGCCCGCCGTAGACCTGGACCAGCACCGGGTACTTCTTCGTCGCATCGAACCCGGGCGGCGTGCGCAGCGACCACCACAGCTTCTCGCCGTCGCTTGCCGCGATCGTCCCGAACGCCGGGACGCGCAGGCGGCCGGCAAAGGGATAATAGGGGTGATCGGGAGCGAGTGCGTTCTCCTCGATCCAACGGACCAGCGTGCCGTCGGCGCGGTAGAATCCCGTGCGCGGCGGCGTGCTCGGATCCTGAAACGTGGCGGCGAACGTACCGCCTGATTTCGCGACCGTCACCGTCCACCAGCCGCCGGCGGCGGTCAACGCGTTGGGCTCCGCCGGCTCGCGATACGAGACCTCGTAGAGGCGCCGCTCGATCGGAGTCTCCTTGTTGGCGGTGAACAGGACGACGCCGCGCGCCTCGTCGACCCCCACCACGGCGTCGACCGGCCACTCACCATGCGTGACCTGGCGGATCAGCTTGCCGCCGGCGTCATGCAGCGACACGTGCCGATATCCCGTGCGTTCCGAGGACCACAGGAACGAACCGTTCTTGAGCGGCCGGAAGTCGTTGGAGAGCTCGATCCAATGCGGGCTCGTTTCCGTCACGATGACGCGGCTCGCGCCGGTCGTCGCGTCGGCGGCGAGCAGGTCGAGCCGGCGTTGGTCGCGGCTCTCGCGCTGAACGTAGAGCGTCTTGCCGTCCAACGACCAGTCGACGCGCGCGACGTAGATGTCGGTCGTCGCGCCGAGATCGACAGCGATCGTCTTCCGGGTCGCGACGTCGGCGATATGCAGGCTGACGATCGCGTTGGGGCGGCCGGCGCGGGGATAGCGCTGCCGCACGATCGTCGCCCCGGTGGCGCCGACGTCGAGCCGGTCGACCACGTCGACGCGGCGTTGATCGACGTGCGTCAGCGCGATGCGGCGTTCGTCCGGCGACCACCAGTAGCCCGTCTCGCGACCCATCTCTTCCTGCGCGATGAACTCCGCCGTCGCCCAGCTCGCGAGCTCGTCGCCGCCGGTCGTGATCGCGCGCTCCGCTCCGCCGGTCGACGGCATGACGTAGAGGTTGTCGGCGCGCACGTATGAGACGAATCGTCCCTTCGGCGAGACCTTCGCGTCGATGTGGTCGCCGCCGCCGCGCGTCAGCGGCTTGATCGTACCGTCGCTCCGCGCGTAGAGCCAGAGGTCGCCCTCAACCGAGGCGAGGATGAAGCGCCCCCGTTCATCCCAGTCGTAGTCGACGACGCCGTGGCTCTGAACGCCCTGGCGCTCGCGACGGCTCTTCTCGGCCTCGCTGAGCGCGCGGTCTTTGGGGATCAGCGCGCGCGCATCGATCAACAGCCGTGGAGCGCCGCCCTTGACATCGACGGCCCAGAGATCCGTCATCCGCGGATCGTCGGGCTTTGCCTTGAGATAGGTGACCATCGTGCCGTCGGGCGACAAGCCGACGCCGCGCGCCCGCGGACCGGACAAGTCGGGCGCCGCATACACCCGTTGCGGGGTCAGTTTCTCGGACTGCGCCACGCCGAACATCGCCCCCGCCGCCAGTACTCCGGCCAGCCACGCCATCTCCGCGTCGTTCTCGGCGGAAGAAGCGCCGGCCCTGCGCGCTGCTTAGCGCACGTACGAATCGCTCATGGCTGTGCGCCGAGTGACCTCAGCCCGGCCCGAGCGGGTTCGCGCTGCAGGAGCTCCGGACAATCGTGCGCCGCGAGCCCGAAGAATCGCGTCGCTTCGGCCTTCGCACCTTGGAGCAGGTCGTATTCCGCCGTGTAGTAGTTCGCCAAGCAGACCTGGAGCCGTTCTGTCGCGGGGTTCGGATCGCGTGCGGCGGCGAGCGTCGCGGCCGAAGAGCTCTGCCCCAGGAAGAGCCGGACGATCGGTGCGGGCCATGCATTCATGTCGAGGCGCTTCGCGGCTTCGGGGAGCCGGCTCGGCGCATGACTGCGGCGATCCGCGAGCTCGACGAGCAGCGCAGCATAGGCGTTGGCCGGAGCAAGGGAGGCGGCTTTCTCGAAGTCGGCGCGCGCTCGGCTGAGCGGCCCCGCGTACAGGAAGTTCAGCCCACGCACGACGTACGGGTACGCGAAACTCGGAGTGAGCCGGACGGCCGTATCGTAATCGGCCACGGCGCGGGCGCGATCGTCTTTCGCGCTGTACGCCAGACCCCGATTTGCGTACACGGCGGCGACCGAGGGGTCGAGGCGCAGCGACTGGGTGTAGTCGTCGATCGCCCGGTCGAGGTCGTTCTTCGCGCTGTAGGCGAGACCCCGATTGGCGTACGCGTCGGACATCGCCGGATCGAAGCGCAGCGCCAGGTTGAAATCCGCGATCGCCCGGTCGGGGTCGCCTTTGCCGCCGTACAGCAGCCCGCGATTGAAATAGGCATCGATCATCTGCGGATCGAGCCGAAGCGCTGTGCCGTAGTCGGCGATCGCGCGGTCGTACTCTCGCCGGTGCCCGTTCGCGATGCCGCGGTTGTAGTAGAAATCCGCGTCCGAGGGGTTCAACCGGATCGCCTCATCGTAATCGGCGATAGCGCGCTGGGGATTCCCGAGGTTGTCGTAGGAATCGCCCCGATCGTTATAGGCGTCCGCGAACGTCGGATCGAGCCGGATCGCTTCGTCGTCGTCGGCGATCGAGCGCACGTAGTCGTTCTTGTTGTAGTAACTGTTGGCACGATTGTAGAACGTGACGGCATCTCGCGGATTCAGGCGGATCGCCTCGTTGAACATCTCGATCGCGCGGTCGTAGTCGCCTTTGTCGTCGTAGAGCGTTCCACGATTGTTGAACGCGGCCGCGAGGCGCTCCGGATCGCCGCTTTGCCGAGCGACGATCAGCTGCGCGTCGTAGAGTGCCTGCGCTTCCCCCGCGGTCCGGAACGTCTTCACGTACGACGGTGCGTCGGCCGCAAAGGACACGCTCGGCGTGCGAGCGGGCGTAATCACGTCGACCGCTCTGACGACGTGCGGTCTGTCCGAGGCGGCGGCGCCGGCCGACGTCGCCGAGGATTTGCTGCCCGCCGTCCGCCCCGGCCGCCTCGCTCCCTCGATCTGGAGCCGCGCGGCGTAGCCGACGTCGACGATCCCGCGCTTGCACGCGAACGTCACGTTCCGTCCGGACCCCTCGACCGAGAACACCGTGCCGCGCGCCGACGCGGTGAACGCGCGGCCGTACTTGATCTGAAAGAAACTGAGCGTGCCGTGTACGACCGAGAACAGCGCGCTTCCGTGCGCCATGCTCGCACGCTCGCCCGCACCGGTTTCGATCAGCGTGAAGCTCGTGTCCGGCCGAAGCGTCGTGGTGCTCTTGGCGTCCGTCGACGCGATCACGACGGTCACGCGCAGCGGGACGTCGATGCGTGCGCCGTCAGGCAGCGTCTGACGAACGGCCAGCGCCGTGGGGCGGCCGTTCGGAAGGGTCACCGTCGCGAACGCGGTCGTGCCCGGCTGGGTGCGGATCTCCACCACGACGTGCTGCCGGCTAGCGGCATCCGCCCGTTCGTGACCGAACGCAACGAGGGTCGCTGCGAGGGTGAGACAGAGAAGCGCGGACTTCCTCGTCGATCGCATGCCGGGAGCCTCCTCGGGTACCATTCGTCAGCGGACTCCGAAGGACTGCCGCGGCGACCCGTGGAGAGACTCGTATGGGCGAACTCGCGGGTCGTGTTGCGATCGTCACCGGCTCCTCGGACGGGATCGGCTTGGCCACGGCGCGCCGGTTGGCGGAGCTCGGCGCGGCCGTGGTCATCAACTCGCGCTCGCAGGAGCGTGCCGACGCCGTCGCGCGTTCGCTGTGCGACGACGGCCTGCGTGCGAGCGCCGTCGGCGCCGATCTCGGCTCGCAGGCGGGGGTCGAGCGGCTGATCGCGGGCGCCATCGCCGCGTACGGCACCGTCGACGTGCTCGTCAACAACGCCGGGATGCCGAGCGTCGCTCCCGCCGAAGATTTGCGCGTCGAAGACTGGCGCGCCGTTCTCGACCTGAACCTGACCGCTCCGTTTCTGTGCGCACAAGCCGCCGGCCGCATCATGCTCGCGAAAGGCAAGGGCGTCATCGTCAACGTGGGATCGGTGTTCTCGCGGCTCGGCATGCGGGGGCGCGTCGCGTACAGCGTCAGCAAACACGGCTTGGACGGGCTCACCGCGACGCTCGGCGTCGAATGGGGACCGCGCGGAGTGCGGGTCGTCTCGGTCAATGCCGGATACACCGCGACGGCGCTGGTGCGGAACGCGATGGCGATCGGAAGCTTCGGCGACGATGACATCGCGCGGCGCACGCCGCTCGGGCGGCTCGCCTCGCCCGTCGAGGTTGCGAACGTGATCGCGTTCGTGGTCTCCGACGCAGCGTCGTACGTCAACGCCACCCACATCTACGTCGACGGCGGCTGGACCGGTTACGGCGGATGGTAAACGCTAATCGCTGGCGAGGATGACGTTCTCGAGGACGGGATAGATCTGGGCGCCGAGTTCGCCCACCGGCATGTCTTGGCTACTAGGAACGTGACCGAGCGGCACCCAACGTGCGCAGGGAGCCATGCCGCGCGTAACCCTCTCCTACCGGCGCGACGACTCGGCGGGGATCGCTCGCCTTATTTTTGAGCGCCTCAAGCCTCGCTATGGCGCCGAGTCGGTCTTCATGGATATCGACGCCATCGAGTTCGGCGAAGACTACCGCGACAAGATCCATCAAGCCCTGGGGCAGACCGACTTTCTCCTGGTGCTGATCGGTCCGCGCTGGCTAGGCCCGACGGCGGGCGGCCGGAATCGCATCAACGACGCGACCGACCCCGTGCGGATGGAGGTGGAGCGGGCCTTGGAGGTCGGTCTGCGGGTCGTGCCGATCCTGCTCGAGAGCACGCCGATGCCGAGCCCCGGCGAACTGCCTGAGTCGCTCGGCCGGCTCCCGTATCTCAACGCGGCGGAGGTCAGCGCGGGGCGCGAGTTCGACGGTCAGATCGACCGCATCATCCGCTTCATCGACCGGACGTTCGCCGCACTCGAAGCGAAGCGCGCGCGCGAGGCGCAAAAGGAAGTTCCCCGCGTCCCCGCGCCACCAACGCCCGCCGTGGCGGTTCCCGCTGACGTCGCGCCGCCGGCGGCGACCGTCGTCCCGCGCCGCGATCCGCCCGACGTACCCGCTCCTCCGACGCCGGTCGTCGCCGCGCGCCGGTCGAACAAGGGCCTCGTCGTCGGATTGGTCGTCGTGTTGGGTCTCGGCGGATTCATCGCGCTCGTGAACGCGGACATACACGCCCTCGGTCCCAAGACCGTTTCCGTAGCCACCGAAGCGCCGACGGCGGCACCGACCCCCCAGGTCTTCACCGTGCCGACCGCGGCGCCGACTCTCCAGGTCACGTCAGTGCCGACAGCGGCGGCGACCCTCAACATCTTCACCATGCCGGTGATACCGCGGCGGGCGGGCGCCACCGTGCCGATCGGCTTCGTCGTCATGTACCCCCGATTGGGTGGCCTGTTCTGGAAGCCGACGAAGTGCAGCCCGGCCGGCGCCGGTGCGCGGGTCAGTATCCAGCTTTTCAACGACTACCGCGGGACCCTCAACGCCGACGTCGCGCTGGCGAAGCCGGAGAACAGCTTTGTGACGAACGACTGGGTCGAAGCGCGTCAGCATCTCGCACCGGGTTTGAGTCCCACGTACGCCCGCACGTTCGCGAGCTTCAAGTGCGGGAGCAAAGTGTCATCCGGCGTGCGAAGGGTGCGGTTCGGCGAAGACAGCGGGGCCTACGTCACCTTTTGAGTCGAGAGGACGGTACCCGCTTGCTCGAGCCCTGAGCGGATTGCATCCGGCGTCGGGGGACAACCATGGACGAAGATCGTCGCCTCCAACTCGACTCCGGCTCCCTCGCCCGCTTCGGGCGCCCCAGCCCAAGGACCGACGCCTGCGGCACAGTCGCCGATTGCAACCACCACCCGCGGAAGGGGGACGGCGTCAACGGTCTGTGCGGCCGCGGCACGCATCGCCACGGTCATCGGGCCCGTGACGGTGACGACGTCGGCATGCCGCGGGGAGGCGACGATGTCCCAGCCGTTCCGCGTAATATCGTAATAGGCGTTGTTCAGGGCGTTCATTTCGTGCTCGCAGCCGTTGCAACTTCCGCATACCAGGTGTCGAATACCGAGCGATCCGCGAAAACTCGACTTCGTCATCGGTCGGCACACGCATAGCAGAGGTTGAAGCTCTTGTTCACGAGTGGAAAATCAGGGACGATGTTGCCGTCCATTGCCGCGGCGACGATCGGCCAGTTGCGATAGGAGGCGGAGATGACGTGCAGCCGGCTCAGGCGGCCTCGCTCGTCGACATGCACGGCGACCGTCTCTGCGCCGCGTGGTCCTTCGACGACGCCGATCGCAGCACCGGGCCCGAGACGCAGCGTCTTGGGCGCGCTTGGCCGCGCGTCGCCAAGCTGCGCGAGCGCCTCGTCGATGACGCGAAACGAGGCGCGCAGCTCGTCGCGCTTGACGCAACAGCGCGCGAGCGCATCTCCGCTCGCGGCGGTGACGGCGGCGATGCGGAGTCGTCGATAGGCTCCATAGGGAGCAAACGCGCGGACGTCGATCTTCCCACCCGACGCACGGCTTGCCGGTCCGACCGCCCCGAAAGCGCGCCCCATCTTGCGTGAAACGATTCCGGCGCGTTCCCAGCGGGCAACGACGGACGGATTGCCAAAGAGCGCCGCGAAATAGTGTTCGGCGGACCTCGACAGTGCACGAAGAGCGGCGCGCAGTTCCGACGGCTCGCGCAGCGTACTCGGTCCTACGCCACCCGGGACGATCGCGTCGAAAAGCAGCCGATGCCCGCTTGCGAGCCGGCACGCGCGCATGGCGCGTTCCTTGAGCGCCATCCCCCTGGCGAATCCTGGTCCCCAGCCGGCTCCCGCGGCGCTGGCGGCCAAGTCCGCAAGGTGATTGTAGATGCGTTCGAGCTCCGCTACGACGAGCCGGGCGAGCTCGACACCAGGATCCATCTCGCTTTCGGCGAGGTGCTCGAGCGCTTGCGCATAGGCAAGCGACCGCGACGCGCTGCAGCCGCCGCAGATGCGCGCCACGCGGGCCGCCGCCTCGAGGACATCGGCCCCACAGAGGTGCTGCTCGACGCCGCGGTGCGAATAGGAAAGCTGTGCGTCGAGATGGACGACCGTTTCGCCGCCCGAGCTGAAGGTGAATCGTCCGGGTTCAATGATCCCCGCGTGTACCGGGCCGACGACCATGTGCATGAGCCCGCCACCCGTGGCCAGCAGAGCGTCCGGCATGCGGCCGTTCTGCCCCCGCAACGGGCGCGCATCGGGAAGATCGGCGAACTGCACGTTCCACTCGTCGCGCATTTCGCGCTCGTCCCACGAAAAAAGCGGAAACGTCGTCGAGAATGCCGTTGCCGCTCGACCGTCAACGCGCGGGCGCTCGAGCGTAAAGCCCCCCCGCGCCCCGAGGAAAAGATAGTGCAGCGCATCTGAAGACGCGTACGCGCCCAGCGGAACGCCGCTTTCACACTCGGCGCTCACGCGACGCTCGAATTCGCCCATTTCGATCTCGTGCAGCGATCCGCTCACGGTGCAGACTCGAGCGTTGCGGCAATTCTCAGCAGCGACGTTCCGAGCGAGGTCCAGGGGACGACGGCGATGCCCAGAGCTCCGATCAGCGCGACGGCGATCGCGCCGCTAGCGACGGACGCGAGGCGTGCTGCGATCCGTTGCTCGACCGTCCGCGGTATCTCGAGGGCCGGCGAGCTCTCGATACCCTGCGCCTTCGCCGTACCGGATTCGATCTCGATCGCGTTGCGCGCTATCGCGGCAAAGGCCAGGGCTATGCCGGTGAGGCCCAGCCCCAAGGGAACCCATTGATGCGCCGCGATCCCGGCGAAAACCAAGAGCAGCTCGCTCACGAACAGTCCGAACGGCGGCATCCCGGAAAGCGCGACGAGCGCCGCGAGCAACAGCCGGCCCGAGCCGCCGCGCTGCCACAGGCCGCGCAATTTCCCCAGTGTCGTCGTGCTGAAGTCGCGCTGCACCATTCCGGCAGCGAAGAATGCGGCGGACTTCGCAAAAGCATGCCCGACGACGTGCAGCAGAGCCGCTAGAAACCCGAGCGAGCCGCCGAAGCCCAGCGCCAGCGCCACGATACCCGCGTGCTCCACGGTCGAGTACGCGAGCATTCGCTTCAAGTCTCGCTGCACCAACATGAGAGCACCCGCGACGATCACCGATGCGGCGCCCAGCCACACCAGGATCTGGTGAAGCAGCGGGGAGACGCCCAGCGCCGCCCCAACCTCGAGCGTGCGCATGATGGCGTAGAGCGCGCACGAGACGAGGACTCCGGAGAGGAGCGCGCTGATCGGCGCCGGGGCCTTCGAATGCGCGTCGGGGAGCCATGCGTGCATTGGGAAAAGCCCCGCTTTGGTGGCGAACCCGACGAGCATCAGCACCGTTGCCAACTGCGCCAGTGATGGAGCGGCCGGCGTGGTATGGCCGGCGATCGCGGTCCACGATAGCGTCAGCCGCGGATCGATCCCGGCCGCGATCGCGACGTGCGCCAACGCGACGATCCCGAGCAGCGCGAAGCCGATCCCGACGCTACAGAGCACGAGATACTTCCAAGCAGCTTCCAGCGCGGCCGCCTCGCCGCTGAAGCCGACGAGGAAGGCCGTTGCGAGCGTGGTAGCCGAGATCCCCAGCCACAACGCCGCAAAGTTATCCGCGAGCACGACGAGCAGCATCGCACTCCAGAAAGCGCCGAGGAGAACGAAGTACACTGATTTGCGGGACCAGATCGCACGTCCGACCCCCCAGTCGGGCGTGAACGTTCCGGTCGAGAACACCGTGGCCAGGAAACCGAGCACGGAAACGATCGCGGTAAACGTGCCCGAAAGACCGTCGATCGTTCCAACGAGCGAAAGCGGCAGCACGGCTGCGATCGCGGCGAGGACGACACGCGCAAACCGCCGCGCCTCGCGATTCCGAAACACGATCGTCAGAATCGCCGACAAGAGCGGCGCGGCGATCACCCACGCCGTCATCCGCGCAGTCTCCGCAGGGATTCGACATCGAGCAGGGGATCGTGCACGACGATCGCGCGCACGAGGGCCAGGCCGATGACCGTTGCAACGAGGGCATCGAACGCCGTGCCGAGCTCGATCGGTTCCGGCAGACCCGGTGCTAACATCGATGCCGCAAATCCGATCCCGATGCCGAGCACGAGTAAGCCGACCATGTGCGCCAGCAGGTTCCGATGGATGATGAGCATGCCGACTCCGCACAAGACGACGAAAGCGACGAGGTCGGCCATCGGGACCGTTGCCACCGCCGGCAGACGCGTCACGACCTTGGCGAGCAGAGCGAACGCGATCACGATCAGAAGCCGGCCGGGAGCGGGAATCGAAGGCCGCAGATCTGCCGCAGCCGGGTTCGCGCGTACGAACAGCACGATTCCGAGGGGTGCGAGAACGACTTTGAGCACCGTCGCAACGGCGAACAGCGCAAAGGTTGCGGGTGAAGCGAGAGCGGCCGTAATACCGAGCGCGCCAACCACCGCGGAAAGAACGACGTAGGCGATCAAGACCTGGAACGTGCGACCGTTCACGAGCAAGATTGCACCGGCGACGAGGACGACAACTTCCATCGTCACGCGAGCCCTCCCAGCACGCGCAGACCGATGCTCGCGACAGCGAAGATAAGCGCCGTGCCGAAGAGTTGCGGAACCTCGAAGAGCCGCAACTTCGCGAACAGCGTTTCGACGACGGTGACCGCTCCCATGAGGCCGAGGATCCACGGCAGGTGCCGCCAGCCCTCGGCGCCGCCCGGAAGCAGCATCGCCGCCAGCACGAGGAAGCACAGCTGACGGATGTAGCCGGCGTACTGCAGCATGGCGAGTTGCCATCCGGAGTATTCCAGCACCAGTCCCTCATGAATCATCGTGAGCTCGTAGTGCGTTTCTTGGTTGTCGACGGGAACGCGAGCGGTCTCGGCAAGGAGCACCAAGAAGAAAGCCGCGAACGCGAGCATTCCGGCGAGTCCGAACGGCACATCCGGCAAGACCGAAAGGTGCGTTCCGCGGCCTAAGGCGGCTCCTCCGAGGAGCGCGAGGAGCAGCGCAGGCTCGACGAGGCTGCCGAACGTCATCTCGCGGCTGGCTGCCATCCCGGCGAAGGAACTTCGCGTGTCGAGCGCAGCTAGCGCGAGAACGAAACGCCCCAGCCCCAAAAGAAAGGCCAGCGCGATGACGTCGACGATGCCGCCCATGGCATTCGGCGCGACGATCGGCAGCACCGAAGCGAAGGTAACGGCGACGCCGAGCACGATCCCCGGAGCGACCAGCGGCATCGGTGAGACGCCGTGCGGGAGCAGCGCCTCTTTGTTCAAGAGTTTCGCCAGATCGCGATACGGTTGCAGCGGAGACGGCCCGGGACGGCCTTGCAAGTTCGCGCGCAGCCGTTTCATCACGCCCTGTACCAACGGGGCGAGCGCGGCGATCGACAAGACCTGAGCGAGAAGCAGCATCATCGAGCGAGCCCAACGGCGACGATCAACGCGGCGAGAGCATACGCGAGGTACATTCGCAGACTCCCGCTCTGCACCAGGCGGAACCGGCGCGCGAACCGCAGGATCACCGCCGCAAAGCGTCGCGCTCCTTCGTCGACGAGATAGCGGCTTTCGGTCCGATACGAGATCCGCTCCGGGAGCCATCGTGACGATCCCATCTCGTAACGCCGCTGACGCTCAGGCAGCAGCACGAAGGCGAAAACCGTGCGGAGCGGCTTGGAGAACGCGGTGGCCGTATATTGCGCCGCCGCGGAGACCGGCGATCCGCAGGTCCAGGTCGGCACGAAGCGTATGCTGCGCCGCGCCGCCATGACGACGCAGAGGAGAGCGCCGGCGAGCGGCAGCAGCGCCAGTGTCACCGGCAACACGGGCAGCGCCGGCGGAGGAAGCACGACCAGGCCGAGCGTTTTTCCGACGACGCCGGCTAATGGGCCGACCGCCAGCATGGGGACGACGCCGAGCACGATGCAGAGCCCGGCGAGAAGCGCGACTCCCGTCGTCGACGCGTCGAGCCGCTCGCGAACCGCGGGACGCGCATCGATACGTCGCGACGCACCGAGGAAAACGACTCCGAAGACCTTGACGAAACAGGCGGCGGCGAGCCCTCCGGTCAGCGCGAGCCCCGCGATCGCTGCGACGAAAACGAACGTCACCGTGAGGCCGCCGCCGGACAGGCCGCCGACGAGGCTCTGAAAGGTCAGCCACTCGGAGGCGAATCCGTTGAACGGCGGTAGACCGGTGATTGCGGCGCAACCGATGAGAAAGAACGGCGCGGTCCAAACGAGCTCGCCCCACAGACCACCCAGACGCTCGAGATCGACCGTGCCCTCCACCTCGTTGACGGTACCGGCACCCAGGAACAGCAGTGCCTTGAACAACCCATGGTTGATCGTGTGGAACAGGGCCGCGACCAGCGCCAGTCCCGCGAGCGCGGAGCTCCCGGCGGATCGAGCCAGGAGGGCGACGCCGATACCGATCACGATGATGCCGACGTTCTCGACCGAGTGGTATGCGAGCAGCCGTTTGAGATCGTGATCGACGAGGGCGTACAGCACGCCGCCGACGGCGCTGACGGTGCCGATCGCGACGAGCGCAAGGCCCCACCAGGACGGCCCCGGGGCGGCGAGTTCCAGCGTGACCACGAGTAACCCGTACAGGGCGACCTTGAGCATCGCGCCCGAGAGCATGGCGGAGGCACTCGCCGGCGCAACCGGATGCGCACGCGGCAACCAGAAGTGCAGCGGCATCAACCCCGCTTTGGAGCCGAAACCGAGCAGCGCGAAAACGAACACCGTGTCGCGCAATCCCGGCGAAAGGCGCGCCGCGTGCGCAGCGATTCCGGCAAATGACGTATCCCCGGCCGCCATCGCGAGGAGCGTGAGGGCGACGAGCACGCAAAGCGCACCCGTCTGCGCGACGACCAGGTAGGTGAAGGTGGCGCGGCGGACGCCGCGGCGTTCGTGGTGCGCCGCGACCAAGAAGGCGGAGACCAGCGACATCGCTTCCCACGCGATGAAGAAGAGCGCGACGCTCCGCGCGACGAGAACCAAGAGCATCGCGGCCGTGAATAAAGCGATCAGCAGTGGCTCGCCCGGCGCGCCCCGGCGCATGCACCACAGGGCCACCGCCGTGGTGAGAATCGCCAGAAGCGCACAGAACGGCGCGCTCAACGGGGTGACGGCGAATCTCAGAGCTAGGGCCGGAACGGCGCCTTGGAACGTCGCAGCCGCGATCTCGGCACCGTGCGCACGAAAGCCGATCGCGGCGACCGCGGCCGCGAGAACCGCGACGACGCACATCGTAACGACGCCGACGCTGCGAAGCATGACTGCGTCGTTAGCGGTTTCCGCGGCCGGCCCTCCGTGTGCTACGAGGTAGGGGTTTCCCCCACATCCTGCGTAACCGTTCAAGAGAGTTCAGAATGGCGACACTGTGAAGAGATGAGACGCAGCACCTTCGAGAAGGCCGGAGCAACGTTCTTTTATTCCGCGATCGCGGACTTCTTCTTCGTGAATACGTGGTACTCGCTCGTCAGCAAGCTCGATAAGAACGGCGAAGAGACGTTTCTCAACTACGGGTTTGCCGACCTCGACGGTGCCAAGATCGAGCTTGCTCCGGAACTCGAGGTCCATCGGTATGCTGTTCAGCTCTACCACCACGTCGTGTCGAGGGCAGCCGTTCGAGGAAAAAACGTGCTCGAGATCGGCTGCGGCCGAGGCGGCGGGGCGTCGTACGTGGCTCAAACCCTGCAGCCGCGACGCTACGTCGGCCTCGACGTCAACAGGACCGCCATCGCCTTCGACCGGAGATTCTACCGGAATCAAAAGAACCTGGAGTTCATCGCCGGCGACGCCCACGCGTTGCCTTTCGCCGACGGCGTCTTCGACGTGGCCGTCAACGTCGAGTCGTGCCACCACTATCGTGACTTGGACACGTTCTTGGCCGAAGTCCATCGCGTGCTCGTGCCGGGCGGCACCTTCCTGATGGCCTGTTTTCCCCGCAAGAACGAAATGTCGCTGCTGCGAGAGCCGCTTCGTCGGTCGCGCTTCGAGTGCGTCCTCGAGGAGGACATCACTTCGAACGTGATGCGTGCGCTCGAGACCGACAGCGCTCGGAGAGAAGCCGCGGTGCGCCGCCTCTGCCCAGCGCCCTTGCGGACGTTCGGGCGGGAATTCGCCGGTGTCCGGGATTCAGAGCTGTACGAATCGTTTGCGTCGGGGAAACGCCCCTACTTGAACTTCGTGCTTCAGAAGAGCACGTGAAACGCAGCGCTCCCTACCGGTAGAAGCCGCGTTCCCAGTTTCGTTGATTGTCCTTGCCCTCACGAATGAAAGGCGATCGCGCGGCGACTTGCAGAAGGACCCAGTTCACGACGTTCGCCGGAAACCTCAGCGGCCGCACGAAGTCGGCGAACAAGACGACGCGCAGCTGGCCGCTCCGGTTCCAGGCTTCGTGCTCGTACGAGTCGTCGAAGATGAGCGCCTTGCCTTCATCCCAGTGGCAGACTCGCGATCCGACGCGGATCGCCACGTTATCGCTGGCGTCCGGGACGATGAGGCCGAGATGGAGCCGTAACAGCCCGTTATAGGGGCCGCGATGCGGTTCCAGGTGCTTCCCGGGTTCGAAGATTGAAAACATCGCCGTCGAGAGGCCCGGAATTTCTCGGAGGATGCGCCACGTTTGCGGACACTGCTCGATGTTGCGCTTTGCCCTGATGCCGACTCCGAGCAGAAGGAACGACTTCCAACCACGGTCGCCCGTCACCAAGCCGACGTCCGGCAAGATATCCTGAAAGCACGGCAGCTCGTCCTTGCGCGTCAGGACACGATCGAGCTCGGCCCGAATCGTGCGCCAGTCGCGCTCGAGCCTCGGCACCCACGCAAAAGCCGCCGTGTCGAGCACCGCGTCGTTGGAGACTTTCGAACACGAGCGATTGAGCCGTTCGACGAAGGGCAGAATGCGAACGAGAAGACGAGACGTTAACGTCAGCTTGGTCTTCCCTTGCGAAAGCCATTGGTACTCGTCCATGCGGGACGCCACGTCTATTTGATCGATCACGCCCGCTTCGGGGCCCGACTCGACCATCCTTGAATGCGTTGCTGGTGTCTCAGCTGCATGCCCGTAGCGCGACAACGAGCAGCACCAGAGTCCCCGCGATTTGCGCGGTTCGTACCGCCGTTCGCCGGACCTTCATCGCGCTGGTTTCGTCGAGTGGCTGCTCGCTCCAAGATGAGGAGGCCTCACCATAAAGCCCGGGCGCCTTCGTCCAAACCGTACCGGCGTCGGTCACTTCGACTCCCGCGCCGGACGCGATGGCGCCGGCGATCTCGTCGAGAGGAAGTTGGGCCGCCGGACCCATGGTGTTGCTGAAGAGCCCGATCCGTTCACCACCACTGGTCACGATGGACAACGAATCTCGAAGGTTGATCAGGCCGAACGAGCGGAACGCCTCCTGCCGTCTCTCGACGGACCGGATCTGCCCGAGCGGAAGCGCGATCACGCGGAAGTGCGGTACGAGCAGCCAGCTGTGGCGTTGAGGCACCGTTGCATCGAGGCTCGTTCCCTTGATGCTGATTTGGGTCCGCACGACCCCGATCAGCCCAAACGTCATGAAGAGACCGAACCCGGCCATGATGACGCCGGTGATGCCGATGATGGCGTTACTGCTTGGATCGCTTCCACCAACCAGAAGCGGCAAGCTGAAGAGTACGGCGGCGACGGCGAACATGAATACGGCCGCGAACCCGAGCATGATCCGCATGCCGGGATCGAATCGCCACGTCCGATCTGGCGCAGACATCAAGGAATGCGCTCCGGTGCGAAGTGATGAACTGTCAGTGATCGATAAAGTTCGACGCTTCTTTCATCGTAGGGTCGAGCCGCAGATCTTCATGAGCATATTTGCGGTCTTCATGTCCGCCGGAGACCTCGACTCGCACGAGGACTTCGTGAGGGCGAACATCTTTAACGGTCCCTTCTTCCTTGGTTCCGTCAATGTAGACCCTATCGCCGGCCTTCAACATCGCTGTTCCCTCCAACCGAAGCTGCGCTAGCACAGTTCGCGTGCCGCCGGTACTGCGCTGTTCCTACGTAACCTCAACAGATTCACGCGGAAGGGGCACGGGCCTTCTCCGTGGTCGGAATCTGACCGAAGCGCAACTCGAGACCAAGATTACCGCTGCGCAAGCTTGCTATGAGACGTGGCGGCGGAACATCAGCATCACGACGCGGCTCGTCGACACCGTCAGCACGCCGATGCTCCTCAAAGTCGTGCGCGCGCACAAGATCGACCCCAAGCGCCGAGTCTACGGCGTGCGCCGCCAGAACGCCCCGTTCGTGAAGTGGACGTAGTCGATGAAGCAATCGTTCTGATCGGAGCGATAGGCGAAGAGCCCGCCGTTCACGGTACGCCGCAGGTGCCGGCTCACGTCGACGCCCGGCGGAAACGGCCCCATAAGATCGAACGTCGCGCGCTTCTCGTGCCTGCCGTACCGAGCGCTTAGGCCGACCCGGTCCGCCGTCACCGGCGTCGTGTTCCGGAGCGTGACGTCGTACGACGCGATCTCGACAAGTTCGACGCTCGTGATCCCGCCGCTGCAACGCGAGATCGTGACCGGCGGTCGCGGGCCCGTCTGCGCGCCCACGGCGGCCGGCGCCGCGACCGTCAGTCCCACTGCCAGGGCGGCACCCAGAACGCGCTCCCGGACGAATCGCCGCATGTGATCGTCGATTGGTCGTCACATCGTCGGCACCTCCCTCGCGTTTTTCGGCGCATCCGATCCCGAGCTGCGCCGCAACGAGCCCAGCAACTGGGTGCCCGGCAAGGTGGTTCACAACTCGTATGACGCCGCTCGATCTCACCACCAGCCGCCCGCGCAAAGCGCGCGACGCCGTCGCCGGCATCGTCTTCCTGCCCCGCTCGATCGACAAGGCGCGCGCTACGCTGCCGGGGGGCAGCCTGGGAGATTACACGATCCCGGGCTTCACCGAGACGATGTTGAAGAATTTCGGCATCTCGGTCGACGCCTTCATGGCAGCGGTCCGTGACGCGGCGACCGACGATGACGTCGCAGCGTGGGTGCGGTCGCACGCGACGCCGGGCGGCGTCGATGCGTGGATCGACTTCGCCAACAACCGCGAGATCTACAACGGCGACCGCGCCGAAGCAATCGCCGACTATCCGTACCTCGCTGATCACCCGGAACTCGTGTACTCGCTCGATTTCTTGGACTACCAGGAAGCGCACGGACTCGACTAAAGTCGCTGACTTCGCGCCGCTTCTGGCGCTGTGGGATGAACCGGTCCATGCTCCTGCGCTGCGCTGGAACGAAGCAGACCGGCAACCTTCAGCGGGCCACGGCGGCGACTGACCGAAAGCGAGCGCATGCATATCAAGCGCACGCAGACCCATAACGTCTGGGATCGGTCCATCGCGCCTGTTGCCCGTATCGCGCCCGGCGACACGCTCGTCGTCGAGCTCGAGAACGCGTCCGGTGGCCAGTTGCACGCGGATTCCGACGCGAGCGCGCTTGCGACGCTCGACTTCGCCCGCATCAATCCGGTCACGGGCCCGATCTTCGTCGAGGGGGCGCGGCCGGGCGATGCGCTCGTCGTCGAGATCCTCGAGCTCGACGTCCAGGAGTGGGGCTGGACCGCGAACATTCCGGGATTCGGCCTGCTGGCCGACCGCTTTGCGGAGCCCGCGCTGCGTTTCTCGCGTATCGCGGGCGGTCGCGTGGAGCTGTTCACGGGGATGCAGATACCGAGCGTCCCGATGATCGGCACGATCGGCGTCGCACCGGCCGAAGCCGGTGCGTTCTCGGTGATTCCGCCGACGCGCAACGGCGGGAACATGGACATCCGCCATGCCGGCGCAGGCGCGACGTTGCTCTTTCCGGTCGCCGTCGAGGGGGCGCTGCTCTCGCTCGGCGACGGTCACGCCGCGCAGGGTGACGGCGAAGTGTGCGGCACGGCGATCGAAACGACGGCGGTCGCGACGTTGCGGGTAAGCCTCGAACGGGATCGCCCGCTGTCCGCGCCGATCCTCGTGACCGACGCGCGCGCACACCGCACGGGGCGCGCGTTGGCGACGACCGGCATCGGGCCCGATCTGCTCGAGGCGGCACGCGATGCGACGAATGCGATGATCGCCGAGATCGTTCGCCGCACGACGCTCTCGGAGATCGACGCCTACCTGCTGGCCAGCGTCGCGGCCGATTTGAAGATCAGCGAAGTGGTCGACGTTCCGAACTGGGTCGTCTCGCTGCACATCGACGCCTCGCTGCTCGCGTGAGTGGCGACACGCGCCTGCGGCGCGCGCTCGGCCTCTTCGAAACCGCCGGCGTCTCGGTGGCGATGATGGCGCCGACGGCTGCGATGGCGCTCAACGGCGCGCTCGCGGCATCGTATGCGCGTGCGGCGGTCCCGCTCGCCTTCGTCCTGGCGTTCGCAACGATCGGCTGCGTCGCGTTCGCATTCGTGACCTTCGCGCGGGTGTACGCGAGTCCGGCGTCGGTCGGCACGTTCAACGCGCGCGGTCTCGGGCCGTTCGCGGGCCGGCTGTCGGGGTGGGCGCTGCTGCTGGTCTACGTCTTGTTCGCCGCCGGCTCGGCCGCCGAGTTCGGTGCGTTCGCGGCTGCCGCGTGCGCGTACGCCGGCGCGTCGATCGGGTGGGTGCCGCTTGCGCTCGCGTGTCTTGCCGTCACCGCGTATGTGGGAACGCGCCCGGCGCGCACGTCCTCGCGAGCGATGCTCGTCGTCGAGGGAATATCGGTCGCCGCCGTCGTCGCGCTGTGCATAACGATCGTCGCGCGGGGCGGGGCGCACGGAAACACGCTCGCGCCGTTCTCCCCGAGCGGAGGGTCGCTCGGGGGACTCGGCCTGGCGACGGTGTTCGCGCTGCTTTCGTTCGCGGGTTTCGAAGGCGCCGCCGTCCTCGGCGCCGAGTCGCTCGAGCCGACGCGCACGATCCCGCGCGCACTTGTCGCGAGCGTCGCGCTGGCCGGCGTGCTCTACGTTTTCGTTGCGTACGCCCAGACGATCGGTTTCGGCATCGACGCGGCGGGCAGTGCGGCGTTCGCCGCCTCGGCCTCGCCGCTCGGCGATCTGGCGTCGCGCTACGCGAATGCCGCCGCCGCAGCGCTCGTCATGGGCGGCGCCGCCATATCGGCCCTCGCGGCGACCTTGGCCGCCGCGACAGGTGCGAGCCGACTCGTCTTCAGCATGGCGAACGACGCCGTTCTGCCCGAGCGACTCGGCCGCGTCGACGCGACGAGCGGAACGCCGATGGCCGCCTACCTTACCGTGATCGCGATCAGCGCGGTGATCGTAACGGGTTTCGCGCTCGCGCGCGCGAGCGGCACCGATGCATTCGCGGCCTGCGGCACGATCGGCGTCCTCGCGCTCATACTGATCTACGGGAGCGTACAGGTGGCCGCGCTGCGTCTTTTTGCAGCACGCTGGAACCTCGCGCAGCGATTCGTGCCGGCGATCGCCCTGGTGTCACTTGCCGCAACGTTCACGGCGAACGTCGTGCCGTCGGCGGGCGGAGCCCCGGCGCTGTATTCGGTTCTCGTCGCGGCGTGGCTCGTGCTTGGCGCATGGATCGTTCGCCCCCGAGCGTCGCGTGATGCGGCAGCGGCTTCAGAGCCGGCAGAACCATCGCGATGACGCGCTGGGCTACGCGCGTTTTCGGCTGGCGAGATATTCGCGCACCAAACGCTCTGGTGCCCGGGCGAGCCACGCCTCCAAGATGAGCCGCTTCAGGCTGCTAGCCGATATTTTTTCGAGCTGCACGAGTACGGCCGGATAGCCGTCAAAGTGGGGGATCGTAAAGAGGGCGAGTGGATCACTCCGCAGCAGCGCTTCCTTCATCTCGAGGTCGGCGGTGCGCACGCCGAGGATCGCACCCTTCGGAGCCGCATCACCGAGCGCGGCGAGATCCGGCTTGCGGAGTGGCCGTTCCCAGACGAAGAACTTCTTGTTGACCACCCACGCGGCGCTACCGCGCGAGGTCTCTTCCACCACGCCGGGTAGCGCAAGAGCGTACCGCCGAACCTGATCCCACGTCGCCACGGCGCGGGCTTTTATAACGGACCGCAGGTTCGCCTACCGTTGCAGGTGCCAGAGCTGGTTCGGAGTGCCGTCCTCGTGCCACTGGATGAGCGACGTTCCTTGGGTGGTCGAGCCGCCCGCGACGCCGATGACCTTCCCGGAGCCCCGATTGACGAGGAGGAACTGCCCGCCCCCGCGACGTTTCCAGCGCCATTGCTGGTTCATTGACCCGTCGTCGTGCCACTGGACGATGTTCGCGCCGTCGGCGGTCGAGCCACCGGTCACCCCGACGCACAGCCCGCTGCCAGCATTGACGAGCTTGAACCAACCCGCGCCCGTCGGCGTGATCGACCAGCTCTGGCTCGCGTTGCCGTTGCTGCGCCACGTAATGAGCTGCGCACCGTCGTTGGTCGAGGAGCCCCGCACGCCGATCACGAGACCCGTCGGGACATTCACGATCACTCCCGTTGCTTGCGCCAACGCCGCCCCGGACGTTGCAGCCACGATCAGGAGGGTCAGCCACATCGCGCGCGCCATAATGCTTGCTCCTTCGACCGGTTCGGTCGGGTAGCGCTAACTGGCCCAGGCCTTGGACGACCGCTTTCCGTTTTCCCACCTTGAGCGCAGGGGCCGACGCTTCGGGTGAACGCGTTTGCACCCAAGGGAGCGTTCGTCGAAGGACGCGAGATGCCCTAAGCGCGAGACCGATCTCTTTTGAGTAGTCGCAGCAGCAGCGCTCGCAGCAGGTACTCCGGCGGAATCGACGCGCGGCCGTTCTGCGTAGCTCCACATGCCGCGCTGCATTCTGTCTCGCGTTCGCATATTCGCGGGACCAGGTGACAAGCGTCGCGTCGTGCAGCGTCCACGGTCGACAAGTCCTGCAGGAGACGCACAGCGCGGTCAACGGTCGCGCCGAGCTCGGTCGCCCCGCGGAGCAGCGCGCGATAGGTCCGGAGGGGGATGACGCTCGAATGCCCCGCCGTACGACCGAAGTCGTCGGCGAAACGCGATCGAGCCGGAGGGCCAATGCGAACGTTACGTGTCGTTGCTTCCTTGGTCGCGCTGATCTTCGTATTCGCGTTGGCCGGCTGCGCCAAGTCGAACCAGTCGAGCGAGCCGGCGCCGTCCGAGACGCCGTCGGTGACCGTCGCGGCATCGCCGGCAGAGAGCGGGTTGGCCGCACCGTCGGAGGTACCGTCCGCAACGTCGTCGGCGGCGCCGGCGGCCGCGGCATCGCCCGGTGAAAGCGCGTCGCCGTCGGAAAGCGCGTCGCCGCCGGAAAGCGCGTCGCCGCCGATCACGCCGTCGCCGGAGCCCACGATCCCGACGCCGCCTCCCGGGCTGGCGCCGGGTTGGGTGAAGCAGTACGAGCGCACGGAACGTGGCCGTGAGGCCGAGCTCGTCGTGCGGACCGGCTCGATCGACAACCTCGGATTCGGATGGCCGCCGCATTTCACGCCGTTCTCCGGCCAGTCGACGCCGGCGCACACGTGGATCTGCAGCTCGCGGCCCGGTGCGGCGCCCGGCACGGATCGCAACGAGCTCGCCACGGGCGTTCCTTCGAAGGACGGTGTGGCCGTCGCTGCGTTGGAAGGCTACTCAGGCTGCGGCCGCCGCCCCGACAACCTCCCGCAAGCGATTCCCCTGAACGTCGGGACGTTGCCGAAGGCGATCCATCGGGTCTTCTTTCAGATCTTCGTCGACGACTTTCAGCCCGTGCCGCTGCACTCGCACTTTCAAGTGACGCTCAACGGCACGCGCATTCCGAACTTCGAGGACACGATCAATCAGCTCGATCAAACCGGCCCCATCGGAAAGCTGATCACGGTCGAGCTGCTGCGGGAGTACTGGCCGGTTCTGCGGGCCGGCACCGTCGATCTCCTGATCGACGACCCGACCACGGGACGAGCCGACGGCTACGCCGTCGATTTCGCGCGCATCCTCGTCAACCCGGGTCCGTGGCGTTACGCCGTCACCGTCTCGTGCAACGTCGCGGACGCGGCGACGCAGAAACCGATCGCGAAAGCAAACGTGTCCGCGGCCGGAGTCACCGCAACGACGGGCGCCAACGGCAACTGCTCGTTGCGCGGCGTGCCGGCCGGGTTGGTGTCGGTGAGCGCCGGTGCGATCGGTTACGACGGTGCCGTGCAACTGCTCGACCTTCCGGCCGGGCAACACGGCATCGCGAACTTTTTGCTCAAGCGGCACAAAGAAAGCGTCGCCGACCTCAAGCGCCAGATCCAGCAAAGCGGAACCGTCGCGATCTACGGCATCCACTTCGACACCGCATCCGCGAAGTTGCGTCCCGACAGCCTGCCGTCGCTGAACGAGATCCTGCAGCTCGTCAAGAGCAGCCCAGGATCGCGCTGGACGATCGCGGGCCACACGGACAATCAAGGCGGCGCGGACTACAACTTGAACCTGTCGCTCGCGCGCGCGCATTCCGTCGTGACGTGGCTGACGCAACACGGCGTCTCCGGCGACGTGTTGACGGCGAAAGGTTACGGCCTGACACGCCCGCTCGCTGACAACGCCACGGAAAGCGGTCGCGCGCTGAACCGCCGGGTGGAAGTGTCGCTGGTGAAGCGCTAAAGAAAAACCGCGCCGTAGCGCGGTTCTCTTGGTAGCCCCAACGGGATTCGAACCTGAGGCTAGCCTTCGCGGCTAGTCCCAGGTCGTCCCGTTTTGTCTTACCGTTACTGGATTTTCCGCATGCGGCCGTCCCGAGCGGTCCCGTCTAATTAACCGTATGCTCCGAGGACTGGGCCGACTTCGCGTCGAGCATCGGGTGCTCCGAGCGAACCGCAACCGAAGCCTCCGAGACGCGAAACGCGCGAAACTGCTCGACGTGAAGTACGTCGACTACGGGGACCGCGTTTTCTACGTCGGTACCGGTGATGACGAGACAACGCAAAAGGCGTCCAACACTCGCAGGATCGGGACGCGATAACGCGCTTTCCGGTTGTGCAGTTGACGGACTAAGGCGGATCGGGAAGCCGGTCCGAGCACGGCTCACGCTCGACTGACGCCGCTACGCTACGAAAACCGGCACCGCCCCGTATCATGCGCGCATTTCTGGCGCTACGGCGACGCCTGATTGGTCAGGGCGTCCGTCGTCGGCGCTTTCGAACGGGCGCGCTGTCGTCCGGAACGATTTCGTACACGCAAGTTCCGGCATATGGTGTACGGTCGATGGCACCATATGCGTCGAGATGGGCGCGCGTTCGCGAGATGCCGGGGGTCTTGTCTTTGACTTGCCGGAGAAGCACGCTATAGCCGACGTAACGCCGAAGCGCTCCCTGCGCTTTCATGACGTCGGAATAGACGCGCATTTGGTCGATGTGCCCGTCGAGAAAAAACGGAACAACGAACACGGGCTGTTTTCGCTTCTGCGGCAAAGTTCAACTCCACGAGCGTTACGCCGCTCGGCGCAACACCCGCTGTACTTGGACTGCGGACCACGTCGCTCCCTTGCGGGTCGTGAAGCCGTCGCGGTTCAGTGCGTCGGCGATCCCGCGCAGGCTCGTCTCTTGCTTCCGCAGTGACCGGATGATCGGGAGAACGTCCGCGTACTCCGAGACGGCCTTCGTACGGTTCGCTTCCTGGCCGCGCGCACGGCCCTCCGCTGCGACCCTACGGGTGAGATTCGGCCGCAGTCCACGAGCCTTCCGCGCGGTCCCTCCGAGCAGAACCCCGCGCTGTTTCGCTGCCCCCAGTGCTGCCCGGGTACGTGCGGAGATGGCCGCTGCTTCGCCCTCGGCAACTGCGGCCATAATGTGCAGCACCATCCGGCTCGCGTCCGGCATGTCGCACGCGCGAAACTCGACTCCGGCGTCTAGCACGGTCGCGATGAACTTCACCGAGCGCGAGAGCCGGTCCAACTTCGCGACGAGCAGGACGGCACCGATTCCGCTTCGCATGCGCGAGCGCCGCACGCAGTTTCGGCCGCTCGTCGTTCCGGCCGGACTCGACCTCGACGTACTCGCGTGCGATGACGAAGCCGCCGCGCTGGCAGAACGAACGGACGGCCGCGCGCTGTGCCTCAAGTCCGAGACCGCTCGCGCCCTGGCGCTCAGTCGAAACGCGCAGGTACGCGCAAACCTTCATGCTCATATGCTACTGTTACACCCTAGTCATCACGCCGCACCAGCGGATCATCGATGTTTGTAAGGTCGTCCCGATTTAGCATACGCTGCAAACTCCTTGTCGTACCAGCGTTCATCGGCTCGTTCATTCGCGCCGGGCAGAACTTCGTCGTTTTCGCGGAATTCAAATAGACGTCGGGAGAGGGGAGAGACGACGCGCTGCGCGCAGTCGGCGAAACACCCACCCCTCCACCGTCGCCCGACGGTACGCGGAGCTGCTCGAACACCAGGATTCCGAGCTGCGCACCGAGCGGCGTGAGCGGCACGTCCCGACATAGCGTAAATGTTTAGCACCTCAGGGAACTCGATGTTGGCGACACGCCGCCCGCTCGCCCAGGCGTAACACGCGTGACCGAGTTCGTGCACGAGTGTCTTTCGAAAGTCTATCGTATCCCAGAACATCTCTGACCTTCCGACCAATACGCGTGGCGCTCCGTGACCTGAGACGGCGGCAACAGTGTGTCTAGCCTCGCCGCTCTGAGGAGCCATCATCATGTCGCAATCCGCCATCACCGCAATCGCTCGTCCGGTATCTGGAAGCGCGACGCGCTGCTGTTCCGCCCGCTCCGCCGCCGGCGCGACGATTGTCGGCGTCATGTACGGGTCCCGGCGGATCGCGCGGACCACGAGTCGCTGACGTCACGGTTCACGCGGACGGCGCGCCGTGCACAGAATCCCCTCCGCCCAATCGAGCTCGAGGAACGAGCACAGGATCATGCGCATCGGGAGGCGCAGCAGACGCCCGACGTTCCACACGTAGTAGGTTCGTACGACGTCGACGACCTCGTACTCCAAGCGCAGCAGCGCGTAGAGATCGTACCACGGATAATGCTGCACGTGCGTGACGTCGCGCGCGATCCCTCCCGGCGCCAGCGGGTTCGGGACGCTGACGACTAGCGCGGAGCTTGCGCTGCGACACCCGTGGAGCGACTCCAGCAGCGCGAGAAACGCGTCGGCGGTCATGTGCTCCGCGACCTCGCCGGCGATGACGAGATCGATCGGCGCTGCGGCGTCGGACGGCTCGTCGATTCGCGCATAGCTCCCGACAACCGACTGATCGACCTCGATACCGTAGTAGCGGCCGATATGCGGACCGAAGCGATGCCGCAGCGTACTGCAGAGCACCCCGCGGCCGGGCCCGATTTCGAGAATCGTCACCGCGTCGGCCGCCGCCGCGTCGATCACGGCACCAACGTTCGCGTACACCGATGGCGGCCTCTCGACCTTGAGCGCAGAACGGGTTCGGTCGAAAGAGACGCGGGGCCACATCAGGCGTGCAGGCGGAACACCCAGGCCGTTGCTGGTCCCGACGCGGTATCGCGTCCGCGCCTCTTCACGCAGCGCCATGAGTTCCTGGTAACGTGACGCAAGCCGAGTACCGAACTCGCCCGAAGGCGCTTGGATATCTTCTTTCACGTCCCGCACCCCTGAAGACCCGGTGATGCCTCCGTCGACCCCGCCGAAACTTCAATTGGTTGCTAACGTCGTCTTCCGACCCATCTTAGCGGCTCGCGGATTGCTGCGTCGAGCTGCGGGGCGTCGCCGCGCGGACTCCTGAGACTCCGCTTCGGTCCCGCGCCGTTTACGTTCGCGGTCCGGGGGCGGGTGCAGCACGTTCCTTGATTGGACGACGTCCCTCGATATCGGCTGACCCTTCGATGGCAGCAAGTTCGCGCCCCCAACGATCTGCTAGACTTATGGTACTCCACCGCACACCGGGGATCGCGTCCGGTGGCCGGACAGCAGGGACGTGACCGTGGGCGAATCGGCCACTACCCAGCAGCTTTGGCTGGAACTTGCGGAAAAGCAAGCAACCGTATGCCCTCATGGAGGGTTTCCTCGCGGTTGACTCTCCGATCGTCGACGGCCTCGCGTTCGACGTCCTCTACCAGCCGGCGGCCGCAATCGAGCAACTCGGCGGCGACCGGCTTGGTTGGATAAAAACCGCGCCGTAGCGCGGTTCTCTTGGTAGCCCCAACGGGATTCGAACCCGTGTTACCGCCGTGAGAGGGCGGCGTCCTAGGCCTCTAGACGATAGGGCCGATTTACTCCCGGGCAGAGATTCGAACTCCGATGACCTGAGTCAGAGTCAGGCATGCTACCGGTTGCATCACCCGGGAAGGCAAGCTTGCGATGCGATTGGCGTTTCTTGTTCCGTGCTCCGTAGGTTTCCGTTTGGCTGTGGCAGTTGGCGCAGAGCATTCGTAGGTTCTCGAGGCGATTATCGTTTCGAATGCCGTTTCGGTGATCGAGCTGCATCACCAGCGGACGTCCGTTCCAATCTCGAAGGCCACACTCTTCGCAAACGTTTTTCAGTATACCAGCCTGTAGCAAGCGGCGCTTCACGGTATTCCGGCACTTCGCTTCTCTGAGCACCTTTTCGAGCGGCCAGAGGGGCGGCCGGCTCTTCACGGCCCCACGCCGGACTGCTTTCGCCCAGGACGCAGCGGCAAAGACGAACCGCTCGCGGCACTGACGGTAGGTGTGCCCTTCATCGTAGAAGCGCTGGACCGCCTCCCAATCGACGGTCTTCTGCCGCTGCAACAGCGCCCGCAGCTTGCCGCGCTTGATCGCTTTGTACCAAGCCAGCAGCGAAAATCCGAATCGGTCGACGCACTCGTCCCGTCCGTGACCCTCGTCGTAGTAGCGTTGGACCTCGGACCAGTCGTATCTCACCCGCATGGGTTGAGCGTACTTGCTCGGTGTGCCAGCAGGCAGGCACTCTGCTTCTAGGCCTTGCGTCGGCAGGCTTCGCATGGCCCGCGACCGATACAATCTGTCCCGTGCAGGCAGTCGTGCTCGTCGGCGGCGAGGGCACGCGGCTACGGCCGCTGACGCTCGAGACGCCCAAACCCATGGTCCCGATCATGAACATGCCCTTCCTCGAGCGGACGCTGCGCCGCCTGAAGGAGGCCGGGATCGAGGACGTGCTCTTACCGGCGGGCTACCTCCCCGACGCGATCACCTCGTACTTCGGCGACGGCTCGCGGCTCGGACTCCGCCTGCAGTACGTCATCGAGGAGTCGCCGCTCGGCACCGCCGGGGCGCTCAAGAACATCGAGGGGCTCATCGACGGCCCGTTCTTCGTCCTCAACGGCGACGTGCTGACCTCGCTCGATCTCCGGGCGATGCTGGAGTTCCACCGCGCCAAGGGCGGGATCGGGACCCTCCACCTGATCCGGGTCGACGACCCCAGCCCCTTCGGCGCCGTCGTCCACGACGAGGCCGGCCGCATCCAAACCTTCGTCGAGAAGCCGCCGCGCGACCAAGCCCCGACCAACGAGATCAACGCCGGCACCTACCTCCTCGAACGCGAGGTGCTCGACCGGATCCCGGCCGGGCGCGCCGTCTCGATCGAACGCGAGACCTTCCCCGAGCTCATCCGCTCGGGCGACCGGCCGCTCTATGCCTACACGACCGACGACTACTGGATCGACCTCGGCAATCCCGAGGCGTACATGAGCGCCCACCGGCACGTGTTCGACGGCGTCATGCCGCTTGGGCTGACCCCCGAGATCGACGGCCCGGGTCGCGAGACGATCCCAGCGTCGGCCGTCCGTCCGCCTGTGTTCGTTGGGCGCAATTGTCGCATCGCTCCGGGCGCTGTGGTTGGACCGTACACCGTACTCGGCGACGATTGCACGATCGCGTCAGGCGCCGTGCTCGCCGACTCGCTACTCTGGGACGGCGTCGTCGTCGAACGCGACGCGCAACTCAACTGGGCGATCGTCGCAAGCCGCGCTCATATCGGCGCCGGAGCGCGCATCGGTCACGGTGCCGTGATCGGACACGATGCGCAAATCGCGCCCGGTGCAATCGTCGAAGAAAACGCGCGCGTCGCAGCGGAGCGCTGAGCAAGCGACCCGTCTCACGGTTACGATTCGATCTTTCCGGGGTACGAAACCATCAGTTCAAGCGAGCTAGTCTGAGAGAGGCGAGTCTTTTTACCAAGACCGCCTCCAGGCTTCATCGCCGGCGCTTTCCGGCGCCGGCCACCACAGAGGGACCACGTTGACAACCCAAGCGCCCCGGATGCTCTTTCTCGGTTCTTTTCCGCCGCGAGAGTGCGGAATCGCAACCTTCATGAAAGACGTCGTGGACAGCTACGACGCGACATTTGGAACACGCAGTTCCGTGATCGCGATCGACGAGCCGGGTGGCGAAGACCGCATCTATCCTGACCAAGTCGTCGCGCACCTCGTGCAGAACAATCGCGAGTCGTATCACCGCATCGCGGAGTTCGTCAACGCCTTTCCGTGCGACGTGCTGAACATCCAGCACGAATACGGTCTGTTCGGCGGCGACGACGGTGAGTGGATCGTCGAACTGATCGCCAGCATTCGCAAGCCGGTCGTCATCTCGTTGCATACCGTGCTGCCCGACCCGACGCCGCAGCATCTGCGCGTGGCGCGCGCGATCTGCGCGACGTCGAGCGCGGTCGTCGTCCTCTCGGAGACCGGGCGGGAGATCCTGATCGAGAGCTACGGCGTCGATCCCGCGAAGGTGCGCGTGATCCACCACGGCGTCCCCGACGTACCGTTCCGCGATACGGCCGAGGCGAAGCGCCGGTTCGGGTTCCAGGGCCGCATGACGATCTCGACGTTCGGGCTCATCAGCCGCGGCAAGGGGCTGCAGTACGCGATCGACGCGATGGGCGCGGTCGTGCAGTCGCATCCGGAGGCGCTCTACCTGATCCTCGGCCAGACGCATCCCGTCGTCCGGCGCAACGAAGGCGAATCGTACCGGCGCGAGCTCGAGGCGAGCATCATCGCGAACGGCCTCTCGCACAACGTCCGGCTGGTCGACAAATATCTCGAGTTCGACGAGCTGATCGAGTACTTGAGCGCGACCGACGTCTACCTCACGCCGTACCTCAACCCGGTGCAGATCGTCAGTGGCACGCTGGCGTATGCGATCGGCTGCGGCAAAGCGGTCGTCTCGACGCCGTATCTCTACGCCAAGGAGCTCCTGGCGCACGGGCGCGGCTTCACGGTTCCCTTCCGCGACGCGTCGGCGATCGCGACGACGCTCGTCGCGCTGCTCGACGACCCCGCGCTGCGCGAATCGACGCAGCGGCGGGCGTACAAGTATGGCCGCCAAATGACCTGGCCGAACGTGGCGCACGGCTACGGCGCGCTCTTCACCGAGCTGCTCCCGGCATCGCGGCGCGAGGAGCTCGCGACCTCTGCGTAGCGCGGCCCGAGGGTCCCGCAACGCGATGAGCGCGTATCGCTGGCCTTCGCTCGAACATCTGGTCGCGATGACCGACGACGTCGGCGTGCTGCAGCATGCGATCTTCGACGTTCCGAATCGCACCTGCGGGTACTGTACCGACGACGTCGGGCGGGCGTTAATCGTCGCTTGCGACGCCGCCGGCCGCGCCGGTCTGGGCACGGAAGAGCTCCCGGCGGACGCTGCTCGGCTCGTCAGCACGTACCTCGCGTTCCTGCACGACGCGCAGCTCTCCGACGGTTCGTTCCACGGCTTCATGGGCTACGACCGCCGCTGGCAGGATCTCCGCGGGGCGCAAGACGCGATCGGCCGCGCGGTGTGGGGCGTCGGTTACGCCGAGCAGAACGCTCCGCGCGAGTCGTGGCGGGCGGTAGCCGGCCGGATGCGCCGGAACGCGCTCGATGCGGTGCGCGGCCTGACGTACGTACGCTCGCGCGCGTACGCCGCGCTCGGCCTGGTGCACGCGCTCGAGGCGCGCCCCGACGACGAACTCGAACTGCGCGCGGTCCTCGGCGCGGCGCTCGAGCCGATCGCCGACGCTTACGATGCGCACGCGTCCCCGGACTGGACGTGGTGCGAAGACGTGATGACCTACGACAACCCTCGCCTCTGCGAAGCGCTGCTGCGCGGCGGCGCGGCGCTCGGCAACCAGCGCTTCGTCGATGCCGGGCTCGCGATGCTCGCCTTCTACGTCGCGGCCACGATCGAGAACGACGGGCCGGGCTCAGCGCATACGCTCTTCGTTCCGGTCGGAAGCGACGGCTGGTATCCGCGCGGCGGCGAGAAGTCCCGCCGGGGACAGCAGCCGCTCGAAGCCGCGGCGCTGGTCGACGCGGCGCTCGCCGCGCTCGACGTGACCGGCGACGCGCGCTGGCGCGAGGTTGCGGAGACCGCGCACGGCTGGTACACCGGACGCAACACGCACCATGCGGTGCTGGCGACGGAGAGCGGCTGCCGGGACGGACTCGACGACGGCGGGCCCAATGCGAATATGGGAGCCGAGTCGACGATCTGCTACCTCATGAGCGCGATCGCGCTGGCGAACCGCTCGTCGACGTCGCTGCACGCCGTGCGATGAGCGCGCGCGTCGCGCGGTGCGCGAGCGCCATGATCGTCAGCATCGGGTTCACGCCGGACGCGGTCGGGAACGCCGACGCGTCGGTGACGACGAGCCCCTCGACGCCGTAGACCCGTCCCTCGGCGTCGATCGCGCCCTCTCCCGGGCTCGCGCCCATGCGGGCCGTCCCCATCTGATGCGCGGAGAACAGCGCGATCGGCGTGCGCGCTTGCGCGCGCCGGCGCAGCTCGCGCTCGAACGCGTCGAGCCCGGCGGGCGTCGCCTCCGCGGCGCTGAGCTGGAGTGGGTCGGCGTGCAGGGTCGACACGGCGATCGCGCCGGCCGCGAACGCGATGCGTGCGGCACCGCCGAGTCCCGCCGCGAGATTTTGCGCGTCGCCGCCGGTGATGCGATAGCTGATGTCGGCGCGCTCGTCGAGTCCGACCCTGCCCTCGCCGCGGTCGCGCGTCAGCGAGATCAGCGTGGAGCGGCAGCGCGCGCTGTTCATCGCCTCGGCGTGGGCCGCGCGGCCCGACCACGGGAGCGCCTGCGCCATCAGCCCCGGGTGCGCGGGCGCGGCTTCGATCACCGCGCCGAACCCACGGTCGCAGAGCGCGCTCTGCATCACGCCGTGCCACGGCTCGATCGGTTCGTCGAACTGCGCCGAGAGCGCGCTCGTCGGATGGAGGTGCAGGTGCCGGCCGAGGTGCGGCGAGGCGATCCCGCTGCGCGCGAGGATCCCCGGCGTGCGCAGCGCACCGGCCGCGACGACGACGAGCGGTGCGTCGACGGTGATCGCGCGACCATCTTCGGTGATCGCGTCGACCCCGCGGACGATGCGTTCCGCTGAGCCCGCCGGCACTTCGATGCGAACGCGTTCGACGCGCGTTCGCGCGAACACCAGCGCGCCGGCGTCGTACGCATCGCGCAGGTACGTCACCGCGGTGGAGCGCTTGTTGCCGTACGCGCAGCCGAAACCGCAGTAGCCGCACGCATCACCCTGGCACTCGGCGTTGCGCGGGATCGCACGCGCGTCCCAACCGAGCTTCGCGGCACCGTCGATGATGACGGCGTTGTTGCGGTTGTGGCTCGTCGCCAGCGTTACGCCGAGCCGCGTCTCGACCGCGTCGTACGCGTCGGCGAGCTCGGCGGCGAACGACGGCCGCCCGAGCAGCTCCGCCCAGCGCGTCGCCAGTTGGGGTGGCAGGCGCAGCGAGGTCGACCAGTTCACCGTGGTACCGCCGCCGACGCAGGCCCCGGCCAGGATCGACACCGAGACGTCGTCGCTCGAAGCGAGGCCGGCCTCGAGATAGAGCTCGGCGAACGATTCGGCTTCGCGTTGGCATGCCGCAACGGGCTCGAACGCCGGACCGGCCTCGAGCACGACGACGCGCAGCCCGGCCTGCGCGAGCAGGGCCGCCGCGACCCCGCCTCCGGCACCCGATCCGACGATGACCGCATCGGCCGCGATCGCCGTGAGGGGCGGTGCAGCGATCGGAAACGGGGCTGCGCCGGCCGGGACATCGCCTCGCGGTCCCGGGTACCCGAGCCGCTCCCAGATCGCGCTGTGTCCGGCCGGATCGGCAACGCTGTACGCCGCGAAGAGCGAGAGCCGCGCGAACGAGTCGAACGCCGGCCGCAGCGGTCCGATGCGCGCCATCCGCAGCAGTGCGCGCTCGCGGTGCGCATGATCGAGCTGCACAAAGGGTCGCGGGCGGCCGGCGAGCGCGAGGCCGGCGAGCGGATTTGCGAGGAGATTCAGGACCAGCAGCAGCTTCTTGCGGCGATGCGGTGCGAGCCGCTCGAGCGCGGCGGCGACCAAAGCGCGCGTCCCCACCGCGTCGGCGTCGACCGGGGCGAACGTGTCGGCGAGCGCGTCGAGCGTCGCCTGCTGTGAGCGTGTCAGCGGGCTCTCACGCTCGCGAACGGGCCGGGACTCATTCCCCAAAGCAAACGGGCGATTCGGCGGGACGGACGTCTGCTCCGCCGCCCAAAAAGCGCCTCATCCGTACGCTACTAGGCCAAAGTACCGTTCGTGGCGAACATTGTGGTGATGCTGGCGCAGACCGAACTCCTAAACGACGTCCAGCGCGCGGCCGTCGAGCATACTGATGGGCCCGTGCTGATCTTCGCGGGCGCAGGGTCCGGCAAGACCCGAGTACTCACCCACCGGATCGCGTACCTCCTCGAAAAGAAGCAGGTCTTCCCCGACCGTATCCTCGCGGTGACGTTCACCAACAAGGCGGCGGGAGAGATGAAGGCGCGGCTCGAGCGGATGGTCGGCCCCTCCGCGCGCGATCTCTGGGTCGGGACGTTCCACAGCATGTGCGTCCGGATGCTGCGCCGCGACGGCCGCAAGATCGGCATCTCGCCGAACTTCGCCATCATGGACGACGCCGACCAGCGCGCGATCGTCCGCGACGTCATCGCCGACCTCGACTACGACGAGCGCCAGATCACCCCGGGCGCCGCGCTCGCCGAGATCTCGAAGGCGAAGAACAACCTTTGGTCGCCCGAGCAGTACGAGGAGAAGAACCCCTCGTTCGCCGGCGAGCGCTATGCCAACGTCTACCGCGAGTACGACCGGCGCCTAGCCGAGTCGAACGGGCTCGACTTCGACGACCTGATCGCCAACGCGATCAAGCTGCTCGACGAAGACGAAGACGCGCGCACCCGGTACCAGACCAAGTTCAAGTACGTGCTCGTCGACGAGTACCAGGACGTGAACTACGCGCAGTACCGCCTGGTCGCGACGCTGGCGAAGGAACACGGCAACATCACGGTCGTCGGCGACGACGATCAGTCGATCTACTCGTGGCGCGGCAGCGACTACCGCATGATCCTGCGCTTCGAGGAAGACTTCCCCGGCGCGACCGTCTTCAAGCTCGAAGAGAACTACCGCTCGACCCAGACGATCCTCGAGGCGGCCAACGAACTGGTCGTCCACAACGCCGGCCGTGAACCGAAGAAGCTCTTCACCAAGCGGTCCGAAGGCGAGAAGCTGACGGCGTTCCAGGCCGAGTCCGAGCGCGCCGAAGTGCGCTACGTGATGGAGAAGGTCAAGGAGCACGTCCGCGAGGGCGCGGCCTACCGCGACTTCCTGGTCCTCTACCGTACGAACGCGCAGTCGCGCTACTTCGAAGAAGGCTTCCTCGCCGAAGGCATCCCCTACCGGGTCGTCGGCGGCGTCGGCTTCTACGCGCGCGCCGAGGTCAAGGACATGCTGTCCTACCTCCGCTACATCGTCAATCCGTCGGACGCGGTCGCGTTCCGCCGCATCGTCAACGTGCCGCGCCGCTCGATCGGGCAGCAGACCCTGGCGTCGCTGCTCGAAGCCGCGAACCAGGCCGGCGTCTCGGTCGGGCAGGCCGTCTTCGATTCGAACCTGCTCAAGCGGGCCGTACCGAAGAAGCAGCGCGAGCTCGAGCGCTTCGCCGAGCTGATCAACGATCTGCGTGAGAAGGCGGCCTCGTTCAGCGTGAGCGAGCTGCTGATCGCGGTGATGGAGGAGTCGGGCTACCTGCGCGAACTGCAGGCCGACGAAACCCCCGACGGCCGCGCGCGGATCGAGAACCTGCAGGAGCTGGTCGGCGTCGCCCGCGAGTTCGAGCAGAATCCCGAGACCGGCTCGACGATCGACGACTTCCTCTCGAACATCGCGCTGATCAGCGACATCGACACGCTCGATCCGGACTCGTCGTTCGTCACGCTGATGACGATGCACGCGGCGAAGGGGCTCGAGTTCCCGATCGTCTTCCTGACCGGTTTGGAAGAAGGCGTCTTCCCGCACACGCGGGCGCTGACCGACATGACCGAGCTCGAAGAGGAGCGGCGCCTTGCGTACGTCGGCGTGACGCGCGCGATGGACCGGCTCTACCTCAGCTTCGCCGCGCGGCGGACGCTGTTCGGCAACACGTTCTCGCACCCCAAGTCGCGCTTCATCGAGGAGATGCCGTCGGTCGAAGTGATCGGCGGGGTCGGCATCGGACCGCGTCCGGGCGGCGGCCGCTGGCGTGAGGTCTCGATCCACGAGAACGCCGGCGCGGGCGTCGGTATGGACCTCAACCCCGGCGACAAGGTCCGTCATCCGAAGTGGGGCGAGGGAACCGTCGTCAACACGGTCGGCGCCGGCGGCGACGGCCTGCTGACGATCAACTTCCCGAACGTCGGCCAGAAGATGGTCATGCTCAAATACGCGCCGCTGGAGAAAGTCTAGCGCCGTGACACCGTTGCGCGTCGGTGTCGCCGGCGCGCTCGGGAGACTCGGGCGCGTGGCGTGCGCCGCGATCGATGCGGAGGATGACCTGCGTCTCGCAGCGGCGTTCGCCCGCCGCAGCGGCGAGCGGATCGGCGCGGTCGAGACCGACGACGACCTCGATGCGTTCCTGGCGCGCGGGCTCGACGTCGTCGTCGATTGCACCGTCTATCCCGTGACGGTCGACGTCGTGCGCGCCGCGATCGACGCCGGCGTGCCGGCGGTGATCGGCGCGACCGGCTGGACCGACGAGGATCTGCTCGTCCTCTCCGACCGCTGCGACGAGGCAGGCGTCCCGGCGATGTTCGTGCCGAACTTCTCATTCGGCGCGGTGCTGATGATGCGCTTCGCGGCGCAGGCGGCACGCGTGCTCCCGCGCGCCGAGATCGTCGAGCTCCATCACGACGCGAAACGCGACGCGCCGAGCGGGACGGCGAAGCTCACCGCGCGCCGCATCCACGAAGCCGGCGCGCCGCTTCCGCCGATCCACTCCGTGCGGCTGCCCGGTTTGGTCGCGCACCAGGAGACGATCTTCGGCGGCACCGGCGAGACGCTCACGATCCGTCACGACTCGCTCTCGCGCGAGTCGTTCGGCCCCGGGATCCTCGCGGCGGTGCGGGCGGTCCGATCGCAGCGCGGCCTCGTCGTCGGCCTCGACGGCATCGTCGACGCGATGGTCGCCCTTCGACAAGCTCAGGACAGGCTGTCGTGAAGGTCGCGGTGATCGGCGCGACCGGCGTGGTCGGCGGGATGATCGTGCGCGTGCTCGAGGAGCGGAACGTCGCGATCGACACGCTGCTGGCGTACGCCTCGCGCGAGCGCGCCGAGGGGCTCTCGTTCCGCGGTGCCGACCTCGCGGTGCACGCCGCGACGCGCGAGCGGCTGCTCGCCGACCGGCCCGACGTCGCGTTCTTCGCCTCGAGCGACGACGCCAGCGCCGAACTCGCGGGCGCGCTGGTCGACGCCGGGACGATCGTGATCGACAACTCGGCGACGTTCCGCATGGCGGAGGGCGTCCCGCTCGTCGTCCCCGAGGTAAATCCGCATGCGATGCACGTCGACGATCGCATCTTCCCGGTCGCGAACTGCACGGCGATCGTGCTGACCGTCGCGCTGGCGCCGATCGAACGCGCCTTCGGGCTGCGCAGCGTTCGCGTCGCTACCTACCAGGCCGTGAGCGGTGCTGGGCGTGCCGGGCTCGACGCCCTCGTCCGTGAGGAGCGCGGCGAGTCGCCGGACGGCACGTTCGCAGCGCCGATCTTCCGCAACGTCGTGCCGCAAGTCGGCGGCTACGACGGCGACGGCGACACGGGCGAAGAGAAGAAGGTCGTCGCCGAAACGCGCAAGATGCTCGGACGCCCCGATCTCGTCATGGCGGCGACGACGGTGCGCGTTCCGGTGATGCGTGCGCACAGCGAAGCGGTCTTCTTCGAGACCGAGCTGCCGTCGAGCGTCGAAGCGATTCGCGAGGCGCTGCGCAGCGCCCCGGGCGTCGTGCTGCACGACCGTGGGATCGTCACACCGCGCGACGTGGAGGACACCGACCTCGTCCACGTCGCACGCGTCCGCTCCGAAGCCGACGATCGCACCGACACCCACTTCCAGATGTGGGTCGTCGGCGATCAGCTCCGCAAGGGCGCCGCCACCAACGCCGTCCAGATCCTCGAGCTCCTCATCGCCCGCGGCAGGTTCCCCGCGGATTCTGTCACCCTGAGCTTGTCGAAGGGCGAACGATCGTGAACGTCGTCGTGCTGAAGTTCGGCGGTTCGTCCTTGGCGACGCACGAGCTGCGCGAGATCGCGGCGTCGCGGGTGCTCGATGCGGTGCGGCGCGGCGACTCGCCGGTCGTCGTGTGCTCGGCGATGGGGCGGGCGCCGGATCCGTATGCGACCGACTCGCTCGCAGATCTGCTCGGCCCGGCGCGGAGCGGAGCGAACCGCGACCTGCTGCTGGCGTGCGGAGAGGTAATCGCGTGCGCGGTCTTCGCCGAGCTGCTCTGCGCGCTCGGGATCCCGGCGCAGGCGATGAGCGGAATGCAGGCCGGGATCACGACCGACGACGAGTACGGCGACGCCGAGATCGTCGAGGTCGATCCGCAGCCGATCCGCGCGGTGCTGGCGAGCGGCGCCGTGCCTGTGGTGACCGGCTTCCAGGGCGGAACGCGCGACGGCTCGACGACGACGCTCGGGCGCGGCGGCAGCGATTTGACCGCGGTCGCGCTCGGCGATGCGCTGGGGGCGCACTCGGTCGAGATCTTCACCGACGTCTCCGGCGTGATGACCGCCGATCCGCGCCGCGTCGCCGGCGCGCATCCGCTCGACCGCGCGACCCAGGCCGAGCTGGTCGAGCTGGCCGGAAACGGTGCCAAGGTTATGCATCACAAGGCCGCGGAGCTCGCGCACGCGACGCGCACGCCGTACATGGTCAAAGGCCTGCGCAGCGGCGTCGGCACCACGATCGACGACAACGCGCCGGTCGACGCGGACCGTCCGGTCACCGGGCTGACGGTCCTGCGCGACGTGACGTTCTGCCGCATCATCCAGGGGCTCACCGACGATCTCGACCGCGCCGACGTCGACCGCGACGTGCTCGAGCGCGTCGCCGAGCGCGGGATCTCGATCGACATGGTGAACGTCAACGACGCGGGCGTGTTCTTCATCGTCGACGACGAGCACGCCGACGCCGTGCGGCCGGCGCTGGCCGACCTCAACCTGGCGCTGCGGATGCGTCCCCACTGCGCGAAGATCTCGGTCGTCGGTGCAGGGATGCGCGGCACCCCCGGCGTCATCTATCGCGTGGTGAAGGCCGTGACCGACGCCGACGTGGAGATCATCCACTCGACCGACTCCAACATCACGATCTCGATTCTCGTCCCCGCCGATCAGTCGCTCACCGCCGAGCAGGCGCTGCACGACACGTTCGGGCTCGGGCGCGGAGCGATCGCGCGATGAAGCAGCTCGGGCGGATTCTCACCGCGATGATCACGCCGTTCGACGCGAGCGGCGCGGTCGACGTCGCGGAGGCCGTACGGGTCGCCCAGTTTCTCGTCGAGCGCGGCAACGACGGCGTCGTCGTCGCCGGGTCGACCGGCGAAGGCAACGCGCTCGAAACCGGCGAGAAGCTCGCGATGTTCGGCGCGATCAAGAAGGCGCTGGGGTCGAGCGGAACCGTCATCGCGGGGACCGGCGGAAACAACACGCGCCAATCGATCGAGCTGACGAAAGCGGCCGAGCAACTCGGTGTCGACGCGGTGCTGCTGACCGTTCCGGCGTACGTCAAGCCGACGCAGGACGGCATGCTGGCGCACTTCGGCGCGATCCTCGAGGCGACCGCACTACCCGCCGTGATCTACAACATCCCCGGACGCACGGCGGCGAACATGCTGCCGGCGACCTTCACCGAGCTCTCGCGCCGGCATGCGAACGTGGCGGGGATCAAGGAGTCGACCGGCGACGTCAACCAGTTCACCGCGATCCTGCGCGAGCGCGCGCGCCCCGACGTGACGTTCTGGTCCGGCGACGACTACATCTTCCTGCCTTCGCTCGCCATCGGCGGGTACGGACTGATCTCGGTCGCGGGGCATCTGTGCGGGCGCGAGCTGCGCGCGATGGCCGACGCGTTCGACGCCGGCGACGTCGCCACGGCCGCGCGCATCCATCAGGATCTCACGCCGCTCATCGCCGCGCTGTTCACGATCACCAACCCGATCCCGGTGAAATGGGCACTGGGAACCTACGGCTTCGCCGTCGGCCCGTGCCGTTCGCCGCTCAGCGCGATGCCGGACACGCTCAAAGCGACGCTCGAGCCGCTGATCGCGCCGTACCGGCCGTAGCCGCGCTGGAACCTCGACAAACTCAGGGTGAGCGGCTCGACGTTGTCAACTAAGGACGCAGCGTATTGAACCGCCGAACCGGGACGACGAAACCCTTGCGAGTCCTCCAGAGCCGACCAGCGGCACCAGAAGGTAGGGTGAGCGATGCAACGAGGAGCGCCGCGTTACGGCAAGGACAGCATCGGAGTCTTCGGCTACGGGTCGTTGTTGACAGACCCGGGCAAGGACATCGGAGACCACGAGATAGCCAGGATAACGCAACTGAGCCCGTGGCGGATCGAGTATGCCCGTTGCAGCCGCGGCCGATCCGGCGCTCCGACCTTGGTGATTCACGATAAGGGCCAGCCGGTCGCGGGAGCTATCCTCGTTCTAGACCTAAGGTCGGATCCCAAAGGCGAGAAGCTATTGCTCGTTCGCGAATGGGTGCGAAAGCGCGAATGCGAGCCGCCACTTGAGCGTATAAAAGTCATGGCGCTCGCAGGATTGAGCAACGTCGTCTACGTCGATCTCTCCTCCAACATTCCGGACGACAAGCTCAACGCGGACTACCTCGCAGGCCTCGCCATCAAGAGCGTCGTTCCGGAACCAGAGCGCAACGGAATTAGATACCTGGCCGATAACATTGCCCGAAACATCGATACGCCGCTAACGGACGCGTACCGTGCCGCGATCCTGAGACTGACTGGTGCCAAAGATCTCGCGGAGGCGGAGCAGAAAGCCAAGACGCGCGGTTGACCGAGAGCGAGGGTGCTTACCGCGGCGAAGCGATTCAGTCCAGGCACCCGCGCGACCGTCGCCGGGTCCAGCACTTAGAACGGGAACACCATGATCGAAGCGGAAATGAGACGTATGGAGCAAGAGGAGCAACCGGACCTCGGGCAGCCGAACGGCAGCCGAGAGGCATCGACGCCGAAACCAGGCGCCTTCGTATTTGTGGCGCCGGTCCCGGCTGTTCCGGAGACGCGAAACTGAGCCTTTCGACAAGCTCACGGTGACGACGCATTTCGCGACGCGATAACGATACGTTCACCGTGCTCGGCTGTCGCGTCGGTGCGGTCGGGCGCGACGAAGCGGTCGAGCAGATCGCGGCGCTTGCGAATGCGGGCGGTGCGGCGCTGGTCGTGACGCTCGGCGTCGAGATGGTGATGGCGGCGCAGCACGACGAAGAGTTTCGGCGTATCGTGAACAGCGCCGCACTCGTCACCTGCGACACGGTCGGGCTGATGCTCGCCTCGCGCCTGCGCGGCGGGCCGCTGCGCGAGCGGGTGACCGGCGTCGAGCTCGTCGATGCGCTGGCTGCTCGCTCCGCGGCGCGCGGTGACGTGCGCTTGTACCTGCTGGGCGGCCGCGGCGACACCGCGCTGCGTGCGGCGGAGGTAGTACGCGGCAGCTATCCCGGCGTCGCGATCGCCGGCGCGCGCGACGGCTACTTCGGCCCGGACGAGAGCGACGCGGTCGCGGCGGCGATCCGCGCGAGCGGCGCCAACGTGCTGCTCGCCGGCTTGGGTTCGCCGAAGCAGGAACGGTGGCTCGCGGAGTATCTCGGCGCGAGCGGCTGCGGGGTCGGCATTGGGATCGGGGGTTCGCTCGAGATCTACGCCGGCAACGTCGCGCGCGCACCAGCGGCGTTCCGGCGTACGGGGCTCGAGTGGGCGTACCGCCTCGCGAAGGAACCGCGCCGGTGGCGCCGTCAGCTCGCGCTGCCGCGCTTCGCGCTGGCCGTGCTCGGCGAGACCTTGCGTGGCCGCAAAGCGGAGAAGACATCGAGCAATCCATGAAAGCGATGATTTTGGCCGGCGGCATGAGCACGCGGCTCTACCCGTTGACGAAACAAGTGCCGAAGCCGATCGTTCCCGTTGCGGGCGAGGCGATCAGCGGCCACGTGATGCGCTGGCTGACGTCGTTCGGCTACGACGAGGTCGCGATCAACGTCTTCTATCTCGCCGAGCTCGTCGAGCGGACGTTCGGCGACGGCAGCCGCTTCGGCGTCAAGCTGCACTACCTGCACGAACGCGAGCTCACCGGCAGCGCGGGCGCGCTCAAGCAGATGGAAGGCTGGTTCGATTCGACGTTCGTCGTCGTCGGCTGCGACGATCTCACCGACGCCGATCTCGGCTCGCTGGTCCGGTTCCACAAGGCGCGCGGCGCGCTGGCGACGATCGGGCTCGTCGAAGCGGAAGAGGTCGATCAGTACGGCGTCGTCATCCTGGACGACGACGGCCGGATCACCGGCTTTCAGGAGAAGCCCGCGAAGGGCACCGAGCGATCGAAGCTCGCCAACACCGGGATCTACGTGTTCGAGCCGGCGATCTTCGAGCGCATCCCTGCCGGCACGTTCTACGACTTCGGCAAGCAGGTTTTCCCGGAGCTGCTTCGCGACGGGCTCCCGTTCTACGCGGTGAAGCTCGAAGGCGCCTATTGGCGCGACATCGGGACGCCCGACGAGTACCGGCGCGCGACCGACGACGTGCTGTGCGGGCGCGTCGAGATCCGCGGAGCGCGCGCGACCGGCGTCCCGAAAAGCGCATCGGTGGCGAGCGACGCCCGGATCGAAGGGCCGGTGCGCGTCGGTGAGGGCGCGCAGATCGCGAGCGCTGCGCGCATCGTCGGACCGAGCGTGATCGGCGACGGCGTCCGCGTCGGAGAGGGAGCGACGGTCGAGCGTACGATCGTGTGGAACGGTTCGATGATCGGCGCGCGCGCCACCCTGCGGGACACGATCGTCGGCGAGCATTACGCGGTCGCCGACGGCGCAATCCTCGACGGCGAAATCGTCGCGAACGAACCCTAGCCGACCGGCACGGCCGTCGTGATGGACCGATGTGCTGGACTTCGTGCGGACGTGGCTCTTCCCGCCGGCGTGCGTGGCGTGCGATGCGCCCGGGCCGGCGCTGTGCGCCGCGTGTGCCCCAGCGCCGCGGGACGCGCAGACGTTCTCGCTCGACGGCGTGCCGGGATTCGCCCTCGGGCCGTACGACGGAGCGCTCCGCCGCGCGATCGTGGCGATGAAGCACGGCGAGCGCGATCCGCTCGACGCGTTCGCCGACCTGCTGGCCGCGCGCGCGATGATCGACGGCGTGCTGGTCCCGTTGCCGACGTCGCGCGGGCGCGCGGCGGAGCGCGGGTTCGACCAGGCTGTCGAGCTTGCCCGGCGACTCGCGGTGCGGCGCGGCTTGGCATGGGCGCAGCTACTGGTAAAGCGCGGCGCGCCACAAGATCGGCGCACGCGACGGCAACGGCTCGATGCGTCTGGGCGTTTCGCAATCCGTCGCGGAGCACCGCTGCCGGACCGCGTGACCTTGATCGACGACGTCTGCACGACCGGCGCGACGGCGCGCGATGCGATCCGAGTCCTTCGCGCCGCGGGCGTCGACGTGCGTCGCCTCGTGGTCCTCGCACGGACGCCGCCCGACCGGCGGTACAGCCGAACCCAAGCTGGAGAACGTCATGCTGTGCCCACTCCCTTGAAGAACGTGTAGCAGAAGACACCATCCGCTTCCGCCGTTCGGTACAGGTCGCGAACCCCGGCGTCAAAAGCTTCCGGATCGGTGATGCCGGCGGCGATCGCCGCTTCACGCACGCCCTCGATCATCGCCGTAAACGTCTTCTTGGTGAATCCCTCGACGAGCTCGGGCCGGCTCGAATCGACGTAGACCATGCGCGGAGAAACGCGGACGGCGTTGAGACCCGCCTCGACCATGAGCGGACAGACCTGCCGACCGATCAATGCGTTGCCTCCCGCCAATCGCTGGAGCTCGATCTGACATCGGATGGCATGCTGGGCCGCGCTGCTCTCGGGATGAAAATACGCCGATCCGTGATCGCCCTCGATCACCGTCATCGTACCCCCGCGCCTGAGCATCTGCCGTAGAGTCACCAAGGCCTCTACGGGCTCCGACACGTGCTCGAGGACGAAGCACACGAACACATGGTCGAACGACTTCGGGGCGAACGGCAAGTCGAATATCTCCGCCTGCTGGACGTGCACGTTGGTGAGTCCGGCCGCGCGCACGCATCGTTGCGTCTCCGCAACGGACTCCGCGGAGAGATCGATCGACGTGAAGCGCGCCCCCGGACTCCGCCGTGCCAGCGTAATGGTCTGCGCACCGACGCCGCATCCCGCCTCGAGCACGAGGCTTCCGGCCGGATACACCGTGTCCGAGTGCAGCAGGTCGACGAGCGTCGCGGCCTGATCCCGCAGCCGGTCGTTTGCACGCGCGTCATATCCGTGGACGTACGCTTCGCTCACCGTAACGAGCTCCTTTAGAGCCGAACTCTATCCGAGACAGTGCGCCACCAGGCGGCGCGATGAAAGGATTCGGCCGTAGCGCGCGGCTCCCCGCCCCCACCGGCGCACGCCCTTGCGATCCACGTACTTAGAGGGACTGACCCATGCAATGCCGCCACGCGTTCGTGAGGCGAAGCGTTACCTTCGCGATCACGGCTTTACGATTGAGCGCACCGGAAAGGGCGATCACACGGTCTTCTACAATCCCACGAGCGGCGAGCAGTATACGCTCGATGGTGCGGATAGCCACGAGCTTCCGAGACCGGTGTGGGAGAAGCTCAAGAAGCGACTCGGAATGAAGTAGGAGCGGCCATGTACGCAGTGGTGATCGAATACGATCCGCAAAACGGTAGCTATGGCGCGACGTCTCCAGACTTCGACGACGCCGTTGTCGGCGTTGGGAAAACTGCCGAAGAGGCGGTCGAGCGCTTCCGCAACGCCCTCGAAGGGCACATTGCATTCCTTCGCGAGCGTGGCGAGCCGCTTCCCGAAGCGCACTACGCCGTCACTTCGATCGAGATCGCCTCGCACTTCGTGTAACCGGCTCGGTTAGCCCTCGACGGAGCCGTGCACTGCGCAAGCGCTCACGACCGCCCGGGGAGACCCCGATTACGCGCGCCTTCTCGAGTTCAAAGCGATCCCCAAGCGCAGCGGCCCGCGGGCGTCGTCGCCGTGAGCCGTTGTACTCGCGCGGACCCTGGGCGACGCGGCGCGAAGTGGCCGGGCATGAAGGTAGGCATCAGGGTGGCCGCGACCCTCTTCACCGCGGCGTTGTTCGTGATCCCGGCGGCCTCGTCGCCGGCCGACGATCCAGCCGCCCTGCGGCTCCTCGCTGAGCGCATCGCCGCCGAGTACGGCAGCGGGTCGACGATCGAGCTCGACGTCGCGACCGTGGCTCAGCTTCCCATCCCGCTGACCTTTCCGCCTGAAGCACGCGTCGTGGGCAGCGTCGTGCAGCGACCTGTCGGCCGACCAGCGTACGGAACCTATCGCTATACGACGTACCACGTGTACCTCGATGCGACGGAGAGTGCTGAGTCGCTCGTGCAGGCGATTGCGAGTTCGGCGGCGGCTGCCGGCTACAAATCGTCAAGTTCGGCGTTCGGCGCTTCGGCGGGCGGCTTCGCCATCGCGCCGACGACGACGGTGCTCTGCAAGGACGGAGAGCCGACCTCGCTGTCGATTCGCACCGCGGGGGTCGGTGCGCGCGCCGAAGCGGTCGTCGTGATTTCGGTTCCCGCCGCGGGGAACTCCCCGCTCACTGGCACTGCGTGCAGCGTGCGCCAGACCGTGACCTTCGGCGACACGCGAGCGCTGCCGGTGATCCGTCCCTTGGATGGCGTTCGCTCCGAACGCCGTAACAGCACTGGCGGCAGCGGGTTTTCCGAACAGACCGTCGATGTCTTCACGAGCCTTGGGCCGTCGGCGCTCCTCGCCGCGTGGGCCAAGCAACTGAGCGCCGACGGATGGGCGGGTTCGGCGCCGGCCGTGAATGCCGACGGCGGGATGGCAACGTTCCGCGGGCAGACCAGCGGCGTCCCGCGGCTCGTTTCGCTGACCGTGCTGCGCATCGGTGACGGCCATCTGATGGCGAGCATACGGAGCGTCGAGGTGGAACCAAGCCGCGCCGCGAGCGGTCGCTGACTTTCGTGAAAGCAATGTGGAAGGGCGCTCTCCTCGCCGAGAGCGGCCGGACCGAAGTCGTCGAGGGGAATCAGTATTTCCCGCCGGACGCGATCAAGAGCGAGTATTTCAAGCCGTCCGAGACGCACTCGGTCTGTCCGTGGAAGGGCACCGCGAGCTACTACACCGTCGAGGTGAACGGCGCGCGCAACGCCGACGCCGCGTGGTACTATCCGCAAACGAAGGACGCGGCGAAGAACATCGAGGGATACGTCGCGTTCTGGAAGGGCGTCGAGGTCACGCCGTAGACCGCGACGCCACCTACCTCGCGCGGGCAGTCGAGCTCGCGTCACGCTCGCTCGCCGACGCGATGCCGAATCCGTCCGTCGGCTGCGTCCTCGTGCGCGACGGCGTCACGCTCGGCGAAGGCTGGCATCACCGGTGCGGCGGCGCGCACGCCGAGGTCGAGGCACTTCGCGACGCGCGCGCGCGCGGCAACGACGTCCGACGGGCGACCGCGTTCGTCTCGCTCGAACCGTGCGACCACCACGGGCGCACGCCGCCGTGCAGCGGCGCGCTGATCGAGGCCGAGATCGCGCGCGTCGTGATCGGTGCGCTCGACCCGAATCCGAAAACCGCCGAAGGCGGCGTTCGCCGTCTGCGCGACGCCGGCGTCGCGGTCGACGTCGTCAAAGACACGGAGGCCGAGGCGCTGATCGAGCGCTTCCGCTGGACGGTCGCGCACGACCGCCCGTACGTCACCTTGAAGATGGCGGCCTCGCTCGACGGCTACATCGCTTCGCGCCGTGGCGAGCAGCGGTGGCTCACCGGCCCGCCGGCGCGCGAGCTGGTGCGCGACCTGCGCGTCGAGCACGACGCGGTGATGGTCGGCGCTGGAACGATCCGCGTCGACGATCCGCTGCTCACCGTGCGCCCGCACGCGACGCGGCACAAGCCGTACACGCGCGTAGTGATGTGCGAGACCGACGCGATCCCCGCGAGCAGCCTCGTCCTGATGCCGCCTCCCGATGCGCCCGCCGGCGCCTATGCGCCGACCATCGTTCTGGCGCCCGGCGGCGCGCGCTCACGGTTCGCCGCCCTCGAAGGGGCGGCCGACGTGGTGTATGTTGGTGACGACGACGCGCGGGCGCTCGACCTCGCCGCGGCGCTGGTCGCGCTCCGGAAGCGCGAGATCTCGACCGTGCTGTGCGAGGGAGGCCCGACGCTCGCGGCCCGGCTCTTGGCGGACCGGCTCGTCCAGCGCATCGTATGGCTGGTCACACCGACGTTCCTGTCCGGTGAGGACGCCGTGCCGGCTCTGGCCGGCGCCGATCTGGACGGATCGAACGGATGGCGCTTCGACCGCATCGAACGCGTCGGTGACGACATGCTGCTCTCCGCCGACCTCAGCTCGTGTTCTCCGGCCTGATCGCGCACGACGGCCGCGTCGCCTCGGTCGACGGCGACGCCCGGAGCGGCCTCACCCTCGTGGTCGAAGCGCCCGATGCGCTCGCCGACGGCGTCGCGATCGGCGACTCGGTCGCCGTCAACGGCGCGTGCCTCACGGTGGTGGCATTCGACGCGCGGACGATGCGCTTCGACGTTGTTCCCGAAACCGTCGCGCGCACCGGCTTCGGCACGCTGCGCGCCGGTGACCGGGTGAACCTCGAACTCTCGCTGCGGCTGGGCGACCGGCTTGGCGGCCACCTCGTCTACGGTCACGTCGACGCGAGCGCGTCGATCCTGGGCAAAGAGCCTGAGGGACAGGGTTTCCGCTTGCACGTCGTCCTCCCCGACGCGCTCGTGCCGTTCATCGTCGAGAAGGGGTACGTTGCGGTCGACGGGGTGAGCCTCACCGTTGCGTCGCTCACGCCGGACGGGTTCACGATCGCGCTCATCCCCGAGACGGCACGCCGCACCACGCTCGGCACGAAAGGACCCGGCGACCGGGTCAACCTCGAAGTCGATCCGGTCGCGCGCTACGCGCAAGGTGCGATCGCGGCGTACTCGCAGCGCGACCCAGCGCCGACGGCCGACGAAGTCGCCTGGGCCTACGAGATCTGAGTGTGCGCGACGCAGCGAAACCGCCGCTTCGGACCGGTCCGGAGGTGCGCGATCGCGTGCGCTGGAGCGACGTCGACATGATGGGCATCGTCTACTACGGACGCTATCTGCGCTTCATGGAAGCCGCCGAGACGGAGTTCTTCCGCGCGATCGGCTTCCCGTACGACGTGCTCTCGGAACAGCACGGCGTGTGGATCGCCCGCGTCCACCTCGCCTGCGACTACCGTGCGCCGGCGAAACTCGACGAAGAGGTCGTCTGCCGCGCGGAGCTGCAGAAGATCGGCGGATCGTCGATGACGTTCGCCTTCCCGATCGCGCGTGCCGCGGACGGCGCGCGCCTCGTCGACGGCACGCTCATCCTCGCGGCGCTCGACCGCGCCACGCTGCGCGCAACCCGGATCCCCGCGCCGCTAGCAACCGCGCTGCGGGGCTAGCTCTCGTCGGAGGCGAGGATCGTGTAGATCTCTTTGCGCGCTTTGTCGAGGACCTCGCGCACGCGCTCGATCGTCTTGTCGTCGCTGCTGCGCACATTCATCACCGCCGCGCCGAGCTTCGCCGCCGACTCTTTCAAGCGATCGTGCGGATCGGGCTCGCCGTCGACGCCGGCATCAGCGTCGGCGCCCCGGTTGGCGAGCAACTTCATCCCCGCGTCGGTGATCGTGTAGACCCGCTTGCCGTCGACCTCTGCGGAGGTAACGAAGCCACCGTCTTCGAGCATCTGTAGCGTCGGATAGATCGAGCCCGCGCTGGGGCGGATATTGCGCCGTTCCTCGATCGCGGTGATGATCTCGTAGCCGTGCTTCGGGCCATCGGCCAGCACCTCGAGCACGACGAACTTCACCTCGCCGCGCCGCATCGGCTGGATCCAGCCGGCACGCCAGCCGCCCCACTCCTTGTTGTAGCCGAGCCCCCAGACGCCCCGGAACCCCCGCCCATGTCCGTGCCGGAACCAAGCCCGGCCGATGTGTTCATGCATCATGTCGCGATACTAAAAGATATATCGCGATAAGTCAACAGGCCGGACTCTTGCATTTTGTCCAAATACCGGATAGAATCGTGTCCGAATATGGGACGCGAAACGAAGCGGTTTTCCGAAATGCTCGCGCTTTGGAAGGTTCACCAAGCCGGCCGAGTGACTCCGTCGGCGGTCGCCGTGACCCTCGGCGAAATCGGGATTGCGCGCAGCACCGCGTACTCCGCGCTGCAGAGCCTTTCGGAGCAGGGGCTAGTCGCGGAGACGCGCACGACGACCCCTGGCGGAGCGTCTCGTATCACCTACACGGCGACGTCCGCCGCCGAGCAGCGGCTACGTCCGCTGCGCGAACTTCTGAAAGGCCCCAAGCATGACGACGATGCCTAAGCGACTCTCCTGCGCCCTCATTCTCGACGAGAGCGGATCGATGAGCGCGCTCCGCCAGGCGACGATCGACGGCGCGAATGCGTGGCTCGCCGATCAGCGCAAGGACGGCCCCGAGGATCTGCTCACGCTCGTCACGTTCGACGCGCCGCAGGATCCGACGAAACCGCGCGTGCGCGTCATCTACGACGGTGTGCCGCTCAAAGAAGTCGTCGACCTCACCGAGGCCAACTACAAGCCCGACGGCGGGACGCCGCTCTTCGACGCGATCGGGTCGACGATCTCACGGATCGAAGCCGACCCGCGCTCCGCCGACCGCACGATCGTGCTCGTCGTGATGACCGATGGACTCGAAAACGCGTCCGTGGAATACACGCGCGAGGCGCTCGCAGCGCGGATCAAGCAGAAGGAGCGCGACGGCTGGACGATCATGTACCTCGGCGCGAACCAGGACGCGAAGCAAGTCGCAGCCGGCATGTCCCTCGACTCGAATTACGCCGTGTCTTACGCCGCAACGGAAGACGGGACCGCAATGGCCTACAGCGCGTCCGCAAGCGCAGTACGGGATGTGCGCCGCGCGGCATCGCCCGCCGCGGCGAGCGCGAGCCTGCACGAAGCGAGTGCAATCGGCGAAAAGCCGCGATGACCTGTTGGCGTCACGGCGGCCTCGGCCGGTGCGGCCCGCGAACAGCTCCATGCCTCAACTGCGGCGGCTGGGGATGGAGCTATCGCTGGGGGTGTCACGGCTCGCAGGCGGTCACGTGCTGGAACTGCGCCGGCACCGGACGGATCCCGATCCGCCCGGCGGCTACGCGCCGGCCGACGTCCGCGCTTCCGCGGTATCGCCTCCAGCCGCTCCGCCGGGCAATCCACCTAGCGTAGACGCTACGTTGGCGGAGCTTCGATGGCGCCGAAGCGTACCAGCTTCTTGTTCACGAACTGCTGAATGCCCATGTCGCCAAGCTCGCGGCCGTAACCGGAGTCCTTGATACCGCCGAACGGCAGGTCGGCATCGGACCAGGACATGTTGTTGATGAACATCATACCGGTCTCGACACGGCTTGCCACGCGCTGACCGCGCGCTTCGTCCCTGGTAAAGACGTAGCCGCCCAATCCGAAGTCGGAGTCGTTCGCGAGCGCGATGGCTTCGTCTTCATCCTTGACTCGGAAGAAGAGCGCGACCGGTCCGAAGAACTCTTCTCTGAAAGCCGGGTTCTTCGGCGTGATGTCCGTCAGGATCGTTGGCTGCATGAATGATCCCGGTCGATCGATGCGCTTGCCTCCAAGTACCACCTTCGCTCCATTGGACACTGCGGCATCGACCTGTTTGAGGAGCTGCACCAACGCGGATTCGGTCGACAGCGGACCCAAGGTCGTCTTCTCGTCGAGCGGATCCCCCGGTTTGAGAGCCGCGAGCGCCGTCCGGAACTTCTCCAGGAACGTGTCGGCCAGTTGTTCCACGACGATGAATCGCTTCGCCGCGCAGCAGGTTTGGCCAGTGTTGTACATCCGGCCCCACACGGCCCACTTGATGGCGAGTTCGAGATCGGCATCTTCGAGAACGATGAACGCATCGCTTCCGCCGAGCTCCATCGAGGACACTTTGACGTTCAGTCCGGCTCTTGACGCGATGCTCTTGCCGGCCGCGACGCTGCCCGTCAACGCGACGCCCTTGATCCGTGGGTCGTCGACGACGCGGTTCGCCTGCTCGTGCGTGATCAGGAGATTGGTATACAAACCAGCGGGCGCGCCCGCCTCGACCCAAAGCTTCTCGAAGGCGATCGCGCATTGCGGCACGATGCCTGCGTGTTTCACCATGAGGACGTTACCTGCCATCAAGTGAGGGCCGGCGACGCGCGCGAGTTGGTAAAACGGGAAGTTCCACGGCTCGACGCCGAAGATGATTCCCATCGGACTGCTCTCCATGTGAGCTTGCCCGATCTTCGGGTTCAGCTTGACCGGCGCGAGGAAGCGTTCGGCGTTCTTGGCATAATACGCGAGAATATCTGCGCTGAACTGTACCTCACCGCGAGCCTCGTTGATCCGCTTGCCCATCTCGAGCGTCGCCGTACGGGCGAACTCGTCGACCTTAGCGCGCATGATCGTTGCCGCATTGGCGACGATGGTCGCGCGCTCGGCATACGTCTTTAGCCGCCACGTCGTGTAACAGGCTTGTGCCGCGGCAATCTTGGTCTCGAGTTGAGCGTCGGTCGTTTCCACGAACGTCTTGAGCGTCTTTCCGTCAAATGGATTGACGCTTTCGTATGCCATTGCGGGAAGGAGGGTTGGCAGGGCCATAGTTTTTGACACTTTCAGTTCACTGTCGATTGGCAATCTTCAGTATGTTCCAGCCAGATACGGCCCGGTATCGGGAAAGGGGTAGACATTGCCGAACGTACGCGTCGGGTAAGCGACCGCTATCCGTAACGTGTTGACTTGCGCGGCGGCGACCGACTCCTTGTCGCGCGATGCAGTCCACCAGACGTCGCGTTGCCGGCCGTCACGGTTTGCGGGTGCGCCGAGGCTTCTCGATCAGGCGGTGGGTGCGGCCTCCTGCGTGGGCGTCGAAGGCTTCTTGAGCGTCCCGCACTCGAGAAAGGCTGGTGCCTCTAGTATATCGTCTTGACAGTTGTCAATACAATATACTTCACGCCCCAGTTCCGAGGGCGACGAAGGCGAGGAGGAGGACGTAGGGGACAAGGACAGTGAGGGGAGCGACGGCGATCCGCCTCCGCGAAGAGGTCGAGCATGGTGGGGACTAAGGCGGGACGACGCTGGTCGTCCAGGGTTAACGCGTTGCTGCGGGCAGCGCGTCGCTTTTGGGGCCTTCTCGTGACGACTGGCGGCTGTGTCGCTCTCGGACTGTGGCGCTTCTACGCGGGGGCTGACTTTGCTAATTGGCTTGCCGCGTGGCCGCATGCGAAACCGATTGTCCTTGCAATCGCGACTTGGCAATGGACGCCAATAGCGTTTTTCGCCTTAGCCGCCCTCTCAATCGTTGTCTTTGGGATTTTAGCTGCTCGTGACAAAGAGCGCGACGAGCCAAGCCAGGGTGTAGAAACAACGGCGCAGCCTGCGAGTCACGCACAAGCAACCTCACTCCAGCCTGCGATCACTCCGGCCACCGATGATAAAGCGTCATTGTCGACTCAAGTTGTCACCGTAGCAGAAGCGGCGACGACCCCTACGCCCTTGCCGCCGACCCTTGACGCCTTGCCCGGCGTCCCGGAAGCCCGCGTGGCGAAGTTGTCGGAGCGACTGTTCGATTTCGTAGCGCGGCGGAATGGCGATCACCCCCTCGACATTCTGGCTCCGTCCTTTCAGGGGCGCGACCGCTTTGCGGAGTTCAATTCCGCGATGTTAGTCGTCCCGCCGGAAGCCTTAGCACGCGGCAAGAGATATGATGCTGACACCCTCGCGCTGTATACCACGCGCTTCGCCGAAGACGTGCGTGCTAAGCGGTTTGCTATCGTCACTTTTCAAACCCCCCCCGACCCGACAAAGGACGCAATAATTCTCGAGGGTCCGACGTGTGTCTCGGACATCAAGCTGATCGCGCGTTACCTCCACGAGTTGGTGATAGCGCCGAAGCCCGCAGTCACCCCCGTCGCCACTCTCCCTCCCCCGCTATCTGTGCAGCCGCTTCGTGCCGAGCCGGGCGCCGTTTCTTCACGCTCTACGGACGCGCAACTCCTAGCCGATGCGTTATCTTTAGAGCGCCGGATTCGTGACTTTTTACGAGAGCGTTATGAACGCCGGATGCCGCCAAGCGCGTCGTTTTATGACGATCTCCAAGAGGTGACCAGAACCGCTGAACAGTTTAACGCGAGATTCGGAACCGAGTACGAGGCGATTAAGGCACGCCTTCTACAACGGGGCCTTGCTAAGACGCTGGCGGGTTGGGTCGATAATGGAGAGAACGGTATTCGTACCATCGTGCGAGCATTGCAAGACGCCGCCGATGAATTGAGGCTAACATGAGCGACGAGGAGCAGCGCGACCCCGAAGCCGCGATGGAGCGGTTCGAGGACTTTGCGCGCAAGGTGTTCAGCGCGCCAAAACCCGGAACCGACCCTGTCGAAACCGAGGAAATCGAGATCGAGGAAACCGAGACCGAAACCGTGGAGGACGAGGACTAGATGCGGTCGCTCTTGCCCGAGATCGGTTCTTGGTTCGTCATCGCGCGACGTGCAGCCGCGCGAGCAGCGCGACCGGGACGCAGCCGCCACCGGGGATGCGAAGCCGTCAGCGCCTTGTACGTCACGCGCTTGCCATCCGCGCCCTTGAGCGCCGCGACGAACCGATCCGCGTCGTTGCCTCCGCGCTCGTTGAACCGGAACACCGATTCGTCCAAGTATGCGTCGAGGTGGAACGGGCGCACCGCGATGTACGTCCCGTGCAGCGTCCGCTTCACGCACGACCAAAAGTTTTCGATGGTGTTCGTGTGAACGCGCCCCTGAACGTAGGCAAGACTGTGGTCGATATATTCGTGAACGTAGTCGCGATCCGTTTGCCGGTACGAACGCAGGGCATCGGTGTAGAGCGTCGTGCCCGGCACGACGTTCTCATAGATACGCGGGATGAGCGACGAGGCTTTGTGATTCGGTACGACCATAGCGCGAGCGCGGCTCTTGCCGCGACCTTCGCCGCGCTGCACCATGCCGAACACCGTCGCTTTGCCCGTCGCCGGGCCGTGGGCGAGTTTCACGAACCCGGACGCGGCCTTCCACGACGTGCGCGAGACGCCGCCCACGAACGTCTCGTCCGCTTCAACCTCGCCCGCGAGCATCGGAGCGTTCTCGTCCTTCATGGACTCACGAACGCGGTGCAGCATGAACCATGCGGTTTTCTGCGTGACGCCAAGGGCGCGGCCAAGCTCGAACGAGGACGTGCCATTCTTCGTGTTCGCGAGCAACCACATGGCGGGGAGCCACTTGGAAAACGAGATCGGCGAATCTTCAAAGATCGTCCCGACCTTAGCGGTAAAGTCTCGACCGCATTCCTTGCAGCGGAACTTGCGGCGCTTCGCCAGGACCTGAACCGAGGCCGAGCCGCAGCCCTGGCGCGGGCACGCAACGCCGTTCGGCCAACGGTGTTAACGCCGGGCGAAAACTG
>PMSI01000004.1 GCA_003168375.1 Vulcanimicrobiota bacterium
TTGCCGTATCCGTTATTGCCGTTGTTGCCGTATCCGTTATTGCCGTTGTTGCCGTATCCGTTATTGACGTTGTTGCCGTATCCGTTACCGTTCCCGCGGCCGCGGCCGTACCCGTTCGAGTTGCAGGTAAGCTGACCGTTGCTGTTCGCGATGTCGCCGCGGCGGCAACTGCTCAGACCGATGCTGCTGCGCACCCTATTGCCCTGGGGCGCAGTGCATCGGGCGGTCAACACGTCGCCATTGACGCGAATGTTCGTGCATGATTGCTGGTAGGAACCGGACGGTATATTCTGCGCCGATGCGGTTCCAAGGGTCATTGCGGCGAGCGCGACGGCGGCGGTGAGACTCAGAGCGGTTCGTTTCATAGTCGGACCTTTCAACGATGCGGCAAGGTGCCGAATGTAGGACCTGCACCACGTTCCCACCGGAGGCAGTCTGATCACAACGACGCGGCTCGAAAGGATACTTTTGCCAGGAGTTTCCGAGAATTCGCTGGCGAGCGGTTGGCCGTCGCCGACACGCTAGCCGCCGGCCATGGCGCCGACGATCAAGAACGGCTCGGTCCCCGTTGCGACCGCGTCGGGGAGCGGCGCGTCCGGGAGCTCATGTGACAGATCCAGGCCGCAAGCGAAGAACCGCACGAACGGCCGGCGCTTCTGCGTGACGTGGTCGCGGATCGTCCCGCGCAGCATCGGATAGCCGGCCTCGAGCGCGTCGAGGATCGAGCGCAGCGTCGCCGGGCCCTCGACGTCGAGTTCGACCTCGCTGCCGACGCGCGCCAGGGTCCGCAAATGCCACGGGACCACGACCCGAATCACGGCAGCGTCTGCACCTCGACGGAGAGCACGGCCGGCAGATCCCGGACGATGGGAGCCCAGTGGTCGCCGGCATCGGCCGACGCGTATACCTGACCGCCGGTCGTTCCGAAGTACACACCGCAGGAGTCGAGCGAGTCGACGGCCATCGCGTCGCGCAGCACGTTGACGTAGCAGTCACCCTGCGGCAGACCGTTCGTCAGCGCTTCCCACTCGTTGCCGCCTGTCCGGCTGCGATACACGCGCAGCTTCGCATCAGGAACAAAGTGCTCGGAGTCGCTCTTGATCGGGACGACGTAGACGGTGTCGGGCTCGTGCGCGTGCACGTCGATCGGAAAGCCGAAGTCGGTCGGCAGGTTCCCGCTGACCTCGCGCCACGACTCGCCGGCGTCGTCGCTTCGCATGACGTCCCAGTGCTTCTGCATGAACAGCACGCTCGGGCGCGAGGGGTGCAACGCGATGCGGTGCACGCAGTGGCCGACCTCGGCCGTCGGGTCGGGGATCTGTTCGGAACGCAGGCCGTTGTTGATCGGTCGCCACGTCTTGCCGCCATCGTCGGTCCGAAACGCGCCCGCCGCCGAGATCGCGATGAAGATGCGGTCCGGATTGCTCGGGTCGATGAGGATCGTGTGCAAACACATCCCACCAGCGCCCGGCTGCCAGAACGGCCCCGATCCGTGCTCGCGCAAGCCCGGGAGCTCGGCCCACGACATCCCGCCGTCCACCGAGCGAAACAACGCCGCATCTTCCACGCCGGCGTAAACGGTATCCGGATCGCTCAGCGACGGTTCGAGATGCCAGACGCGCGCGAACTCCCACGGGTGGGCCGTGCCGTCGTACCATTGGTGGGTACCGGGGACGCCCTCGTACGCAAACTTGTTGTCCACCTGCATCCACGTCTTGCCGCCGTCGTCGGAGCGTTGGATGATCTGGCCGAACCAGCCGCTGGACTGCGATGCGTACAGGCGGTTCGGGTCGACCGGCGAGCCCTTCACGTGGTAGATCTCCCAGCCCGCGAAATGCGGCCCGCTGATCTCCCACCGATCGCGTTTTCCGTCCGCCGTCATCACGAACGCACCCTTGCGCGTCCCGACGAGTACCCGAACTCCGCTCATCCGCTCCTCTTTCTTGGGCGCCTTGCCGACGAGGAATCATCCGGCCCGGGCGATCGGGCTCCCTGCTCCGGCGACGCACCCTCGGAAAAAGAAGAGGGCGCCTTCGGCGCCCTCGGGTCGGCTTAGACTCCGCCGGTCCGTTTCGGGACCGAGCGGCCCTCGTCGAGGTCGAGCAGATCCGGCCACGTCGTGACGTCCGTGCGATCCGGCGCGACCTTGGCGCGCAGCGTCTCGAACGACGCCAAGCTCTCGCCGGTCGGCTTGTGACCGAGCGTGTCGCGGTTGAAGCGCTCGATCTCGAGTTGCGTCTTCTTCTGGACGAGCGGCTTCACGTATGCCTCGATGGCGGGCTCGTGACTGGCGTTCTTCGTGACGTCCGAGACCACCGACGAGAGCTTCTTCCCGTCGATTCCGAATTCCGCGAACAGCGCTTGGTCCATCGGGCAATCGTAGACATACTCGCCGATGGTGCCGTTCGCGACCATCTTCGCTTTGTCGATCGTGCGCGCGAGCTGGACGATGCCGAGATACTTCTCGTGGACGCTACGCGGAAATGCAGTGGTGGTGGCGTTCATTCAGATTTGTGCCTTTCTTATTTGGCATTCCCAAGAACCCGGCGCGGTTTCGCCGGTTTCCGTTTTCGCGTGCTTTTCCAAGAAAAATCTCTCACTTTTTCGGTTGAACTCCGGTTCAGATGCGAGGGCGGGGCCTCGCTTGCACATGCACAAGTGGCGGGGGTCACGGAATCCGCGTGCGACTCAGGTTCGGCCCTCGCGCGGTCGACCACAAATCACCGATGTTCTCTTTCCTCGGTCTCTCTTCGCGCATTTCTCTCGCCGCCGCGCTCCTCTTCACTGTTGCGGCGCCGCTCGTGATCTGCGCGTCGGCCGAGGCGCAGCCGACCTCCGGCGACGCACTGGTCGCTCGGTACGCCGGTGCACTGGGGACGGCGAACGCCCGGCTTCCGCTCGCTGCGCGGCGCGACCTCGCCGAGCGCGTGCTGTTGTTGTCGTCGTACTACAAAATCGACCCGTGCCTGCTCGCTGCGCTCGTCACCGTCGAGTCGGCGTGGCGCGCGCGCGCCGTCTCGCCGGTCGGCGCGCTCGGCTACGGACAGCTGATGCCCGGGACCGCGTCGGCGTTGCGCGTCGACCCGCTCGAACCGTACGAAAATCTCGACGGCACCGCGCGGTATCTGCGTCGAATGCTGAACCGCTTCGCCGGCCGCGACCAGCTGACGCGAATGCAGCTCGCACTCGCCTCGTACAACGCCGGCGCCGGCGCGGTCGACCGCTACCACGGAATTCCGCCGTACCGCGAGACGCGCGCGTACGTGGCGAACGTGCTGCGCACGCGTCAGACGTTCGTTGCGTCGATCGGGATGCGCGGCTCGAACGACGTTGCGCCGCTGCTCGCGCGGGTCACGCCCTCGCCGCGCCACGCCTCCGTCACGTCGCGCAAAGCGCATCGCAACGGCGGGCGGCTCGCGCTCGCAGCGGCGGCGAAGCGCCCGTATCACTCGCCGTACTTGGACGCGACGGATCCAAACAGCGTTCCGCTCGAGACGCCGCCGCCGGTGCGCTTCGAGACGTCGCGCTCGTTCGTTGCGCGCTTCTTGGGCCTTCGGCATCGCGTCGCCGCGGCCGCAGCCACGCCGGCCGCCGCTCCCGACGCGACCACGCTCACCGCCCCCTACTGAGCGAGGGTTCGTTCGTAAGGCGGACGAAGCGTCCGGCTCCCGAGCTTTGGAGCTGAAGCGATGTTTGTACGCGTGCCGATACGGACGATTTCCGCGCTCATCGGTATGTTGGCGCTCTTTGCCGGCCTCGCTGGGACACGTTCTGTGGATGCCGCCGCGCCGGACACTCCTCCCGCCGACGTGTCGAAGGCGATGATCGGCTTTTCCCATCCGGTCGTCTTCACGATGGCGCTCGGCGACACGGCGACGAACGGGAAGATCGCCGTGCTCATGGCCACTCGACTCCGGGAAAACGGAAAGCGGAACGCCGGCCCGGTACGCAGCGACGCGTGGATCGTGCCCGAGGGTCAGTGGACGCTCGCGGACTATCTCAACCAATGCAGGCGGGACCCCGGCCACACGCGCGGGGCGTTCATCGTCTTGCCGCCGTCGAGTGCGAATTCGACGGACAACTACATCGCGCTTCTCCGTACGTCGACCGACGTGACGCTCAGCATCATGGTGGCGGAATGTCACCCGACCGCCGCAATGCCGGCGCCGAGCGCTTCCGCGCCGGCATCCGCACCGACCGCCGCGCCTGACGGCGAAACGTCCGTCGTCTGGGCGTCCTACGCGCAGTCCGGAAAGTACGGTCGCACGCAGATCGAGTTCTTTCCGCTTGCGGTGCTGACGTCGGTCTATCTGGCGTTTTCGCCGCAGCGCACCTACCAGACGACGACGACGACGGTGTTTCCGACGATAGCGCCGATCCCGCCGGGCGGCGAGCGCTCGACGGTGCAGACGCAGCAATCGAACGTGCTGAACCCGTCGGGAACGGCATCGCTGCAAGGCAATGTGCTCACCGCGTTCGGCGGGAACGGCCTCGGCTCGACCATCGGCGGGCAAACCGCCCCCGAGGGGCAAGCTGTCCGCGCTGCCGATGACGCGATCGGCCACCTGCTCAACGAACAGCTCAACCGGATCTGCACCGCCCCGCAAGCGCAGCCGCAGCCGAACTCGCCGCCGTCGCTCGCGCCGATGGCGATCCCGGCACCGAACGAGGAGCATCCGTTCTGCAGTTGGTGATCGTCCGGTAAGCGATGCGACGGCGCGAGCTTCGCGTGTTCGGGCCCGATCACGCTCGTGCGCGAGGGCGCCCCGCCGCGCACTGAGGACGCCATGACGGACTACGGCGGCGTGCCGTAGGCGGGCGCGCCGGCCGCGCGTTCCCGCGCGAGGATCGCGTCGCAGCGATCCCGGAAGTAATAGCACACCTGTCTGGAAAGTGCGAACACCTCGGGGAGGTGGAAGCCGGCCGGCGGCGATTGCGCGGGGAAGTTCTGGCGCGGTCGCGGCGTATGGCCGCGCGGGTAAACGAACGGCCACGGAAACGCGACAACCTCCGTGTACCCATCGTCGTAGCGCACGCGGCATCGCCAGTAGATGTAGGTAAGGTCGCCGCGCGTTTCCTCGGAGAGATTGTCGCAGAGTCCGCCGCCGCCGAGGATATCGGCGGGAAAACCGTTCGCGGTCTGGTCGTAGCGTTTCATCGTCGAGGCGCTCCCGCCGCCCGCACCGCCCGTTTGCGCGGGCCCTTCGGCGAGCGCGCGCTGCGCCGAGGCGATCGTGCTGCGGAACTGATCGTCGAGGGAGGCGATCTGGCTCGACGTGTACGTCCCGCGTGCCGATGCGACGGGCCGCGGCTGGGGGCTTGCATGCGGTCGCGTCCGCGCGATTTCGTGCGGCGCGACCGCCGGCGGCGGAGCAGTGCGCGCCTGCACGCGCGGGGCGGTCGCTCGGCGCGGCACTGCGGGGGCCGCGCTCACTCTCGGGACTGGGGTCGGCGTCGCCTGCGGCCTCGGGGTCGCGGTCGGGACCGGCGTCGGCGCGGGCGTCGCGCGCTCGACGGTGATGCGCGCAGCCACCGTGTCGAGGTCGCGCTCCGGCGGTGTGCGCGGCCCCAGCCGGGCGAGCCACCCCAAGAGGCCGCCGCCGAACGCGTGCACCAGCAGGGAGAGCCCGACGGCGACGAGCACGGCACGCCGGCGGCGCCCCGGGCTCGCAGGGAAAAGGCTCAAGCGGGATCCCACCCGCCTATCTTCGCCGCGGTTCCTCCGAATGAGGCCGGAAACGCCGAGGGCTTACCGCTCGGCCTTCGGTGTCTAGCGCGGGCGGGTTTGCTCTCGCTCGAAGAACTCGTGCAGCCACGAGACGACGTTTTCATCGATGTCGAACGCATGGAGCCGTACGAACAGTTCTGACCGGTGCTCCGGGGCCGTCAGCCAGTGGTAGTGCAGCAACACCGGCGCACGGGCCGGCCACGGAACGCTTCCGCCCGCACCGGGAGCCAAAAGATGCAACGGCACGTTGTATCGAGCGTCGTACACCTCGACGCTACGCGCCCGGGCATGGATTGCAACGCTCAGTGCGGCCTGGCTGGAACCCCACCACTCGCTCGCCGCGTCGCCGACGAAACCCGTCGACGCGTACACCGAGAGCGCGCTCCCGCGCAAGGGCCGCAAATCGCGCTCGCGTGACACCTCGAATACGCGATGCGTTTCCCGGAAGACGCCGAGCGAGCGCCGGGCTATGCAGAATCCGCCGTTATAGCTCGCGCGAAGACGCGTGCCGTCGATTGATGCTCTCACGAGCGGCAAGGCGTCCGCCGCGATGCCCGCAATCGCGCACATCGAAGACCAGTAGGCGTCGAGCGGATCGTCCGGACCCGCGGACGCCGAGCCCTTCGCATCGACCGGCCGAATGCCGACGTCTGCGCGCGTGAACGACGGCGGGCGAACGAACAGCATGTCGGAATCGAGCACCGCGACGTACGCCGAGCCGAGGTGCTGCTCCGCCCAACTACCGGTCACGATACGATTGATCGTCAGGTACGGACTGCCGGTCACGTTCAGCGGCTCGCAGACGTAACGCACGTCGAGATCCGCCAACTGTTGCTCCGAGCGGTACGATATCGGCAGGCTTGGCCGTGGGTTCACGGCCACCACGGTCGCCTTCGCATAACGTCCGCCGAATCGCCGGATGCTCTCGCACAGCAGGAGCGCCTGCGCCTCGATCGCCGTCCCTTCGATGCAGCAGACGAACGTGAGCTCGTCGGAAGCGATTTCAGCGAGCGGCGGCAACTTGCCGTACGGCGGCGTTGTACTCGGCTACCGCTTGCAAGAGCGGAGCAGCATCACGTCCACCGGCCCACGCGATGTCGCACGCGCCGAGTTCACGGTCGCACGGAGTGGGAACGGCGACGAAAACGATATCGCATAGCCCAAATCGGCGTCGCCGTTGCGACTGGTCGACGTTTTGTTGCTAGACACCGAGAATGCACCCTTTCCTCATATTTTGACACGGCATGGCAAAACCGAGAACGCACCGATCCGGCAGGCTGGCAGGCTGACAGGCCCGCTTGGCGGCTCGAGTGTCAAACTCCGCTCCTCTTGCGTGAATCTGAATGGGTTCTAGCGGCAGACGCCCGGCGGTTCACGACTCCGACTTCGCGTTCGCGGGACGTGCGGGCTCCAGTTGCTACAACTCGCTCAGATGTCGCGAAAGAGCCCTGTTCCTCCCGGTACCCGCTCGGGTTACCGGCGATGTCAGGCGGGATAATTCCGCCTCCCGAATCGAAGCGACGAGACCGTCCTAATCCGCTGCCTCCGCCTGTCGGAAGCCCATGCCGGCCAAAGGACCTGGTCTATCTCAACACGCGCGGCAAGCCAGTCGTCGCCTCAAACCTTGGGCGTTCGTGGCGCGCCCTTCGCCTAAAACTAGCGCTGCCCCAGCACGTGCGGCTCTATGACATGCGCCACGAGCACGCCTCGCTGCTGGCCACCGCCGGCGTGCATCCGAAGGTCGTGCAAGAACGTCTCGGCCACTCGTCGATCCGGCTAACGATGGACACGTATTCACACCTCATGCCGGGCATGCAACGGGAAGCGGTGACGGCGGTCGCCGCAATGTTGGTTACCCCCGGCGTTACCCCCAACACGAACGAAGGGACGTAGCAGCGCGCTACATCCCTTCGTGGATCTGGCTCCCGGAGTTGGACTCGAACCAACGACCCGCTGATTAACAGTCAGCGGGTCGCGACCGGCACCGCGCCGATTTTGGCAGCAACTGCGGCATTTTTTCAGTTATAGACCGGCTAATTGGGCCACCGATTGGACTACACGAAGTCGAAGTCCTTCCATCGCCTAGCCTCTTTCTCTACCCACAATGCAAGTAGCCATATTCAGCCCGGTCCATGCCGATATTAACTTCACAGAGTGCCTCGACCATCAAGCAAGGAGCTTGGTACGCTCGGCTGGATCATCTCCGTTCTCGCCTTCGCGGCAATCGCAACCTTGTGGCACTTCCGCGAAGCCATCCACGCGATCGCTGTCGAGTCATTGAGAGCGGAATCCCTACGGTGCAAGCGCTGGCGCGCTAGCCGTCGCGTTGGTCATGTTCGAGATGGCCCATAACCGTCAAGAATGTATGCGTACGCCGCCCCGACAGCGGCGGTCCTGATGAATACCAAGTACGCCAGGGCGAAGTCATCGAGGATCTGCCCCTAATCGGGACGATCAGCTGAACGTAGACACTGAGGCACTTCATGAGAGGGCTAAAAAAGGATTCGGACTTCTTGAAATCGGCGAAGGACGGCAATCCGTTCGCGAAGTGGTTCTTCAAGAACGTCGAGGCATCATTCCGCACGCACTGGACCTATGGAAGCAGCATCGTTCACGCATCTCCGGTCGACATCCCGAATGTCATCGTACCGCGGCCCGACAACCATTTCACGGTCAACGTCGACAGCCGCATGAAGGCACCGAACAAGACCATCGCCGACCTCACGCAGCGCTGCTTCTCCGCCATGGGGCTCATCCGTTGGCGTTTCGCACTGCCGTTCACGGACGAGCATACCTTGTGGTCGACCGAGTTTCAGCGCGTCGCCGACCGCCGCAAGGACGAGCCGACGGACATACGGAGCACGCACGACTAAGAAGATAGAGGGGGATTCCCGGCCCCTCTATCGCTTAGTCACGCGCCTCCTCACCCCGGTACGCCGTAAGCGCCGGCCGCGGCACCGCTCGACCACCTCGTCGATGAGCGAGAGCGCTTTCGTGTCGGCCCACGGAATGTCGACGCGTCCTTGTGCGTCATTGATGAAGGCTTGCATTCTGGTGCCGCAATATGCGCTATGTCGCACGAGGCTGAACCTCGGCAGTCTTACATCGCGTTCTTCGTCCCCGCTCGAACCGGCCGAAGCCCGCGTGCGGTGTAGTGGTTCGGCGTATAGTATCCGGCCGGACGTTTCTCTCCGTTCGCTAGGGGCTTGATGCCGTACTCACGCTCGATCGCGATACCGAGATCCTTGAGCGCCTGAGACGGCCCCTTGCGCAGGATGATGCGGACCCCGCCATGCGATGGGGCCGAACGTATCTCGTGTTGCGAGACCGCGTTTGATGCAATGATCGCAGCGCCGGCAGATCCGAGAACTCGACTCCCAGGCGTGAGTTCAAGCGGGTCGCGGGGATGGCAGAGGCCCCGTGACGATCATCCCGGGGCCTCTGCTTATCAACCCGGCTGCAGCTCTGAGGAGCTTTACGGTCGCTCGAGTCGCCGACCGAAAAGAACGGCCACGAACATAGTACGATCGGACTAGAAGGACTCGAACGGTCGGTCGCGGCAACACGTCCCATCTCGTTTTCGTGACACGTCGCTCTGGGTGGGCTCAAACGTGCATCGACATCTCGCCGCCTTTGTTTCGGCGCTGTTCTTCGTGCTATTCACGGTCGCGGCAGCGGCGCAAGAGCCGTCGCTATCACGGGCCGTGCAACCGCGCGCGCCGTCTCTTTTCGCGTCGGCGTGGGATGACGCCGCTAGCATCGCGCTGGCGCAGGATTTCGCGGCACCCGCCAGCAGCAAGATCACCGTTCGGGTTCTGGACGACATCTCGAAACGGCCGATACCGCGCGCTAGCGTTCGCATTGTTTCCGAACGCCGCGAATACGACGGGCTTACGGATTCGACGGGCACGTCGCTCTTCGAAAATGTCGAGCCCGGATCGTACGGTGTTTTTGCCGAGGAGCGCGACTTCGCGTTTGCCCGGACGTACGCGATCATGGCAAAAGGCGGCTCGACCGATACGATCACCATTCTCGGCACGCGCACGCGCCCGGCTCGCATCGGCTTCGTGCAGTCGCGGGTACCCGCCAAGCCGGACCCGGCGACGGCGGAATCCTTCGATTCCGCTGCCGCCGATATCGCCGGCGGTGCGGGCGCGGCCCTGAGCAGCCTAACGGCGGTGAACGCGACCAGCGGTTCGTCGGGCATCCAGATCCACAACGAAGGCGCCGGCCTCACGACGGCGACCGTAAACGGTGCGCCGATCTTTCCCAGCGGCGCGAAGGTTCCGAGCTCGCTGTTCGCCGGCGACATCTTCTCCTCGGCGAGCGTCGCCGGCGGAACGCTCGGTGCGCCCGCCGGAGCGTTGAACTTCTCGACCTACGAGCCGGTGATCGACTGGGGCGGCGTCGTGCAAGGCCGCCTAGCGGCGCTCAACGCGACGGCTGACTCGTTCATGGAACGCGGTACGCTGGGCCGACTCGGGCTCTCCTTCGTGCACGCGCAACGCGCCGAGGGTGCGCCGTTCGAGAACGAATCGTTCACCGACACGAGCGGCCAAACGTACGCCCATGACACGCTCCAACGGACGAACGCAGACGCGCTGTCAATGCGGTATGGCTTCGACGTCAACCATACGGGCCATCTCGATCTGGGACGCCTCAGCACGGACTCGGCGCAGTACTGCGCCTATCAGACCGGACCGTTTCCGTGCGGCTTCGGCCCCGGGAACTACGAGCGGCACTCGACGAGCTACGCGCAGTTCCGAGACGAGCTTGCGTTCCCACACCTGTCGCTGACGCTGAACGCATTCGTTTCCAGCTCGACGATCACGTCCGACCTGTCTCGCCAGACGGTCGAGGACGAGTTGATTGGAGCGTTCAGCCGCTCCGCGATCCGTCGCACCGGCGGCAGCCTGAACCTCGGCTTGCCGCTGACACCGCAGCGTACGATTTCGCTCACCGTTTCGTCCGTGTTCGAGTCAGTCGGCGTCCAGGGACAGGGAACCGCGTTGAACCCGACGCCGCTTCAAAGCAGCAGCCGATCAGCGATTTCCCTTGGTCTCCCGATCGTTCGGACGCGGCGCTTGCAGAACACACTCGAGCTTGGCACCAATGAGGCGTACGGAACGAGGGCCGCCACGTACGGCTTGAAGACCGATTATGCACTGACCCCGCGGGACAGCCTGACGGCGTCGGTACGGGGCGGCCAACTGAGCTCACCGCTGTACGCGTTCAACGGCCTGGACGTGCCGCAGCTCCTCCAAGTCGATTGCGCTTCGGGCCGCGCGCTTGGGAACGGGCCGACCTTCCAAACGAAGCCGTCTCCCACGCAGCAGGCCGACGTCGGCTATTCCCGGCGCTCCGAAACATACCAGATCGGTGTGACGGTGTATCATCACGTCGCCAGAGACGCCGCCGTGACAGCCGTGCTACCCGCCGGCGCGCTGCCGTCAATGCTGTTCGACGCAGCGTACTTCAGCGACGCCGGCTCGGTCGCATCGCGGGAATGCGGCGTTCCGTTCACGCTCGGGTCTTCCAGCCTGTGGTACACGACGACGGCGCCGGTATCTCGCCTCGTCAACGACGGACTCGATGTGAGCGCGCGCGTCGACGTCAACCCACGCATAGCCGTTACCGCGGCATACTCCGTCTCGCTGCAGCGCGCGTACGGCGACAGCATGCTTTTCGTCCGTGGTTCGACGGTCAGTCCGGGCGCCGCTCTTCCCGGCGCGACCATCTCGCGGCTCAATCTCTCGGGCCGATACGCCGCGAGCCGCGCCACGACCCTGATCCTGAACCTGAACACCTTCGGCGCGAACAACCCGTATCTGTCGCGCCCGTTCGCCAGCGTCGACGCCGGCGTGCGCGCGCGCTTCGGCTCGAGCGACGTCGTGGTCGCGCTGCAGAACGTCACGAACGCGAACGGCCGAACCTTCCAGGGCTTCGACCCTTTCCCGACCCTTACGCAGCCCTACACGCCGCGGACCTTCAGCATCCGCACGCGCTTCGCGCTCGGACGGCAAAACATCGACCGCGCCGACTACCTTTCGAAGCCCGTACCGCTCAGCGCGTCGCTGTTGGCGTACGCTCCGGTCGACTACGAGCCGCGGCCGCCTCAAGGCTGGCTTGCGCCCGCAACCGGCGCCGCGTTGTGCGGGCCGGAGTCGCTTGCGCTCGCCAAACAGTATCTCGACGCGATCGCACGGTACGACGGCGGCCTCTCGCAGGCCGCTGCGAACGGCTCCTCGGTCGCGCCGGCGCAGTTCGGCGACATGACACTCACTCCGCTCGCGAGCCGGTCGGTGTACTCGATCCGCGTCGAATTCTCCCGCACCAGCCGGACCGGCTTCGCGCCGTTCTTGCGATGCAGCACGATCCACGAAGGCACGTATGACCAAGCGCGCTCGCTGGACCTCTACATCCCGAGTTGGCGGCAGCGCGATCAAGACGGCCCCTACGTCCTGTATTACGCGCCGCAAGTCGGAATTTACACGGCGCCCGACCCGGTGAACGCAACGGCCGGCGCCGATAGTCCGCCGACGTCGCTCCCGGCGCATACGCCGGCCGAGCCGTTTGCGCTCGCAGCATCGTGCCCGCGGTCGATCGCTCCGGCGACCGCGGAGACCGTCGCGCGCCTGAAGGAATACATCGAGCAATTCGAGCGCGGACTGAAGCCGCCGCCGCCCGATGGCTTCACGATCTCGAAGCATGCGGCACGTGCAGAGACCTGGCTGGAGATCCGCGCCGACGACCGTGCCCTCTCGGACGCCCTCGTCCAATGTCTGGCTATTCCCTCCGTCTTCTCGAAGAGCATATCCGAGCGCGGCTTGGGCGGTGCCACGCCTCCCAGCATTAATTATGCGCCGAGCGTCGGGTTCTACGTCAAGATCCCGTGATCGGCGTCGTTCCACCCAAATAGCCATTCGCCACACCACGAAAGAGCATTACGTGAAGTACAGAGACTTTGTCAGCGGCGTCGCTTTCTTGCTCGTCCTCGCCAGCTGTTGCGCCGGCGTATTCTGGTTCGTGCTGCACTCGAAAGAGACGCAGCAGGCCGAGAAATTCGTGGCGTTCGCTTCGCTGAAGGGTTCAGCAGCGCCAGCGTTCTCCGTGACGACACTCGACGGGAAGCATATCTCGCCGCAGAAGCGGGCGAAGCCGCTAGTGGTCGAGGTCTTCGCGACGTGGTGTGAGATATGCACTTCCGAGATCCCCGTACTGAACCACCTCACCGCAACGCATCCCGACGTCGATGTCGTGGCCGTCACGGGAAGCAAGAAAGGCGCGAACTTTGAGCCTGAATCGCGATTCGATTTGGAGCGGTACCGCTCGCAGCGCAAGGTAAGGTACTCGATCGCATTCGACCCCACGATCGGACTGACGCGGGATTATAAAGTCGTTGGTTTTCCGAGCATCTACGTGATCGATCGGAATGGCAAGATCACGTTCAACGAGGCCGGAGCGGTGAGTTTCGCCGCGCTCGATGAGGCAGTAAAGGAGGCGTCTTTGGACTAGAGCTACTGGTCACAGCCCGGTCCTTTACGGGTTTCGATGGACCGGTTCTGGCGCTGCCAGATCACGACAAGGAGCCCCGACTCCAATTACCGGCGTTAGACCTATTACTGCACTCGCGATAGGACAGCGTGGTTCACCAGCTGCCGTCGAGGGGGCACACGATGCGGAAGGTCGTTATCGCCTAGTTCTTTGGGCGTCGTCTCCCTCGCCGGGACGTTGACCGGTGCTTGTCCCAGCGGCACGGTCGTGCATTAATGTGCCAACACGTCGCTTGCACCACAGCGCTTAAGGCGCCGGTGTTCCCGGCCAACTCCCTCTCACGTCATTTCACTCATGCAACCGCTCGAGCGGTGCGCTCTCAACGAAGGATCACACCATGAAAAGGTTCATCTACGCGTCGCTGCTCTCGATCGGCGCCTTTGTCGGAACCATCGCGGTCGCCTCGGCCTGCTCGCCCGGCACGCATACGTGCTATGTGTGCGCAGACGACGCATGCACCCAGCAAATCAAGCTGTGCTGCGTCGACTGATTCCGCGCTAGCGGAAGACGTCAGCAAACTGCTCCGGGACCGGTACGACGATCGGTACCGGCGCTTGCACCACAGCGCTTAAAGGCGCTGATGTTCCCGGCTATTCCGTCTCACATCATTTCACTCATGCAACCGCTCGAGCGGTGCGCTCTCAACGAAGGATCACACCATGAAAAGGTTCATCTACGCGTCGCTGCTCTCGATCGCCGCCTTTGCCGGAACCATCGCGGTCGCCTCGGCCTGCCCGGCCGGCTCGACTTCGTGCTGGGTGTGCGTAGACGACGGCTGTACCGTGGCAATCAAGATGTGCTGCACCTCCGGCTGATTCCGCGATAGCGGACGACGTAAGCAACTGCGCCGGTGCCGGTACGATTATCGGCACCGGCGCTTCACCACCGCTCGACGTTCAGCACGTCGACGTCCGTTCCGCCGTCGCCGGACGCCGCATACTCCAGCCGAACGTGTGCGCGCGTAGCGTCGGCGGGGAAGCATCGCTGCGCGAAGATCCGCGGGCTAACGCGCTTGTGGTCATCGCGACCCGACCGACGTGCAGGCGATACGAATCGTACTGCAAGGTATCGACATCCGGGATCCATTGCTTCCAGTAACCGAAGCGCTGGGACTTCGAACTGTGCGCGCTGTGACGCTGGTGGAGCACGGTCTGCTTTCCCGAAGGCAAGGTTTCGCAGTCGCGGGTGAAAAACAGTTGCTCGTGACGACCACGCCGCCGAAATGATTCAGGTTAAAGCGGCCGCAAGCGCACTCGACACACCGGTCGTCGTTCCACCGCCTAGCATCGTGACGTTCCAGGCGGTGGCGTTTGGCTCGACGCGCTCCCCGAGATGTCGCACGTGCCCTCGTTGCGCAGGTTCCGGGACTCCGAGCTGCGGTTTCGGGCAGCGCCATCGTGCTATCGGGTTACCCAGATGCCGTCTCTCGCGGTAAGATACTCGTCGCGCAACTCGATCTGCCGAGCTTCGGCGAACACTATACCCAAGTCTATCGTATCCGTACGTTGGATGCATCGTCGGTCGGAAGTGTCCTCGCATGTGCGCTGATGGACCTGGCATGCTTCCTGAACGAGGAAGAGATCTACACCGGACTTCGTGCGGACATCTTGGCTGCCGAGATATGTCCGCGCTATTATCAGATTTGCGACACGCCGGGGCAGTTTGAGTACGGCGCCACCGACATTGTGCGCATTCCGAATGTGCAATTCCAAGAGCGGATGACGCCGTTTAGCACGTTCGAACACGGTGGTCATTTACGTGGCGATGCAGAGCCACGCCTCGCTACGGTACTCGGCCCGCGGACTTACGTCGCTGCCTCGCTGCTGCTGCGCGACCGATACTTTCCGAAGTTGTGGCCTATGTTTTGCCGTTGAACCGCCTGGAAGCACGTCGTGGCGAGCCGACCTCCGAGAACGCGGGCGCGCGTTGTTACTTCGTCGGTATAGGCGCCGCCACGAGGCGCTCGGCGTGGGGGCTCGCTACGAGGGAATGCCGGCCTGTTGGGCACCACTTGATGCGCCAGCCCGAGATATGGGAACGGGCCAGCCGCACTCAGCCGGCGGACGCGACGCCGCCGCGCCGATTGGACCACCGGATGGACCACAGCGAAGCGATAGAGTGGGAGTGTGCCAGATATCCGTACATGGGGCGCGCGTCACAAGCGGCGTATGAAAAACGAGACTGCATATGGCTGCAGCCTCGTAGATTGGCTCCCGGAGTTGGACTCGAACCAACGACCCGCTGATTAACAGTCAGCTGCTCTACCAACTGAGCTATCCGGGAATGCCGCGCACTTGGATTCAACGGTTCCGGCTCGCCCCCTTGCAGGATGCCCTCCCTCGCAGCGGCGCCTGCTTGCTCGAGCATCGGCGACCTTGGGCGGCGGAACAAACTTTGCTTTACGAAGGCAGCCGGCAACGGGAAGACCGGGGGACGTGCGAATAGCTAGCGCGCATGCAGCTCGCCACGACGACCGATCGCCGGCAAGTCTTTGACCTCGCGGCGGTGATCCTCGCGGTGCTGCTCTGCGTCGCGGGGCCGGCAAGCGCCGATCCTGCCCGCCCTGCCCACGACGATCGAGCGCTCGTGACGTCGTACGCCGCCGGGCGATACGCCGAGGTGATCGCTGCCGCGACGCGTGCCCTCGCCGCCGATCCGAACGACGTGACGGCTCTGGCATTGCGCGGCGCCGCACGGCAGCGAAGCCACGACGACGCCGGCGCGGCGACGGACGTCGCGCGTGCCTTGACGTTGTCTCCGCACGACGGACTCGCGCTCGCAACCCGTGCCGCGATCGATCTCGACCGCCATGAGGATGCGGCGGCGATCGCCGACGCGACCGCGGCGCTCGGCAGCGATCCGCGGAGCGCGTGGGCCTACGTCGTGCGTGGCCACGCCCGGCATCGGCGCGGCGACGACACCGCCGCGATCGAGGACGAGAACGCGGCGCTCGCGATCGACCCGTCCTACGCGCGGGCCCTCGCGGTGCGCGGCTCGATCCGCGCATCGCTCGGCGATGCGAAAGCCGCAATCGCCGACGAGGACGCGGCGCTGGCGCTCGATCCCCACGATTCGTACGCGATCTCCGAGCGGGGCGCGGCCCGCTACGCGCTTTCCGACTACGCCGGCGCGATTCGCGATGAGACGGCGGCGTTGGCGATCGATCCGAACCTCACGTTCGCGTACGACGTGATCGCCTCGTCGAAGAATCACCTCGGCGATCGTGCCGGCGCGATCGGCGCTGCGAGCGCCGCGATTCGGCTCAACCCCAAAGACGCATTTGCGCTACGCCTCCGCGGCGCGGCCGAGTCGTCGGCCGGAGACTCCGCCGCGGCGATCCGGGACGAGACCGCCGCCCTGAAGCTCGATCCCGGGAGCGCCTATGCCCACCTGATGCGCGGCGGTGCCGAGCTGCAACTCGGCGACTACACGGCCACGATCGCCGATGCCGGCGCCGGCTTGGCGATCGAACCGAAGAACACCACGCTCCTGCACCTGCGCGGCAGCGCGCTGATGCTCAGCGGCGACGGCCCGGGCGCGGTCGCGGACGCGACCGCTGCCCTGGCGATCGATCCGAAGGATCCGGCCTCCTACGTTCTGCGGGCCGGCGCGCGCTCGATGCTGCGCGACTACCCGGCCACGATCGCGGACGCCGACGCGGCGCTCGCGCTGAACCCGAACTCCGGACCGGCGCTCCACCTGCGCATGGCGGCCCGCTACAACCTCGGCGATTACGCCGGGGCGCGCGATGACGCGACGGCCTACCTGCGGCTGTTCCCGGGCGACGCGTACACGCTGGCGATGCGCGGAGCGTCCGCCGATCAGCTGAAGGACTACGCCGGCGCGATCGCCGACGAAACGGCGTCGCTCGCCGCGTCGACGTCGTCGCCGCTGCTGCGGGTCTTCGCTACCGCCGAGCGCGGCTCGGCGAACTTCTACCGCGGCGCGTACCCGGATGCGATCGCCGACGAGACGGCGACGATCGCGCTCGATCCGTCGTACTCGTATCCGTACCGCCTGCGCGCGATGGCGAAGTACTTCAGCAATGATTTCGCCGGTGCGATCGCCGACACGACCGCCGCGCTCGCGCGCGATTCGAACGACGCAGATGCCTACCGCTTCCGGGCGGCCGCGCGCTACTTCACGCCGGCGGCCGGCACGGCGGGCGACTACCAGGGGACGATCGCCGACGACACGGCCGCCCTGGCGCTCAACCCGAAGGACACCGCGTCGCTGGTGCGGCGTGGCGCAGCGTACCTGCGGCTGCATCAGTTCCGAGAAGCGATCGCCGACGAGACCGCCGCGCTGACCATCGATCTCCAGAACGCGTTCGCGTATCGCACCCGCGGGTTCGCGCACGTCGGCGCCGGCGAGTACGAACAGGCCGTCGCCGACCTGCGCTCGTCGCTCTCCTACGAGCCGGACAACGCGCTTGCGTACGAGGCGCTGGGAGACGCGCTGCGTGCCCTCGGCCGCTCCGCTGAAGCCTCATCCGCCTATGCGAGCGCGCTGCGGATCGCGCCGGGCGTCGATCGCGTGCGCCGCAAGGCCGACGCGGTGAACGCGCCGCGCAGTGCGGCATCAGCGTTCGGCCTCGACGGGTTCGCATGGAGTCCGCCTGGGCACACCCGCATCGGCAGCGCATCGATGCTCAACGGCGGGGCGCTCTACGCGCAGCTCATGGGCAGCGACGACTATCTCGACACCGGGAAGCCGGAGCCCAAACACACGGCGCCGCAGAAGCCGCCGGCCGAACCGAAGACCGCGCACGAGGGAAATCAGCGGGGCGCGCCGCGCCGTTGAATACCCGCGCTCGAGTCCAGCGAGACCGTTCGCGCGCCGCGGTCGCGTCGGCGCTCACGCTGGCGGTCCTGGCGCTGCTGATCGTGAGCTTCGCCTCGATCGGACGCACCAGCGGCTACACGCTTTTTCGCGGCGACACCGGTGCGCGCGCCGCGGCAAGCGTCGCCGTGGACTACCGCGCCGTCGGCGACATCGCCGAGCGGATCCGCATCGTGCTGCACACCGTGCGGCGCGGCGCCGACCCGCATCCGGTCCCCGTGCTGGGCAGCTCGGCCCCGCATCAGATGGTGCCGACCGGCAAGGACAACGCGAAGAGCTTGGCGCTCGCGGGCTCGGCGGCGCTCTTCGCCGCCTTTGGCCTCATCGTGCTGTGGTGGGGCCGGGATCGCGCCTCGTTCTGGCTGGGGATCGCGTGCGCCGCGCTGGCTCCCGAACTCTTGACGCTGTACGGTTTCGTCCCCGAGCCGCTGATGCTCGCGTGCCGGCTCGCCGCCGACCTGCTGACGTTTCTCGCCTTCTACGCGCTCTACGCGATGGCCGAAGCAGTGGCGCAGGAAGCGCTCCGAATCGACGATCCGGTCCGCAGGGTGCTGGGAATCGCCCGCACCGCGGTGATCGTCGTGCTCGCGGTCGGCGCATCGGCGGACGCCGCGGCGCTGCTGCTGCCGGTCCTGCGCGGCGCGACGCCGCCGCAACCACTGGTCCAGGCGGGCAGCCTCGCCACCAAGGTATCCTGGAGCATCGTCTTCTGCCTGATGCCGCTCGTGCTGCTGGGGATCGCCGCGCTCCGTGCGCAGACCGGCGAAGCGCTGAAACGGTCGCGGCTGATCTTCGTGACCACGCTGGCCGGGCTCTCCGGCATCGCGTTCTCGATCGTGCAGGAGCTCGCCGGCGGGGTGACGCCGCACTTCGAGACGATCTGGTTCACGCTGCTGCTGATCCCGATCGGGTTCATCGCCGTGATCCGCGCGTTCGGCGTGATCGACGTCCAGATCATCATCAACCGCATCCTCGTGCTGACCGTGATGACGCTGATCGTCGGCGCGGCGATCACGCTCACCGAGATGCTCGTCCACGGCACCATCGAGGAGTGGATCAAACCGAAAAACGAGGGCGAGCAGCAGGAGTTCAACGCGGCGCTCCAGTTCGTCGTCGGCTTCGTCATCGTCATCATCTTCGGCAGCCTGCACGAACACCTGGATGAAGCGATCAAGAAGGTTCTGTTTCGGCGGCGCGATCGCGCGATCGCCTCCCTGCACGCGTTCGCGGCGCACGGGGCCGCGCGTTTCACGGAACGCCGCGCACTGCTCGATCGTACGACGCAGCTCGTGCGTGATGCGATGCGGACCGACGGCGTTGCGATCTATGAGACGAGCCGGGGAGCGTTTGTGCTCGCCGCGAGCGCCGGCGGCCGGGCGTGGCCGGCGCGCATCGGCGAAGACGATCCGGTGTTCGCGGTTCTCCGTGACGAACCGGAAGCGCTGTCGCTCGACGCGCTTTGTGGGCCTCCCAGCGCGCTCGGGTACGACGGCTGCGCCTGTCGCATGGGGGTCGGAGATCGTCTGATCGGTGCGCTCGTCGTCGCGACGCGCGCTCCCGGTGCCGATGGTGCGTACGACGAGGCGGAGACCGAGGCGCTGACCGACGTCGCCCGCGGATCGGGTGACGTGCTCTTCAGCCTACGCGTGCACGAGCTCTCCGCGTTTCTCGGCGAACTCGCCGACGGACACGTCGACGGCGCCGGCGCGCGGGCGCGCGCCGCCGTTCTGCGCGAAGGGCTTGCAACCGCGGATGCGAAGCAGCAGAGCGCTCCTCTACGGTTCGAACGCGAGCAACGTTAAGTCGCCGTCTTCTCCCAGGTCAGCGTGCAGCGATGTGCAAAGCCGGGGGAACGACGCTTCCGCGTGATGTCGGCGTCATCGCTCTTCGCCGCGCTGGAGGCCCCGTGCTCGGTTTTCTCATCTTCATGTTCGTGCTGTTTCTCGTGTTCGGCGGCGTGATCGCCGGTATCGTCTTCCTCGTGCGAGCGAGCTCGCGGGCGGGGAAGAAGCACTTCGACGACGTTTCGAACTCGCTGCTGCCGCTGATCGCGGGTGCCGCGCAAGGCCAGAAGCTGGTGGGAACCTACGCCGGGACGAGCGTCGTCGCGGCGATCGTGGTGCAAGCCGGCATCAGCGACGGCGACGGACGCACGAACGAATACTATTTTCTGACGACGTTTGCCGCGGGACCGGGGAGCGCCGACTGGTCGCTCGCGTACGAGGGAGACGGCCTCCTGCACAGCGGCCAGAAGTCGTGGCACCTCAAGACCAAGGATCACGAGCTCGAAACGCGCCTCGCCGAGGCCGGCGTCCTCGGCGCGGTCGCACCGTGGACTGACAGCGCGCCGACGATCACCTATCACGCCAAGGACGGCTCGCTGACGGCGACCTCACCGCGGACCTACAAGAAGACATGGCCCGCGGCGGCGGCGTTCGCGAACCACCTCGCGGTGCTCGCCGCGCTGGTCGAGTGCAATCGCCGCGCAAACGCTACAGCAGCAGCAGCAGCCGCCGCCGCCGGCGCGGCCGTCACCGCCGGCTGAGCTGGGTTCTCATCCGATCGACGCCGTCGTGCGCGCGTGCCGCGCGCGACCGGCGTGGTTGTGCCCGCCGGCTTCGTGCTCCGTCATCGGCGCCGCGATCGGATGCCGTGCGAAGTGTTCCACGGCGCGCCGAATGTCGGTAACCAGCGCCCCACCGAGGTCGCGGCTGAAACCGTGGCGCACCAGCAACCGCTGGACGACGAGGTCGGCGCGGTTCGCAGGCATCGAGTAGGCTGGAACGAGCCAGCCCGTCGTCCGCAGACGGTCTGCCAGGTCGTACAACGTGAAGCCGGCATCCGCGTCGTGGCGCAATGTCCACGCCGCTCCCGGCAGCCCACCGTGGCCGTCGTAGATCAGCTCGAACGGAGCGAGCTTGCCGATCTCGCGCGCGAGGAACTGCGCGGTTTCGTAGCAGGCTTCGTGAACTTTCCGGTATCCTTCTTTGCCCAGCCGCAGAAAGTTGTAGTACTGGCACACGATCTCGCCGCCCGGCCGCGAGAAGTTCAACGCGAACGTCGGCATGTGGCCGCCCAGGTAGTTGACGTCGAAGATCAGGTCTTCGGGCAAGTCGGCGCGCTCGCGCCAGATCGCCCAACCGACACCGAGCGGCGCCAAGCCGAACTTGTGACCCGAGGTATTGATCGACTTGACGCGCGGCAGCCGGAAGTCCCACTCCAGCTCCGGATCGATGAAGGGCGCCAGAAAACCACCGCTGGCGGCGTCGACGTGGATCGGGATGTCGAGGCCGCGCTCCGCCTGCAGCCGGTCGAGCGCCGCCGCGATCTCCTTGACCGGCTCGTATTGACAGGTGTAGGTGACGCCCAGCGTCGGCACGACGCCGATCGTGTTCTCGTCGCAGTACGACGCGATCTCGTCGGCGGTCAAGATCAGGCGGTCGCCTTCCATCGGGACTTCGCGGAGCTCAACGTCCCAGTAGCGGCAGAACTTGTGCCAGCAGATCTGTACCGGACCGGTGACGAGATTCGGCCGGTCCGCCGGTAAGCCGGCGGCTCTGCGGCGCTCGCGCCACTTCCATTTCAGCGCCATCCCGCCGAGCATCGCGGCTTCGCTGGACCCAGTGGTCGAGCAGCCGATCGTGCTTGCCGCGTGCGGCGCGTTCCAGAGATTCGCGAGCATGTGAACGCAGCGATTCTCGATCTCCGCGGTCTGCGGATACTCGTCTTTGTCGATCATGTTCTTGTCGAAGCAGTCGGCCATGAGCTGACGCACTTCGGGCTCGGCCCACGTCGTGCAGAACGTGGCCAGATTCTGCCGCGAGCCGCCGTCCAGGATCAACTCGTCCTGCAACAGCCCGTAGACATGGCGCGGATCGCGCTGATGCTCGGGAAACGTGTACTTGGGAATGCGGACCGAGAGCTCGGTCGAGGCGTAGACGTCGTCGAACTGCGCGTCGCGGGCATGAGGTTTTTGGTGGAGCGCCATCGCTCGCTGTCTTACCGCAACCGCACGACATCCACCCGCTGAACGGCAGTGTGCCGCCACCGAGGCGTTTCTTCAGGTGCGATAGCGGTTGCCTTTGGCGGGGTTGGTCTTCAGGTCGGGATCGCACGCTCGCAAGGGATGACGTTCCAGGTCGAGGATCTCGTCCTGATCCCACGGTTCGAAGGCGTTGGTGATGTTGCCGAGGCCGGTCTTTTCCAGCTCCGGATGATGGCGCAACAGCACGCTCTTCAAAAATGTCCGGTCGATCCAGTCCAAGCCTTCGGCGGTGTACGTCTCTTCGTTGTAGCTGTCGGTGTAGAACCGGTCCGCTTGCAGGCGGCGCGTCGCGGCCAAGATGAATATCTGAAACATCGTCTCGCCAAAGCCGAAACCCGTCGGACGGTGGCCTTCGGACAGGGTGCCGATCATGAGGTCGAGCTGCTCGACCGCGTCGTCGCCGTCGCCGTAGACCTCGCGAATGCGCTTCAGTGCCTCGGCATCGTCGGTCAGATCTTCAAGTTTTTGGATCGGCGGCAGGCCGAGGCCGCGCCGAAAAGCATTGTACCGCGGCACGCCGCGTTCGCGCGCCCGGAAGATGTCGACCGCACCCATGTCGAGCAGCGGATTGCCGGGGATACTCAGCTCTTGAAAAAAGCGCGGATAGTTGTTCAGGATGAGTTGGCCGGGCTGCTGAACCCCGAAGGAGTAGAGGAGGTCGGCCATCGGCATCCGTGCGGTCAGCTTGGCCGATCCGGCCTGGCGCACCGACGTGAACGACGCGTGCTCGACCTCCTCGCCCGTTTCGTGCCGGCGGAAGATCAGCTCCTCGGGCAGCAGCGAATGGAGCCGATAGATTTCGACGAACTCTTGCGACAGTGCGAAGGGCTCGTGGTGTTTGTCGAGCGGATTGCCGACGACGCCGCCCATCTCGGGATTGCGGATGTTGATCGGTGCGACGGTTTTCTTGTCTTTACCGCGCCGAAACAACTGCGTGAGGATGCCGTACCAGTTCGCGTTGAGCGCGGTGTTGAGCACGGGGTTCGGCAGGATGGAGGGTGTCCACTCCACGGTGTGGATCTTGGCCATGATCGCGCTGTTGATCAGACGCGCGACGTTGAACAGCCGGTTGTCGTCCCACTCGGGATAGCTCGCCTTGAGCATGTCGCAGACGGAGTTGTGCTCCTTGGTGAAGAGCGTGTGCAGCATGCTCAACCCCACCCACCAGTTGCGGGTGAAGCCGGTCACTTCGATGCCGTGTTCGTCGAGCGGCAAACGCTGGTCACCGGTCAGGAGCAGCTTGCCGTCGACGTGACTGCGCACGCGGTCCTGCGTCGCCTGATCGCTGCCGTAGATCTGATTGCCGTCCCACCACTGGCTCACTTCGTTGATGAAGGTGATGGGTACGGGCTCGTCGCCGGCCGCGCCGTAGGTCGCATCGCGGCGGGTCTTCGGGATGCGCATCACGGACTGGCCGAAGAGCTTGCGGGCCGGATCGTCTTCCGCCAGCGGGATCTCGTACTGCTCGTCGACGTGGTTCTCACCATGGCTGATCCAATCGCTGTTCTGGAAATTGATCCAGACCGCCGCGAGCATGTTCAGGAACGGGACCTGCTTCATCGGCCCTTCGCGGGACAGCAGCTTCAGGCTGACCACGCGGGGATTGGGGATCAGCATCGACTCCGGCGTCTCGGGCTTGACGAACTCGAGCGGTACGTTCCGCATGAAACGCGTCCCGGCCGAGCCCTCCCGCGGATCGTCGAGATTGTTCCAGCTGCCGTCGGCGGTGCGAAAATGCGTAACGCCCGGTGGAGGCGTCAGGTTCTCCGGCTGAAACGCGACCCGGGCGCCTTTGGGGTAGACGCCCGTCAGGTGCGAAGCGTTCAACAGATTGCGCATGTGTGCCAGCGTCAGCACGGCGGCCGGGCCGCCGCGCTGATACCAGTTGGTCCAGACGCGCCCGTGAAAACCGGCCAGCCGGCCCCACACCGTCGTCGTCGCCTCCATGACGACGGTGATGATTCCGCCGGCCACGTCGCCGAGCCAGTTTTGCATCCGCTCCGCCGTGTCCGGCACGATCGGCGCCGGCGGAGAGGGCAAATCGCCCGCGCGAACTCCCGGCGGCGCCAACAGCTGTTCGCGGGTGAACGCGTGGCGCGGCGGCACCGGAATGTCGATGCGCGCGTGCGCGTTCGCCTGAGCTTTCTCGAGCAGTTCGCGCCAATCGGCGCGGTCCGGCGTTTGGGAGAGGGCCGCTTCGAAGCCCTTGGCGGCGCTCTCGTAGTCCTCGCTCAGGTAGCGTTCCAAGGCCTGCGCAGCCGTCTGCTCGGCGGAGCCGCCACCAGTCTCGGCGGTCGGGATGATCTCTGACACGTGCGGCTCCCGTTGAGGCGTGCATGTTGGCGTTGAGCTAGCGCGCGACTCCTGAGCAGAACTCGCGAACGTCCGGCCTCTTCGCGCACATGTGCAAGCCAGCCCCCTAAGCCGCCGTCGCGACGATCTGCCTGCAGGCCGAGGATTCGGTCCGCCGCGAGTCCAACAGAGCAAGGCCATGCTGTAGCAGATTCCCCCGCGCCCCTCGCCGGTGCGGGTTCGTGCAGACCCGCCTCTCCTCTCCGCACGCTTTGGGAATCTCGTATGGTTACCGTCACCGCTCGCACGCCGAGCGCGTTCCGTTCTTCTGCGTTCAGCCGCTTCTACGCGGGCCAGGCGCTCAGCTATCTGGGCGACGGGCTGCGCACGCTCGCGATCCCGCTGCTCGTCTTCCGCCTCACCGGCTCCGCGACGGCGATCGGTTGGACGTGGGGACTCGAGCTGCTCCCGTATGCGTTCGTCAGCCTGATCGGCGGCTCGCTTGCCGACCGTGTCGACCGGCGACGCCTGATGCTGCTCTGCGACGGGCTGCGCTTCACGGTGATGGCGCTGTTCAGCGTGCTCTTCGCAACCGGGCACCTGACGGTCGGTATGGTCTACGCCGGCGTCGTGCTGCTCGCGGTCGGCGGCTCGATCTTCCTCGGCGCGCAGACGCCGACGATTCCGTACCTGCTCGGGAAGGATGGTGCGAAGTCCGGCGTCGCGACGCTGCAAGCAACGGAGCAGACCGTGAACCTGGTCGCACCGCCGCTCGGCGGCGCGCTCATGGGGATCGCCGGACCGTTGCCGGCGCTGATCGTCAACGCGATAACGTACTTGTGCTCGCAGGTTGCGATCACGTCGGTGCGGACGTTCGGGCCCGACGCGCCGGGGCGCATTCCGACGCCGCGCGAGATCGCAAGCGACGTCGCGACCGGCTGGCGGTTTCTCATGGGCGATGCGACGATGCGCACAACGTCGCTGTTCAGCATGTGCGGCAACCTGATCGGATCGGTCGGCTTCGTCGCGCTGATTCCGTACTTCAAGCGCGCCTTCGCCGCCGGCGATGCGTCGGTCGGGCTCGCGTTCGGCGCCTTCTCGGCCGGCGCGGCGCTCGGTTCGTACGTCGCGGGACGGACGCATTGGCGCATCGGGCGCGCGCTGATCCTGGCGAATCTCGTCGACGGCATCGGCTGGCTGCCGCTGCCGTGGGCGCAGTCGATGCCCGTGGCCGTCGGCGGCATCGTCGTGGCGAGCGTGTGCGCCGGCTACTACCTCACGACGATCGTCTCGTGGCGCATGCGCATCGTCCCCGACGAGCTGGTCGGGCGCGTGTTCGGCGTCGTGCGCCTCGTCGCGCTGGTCGGGATCTTCCCGGGAGCGCTCGCGGGCGGCTGGCTCGCCGATCACGTCGGCGTGCGCGAGACGATGGCGATCTCGGCGTTCGGCTACATGTTCATCTCAGCGTGCATGGCGACGTCGCGCGTCGTCCGGTCAGAACGGCGCTGACGTTATCTCGATCTCATCGAACGTCGTCGCGCTGGGATGGGTTGTCGTGGCGGCGGGCGGGGTGTCGGCAGGGCGGAGGAGGCGGAGAGTTTGCATTCCGGCGGCGCGGGCGGCGTCGAGCTCGGCGTCGACGTCGCTGAGGAAGACGACCTCGCCCGGCGGGAGATCGATCGCGGCGGCGATCGAACCGTAGGACGCAGCGGCGCGTTTGGGGCCGGTCGTCGTGTCGAAGTTCCCGCTGAATAGCGCCGAGAGATCGCCCTCGGTGCTGTTTTCGAAGAGCACGCGCTGCGCTTCGATCGAACCGGACGAGTACACATAGAGCCGCAGCCCCGCGCTGTGCCAGCGACGCAGCCCTTCCGCGGCGTCGTGGTAGACGTGGCCGCGCAATCGCTTCTGGGCGAAGCCTTCGGCCCAGATCATCCCCTGCAGCGTCTTGAGCGGCGTCACCTTGAGGTCTTCGCGCAGCCAATGGTGGAGATGAACCAAGATCGCGCTGTCGCCGGCACCGGCTGCTTCACCCGCAAGCTGTGCCGCGTCGAGCATCGCTTGCGCGACCTCGGGGTCGGCCCGGTGCGCGGCGACGTACGCGTCGAGATGCTCGTCAGCGTACGGAAAGAGGACGTCGTGCACGAACGCGATCGTGCTCGTCGTCCCCTCGATGTCGACCAGAACCGCGCGAGCGACGATCCGCGCCGCCTTCACTCGTACTTCGGGAATCGCGAGGCGATGTCGTCGCCGGTGAAGTTCGCGACCCAGCCATCCGGGTTGACGAACAGCCGGATCGCCGCGAACTCGGGCGCCGGGCCCATGTCGAACCAGTGCGTCGTGTTCGCCGGGACGCCGATCAGGTCGCCGCGCGTGCAGATCGCCTGGTACACCTTGCCGCCGGTGCGCAGGTAGAACGACGCGCTGCCCTCGACGAAGAATCGCACCTCGTCCTCGCTGTGCGTGTGCTCGTTCAAGAATTTCTGGCGCAGCGCCGGAACGTTCGGCGTCTCCTTCGTCACGCGGATCACGTCGGCGGTCGTGTAGCCGAAGTCGTCCTTAAGGCGCCGGATGTCGCCGGCGTACGCAGCCAGGATCTCGTCCTGTCCGGACTCGGCGGTGAGCGGCGCGCTCGCCTCCCAGCGCTCGAAGCTGATCTTCTCGGCGCCCAGGATGCGCGCGATCTCGGCGCGGTCGGTCGTATCGACGAGCGCTTTCGCGCCGTCCTTCTCGTCGTACACGCGAAGTGTCGAGGTGAGCGTCGTGTTCATCGCAGTCTCCGTTCTTCGAGGTGGCAGGCGAGCAGGAACTCCAGCCCTTCGACGTGCCGGCGCGCGTCGGCTGCCGTCGCGCCCCAGGCGTACAGCCCGTGCCCGGCAAGCAGAAACCCCGGCACCGTTGCATCGCGTCCGAGCCGCGCTTCGATGGCGGCGGCGAGCCGCTCGGTGTCCTGATCGTTCGCGAACACCGGGATCTCGACGACGCTGGCGTGCGTGCGCAGCCCGATCGCCTTGTGCATCTCGAACCCGTCGGTGCGTACCGCGCCGGCGGCTTCGTCGAGCCGCGAGAGCACCGTCGAGGCGACGGTATGGACGTGAAAGATCGCGCCGATCCCGGGGTCGGTCCGATAGCGGGCCAGGTGGAGCGGGGTCTCGGCCGATATGCCGGCCGGGACCGGTTCGCCGATCGCGACGACGGCGACGTCGTGCGGACCGATCGCGCCCTTGTCGATCCCGCTCCGGGTGATCGCGGCGTACCGCCCGTCGATCCGCCGCGAGAAATTGCCGGCCGTCGCGGGGACCCAGCCGCGCGAGGCCGCAAAGCGGCCGAACGCCGCGATCTCCTCGACGACGCCCGAAGGCGCGGCCGGCAGAACCACCGTCACCTCACGCCGAACCCCAGCGCATGGCTTCGAGGTTGCAAGCGGCGTGAAGGACGATCGCGTGCGCGACGAGCGGGTCCTCGTCTACTCGACCGACGGCACGCTGCCGCTCCCGGAGCCGGCCCGGCGAAAGACCCAGCCGGTCGCCCGGGCCATGCCGCAAGACGCCCTTCGACAGGCTCAGGATGACACGATCCGGGTCGCCCGTGAGAAACGCCGCAACAGCGCCGTAACGGTCGTGCACGGCCTCGCCGCGGGCGAGCTCGACGCTGCCGGCAAGGAGCTCAAACGGCTGTGCGGGACCGGCGGCACGGCCAAGAACGGCGTCGTCGAACTGCAGGGCGATCACCGCGACAAGGTCGTCGCGTACTTCGAGGAGCGCGGCCGCCGCGTCAAGCGCGCCGGCGGCTGATGCCCGACCCCGGCCAGTTCGTCCTCTTCGTTGCGATCGGCGGTCTCCTGGGCGCGCTCGGCGGCCTGTTCGGAATCGGCGGCGGCGTGATCGCGATCCCCGTTCTCGTGATCTTCTTCCACCTCAGCCAGCAGCACGCGCAAGGCACGGCGCTGGTGATGGTCGCGCCCAACGTCATCCTCGGCTTACGCGACTACGCGCGGCGCGGAAGTCTCGACCGGCGCGTCGCGATCCTGCTCGGACTGTGCGCGGTCTCGTTCACCCTCATCGGCGCGCTCTACGCGACGCGCATCGCCGGACCGGAGCTGCGCTACGGGTTCGCGGCGTTCACCGGCGCGCTCGCAGTCTACTTCGCGTACCGCTCGGTGCGCGCCGGTGAGGCGCCAGTGCGCGCGCGGCTGGCGTGGGGCTGGACGGCGGTCGTCGGGGCGATCGGTGGAGTCCTCTCCGGGTTGTTCTCCGTCGGCGGCGCGTCGTTCGCCGTCCCCGTGCTCTCGCTGGTCTTCGGCTACGCGCAGACCGAGGCGCAGGCGCTCTCGCTGGCGCTCGTCGCGCCCGGCACGATCGTCGGCATCGTTACCTATGCGCTCGCCGGCGACGTCGACTGGTTGATCGGCGTCCCGCTCGCGATCGGGGGCTCGTTGAGCGTGCGCTTCGGTGTGGCGCTCGCGTACCGGTTGCCGGAACGCTCCTTGCGGCTGCTCTTCTGCGGGCTGCTCGTCGCCGCGTCGATCGCGCTCTTCCTCAAGTGAAGACGCACGAGCCGCGCGTCGTGCTGCGGGCGCTTCGCCCGGACGATGCCGCGACGATGTTCGCCTACCGCTCCGACCCCGAGGTCGCCCGCTATCAATCGTGGGAGCCGCAGACCGTCGCCGAGCTGCGCTCGTTCATCGAAAGCCTCGCGCGCACCGAACCGTTCACTCCTGGAACATGGCACCAGCTCGGGATCGCAAGCGCGTCGACCGGCGAGCTGCTCGGTGACTGCGGTGTGCACGTCCCGGCGAACGAACCGCGCAGCGCGGAGGTCGGCATCACCCTGGCGAGCGCAGCGCAGGGACGCGGGTTGGCCCGCGAGGCACTGCGCGCGCTGCTCGCGATCCTCTTCGGTACGCTCGGCAAACACCGCGTCTTCTGCTCGGTCGACCCGCGCAACCTCCGTTCGGTCGCGCTCCTGCGGCGCATGGGCTTTCGCCAGGAAGCCCATCACCGCGCGAGCCTGTGGTTCAAAGGCGACTGGGCCGACGACCTCGTCTTCGCGCTGCTGCGCAGCGAGTGGCTCAGCCCGGGATCGTGAAGCTCATCGTGCGCGAGCCGGCTTGCCGCAGCGCAGCGTCCTTGGAGGCGTCGCCCTGCACGAGCAGGACCGTCTTGAAGTTGTTCCGCGTCGGTGCGTAAGCGATCTTGAAGTTCAGCTTCTGCAGCGGTCCGTTCCAGCGCACCGTCATCGAATTCGTGCCCGGATGCACCGACCCGGTGATGTCGGAGTAGTCGGCCATTTGCAGGTTTTCGATGTGCCTTCCGTCGACCTCGACGCGGACACCGTTCGGTTCCGCCTGCATGTTCTTGAGGATCGTGATCGGGCCGTTCGCATCGGTCCCGTTGTCCGTGGCCGTCTGCTGCGCGACCGCCGTCCCGCCGGCGAGCACCGCGATCGTCGCCGCGGCCGTGAGGATCTTGAAGGTACGCATACGCAGGGTCTTACCCCCGCAGGGGGGGAGCGCTACGACCGGGCGCTCGGCGAGGACTTCCGGCCGGGAGCGCCGCAACATCGATCCCAAGACTCGGCTTGCTTACGAGATTCGCCCAGGTAGGAGCACGATGCAGACGACGAACGACGTTAGAATGCCCGAGACACCGGCTCAGGAGACGTCCGCGGCGCCCCAGGCACCGGTACGAACCGCGCCGCGCTCGCTAGCGGCCCGCAAGATCAGCGAACTGGTCGAGCGGGGGGTCGCGGAGAGCGGGATCTCGTGCGCCGTGAAGCTCGCCTCGGGCGAGCTGCTGCGGTTCGGCGGCGGCGAGCCGCAGTTCACCGTCACCTTTCAGAGCGACAAGCCGCTGCTGGGTTCGATGAGCGAGTACGCGCTGGGCAAAGCGTACGTCGAGGGCGAGTTCGACATCGACGGCGACTTCTTCGCGCTGCAGGAAGTGCGCAAGCTGCTGAAGGCGCGCGCGCACCGCGGGATTTTCCTCACGTTCTTGCTGCAGCTGATCGCGATGCCCGCGACGGCGATCAACCGCAAGGCGATCGCCGCCCACTACACGCTCGGCGACGACTTCTACCTCCCGTTCATGGATCAGAAGTACCGCTTCTACTCGCAGTGCATCTTCCGGCGCGACGACGAGACGCTCGAGCAAGCGGCGGAACACAAGCTCGAGTCGATGTGGAACGGCTTGCGGCTGAAACCCGGGATGCGGCTGCTCGACATCGGCGGCGGCTGGGGCGGCGTGCACGAGTACTGCGGCCCGCGCGGCGTCCGCGTCACCTCGCTGACGATCGCCGAAGACTCCTACAAGTTCATCGGCGCGCTCGACAAACGGCTCGGCCTCGACAACTGCGCGGTGCGGCTCGAAGACTTCCTCGTGCACGAGCCCGCCGAACAGTACGACGCGGTCGTCATCTACGGCGTCATCGAGCACATCCCGTACTACCGCCGCTTCGCGTCACGGCTTTGGGATCGCCTCAAGCCCGGCGGTCGCCTCTATCTGGACGCATCGGCCAGCATCGAGAAGTACGACTCCAGCGACTTCACCCGCCGCTACATCTGGCCGGGCGCGCACTCGTTCCTGTGCCTGCAAGACCTCACGCAGGAGCTGCTCTTCCACGGCCTCGACATCGTCGAGACGAAAAACGAGACGCACGACTACATGCTGACGATGCGTCACTGGGCCGAACGCTTCGAAGCGAACCGTGAGGCCGTCGTCGCGAAATGGGGCGAGGAGCTCTTCAGGATCTGGCGGCTGTACCTGTGGACCGGCAGCTACGCCTTCCACGGCGATTCGCTGCAAGCGTATCACGTCGTCGCGCAGAAGCGCGCCGATCGCGGTCCGCGCCCCGGCGTCTGGAAGCGCACCGGTCAGTTCCTGCGCAGCTTCAAATAACACACGTTTCGATCGCGGAGGCGCGGCGTATCGCGCTTGCAGCGCAGGGGTTCGCCGATCCGCCGGCGCGCGGTGCGGTGGACCGGCGCCTGCTGCGGCGCGTCTTTGCACGCGTCGGCGTGATCCAGATCGACAGCGTCAACGTGGCGGTCCGCTCGCACTATCTGCCGGCGTTCTCCCGGCTGGGGCCCTACGACCGCGAGATACTGGAGCGCGCGGCGTACGGGCGCGACCGGATGCTGTTCGAATACTGGGGTCACGAGGCGTCGCTGCTTCCGATCGAACTGCAGCCGTTTCTCCGCTGGCGGATGGAGCGTGCGCGGCGCAGCCTCGGCACGTGGCGTCACGTCGCTCAGCTCATCCGCGACCAGCCCGCGCTACTGAAGCGCGTTCGCGCGACGATCGCCGCCGACGGGCCGATGGCAGCGAGCGGCTTCGAAGGCGCACGCGGCAAGGGCTCGTGGTGGGGCTGGAGCGACGTGAAGATCGCGCTCGAGGCGCTGTTCTGGTGCGGCGAGATCACGACCGCCTTCCGCAAAGGATTCGAGCGCGTGTACGATCTCCCGGAACGCGTGCTCCCGCGCGCCGTCCTGGACGAGCCGACGCCGAGCGAGGAAGACGCGCAGCGCGAGCTGGTTCGCATCGCGGCGCGTGCGACCGGGATCGCGAGCGAACGCGATCTGCGCGACTACTTCCGGCTCGACCTCGCCGACGCGCGTGCGCGGGTCGCGGAGCTGGTCGACGGCGGCGAGTTGCAGCGCGTCCGGGTCGAAGGCCTCCGCGGCGATCGTTACCTGGCGCGCGGCGCGCGGCTGCCGCGGCGGATCGAAGCTCGCGCGCTCCTCTCGCCGTTCGACTCGCTCGTGTGGGAGCGCGCGCGCAACCGCGAGCTGTTCGACTTCGACTTCCGGCTCGAGATCTACACGCCGCAGCACAAGCGCGTCCACGGCTACTACGTGCTGCCGTTTCTGCTCGGCGACCGGCTCGTCGCGCGCGTCGACGTCAAGCACGATCGGCAGGCGGGGGTGCTGATCGCGCACGCGATCCATCTCGAAGCGCATGCCGGCCGGCGCGCCGTCGAAGCTCCGCTGCGCGAGGAGCTCGGGGCGATGGCCGCCTGGCTCGGCGCGGAACGGACCGCGTTTCCCAAAACGGCGCACCAGAATCGCTCCGGCGCGCGACGTTTCGATTAGCGGTGTGGGCGCTTCGGCGCCGCAGCGCCAGCCTTCGGCGGTTCCACCGCCTTGGGACACTCCATGATCGGTCTGTGGTGCTCCTCGGAGTCCGTCCGAGCAGCGTGCCGTAGCCAACCTTGTGATTGCCAGAACTGTGGCACGGAATCGCTGTGATAGACGGTGAAGTCGTTCGCGGTTTCACGGTTGAAATTGACATCAGCCGCGACGACGGTATCGCCGAAAACGGCGACGACGACGCACGCCTTGTCGATATACGACCAAGGCGACCACGTCGAAAATGGTACCAACCAACCAGCGAGCGGCGAAACAACCAACAGAATCCCGAGCCACCAGTAGGCGGGTACTCGATGTTCGTGGGCTATAGGGAATTTGTATTTCTTCAACTCGTCGAGCAATTGGTCGGCCTTCGGTATGAAACGCACGATCGCCACGAGTCCAACGGTCAGGATGAGGCCCATGATAGCGACCGTCTCCAACGAGCTGCTCCACGGCACGAGCCAGACCGGGACGGAGAAGTACCATGCCCATCCCCGATTGAAGAGGTAGGCGAAGATCTCGCTACACCCGGCGACGGGGATCGCAACGGTCGCGACCTCAGCCGCTCTTGCGAGAACCGCGCCGTCGCCGAGCGCAATGAGCCCAGCGACGATCGCAATGATGCAGAGCAACGCGACGATCAAGAGAAACGAACCGAGGTCCGCGCGCTGCACTGCGCCCCTCGAGATCGACCACGTCGCGGCGGCGACGGCGAAAAATACGGCGAGGACCGCGGCAAGGATGACGACGCCGGTGGCGCGCTGCCAGCGTCCCGCGGCATCGGTCGCGGCGACGACCAGTCTCATCACGGCGATGAGCCCGGCGACGCTCGCGATGACGAACAGCGCTACGATCAGGAGAAGTGAACTCGGGTCCGGGCCCTGGGCCGACCTCCTCAAGATCGACCATGCAGCGGCGGAGCCGGCGATGAGCACCGCGAGAACCGTGGCAATCGTGGAGAGTATTGTCGCGCGCTGCAGCCGGTGGAGCTCGTCGTGCAAGCGGGAGAGCCTCGCATCCCAGCGCCTACGCCATCGTAGACGACTCGATTGTTCGCGCCGCAATTTCTCTCTCCACCGACGTGGATTATTGTCCATGCCGAGACCACCCCGTCATCGCACGATCGAGCGAATCGCACGCCCTGCCAGCCAGCATAGCCGACCGAGGCTATCGAGTGCAATCCTGGGCGAGCCGGACAAAAAGAGAGAGGCACCGCCGGAGCGGTGCCTCGCCTTGTTCGTCGCTATCGCGGGTTAGGACGAAAGCTTAGTGGTACGGAGTCGGGTACGGCGTCGGGTAGGCGTTTCCGTTGTTGTAGTTGCCGCCGTTGTTGTTGTTCGGGTTGCCGGCCTGACGGCGTGAGAGGACGGTCGCCGCAGCGGTGGTCTTCATCGAGACCGTCGAGCCCTGATTGACCTGAATGTTCTGGCCGCTGTTCGCCGCCAGGATCGCACCGCCGGCGCCGCCGATCGCGCCGCCGACGTCGGTGCCGATGTGCTTGCCGATGTAGTTGCCGACGATCATACCGACTACGCCGCCGGCGATCGTCTTGGCTGTCGAGTTCGCCTTATTGCCCTGGCTGTCGACCGAGAGCACCTGGCCCTGGAGCGACGCCGTCGTGCCATCCATCAGCGTGAGGCGGTCGAAGGCGAGGACAAAGCCTGCCTTGTGCATCCCGCCGGCGCGCTCGACGGTCGCGACGTGACCGTACACCTTCGCGCCCTGATACCGGACGTCGTCGGCCGGGAACGGCGGCTGAACGTCCACGACGAACGGGTCGCCGACCTGCGCATTGCGGGTGTTGATCGTTTGCTCGAGGGTGCCGGAGATTACCGTTTGCGACGGTAGGAGAGTGTCACCGGTGTTGCCGTTGTACTGACCGTTGGATTGGCCGTTGTACTGGGCCGAGGCAGCCAGCGGCAGGGCCGCCACGGCCGCTACAGCGAGAACTTGGAGAGCTTTGCGGAACATCGAATACCTCTTCGGGGGAGTCGCCTGGATAACGCGTCCCATCGCCGAGGCGTTCCCGCCAAAAGCAAAGAGGCGCCGGCCGCTCCGACGCCTCCCGCACATTCGGCTCCCGCTCGGCTACGCCGTAAGGGGGGCGAGCTCCCGATCGACCTCGCCGCGAAGCCCCGAATCGGCCCGCAGCGCCGCCGCCTTGTCGAGCTTCTCCCACGGCAGGTCGAGCTCGGGCCGGCCGAAGTGGCCGTACGAGGCGGTCTGCTTGTAGATCGGCCGGCGCAGGTTGAGGTTGTGGATGATCGCCGCCGGACGCAGGTCGAAGTGCACCTTGACGAGCTCCGCGATCTTCTCTTCGTCGATCTTGTTCGTACCGAAGGTCTCGACCAGAACGCTCATCGGGTGCGCGACCCCGATCGCGTACGCGACCTGCAGCTCGCACCGTTCCGCGAGGCCCGCAGCGACGACGTTCTTCGCCACGTAGCGCGCGGCGTAGGCCGCCGAACGGTCGACCTTGGTCGGGTCCTTGCCGGAGAAGGCACCGCCGCCGTGCCGCGCCATCCCGCCGTACGTGTCGGCGATGATCTTGCGGCCGGTCAGGCCGGCGTCGCCCTTCGGCCCGCCGATGACGAACCGGCCCGTCGGGTTGACGAAGATCTTGAGGCGCTGGTCGCGCAACCCGCGCGGGATCACCTCGTCGATGATCAGCTCGGTCACTTCGCGGCGGATCAGGTCGAGCGGGATGTCGGGATCGTGCTGCGTCGAGATGACGACCGCGTCGACGCGAACGGGCTTGTGCCCGTCGTACTCGACCGTTACCTGGGACTTGCCGTCGGGGCGCAGGTACTTGATGTCGCCGTTCTTCCGCTTCGCCGCGAGGAGCCGGGTGAGATCGTGCGCGAGCGTGATCGGCAGCGGCATGAGCGAGGTCGTCTCACGGCATGCGAAGCCGAACATCATCCCCTGGTCGCCGGCGCCGATGAGCTCGAACGGGTCGCGTTCGCCGGTCTCCTTGACCTCGAGCGACTGGTCGACGCCCATCGCAATATCGGGCGACTGCTCGTCGACCGAGACGGAGACGCCGCAGGTTTCGTAGTCGAAGCCGACCGCCGAGCGGTCGTATCCGACCTCCCGGATCGTATCGCGCACGATCCTCGGGATATCGACGTACGTGGTGGTCGTTATCTCACCGGCGATGTGGATCTGGCCGGTGATCGCGAACGTCTCGCACGCGACGCGCCCCATCGGGTCGTTGGCGAGGATCGCGTCGAGGACGGCGTCGGAGATCTGGTCGGCGAGCTTGTCGGGATGTCCCTCGGTCACCGACTCCGACGTGAACAGCCTGCGGTACGCCATGCTAGGTGCCTTCCGACCAAGAGGCCATGTACTTCACCTGTTCCGGCGTCGGCGTGTCGATCGCGATTCCGAACGCGGCGAGCTTGAGCTGCGCGACTTCCTCGTCGATGTGGTCCGGAACGGAGTAGACCTTCTTCTCGAGCGCTTTGTAGTTCTGCGCGAGGTGCGCCGCGGCCATCGCCTGGTTCGCGAACGACATGTCCATAACTGCGGCCGGATGGCCCTCGCCGGCGGCGAGGTTGATCAGCCGGCCCTGGCCCAGCACGCGAACGGTCCGGCCGTTCTTGAGCGCGTAGGCCTCGACGAACTCTCTGGGCGTCACCTTCCCGGTCGAGAGCGCCTCGAGCGCGTCGAGGTCGAGCTCGTCGTTGAAGTGCCCCGAGTTGCAGACGATCGCGCCGTCCTTCATCACTTCGAAGTGCTCCTGGCGGATCACGTGATAGTTCCCGGTGACGGTGATGAAGACGTCGCCGGTCTTGGCGGCTTCCGCCATCGGGAGCACCTGGAACCCGTCCATCGCGGCTTCGAGCGCCTTGCGCGGATCGATCTCGGTGACGACGACGTGGGCGCCCAGGCCCTTGGCGCGCGAGGCGACGCCGCGCCCGCACCAGCCGTAGCCGACGACCACCACGGTCGAGCCCGCGATCAGCACGTTCGTCGCGCGGATGACGCCGTCGATCGTCGACTGACCGGTGCCGTAGCGGTTGTCGAACATGTGCTTGGTGAGCGCGTCGTTGACGGCGATCACCGGGTACGGCAGCACGCCGTCCTTCTCCATGGCGTGGAGGCGAATGACGCCGGTCGTCGTCTCTTCGCAACCGCCGATCATCTCTTTGAGCAGCGCGTTGTGCTTGGTGTAAATCGTGGTGACGAGATCGCAGCCGTCGTCCATCGACATGTGCGGCTTGGAAGCGATCACGGCCTCGATGTGGCTGTAATAGGTCGTCTCGTTCTCGCCCTTGATCGCGTAGGTCGGGATGTCGTAATGCGCGCACAGCGCCGCGGCGACGTCGTCTTGGGTCGAGAGCGGGTTGGAGGCGCACAGCGCGATCTCGGCGCCGCCTGCCTGGAGCGCGAGCATCAAGTTCGCCGTCTCGGTGGTGACGTGGAGGCACGCCCCGATGCGGACGCCCGCCAGTGGTTTCGTCTTGGCGAACCGTTCGCGGATCTGCGCGAGCACGGGCATGAAGCTGGCCGCCCATTCGATGCGGGACTTCCCGGCATCGGCGAGGCCGAGGTCCTTCACGTCCCCGCGCGTCTGTTCTAGTGTCTGCACGTGTGTTTGAGTCCTTGTGAAAACGTGTTTGTTCAAACACGCCGTGCTTGTTGAAACGAGCTCGACCGGCGCGACCTGACCCTCTTCGCCGCGAGGCGTCTCGGGTTCTTCCCTGGTAGACCGGGTCGTGGACGGAATCGATGCGTACCTCGACCGCCTGGCGTCGGCGGACCCGACCCCGGGCGGCGGCTCGGCTGCGACATTGGTCGGCGCGATGGGCGCCGCGCTCTGCGCGATGGTGGCCCGAATCACGGCGGCGAGCGAACGTTACGCGGACGTGCACCAGGCCGCTTTGGCGGTCGTCGCGGACGGCGACGCATTGCGCGAACGCTTCGCCGCCGCACGACCGCTCGACGAAGCCGCGTACGGGCGCGTCGTCGATGCGTCGGCGCTGCCGAAGGGGACCGACGTCGAGAAGCGCCGGCGGACCGCGGCGCTCCAGGCCGCGCTGGCCGGCGCAGCCGAGGCCCCTTTGGCCGTCGCCGGGCTGTGCGCCGAAGGGATCACGCTCGCCGACCGCACGACCGCGCTCGGCAACCCGCACCTGGTCAGCGACGTCGAGTGTGCGCTCCACTTCTTCGGGGCCGCGCTGGCGGCGAGCGTCGCGAACGTTCGCATCAACCACCGCTTCATCAAAGACGCCGAGACGGTGGCGACGCAGGACGAACGGCTGATCGCGATCGTGAGCGCCGCGCACGAAACGCTGGAGCGGCTGCTCCCGCGTCTCGCGTAGCGCTGCGCGTCAGGTCGCGGCGGAGGCCGGCTTGGGATCGCTCGGCTGACCGTTGTGCTCGCCCTTGATCGTCGGCGTCGCGAGCGTCCCCGGCGGCGGCGAGTTATCGCGCTTCCCGAGCACGGCATATCCGGCGGCCAGCCCAGCTGCGATCGCCAGCGCCGTGAACGCGGGATGGCGGAGCTTCCGGTCGAGACCGAACGCGCGGTCGAGCGAGAGGCTGCCGTAGCCGGTCGAGGCATACGCGAGCGCTGCCGCGGAGTAGAGCACGCCGACCTCGACCCCGCCCTTGGAGGCGTAGAACCCGTTCTTCGCGTGTACGGTCGTCTGCGCGACGACCATCCCGGAGAGCACGACCGCCGGACCGATCGGCCCGCCCAGACCGAGCGCGATCGCGAGCCCGGACCCGATCTCGCCGTACGAGGCGAGGGTGGCGTACTGCTCTCCCGGCCGCAGGCCGAGGCTCTCCATGAAGCCGGCGGCGCCCTGGGGTCCGGGGCCTTCGAACCACCCGAACGCCTTCTGGGCGCCGTGTGAGGCGTAGCTGAGGCCAACGGCAAGGCGCGAGACGAGAAGCCCGAGATCGTCGATCATTCGACTGCCGCGGGGTCGTCGGAGGCGTCTTCGATCACGTTGATCCGGCCGGCGCCGTGGATCACCTCGGTGGTCTTGTCCTGGCCCTCGACGACCGGGTCTGAGACGACGGCGTAGTGGATGTGCCCGTGTCCGTGGCTGTCGTCGGCATGCAGCGTGCCCGCCAGGACCCGCGCGTCGTCGAGCGTGATGCGGACCGGCTTGCCGACCCAGGGACGGACTTCGTCATCGGTCATGGTGAGGTGAACTCCTTCGCAGCGGTGCTGAAAGATAGTCTACCCCAACCAAGCAAAAGCGGCCGCCGACCGTCCCCGGGGTGTAGGCGAGTCGCAGCTTCGGTGTGGCAAAGCGCAAGCTCGCAAGGACGATCGACGGGCCAGCTTTGATGCTGCACGACAGCCGGTCCGGTGTCCACGGACCGGCCGTACTACCGCCGCGTCGCTGCCCCGCGAAGGGTCGACCGCCCTCAGGCTTCCTTGGAGCGGCTATACTGCAAGCAGACAGGTACGATCGTACCTATCTTTTGCTCTCCCGCTTCCGAAGGGTGGATGTCCCGATGCTCGTGCTCTTTGCCCTCCTTCTCGCGCTCAACGGCGGTCCCGTTGCGTACGACACCGGGTCCGGCGGTCCGGATCACCAAGTAGTCACCCCCGCACCGGCCCCAGCGGCCGTAACGATCGACGATATCGGCTCGGGCGGACCGGACCACCCGTAGGACAAGGGCGGCGGTTCGATCAGAATCCCGGGAATGCTGAGCGTTCGGCAACGGAATCTCCGTCGCGGCGACGAACCTCGCCGCAGCAGGGTGTCGGGGGGGCGCCCGTTCGGGCGTCCCCTCTTTCACGATCCAGGGAGGGTGCTTCGGCTTCAGCACTTCGTAAGCGCGCTGCGCGTCAGCTCACCGTTCAGGATGCGATGCAGGCGTGGTTCGCGGGCGACTTTGAGCGCTGTTTGGAGTTGTGCGACGCGGTTCGTCTCCGCGACGCTGAAACGCGCACGCACGTCGGCATCCTGCGAGCGCGGGCGCTCCTTCGGCTCGATCAGCACGACGACGCGCTGCGAGCGCTGCGCGACGCCGCCGCGAGCCCATGCGGAACCGACGAGTCGATCACGATACGGATGCTCACGGGCGCGGCTCAGGTCCGTCGGGGCGCGACCGACCAAGGTCTTGCGTCGCTCTTGGCAGCGCAGTCCGAAGCGGCTCTCGTTCACAGGACGATCCGCTCGGAGCTGGCGCTCAACGTCGCCCTCGCGCATTACGCGCGGGGAGAGTTCAACGCCGCAGAACGCGCCCTGGCCCAGGTCGAAAAAGATGCCGACCTCGTTTATGCTCGTGCGATCCAGTATCGCGCGTGGATCGCAATGGCGCGGGAATACAACGAACGAGCGAGCGCGCTGTTCGTGGAGGCGCTTGCGGAACTCGATCGGTGTAAGCACTACGATCGCTTCTTCGAGGCGAACTGCGTGCGGGCGCTCGCGCATTTGGCCGTGGAACGCCTCGACCGGGACACCTGGGCGGTCGTCACTTCTCGCCGTTCTCGAATCGATTGGTCGTCGAACGGACTGGCTCAGCCGCGCTTTTTCGTCGCTTACTGCGCTGCGGCGTACCAACTCGACGTCGAAGGAAACCCGCTGGAAGCGGCTCGCGAAGCTCGACAGGCGGAAGCCGTGGCACCGAGCGCTGCGTACCGCGCCCAAGCGCTGTGCAAACGAGCATCGATAGCGCGATACCTCGGCGAGCCGATCGGCCACGGTGACCACGTCGACTCGGCGCGAGAGGCACTAGCGGACACCGTTTTCGAGAACCTCATCGGCGACGAAAAAACGGTTCCGCTCATCCTCGCCGAGGAATTGGCTGCGGTCAGCGCCACCGAAGCGGCGGCGATGTTCGCGCTGTATCGGCGATTGTCACCGATGTCCCCGACGCTGCTCTTGGCGCAATCCTCGGCTCATGAAGCATATCGCTCATGCGTTGAAGGATCGATCCTCGAATCGGCCGGCAGTCAGGAAAAGGCGGCCGGTGTTTATCGCGCCGCGTTCGCCTGTTTTGTATCCAAGGGGTACGCGCGTCGTGCCGTCATCGCGGCGCTGCGGATCGCCCGGCTCACCGGCGATCGGAAGATGCTGGCGTACGCAGACCGAGCGACGCGCCATCTCTTGCCGCGGTCGTGGATGCGCCGCGACGTGGAAATGCTCAAGTCGCGTGGCGCGAAGCTCACCGACGTGCAGCGCGAGGTGTTGGCGCTGATCTGCCGGGGCAAGTCGAATCCCGAGATCGCTCGGCTGCGCAATCGCTCGCTGCACACGGTGCGCAACCTGGTCGCGCGCCTGTTCGAGATCTTCGAGGTGAAGAGCCGCGAGGAGCTCGCCGTCGAGTGCGTCCGGCGAGGAATCTACAACTTGGGTTGACGGTCCGCGCTAGGCGACGAGATCGAGGAACGGCCGGATGTCGGCCTCGTCGACGTCGACGCCGACGCCGCGCGTGTTCCAGCGCTCGTCGTGGAAATCAGAGCCGGCGGTCATGACGAGACCGTAGCGGCCCGCCTTCGCGCGGTAGTGCGCGGTCTGCTGGGCCGAATGGGTCGGATAGAACACTTCGAGCCCGGCCAAGCCCTGCTGCGCGAGGTCGTCGAGGATCGCTTCGTCCTTCAGCCGGCCGGGGTGGGCGAGGACCGGGACGCCGCCGCTGCTCCGAACCACCTCGATTGCCTCGAGCGGGGTGATGTGGTGCGAGGGGGCGTACCCGGCCTTTCCGCGCGAGAGCAGTTGGTCGAAGGCGGACTGGACGTCGCGGACCACCCCGCTCCGCACCAGTGCCTTCGCAACGTGCGGTCGCCCGAACGCGTGGCCTCCGCCCGACTCGGCCAGCACCTGCTCGACGGTGAGCGGATACCCGGCGCGGTTCAACCCGGCGACCATCGTGTCGATGCGCGCACGGCGGTGCTCCCGGTTTCGCTCGATGATCCCCGCGAGCGCCGAGGGTCCGGTCGGGATCCGGTACCCGAGGATGTGGACATCGCTGCCCTGCCAAGTCGTGTTGATCTCGATCCCGGTGATCACGTGCTGGCCGGGCGCGTCGACGCGTTCGTACGCGCGCGTGGTGTCGTGGTCGGTGATCGAGAACCACGAGACGCCGCGCGCGCGCATCCGCGCGACGAGCTCGGGCGGGCTCAACGTGCCGTCGCTCTCGAGCGTGTGGGAATGGAAGTCGACGGTGATGGCCGGTGCTCCGCTCTGCTCAGTTCGCCGCCGGCGGCTGCAACGACCGCCGCTGCACCAGGAGGCGGATCGAATGAGCAGACACTTTGAGAACGCTCGATGCGGGCGTCCGCTGTGGCTCGATCATGCTAGGCCTCGAAGATTGATTCGTTTGATGTCGAGCGCACGTCCGGTGGCGACGTCAACCGTCGCAACAGCCGCGCAAAATTGTCGTGTACCCGTTTTCTGGACGGCGAAGCGCTCGGAGACGGCGTTGGTGAAGCGCTCCAGCACCGGCCCGGACTCCATCCCGATCACGCCGTCCGAGGGACCCGTCATCCCGACGTCGGTGAGGTAGGCCGTCCCGCCGGCAAAGATCTGCTCGTCAGAGGTCTGGACGTGGGTGTGCGTCCCGTAGAGGAGCGAGATCGACCCATCGAAGAACCGGCCAAGGGCCATCTTCTCCGAGGTCGCCTCGGCATGCACGTCGACGACGATCACGTTGGTGATCGCGCGGAGGTCGTCGACGAGCCCGCGCCCGACGCGGAACGGGTCGTCGACGGCCGGCATGAAGACCCGGCCCATCAAGTTCACGACGCCGACCTTGACGCCGCTCGGCGCGGTGAACGTCCCGGCGCCGCGGCCCGGGAGACCGGGCGGGTAGTTCGCCGGGCGCAGGATGCGATCGGTCTCGTCGAGCGCGCCGCGGAACTCGCGCTTATCCCAGATGTGGTTGCCGCTGGTGAGGAAGTCGACGCCCGCGGAGAACATATCGTCGGCGGTCTGCACGGTCAAACCGAAACCGCCCGCGGCGTTCTCGCCGTTGGCGATCACCATGTCGACGTGGTGCTGCTCCCGCGCGAAGGTGAGATGCTTCTGGAGAACCTCGCGGCCGGGCGAACCCATGACGTCGCCGATTGCGAGGATGGTGACGGTACTCGGCGTTACGATCTGGCCCTGGCTTTCGCGCGTTTGCGAGCATGCACGAAGTAGACGAGCACGCGCTGCTCTTCCCGGAATCCGACGAGGCGCTGCCGCTGCGTCGGGTCGCGCAGCGCATCGAGCGCCACCTCGACCTGCTCGTCGCGCGCCGCCGGGTCGTCGTCGCCGGGCGCCGCGTTCGCTCCGTCGCGGACCAGCCGGTCTCCACACGCATCGGCGAAGATCGCCACGAGCAGCTCCAGCTCTTCGCGCGCGAACGAGCCCGCGTCGCGGGTGACGTGAACGAACGTCACCGCCGTATCGTGGTCGTAGGTGACGGCGAGCTTCCCGGGCGCCTCGCCGCGGAGGTCGAGAAAGGCGCGCACGTGGTCGGAGACGCGTTCGGTCAGCGCGCGGGTCGCGCGACGGTCGAGCCGCTCGCGCACCGCGAAGGACAGCGAGAGCGTTGCGTCCGCGGGGTTCGAGCGGACGCTGTGAAGCTCGGGGAAACGGCTCAGCAGCGCGACGACCCGGTTCACGGTGTCGGCGGACTCGAAGGCGGACGGGCTGTGCATAACGCTCTCGGGGCGGTGGGGAGGGGAGGGGGGACGATGCTTCGGACCGGCCTTCAGCCGGCACCTGTCGCTGCGACCCAATGCTCGTCTGCGTGGCCGATCCGCTCCGGCTAGTATCCCTAGGACGCCGCCCGCGGCCCGACAGTGGCAGCGCCGGCTGCAGGGAGGGTCCCCTTCCGGTCGTCCGGAAGAATCCGGAATCATGGCTCCCCAGCGTCGCGCGGCGGTCGGCCTCTGGGCCGCGCTGACGTTCTCGTCGGCAGTGCTGGTGCACGGCGTGGTTCACGCGATCGGGGACCGGGCGTTCGTCTGGGACTCGCCGGCGCACGTCGTGATGCTCGTCGCGGCGCTGGGCTTGCTCGCCGGCGTCGCTACGCCGCTCGGGCTGGTCGGACCGGCCCGCGAGCGGAGGCGCCGCCTCGCCTTGGTTCGGGCCGGTCTCGGCTCGCTGGGCCCCGCGCTGGCCGGCTTCGGCCTGCTGACGCAGGCCTCGATCGCGGGCCTGCTCCTGACCGCCGAGGGCGCGTCGCTCGAGCCGGAGCGGCTCGTGCTGGCGCTGGCCTGCGGCCTGGCCGCGCTGCTGTGCTCGACGTTCCTCTTCCGCGCCACCCGCGACCGCGTCGTCGCGCTGCTCGTGGCGCTCGCCGCGGCGACCGGACCGTCGATCACGCGCGCCGTCCTGTGCCGGAGCCTCCGGCCTCCGGCCCGCGCCACCGTCCCCTACCGGCTGTTCGTCCCGAATCGTCCTCCCCCGGCGCTCGCTGCTTGATCGTCCCGCCGCGCGCTGAGCGCGGCGGACGGTCCTGACTCGTCTCGCCGCGCCCTAGCGCGGCTCGATTCACGTCACAGTAGCGAAGGGAAATCATGTTCAGCCGTGCTCGCGGCGGGCCGCTCCGTGCGCTCGCCCTCGTTCTCAGTTTCGTCCTCGCTTGTGCGACCGGCGCACTCGCCCAAACCCGCACCGCGGTCCTCGCCGGCATCGTGACGGCCGCGGACAAGCCCGTCGCCGGTGCGGCGGTGACCGCCACCGGCTCCAACCTCACCCTGCGTGCGCGGACCGACGCGCGCGGCGTCTTTACCATCCCCGCCGTGCCGATCGGCAGTTACGACGTCGAGATCGTCGCACCGCAGGGCCGCGCGGCGCTGAGGGTCGACGTCAGCGGTCCGGGCGCGAACCTTACCGTCGCGCTCTCACAGCTCAAGGAGATCGGCCGCACCGCGGTCACCACGCGTCCGCCGGTGCGCGGATCCGGAACCGATCTCAGCCTCAATGCCGAGGCGCTCACCCGCTCGCCGGCCGCCGGCAGCCTGCCGAACCTCTTGATCCAGCTCCCCGGCGCCGCGCGCGGCGCGAACGGCGTGGTCCACATCAACGGCGATCACGGCGACATCAACTACATCGTCGACGGCGTGCAGATCCCGCAGGAGCTCAACCGCGTCGTCGGCAGCGAGTTCGACCCGAACGACATCGCGTTCGTCGAGGCGCTGCAGGGCGCGTACCCGGCGCAGTACGGCGAGCGGTTCGCCTCGGTGATCAACATCAACACGCGCAACGGCTCCGGCCCGCCGGGCTTCATCGGAGACCTCGACGCCGGCTCGTACGGAAACGTCGACACGACGCTGGGCTACCACACGAACCTCGGCCGGGGAGCGTTGGTCGCAGCGTTCCGGAACCAGCGCGGCAACCGCGGTCTCGATCCGCCGAACTTCGACTCGCCGCACGACGCGTTCAGCGACGCCAACCAGTTCCTGCGCTACACGCTGCCGGCCGGTCCGAACTTCCTCAACCTCACCGTCAGCCGCTCGTTCCAGACCTACCAGATCCCGAACGACGTCGCGAACGGCCAGCCGGCGAGTACCGACGACGTCGAGACCCAAGAAGATCTTTTCGGCTCGCTGCAGTTCCGGCACCCGATCGGCGACCACGGCTCCCTCTCGTTCGGCCCGTCGTACAAGCGCTCGCGAATCCGCGACTTCGGCGACCCGTCGAACGACTTCACCTTCGGCCGGGCGCTCAATCCGGGCGCGCCCGGCGACTGCGCAAACGCGCTCGCCTCAACGGGCCCGGTCGTCGGCGGCATCGTCACCAATCCGCAGGCGAATCCCGCAGTTCAGTACACGAACACGACGTGCGGGTTCTCGCTCAACGGTGACCGGATCGCGATCGACCTCGGCGGCAACCTCGACTACGAGAACCGGAGTGCGAAGCACGATCTCGCCTTCGGCGGTCTCTATAACGCGACGAACATCGCCAAGACGTACGGCGTGACGCTGCAGCCCGGGAACTTCCTGGCGCCGATCTTCACCCCCGCCACGCCGGACGCGCCGTTCACCGTCGTCGACGCGGCGCCCAACGTGGGCCACCTGGCTGCATTCTATCTGCAGGACAGCTGGAAGATGGGCCCCGCCTGGCAACTCGACTACGGCGTGCGCGGAGATTCGTTCACCGTCTCGTCGACGCAGTTCTCGACGGGATTCGGCCAGCTCAGCCCGAGGGTGAAGCTGACGCGGTTCTTCGGCGCGCGCAACAGCGTCTACGCGTACTACGGCCGCTTCTTCACGCCGTTCTCGCTCGAGAACGTCTCGCCGCTCGCGGCGTACACGCTGAACCTGCCGTTGCAGACCACCATCGCGCAATTCGACCTCAAGCCGCAGCGCGACTCGGTCTACGAGATCGGCGGACACTTCGCGCTCGGGCGCGGCGATCTCGGCGTTCGGATCATGCAGAAGAACGCGACCGACCTGATCGACGACACGCAGGTCGGGGTGACCAACCTCCACCAGGACATCAACTTCAGTCAGGGGCGTATCGCGACGCAGACCGCGTACTACCAAGTCGGCTTGGCGCGAGCCGGGCGGTTCTACGCCGCGCTGACGCACACGTACTCCGTCAACAGGGGCTGCGAGACGCAGTTGCTCGCGCCGTGCTTCAGCACCGGGTCCGATTGGTTTCCGGCCGATCACGACCAGCGCGTCGACGTCACCTCGGGTCTGGTGACCAACGATCGGCACGGGGGCTGGTTCTCGGTCGACGCTGAGTACGGCAGCGGGCTGTCGTCAGCGCTGAATCCGAACGGCGGCATCAGTTGCGGCGGCATCGACGGCAACAGCGGCGGGCCGTGCAAACGTACCCCGCATCTGACGTTCGACGCCGAGAAGGGGATCGCGCTGCACGGCGGGATGGCGCTGACGCTGCGCGTGCGCAACCTCCTCAACGACCGGTACTACGTGACCTTCGCAAACGCGCAGGGCGATCACTACGCGCCGCCGCGCACGTTCGACGTGGGGCTGCGGCTGAATACGAAGTAGCGATCAGGCGGCCGGTTTGCGCGCCGTGACGGGGAGCGTCGCGCGAATCACCGTCCCGCCGCCTTCGGCGTCGCCGACGGCGACGTTGTGGGCGAGCAGTTCGACGATTCCGAGTCCGCGGCCGGATTCGGCGAGCGGATCGCGTCGCGGCGGCCACGGCACCACGTTCAGGCCGGGGCCATGGTCGCGCACGACCAGCACCGGCCGGCCGCTTCCGTTCATCTCGAGGTGAACCTCGACCGCGCCCTTTGCGTAGCGCACGGTGTTGGCGACGAGCTCGCCGTAGATCAGCTCGGCGGCATCGACGCCGGAGGGCGGCTCGGCCAGCGAGACGAGGCAGTCGCGGAAAGCGCGGCGTTGCCGGAGCACCTGCTCCGCCTCGGCCTCGACTCGCCACACGATGCTCACCGGATGCTACCTCCTCTTCCGAATCGTATGATACCGGTCACATCGGGCGGCGTCAGTCCTCGGATCAGGGGGTTTCGCGTCATGCCCCACGCTCCAGCAGCAAGCGCTCCGCACGCGGAGCGAGCGCTTCTTCGAGAGCGCGCGCCGCCATCGGCGCGCCGAAATGAAATCCTTGCACCTCGTCACAGCCAAGCGACGCGACGAACGCCAGCTGCTCCTCGGTTTCGATCCCTTCCGCGGTGACGTGCAGACCGAGCGTCTTCGCGACCGCGACGATCGAACCGACGATCGCTTGATCGTATGCGTCGTCGGCGACGTCGCGAATAAACGCCCGGTCGATCTTGAGCGCGGTGATCGGCAAGCGCTTCAGGTACGCGAGCGAGCTGTAGCCGACTCCGAAATCGTCGATCGCGACCTCCACGCCGAGCGCGCAGATCCGCCGCAGTGCGGGGAGCACGGTGTCGTCGAGCAGCACGTGCTCGGTGACCTCGACCGACAGCGCGCAGGCGGGAAGGCCGTGCTCGGCGAGCATCGCCTCGACGACCTCGGGCAGGTCGGGCTCGCGCAGGTCGCGCGGCGAGAAGTTGACGGCGACACGGAAGTCGGGCTGGTACGCGCGCACGCGCGCCGCGGTGACGCAGGCCTCGCGCAGCACCCAGCGGTCGACCGCGACGATCGCCCCGCTCTCCTCGGCGATCGGGATGAAGACGCCGGGGGCGACGACACCGCGCACGCGATGATTCCAGCGCACGAGTGCCTCGCAGCCGACGATCCGGCGCGTTGCGAGATCGACGACCGGCTGGTACAACAGCTCGAGCTCGTCGCGGAAGATCGCGTGGCGGAGATCGTTCTCCAGGATGAGCCGTTCGCCGGCCGCCGCCTCCATCGAGTGGTCGTAGAGCGCGCAGCGGTTTCCGCCCAGCGCCTTGGCGCGGTACATCGCGGCGTCGGCGTGGGCGACGATCGCCTCGGCGTCGCGGCCGTGATCGGGGAAGATCGCCGCGCCGACGCTGGCGTTGACGAACAGGTCCCGGCCACCGGCCGGCACCGGCAGCGCGAGCGCACGCACGAGCCGCAGCGCGACGCTCTCCGCCTCGCCCGCGTGAACGACGCGCGGCAGCAGGATGATGAACTCATCGCCGCCCGGCCGTGCGATGACGTCGCCGGCACGCAGCGTCTCCTGGAAGCGCACCGCGACCTCGCGCAGCACCTGGTCGCCGGTCCCGTGCCCCAGCGTGTCGTTGATCGTCTTGAAGCGGTCGAGATCGACGAACAGCACCGCGAAGCGGCGGTCGTCCCGGCGCGCGTCCGCGATCGTCTCGTCGATGCGCTGGTCGAGTGAGAGCCGGTTCGGGAGGCCGGTCAGGCGATCGCGATGCGCGCTGTCGAAGAGTTCCTGCTGCGTGCGCTTGAGCTCGGTGATATCGAGCGAGACGCCGACCGCACCGACGACCTCACCGGCGCCGTCGCGCAGCGGCTCCACGTGATGACGCAGCCAGCGTTCGCCGCGCGCCGTTTCGGCACGCACCGTTATCCCACGGGCAACGTCTTGCAGCACGTGCTCCGCGATCAACGCGCCGGAGGACTGGTCGATGAGCTGCTCCGCGCGCAGTCCGAGCTGATCGAGCGCACCGCCCGCGATCGAGGTGAAGCGGGCCTCGCGGTCCGCCGTCCACAGCACGGCGTCGACGTTTTGCGTGACCAGTCGCAGGCGCTGCTCGTTGTCGCGCATCCGCGCTTCGTAGCGTGCCCGTTCGCTCACATCGCGCAGCGAGACGATCACGTCGCGGCCGGCCGGCCTGACGCGGACCTCGACGGTCGCACCCGAGGCTGCCGAGACGTGCAGCTTGCGCACGGTCTCGCCCGTGCGGCGCGCGTAGCGGACGTCGGGGCCCATGTCGGAGACCAGCGGATCGACGATCTCTTCGAGCCCGCAGCCGAGCAGCGCGGCGGCGCTCGTTCCGAGCAGCCGCTCCGCCTCCGGGTTGAGGTGCCCGATGCGCAAGTCTTCATCGACGACGTACACACCGTCCGCGACCGCCTGCAGCACGTGGACATGCCGCTCGATCGCCTCGTCGCGGTTGCGCCGCAGGCGTGTGGCGGCGGTGCGCAATCGAACGACGTACGCGACGAGACCGACCACCGCGGTGATCGCGAAACCCAGTAGCACGTAGGCGATCATGCGAAGTTCATCCGTGAACCGACCGATGGCGCAGAAGCAGCGCGTCGTACGAAATCCAAACGCACGACGAACCGGTGAGACGTCCTCAATCTTGCTTGCGCGAATCCGGCGGACGTCTATCGGACCCGCGATACCGTGACTATCGGTCGAATTTCACGGTTTCGTAAACTTTTGGTGTGTTAAGATTCCGTAAACCGCACCGCGCGCGCGGCGCTATCCGGCCCGACCGAGGAGCGTCAGCGTCCCAAACCAGAGGCCGAGACCGACGCAGACGATCCCGACGCCGACCCCCACGATGTTGCCCAACCGCGAGTTCACGCGGTCGCCGAGAATCTTCTTGTCGTTCGAGAGGACGAGCAGAAAGCCGAGCACGATCGGCAGCACGAAGGCGTTGAAGGCCATGACCCAGACCGTGATGCGGATCAGCGGCAGGTTGGGGATCAGCACGAATCCGGCCGCGACGATGACCATCGCGGCATACATGCCGTAGAAGCGCTTCGCGTCGTAACAGGCGGCGTTCAGCGAACAGCGCCACGCGAACGCTTCCCCGAACGCCCACGCCGAAGCGAGCGAGACGACCAGCGCGCCGAGCAGCGCCGCCCCGAGCAGTCCGGCCCCGAACGCGATCCCGGCCAGCTTCGAACCGGTCAGCGGCACGAGCGCGAGCGCCGCATGGGCAGCGTCGGTGACGCTGATGTGATGGACGAAAAGCGTCGCCGCGCAGGTCACGACGACGGCGATCATGATGACCTGGGTCAGCACCGAGCCGATCGCGGTGTCGATCCTGGCCAGCTTGAGATCCTTCGGCCGCAGCCCCTTGTCGACCGTCGCGGACTGCTGATAGAAGATCATCCACGGCATGATGACGGCGCCGATGTTGCCGGCGACCAGCAGCAGGTAGTCGCGGTTGCCGAGCGGCTGGCTTCCGAACAGACCCTCGCGCACGAGCGCGCCCGGATCCGGGTGCGCGGCGAAGGCGGCCGGGATGAACAACAGCTCGAGCAGACACAGGCCGAGCGCGAAGACTTCGGCGCGCTTGTAGCGGCCGCTGAACGCGATCCCGATCAGGACGGTCGCCGACACGATCACCATCGGCGCGACCGGGAGCCCGAACACGAGCGCGGCGCCGGCGATTCCGATGAACTCGGTGACCAGCGCGGCGAGGTTGGTGATCAGCATTGTGCCGAGCGAGATCCACGTCCAGGCGAGGCCGTAGTTCTCGCGGATCAGCTGGGCGTGGCCCTTCCCGGTGACGGTGCCGAGCCGCACCGTCATCTCCTGGACGACGAACAGCGGCACGATCAGCAGCACCTGCAACAGGACGAGCTTCATCCCGAACTGCGCGCCGGACGTCGCGGCGGTCGTGATGCTGCCGGCCTCGGTGTCGGCGAACGCGACGATCAGGCCGGGACCGGCGACGGCGAGGTACCGCCACAACGGGTTCCGGCGCCGTGGTACGTCGATGGTTTGTGGAGTGGCGTGAACCGCGGACATCTCGCTCCGGAGGCTGTGAGGTACGCCTAACAACTATGCGAGGCGCACCAAAGTTCCTCCGAGGCTCGTCCTGCCGTCCTGCCGTCCTGCGGGGGAGGGGCGCCTGCTCTGATCAGTAAACGAAGCCGTCTTCCGCGAATCAGGGGGTGCTTCCGTGGCCATGATGACGCCCGAACAATGGACGGCCGAGGTGCGCCGCCGGATCGCGATCAACGAGGGCTGCCGGCTGCGCATGTATCTCGACACGATGAAGATCCCGACGATCGCGTACGGGCTCAACCTCACGATCGGGAGCGCGCGGACCGTGCTCAAGAACGCCGGCGTGACCGATATCGACGGCGTGATCGCCGGCCGCACCGCGCTGACGCAGGCGCAGGCCGACAGCACGTTCGACCAGATGCTGCCGAACTACATCAACGAGGCTCGCGGCACTCTGAATCCCAATGTGTTCGACAAGCTCAACGATGCGCGGCGCTTCGTCGTGGTCGACATGGTCTACAATCTCGGCACGGCGGGGTTCATGGGGTTTCCGTCGGCACGGCGCGCGATCGACAACGCCGTCGCGGCAACCGATCAGACAACCGCCCACGCGCAGTACGAAGAGGCGGCCAACCAGATGGTCAGCTCGGCGTGGTACGGACAAGTCGGGAACCGGGCCAAGCGCGACGTCGCGATGATGCGCAACGGCGCCTGGGTCGATCCGAACGGCGACGGCTCGCGCTGAACCGCTCGCACTGCACGGAACGCGCGGCGGGGCGTCGAAGCAGGACTTCGTGCTCGCCATCGTCGCGCTCGGCGCGCTTCTCCTCGGCCTGGTGTCGCCGCCGCCGGCCCCGCAACCGACGCCGACCAACCCCTTCAACCTGAACCCGATCCCGGCGCCCTCCAACCTGCCGGTCATCGGTAGGACGCGGGCCAAGCCGGTGTGCTCGGCGATCCGGCGGGCGGTCGCCCCGGCCGTCGCGGCGGCGATGAAGAACGACGCGACGTTCGGCGTCATGCGCAAGACGATCTTCGACTACGTCATCAAGGACTCCGAAGAGGCACGCGATCTGCACCTGATGCAGATGGACCGCCAGGTCGACGGAATGGTCAAGAACGTCGACACGATCGAGGAAGCCCTGAAGTCGTCCGTGCTCGACATCCCCGCAACGGCCAAACCCGAGGACGCGAAGATGCTGCGCGATCTGCGCCGCAGCCTCTCCGCCATCCTCACGGCGCAAAAGGCCGAGGTCAACACCATGAGCGGATTCGTCGAAACCGAGCGGATGCGGCGGTTCGGGCAGTTGAGCGAGAGCGAGTTGAACATGCAGCGCTCGAATCAGCCCAACGTCGCCAACGGCCCAGGCGGGACGATTCCGTCACCGATTCCGGTAAGCGGTTTCTTGCACGACACCGAGACCACGTTCAATTCGGCGCACCCCGCGATCGGGCACGGTCTCAATGAGGCCCACCTGCTCGACCGGGACCTCGGCGACATCGCCGCGGTCGTGGGCAAGTACGAGGAGGCAGCCTCAAAGGTGATCATCCCGGCGGCGAACAGCTGCAAATAGCACGTGCCGGCCTCCTGGCGAGGCCGGGCCTGCTTCCGGGCCGAAAGGCCTGAGCCCGATGGGGGTTCCCCGCAAACCGATCGAGCCGCCCTCGGACGAAGCGTCGGCGTTTCTCGAGATGGCGATGGACCAGTACGGTAAGGCGACGTACAACTTCGCCTACCGGCTGACGGGCAACGAGTCGGACGCCCGCGACCTCGCCCAGGACGCCTTCATCCGCGTCTACCGGGCCTGGCGGTCGTTCCAGCCGGGCACCTCGTTCCTGTCCTGGATCTACCGGATCGTCACGAACTTGTATCGGGATGAACTTCGGAGACGAAAAGGGCGTTTCCAGGAAGAGATCCCCGAAGACAACGCTCCGCAGGAGTACGGTGGGCAGCGGCCGATGGCCGTCGACCCCATCGAGGACTACGTGGCGGGACAGCTGGGGGAGCCGCTGGCGAAGGCCCTGGCCCAGCTCTCCCCGGAACAGCGCCAAGTCGTGGTTCTCGCCGACATCGAAGAGTACAGCTACCAAGAGATCGCCGACATCATGGGGTGTTCGATCGGAACCGTCCGGTCGCGACTCCACCGTGCGCGAGCTCTTCTCCGTCGGTTAGTGACTAGGGCGCAACAGGAAGAACGATGAGTACCCCACACTACGACCGCGAAATTTTGACCGACTACCTCCACGGCGCGCTGAAACCCGATGCCGACGCCGCAGTTTTTGCGCACCTCGAAAGCTGCACGGCGTGCGAAGCCGTCCATGCCGAAGAAACCGCGCTCGGCGAAGCGCTGCGTTCCGCCGCACGCGCCGAGGAACTGGAGTTCCCGTCGCTGGTGAAGGCGCGCGTTTGGGACGCCCTCCGGCACGAGAAGCCGTCGTGGCTCGAGCGTCTGCGCGCGTGGGGTCCGAAGCTCGCCGTCCCGGTCGCCGCAGCGATCGCGCTCGGCGCGTATCTCGGGACGCCGGTCTGGCGCAATGCGACGCAGCCGGTCGGCATGACCGCGGCGTTCTATCTCGACGAGCACAACGCCGAGGCACAGCAGAACCCCTTCGGGCCCGGTATGACGCCGGCCGTGTACACCGAAAGTCAGGATCGCGGCTCGTCCGCCGCCGCGTACATCGATACCGCAGACGCCGCGACTCTCGACAGCGTCGACGGTGCGGTCCGCTAGCTCAGCGCTCGGCGCCCTCGCGCTGATCGCGCTGGGCGCTTGCGCCCCTGCGCACGCGGCGTCGCCGCCGCCGCACGCAGCGCCGCCGCCGCAAGCGGCGAAACCCGCCCCGGCCCGCACCTTCCCCGCTCCGCCGGGGCTCGACGCGCGGCCGCTGATCGTCTCGGCCGCCGCAGCGCCGAAGCACATCTCGTTCGTCGGACAGATGGTCTCGATCCGCAGCGGCCAAACGCGCTCGTCCGCGGTCGTTTCCAAAATCGAGCACCGTGCGCCCGACGAAACGCGTCGCACGTACCTCACGCCGCGCGATATGTACGGGCAGTTCGTGATCAGCCGAGGCGCGATGTCGTGGAACGTCGACCCGGTTCGCAAACGCGTCGTCGTGACCGAGAACAAGGCGGCGATCGATCCGGTCGCGGTCGTCGACGACATCGCGATGGTCGACGGAAACTACCGCGCGGTTCGCACCGCGTCGGACGTCGTGGCCGACCGCAAGGTCGACGTGGTCGATCTCGTGAGCCGCTACACCGGCGAACGCGTCATGCGGCTGTGGATCGACACGCAAACGCATGTCGTCCTCGGCAAGGAAGCGTATCACAGTGACGGTTCGCTGGCCTGGCGCATGCGGTACGACGACATCCGGTACACCGACGGCATCCCCGCCGCGATCTTCACTGGCACCGCCCCGGCCGGCTTCCAGACCGTGCAGGGGCGCTCGTACCATCGCCCGCAGATGCTGCCCGGCGCGGTCCCGGATGCCGGCTTCAAGCCGATCACACCGCGCTATCTTCCCGACGGGTTCGCCCTCATCGGCGCGGACGTCTCGCAGGTGAAGGGCGTCCGCAACCTGCACCTGATCTACTCCGACGGGATCCGCACGCTGTCGCTGTTCGAAACCGCGACCGATCGCGCGATCGACTTCACCGGGATGAAGGCGCAGCGCACGCGCTTCGAGGACCACGACGCGCAGTACGTGCACGACGGTCCGACGACGCTGCTCGCCTGGCGCGAGCACGGTCTCGCCTTCGCGCTCGTCGGCGACCTCGAGCTCAAAGAGCTCACGCAGATAGCGACTTCGGTCATCCCGGACTAGTCGCGCGCCGCGGCGCGCGTGATGGGCGGGTGTGGCTCTTTCATTGTCGTCGGTCTCGGCGGTAGTCGACCGCGTCGGTTCCGCGCGCGACGTCGCGCTCGGCACGTACTTCTTGCCGCACGGTGCGATGCGCGACGCTCTCGTCGCGGCCGCGCGCCGCGGCGCGCACGTCTCGGTGACGCTGCAAGCCGATCCGTACCGGAATCCCTACGGCGCGCAGTGCAACGCCGACGCGGCACGCGAACTGCGCGGCGCCGGCGCGTCCGTGACGCTCCTGCCGAGCGATCGCGCGCCCTTTCATCTCAAAGCCGCGGTGTGCGACGGCGTCACCTACCTCGACGATCGGAATTGGACGAAGCGCGGGCCGGAGACGGTCGTCGGCGACGACGACCCAGACGACGTGGCGCTGGTGCGCGAGGCGCTCGCCGGCCGCGGCGGCGCCGACGCGACCCTCGCGACGCGCAAGGACGAAGCACTGCGACGCGAGGTGGAGCTCGTCGACGGCGCCGGCGCAGCGCCGGTCATCGTCGAGACGGAGCGCGTCGCGACGTCGCCGCTGACGCGCGCCCTGCAGCGTCATGCGGCATCGGGGGCGCCGACGACACTCGTGCTCGGCCGTACCGCGCGGCACTCTGCGATCGAGACGCGGACACTCGCCGCGCTCGCCTCCTCCGGCGTTCGAATACGCGAAAGCGGCACGAACGAGAAGCTCGCGCTCGCCGGCGACACCGCTTGGATCGGGTCGGGAAACGCGACCGGCGCCTCGGGGCGAGGCGCCGGTCAGCTCGAGTGGGGGATGCTCACGCGCGAACCCGCGCTCGTCGCTGCGGTTCGCTCGGCGCTTGCGCGCGACGCCGGTCGAGCGGGTTAGGCGGGCTGGCGGCGAGCCTGCTGGAGCGCGGTCCGCAGTTGCGTGCGCTGCGCCGGGGTCAGGATGGCTTCGACCTGCGCGCGCACCTTCTCACGGTTCGCTTTGCGCGTCGCGGGATCGGCGCCTTTGTTCTGGCCGCGCGCCTGCGCGAAAACCTGATCGATCTGGCTCTTCTGGGAGGCGCTCAGATTCAGTCCGCGCAGCGCGGAACGGAACGCATTGTGGTGGCGGCCGTTATGGGCGCCGGGCTGACCCGGCGCAGCGGCCGCTGCCGGGCCGACGGGCGGCGCCTGCTGCGCGAACGCGGCGACCGGGACGGTAAGGGAGGCCGCGAGTACGGCGGCGGCTAGGAAACGAATGCTGGACAAGACGGTAGCTCCTGCGTCCGTGGGACGCGTGCGTGGTTCTCTTGTTCAGAATACGCGCCCGCCCGGCGAGTCGTCGTGAGAACCCCGTTAGATGACGGTACGGATCGCCTTGAGCAATTCAGCCTCGGGTTTCTCGCCGCTGCCGACGTAGCGGATCTTCTTGGCCGGATCGATGAGCACGAAGGTCGGGAACCCGTCCTTCAGATAGAGCCCAGCGACCTTGAGATCCGGGTCGAACGCGATCGGATAGCGCACGTTGAACTGGGCCCCGAAGCGGTTGACGTCGAGCTGCGACTCGGGCGAGGTTCCGTCGATCCCGTACGGGCTGCCGCTGACCGCGACGATCGCGAGCTTGCCCGGGTACTTCGCTGCGATATCGTCCAGGACGACCGACTCGCGCTGGCAGTGCGGGCACCAGGTGGCGAACACCTCGAGCAGCACCGGCGTCGATACTTGGGCGAGATCGAATGGTCCGGCGTTGGTCTGGACGGCAAACGCGGGAGCGGTGTCACCCACTTTGAGCTTGGAGACCGCCGGCGCGGTCGTGGCGGCCTTCTTCACGCTGCCGAGCGAGTTGAAGTAGCCCAAGACGCCGATGATCGCCACGACGATAAGGATCAGCACCGCGTAGATCACAACCTTGCGGCGGTCGGTGGACGAGGACTTCGAGGATACGGCGCGGCTCATGATGCGTTCCCGATTCGCCGGTCGACGGCGAGCGCCCCCGGGGGGCGCAGCGCGACGACGAGCGCGAGCGCTACAAAGACCGCGTCCCTCGCGACCTCCGCCCAGGTCGTGACCGTGGCGTCATTCGGGCCGAAGCAGCCGCACGATACGGTCATCCCGCGCACGACCGCGGAGGCGATCGCAATATCGAACAGCGCGAGAAGAATCACGGCGACCCACGCAGTCACCCGTGTGAACAGTCCGACGATCAGCAGACCGCCGAGCAAGATCTCCCAATAGGGCAGCATCACGGCGAGCGGCCCGACGACTGCCTCCGGTAGCAGCCGGAACCCCGTGATCTGCGCTGCGAAGAGCGACGCGTTCCCGACCTTGGACGCGCCGGCCACCACGAAGATTCCCCCGATCGCGACGCGCAGGACCAGCACGAGCCAGTCCACGACCGCAGCGTTCACGAGGTCGCCCCGGTGAGCGCCGCCTGTTCGACTTCACGCACCAGCGCGCGCTGCGCGGGCGGGATCGCATGGACCTCGGTGCGCTCGATCTCGACCGCTTCTTCGAAACCGGCGATCGTATCGGCGACGCACTCGGCGACCGTCGGCGGATCGTAGCCGCCTTCCAGCACGAACAGCGCTCGGCCGTCGCAGTACGTGTCGGCGATCTCGCGGATCAGCCGTCCCATTTGGCGTGCGAACGACGGGTCGACGCCGAGATCGCCGACCGGATCGCCCACGACGACGTCGTAGCCGGCGCTCACCACGATCAGGCGTGGCCGGATGCGCTCCGCGAGCGCGCGCAGCGTGCGCGTATGGATCGCGAGAAAACCTTCGGTCGAGATGCCGCGCGCATCGATGGGAACGTTGACGAGCGCCGCGCCGGACGCCACCCGGTTGCCACGCGGATCTCCGGTGCCGGGATAGGCCGGGTCCGCGTGGCTTCCCGCATACGAGACACCGCCGCCGATCATCGCCTGCGTCCCGTTACCGTGATGATAGTCGAAGTCCAGGATGAGAACGCGTTTCCCCTCGCCCTGCGCGTAGGTGCGCGCGGCGATCGCGGCGTTGTTGAAGACGCAGAATCCCATCCCGCGCGCGGGCTCCGCATGATGGCCCGGCGGGCGCACGAGCGCGAACGTTCCACGGCGTCCGTCGACCGCGGCCTCGAGCGCGACCAAGGTCGCGCCGACGGCGCGGGCGGCGGCTTCGTACGAGCCGGCGTCGACCAGCGTGTCGCCGGTGGCGAGATCGGTTACGTAGCCCGGTTCGAGCGCGGCGCACGTCCTGCGCACCAACTCGATGTATGACGCCGGATGGACGCGCGCGATCTCGTCGGGACGCGCAACGCGCGCATCGACGCGTTCGCCGAACATGCCGCGCCGCTTCAGCTCGGCAGCGACGACGCGCACACGATCGGGTCCCTCCGGATGAGGAACGCCGCTCAGGTGCGCGGTGAGTCCGTCGTCGTAGGCGACGAGCATCGTCTTACGGTTTCGGCGGCGGGGTCTTCTTCGGCGCCGGCTTTGGGCTCTTCTTGGGGGCCGGGGCCGCAGTCTTCTTCGGCGCCGGGGATGGGTGACGGTCGATGGCGGCGATCAGCGATTTCAGTTCGTTCGCCGCCTGAGACCCGGGCTTCACGTACGTCAGCAGCCTCTGGTACGTCGCTTTCGCCTTGTCGGGCTGTTTCGCGCCCTGATAGCACTGGCCGAGCCCGAAGAGGATCGACGGGTTCTGCTTCGAGATGTCCGGAGCGCCCTTGTCCAATGCGTCGTACACCTGCACGCACTCGGCGTAGTTGCGCGTCTGGAGATCGGCTTGGCCGAGACCCATCAGCGCGTCGGGCGTGTGCTGGAGCGCGTAGGAGGCCTTGAACTCGCCGACGGCCTTGTCGAACTGCTTGTTCGCCGCGTACGTCGCGCCGAGCAGCAGGTGCGAGCGGGGGTCGTTCGGCGCCAGCTCGCTGACGCGCTTGAACTGATCGATCGACTTCGAGATTTGATTCTGGGCGGCGTAGAGCTGGCCCAGCTTCGCGACCGCGTCGATCTGATCGCGGTTGGGTCCGGCGCCGGCGATGTACTCGCGCTCCGCGCCCGCGTTGTCTTTTTTCGCTTGCAGGTACTCGCCGTAGGCAGTGTGCGCCGAGAGCACGTTCGGGAACTCCGAGATCGCGCGCTTGAACGCCGCGGCGGCGTCGCCGTCCATCTTTTCGTTGGCGTAGACGACCGCTTCCTGATCGATCACCGCGACCTTGTCGTTGGGATCGGTCTGCAGCTTGTAGAGCGCATCGTAGCTCGCAATCGCGTCCTTGACGTTGTGCTGCGCCGCCGCGATGCGCGCCTTGCCGATCAGCGCGTCGGCGTTGTTCGGGTCGACCGCGATCGCGCGGTCGTACAGCTGCGCTGCCAACGCGATCGCATTCTGCTGCGTGTACGTCTGCGCTTCGAGCAGCAGCGGACGGACGTCCTTGGGATCCAGCTTCAACGCCGCTTCGAGCTGCTGGCGCGCCTCGTCGAACTTCCCTTCGCCGGCCAGGACCTGGCCGTACGCCATGTACGCGTTCTTGTCGTCCTTGTTGAACGTCACCGCGCGCTTCGCGACGCGCTCGGCGTCCTGCGGCCGGTTCAGGCGCATGTACATGTCGGTGAGCGTGCCGAGCACACCCGGGTTCGTCGGCTCGAGATTCGCCGCTTGCTCGAGATCGGCCAGCGACTCTTTCTGATGGCCCAGCGCGTTGTTCGCCAGACCGTCGAAGTAATAGACCTGCGCCGTCTTCGTCCCGTTCTGGAGCAGCTTCTGCGTCAGCGGAAGCGCCAGATCCGGGCGATTGATCTGGAGGTAGTCGGCAGCGAGCTCGGTCTGATTCGCCTTGTTGTTCGGATCGGTCTTGAGCGCGGCCTCGAGCCGCGGAATCGCCCGGTCGAGCGGTTCCGGGGTCGCCCCCGGTGTGGGCGATGGCGCGGGCGTCGGCGTCGCCGCCGCGGCCTTCGGCGCCGCGGCAGCCGGATGAACGCTCACGCCGGCGGCGGCGACGAGCGCGGCGGCCGAGAAGGCGAGAACGGGGAAAAGACGGCGCATCATTCTAGGCGTGTACGGCTTTCGCGTCGCGGACGAGCTTCGTCAACTCCGGAACGATGACGAATGCGTCTCCGACGACGAGGAGATCGGCGAAATCAGCGATGGGAACGTTACCGTCTTTGTTGATCGCGACGATCGTCTCGGACGTCCGCATGCCGACTTTGTGTTGGATCGCGCCGGAGATTCCGATCGCGAGGTAGAGTTGCGGGCTGATCGTTTTTCCGGTCTGCCCGACCTGGTGACCGTGAGAGACCCATCCGGCGTCGACCGCCGCACGAGATGCACCCACCGCACCGCCGAACGCGTCGGCGAGGTCCTTGAGGATCGTGGTGAACGGTTCCGGACCGCCCATCCCACGACCGCCGCTCACGACGACCGACGCCTCTTCGACGCCAAGTTCCGCTGCGGCTTCCTCGACCTCGTCCTCCACGGTGACCGTGGAGGCCTTCCCGCTCGACGGAATCTGAACGATCTCACCGGCTCCGGAAGTTTCCTTGGCGGCGAAAACATTCGGCCGGATAGCTGCCACGCCGAACGGCGAGCCGGTCAGCTTGCACGTCGTGATGACCAGGCCACCAAGCTTGGGCATGACGCACGAGACCTCACCACCCTCGGTCTTGAAGTCGACGACATCGGCGTTGATACCGCAGTCGACGCGCGCCGCGAAGCGCGACCCGACGTCGCGCCCGATCATCGTGTTGCCGACCAGAACGAGCGCCGAGCCGATCGCTTTCGCGACGGCTTCGACCGCATCGACGGCGCCGTCGATGAAGCGGTCCTCGTCGGAGAGGTGGATCTGGTCGAGCGGATAGCGCTTCAGCGTTTCAGCCGCTTGCTGCGCGCCGTCGCCGACCACGACCGCGTGCGCCTTCCCGCCGAGCTGATCGGCGAGCGCGCGCGCCTGGGTCGCCGCTTCCAGCGACGAACGGCGAATCGCGCCGTGCTTGTGCTCGATGAACGCGATGACGTTCTGCATCAGAGGAACTTCCGGTCCTTGAGGAATTGCACGATCGTTTTCGCGCCTTCGGCGGGATCGGGCGCTTGCACGACCTGCCCCTTGGCGCGCGCCGGCGGTGTCGCGAGATCGGTGAGCTGCGCCTTCGCACCGTCGGTACCGACGGCGACCGTCAAGCCGAGATCGGCTGCGGCGAGCTGTTTGATCTCCTTTTTCTTGGCGCCCATGATGCCTTTGAGCGACGGATAGCGCGGCTCGTTGGCGGATTTCGTGACGCTGACAACCGCCGGCAGCGCAGCCGAGATCGTCATGTAGCCCGTCTCCGTCTCGCGCTGGACGCGCACGCGTCCGTCGGCAACGTCGATCTTGCGCGCATACGTCAGCCCCGGGAAGCCGAGCTTCTCCGCGAGCATACCGGGGAGATCACCGCTGATCGCGTCGGTCGACTGCGTGCCGGTGATGACCAGATCGGGATTCTGGGCCTTGATCCCGGCGGCGAGCGCAACCGCGGTGCCCCACAGGTCGCTGCCGCCGAGTGCGTCGTCCGAGATCATCACCGCGTCGTCGGCGCCCATCGCGAGCGCCTTGCGCACGACCTCCTTGCCGGTGACGGGGGTCATCGAAACGATGGTCACCGTAGAACCATCGTTGAGCTTTTCTTTCAGCTGCAGCGCTGCTTCGATCGCGTACTCGTCGAACGGGTTCAAGACCGTTTCGACCCCGGTACGAACGAGGCGCTTGGTCGCCGGATCGATGCGCTTGTCGGCGTTCGTATCCGGGACGAGTTTGACGGTGACGAGGATCTTCAGCGGACGCAACCTCCGGACACGCGAAACCCGGCGGCTCGCCGGGTCATCGGGAACCTCCGTCAGTTCGGGGCGAAGGCCTGCGAGCCCCTTCAACCTATTCGAAATAATCGGTTAGCGGAGACTGGTCACTCCGCCACGCGGTCGTCGGAGCCGCCCGCGGGGAACACGGTGTCGCCGCGTTTGGCGAGCTTGAGCCCGTTGACGGTCGCCGCGACGTGTCCGACCGTCGTGAGTCCGGCTTTGTACACGCTCGCGATCGCGTCGATGACCTGCCCGTGCGACGCCGCCGCGGGGAAGAACGTCGACTGGATCGGCTTGGTCGTCGCGTGATTCGCTTGCAGACGCACGCTCTGCTGATAGGCCTGGTTCCCGCCGGAGCTCGCGTTGCCGACGTTGGTGGCGGTGCCGTACTCTTCATGGGTCGCACTGCCGTCGACGGTGGAATGAAAGCCCGTCGGGACGCCGTTCTTCGTGTCGCCCTGGAAGATGTGCTGCGCGTACGACGCCTCGACCGCGTTGCGCCCGGCGGCGATCGCACCGACGATGCGCAGCCGCGTCGCTTCCGCCGGGTCGCCGCCGGCCTGCTGCAGGCGCGTCGCCTCCGCGTCGAGCGCGGCGGCGTCATCGGCGTCGATCCGGTTCCCCGTGATCAGCGCGGTTTCCGCAGCGAGCACGGTCGTGAAGGCGGCCGGCGCCACGGGGAGCTCGTAGCGCATCTGGTTGTAGACCGCCAGCAGCAGCGCGACGCGGTTGGGCTGCGCGGTCTTCGCCGCTTCCTTCACCATGGCACGGATCTGCGAGTCCTTGTACGTCTTGAGCTGAACCGTCGCACCCGACGCGGGCCGCTCGGCGGGACCGACGGCGATGCGTGCGAGCGCGTGCATCGCCGGAACGTACGGGGCGACGGCGAGCGATACCGAGGTGCTACGCGTCTGGCGCACCGGATCGGCGGGCAACCCCTGCGCGACTGTTGACGACGGCCGCTGAACTCGCTGATAGATCATGCCCGATCCGCTACCTCACGTTCGCCGATGAAAAACAGCCTTGGACGACACCGTCCGCCGGTCCTCGCGCGGGCACATGGTCAGGTCCGCCGCGCTTGGCCGGACCGAACGCGCTCACGGCGCGATCGTCGTGCGTTTTTCCGTTGAGGTTTCAAGGCCTTTCGCGCGCCACTTGTCGTCCGCGGCGAGGACCCAGCCCTTCTTTGTCTCCGCCCACGTCGCTTTCGTCCGATACTTGGCGAACGTCTCCTGGAGCTGCGTGTTCGCCGCCTTGATCGGCTTCTTGGTCCGCTCCACGAGCGCTTTCTGCATCAAATCGAACGACTTTCTCAAGGCGAAGTAGTGGTCTTCTCCGATGAAGTAAAACGCCTCACGATCGAAGTCGTCGCCGGGCTCGAACGAGCGCTCTCCGGGACCGACGAAGAGATTACCCGGAAACCATTCGAAGTACGGACCGGCAACGTCGGCGCTTCGCTCGGCGCGGTCTGCGCCCGTCTTGGTCTTCGTCCATTCCGTTCTTGCGGCGGCCAACGTCTGGACGATGGTCTTGCCCCGGGCCGTTTGACCGAACGCCGTCATCGCCTCCGTCAATGACGTCTCGGCGAGACCGAGCTGACTCCACGTCACGCCGTCGGCGATGACCGCCGGCAATCGGTTTTTCCCGACGAGATACCCGATGTTGTGGATCGTCCACGCGACCGTGATGCCTTGGGCGACCGTATCGGTCACGCCGGCCAGGAGCTGCGGTGCAGCGGCGGCGACCGCGATCGCTTTCTCCGCCCCGATCTTGAGCAGTCCGGTCGAGCCCCAGTCGATCTTGTCCGTGATCTGGTTGGTTCGCTCGAGCTCCGCCATCGTGACGTCCGCCCAGCTGTTCGGCATCGCGACCACCATCTGCGCGACATCGGACTTGTACAGGCCCTTCACGACGCCGTAGAACGCCTGTAGCGTCGAGTCGGGAATGATGTGGTGCTCTTTCAGCTCGACGTTCGCGCCTTTCTTCGTTTCATCCGGCGTCGGATTTTCGTAGCGGTCCATCTGAATGGGCACGACCGGCGTCGAGGTGCGAGCGTCGGCGACGCTCATCCGTGCGAGCGAGTGCGGCATCGGTACCGCAGTCACGACCTGACCTGCCTTGGTCGATGAGGCGATCCGTGAAGGGCCCTGCGGTTCCGCCGAGAGGGCTACACGCCGCACGCTGATTCTCACGATTGGACCTTCCGATGTCGACGGGGTTGTAACCGCGGGATTTCGCCTGATGAATGATTCGTGGGATGACCGGGACTCGAACCCGGACGCCGTCGCCGGCTGCAGATTTTCGCACCACTTCGGCTTTCGCCGCCCGACCCGCCCTTCGACAAACTCAGGGTAACAGGAAGGTTCGTGGTCCGGACTGTGCCTTGACCGTGCTCGTTCGCCATCGCGAAGGAGGTTAGGCCGCGCCCGTCCAGTCTCTACACCTTCAGGTTCGCAGCAGTAGCCGCGAACGAGCTTGGCTCGGCGTTGTCGTGCGGAGGCCGCGACGAGTTCACCGACTTTGAGCGCATCCCGGCCGGTGTTTCCAGCCGGCCGGCTCAGGATTCCAAGTCTGCTGTGTCTGCCTATTCCACCATCATCCCGCCGCCGTCATTCGCGCCGTGGCCGGTTGGTCCCGGCGGGAGCGGGACGGCCCGGAACGCTGGGGACGTCAGGTACCCGAGGAGCAGGTCGGCTTCGCTGACGGTGAAGCGGTCGACGCCGAGGATGCGGCAGGCCTCGTCGACGACGATCAGCCCGGCCGGTAGGATGTCCGCGCGCTGCGGGCGGATCTGCGGCATCGCTTTGCGCGCGTCGAGGTCGCGGGCGAGGAGCGCGTCGATCAGACGGCGGGCGTCGTCGCGCGTCATCGTCGCGCCGTCGCGAACGTCCCCGGCGACCATCGCGGCTGCGGTAAACACCGTCCCGCCGACCGCGATCAGCTCCTCGAATCCCCGCAGCTCGGCGAACGGTGCGAGGACCATGGCCGCGTCGGCGCGCGCCTCCGCTTCGAGCGCGCGCCGCTCGCTCTCGCCCAGCGCGTGCTCACCGAGCAGCGCCGGATGGCGTTCGGAGAGGCGTACCGCGCCGATCTCGAGCGAGATCGCGCGCTGCACCGTGCCGCTCGCCCGGGCGCGGGCCGGGTGGTCCACGGCGAGCTCGGCGCTGCCGCCGCCGACGTCGAGCACCCCGACCGCCCCGCCGCCCTCGCGCCCCGCGGTCGCGCCGAGGAACGAGTAGGTCGCCTCTTCCGCACCGCTCAGGATGCGCGGCGCGACGCCGACCCGGGCGGCGATCTCGTCGCCGAATCCGACGCCGTCGGATGCGCGGCGCAGCGCGCTGGTCGCGATCGCGTCGACCGCCCCGGCACCGAGACGGCGTGCAAGCGCGACGTAGTCGTCAATCGCCGCGAGCGTGCGGTCGCGCGCTGCCGCGTCGATCGTGCCGGTGACGCCGATCCCGGTGCCGATCCGCGTCCCGCGCGAATCCGCGGCGAGACGGCGCTCACCGTCCTGGACGAGCAGTCGGGTCGAGTTCGTCCCGATCGACACCAGTGCGCGGATCACCGGCGGGCGGTTCGCGTACAGGGACGAAGCGCCCCGCATGACGCACCGTGGTCCCGCGCTGCTCTTCGACCTCGACGGCACGCTGGTCGACTCCGTCTACCAGCACGTCGGCGCGTGGCACGACGCGCTCACCGCGTGCGGCATCCGGCTCTCGGTGTGGCGCATCCACCGGAAAATCGGGATGAGCGGCGGCCTCTTCGTGCGCGGCCTGATGCGCGAGCTCGGACGCGAGCTCGATCCGGACGTCGCGCTCGAGCTGCGCACGCTCCATGCGGCCGCCTATGCCAGGCGTTTCGAGGGCGTCGTGCCGCTACCGGGCGCGCGCGAGCTCCTCGCAACGTTGACGCAGCTCAGCGTCCCGTGGGCGATCGCGACCAGCGGCGGGCGCGACGTCGCGGGCCGCACGCTGGCGCTCCTCGACGTCCCCGCGCACGTTCCGGTCGTGACGCGCGACGAGGTCTCGCACGCGAAACCCGATCCCGATCTGTTCCTGCGCGCCGCGGAGAAGCTCGGCGTCGCGATCGAGCACAGCATCGTCGTCGGGGATTCGGTCTGGGACTTGCTCGCCGCGCGCAGAGCCGGCGCGCTCGGCGTCGGCCTGCTCTCCGGCGGCTACGGCTTCGACGAACTGCAGACCGGCGGCGCATATCGCGTCTACGAAGATCCCGCCGACCTGCTGCGCCACCTCGACGAGGTCGGCGTACGCGATCCTGACTGACGCTTAACGCCGCAGTCGATACGCGAGGCCGAAGCCCAGGTCGGCGATGAGATCGAACGCGCCGTCGCCGTCGATCGTCGCGCGTTCGAGCGGTGTGTGATAAAGCAGCACGACGTCGCGCGGCTCGTCGGCCGCGGCGAGCGTCGCGAGCGCCGCACTCATCACCGGGGCGCGGAACGGGTTGTACATGAACACGACGAGGTCGCCGCGCGGAAACGCGTAGCCGGCCGCGTCGGCGCGAACGATCTTCACATCGGTCGCGACGCGGCGCGGATCGTGCGCCGAAGCGAGGTTCTCGCGCGCGATCTCCACCAGCGCGGGCGAGACCTCGACGCCGATCACCGCGCGAAACGGCCGCCGAGCGGCGAGCATGACGACACGTCCCATTCCCGCGCCCAGATCGACGAACGTAGCGCGCTCGGGCGGCAGCGGCGACGCGTCGAGGAGCGCTTCGGCCTGCGCGACCGGCGTCGGTTCGTAGTGTGTCGCGTGTTCGAGTGCCGGCCCGATCGCCTCGGGGTCGAGCTCGCCGAGGAACACCAGCGCTTCGGTCGTCACGCCGTGCTCCGCGTCGAAGCGCTGTCCCGCTCGCCGCCCCGACACGCGCCATCGCTCCTGGACGGTCTTTAGTAGCGCTTGGACGCGGTCGCCTCGCGCGTGCGCTGGATCATCTCGAGGGACCGTTCGTGGTGTTTGTTCGCGACCCCGACGTAGAGCGTGTCGACGATCGTGAGCTGCGCGATGCGGCTCGAGCTGGCGTCGCTGCGGAACGCCGTCTGCTGCGCCGCGGTGACGAGCACGACGTCCGAGACCTTCGTGATCGGCGAAGACGGCCGATGGGTGATGCAGACCGTCGTCGCTCCGTGCGCCTTGGCACGCCCGAGCGCGTCGGTGACGTCGCGGCTGGCGCCGGTGTGCGATATCCCGAGCGCGACGTCCTCCGGCCCGAGCAGCGAGGACGACATCGCCATCAGGTCGCCGTCGGAGAGCGCGATCGACTGCAGCCCGAGCTTGAGGAACTTGTGGTACGCGTCGAGGGCGAGCGGCGCGCTGCCGCCGACGCCGTAGATTTCGACGCGCCGCGCGTCGGCCAGAGCGTCGACCGCGCGCTGCAGCTCGCCGTCGTCGAGCACCTCGATCGTATCGCGGAGCGCCTGCGTGTTGGCCTGGAAGACCTTCGCCTTGACGGTGGCCAGATCGTCGCCCGGCTCGATCGCCGCGTAGATCTCGGTCGTCTCTTCGACCAGATCGCGCGCCAGCACGATCTTGAACTCCTGATAGCCTTTGTAGCCGATCTTCTGGCACAGGCGCACGACCGTCGACTCGCTGGTGTGCGTCCGCTCGGCGAGTTCCGTCACCGTCAGGTAGATCAGCTCGTCGGGAGCCTTCAGGATGAAGTCGGCGACGCGCTGCTCCGCGGCCCGAAGCCCCGAGTATGCTCCTTGCAAACGTACAAAGGAACCTGGGACCTTGACCGGGTCGACGCGCACGCCTTTCAACGCCATGATGCGCACGGTTCGCGAAACCGCATGCTGCGGCCTCGGCGCTAGCCCTCGCGGCTCTCGAAGAACCTCGCGCGGTGCTGTTTGCGGACGAGATGGCGCTCGAACGGCTGCGGCCGGTCCGGCGGCGCCCATTCTTCGGTCGACTTGAGGTAGGCGGCGATCTGCGCCTCGAACGAGGGATCGGTCAGTGCGGGAACCTCGGTCGTCGGCGTGACCTCGTCGATGCGCGTCTGGGCCAGGACGACCATCTTCCCCAGCAGGTCGAAGGGGAGCGTCGCCTCTTTGTGTTCGAGCGCCCGCGTGTACGCGGCGCGATTCTTGTTGACGTCACCGATCGGCGACGCGACGAGGCGGCCGTCCTCGAGGCGGACCGTCGCGCCCAGGTTGTGGACGTTGATCACGCTCCCGCGGACGCGCTCGCTCACGGCTGCTTCCCGTGTTTGAGGTAGATGATCGCTTCGTGCTCGCCGACCAGATGGAGGCGGTCGTGGATCTCAGGGATCGCGCCGTTTGCATCGGAGAGGCGCCGGATGTCGCGCTCCTGCTGGACGCGCTTGACCTTGAGCGAGGCGACGTCGTGCTCGACGTCGCGCAGTTCGTGCGCGAGCGCGATGTTGCGCCCGATCAGCCGCGCGTACTGCACGCCGATCACCGAGAACGCGACGAGCGCAACGCAGACGACGCCGAGCCGGCCGAGCAGTCGGAGCAGCGTCGAGACTCTCACGCTGACGCCGCTCCGATACGGCGGAACTTCGCGTAACGGCGCTCGCGCAACTCGGCCGGCGGGATCGGGATCAGCGCTTCGAGCGCGCGCTCGACGGCGTCGAGCACGCGGCCGATCGTTCCGGCGGCGTCGCGATGCGCCCCGCCGATCGGTTCGGGGATCACCTCGTCGACGATGCCGAACGTGAGGAGGTCATCGGAGGTGAGCTTCAACCGCGTCGCCGCTTCTTCCGCGCGGGCGGCGTCGCCCCAAAGGATCGCCGCCGCGCCTTCGGGCGACGCGACCGAATACACCGAGTGCTGCAGGATGATGACGCGGTCGGCCAGCGCGAGCGCCAGCGCGCCGCCGGAGCCGCCCTCGCCGACGATCGACGCGACGATCGGGACGCGCGCCTCGGCCAGCTCGTAGAGCGACTGCGCGATCGCCTCGGACTGCGCGCGCTCCTCCGAGCCGATCCCAGGATCGGCGCCGCTGGTGTCGACGAAGGTGACGACCGGCAGGCCGAGGTGGTCGGCCAGCTTCACCAGGCGGATCACTTTTCGGTACCCTTCGGGCGACGCCATCCCGAAGTTGCGGTAGACCTTCTCCTTCGTATCGCGGCCCTTGTCTTGCGCGATCGCGATGATGCGGCGCCCGTTGAATTTCGCGAACCCGCCGACGATCGCGTGATCGTCGCGGAAATGGCGGTCGCCGTGCAGCTCGTCGAACTGGTCGAGCGCGGCGATGTAGTCCGACCCGATCGGGCGCTTCGGATGGCGGGCCATGTTGACGCGCTGCCACGGCGTCATCTTGCCGAAGATCTCGCGCTGAATCTCCGCGTACTTCGTTTCGAGCGCCCGAATCTCGGCGCTCATGTCGACCGGCTGCTGCGCGGCCTGCGCCTTCAGCTCGTCGATGCGCTGCTCGAGCTGGATCAGCCCCTTCTCGCGCTCGACGATGACGTTCATGCGCGGCTCTCCGCCGGCGGCACTGGGTCGGCGGCCGGCACCGCGGCGCCGCTGCGCCCGTTCGCGTGCCGCTTTCCGCCCGAGCCGTAATCGAGCAGCCGCACCAGCGTCTCCTTGAGCACGTTGCGCTCGACGACCATGTCGATCGCGCCCTTCTCGAGCAGAAACTCCGCGGTCTGGAAATTCTCCGGCAGCTTCTGCCGTATCGTCTGCTCGATCACGCGGCGGCCGGCGAAACCGATCGCCGCGCGCGCCTCGGCGAGCACGACGTCAGCCTGAAACGCGAACGAGGCCGAAACACCGCCGGTCGTCGGATCGGTGAGCACGCTAATGTAGAAGCCGCCGTCGTCGTGGAACCGTCGCACGGCCATCGTCGTCTTCGCCATCTGCATCAGCGCGAGCATGCCCTCTTCCATGCGCGCACCGCCGCTGGCGGTGAAGACGACGCACGGGAGCCCGCGCTCGCGAGCCCGCTCGAAGAGCTGCGTGATCCGTTCTCCGACGACCGTTCCCATCGTGCCGCCGCGAAAGTTGAAATCCATGACGGCCAGCGCGAGCGGGTGGCCGCCGATCGACGCGAACCCGCAGACGACGCCTTCGGTGAGCTTCGACTTCTCACGATCGCGCGCGAGCTTCTGCGGATACGGGACCTTGTCAGTCCAGCCAAGCGGGTCGCCCGGCGAAAGCTCTCCGCCGACCTCGTTGAAGTCGGCATCGACCAGCATCGAGATGCGGTCGAAGGCGTGCATCCGGAAGTGGTGGCCGCAGGTCGCGCACACCCACAGGTTCGCGGCCAGATCGGGCCGGTAGATCATCGTGCCGCACTTGGGACACTTGGTCCACTGCGCAGCGTCCTCGACCGGAACCGGTTGCGCACGGCGCAACCGCAGCCATTCCGGCATGGGCATGGTCAGCGCTTCCCTCGGAGGCGCGCGCCGTAGATGCGGCCGAGCTGCTTCAAGTAGTTCAGGATCTCGTTCTGGTTCAGCTTCGACGTGCCCGCGACCCGGTCGGTGAACACGTACGGAACCTCGAGCGCCCGCCCGTAGTGCGCCTTCGCGATCACCTCGAGCCCGATCTTGAAGCCGATCGGGTCGAGTTCGACGCCCTCCAGGGCCTCGCGCTTGACCAGGAAGTAGCCCGAGGTGATGTCGCGGATCGGCGTGAGCGGCTGCGCCAGCGCGATCGCTACGCGTGAGGTCACGATGCGCCGCTTCGGCCAGTTGCTGATCCCGCCGCCCGGGACGTAGCGCGACCCGATCGCCAGGCCGTATCCGCCCTCCTGGAGCGCCGCCACCATGCGGGGCAGGATCGAGGCGTCGTGCGAGAAGTCGGCGTCCATCGCGCCGACGGCGGCCGAATCCGGCCGGGCGAACCGCCAGCCGTCGATGACGCCCGAGGAGAGCCCCATCTTCCCGGGCCGGTGCAGGCAGCGGACGGGATAGCCTTCGTGCTCCAGGCGGTCGACGATCGCGCCCGTCCCGTCCGGCGAGTTGTCATCGACCACGACGATCTCGCCGTCGAGGCCGTTCTGCTCGAACACGTCGCGCAGGGTGGTGACCAGCTTCTCGATCCCGTCCGCCTCGTTGTAGGTCGGAACGACGACCGAGAACTTCAGCTTCTTCGCCGTCTGCGGTGCACCGGACGGCGACGAATCGGCCTGGTCCGAGGTTGCCGGTGGGCTCATCACTTCAGTTTCTTCATCGTCGGAAATCGCCCGGCATCGAAGGGGGCGAGGTCGCCGTACTGATCGGACTCCCGGCGCATCAGCACAACGCTGTCGTCGTCGACGCTCTCGACCTCGGTCGTCGGAATCGCCACGTCCTCGCCGCGTGCGTCCCAATACACGACCAGCAGCTCCGCGATGCGAGCGTTCCCTTCCGCATAGACGGCGCGGACGTCACCCACGCGGGTCTCGCCGGCGTAGACGGGGGTTCCGGGGTCGAGCGATTCCAAAGTGCGGGCCATGGTCGAACCAGAGTTGTACGCCGCGGTCACGTGTTGCTCCGCTCGCTATCGTCGAGCGCGGCCAGCGCGCGCAGGAGCGCAGCCTTCGCATCAGTCCGTCCGCGAAAGTGGCGCTCCAGCGACTCGTTCAGCACCGCGTTCATGCTCTTGCGTTCGGTCTCCGACCGTCGTTTCAGTTCGGCGTACACGCCGTCGTCCAGGCGCGCTGGGAAGGCACGCATGGTGCAGCGGATGATATCATACTGATATCAAGGCTGCAAGGGCCGGCCGGGCAAAGCTGATCGGACGGGGTCGCGTAGAAGGGCGCCCGCCATGACCACCACGCCGGCCCGCCAACGGCCGACCCTCACCCCGGGCACGACGCGCGTCGGCGTCGTCGGCGTCGGGCGGATGGGCGCGAACATCGCCCGCCGCCTCAAGGACGCCGGCTACGAGATCGCCGCCGTCGCCGACGCCGACCGCGGCCGGGCGCAGGGGCTGGCCGCCGAGCTCGGTGCGCAAGCGCCGGACTCGCTCGCGGCGGTCAGCGCCGGCTCCGACGTCGTCCTGACCGTCGTCAGCGACGACGCTGCGATGCGCGCCATCTTCGCGCGGGAGGGTGACTCGCTGCTGCGCAACGCGGACGGCGCGATCTTCGTGAACTGCGCGACGATCTCGCCCGAGGTGCACGTCGAGGTCGACGCGCTCGTGCGCGCCGCAGGAGCGAGCGCGGTTGAGGCCTGTATGGCCAGCTCGATCCCGCAGGCGCGCGACGGCAAGCTCTATCTGATCTGCGGCGGCGATGCCGCCGCCTTCGAACGGGCTCGCCCGCTGCTGGAGTCAATGAGCGTCTCGCTGCGCTGGGTCGGCGGCCCCGGCACCGCGGCGCAGGTCAAAGCGCTGGTGAACATGCTGATGAACATCAACACCGCCGGCCTCGCCGAAGCGCTCGGGCTCGGTGCCGCCCTCGGCATCGATCTCTCCGCGCTGATGGACGTCTTCGCACACACCGGTGCGAACTCGCGCGTGCTCGAGACCGACGGGGCCGACATGGTCGCCCGCGAGCACGACGTCTACTTCTCGGCGGCGCACGCGGCGAAGGACTCCGGGATCGCGCTCACGCTCGGCGAGCGAGCCGGTCTGCGGTTGCCGCTTGCGGCGGCGACGCTCGCGCAGTACGAGCGGCTCGTCGCCGCCGGTCACGGAGAGCTCGACAAGTCGGCGATCGCCGAACTCACGTTCCCCGGGCGGACGAACGGATGATCGCCGAAGCGCGGCGCGTCGTGCTCGAGAGCGGTGCGACGACGACGGTCGAGTGCTGGGGCGACGCGGGCCCGGCGATCCTGTGCGTGCACGGGATCAGCTCGTCGCGCCGCGACTTTGCGCGGCTCGGCGAGGCGCTGGCGACCACGCACCGCGTGTTCGCCTACGATCAGCGCGGGCACGGCGACGCGGAGACCGCCGCGCCGATGACGCTCGACGTTCTGGCTGCCGATCTGCGCTCGGTCGCCGACAGCATCGGCACGGTGGCCGCCGTGGTCGGCCATTCGTGGGGCGGGGCTGTGGCGCTGGTCGGCGGACCGAAGATCGCGCGCGCACTCGTGCTCGTCGATCCGATGATCCGTGTCGCCGCCGGAGCGTTCGGTACTTGGGATCTGCGCGAGCGGCTCGCTGCGCTGAAGATCCCGACGACGGTGCTGCTCGCGGGCGTGGAATCGGTCGTCGCCGCCGGCGATCTCTCGCAGGCGAGCCCGCTCGTCCGCGTCGAGACGCTGCACGATCACGGACACACGCTGCACCGCACCGCGTTCGAACGCTTCGCGGACGTGGTGCGCGAGGCGGTGCCGGCCTAGCTCACAAGCGAGCCGCCTCGTTCAGTCGCTGGGGGAAGTGTACTGAACGAGACGGCTCGCGGGGTGGGACTAGTGGTTACGGTTCCCGACGCGGCGCTGGTTCTGGTTCTGGTTTTGGTTCTGGTTCTGGTTCTGCCAGGTGCGGGTCTGGTTCTGCCCGTTCTGGTTCTGCCAGCGGCCGGTGTTCGCGTACTGGGCGTTCGCGTACTGGCCGTTGTTGTAGACGCTGTTGGGGTTCACGGCGACGTTACCGTAATTCTGCGGGTTGTAGCCGTTGTTGTAGCCGTTCTGATTGGTCGCGTACTGCCCGTTCGAGTTCTGATAGTACGTCTGCCCGTCCGGCATCACGATCCGCCCGTCGGCGTACACGGTTCCGCCGTTGCGCGTATACCCGACGATGCTGTTCGCTGCGGCCTGCTTGTGCTGAATGTTGTTCAACAGCACGATCGCGCCGATCGCGGCCGCAGCCGTGAGTAGCGTCGTCGTCGTGTTCGCCGACGCGGGGCGGGGGATCATCACGCCCGTGGTCATCGCGGCGGCGGCGCCCGTCGCCATCATGAACTTGGAGATTCGGCCTAGCATTTGGTGTGTACCTCGTGACGACCGTCGGCGTCTTGCGCTTCCGGTTCGATATACAGATGCTAGCGCGCGAAGTTGTGAGCGCGATGGGGGTCAAGGGGTTTCCTCGGATTCTCATCGCACTGTCAGATTCACCGCCGCCTCGCCAGGCAACCGGACGGCTCGCGGCAGCGCCGCGGCGAGCACCAGCGCAGCAAGCGCTACGACGGTCGCAACCGCGGCGAGCGCTACGTAGAGTCCGACGTGCGAGGTCAGCGCACCGACGGCAAGGATCGGCACGCCGATGCACACGTACGTCATCGCGTAGAACGTCGCCGACAGCCGTGCGCGCGCAGCGGGCGGCGAGACGCGATTCACCAGGCTTTGCGCGCCGAGATAGCCGAGACCGTGTGCTGCGCCCGCGACGACGCTGCCGAGTGCGAACAGCGCCAGGGAGCGGGCGGGCACCGCGCCCAGCAGTGCAGCGAGCGCAACGACGGTCCCGATCAATCCGGCGCGCGCCGCGACGCGATCCGAGATCCCGCGCCCGAATGTCTGCGCGAGCGGCGAGACGACGAACACGATCAGCGCGAGCCCGCCCTGAAGTGCCGGGCTGCGCGCGCCGAGTAGCGTCCCGACAAACGCCGGAAGGATCGAAACGAACAGTGAGGCCAGCCACCAGATGATTCCGCTGGTCAGCGTCGCTCCGATGAACGCACGGCGCGCGAGCCCGGTCAGTCTCGGCGCGACGGCCGCGTCGCGCACCACCGCAGACCGCGTCTCCGGGACGAGCGCGAGCGACGCCGCGGCGAGCGCGCACAGCACGAGATGGAGCACGTACGGGAGGACGAACGGCGACGGCGCCGTGACCGCGAGCACGCCGCTCACGAACGGCGCGACGCCGCACGCCAGCGAAAGCGCGAACGTGGCGACGAGCGCCGCGCGCCGCCGGTCCTGCGCCGCATCGAGCTCGACCAGCGCCGGCGGTCCGGCCGCGCCGATCGCGCCGATCGCGACCGCGGAGCACAGCCGAGCGGCGAGGAGCGCCGGCACGCCGTTCGCGAACGCGAACACGATCGAGCCCAGCGCGGCAGCCGCGATCCCAAACGCCAAGACCGGCCGCCGCCCGATCGCGTCCGGCAGGCGCGCGAACCCGATCAGCGTCGCGACGAGCGCGAGCGGATACGCGGCGAACACGACCGTCATCGCAAAGGTCGACGCTCCGAACCGAACACGGTACAGCTCGTAGAGCGGCGCCGGGAGATTGCTGCCGAGCATCGCGACGAACAGCACGAAGCCGACGATGAGCACCGACCGGTTCACCGCGCCGGCCTCGCATCCAGGGAAGGGCCGGTCAGAACGCCACGACCAGCTTGCCGGTGACGCCGCGGTTCCACAGCCGGTCCGCGGCGTCGCCGATGCGCGCGATCGGCAGCACGTCGTCGATCCGCACGTCGAGCTTCCCCGCGGCCAGCAGCCCCGCAAGCCGCGTGAGGCCTTGACCTGCGGGCTGACGCTCGAGCTCGTGGAACAGATAGAAGCCGTAGATCGAGTTCCCGCCTTTGAGGTAGAACGGTGCGACCTCGATCGTGCTCGTGCGCTCCGCCGACGTTCCGTACGTGACGAGCATTCCGTCCACGGCGAGCAGCTTCAAGGCATTCGCGAACACGCCGCCGCCGACCGACTCCAAGATCACGTCGTACGGTCCACCGCCGGCGCTCTCGCCCACGAAGACCTCGTCCGCGAAGGGCTCGACGGCCGCCCGCTTTTCGGCGCGATGCACGAGCGCCCCGACGCGCGCACCGGCGAGGCGCGCGAGCTGTGTTGCAAACACGCCGACGCCGCCCGATGCACCGGTCACGAGCACGCTGCGGCCGAGCAGCGAGCCACGCTTTCCGAGCGCGTACAATGCGGTGAGCCCCGCAACCGGGAGCGTCGCGGCGCGCTCGAACGTCACGCCGTCCGGCAGCGTCGCCAGACTCTGCGTCGGCGCCGCCAACCGCTCTGCCCAGGCGCCTTCCCCCAGCATCCCGACGACGCGCGCGCCGGCCGGTGGACCGCTCCCGTCGCGCGCCTTGGCCTCGACCGTGCCGGCGAAGTCCCACCCCGGGCGCCAGCCGTCCGGATTGTTCTTCGCGCGGCGCACTTCGCCCAGGTTCAGGCTGATCGCGGCGACGCGAACCAGCGCTTCGGACGGCAGCGGCTCGGGCTCGGGCACCGTGGTGAGCGCGAGCCCGCCCGGGGCCGCGCGGTTGACGACAACGGCATTCACAAGGGCTGCAACCGCAACCGGACGGCGACGGATGCTCGCGGCGGCGCTTATAGTTCGCCGCGCGCGTAGAGGATCGCGCTGAGCACGACGAGTGCCGCCGTCTCCGTCCGCAGGATGCGATGGCCCAGCGAAACCGTCACGGCGCCCGCGGCGCGCGCACGCTCGATCTCGCCGGCGGAGAATCCGCCTTCCGGACCGATCGCGACGAGCACGCTGCGCGCTCCTGCGAGTCCGCTCTCGAACGCGGCACGCAGGGGCGCGGGCTCGGCGAGTTCCCACGGCACGAACACTCGGTCGTACCGTGAAAACGTCGCGAGCAGCGCGTCCCAGTCGAGCACGTCCGGGATCTCCGGGACGCGCATGCGACCCGACTGCTGCGCCGCGGATCGTGCGATGCGCCGCCACCGCTCCACCTTCGCCGGACTCGTGTCGTGGCCGATCACCCGCGCGCTGCGGACCGGCACGATCGCGAACGCGCCGAGCTCCGTCGCCTTCTCGACGACGAGGTCCATCTTCTGACCCTTAGGGACCGCCTGCGCGATCGTCACCGCGAGCGACGCCTCGACCTCGCCGCCCGAAAGCTGTTCGTCCAGCGTCGCGCTCACCTCGCGCGCGTCCACGTCCAGCGTCGCGGCATACGCGACCCCGCCGGAATCGACGACTTGCACGCGGTCTCCGGTCCGCTTGCGCAGGACGGTCACGAGCTTGCGGGCGTCATCGGCGGCGAACGCGACGCGGTCGCCGGCCGCGTGGACACCCTCGACGAAGAAGCGATCCCGCATCGCGGCAGGCGATTCGCCCCGCTTGCGCGGAAGGCCCGCGGATGGACGACGCCTTCTGGCTGCGCTATCTGCGCGCCCACGCCGACCCGCGCACCCGTACGTTCCACGCCGCCGGCACGATCCTCGCCACGCTGGTCGGAACGACGGCGCTGGTGCGCCGGGACCCCAAGCTCTTCGCCGCCGCCCTGGTCTGCGGATACGGGCCGGCCTGGTACTCGCACGCCTTCATCGAGCGCAACAAGCCCGAGACGTTCAGCGCGCCGCTGCGCTCGCTGGCCGGCGACTACCGCATGTGCTGGGGCATGCTGACGGGCACGCTCGACGACGAGTACCGCCGCGCAACCGCCGACCCCGCCGCCGCCGGCGGCTAACGCGCTGAGCTAGGCTCTGCCGGGATCGGCAGAGCGTCGCGTAGCTCGTCCCATTCCATGACGCGGCCGAGGCAGGTTTCGATCAGCGTGAGCGCCATTCGGTGGGCGTCCTCGCCGTCCATCGAGTCGACACAGTCCTTTATCACGACGAGTTCGAAGTCGCGATTGACCGTTTCAAATGCGGAGCACAGGATGCAGCTGTTCGTGTTGACGCCGGCTAACAGCACCGTGCGCGCGCCCAGGTCGCGCAGCACGAACTCCAGATCCGTGTGCAGGTAGGCGCTGTAGCGCTTCTTGCTGTCGACGACGATGTCGCTCGGAGCGGAGAGTTCGGGCACGATCTCCGTCCCGGGCGAACCGAAGAGGTTGTGCTCGTGCGAGCGCGCACGGACCGCCGACCTTTTCCCGCCCCAGAACGGGTTCGACTCGGACTCGTGCGATCGCCGGTACCGGGTGACGACCTGCACGATCGGCACTCCGGCATTTCTCAGCGCCGAGTAGATCGGCGCCGCCCGAGCGATCAGCGCCCGGCTGCGCTCGGCCGACAGCGGCAGCGTCGCGACCGCCGGGTCGAGGTGCCCGCGATGCATGTCGATCGAGACGAGAACGGGCCGTTCGAGCTGCGTCGCCATGCAGTGGCTGTTTACTCCGCGCGAAACGCGTCCTTCACGCGGTCGAAGAAGGATTTCTCTTCGATGTGATCGCCGCCGGTCTGGGCGTACTCTTCGAGGAGCTCGCGTTCGCGTTTGCTGATCTTGGTCGGGACGACGACGTGGACGGTGACGAGCTGATCGCCCTTCGCAGCGCCGCGCACGCTGGGCATGCCACGACCGCGCACGCGGTACTGCGAACCGCTCTGCGTCCCGGGCGTCAGCGTCAGGACGAGCTCACCGTCGAGCGCGTGCACGCTGATGTCGCCGCCGAGCGCGGCTTGCGGGAACGAGATCGGGACGTCGATCAGCACGTCGAGGCCGTCGCGCCGGAAGACGCGGTGCGGTGCGACGCTGAGGTACACGTAGAGATCGCCGTCCGGACCGCCGCGAATCCCCGCCTCGCCGCTGCCGGTGATCTTGATCCGCGAGCCGTCGTCGACGCCGGCCGGGATCCGCACTTGCAGCGCCTTCTCCTGTTCGACGCGGCCGCGCCCGCGGCAGACCGCGCACGGCGTCTGCACGATCTGCCCGTCGCCGGAGCATTTCGAGCACGTCGTCTGGGTGACGAACTGGCCGAGCGGCGTCTGGCGCACCTGACGCTGAATCCCGCTGCCGCCGCAGCGGTCGCAAGGGACGATCAGCGTCCCGGGCTCGGCGCCGTTGCCGCGACAGGCGGTGCACGTCGCGAGGTGGCGGAAGTTGATCTCGCGGGTCGTCCCCGCGAACGCGTCTTCGAGCGAGATCTCGACGTCGTAGCGCAGGTCGCTGCCGCGCGAGGGGCCGTTGCGCCGCTGCTGCGCCGCGCCGCCGCGCGCCGCGCCGAAGAACATGTCGAAGATGTCGCCGAAGCCCTCGCCGCCGAACGGCCCGAACCCCCCTTCGCCGACCGCGCCGTTGACGCCGGCGTGTCCGAAGCGATCGTAGTTCGCGCGTTTTTGCGCGTCCGAGAGAACCTCGTACGCTTCGTTGATCTCTTTGAAGTGCGTCTCCGCCGCCGCTTTGTCCGCAGCGACGTCGGGATGGTACTTGCGCGCGAGCTGGCGATAGGCGCGCTTGATGGTGCTCTCGTCAGCGTCACGCGCGACGCCGAGAACGTTATAGAAGTCGGTGGGCACTTACCGTATCTCGACGTCGTTGAGGTGCTCGCCAAGCGAGCGGGCCGTCCCCGACGCGAGCGCGATGAGGCGGCCGTAGGGCATGCGCCGCGGTCCGAGGATCGCCAGCATGCCGACGCCGCGGTCGCCGAAGCGATACGGCACGGTGACGACGCTGCACTCGGCGAGCTCGTCGGCGCGCAGCTCGTGGCCGATGCGCACGTGCGGCGCACCATCCGGCGTTGATGCGTTCTCCGCCGTGAGCTCGTCGGCGATCAGGTCGTACAGGGTGCGCTGCTCCTCGACGATGCGCAGGATCGCGCGCAGTTTGCGCAGGTCGTGGAACTCGGGTTGATCGAGCAGGTTCTGCGCGCCGGCCGCGGCGATCTCGGGCTCGTCGGTCTGGCGAGCGGTGGCGAACACCGTTCGCACCGCATCGCCGATCTCGGCGCTCACGCCGAGCTCGGCGGAGACGGCGTCGATCTCGACCGAGCCGACATCTTCCATCACGCGTCCGCCGAAACGCGAATTGAGCGCGTTGGAAAGGCGCGTCAAGTCGTCAGCGTTGACGTCGGTCGACCACTCGAAGACACGCTGCGCCGCAACGCCGCCCGAGGTCACCACGATCGCCAGACTCGTCCGCGCCGAAAGCCAGATGAGCTGGACGTGCTTGAACGCGTGCGAATCGCGCGACGGGGCGATCGCCATCGCCAGGTTCCCCGAGAGGCCGGAGAGCAGCCGTGTCGTCTGATCGATCACGTCGGCGAGCTCGGTCGACGCTTCGCGGAACTGATCGCGGATGCGCCGCGAGTCGTCTTTGGTCAGCGTCTCCGGGGCCATCAGGCGGTCGACGTAGGTGCGGTACCCGGCGTCCGAGGGGACGCGGCCGGCCGACGTGTGCGGCTGGACCAGGTAACCGCCCGCCTCCAGCTCCGCCATCTCGTTGCGGATCGTCGCCGACGACACTCCCAAGTTGTACTTCTGGGTGAGCGTGACGGAGCCGACCGGTTCCGCCGTGTTGATGTACTCATACACGACGGTCGCGAGGATGAAGGCCTTTCGTTTATCGAGCTCGAGGAGCTTGTCGTTCACCGGATCAGCACCGTTGGCAGTCGGCCAGACAGAGTGCCAGGCTTCACGTTAGCGTACCACCGCGGCCGTCGAGGGTCAAGGCGCGGCGCTCGCTTCCCGGCGGTGAGCGACCGTCGTCATCTCGGAGAGCACGACCCCGTAGAAGATCACGGTTCCGACCAAGCCCTCCCAGAGCGGCTGTGCCTGAACCGCGCCGGTGAGCGGGACCAGCACGTCGTTGATCACCCACCACACCAGCAGGCCGTAGAGCAGGCCCCAGGCGACCGAGGCGGGCGCCCGCCACATCGAACGCAGGCGGCTGGCCAACAGCGCGTAGACGATCCCAAAGGCGGCCGCCAGGGCGAAGTAGAGGACGACGCCCAGGCCGACCAGCGCCCAGGAGACCGGCGCGCCGTGGAACGGCGGCAGCGCCTGGGCGGCTTGCGCGAAGAAGCCGTCGAGCGTGACCTCGTGCAGCCACGCGACCGCGACGACCGTGTAGAAGAGCGCGCTCGTCACGCCCGCGACCAGGCCCCCGTAGAAGCCGTCGATCCAGCGGACCATTTCTTCTTCATTCGGCAGGCAGGGTGCCGGCTCATAGCGGCGGCCCGGCGCGAGGTTGCTCCCCAGCGAAAACGAATCCCGCGGCCATGTCGACGCCGACGCAAAGCGATGCCATCGAAGCGCTCTTCAGCGAAGCGCGCCGCTTCCCGCCGCAGCCCGAGTTCGCGGCACAAGCCAACGCGAAGCCGGGGATCTACGAAGAGGCCGAGCGCGACTACCAGGCGTGGTGGAAGTCGTGGGCCGACCAGCTCGAGTGGATGACGCCGCCGACCAAGATCCTCGAGTGGAACGAGCCGTTCGCGACGTGGTTCGCCGACGGGGAGCTCAACGCGTCGGTCAACGCGCTCGACCGCCACGTGCGCGCCGGCAAGGCCGCGCAGGTCGCTTTCTACTACGAAGGCGAGCCCGGCGACCGCTGGACGGTGACGTACGGCCAGCTGCTCGACGAGGTCTGCCGCTTCGCGAACGGGCTGCGCAAGCTCGGCATCAAGAAGGGCGACCGGGTCGCGGTCTACATGCCGATGATCGTCGAACTGCCCATCGCGATGCTCGCCTGCGCGCGGATCGGCGCGGCGCACTCGGTGATCTTCGGCGGCTTCTCGCCCGACTCGATCGTCGACCGCGTCAACGACAGCGAGTGCGTCGCGATCATCACCGCCGACCAGGGCTGGCGGCGCGGCAACAAAGTACCGCTCAAGGCGAACGTCGACGAGGCAATCGGCAAAGGGATGCCGTCGCTCAAGCACGTCGTCGTCGCGAAGCGGATCGGCGATCCGGTCGCGATGTACGCCGGGCGCGACGTGTGGTGGGACGACGTCGTGCGCGATCAGCCCTCGACGTGCGAACCGGAGCGGATGAACGCCGAAGACCTGCTTTATCTGCTGTACACGTCGGGGACGACCGCGAAGCCGAAGGGGATCAAGCACACCACCGGCGGGTATCTCACCGGCGTCACCGCGACGCACAAGCTGGTCTTCGACCTGAAGGAAGAGACCGACGTCTACTGGTGCGCGGCCGACATCGGCTGGGTCACCGGACACTCGTACATCGTGTACGGTCCGCTCTGCAACGGCGCGACCAGCGTGATCTACGAAGGCACGCCCGACTTCCCCGACAAGGACCGGCTCTGGGAGATCGTCGAGCGCTACAAGGTCACCATCCTCTACACCGCGCCGACCGCGATCCGCACCTTCATGAAGTGGGGCACGCAGTATCCCGAAAAGCACGACCTGTCGTCGCTGCGGCTGCTGGGAAGCGTCGGCGAACCGATCAATCCTGAAGCGTGGATGTGGTACTACGAGCACATCGGCGGCAAACGCTGTCCGGTCGTCGACACCTGGTGGCAGACCGAGACCGGCGCGATCATGATCACGCCGCTGGCCGGGATCACGACGCTCAAGCCCGGCTCGGCGAACAAACCATTCCCCGGCATTGCGGCCGATCTCGTGAACGACAAGGGTGAGTCGGTTCCGCTCGGCGGCGGAGGCTACATCGTGCTGACGCGGCCGTGGCCGGCGATGCTGCGGGGGATCTACGGCGACGACGCGCGCTACAAGGAGACGTACTGGTCGAAGTTCCCGCACAAGTACTTGGCCGGCGACGGCTGCAAGCGCGACGAGGACGGCGACTACTGGTTCATGGGCCGCATCGACGACGTGATGAACGTCAGCGGCCATCGGATCTCGACGACCGAGGTCGAGTCGGCGCTGGTCGACCATCCGGACGTCGCCGAAGCCGCGGTCACCGGCAAGGCTGACGACATCACCGGTCAGGCGATCTGCGCCTTCGTCACGATCAAGAGCCACGCGAACGGTTCGCCCGAGTTCGCCGACGAGCTGCGCGACCACGTCGCCGAGAAGCTCGGCAAGTTCTGCCGCCCGAAGTACCTGACGTTCACCCAAGAGTTGCCGAAGACGCGCTCCGGCAAGATCATGCGCCGCCTCCTGCGCGACATCGCCGAAGGCCGCATGCTCGGCGACACGACCACCCTCGCCGACTCGAACGTCGTCTCGGAACTGCAGCGGCGCGCCCAGGACGAAGCGTCGAAGGAAGACTAGCAGCGTGGCGGACAATTCCGAGAACGACCAACGCATCGACTACGTCGAATTCATCGTTCGCGACATCGGACGCACGAAGGCGTTCTACGCCGCCGCGTTCGGCTGGCAGATGACGGACTACGGTCCCGATTATGCTGCGTTCTTCGATGGTCGCCTCAACGGCGGGTTTACTACCGGCGAGCCGAAGCCCGGAGGCCCGCTCGTGATCCTCTTCGCCAGCGATCTCGCGGCGACGCAGCGCGCGGTCGAGGACGCAGGCGGCACAATCGTGCGCACACCGTTCGCGTTTCCGGGCGGTCGCCGCTTCCACTTCACCGATCCTGACGGCTACGAGCTTGCCGTGTGGGGCGATCCTTCGTAGGCGCTCAAGGCCTCCTCACAGCCTGCGTATCGTTCATCTGGTCCTCCGCCCCGATGCTCGCAGAGCACGGGGCGGGGGACCAGGCACACGCGTCAGCCGGCGCGGCTGACGAACGTTACATGGTCGGCGACGGACGGGGCGAACTGGGCGTCGCGGCCGGGTTGTTCGGCGTTCCCGGGCCCGGCCCGGCGCCGTTGTTGTTCGGGTTGACGTTGCCCGGCACGGGCAGCACGTCGGGTGGGGTGAACGGGGTGAGGTTGTGCGCGGCGAGATACTGCTGCGCGAGCTGCCAGTGCTGCTGCATCGTTGGGATGAGGGTCGTCGCGAGCGACTTGAGGCCCAAGTTCGTGCCGTTCTGCGATTCCCACTGCAGCAGACCCAGCGCGCGCCGGTGCGCCGGCACCTGCATGCGCATGAAGTCCTCGTCCATCTTCGACCCGGTCTCGCTCTGCAACAGCATCAGACCTCGCGCCCCGAACCCAGGGGCGGGACTGTCGTCGCGCGGGGCGGGGCGCAGGCTCGTTCCCCGCGTCGCGGCTTCGAGCTTCACCGCCGTGGTGCTGTGATCGTCGATCATGTGCTGAGCGAATTGATGGACCGCCGGATCCTTCGTCAGGTTCACGACGTACTTCGCCATATCGAGCTCGATGGTGTTCGAACGGTCGAGCGCGCGCACGAAATCGGCGTCGTTGGCCGGCATGCGCAGCCCGGGCCCGCCGACGGGCGGCGGCGACATGGCACCTGGCGGGGGGCCGTTGGGAGGCGTCTGCGCGCTGACTGCGAGCGTCGCGGCAGCCAAGCCGGCGATGGCGACAAACGCGGACAGCACGCGCGCCGTGGTTTTATGTTTCACGAGCACGCTCTTACCCTGATTCAGCGACCGGTTTTGCGAGCAGGGGCTCGGCGCTAGTCTCCAAGGCCGACGCCGGCATGCGTCGGGACCACGGCGCCTGACTCCACGTCGCGCACCGAGATCCCCGGATAGCCGACCTTCGCTTCAGCGCTCGCCTGCCACGCCTCGACGATGAAATCGCGCATCTGCGCCGCGCCGGCTGCCAGGCAGTCGAGAACGAGCGCCGTCGCCGCCGGGCTGTGTCCGTCGATCCCCCCGTTGGCCTCCAAACGGTAGACGTCGGGGACCTTGCTCTCGGTCGCGGCCAAGTACGCGCCGACTTGCGCGAGCAGCGGATCGCTCGACACGCGAACCGCGGGGACGCGCGCCGCGACCAGCCCTTCTGTTGCGACTGCCCGCACGAGCGCCGTCTCGAAACGGGCATGGATCGTTTTCGATTCCGAGAAGTTGTTCGGGTTGCCGTACTTCGCGCCGTCCCACCCGTTGAAATGGACCGAAACGTGCAGCGGCTGCGATGCATCGGCGACGAAATGTCCCCAGTAGCCGATGTCGCGCAGCGTCAGCGCTTCGCGCAGGGTACGATCGGAGGTAAAGAACGCGCGCTCTTCCGGCGAGGGCGCTTTCTGCTCACCAACCACGTCGACGCGCCAATAGGCGAGGTCGCGCACGATGCGCTGCCAGCCGTCCGCGATCTGGTACGGCAGGTAGCCCTGTCCGAACTCGTCGGTCGGCGGAGTCGCACCGCGCAGCGCGCGGTCGTACTCGGCCCGATCCTTCGGGAGCGCGCTGAGCTTCACGACGCCGGCGACCGAAAAGTCGTCGAGCGCGTCGAGATAATGTCCGGGATTGTCGTCGTCGTCGAGCGGCGAACCCGCGCCCTTGATGCGGTCGGCCTCAGGGCCGAGCAGGGAGACTTCGTCGTGTGCGGGCAGCGTGCGCAGGAACGCCGGGAGACCGTCGGGCAGCTTTCGCATCGCCGCACCGTTCACGATACGGTGGCCCAGCGCGCCCCAGGCAAATGCCGGCGACGGTGCCGCGGCGAGCGCGGCGCAGAGCAGCAGAGCTAGCGGACGAAAGCGCATCCGCCGGGGTTCGCGTGCCCGGCGGCGGCCTCCGCTAGCGGGCGCGATCACGCCTTGAAGATGTCGTCTAGAGCGGCGAGATCAGTGATGCGCGTCGCAGGTGGGAGCGCGTCGACGATCGTCGCGCCGTAGCGCATCGAGGTCGCGCGTCCGTCGAGCAGTGCGACGACGCCGCGATCGGTCGTCGAGCGAATGAGCCGGCCGAAGCCCTGTTTGAGCCGCACGATCGCGCTGGGGATCATGTAGTGCTCGAAACCCGAGCGGCCTTTCGCTTCGAGCGCGGCGATGCGCGCCGCGACCAGCGGTTCCGACGGCGAGGGGAACGGAAGCCGGTCGATGACGACGCACGAGAGCGCGTCGCCGACGACGTCGATCCCCTCCCAGAACGTACCGGTCGCGAACAAGACCGCGTTCTTGGTCGAGCGGAACCAATCGAGCAGCGCGGTGCGCGGCAGATCGCCCTGCATCTTCGTCGGAAACGGAATGCGGTCGCGCAGCAGCGCGTACACCTCGCGCAGGCGCGCGTACGAGGTGAACAGCACGAAGGCACGGCCGCCGCTGCGATCGAGAATCTCCTCGATCAGCGGCGCGGCGCGCCGTGCAAAATCGGCGGCCTTGGGGTTCAGGCGCGGCGGCGCGATGTACAGGCGCGCCTGCTTCGCGTAGTCGAACGGCGAGGGGGCGACCAGCTCCTGCGCATCGTCGATCCCGAGCGAAGACTTCAGAAACTCGAACGATCCTCCGGTCGAGATCGTCGCGCTCGTCAGCACGACGCTTCGCGTGCGCGCGAACAGCGTCGCCTTCAGGAACTCGGCGACGGAGAACGGCGCCGCGTTCACCTCGTAGCGTTCCCCACCCTCGCCGCGCTCGACCCAGGCGACGTTCTCGATCTCGTCGGCGGGGACCGCGCCGCTCGTCGCCTGCAGCGCCGCGTTCTCGATGCGGTCGACCGTTGCGACGTGCGCCGCGACCGAGCGCAGCGCGAGATCGCGCCGGCGCTCCGCCTCGGCTTCGTTGTCGATCGGGCGGCGCAGTCCGTCCTTCCAGTTCGCGTGCAGCCAGTTCTCGAGCCGGTAGAACGATTCGCGCAGCGCGGGCAGCACCTCGAACACGTCCTCGTTCGCCGCGATCGGGTACTTGTCGCCCGGAACCCGCGCCAGCGTCTGCTGCAACCGGCGCATCCCTTCGTCGAGCTCGGCGTCGAACGCGCCGGGAACCGCGTACGTGCGGTGCACCTTGCGCATCATGCGGTTGACCGACACGGGCGAGAGCGTAACAGTCAGCGCGGCGGTCGCGTACTTCTCGGCCTGATGCGCTTCGTCGAGCACCACGAAATCGTAGGCTGGAAGTAGCGCGCCGCCGCTGGCGAGGTCGAGGAAGAACAGCGCGTGGTTCACCACGACGACGTCGGCGAAGCGCGCAGCGTCGCGCTTCGCGAAGAAATGGCAGTCGGCGAAGCGGCTGCAGTACTCGCCCACGCAGTCGTCGGCGTCGGCGTCGAGCGTCTCCCAGTCGTCGGCGCGCGGCGTGAAGTCGAGCTCGGCGCGATCGCCGGTTTCGGTGCTTTCGGCCCACGCCCAGAGCCGCTCCACCGCGAGCGAGGGCGCGATCAGCCGCGAGCCGCTCTCCTTTTCGAACTTCGCCTTGCAGAGGTAGTGGTTGCGGCCTTTGAGCAGGACGACGCGCGCCTCGATGCCGAGCGCTTTGGTCACCAGCGGGATGTCCTTACGGACGAGCTGTTCCTGCAGCGCGATCGTCCCGGTCGAGACGACGACGCGCGCCCCGGCGCGCAGCGCCGGCACGAGATACGCGAGCGACTTCCCGACGCCGGTCCCCGCTTCGACGATCGTGTGCACGTTCTCGAGGAAGCCGCGCTGGATCAGCCGCGCCATCCGAACCTGTCCCTCGCGCGCCTCGAATCCGGGCAGCGCCCGCGCGATCGGGCCGTCCGGCGCGAAGGTATCGTCGACCAGCTTCATTCGCGCGGGTCGCGGAGCTCGGGCGGCTGCTCGATCGTTTCGACCGGTGCGGGCTCATCCGGACGCGCCACGTACGCGTATGCGGCGGAGCGCTGACGCGACGGGATCATGAAGAGCACGAGTCCGGCCAGAAAGCCGGTGATCAGACCGCCGATGTGTCCCGCCGCCGAGATGTTCGGGATCGCGAATGTCAACACGAGGTTGAACACGATGACCGGGAGCACCTGACCGATAAGGCCGCGACCGCGCTTTCCGAGCCGTAGTCCGACCGCGACGAGCGCACCGAACAGACCGAAAATCGCGCCGCTCGCCCCGACGGTCAGGTCGTTTGGGGCAGCGTAGACCACCGCGAGGCCGGCGCCCACCAGCGCGACCGCGTAGAGCAACGCGAACCGCACTTTGCCGAAGATTTGCTCGACGCTGCTCCCGACAAAATACAGGGCCAGCATGTTGCTCCCGATGTGCACGAGTCCGCCGTGGAGAAACGCACCCGTCACGATGCGCCACCATTGTCCGCTCTGCGTGCAGGCGATGCCGAGCAGCGCACCGTGATCGAACAGGGCGCGATCCGACGACAGACCGCCGGTCGAGATCAGCCAGAGGTAAGCGACGACGTTGATCGCGATCAGGAGGTTGGTGAGGGTCACGCGCTGAGCGCCGGGCTCGCCTCCAACGTTATCGCGATCAGCCGCGCGAGCTCGATCGAGATCGCCGTCCGGCCGCTGGCGCCTTCGATCGTGATCGGACCACCGAGCGGGCCGCGCTCGACGACGTCGACGCTCGCGCCGGGCCGCAGCCCGATGCGGTCGAGGTATCGCAGCGTCTCGGGGACGTCTTCGACGACCTCGACGACCCGCACGGTGCTGCCGGCCTGCGCGTCGGCGAGCCGCAGCCCGACGCGGACCGGTTCGCTCAGGTCGGCTGGTGGGATGGGGTGGCCGTGCGGGCACACCTTGGGATCGCCGAGGATCGCGACGAGCCGCTCCTCCACGCGCTCCGAGATCGCGTGCTCCAGCCGGCACGCCTCCTCGTGCACCTCGTCCCACGGCATCCCCAGGACGTCCTGGAGGAACACCTCGGCGAGCCGGTTCCGGCGGATGACGCGGACCGCGACCTTCAGCCCCTTCTCGGTGAGCTTCGCCGTGCCGCGCGCCTCATATGCGAGGTAGCCGTCCGCGGTGAGCTTCTTGAGCATCCCCGAGACCGAGGCCGGCGCGACGCCGAGATCGGCGGCGAGCCCGGACGTGGTCACGCCGGGGCCCTCCCGCTCCAGCCGGTAGACGGATTCGAGATACTCTTCGGTCGACTCGTCGAAATGCGTGTGACCGGGCATTACTTTAAGAGATTCGACCAGCCGGCGCGGAGTTCCGGGAACGCTCCAGCGCCGCGTGCAGCCGCGCCTTCGTGGCCGGGGCGGCGAACGACGCGTCGATGCCGTTCCGGGCGAATCGCAGGATGGCGTCCTCCCCGAACGTCTCGGCGACGTACCGGTACTCGTCGAGCAGCGTGGTGCCGAACAGCGCCGGGTCGTCCGCGTCGATCGTGACGATGCAGCCGGCGGCGTCGAGCTCCCCGAGCGGATGGACCGCCCCGGCCGGGGCCGCACCGGTCAGCCGGTTCGACGTCGGACAGATCTCGAGGGGGATTTGCCGCTCGGCGAGCAGCGCCACGACGGCCGGATCTTCGATCGCACGAACGCCGTGGCCGATGCGCTCGGACCGGAGCACCTCCACCGCAGCCCGCACGCTCTCGGGGCCGGCGGCCTCGCCGGCGTGCGCGACCCCGTGCAGCCCGCCGTCCCGGGCGATCGCGAACGCCCGCTCGTAGAGCTCGGGCGGATAATTCGCCTCGTCGCCTCCGAGCCCGACGGCCACGACGCCGAGGTCGCGGAGCGTGACGGCCTCGCGTGCCGACTGTTCGGCACACTCGACGCCAAAGTTCCGGGTTAGGTCGGCGATCAGCGCGACCTCGATCCCGAGCGGCCCGCCGGCCTCGTCGAGCGCGGCGCGGATCGCCTCGACCGCCACCCGGACGTTCAGGTCGCGGTGGAAGAACGACCAAACCGACGGCGAGACGAAGACCTCGGCGTAGCGGACGCCTTGCGCCGCGGCGTCGGCGGCGTAGTCCCGCGCGATCCGCGCGAAGTCGTCGGGCTCGCGCAGCGCCTCGGTGACCTTGGCGAACAGCAACAAGAACTCGCGAAAGGTCTCGAAAGCGTACGTTTGCGCCGGATCGGCGCGCTCGCCCAGCGCGATCCCGTACTTCGCGGCCAACGCCCGGAACGTCTCGGCCCGGACCGTGCCCTCGAGATGGCAGTGAAGCTGCACCTTCGGGAGGGCGGCGAGATCGAGACCATACACCTTGACGGTCGTTCGACGCCGATGCTATAGTAACCGTCGCCCGTCGCGGGGTGGAGCAGTCCGGTAGCTCGTCGGGCTCATAACCCGAAGGTCACAGGTTCAAATCCTGTCCCCGCAACCTGTACAGGTCCAACAAATGAAGATTTGTTGGACCTGTTTATTTTGTCAGGGTCAGCCGACGGCTCTTGTCACAAGGGGGTTGGGGTCGCTGCGCGTGCCGGGCGCACCTATGCGGGTACAATAGTCGCGCCTAAGGCCGCCCCGCTGCTGGCCCATCGGCACATCCAGCCGGCGCCCTACCGACCCGCCAAACGCCGTCGAATCTTCACGGCTTCCTTGGCGGCCTTCAGGGCGCCGGCCTTGCCCCCAGCAAGTGGCCTCGTGTGACGATGCGGCGAAGCCGTTCGGGGACCGTCCGGCGCTCCCGTTTGAGCCAGCGAGCAAACTCGGCGAGTCCGTCGTCGAGAGGAACGCAGGGGCGCCACGACCAGCGTTCCCCGGCGCGATCGATGTTGGCGTAGGTTATGTTCATTTCGCCCGCCGGGCGTGCGACGAACCGCACGCGCGGTGAAATCTCGAGCGCGTTGCCCAGCTTCTCGACGAGGTCGAGCACCGTCACGGGCGAGGCGTTTCCGAGATTGACGATCCGGAAGCCCGAGCGTTCCCGGGCTGCCGCCGCGATGCCGCGCACGATATCGCTCACGTGCGTAAAGTCGCGCGCCATCGATCCGTCGCCGAACACGGTGATTTCTTTCTTGCGCAGCATCGCGGTCGCGAACTTGCGGATCGCCAAATCGGGCCGTTGACGGGGACCGTACACGGTGAACAGCCGCAGGACGGTAATCGGCGCGGCGAAGGTTTCGGCGGCGGCCGCGCACAGCAGTTCACAAGCGCGTTTCGTCGCCGCGTAGGGACTGAGCGGCGCGTTGCAAGGCGCCGACTCTTCGAAGGGCGGCACCGTATCGTTTCCATACGCCGAACTGGTCCCGGCGAACACGATCGGCACGGGATGCTGCCGCGCGAATGCATCGAGCAGGTTTTGCGTGGCGACGATGTTCGATCGCACGTATCGCGCGGGTTCGGCGACCGATCGGCGCACCCCGGGCATCCCCGCCAGATGGATGACGACATCGGGGCGCGCGCGAGCCGCAAGGCGCTGCGTCGTGCCGGGGGCGGCCAGGTCCATCACCTCCAGTTCGAATCGCTCGTCGTGCAAAGCCGCTTCGATGTTCGCGACCTTGAGGCGCGGATCGTAATAGTCGTCGAACGAGTCGATTCCGTGGACGCGATAGCCCGCAGCGAGCAGATGCTCGACCACGTGCGAGCCGATGAAGCCCGCGCAGCCGGTAACCAGCGCGCGGGGCGGTGCGGAGGCGCCGCTCATGCCGGGCTTTGTTTCGGACGCCGCAACGAACCGCGGGTCGTCAGCGCGTGCTTGAAGATATCGCCCGAATAGACCGCACTGGGTAAGACTTCGCATTCGGCCCAACAGCCGGGACACGCGCGCACCCAGGTTCGTGCCGACTCCGCGGGTGCGCCGAACCAGATTTCTTCAAAGGTCTCTTCGCGCAGATTGCCCAGCCGCCGGCTGTTGAATTGACAGATGGGCACGTCTCCGTTGGGGAAGATTCGAAGGTGGGCGCGCACCGCGACGCAGGGCGGATTGGGGCTTGCCTCCTGCGCGAGGAGCCGGTTGCGGATGCCGTCGAGGTAATAGCGCTTCGCCGCTCGATCGGCCCGCGCGTACGATTTCAGGTCCGACTCGATCGCGTCGAAGAGTCCTTCGAGCTCCGCGGGCGAGATGTCGCCGAACGCTTCGAACTGTCCGGGATAACTCGGCGCCAGATTCGCCTCTTGAGCGATCGAATACGTCGCGCTCGCGCGGTACGCGACGACGACTTGGTTCTGGATGCCCAGCGGCGCAAGGATCGCGTGCAGTTCGCGGTATTGGGCGGCTCCGGCGGCGTCGACCACCGTTTGATTGACGGCGAGGCTCAGCCGCAATTCTTTGCGGCGCGGAGCAAGCGCCTCGATCGTGCGCATTGCCGCACGGAAGGCGCCGCGGTGTCCGCGGATCGCATCGTGCGTGTCGCCGACGCCGTCGATCGAAACCAGCAGCTTGAGCGGAATCGTCCTGGGCCTGCGCTCGCAGAAGTCCACGATACGGTCGGTCAGGAATCCGTTGGTGGTGACATGGAGCAGCGCGGGCTCGAGCGCGCTCACGGCGACGCGCGCGATGTCGGTGAGATCCTTACGGACGAACGGTTCGCCGCCGCTCAACCTGACGGCGTCCATCGGCGGCAACCGGCTAAAGATGCGCTCCACGTCCGCGAGGGAGAGGTCGCCCTGCGAGTCCTTGCGCCACGAATCGCACATCACGCAGCGCGCGTTGCACGCAAACGTGACGATGTACGTCAGCATGCGCGGAAGGCACGCTTCGCCGCGGCGGACTTTCCAGATCGTGCGCGCCAATGCCGCAGCCCGCCGGATCGGTCTCATCGGATCGACGCGTGCAGCTCGCGTTGCAGCGGCTGGGTCTGTGGCGGGAGGTGGCGGCGAAGCGCGGCAAGTGCGGCAGGGTTGCCGTTCATGCGCTCGCAGACGATATGCGAACGGTAGAAATCGACGCGCGCCAGAAAGCGGCGGAGCGCCGACGCGCTCACCCGGTCGAACTCGAGCCACTCACCCGTCAGCTCGTTCGCGAGCAAATGCCCGTGTAACAGTTGTTCTGCGTTGTTGGGCTCGGGAAGCGCGAGAACGGGCTTCTGCAGATAGAGCGCCTCGCCGAGCAATTGGTTGCCGGCGGTCGTGACGAGCGCGTATGACGTCGCGAGATCCTCGATAAACCGTCGCTCGTCGATGGCGAAGAAGTGGATCTTCCCGCGACTCGGCTGCGCGCCCAAGCCGTAGGCGCGGACCTCTCTGCCGGTCGCGGCGAGCGCGTCGATGAGGCGTTCGGAACCGAACTTTCGCAGATAGACGACGAGGTGCGCACCGTGTTCCGCCCGTGCATCGAGCACCTGCGGCCGCAAGAGTGGGCCGACTTCGACGGTGCGCCCGATCGCCGGGCGCAACCCGGGAAAGCAGAACGAAGAAACGACGGTCGCCGCTTGGCCCTGATAGTAGAGTTCGACGATCTTGCCCAACCCGGCGGCGCGCCACTGCAAGGTTTTGGGTAGATACGAGAGGTCGCTCGTGACCAGAAAGTGCTGATGGTCGAGGCTGACAAACGGAACGCCGCGGCGCACTGCGGCACGCGGCAGCGACGGTTCGAAATCCGTGAGGACCAAGTCCGGCCGCTCGCGATTGATCGCGCGCTCGAGGCGTGCGATTAATTCCGGGAGCTTCGCAACATAGGCGAGCGCGCCGAGCGCGGTGCGCCACGGCGACACGGAGCGGTTCGCCGCGTATTCGAAATGCAGACCGGGGATGCGAATCACGCGAACGTCGGAATCCGCATAGAGCGGCGCGAGCATATCGAACGCATCGCCCGGAGCAAAGATGACGAATCGATGTTCGGAGCGCAGCAGCTCGACGATCGTCCGGACGCGCGTCGCGTGCCCGCGGCCTTCGCCTGCCAGACTGTAGAAGATCGTCGCCATTCGCTTACCGCGGACGCTTCGGCATCAGCATGATGAGCGTGCCTTCACGCTTTACACGTTCACTCCTCGACAGGTTCGGCGAAGAAAACAACACGTGCACGCATACGCTTTGCCTAATTGAAGTTTTCGGCGAACCAAACACTTCAAATTAGGCAAAGCGTATGCGTACATTCGCCTCACCTAATTCGTAGGCGGTCCGTCTCACGCGTGTAATAATAAGTGCGTCATGCCTCAGATTCACGTTGGAATGGAGTTCGTTCTATGAAGGTCGGCATCGCGGGGTTTGGGTTCATCGGCAACGCGCTCGCGCGCTGTTTCTCCCTATCCGAGGAGATCGATCTGTACGTTTTTGACAAGTACAAAGAAGCGTATTCGGCGCCCGAGCGATTCGAGGCGTTGAACTCGTGCGACATCGTCTTCGTCACGGTTCCGACACCGTTCGACAAGAAGCGTCGGTGTTGCGACGCCTCGGCCGTCGAAGACGTCATCAGCCGCTTGGAAGCGCCCGCGTGCATCAAGTCGACCGTGCCGCCGGGGACCACCGATCGCCTAGCAGGGGCGACCGGCAAGAAGCTTGCCTTCAGCCCCGAGTTCATGGGTGAATCCGCGGTGCACCGCTGGCCCGAAGTCTACAGCTCCGGCTTCGCCGTCTTCGGAGGACATCCGCAGGCATGTGAAAGCGCCCGCCGCGCGTACGAGTTGTCGTCCCCCGTTCCCCTGGAGTTCGTGGAGACCACGGCCGCCCTCGCCGAGCTAAGCAAATACATGCTGAACGGGTTTCTAGCGACCAAGGTGTCGTTCATGAACCAGTTCTACGATATCGCTACGCAGGCAGGCCTGGATTTTGCGGAACTGCGGAGGCTCTTCTTACTCGATCCGCGCATCGGCGAGTCGCACACCGTCGTAACCCGCGAGCGCGGCTTCGGCGGCAAATGTTTCCCGAAAGATTTGAACGCGATTATCTCCTGGGCATCGCAGCGCGGCGACCCGTCGTTTCTGCGGGCCGTGGCCGACTACAACGATGCTATCCGCCACGTCGACCTCGCGGAAGTGCCGAAAACAACCGCTCGCTCTCGCAAACCCTTGAGGGTCGTCCAAGCGATCAAGGCGATCGCCCGCCGGCCGCGCCAAGCGCTACAGGGCCCGTAAGCCGATTACCCGTCGGCGACTGCTCACCGCTGCTGTTGCGGCTGGAGCCGCGCTCGCGGGACTCGTCTATGAGTTCTCGCCCGACGGCGCGCGGCGACGGGGAGTTTCGTTACACGATGCTCGACGCGTCAGTCGGGACTGTTGTATGACAGCTTCCCGGACGCTGCGGCGCTGACGAACCGCTCGTAAGTACGATCGATAGGCGCGCCCACAAAAACGAATTCGACGTTGTCGAGCATTCCGTCACCGTTTATCCATAAGATCGTTTCGACGATGGACGTAGTTCGGATGACGGTCGTGAGCGTCGGTCCGTCGCAACGATAGCCGGCCGTAACGATGCGCAGGAACGCTCGTTCCTCTTCGGTCGGCACACGGAAACTGGTCATAAGCGTCGATGTACCCGGCTGGGCCGTGACTCCCGGCAGGCCGTACGGCACCACGAGTTTCTCCATGGCCTTGGTCCACCATGCATGCTCCGCGGGCATGTTGCTTTCCGGGGTGACGAAAGGCTCGACGCGATAAGCCGATCGTCCCGCTACGCGGCTGCTGGGCAGGGGCATAGTGCAACCGTCACCGAAAGGTCATCGCGCTCGTCAAAAAAGGGTGTTCTCGATGCAGTCTTTGCGGACGTTTCTCCTCACCGCGCTTGCCGCTTTCGCGCTCGCGGCGTGCGGCGGCGGCCTCGGCACGCTCCCGCCGAGCGATCCCAGCGGCAGCTCCGTCGAGAAAGCGACGCTTTGGGTCGGCTACGACATCCTGATGAACGCGTTCCCGGTCACCGGCAACGGCCTGGTCACGCCGGAAGCGACGTTGGGCACGTTCTGGTCCCTCGGAACCGATGTCCCCGGCATCGTCGACGTCGCCATCGCTTCCGACGGCACCCGCTGGGTGCTCGAGAACCGATCCTTCGCGTTAGGCGGCCCGGGGTGGCATCTCTATTCCGTCGCGGCGGGCGAGAGCGGACCCATGAACACGTATGGCGACAACGTCAACGAGCCGATCGCGCTCGCCCTCGGCGCCGACGGAGTTCTGGTCGCCTACAGCGACGCGAACGGGACGACGACGATCGCGACCTATCCGTATGGTGCGAGCAATGCGCCCGCGATCCGCACGTTGCAGATTTCCGGCCCCGTGTTTGGGTTCGCAGTCGGCCACTTGGGATATCTCTACGTCGCGCGCCCCAACCGCGTCGATATCTACAGCCCAACGTCGACCGGCTGCTGCCCCGTACGAAGCATCGCCACGTTCATGCTGCCCCGAAACCTCTGGACCGGTGCCCGGTACTTCAAGGTTGGGCCCGACAACAGCATCTATCTCGTCGACCTTCCGGGCAACCAGGCCAATCCGGTGATGTATGTAAACGTTTACTCGGGCGACGGTACGCTCGCGCGCCGCATCGGACCGCTGCCGGCCAACTACCACGGATTGGCCTGGCCGGTGATTACCGTCGATGCGAAGAATCGGCTCTACGTCGCGACGAACGACGGGCAAATCTACCAATTCGGACCGAGCGCGAACGGTACGGACGCGCCGCAGCGCCTGATGATCGATCCGACGATCGGCCGCCCCGCCGCAATGGCATTCGGCCCCCCACTGTAGTCATCGGACGAACTGGGGGAGGCTAATGGTGCGCTGGGCGCCGCCGGAGATCGTCTCGTTCGGTCGACGCGAGGACGTTCGCGGTGTCGCGCGCGTAGCGAGGTCCCTGCGCCGGGCGCAGCCAGGAGTTCGGCCGGCAATTGGAGATTCCGTGAGCGATGTCGACGAGTGACCCAGCGATCGGACCGGGCGAAATCGCGTTCGCATTGTGATGGTACACCCGGCGCGGGGCCGGGCGCGAGCCCCAGCACGGCACACGGACATTACCGGCGTACCGCGACGTGCGGACCGCGCAGGCCCGAGAGCGGTCGCTTCTCGGGCCTGCTGCTACGTCACTACGATCCGCCGTACGCGTTGAGCGCGCCGGTTGCGTCGGCGGCGGGTACGATGGTCTGCGGGCGGATGTAGGTCAGCTTCGTGACGCCCGGAGCATCGTCGACGATGATCTGGTGAACGACCGTGATGCCGAGTGTCAACTCGACTTCGTGCGCACGGCGTCCGTCGCACTTGCGATCCGTGTCGACGCTCGTCTTGAAGCCGTTGTCGGCGACGTTCTTCTTCACCAGCGCGACGGTATCGTCGTACGAGAGGCCCGCATCGGCCAGGTACGTCAGCAGCTCGCCGTCGCTCTTCTTCCAGGTCTCCTGCGCGCGCGCAGATGCCGCGGTCGGGGTCGCTCCGACCGCGTGCTCCCAACCGGTGGGCCCGGGGAAGGGCTTGGTGGCGGCGAGCGCCGCGATGGGCAGGAATGCGGCGAGGGCCAGGAGCGCCGAGGCGCCGCGAAACGATGCTGGTCGCATAATTTCCCAACGGTAGCCGGAGTGGCACACCGGCGCAACCTACGAAAAGTGAGCCCGCTCGGCTCGCGATGCAACAGGCGGCCAGCCGTCAGCTCTGCGCGTGGGCGACCTCGCCGATGATGCCGAGCTCGCGCCCGACCTTCTCGAACGCCGCCAGCGCGCGGTCGAGCTCGTCGCGCGTCAGCGCGCTCGAGATCTGCACGCGCACGCGCGCCGTCCCCTCGGGGACGACCGGGAAGCCGAAGCCCGTCACGAACACGCCTTCCTTCAGGAGCCGGTCGCTCATCGCGATCGCGAACGCGGTGTCGCCCACGATGATCGGCACGATCGCGCTCGGACCGTCGAGCGGCTTGAAACCGAGCCGCTGCAAGCCGGTGCGGAAGTATTGCGTGTTTGCGCGCTGCGCCTCGACGAGCTGCGGCTGCGTCTCGAGCAGCTCGACGGCTTTGAGCGCGCTGCACGCGACGGTCGCCGGCAACGCGTTCGAGAACAGCTGCGTCCGCGAGCGCTGCACCAGCGTGTCGACGAGCGCTTTCGAGCCGGCGACGAACCCGCCGGCACCGCCGCCGAGCGCCTTGCCCAGCGTCCCGGTCAGGATGTCGATCTTGCCTTCGAGCCCGAAATGCTCGATCGTGCCGCGGCCCGTCTCGCCCATCACGCCCGTACCGTGCGAGTCGTCGACGATCGTGACCGCGCCGTACTTCTCGGCGAGTGCGACGATCTCAGGAAGCTTCGCGAGCGAACCTTCCATCGAGAACACACCGTCGGTGACGATGAACGGCATTCCCTCCGACTCGCGCAAGCGCGATTCGAGCTCGGCCATGTCGCCGTGCTTGTACCGCATCCGTTTCGCGCCGGAGAGCCGGCAGGCGTCGATGATCGAGGCATGGTTCAGCTCGTCGCTGATGATCGTGTTGCCGGCGGTCGCGATCGTCGGGATCACCCCTTCGTTCGCGGTCCAGCACGAGACGTATGAGAGCGAAGCCTCGAAACCGAACACCGCGGCGATCTTCTCTTCGAGCTCGCGGTGGATGTCGAACGTGCCGCAGATGAACCGCACCGACGCGGTGCCGGCGCCGTATTTCTTCAGCCCGGCGATCCCGGCGGCGACGACGTCCGGATGGTCGGCGAGGCCGAGGTAGTTGTTCGAGGAGAGGACGATCACGTCGCCGGCCTCCTCCATGTGCACCTCGGGCGCCATCGGCCCGGTGATGTGACGCAGCCGCTTGTACGTCCCGGCGGCGCGGAGCGCGTCCAGGTCGGTGTTCAGACGGGATTCGAAGGCGGCGTTCATGGGTCTCCTGCGGCGTGGGATCGGGCGGCGCTTGCTTGCCGCTGCGGGCAGACGGTACCGAGCTCCGGTACCGATACCGATACGAACGTACTGCTAGCGAGATCAACAGCCTGCGCCGTATACTCTGTCCGTATGCGAGCGTTGATTCGACGCGCGGCGGCGTTGGCCGTGCTGCCGCTGCTGGGCGCCTGTTCCGGAGGGATGGGGTCGTCGATCTCGGCGCCGAATCCCACGGCGCCGCCCAGCACGCCCGGGCCGATCCCGGACAACGTCCTGCGCGGCGCGGCGCAGAGCGCGCTCCTGGCGGAGTCGGCGGTCGTTATCGCCGCACCGGTTACCGGCGGCCCGCGGCTGCTGACCGTTCGGCATGCCTCCTCGCGCGCGCCACGGTCAACCGTCGCCTGCAGCAACGGGTATTCCGAGCAAGACACGCCGGCGGGCCCGTTCACCACGCACGTCGTCGTTTCGCTCTACACCGATGCGGGCTGCACGGCATTGCGCCAGCAAGCGACGTTCGATTTCGACCTCGGCGTCGACACGTCCGATTGGAGCGGGACGATCGCTTCATTCGACGCAGCCGGTCATGTAACGGCGACACAGACGGCGACCGATTTCTTCTTCGCGAGCGGCGGCGGCTACGTGCGGCGCCAATCGACCGACGCTGCAGGCGCCGCGACGGCGCCGTTCGGACACAACGAGATCGTCTGCTTGGTGTCGGCGCAACAGTGCACGCTCGCGGCAGTCACCGACGGCGCAACGTTCGAAACCGGCGTACTCCTGACCGCCACCATGCCGTCGACCGTCAGCGGCCCCGGATCCTCGGTGACGATCCCGTTGGGCGGATCCGTGCGTTTCGGGGCCCCCGGTTCGATCACGATCGTCGACGGGCAGCCCTTCACCGCTCCCACACTGTCCGGCGGCGGCACGCCGGTCGCGTTCACCGGCACCGTCAGCGCGACGCTCAGCGCAAACGGCCCGACGGCGTTCACCGTCAGCATGAACGTCGGCTCGACGCACGTCGACGGGAGCCTGGCGAGCGGGACGACGACGTTCACGATCGCCGGCGGCGCGACGGTGACGGTGAACGCGAACGGCGACGGCTCGATCCGTTACGCCGACGGCGCGACCGAAGCGATCCTCGATTTCCGCATCAGCGGTTAGGCAACGCGGAGGACGATCTTCGCGGCTTCGCCGGACTTCATCAGCGCGAAGGCCTCGTCGAATTGTTCGAAGCGCATCTCGTGCGTGATGATCGGGGTCAGGTCGACGCGACCGCTCGTGACGAGCGCCTGCGTCTGGTACCACGTCTCGAACATCCGCCGGCCGTTGATGCCGAGCACCGTCAAGCCCTTGAAGATGATGCGTTCGGCGAGGTTGATCTCCACCTCGTCGGACGGGATCCCGAGCAGCGCCGCGACGCCGCCGTTGCGCACCATCGCCAGGCCGCTGTTGATCGCCTGACCCGAACCCGACATCTCGAGCAGCACGTCGACGCCGTCGCCCCCTGTGCGCGCGATGATGTCGTCGACGAGATCCGGCTGTGTCGCGGAGAACGTCGCATCGGCGCCGACGCGTTTGGCGAGCTCGAGCTTCTGCGGGTTCACGTCGACCGCGAACACCGTCGAAGCGCCGGCCGCGCGCGCGACCGGGATCGCCATCAAGCCGATCGACCCGACGCCGGTGATGACGACGGACTTCGCAGAGACCCCAGCCGCCATCACGGTGTGGACTGCGTTGCCGAGCGGGTCGAACACCGCCGCCCAGCTGTCGGGGATCGACGGGTCGAGCTTCCAGACGTTCGACTCCGGCATCCGGATGTAGTCGGCGAACGAACCGTCGGTGTCGACGCCGATGATCTCGACGTGCTCGCAGATGTGCGCTTCGCCGGTGCGGCACAACCGGCAGATACCGCACGCGATGTGCCCCTCGGCCGAGACGCGGTCGCCGACCTGCACGCCCTTCACGGCGCTGCCGACCGCGGCAACCTCACCCATGAACTCGTGACCGATCGTCAACGGCGGCTTCACGCGCCGCTGCGCCCAGTGATCCCAGGTGTAGATGTGGAGATCGGTCCCGCACAGCCCGACGGTCTTCACCCGGATCAGCACCTCGTTCGGGCCGATCGACGGCACCGGGACGTGCTCGAGCGTGAAGCCCGGACCGGGCCCGGCCTTCCGCAGCGCACGCATCGTATCGGGGATCGCCGGCCTGCTCGTCGGTCGCTCGCTTGCGGTCGAGATCATCGCGTCCGAGCTTCGTTCACCCCGCGCCCGCATCCCGGCGCCGATGGATTCGCACCTCGCTGATCCAAAACAGGCGCTGCGCCGTCTTCGGAGCAGATACTCCCAGCTTGGAGGCCCGACTCGTGCGAAATCTTCGTTCCGTCTACGCGCTCGGCGCTTGCGCCGTGCTCGCCCTTGCCCTCCCGGCGTCGGCCGCGGATCCGACCCATCGCGTCTACGCGATCGTGGTGCAGAACGGCTCAGGCGAATCCGGCACCGTCACCCTGACCCCGCTCGGCGACAAGACGCGTGTCGACGTTGCGCTGGTCGGCGCCCCGGCCGACACGCCGCAGCCGGCGCACGTCCATCTCGGCTCGTGCGCGAAGCTCGACCCGAAGCCGAAGTACCCGCTGGCGACCGTCGTGGACGGCTTCTCGACGACGACCCTCGACGTCCCGATCGGGCAACTGACCTCCGGCGACTTCGCGGTGAACGTCCACAAGTCGACGAGCGAGATCCCTAAGTACGTCGCTTGCGGCGATCTTACCAAGAAGTAGCCGAACTCGGCGACGAGGCGCTGGTGCGTCTCGTCGCTTCGCGGCGGGCCGATGCGTTCGAGGAACTGTACCGCCGCCACTCCGTCGCGGTCGCGGCGATCGCCTCGAGGACCGTCGCCGACCGCGGTTGTGCCGACGAGGCGACGCAGTCGGCGTTCCTGTCGCTGTGGCGCCGTGCCGCCCAGCTCGAACTCCGCTCGTCGTCGCTCCGTCCCTGGCTGATCATCGTCGCCCGCAACGCGGCGATCGACGCCGCGCGCCGGATGCACGCGGTCGAGCGACTCGATGCGCCGCGGAGCGCCGCCGGCGAGACACGACTCCCCGAGGATATCGTCATGCAGCGAGAGGCCGAGCGCGACGTCCACGCGGCGCTCGCGACCCTGGACGACGCGCAGCGCGAAGCGCTGCAGCTCGCCTTTTTCGGCGGCCTGTCCCAATCCGAGATCGCGCAGGTCACCGGAGCGCCGCTCGGCACGGTAAAAGGCCGCATCCGCCTCGCGATGCGCCACCTGCGCGCGATCCTCGCGCCGCAGACGGGGGATGCCACGTGAACCCGCACGACGACGTCGAAGCCTACGTCCTCGGCGCGCTCGACGCCGCCGACGTCCGCGCGTTCGAATCGCACGCCGCGACGTGCGCGCAGTGCCGTGACGCGATCGCCTCGTACGCCGGCGTGCTCGCCGCGCTCCGGCGGCTCCCACTCGCTGCGCCGCCGGCGATGCCGCGCGTTCGCCGGATGCCGCTCGCATGGCGGATCGGAGCCGGGATCGCCGCTGCGATCGCGCTTGCGATCGGACTCGCCGCGGCGTTCGCCGCGAATCGCGGCGACGAGGACGCGCGCGCGATCGCGGAGATGCTCGGCTCGCACGCGCGGATGGTCGCGCTCGCCGGCCCGGCAGCGCACGGCAGCGCGCTGGTCGACGCCGGCGGGCGCCGGACGGCGTTCGTCGTGTCCGGTCTGCCGGATCCGCCGCGCGGACGCGGCTATCAGGTCTGGGTGCGCGGCAAGACGGTGCGCTCGCCGGGGATGCTTCATCGCTTGCGCGACGGCCTAGAAGTGCTCGTCGTGAGCGGCGACGCGATCGAGGGAGCGAAGCGCATCGGCATCACCGAGGAGCAGGCCGGCGGCTCGCCGATGCGGACCGGTCCGCTGGAAGCCGGCGCGACGCTGGCCGATTAGCGCTACCGCAAGAAGACCCAGAACGCACCGTCGACGGTACCGCTCACTTGGTTCGCGCGATCGCGTTGCGCCCGCGCTTCATCGATGCGGCCGTTCACCGCGATGAGCTGCTGGACGACGTGACGAAGCTGCGCGCGCACTCTCTTGCGGAACTGGGACGGGGGCTTGACCGCGACGAAGCGCGGAACGGGAAACACCTTCATGGGGCACCACTCCGGGGGCGCGCCGCTCGAAAGCGGCGTGAACCAGTTATCGGCCGGAGTCGCGCTAAGCTTGAGGCACCGTGCGTCCTCAGCCGAAGCGGCCGGTGATGTAGTCCTCGGTCCGCCGGTCCTTCGGTCTGGTGAATATCTGGTTCGTCGGGCCCGCCTCGACGATCGAACCGTTCAAGAAAAACGCGGTTCGATCGGAGACGCGGCCGGCTTGCGCCATCGAGTGGGTCACGATCACAACGGTATAGCGCTCGCGCAGCTCGGCGATCAGCTCCTCGATTTTGACCGTCGCGATCGGGTCGAGCGCCGACGCGGGTTCGTCCATCAAGATAACCTCGGGCCGCAGCGAGAGGACGCGCGCGATGCAGAGTCGCTGCTGCTGGCCACCCGAGAGGGCGACGCCCGACTCCGACAGACGGTCCTTCACCTCGTCCCAGAGCGCCGCGTGCCGAAGGCTGTCCTCGACCAATCCCGCAATTCGCGATGCGTCCCGTTCGCCGTTCACACGCGGTCCGTAGGCAACATTGTCGTAGATCGACATCGGGAACGGGTTCGGGCGCTGGAACACCATGCCGACGCGGCGCCGCATCACGATGGGATCCACGCCGCGCGAATAGATGTCGACGTCGTCCAGCTCGACCTTTCCGGAGACGCGCGCCGACGGCGTCAGATCGTGCAGGCGGTTGATGGCGCGAATGAACGTCGATTTACCGCAGCCTGACGGACCGATCAGCGCCGTGACCTGGTTTTCCTCGATGTCGAGGGAGGCGTCGCGGACCGCATGATTCGAACCGTAGTACACGTCGAGATGGCTGACTCGGACCTTTACTGCAGTGGCCGCGGACGTCACTCGGCCGTCGATCGCGCGCTGAATCATCCGAATCGTCCGGTGATGTAGTCTTCGGTGCGCCGGTCGTTGGGATGCGTGAAAATCTGCTGCGTCGGTGCGTATTCGATGACGCTGCCCACCCGATCGGCGTCGCCGAGCATGAACGCGGCGAAGTTCGAAACACGCGCCGCCTGCTGCAAGTTGTGGGTGACGATCACGACGGTGTAGTTCGTCGCGAGTTGCTCCATGAGCTCCTCGATCTTCAGCGTCGACAGCGGATCGAGGGCCGACGTCGGCTCGTCCATCAGGAGTACTTCGGGCTGCACGGCAAGCGCCCGCGCGATGCACAACCGCTGCTGCTGGCCACCCGACAGCGAGAGCGCGGGGTCGTCGAGTTTGTCTTTGACCTCGTCGAACAGCGCGGCTTGCCTCAGCGCCTCTTCGGCCAGGTCCTTCAGCTCACGAGGATTACGGCTCAAGCCGGTATAGCGCGGACCGGAGACCACGTTCTCGAAGATCGACATGGTGGGGAACGGATTCGGCCGCTGAAAGACCATCCCGATGCGGCGGCGCGTGACGACCGGGTTCACGCCGGGATCGTAGATGTTCGTGCCGTCGAGCAGGACCTCGCCCGTCGTGCTCGCCCCCAGCGCCGACTCGTGGATGCGATTGAGGCACCGTAGGAAGGTCGTCTTCCCGCAGCCGGACGGCCCCATCAACGCCGAGATGGAATGCCGTCTGAAATCGAGGCTGACGTCGCGAATGGCCAGCTTCGTCCCGTACCACGCGCTGATGGACCGAGCGCACAGTGCTACGTCGGCTTCGTCTTCCACGGGGACGCTATTCTCCGCCGCGACGACGGTCGTCTGCATGGATCAGGACCTCTTCGTCCGGCCGCGCAGCGCCCAGCGCGCCCCGATGTTCAGAACGAGCACGGCGAGAATGAGCAGCAGCGCTCCGCCCCACGCTTGCCGGTGCCAATCGTCGTACGGGGAAATCGCGTACGTAAAGATCTGCATCGCCAGGGCCGCCATCGGATTCCCCGGATTGACCTCCCAGAACTGACTGCCGAACGCCGTGAACAGCAGCGGAGCGGTCTCACCGGTCACGCGCGCGATGGCGAGCAGCAAGCCCGTAACGATCAGCGGTCGGGCTGCCGGCAGAACGACGTGGATCACCCCGCCGTAGTCGGGAAGTCCGAGCGCCAGGGCACCTTCGCGAATCGCCGTCGGCACGCCGCGGATCGCCTCTTCGGACGTCCTGATCATCAAGGGCAGCATCAACACCGCGAACGCGAACGCGGCAGACAACCCGGAGAAGTGCCTGAACGGCTGAACCAGGATGGTGTACGCGAAAAGACCGATTGCGATGCTCGGCACACCCGACAGTACTTCGGCGAGAAAGCGCACGCATTCGGCCGGAAGTCCGCGGCCGTAGATGGCAAGATAGAGCCCGGTCAGGACACCGACGGGTACGGCCATCAGCGTTGCGAGCGCGACGATGATCAGCGTCCCGACGATGCCGTTCGCGACGCCTCCGCCCGACACGCCCACCGGATGCGGCAACTGGGTCACGAACGCCGGATTGATCGCGCTCCATCCCTGTACGACGACGTATCCGAGGATCACGATCAGAAGCCCGGCGGCAAGGGCCGAGCAGAAGCCGGTCAGTACGACGCCGGCGATCCCGCTCACGCGCCGCGACGCCGCGAGCCGCGAACCTGCGATCATGGGCGGCGCCCCAGTGAACGCAGCATCGACCACATGAGAACACGCGCGCCGCCGTTGACGACGACGCTTACGACGAAGAGGATCAGGCCGAGCTCGAGCAGCGCGCTGAGGTAGATCGACGACGTCGCCTCGGTAAACTCGTTCGCGATCACGCTCGACAGCGTGTATCCGGGCGCGAAAAGCGAGGCTGAGATCGCGGGCCGATTACCGATCACCATCGTCGCGGCGATCGTCTCGCCGAGCGCGCGTCCCAGCGCTAAGACGCAGGCACCGACGATTCCCGCTCGGGCCGACGGCAGCACGACACGCGTCGCGGTTTCCCAGCGCGTCGCACCAAGCGCGATCGACGCTTCGCGCAGCTCGTTGGGCACCGCCTGGATCAAATCGCGCGCGATCGCAGCGACGGTCGGCACGATCATCAACGCCAGGAGCAACCCGGCCGTGAACAGACCGACGCCGTAGATCGGTCCGGAAAAGAGCGGCAAGAACCCAAGATAGCGCTGTAGGAACGGCTCGACGGTCTGGCTCAAGATCGGCGCCAGCACGAACAAACCCCACAAGCCGAACACGACGCTCGGCACGGCGGCGAGCAGCTCGATGAAAAAGCTCACCGGGCGCGCGACGACGGCAGGCGCGAACTCGGCGAGAAAAACGGCGGCCGATATCCCGACGACGCCCGCGATGACGATCGCAATTGCCGAGCTCACCACGGTTCCGTAGATGAACGGCAGGGCTCCGAAATGATTCGTGACCGGGTTCCACTCGGAGCTCCACAGGAACCCTGCCCCGAACGTAACGATCGACTCCCACGAACCGTGGACGAGCTCGACGAACAGCCCGGCGATGAGCGCCACAAAAAGCAATGTCGCCCCGAGCAGGGCGACCCGAAATGCGCGATCGGAGACGGCCTGGCGCGTCGTCAGGCCGCGTTGGGCCGCGCGGCCACGCGCCGCCGTGAGGGTTCGAGGTGAGTCGAGCTCAGTACTCATGAACGAACGAATGCGCCTGCTGACGTGGCAATTGCGAGAGCCCCTCGCGCGGCGGCGCGCACGAGGGGCATCGGGTCCAGACCTCGGGCAGCCGCGATATTAGACCTTTACTTCAGCGAGGGCCTTCTTCGCTGTGTCCTGCACCGTCCCGGGGAGTGCCACGTAGTTCAACGAAGCGGCGATTTTCTGAGCGTCGTCGCCGGTGACCCAGGTGAGAACGTCGCGAACGAGCTTCGCCCGCGCCTTGTCGGTGGGATTCTCGTAGACGAAGGCCCAGGTGTAGCCGGAGATCGGATACGAGTTGGCGCCGGCACGATCGACGATTGAAAAGTCGGTTGCTGAGACGGATGGCTTCGTGGACGCGGCTGCCTGGACGGTCGACGCCGTGCAGAAGACCCACTTACCCGCTTTGTTCTCGAGCTGTGCGGTCGACAGCTTGTTCTCCATCGCATAGGCAAGCTCGACGTAGCCGATCCCGCCCGTCGTCTGGCGCACCTGACCGGCAACGCCCTCGTTACCCTTACCGCCGACCGTGTTCGAACCCGGCCACTGCACGCTCTTGCCCGTCCCGACCTTGTCCTTCCAGTCCTTCGAGACGCTGCTCAAGAAATCAGTGAAGATGTAGGTCGTGCCGGATCCGTCGGACCGGTGTACGGTAACGATCGGAAGGTTCGGAAGCCCAGCCCGAGGATTCAGCTTTTCGAGGACCGGATCGTTCCAGTGCGTGATCTTGCCGAGGTAGATGTCGACGATCGCCTCGCGCGTGAGCTTGAGCCCACCCGGCACCGTAACCGGCAGGTTGTAGGTGACCGCGATACCGCCCAACGCCACCGGGACCTGGACGACGGCGCCGCTCGCGCGCTTCAGCTCGTCGGCGTTCATCGGAACGTCCGAAGCACCGAAGTCGACGGTCTTGGCGGTGAACTGTTGGATGCCGCCGCCACTGCCGATGGACTGATAGTTCACGGTGACGTCGTTGTGCGCTTGCGAGTACGTGTAGAACGCCTTCGAGAAGAACGGGTAGACGAAGCTCGATCCGGCCCCGGTCAGCTGCGTCGCGGCAAGGGCCGGCAGGCTGGCAAGCCCGGCCGATCCGACGAAGCCCGCGATCAAAGCCGCGCACGCGCGGCGAGTCATTCTTGTGCTCATGTGGGCCCATCGTGTCAGAGGCGGCCTAAGCGAAGTTTAAATGTACCTTAACGACTCTTAATGTTCGGGGTCACAGCTCGGCGACGGCGGCGGCCGGGATGCGCATCGTGAACGTCGCGCCTCGTCCGTACAAGGACTCGGCGGTGAGCGATCCGCCGTGCGCCTCGACCAGATGCTTCGCGATCGCCAGACCCAGCCCGGTTCCGCCGGCTTCGCGCGACCGCGACCGGTCGACGACGTAGAACCGCTCGAAGACCCGCGGCAGGTCCGTGAACGGAATGCCGGTGCCCGTGTCGCGCACGCTGAGAACCGCATCGGCCTCGTCCCGGCGAACGTCGACGACGACCGCTCCGCCGCCCGGGGTGTGCCGCAGGGCGTTGTCGACGAGGTTGACGACGACTTGCGCCAGCTCACCGCGGTCGGCGTTGACCTCGACCGCTTGCGGCGCGTCGAGCTGCAACGCGATGTCAAGCCCTGCGGCCCGGCGCCCAAACGTGTTCACCGTCGACATCGCGACGTCGCGAAGGTCGAAGCGCTCCTGCCTCAGCGGAACGATTGCGGACTCCGAGCGCGCGAGCTCGAGCAGGTCCTCGACGAGGCGGATCATCCGCTCCACCTCGTTCTGCACCTGCGGCAAGAACAGCGCGCGCGCCTCCTCGTCGTCCTCGGAAATCAGCACCGTTTCGAGCATCAGCTTCATCGCGGAGAGCGGCGTGCGCAGCTCGTGCGAGACGTTGCCGATGAAGTCGCTGCGCATCTTCTCTGCGGCGAGCAACGCGGTGCGGTCGGCGGCGATCGCCATGGCGCCCTCGTCGTACGGCTGCGCGGTCACGCCGTAGTACCGCTCGCGCCCACCGGCGCCGAACGCGACGTCGCCGGTGCGGGTCTCCCCGCCGAGCGCCGCCTGCACCATCCGCTCGAGGTCGACCGACGGAACGACTTCGATCAGCGCGCGGCCGATCGCCCGCGCACGGTCCACTCCGAACAGCTCGCACGCCGCGGCATTGAATACGCGGACGCGTCCGCGCGCATCGACCGTGAAGGCGGCGAACGGAAGCGCGTCGACCAGCCGCGCAGCGTGGCCGCCATCGGTCGCGACGGGCGCGGGGAGTTCGTCCGCGGCGGCGCCGCGCCGCGCCCGCGACGCTCGCAGCGCCGCGTACGTCGCGATGATTCCGGCAAGCGCACCGAGCGATGCGGAGAGCGGATCGGCCGTGTCCGTCTACTCGCGAAACATGTAGCCGCGGCTACGGACGGTGATGATGTGGCGGGGGTTGTTGGCGTCGACCTCGATCTTCTCGCGCAGCCAGCGCACGTGCACGCTGATCGTTTGGTGCTCGCCCTCGAAGTCGTACCCCCACACCTTCTCGAGGAGCATCTGCCGCGTTACGATGCGGCCGCGGTGCTCCATCAGCACGTGCAGCAGCCGGAACTCCTTCGGTGCCAGCGCGACCTCGCGCCCGCGCACGACGAGCCGCTGCCGCGACGGGTCGATGGTGATCTCGCCGGCCGTGATCGAGTCGTCGCGCTCGTCGGCGTCGACCTCGACGCGGCGCAGGCGCGCCTTGATGCGCGCCATGATCTCGCCGAGCGAGAACGGCTTCGTCACGTAGTCGTCGGCGCCGAGCTCGAGGGCCAGAACCTTGTCGAACTCCTGGTCCTTCGCGGTCAGCATGATGATCGGGACGCTCGAGCTCTTGCGAATCTCCTTGCAGGCCTCGATCCCGTCGAGGAGCGGCAGCATGATGTCGAGGACCACGAGATCGGGATGCTCCGTCTGCGCAAGCGTCACGGCGGTGCGGCCGTCACCGGCGGTCGTCACGGCATAACCGTTCTTCTCGAGGTTGTAGCGCAGCGAGTGCACGATCGCCGCCTCGTCGTCGACGAGGAGGATCTTCTTCTTGGTCCCGGACGCCGTCACGCGCGGTCACCCTGCGCCTGCGCGGAGCCGGAGGCGTCGACCACGTCGAACACGGCGCGCAGGCCGAAGGTCCGTTCGAAGAGATCGGCTTTCTCCATTGCAGCGTCGACTTCGCCCGAGGCGTCGCCGTCGGCCTGCGCCGAGACGATCACGATCCCTCCCTCGGGGGCCGCGCCGACGTCGGTGACGACCCCGAGGTGGCGGATGTCGAGGCCGTCGGCGATCCGCAGCAGCGCGGCCAGGACGTCGACGCGCCGGCGGTCCCCCGGCGCGAGCGCGGCGTATTCCGGGTGCGACGGTTTCGGCATCGCCTTGCGGTAGTAGCGCGCGATCTGCGCGACCAGCTCGCGCTCGTCGTCGCGCCAGCCGTCCAGCGGCGTGTTGCGGATCAAATAGGCCGCGTGCTTGTGGTGCCCGCGCGAGAGCCGGATCCGCTCTCGAGCGCGTCCTCGCTGCCGAGCCGTACCATCTCGCGTGCCTTGTAGACAACGCGCGAGGTATCGAAGGCGGAGTCGAGCTCGACGACGATCAGGTGGATCGAGTTCGTTCCGACGTCGATCGCCCCGAACGGCATGGGGTCAGGCTTTCTTTCGCACGCGCACGCCCGCGGCGCGTTCGTAGAACTGCGCGACCGACGTGTAGTCGTCGCGGCCGTGACCCTCGCCCGAGCTCGCGGTATAGAGCTGGTACGCGAGCGAGGAGGCCGGCATCGGGACGCCGATCGCGCGGGCGGAGTCGAGCGCGGCGGCGAGATCCTTGCGCAGCAGGTCGAGCATGAAGCCGGGCTTGTGCGAACCCGCCAGCCAGCTCTGCGGGAGCCAGTTCTGAAGCAGGTAGTTCGAGCCGGTCGCGGTTCCGATCACCGCCAGCGTGGCGTCGATGTCGGCCCCGGCTTTCGCGGCGAACGTCAGCGCTTCGATGTTGGCGATCATCGTGTTCGAGATGAGGATCTGGTTGACGAGCTTGACGACCTCGCCCATCCCGACGCCGCCGACGTGGTTCGGCGTCCCCATCGCGCGCAGCACCGGCTCGGCGGCGGGGAAGTCCTCGTCGGACGCGCCGACGATGATGGTGAGCGTCCCCGTTTTCGCTCGCGCCGAGCCGCCGGAGACCGGAGCGTCGACGAAACGGAAACCACCCGCGCGCAGACGCCGGTCGAACTCGCGCGTCGCCACCGGCGAGATCGTCGACATGTCGATGAACAGCGTCCCGGGCTTCGCGCCGTGCGTCGCACCGAGCTGGCCGAAGAGCGTCTCATCGACCTGCGGTGCGTCCGGCACGCAGGTGATGACGCACGTGCTGTCTCGCGCGACGCCGGCCGGATCACCGCCGTCCCGTGCGCCGAGCGCGACGAGGCGCTCGACCGGTTCGCGATTGCGATGCCCGCACACGGTGAGTGCGAAGCCGGCGCGCAGCAGCGCCGCCGCCATCGGCTCGCCCATCACGCCCACGCCGATGAATCCGACCGTCTCGTTTCCCATACGAGCCGCTCGCGTACGTCGTGCGGGACGCGGCGCCCTTCGACAAGCTCAGGATGACATGGCAAGGTCCGGTCGCAAATACGACGGGTGTCGCAATTTTGGGCGTTCGTCAGGCTCACGCGCCCGGTTTTTCTGTACGGCGGCTTCGCGGGGATCGCGCTCGGCGCCGCGGTGGCGGCGTGGTCGGGACGACGGCTCGACCTTGCGACCTACGCCTGGGCGCAGGGGCTCGTCACCGCTTTTCACTTGATGGCTCACTATTCGAACGAGTATTTCGATCGTGGGTGCGACGCCGGCGGCCGGCGCACCGCATGGACAGGCGGCAGCGGCGTGCTCGTCGCCGGCGACCTGGCGGGACGCGTCGCGCTGATCGCGGCATTGGTCTGCGCTGCGCTCGGCCTCGCCGCGAGCGCCCGTTTCGCGCTCGCCGGAAATGCAACGGTCGCGTTCCTCGGCGTCGCGATCCTCGTCCTCGCCTGGTGCTACTCGGCGCCGCCGGTGCGATTCGCGGCGCGCAGCTTGGGCGAGCTCGACACCGCGCTCATCGTGGCGGTGCTGGTACCATTCGCCGGCTACGCGGCGTTCGCCGGACGCATCGACGACCCGATCCTGACCGCCGTGTTCGCGCCGGCGGCCGCGATGTTCGCGATGATGCTCTGCGTCGAACTGCCCGACGCGGCGAGCGACGCCGCCGCCGGGAAGCGCACCTTGGTCGTCGCTTGGGGGCCGGCTCGCGCGTGGCAGCTGACATCGCTGGCCGTGATCGTCGCCGGGGCGACAGCCGGCGGCACGGCCCTGCGCATGCAGGCGGGGCCGGCGATCCTCACGCTGGCCCCGGCCGCCGTAGCAGCGTTCATGCTGGTCCGGCGCGCGAGCGGCGACCCGCGCCCGGCCTCGATGGCGTTCTGGGGCGTGATCTTCTACGCGACGCTCGTCACCGGGCTCGCCGCACTCTACGCGCTCCTCGCCGCACGCTGAGCGGCCCGCCGACCGGCGTCGTTGCGCGCGGCGCTCTTCGCGGCGCACAATGGTCCCGGTCCTGAGCTTGTCGAAGGGCGACGGGCCGACCCAATCAACGCCAAGGGGAACCGACAGGATGCTTGCTTCGATTCGCCGGCCCACGTTCGAGGACCTCAACCTCTCGACCGGCAAGCGCGCCCGCCTCTCCACCATGATGTACGGCCACGGCCCGGGCAACGGGACCCTGATGCTGCTGCCGATCGACCAGGGCCTCGAGCACGGGCCGATCGACTTCTTCGACAACCCCGACGCGCTCGACACCGACTGGGTCCTGCGGCTCGCGGTCGCGGGAAACTTCTCCGGGATCGCCTATCACATCGGCCTCGCCGAGAAGTACCACAAGCAGTACGCCGGACGTGTTCCGCTCGTGCTCAAGGTGAACGGGAAAACGAACGTTCCGCCCGACGACGCGTCGTTCAGCCCGCTGACCTCGAGCGTCGAGGACGCGGTGCGGCTCGGTGCGAGCGCCGTCGGCTACACGATCTACGTCGGCTCGCCCGCCCAAGACCGCGACCTACAGCAGGCCAACGACGTGCGCCGCGACTGCGAGAAGTACGGTATGCCGCTGATCACTTGGGCGTATCCGCGCGGCTCAGCGGTGAAGGCGAAAGGCGGCCAGGACTCGCTCTATGCGGTCGACTACGCGGCGCGCGTCGCGTGCGAGATCGGCGCCGACATCGTCAAGCTCAACGTGCCGCACTCCGAAGAAGCCGCGGCCGCATCTCCCAAACCGTACAACGGCCTGGCGATGCCCGAGCTCGAGGGTCTCCGCAAAGTCGTGAAGTCGGCGGGACGCACGCTGGTGCTCGTCTCCGGCGGCTCGAAGCTCAGCGACGACGACACCCTGCACAAGGCGCGGTTGGCGATGGAATCCGGCTGCGTCGGCCTCATCTTCGGCCGCAACATGTGGCAGCGCAAATGGGACGACGCGCTCGCGATGGCCGGACGGATGCACGACCTGATGAAGGAGTTCGGACAATAGTCATGGCGACGGCGACGGTCGAAGAGCGCATCGAGGCGGCGCTCGACCGTATCCGGCCGGCGATCCGCCGCGACGGTGGCGACGTCTGGCTGATCAAGGTCGAAGACGGCGTCGCGTACGTGCAGATGATCGGCGCGTGCGGCGGCTGCCCCGCGTCCAACGCGACGCTCAAAGGCGGCATCGAAGCCGTCGTCCGCGAGGACGTCCCCGAGATCCGCGCCGTCGAACAGGTGTAACGGCCGTCAGACGCGCGCCCGCCGGAGCGGCCGCGCGGTCTCTTCGAGCCGGTACTCAGAACGCCGGAGCTCGCGGCTATACCGCCGGAACGCGGGCGCGTCGACGAAACCTGCCGCGCCGGGGAGCAGCCGCACGACGAGCCATGCGCAGGTGCCGCCGACGACGATCACCGTCAGCGGATCGAAGCGCAGGAGCGGCGAGAGGAACAACAGTGGTGCCACGAGGGCGAGCCCGAACAGCAGCCGCGTGCGGTACGGTTCGGCGAGCGCGGCCGCGGTGAAGCCGATCATCGGGAGCGCGAGCACGGCGTCGTACGCCCACGCATGCGGGCTCAGCGCGAGGCCGGCCAGGCAGGCGGCGCTGCCCGCCTCGACCGCCGTCGCTCGCCGCAGCGCGACCGCGACGGCGGCGGCCGCGAGCACGACGATCGCGATGGTGACCGCGCTGCCGAGACCCGCCCGCGCGAGCTGTCCCGGGAGGCCGATCGCGAACGCACCGTTCACGCCCAGATCGCCGCTTGCGAACCGCGCGATGAGCCGCAGCCAGGCCGCCGGCCACGCCCAGTCGCCGCCCGCCGCGGGCACACCGAGCAGGAACCATCCGAGCGCGATCGCGCCCACGACGCCGAGCTCGCGCAGTCGTCCGCGGAGCACCAGCAGGCCGATGAACGGCAGCGCGTACGTCGGCTTGTAGAGCAGAAAGCCGATCGGCACCGCGGTCAGCGCGACGGAGCGCGTGGCCATCCCGGCGATCGACAGCTGCGCCAGCAGCAAACCGAACGGCGCATTCTGGCCGATGATCCCGGCAGCATACACGACCGGCGGCCACAGCACGAACGTCGCGACCGACGTCGCGCGCGGCAGCGCGTAGGTGCGCGACGCGACGACCCCCGCCGTCGCCGCGCACCCGAGCATCACCACGATGTTCACCACGAAGCTCGCGGCGAGCGGCACCGCGACGAACGGGACCATCGCCCACGCGGCGCCCGGGAGGTAGAAGAACGCTTGCCACGCCTGCGGTGGATCGAGCAACGCATGGCTCCCCACCAGCGAACCAGCCGCGACGAACACTTGCCAGTCGCCGCCGTGATGCGCGATCGACCACGGCGCGGCGCTCAGGATCAGCGCCGCGAAGGCAATGGACCACACCCACAGCACCGCGCGCAGCATCACGTCTCGGCCGCCAGCGGATAGGCGGCGCGCGCGCGTTTCTGCGACGGGTTGCGCAGCAGCAACTCGCGTACGCGCCGCCGCATCGGCTGCTCGACGCCGTGGTAGAGTGCGAAGCTCAGTGCGAGCGTCGCACCGAACGCAAGCGGCAGCACGAACGGGCGATCCCAGCCGGCGCGCTCGGCGACCATGACGACCGCAAGGTGGCAGAGATAGAACGCGAAGCTGATCTCACCAAGCCGCACCGGCACGGGATGCGACAAGACGCGCGAGAGCGCACCGCCCTGGCGCGCGAACACGAAGATGACCGCCGCCCATGCCGGCATCACCCACGCCGAGAAGCGCACGGAGAGGGGGACGAACGGGGAGACGTACACCAGCAGGCACACCGCCGCGAGCGCGAGGATCTCCAGGCTCGTCGCCCGCAGCGGCCAGCGCTTGCGTGCGTCGCTGTGAACGAACGCGATTCCGAGCATCATCCCGACCACGAACTCGACCAGGCGGCTGGGCGGAAACACGTACCACCGCCAGTCGTCGACCGCCGCCTCCTGCGGCCAGAGCACCGCGAGCTGGACGAACCACAACGCGGCGGCGCACAGGAGCACGCGATGCGGGGGCACCGCACGAAACGCGCGCAGCAAGCCGTACGCCAGCAGCGGGAACGCGGCATAGAAGAACGCTTCGACCGAGATGCTCCACGCCGGCCCGTTCGCACCGAAGTAGATCGGCCCGACCGGTATCCAACTCTGGACGAGCGCTGCTTGCGCGGCGATCGCCTGCAGCCGCGTCGGCGCGCCGGCACCGTTCCAGAGCGGGCTCGTCCCGAGCGCGACGAGGCCCGCGATCGCAAGCGGCATCGTCGCGAGGTGGAGCGGATAGATCCGCGCGATCCGCGCGGCATAGAACGCGCGGACCGCGCCGGCCCGAAGACGACCGCGGAAGCTGCCGTGGTAGCTATACGTCAGGATGAAGCCGGAGAGCAGAAAGAAGAATGCGACGCCGAGGTAGCCGAACGAGAACATCACCGAGATGCGGCGCGTCGGAACACAGTGCCACGAGAAGACGAGGAGCGCCGCAACGAACCGCAACGAGGTCAGCGGGAGCAGCGCGCCTCGCGGCTCCGTCATCGCAGCGCTTCGGCGAGCACGGGCGGGCGTACGTAGAGCTCGGAGACGCGGTCGGTCGCGATGCGCCGCCACGTGCCGCCCCGTTCGGCGAGCAAGCTGTCGAGCGCGCCGTTCCGGCGCACGAGCACGGCATCGATCCGCTCGGCGTCGAGAATCGACGCCCAGCCGCGGTTGCCGTCGATGACCTCCCGGTACTCGCGCCACACGCGCGCAGGATACGGATCGCAGCGGCCGTCCATGAAGAACCGTACCGGCTCGTTCAGAAAGACGCTGCACCACGCGAAGTCCTCGCAGAACACGCGCGGCGGCGTCCTCGACTCGGCGAGCAGCACTCGCGCGGTGCCCAGCGGGAGGCCCTCGCCCGCGAACGGAGCATAGCGCCACGTCGCGCCGCTCACGGCGGCGCCGCACACGACGGTTGCGGCCAGCGTCGCCCATGCAAACGCGCCGGTCCCGCGCGCCGCCACCGGTGCACGCGCTCGGCTGCGTGGGATCGCCGCGAGTGCGATCGGCGCGGCGACGATCGCGAACACCGGGACGTTCCTGACCGCCCCGAACAACAGCACGGCGAACGCGACCGCGACGAGTCGGTCGCGCAGCGGCGTGCGCGCGCCGAACACCGCCAGCAGCAGCACGATCGGCAGCGCTCCGGCGACGAACGCCGGGTTGCCCGCGCTGGTCGCGCCCCACTCGCTGATCGACGCGCGGATCGGGCTCGTGAGCAGGGCCGCGGCGTACCGCGCCAAGTCGAGCCCGAACGGCGTCGCCAGCGTCGCAGCGGCACAGGCGATCGCGAGGGCGGTGCTGCGGCGCACCGCCGCCGACCACGCGCGTTCGCGCAGCGCCGCCCCGAGCGCGAACAGCGCGGCGAGAACCGGCGCCAGGAACGCGCTCGCGTGCAGGTTCGCCCAGACGACGGTGACCGGAACGGCGGCCCAGGCCCCGGGGCCTTCGAGTTCGAGCAGCCACGTGACGCTCGCGAGACAGGCCCAGCCCAGCACCTGAGCGCGCGCGCCGAACGACTGCATCGCCGCGAGCGCGCACAGCAGCACGGCGACCGACGCACTCGCGTCGGAGACGCCGCGCCGGCGAGCGCGCAGCACGACCGTGGCGAGGACGACGCCGAACGCTAGCGCGCACAGCAGCGGTACGGCCCAGCTCGCGCCGCGCGCGCTCGTCCACGCCAATGCGGTCGAGAACAGCCACTCGTGCGGCGTCCACGGAGCCCCGTCCGCGGCGAACGTCTCCGGACCGAGCGCCCGCGGGATCGCGTGCTCGTGCAGCACGCGTTCGCCGAGCCAGCGCTGCCAGAGCAGATCGCCGTCACCGCGCGGCAAACGCAGGGCCAGCGCGGCGAACCAGCCGACGACGAGCACGCAGCACGCCCACGGCAACAGCGCCGCGGGCCGGATGCGCCCGCGGGCCGGACCGGTGTTCACGGTGCGCTGCCCACGGGAAGGGCGGCGAGAGGCGCGCGCACGCGGCGCAGCGCGTCACCGTATGCGACCGCCGCGATCGCGACCAAGCCGCACGCGAGGCCGGCGAAGGTCGGCAGGCGCAGCCACTGCATCATCGCAGAGGGCCGCATCAGCGCCGCGCGCGAGAATTCGCCCCAGCTCAACTCTGCCAGCGCGTCCGGAGGGTACACGTGCGGTACGAAGTGCACGGGCGCGGGACCGAGTCCCAGCGCCGCCAGCACGACGACCGAGCACACGACGCCCGCGGCGCCGATGGCGAAAACGATCCCGGCGCGGCGCCCGAGCGTCAGGCCGCCGAGCCCGCCGGCGAGCAGCGGCGCGAACCCGGCCAGCACGCTCGATCCCATCACGTTCCAGGGGATCATGGCGAGCGCCAGGCCGGCGATCGCCGGCGCTCGCACCCGCGGATCGCGCACCGCGACGTAGAGGATCGCCGGAAACGCGACCGCGATCTGCTGGAAGTGCACGTGCACGCCGCCGAACACGGCGAACGCCGGCGGCACGATCACCATGACCGCCGCGTCGCCGGTCAGAGCCCGAAGCCGGTTCGCGACGACGACCCCGAGGACCAGCATCGCCGCGAACTCCACCTCGCCCCAGCGCACCGCCGCCGAGATCGACACGCCGAGCGACGTGAGGAGCGAGGTCAGGCTGAACTGCCACTCGTAGGCATTGGCGAGCGCATGCGCGGGTACGACGTCGCGCACGTATGCGATGAACGCCGGCAGGCCGACCGCGCCGGCGCTCGCGAGGGCCAGGCCGGCCCCGCACAGCAGCAGCGGGAGGCGCGTGCGCGGAACGGCCGCCAGCATTCCGACGATCGCGGCGAGCGCGACGTGCGGTTCGATGCTCGCCAGCGCGACGCAGGCCGACGCCGCGATCCAATGCCCGCGACGGGCGAGCAGCGCGGCGCCGCCTAGCGCGGCGAAGACGAACGGCATCGGCTGGCCGACGTAGTACGTCACCGTCGCGGTGATCGCCGCCAGCGAAAGATTCAGCATCGCGCTCGAAGCGCCGGTGACGCGCTGCAGCAGCGCGACCGCGAGCGTCATCGACGCGATCATCAGCGCACCGTAGCACAGCGCGGCGAGCGGGAACGGCAGCAGCGCGAACGGGACGAACAGCAGCAGCGCATACGGCGGCAGCGGCGCGGGGAGCGCGACCGGCCGCAGGAACGCCGGTTCCGCGGGCGGTCCCGCCGTCGCCTCACAGCTGCGCAGCGGCTCTTCGAGGTACGGATTTGCGCCGTGCGCGATCGCGCTTCCGGCGCAGTAGAACGCGCGGAAGTCCCCCATGAGATACGTCTGGCCGGCGGGCGGGTTGAGCGCGATCATCACCGCCAGCAGCGCCGGGGCGATGAACCACGTCCAACGCACGTTCGCTCCCACCTTTACTGCGCGATCACGATCTGCGACGTGCTCGACATCGTCATCGTGAAGTTGGGCAGCACCGGGATGATGAACCGGAACGGGTACGACGCCTGCACCGCGACGATGCAGCCCGGCCCCTGATTCGCGGGATCGCTGCAACCGCCGGAGCTCGTCCAGGTCGTCGTCACGGCCAAGGAGTTCGGGTCGATCCCCGGCGCGAGTCCGCGCACGTACGTCTGGATCGTGTCCGTCGTCGCCGGGCAGCCGGAGACCGTACACGTGGAGCCTCGCACCATCGCATAGCGCGTCCCCGACCGCGCCGCGTTGGCGACCAGATGATAGGTGTAGAGTGCGCGCCCGAAGTCGATGATGCCGAGCATCAGCGTCAGCGTGGCCGCGCTCACGAGGGCGAACTCCACCAGCGCGTTTCCCCGCTCGCGCGCGCTCATTGCGCGACGCGCATCGTCGCGCGGCTGGTGATCGTCTGGCTCGCCGGCACGGCCGGGAAATGCAGGATCGACGTAAAGGTTCCGGTCGCGTCGACCTGGACGAACACCAGCCGGTGACTGGTGCCGCAATCGGTCGGCAAGCACGTCGACGACGTGCCGTCCGCGCAGCGGCAGAACTGGACGGCGGTCGCGCTGAGCCCCGTGATGTTCTGCGCGTCGTTCCGCGCCGCCGCCGCCATGCCGGTCAGGTCCGCGGCGGTCCCCAGGTTCTGCGCGCCGTACTGAGCGCCCGACCGCGCGGCGTTGGCGACCACAATGCTGTACTGCGCGAAGCGGCCCACTTCGATCAGGCCGATCAAGAGGAGCACCAGGAGCGGCGCGATGACCGCCAGCTCCGCGATCGCGGATCCGGAGTCCGCGCGCGCCAGCCGGCGGAGCCCCTGCGCGGTCATCATTCCGCCAGCGTGCCGTGGCCGGTGCGCTGCAGGCCGCCCGACGCGGGAACGGTGATGCCGCCGCCGTTCATGCGGATCGACTTGGCGACGAGCAGCGTGACCGACGGAAGTTGTCCGTTGAACGTGAAGTCGCACGACGGCGCGTAGAATCCGCCGGTGAGGTCGACCGTGCCGGCCGCGCCGTTCTTGGTGAAGCTGCCGGTATTGCCGGGAGCCTGGTAATACACCATCCCGGCCGTCGGGCCGGTGGTCGGCGCCGACAGGATCACGTTGACGTTACCGTTGTATGTCAAGCCGCCGGTGCCGCCGTTGTAGATCGTGACGCCGCTGCCGGTGATGTCGCCGCTCGTCATCCCTTGGTCGAGGACGAACAGCCCCGGCGAGAGCGTCAGCGAGCCGCTGAGCGGGACGCAGTACTCGCCCGGCGGGAGCGGGTTCGCGGCCGGGAACGGCTGACAGCCGCTATGGAGGATGCCGGGGTGATTCAGCGTCAGGTCGGCGAGATACGCGCAGCCGGCGATCGTCTGACACGGGTCGCTCACCGGGACGCTCTTCATCGGCTGCGCCAGCGGGTAGGATCCACCGCCCGGACCATCCCCGACGTACCCGATGGTGACCGCATCGACGTTGGCTTGTCCGGTGACCACCAGATCCTGGTTGGTGATGAGGCCACACGTCGGCGCCGTGATCCCGCCCCGGCCGCCGCCGCGCAAGTCGATGTCGCCCGCCAGCGCGTAGATGCAGTAGATGCCGTTCGTGTTGAGGAGGGCGACCGCACGAACGCTGATCCATTGCTGCATTCCGAAGACGCCGTTGAAGAAACTCGGCAGCTTCTTTCGGATGACCACCTCGACGCCTTGCGCGTTGCCGCTGTACGCCCCAGCCGCCGGCGGGTTGTTGACGGTGACGGCGACGCTGGCGCCGCCATCGTCGGTGAAGCCGTTCGCACTCGCGTCGCTCGCCGCCGCGGCGGCGACGTCGGCGGCGGCTGGGTACGCAAGTTCACCGGCGCCTGCAATCGCGGCGCTGTCGGCCGCCGACTGCGCGAGACGCTGCTGATACCGCCAGTAGCCGACGTCGACCGCGAGCGCCGCCGCCCCAAAGAGAACGACGAGCGCGAGGGCGAAGAGCGGCAGAACCTGTCCCCGTTCTCCCGAGCGCGGCCGGTACGTGCGCATCGAATCGGCATCCATCGCTGACGTCTCCTTCCGGCGGGCGGTCTCTCAGCGGATCAGGATCTGCGGCGTCATGACGAACACGACGTCGGTCTGTGAGTTCTGGTAGCGCGTCGATCGGAAGAGCTTGCCGAGGATCGGCAGATCGCCGAGCCCGGGGATCTTGTCGACGAACCGCGTCTCCTGGTGCCGCAGCAGGCCGCCCATCACGATCGACTCGCCCGCGCGCGTGACGACGTCCGTCGACAGGCGGCTCGTCTTGAGCGCAGGGACGAGGAAGCCGTTGAGCGAGACGCCGTCCTGGAAATCGAGATCGGAGACCTCCGGTGCGATCACGGTCTCGACGTTGTTCTCGCCGAGGATCGTCGGCGTCACGACGAGTTTCACGCCGAAATCCTTGTACTGGATCGCGATCTGCTGCGGACCGGTCGCCACCGGGATCGGGATCTGGCCGCCGACCAGAAAGTCGGCCTGCTTGCCGGGCATCGTCACCAGATCGGGCGACGAGAGCAGCCGCCCGTGCCCGTTCTGCAGGATCAGGTTGACGGTCGGCGCCAGCGTGATCGAGCGGAAGAACGCACCGATGGTGAGCGCGCGCCCGGCGGCGATCGGACCCGGCGCGCGACCGTTGCCGATATCGGGCGACTCGACGACCGGGAACTGCGGCCCGCCGAGCGTGTACGTCCCGTCGGGATGGAACGTCGCCGACTGCAGGTTCACCCCGAGCTGCCGTAGCGCGGTCTCGTCGACTTCCATCACGTAGACTTTGACGGAGACCTGACTGATCGTCGCCGTCTCGAGCCGGTCGACAACTTTGCCGTCGATGGCGAGATACGGTCCGGCGAGTGCCCGCACGCGCTGCAGCACGTGCTCCGCCATCGAGCGATCCGGCACCTGACCGCTGACGATCAGGTTGCCCTTGAGGTCGCGGTCGACGCGCACGCCGGAGGTCGCCGGCGATCCGGCGAGCTCGGTCTGCAGCGGCCCAAGCGGTCGCGCGACCGTCGCCGCGTTGACGACGGTGAACTTGCCGGCCGCCGCGATCGGTTCGAACCGCGAGACGACTTCGCCGAGATGAACGAGACTCTCGCCGGTCGCGACCCCGCCGTTGATGACGATCGAGCGGTCGACGACATCGATGTGGACGTCGGGATCGGTGATCGCTCGCTGCATCATCCGCTTGAGGCTGTCGAGGCTCTGTTCGCTGATCGTGACGTCGTACATACGCCGCCCGTCAGCGGTCCACACCAGCAGCGTCGTGCGCCCGACCGAACGGCCGCTGACCACGATCTCGGTGTTGCCGACGGCCATCACGCCGGCGATCTTTCCGTCACCGACCGCGACGCGCGTCAGGTGCGGCGTGGCGATGACGGTCGATTCGCCCGTGCGGAGATTCACCGCTGCAGCCATGTCGGCGGAGACCGCGAACGGGGGCGCAGTGACGGCCGTCACGCTCAAGGCCGCGAGTAACGAACGAAGACGATGGTGCAAAACGATTCCTCCCCTGAATGGGAGCAAAGCCCGTGTCCGCAGTATGCCAGATGACGGCGTTGACCGTGCGTTGACAGACCGTGGACAGACCGTCAATTCTGCCGGAAACGTCTTTTCAGCGGTGCCGGAGCCATGTACGATGCGGCCACGATGCACGTCGACACACGGTTCCCGATCGCATTCTTCGCCGCCGTGGCTGCGCTTTGCGCGCCGGTAACGGCGCAGACTCCGAGCACGGCGCCGGTGACGGGCATCACGGTGAGCGCGACGCGCGCGGTCGGAGCGGAAGCGGTGCGCATCACCGGGACCGCTGCAGCCACGCGGCCGCTGGAAGCTGCGATCTACGCAAGGTTCTCGCAGGATCTTCCGACGGTGCTCCTGAGCCGCCGCATCATCTCGACGGACGCCACGGGCCGCTACGAGACGACGCTGCCGACCGCTCCCGCGTATTTCCGCGGTGCGATCCTCACGATCGTCGTCCGTACGATCCCCGACGGCGCCGGCGCGAGCGCGACGGTCTCCGTCGCCGCCCCCAACGTACCGGCGCCGCCGGACGACATCCCTGCATCCGTGCGCTAGCACAGGAGAGACTCATGAAAAACGCATTCCGTTCGATCACGTCCATCTTCGGCGACGAGTCCGGCCAAGGTCTCGCCGAATACGGCCTCATCCTCGGCCTGGTCGCCATCCTCTGCATCGGCGCCGTGCTCGTGCTGAGCGGCAACGTCAAGGGCGTCCTCAGCAACGTCGGCAGCAGCATCTAAGAACGCCTGGCGGGTTCACGATGCTTCGCACGCTCCGCGACGACCGGGGACAAGGGCTCGCCGAGTACGGCCTGATCCTCGGCTTCGTCGCGGTGCTGTGCATCGCCGCGATCGCGTTCGTCGGTTCGCAAGTGTTCGCTCAATATCAGAACGTCTCGACGAACTACCCATGAACGCCGCAGCGGTCGTCCTCATCCTCGTGACCTGCACAGCGGCGCTCCTCGATGTGCGGACGCGGCGAATCCCGAACGCGCTGACGGGCATTGCGGCGCTCGCCGCGCTCGCAGTGCACGTGCCGGGCGGACCGTACGCGGTTCTCCTCTCGCTCGCCGCCATGACCGCGGCCTTTCTCATCGCGTCGCTCGCGTTCACCGCCGGCTGGTTCGGCGGCGGCGACGTCAAGCTCATCGCCGTGTGCTGCGGGTTGGCCGGCACACCGGGCGCCGTCGCGCTCGTGCTCTACGTTCTCGCCGCCGGCGCGGTCCTGGCCGTCGTCTCCGCGCTCGCGCGCGGCCGACTGATCGCACTGCTGCGCAGCACCGCAGCAGTCGCAGCCCACGGCGCACCTGCCGCCCAGGCGGCGAGCCTGCCGTACGCGCTCGCGATCGCCGGCGGCAGCATCACGTACGTCGCGTCTTCCATCATCCCGGTCCTGAGGTTGCCCCTATGAAGAACGCTCGTCGCATCCCGCTCATCGTCGGCTTGCTGCTGGCGCTCGGAACCGGTGTGCTGCTGCTGAACTACCTCGGCTCGCTGCGCGCCTCCGCCGCCGCGGTCGAGATGAAACGCGTCTACGTCGCCTCGCGCGACGTACCGGCGCGGGCCCTTCTGTCGAGCGGTTTTCTGACCGCCGCAATCAAACCCGCGACCGAGGTCGACGCAGACGCCGTCACCGATACCAAGCAGATCGCGGGAAAGTACTCGCTGATCACGATACCGGCCGGCAGCGTCGTGACGCTCTCGAAGATCGGCGAGGGCGGCGCGAACGCGCTTCCGGCGCGGCTTCCGATCGGGATGCGCGCGGTGAGCATCTCGATCGACCGCGTCAAAGGCGTCTCGGGGCTGATCCAGCCCGGCGATCGCGTCGACGTCGTCGCCGTTCCGCCGCGCGTCGGCAGCGAAGTCCCGCAGGCAGCGGCGATCCTGCGCGGCGTGCTCGTGCTCGCGATGGGAAACGCGATCGAGACGACCAGCGCGACGCCGGGTCCCGATAACCAGAATCTCACGACCGTGACGCTCGCGGTCACGCCGAAGCAAGTGAACCTACTGGCGTCGGCCGACATCAACACGACGCTGCGGCTCGCGCTGCGGCCCCCGAAAGAATCGATCCGCGCGTTCCCGGCCGAGCCGCTGAGACTCGGGGTCCCCGAACGGGCGCCGGCGCCCGCGCCCGTCTACGCTCCGACCCCGTTGCCGGCGCCGGCAGCGCAACCGGCCGTCGTCGCGGCCGCGAAACCCGCTGCGAGCCCGGCGTCGAACGCGGTGCCGGTGATCGAACTCGATCGCATCGACGGCCACCGATGAGCCTGCGCGTTTTCGTCGTCGTCGGCGCAAAGGGCGGCGTCGGCGCGTCCTCGCTCGCGATGAAGCTGGTCGAGACGCTCCCCTCCGACGGCCCGCGTTACATCGTCGACGCCGATCTGGCCGGTCGCCGCGCGATGGCGGTCTGGTACGAGGTCGCGCAGGAGCTCGACCTCGGACGCGTCGCCGGATCCCCGGCGGTCGCGACCAAAGGGAAGCTCACGGTCGTCGAGCTGGCGCGCTCCTACGAAGACGGCTTTGTCGTCAGCGCCGACGCGGTCGCGGCGTTCGCCGCGAAGCTGCCCTCGAGCGGCTTGGTCGTCGTCGACGCTCCGCAGCCGTTCGCCGCGACGGTGCGCCCCTTCATGGTCAACGCGGCGCGGGTCGTCGTTCTCAGCGAGCCGACCCTGCTCGGCGTCGGTGCGGCCCAGTCGATGCTCGCCGCACTCGACCGCTTCGGGGTACCCAAGTCGCACGTCGCCTTCACGCTGTTCGACCTCCGCAACACCCCCGAACTGCACGCGCGGGAGATCCAGGACTCCCTGAAGATCCCGGTCGCCGGCGAGCTGCCGACGCCGCGCGATCGCCACTTCGGCCGTGCATTCGCGAAGCTCGCCGACACGCTGGCGGCCAGCCCCGATCCGGGTCCGCTGACCACACTGCGTGCTTCGACCGCAAAGCCGATCGGCGACCGGCGCTTCGCGGCGCGCCCCGATCTTGACGCACCGGAGCCCCAAAGCTTTCCCGGCTCGTCGAGCAACGCGTCGATCTTCGCGGCACCGCCGCAGGGAGCCGATTTCAAAGCGAACGAGAAGCTCAAGACCGAGCTCCATGCGGCGATGCTTACCAAGATCGACTTCATGGCGGCCGCGCGCGCGGATACCGACGAGAAAAAGCTGGCCGAATTGCGGCAGCAAGTCGACACGATCGCGAATGAATTCCTGGCCTCCCGCAGCGACGTCACCTCGGCCGAGCAGGCCTCGCACATTCGCCACGAAGTGATCGAAGAAGCGCTCGGGCTGGGGCCGCTCGAGAGTCTGCTCTGCGAATCCGATATCACCGAGATCATGGTGAACGGGCACGCCAACGTATACGTCGAGCGACGCGGCAATATCGAACAGACTGCGAAACAATTCGTCGATGACGGCCAGGTTCGGCTCGTGATCGAGCGCATCATCGCGCCGCTCGGCCGCCGGCTCGACGAGTCGAGCCCGATGGTCGACGCCCGGCTCCCCGACGGCTCACGCGTCAACGCGATCATCGCGCCGCTCGCGATCGACGGCCCGACGCTGACGATCCGCCGCTTCGGCACCAAACGCTTCGGAATCGACGACATGCTCGCGGTCGGCTCGATCACGCCGCCCGTGCTCGACTTCCTACGCGCCGCCGTAGAGGCGCGGCTCAACATCGTCGTCAGCGGCGGAACGGGCTCCGGGAAGACCACGTTGCTCAACGCGCTCTCCACCTTCATCCCCCGGCGCGACCGCATCGTCACGATCGAGGACGCGGCCGAGCTGAAGCTCGTGCAGCCGCACGTCGTCCGCCTCGAGTCCCGGCCCCCGAATCTCGAGGGCAAGGGCGCGGTCCTGATCCGCGATCTGGTGCGCAACTCGCTGCGCATGCGGCCCGACCGCATCGTCGTCGGCGAGTGCCGTGGCGGCGAAGCGCTCGACATGCTCCAAGCGATGAACACCGGCCATGACGGTTCGCTCACCACGGTCCACGCCAACAGCGCGCGCGACGCACTCTCGCGCATCGAGACGATGGTCCTCATGGCGGGCTTCGAGCTCCCGGTGCGCGCGATCCGCGAACAGATCGCCGGTGCGGTCGACATCATCGTGCAGGTTTCGCGTCTGCGCGACGGTTCGCGGCGCGTCGTCGGCGTGAGTGAGGTCGTCGGGATGGAAGGTGACGTCGTGACGATGCAGGAGTTGGTGCGGTACCGGCAGCGTGGCGTGGACGCCCAGGGCACCGTGATCGGCGACTTCGAGCCGTGCGGGGTGCAGCCGAACTGCCTCACCCGCTTCGAGGAACTCGGGATCCCATACGATTCCGTCACCTTCCAGGCGTCGCCGATCCAGCGCGCGGAGGCGGCATGGCTGAGGTAGCACCGATCGCGATCCTGTTCGGCGCCGTCGCGGCGATCGGGCTGCTGTTCAACTCGTTCTCGGCCCCGCTGTTCGTCCGAATCGGCAAACTCGGCGCGCACTTCGAGACCGGGCTGGAAGCCGCCGGAATGCGGATCGAGCCGCAGCACTTCGCCTTCGTGCTGGCGGGCGTCTGGATCGCGATCTGGGTCGTGCTGCTGGTGGTGGTGCGCCCCGGGCCGCTGATCGGCGCGCTACTGCTCGTCGTGACAGCGGCGGCCGCGATCGGCGGCGGGCGCATGTACTTGAAGCACCGGTGCGCGAAGCGCATCTCGATGTTCACCGACCAGCTCGAAGGCTCGCTGCGCACGCTGGCCGGCGGCGTTCGCGTCGGTTTGGGTATCCGCCAGGCGCTGGTGCTCACCAGCGAGCAGAGTCGCGAACCCGCGAAGTCGGAGTTCATGCGCGTCGTCGGCCTGAGCAATCTCGGCGTCAGCATCTTGGACGCGTTCGATCAGCTCGCGCTGCGCATGACGAACACCGAGACCGCCGTCCTCGCGCGCGTCGTGCGGGTGCAGGCTCAGACCGGCGGCGATCTCGGATCGGTCCTGGAAGGCCTGGCGGGTACGATCCGCGACCGCCGCCGACTGCGGCGCCGCGTCCGCGCCATCACCGCGCAAGGACGTGCGACGGCATGGCTGCTGGGGTTGCTGCCGATCGGCGTCGGCGCGTTCGTCCTCACGCAGGACGAGCTGCGCGACTCCATGCTCCTGACGACGGTCGGCCACATCTTCTTGGCGCTCTCGCTCGGCCTCGACGCGCTCGCGATCTTCACCCTCACCCGCATCACCAGGATCGACGCGTGATCGCGGTCTCGCCGTACGCCGTCGCCGGCTGCGGCATGATCTCTGCGTTCCTCATCGTGTTTTCGGCGTTTCCGGCGCGCAGCCCGATGGCGGCGCGGCTCAAGAAGCTCGAACGCATCAACGAGAAGTCGGTCCATCAGCGCATCAAGATGATCGACCACATCGTCACCAAAGAGCGTCACTCGCGCCTTCAACAGCAGCTGATCGAGGCCGGCTGGTACGGCGTCACGCCGGTCGCGATGGCGGTGCGCGGAATCGGCGCGCTCGGCATCGGCGTCGTCGTGTGCCTGATGGCGATGACGATCTTCAGCGGCAGCATCTTGGGCGTCCTGGGCGGCGCCTTCGCCGCGCTCGTCGCGTGGCGCATCCCGAGCATCATGCTCTCTCGCGCCGTCAAGGCGCGCAAGGCCAGCATCCGCCGCGATCTGCCCGACTTTCTCGACTTTCTCGCCAGCACCGTGCAAGCCGGGCTCGCGCTCAACGCCGCGCTCGTCCAGGCAACGGACACGTCGCACGGCCCCCTGCGCGCCGAGCTCACCTCGATGCTCGCCGAGATCCGGCTCGGCCGGCCGCGCGCGGACGCGTTCAACGCGCTCGCCGACCGGGTGAACGACGATTCGACGACCACGATGGTCACGGCGATCGTGCAAGCGGAGAAGCTGGGCTCGAATCTCAGCCAGATTCTGAACGAGCTCTCCAAGGAGATCCGGGACCGGCGCTGGCTGCACGCCGAAGAGCGCGCGGCGCAGCTGCCGATCAAGATGATTCTGCCGATGGCGCTGTTCATGATCCCCTCGCTCTACTTGATGATCTTCGGTCCCGTCATCGCCCGGCTGGTGTCGGGCCGGTGACGACGGTCCTGACGGTGCTGCTGTTCGCCGCCGCCGGCGGGATCGGTGCGGCGTTCGCGCGGGCGCTGTGCGCAACGCGATCTCCGTATGAGGGCGGGGCCCCGCCGATCGCGGTCCGGCCGTGGACGTTCGTCGCCGCGGCGGGTGGTATCGGACTCGCAGTCGCGCTGCACGGACAACCGGCCGCGCAGGTTGCCGTGCTGCTGGTCGTCGTCGTCGCGCTCGCCGGCTGCAGCGCCGCCGACCTCGCCTGCGGAGCGCTCCCCGACGCTCTCACCCTCCCGCCGCTCGTTCTCGTACTGGCGCTCGCCGCGTTCGCGCACGATCTCACGCCCGCGCTCGCCGCAGGGTTCGTCGCGCTGCCATTCGCAGCCGGTGTGCTGCTCTCGGGCGGGCGCGGTTTGGGCTGGGGCGACGTCAAGCTGGCCGCGCTCGGCGGTGCGCTCCTCGGCGCGGGCGGGGCAGCAGTCGCCTTCACGCTCGCCGCTCTCGCCGCGTACGTCGTTGCGCGCGCGACCGGCCGCATGCGCCGGCCCATCGCTTTTGGACCCTATCTCGCCGCGACGATCGCCATAACGCTCTCTTTCATGAGGACCATCTGACGTGCCGCTCCTTCGCAACAGCACCACCGGGAAGATCGTCGCCACCCGAATCGATCGCCTGTCCTCGTTCATGCACCGCGCAGTCGGCCTGCTCGCGCGTACCACCCTGCGGCCCGACGAAGGCGTCTGGATCACGTCGTGCCGAGCGATTCACACGATGGGGATGCAGGTCGCGATCGACGTGATCTTCGTCGACGGCGACGGCTACGTCATCCAAGCCGTCCACGACGTGAAGCCGAATCGCATCGCGCTCAGCTGCCCCGGCGCACGCAGCGTGGTCGAACTCGGCAGCGGCGCGCTGCGGGAAGTCGACGTCATGCCGGGCGACGTGCTCGAGCTCGTCTGACGCCGAGTCCGTCGCGCTGCGCTTCGGCGCGGCGCTCAGTGCGGCAGCGCGACGACCGTGCGGATGAGCAGTTCGTCGCCGCTGCCACGCATGTAGTGTAGCGCGACGAGGTAGGTGGCGGGCTCGGCCGACGACGGCAATGAAAGCGTTGCGTGCGTCCCGCCGGCCGGGACCTCGGTCTCCGTGATCGTCGCACCGGCTTCGTCTTCGAGTTCGATCCGAACCGGCGTCCGCTGCGCCGCCAACCGCATCTTCAGGGGCTTTCCGGCGATCGCGACCCCCTCCACCGTCAAGAGACCGGCCGAGTTTCCGGCCTGTGCGGGAGCGCCGGGTGCGGCATCCGCCGCCGACGGCGATGCGGAGGGAGCCGGCGTCGCCGGCGCCGTCGTCGCGAGGAGGTTGGGAGCAACGACGACGCTCGACACGGCCTTCGATCCGCCGCCGTGCACGGTGAGCTGCGCCGTCAACGGCAGCGTGCGGTAGGCGCGCGGAACCGGCAGCCGGACCGTCCCGATGCGGGCGAACGGCGCGGTCGCGACGACCGTTCCATCATCGTCGAGCAGCGCGAGGGTGCCGCGTTCGCCGACGGCGAGATACGATGCCAAAACGGTCTCTCGGCCACCGGGCGTCTGGTCGCGCCGCGCGGAAAACGTCTGCACGCGCGCCGCCGCAACTGGGACCGCTTTGACCCGCACGGGGACTGCGCTCACCGCGGGCGCCGGCACCGGCCGGCTCGTGCCGGCACCCAGCACGAACGGAATCGCCGCACCGGTCAGCAAGGCGAGCCCCGCAACGCCCACGATCGCCGCAACTCTGAACGCGCGTGAAGGCGGTGCTCCCGGCGGTCGCGGCGCATCGACGTGCAGCAGCATTTCAGCCGAGCGGATCTCGAGCACGATCGACTCGTATGGTCCGGTTCGCGGCGTCGTGACCGCGAAGGAACCACTCCCGATGCTGCCGGCCGGCGCCAGGATCGATCCGAGCTCCTCGAGCGCGCCGCCGCGCAACCGGCCGACGAGGCGCGCCGTGACGTCGGAGGTGCTCGCGCTCAGCCTCAGCGCGTACCAGCTGCGCCCGTTGCGCCGGTCGATCCGGTCGATGTTGACGTCTGCGACGACGCCGGCCGAAGCAAGCTGGAGAACGTTGGTGGCGCCGCGACGCCGGCGGCGTCGAGCGAGGTCGCTTCGCGCGTAGGGGACGAGCGAGTTCATGCGCTCGCCGCCGGCACGGCCGGCGGCGGCGCCATGCACGCGACCGCCCGGCGCCGTGCCTCTTCGCTGTTGCACGACAGCAAGGTACGAGCGGCTTCGCGCGCGATCTCCAGATCGCCGGTCGCCGCGTGGAGCTCGGTGATCCGCGTCAGCACCTCGATATACAGCGCTTCGAACCGCCCGGCATGTCGCTCCAAGCAAGGTTCCGGGGCTTCGGCGGCCAGGACACGGTCCACGTAGATGCGCTGCGCGACGCGGTAATGCTGTTTCGCCCCCTCCGGTGCACCGCGTACGTCGTCGATGCGGCCTTGTTCGATCCGGTCGACGAAGCGATGTGCGTCGACCGCGACGGCGCGGACGTTCACCCGCACGTCGCCGGTGGTTTCGAAATACCGTTGCGGGTCGACCGAGGGTGCCGCCTCAAGGATCGCGCGACGGATGCGGCTCAGCGTCGTGCGCAAACCTTGCGACGCGACGCCGTGATTGATGCCGGGCCAGAACGCCTCGAGCAACTCGTTGCGACTCGTCCGGCACCCCGGCTGCAGCGCGACGAACGCCAGAACCGCTTGGTCGCGGCGGCGCGAGAAGGGGACCGGACGTCCGGCGATCTCACACCGGAAACGGCCGAAAACGTTCACGACCATGATCGGCGGCAGCGCGGTAGTTGCCTCAGAGATCGATCTCGTTGCAGTAGGCTCCGCGAGGCGCGCGAGGATGCGATAGGGGCGTAGGCCGTTGCGAGTGCGAACGATCGGCAATCCCAGCTGTTCCAGCCGCTCCGCGTCGGACGCCGTGTCGGGGCGCCCGGTGCGCAACGCATCGAAAAACAGTTCGAGCTCCGCGGCATCCTCGAAGCCGTCGCGTTCGACGAACTCCAGCAACACGTGTCCATTGGGACCGCGCCAGTGCGTGAACGCGTCGCGCAGCGAACGGCGCGCCCCCGCGGCGTCGCGGACCAGCCACTCCGCCGCGATCGGCCAGCCGTCGGTGTCGTGGAGCAGCTGTGCGATGTCGTCGTCGTCGAAGTCGACACCGTACGCCGCCGCGAGACGTTGCAGCTCCTCCGAGTCGAACGCGAGGACGTCGTCGCCGCACGCCCGCGCGAAGCCGCGCGCGAGCAGGGTCTCGGCGCGCAGGCGGCGGCGCGAGCGGCCGACCAGGACCAGCGTGCACTGAATCTCCCCGCCCAGGATGAGTTCGGCGAGCATACCGCATGCCGTCGCGTCGGCTCGGTCGAGGTCGTCCAGGACGACCGTGCCGGCACTGGGTTCGCTCGCAATCGCAGCGAGGATGTGATCCAAGTCCGCCCGCGGCGGGATGCGGACGTACGCGGCGCGCCCGCCGCTGCGCTCGACGAACTGCCGTACCGCAAACGTTTTTCCGGACCCGATCGGACCGCACACGATCCGAGCCGCGGCCGAACTCGTGGTATCGAACCACTCGATCGCACGCCAACGCTCGACGCCGTTTGACACGGGTCGAGGGCACGCGGTCAAGGCGGAATGGGGACGACGCATCGAGCCTCGAGTGAAGACTGCCCTGGGATTGGAATATCGTCAGAAGCGAGCACTCTCTTGAGCGCCACTTGCACGTGAAGCGCAACAATTGTGCGCTATCTCACGTCGACTCGTGAACGCATCATCGACGGTCGACGCGCTCCGAGCGCCTGCGAAAGCGGTTCAGTCGACGGCGCGAAAGACGAGGGCGGCGTTGATGCCGCCGAAGCCGGCCGAGTTGGAGAGGACGGTGCGGACGGGCTGCTCGAGGCGCTCCTGTGTGACGGCAAGCGTCGCATCGACGTCGATGCAGTTGACGCTGCGGGGGACGATTCCGTTCGCGATCGCGGCGAGCGAGAGCGCCGCTTCCCAGGCGCCGGTCGCGCCTAGTGCGTGCGCGTGCTGGCCTTTTGTCGCCGTGACGGGAACCTCGGCGGCGCGCTCCCCGAAGACGAGTTCCATCGCCAGCGCCTCCGCGCGGTCGCCGAGCGGCGTCGCACTGCCGTGAGCGTTGACGAGGTCGACGTCCTGCGGCGCGAGCCGCGCCTCGTCGAGCGCGCGCTGCATCGCGGCGGCGTTCATCGTCGCGTCGGCCCGCGGCGCCGACATGTGGTACGCGTCGTTGGTGAGCCCGTACCCCGCGACCTCACCGTAGATCCGGGCCCCGCGTGCCGCGGCGTCCTCGAGCCGCTCGAGCATCAGGACGCCGGCGCCTTCGGCCATCACGAACCCGTCCCGCGCACGGTCGAACGGCCGGCTGGCACGCTGCGGCTCGTCGTTGCGCGTCGACATCGCGCGTATCACCGTGAACGCACCGTAGACGAGCGGCGAGAGCGGTGCCTCGACACCGCCCGCGAGCGCCGCGCGCACGTCGCCGCGCGCGATTGCCCGGAACGCGTCGCCGATCGCGACCGCACCGGAGGCGCACGAGTTCCCGTTCGCCACCGTCGGTCCGCGCAGATCGAACTCGATCGCGACGTTGCACGTCGCCGCACCGCCGAACACCGAGATCGCCAGCAGCGGCTTCACCGCTTCGAGCCCGCGCCCGCGAAAGACGTCGTGCTGCTCGTCGGCGAACGCCAGCCCGCCGAGCGCCGACCCTAGGTAGACCCCGACGTCGTGCGACGCGCCGTTCGGCCGGTACCCCGCGTCGTCGAGCGCGAGCCGTGCGGCGGCGATCGCGAACTGGGAGAAGCGATCGGTCCAGTGCAGCCGTTTCGCCGACAGGAAGTCGCGCGGCACGAAGTCGTCGATCTGCGCCGCGATGCGCGAGCGGTACCCGCCGACGTCGAAGCGGGTGATCGGCGCGACCGCGACGCGCTCCGAGAGCACGCCGGACCAAAACGCGTCGATCCCGATGCCGAGCGGCGTCACGACGCCGATCCCCGTCACGACCACGCGATGAGTGCCGTTCACGAACGCCCCTGCTCGGCGAGTTGCTTTATCCGCGCCAGCGTCTTCGCCGCGACGCCGTGCACGAAGTAGCCGGAGACGAGGTGCTTGCCGAGCCACTCGCCCGCGATCGGAAAGAGAAACCGCAGCCGGTGCTCGATCGTGACTCGCGTGCCGCCGGCGATCGGCGTGAAGATCCACTCGACCTCCATGCCCCGCGTCCAGCCGCGAACGTGGCGGAACGCGATGTGCGGCGTCTGCGGATCGTTCGTCTGCTCGGCGACCCACGCGATCGGGAAGACGTCCTGACGCGCACCCATCGCGACGAGTTGCGCCGCGCCGCGGCGTTCGAGGACGCGCACGTACCGGTAGTGGGGGAGGATGCGCGGCCAATCCTCGGTCGACGCGGCGAGCGCGTAGATCGTCTGCGCCGGGGCGGCGATCTCGACGCTGTTGCGCGTCACCGTCATGACAGCAGCCTCCCGAGCACCGCTGGCCGGAACGCGCGCTGCGGAGGGATCGCGCCCGCCACCGCGTCGATCAGCGTCGCGCCCGCGTCGGGGAAGCGGGCGAGGCCCCGTGCGGCACGCCGTGCCAGCGGCGGCACGTCGACGAGCAGCGCGACGGTCTTGCACAGCCGCCGGCGCCACGTCAGATCGCTTGCGCGCCAGCGGCCGTACTCCGCGAACGCGGCGCCCTCGCGCGCAGGGTCGCGCAGTCCCTGGGCGATCGCCGCCGCCGCGTGCTCCGCTCCGGTCAGCGCGAGGAAGATCCCTTGCCCGGTGAACGGATCGAGAAACCCCGCAGCATCGCCGACCAGCAGCGCACCCGGGACGCTCACCCGCCGCACCTCGTGCGAGAGCGGGCCGATCGACACGCGAGCGCCGAGCCGCGTTGCACCCTCGAACGAGCGCACGCCACGGCCGAGTGCCGCAGCCGCCCCGCCGACGCCGGCGTCGACGTCGCGCGACCATTCGGCCAGACGCTGCTTCGGTACCACGACCATCACGTTCGCACTGATTTCTGAAAGCGGGTTGAGTGCGAAGTAAGCGCCTGCTCCGACGTACATCTCGACGTGCTCGTCGAACGCGCCGAATCCCGCATAGTGCCCGCCGACCGCGTAACGCGCGCCGCGCCGCGGCGGTTTGCTCAAGCCGAGCTTGCGCGCGACGACCGAACCGATTCCGTCGGCACCCACCACGATGCGGGCGCGCCGGTCCTCGAGCGCACCGTCCTCGGTCCGCACGCGCACGCCGGTGCAGCGAGCGTCCTCGACGATCACGTCCTCGACGCGCGCTCGTTCGACGACCGCGCCGGCCGCGACCGCCGCCTCGAGCAACACGGTGTCGAGCACGTCGCGCGCGCAGGCGCACGCCGGCCGTGAGAACGGGAGCGTCACCGCAGGCGCGCCGGGCGCGACCAGCCGCACGCCGCGCAACGGCGCCGAGACCGCTTCCACGGCCGCGAGCACGCCGAGCCGAGCCAGCGCCTCGACCGCGCCGGAGTTGAGATACTCGCCGCAGACCTTGCGCCTGGGAAAGCGCGCGCGCTCGATGACGCGAACGTCGATCCCTGCGCGCGCGAGCAGGAGCGCGGTCACGCTCCCGGCCGGGCCCGCGCCGGCGATGAGGACGCCCGGCGCCGTCACGGCGCCTCGTCGGTGAGGGTCATGCGAAAGAACGGCTCGCGGCGAACCCGCGGCGCGGGCCACCCCGCGTCGCGAGCGAGCATCAGCGCCTCGCCGGCGGTGTACGCGCGGCGGACCGAGAGCGGTGCGTCGTGACGCGTCAGCCGGTTTCGCGACGTGCGCGACCACAGCCACGTCGCGCCCAGCGCGACCGCGGAGCGCCGCAGATCGCAGACCACGGGCGTCTGCCGCGCGACGCGGCGCAGCTCGCGCAGCAACGCGCGTGCGCCGTCGGGCTCGAAATGGTGCAGTGCGAGCGTACACGTCACGACGTCGAATGCGCCGTCGGCGTACGGGAGCGATTCGCCGTCGGCACGGACGAACTCCAGCGCGGGGTGACCGCCGGCCGCGCGGCGCGCGATCGCGAGCATCTGCTCGCTGACGTCGAGACAGGTCACGCGCACGCCGACGCCGCGGCGCTCGCCGTCGCGCACGACTGCGAGCGCGACGTCGCCGGCGCCGCAGCCGACGTCGAGGACGCGAACTGCACCGAGGCGGCGCAGCGCACGCACGACCGGTGCGGCGCCACCGAGGCGCGCGTTCGCGAACGCGATGTCGCGCAAGTTTGCGGCGAGCTCGTCGAGGTCGTCGACGGGCGCGTCCATCAGCTCGCGAGCGGTCGTGCGTCGCACGCGAGCCTCGTCAACCTATTTCTTGTACCACTCCGCGTTGATCTCGATGTAATTCTTCCACTTCTCGGGGATGTCGGAGTCGACGTAGATCGCCTCGACCGGGCACGCTGAGACGCAGGCACCGCAGTCGATGCACACTTCGGGATCGATGAAGAGCATCTCGTCGTCATCGTTCCCGTGAATGCAGTCGACCGGACAGACGTCGACGCACGACTTGTCCTTGGTCCCGATGCACGGTTCGGTGATGATGTAGGCCATCGCGAGGGATGGGGTTGCTCGGGAGGCCGGTTCGCTCCTACCGACAAAAGCCGGAACGCCCGGCCGCTGCAGGACGAGCGCCGGGCGGACCGTTTGCCGGAGGTCAGCGCACGGCGCGGCGACCGGTCAGCGCGCGCAGGACGAACAACAGGATCACCGCGCCGACGAACGCGACGAGGATGCTCCAGAGGCTGAAGCCTTCGAGCCCCGGCTGGCCGAGGAGCCGCGTGAACACGAAGCCCCCGATGAAGGCGCCGACGATACCGATGATCATGTCTCCGACGATGCCGCCCGGGCCCTCGCCCGGAACGACGTACTTCGCGAGGAATCCCGCGATCAGACCAACGATCAGGAAGTAGAGAAGTCCCATGTTTGCAGTTGTACCCTTTCTCTCTGATCCGCTCGCCTGCTGTGTTACGGAGGAGCCATGAAACAGCCCATGCCGGGAGGCCTCGCTCTCGCGTTCGTCATCCTTGCCGCGGCGTCGCCGGCGAGCGCGCAGACCGCGCCCGCGCCTCGGCCCGCGATCAACGTCACCGGTCAAGGGACCATCGACCGGAACCCCGACCGCGTCCTGGTGTCGTTTTCGATCGTCACGAACGACGACGACGCGACGACGGCGACCTCGGCGAACAACGCGCTGTACGCCGCGCTCACGGCGAAGCTGCACGGGATCGGCATCGAGCCGCCCGCAATCAAGACGACCGGCTACTCGCTGACCTTCAACCAGCGGCCGCCCGTACCGAACCCGTCGTATCCGCAGCGGTACGGCTATGTCGTGACGCGGAACGTCGCGGTGACGAGCGATCGCACCGACCAAGCGGGTGCGATCGTCGACGCCGGCGTCGCGGCCGGGGTCACGAACGTCGGTGGTATCTCGTTCGGGCTGCGCGACAGCCGTGCCGCGTATCGCGAAGCGCTTGCCGCCGCGGTCGCCGACGCCCAGAACCAGGCCCGCGTCCTGGCGGCAGCCGGGCACGTCCGGATCATCCGGCTCCTCGCCCTGAGCGCCAGCTCGTACGCACCGGGACCCCGCCAGCTCCAGGTGGTCGGCACCGTGACGTCACGGGCGGCCTCGATTCCGACGGACGTTCAGCCCAGTGACCTCAGCGTTACGGCGACCGTGTCGGCGAGCTACGAGGTCGCGCCGTAGCGGGGAGCGCCCGGCCGAAACCGGCCATCCTCGCCGTGGGTAGGTGTGGTTGATGACCGCAACCTGCGAGGTATGCCGGGCGAAGCCGGCCAGCGTCCGCGACTTCGCCCTTCGCGCGGGCCGCTTCGTCCCGGCCGACATCTGTGAGGACTGCATGCGCAAGCAGCGCCGCGCCCCGCTCGCGATCCTCGGGATCGCGGCCGCCGCGGCCGCGCTGTTCGGCGGCGCCGCCATCGCGATCGACGTCGTGAACCGGCGCAAAAACCCCGGCGGATCGCCGCCGCCCGGCTCGCCCTCGCAGCCACTCTCCGCGTTCGGCAATCTCTTCGCGCCGGGGGCGACGACGCTCGCGCAATACTCGCGCGACCTCACCGAGGCCGCGAGAAGGAACGCGCTCGACCCGGTAATCGGCCGCGACGACGAAGTCGAACGCGTCGTGTCGATCCTCTCGCGCCGCAGCAAGAACAACCCGGTCCTGATCGGCGAACCCGGCGTCGGCAAGACCGCGATCGTCGAAGGGCTCGCGCAGCGGATCGCGGCCGGTGAGGTACCGCAGGCACTGCGCGACAAGCGCGTGCTGGCGCTCTCGCTCGGCCCGCTGGTCGCCGGCACGAAGTACCGCGGCGAGTTCGAGTCGCGCGTCAAGAAGATCCTCGACGAGGTCAAACGGGCCGGCCGCGACATCATCCTGTTCATCGATGAGCTCCACACGCTGGTCGGGGCCGGCGCCGCCGAAGGCTCGCTCGATCTCAGCTCGATGATCAAACCGGAGCTCGCGCGGGGCGAGCTGCAGTGCATCGGCGCGACGACGTTCGACGAGTACCGCAAGTACGTCGAGTCGGACGCGGCGCTCGAACGCCGGTTCCAGCCCGTGCACGTCGACGAGCCGACGATCGAGCAGACCGTCGACATCCTGCGTGGCCTGCGCCCGAAATACGCGGCGCACCACGCGGTGCAGATCGACGACGAAGCGCTCGAGGCCGCCGCCGCGCTCTCCGCGCGCTACATCGCCGACCGGTACCTCCCGGACAAAGCGATCGACGTCATGGACGAGGCGGCCTCGGCCGCCGCGATGCGCGGCGAGCGCCGCGTCGACGTCGAGCGCGTCGCCTCGATCGTGTCGCGCTGGACGGGGATCCCGCAAGGGACGATCACCGACGCGCAGCGCGCCGGCTTGCTCGCGCTCGAGCAGCAGCTCACCACACGCGTCGTCGGACAGGACGCCGCCGTACGCGCGGTCTCCGAAGCGATCCGCCGCGCCCGCGCCGGGCTGAAAGATCCGCGCAAACCGGTCGGCGGCTTTTTGTTCGTAGGCCCGAGCGGCGTCGGGAAGACCGAGCTGGCGCGCGCGCTTGCGCACGCGCTGTTCGGGACCGACGACGCGCTGGTACGGCTGGACCTCTCGGAGTACACGGAAGCGCACACGATCTCGAGGCTGCTCGGCGCGCCGCCCGGATACCAAGGTCACGACGAGCCCGGACAATTGACCGAGCCGGTCCGGCGGCGTCCGTACTCCGTCGTGCTGTTCGACGAGATCGAGAAGGCGCACCCCGACGTCTCGGCGATTCTGCTGCAGATCCTCGACGATGGCCGCGTCACCGACGCGAAGGGCCGCACGATCGACTTCCGTCACGCGATCGTCGTGCTGACCTCGAACCTCGATCGCGACGAGATCGAAGCGACGCTGCGGGCGGAGCTGATCGACCGCATCGACGAGATCGTCGTGTTCAAAGAACTCGGCTCGCACGAGATCGAGCAGATCGTCACGCTCCAGGTCGCGCTCCTCGCCGGCCGGCTCGGCGCGCATGCGATGCACCTCGACCTGTCCGAGACCGCACGCCGGTTTCTCGCCAGGGAATCGTCCGCGCAGGGCAGCGGCGCCCGCTACGTCGCGCGCGCGATCGCCCGCCACGTGACGACGCCGCTCTCCGAAGCGATCCTGCGCGGGCGGCTGACGACCGGACACACCGCGCGCGTCGACTACGAAGGCGGCGCAATCACCGTAGAGGCTGCCGCATGAAACGTCTTGTCATCGCCCTCGTGCTGACGCTCGCGACGGGCGCGGGAGCGTCCGCGCAGACCGTCCCGCCCGGAACCCCGCCCGCTCCGGGGACGCCGACGGCGAACCTGGTGCTCGATGCGATGCTGGCGAGCGCGCGCGCCGCCTCGGTCAATCCCAGCGCCGCAGCGAGCGCCTCGCTGAACTCGTCGGCGGCGATCCAGCGCTACAACATGGGCGATATGAACGGCGCGCGCGCCGCGGCGATCCAGGCGCTCATCGAGGCCAATCGTTTGCCGCAGACGTCGATCCCGGTGCTGCGATCGACGATTCCGCAGACGAGCGCGCTGCAGACGCAGCCGTTCTTGATTCCCGGCGGCAGCGTAGCCGCGATCGACGCGAATGCGTTCGTCGCGCAGGCGCGCGGCGCGGTCGCCGCGTGTGCGCAGCGCAACTCACCGAACGCGGCCACCGCGACCCAGCATCTGAACGCCGCGATAGGAGCCGAGAAAGCCGGGCGCTACCAAAACGTGGGCGTCGAAGCGCGCGCCGCGGTCGATCTCTGCGCCGCGGCGCAGCAGCAGATCAACCAGCAGCCCTAACGGGCGTCACTTCAGGGCGTCTTTGATCGCGTTCTCGATCTCGCCGGGGTTCATCTCACCGATGCGGAACGTGCGCACGATCCCGCGGCGGTCGATGAAGACGTGGACCGGCATCGCGATGGTACCGTACGACCTCCCGACCGCTCCATTGTCGTCGATCGCGACCACACCGTACGGATTGCCGTACTTCTTCTGAAACGCCGCGCCTTGGCCCGGCGCGTCGAGCTCATCGACCCCGACGATCTGCAGGCCCTGCTTCGCGTACTGCGCGCGCAGCTTGCCGATCGAGGGCGCCTCGGCGTTGCACGGCCCGCACCAGGACGCGAAGAAGTTGACGTACACCGTCTTCCCTCTCAGGCTTGCGAGCGAGATCGGTTTTCCGGCCACCGAGGGGAGCGAGAACGCCGGCGCGGGTTTGCCGGGCTGCGGCAGCGCGAGCGCCGCGAGCGGCATCGCGGCTAGGGCCGCGGCCACGGCGAGGATGGTCCGGAGGTGCACGCTGCTATGAACGCCGGCGCGGGATCGATCGGTTCCAGCGCATCAGACGACGGTCGGGAACTTCACCGTCGCGGCGTCCTCGCGCATCTGCGCGATCAGCTCCTCGACGGAATCGAACCGCCGCTGCGCGCGCACGAAGCGGAAGTCACGCAGCGCGAGCTCCTCACCATAGAGCGCGCCGTTGAAGTCGAGCAACCACGCCTCGACGGTGCGCGCCGTTCCGTCGAAGGTGGGATTCGTGCCGATCGAGACGAGCCCGAGATAGTCGCGCCCGTCGTGACGGGCGGTGATCCGGTAGACGCCGTCGGGCGGGAGCAGCTTCCCGGGCGCGACCGCGAGGTTGGCCGTCGGGTAGCCGAGATCGTGCCCGCGCCCGGCACCGAACGCGACCACGCCGCGGACGGTGTACGGCGTGCCGAGGAGACGGTCGGCGCTCTCGAGGTCGCCGGCCTGGATCGCGGCGCGGATGCGCGTCGACGACACTCGCTCGCCGGTGTCGAGCGTGTTCGGCACGGCGATGATCTCACGCTCGCGCGCGCGCAGGTGCTCGCGCGCGAAGGCGACGTCGCCGGCGCGCTTGTGCCCAAACCGGAAGTTCACGCCGACCACCATCGCACGCGCGTTCATGCGCGCGATCAGCGTGTCGTCGAGAAACTGCGCCGGCGAGAGCGATGCGATCGCCGCGTCGAACGGCAGTACGTAGGCCACATCGATCCCGGCGCGCGCAAAAGCGTTGACGCGCTCGTCGAGCGTCGCGATCATCGGCGGCTCCTGGCCGGGTCGCAAGAACGCCGCCGGATGCTCGCGGAACGTCAGCACCGCGCTGCGCTCTCCGGCGCGCCGCAGCCGGAGCGCCTCGCGCACGATCGCCCGGTGTCCGCGATGGAACCCGTCGAAAAACCCGACGGCCACGACGAACGTTCGGTCCGGCGGACGGTCGGGCAGCGCGTGATGGACCTTCACAGGAACACCTTGCGCGGCGCGAGCAGCGCGCCGACCGTCTCGCCGATCCCGACCAGGGCGCGCGTCGAATCACGCACGAACACATGCTTGTCGGCCGGCGGCTGCGCCAGCGGGACCATGCGCCCGGCCCGAAAATCCGTCGCGCCGCGCCCGTCGAGCACGACGGTCGGGATCGGGATCACGCGCTCCGGCGGCACCAGCGCGCCATCGGGATCGCGCTCGATCTCGTCGAGCGTACGGCTCTCGGAGAGCACGAACGGACCCGACGCCTCGCGCAGCAGCGCGCCCATGTGTCCGACCGTCCCGCACGCGAGGGCCAGATCCTCACACAGCGTGCGCACGTACGTTCCTTCGCTGCACGCGATGCGCAGCCGGACGACGTTGCCCTCGCATCCCAGCACCTGCAGCGCGTACACGGTGATCGTGCGCGCCGTCCGCTCGACGGTCTTCCCCGCGCGCGCCAGCTCGTACAGCCGTTTCCCATCGCTCTTCACCGCGCTGTACATCGGTGGCACTTGCGACACGGCTCCGATGAACGCCGGGATCGCGCCCGCGAGACGCTGCACGGCGTCGTCCGGCACCGGCCGCTCGGCGACCGTGGTACCGAAAGCGTCACCGGTCGCGGTCGCTCGCCCGAGCACCAGCGTGCAGACATATCCCTTGCGCCGGTCGACGATCAGCGGCAGCAGCCGCGTCGCCTTGCCCAGCGCGATCGGGAGCACGCCCGCGGCTTGGGGGTCGAGCGTGCCGAGGTGTCCGATCGCGAGCTTCCCCGCCGGATCGTGATAGAAGCGGCGCAGACGCGCGCCGAATTGCGTCGACGTCGGTCCCGCCGGCTTGAACGCGTTGACGAAGCCGAGCATCGCGCCCGGGACTATAAACCCTGCGCGCGCAGCGCTGCGTGCACGGCCTCAACCGCCGACTTGAGATCGCCCTCGAACGTCAAACCGGACGCCATGAAGTGTCCGCCGCCGCCGAGCGTGGCCGCGGCCGCCTGCACGTTGATCTTCCCGCTCGAGCGCAAGCTGACGCGCACCGCGCCTTCGTAGTCCTTGAACAGCGCCGCCGCCTCGACGCCGTCGACCGCGCGCAGATGCTGCACGATCTCCTCGGTGTCCTCGCCGTCGGCGCCGCACGCGCGCAGCATCTCTTCGTCGACGTACGTCCAGCAATACCGGCCGTCGTCCTCGAGCGCTGCGCGTTCCAGCGCCGACCCCAGCAGCTTCGTCGCCGCGAACCGTTTGTTGGCGAAGATCTCTTCGGTGATCAGCGGCTTGTCCGCGCCGAGGTCGATCATCTCCGCCGACATCCGCAGCACTTCAGCCGTCGTGTTCGTATGCATGAACGCGCCGGTATCGGTCATGATCGTAGTGAGGATGCAGGTCGCGATATCCGGAGTGATCTCGGTATCGAGCGCTTTCAGCAGCCGCAGCACGCACGTCCCGGTCGAAGCCTCGGTCGCGATCACATAATTCAGCGCGCCAAAATGCGAGTTTCCCAAATGGTGATCGATGTCGAGCATGTTCGCGCGCTCGATCTTCGGAAGAAACTCCCCCGCCCGCGAGAAGTCGCTCATGTCGCAGAACACCCACAGCGTATCCGCGGGCAGATCCGTCGGCACCTCACGCGCCACGAGCTCCGCATCCGGCAAGAACCGCAGATTCCGCGGCACCGGATCCTGCTGAAAATAGCCAACCCGCTTCCCCAGCGCTTTCAACGCCAACCCGAGCGCCAACCCCGCCCCAAGCGTATCGCCATCCGGTTTCACATGCGAGACGAACACGAACGACGACCGCCCATGCAGCGCCGCCACCACTTCCTCGGTCGTATTCGACTGGCCGACGACTTTGGTCGAACTACTCATCGATCACCTTCGCACGCTCCAGCGTCTTGTGCAACGCGATCGCCCGCTCCGTCGTCCGGTCCTCGACGAACGTGAGCTCCGGCGTATATCGCAGATCGATCGCGTGCCCCAGCTCACCGCGCAGAAACTTCGACGCGCTCTCCAGCGCATCCATCGACTGCCGCGCAACGTGCCGGTCCCCAATGATCGACACGAACACCTTGCAGAACTTCATGTCCTGCGTGATCTCGCACCGCACGACGGTCACAAACCCCAGCCGCGGGTCCTTCAGATCCTCCCCGATGATCTTCGCCAGCGCCTTCTGAATCTCATGATCGATCCGCGCCTGCCGCTGCTGCTTCATGTCTTGACCACCCCCGACGCACGCCGAAGCGCCGCCGCAGCGACCATCGCCCACGCCGCAACGAACACGATCACCGCGACTTCAAACGCCGCAAACCGCGCCACAACCGCACCGTCCGCCGGCAGAGCATTCTGCAGCGCGAAATACCCGAGCAGCGCCGCCAAGAATCCCAGATTGTCGCACGCAATCGCCGCAACGCGAACGCGAGGTGCCGCGGACAGCAGCGCGGTACCCGCGCGCGGGCCCAGCACCATTCCCGCGATCTCTTTCGCCACGAAATACGTCACCAGCAACCCGATCGCCAGCCACGACGAATGCGTTACGAACTGCACGACGACCGCGATCACCACGACCAACGCCAACCGCAGCGGCGCCGACTGCTGAAACGGCTTCATCGCCCAAACCCACCCAAACCGGCATCACGAGCACCCTTCGACAAGCTCAGGGTGACAACGGCAGGACGGGAAATTGCGGGCGTCCCCGACGGGACACCGTGCCCGCCCCGAACGCCCGCCACCATCTCCACTATGCCGGCTGGAGCTCGGGAGCAACCAGTTCGGAGGTCCAGGCCTCGATGACGTCGCCCGGCTTGAGGTCGGCGAAGCGTGCAACTTGGATGCCGCACTCGAAGTTCTCGGCGACCTCGCGGACGTCGTCCTTGAACCGCCGCAGCGACTCGATCTCACCGTCCCACACGACCACCGCATCCCGGAGGACGCGAACTTTCGCGTTGCGCGTGATCTTGCCGGACTGCACGTAGCAGCCCGCGATCGAACCGACCTTCGAGACCTTGAAGATCTCGCGTACTTCGGCGCGACCCAGGACGATCTCGCGGAACTTCGGAGCGAGCATGCCGACCATGGCCTTCTTGAGGTCGTTCTCCACGTCGTAGATGACCTGGTAGAAGCGAAGGTCGACCTGTTCCGACTCGGCGAGCCGCTTGACCGACTCGTCGGGGCGGATGTTGAAGCCGATGAGCACCGCGCCGGATGCCGAGGCGAGGTTGACGTCGTTCTCGGTGATCCCGCCGACGCCGGCAAGGATCACGCGAACGTCGACCTCGGCGTTGGAGAGCGATTCGACGCGGGAGCGAAGCGCCTCGACCGACCCTTGGCCGTCGGCCTTGAGGATCAGGTTGAGGGTCTTCTGCCCGCCGTCCGCCGGCATCATCATGAAGGTTTCGAGCGACACCTTCGCACCGCCGGTCGACGACGCCATGCGCACGTCGCGGCGCTTGGTCGAGCGCTTCGCGGCCGCTTCGCGCGCCGTCTTCTCGTCGGAAACGACCATCATCGTGTCGCCGGCCGAGGGGACGTCGTTGAGTCCCATGATCTCGACCGGGATCGACGGTCCGGCCTTCTTCGTCTGCTTGCCCTTGTCGTCGAGGAGCGCGCGGACTTTCCCGAAGGTCGGTCCGACGACGACGACGTCGCCGACGCGGAGCGTTCCGTTCTGTACCAGGACGGTCGCAACCGGGCCGCGACCGCGGTCGAGCGCGGACTCGATCACCACGCCGCTCGCGCGACGATGCGGGTTCGCCTTGAGCTCTTTGAGATCGGCTTCGAGCAGCACGGTCTCGAGCAGCTTGTCGATGCCGTCGCCCTTGCGCGCGGAGACCTGCACCATTTCGATCTTGCCGCCCCACTCGACCGGCTGCAGCCCTTCTTCGGTGAGCTGCTGCTTGACGCGGTCGGGTTGCGCGTCTTCCTTGTCCATCTTGTTGATGGCGACGACGATCGGGACGCCGGCCGCCTTGATGTGCGAGATCGCCTCGCGCGTCTGCGGCATCACGCCGTCATCGGCGGCGACGACGAGGATCGCGACGTCGGTAACCTTCGCACCGCGCGCGCGCATCGCCGTGAACGCTTCGTGACCGGGCGTGTCGATGAAGGTGATCGCGCGGCCGTCCTGCTCGACGGTGTATGCACCGATCTTCTGCGTGATGCCGCCCGCTTCACCGGCGGCGACGCTGGCAGAGCGGATCTTGTCGAGCAGTGAGGTCTTGCCGTGGTCGACGTGGCCGAGGACGGTGACGACCGGAGGCCGCGTCTGCAGCATCTCCGGCTTGTCCTCTTCCTGCTCGACGACGACTTCCTCGCCGGCTTCCTTCACGATCGCGTTGAAGCCGAACTTGCGCGCGACCGCGATCGCCTGATCCGCCGAGATGTTCTGGTTGATCGTCGCCATCGTGCCCATGCGGAAGAGCTCCTTGATGACATCCGCTGCGGGGACGATCATCGAGGTCGCAAGCTCTTGCACGGTGAGGATGTCCGGGATCTCGACCGACTCGAGTTTCTTCGACGGATCCTCGACACGGTCGACGTAGGCTCCGCCACTGCGGCGACGCTGCTTCTCGAGCCGCATCTCCGCATCGCGGGCCTTCTTCGCTTCGAGCTGCTCGCGCGTCGAGCGACCGCGACCGCCGCCGGGGCGTCCGCCGCCGCCGCCCGATGAGGGCATCGGGCCGGAGCCGGGGGACATCGGTCCGTTGCCGGCCGCGCCGCCGGGGCGTGGGCCGCCGAAGGGGCGCGGTCCGGCGGTTGCGCCGGGGATCGCGCGGAAAGCGCCGTTGCCGGCAGGGCGGCGGCCGGCCTGCGCGCCAGGGGCGCCGGCAGCGCCAGGGGCGGCGCCGGGTGCGCCGGGCGGGACGCCCGGGGCGGGCCGAGGCTGATACTGGCCTGGGGTACCTTGGCCGGGTCGCGGCGCGACCCCAGGACGGCCCGGAATCTGGCCGTTGCCGGCGCTCGGCTGATTCATCGGGCGCGCGGGCGGGCGCGGCGGCCGGACCGAGGCCTGGCCGGCTGGGACGACTTGCAGGGTCGGAACCGACTCGTTCGTCGGTGCGATCGGCCGGCGCGCCGTTGGGGCGGGCTGGTCCGGACGCGGGGCGACGCCGGGGGGTGGCGGGGCGGCAGGACCGGCTTGCGGCGCCTCGGGTGCATGCGCGGCCGGCGGCTGCGGCTGCCCTGGAGCGGGACGCGTGCGCGCTGGGCCTCTCGTTACCGGCCGAAGCTGCGGTGCCGGAGTGCTCGGCTCGGACGGCGGCTGCTCGGCGGCGGGGCGAACCTCAGCCGGCTCGGGCCGGCTCGTCTCCGGCGCGGTCGATGCCGGTCGCGTCGCCTGCACCTCGACCGGAGCGGCCTCGGGCTGGGTGGCCGGCTCGACGGCTGCCGCGACGGCGGGAACCGGCGCCGCGGTCTTTTTCACGCGTGGGGCCGGCTCGGCCGGCGCGACCCGTGCGGCGACCGTGGACGGCGCCGGAGCGGCGGCCGAGGGAGCTACAGGCGCAGGCGCGCTCGCGGCAGTGGCCGCAGGTGCGGCAGCCGGTGCGGACTTCGACGCGGGTTTCGCGCCTTTGAGCTGTGCGCGGAGGAGGTCGGCGACCTTCGGCTCGACGACGCTGAGTTGGTTCTTCGCCTCGAGTCCGAGCCGGCCGAAGAGGCCGAGCAGGTCCTTCGACGACATGCCGAGCTCTTTCGCGAGCTCGAAAATCCTGGGTTTACCGGTTGCCATGCAGTCCTTCAAAGATATGGCGCCCGAGGGCGCCATCCGCCGTTAAGTCATTCTTATTGAGCTCCGAGATCCGGAGTGTTCCGGCGCCGTCGCCGGGCAGTCACCATTGTAGCAGAGCTTCTCTACTAAACCCCAGATAACGTTTGTTCTTTGCGACCCGTTGCGCGCACTCGCGGGAGCACAGATAGGCCCCGCGCCCCTCGTTTCGCTTGCTTCCGTCGGCGATCCACCGGTCTCCCTGCCGGGTGAAGCGCCGCAGCGCCGGCTGCGGAAAGACCTTCCGGCAGCCGACGCACGTTCGCGCCGGAGTCATTCCGTGGTGAACATCTCCCGCTTGAACTCCTCGAGCCTGCGCAGCAGCTCGTCCTGATCGATCGCCGCCTCTTCCGCTTCCTCGCCCTCGACCACGGCCTGCTCCTCGGCGACCTCCTCAGCGGGCTGCTCGGTGGCGCGAGCCTCGCGCTCCGCCAGGTAGCGTTCGCGGGCCTCGGCCGCCTCGGAGTCGCTGGTAATGTCGAGGCGCCAGCCGGACAGCCGCGCCGCGAGCCGGACGTTCTGTCCTTCGCGCCCGATCGCCAGCGAGAGCTGGTGGTCGGGGACGGTGACCAGGGCGATCCCCTCTTCCTCGAAGAGTTCGACGCCCAGAACCTTCGCCGGCGCCAGGGCGTTCGCGACGAACGTCGGCAGGTCGGCCGCCCAGCGAATGACGTCGATCTTCTCACCGCGGAGCTCGTCCGAGACGTTCCCGATCCGCGAAGACTTCGGCCCCAGACACGCGCCGACGGCGTCGATCTCCGGGCGCTTCGAGGTGACCGCGACCTTCGTGCGCGCGCCGGGTTCGCGGGCGATCGCCATGATCTCGACGATGTCGTCCTGGATCTCGGGGACCTGGAACTCGATCAGCCGCTGCACGAGCCCCTCGGCCGCGCGTGACAGGACGACCAGCGGACCCTTGTTCGTCTTGCGTACGTCGAGGACGTACGCGCGAATGCGGTCGTTGATGCGGTAGTTCTCGCGCGGAACCTGTTCGCTGAACGGCAGCAGCGCCTCGGTCTTGCGATCGTCGAGCAGCACGTACATGTTGCGCTGCTCGTAGCGCTGCACGGAGCCAAGCACGATGTCGTGCAGTTTGGCGGAGTACGTGTTGTAGACGGTGTCGCGCTCCGCCTCGCGGATGCGCTGCACGATGACCTGTTTCGCGGTCTGCGCGGCGATGCGGCCGAAGTCGCGCGGCGTGACGACCTCGTCGTAGAAATCGCCGGGTTCGTAGCGCGCGCCGGCATCGCCCTTCGCGATTTCGAGCTTCGGATCGGTCACCTCGCCGTTGCTCACGACGTTGCGGCGGTGATAGACCTGATAGTCGCCGGTCTGGCGGTCGATCGTCACGATCGCGTTCGCCTCGCCGCCGAAGTTCCGCTTGTACGCCGAGATCAGGGCGGCCTCGAGCGCTTCGAGCAGCGACTCGAAACTGATATTGCGTTCGTTCTCGATCTCGCGAAGTGCCGCGATCATCTCTGCGTTCATCGGTTCTTCTCTCGTTGCTTTGCGCGCTGGAGGTCCGCGCGTACGTCGTACTCCAGGTTCGCCGATTTGATCACGGCGATCGGGATCGGCAGCTCACCGCTCTCGCGCGCCAGAATGACGTTCGTTCCGCGCACCCCGTCGAGCTTGCCGCGATGGGTCTTCGCGTTCGCGATCGCGAGCGTCGTCACGATCTTGACGTCGCGCCCCGCGAAGCGGTCGTAATCGGATGGTTTCGTCAGCGGACGGTCGAGTCCGGCCGACTCGACCTCGAGGGTGTAGGGATCGGGGAAGGCGTCGAGTGCCGCGTTGATGCGCGACGCGATGCGCTCGCAGGTCGTGATGTCGACTCCACCCTCGCGATCGACGGTGACGTGCAGCGCCGACGACTGGCGGTGCCGGTGGACGGTCGCACCGACCACCTCGACGTCGCGAAACTCCGGCTCGTGAGGCAAAGCATGCACGACCCGTTCGAATGCGTCGGCGAACAGCGTTTTCTCGCCGTACGGCTCCACCACGATCCCTCCTTTCCGACTCCCTACAACAGAGAAGCGCGGGCATTGCCCACGCTTCCAGCGTCTACGTCCGTCCGCCATCATACGCTACGGACAGAAATTTCGCAATCCGCCCTTCGACAAGCTCAGGATGACCGGGGTCAGAGGTGGCGGGGGACCGGCGTCTTCAGCGATCCCGGGACGATCTTCTGCATCTTCGCGTCGTTGCACGACACGTCGACGTACTCGATCACCGGCTTGAGATCGGGATTGCGGTCGGGTAGGTACGGCCGTGCGACGCCGCCGACCAGGCTCGGCGGCGGGGTCGGCGGCGGCGGCGGCGGGTGGTCGGTGATCCGGAAGGCGCGGCAGACCTCGCGGCCGAGCAGGTCGCGCTTGCGCTCGAAGACGTACGCGACCGAGTCGGCGTGGACCAGCGTGCGCGTGACGCGGATCAGGCCGAACGTCGCCGCCAGCACCTCCGCCGGCGGGGCTAGGGCAGCCTCGTACGCCTCGGCCGCCGTCCGTGGGTCGAGGGGCGGCGTATAGCGTCCGGGGGTCACCGGGCCGTGCGGAAGCAGCGCGCGCAGCCGGTCGTTCAGCGACGAGAGCGCGTTCGACGGCGAGGCGCTCGGGCCGGGCGCCGGCCCTCCGCCCGGTGAGGACGGCGCCGCGCCGGTGCGGGCCGGCGCCGGGACCGCGCTCGCGCCGGGCCCGGGGACCGCCCCCGGCGACGTTCCCGGGCGGGTCGCGGGCCCGGCGGGCGCACCGGTCGCGGCGGCCGCTGGACCCGACGAGGCGGCGGCGGCCGGCGCGGCACTCCCGGCCGCGCGCGGAGCGGTCGTCCCGACCGGGCGCGGCGAGCCGAGGGCGACCGCCGCCGTCGCCAGCGGCTTGGGCGTACCGGGCGCGGTCGTCGGCGCCGACGTGGCGGCGGCCGCGACCGGGGCGGCGGTCGGGGCGGCGGTCGGCCGCGCCGTCGCCGCCGTCGTCGGCGCCGTCGTAGCGCGCGCGGTCGGCGCCGCTGTCGTCGGGGCAAGGGTCGGCGCGGCGGTCGGGCGCGCGGTCGGCGCTGCTGTGGGCGCCGCGGTCGGTACGGCGGTCGGCGGAGCGGTTCGCGGGGTCACGGTCGGCGGTGCGGTCGGCGGAACCGTCGGCTCGGGACGCGGCGTGGGCGGGAGGGTCGGCGTGATCGTCGGACGGATCGTCGGCTCGACCGTCGGCACTTCGGTCGCCACCGCGACGACCGCGGTCGGGGCGACCGTCGGAACCCGGGTCGGCGGCACGGTCGGCGGCATCGTCGGCGGAAGGGTCGGCGGCGCGCTCGGCTGCGGCGGCGCGGAAGGCACGATGCGCGCAAGCTCGCGATGGACCGGCGGCGGCGGGGTCGGCAGGACCCTACGCCGGCGCGGGATCGGGCGCACCACGACGCGCGGCGGCGGCGGCGTCGGCACGGCGGCGTGAGTCGGGACCGACGCAGGCTGCGGCGGTGCGGCGCGGGCCGCTTCCTCGAGGATCACGTCGGCGGTCGTGTTGGACTCGGCGGGTGCGCCGCCGACCGATCCGTTCCAGAAGAACACCACCAGCAGCACGACAAGCGCGTGGATCACGAACGAGATCCCGACCGAGAGCGTGTCGCGGCGCGTCGACGGCCGTTCGATATGAGCCTCCCGAACCGGCCGGCGCGCGTCGTGCATGCGAGCGGTTCTTTCCTGCGCAGCCGTCTCGGCCCATCCTTTGGAAAAAGGGCTTTCTCAGAGAAGTGATGCCGTCGGTGCTTTCGTCCAGCCGCAGGACCGCGGGTAACGCCGGGGAACCCCGCGCGCCGATGCAGCCGCCACCGAAACGCACGAAGATCGTCGCGACCGTCGGCCCCGCGTCGCGCGATCCCGCGATGCTGCGGTCGCTGTTCCTGGCCGGCGTCAACGTCGTCCGGCTCAACTTCTCGCACGGCACGCACGACGAGGCGGCAGCGATCATCGCCGACGTCCGCCGCATCGCGCGCGAGCTGAACCTGCACGTCGCGATCCTTCAGGATCTCCCGGGACCGAAAGTGCGCACCGGAGCGCTCGCCGGCGGCGTCGCGTCGGTGCGGCTCGAAAGCGGGGCGCCGTTCATCCTCACCACCGAACAGGTGCCGGGCGACGCCGAGCACGTGAGCGTCTCGTACGCCGGCCTCGCCCGCGACGTCGAGGTCGGCAAGCGCATCTACCTCGCCGACGGCGCGATCGCACTGCGCGTGCAGGGGATCGACGGGTCGCGCGTCGTCACGGTCGTCGAGACCGGCGGCGAGCTGCGCGAACGGCAAGGGATCAACTATCCCGACGGAACGCTCGAGCTCGAAGCCGTCACCGACCGCGATATCGAGCACCTCGATTTCGGGATCGCGCACGGAGTCGACTGGGTCGCCGTATCGTTCGTACGCACCGCGCAAGACGTGTCACGCGTGAAAGAACACATCGCCGCGGCCGGCAAGACGATCCCCGTGATGGCGAAGATCGAGAAGCACGAGGCGCTCGACCACATCGACGACATCGTGCGCGTCGCCGACGGGATCATGGTGGCCCGCGGCGATCTCGGGATCGAGATCCCGCTCGAAGAGATCCCGCTCGCGCAGAAGGACATGATCCAGCGCGCGAACAGGGCCTCGAAGCCCGTCGTCACCGCAACCCAGATGCTAGAGTCGATGATCTCCTCGCCGCGCCCGACGCGTGCCGAGGTGACCGACGTCGCCAACGCGATCCTCGACGGAACCGACGCCGTGATGCTCTCCGGCGAGACCGCTCGCGGTGCGTACCCGCTCGAGGCGGTGCGCGTCATGGCGACGGTCGCACTCCACGTCGAGGCGAAGTATCCGTTCAAGGAGATCCGCCGCCGCCGCTCGACCGACTACGGCGGGATCGAGACCGACGAGGACATCGGAATGTCGATCGCCGAGGCGGCGGTCGGCGCCACCGACGGGCTCGGCCTGCGTTTGGTGGTGAGCGGCACGACGACCGGCAACACCGCGCGCCACATCAGCTCGTTCCGGCCACGCGCGAAGATCGTCGCGCTCACCCCGCTCGAAGAAGTCGCTCGCCAGATGGCGGTCGTCTGGGGCGTCGAGTCGTCGGTCGTGCAGACCTATCGCTACATCGAGACGCTGATCGAGATCGCCGAAGCGCGCGTCGTCGCCGAGGGACACGCCTCGCCCGGCGAGACGATCGCGATCACCAGCGGGATGCCGGTCGGGGCCGGCGGCACGAACGTGCTCAAGATCCACCGCCTGCCGTCGAACTGACGCCGGCCGCGGGCGCGACGAGCTCGTACTCCGCGATGCGGCGACGCCATTCGGCGGGGATCACGATCGAGGAGTCCGCTTCGTAGTCGTAGCCGACCAGCGTCGAGATACCGTGGCCGATGCGTTCGTCGCCGCGCCAGAGTTCGTAGGTTAGGTCCATCGACTTGTTGCCGAGGCGCGAAGTCCGGCAGCCCATCACGAGCCGCTCGTCGTACTGCGCCTGGCGCTCATAGTCGAACGACTGCGAAGCCATGATCACGTTGACCATCCCGCCGAGCGGCCGGTCGAACGCGGCGCGGCAGTAGTCGATCCGCGCCGTCTCCATCCAGGTGATGTAGACCGCGTTGTTGACATGGCGGTAGTAGTCGATGTCGCGAAAGACCACCCGGATGTCGAGCCGGTAGCGAAAGTCCTCGAGCGCCATCAGGCTCGCGTCTTTTTCTGCGGCGGGGCGATGCGCCAGACGGCGTCGGCGAAGTCGTGGACGTCGTCGACGGTCGTGTCCCAGGAGCACATCCAGCGCGCGACGTGGCCGGCGTGATCCCACATGTAGAAGCGGCGCTCGCGCTGGAGCGGCTCGATCGACTCCGGCGGGAGGATCGGGAAGACCGCGTTGGCCTCGACGGGATACGCGAGCTGCACGACGTCGTCGAGGTCGCGCAGGCGGCCGGCGAGCAGGTGCGCCATCGCGTTCGCGTGTGCGGCGTTCGTGAGCCACAGATCGTCGCGCAGCAGCGCCTCGAACTGCGCGGCGACGAAGCGCATCTTGGAGGCCAGCTGCATCCCTTGTTTGCGGGTGAACGGCAGCGCGTCGACCGCCGGATGGTGCTTCGGAAAGACGATCGCCTCCCCGAACATCGTGCCGTTCTTCGTGCCGCCGAACGTGCACACGTCGACCCCGGTCTCGACGAGCATCGTGCGCAGGTCGACCCCGAGCGCGGCGACCGCGTTCGCGATGCGCGCGCCGTCGACATGGAACAGCAGCCCGCGCGTGCGCGCCGTCTCGCCGAGCGCGCGCAGCTCGGCGATCGTGTAGACGGTGCCGACCTCGGTCGACTGGGAGATAGAGATCGCCCCGGGCTGTACGTGGTGCTGGTCGCCGATCCCCCACATCTGGCGCTCCACGTCGTCGGGGGTGAGCTTGCCGTTCTCGACCGGGACGTCGATCAGCTTCCCGCCGTTGAAGCGCTCGAACGCGGCGCACTCGTCGACCGCCAGGTGCGCCGCGGCGGGACAGATGACCGACTGGTACGGCCTCAGCGCCGCGGCGAGCGCGACGACGTTCGCCCCGGTCCCGTTGAACGCGAAAAAGACGCGCGCGTCCTCGCCGAGCAGCGCGCGGAAGGCGGCCTCCGTGCGGCTCGTGGAGTCGTCGTCGCCGTAGCCGGGGGCGTGGCCGTCGTTCGCCGCGGCGAGCGCGGCCAGGATCGCAGGGTGGACGCCGGCGTTGTTGTCGCTGGCGAAATGGCGGTCGGGCATCGCCCAACTATTACGGCGCGGTGGCTACCGATGCTTCCGAGGTGTTGAAATCGGCGTAGTCGGCCTCGAGCTCGGCCTTCATGCGCGGCAGGTTGATCGTCGCGGTCTGCTTCGCGACGAAGGCGTGGCCGGCGACCGGCGCGTAGGCCTGCACCAGGGTGATGACCCCGCCGTCCGTGCGCGACCAGACCGCCCGCAGGATCCGGCCGCGGGCGGGGTCGAGCGTGACGTCGAGCGACTTCACCAGGACCGCGGTCTTCGGCGTGAGGTGCAGGACCGGAGCCGCCGCGGTCGATTCCGGCGCGTACGCGATCTCGTAGCGCTCCGGCCAGCGGGCGGGATCGCCGAGATCGTACTTCATGTCCGAGAACGCGCGCGCGATGATCGGGACGCCGCGGAAGACGAACCGGTAGAGCCCGGGCCGCTTGTACCACGAGTCACCGTGCAACGTGATGCGGATGAACGGGAAGACCCGCATGCGCACGTGCAGCGCCACCGACGCCTTGTACTCTTCGGGCTGTTCGGGCGCGGCGGCGAGCGCGGCGAGGACGCCGTTCACCGTCGGCGGTTCCTGGGCGAACGTCGCGTTCGGAGCGAGAACGAAGAGCGCGGCACACCATGCCGTCAGCGCCGCCCGCATAGGGGTCATGTTCCCTTTTTCGGCCTCCCGACCGTCTCGGGAGAGCGGTTCCTCACCATGCTCTAAGGGTGTCACGCTCACCTTAGGCGAGACTGTGTTCCCGCTCACGCAAAGGGGGCGTCGCCGAATGCCGGTCGTCAGCGGCCGCGAGCGGCCAACAGCTCGGCAGCGTGTTCCAGCGCGACGCCCAGCTCGTCGCCGGAGAGCATGCGAGCGACCTCGACCCGGCGCGGCTCTCCGCTCAGGGCGACGGCGTCGATCGCCGTCACCGCTCCGCGCACGTGCTTGCGCAGCGCGACGTGCGTGTCACCGTAGGCCGCGATCTGGGCCAGATGGGTGACGCACACGACCTGGGCATCTTCGGCCAGCCGGGCGAGCCGGGCACCGACCGCCGCTGCCGTCGCCCCGCCGATCCCCGCGTCGATCTCGTCGAAGATCAGCGCGGTGCGCTCGCGGCGGTCCGCCAGCACGACGACCAGCGCCAGCAGGACGCGCGAGAGCTCCCCGCCCGACGCGATCCGAACCAGCGGCCGCTCCGGTTCGCCGGGATTTGCCGCGAAGCGGAGCTCCGCGCGTTCGGCACCGCCGGCTCCGACAGCCTCGAGCGGTTCCAGCGCGATGCGCAGTCTGGCCGCGGGCATCGCCAGCGCGGTCAGCTCGGCGCCCACGGCGGCCTCGATCGCCGCCGCGGCTGCCGCGCGGTGCGCGCCGAGCGCAGCGGCCCGATCCCGGAGCGCGACCACGAGCGCCTCGACCTCGCGCTCGGCGGCGGCGACGCGCGCGTCGCGGTCGTCGACGTCTCCGATCTCGGCGACGAACGCGTCACGCTGTGCGCGCACCGCTGCCAGCGAACCGCCGTACTTCTTTTTCAGCGAGTCGAGGGCGTCGAGGCGCTCGCCGATAGCGTCGAGCTCGGCGGGATCGAGCTCGACCGCGTCCCGCTCGCGCGCGATCCGCGCCGCCAGCTCGTTCGCATCCGACTGCAGCGCGGCGGCGCTACTCGCGAGCTCGGCGAACCGCTCGCTGTAGCGCGCGAGGCCGAGCAGCGCCGTCTCCGCGGAGCCGAGGGCGTCGACGGCGGCACCGTCGTCTTCGAGCGCGGCGCGCGCGGTCGCAAGCGAGGCGAGGACACGCTCCGCGTTGATCAGCAGATCGCGCCGTTCGCGCAGGCGTTCGTCCTCGTCGTCGCCCTCGATCGCGCGCGCGTCGATCTCGCCCAGCGCGAAGCGCGCGAACTCGGCGCGCGCGAGCTTGCGTCCGTCGGTGTCGCGCAGCGCGGCCGCGCGCTCGCGCGCGGCGCGCAGATCCTCGTACAGCCGGCGGACCTCCTCGCGAAGCGCGAGCGTCTCCGCGCCGCCGACGCGGTCGACGAGATCGAGCGCGAACGCCGGCGCGAGCAACCCCTGCGCCTCGTGCTGCGAGACCACGTCGACCAGCGTGCCGATCAGATCGCGCAGCTGCCCGGCGCTCGCGGGGATCCCGTTGATCCGCCCGGTCGAGCGCCCCGACGCGAGCACTTCGCGCCCGACGATCAGATCGTCGTCGGGTTCGAGGACGAAGCCCGCGGCGGCGAGCCGCGCGCGCAGCGCATCGTCGGGCGCGATCTCGAGCGTTGCCCGCGCGCGCTCGGCACCGGTCCGAATCGTATCGCCGTCGACCCGCCCGCCGAGCGCGAGCGCCAATCCCCCGAGCAGCATCGTCTTGCCGGAGCCCGTCTCGCCGGTGACGACCGTCAAACGTTCCGCGAAGTCGAGCTCGGCGCGCGCGATCAGCCCAACGTTCTCGATCGTCAGCCGCAACAGCCTCACCGACGTCGCGCCGTGCGCAGTCACATCGACTTGATCGGAACGCCCCACTGCAGCTTCTCTTCCAGGCGGGTGAAGAATGCGCCGCGGCGGATACGCGCGAACCGGACGCACTTCTCGGCGCGGCGGACCGTCACGCGATCGCCCGCCCGCAAATCGCGCGCGACGAAACCGTCGGTCTCGAGGTTCGCGCGCGTGAGCTCGCCGCTGCAGGTGATCTCGATCGATGCTGCGCTCGAGACGATGAGCGGCCGGGCGAACAGCGCGTGCGGCATCAGCCCGGCGACGCCGAGCGCCTCGACGCCAGGCTGGATGATGGGGCCTCCGGCGCTGAGGAAGTACGCGGTCGACCCGGTGGGCGTTGCGACGATGATCCCGTCCGAGGGCATGTTTACGATGAGCTCACCGTCCAGCGCGAGGCCGAAGGGGGCCAGCCGCGCCTGCGTCACGCGGCGCACGACGACTTCGTTGAGAGCGAAATACTCTTCATCCGACCCGGTGGCAAACGCGTGGAGTGCGATCCGCTCGTCGTACTCGACGTCGCCGTCGAAGACGCGCTCGAGCGCTCGGAACCCATTGTCGTCGGACTCGACCTCGGTGAGAAAGCCCAGCCGGCCGGTGTTGATCCCGAAGATCGGGATCTCGAGCTCGTGCACCAGCCGCGTCCCGCGCAGCAGCGTCCCGTCACCGCCGACGGTGACCAGCAGCTCGGCGTTCTCGAAGTCGCACACCGGCGCGCTGAACCCCAGCTCGACGTCGGTCCCCTCGCACAGCGTCACCGCGATGCCCCGCGCCCGCGCGACCAGTTCGACGCGCCGCGCCGTCTCGCGCGCATACGGCCGCGACGCGTTGACGTACAGCGCTATGCGTTTCACGGGCGATGCGCCTCTTCGACCAGGGCGTCGATGCGTGCGTCGTCGATCTCTTCGCCGGTGCGGCGCAGTTCGTAGAAGAACTCGACGTTGCCGGCCGGGCCTTTCAGCGGCGAGAGCGCCGCGCGCACTGCCCGCACGCCGCTCGGCCGAATCGCGTCACGCACCTCACGCAGTACTGCGGCGTGGACGGCGGGATCACGCACGACGCCACCCCCGCCGATCCGTTCGCGACCGGCCTCGAACTGTGGCTTCACCAGAGCGACCATCGCGCCGCTCTCGCGCAGGTAGGCGACGGCGCGCGCGACGATCGTGCGCAGCGAGATGAACGACGCGTCGACGACGATCAGATCGAAGGCGCCGGGAAACGCGTCGTCCGGCAGGGTGCGAAAGTTGGTCCGCTCGACGACCGTCACCCGCGGATCCTGGCGCACGCGCCACGCGAGCTGGCCGTAGCCGACGTCGAGCGCGGTGACGTGGCGCGCGCCGTGCTGCAGCAACGCGTCGGTGAAGCCGCCGGTCGATGCGCCGACGTCGAGCACCTCGAGCCCGGTGACGTCGATCCCGAACGCGCGCAGCGCGCCCTCGAGCTTCTCGCCGCCGCGGCTGACGTAGCGCGGACTCTCCTCGATAGTAACCGCCGCACCCGCGCGAACGTTCCCGCCCGGTTTGGTCGCCGGCGTGTCGTCGACGCGCACTTTTCCGGCCAGGATCAGCGCCCGTGCCTGCGAGCGCGTCAGCCCCGTCGTCGCCGCTACCATCGCGTCGAGTCGGCGGGCATCACCAAAACGTTCACGCATCGCCTTCACGCACGCGGCGAGCCACGGCTAGGGGTGCGTTCAAGGCGGGCTCTGTCACGGCGCACACACTTCACAGCCTCGGCTCCTAGGGACCTGCGCGTCCGCCGCCAGGGACGCCGCGCGTCGAACGATCAGCAATGCGCGCTGCCGCTCGTTTTTGACAAACCTACACAGTGTAGGTTATCATGGAGACGTGCCGGGTATCGAACTTGAGGACTTTCGCATTCTTCGCGGACCTCTGGGAGGAGTATAATGCCTAAGACGCCGGCACGAATCCCGGTTCCGCCGCTCACGGACGCGATGTACGCGAGCGGCAAGAGGCCCGCGAAGGACCTGCGGTCGTTCGACGTCATTCAGGCGCACTACGATCGCGCGCATGACATGCTCGATCTCACGCTGCGAGGCGGCATCACAATCCGCATCCCGCGATTGCAGATTCGAGAGCTTGCCGGGGCCCAACCGAAGGACCTCGCCAAAATAGAGATTCAGCCGGGTGGCGACGGTCTTTCCTTTCGCAAGCTCGACGTCGATATCTACGTGCCCGGTCTCCTTGCAGACGAACTGGGAGCACTTTTTTCACGAGCCATGGGTCGTCGCACGCGCGGAAAGACCACTCCGAAGAAGGCCGCCGCATCCCGCGAAAACGGACGCAAGGGCGGTCGGCCGCGAAAGCCTTCGGCCGCGGCCTGAGATTCGAATCTTCGATTCCGCCGGGACTTTGAAGGCTCGGGCGTTCACCCTGATCGCGTCGCCGACCGCGTACATCAAGACCGCCTTCTTCTGGGCGTACTTGATCATCTTGTCGGCGGCCATTCTCACGTACTCCGGCCCTCATAGAACATAAGCACCGCCGGTCCGGCTTCGGTGTCGACGATCTGGTAGCCGTGAAAACCGGCGTTTCCGTAAGCGCGGCGCGCACGTTCGTTGTCGACGTCGGGATCGATCGCGACCGCCGGCGCGCCGTCACGCACGAGCGCCTCCGCCAAGAGGCGCAGAAACGCGGACCCATGACCGCAGCCGAGCATTTCGGGCTCACCGATGAACGCGTCGATCGCGCGAGAACCGGGCGGCAGCGCTGCCAGATGTGCCTGCGGCCACGCGTGAACCTCGTAATGCTGCGCGTACGCGAACGGACGATCGTCGCCGGTGACGATGAGCATGGTCATCGCAGGTTCGTCCATGTCTTCGCGCAGGAGCGCGAGCTGCTGGGCGGGATCGCCCCACCAGCGTACGACCTCCGGTGCGTGCAGCCAGCGCTCGAGAAAGGCGAAGTCGTCCCACGCGACCGGCCGGAACGCATAGCGCACGCTAGCAGATCGTAGAGTAGGCCACTGGCTCGG
>PMSI01000001.1 GCA_003168375.1 Vulcanimicrobiota bacterium
CAGTTTTACTCCGGCGCTAACATCGATTGCCCAATTCGACCGCTTCGTAGCGTCTGGTCTGCGCGGCGAGCTGGAGGCGCTCTTACGGATCCTCGTCATGGTCCACACACAGCGCGATCCCAAAGCCTTAATTGTCGCCAGTACATCGGCGAATCCGCGCGTCGGACTCCTGATCCTCGAAGACCAGCGGCGCCAATTCCGAATCTGCGCAAACTTTAGTACGCAGCGGGAGATAGTCATCCCCTTCAATGCCGGCAGAATTCTCAAGGCAAAGCGGCTACAGGATGACCGCTTAGGACCGCTAGGATACATGATTGACGTACCGAAAGATGGTTCGGTATGAGCGGGAGATTGCCGCCCAGCAAAGAGCCCCGATCGGCGCCTCGATCAGCTTCCAACATTGAGGGGTCCTTGGTCTATGCGCTCGATATCGGAGGTTCTTCCGTAAAGAGCTGCCTAGTCCATGTGAAGGGCGATCAGGTTGCAATTCTGGAACGCTATGGAAGCGCCAGGCTGCCGTCGAGACAGTTCTCCGACGTAGAGCAAATCGTAGTGCAGGCCGTTGGCCAGGTGCTAAGCGCCACGCCGACGCTATCGGCTGTAGGTATTAGCACAACAGGATCCGTGGACAGTTCTGGGATCGTCGTAAGCGCCGGCCATTTTCAAGGCTACGTTAACGTCTCTTGGAACAAATTGTTACGGCGAGACTTTCCTCGCCTTGAACGAGTGGTCGCAGTGAATGATGGACGCGCTTCGACCTGGGCCGAATACTGTGCGAACATCAGTAAGATCTCATCGCACATTCACGCTGTCGTGGGCACTGGCGTGGGTGGCGGCATCGTATATAAGGGTGACCTAATGCAGGGCGACAGCGGTCAGGCGGGCTATATAGGGCACATCAAGATAACCCTTGATCAAACCGCACTTTGCAGTTGCGGGAAAATGGGGTGCGTAGAAACGTTAGCTTCGGGTCCGGCAATTGTACGGCACTTCAACGCTGACCCGAGCGGTCCAAATGATGATTATGCAACTGCGTTCGACACTGTCTGCGAGCTTGCCCGAAAGGGCGACATGACAGCACGCGCAGCCTTTAGCCGCGCAGGTTATTTCTTGGGCATGGGACTCGGCAACGCGATGAACGTTCTCAATCCGTCTCAGGTTACGGTCGGAGGCGGCGTCATTCTGGCGTCCGAAAGCATCGACACCTTGGGAGATGGAGGCCCTTACTTGCGATCCGTCGCCGATGGAATTCAGGCCGCGGCGCACAAACGCGTTGCCGCAGCGGCTACGCTGCGGCAATCGGTCCATGGGAATGACGGCGGAATGGTCGGTGCTGCACTCTTAGCGGCTCAGTGACGACGCTTCTTACTCTGACGATAGCCTCCCGAGCCGATTGGCAGCGACGCCAATCCAGAGACCCAAGAAAATGAAGCCAAGGATACGAGCAACTGGCAACAGAAGGTCGCGGCCCGTCGTGACCTGAGGACTAGTTCCGATACCGAAAAGACTTGCCCCGACGATTAGAAACTCATCACGGATAAGTTTCAAGTCCGGCGGCCAGACGAATAGATGCTTATCAATCAGGAGAATCACCAGGGCGATCAATAGCATAGCCGAACCTGCGACGAGCGATAGCCTCGTGAGGCTTGTACCGAAGGCGGAGCTAGCACCCCAGATCCGTAGCCACGTATTTCTAATCGCACCACCCGGCTGCGCGTGCATTTCTGCCAGATACTGTGCGTCAGCGATCTCACGGCGAAGTAATGGCGACAGTCCTCGGAGATCTTGAATGGGCTGCCGCAGCAGATAAGGGCTCGGCTGATACTTTCCCAGCAGCGATGTAGTCCCGCACTGCCTGGGCCAATCACACTCGACCACGACGACATCCAGCATCACTGAGTGCGGTAGGTCGAAATCTCGAAGTGAAACATTCCTCAAAGTACTGCCAGTAAGATCCAGCTGCATGACTTGAGACTCGTGCAACCGCATTTCGTGTATGTCACACGACTTAAAGGTGGCTGAAGACAGCTGTCCCTGTGCGATGCAAAGGGAGGATATGTTGCTCTTCTCGAATCGCGTTTCATGCACATTTGAAGATGTGAGGTGCACACTTGTGAACGCAGCGGCACTGAACTTACAATGAGAGACGGTTAGATTTTTCGCGGAGATATTGGTGGCTACACAAGATGATACGATGCAGCGCGTCAGGGACGCCGAATCAATTTGCGTGCCCTCGAGAGTGCATCCTGACAGCTCGGAATTGTCGACCGTGACCGATCGAAGGTCGGCCCGACTCAGGTTGACCCTATTTAGGCGCGCCTCGCGAAAGACGGCATGCTGAAAATTGCTCCCTGACGCGTCAATCTGCTGGAAACTACACGCAATCAGACTCGTTCTCTCGGCCGAGACGTCTCGCAGGCTGGAGCCCGAAAACCGACAATTGTCCAGATTGGCTGACTCCAAGTCCGCTCCATCCAGATCGCAGCGCTCGAATGACCGACCCGACAGATCACGCCCGCGTAGATTGACCATCCGTAGGTCGATTCGGGAACGCGCCGTCGCTACGAAATTGGCCCAATCTTGCGGACTCGCACGAAGGGCGTTCAGAGCGTCTACGGACGCCACGCCGGCACCAGATCATTCGAGAGTTCGAATAACGACATAAGGCTGTCAGAACGAGCCATAGGGTCGCGGCAAGTGGCCGGCAGACGTCGGCCAACCCTCGTTCGCGAGCTCCATGAGCCCACGGTGTTCGTCTTCTCGCGCAGAAGACAGCGAAGACACCGACTTGAGATATTCATCGCAGTACCCCGGATGAACAACGACTTCTATTACGCTTTCCGATGGATGCTCTGCGATCTTGGCCTCTACCTGGCGCTTCAACTCCTGGGCTCCGAGTGATCGGCCAGACCAATCTCGCACGATGGCAACGGAGCCCCGTATGCCCCTTGATCGCATGCGCACACCGATGGCGCCCGCGGCGCCGCGAACCGGCACGTTTAGCTCGGCCGCGAGCTTCACGTAGATCTCGAAAAGGTCTTCGCGACGGTGCATCCCGTGATGGCTGTCCAGATGATTTGGCAAGCCTCCAAGGAGCTCGATTGCAACCTCGATCTGCCGTCTCCATTCGGCCTCGACTTCGCCCGGGTCGGGGAGCAGCTCGCTCTTTCTGGGGTCGCGGAAGCGCCCCGTAGCGGCCTCGACAAGGCTCGGGATCTCTGCCGCTGGCGACAATGGACTCCCGCCCGTAAGTTGCAGATGAACTCCCGCCCTGCCCCTGAGATCGGATACCCCCCAATCAACCATACGCGTGCGCGCTCCGAGGGCGGCCGTCATCAGGGACGTGCTTGTTATCGCGCCCGCGTCGAATAATTCGCGAATGGACTTACACACTCCATCGCTTAATCCAAAATCGTCGGCGTTTATAACGATCGAAGCCATCGCGCGATTCCATCCAATGGGCTGCCACGTTACTTAGGCCAAAGCGGGCTCGGCCACAGCGTTCCGGTTCTTCGAGATGTCGGGGACCCCTTCGCCCCCGCAACGTCATTCGTCTAGAAGCACCGATGGTGTGCAATTCAGGGAGATTGAACCGTACGCCACAGCTCAACCGCCCCATAAAACTGAGCGTCACGGCCAAGTTTGGAAATCGAAATGTCGGTCTGATTCCACGCCAGTGGCCACGAAAGCTGACGGGCATACCTTACAACGCGATCAGGAAATCCCGGTAGCTCCGTTATCATTCTCCCCCCCAAAACGATACGGTGCGGGTTCAGTATCGTGATCACCGAATTTATGGCGAAGCCGAGGTATCTAGCCGCAACCTCCAGCACGGCGTCAGCGACAGGATCTCCCTCTGCTATACCGTCGGCAATTCGATCGTAGGGAATCTCGGTCCAGTCGCGCTCCGAGGCAATCCTCAGAGCCTTCCGGAACTTCGATCCTTCTGATACCGCATAAGACGATCCCCGCTTGCCCTCTTCCGACTGGTATGTGGAGACAAGACGCTCACTCACCCAAGGACGACTTGCGAACACCTCCAGCGCACCGCTAGACCGCAACGCCTTATAGTAGGCGCCGTCGGGTTGAACAATCAGGCGTCCCAAAATTCCGGCTACGCCAGCGCCGACGTAAGCCAATCCATTCATGATAATCTTTGCCCCAACCCCTTCGTCGGCGAATATATAAACCAGACATTGCGAACCGGTATTCTCACAATCGGGGGCGACGACGTATCTATTTTCGCCTATCGCAAGACACTCAACATCATGAAAAACGTGACACTTCTTTTTCAGACGCTCCTGCATCCATTTCGTTACGCCTACCGACTCACGAATGCCTAAACGGCTTGAACTCCTAATGGTGTCGATACCCTGCAGCGTGCCGGGTAAGGAAATAACTATCCCGGCGGGCTCTCGGCCACGTTCTTTCCAGAACGCCAGCAGCCTCCGTTCAATCTCTTCAAGAAGGCGCTGTCCATTAGAGTCCGTCTGGTACGGGGCCGGATCCCACGTCTGATCAGCGCACCGTTTGATCTCGCCGGCGGAAGCAATTTCACACTCAATCAGAGTGGCTTCGCGAGCCTCAAGAAGAACGACTGTCACGAGCTGGCTCCCAGCAACTTGTACCTTACGCTTCATCAGCCAACCCCAGTTCTTGGGAACGGGCACGTCAGTGGCCTGCACGATTCTGATTGAGTATGGGTGACCTGAACCGCGATGGTTGTGCGCGCTAATGCGCACGGGACTGGTTTCGGTAACCGAGGCGCGTCCACCCAGTCGCAGATTCCCGGCCAAAGCGTTCAAGCAGAAGGTCGCCGATTTCACGGACTGCTCGCTGGCTTACTTCCTAGGCGGCTGCCAGCCTAAAGCCCGCGGAGACTGCATCTTCGGTCGGGCGCGCGAACTGTTCGGCGTGTACTTGCAGGTTATCTATCTCGCAAACATATCATGCGGCCACTGCGGAAACGTCCTCGTCGACCGGTCAAGCCGACCCGTGATCTCGCCCGTCTCGACGCCCAGCGGCGCGCCATACTCGTACGACGAGAACCGCCGTCCGAAGTCGCTTATCCTTGCCCTTCGTTGCGTGCGCTGCAGTGTGGAGACCGCGTTTGAGCGGAACGGCGCCAACACCGAAGTCAAACCACAGTCGAATCCTCCGACCGTCTACTCCGGATCGGTGTACGTGGTGCGTGAGGGATTCTGAGCCGTTGGCTCGGCTCCGGCTTTGACGATCACATCTACGGTCCTGTGAGGACAATGTCCATTGGCTCGTTGGCAAACCGCGGATCCCCAGCGGCGCGGAGTTGCGTGAGGCGTCGCACGACGTCATCGACCAGCCGTAGGACGGCCTTCGTCTCGTTCACATTCTCGCGACCTTCTCTCCCGCGCAACACGGTTGTTCGCCGCTGAAACGCCCCGAGCAGACCATCGTGGACTTCGCGTTCCGACTTGCCGAGGTCTCTGGCGATGAGCCGTGCCGCAAGTAGTGACAGTCGGTGCGCCAGTTCATTTCGGGAGTCGTCGCCCAAAATTGATTCGAGCGCCGTCACAGCCTCCAGCAATGCGCTCTCGTCATCACGAGCGAGCTCAATGGTCGCCAGGCGTTCGCCGGCAAGGCGCACCCGGTTTTGTCGCGTATCTTGAAGACTCGCCCATGTAGATGTCATCGCTGGAATGTGCTCCGGCCCGATAAGCGTCTTCCTCAGGTCTTGTCGCGGGGAGTCCCCGAGTAGCCTCAGACGGCCCGCTCCCTCCGGATAGAAGCCGACGTTTTCAATCAGGGTGGGACCCGCCGTTGCGGTCGATCGCTGTGCGACGGCAATTGCAATCAACATTCGGTCGACCGCCGTTCGGCAGGCGCCAATCACATCTTGTATGTCGCCCGGCTCACCTTCGCGTAAAATTGGGAGCCGAAAATTGTGCACGAACTGCGCAGGGACCTCAGAATTATCGTCCCAGGCAACGCCATTCCAGCGAGGGTCCTCTCGCGGATTCACTTGCATCGGACCAATGTCGTTTTCACCATCGAGGGAAATGGGCTGCGAGCGGACGTTGTGCAGCGGCGTTATCGCGTGGTACGGAAGGCTGTCAGCCGTCAAGAACGCCTCGATCTCGCGGTAGACGACTGCGAAGAACTCCGAAGGCTCACCATAAAGGAGCACGCCTTTCCGCATGCGCCGATGTGCAGCCTCCAGAAAGGCATTGCCGATTGACCGCGACTTGTCAGTTGCGAAGATGCTGAACGCCGTACGTGTTTGACCGCAAATGCGCTCGCGCAGCACGACCTCCTGCGCGATTACCGACTGAAGCTGGGTCCATTCGTAGATTTGGAATACTTCGACGCCGAATTCATAGCCCCACGCCTTGTCATCATCTTTGTAGCCCGCCTCGACAAACTTCCGCTGATACACCATCAACCTTGGCCAGACCACAGTGAGCCAGGCAAGTAGCAATCCCTTTAGCTCGTTCACGGCACTAATCCGACCACTAAGGCGTCCCAATCCGGTTCCTGACGCTCGCCAAGGCGCTTCTGTAAAGCGCGTCGCACGATTTCTTCCACACGCGGCGTCAGCGCTTCAACGGTGAGCGGCTCTCCAAGAACTCTTACCGCGCGGGGTTCGCTACCATGTGCGATCGCGCTTCGCATGTCGTAAGCTGCGCCGACCGTCCTGTATACAATTCTTCTTTCTGCCAGTTCCGTTTCAAGGTAGAACGCGGCATGCAGGGAACAGCGAAACTTGAGTTCGGTGTGATCCCCGTCGGCCGGCAGGAACAGTGCTTCCGCAGCGATGACGATATCTAGTATGCGATCCGCGTCTCGTCGCCGCTCCGCGGCATCCCGGAGGCGTCGAAGCGCGAGGCTTGCAGGGCCCTGTGCCTGAGTCGCGCGCAGTGCAGCCCAGTAGCGCACGAGGTCTGCGGCGCCCGCGTCGTTGAGCGTAACTTGCGGACGAGGACTCTGCGTGTCGTCTAGCCCGGGTGTCGATGTCGGGAGGTAGTTTACTGATTGTATTCCCCACGGCGAGCCAATGGTAGCCCATGTCATCGTCGCGCCCGTCTTGGCAAGTCCAGTCGATACGAGCGGAAGTAAGCTGAGAAGCCGCTCCGGGTCGTCGAATCCGTTCTGCTCGTGCGCGCCGGGATGTCGGCCCGCTAAAACGTCCTCTGGTGTCGGGATACGGTCAAGTACGAGTTTGGGAAGCGCGATAGTTCGGCGCAGTGCGAGGCGCCGGTACGGCTCGCGCTTATATCGGCGACGCTGCGCCATATCGCCGGCGATTGCGTTCATCTGCAACGCTTTGATCGCCTCATCGTCTGTGAGCACGTCGATTACGAGTCCCGGCTCGAGCTCGAGTGGAGTTGCAACCTCGAGATCCCAGATCGGCGTCACGTAGACGACTTCGAATGTGGCGGCGCGAACAACGGTATGCAGTTGCCTTAACAGCTTTTCGATTCGCCCCGGTTCGCCGAACTGCATATCGGTCGGCCGTTCATAGTCCGTATCGACTGGGACGACCGATGCGGCGATCCGATCTGGCGATATTGGAAATAGGTGCGACGCTGAACCAACCGCCTTACCGAGAATCGGACCGAAGTCGGGCTCGGCTGCGAGGGCGGCAACCACACTGTGAAAAGGAGCCAAATGAAACGTGGCCTCAATCGCCCCTGGCGTGTAAACCGCTCGCTCGCGGCATACGCGTAGGAAAATTTCTGGACCCTCCTTGATAAAGAAGTCCTCGCAGATGCTGCGATGTGCCCCGCTCAGCTTCCAGGCTTGCGCCGAGCTGGAAACCCAGCCCCAAAGGGCATTCGCGACGTCACGATATGGGGTGTTTTCCGGTACTGGTGCAATGAATGGCATTGGCGGCTTGAGCTAGTCTCCTTGCAGTATTCGCGCGGCGTTCCGAAAGTGACCGCTGATATGATCTACGCCTCGAGCAATAAGGTTCATTAACCGCAGGTAGTCCGCGCGTTGCCAATTCTTATCCGGAAGACCGAGATCCGCCGCGGCCCCTCGTGCCTTCGGCAGGTTTGGCTGATGTGCTAGTCCGCCAAACGTGCGGAGGTCATATAAGAAGGCCAGGGGTCCGAATTCCGAACGCAGACGCCGGTACAGCGATTGGAGTTCGATCTGTAGGTCTCGGTCAGAAAGAGCCTTGTTGGCTTCGATTTCCCTGACGAGTCGCGCGAGGTCTCCGCATTGCAGGCCAAAATGCGCGATCACCGCCGCGACTAGCGTTACGCGCTGCAGCAAACGGCGCGAGCCCAGCGGGCGCGGCGGGGTCTCTTCATTCAAGTCAAGACTTCCACCAATTGTAACTGTGAGCTGGCGAAGTGGCGCTAGTTCCAGCGCGTCCAGAGCAAATGTCGAGGCGAGCGTAGCTCGCTTAAGGAACTCGTCTTCGCCGGCTGAGGATGCATAAAACCATTTGAGTTGCCGGCCGGCGAGACTGTCCAGGGAACCTTGCCACGGACCCTCGGAGCTCGGCGCGCCGAGAGACTTCGCTAACGAGCAGAAAGCCGTGTTCATGTTGCCGAGCGCGGAAGCAACAATATTTACTGCCTCTGGTATTGTCTGCTCAGATGAAAGGCTGGCTGCTGCATCGTCGCTCGGAGGCTCAACCGCGAATTGACGCCAGTACGGCCATTCGGTTAACGGAACGCCCTCGGCAAAGTCGCCGATAGCGGTCATTAGGAGTTCATTGCCCAGTCGCGAAGTGCTCCGCGTGAGGCCCCAGTAGTCTCGGCATGAGACGGAACCGTCGTCACCTACAGCAAAACCGTCGGCCCCTTCATACTTTCTAAGGACGTCTTGGCGAAAGTAGATGCGCTCCATGAAGTCACACGCTTCGGCTGGAAAGCGCTCGCGATCGAGGTCGATGTCATACGTCCACCGGGCCGGTGCGACAGTTCCGAGCCGCGTCGGAAACGAGAATTCATACACGTCGAACGTCGGCTTATGGCCCGCGGGGTCATCGATATCTAAATGAGGTGGGTTTATTCGAAACCATAGATGAAGCCGTCGCTGCAAATACTCCTCCGCACCCGGAAGACCGATTTGTGCCGACGCGCTTTGAAGCAACGCTTTTGCGCCCTGTTCTGGCGACCCAAAGACGAGCTCTCCCGTTACGAATGCGGCAACGGCCTCTGATGTTGGATTGAAGTAGTGAAGGTGCCGGTAATGGCCGACTACCAATGAAAGCTGCCGTACCCGAAGGTATTTGAGAAGGTAATCGACTCGAATCTCGATGACCGCTACGTTGCCGTTGCTAACTTCGACTCGCCGCAGAGCTTCTATTCCGGATAGCGCATCCCACCAAATGCCGCAACCCGGGGAGCGTTCCTCTAACCCTAAGAAAAGCCAAAGATCTGGATTGACAAGGAGAGTTGGCCCTCCCGCCGTGCCACGGCAGAACGCAAGTGGTTCGCAGGTAACCGACGTGAAGGGAATCTCGAAACGATAGAACGGATCGTAGGAATAATTCCTGCTGCTACCGTCGTCCACAATTGTATACCCAGAGGTTCCAAGTTCGCCGATCACGTTGCCGATGGAGTGCAGATCGTCGAATATCGCGGCGAACTGCTCCGATTCGAGCAAGAAGCTTTGTCGCTCGATGAAGCCTTCGACGTCCATGTTGCGTTCGCGGGATGTCGTCCGTGCAGCGAGCCAAAACCACGGACCGAGCATCGGCTGCGCCAATAGATCGCTAGACAGGTCTAGCTCTGCAATGCTGAATAGTTGCCTTGGGACATCTTCTAGGTCGAAAATTGGATTCATTGAATCGCTCACCACACCTTCGACGCTCCCGCCTACGACGCTATCCGCATAAGTTTCTCTCGCAGAGTGCAGAGAAAGCGCAGTTCGCCGGCGAGACTACCGAACCACGACGACCGAGGTGGCGCTGCGGCCGAATTCGTCGGGGCGGTCGACGAGGTGTGCGTCGGCGCCGGGCCATGCGAAGGTGCCGGGAGTGACGGTGCGCGCGAGGTAGTGGAGGCGGTAGATGCCGGCGTCGAGGTGATCGGCGTACGCTTCGATGCGGTCGACGCGGATCTGCTGGTCGCCGATCTTCCAGTCGGTCGCCGGAGTCTTCAGGGCTTTCGAGCTCGTCGCGAACGAGGTGTCGACCGCTTCGAACCCGGCGGGCAGCGCGTCGCTGATCAGCACGCGCTCGACCGGATGATCGCTCACGACTTGCAGCTCGATGTCGTAGACGTGCGCGGCCGGGAGCGTCAGCGACGATGCCGGTGCGGTGAGGCCGAGCGTCGCGAGGATCGGCGAGGTGTTCGCTTCGCGCACGAGGCGCGTGATCCGCAGCCCGTTCAGGCGCCCCGGCGCGCTGCCGGGAAGGCGATAGGTGTAGGTGACGGCCCAGTGCAGCGTGCCGGTGCCGTCCTTCGCGAGCGTCACGTCGCTCTTGCCGGTGGGAAGATCGCGCATCGGCACATTTGCGGTGCGCTGCGGCGCGCGCGCGCCGCTGAACGTTTCGTGCGCGACCGTCTTGCCGCCGACCGCTGCCGTCGCCGTGAAGTTCGCCGGCTGCTCGCGCGATGCGAGGTCGACCAGCGCGTTCAGCGCCGCCGCGTTCTCGCAGGCACAGCCGAACGAGCCGTTGCGTCGCATGTCCAGCAGCGAGCGCGTGAGGCGGTCGATCGTCTCGCCGTCCGCGTTGCGCGCGAGCTCTAGGCGAAGCGCCTCGGCTTGCGCCACGACCGGCTGGTCGAACCAACCGTAGCGGCCCGGCAGGTTGACCGCCGCGCCGCGTCCGGTCGCGTACAGGTGATCGTCGATGACCTTCGTCATGCTCGCCGCGGGCGCAGCGTAGCCGGGCGCGAGCGTCAGCAGCCGCGCGAGGCGCGCTTGATCGGCGAATGCGAGCTTGGTGCGCTGCGCGTCGATCTCGCCGAGGAACGTCGTGCGCCGATCGCCCGCGGCGGCGAGCGCATCGAGCGCTTGCAGCCGCAGCTCCGCCTTGCACAGATCGCTCTTGCACCACTTCTCGTGGCCGGTCGGATCGGCGAGCACCTTCGCCGCGTATTCGCGCGCGCCGGTGAGCAGCGGCGTCGCGGCGTCGATCCCGGCATCGTGCGCGCGCGCGAGCGACGCTAACGCGAACAGCGACTCCCAGGAGTCGGTTGTATCCGAGCTGCGGTACGCCGCGAAGCCGCCATCGGCGCGGCGGAGCGCGTCGAGGATTGCGATCTCCAGCAGCGCGCGGTCGCGCGACGCCTTGGGGTCGGTGCCATTGCGCTTGGCCAGGATCAGGAGGTCGCTCGCGATCGCGAGCCGGCTCGCGGCCGAGATCGCCAGACGGTCGTCGCCCTCGAGCGCCTTTTGCGCCGCGACGGTGACTTCGGGGATCAGCGACGATGCCAGCGCGACGTCGACGCCGCCGGCGTCGCGCGGCGTGTCGGCGGCGACGTCGAGCCCGACGCTCGCGTGCGCATCCGTCGTCCCCGTCTGCACAACGGATTCGCTGACGTCGAGCAGCCGGACCGGAACCGGTATCGCGAACGCGTCTGCGCCGTTCGCCGCCCGCACGCGGATGGTCGCCGTCGCAATGCCCGTCCCGCTCGCGACGACCGGGAAGCGGTACGCTTTGGTGATCTTGTCGAGCGGCGTGTCGAGCTGTGTCGTCGTCGCCGGCTTGTCGTTCACGAGGAACGTCAGCGGCCCGGCGAGCGCGGCGTCGATGTGGAGCGTCCCCGTTGCACCGGTTCCGTTCGTCACCGCGACGCCGGCGTCGAACCGGTCGCCCGGGCGCGCAAACTGCGGCATCACCGGGTTGGCGACCAGCGTCTTGGTGGTGCGGAAGGTCGTGTCGCCGTTGCCGAACCGTCCGTCGGCGGTCGCCGCGACGACCATGACGCGCCACGTCGTCAGATCGTCGGGGAGCGTGAACGTCGCGCTGGCGTTCCCGTTGGCGTCGGTGCGCAGCGCGCCGGCGAAGTATGCCAGCGGCGCGAACTTGCGCCGCACGCGCGGGTCGATGTCGGCACCGGAGAGCCCGCCGCCGAAGCCCCAGCCCTTCTCGAGCGGACGTGCCGGCGTGTTCAGCACCAGCGCGACGCGGTTGTCGGCGTAGCGCGTCGAGATCGGCTGCTCGGCGTAGATTTCCTTGACCAGATCGGGCGGACGGTATCCGGTCAGTTGCAGCACCGCCTCGTTGACGACCATCAGCGTCGCTTCGCCGCTCACCGGATGCTTCGCGCGGTCGGCGAGGTGGACGTGCACGGTCTGGCGCGCGCCGGGCGCGAGCGTTCCGGCATCGGCCTTCACGGTCGTGGTGACGTACTTCGAGTCGACCGCGACACTGAACGCTACGAACCCTACGCGGGCGAGCGCGTTCCCGCCGTCGGCCGGATCCTTCGGCGGCGGCGGACCGTGCCGCACGACGAACGCCTGCACCGCCGCGTTCGGCAGCATCTCCGGCGTCACGGTGAAGCGCACGGTCGGCGCCGCGCTGCTGGTTTGCTGCGTCGTCTCCCAGAGCACGCCGTGGCGCACGACGGCGACGTGCAGCTCGGCTTTCGGGAACGGCGACTGCACGAGCACGGTCGCGGTATCGCCCGGCTTGTACGAGGTCTTGTCGAGCTTGACGGTGAGCTGGGTTGGATCGCGTCCCCACCACATCGTCTCGCCGGTGCCGCCGACGAACAGCTCGACGTCGGTCTCGCCGGCGTCGTCCTTCGCGCCGGCGACGTTCGCGCGCACGCGGTACGTGCCGGGCTTCGGCGGCGTCAGCTTCACCGTCACGGCCTTGTCGGCGCTGGTCGCGTCGGCGCTCGCGACGGTCGTGTACGTCACCGACTGCGTCGCCTGCTCCGAGCCTTCCACGATCTGCGTCGCGTTCACGTAGTTCGCGCTCTGCAGCTCGACGTGGACCGCGGTGCCGGAGCGCGCGGCGCCCTTGGGATCGGTCGCGATCACCGCGACCGAGAGCGGCGTGCCGGCGGTGCCGACGTCGTCGGCCTTGACGCCGATCAGCGTGTCGCTCGGCAGCGCGGTGAACAGCTTGCTGTCGGAGACGGAGATGTTGGACGCGTCGGTGGTGCCGGCGTCGACTTCGTACGCCATCGGGAACGGGATATCGGTTGGAACCGGCACGCTGACCGAACTCTTGCCGTTCGCGTCGACGGTCACGGTCGAATCGAGCACGTCGGTCGACGCGTCGGGCTGCTGCTCCGGCCAGAACCACTGGCGGCCGAAGCTGAACGCGTCGCGCCCTTTCGGCGTGAACGTGACCGGTGAGCGCGTGACGATGAAGTCGGTCGACGCCCCGTTCAGCGGCGCGCCGAACAGGTACGCGTTCGCCGCGGTCGCGACGATCGTTCCGCCGCGCGGCGCGATGTCGTGGTCGAGGCTGAGGTCGACCTTGAAGTTCGGCGGCTTGAACTCGGCGACGCGAAAGTTTCCGAAGATCTCCTCGCCGTTGCCCGCCGTCGCGCGCACGGTGTAGTACCCCAGTTGCGCGTTGTTCGGCAGCACGACGGGGAGCGAGAACTCGCCGAACGCGTCGAGCGACATGTGCCCGAGCTCGCGCTTGTCGCCGCTCGGCAGCTCCAGACGCACCGTGTACGACGGCGCGACGCCGCGGCGGAGCACGCCGTCGACCAGGTACCAGCCGACGGCGGTCATCTGCGCGGTCTCGCCGGGCTGATAGAGCTGGCGGTCCGAGAAAATCGTGCCGCGCGCGATCGGCGTCGCGGACGACCAGCCGTTGTAGAAATCGCCGGCGTACGCACCCGTGCCCTCGCTGGTGCGCACGTAGGTCCAGTCGGGTCCCTTGCGCACGATCGTGACGAACGCGGGCGCTGCGTTCTTGCCTTTATCGGTCGCGGCGCAGCGCGCGAATGCCGGCCCGGCGAACGACGCGATCCCGGCGCCGTCGGTCGTACCCTGCGCGCACGCGACCGGCGTCGACTTGGTGTCGGCGTCGGTCTGCGAGGGATAGACCTCGACCTGCGCGCCGGCGACCGGCGTGCCGTCGGTGATGCGATCGACGCGCACGCTGCCGCCGTCGGGGAACCATTGCGCGAACACGCCCAGATCCGTCAGCTGCACCACGCCGGCGGCGACGAACGGCTGATCTTTGCCGGCGTACGCGGCGGTGATGCCGTAGGCGAGCGCGCCGGCGGGCGCGCCGAGCTTGTCGCGCAGCGGCACCTGGATCGTCCGCTGAACGTTCTTGGGCGCGCTCGCGTCGAAGTGCGGCCAGTCGACGCGCGGCCCCAGCACGCCCTTCTCGCCGCCGTAGCTGCTGGCGTCGTCGTTCTGCACGACGTCGTTCGGTTTGAGCGCGCGGAACGTCGCGCGCACGTCGGCCGGCGCATTGACCGCGACGACGTTCAGCCGCACGTCGCGCGCGGCCGGGAACAGGTTCGTGCCGTCGGGCGCCCACACGTCGGGCGCGTAATCGCCGGTTCGGAACGTCGCGGTCTGCGCGCTCCCGAGCCGCTGTCCGAACGTGTCTTTGAGGTCGGCGCCGATCGCGACGGTGTAGTCCGTCTGCGGGTCGAGCAGCGAGGTGTTCACGACGACGCCGTCCATGTCGAGGGCGGCGAACGGCGTCGAGCCCTTCGGCGGCGCCGGGCTCAGCGTCAGCGCCGCGAGCGACTTGTCGTCGATCGGCGTTGTGAACGTCAGCTTCGGCTGACCGGTCGTGAAGCGGGCGGCGGAGCCCGTCTTGAGGCCTGCGAAGCGCAGCGCGTCGTACGTGCGGAACGTCCCGGTGAAGGGGTATTCGCTGGGGCGGTTTCCGTCGCGCGGCAGCACGCCGGGTTCGATCACGACTTCGTACTGTGTCGCCTTGGCGAGATCGTGGGCGGGGACGAGCAGATAGTGCCAGTTCCGCTGCGAGGGATCGAACACGTCCTCGGCCGGAGCGGTCGGCGTCGGCGTCGCCTTCGCGGTGTCCGGCGGGATCACGAGCGGCTCGCCGGCGTCCTTCGGATCGTCCTTGCGATGGACGCGCGCGTGCGCTTGGAGCGATGTGCGGTCGAGCGCCACGTTCGAGGTGAACTCGATCTTCGGGCGCAGCTCGCGCGGCTGCTGATTGGTGTCGTCGCCCTGCGCCTGGCCGGGCAGATCGCTCAGCTCGACTTCCGGCGTTTGGAACGTCCACGAGACGTCCGCGTCGAGCGCGTGTCCGTGCACGTCGTGCAGACCTTTGGCGATCGTCACCCGCACGCGCGTCGCGGCCGGCCAGGCGCGGTCGGGCTCGAAGCCGATCATGCGCGGGGTCAGGAAGCGGAACTTCCCCGGGAACGCGGGCTCGAGCGTGAAGTGCGCGAGGATCGGCGCCTCGTCCGGCGATTCCAGGGCCTGGAGCGCGATCAGGTCGTCGGTGAACCGCACCCGGACCTGCGCTAGCGTGCCGACGTCGCCGGTCGGCGCGATCGCGGCGATCAGCGGGCCGGGCGAGGGCGACGGGAGCGGCGAGACCACCGCGAGCGGCCCGGTCTTCGCCGGGGCAAGCGGGTTGCAACCGGTCGCAAAGAGTGCGACGGCCATCGCGGCGAAGGCGGATGCGCGGCGCGCATGCGTACGCAAAGCGTTACGACCGTTCGTCTACACCGAGGTGCTCCCTTGTCGCGCCCGAGACTGCTCGCGGTATTGGTCTTCGTCGCCGTTGCGGTCGCGGTACGGCCGATCGGTCCGCGCGCCTTCGCCGGCGGCGCGAACGCCGTGACCTTCGAAGACCGGGGCGGCGTGCCGCTCGGGACCGTGCTCGCGCGCGACAGCGAGCACGCGGTGCGGGTCCCGCTGGCACGCGTCTCGCCACGCTTTCTGGCGGCGGTCCGCGCCGTCGAGGACGCCCGCTTCGAGCAGCACGGAGCCGTCGACCCGTTCGCGCTGGCACGCGCCGCGTGGCAGCTCGGGCGCACCGGACACGTCGTCTCGGGCGGCTCGACGATCACGATGCAGCTCGCGCGGCTGCGCTGGGAGCTGCCGCACTCGCTGGTCGGGAAGCTGGAAGAGATCGTACTGGCGACGCGCATCGAGGCCGGAACCTCCAAGGACGCGATCCTCGAAGCGTACGTGAACCGGCTGCCGATGGGCGGCGACCTGGTCGGCGTGGAGGCGGGGGCGCGGACGTACTTCGGGACCCCGGCGGCGGAGCTCGACCTCGCGCACGCCGCGTTCCTCGCCGCGATCCCGAACGCGCCGGCGGAGCTCGATCCGTACGCGCACCGGGACGCGCTCGAGACGCGGCGCCGGCTGGTGCTGCAGCGGATGGTCGCGACCGGCGCGACAACGGCCGGCGAAGCGACGCGCGCGGCTTCCGAACCGATCGACGTCCTGCCGCGCAGCGACGGGATCGCGGCCGCGCCGCACCTTCTGTTCCGGCTCGCCGCGGGCGTCCCGCCCGAGGCGACGCGCGTGCGGACGACGATCGACGGTGAGCTGCAAGCCTTCGCGGAGAACGCGACGCAGCAGATCGTCGGCGGGCTCGGCGAACGCGGTGCACGTGACGGCGCCGCGATCGTGCTCGACAACCGCGACGGCGCGATCCTGGCCTACGTCGGCTCGGCCGACTACTTCGCGCGCGAAGGCGCGGGGAAGAACGACGGCGTCACCGCGCTGCGCCAGCCCGGCTCGACGCTCAAGCCGTTTCTGTACGAGCTCGCGTTCGAGCGGCGCACGGCGCGGCCGACGACGATCCTTGCCGACGTCCCGACGACGTACGCGATCCCCGGTTTGCACGCGTACAGCCCCGGTGACTACAGCCAGCGGTTCGCCGGGCCCGTGCGCGCGCGGATCGCGCTCGCCGATTCGCTCAACGTCCCCGCCGTGCGCGTGCTGAGCGACGCCGGCGTTCCGGCGTTTCTCGACCGGCTGCACGCGCTGGGTTTTCGCCACTTGACGCGCGATGCGGATCATTACGGGCTCGGGCTCGCGCTCGGCGACGGTGAGGTGACGCTCGAAGAGCTCGCGGCGGCGTACGCGACGATCGCCCGTGGCGGGCGCACCGTGCGCGCGTACGCGCTGCTCGACGGCGGCGGCAGCGTCGCGGCGGGCGGGCCGCCGAACGTCGGTGCGACTTCGGAGTGGGCGCTGGTCACCGACGTGCTGGCGGACGCGCATGCGCGGGCGCGGGCTTTCGGCGTGCGTTCGCTGCTGCACACATCGTTCCCGAGTGCGGTGAAGACGGGGACCTCGTCGGATTTTCGCGACACGTGGACCGTCGGGTTCACTCGCGACTACACCGTCGCGACGTGGGTCGGCAACTTCGACGGTTCGCCGATGCGGCGCATCAGCGGCATCGCCGGCGCCGCGCCGCTGTGGAACCGCATCATCCGCCACCTCGCCGAACGCGACGCGCCGCAGGCGTTCGCGCCGCCGCATGGGTACGTGCGGCGGCCGATGTGCGCGACGACCGGCGTGCGCCCGACGCGCGCGTGCCGCAGCGTCGTCGCCGAATGGCTCGATGCGCGCGACGTGATCGCGTGGAACAAACCGCCCCGGCCGCTCGACCGCCGCTACGATGCGTGGCTCGCGGCCCAGCCGCCGCAAGCGGACGACGCGCTCCGCATCGTCGCGCCGCACGACGGCGACACCTTCGTCGCGGCGGCCGGCGCCCGCATCGCGGTCGTCGCGCGCGGCACGGCGCATCCGGCGTGGGAGCTGAACGGCAAGCTGCTCGGCGCCCGCGACGCGCGCTGGACACTGCCCCTCGCGCGCGGCCACTGGACGCTGCGGGTGCACGACGGAGCGCACGCCGACACGGTGACGTTCACGGTCGGCGATCCGCTTCCACACGGACGTCACGCCGGGTTCACGATCCCGGGCTAGCCAGGAACGCTGGGCTTACCCGGCGATAGACGAACCGCAAAGGGAGGTCCGATGACGATGATGCGACGCCTTCTCGCGATCGCGCTGCTGGCCGCGGCGGCCGGCTGCGGCGGCCACAAGACCGACACGACGACGACCACCACCACGACGGCGGCCACCGCCGCCCCGGCCGGCGTTCCGGCCGCTGCGACCGCGGCGCCTGCGCCGGCCGGCACGATGTCGGTCCAGGTGAACGGCGGGTCGGGCGTCGGCAACGGCGCGACGGGTGCCGGCCAGCCGCCGGGCTTCCCCACCGAAGATGCCGCGCAGGCGCACTGCACGAGCGATCAGGTCGTCTGGCTCAACACGAAGACGCACGTCTACCACGAGAAGGGCATGCTGTATTACGGCCACACGAAGAAGGGTGCGTACGTGTGCCGCAAGGAGGCCGACGCCGCGGGCGACCACGACACGAAGAACGGCAAGTAACGGCGCAGCCGTGAAGCGCGTCACCGGGATCGGTGGGATCTTCTTCAAGACAGACGACCCCGAGCGGCTCGCTGCCTGGTATCGCACGCATCTCGGCATCGCGGTGGAACCCGGCACGAGTTACGCGCTGCTCCGGCGGCGCGACGAAGCGGACGACGCGATGACGGTGTGGGCGCTGTTCGAGCGCGACAGCGACTACTTCGGCGGCGACGGGGCCTTCATGGTGAACTATCGCGTCGACGATCTCGACGCGCTGCTCGCTGCGCTGCGCAGCGAAGGCGTCGCGGTCGACGACCGGCTCGAAGAGACCCCGGACGGCCGTTTCGCGTGGCTCACCGACCCCGAGGGAAACCGCATCGAGCTCTGGGAGCCGCCGCGAGCGAAGGCGGACGCCGTTTAGACTCGCCTGTGACGGCGCAACGCGTCGTGCTCGGAAGCGATCTCCGCCGTGCATATCGCCGCGACGAACGCGGCGCCGCCGACGCAGTTGCCGAGCAGCGTCGGAACGATGAACCCCAGGACGTCGCTCCACGAGATGACGTGGTGCCACGCGCCGAACATCGCCTCGATCGAGCCGGCGATGATGTGCCCAAAGCCGCCCGCGGCGACGACGTACGTGAGGATCACGATCACGAAGACCGCGCTTCCTTCCGCCATCGGGAGCAGCCACACCAAGAGCGCAATGAGCCAGCCAGCGAAGATCGCCTTTGCGAAGAGCGTCAGGAACGGGTGAGCGGTCGCGGAGCGTGCCAGGTCGTCGAACGCGTTCAGCGTGTCGGCCGGGAAAGCACCACTGAACGCGACCAGCGCCGATGACGCCAGCGCCGCGAGCAGGTTGCCGATCAGGATCACGGTCCAAAGACGCAAGAGCTGCTGGAACCGCCAGCGCGTGAACGAATAGAATGTCGGCAGCAGCGGCGTGAGCGTGTTCTCTGTGAAGAGCTGCTGACGACCGAGGATCACGATCAGAAAACCGATCGTGTAGCCGAACGACGCGACGAGCGGCCGCCACGGTGTGTCCGGCAAGTGCGCCTGCAGCACGCCCATCGTGATCATCGAAAACGTCATCGAGCCGCCGGCCGCGACCGCCGACCAGAACAACGCCGGTGACGAGCGTTCGAAATCGGCCTCGCCTTCGCGACGAATCGTCTCGAAGATCACGGCGGAACGCGGACGCTCGCGCTCCTCGACCTCCTTGACCTCGTCCTCAGTGATCGGGCTCTCGACGCTCATTTCGAGGTTCGTACCCTGCCCGGGTCCATCTTGAGCATTCCCGGCAGCATGTCCGGCGGCTCGCAGGCGTGGGCGAGCTGCAGTGCCCACGTCTCGGTCAGTGAATCATTCGCCACGGCTGCGGCCGGCGCGCCACGAAGGCGCGGTGGATCTCGCCGAGGATCCGGCGCTGCGCCGCGAACTCCAGCATCTCTTCCGCCGCGGCGAACGTGACCCAGCGGTGCGCGTCGTGCACGTCGTCTTCGAGGCGGACGTCGCCGTCGCCGACATGCGCCACGAAGAACGGCACGTGGACGATGCGATCGCGCACCGGATCGTAGAACGCGTCCAGCTCGCCGGCCGTGAACAGCGTCACCAGCGAAAGCCCCGTCTCCTCGAACAGCTCGCGGCGCGCCGCATCGGTGCCGCGCTCGCCGTCCTCGACGCCGCCCATGACGAACGTCCACGCACCCGCGAAGGCCCCGCTGTTGCGCCGCAGCAGCAGCACTTCGGCGCGCTCACCCTCACCCCGCAGCACCGCGACGGCGACGGCGTCCGGGCGGCTCTCGGGCTTCAGCTGGCTTTGGCTCGCGGCTGCGTTTCGGCGCGAAGCTGGCCGCAGGCGGCGGCAATGTCGCGGCCCATCGGCGTTCGGACCGTGACCGCGGTGCCGAGCTGCTCTAGGATCTTCGCGAACGCCCAGATCCGCTCGTCGTCGCTGCCGCTCAGCAGCGCGTCGGATGTGCTGTTGTACGGAATCAGGTTCACGTGGTAGAGCGGACCCTTCATCAGTCGCGCGAGGTCGCGGGCGTGCGCGTCGCTGTCGTTGACGCCGGCCAGCATCACGTACTCGAAGAACACCTTGCGGTTCGTCTTCGCGATGTAGCGGGCCACCGCGGCCATCAGCTCCGCGGTCGAGAACTTGCGGTTCACCGGCATGATCGTCGAGCGCGTCGCGTCGGTCGGCGCATGCAGCGAGATCGCGAGGTTGACCTGGGTGCGCTCGTCCGCGAAGCGGTCGATCTTGTCGACCAGACCGACGGTGGAGATCGTGATGTGCCGGTGTCCCAGGCCGAAGCCCTTGGGATCGTTCAGCAGCGCGATCGAGGCCATCACGTTGTCCATGTTGGCCAGCGGTTCGCCCATACCCATCGCGACGACGTTGGTGATCTTGCGGCCGTCGCGCGCGAGCTGCTTGGCGAAGTAGCGCACCTGGTCGAAGATCTCCGTCGCGCTGAGATTACGCGTGAAACCTGCCTGGCCGGTCGAGCAGAACGTGCACGCGTACGCGCAGCCGGCCTGCGAGGAAAAGCACACCGTGTTGCGCTCGCCGTGGTGCTCCATCAGCACGGCCTCGACTTCGTTGCCGTCGTGCAGCCGAAACAGCACCTTGGACGTCTGACCGTCGCGCGAGCGCTGGACGACGACCGGCTCGACCGAGTCGAGCGTGAACCCCTCGGCGGCGAGCGCGGCGCGCAGCTCCTTCGGCAGCGTCGTGACATCGTCGAGTCCGTCGACCAACTCGCGCGTCGCGGCGCGATAGAGCTGCTCGATGCGGTAGCCCTTCAGATCGTGCGACGAGGCGAGCGCCGCGCCGGTCTCGTAGCCGGCGCGGCGCGCTTTCTCGTCGATCCAAATCTCCCGCGCGCTGAGCATGACGGGCTATTCTACCACGCCGCGCCCGGCGGCGCGGACTACGGAAGCAGGACCTTGTCGATCGTGTTCACGCAGCCGTTGTCGGCCCGCAGATCCCATTGGATCAGGTGGGCTCCGCCGACGGTCGTGCGGTCGCCGTCGACCGCGAAGCCGAGCTCGCGGCCGGCGGCGTTGGTCACCGACCCGCTGGTGATCGCGCTGTCGCCGTCGCGCATCTTCACCATGTCCTTCACGACGTGGCCGAGCAGGATGGTGCGCAGGCGGGCGGGGTCGGCGAGGAGCGCCGCGCGGTCCGCGGCCGGGAGGCGGGCGAAGGCTTCGTCGGTAGGGGCGTAGACCGTCACCGGGCCGGCGCCTCGCAGGGTATCGTCGAGACCGGCGGTGTGGACCGCCGCGACGAACGTCGAGAGGTTCTTTTGCTGGGCGGCGAGTTCGAGCACGTTGGCGGGGCGCTGAGCGAGGGCGGGCGCGGCGAGGGAGAGGACGAGCAGGCAGCCGGCAAACGATCGGCATGCCGCAGTACGGGTAAGGCGCATGGAACCTTCCTCCGGAACTGGGGGCGGTGCAGACGATCGATCGCTATGCTCATTCTACTATTTCAATAGGAGTTTGTTTCGAGCGTAAGATTAAAATTATAGGTGTTGGCGCGAACGCGGCATTTTCAGTCGAACAGCGAGTGCTGCTCGGGCTTCTGCTCCGGCGCGGAGAGCGGCTCGTTCAGCCGGGCGCGGATCTGCTTGAGGTCCGCAAAGACGAGCTTCTTGACCTCGGTCATCGCGCCGCCGGTCTGCCGCAGGATGTAGGCCGGATGAAACGTCGCGATCACCGGCGTCCCGTTGGGTCCCTCGAACCACTGGCCGCGCTGCTTCGTGATCGAGAACTTCTCGCCCATGAACGACTTCGCCGCAGGCGCGCCGAGCGCTAAGATGACCCGCGGCCGGACGATCGCGATCTGCTCCTCGAGATACGGGCGACAGTTGCGCATCTCGTCCGGCGTCGGCGCGCGATTCGCCAGCCGATGCCCGACGTCGAGCGTCGGCCTGCACTTGACCGTGTTGCAGATGTACACGTCTTCGCGCGGCAGGTCGATCGCGAGCAGCATCTTGTCGAGCAGCTCGCCGGCGCGTCCCACGAACGGTCGCCCCAGCTTGTCCTCGGTCTCGCCGGGGCCTTCGCCGACGACCATCAGCGCGGCGCAGGGGTCGCCCTCGCCGTACGCGCTGTTGCGCCGCGTCGAGCCGATCTCGCACTTGCGGCACTGCGCGACAACCGCTGCCGCGCGCTCCAGCGCGTGCTGGCGCTGCGTCCGCTCTTGCAGGCTCACAGCTTGTCCTGAGCCGGTCGAAGGGGCGCGGGCTCGAGCAGCACGGCTTCGCCGAACGAGAGAACGCGGGTCGCGCCGTCCGGGCCTTCCGAAGCTTGAAACTGCAGGCCGATCACGCCGTTCGCGCCCATCCCTTCCGCCTTGCGGAGCAGCTCGTCGAGCGATTCGGCGCGCGTGCGTTCCGCTTCGGTGAGATACTCCACCGGCGCGAGGCCGATCAGCGCGCCGATGCTTCGGAACGTCTGCTTGAGCACGTTGCGCGGCCGGCTCGCCTGTCCGTACGCGTAGCCGAACGAACGCACCACGCGGTATCCCTCGACGCGCTCGAACGTGGTGACGGCGTCCGGAGCGAGCGGCACTAGCGCAGCAGTCTCCGGCCCAGGACGACGGCGGCTGCGACGACACCGGCATAGAGTGCGTAGCGGCCGACCAGCGCGCCGGTAAGGCTGTAGTACCAAGTGCGCCCGTGGTGCTTGATCCAATACTTCCGCCGCGACGTCTGCTTCCGTTGCTCGACGTTGTACTGCCCGCGCGCGGAGCCCATCCCCTCGTGCACCGCTTCGCTGGCCGGGACGAACCACGTCTCCCAGCCCGCGACGGCGGCGCGCTTCGCAAAGTCCACCTCTTCGTGATACAGGAAGAAGCGTTCGTCGAACGGGCCGATCTGCTCGATCGTCGCGCGGCGGATTGCGAGCGCGGCGCCGATCGCGAGGTCGACCTTGCGCGGCACGTCGTAGCCGAACGAGCGCAGGCCGGCTCCGTTTGCGAAGCGCCGCAGCGGCGGCAGTTCGCCCCACGCACTCGAGCGGAGAAACGCGCCGGCCCACGTGTCGAACTCGCCGAGCGACTCCTGAACGCTGCCGTCGTAGTTGTAGATACGGGAGCCCGTGATTCCGCACGCCGGCGTCGCGTCCATGAAGGCGACGATCTCGCGCAGCGCGCCGTCTTTCAGCTCGGCGTCCGGGTTGAGCAGGAAGACGTACTCCGACGAGGTCGCCGCGAACGCGCGGTTGCACGCCGCCGCGAAGCCGAGATTCGCTCCGTTCTCGACGATTTGCACGCGCGCGCCGTAACGCTCGGCGACGAACTCGCGCGAACCGTCGCTCGACCCGTTGTCGGAGATGACGACGTGCGCGAACTCGGGGTCGGCCTTGACCTCGCCGAGCGCGAACACCGAGTCGAGCGCCGTCGCGATCTTGTCCTTGTCGTTCCAGCAGACGACCACCACGTCGACCCGCCTCATGCCGCGGTGTGGTCGGGCGGGGGCGCGAATTTGTTGCGGTTCTGCAGGTACGGCCAGATGAACCCGTCGAGGTCGCCTTCGAGCACGGCTTGCGCGCTCCCGGTCTCGACGTTGGTCCGCAGATCCTTCACCAACTGGTAGGGGTGCAGCACGTAGTTGCGGATCTGCGAGCCCCACTCGTTCGCCATGCGGTCGCCGCGCAGCTCGTTGAGCTTCGCCTCCTGCTCCTCGCGCGCGCGCTGGACGAGCTTCGCGCGCAGGATGTTCATCGCGACGTCGCGGTTCTGCATCTGCGAGCGTTCCTGCTGCGAGGCGACGACGATCCCCGTCGGCACGTGATGTACGCGAATCGCCGACTCCGTCTTGTTGACGTACTGGCCGCCCGCGCCGCTGGCTTTGAACGTCTCGATCCGGAGATCGTCGGGTTTGATCTCGACGTCGGAGGCGTCGCCTTCTTCCATCTCCGGGACGACGTCGACCTCGGCGAACGAGGTCTGCCGGCGCCCTTGGTTGTCGAACGGCGAGATGCGCACCAGCCGGTGCACGCCGCGCTCGCTCTCGAGCATACCGTATGCGTTCTTGCCGCGGATGATGAACGTGATCGAGCGCAGGCCGGCCTCGTCGCCCGGCATCTCCTCGACGACGTGCGTCTCGTAGCCGTGGTTCTCCGCCCAGCGCAGGTACATCCGGCCGAGCATCTGCGTCCAGTCGGCGGCGTCGGTTCCGCCGGCGCCGGCGCGGATCGTCACGATCGCCCCGTGCGAGTCGTACGGGCGGTCGAAGTTCGCCGCCATCTCGAGGTCGTCGAGCGCCGTTACGGCGCGCGCGATCATCGCGTCGGCTTCGGCCTCCGCGCCCTCCTCGTCACCGAGCACCTCGAGGATCTCCGCGGCGTCGTCGAGCGCCGCTTGGACGGCGTCGACCGCGTCGAGATCCGAGCGCAGGTCGGCGATCCGCTTCATGACACCGCGCGCCTGCTCGGGATCGCTCCAGAAATCGTCGGCGCGCGAGCGCGCCTCGAGCTCGGCTACCGAACGGCGCTTCGAAGCGTCGTCAAAGCCGCACCTTGAGCACGCTGTGGCGTTCGCGGGCGCGGTCGATGGCGGCGGATTGGGCGTCTGACACGGGAGTTCGGCCTTCTCCGGGCGCGCGGTTCACCCTACCGCAGCAGCAGCTTCTTGACCGCGGCCCGGACGGTAAGGTTGAGCGCGTCCCCGGTCGAGCGCGGCAGCTCGGGGCGCAGTGCCATCGCGCGTGTCGCCAGCTTGCCCGCGAACCCGTCCACCCGGCGGATCCCGCGCGTCCATTCGTCGCGAACCGGAAAGACGACCGGCGCTCCGTCGAGCGTCGGCACGATCAGCTCGCCGGTCCCGATATCGCGGACGCGCCGCACCGCGAACGCACCCTCGCTGCGGCGCGAGTGCATCGGCGTGAACGGCACAGCGTCGCTGAAGTAATAGTGCGTCACCTGGCTCTTGCGCGTCAGCGTCCGATCCTCGCGCGGCGAGCCGCCGTGGAGCAGGTTCGCGGACCACACGAGAAACGTGCCGCGGCGGATCGCGAGCTCCTCGCGCCGGAAGCCGCTCTCGCGCGCGATCGCGTCGATGCGGTCTTCGTAGAGCAGGTACGACGCCAGCGTGTTCGGGTTCCGCCAGCTCGGTTCGCCGGCGACCGCGGGCACGCCGAAATCCTCGTAGTCGAATTCGGGCAGCCGCTGCGATCCGGGAAAGTAGTGGAGCGGTCCTTGCCGGAGCGCGACGTCTTCGAGCGCCATCCAGACACCGCACATGAACCCCGTCGGCAGCGACGAGAAGTGGATCGTGTCGCTGTGCGTGCGCTGCTCGGTGCCGGTCAAGAAGTTCAGCGTCTGGAATGGGACGGGCTCGCGCCCGTACAGCATGCGCAGCACCGCGATGACTGCGGTGTGCGTCGCGATCGCGCGAACGGTCCCGTCGGTGCTCCAGGCGTCCTGCACGCGCCCCGCACCGTCCGCCGCAAAATCCCCGGCGAGCCGCGTCCAGATCCCGTCGACGTCGAGCTCGTCCAGGATGCGGTCGTCCTCGACGACGACGAAGCCCTCCCGCCGGAACGTGTCGACCAGCCCCACCTCGCGCGGCCCGAGCGCCCGTCGCGACGCTTCGGCCTCCCAATCGTCCCGCTCGAACCACGGGCGGGCGGGCGTGAGCAACTCCACCTTGAGGTTTTTCGCGCCCGAGCTTGGAACACCGCCGCCGTGAGCCGCGTCTTGATCCGCCCGGCCGCCGTGTTCGACGGCGAGCAGCGCCGCGAGCGCTGGAACGTCCTGGTCGACGGGGAGCGCATCGCCGCCGCCGGACCGGAGCTCGCCGCCGGGGAGGGCACCCGCACGATCGATCTCCCCCGGGCGACGCTCCTCCCCGGCCTGATCGACCTGCACACGCACCTGCTGCTGCACCCCTACGACGAGCGCTCGTGGGCCGACCAGGTCCTGCGCGATCCGGAATCGTTCCGCGTCGCGCGCGCGGTCGTCGCCGCGAAGCGGACCCTCGACGCCGGGTTCACGACCGTGCGCGACCTCGGCACCGAAGGCGCCGGCGAAGCCGACACCGGCCTGCGCCGGGCGATCGAGGAGCACGTCGTGCCGGGGCCGCGGGTCGTGTGCGTCACGCGCGCGATCGTCGCACGCGGCTCGTACGGCCCGACCGGCTTCCATTCAGGCTGCTGCGTGCCGCAGGGGGCCGAGGAGGTCGACGGGGCCGAGTCGATCCTGCGCGCCACGCGGACCCAGATCGCGCGCGGCGCCGACTGGATCAAGGTGTACGCCGACTACCGGTTCGGCCCGGCCGGGGACGCGCGCCCGACCTTCAGCTGCGACGAGCTGGCGCTCATCGTGCGCGTCGCCCACGATGCCGGGGTCCCGGTCGCTGCGCACGCGACGACCGCCGAGGGGATGCGCCGGGCCGCGCTCGCCGGCGTCCGGACGATCGAGCACGGCAACGAGGGGACCCCCGAGGTGTTCGCGCTCATGGCCGAGCACGGCGTGGCGTACGTCCCGACGCTGACGGCGTATGAAGCGCTCGAGAGGCTGCGCAACCTCGCCAAAGACCATCCGGCCGTGGTCGCCAAGCGCGACGCGTTCGCCGCGGCGCGCGTGAGCGGGGTGACGATCGCCAACGGCAGCGACGTGGGGGTCTTCCCGCACGGTGAGAACGCACGCGAGTTGGAGCTGCTGGTCGAGCACGGTCTCGCGCCGCTCGAGGCGCTGAGCGCTGCGACCAAGACGGCGGCCGCGGTCCTGGGCCGCGACGATCTGGGGACGATCCGCCCGGGCGCCCGCGCCGACCTCGTCGCGGTCGACGGGGACCCGACGCGCGCGATCTCCGACCTGCGGGCGGTCCGGCTCGTCCTCAAGGACGGCGCCGTTGAGCTTGCCGCTCCGTGCTAGCGACCTCCCCAAGGAAGCAGCGGACATTTCATACCGCAACGTTACGGTCGCCGGCCGGAATCCGGCGCCGCTGTCGAAAGAGAGCGGCGTGGGGTCCGATCGAAGGCGCCGTCCGAGGGACGGGGCTTTGAAGCGCGCTCGTATCTCCGTTGCGGCGCTCGCACTGGCGGCCAGCTTCGTCGCGTCCGGCGCCGTCGCGGCGCCCCCGGCACCGCGTCACCTCCAGCTCACGGCGCACGACGAGCCGGTGCGCGACGTCCTCCTGCGGCTCGGCGACCAAGCGCATCTGAACGTCTCGGTCGCCGACGACGTGCACGGCAACGTGAACATCTCGATGCACGACGTGACCGCCGACGAGGCGCTGCACGCGATCTGCTCTCAGCTGCGGCTGCGCTGCGTGCGCGACGGGCGAACGGTCGCGGTGACGGTCGAGTCGTCGGCCGTCGTCCCGCTGGCGATCGTCCCGGCCGCCCGCGCTGCGCGAACGCTGCACGCGCTCTACCCCCGCCTCACCGTCAGCGCCGACGCCGCCGCCAACGCCATCGTGATGGCCGGCTCCGCGATCGACATCCAGGGCGCGCGCGCGATCCTCCAAGGGATCGACGTGCGCGATGCGACCAAGCCGACGACCGAGGCGATCACGCTGCACACGCAGACGGCGCAGGTACTCGCCGACCGGCTTCGCTCGCTCTACCCGTCGGCGAAGATCACCGTCATGTCGCGCACGACGATGCTGGTCAGCGCGATGCCGGCCGACCTGACGCAGATCAAGGCCCTCGCGACCGGGCTCGACGCGCCGACGCCGGCACCGCAGGTGCAGCCCGTTTCGAGCGACGCCGTCAAGGTGATGCAGCGCCGGCCGCAGGACGTCGCGCGCGCGGTGAACGCGCAGATCCCGCGCGTCCATGCCGCGGTCTCCGGATCGACCGTCGCGTTGAGCGGGTCGCCCGAGGACGTCAGCCGTGCGAAGGTGCTGATCGCGCAGCTCGACCTGCCGGCGTACGGCGCGCGATACGTCCAGATCTACCGCATCAAGAACGTCGACGCGACGTCGGTCGCCGAGCTGATCCGACGTTCGTTTCCCGACGCCCAGGTCACCGTCGACGCGAGTCTCAACGCGCTTTCGGTCAGCGCGACCGCCGGCGATCATCAGCGCATCGCGGACGGCATCGCGCGCATCGACGGTACCGGCGCTTCCACATCCACCGGCGAACCGGGCAACGTCGTCATCGGCAACGGCTCGACGTCCTCGCACGAGGTCATTCAGCTGCAGTCGATCGTTCCGAGCCAAGGCTACGGCACCGGGACGACCGCTCAGGACATCGCCAGCGCCGTTCAGCAAGCGCTCTCGGTGTCGAATCCCGATCTGCGCCTCGTCGTTCCGAACGGGACGCAGCAGCTGATCGTAACGGGCAGCGCGCAGAGCGTGCGGGCGGCGAAAGAACTGATCGCGGAGCTCGACGTCGTGCCGCAATCGGTCGTGCTCGACACCGAGATCCTGGAACTCGACGAGAGCAGCTCGCGCAACCTCGGACTTCAGCTCGGGACGACCTCGATCGGCACGACGTTCAGCGAAGTCCAGCCGACGCCGGATCCGAACACGGGCCTGAGCGGACGGCTGATCCGGCTTCAACCGCTCACGCGCACCGGGATCAGCTTCCAGGCCCAGGTCAACCTGCTGATCCAGAACGGGAAGGCGCGCGTCCTCGCCGATCCCCGGATCACGACGATCTCCGGCCGCACCGCGACGATCCGCGCCGGCGACTCGATCAGCATCCTGACGACGGTCGGCGGCGGCTCGGGGACGGTGGCCACGACGCAGCTGCAGACGTTCCAGACCGGCGTCACGCTGGACATCACGCCGAACGTCACCAGCAACGGAGAGATCAGCGTCGCGCTGCATCCCGTCGTGAACTCGCTCAGCGGGTTCCTCAACAACGTGCCGCAGATCTCGACCCGCGACACGCAAACCTCGGTGCACCTGCGCGATAACGAGACGCTGGTGATCGGCGGCTTGATCCAGGAGAGCACGCAGCACCAGGAGAGCAAGCTTCCGCTGCTCGGCGACCTCCCGCTCATCGGCCGCGCGTTCCGCAACCAGACCACGACCAGCACGCGCAACGAGCTGATCATCGTCGTGACGCCCCACGTCCTCAAGGGCGGCGCAACGACCACGGTCCCCAACGCCGCGGCGCCGCCCGGGATGGTGCTGCCGACGCCGCAACCGCTGCCGACGCTGCCGCCGAACAGCAGGTTCCCCAGCCCCCCGCCGTATTCGGCGACGCCTGCGCCGGCGCGAACCTCCGGAGCTCGCTCGTCGCAAAAAGCCGGTGCACCCACCTCGGCGCCCAGCCCCCGGGGGTCGGCACTGCCGTTCGCGACGCCGACGGCGTTCGCGCAGGCCAACGTCTTCGTGTACGGATCACCGCCGCCGAGCACGTACGCGGTGGCCGGGGACGCGCCGCTGATCTTCTACGCGCAGCTCTCGCCGACGGTCCTTACGCCCAACGCGACGGTGCGCGTCAGCGTGATCACGACGACGAACGTGCAAAAGGTGACGATCGGAACGTCGTCGACCCAGATCGGTCTCTCACCGCTCGGCTCGGGGACATGGCAGGGCGTCTTCCCGGCGAACGCGCTCAGCCTGCCGCCGACCGCGACGACCGTGCAACTCACGCTGACCGCAGCTCGCGGCGACGGACAGAGCGCGAGCATCCAGGTACCGGTCTCGCTGGTACGCCAGGAGCAGCAGCTCTAGCCTACGGCGCTACGCCGCCGCGCCGTGGCAGCGTTTGTACTTCTTGCCGCTGCCGCACGGGCAGAGCTCGTTGCGCCCGACCTTGTCGGCGGTGCTCGCCTTCGACTTCGGCGGCTCGTCGCCGCGGTTCGTGCGGAGCTGCGTCGGTTCGTATTTCGGCGCGGGCCCCAGGAGACGCTCCGCGGTCGCCGGGTCCATGCTCGGCGCGGCCTGCGGCATCGCCGCTTGCGGCGCGCCGTTCCCGTTGGCGGACAGCAGCGGCGGCGTGAAGTCCCCGAACGCACCCGGTGACCCGTCTTCCGGCGGCGCGATTTCGATGTGCACCGAGAACACCGTCTTGAGCGCTTCGTCGGCGATGTTGTTCTTGAGATCTTCGAAGATCTCGTACGCCTCTTTTTCGTACTCGACGCGCGGGTCTTTCTGCCCGTAGCCACGCAGGCCGATCCCGCTCTTGAGCGCGTCCATGATGTAGAGATGGTCGACCCACAAACGGTCGATGATCGGCAGCATGATGTGCTGCGACTCGACGATCCGCATCAGGTCGGCGCCGACTTCGGCTTCCTTCTCTTCGTACGCGGCGACCGCGTGGTTGAAGAGCAGCTCCTTCATCCCGTCGCGATCGAGCTTCTCGAGCTCGGCGATGGTGACGTCTTCTTTGATCGGGAACAGCTGCTCGACCTCATCCAGGATCGCCGGCAGCTTCCACTCCGAGGGGTGCTCTTCTTCCGGCGCGCCGGTGTCGACGGCGTAGCTCATCTTGCGCCGCAGCGCGTCGATGAAAAAGTCACGTAAAGGTTGGCCCTCGAGCACCTTTCGGCGCTCGCCGTAGATGATCTCGCGCTGCTTGTTCATGACGTCGTCGTACTCGAGAACCTGTTTGCGGATCTCGTAGTTGTGGTTCTCGACCTTCGACTGCGCGTTCTCGATCGAGCGCGACAGGATCCCCGCCTCGATCGGCGTCTCGTCGGTGAACTTGACGAAGTCCATCATCTTCTGCAGCCGCTCTTGGCCGAACAGCCGCATCAGCTCGTCTTCGAGCGCGATGTAGAAGCGCGTCGTCCCCGGATCGCCCTGGCGCCCGGCGCGGCCGCGGAGCTGGTTGTCGATCCGGCGCGACTCGTGGCGCTCGGTGCCGATGATGTGCAGTCCGCCGGCTTGCGGGACTCCTTCGCCGAGTTTGATGTCGACGCCGCGGCCCGCCATGTTGGTCGCGATCGTCACGGTGCCGGGGATCCCGGCGTCCTTGATGATCTGCGCTTCCTGCTCATGGTACTTCGCGTTGAGCACCTGGCACTCGACGCCGCGGCGGCGGAGCATCATCGCAAGCCGCTCCGACTTCTCGATCGAGCGCGTCCCGACCAGGACCGGGCGGTTCTTCTCGTGCTCGGCGATGATGTCGTCGATGACCGCGTTGAACTTCGCCTCCTCGCTGCGGTAGACGATGTCCGCGTTGTCCTTGCGCCGGACGGGCATGTTCGGCGGCAGCACGATCACGTTGAGCCCGTAGATCTCGCGGAACTCGCGCTCCTCGGTCTTCGCGGTACCGGTCATCCCGGCCAACTTGTCGTACAGCCGGAAGTAGTTCTGGAAGGTGATCGTCGCGAGCGTCTGGTCCTCGCTGCGGACGTCGAGCCCTTCCTTCGCCTCGATCGCCTGGTGGATGCCGTCGGAGTAGCGGCGCCCGTACATGAGGCGGCCGGTGAACTCGTCGACGATGACGATCTCGCCGTCCTTGACGATGTACTGCTGGTCCTTGTGGAACAGGTTCCACGCCTTCAAGGCGGCGTTGAGCTGGTGCGTCAGCTCGAGGTTGCGCTGGTCGTAGAGATTTTGCACGCCCAGCATCTTCTCGACCTTGGCGACGCCGAGCTCGGTGATCGGCGCCGCGTGTGACTTCTGGTCGACGGTGAAGTCGACGTCTTTGATCAGCCGCGGGATGATCTTGGCGAACTGCCCGTACAGCTCGGTCGCGTCGTGGCCCTGGCCGCTGATGATGAGCGGGGTGCGCGCCTCGTCGATCAGGATCGAGTCGACCTCGTCGACGATCGCGAAGTTGAGGTGGCGCTGCACCATCTGGTCGAGCGACCACGCCATGTTGTCGCGCAGGTAGTCGAACCCGACCTCGTTGTTGGTGACGTACGTGATGTCGCTGTCGTAGGCCGCTTTGCGGACGGCCGGCTCGAGGTCGTGCTGGATCACGCCGACCGTCATCCCGAGCGCCTCGTAGATCGGTCCCATCCACTCGGCGTCGCGCTTGGCCAGGTAGTCGTTGACGGTGACGAGGTGGACGCCCTTGCCGGTCAGCGCGTTGAGGTAGACCGCCAGCGTCGCGACGAGCGTCTTGCCCTCGCCGGTGCGCATCTCGGCGACGTTCCCTTCGTGCAGCGCCTGGCCGCCCATGATCTGCACGTCGAAGTGACGCATCCCGAGAACCCGCTTGCCGGTCTCGCGCACGACCGCGAACGCTTCGGGCAGCAGCGCGTCCAGCGTCTCGCCCTGTTCGACGCGCGCCTTGAACTCCACCGTCTTGCCACGGAGTTCGTCATCGGAGAGTGCGGCGGTCGAGGGTTCGAGCGCGTTCACGCGTTCGACGGTACGCCGCAGCTTTACCAGCTCGCGCTCGTTCCCGTCGAACAGGGTCTTGAGAAAGGCCATACAGGGCTACAACCATTCGGCGCGGAGGTCGGTTCCTCCCGAGGCGCGTTCACGAAAAAATCAGGCGGCGGGGCGCCGCCTCCCAGGGACCTCCTACCGCGATTCGCCCGCGAGGTTACCCTGCGCGAGCGGCAGCTTTGCCGGGTGGTTCAGCTGATCGGCCGGAACCCGGCGCAGCAGTTCGCCCACCGTGACGAATCGGAACCCGGCACGCCGATACGCGGCGATCACCTCGGGAAGCACGGCGACGGTCGCCTGGCGGCCGCTGTGCAGCAAGACGATCTCCGGCGCGGTCGCCCGGCTCAACAGGTGGTCGCGCAAAGCGGTGACCGGGACCGCGCGCCAGTCGCCCGGGTCGTCGCTCCACAGGATGGTGTCGAAGCCGGACGCCTGCGCGACCCGGATCGTCGCGAGGCTGTAGCGCCCGTGCGGCGGCCGGAACAGGCGCCGCTCGGCCGAATCCGGGGCGATCCGCTCCAGCGACACCGCGCCGTCGCGCAGCTCGCCGGCGACCGCGGCATCCGGCAGGCGGTCGAGGTCCGGATGGGTCAGCGTATGGTCCGCGATCTCGTGCCCGCTTTGCGCGATCGCGCGGGTCAGGCCGGGGTACTGCTCGGCGTCGCGGCCGATCAGGAAGAACGTCGCGGCGACGTCCGCGTCGTGCAGCACCTGCAGCAGCAGCGGCGTCGTGACCGGGTACGGCCCGTCGTCGAACGTCAGCGCGACCAGCTTCGGACGCGCCGCGGCCGGAACGCGCGACCGGCCGAGGAGGGCCGCGACCCGCGCGCCGAGCGGCGGCGCGACGAGCGCCGCGGCGTCGGCGCCGCGCAGCACGACGACCGGCCGCAGCAGGTCGTCGGACTTGAGCCACAGCCTCCACGAGGCATAGCCGGCCGCGGCGAGCGCGACCAGCACGATCGCCGCGAGCACCTGCGGCGCGCGGCGCGCCATGCTAGTGGGCGGGGGCGAGCGACGAGGTCGGGACGGCGGTCGCCGTCGCGGCCACGTAGTCGCGGCCCACGATCACGGTAACGACGATGCGCGGACCGGGCGTCGCATCGGTCGCGGGCGCAACGCCGGCGGTCGGGACGCCGAGGTCGGCACGGATGCGCTCGCCGACGTTCGGCACGTTCGTCGCGGTGCGGATTTGCGTCGTGTCGTAACCGAACGTGTCCGCGTTCTGAACCGCATCGACGACGTAGCCGAGCTTCGCGAGCTTCGCGGAGACCGCCGTGGCGAGCCCGGCGATACCGCTGCCGTTCTGGACGATGACGTGCACGGTGGACGGTTTCACCGCCGCGAGCGCGGTCGCCGGCGGCGGCGTCACGTTGCCGTAGGCGCCGAGCAACGACGCTACCAGCTGTGCCTTCTGCGCTGAATCGGGGATGACGACTTCGTCCGACGTCACCCTGACGTATTTGAGCGTCTCGGCTTTGAAGTCGGCCAGGTTGACGTCCCGGAAGTGCCACGCCAGCGACTTCTCTTCGTCGAACGTCAGATTCGTCATGATGTTCTTGTTCAAGGCGCCGATCAGCTGCCCGATGTGCAGCAGGTCGTTGAACTTCTGCGTCTTGAGCTTCGCGATCGTGATATGGATGATCTGCTGCTGCCGCTGCGTCCGACAGAGATCGCTGCACGCATCGTGGCGGAAGCGGCTGTAGCCCATCGCCTGCTCGCCGGTCATGTGCTGCAAGCCCGGCTTGAAATGGATGTGCAGGTGTCCCCAGTTGTCGTCGTAGTCCATCGTCTCGGTGACCGGCACTTCGATCCCGCCGATCGCGTTCACGAAGTCCTTCAAGCCGTTCGCGTTCACGACGACGTAGCGGTCGAAGCTCGTTCCCTTCTCGTTCTTCGGAAGGCCGAGGAAATCACCGATCACTTGTTCCGATAGCTTGGCGCCGCCGACCGCGTACGCCTCGTTGATCCTCGTGTCGCGACCGCCGACCGTCGCTTGGCTGTCGCGCAAGATCGAGATCAGCTTCACCGCCTTCGTCGGGAAGTCGACCCCGGCGACCATGATCGTGTCGCTGCGCGCTCCCTTCGAGTACTGCATTCCTTTGTCGTCGGTGTTGAAGTCGATCCCGAGCAGCATCACGTAGATGCGCTCCTTGCCGAACACCGTCTCCGGCGGCGGCACGAAGATAATAGGCGCGGTGTGGTAGACGGCCCTCCGAAAATCTTCGCCCGTCGAGACCATACGGTACGCCACCAGCGCGAAGAACACGCCGACGAGGATCAGCAGCGCACCCAAGAGATACGTGAAGAGCGTCTGCCAGCGGTGCGGTTCGCGTCCGCCGGGCGGCGGCGGCTCCGCGCGCCGGCGACGGCGGTCGTCGGGCGGCGACGGCGGCGGCGGGTCGACGACGACCGATCGGCTCACGCGACGACCTCGGCGCGCACCGAACCGTAGAAATCAAACGCGGTGTTGCCGTCTAGGCGCACGTCGACGAACGCACCGACCGGCGCGTCGCCGCGGAACGCGATCGTCCCGTCGACGCCGGGTGCCTCTCCCGTCGAGCGCCCGACGAGGACGTCGCGCGAGCGCAGCCCGACGGCGAGCGGATCGGTCGAGCGCAGCGTGCGGCGCTCTTCGACCAGCACGCGCACCGTTTGGCCGATGCGTTTCGCGCGCGCGCGTTCCGACGCGCGCCGCTGCGCATCGCGCAGCCGCAGCAGGCGCCGGCGTTTTTCGCGCTCGGAGATTTGGCCGGGCAGGTCGGCGCCCGGCGTTCCCTCTTCACGCGAATACGTGAAGAATCCGACTCGGTCGAGCTCGGCGACGTCGATCCACCGCTCGAGCTCGGCGACGTCCTCCTCGGTTTCGCCGGGGAAGCCGACGATGAACGTCGAGCGCATCGTCATCCCGGGGACGCGCCGCCGGAAATCCTCGATGATCTCCAGATAGCGCGCACCGTTCGACGGCCGCAGCATCCGGCGCAACACCGGCGCGCTCACGTGCTGAAGCGGCATGTCCATGTACGGGCAGACCTTTGACAGCTCGGCCATCGCGTCGATCAGCTCCGAATCGACGGTCGCCGGATACAGGTAGAGCAGGCGGATCCACTCGATTCCGGCGACCGCGTTCAGCTGCCGCAGCAGATCGGCGAGGCCGCCGCGCTTCCAGCCGCGGTCGCGGCCCCACATCGACGTATCCTGCGCGATCAGGATCAGCTCTTTCGTACCGCCCGCTGCGAGCGCCCGCGCCTCGGCCAGGATCGACTCCGCCGAGCGCGATCGGAAACCGCCGCGCAGTTTCGGGATGATGCAGAACGTGCAAGGGTGATCGCAGCCTTCTGCGATCTTCAGGTACGCCGTCGCCGACGGCGTCGTGATCAGCCGCGGTAGGAAATCGTGTTCGGGCTCGGGTTCGAAGTCGAGCCGGACGGGCCGCTTTCCCGCGCGCGCGTCGTCGAGCAGCTCGACGATCGAGGCGTAGGCGCCGGTACCGACGACGCCGTCGATCTCCGGGATCAGCGACTGCAGCTCTTCGCCGAAACGCTGGGACAGACACCCAGCAACGATCAACTGCTGGCCGGCGCGCTTGCGCTCGGCATGCTCCAAGATCGTCTCGGTCGACTCCGCCTTGGCGGGGTCGATGAACGCGCACGTGTTGATCACGACCGCATCGGCGTCGTCGGCGTCGGGCACGAGCAACCAACCGGCGGCACCGAGCTTCGCGATCATCACCTCGCTGTCGACGAGGTTCTTCGCACAGCCCAGCGAGACGAACGAGACCGTTTGGGGTCTATTTGCAGTAGCTGTCATTCACCGGTAGTTGACGAACTGCAGCGGCAGCTCGAAGTCCATCCCCTTGAGCAACTGTTGTACCTTTTGCAGATCGTCCTTGGATTTGCCTGAGATGCGAATCTGCTCGTCCTGAAACTGAGCCTGAACCTTGAGCTTCGACGCCTTGATCGCCTCCATCAGCGCTTTGGACTTGTCCTTGGGGATCCCGGCGCGGATCGCGATCTTCTGCCGCAAGCTCGAACCGGACGCGGGTTCGGGCGGCTTCGACAGGTCGAGCGCTTTGAGGTCGATTCCGCGCTTGACCGCCTTCGACTGGATGATGTCGATCACGTTGCGCAGCTTCATCTCGTCGTCGGCCAGGACCGTGATCGTCTTCTCGTCGCTCTCGATCGATGCGATCGAGTGCTTGAAGTCGAACCGCCCCGTGATCTCTTTTCGCGCCTGGTTCAGTGCGTTGTCGAGCTCCTGCGGATCGACGCGGGAGACGACGTCGAACGACGATTCGGAAGCCATGAAAGGTGTGTCCTAACGGTCAGAGAGGGTAGCGTTGCTCGACGACGTCGCCGTCTTTCCCCATCGGGGCGGGCGGGCGACCGTTCAACGCGACCGTGACCCCTCCGGCGTTCCCCGCTCGAACGTCGGCGACACTTCCGGTGAACGTCCGGGAGGTCCCGGCCGGATAGATCCCTTCGAGCTGGGTGCTGCCGTCGATGCTGACCCGCAGCCAGGAGCGTTGGGTGAGACGGATCGCGATCTGGTGGCGCGCGGTCGAGGCCGGCGTCGCGCTCGGCTCGGCCGAGGGCGAACCCGACGCGCCCGGGGCCGGAGTCTGGGAACCGGTCGCGGCAGCGCCCGGTTGCGGGGCGGCGGTGGCCGCGGCGACGGGGACTCTTCCACTGCCTCCGTGCACGTACTGCCAGTACTCGTAGACGACGAACCCCACCAGGGCGAGCGCGACCAGCGCTCCGAGCACGGCCCAGATCGAGAGCCCGGAGCCTTCACGCTCGTCGAGGCTGACCGAAGCCGTCGAGGCGGGACGCTCGGCGGGTGCCGACTCGTTGAAGCGGCCGACCGCGTCCTCCGCGTCGAGACCGAGGAACCGCGCGTAGGTGCGGATGAATCCGCGCACGTAGACCGGTGCGCCGATCGCCGTCCATTCCTCGTTCTCGATGGCGTTGAGATACACCGAACGGATGTGGATCTGTTCGGCAACTTCCGAAAGCGTGATCCCGCGCGCTTCCCGCGCGCTTCGGAACTCCTCTCCGAGCGCAGGCATGACGTCGAACCTTAGCGGGCGCACCCGGTTCTCCTGGTGCGAGGTTACACGGTAGAGACGATGAGCGAACGGACACGTGTGGTCGCCGCGATGAGCGGCGGCGTCGATTCGGCGGTTGCGGCGGGTCTGCTCAAGGAAGCGGGCTACGACGTCGTTGGCGTGACGATGAAGATGTACGCGCCGGCGAAGGCCCCGCACGCCCGTTCGTGCTGCGGCGCGGACGACTTCGACGACGCACGCCGCAGCGCAGCGGTCCTGGGGATCCCGCACTATGTCCTCGACTTCGAGGAGACGTTCCGGCGCGGCGTGATCGAGCGCTTCGCCCGCGATTATGCAGACGGGCGGACGCCGAACCCGTGCGTCTCCTGCAACAACGAGGTCAAGCTCGGGACGCTCCGCACGTACGCCGACCGCCTCGGCGCACGCTGGGTCGCGACCGGCCACTACGCGCGGCTCGAGCACGCTTCGGACGGTCCGCACCTCTACCGCAGCGACTCGCCGAAGGATCAGGCGTACGCGCTCGCCCAGCTCACCCCCGCCCAGCTCGACCGGTTACTCCTTCCGCTGGGAGAGATGACGAAGGGAGAGACGCGAGGACACGCCGCGCGCCTCGGCCTCCCGGTCGCCGAGAAGATCGAGTCGCAGGACATCTGCTTCGTCGAGGGCGGCGACTACCGCGAGATCCTGGCGCGGCTCGCTCCGCAGGCCGCGCTCCCAGGAGCGGTCGTGACGACCGCCGGCGAGCGCGTCGGGACGCACGCGGGGATCGGCGGTTACACCGTCGGCCAGCGCCGCGGCCTGCCCGCCGGTGCCGGACCACGCTACGTCACCCGGATCGACGCCGCGACGAACACGATCGTGATCGGCCGCGACGACGAACTCGGCGTCGACGGCCTGATCGCCGACGAGGTCAACCTGATCCGCCCCGAACGGTTCGCGGGCGGCCGCGCCCACGTGCTCGCGATGACGCGCTATCGCGCCAAGCTCGTCCCCGCGACCACGGCGCTCGAAGACGGCGGCGCGACCCTGCGGCTCGCGTTCGAGGAGCCGCACCGCGCGGTCACGCCGGGACAACTGGTCGCGCTCTTCGATCGCGACGGCATCGAAGTGATCGGAGCCGCGACGATCCGCGAAACGTACTGACGCCGCGTTCGCGGGAAGTTACGCCGTCGCGAGCGCGAGGTCCGAGCGCAGGTTCCAGTACGTGTCGCGGATGACCGGCCGGAATCCGGCGCCGCGAATGATCTCCTCGACCTGCGCGCGCGTCGCTTCGTTGGTGCTGCCGGCGTCGTGGACGACCCGTTCTTCGATGATCGTTCCGCCCATGTCGTCGCAGCCGTAGAACAGGGCCATCTGTCCGAGCTTCAAGCCGGGCGTCAGCCAGGAGGCTTGGAGGTGCGGCAGGTTGTCCAGGAACAGCCGCGAGACCGCGAGCACGCGCAGGTACTCCAGGCCGCTCGCCTCGCGCCCGCGCAGCGGCGTTTTGTACGGCACGTAGTACCACGGGATGAACGCGGTGAAGCCGTGCGTCTCGTCCTGCAGATCGCGGATCACCTGCAGGTGCGCGATGCGCTCTTCATCGGTCTCGATCGAACCGAACATCATCGTCGCCGTCGTCGGCATCCCGAGCAGTTGCGCCTCGCGCATCACGCCGATCCAGCCGTCGGGTACGATCTTGCGCGCGCTGATCCGCTTGCGCACGCGCTCGACCAGGATCTCGGCGCCCGCGCCGGGCAGCGACTTCATCCCGGCGGCTTTCAGCCGCACGAGCACCTCGCGCACCGGCAGCTCCTCGATCTTCGCCAGGCCCGCGATCTCCGAGACGGAGAGCGAGTGGATGTCGACGGCGGGAAACTCCGCGGCGACGCGGCGGAACAGCTCTTCGAACCACTCGATGCGCAGCTCGGGGTTGACGCCGCCTTGGATCATGATCTGCGTCGCGCCTTGGTCGGCGGCGTAGCGCACGCGGTCGAGCACGGTGTCGTGCGACATCGTGTAGCCCTCGCCGTGATGCTCGGGCCTGAAGAACGCGCAGAACGTGCAGTGCACGTTGCACACGTTCGTATAGTTGATCGTCGTGTCGACGACGTACGTCACGTCATCCGTGGGATACAGTGCCGTGCGGCGCGCGTGCGCCGCCGCTCCGAGGTCGTGCAGCGAAGCCTCGCGATACAGCCGCACGCCTTCGTCGAAGGTGATACGGCCGCCGCCCGCGGCGCGATCGAGGACGTCAGCGAGCGACATACGTGTCATCCTGCGGCATGAAGAGGGTTGAGAAACGCTCGAGGCCTTGGCCGGCGCGCTCGTCGAGGCGGTACGAGAGCCGGCTGAAGTAGTCCTGATACAGGCCGCGGTGGTACGGGCGCTGAGCGATCGCGGCATCGATCACCGCTTCGCGGTTGGCCTCACCCCACGCGCGCGCGGCGATCAGCGCGTCCGTCAACGCCGCAACCCGCAGCGGTTGCTCGGCGAGAACGTCGCGCCGCACGGCCCAGATCGCGAAGACGAACGGCAGGCCGGTCCACGCACGCCAAGCTTCGCCGAGGTCGTGAATCTGGGCCGCAGGCAGCTCCGCGCGCGCTACGAGCGCATCGTCGCCGATCACGAGCGCGGGAAATCCGGCGCGCGCGGCCGCGAGCGCGTCGTCGACGATCTCATAGCGCGGACGGACGTCGCGAAACCCGCTCAGCAGCGCGGCGAGCAGCGCTCTCCCGGAAGCGGAGTGGGACGTCACCGCGATCGTCGATTCGCCGAGCAGCGCCGGCGGCTTCGGCGAGACGAACAGTACCGTTCGCACGGGCCCGTCGGCAGCGATGCAGAGGTCCGCGAGCGGCGCGAACCGATCGCGGTGCGCGAGATAGTGAGCGGCGCTGATCGCACCGGCGTCGATCCGGCCCTCCGACATCGCCGCGTTCAACTCGGTTGGAACGGCGCCGAAGACCTCGACCTCGCGTGCGACGGCACCAACGTCGAACGCCGTCTCGACCGGCGCGACGTTGACGTACGCTATCCGCCCGTAGCGAAGCTTCCCCACCGCTCAGGCCCCTACTCCGGCGAACTCGCGCCCGAGGATTCCATCTTCGGGCTTCCAGTCGGGCGGGAACGTCTCGTACGTGGAATTTCGGCGAACCGCGACGTAGCCGGCCTCGTCGATCAGGCGCCGGAACTCGCGGTCGTCGACGTACTGTCCCGAGCTCGTACCGGCGCTGTGATAGATGCGCTCCTCGTCCGTCGAGCCGTGCGTCCCGTCCATGTCGTCGGCGCCGAACTCCAGCGCCAGCTGGCAGACCTTCAGCCCTTGGATCATCCAATACGCCTTGATGTGGTCGAAGTTGTCGAGCATCAGGCGCGCGACGGCGAACATCCGGATGTCGTCGAGGCCCGACGTCCAGCCGTGGTGGGAGAGCGCGTTGCCGTCCGGATGGAACGCGAGCGGGATGAACGCGTTGTAGCCCGGCGAGCGTCGCTGCGACTCGCGCAGCATGATCAAATGCTCGACCCGCTCCGCGAGCGTCTCGATCGTACCGTACAGCATGGTCGCGTTGGACGCCACGCCGTGGCGGTGCAGCGTCTCGTGGATCTCGAGCCAGTGCGCGGCGTCGACCTTGTTCGGACAGACCTCCGCCCGGAAACGCTCGCTGAAGACCTCGGCTCCGCCGCCGTTGACGTTGTCCAAGCCGGCCTCGCGCAACCGCCCGCAGATCTCGTCGTACGAGAGGCGGTGCCGGCGCGCCATGTAGTCGATCTCGGCCGCGGTGAAGAGCGAGAGCTGCACGTGCGGCAGCAGTTCCTTGAAGCGGCGCATGAGCGGCAGCCAGTAGTCGAGCGTGAGCTGGCGGGGGTCGTGGCCGCCGACGATGTGGATCTGGTTGAAGTTGGTCCCGGTCTCGAGCGCCTTGGCGACGACCTCGTCGGCCGACATCCGTACCTTGTCTGCCTCTTTCTCGCCGCGCGCGAACGAGCAGAACGTGCAGTTGGCGTAGCAGACGTTGGTCGAGTTGATGTAGCGGTTCAAGACGTAGTAGACGCTCTTGCCGCTCTTCCGTTCCTTCGCCGCTTTAGCAAGCCGACCGAGCGTGTGGATATCGCCGGTCCGGAACAGGGCGAGGCCGTCGTCGAGATCGAGCGAGATTCCGGCCTCGAGCTTCGCCTCGATGGCGTGGAGGGCGCGGTCGGTTATTCGCACAGGCATGCTCATTCGAGTATCACGCCTCCAGACCAGCCTGCGCGATGACAAAAAGAGGAGGGCGGCCCCGTGGGACCGCCCTCCGTGGTCAAGAGCGCGTCGCGCTCAGAACGTGATTGGCAGCGCCGGCGGAAGCGGGGAGATCGGCGAGACGGTGACGTCTGTTTGCGCCGGCAGCGCCGGGGCCGTGCTGACGTTGCCCGGCTGAGCGCCGCCGACGATGTCAAAGTCCGCCGCGACGACCCAGGCCGTGAACCGATCTCCTGGGGTGAGGGTCGCGGTCGGCACGGAGAACGTTGCGCCCGCCGCTCCCGCGTTGAACGCGAAGAACTGATTGCCGAACAAGCTGGCCGCACTGGCCCGGTCGGCGACGTAGATCACGCGCGACGTCGCGCCGGCCGGAGCCGGCCCGACCGTCACCGTGATCGCCGCACCGGCCCCACCACCGACCACCGGACCGGGGATGGCGGCCAGCGGCACGGCGCTGGCCAGGGTCGCCGTCGTGTTGAAGACGGCTGTGTTCTGGCCGATGATGTTGCTCGGGACGGTCAGGTTGAACGCGTAGACACCCGCGACCGGCGTGACGGCAAACATCACGAAGCCCGAGTCGTAGCCCGCGAAGCCCGCCGGAAATCCGAGACTTAAGGGGTGAAAGTCCGGAACTGCCGGCGGTCCGAGGATGAACGGAAGCTTCGCCGCCGTCGCGAGGAAGATCGGCTGGGTGTAAGAGTTCGCCACGCTCACACCCGCGACTTGGCTCGACGTCGTGCTGGTCTTCGAGTAGTTGGCGGCGCCGGTCGTGGCGGAGTTCGCCGGCGCGAAGCCGTACGCGAACGCACCGCCGGTTTGAGCGAATGTCGTCACCACCGCAACCGTGCCCGGCTGCGTCGGCGGCGTCCCGCTGAGGTGGTTGGTTCCCGTGTCGGTGTTCGTCGCTCCGGCGATCGCCGGAACGACGAACCCGGCCGGGCCGGTGATCGTCGGGGTGTTGAACAGCGTCGCCGACAACCCGTTCGGCTGCCGGAACGTCACGACCGTGTTGAGGTACGTGGTCCCCTGATAGTTGGCCGTGCCGACGCGGAACTGGAGCGTCGACGTGTTTTGCACGTCGACCGCGGTCGACGGCACTTGGACCGCGGATTGTCCGCTCGTGCACGCCGAGAGGATCGCGATCCCCCCGGCGGCTCCGAGCGCTCTATAGACTGCGCGCACGCGTCCTCCTATAGGTTCAGCTGGTAGTAGAATTGGACCGTACGCGGGATTGCGTTCGGCGTTAACAGGTACGCCCTATTTCCGCCACGGAACGGCAAGTTGTTCGTGATCCCGTAGAACGTCGGCTGAACCTGGTTCGCCGACGAACTGTAACCAGAGTATGGGCCCCCGATGCCCGTCGCGATGGGCTGGTACCGGGTGTTCAGTCCGGGCAGTCCGTAGATTTGGTTGAACACGTTGAACATCTGCGCACCGATCGTGCCGGCCCGCGGGTTGCGCGGCGACTGGTACTCGACGGTGAGGTTCACCGGCGTGAACCGGGCAGCGGTCAGAACACCGCCCGCCGAGTTCGCATCCGGCGTTCCGCGCGTGGCGGCGATGTTCGGAGCGAACATCGAGCCCGGATTACGCGGGTCGACGTAGCGGTCCGCGCCTGCCGCGGCGCCGAGCTGCGTAGAGTTCGTGATGTTCGTGTTGGGCAAGTTGAACGGGGTGCCGTTCACGAAGTTCGCCGTGATCAAGCCCGGGGTGATCGGGTAGCCGCGGTTGTAGTAGATCACCGGGTTGATCCGCCAACCGCTGCGGGTGCGCTCCTGGAAGGTGAGCGCGCCGACGAACGGCGAGAGGAAACCGACGCGGTACAGGTTCCCGAGCTGGAGCGACGCCGGCGGGATCGAGGGGAAGAAGTCCTCGCTCGGGCTCGTCGGGACGACGTTCGAGAACTCGTTCTGATACGTCAGCGACAACGAACCGGAGAGGCCGTATGCCGCCTCCTTGGTGAGCAGGAACTCGGTTCCCATGATCTGGCTCTTGCCGAGATTCGAGTTGACGGCCGGTCCGAGGATCGGGTTGCCGTTGATATCGGCCAGCGGCACGCCGTTCTTGACGATCTGTTGCGCCGTCGATGCGATCTGATTGAACGACTTGTTGTAGAACGGAGTGACCTTGACGGACACCTGATGCGGGAACAGGTGCGAGTACGAGAAGTCGAAGTTGTTGTAGGTGACGGGCTTCAGCGGCGTGATCGGAATCCCGAGGATCGCCGCCTGGTTGTCCCAGAAGAGCTGTTGCGCATAGCTCGAGCAGGGAGCCTGGAACGCGCCGAGCGGGCCGCCGGCGACATTGGCGACGCTGCAGAACTGCGCCGTCGTGCCCGTGTTCACGTCGTACGACGGGATGTTCGCGAACGCGCTGTACGCCGAAGCCTGGCCGGTGACGTCGACCTGCGCGATCGCGGGAAACTGCACGGAGCGGCCGTAGCTGAACCGCAGCGCGTCGTTCCGCGTCGCCTGCCACGCAATCGCGAGACGCGGCTGCCAGACTCGCGGCTGCGATGTACTGGCATCGTAGTTGAACGCGAAGCTGGTCGGCGTACCCCCCGCATCGGTCGTGAACGAGGTCGGCAGGCACCACTGGATCGTGCATGCCGGCATGCGCCAGTTCGCGGCGTCGAGCCGGAACCCGACATCGATCTTCAGCCGATCCGTCGGCGAGTACGTGTCCTTGAGGTAGATCGACCAGTCCTGGCGGTTGGTGCTGGTGCCTTCGTCGGAGTACGGCAGCTGCACCGCGAAGGGAAGTGATCCCGCGGCCGGGCAGATCTGCGCCGGCGAGTTCACGCCGGGGCAGTTAGCGGTCCCGAGCTGGTACGCCGGCATGAACTGCGTGATGTACCCGCAGGTGCTGGTCGCCGGGTTGAACACCGGGCTCACGGTGCTGCCGAACGGGCACGTGTCCGAGCGGTAGAAGTCCGCCGCTTCGAAGCCGTTGCCGCCCCCGCCGAACGCCAACAGCGAGGTTGTAGCCGAGCGCTGGGTATAGACCGGATGCAAGTAGTTGTACTTGCCGCCGAAGCCCAGGAGGTTCTTCGAACCGAGCTGCTTCGTGCCGTCGAGCGCGACCCCGTTGGTCGTACCGCCCTGGAGCGCATTGATGTCACCGAAGGCGACCGTGTTCGTGCTATCGTACGGGAAGTCGAACAGCGACACGGAATTGATCTTATAGAACTTCGCCGTCAAGAACGTGGTCGCGTCCGGCGAGATCGAATACTGCAGCTTCATCGTCTCGTCGGGCTGGTTGTAGTTGATGGCGTTGCGCTGGTTGGGGCCGCCGATCACGTCGCCCAGGAATTGCTGACCGGGCGTGAACGGCATCACCGCTTGGATCTGCCCGTTCGTGAGGCCGAAGGTGGCCCGCGCATTCGCGAGGTAGAACGCGTCGGTGTCCTTGTACGGGATGCCCGTGCCGGGTATCCCGTAGCCGAGATGCAAGTTGAACTGCGTGTTGTTGTAGAACGCTTGCGCCGACTGGTTGTTGTCCTTGCCGAACTTGTAGACGAAGTTGTTGACCACGTCGTTGATCCACTGATAGCTGCGTCCGTTAAAGAATTGACCGATCAGCAGTGGGTCTGCGCCGGGGGCTCCGTAGTGGCGTGACGAGCGCGCCATGTCGACGGAAGCGTAGTCGGAGTAGCGCCCGTTGGGGCTGGCCCAGCCGTACTCGCCACGGGCCTCGTGCGCAAAGTATCCGGCGAGGAAGTTGCCCTCGAGCTGTCCGAAGGCAGGATGCGTGCCGCGCTTCGCGACGACGTTGATCGAGCCGGTCCCGACGTTTCCGATCGACGCATCGCCGGCGCCCGGCGAGACCTGGAAGTTCGACGCACCGTTGAGGATCAGCGAGTTGGTGAACTGGTGCGTGAAGGCGTCGGTGTAGTCGATCCCTTCGTATTGGAAGCCTTCCTCGTATTCACGGCCGCCGCGGAGAACCGGGTAGCCGCTGGAGTCAAAGGAGGCGCCGGGGATCGAGGCGAGCAGGTTGGACTCGTTGTTCCCGCCCTGCTTGCCCAGAGTGGTCGTGATCTGCTGCGTGCCCACGTTGTACGTGTCGCTGGTCTGCGTGGGCTGGAACGCACCGGTCGTGCTACGCGATTGCGTGCGGCCGATGCGCTGCAGAGTTTGGTTGAGGGCCGTCGAGACGTTCGCGATCTGGCCCTGGACGACCGTTACGCCCGATACCGTAAACGTCTCGTAGCCGGTGCGGCTGAGCGAGACTGAATACGTGTCCGGCGTAACGCCGTTCATGGAGAAAAAGCCGCTGGAATCGGTCGTCGCCACGTAGTGACCGGAAGGAGCCGTAGCAGTCACCTGCACGCCGGCCAGTTTCGTATTTGCCTGGCTGGCGGTGATGGTGCCTTGGATCGTCCCAGTGATTACTTGCGCGAACGCCGACGGCATGGTGCACAGCACGAACGCCAGGAGCAGCGTGAGCGCCAATGCGCTGCGCAGCCCGGCCTTGGTGCGGTGCGTAAGCTCGTTGAGCAACGCACTACCTCGTTGGGAAGGGAGTGATGGCAACCTTAAGAGTTGCTGGGGGAACCGTGCTTTCAGCCGGTTCCAATCTCCTCCTAATACTGCCAGAGGAAGGACAATCGGCCCAAAAGGCTTTGTACGGCAGCGTTCCGTAGACCCGGCCCGGTACCGATGACCGCCGCCCCGACCCCAAGCGAGCTCGAAGCCGCGGCCTCTCTGGAGCCGCCCGGCCGGACCTTCGCGGCCGACGTCTGGCGGCGTTTCCGGCGGGCGCCCGGGGCAGTGACCGGGGCGGTCGTGGTCGCGCTGATCGTCGTGCTGGCGGTCTGCGCCCCGCTGATCGCCGGCGGCGACCCCCTGGCGCAGAACGTCGCGCAGGGCGCGCAGCCTCCGTCGGGGGCGCACTGGTTCGGGACCGACAAGCTCGGCCGCGACATCTTTGCGCGGATCCTGTTCGGGGCGCGCATCTCGATCCGGATCGGGTTCGTCGCGGTCGGGCTCGCGATCACCGCCGGGACCGTGATCGGGCTCGTCGCGGGCTACGCCGGGAAACGGGTCGAGGCGGGGCTGATGGGCGCGATGGACGTGATGCTGGCGTTCCCGTCGATCATCCTGGCGATCGGGATCACGACCATCCTCGGCCCGAGCATCAACAACCTCATGCTGGCGGTCGGGATCGTCTACGTACCTCAGTATGCGCGGCTCGCGCGCTCGTCGGTCCTCTCCGTCAAGGAGCACGAGTACGTCGAGGCGGCCCGGGCGATCGGGGCGCCCGCGCCGGCGATTCTCGCTCGCCACGTCCTGCCCAACATTCTCGCCCCGCTGCTCGTCCAGGCGACGCTGGGGATCGCCACCGCCGAGCTGGAGGCCGCGGGGCTCTCGTACCTGGGGCTCGGAGCGCGGCCGCCGGCCCCGGAATGGGGCGCGATGCTCAACGACGCCCGCGACTACTGGCTCTCCGCGCCGTGGGCTTTGATCTTCCCCGGGGTCTCGATCACGGCGCTGGTGCTCGGGTTCAACCTGCTCGGTGACGGTCTGCGGGACGCCCTCGACCCGAAACTGCGGTAACCACGATGGTCGTCGCGCTCGCGGTCGCTGCGGCGCTGTTCTACGGCGCCGCCGACTTCTGCGGAGGGCTGGCCTCGCGCCGCAGCTCGACGCTGGCGGTGGTGGTGTGGTCGCAGGCGAGCGGGCTCCTCGTGCTGTTGCCGGCGCTCGCGCTGATCCCGGGGATCGCGCGGCCGAGCGACGTCGGCTGGGGGCTGGCCAGCGGGATCTCGGGCGCGTTCGCCATTGCCCTCCTTTATCGCGGTCTCGCGATCGGCGTGATGGGGGTCGTCTCCCCGATCACCGCCGTGCTCGCGGCCGCGATCCCGGTCGCGTTCGGGATCGCCCACGGCGAGTGGCCCGCGCCGCCCGCGCTGATCGGGATCGTCTGCGCGCTGGCGGCGGTGGTACTGGTCTCCGCCGCGACGCCGCGGCCGGCCGCCGTCGAGGATGCGCCGCTCGCCCGCGCGCCACGGGCGCGCCGCTGGCCGCCCGGGATTCCGGAGGCGCTGGGGTCGGGCGCCGCCTTCGGCTTCTTTTTCATCGCGCTAGCTCAGACGCACGCCGACGCCGGGCTCTATCCCCTGCTCGGGACGCGTCTCACCTCGCTCGCGATCCTCGGCGGCTTCGCATTCGCCGCGCGCCGGCCGCTGCGCGTCACCCGCCCTGGACTGCGCACGATCGTCGTCGCCGGTGGGCTGGACATGAGCGCGAACATCCTTTACGTGCTGGCCGCGCACGCCGGGCCGCTCAGCATCGCCGCCGTGATCACCTCGCTCTATCCGGCCGGCACCGTCGCGCTCGCCGCCGTCATCCTGCACGAGCGGCTGGGACGGGTTCAGTGGCTCGGGGTCGCCGTCGCGCTCGCCGGGGTCGTCTGCCTCTCCGCGTCGCGGTAGCACTTGCCTGCGAGGAGACTCTGTGATACAAAGCATCTAACCGAAGCCGCTTTGTGAGGCAGAGCTACGTGCTGAACGCGAAATACTTGGCCGGGATCTTCCTGGTCGTCGCCGCGGCCGCGGCCGGCTGGTTCATCCTGGGTGCGACGATCGGCGTGCGTACGCAGACCTCTGACGGGGCGCAGCGCGGAGCGCTCGGCGGGCTCTGGGGCTCCTCCCTCGTCCAGGACGCCCCGTGGTTCGAGGCGATCACCGCCGGCAAGCACACGCACGAGTCCGAGATCGCGGCCGCGGGATCGGACGTCGACGTCGATCTCGCGCTCGAACTGCGGCGCAAGGGCCTGCTCTGGTATAACACGTACGCGGTGGTGTTCTCCGGCACGTACCGCATCGCGATGCCGAACCGTGCGATCGTCCGGATGACGTTCCTGCTCCCGTCAGAGACGGCGACCTACGACGACGTCGTCGTCCTGGTCGACGGCCGTCGCGTCGGGACGGCCGGCGACGCCAGCGGTCTGGTCGTCGAGATCCCTGCGGGTGCGGCCCGTTCCAGCACCATAACCGTGCGCTACGGCTCACGCGGGCTCGGCACGTGGCGCTACCGCTTCGGCAAGACCGTCGTCGCCGCGCACGACGTCCGGTTTGCCGTGCACACGAACTTCAAAGCGATCGACTTCCCGGCGAACACGTTGGCGCCGACCACCGAGCAGCCGACCGCGAAGGGCTGGGACCTGGGTTGGCGATACCGCGAGCTCGTTACCGGCGCCGGGATAGGAATGACGTTCCCGCTGCCGCTCCAGCCCGGTCCGCTCGCCCAGCGAATCACGTTCTGGGCTCCGCTCTCGCTGATGTTCTACGTCTTCGTCATGCTGGTGATCACGACGCTGCGGCGGATCGAGCTGCACCCGGTGAACTACCTCTTCCTCGCCGCCGCGTTCTTCGCGTTCCATCTGCTGTTCGCGTACACGGTCGATCGCATCCGCGTCGAGTACGCGTTCGGGCTCTGCGCGGTGGTCTCGATGGCGCTGACGATCTCGTACCTGCGGCTCGTCGTCGGGCTGCGCTTCGCCGCCGTCGAGGCGGCGGCGGCGCAGTTCTTCTACCTGATCCTGTTTTCGTACGCGCTCTTCGACGAGGGCTACAGCGGGCTCTCGATCACGATCGGCGCGATCGTCACCCTGTTCGTGACGATGCAACTCACCGGGCGCATCCGCTGGTCCGAGCGCTTCGCGAAAGCGTAGCTACGGCACGGCCGCGAGCGGCTTCGCGATCGCGCCGAGCACGTCGGCAGTGCCGTCGACGCGCGCCAGGTGCGGATAGCGCGGTCCGCCGCGGTAGTCGAGCGCGATCGTGCGGTAGACGTTGCCGGCGGTGAGCAGCAATCGCAGCGGCGTCCCACTCCGCGCATCGCGAAGCGCGGCGTCGAGCTGCGGCTGCCCGGTGAGCGCGCGGTCGTTCACGGCAACGATCTTCTCACCCGGGCCGATCCCGACGCGAAACGCGACCGAGTCGGGCAGGACGTCGCCGATCGTCCCCTCCCGGTTCGCGACGATCCCGAGCGAGTAACGCAGGTCGATCGTCTTGCGGCGCCCGCTCTGCAGCTTTTCGTACGCCGACGGCGTCGCGGTGAAGACCAGCTTGTAGCCGCCGCCGGTCAGAAAGTCGGGCGGGTGCGGCGCGACCGCGTCGACGCGCTGCGCGAAGAACGCGCGCCAGTCGTACGGCTGCACCGCGCTCAGCGCCGCGACGACGTCGTCGCGCGTGTACGGGAGCACCTGCGGGCCCGTGTTCTCGCCGTGGCCGAAGAACGCGCGCGCCATGTCGTCGAGCGAGCGCCGGCCGCCCGAGAGCCGCCGGATCAGCACGTCGGCCTCGAGCCACATCAACTCGCCTTCAGAATAGTAGTCGACGCCGCGCCGCTCGGACGCCCACGGCCCGCGCGCGCTGTAGAGGAACGACGACGAGGTCGCAGTGTCGGCGAGCGGTCGCGTCAGGCGGCCGTGCTGCGTGTCGTACGACGCGTACGTCATCGCGAGCGCGTCGAGCCACTGCTGCTCGGTGCGCAAGCCGGCGCGCTCGGCCTCGAGGTTGCCGTAGAACTGCGTCATCCCTTCGTACACCCACAGCAGATCGTCGATCATCGGGACTTGCAGGTTCGGCGTCGCGAGGTCCGCCGGGCGGCGGAACTTGCCGTCCCACGAGTGGTTCATCTCGTGCGTCAACAGGTCGGCGCCGCCGGCGAGCGCGTTGTCGTCGGTGAGGAACTCGCCGTTGGTCCCATTGTCGCTGGACTGATGATGCTCGACGCCCTGGCCGGGCATCACGTCGCTGACGGTGAGCAGGAACGTGTAGTGGTTCCAATGCCGGTTGCGATAGAGCGCACGCATCTGCGGCACGATGTTGCGCAGCTTCTCGACGGTCTTGTCGCTCGCGGCGAGCTGCTCCGGCGTGTCGCCGAACGCAGCCAGCGTCACCGGCGCGCCGTCCCACGTGCCGAGCTCGAACGTGCGCTGCGCGACCCCGGCGTCGAGCGGCGAGTCGACGAGCGTCTCTAGCGACACCGTTTTGAAGCGCAGCTCGCCCTCGTTCGCGAACTCGATCTCCAGTGCGGTCGCGTACTTCCACTGCGCCGACGGCAGGCGCAGCGAGGGCGCGATCCACACCTGGCTGTAGTCCGGCGCCGCCGGCGTCAGCACGACCTTGTTCCAAGCCAGCGTGAAGATGGTCGGCGTCGATAGCCGGGCGCGGCTGTTCTCGCCGGTCTGCGCGCCGAGATACTCGAACGTCACGTCGACCGACGCCGTGCCGGCCGGGACCTCGACGTGAAACGCGTAGAGGTCGACCGGATCGCGCCGCCACGGCAGCGTCGCGCCGCCGGCGCGGATCGCCAAGCCGGCGACGTTCGCGATCGGCCCGTTCGGAGCGTGCTCGCCGGGGATCCACTTCGGATAGACCAGCGTCAGCGGTCCGCCGCCGGCGGGGATGATCTCGTGCACGTACAGGATGCCCTGCACCGCGTGCGATGCATCGACGTCGAGCGTGATCGGCGCGGCGGCGGTTCGCGCGAGCACCGGTCCCGCGGTCTGCGCGCGCGTTGTGCCGACGGTCGCGGCGACGAACGAGAGCGCGGCGGCGAGCGCGGCCGCGCGGCGGAGGAACGGCATCATCACCTGCGTCAGAGCGTCGCCCAGACGTCGAGCTTGGTCTTGACCTTCGCGATGACGGCGTCGGTGAACTCGCCGGTCGAGGCGTGTCCGCCGAGATCGCTGGTCGCAATCCCTTCGCGAACCGTCTCGAGCACGGATTCGTAGATCGCGCGCGACGCGTTCGTCGCGCGGCGGTCGTCGACGAAGGTGAGGAGCGCGGCGATCGCCAGGATCATCGCCATCGGGTTCGCGACGTTCTTCCCGAACAGGCGCGGCGCGGTACCGTGCGGCGCTTCGGTCATGACGACGTCGGGTTTACCTTCGGGCGTGAACGACATCAGCGTCGACTCGGCGCCGGCGATCGAGCCGAACAGCTGCATCACCAGATCCGAGAGACAGTCGCCGTCCCGGTTCAGCGTCGGGATCACCATCGGATCGCCGGCGGTCGAGATCAGCAACGCGTACGTCGCATCGATGAGCTGGGGCTCGTACTCGACGTCGGGATAGCGCGCCGCGGCGGCGTCCATCTCTTCCTTGAGCATCCCTTCGTACACCGGGCTCACCGTGTACTTCGGCCCGCCGAACACTTTCGCGCCGCTGCGCCGCGCGTGGAAGAACGCGTAGTCGGCGACGACACGGCAGACCGAGCGCTCGATGCGCTCGGTCCGATAGGCCACCTCGTCGTCACCCTCTTGCTCGCGCCATTCTTTGGCTCCGTACGCGTCGCCGACGGCCATCCGCACGACCGAGATCGGCGCGTGGATCCCGGCGACCGGGCGGACGCCCGGTATCCGGCGGCCGGTACGGACGATCACCTTGCCGTCGATCGCGCGCCGCAGGATCGCGTTCGGCGAGCCGACATCGCCGCTCGCTTCGGGTGTGATCGTCGCCGCCTTCAGCCCGAGCTTCGTGCGTTTCATCGCGGCCGCAGCCTCGTGGACGATCGCATTCTTGGTCTCGCGGCGCTTCTCGAGCGAAAGATCGTAGCGCTCGAGGTCGACCTCGAAACCGACGACGTCGGGGACGAGGACGCGCAGCGATTCGACGAGCAGCTCTTGTCCGGTCTGGTCGCCTTCGAGGACGACGATCGTGGGCTTCGGCACGACGCGGCCGGTTCGCGCTGGAACGCACGGTGTCCGCCCCTTCGGCGAGGGCACCAAACCAGGGGATCGAACGTTCCGGCATCATGAGATTTCTACCGGGTGTACTCGCCCTCACGGCGCTCGCCGTGTCGATCGTTCCCGCAACGCCGGCTGACGCCGCCTTCTCCGACTCTCAGTGCGCCGAGGCGTCGCAGTACGTCAACGCGTTCACGCAGCTGACGCAGGCCGACCCGCCGCAAAAGGTCTATGACGCGGCGCATGCCGTCGTGAGCGCGTACGACTCGTGCCAGAAACGTCAGCTCTCCAACGGCAACGTCGAGCCCGGCGTGCACTACGCCTACGTGCGTCTCGCGTCGTTCGGCGTCGTCGAAGCGCGCGCGCTGCTCGCGCTGAACCGTCCGAGCGACGCCAAAGCGGTCCTCGAGACCAGCAAACGGTTCGCGTCGGAGGTCTACGACTGGCGCCAAAACATGTCGTCCACGTCCGGCAGTACCGCCAAAGACAACCGCAAGTCGCTCTACTACGATGCCGCGAAGGATATCCTGGACGCGGCGAACGGCATGCTCGCGAAGTTGAACGCGCCGCCGGCTGCTCTGCCCGGGCCTGCGCTCACGCCGCCTCCCAAGTCCAGCCCCTCCCGATAGCGGCCGGCCTATGCCGGACGCGGTCCGGCACAGGTGAGGAACCCCACCCGGCGGGAAGTCGGACCCAATGGCTCGGGTCCGACGCAAGACCGGCGCAGGGACGCGCTGGAACCTCGAGGTCGCCGGTATCGCGGCGCTCGGCTTTGCATTGCTGCTCGGCGTCGCGCTGGTCGCGCCGCCGGCGCGCACCGGCGTCGTCGGCGGAGCGACCGCGCACGCGCTGCACGCGCTGTTCGGGATCGGAGCGGGACTCTTCGTCCTGCTGATCGCGCTCGTCGCGGCGATCGTCTTCCTCGAGATCAACGTGCCGAAGATGATCGCGACGCTCGGCGGCGCCGCCTGCGCGTACTTCGTCGCGATCGACGCGGGGATCGCGGCCGCCGGACGCGATGGGGGGCTGCTCGGTGGCGCGCTCAGCGGCGCGCTGCGAGCGCTGCTCGGAGACGCGGGCGGCTGGATCGTGCTGATCGTCGCCGTGCTCGCGGTGACGGTCGCGATCACCGGCGTCAGCCTGAAAAAGCTGATCGGCTGGTGCGTCACGCGCCTCGCCGCCCTGCGGCAGCCCGCGGCGCACGCCGCGGCACTCGCCAGAGTCGCGCTCGCGCCGCCGCGCCCGACCTCGCTGCGCGAAGCGTTCCATCTCCCCGCGCTGCTGCCGCGCGCGGCTGCGCCGGCCGTCGCCGCGAGCGCGGTCGCGACCGAGATTCCGGCGCCGACGCACACGGTGGTCGAGACCGAACCGCTGCGCTTCTACGATGAGGCGGTCGCCGACGAAGACGAGGACGATCTCGACGCCGAGGACGACGACGACGCGTACGACGAAGACGACGACGAGTCGTACGAGGGCGACGACGAAGACGAAGAGACCGACGACGACGCGGTCACCGAAGAACCCGGCGACGAGGGCCCCGGCGGGGTCGAGCCCGGCGTGCAGGACCGCACCGCGGCGCGCGTCCTCGCGATCGCCGGCGAGTACGAACCCGTCGCGCCGCGCAAGACCTACGTCTTGCCCGACGTGACCGCGATCTTCGATCCACCGCAAGCCCAGAAGAGCGATGACGCGAGCCGCGCGCACGTCCTCGAGGACACGCTCGCCTCGTTCGGCGTCGGCGCGAAGGTCACGCACATCGAGCGCGGGCCGTCGATCACCCGCTACGAATTGCGTCCGGAGCGCGGGGTGAAGATCTCGCGCATCTCCTCGCTCGCCGACGATCTCGCGCTCGCGCTCGCCGCGACCTCGGTCCGCATCGAAGCGCCGATCCCGGGCAAGTCGGCGGTCGGAATCGAGGTGCCGAACACGACGGTCTCGATCGTGGCGCTGCGCGAGATCCTGGACGGGATTCCGCGCAGCGTTCCGCCGCTGACGATGGCGCTCGGCAAGGACATCAGCGGCAAGGCGGTGACCGGCGAGCTCGGCAAGATGCCGCATTTGCTCGTCGCCGGCGCGACCGGGGCGGGCAAGTCGGTGTGCCTCAATTGCATCATCGCCTCGCTGCTGGTCGTCGCGACCCCCGACCAGCTCGAGTTGCTGATGATCGATCCCAAGCGCGTCGAGCTCACCGTCTATAACGGGATCCCGCACCTCAAGCACGAGGTGATCACCGATCCGTCGATGGCCGCCGGGGCGCTGGCGATGATCACGCGCGAGATGGACCTGCGTTACGAGCGGTTCGCCAAGGCCGGCGTGCGCAAGATCGAGGAGTACAACGCCAAGTACCCCGACGAGAAGCTGCCGTACATCGTCGTCATCATCGACGAACTCGCCGACCTGATGCTGATCGCGCCGGCGAAGGTCGAGATGCTGATCATGCGGCTTGCGCAGCTCGCGCGCGCGACGGGGATCCACCTGGTCGTCGCGACGCAGCGGCCGTCCGTCGACGTGATCACCGGGCTGATCAAGGCCAACATCCCGTCCCGCATCGCGTTCGCCGTCAGCTCGCAGGTCGACTCGCGCGTGATCCTCGACATGGGCGGCGCGGAGCGTCTGCTCGGCCGCGGCGACATGCTGTATCTCCCGATCGACGCGCCGAAGCCGATCCGGGCGCAGGGCGCGCTGGTGACGATGCCCGAGATCGAGCGGCTGGTCGAGTTCTGGAAGCGCCAGGCGAAGCCGGACACGACGAAGACGATGGAGATCACGCCGATCCGCGAGGACGACGAGCGCGGCGGCGGCGCCGATCGCAAGGTCGACGAGCTCTGGTACGACGCCGCGAAGTTTTTGCTCGACGCGCGCGTCGCGAAAGGCGATCCTGGGGTGGGCTCGACCGCCGCGCTGCAGGCGCGCTTCTCGATCGGCCATCCGCGCGCGGTGCGCGTGATGCGCCAGCTCGAAGAGTTCGGGATCGTGGGCCCCAACGAGGGGACGAAGCCGCGCAACGTGATCGTCGAGAGCCCGGCGGAGCTGGAAAGAATCGCCGATCGCTTCGGCCGCCCCGCGCAGACGGATCTCTTCGCGGGGTGATCCGCCTCCTCGCCGTCGCGCTGGTCGCGGCGGTGCTCTACGCCGCGCTCGGCGTCGCGGTGTCGCACGTCCCGCCGTTCGGCATCGATCTCACCGGACGCGCGCTCGCCGGGGAGGCCCCGTCGCTGGCGCTGGTCTTCACCGCGTCGTGCTGGTGGGTGGCGCTGAGCGTGCTCGGGATCATCGCGGTGCTGGTCGCGGTGCGCTACCCGAGTTGGCGCGCGCGCGCGTACTACGCGATCCCGACGACGCTGATCACCTGGCAGGTCAGCGACGTCCTCAAGAACGTGTTCCACCGCCCACGGCCGGAGTATTGGAAGCTGATCCACGAGCCGACGTTCTCGTACTCGAGCGGACACGCGCTGTTCGCGCTGCTGGTCTACGGGCTCTGGGCATGGTTCATCTGGAACAGCGATCTGCCGCCCGGCGTGCGCCGCGTCGTCGCGCCGCTGCTCGCGGTGTGGGGATGCGGCGTGATCTGGTCGCGGCTCGCGCTGGGCGCGCACTACGTGACCGACCTCGTCGGCGGCGTGCTGCTCGCCGCGGCGATGCTGGCGCTCGCGGCGGCGACCTGGAGGGCGGCAACCGCGCGAACCCGCTAAGAATCAGGCTATGAATTGCGCTGCTAAGCGCGCTGCGTAGACTCGGCGAGTCCAGCAAAATCCTCCGACAGCGCCGCGAGCGAAGCGAGGATCAGATCCGCCTCTTCGCCTCGTCCGAGTATTTCTCTCAAAAGGACGAGCCCCGGTCCTCCGCTACCGCAGAGGTCTTTCAAAAATCGAGCACCGCGCCGCGCGACCTCCTTGAGATCATTGCTCTTGCATCGCTCTCGCAGGACCGTCTCCATCGCCTCGAAATCGGCAGCGCGCAACAGAAGATACACGTCTGCGATGTCCTTCCGTACTTCATGAAAGGCTTCAGCGCCCAGCTCATAGCGCTCGCCAATCTTCCAGCCCTTTGCGACAAGTAGCGCGAGAATACTAGCAACTTCAACAACTATCGACTCTTCGCTGTCGTCGACCCCGATATGGCCAAGACGCATGGGCGAGTGATCGACAAGGCAAAGTTCGAGGCCCCGCTGAGACTGCGTCGCAAGATAGTCGCGTCTTTGAAAACCTTCCGCCTGCCACAGGTGCTCCATCGATTGCGGTACGAGGATGTCGATTTTTGTCGCTTCGCGCTCGTCTTCTGATGCATCTCCGCGCCAGTAAAATCCGCCGTATTCATTCCGAAAGACGAAGCCAGCTCGCTCGAGATGGTCAGAGATGACGTGCGCGATACGAATCCTTACGGGGTCTGCGGCAAGATCACCGTCGAGAGTGAACGGCGCGATCGAAGCGATGACTTCGGGCGCTCTCAAATGGACGGCATGCGCACCTACTAATACGAAACTTCCCTCGGGCAGAGTGGCGAGCGACCGCAGCGCATAGATCAGCGTACGACGGGCGATTGCGTAACCTTTAGCGTCGCCAAGTAGACTCATTGCGTTTCATCCAGTTGATTAGCGCCGAGTACTCGTCAGAAGACCGCGTAGGCAACGTTAGAAGGTCCGCAGCGATCTGGCTTGGCGACGCTAGGACGACGTTCGTGTCGAGGGCCATCGTACGCTCGAATACGACGTGATCGAACGCCTCGATGAGGCGGACGTTACCGACACGCTCTGACCGTCGAAGAGAAAGAGCTGATCGAGCTTCTTCAATGTCGTTAACGTAAATGTCGACTGCCATCGGCGCGGCTGCCGGAGCGAGCGCTTCGCTCGCGAACGCCCCAGTAATTGCGTAGGGTTGATTCCAGGCCGGAAGACGACCGATGAACGCGCCGAGGTCACGCGGCTCGAGAAATGACTCGGTTCGCCGGTCCTTCTGCAGGGCTTGCGACCATAATTTGATGAGCGATTCCCAATCGACGGAGAACACGGAACCTTGTCGGCTGCGCTCCAAAACGCAATCTCGTTCCAGCAAGCCGAGAATACGCGATACGTTGCCGGGATGGACACTCGTTTCTGCGGCGATTTGACGCACCTTGAGTGGCGACCGCGTATCGCAAAGGTACCGTATAACGCGGCCCGTAATCGGACCGCGAAGTGAGGTCCGCGATCCTCGCTGGACGTTGTCCTTGGGAAGCTTGCCCTGCCCGATGCGATCAACCAGAAGGGTGTCGGCGGAGAGCCATACGCTTCCCGTCGGGTCCAGATACGAAATATTGTGCTCCCGGAGAAGCTGCCGCGAGCGCGCACTAAAGTGTGGCGCTACGACAAGAAGATTTTCGCCGGCAGCGAGGGTTCTATTCAAACGTTCGAAGGCGCCGACGTCGCGCGGCTCGACGTCCTCCTTCATTTCGACCGCGAAGCGGACCAGGGGACCCTTCGGGGGCTGGACGTCCAGGATTGCGTCGAACTTCGCTCGCCGCTCCATTCTCTGGGCACGGAACGACCAACCGTCGGGCAGGAGGTCCCCAAGGATTGCGGACAAGGTGTTGCTCAGATCAACCCTGTTGCCCGAATCGAGCAACGCAACCTTTTCGGACAACGAGTGCCGCGCTGGCAACGTAATGTTGCTCGTCTTGGTCATGTTGCTCATAACAGGCAACATACCCTGTCTGAACAACACTGTCAATACGTGACTACCTGCCGGCAATGGCACGCCAGCAATGGTCAACGGTACGGGTAAGCGCCGCCTAGTTCGACGCGCTTTTCCTGGCTGTGACGATTGGCGGGCGCTTCGTATGGAACGCGGTCTCGCGCTGGTAGCGGCTTCCCAGAGCGGTGAGCGCCGCTTCGCCCCACGCGTGCCCCAGGAATGTCAGCGAGGTCGGTAGCCCGTTCGGACCCATCCCGTTCGGGAGCGCGAGCGCGGGGAGTCCGGCGAGGTTTCCGGGCGAGATCAGCGACGGTCCGCCCGGATATTTCGGGTAGGCTTTGTCGAACCCGAGCCCGATCGGATAGGTGACGGTCGGCAGTGTCGGCGAGACGACCGCGTCGTACCCGTGCATTGCCTTCACCAGCGCCGCGTTCAGCTTGGCGCGCTGGCGCAGCGCGTCGATGTAGTCGACGGCCGGCGTCGCGTACGCCACATAGCCACCGAGCTTATCGTCGGGGTCGCGCAGCTCGCGCGCGCGGCCGGACTCGATCAGGTCGCGAAACGCGGCCGCGCCCTCGGCATCGACGATCGTGCCGACGACCGGCCCCCACGGCCCCTTCGGCAGCGCGACCTCGCCGGCCACGTCGGCGAACGTGCCGATCGCCTTCAGCGAAGCACGGAAGTTCGCGGCGACCTCGGGCATCGAGGCCTTCGTCGCGTCCTTGAGCACTGCGACACGGAGCTTGCGGCGCGGCGGCGCGAACGGTGCGTCGACCGCCGTCGGATCGTCGGGATCGGCACCGGCGATGACGCGCAGGATCAGGTCGGTATCGCGCGCGCTGCGCGCCATCGGCCCCAATTTGTCGAGCGTCCAACAGAGCGCCATCGCGCCGTGGCGCGAAACGCGGCCGTAGGTCGGGCGCAGTCCGGTGATCCCGCACGCCGTCGCCGGAAAGAGGATCGAGCCCGACGTCTCGGAGCCGATCGCGAACCCGACCAGCGCCGCCGAGACGGCGATCCCGGAACCGCTCGACGAACCGCCGCTCCAGAAGTTCGCGTTCCACGGCGTGCGGCCGGGGCCGGTGAACGACGCGTCCGCGTCGCCGTAGCCGAAGCCGCCGGCGAGCTCGACCATCGCTAGCTTCGCGAGCAGCACGGCCCCGGCATCGGTCAGCTTCTTCACCACCGTCGCGTCGAACCCGAACCGCTGCTGACGATACGGCTGCGCGCCCCACGTCGTCGGCGCGTCCGGGGTGGCGAGCAGATCCTTCACGCCGTACGGAATGCCGTGCAGCGGTCCGCGGACCCGGCCGCGGGCGCGCTCGGCGTCGGCGCGTTTCGCTTCGCGCCGCGCGCGGTCGTGCAGGATCGTGACGACCGCATTGAAGACGTGCCCGTGCTGCTCGAGCCGTTTCAAGTACAGCTCCGTGAGCTCCACCGACGAGATGGTCCGCGCCGTCAGCAGCCGCTGCAACGCAACGATGTCGGAGAAGGCGAGATCGTCGTGCGTCATCGCGCCGGGCTCGCGACGGAGAAGCGCGTCACCGGCTCGTCCGCGTTCTTGAGCGCGGTCGCCTTGCGCGGGTTGAGCCGCGCGGCGCCGCGCCGGTTGTCGTCGATCGCGTGCGCGATCGTGTCCACGTCTTTGTCGCTCAGCGCCGCATCGAACCGGCGCATCGACGCGGCGATCGCGGCCGCCACCGCCGAGGCCGGTTTCGGCGAACCGCTCGGGGCCGGGGACGGGAGCGGCGACGCCGGCGCCGCCGCCGGGGCGGAGGTCTGCGCGTCGGCTTGCGAGGCGAGCAACACGGAAGCCGCGACGCCGGAAACGGCGCCCAGGAACGATCGACGATCTGCCATAGGCGTCTCTTGGACGCCGCCCGAGGCGTCCCCGCAGCGAACGGGGTAGGAGTCTCGCATGGAAACCTCCGCGATCGCGCGCCTCAATTACGAGCGGCGCGACCGCACCGGCGTCCCCGAGGCGATCTTCGGCGCCGGCAAGACGGTCGAGCAGAACCTCGCATTGGTCGGCGCGCTCTACGCGCGGACCGGCTTCGCGCTCGCGACCCGCATCCCGCCGGGCCAGCTCGCCGCGCTCGCCGCGGCGTATCCGGACGCTGTGCTCGAACCGCTCTCCGGAGCGCTGCGCCATGGCGTGCTGCCGCGGACCGGCGTCCGCATCGCGGTCGTCTGCGCCGGAACGTCGGATCTGCCGGTCGCTGAGGAGGCCGCGTTCTTCCTCGACGCGCTCGGACACGAACCCGTGCGGGCGACCGACGTCGGCGTGGCGGGGATCCACCGGCTCTTCGACGTCCTGGGCGACCTCGCGTCGTGCCGCGCGGTGATCGTCGTCGCCGGGATGGAAGGGGCGCTGCCCAGCGTCGTCGCCGGGCTCGTGCGCGCACCGGTGATCGCGGTGCCGACCAGCGTCGGCTACGGCGCCGCGTTCGACGGGTTGGCGGCACTGCTCGGCATGCTGACGTCGTGCGCGCCCGGGATCGGCGTGGTCAACATCGACAACGGCTTCGGCGCGGCGGCGCTCGCCCACAAGATCGTGTGCAGCGCATCGTGAGGGTTGCGTACGTCGACATGATCGGCGGCGCCGCCGGTGACATGCTGCTGGCCGCGTTCCTCGACGCCGGTCTCGACCGCGATGCGCTGGAGCGCGCGCTGCGCACCGTCGTCGCCGACGGCTGGACGCTGACACCCCAGCGCGTCGTCAAGCGCGGAATCGCCGCGACCTATGCCGGGCTCTTCGTGCCGGGTGAGGACGGCGACGCGGAACACCATCACCATCATCCCGGCGACGACGACCACCACGACCATGGCCACGCCGGGGGCGGGACGCGCACGCTGGCTGAGGTGCTGGCGATCGTCGAGCGCGGCGGGCTCAGCGTGCGCCAGTGCGAGCGCGCGAGCGCGGTGTACCGGCGGCTCGCCGAGGCCGAAGCCCGCGCGCACGGGACGACCGCCGAATCGGTCGCGTTCCACGAGATCGGACAGATCGACGCGATCCTCGACGTCGCCGCGGCGTGCGTCGCGCTCGATCTGCTGGAGATCGACGAGTTGCGGTGCTCGCCGTTTCCGATTGGGAACGGCTCGATCCGGATGCAGCACGGCCTCTACCCGAACCCGCCTCCGGCGACCGCAGACCTCTTGCGCGGCTGGCCGACGCGCAGCGTCGACGTCGACGGCGAGCTGGTGACGACGACCGCCGCCGCGATCCTCACCACGCTCGGCACGCCCGGCCCGCGGCCCGACCTCGTCGTCGAACGCATCGGCTACGGTGCCGGAACCAGCGACTTCGCGATCCCGAACGTAACCCGCGTCTTCGTCGGATCCGCGCAACCGGCAGCCTGGCACGGCGAGTACGTCCCGATCGGCTGGGACGAAGTCGTCGTGCTCGAGACGAACATCGACGACATGCTGCCGCAGCACTACGAGCTCGCGATCGAACGCATCTTCGCAGCGGGAGCGCTCGACGTGTGGCTGACACCGATCGTCATGAAGAAAGGCCGTCCCGCGATCACGCTCTCCGCGATCGCTCCGCCCATCGACGAGGAAGCTGTTGCGAACGCGATACTCAGCGAAACGACGACGATCGGCGTTCGCGCCCGTCGCGAACGGCGTCACGTGCTGCCGCGCTCCAGCGCGACGGTGGAAACCCCGTACGGAGCCGTGCGGGTCAAGCGCGCCGGCTCCGACGGCCGTTCCCGAACGCGCGCGGAATATGACGATCTGCTGCGCATCGCGCGCGAAACGCTCCTACCGCTGCCGGAGATCGCCCGCGCCGTCGACGCCGCGATCGAGGGCGAGGGGTCGCGGTGATCGAGCAGACCGGCGCGACGCTGGAGCTCAAGGAGGCGCGGCTGCGCGCGATCTTTCACGAGCTGGGCAGTTGCATCGTCGCGTTTTCCGGTGGTGTCGACTCTGCGCTGGTCCTGCACGTCGCCGCGCAAGAGCTCGGGGATCGCGCGGTCGGGATCACGGCGCGCAGCGAATCGCTCGCCGAGCGCGAGTACGCCGGCGCGGTCGCGTTCGCCGGCACGATCGAGGCCCGTCACGAGATCGTCGAGACGCGCGAGCTGCACGACCCGTCGTACACGGCCAACCCAGCGAACCGCTGTTACTTCTGCAAAAGCGAGCTGTACGGCCGGCTCACCGAAATCGCCGGCGAGCGCGGGATTCCGCACATCGTCGACGGGTTCAACCTCGACGACGAGGGCGACTGGCGCCCGGGGCGCCAGGCCGCACGCGAGCACGGCGTGCGCAGCCCGCTCCACGAAGCCGGGCTGCGCAAGGCCGAGGTCCGCGCACTCGCCCGTCAACTCGGCCTCGAGGTATGGGACAAACCCGCGCTCGCGTGCCTCTCCTCACGCTTTCCGTACGGAACGCCGATCACGCTCGAACTGCTGCGCCAAGTCGACCGCGCCGAGCAGGCCGTCCACGACGCGGGCTTGCGCGCGTGCCGCGTCCGCCACCACGGTGAGATCGCGCGCATCGAGGTCCCGCCGATCGACATCGCCGCCGCCGCCGATCCCGAGCGCCGCGCGCGGATCGTCGAAGGCGTTCGCGCCGCCGGCTACCGCTACGTGACGTTAGACCTCGGCGGCTACGTCAGCGGCGGCTTCAACCTCTGACCTCGCGTTAGCGCTTCGCGCGCGCAAAGAGTTCCGCGACGTCAAGCGCAAACCCCGGCAGCGCCGTATGCGTCAGGATTTCCCCCGCACTGAAGACGCGAGTACCATCGGCGTCGTGCATCGCGACCGTTTCGGTGCGAGGATCGACGACGATCACGACGGCCGTCCCCGCGGCGAGATAGGTGGCGATCTTATCGGCGACGTCCGCGCGACGGTCGCCGCGCGACAGCACCTCGACGGCGGCCGTCGGCGCTCCGAGCGGAGTCTCGACGTCGTCTTCGCACGCGTCTCGGGCGAGCGCATCGTACGAGAGATATCCGACGTCGGGAACGAGCGGACGGATGATCCGGTCGGGCGGCGCGATGCGGAAGCGCCACTCGACGGCGACTCGTCCGTGCGCCCCGCCGTCGGCCCAAGTCCGGAACGCCATGTAGAGTAAGCCTTGTACCGAGCCATGGCGGAACTTCGGGCTCATCTTTTGGAGCGCCCGACCGCGAACCCATTCGGTCTCCGGCTTCGTCTCGGGGAGCACGATCTCGTGGAGCGACATCTCACGCAAGCGTATCACGCCCGCCCCTCCCCTTGGCAATACCGAAGTTACTGACAGTCAGCGATAGCTATCCACTCCACTCCTAGAACGGCCGCAAGATCCTCTCAAACATCGATTGCGCGGGCACTTCATTCCCTCCGTGAACCGCGACTGAGACGGCAACCATCTCCGCCGATGGGACCATGCCCCATGCGAGACCCATGTCACGCAGCGCTAGAACGTGACTCAGAAACAAACGTTGGACTCTTCCGTTTCCTTCACGAAATGGATGTAGTGCATTGAGCTCACCAAAGAGGTATGCCAACCGGGCCGGAAGGTCCGTGACTGCTGCATCGACGAGCATCTTCCGGTCGTGCAGTTCGCGAAGGATTCTGTCCGCCTCGCTGTCTAGAAAGCGCGGCTTTGCGAACTCACTGCCACTCTTATTGATCGGGACGTCACGAAAATCGCCCGCCCACGGGTAAACATCTTGGAATAGATGACGGTGAATGAAACGTAAATGTCCTCGATCGAAGGTACGTCGAAACACCAGTCGAGCGAGCTGCGACTCACGCAACGCCGCATGTTGAGCTTCTCGGATACGCAGCTCATCCGCGTTTGTTATGCCGAGGTCGTTCTTAAGACAGTCCGTGCCCTCAATGAGGTACGGGTCGTGTACTACGTCGCTCGTGAGCCGTGGCGCCCGACTTTCGGACGCGCCGTCGCCGGCCAACCGGCAGCTTCGTAAACCAATTCGGTAATAAACGCTGCGTCGAATTCGACGCCTTCGAGTCGCGCTGATTCTACGGCGTGCCCTACCGCTCGGTCGATATCACCGCTTCGCGCCCGGCCCTTATGCTGGGCCACAACCACACCCTCGGTGTTCAGCCGAGCATTGGAATGACCCGAGACCAGGAATGAGGACGCGCGAAGTCTTCTTCTGTGGCCCATCACACTTCCATTACGACGGGGATCACGATCGGCCTGCGACGGGACTTTTCGAAGACCGCTTTGGAGAGGCCCGAGCGGATGTGCTCCTTGACGTTGCCGATGTCGCGGATGCCCTCGACGCTGCACTCGGCGAGGATCGCGCTGAGCTTCGCCTTCAGCTCGTCGAGCACGGCGCCGGAGTCGGGGAGATAGTAGACGCCGCGTGAGATCACGTCGGGTCCGGCGACGACGCGCGCCTCTTCGGCGTCGACCGTCACGACGACCATCATGATCCCGTCGCCGGCGAGATGCTTGCGGTCGCGAAGCACCGCCTCGCCGATGTCGCCGACGCCGGAGCCGTCGACCATCACGTTGCCGCCGTAGGTCCGGCCGATCTTCTCGGCCGAGTCCTTCGTGAATTCGAGCACGTCGCCGTTCTCGGAGACGAGAACGTTGTCGCCCGCGACGCCGGTCTGCTGCGCCAGCTTTCCGTGCGTGACCAGCATCCGGTACTCGCCGTGGATGGGGATGAAGTACTTCGGCCGCACGAGGTTGAGCATCAGCAGCAGTTCCTCTTGCGATGCATGGCCGCTGACGTGGGCGTTACCGGTGCTGCCGTGGATCACGTTCGCGCCCAGCCGGTACAAATTGTTGATCGTGCGCGAGACGGCTTTCTCGTTGCCGGGGATCGGCGTCGCCGAGATCACGACCGTGTCGCCCGGGACGATCTTGAACTGCTTGTGATCGCGCACCGAGAGCCGCGTCAGCGCCGACATCGGCTCGCCCTGCGAGCCGGTCGTCATCACGCACACTTCGTGCGGCGGATGATCGTCGACGTCTTCGAGCCGGATGACGAGGCCCTCGGGGATATCGAGATAGCCGAGCTGCCGCGCGAACTGCACGACGTTGAGCAGCGAGCGCCCGAGGAAGGCGACCTTGCGGCCGTGGCGCTTCGACTGGTCGACGACCTGCTGGATGCGCGGCACGTTCGAGGCGAACGAGGTGACGATCAGCCGTCCCTTCGCGCGGGCGAAGATGTTCGAGAACGCTTCGCCGACGATGCGCTCCGAGAGCGTGTGCCCGGGGCGCTCCGAGTTCGTCGAGTCGGAGAGCATCACCAGGACGCCCTCGTCGCCGACCTTCGCGATCGACGCGAAGTCGGCGGGGTCGCCGTCGATCGGCGTCTGGTCGAACTTGAAGTCGCCGGTGTGAAAGACCGTCCCCATCGGCGTGCGGATCGCCAGCGAGCACGCGCCGGCGAGCGAGTGGTTGATGTGGATGAACTGCGCCTCGATCGCACCGTACTGTACGCGGTCGCCTGGCTCGACCTCGCGCGCGTTCCATTCGCCGGGCTTGTGCTCTTTGAGCTTGGCGCGGATCAACGCCAGCGAGAGCGGCGTACCGACGATCGGGATCGTCGGAAACTCGCGCAGCAGGTACGGGATCCCGCCGATGTGGTCTTCGTGACCGTGCGTGACGAGCAGCGCGCGGAACTTGTCCTGGCGCTCGCGCACGTAGGTGAAGTCGTTGATGACGATGTCGACCCCGAACATCTCCTCGTCGGGGAACATCAGCCCGCAATCGACGACGATGAGGTCGTCGTTGGTCTCGATGACGGTCATGTTGCGGCCGATCTCGCCGCAGCCGCCGAGCGGTACGATTCGAAGGTAAGGGTCGTCCGGCGGGGCCGGGACGACGAAGGTGTCGGGATGCAAGGAAGGTCCTAGTCGGGAGGCGGCGCCGGTGGGAAGGACCGGCATGAGAGACGCGATCTTCACCGGCACCCTGATGGTGCTCTTCTGTTCGATGCCCGCGACACCGGCCGGGCACTCCTCGGTTCCACTTCGGCAGGCCACACCGCCGCCCAGCCCGGCGCGAGAGCACCGGATCGCGGCGGCGGCGCTCTACTCCCGGCGCTCCCGCCGCCTCGTCCAGTCCTACCTGCGCCTCAAATTGCTCGAGATGCGGGAGCGCGATCTGGACCGGGCTCGCCAAGTGGTCGAGCGGAAGCTCGGGATCAAATCCTTGCTCGGCGAAACACCGTCACCGGTCGCCCGGTAGGACTGGGTGTCATCGCTCGTTCTTCCGGGAGAGACCTTTGAGCACGTCCGTCACGACCCCGCCGGCCCCTCGCAGCAGCCACAGCAACATCATCGATATCGTCGTCTCCCCGTCGTCCGCGTTCGACCGGATCCGCGAAACGCCGGCCTGGGGCTGGGCCTTCCTCGCCGCGACGGTCCTGGGCGTGATCGGCGCGCTGCTGTACGGACCGGCGCTCGTGCACGCCATGGAGACGACCTTGCCGGCGAAGCTCGCCGCCATGCCGGCGATCGCCAAGATGCCACCCGAGCAGCAGCAGTCGATGATCGCGGCGCAACTGAAGTTCACCAAGATCTTCCTGCAGCTGTTCTGGCTGTTCGTCCCGATCCAGATCTTGCTGGTCGGACTGTTTCAGGGCCTGATCATGATGATCGCGAACGTCGCCGGACACGGTGACGGGAGCTTCAAGAAGTTCTTCGCGCTCAGCATCACTGTGCAGGTGATCGGCGTCGGGCTCGCTTCGGTCGTCATCGGCATCATCGTCCTGATCCGCGGCGCCGCGTCGTTCGAAGAGCAGAGCGCCGTGACCGGCGCTGCGCCGAGCCTGGCGCTCCTTGCGCCCGGCGCAAAAGGCGCGCTCGTGGGCTTCCTCGGTGCCTTCAACATCTTCATCCTGTGGAGCACGGCCCTGCTGGCCCTCGGGATGCAGCGCGTCGCCCGAATCCCCGCCGTCACAGCGTGGGCGACCGCGATCCTGATGCTGCTCGTGACGGCCGCTTTCGCCGCCTGGGGCGCCGCACAGAACGCGTGATCGTGCGCGCTTTCGTTCTCGGCGCCGCGCTGATCGCGGTTGCCGTCTTCGGCGCGCCGGACGGCGCGCGCGCAGACCAGACGCCGCTAGACCTGCGCGCCGCGGTGCGGTATGCGCTCGACCACGACCCGGCGGTGCTGAGGAGCCGCGCCACGCTAGCGCAGAACGAATCGACGTTCGCGCGCGACCATGCAAACGAGTTTCCGACGCTCGCCGGAACGCTGCAGAACCAGCTCGCCAAGACGAACGGCAACAACGGCGGCTCGTTCTCGCAGTTCGGGCTCTCGCAAGCCCAGGTTTTCTCGCAGAACGTCGCCCAGATCGGATCGACCTGGAACCTCTATACCGGGTCGCTCGCGCAGATCCAGACGCAGCAGGCGAAACGCCAGGTCGAAGGATCCCGCGACGACGTACGGCGCGCCGGACAGCAACTGGCGAGCGACGTCGCGGCCGCGTACTACAACGTCGTTCAGCAGCGCGAAGCGGTCGTTCTGAACGAAGGTGATCGCGCGTACCAGCAGCAGCTGCTCGACGTGGCACGGGCGCAAGAGCGCGTCGGCCGCGCAGCCGGGGTCGACGTGCTGCGCGCCCAGGTCAACGAGCTGCGCAGCGAGACCACGCTCACCACGGCGCGGGCCACCGAGGCAAACGCTCGGGAGTCGCTCGCCCAGCGCATCGGCGCGCCGCCCGACACCTCGTTCGTGTTTCCCGTCGTGCTGCCGGAGCCACCGCTGCCGCGGACGCCGCTCGACGCGCTCGTCGCCGCGGCGCTCGGGGCGCGATCGGACATCGCGAGCGCCCGCGCGCAGGTCGCGGTCGCCCGCCTGGTCGATGCCGCGATCGAGTCCGATCGCCGCCCGCAGATCCAGCTGTCCGGGTCGTTCGGCAACACCGAGACCCCCACGACCGTCACCAGCGCGGCGCAGGTCATCCCCGGGTTCGGTATCATCCCCGGTTCGAGCGTGTCCCGGCCCGGTTTCTGGCAGATCGGCGCCACCTCGACGTTCACCGTGCCGTTCGTCGAGTACGGCGCGCGCCGCGCGGCGCACCGGGCCGCACGCGCGCAGCTCGAGGCGGCGCAAGGGACGCTCGCGTCGGCCGAGTCGGGCGTCGCGGTCGACGTTCGTCAGGCCTTGCGCGCGGTGCTGACCGCCAACGCCAATCTCGGTACGTCGCGCGAGGCGCAGCGGCTGGGCGCAGAGTCGGCGCGGATCGCGCAGCTGCAGTACCGCAACGGCTTGATCTCGCTGACCGACGCGACCGCCGCCGAGCAGAGCGCGCTCTCGGCCGCGAACGACCTCGTGGTGGCGCGCGTAACCTATCTCAACGCGCTCGTTCGCCTGCGCGCATCGGTCGGTGTCGCCGATCCGCTCACCGTCGTCGACTTGGGGGCTCTGTGAACCGTCGTCGCAACATCATCATCATCATCGTCGCGATCGTCGCGATCGTCGCGATCGGCGCGTTCGCCGCGCGGCCGAAGGGCGCGGCCGTGACGGCACGCGTCGTGACCGTCACGTACACTCGCTATCAGACCAAGCTGCCCGAGACCGGCGTCGTGCAGCGCCCGCAGACGCAAGTGTTAGCAGCGCTGGTCACCGGGAACATCCAGCAGATCTACGTCCGGCCGGGCCAGCACGTGGCAGCAGGGCAGCTGCTCGGGACGATCTCGAACCCGCAGCTCGCGAACGCCGAGGCGACCGCGCACGACGCGTATCTCGCGGCGCAAGGGCGCGCGCGCACCGCGGTCGCGACGAACTCCATCCTCCCGGCGCAGAACCGTTCCAACGTCGTACAAGCCGAGGCCGCGTTGCAGCAGGCCCGCTTCAACCTCAATCAGGCGATCACCGACCAGCACTCGGGCGCGCAGTCCGGTCTGGGGTACGGCGGGACGTCGGCGTCGCAGCAGCGCGCCGCCGCCGACGCCAACGTCGCCCAGCGGGAGACCGATCTGCGTGAAGCGCAGCGCCTTGCGGCCGCCGACCGCGACCTCTATGCGCAGAAAGCGCTCGCCAAGGACGCCCTCGACCAGCAGTTGGCCAAGCTATCGCAAGCCCAAGTCGCCTACGATCAAGCCAAGCGCGACCGGAACGAGACGTATGCGCAGATCACGCGTCAGACGCCGGTACTTTCGGCGCGCGTGCAAGCCAACCGCGACGCGGTCGCGCAGGCCGAGGCTGCGCTCGCCGCGGCGCGCGCGGGCGCGGGGCAGGACAAGACCGGGGACGTCGAAGCCGCGCGCGGCGATGCGGCGCAGCGGTACGATGACTGGCGCTACGCCTCCGACCAAGTCGCGCGGCTCCGCATCGTCGCGCCCTTCGCCGGGGTCGTGCAGACGGTCGCGAGCGAAACGGCCGATACGTTGCGCGCGCTGCAGCCGGGCGATCCGGTGATCGTCGGGCAAGCGGTGATCACGATGGCTTCGGAAGGCGGCTTCATCGTCCGCACTCGCGTCGACGAACAGGACGTGGCCAGCGTGCGCTCGGGTCAGCCCGCGATCGTCTCGGGCGAAGATCTCGGCTCGACGAAGCTGCCCGGCCACGTCGCGACGATCGGTGCCGTCGCCCAGAAGAGCGACGATCCGTCGAACACGGCGCGCCAAGTCATCACCACGGTCGTGCTCGACAAGACGGTGCCCTTTCTGCGCGACGGGATGACGGTTGACGTCGACATCGTCACGCAGGACCGCAGCCACGTCTTGGCACTGCCGTCCGACGCAATCCGGCGCGATCCCAACAACAAGCCGTACGTGCTCGCGGTGGTCGGCGGCAAGACCGTCAAACGCAGCGTCACGCTCGGGCCGAACAACGACGCGCAGGCGATCGTCGCGCGCGGCGTCAAACCCGGCGACGTGGTCATCGGCGAGCGCAACATCGGCATCGTCGAAGGGATTCGGGTCACGCCGACGACCGCGCCCACCACGAGCCCTTCGCCCGCGCCGGCACAATGAGCCGCCGGTGCTGACGCGCACCCGCGACTACCTCGCCGAAGCGTTCACCGCGATCTGGCGCAATCGCACTCGCTCGATCCTCACGATGCTCGGCATGATCATCGGCACCTCGTCGATCATCGCGGTGCTCGGGATCAGCCGCGCCGCCTCGGGCGGGATCACCGGGACGCTGGCGTCCTTCGGCGATCCCGGCATCACGATCGCCGTCGATCCGAATCAGGAAGACCCGCGGGCGGCCGCGATCCAGTACCGCGACGCTCGCACGATCGCGATCGACGCCGGGTCGGTGCTCTCGTACATCGAGCCGTCGTACACGCGCAGCTTCAAACTGCGCTGGAACGGGAAGACGACGACGACGTTCGTCGCATCGGCCAGCCCGCGGTCTCAGGTGAGCTTGACGCTGCGCGACGGGCGCGCCCTCGCCGAGGACGACGTCGCCTCGGGTGCGCACGTCTGCTGGATCACGTCCGAACTCGCCACCAAGCTGTTCCGTGACACGCCGCCGACGGGCCAAGTGATCGACCTCGGGCCGACGCGCTGCACCGTCGCGGGCGTCTTCAACGAAGTCAAAGGCAGCATCTTCAACTCAATCGGCGCGAGTGACTTTCTGATCCTCCCGTACACGACATTCCACGGGATCGCTCCGGGGCCGGTCGACAGCCTGACGATCTACGGCGCACCGGGCGTCGACGTGCCGCGCATCTCGGATGCGGTCTACGGTGTGCTGCAACGCCTGCACGGCGTGCGCACGCAGTACATCACGCAGGACTCGACGGCGCAGCTCGCCGGATTCAACTCGGTCCTGGGGATCATCGCGGTCGGGCTGACCGGGATCGGCGGCGTCGCGCTGATCGTCGCCGGGATCGGGATCATGAACATCATGCTCGTATCGGTGACCGAGCGGACGCGGGAGATCGGCCTGCGCAAGGCGATCGGCGCGAAGCGCAGCGACGTGCTGCAGCAGTTCCTCTTCGAGGCGATCCTGCTCGCGTTCATGGGCGGCGGCGTCGGAACGCTCATCGGGTTCACGGTGACGGTGCTGGCCTACTCATCGGTCGAGAACCTGGTCGGTCCGGCTCCCATCCCGTACCTGCTGATCATTTCGGTCGCCGTCGGTTTCTCGACGCTCGTCGGCTGCGTGTTCGGCACGTACCCGGCGATTCGCGCCGCCCGCCTCGACCCGATCGCGGCGCTCCGATCGTGACCATATGCGGCTGACGCAGTATTTCGCCGAAGCGTTCGCGGTCTTGGCCGGAAACAAGATCCGGACGCTGCTGACCGCGCTCGGGCTCATCATCGGCGTGATGGCCGTGATCGCGATCCAGGTGCTCGGCGCGGGGATGTCCGGCGCGATCACCGGGATTCTCGGCGCGTTCAGCGATCGGACGTTCTTCGTGCTGCCCAACCAGCAGCAGGCCGATTTCACGCGCGCCGCGATCCGGCTCTCCGACCTGCAGCGCGCGAAGTACGAGGTTCCCAACGTCGTCGAAGCGATCCCGGCCAGCGCGCAGAACCTCCGCGGGAGCTACGGCCACACCAGCCGGCGCGTCTCGGTCGGAGCGGGAACCGACGAGCGGTTCGCGGCGTCGACCCCGATCCGCTACGGACGCAAGCTCGACCCGGACGACATCACGCTCGCCCGGCACGTCTGCGTCATCACGCAGAAGGCGGCGGTAAAACTCCGCATCACGGGCGATCCGACCGGCGGATCATTGCGCGTCGGCGAACACCGCTATCGCATCGTCGGCGTGCTGGGTGCGTCGACCGAGGGCATCCTGCCCGGACCGGCCGCCTACGACGTCGCGATCCCGTATACGACCTACGAGCGCGAGTTCGCCCGCGCCCGGGCGATCGTCTTCGCGCGCGTGCTCATGGACGATCCGTCCAAAGTCACCGAGACCGAGATCGCTATGCAGAACTGGCTCAAGAAAGTCAAAGGCGGGCGCGTCGAGTACCAGACCTTCGACCGCAAGTCGTTCTCCAAAGCGATCGACGGGATCTTCGGCGCGGTCACCTTCGTCGTCGCGCTGATCGGCGCGGTCTCGCTGCTGGTCGCCGGGATCGGCATCCTCAACATCATGCTGGTCAGCGTCGCCGAGCGCACGCGCGAGATCGGTCTGCGCAAGGCGATCGGCGCGACGCGCTTCCAGGTGCTGCTGCAGTTTTTCATCGAGGCACTCGCGCTCTCGGCGTTCGGGTGTCTGGTCGGAATGCTGCTCGGCGTCGCGATCGGCGCCTTCGTCAACGGCCAGTTCATCGTCAAGCTCTCCGGGATCACCGCGCCGATCCCGTGGGCGCGCAGCATCGTGATCGCGACCGGGTTCGCGACCGTCGTCACGCTCGCGTTCGGCACCTATCCGGCGTGGCGGGCCGCGACGCTCGACCCCATCGAGGCTCTCCGGTATGAATGACTCCCAGCGCGCGATCGACGTGCGCGACGTGACCAAGACCTACTCGCTCGGCGACGTGAAGGTCGAGGCGCTGCGCGGCGTGACGTTCACGATCGCGCGCGGCGAGTACGTCGCGATCATGGGCCCCTCGGGCTCCGGAAAGTCGACGCTGATGAACCTGTTGGGCTGCCTCGACCGTCCGACGACCGGCCAGTATTTTCTCGACGGCAGCGACGTCTCGACGCTCGGTGACGATCAACTCGCCGCGATTCGGCTCAAGAAGCTGGGCTTCGTCTTCCAGGGCTTCAACCTGCTGCCGCGGACGAGCGCGCTCAAGAACGTCGCGCTGCCGCTCTTCTACGCCGGGATCAGGGCCAAGACGCGCAACGCCACGGCCGCCGACCAGTTGCGGGAGGTCGGGCTGGGCGATCGCATGGACCACAAGCCGAGCGAGCTCTCCGGGGGGCAGCAACAGCGCGTCGCGATCGCCCGGGCGCTGGTCAACGATCCGGCGGTCGTGCTCGCCGACGAACCGACCGGGAACCTGGACTCCCAGACCAGCGAAGAGATCATGGCGCTCTTCCACCACTTGAACGACGGCGGCCGAACGATCATCATGGTGACCCACGACGAGGACGTCGCCGGGCACGCCAGGCGCATCATCCGGCTCCGGGACGGCCGCATCGTCGACGACCAAGTAACCGGCAAAGGTTAGAACTCCGGGAAAAAGAGCCGCAGACCGCTACCTCGGGCCCGGCCGCCGGGTAGTCGAATCCGTTCACCCCGTCAGAGGAGTATCCGGAACGCCGTGAAGTCTCGTACAAGCATTTTCGGAATGGCGATCGTCGGTCTGATCGGCGCGATCATCGGGAGTTTCTCGATGATGCTCTACGCGAGCACCCACTTCGCGGGCGTCGCCGGTCCCGGGAACACCCCGCCCATCGTCAACGCCGCCCCGCTGCTCATCACCGCCGGCACGACCGACCAGGACCGCATCATCAACGCGGTCAAGCGCGTCGAGCCATCGGTCGTCGCGCTGCAGGTGGTCGTCAACGGCACCCAGGTCGTCCCGATCGATCCGCTCTCGCAGATGTTCGGCGGCGGCGGACCGGTCCAGCGCCAGCAGGTCATCGAGCGCGCATCGGGCTCGGGCTTCATCTATTCACGCGACGGACTGATCGTCACCAACGCCCACGTCGTCCCGCGCGGAACCAGCAAGATAACCGTCGTCTTCGCGAACGGCGACCGTGTTCCGGGGCATCTCTTCTCCTCGAATCCAGCCGCCGACCTCGCCCTCGTGAAGGTCGACGCATACGCGAAGCTGCCGCCGCCGGTCGAATTCGCCGACAGCTCGAAGGTCCAGGCCGGTCAGTGGGCGATCGCGATCGGCGAGCCGCTCGCGCTGCAGCGCTCGGTCGCGGTCGGCGTCGTCTCCGGCTTCAACCGCGATGAGCCGATCCAGGGCGAGGATCAGCAGATCCGCCTCTTCCGCGGCCTCCTGCAGACTTCGGCGCCGATCAATCCCGGCAACTCCGGCGGCCCGCTCGTCGACTACGACGGACGCGTCATCGGCGTGAACCAGTCGACCGCGAACCCGGCTGCCGCGCAAGGCATCGGCTTCGCGATCCCCGCGATCACCGTGACCCAGACGGCGAACACGCTCGCAAAGAATCCGGGCAAGACGCTCGATGCGAACGGCACCGGCACCGGTAAGGGATTCCTCGGCATACAGCCGATCGACATCACCAACAACGTGCGCACGCAGCTCGGCGGCTACCACGATCCCGGCGGCGTCGCGGTCAACAACGTCTTCGACGGAACGCCGGCGGCGCTGGCCGGAATCAATTCAGGCGACGTGATCCAAACGATCAATGGGAAGCCGCTGAACACCGCGAACGACCTCACCTCGACGATCAGCGCGATGAAGCCCGGCACGCAAGTGACGCTGCGGGTGTGGTCGCAGGGCATTAAAAAGAACGTCCAGGTCACGCTCGGAGAGCAGCCGGTCCAGACCTATCTTCGGAACCAGCAGCAGCAGAATCCGTAAAGCTTCGTCTTTTTAGAACTTCCCGTAGAACGGCGTGATGTCGAAATACACCGTGCGCGTTGCGCCGTTCGACGGGCACGTGTAGCGAACCGCGTCGTAGACGCGGCCGTTCGCGTGCGAGGTCCCCACGGTGCCCTTCACCCACCGGCTCGTTCCGTCGCACGGATGGAACTCGGCCCAGACTCGCTCCCAGCGAATCCCGTCCATCTCCGACTTGGCCACGTCGAGGACCGCGGTAGCCGGCGAGTCGCCGGCCGGCTCGGAGAGCGCCGGACCGTCTCCCGGCGGATCGGTGGACGGCCGCGTGAACCAGTTGATCGACCTCACCCGCCCATCCGCGAGCGAATAGGCGACGACGTACCGGTTCCCCAGCGGTACCACGAGGGTCATCCCGCGCGCGCCCGCCATCCTGCGAGCGTCGGGGTTGGCCTTCAGCACGGCCTCCTCGGTTGCGCCGAGCACGATCCCGCGAGGGTCCGGCGCGATCGCCGGCGCTTCGGCGGCGAGCGGCTGTTCGGACTCCGCCTCGATCCCGACGACCGCGCCGTGCCGTTCGCTGACGATGAGGAAAAGCGGACTCGTGAAGGAGAGCACGTAGCGCGCCTTACGCTCCGGCTGCGTGTCGGGGGAGGCCTGGACCCCCGAGCCGGCAAGCGCCTCCGGCAAGCGCGTGAGCCGCACCGGATCGCCGAGCACCGGCCGCAACTGTGCGGCGGGGCTTTCGAAGGTCACCCCGAGCCAGCTCGGCGGCATCTCCTGGGCGGACGAGCCTGCCGGCGCGGCCGCGGCGGCGAGCGAGAGGATGAAGGTGACCGCGAGGGCGCGCATCGGCGCGCCTTTCCTCAGCCTTTCGGCGCAACCATTGTGCCAGAAAGTCTGTCACACCGGGTAGTGGAACAAGAGCCCCTCGACGGCGTATCATAGACGATGCGCCGCCCCACAACGGGCTCGGCTCACACCCCTTGAGCGACGGTAAGCGGCAAGGCTGGATCGGAGAGCGATCTCCGTGAGGGCTGGTCCACGACGCTCGGAAAGCGAGACACAGAACTACATGGCAAAAGTGGTCGGAATCGACCTCGGCACGACCAACTCCGTCGTCGCCGTGATGGAAGGGCAGAGCCCGACCGTCATCGCCAACTCCGAAGGATCGAGAACGACCCCTTCGGTCGTGGCGTTCACGAAGACCGGCGAACGACTCGTCGGCCAGCTGGCGAAGCGCCAAGCCGTCACCAACCCGGATCGCACGATCAGCTCGATCAAGCGGCAGATGGGGACCGATCATAAGGTCAAGATCGACGGCAAGGACTATACGCCGCAAGAGATCAGCTCGATGATCCTGCAGAAGCTCGTCAACGACGCTTCTGCCTATTTGGGCGAGCGGGTCACCAAAGCCGTCGTCACCGTCCCGGCGTATTTCAACGACGCGCAGCGCCAAGCGACCAAGGACGCCGGCAAGATCGCGGGGCTCGAAGTCCTGCGCATCATCAACGAGCCGACCGCGGCTGCGCTCGCGTACGGGCTCGACAAGAAGGCCAGCGAGACGATCCTCGTGTGGGATCTCGGCGGCGGCACGTTCGACGTGTCGATCCTCGAGGTCGGCGACGGCGTGTTCGAGGTGAAGGCCACCAACGGCGACACCCACCTGGGCGGCGACGACTACGACACACGGGTGCGCGACTGGCTGGTCGGAGAGTTCCGCAAGGACCAGGGGATCGATCTCTCCGGCGACCGACAGGCGCTGCAGCGGCTCACAGAAGCCGCCGAGAAGGCGAAGATCGAGCTCTCGGGCACGGTCCAGACGACGATCAACCTGCCGTTCATCACGGCCGATCAGAACGGCCCCAAGCATCTCGACGTGACGCTGACGCGGTCTGAGTTCGAGCGCCTCACGCAAGATCTCACCGAGCGCTGCGTGCAGCCCTTCAAGAACGCTCTCGCCGATGCGAAGCTCGACGTTGCGCAGATCGACGAAGTCGTCATGGTCGGCGGCTCGACGCGCATGCCCGTCATCCAGGAGCTCGTCAAGAAGCTCACCGGCAAAGAGCTGAATCAGTCCGTCAACCCCGACGAAGTCGTCGCGGTCGGCGCGGCGATCCAGGCCGGCGTGCTGGCCGGCGAGGTTCGCGACGTCGTGCTGCTCGACGTGACCCCGCTCTCGCTGGGGCTCGAAACCCTCGGCGGCGTGAACACGAAGCTGATCGAGCGCAACACCACGATCCCGACCCGCAAGACGCAGGTCTTCACGACCGCCGAAGACGGTCAGACGTCGGTCGACATCCGCATTCTCCAAGGCGAACGCGAGATGGCGAACGACAACAAGGAGCTCGGCCGCTTCAGGCTCGAGGGGATCCCGGCGGCGCCGCGCGGCATTCCGCAGATCGAAGTGACGTTCAACATCGACGCCAACGGCATCGTGAACGTCTCGGCGAAGGATCTCGGCACGGGCAAGGAACAGCAGATCCAGATCACTGCCTCGACCAACCTCAACAAGGACGAGGTCGAGCGCATGGTGCACGACGCCGAGTCGTACGCTGCGCAGGACAAGGCCAAGAAGGAAGAGGCCGAGATCCGCAACACCGCGAGCTCGCTGATCTACTCGACCGAAAAATCGCTCAAGGAAGTCGGCGACAAGGCCGAGGCCGGCCTCAAAGCCGACGTCGAGGCGGCGCTCACGGAGCTCAAGAAAGTCAGCGAGAACGGCACGGCCGCCGAGATCAAAGACGCGACCGAGAAGCTCCAGCAAGCATCGTACAAGATGGCCGAGACGCTCTACGCGTCGACCGGCGCGTCGTCCGAAGGCGGCCCTTCGGCGAACGGCGCGGGCGCCCACGACGGTGCGGCTCCGGGCGGCGCGAGCGCGCCGAACGAAGACGTGATCGACGCCGAGTTCAAGGAAGCGAAGTAACGCGCCCGTGAACGAGGACACCGCGACGAGCGCGCCGGCCGACGACATGGCCGGCGTGCAGAACGGCGCGGCGGAGCAGGCTGGTGAGGGTGCGGACAGCACCCTCACTGCCGAGCTGGCCGCAGCGCGCGCCAAAGCCGAGGAGAACTACAACAAGTTCCTCTACGCGATGGCGGACTTCGAGAACTACAAAAAGCGCATCGAGCGGCAGCTCGGCGATATCGCGCTCTCCGGCAAAAAGTCGGTGCTCGGCAAGATCCTCCCCGTGCTCGACAGCCTCGAGCGCGCGGTCGCATTCGAGGACTCCGACGGGCTGCGCAACGGACTGCAGGCGACGCTGAGGATGTTCGAAACGGCGCTTGCCGGCGAAGGCGTGAAGAGCGTCTCGCTCAAGGGACTGCCGTTCGATCCGAGGCTCGCCGAAGCGATCGCGACCCAGCCTACGCCCGAGGGCGTCGACGAGGGAACCGTGCTCGACGAGGCCCACAAGGCATACACGATCGGTGACGAGGTACTGCGTCCCGCGCAAGTCGTCGTCGCCCGTAATCCGTGAACTACAAAGACTACTATTCGATCTTGGGCGTGCCGAAGGGTGCGCCCGAGAAAGACATCAAGAGCGCGTACCGCAAGCTGGCGCGGAAGTGGCATCCGGACGCGAATCCGGACAACGCGCACCAGGCGGAAGAGAAGTTCAAGGACATTCAGGAAGCGTACGAGGTTCTCGGCGACCCCGAGAAGCGCAAGAAGTACGACGTCCTCGGTTCGGATTGGCAGCGCGCGGCGCGCGAGGCCGACCAGCAGCGTTCGTACCGGCAGGCGCAGGGCGCCGACTTCGGCGGCTTCGGCGGCTTCAGCGGCGCCGGTCCGCCCGGCGGCACGAGCGGATTCTCGGACTTCTTCGACATGTTCTTCTCCGGGATCGGCCGTCCGCGCACGGCCGGCGCGGGCCCGGGCGCATCGCAACAGCGGGGCGAAGATCTCGAATCGACGATCGAGCTGGCGCTTCACGATGCGTACGAAGGCGGCCGAAAGTCCGTCACGCTGCAGGTCGAGGACGCCTGCCCGCGCTGTCACGGCACAGGCACCGATCGCAACCGGGTCTGCCCGCAGTGCCACGGCATCGGACGGACGCGCGAGACAAAGCGCTTCGACGTGACGATCCCGCGCGGCGTGCGCGACGGACAGCGCATCCGGCTCGCCGGCCAAGGCGCGAGCGGACCGGGCGGCGGACCGCGCGGCGATCTGTACCTCGTCGTGCAACTCGGCAACGACGACCGCTACGAGCGCAAAGGCGACGATCTGTACCTGGACCTTCCGGTCAGCATCTACGATCTGATCCTGGGCGCGGAGGTACGCGTTCCGACGATGAACGGCGACGTCACGATGACGATCCCGGCCGGGACGCAGAACAACAAGATGCTGCGGCTCTCCGGCAAGGGGATGCCGAAGCTCAAGGACGCCGGCTACGGCGACGAATACGTCCGGCTGATCGGACAGCTCCCGACCAACCTCACCGACAAAGAGCAGAAGCTCTTCCGCGAGCTCGCCGGAATCCGCAACGGGAAGCCCTAGCGGGGCAGCGGCAGGCACCCCCGCCCGGCGGCGGTAACCCTGGTCCATGACCACCGCGAACGAGACCGTCCGTAGCCGCGAGATTCGGCTCGCGAGCCGCCCGAGCGGTGAGCCGACCGGCGAGAACTTCGCCGTCGCGACCGCCGAGGTCGGGCCGCCGGGCGAGGGCGAGATCCTGGTGAAGAACACGCTGATGTCGGTCGAGCCGTACATGCGCGGGCGGATGAACGACGCGAAGTCCTACGTCCCGCCGTTCGTCGTCGGTGAAGCGCTCTCGGGTGCGGCGATCGGAACCGTCGTCGCATCGCGTGTCCCCGAGATTCCGGTCGGCGCGACCGTGCTGCACGACCAGGGCTGGCGCGAGTTCGCCATCGTCCCGGCCAAGAGCGCACGCGTCATCGATACGACCCACGTCCCGCCCGAGACCTATCTCGGGGCGCTCGGGACCACGGGATTCACCGCCTGGGTCGGCCTGCGCATCATTGCCGAGGTCAAAGAAGGGCAGACCGTCTTCGTCTCCGGCGCGGCGGGAGCGGTCGGCTCGATGGCGGTCCAACTCGCCAAGCGCTGGGGATTGCGCGTGATCGGCTCGGCGAGTTCGCCCGAGAAGGCGCGCGTCGTCCGCGAGGAGTTCGGCGCCGACGCGGCGTTCGACTATCACGACGGCGCGTACAAGCAGCTGCGCACACTCGCCCCGGACGGTATCGACGTCTACTTCGACAACGTCGGCGGCGAGCAGCTCGAAGCCGCGATCTCGGCGACGCGCAACCACGCGCGGATCGTCCTCTGCGGCGCGGTCTCGCAGTACAACGCCGCCGCACCGCCGCCCGGACCGCGCAACCTCGCGATCGCGATCGGGCGCCGGCTGCGGCTCCAGGGGTTCATCGTCATCGACCACCTGGCGCGCTTCCGCGAGTACGTCGCGGAGGTCGCCCCGCTGGTCGCGAGCGGCGCGCTGCGAGCGCCGACGACCTTCGTCGACGGACTCGACAACGCGCCGGCGGCGTTCATGCAGATCCTCAAACCGAACCCATCGGTCGGGAAAATGTGCGTGCGCATCGGCTGATCCCGCCGCCGGAATGGCGCGTCATCGGCCCGACGCGAAGCTGTGCAGTTGATCGGACGAACCGTTGAATCGGTCGAGGTCGACGGTTCCGGTGATGCCGGCGACCTTTCCGGTCGCCGCATACTGCCAGAACCTCCAGGTCGTTCCGTTGCCCGGCACTTCGGGCACCGCAACGCCGTAGCTCGCAATCCAGAGCGGGTGTTTCGAGAGCGCGGGTGCGGCGGCAAACAGCGTCGCAAAATCCGCGTAGCCGGCGTAGAGAATCGACGGTCGTCCCGTCGCCCCGTCGACCACAGCGAGATACGTGAGGATCTTCTTCGCGTTCGCCTGGGCATCACCGCCGTGGATCGACTCGATGTCGAGCACTGCCGGCAGGTCACCCGCCTCTATTTTTACGTGGCCGAGGAAATTGCGGGCCTGCTCACCCGGATCGTCGTCGAGCACGAAGAAGTGGTACGCGCCCCGGACGAGCCCGATGCTCTTGCTCGCTGTCCAGTTCGTTTCGAATCGCTGGTCCGCAACGCGCGCTCCCTGCGTGGCCCTGATGAAAGCGAACGCGACTGCGTCCCGTCCGACCGACGGCCAATCGATGACACCGTTGAAGCTGCTGACGTCGATCCCGGCCGTTGTTGCGGTGCCGTTCCGCCCGCCGGCGGGCGCGATCGTCGCGATCGGAAGCGGCGTCGGCACCGGTGCGCTCGCGGTGCTCTCCGGCGACGCGCGAGCTTGGACGATCTCCGGCGGGCGCACTTTCAGGCTGAGCGAGACGGGCGCCCAAAGCAGCGTCCGTGCGGCAGCACCGGATCCCTGTGGGACGGGGACGACGGCTCCGGTCAACGTAACGGTCGATCCCTTCGACGCTACGCCAATCACCGGACCGGTCGATTGCAGAGGGCTCGTCATTTGCCGGATGTTCACGTTTGCAATCGTCACGACCGGATCGCCCGGCTTCGGAACTTTCGTCTGGCGAATCGTTCGCGCCGCCGAGAGTGCGGCGCCGCCCGGCGCGGCAACGCCGAGATACATCCACCCCGTCGTTCCGACGGCGGTCGTCGCCTGCAGGATCTGCGAAGCAGCGGTGCCGCCTGACGTGGTCTCCGGAACGATGCGCCGCGCCGCCTCACCACCGCCGGCGTGCGGCGCCGGGGTCTCGTTGCGGACGGCGGTCGCGACTTGCCTGGTTTGCGTCTGCTTCGCCTGCGCGGCGAGCGTCACCGCACACGGCGGCGGCTGGGTTGACGTGGAACTGGAGAAGAGAAACGCGTACAGCGTCGGCGCCATCGAATCCGGAACATCCCCCGCAGCCGCCAAATAGAGGCTGCCTGCGTCGCACCGTTGCTGCGTCGTCGCCGCAAGGTGCATGAGGTTCTCGATCGTCTTCTTGATGGCGACGGCACCTTCAGACGGATTGAGCGAAACGAGCGCCTGTTGATACGCCGCCTCGAAGGCGGACTTCTCGGCCGGCTTCGGCTGCGGGAGCGGGAAGAGCACGTAGACGACGTATCCGATCACGGCCATCAGGAAGAACGCGGCGATGATCTGGACGGCGCGCGGAAGCTTCAGAACGAGCTCGATGAACTTGTCGATCAGATCCTTCAGTACGTCCATGAGCACCCCGACGCCTAACTAGCTGTGCTTTACTGGCAAGCCTTCGACACCAGGTCCCGACCTCCCGCCGAGACGCAAGCGATTCGGCGCGCGTCGGCGACGGGAACCTCGGCTTCGCGGAGCTGGTTTCCTAAGTATTGATGCTCGGCGGCCCTCCGGTCCACTTGATGTGGTCCCAAATGTACAATCCGAATCGTCCGAAGGTGACGAAGCGGGTCGATCTGCGCCGCATCCTGGCGTTCTTCCGGCCGTACCTCCCGCAGGAAGCACAGGTGCTCGCCTGCATCCTCGTCGTTGCGCTGCTCGGTCTGCTCCCGCCGCTCTTCACGCGGTGGCTGATCGACGGAGCGATCCCAGCCCGTGACATGCACGCCGTATCGCTTGCCGTCGGCGGGATGGTCGCCAGCGCGCTCGTCGCCGGCGCGCTCGGCGTCTACCAGGGCTTCCTGAACTCGCTGATCGGCGAGGGGATCATGCGCGACATCAGGACCAGCCTGGTCGCGCATCTCCATCGCATGCCGCTGTCGTTCTTCACTGGGACGAAGACCGGCGAGATCATGAACCGCGTCTCGAACGACGTCGACAACATCGACAACGTCGTGACCGGGACGCTGGTCTCGATCGTCACCAACCTCTTCACCATGGTGACCACCGTCGTCACGATCTTCGTCCTCGACTGGCGCCTCGCGCTGGTCGCGATGGCAGTCATCCCGCTGATGATCGTCCCGCTCTCGCCGGTCGGACGCCGGATGTACGACGTCCGCAAACTGACGCGCGAAAAGCGCGACGAGATCGAGTCGATCACGCAGGAGACGCTCTCGATCAGCGGGATCACCCTGATCAAGTCGTTCGTCCGCGAGCGGTTCGAGCGCGAGCGTTTCTACCAAGCCGGAACCGAGTTGATGAAACTCGAGATCTCGCTCGCAATGGTCGGCCGGTGGTTCATCGCCGCGATCACCGCGCTCGTCGTGATCGGCCCCGCCGTCGTGTGGCTGACGGGCGGATGGCTCGCGATCACCAGCGGCCTCACCATCGGAACGATCGTCGCGTTCGTCGCCTTTCTGGGACGCCTGTACGGTCCGGCGTCCGCGCTCGCCGGCGTGCAGGTTCAGGTGGTCTCCGCACTGGCCGTCTTCGAACGGATCTTCGAGTATCTCGACATGGCGCCCGAAGGCGCCGAGAAGCCTGATGCGACGGCCCTGCGCGACGTGCGCGGCGAGATCGCGTTCGAGGGCGTGGAGTTCTCCTACACGCCGGAGCGCAGCGCGCTGCGCGGCGTCACGTTCCACGTCGCACCCGGTGAGATGGCGGCGTTCGTCGGTCCGTCCGGCGCCGGGAAGACGACGATCACGCAACTCGTGCCGCGCTTCTACGATCCGCAGGCCGGTGCCGTCCGCATCGACGGCCACGACGTTCGCGACGTCACGCTGGCCTCGCTGCGTGAGAACATCGGGATCGTGACGCAGGAGACGTACCTGTTCCACGACACGATCGGCGCCAATCTGCGCTACGCGCGCCCTGATGCGACCGATGCCGAGCTGATCTCGGCGGCACGGGCCGCGAACATTCACGAGTTCATAGCCACCCTCCCCGACGGTTACCAGACCGTCGTCGGCGAGCGCGGGCACAAGCTCTCCGGCGGCGAGCGCCAGCGTCTCGCGATCGCGCGCGTCCTGCTCAAGAACCCGCGCGTGCTGATCCTCGACGAAGCGACGAGCGCGCTCGATTCGGCGAACGAAGCGGCGATCCAAGCCGCGCTGGTGCCGCTGTTGGAAGGACGGACGAGCCTGGTGATCGCGCACCGGCTCTCAACGGTGCAGAATGCCGACGTGATCTTCGTCGTCGAGGACGGGCGCATCACCGAACAGGGCACCCACGCCGGGCTGCTCGCCCGTGACGGCGCGTACGCGCGCCTCTATTGGAAGCAGTTCCGCGACCGCGCGGTGACGGAGGCGGTCGGAACCTGATGCCGGCGCTCCGCGGCGCCGGACTCGCGGTTCGCGCGCTGACGAAGCGCTTCGGCCGGAAAACCGCCGTCGACGATCTGTCGTTCGAGGTGGCGCGCGGCGAGATCGTCGCCGTCGCCGGACCGAACGGCGCCGGCAAGTCGACGACGCTGATGTGCCTCGCGGGACTCGTCCGCCCTGATGCGGGAACGATCGCCTTCGACGGCGCCGTGCTCGGCCCGGAACGCGGACGTGCGATCGCGCTGATCCCTGAGACGCCGGACGTCTATCCGCTGCTCACGGTGTGGGAGCACCTCGCGTTCGTCGCCGCCCTGACGCGACAGCCTCCGGGCTGGGAAGAGCGCGCGGAGACGCTGCTCGACCGGCTCGAGCTCACGGCCGACCGCGACACGCTCGGCAACGCCCTTTCGAAGGGGATGCGTCAGAAGACGCTGCTCGCCGCGACCGTGCTCGGCGGCACGCCGGTGCTGTTGCTCGACGAACCGATGGTCGGACTCGATCCGCTCGGTCAGCGCGAGTTGCGCGCGCTGCTGACCGCGTTGCGCTCCGACGGACACGCGATCCTGGTGAGCACGCACCTGCTCGAGAACGCGGCGGCGATGTGCGACCGCATGCTGGTGCTCGACCGCGGGCGGCTGGTCGCGAGTGGGACGATCGACGAGCTGCGCGCGCGGCGCGGCGACGGTTCGATCGAAGACGTCTTCCTCGACGTGACCCTTCGACAAGCTCAGGACAGGCTGCGCTCGTGAACGGCTTGATCGCACTCTCGTACGGCGACCGGCACGCACTGGTCAACGCGCTCCGCTCGCTGCGAACGCGCCCGGGCCGGCTTGCGATGTGGGGGCTCTACGCGGTGGCGATCCTCGCCTTCGCGTTCTTCAAGACCACGCCGCGCGCGCACCCTACGGCGGGGCCGCCTCCGTTCTTCGTGCTCGCCGTAAACGACCTCTGGGTGTGCGGTTTCGGGCTCGCGTTCGGCGTCGTGTTGGCGACGGGGACGTCGCGCTGGCTCGGCGTCTTCTCCTCGCGCGCCGAAGCGCTGCTGCTCACCCGCGCCGAGATGGCGCCGCTGGTCGTCGCGGCGTATCTCCAAATGCGCGCGGTCGCGATCGCGCTCGCGCAGGGGTTCGCCCGGTTCGCGTATTTCATCGTGTTCGGGATTCCGTCGGGAACGACGGTCTGGGCGCTCCTCGCGCAGCTTCTCTTCTTCGCCGCCGCCGGTGCCGCGATCGCCAGCGTCGCGCTTCCGCGCGCGCTCGCCCGCGGCGCCTCGCGCATCGCGATGATCGCGGCCGGGAGCACGATCGCCGCGGCCGCGGCGCTCCCGCTCGCCCTCGACGGACTGCGGGTGCTGCGGCTGCCCGAGACCGCGTCGCTGCTGCGCCACGCGCCGGCCGTGCATCCCGGCGCGGTCATGAGCGCGCTCGCCGCCGGCGACCTGCGCGCGGTCTTGGTCCCGCTCGCCGTCGCGCTCGTCGCGACGGCGGCGTTCGCGCTTGCGGCGCGCGATGCGTACCCGGAACTCTACACGATCTCGCTTGCGAACCTCGAGTGGCGTATGCGCGTACGGACACGGCGCACGGCGAACAGCGACGACGCGGCCGCCGAGCCGGATGCGAAGACGGTGCGCAGCGCGACCGGCACGCGACTGCACGGCGCGCTCGCGCTGGTGTGGGCCGACGCGCTGATGTTCGCTCGCAACGTCTCGCCGGTGGTCACCGGGATCGTCGCGCTTCTCGCGCTCGTCGGCGGTGCCGCTTTCGCGACCCTCGCGCGCCACGATCCGGAGCTGACGTTCGGTATCCTGACCGGCGCCGGGCCGGGTCTTGCGATCGCCGTCGCGTCGACGACCGGAGTGCGGCTGGCGCCCGCCTTGCGCATGCCGCTGTTCTGGCTCGGCGACGTCCCGCTCGCGGCGCGCCTCGCTGCATGGGCGGCCGGCGCCCTCTGGCGCGACGCCGTGCTGGTCGCGCTGGTCGCGATCGGCTACGCCGCCGTCGCTCGCGACGCGCGCGCGCCGCTGCTCGTCTTCATCGGTGCGACGGGTCTGCTCGCGCTCACCCGCGCCGTCGGTCTCGCCGTGTTCGCGCTCTTTCCGAACCGGCTCGACCAGCGGGGGCCCGCGATGATCGTGCGCGCGATCCTCTCGTTCGCGCTGGTCGCGCCGCCGGTCGTCGCGGGCGCCGTCGCGACGGCGGCCTTCGGCGTCCCGCTCGTCGTCGGCGTGCTGGCCGGCACGGGCGTCGCGATCGCGGAAGCAGCCGCGCTCGTGCTGTTCGCGGCATGGCGCCTCGCCGGACGCGTCGATTCGCTCTCGCTCGCGTGAGCCGCTAGGTCAGCTCTTCCCAGCCGAGGACGCGCGAGGTCAGTTCCGTGCGGTTCCGCGAGTTCGTCTTGCGCAGCAGCTGCTTGAGGTGGAACGTGGCGGTCGAACCGGAGATCGACAGCGACTCGCCGATCTCGGTGCTGGACGCGCCGCGCAGCACTTCACCCAAGACCTGACCTTCTCGGCGGCTGAGCCCGTAGCGCGTCATTGCGCGCAGCACCGTCGCGCGCCGGCGTGCCGGCTCGACCGAGACCAGGAAGAACGGTGACGAACCGCCGACCAAGCGCGCCAGCCGCACGAACGCGAACGGCAGCGCTCGCGAGACGGCGGCCCCGCGCGGCGACGCGGCGAGCTCGCCGACGAGTTGCGTCAGCGTTCCGGCGAGCAGCGGCGGTGCGTGCCCCTGGCGCGGACGATAGAGGGCGTGGAGCGGTGAGTCGTCGAGCGCCGGCTCTTCCGCGAGGACGGGCCGCAACTGCTCGTCGATGACGAAGACGACCGGTGCGCTGTTGCGGCGCCACTGCGGTGCCGCGCCGTCGACGATCCAATGCGTGAGCGCACCACCGTGCTCGTCGAGGAAACGGCGCGTCGCGGCGATCTGCGCCGGACGGAATCCGCGCGTGCCGTCGACGTCGAGCCGAATCACCCCGAGCGGGCCGCCGTGCCGTCCGAAGACGAGGAACATCGCGCCGCCGGTGCGCGAGCGCACGACGAGCGCGGGGAGAGGTTCGTCGCGCAAGTGGAGATCGCGCAGGAGCGCCGCCCATTCGCGCTCGCTCTCGTCGCACGTGCGCGGCGACGGTGCGCCGCCGACGTACGACCGTAGCTCGTAGCGCTCCGCTCCCGCGATCGCGGCGAACACGTCGGCGGCGTAGCCGAGGGCTCCCGGCGCATCATCCTCGCGCGCAGAAAATCGCGGGTTGCCATGTACGATGGCCCCACCGGTCATGAATCGCTCCATCTCGGCTGTGACGCCCTTCACAACATTTCGCAACCGGACGGCGGCAACACCCGCCGGGCGAGCTATGTTGTTTGGGATAAACGCCCCTAATAGTCCCGAGTCTTTAGTCCCTGAGACCCCGGCCGGCATCGCTCACCACGGTTCGCGAATCCCCGGCCGCGCGGAGCGGAGCCAGTCGGCGAAGTCCGGCGCGGTCATCGGCTGGGCGATCAAGTAGCCTTGCATTTGCTCGACGCCGTTGTCGACCAGCCACTTCGCCTGCTCGCGGTCCTCGACGCCGTCCGCGATCGTACGGATCTGTAGCGTCTGCGCGACCCCGATCGCGGCCCGGGCGACGCGCTTCCACTGGCCGTCGCCGGCGGACGGGCTGGTGACGCGGCCGTCGACCTTGATGAAGTCGAGCGGGAGCGACGCCATCGCGGTGAGCGAGGTCGGGGTCGCGCCGAACCCGTCGAGGCCGATCGGGACGCCGAGCCTCCGCGCGTGCCGCAGGAACGTGCCGCCCGCGTCGCTGTCGGCGAGCATCGTCGCCTCGCGTACTTCGAGCGCGAGCTTGCTGGAGGCGTCCTCGATGTCGCGGATCAGGCTCTCGAGCTCCGACCAAACGGTCGAGTTGGCGTTCGAGATGTTGACGTGGATCCGCACGTCGATCTTTTCGTGCGTGGCGCGCAGCGTATCGGCAACGGCGCGCACGACCTTGACGTCGAGCGCCGACGACGCCATCGCGCCGCCTTTGAAATCGAGAAACGTGCGCGGCGTCAGCCAGCCCCGCGACGGGTGCCTCCACCGGACGAGCGCTTCCGCGCCGACGACCCGCATCGTCGACGTCGAGACGATCGGCTGATAGCAGAGCATGAAGTCGCGCTCGAAGTTCGCGTCGCGCAACCGCTCGCGGAACTCACGCCGCGCGCGCACTTCCTGGCTGACCCCATCGCGGTACCAGCGCACGCTGTTCCCGCCGCTTTCCTTCGCGGCGTACAGCGCTTCGTCGGCGTGCTGGAGCAGTTGCTCGGGCGTGAGCCCGTCGTCGGGGGAGACCGCGATCCCGATGCTCGCCCGCACGAGGCTGGTGAAGCCTCCCTCTTGGACTTCGATCAGGACGCGCTCGAGGAACCGCTGCGCGGCCTCGACCATCTCCAGTTCGTCGTCGACGACGGTCAGGATCGCGACGAACTCGTCGCCGCCGAGCCGCCCGACGAAGTCGTTGCGGCGGACGCTCTCGCGCATCCGGCGGGCGGCTTCGATCAACGTCTGGTCGCCGACCGCATGGCCGAACGTGTCGTTGATCGCCTTGAAGCCGTCGAGGTCGATGAACAGCACGCCGACGCGGCCGCCGCCGCGCTGTGCGGCGGCGAGGACGTTGTCGAGGTGGCGCAGCGTCGCCGTGCGCGAGGGGAGCTCGGTGAGCGGGTCGATCGCGCCTTCGCGGACCGGTTCCGGCTCCTCTTCGGTGCGCAGCAGCAGACGCGCGACCGCGCCGCTGACCGCGCGCGCGACGTCGTGATGCGCCGAGCGGCCGCGCGCCCAGCGCATTGCGAAGAAGTAGGGCGCCGTCGCCGTGAGGCGCGCAACGTAACGGTCGTCGTCGATGCTCTCGCGCGTCGGGACGCGCGACGCTTCGGCCGCGAGCGCGGCGGCGGAGTCGTCCGCGACCCCGTCGGATGCCGCATACGAGACCAGCGAACCGTCGGGTCCGCACACGAGGGCGAGATCCGCGCCGGCGAGCGGTAGCGCTCCGGCGAGGATGACACGCATCAGGTCTTGCGACGATCGCCGCGACTCGACGGCGGCATGAAAAAGTTCAGCCAGGCCATCGGTCTCGGCAGTTTCCCGTCGCCGTTCAGGCGTCAACATCTCCACGTCCTCGGGTCTCGAACTTCCCGGCTCGGCGGCAGCGCGCCCCTCGTCACGCCGCGAAGCCGTGAAAATCTCCCCGCCCGGAGAGGGCCGACCGTCTCTCTCACTGTCCGAGCGAGCCCCGCCGCTCCCTTGCCCACCGAACGAGCTCTTCCAACGGCATTGGGGCGGCAAGTCCCTCACCGCATAGGGCGCTGGCCCCGTGCCGCGCCAGCCAGCGGGCCCGGTCGGGGTCGTCGACGCCGGTTGCAATGACCAACGGCGCAACGACCGACGCCAGCGCGAGCTCGGCCAGCGTACGCACGTCGTGCGCTCCGTCGACGGTGACGAAGTCGAGCGAGCCGCTCGTCCCGTCGAACGGCGGGCGCGAGGTCCGCCACGCCGCGACGCCGACGCGCGCGCCGAGCGCGCGAAGGCGGCGGACGACCGAATCGAGCGCGCCACGCTGCGGTTCGTCGCCGGGGACGATCTCGGCCAGCACCCCGTGCAGGCCGTCGCCGCCGAATCCCGCCGCGATCGCATCGATCACCGCGTCGCTCGTCGTCGCCAGCTCCAGGTGCACCTGGAGGTCCAGCCCGGCGGCGCGCCAGGTACGTTGGTCGCTCGCGGCGGCCGCGATCGTCCAGCGCTCGAGCACCTCGCGCCCCGCAGGGTCGGGGTCGGCGCTCGCGTACGTGCGCGGCGGGGCCGAGATCGCCGGGTCGGCGTCCCGCCAACCGACCACCGCGCTCGCGGCGAACGGCGCGCCGGTGTTCGCATCGACGATCGGCCGGTAGCGAACCTCGAGCAGCGCGCCGAGATCACCCTCGCGCAGGCGGGCGCGGATCGTGGCGCGCTCGCCGAGCTCGCGGCCGGCCGATTCGCGGAACCAGTACGGGCGAACCCCGCCGACCGATGCCGCGGCCATCGCCGCGGCGCCGGCCTTCTCGACCAGATCCTCGGGCCGTTCGCCGTCCTCGGGGCAGATTGCGACGCCGACGTTCGCGCAGGTGTCCGCGGCGGCGGCGGCCGCCGCGCGCAGCAGCCGCTGCGCGGCCGGATACGCCTCGGACTCGCCGTGCTCGAGCGCCACCAGCGCCAGATACGCATCACCACCCAGGTGGCCGAGATGGTCGTTCGCACGCACTTCGCGCCGCAGCCGGCGCGCGACCGCGTCGCGCACCGCATCGAGCGGGACCGCCGCCGGCGATGGTTCGACATCGACGTAGACGACCGCGAACGAGCGCTTCATGCGGCGCGCGTCGTGGACCAGCTGCTCCAGCCGGCGCAGCGTCGCGCCGCCGTCCGGCAAGTTCGCCGGGGAGCGTTCCGCGGCACGCCGCTCCAGCGCCCAGCCGCAGCTGGCGACGATCGCGCGCGCGATCTCGATGGTGTCCGGGCGCGGCTCGCGCCAGCGCAGTGCGACCCGCTCGGGGCGCTCGGGCGCGATGCGGGCGACGTACAGCTCCGGCGTGATCAGCTCGTCCTCGAGGACGCGGCGCGCACGCTCGAAGAGCCGGCGCGCGGCAACGGAGTCGCGGCCGCCGGGAGCGCCGGCGAGGATGCTGTCCTCACCGAAGACGATCGCGCGCTCGGCGTTGGCGAGCGAGCCGGCCACCGAAAGCACCGCGCGCAACCGGAGCTCGGGCTCGGCGATGTAGTCGAATGCGCGCGTCCACGCACGGGCGAGGTCGCGCGTGGGAAAAGCTTCGCGATCGCTCCGTATGACGGGTAGCCGATATTGTCGCACGGGTCGCACTTCAGCGTAGCGCAGGGTCTGCGGCACCGTCCACTCTCCCCTCGGGGAGGTTTTTGGGCGGGACCGCGACGCCGACGCGTAGCACTAGTCGAGCTCGTATGGACAAAGTCGTCGCTTTGAGCGCCGAAGCGGTCAAGGACGTCCCCAGCGGCGCATCGCTGGCGGTCGGCGGGTTCGGTCTGAACGGAGTACCGCACAACCTGATCGAGGCGCTGCTCGAACAAGGTGCCACCGACTTGGTCACCGTGTCGAACAACTGCGGCGTCGACGGCTGGGGTTTGGGCAGGCTGCTCGACGCGAAGCGCATCCGCCGCACGACCGGCTCGTACGTCGGTGAGAACAAGGAGTTCGAGCGCCAGTACTTGAGCGGCGAGCTCGAAGTCGAGCTGGTGCCGCAGGGAACGCTCGCCGAGCGGCTGCGCGCCGGAGGCTGCGGGATCCCGGCGTTCTACACGCCCGCCGGCGTCGGGACGCTCGTCGCCGACGGCGGGCTGCCGTGGCGCTATGCCGCCGACGGATCGGTCGCGATCGCGTCGCCGAAGAAAGAGACGCGTACGTTCGGCGGTCGCGACTACGTGCTCGAAGAAGGGATCGTCTGCGACTTCGCGCTCGTCCGCGCCAGCGTCGGCGATCGCCACGGCAACCTGATCTTCCACAAGGCGACGCGCAACTTCAACCCGCTGTGCGGGATGGCGGGGAAGATCACGATCGCCGAAGTCGAGACGTTGGTGGAGCCGGGCGAGATCGACCCCGAGCAAGTGCATCTGCCGGGGATCTACGTGCAGCGCGTCGTGCAAGTCGGCACGGCCGGAAAACGCATCGAGCGCGTCACCACGCGCAAGCGGGGAGTATAACCGATGGCGCTCACGCGAACGCAGCTCGCCGCGCGCGTCGCGCAGGAGTTGCGCGACGGACAGTACGTCAACCTCGGCATCGGGCTGCCGACGCTGATCCCGAACTACGTGCCGCCGAACGTCACCGTCGTGCTGCAGAGCGAGAACGGGATCCTCGGATTCGGACCGTATCCGTTCGAGGGCGAAGAGGATCCCGATCTGATCAACGCCGGCAAGGAGACGGTCACGCTTCTCCCCGGCGCGTCGTTCTTCGACTCGTCGGCGTCGTTCGGAATGATCCGCGGCGGTCACGTCGACGTCGCGGTGCTCGGCGCGATGCAGGTCGCGCAGAACGGCGATCTCGCGAACTGGGTGATCCCCGGGAAGATGGTCAAGGGGATGGGCGGGGCGATGGATCTCGTGCACGGCGCGAAGCGCGTCATCGTGATGATGGAACACGTCGCGAAAGGGAACGCGCACAAGATCCTCGCCGAGTGCACGCTCCCGCTCACCGGAAAGCGCGTCGTGCAGCAGATCATCACCGATCTCGCCGCGATCGACGTGACGCCGGAGGGCCTGGTGCTGCGCGAGCTCGCGCCGGGCGTGAGCGTCGACGAGGTGCGCGCCGCCACCGGCGCACCGCTCGCGGTGCCGAGCGAACCGAAGACGATGGAGATCCCGGCCGGAGTCTAAGTGCGGCCCACTCGATCGTCTTCCCCCGGGCGGTTGCGTTCACGCGCGGATCGTGACCGTGCCGCATCTCTCCGACCGCTCGCTCGTGACCGTGGCCGCGCCCTTGTACAGCGCGGGCGAGAGATCGTCACCGGGCACGGGTGCGGAGACCATCTGGATCAGACTGGAGTGCAGGTCGCCCGCGAGCCAGGCACTGCCGAACCCGGGAAACGGAGCGACGAGATGCCAGCCGGGGGGTCCGCAGCGGTCGGCGAGGGCGCGACCTGGTAGTTTTCCGGGACGGTGAAATCGACGCCCTCGGCACGCGCCGCCACCGGGAGCAGGAACAGTGCCAGCGCGAGCAGCGAACCGAAACGACCCGCCATGCGGGCGTATCCGCGCGGCGGCCCGCGCGACCTGCCGGGGCCGCGTATCGTGCTCGTCGAACCCTTCCGGACTATGTCGATCGCACCCGCACGCCCCGACACCTCCGACGAGGAGGCGATGATCCTCGACGTGGTCCGGCAGCTCGTCCGGGAGCGGGTCGAGCCGCGCGCCGCCGAGATCGATGCCAAGGGCGAGTTCCCGTGGGACATCAAGCAGCTCTTCGCCGAGAACGATCTGCTCGGTATCCCGTTTCCGGCTGAATACGGCGGGCTCGGCGGCTCGTTCGTCACCTACGTCAAGGTCGTCGAAGAAGTCTCGAAGGCGTGCGCGTCCTCCGCGCTGATCATCGCCGTCCAGGAGCTCGGGGCGCTCCCGATCCTGATCGGTGGAACCGAGGAGCAGAAGCGGCGCTGGATCCCCGACCTCGCGTCGGGTGCGAAGATCGCCGCGTACGCGCTGACCGAACCGGGCTCGGGTTCCGACGCCGCGGGCTCGATGCGCACCAAGGCGCGCCGCGACGGCGACGACTACGTGCTCGACGGATCGAAGATCTGGATCACCAACGGCAGCGTCGCCGACGTCGTCACCGTCTTCGCGGTAACCGATCCGGCGAAAGGTCCGAACGGGATCGGCGCGTTCGTCGTCGAGAAAGGCACGCCGGGCTTCACGGTCGGCAAGCTCGAGAAAAAGATGGGGATTCGCGGTTCGCCGACGGTCGAGCTCGCGTTCGAGAACTGCCGCGTTCCGGTCGCGAACATGCTCGGCGAAGAAGGCCAAGGCTTCAAGATCGCGATGAAGGTGCTCGACAAATCGCGCCCGGGGATCGCCGCTCAAGCGCTCGGCATCGCACAAGGCGCGCTCGACTACGCGACCGAGTACACGAAGCAGCGCGTCGCGTTCGGCAAACCGATCTCGCAGCAGCAAGGCCTTCAGTTCATGCTGGCCGACATGAAGACCGAAGTCGAGGCCGCGCGCCTGCTGCTGTACGAAGCGGCGCGCAAGTGCGACGAAGGCGCGCCGGACGTCACCACCTGGGCCGCGATGGCGAAGTTGAAATGCGGCGACGTCGCGATGAGCGTCACGACCGACGCCGTCCAGCTGCTCGGCGGTTACGGCTACTCGACCGAATATCCGGTCGAGCGGATGATGCGCGACGCCAAGATCACGCAGATCTACGAAGGGACCCAGCAGATCCAGCGCATCGTGATCGCCCGCTCGATGGTCGGCAAGTGGAGCCCGCCGAAATCCTGAGCCCGGCCGCGGGAACTGGTCCGGCGCCGTGACCTCGGAGCCGGCGAGCCTTCCGAAAGTCTCGCTCAGCCGGTCGCAGACGATCCGGCTGATCGTCGTCGGAATCCTCGTTGTCCTGGCGCTCGTGCGCGTCGCCCCGGACTTCATCCGCCTCGTGTACCCGCTCCAGGTCTTCGGTTACCTGACCGACGGTGACGGTGTCGTCACCACCGTCGCGACGCGGCTGTCGCCGAAACCGCAGCGCAAGCCGGCACGCACCGCGGCGCCCCCGAACGTGGCCGGCGACGCGCTCGCGCGCGGCGACCGCGTGCGCATCGATCGCGTCAAGCCGTTCGACCGGAAGCCGGGACTCGCGGGCCGCGGCTACACGTACGACAACCCGCAGCGTTACCTGCCGATCGCGCAGAACGGGGAGGAGCGCATCGTGCGCGTCGTCGCGCGCGCCGAGACGGTGCCGCTACGGTCGATCGACATGCTGCGGATCGTGCTCTGCATCGTCGCGGTCGCGCTCGGCGCAATGCTCTTTGTCGTAAAGCCGAGCATCGCGACGGCGGCGTTCTTCGTCTTCTGCCTGGCCGCGGTGGAGGCGCCGAACACGTGGCTCGACACCCTGATCCCGATGCCGTGGCGCCCGATCCCGGCGTGGATCCACGACATGATCCGCGGGGCCGTGCGGCCGGCGCTGCTGCTCTTCGCGTTGTGCCTGATCGACGGCGATGCGGACGCACCGCGCGAGCGCGTCTTCGCCTGGTGCGCCGGCGCGCTCGCGCTCGGACTCGGCACCTTGAACGCCTACGCGCAGTGGTCGCTGAACTACGGAGCGCTGCCGGCGGAGTATTTCGACCAAGCCTTGAAGATGTCGTCCTACGCATTGAGTGCGCTCACCGTGGCCGCGCTGCTGGTCGCGTTCGTTCGCGCGCACGTGAACGACCGGCATCGCATCGGCTGGATCGCCGCGGCATTCCTCTTCGCGGGCGCGGCGCGCTTCGTATCCGACACATGGTATCCCGGCCGCATCAACGGCTGGCAGAACGGACTGCTCGTCTCGGCGACGATCGTGCCGATCGTGGCGATCTGGATCGCGGTGATCCGGCACCGCTTCTTCAACGTCGACTTCGTCGTCAGCCGCGCCGTCGTCTACGTCGCGATCAGCGCGGCGTTCATCGGCACGGTCTCGCTGCTCGAGGACATCGCCACGTACGTGTTCTACCAGAACACGGACCTGGCGTACATCGTCCTGATCCCGATCTCGTTGGCGGTCGGCGCGTGCACCGGGAAGATCGTGCAGACGCTGGTCTACGTGGTCGATCGGTTCATCTTTCGCGACCGCCGCGAACAGCGCCAGGCGCTGGAGTTCATCGCCGGATACATCCTCGACGCCGAGACCGTCGAAGACGTCTACCGCGCGCTGCTCCAAGACGCCCCGCACGCGCTGCAGCTCTCGTTCGGCGGGATCCTCGGCCGGCAGCCCGACGGCGGTTATCGGCTCGCGCAGAGCTACGACTGGCCGGAGGACGTGACGATCAAGCTCGGGCCGACCGACAAGCTGACACAGGCGATCACGCGCACCCGCGGCGCGCTGACGTTCACCGGGAACGACACTCGGATCATCCAGAACTCGTTCCCGAACGAGCGGCTGACGTTCGCCGCGCCGCTCTTCTTCGACCGCACGGTGAGCGGGATCGTCGTCTACGGGCACAACGTCAGCGGTCTCGACCTCGATCCCGAGGAGCGCGAACAACTGGTGCGCGTCGTCGCGCATGCCTCGATCGCGCTGAACACGATCGAACTCAACCGCTACCGCAACTCGGCGGCTCCGGCGGCCTTACCGACTCCGACCTAGTCGGCTCGGCGGTGGTGCGACGCCCCCACCGAGCGACAGCCGCCTAGTGCCCGACCCCCGAGTAGCGGTTAAGCCCGAACCGCCAGAACACGTACGCCATTGCGACGAAGAGCAGGCCGATCGCCGGCGTCAACAGCCCGATTTCGGCCGGAAGCATCGCGTTCTCGTGGGCTTTGTGGAGGAAGAACCGCGCCGGAAAGTAGTTCATGAACGCGAACGGCACCACGAACGTGAGCAACAGCCGAACGCCGCGCGAGTAGATACTGATCGGGTACCGGGTGAACTCCTGCTCCAGCTGGATGACGATCCAGCGCAGCGCATCGACGCGGACGAACCAGAACGCGACCGTCGAGATGAACAGGTTGAAGGCGAGGTCGATCAGCGCTCCGCCGGCGACGATCAGCGGCACGAAGACCAGGAACGTCGCGTCGACCTGGACGCCGCTGTACCAGGTCGCGGCGGCGAAGGTGATCAGCGCCAGGATCAGCTCGTCGGGGAACACCTGACCCGGCGTCGCGATCGCCTGGAACAGGGTGTCGAGCGGGCGCACGAGGAGCCGGTCGAACTCGCCGTCGCGGATGTGTTCCGGAATGTCGCCCACGGTCGAGAAGAACGTGTTGTGGAGCGCGTGCGCGAGCATCCACAGGCCGTACAGGAACGCCATGTCGCGGAACGTCCAGCCGTTCATCGAGGGGAAGCGGTTCAGCACGATCCACAGCGCTAGGACCGCCGAGCCGTGATAGATGAACGTGAACCCGAACCACAGCAGAAAGTTCTCGCGGTACTCGAGCGTGGTCAGGATGTTGATGCGCCAGTACTGGACGTAGACTCCCAGCATCACGCGCAGGTGCCGCATCAGCCGCCCTGCACGATGACGCGCTTCGCACCGGCGCGCCACATCAGCGTCGCGACGACCGCGAGCACGGCGAGCCAGCCCGCCTGGAGGCCGAGCGCGGCGGCGTAGCGCTCGGGCCGGATCACGCCGACGTAGATCAGCAGCGGGGTCGAGAACATCGCCGCGAACGGCAGCGCAAACGCGATCCTCTGCAGGAACACCGGAAAGATGACCAGCGGGATGATCTCGCCGCCGAAGAGATCGGTCACCCAGGTGACGATCAGTTGGACCGCGTGGATCTCGAGCGTCCAGAACGCGACGCAGTTCAGGATGAAGTTGATGCAGAAGCCGACCAGGTACCCGAGGAAGAAGCTCACGAAGAACGTGCCGATCACGAGCGGCCCGGGCACATCGATGTGCACGATGAAGAGCGCGAGCAGCAGCGACGGGACGATCAGCACCGCGTGGAAGAGCACTTCGCCGCTCCCGTCGGCGAAGAAGTAGAACGGGACGACGATCGGCTTCATGAAGTCGGTCGCGATGTCACCGGTGTGCAGCCGATCGTGGAGCGCCCGGGTCTGGTCGATGTCCATCACCAAGCCCATCAGCAGCGCGACGGTCGAGTAGGTAATGATCGCGTGCAGCGGCAGTTCGCTCGGCGCGGCGTTGCGCGCGTAGAGCGCGACCCAGACCATCCGCAGCAAGTAGACGCGCACCAGCACCGACGCGATGCTGGTGAAGACGTCGAACCGGTAGGTCGCCTCGCGCGCCATCGCCTTCTGCGCGAATTGCACGTACGGCTCCAGCCGAAACCGAGGCTTCGCTATGATCACGACGGCGTGTCATCCTGAGCTTGTCGGAGGGCCGCCCCTTCGTGATAGCCCTCGAGGTAGATGCGGCGCACGATCGAGTCGATGTCGGGCTCGATGATCGAGACGTCGGTGATCTGGTACCGTTCGGTGACCCGGCGGATCAGCGCCTCGGCGGTCAGCGCGCGGCGGTTGAAGCGCAGCCGCACCAGGTTGAGCTCGCGGCTCACGACCTCGGCCCCGGCGACAACGAACTCGGGATACGACTCCGCCAAATTCACTACCAGGGTGCGGTGCGTGCCGTACTCTTCGCGCAGCCGCTCGAGCGAGCCGTCGTAGATCACCTTTCCTTCGTCGATCAGGATGATCCGGCGCGAGAGCCGTTCGACGTCGGCTAGGTCGTGCGTGGTCAGGATGACCGTCGTGCCCCGATCGCGGTTGATCGTTCCGATGAACTCGCGAATCGCTTCCTTCGCGACGACGTCGAGTCCGATCGTCGGCTCGTCGAGGAACACGATCTTCGGATCGTGGAGCATTGCGGCCGCGAAGTCGCCGCGCATCCGCTCACCGAGCGAGAGCTGGCGAACCGGCGTCGCGAGGAAGCGGTCGAGGTCGAGGATCGCCGCGAAGTGGCGCATGTTCTCGAGGTAGCGCGCCCGCGGGATGTCGTAGATCGAGCGCAGCAGCTCGAACGACTCGCGCAGCGGAAGGTCCCAATAGAGCTGGCTCCGCTGGCCGAAGACGACGCCGATGTTCGCCGCGTTCGCCATACGGTGCGCGTGCGGCACGATCCCGGCGACGCGCAACTGCCCGCCGCTCGGGACCAGAATCCCGGTCAGCATCTTGATCGTGGTCGACTTCCCGGCACCGTTGGGCCCGATGTAGCCGACCAGCTCGCCGGGCTCGAGCGAGAAGCTGACGTCGTCGACCGCGACCTTGTCCACGTAGGTGCGGGAGAACAGCGCCCCGACCGCGCCCCAGATCCCCGATCCGCGTTCGAGCGACCGGAATACCTTGCGCAGCCCTACCGCCTCGATGATCGCCATGCTCGGCGTGCCCTTTCCCACGCGGACCGTACGCCGCCTTTACGTTGCCTGAGAGGGACGTACCCCGGACGAGGGGAACTCGCGGCGTACCAACAACCGTTGGTCCCAACAGATGCGCCCCTTTTCGGTACGCATCGAGTCTGACTAGGCGAGGGGGTGAGATACGAACATGGCCGCTAAGAAGAAAGCCCCGAAGAAGAAGCCCAGCAAGAAGGGCAAGAAGAAGTAAACCCGTCCCAGACAGAGATAGAGATAGATCAGGTTTTTCTCAGCCATCATTGCATCTTCGAATCGAGGCGCGGCCGGCAACGACCGCGCTTTTTTCTATCCCGGTGGCGGTCCGAGAGGGTGGCACCCCAGGCGAGGGGAACTCGCCGCGTATCAACATGCGTTGGTCCCACAGACGCGGTGCTCTTTGGGCCCCGAGTCGAGTCTGACTACGAGAGGGGGTGAGATACGAACATGGCCGCTAAGAAGAAAGCCCCGAAGAAGAAGCCCAGCAAGAAGGGCAAGAAGTAAGCCCGACCCCAATACAGATAGATCAGTTTTTCTCAGTCATCATCCAGATCCCATGAAGGCGCGGCCGGCAACGACCGCGCTTTTTTTCTATGCCTGCACGGCGTTTTCGGCCGCGCGTTCCGCCAGTCGTCCGAGGTTCGCCGCCATCCCGCCGGCGATGAGCTCCGCGGCGCGGCGCAGGATCAGTCCGGCCAGCGGACCGCCGGTCCCGATGCGCTGCACGATCGCCGTCCCGCTCGCCTGCGGCGCCAGCTCCCAGCGGAAGCGCAGCGCGGCAACCGGACCGAAGGTGACGATTAGGGCCAGCATGCGCTCCGGCACGACCGCCTCGATGCGGAACGCCGTCTGCGGGGCTCCTTTGGGCTTCATCGTCAGCAGCGTCCCGGGCGCGAGCGGCCCCTCGAGGGTCATCCATTCGACACCCTCGTTCCACAGCGACCACCGCCGGCCGTCGAGCAGGACGCCCCACACGCGATCCGGCGGCGCGGTCGAGCTCGCTTCGGCAGTCCGTTCCCAGCTCATCGCGAAGTGCTCTTCCATGGACGAGCCGGAGAACCCGATCGTCGCGATGGCAACGAAGCTCCGCGCGCGCCGCGATCTGGGCGCCGCGATCGACTCGGCGACCGCCGGCGCGGCGAGCCCGCGCGGCGACGACGCGGAGAGCCGCTTCGCGGCGCTCGCCGACGTCCTGGCAACGGGCACCAAGCGGCTGAACTCGATCCTCGGGGGCCGCACCGGGGTCACCCTGGTGCGGCTCGAGAACCCGCCGCGGCTGCGGCTGCGCTTCCGCGACAAGCGGATCGCGCTCGATCTCGACGCCGCGCGTCAACTGGTAATCGTGACCGGCTGCGGTCTGGAGGGCGAGTATCAGTTCCTGGACGCGGACGTGCCGGCTCTGATGAACCTCTCGAAGTTCTCGACCGACGCCGGCTACCGCGACGCGTTGACCGGCTCCCAACTCCTCAAGACGATCTCCGACGGCGCCCAGCTTCCCCGCCCGCCGCACCTGGACGGCCAAGGCCCCTTGAGTTTCTAGCGGCGCTGCGCGAGCGCGCGCGCCACGATCTTCCGGGACGGGCACATCGTGACCGGGCACTGGCCGCAGCGCGGGATCGGGGCCTTGCAGATCGCGCGGCCGTGGAGGATCAGCCAGTGGTGGGCGTGGCGCCACTGGTCGCGGGGGACCAGCTTGGTGACGTCGTCCTCGACGCCGCGCGGCGTCGTCGCCAAGGTCAGCCCGAGCCGGTGCGAGACGCGAAAGACGTGGGTGTCGACCGCGAACGCAGCCTCCCCGAAGGCGACCGACATCACGACGTTGGCGGTCTTGCGGCCGACGCCGGGGAGCGCTTCCAGCGACTCGCGGTCGCTCGGCACCGCGCCGCCGTGCTCCGCGAAGAGCGCGCGCGCCGCGGCGATGACGTTCTTGGCCTTGGTGCGGAAGAACCCGCACGACTTGATGATGCGCTCGACGTCGGCCTGATCGGCGCCGGCCAGCGCCGCCGGGTCGGGATACGCGGCGAAGAGGTGCGGCGTGGTGAGGTTCACCCGCGCGTCGGTGCACTGCGCGCTCAGGATCACCGCGATCAGCAGCTCGAACGGCGTGCGGTACTCAAGCGCCGTGACGGCGTGCGGGTACGTCCGCGCCAGGATCGCCAACTCCTCGGCTGCGACCGCGCGCGAGACCTTCCGCTTCGGAAACGGGATCGTCACGGATGCGACGGACGACGTGCTCGCGGGTGACGCGAGTTCTCGCAGAGATGCCGATCGAGAATCTCGATAACCGCTTCGATACCCTTAGCGGATTGGGTTGCGACCGAAAACTTCGCTCTGTCCAATTCAGCGACCAGCCGATACTCCGGCGTGTCCTTGTGCTCTTTCAAGATTTCGTGCGCCGCCCAATCGGCCGCGCCGCCTGTTCCCGGAATCGGAATGAGCCATCCTGGGAGCGATCGAGTTATCTCGACGTCGGCTCTCGTACCCTTGTCGCCGCCGATCAATATCCACGTGCCACACTGTTCAAGGAGTTTCCGACGTCGGCTCGACTCGCCCTGAGAATCCTTCCGAATGGAGCCGACCTGAAGGCGGCCGTGCATCGCGACTCCCCGCTCGCCGAGCCTTTCGATGAAACCCCGCAAGGTCGACGTACCGACGACGGGACCAAGCCCGGAGACCAAACGCTTATCGCGATCGGCAAGCAGTACGCCGACCCGACGGCACAATGTCTCTATCCTGGGGCGACCTGATTCCCTCAGCCCGAAACTGCCGTTGACGTAAACGCTATCTCCGAGAGGAAGACGATTGCATTCGTTAGCGAGCTCTTCGACGAGCCCATCGATCTGGTCGAAGCTCTCGACGACATAGACACTGATCCCATAGCGACCCAGATCATCGACCCAATACTCGAAACGTTTTCGTTCATATTCAAACTGCGCGCGGCTCCGGCTCCCGCTTCGCTGCGGATACGGCAACACGGCGAAGTGCTGGCGCTGGTTCTCCTTGAACACAGCGAAGGACGTACTCAACACGTGGTTTAGGTTGGGATCGCTGAAAGAAAGCCCAAGGAACAAGAACGTCTTCCCGACGTAGTCAGCCGACAAGAGGTTCAGAAAAGCAGGCTTGTCGCGCGCATAAGTCTCGAAGTCTTGTTTCGATATGACGCACGACGCCGCTTCATCCACCGAGCCGTGCATCTTGTACAGTACCGTTGGGTATTTATACGGTTGCATCAGCTGGGCCGATGTGTAAACTACCGTTAAATCCTTTCCAATAACTCGGAACGCACTTTCGATGAGCGGATCGTAATTCGTTGTCCAAACGTTCGTTACCGGAAGTCCGGCGAGCTTGATTAGTTCTTTCGGGACTACTTTCTTTTCAAGGAATCGCTCCATGATCAGTTTATTGATGTGCGTTCGACCATGAGCCTTATTGACTAGGAACTGAGCGACCTCGGTCAGATCACAGTTAGCGGAGTCGAGGTCGAGATCTTTGATAACGTCATCGAAGAGTTCGCGCCACGTAGGGTAGCCTGCACGTTTCGACATGCCGGCACCGATGAACACCGCAGCGGATCGCTGTCGCAAGGCGCGCCCATACTCCGTGAGGAGCTTTTTCCTTGTGATGCCGTGCATTTTGCGTTACCCCCGACTAGGTCCGGTTTGCTTTCTCCGGTGCGCAAACCTTCGATCGCAAGAGGGCTACGATCCGCGGCACGGAAAAACGCGCTCCACGCATGCCGTTCCTCAAGCAAAAGGATCCGACCGTCCCGCCGGGTCAGACCGTCACGACCGGGTTCCCGGTGCTGCACGTCGGCGACGTGCCGGCGATCGACCCGAAGAGCTGGCGGCTGCGCGTCTTCGGGCAGGTCGAGAACCCGTTCGAGCTCGCGTACGACGAGCTGCGGGCGCTCCCGGCGAGCGAGTTCCGCGGCGACATCCACTGCGTCACGCGCTGGTCGAAGCAGAACACGTATTGGGTCGGGGTTCGCTTCTCCACGATCGTCGCGCGCGCGAAACCGCTCGCGTCCGCGCGCTTCGTGGTGCAGCACGCCGACAACGACTACACGACGAACCTCCCGTTGGACGTAATGCTCGGCGACGACGTGCTGATCGCGTACGAGTTCGACGGCCGGCCGGTCGAGCCGATCCACGGCGGCCCGGTGCGCATGCTGGTGCCGAAAAAGTACTTCTGGAAGAGCGCCAAATGGCTGCGCGGGTTCGAGTTCCTCGACGCCGATCAGAAAGGCTTCTGGGAGGTGCGCGGTTACAACAACGACGCCGATCCGTGGAAGGAAGAGCGCTACGCGGACCTACCGGCCTGGATGAGCTGAACCCGCGAGTCGATTCCCTACCGCAGATCTCCTGGCAGATCTTCCAAGAGTGCTTGAAGGAGTTGGCGTCCGTGAGCAACGACGACGACTTCGGCCCCGCCATCGACCCGTTCGCGGTAGACAATTACAACCGGCGGGACGGGCCACGTGCGCACGTACGGCGCGCCATCGGTCAGGTCTTGCCGTTCCGGACCGAGTCGCGGGTTGTTGTCGAGCATCTCGACAGCATTTTCGATTCGTTCGAGAAACCTGCGCGCGTTTTGCGGCGACGCCTGCGCGATGTAAGAAACGATCGACGCGAGTTGTTCGGAAGCATGTTCCGTGAAAATGGCACCCATTGAGGGCCGCGATTTTGCATCCGATCAGCGAGCGCCTCCGGCGCCCACATCCACGACGGCCTGGCTCTCGGCTTCGTCAATCATCCTTCGCATGCGGGCGAAGACATTCTTGGCTTCAACGACCCTGCCAGACTCTAGGTCAGCAATGCCTTCGTGGACGAATCGCTTCAACGCCGCTTGCCGCTGCAGTCGTTCATCCTCCTGATCGTAGAGCAACCTCAGACCAGCGCGCACGACCTCGCTGCTCGAGGCATACTTGCCAGTGGCGACTTGCTGTTTCACGAATCGGTCCAACTGCGGAGTTACGGAGATGGTCACACCCCTTTATACCAGGCTTTGGTATTTATTGACAAGTCTAGGGCACCCTGCGCCTCGCCCGCCTGCTGACCGTCAGTGCAATCTTTGCTTATATTACTAGTCTAGGCTAGCATTAATTCACCTCAACTGAGGCGGACACGCGACTCGGCCAGGGCGACGATTCCGTCGCGCACGAGCGCGTCGACGATTGCCGGGATCTCGTGCAGGCGGTCCGCGGGGACGATCGCAGCGAGGTCGCGTTCGAGCGCGCCGAGCGCGAGCGATTCGGTGGGCGGTACGTCGCGCAGGCGGTCGACGATGCGCCCGCGCAGGAAGCGCGTCGTGCGCTCGAACGGTAGCCCGCTCTGCGGCGGCCTTCGCGGCGCGTTCGCTCGGGCGAGCTGCGAGAGCTGCGCGGGATCGACCGGCGCGGAAGCGCACGCCTCGCGGAGCGGGCACACCAGACACCGCGCGGCGCGCGCGGTGCAGAGCGACGCGCCGAGATCCATCAGGGCGGAGTTCCAGTCGTGCGCGCCGCCGCTCGGGACCGCGGCGAGCGCCAGCGCGTCGAGCTCGCGGTCGCCGGCCTGCGGCGGGTGTTCGAGCCCGAACCGCACCCGGTGGACGACGCGCCGCAAGTTCACGTCGACGGCCGCGTCGTCGCGTTCGAACGCGAACGCGCGCACCGCCGCCGCCGTATAAGCGCCGATCCCGGGCAGCGCGCGCAGCGCGGCGGTATCGTCGGGCAGCTCGCCGCCGTGGCGCTCGACGACGGCGCGGGCGAGCGCGTGCAGCCGGACCGCGCGGCTGTTGTAGCCCAGCCCGCGCCAGGCGCGGACGACGTCGCCGGCGCCGGCGCCGGCGAGCGCCTCGAAGCTCGGGAAGCGTGCGACGAACGCTTCGTAGAACGGGATCACGCGTTCGACCTGCGTCTGCTGCAGCATGAACTCGCTGACGACGATGCGGTACGGATCGCGGGTCGTGCGCCACGGGAGATGGACGCGGCCGTGTTGCGCGTACCACGCCAGCAGCGCCTGCGACGGAAATGCGTTCGGCCGAGCCGCTCGCACCGTCACGACGCGGCCTCGCCGATGCGGCGGAGCCCGGTCTCGATCGCATCGCGCGGCACCGGCGTGAGCGCGATGCGGAAGTTGTGATCGCCGCCTGACTGCGCGAAGAAGGCCTCGCCGAACAGGAACGACGCGCCCCGCCGTTCGGCGTTCGCGAGCAGCGCCCGCGCGTGGACCTCGCGCGGCGCGGTCGCCCAGAGATAGTATCCGTCGCCGCTGCGGACGACGCGCATCGCCGCCGGCCACCAGCGGTCGATCGCGGCGTACGCGATCGCGCGCCGGACCGCCAGCTCGCGCCGCAGCGCCGAGACGTGCGCGTCGTAGCCGCGCTCCAGATATTCGCGAACGCCGGCTTGGATGTACATCGAGGACGCCATGTCGTACGACTGCTTGCGGAGCAGCAGCCGCTCGTAGATCGTGCGCGGCGCGACCAGCCAGCCGAGGCGCAGCGACGGTGCGATCGTCTTCGAAAACGACGACAGGTAGATCACGTGGTCCGCGTCGCGCGCGCGCAGCGGTTCGATCGCGCTCTCGGCGAGCTCACCGTACGGATCGTCCTCGACGATCGGGACGCCGTAGCGCTTCGCGAGCGTCACCAGCCGCTCGCGGCGATCGGCGTTCATCGTGACGCCGGTGGGATTGTGGATCGAGGGCATCGTGTAGATGAAGCGCGGCCGCCGCGTGCGCAGGATCGCCTCGGCTTGGTCGACGCGCATCCCCTCCTCGTCGACCGGGACGGGGATCGCGCGCAGCCCGGCGATCTGAAAGATCTGCAGCGCGCCGGGATAGGTCGGCGCTTCGACCAGGATCTCGTCGCCGGGCTCGGCGAGCGATTGGGCGACCAAGGTGATCCCCTGGGTCGAGCCCGTCAGGACGAGCACGTCGCGCGCGTCGAGGACGCAGCCGCGCCCGCGCATGCGCGCCGCGATCGCCTCGCGCAGCGGCCCGAAGCCTTCGCTGTCGCCGTAGGTCAGCACGAAGCGCTCGTCGCCGCCGGCGCGGGCGAACGAGCGCGCGAGATCGGCGAGCGGCGAAGGCTCGGCGGGCGGGACACCTTGGACGAAGGCGATCGAGCCGCCATGCTCGCTGGCCGCCAGCTCGCCGAGGACCGCCGGGAACTGGCCGGCCCGCCACGGCGGCAGGGTGGCCCACCAGGGGACCGACGGCGCGCGGTCGGGCCGGCCGCCGTCGATCGAGGCGACCCGCGATCCCGAACCGACCCGCTGCGAGATCAGGCCGTCGGCGGCGAGATCCCGGTACGCCCTGACGACCGTCGAGCGGTTGACGTCGAGCCCCGCGGAGAGCGCCCGTTCCGGCGGCAGCCGCATCCCTTCGGGGAGCGCGCCGGCGAGGATCTGCGCGCGCAGCCGCTCGTAGATCTGCCGGTAGATCGGGACGATGCTGGCGCGGTCGACGGTGAGCTCGACCTCGGACGAGCCGGTGCGCATACCATCCATTTCGCCCGGCGGGTAGTCCAATCCCGTCGTGGTCGCCCGTGCGCTGCGCCAATTGGATGGCAACCCGACATGATTGGATGGCTCGGACGGCACCGACGCGCGCTATGATCGTCAGGCATGATCGACACGCCCAGCCCGGCCGGTCCGGCCGCCGACGCGGCTCCGAGCGCAAAACCCGCGGTCCAGCCCGACCCGCAAGAGACGCGCGAGTGGCTCGATGCGCTCGACGGCGTGATCGACGCCGAGGGCGCCGGGCGCGCCAGCGAGATCGTCCGGGCGATCGTCGAGCGCGCCGCGACGCGGGGCGTGCGCACGCCGGCCGCCCAGACGACGCCGTACGTCAACACGATCCCAGTCGAAGAGCAGGCGCACTTCCCCGGCGACCCTGAAATCGAAGAGCGGCTGCGGCACTACATTCGGTGGAACGCGATGGCGATGGTCGTCCGGGCGAACAAGGACCACAGCGATCTGGGCGGACACGTCGCCTCGTTCTCGTCGGCGGCGACGCTCTACGACGTCGGCTTCAACCACTTCTGGCGGGCCCCGTCCGCGACCCACGGCGGCGACCTCGTCTACATGCAAGGGCACTCCTCGCCCGGCGTCTACGCGCGCGCGTTCCTCGAAGGCCGCGTCTCAGAAGAACAGCTGACGAACTTTCGCCGCGAGGTCGACGGGAAGGGCGTTCCGTCGTACCCGCACCCGTGGCTGATGCCCGACTTCTGGCAGTTCGCGACCGTCTCGATGGGGCTCGGCCCGCTACAGTCGGTCTATCAAGCGCGCTACATGCGCTATCTCCACGACCGCGGGCTCGCCGATACGTCGGAGCGCAAGGTGTGGAGCTTCGTTGGCGACGGCGAGATCGACGAGCCTGAATCGCTGGCGGGCCTGGCGCTGGCGGCACGCGAGAAGCTCGACAACCTGATCTTCGTCGTCAACTGCAACCTGCAGCGCCTCGACGGTCCGGTCCGCGGGAACGGCAAGATCATCCAGGAGCTCGAGGGCGTCTTCCGCGGCGCGGGCTGGAACGTCATCAAGGTGATCTGGGGTACGCGCTGGGACCCGCTCCTCGCCGCCGACCACACCGGGATGCTGGTCAAGCTGATGGGCGAGACGCTCGACGGCGACTACCAAACCTTCAAGTCGCGCGACGGGAACTACGTGCGCGAGCAGTTCTTCGGCCGCTATCCGGAGACGCGTGCGCTCGTCGAGCGCATGACCGACGACGAGGTCTGGGAGCTCAACCGCGGCGGCCACGATCCGTACAAGGTCTACGCGGCGTACAAAGCCGCGGTCGAACACCGCGGCGCGCCGACGGTGATCCTCGCCAAGACGATCAAGGGCTACGGGATGGGCTCGGCGGGTGAAGGGATGAACATCGCCCACCAGCAGAAGAAACTGATGATCGAGCAGCTGCGCGCGTTCCGCGACCGCTTCTCGATCCCGATCTCGGATCGCGATCTCGAGAACGTTCCGCTGATCAAGCCGGCCGCCGACTCGCGCGAAGCCACCTACTTGCGCGAGCGCGTCGCGAAGCTCGGCTCGCTGCCGCAGCGGCGGCGCAACGTCGAGCAGCCGCTCGCGGTGCCGCAGCGCAGCGCGTTCTCCGCCCTGCTCGAATCGACCGGCGAGCGCGAGATCTCGACGACGATGGCGTTCGTGCGCACGCTCTCGACGATCTTGCGCGACAAAACGGTCGGACCGCGCGTCGTCCCGATCGTCGCCGACGAGTCGCGCACCTTCGGGATGGAAGGGATGTTCCGGCAGCTCGGGATCTACTCGAACGTCGGTCAGCTCTACCGCCCGCAAGACGCCGACCAGCTGATGTGGTACCGCGAGGACAAGGCCGGCCAGATCCTTCAGGAAGGGATCACCGAAGCCGGCTCGATGTGTTCGTGGATCGCCGCCGGAACGTCGTACTCGACGCACGGCGTGCAGACGCTCCCGTTCTTCATCTTCTACTCGATGTTCGGGTTCCAGCGTATCGGCGACTTCGCGTGGGCGGCCGGCGACATGCGCACGCGCGGATTCCTGCTCGGCGGCACGTCGGGACGCACGACGCTCAACGGCGAGGGATTGCAGCACGAAGACGGCCACTCGCACCTCTTCGCGTCGGCGATTCCGAATTGCGTGCCGTACGATCCGACCTACGCGTACGAGGTCGCGACGATCGTGCAGGACGGCGTGCGGCGGATGCTGGCCGAGCAAGAGGACGTCTACTACTACATCACGCTGCTGAACGAGAACTACCAGCACCCCGCGCTGCCGCCGGGCGCCGAGGACGGGGTCCTGCGCGGGATGTACCTGCTGCGCGAGGGCGGCAAGCAGCAGAAGGGCCAGCCGCGCGTGCAATTGATGGGCAGCGGCGCGATCCTGCGCGAAGTTCTCGCCGCGGCGGAGTTGCTGCGCGACGACTGGGGCGTAATCGCCGACGTCTGGAGCGCGACGAGCTTCACCCTGCTCCACCGCGACGGCGAATCCACCGCGCGTTGGAACCTGCTGCATCCCACCGCGGCGCCGAAACGCGCGTACGTCGCGGAACAGCTCGACGGGCACGACGGCCCCGTCGTCGCGGCGACCGATTACGTGAAGACGTTCGCCGAACAAATCCGGCCGTTCGTCGAGCGCCGCTTCCACGCGCTGGGGACCGACGGGTTCGGGCGCAGCGACACGCGCAAACAATTGCGCTCGTTCTTTGAAGTCGACCGTCGCTGGGTCGCGCTCGCCGCGCTCAAGGCGCTCGCGGACGACGGCACGATCGAACGCGCGAAAGTCGTCGACGCGATCGCGAAGTACGGCATCGACCCCGCCAAGCCCGAGCCGACGACGGTTTGATCGCGATGGCGCAGATCGACCTTACCGTCCCCGACCTCGGCGGCTTCAACGACATCCCGGTGATCGAGGTCCTCGTCAATCCAGGCGACACCGTCAAGAAGGACGATCCGCTCGTCACCCTCGAGTCGGACAAGGCGACGATGGAGGTCCCGGCGTCGAGCGCCGGCACCGTTCGCGAGATCAAAGTGAAGGTCGGCGACAAGGTCTCACAGGGCAGCGTCCTGGTGACCGTCGAGCCCGCCGCCAGCGAGACGCCGACGCCGCCGTCACCGCCGGCCGCGCCGAAAGACGCAGTCGGCATCGTCGCCGCCGAAGCCGGAACCAACGAAGAAGCAACGACCCCCGCGCCGAGCGCTACCGCGCCAAGTGCTACCGCGCCCAGCGATAATCCCGATGTCACCCTGACCCTTCGACAGGCTCAGGGGAAAGGCGAACAACCGTCCAATGGACGGCCCGCAGTTGCCACTGCACCGGCCCCGGCGCTCTCCACGAATGGTGCAGCGAGCGCTCCGGTGCATGCGTCGCCGGCGATACGCCGCTTCGCGCGCGAGCTCGGCGTCGATCTCGGCCGCGTGCGCGGCAACGGCCCCAATGGGCGCATTACGCGCGACGACGTGCAGAGCTTCGTCAAGACCGCGCTCGTGTCGTCGCCGTCAGCCGATCCGGGCGCGCGTCCCGGTGCGGTCAGCGGGTTCGGCCTCGGCCTTCCGCCCTGGCCGACCGTGGACTTCGCGAAGTTCGGCCCAGTCGAGCGCGTCGCGCTCACGCGCATCCAGAAGATCAGCGGACCGGTGCTGGCGCGCAACTGGGTGATGATCCCGCACGTCACGCAGAACGACGACGCCGACGTGACCGAGCTCGAGGCGTTTCGCAAGCAGATCAACGGCGAGCGCAAAGACGTCAAGGTGACGATGCTGGCGTTCCTGATGAAGGCCGCCGTTGCCGCGCTCAAGCGCTACCCGCAGGTCAACGCCTCACTCGACGGCGACGAGCTCGTGCTCAAGCAGTACTATCACCTCGGCTTCGCCGCCGACACCCCGAACGGACTGCTCGTCCCGGTGATCCGCGACGTCGACCGCAAGGGGATCGTCGAGATCGCCGCCGAGACCGCCGCGCTCGCCGCGAAGGCGCGCGACGGCAAGCTCGGCCCCAACGACATGAGCGGCGCGACGTTCACGATCAGCTCGCTGGGCTCGATCGGCGGCACCTACTTCACGCCGATCATCAACGCTCCGGAAGTCGCGATCCTCGGCGCGTGCAAAGCCGAGATGCGGCCGGTCTGGGACGGCACGGCGTTCGTGCCGCGACTGATTCAGCCACTCTCGTTCTCGTACGATCACCGGGTGATCGACGGCGCGAACGCGGCGCGTTTCACCGTCGAGATCAAGAACGCGCTGGCGGACCTGCGCCGCACGCTCTTGTGAGCGGCGGCGCAACAGGCCTCTAGCCTCCGCCGGTTCCGCCGACGGGGATCACCATCGCCTCGTTGAGGAAGTCCACCCACGCCTTGCTGGCCTCGGCGGCGCTCGCCATCTTGGCGGCCTTTGACGCTTCGGTCATCATCGCGTCGTGGTTGAGCTTCATGCAGACGATCTTCTCCGTGCCGATCGTCGCGATCGTGACGTGGGCCTTCGCCATGGCGTCGGCCGACGCGGCGGTGTCTTTCGCCGTCGCCGGACGGCAGGCCATTGTCGCCATTTGGCTCGCCGCCGCGGCCATGTGGTCGGCCGGCGGATCCGCCGCCAGTGCTGCGACCGGCATCGCCAGGAGCGCAAGCGTCAGCGACGCGTGCAGGACAGTTGATTTCATTGCATACCTCGTTCGGATCGATGGGTGGCTGGTGTGGCCCCATCCTGACGCGAACACCTCAGCTTGTCGGTAAGCTCCCTTACGCCGGGTGGTTAGCGTCCGCGAGCCGCGCGAATCTCCGCCACGAGCGCGTCGGCGTGGTACACCTTCGAGAACGCTTCGAGCAGCGCTCGGCTGTCGACCGCGATCGAGCGATTGCGCGTCGCGTCGTAGCCATAGTCGCCGCCGAGCGAGAAGATGTTCCCGTCGAAGATCAGCCCGACGATCTCGCCGCGGGCGTTCACGAGCGGACTCCCCGAGTTGCCGCCGATGATGTCGTTGGTCGTCGAGACGTTCATCGGCGTGGTCAGATCGAGCGCGGACTTCGCGTCGAGCCAGCTCTTCGGCAGCACGTACGGCGGCGCGCCGGTCGCGCGCTCGAAGAGCCCCCCGATCGTCGTGTACGGCGGGACCTGTGCGCCGGCCGGGTTCTGGAACCCCTTCACGCTGCCGTAGCTGAGGCGCAGCGTGAACGTCGCATCCGGGTCGATGCTCGTACCGTAGACGGTGAAGCGCGCCTTTGCGATCCGTTCCGCGGCCGCGCGCGATGGCGCTACGACGCGGTCTTCCTGGTCCTTCCGCAATGCGCGGAGCTGCGGGTCGATCGCGCGCGCGAAGACGATCATCGGGTCGGCCGACGCCGCGATCGCGTCGCTTCCGCCGTCGTAGAGCGCTTTGCGCACGGCCGGATCCCCGAGCTTGGTGCCGGCGACGAGCCGGTGCGCGAGCTGATCCGGCGACTCGGTGCCGAGGAACGCCTTCACCAGCGGATCGTCGGTCCCAAGCGTCTCGCGCAGCTTCGAGAAGCCGAACGCGATCTGCACCTCTTGCAGGTCGGGGAAGACCGGTGTGCTGGTCGACATCGCCCGCGCGATGCGCGGCAGCGCCTGATCGGTGAACTCCGGCAGCCGCTGCGCGTTCGGTTTCGGACGCTCCGCGGCCGCACGCACGAGCGTGATCGCCGTGCCGAGCAGACCGCGCGTCGCGCCGGTGGCCGCTCCCTGCCGGCGCGCGACGCTCGCGCGCAGCGCCTGAACCCGTTCGATCTCCGTCCACGCCGACGCCTCGGCGCGCAGCGCCGGTTTCGCCGCGACCGCGGCGCGCAGGCGCTTCTCCTCGGCGACCTTCGCAGCGAAGAACGCCGGCTCGACCAGCGCGAGTCGCCGGCCCGACTGCACTTTGATCCCGTTCTCGAGTCCGAACAGCGTCTCGTTCACTTCGCGGGCCTGCTCGGGGCCGCGGCGCGCGAACTCTTCGTAGATACCGCGCAGCTCCTCCGACTGCGCGATCGTCGCCGGCAGCCCGTAGTCGCGCTCGTAGGTCAGCTCGGACGTCGTGAGCTCGCGCGAGGTCCCGCCGGGATTTCCCGGGACGAACACGAGGTCGCCGGCCTTCGAGCCGTTCTCGCTCCAGCGCAGGTAGTCGGGACTCGCGGCCGGCTTGCCGTTCTCGTACGCGCGGACGATCCCGACGTCGAGATCGAAGCGCGGGAAGTTGAAGTTGTCGGGATCGCCGCCGAACTGCGCGACGGTGAACTCCGGCGCGAACACGAGCCGCACATCGTCGAAGTGCTTGTACCGGTAGACGTCATAGATGCCGCCGTGGTACAGCGAGACCAGATCGCAGCGGACGGTTTGATCGCTGCCGCACGACTGCTGCACCTGCACGGTCGCCGCGCGCAGCGCAGCGTTGGCGCCGGCGCCGGTCTTGCCTGCGGTCGCGGCGTGGATCGTCGCGGTGACGTCGGTGATCGCGACCAGCTGGTTGACGTCGAAGTTCGGGCAGCGCTGCTCGTCCTGGCGGCGCTGCGCGATGAAGCCGTTCTCGATCAGGTTCTTCTGCGCGGTCGAGAGTGCGCCGACGCAGCCGAGCACGCAATGGTGGTTCGTCATCACCAGTCCGTCGGGGGAGATGAACGAGGCCGTGCATCCCGGGCTCCGCAGCGCGGCTTTGCGCAAGTGATCGAGAAAGGCTGCCGAGGGGGCGAACCCGTACGCGTGCTTCACTTTTGCGGCCGGGAAATTGTCGAACGTCCACATCCCTTCGTCCGCGGCCGCGAACGACGCCAGGCAACCAAACGACAGCACACCCGCGACCGCGAGCGAAAACAAACGGCGCATCAAACCTCCGGGGCGGAAAGACCGGCGATACAAAGTTGACTCGCGGTGTTTCGTCCCCTTCGCCGACGCGCGTAAGCGGCGCTCACCGAGCAACCCACAGTTCACTCTGCTAGGCGGCCTACCATCAGCGGTTTTCCGGGGTTTCGGCTCGGGTACCTCATAGGGCGTCCGCTCGCCAGCCTCGGAGGTCCGTTGGCCGTCTCCACCGCGAAGTTCAGTACCGACATTCCGTTCCGCCTCGACCGCCTGCCGTGGGCGAAGTGGCACTGGATGGTCGTCATCGGCCTCGGGATCACCTGGATCCTCGACGGCCTCGAAGTGACGATCGTCGGCGCGATCAACCCCACCCTGGCCTCGGCCCAGGGGTTGAACTTCACCGCCACCCAGACCGGGCTCGCCGCGACCGCGTACCTGGTCGGCGCGGTGATCGGCGCGCTCGGGTTCGGCTTCCTCGCCGACCGCTTCGGGCGCAAGCGGCTGTTCCTGATAACCCTGGCCTGGTATCTGGTCTGCACGACGCTGACCGCGTTTGCGTGGGATTTCTCGAGCTTCGCGCTGTTTCGCGCGCTCGCCGGGATGGGGATCGGCGGCGAATACAGCGCCATCAACTCGGCGATCGACGAGCTGATACCCGCGCAGCGCCGCGGGACTGCCGACATCGCGATCAACGGCTCGTGGTGGATCGGCACGCTGATCGGGGCGCTGGCCTCGATCCCGCTCCTGGACGGGCGCTTCTTCCCGCCCTCGCTCGGCTGGCGTCTGGCGTTCGGGCTCGGCGCGGTGCTGGCGGTGATGGTGCTGTTCCTGCGAAAGAGCCTGCCCGAAAGCCCGCGTTGGCTGCTCACGCACGGGCGCCCCGACGAAGCGGAGACGATCGTGGCCCGGATCGAAGACGAAGTGCGGCGGGAGACCGGGCGCGAGCTGCCGCCGGTCAAGCACAAGACGATGACGTTCGATCCCTCGCGGAAGACGGGTTTCCTGGCTACGATCGAGACGCTGATCAAGACCTATCCGAAGCGCACGGCGCTGGTACTGGCGCTGATGATCACGCAGGCGTTCCTGTACAACGCGGTCTTTTTCAACCAGGGCCTGCAGCTCACGACGTTCTTCGGCGTCGCGCCCGGCGACGTCGGGCTGTACATCATCCCGTTCGCGATCGGAAACTTCTTGGGCGCGCTGGTCCTCGGTCACTTCTTCGACGCGGTCGGGCGCAAGACGATGATCGCGAGCTGCTACATCCTGAGCGGCCTGCTGATGGTCCTGAGCATCGTCCTGTTCCTGAACCACGGACTGAACGCGACCACGCTGACGTTGCTCTGGTCGGTGATGTTCTTCTTCGCCAGCGCCGGCGCCAGCGCGGCGTACCTGACCGTCAGCGAGATCTTTCCGCTCGAGATCCGCGCTGCGGCGATCGCATTCGTCTACGCGATCGGGACGCTGATCGGTGGGGCGGTCGCACCGCCGATCTTCGGCGCGCTGATCGGCACGCGGGAGCCGCAGATGCTGGCGCTCGCGTGGGGGCTCGGCGCGGGTCTGATGATCGCCGGCGGCCTCGTCGAGATCGTGCTCGGCGTCGACGCGGAAGGCAAGTCGCTGGAGGAGATCGCCGCTCCGCTCACCGCCGGCGGCCTCGCCGAAGCCGTAGCGTAGCAAGCCCGTGCAAGGGGATCAGGGTTGGTACCGCGACGCGATCGTCTACCAGACGCACGTCAAAGCCTTCCAGGACTCAAACGGCGACGGGATCGGCGACGTCGCGGGGCTGACATCGCGGCTCGACTACCTGGCAGAGCTCGGCGTGACCGCGCTGTGGCTGCTGCCGTTCTTCCCCTCGCCGCTACGCGACGATGGCTACGACATCTCGGACTACACCGGGGTCCACCCGTCGTACGGGACCCTCGACGACGTGCGCGAGCTCGTCCGCGCGGCGCACGCGCGCGGGATCCGGATCATCGCCGAGCTCGTCGTCAACCACACATCCGACCAGCACCCCTGGTTCGTTCGCGCCCGCAACGCGCCGCGCGACTCGCCGGAACGCGCATTCTACGTCTGGTCCGACGACGATCGCAAGTTCGCCGGGACCCGCATCATCTTCACCGACACGGAGACGTCGAACTGGGCCTGGGACCCGGTGGCCGGCCAGTACTACTGGCATCGTTTCTTTTCACACCAGCCGGATCTGAACTTCAACAACCACGCCGTCGTCGGCGCGATGACCGACGCGATGCGCTTCTGGTCGGAGGTCGGGATCGACGGTTTCCGGCTCGACGCCGTGCCGTACCTGTGCGAACGCGAGGGAACGAACAACGAGAACCTCGCCGAGACGCACGGCGTGATCAAAGTCCTGCGCGCGGTCCTTGAAAAAGAGTTCCCCGACCGCATCTTCTTGGCCGAGGCGAACCAGTGGCCCGAAGACTTGTCGTCCTATTTCGGTGAGGGCGACGAGTGTCACATGTGCTTTCATTTTCCGCTGATGCCGCGGCTGTTCATGGCCGTCGCCGACGAAGACCGCTATCCCGTTCACGACATCCTGCGCCAGACGCCGCCGATCCCCGAGGGCTGCCAATGGGCGGTGTTCCTGCGCAACCACGACGAGCTGACGCTGGAGATGGTCAGCGAGCGCGAGCGCGAGCGCATGAACGCGGTGTACGCCATCGAGCCGCGGATGCGCATCAACGTCGGCATCCGGCGCCGCCTCGCGCCCCTGCTGGAGAACGACCGCCGCCGCATCGAGCTGCTCAACGGCTTGCTGATGTCGATGCCGGGGACGCCCGTGATCTACTACGGCGACGAGATCGGGATGGGCGACAACCTGTTCCTCAAGGACCGGGACGGCGTGCGCACGCCGATGCAATGGTCGCCCGACCGCAACGGCGGGTTCTCGCCCGCCGAGCACGTGCGCTTGTACGCGCCGCCGGTCACCGATCCGACCTACGGCTACCAAGCCGTGAACGTCGAGTCCCAGCTGCGCAACACGAGCTCGCTGCTGCACTGGATGCGCCGCATCATTGCGGTGCGCAAGGCGACCAAAGTGTTCGGCCGCGGCACGCTGACGCTGCTGTATCCTGCCAACCGGCGCATCCTCACGTACCTGCGCGAGCACGACCAAGAAACCGTGCTCGTGGTCGCCAACCTGTCACATACCGCGCAGGCCGTGCAGCTGGACCTCGCACAGTTCGCCGGCCGGACGCCGTTCGAGATGCTCGGCTCGACCGCGTTTCCGCCGATCGCGACCGTACCCTACACCGTGACGCTGGCGCCGTACGGCTTCTTCTGGTTTTCGCTGGTGCGCGATCCGCGCGGCGCCGCCGCACCGGCTCGTTCCAGCGCGTTGCCCGAGCTGCCGACCATCGTCGTGCCGCGGGACGAGATCGCGCTCGACGCCTGGGCGCGAGCGGTGATCGACGCAGATGTCGTTCCCGTCGCGGTCGGAGCGTCGGAGCACGGGCGCGTGCTCGACGCGTTCGTGGCGGAAGGACTCGACCCGTCGCTGGCGTTCGTCGTGGTCGGCGAGGGGATGAACCGCACGTCGCTCGTGCTGCGCTTCGCTTGGGACACACCGATCCGCGAGGATGCGCTGGCGCGCGCGCGGAGCGGTCCGCGCGAAGGCTGGATCGTGGACGCCGCCTCCGACGCGACAACGGCACCACTGGTGGAGCGCGCGATGCGCGCCGGAACGGAGCTGTACGACGGCGACCGCATCACGTTCGCTTGGGAGGGCGACGCCCGACCGGAGGCCGGCTCTTCGCAACGGTTCGGGTACGAGTCCGGCGCGCAGCGCTGGATCCTCGACGACTCACGACTGGTGACGCTGCACCGGCGGATGCCGCGCGTGCAGAACAGCGCGGTCGCATTCCTGCGGCATCTTCGCGAGCGCGGTTTTGCTCAGGCGCCGCGATTGTTCGGCACGGCGCTGGTCACCGACCGCAGCGGCGAGACGTGGGTCGCCGTCACCTCGCAGACCTTCGTCGAGAACCCCACCGACGTCGAAGCGGCGCTGCGCGAGATCCTGCGGACCGGGACGGCCGACGAGCGCCTCGTTCGCAGCGCCGAAAACGTCGCCGATGCGTTGGCGGAGCTCCACCGCGCATTGGCCGCACCCGGCAGCGATGCGACCTTCGGGACGCACCCCATCACGCCGGACGACATCGCGGCCTGGCGCACCGCGGCGCACGAGGACCTGGCGGCGGTCGTCGAGGCGCGGGCCGCGAGCATCGCCGCGGTGCGCGCGCGGGTGGCGACGGCGCTCGACGCCCTGCCAGGGTCGATCGATGCCGCCTCGTCGCGCGCGCACGGCCGACTGACGCTCAGCCGCGTTCTCCTGGTCGACGCGGTACCGGTATTCGTAGGTTTCGGCGAGGCGGTCGCGCGGCGATCATCGCCGCTCAAAGACGTGGCGTCCTTGGCCCGCTCCTTCGACGCGGTAACGCGCGAGACGATCCAGGCGAGCCTGCACGATCCGACCGCCGACCGCGGCATGACGACGGCGACCATGTTGGACCTGACGGCGCGCGCGCGCGAAGCCTTCCTCGCCCGCTACGCGGCCGGCGCGAGCGATCTCGCGACGATGCCGCGCGATCCGGCGCAGCGCGACGCGCTGATCCGCTTCTTCCGCGTGCAAGCGGCGCTGCACGACGTTCGCGACGCGCTGTCCGGACACCCCAGCGCGCTGGCCGCCGCCTTCGAAGCGCTGCGCGCCGAGTTGCGATGAAGAGCGCGCGCCACGCGCACCAGATGCCGTTCGGTGCGGAGCTGCGCGACGACGGGGTGGCGTTCCGCTTGTGGGCACCCTCGCGCGAGCGCGCCGCCGTGGTCGTCGACGGGGTCGAGCACGCGCTCGAGCCGCGCCCCGGCGGCTGGTTCGAGCGGATGGTCGGCGATGCGCGCGCCGGCGCACGGTACAGCTTCGCGTTTGGGGATGCCGACGTTCGCGTCCCCGATCCGGCCTCACGCTTCCAGCCGGGCGGCGTCCATGCGCCGAGCATGGTGATCGATCCGCGCGCCTACGCGTGGCGCGAAACCGGCTGGCCCGGGCGACCGTGGCACGAGACGGTGGTGTACGAGCTGCACGTCGGCACGTTTACGCTCGGCGGAACCTACGCGAGCGCCGCCGAGCGGCTCGACAATCTGGCCCGCCTCGGCGCAACGGCGATCGAACTGATGCCGCTCGCGCAGCCGGCCGGATCGCGCAACTGGGGCTACGACGGCGTCTTGCCGTTCGCGCCGCAGTGCGCCTACGGAACGCCCGACGAGCTGAAGGCGTTCGTCGACGCGGCCCACGCGCGCGGGCTGTGCGTGCTCCTGGACGTCGTGTACAACCACTTCGGCCCCGAGGGGAACTACCTGCACCAGTTCGCCGGCGCGTTCTTCACCGAGCGGCACCACACGCCGTGGGGTGCCGCGATCAACGTCGACGGCGAACGCTCCGAGACCGTGCGCGAGCTCTTCGTGCAAAACGCGCTGTACTGGCTGCGAGAGTACCGCTTCGACGGGCTGCGGCTCGACGCGGTGCACGAGATCCGCGACGACTCCTCGCGACCGTTTCTGGCCGAGCTCGCCGCGCGCGTTCGCGCCGGTGTCGAACCCGACCGGCACGTGCACCTCACACTCGAGAACGACGCGAACCAGACCCGGCTCCTGGCCAGTTACGACGCGCAATGGAACGACGACGCGCATCACGCGTTCCACGTGCTGACGACCTCCGAGACCGACGGCTACTACCGCGATTTCGCACGCGAGCCGGCGCGTCTGCTCGGGCGCGCGCTCGCCGAGGGCTTCGCGTATCAGGGCGAAGCCTCGGAGCATCGCGGCGGCGCGCCGCGCGGCGAGCCGAGCCCCTCGCTGCCGGCGACCGCGTTCGTCGATTTCCTGCAGAACCACGATCAGATCGGGAATCGCGCGCTCGGCGAGCGCCTCTCGGCGCTGGCGCCGGAGCCCGCGGTGCGCGCAGCGACCGCGGTGCTGTTGCTCGCGCCCGCGATCCCGCTGCTGTTCATGGGCGAAGAGTGGGCGGCCTCGACGCCGTTCTTGTTCTTCTCCGACTTCGGCGCGGAGCTGGGGCGAGCCGTTACCGAGGGCCGACGACGCGAATTCGCCGCCTGGCCGGCGTTCAGGGAGGCCGCGCTGCAGCAGCGCATCCCCGACCCGCAGGATCCGGCGACGATGCTCGCATCGACGCTGCGCTGGGACGAACGCGCCGGCCCGCGGCACGCAGCGATGCTGAAGCTGCACGAGGAACTGCTCGCGCTCCGCGCCGGCCTGATCGTTCCGCGGCTCGCGCGCGGCGCGCACGGTGAGGGCTATCAGCTGCTCGCGCCGGCGGCGCTACGGGTGAAGTGGCGCTTCGGCGACGACGCGCGGCTCGGGCTGGTCGCGAACCTCGGATCCGAGCCGGCGACGGTCTCGTACGCAATCGCCGGCGTGCGAATCTTCACGCTCGGCGACGTACCGGCGCGCGCCGACGAAGCGACGCTCGCGCCGTGGAGCGTCGGATGGTTCCTCGAGTCGTGACCCCCCGCACGACGTACCGGCTCCAGTTCCACGCCGGCTTCACGTTCAACGACGCGACCGCGCTGATACCGTATCTGTCCGCGCTCGGGATCACCCACGTCTATGCCTCGCCGTACCTGAAAGCGCGTGCCGGCTCGACGCACGGCTACGACATCGTCGACCACAGCGCGCTGAACCCCGAGATCGGCACGCCGGCCGACTACCGCTGCTTCGTCGATACGCTGCGCGCGCACGGGATGGGGCATATCCTGGACTTCGTCCCCAACCACATGGGCGCCGGCGGCGACGACAACGCCTGGTGGCTCGATCTGCTGACCTGGGGCCAGGAGTCGCACTACGCCGATTACTTCGATGTCGACTGGCGACCGCTGCGCGCCGAGCTGCACGGGAAGATACTGCTGCCGTTCCTCGGGCGGCAGTACGGCGAGGTGCTCGACGCGGGCGAGCTGCGCTGGGAGTACGCCGACGGCGGTTTCGCGCTGCGCTACCACGAGCACCGCCTCCCGCTGACGCCGCCGTCGTACGCGCTCATGCTCGACGACGCCGAGCCGGCGTCGCTGGCCTCGTTCGGGCCGCTGTTCGGCGCGCTCGACACGATGCCGCGCCACACCGTACGCCGCGACGCCGCAGTGTCGCTGCGGCGCCTTCTCGCCGAAACCGAAGCGGCAAACGCGCGCGCGCATGTCGAACGACTCGACGCGACCCGCACGACCACGGACGGAAAGGCGCTGATCGAGCGCGTGGTCGACGTGCAGCGGTGGCGTCTCGCCTCCTGGAAGGTCGCCGCCGAGGAGATCAACTACCGCCGGTTCTTCGATATCAACGCGCTGGCCGCGATGCGGATGGAGAACGTCAACTGCTTCGGCGACGCGCACCGGCTCGTCTTCGAGCTCCTCGCCCGCGGCGACCTCGACGGTCTCCGGCTCGACCACGTCGACGGACTGTTCGACCCGATCGGCTACTGCGATCTGCTGCGCTTCCGCGCCGAGGTCCTCGGACAGCCGATGTACCTGGTCGTCGAGAAGATCCTCGCGCCAAACCAGGAGCTGCTTTCGCGCTGGCACGTCGACGGCACGACCGGCTACGAGTTCATGAACGCCGTCACCGGGCTCGCCGTCGCCGCGCACAACGAGCGCGCCTTCGACCGCGCGTACCACCATTTCACGCACCAGACGACACCGTTCCACGTCGTCGCCTACGTGGCGAAGAGATTCGTCCTGGAGACCGCCCTCTCCGCGGAGCTCAACGTCCTGGCGCTGCGGCTCGACCGCATCGCGCAGCGCGATCCGCGGACGCGTGACTTCACGCTCGGCGCATTGCGGCGCGCCCTGGTCGAGACGATCGCCTTCTTTCCGATCTACCGCACGTACGTCACCGGCGCGGTGGTCGGGGCCGCTGACCGCCTGTTCATCGAGCGAGCGATCGCGGCGGCGCGCGCGCACGATGCTTCGAACGAAGGCTCGATCTACGCGTTCCTGCGCCGTGTCCTGCTGACCGAGCACACGGACGACGCGGTGCGCCAGCGCTACGTCGAGTTCGCCATGCGTTTCCAGCAGCTGACGGCGCCGGTAACGGCCAAAGGAGTGGAGGACACCGCGTTCTACCGTTCGGTGCGTCTCGCGGCGCTCAACGAGGTCGGCGGCGATCCGGCGCGGTTCGGGACCTCGGTCGAGGAGTTCCACCGCCAGAACGCGCGCCGCGCCGCACATCATCCGCACGCCCTGCTGGCGACCGCGACCCACGACATGAAGCGCGGCGAGGACGTGCGCGCGCGGCTTGCCGCGATCTCCGAAGTGCCCGATCTCTGGCGCCGCGCGCTGGCGCGTTGGTCGCGGCTCAACCGCAAGCACCGCGGCGTCGTCACCCCACTGGCGGAGTACGTCGTCTACCAGACGATCCTCGGCGCCTGGCCCGTCGAGCTGCTCTCGGCCGAGCTCGACGTCGCGGCGCTCGACGGCTTCACCGATCGCATCGCCGCGTACGCGCGCAAGGCGGCGCGCGAGGCCAAGCTGCGAACGAGCTGGACGAATCCCGACGCCGAGTACGAAACGGCGCTCGACGAGTTCGTCCGCGCGATCCTCGATCCGCGCCGCTCGTCCGCGTTCCTCGAGAGCCTGCGCACCGGCGCGCGCAGCCTCGCCGCAACCGGTATGACGAACGGCCTCGCCCAGGTCGTGCTGAAGGCGACCGCGCCCGGCGTCCCCGACACGTACCAAGGGACGGAGCTCTGGGACCTGAGCCTGGTCGATCCCGACAACCGCCGGCCGGTCGACTTCGCCGCGCGCGCGACCGCGCTGCGCGCGCTCGACGACGCGCTCGCCGCGGGGACACCGCGCGCGGCGCTCGCGCGCGATCTCCTCGCGGCGTGGCCCGACGGCCGCATCAAGCTCTACGTCCTCGCCACGCTGCTGCGCCGCCGCGCGATCGACGCGTGGCCGGCCGACGCGTACGCTCCGCTGGTCGCGAGCGGCCGGCACGCCGCGCACGTCGTCGCGTTCCGCCGCGGCTCGGCGCTGGTCGTCGTGCCCCGCCTACCGCGTACGCTCTCGGTCGAACGACCGCCGCTCGCGGACGTCTGGGACGACACGACGCTGCTGCTCGACGGCGACGCGGCGACGGCGTATCGCGACATCCTCACCGATCGCATCGTGTCCGTCGGCGTGCACGCCGGACGGCAAACGCTCGCGCTCTCCGGCGTCCTCACGGTTCTCCCGGTCGCCGTGCTCGAACCGGTCTAAGCTTCGCCGAGCAGCTTCCGTTTCAGCGACTCGAACTCGTCGGAGGCGAGCGCACCGCTCGCGCGCATCCGCTCGAGGTCGCTGAGCATCTGAACCGTTGAGGCGGGGTCGGCCGGTGCGGCGGGCCGAGCGGCGGCCGCGCCGTCGTCGCTCGACGTGAAGATCCGGCTGCCGTCGGGGTTGAGCCCCGCAGTCGCGGCCGACGCTGCGGCCGGATGCACGACCGCGACCTGCGTCTCGACGTCCAACGGTCCGTCCGCCGACGCGACGTCACCGGCGATCACGACGTGCGTCTTGCGCTGCGGATCGATGCAGACGTCGATCGAGTCGCCGTTGACCGGCGGCGCGAAGGTCAAGACCCGGAGCGTGGTCTCGTACGGATCGCCGCTCCCGTCGATACGGACGCGCAGCACCCACTGCGGCACGCGGTTGACGTAGGCTCCCGTGGTCTTCGCCCCGAGCACGGTCGCGCGGCCGCGCACGCCGTCGCGGAGCACGCGTTCGTCGTCCTTGCGCGTTCCGAGCGCGCGCACGCAGACGATCACGAACACCGTGTCCATCGCCAGCCAGATGATCCCGATCGGACCCGGGCTGACCACCGTGTACACGACCGCCGCCAGCATCATGCCGGCTCCGAGCACGATCGGAAGCACGTAGACCCACTGCGGCATCGTCGAGTAGCGCATCGCCGTCCCGATCGCTATTCGCCGCCGAGCAGCTTGCGTTTGAGAGCGTCGAAGTCAGCATCGCCGATCGTACCGCTCGCGTGCATGCGGTCGAGATCGGCGAGCAACCGCACCGTCTCGGCGGCGTTCGTGGGCGCTCTGTCATCCTGAGCTTGTCGAAGGGCGCCGGCGCCGACCGTCGTCATCGTGATGGTTCGGCTCCCATCGGGGTTGACGGTCGAGGTCGTTCCGCTCTGACCGGCTTGCTGCAGCGCAGCGGCGACCGCGGCGGCGAGTTCCGGCGAACCGATCCGGGCGAGGTCGTCCATCACGCCGCCGGTGAACCCCGCCGCGTTCACGGTCGGCAGCGCGGCGCCGTCGTCGGCGAGGACGACATGCTGGCGGTGGACCGGGTCGATGCGCACGGTGAACGTCGCCCCGTTCCCGGGCGGGCTGTACGTGCAGAGCTTCATCGTCGCCTCATACGAGGCGCCGGCGCCGTCGATGCGCAGCCGCAGCTTCCACTGCGGCACGTTGTTGACGATCAGGCTGGTCGTTTGCGCCGAGAGCAGCGTCGCCGTCGCCGGCGTTCCCTCGCGGCGGATGCGCTCGTCATCACGCCGCCCGCGCAGCGCGCGGATCGAAAAGAACACGAAGCCGGCGCCCATGACCAGCCAGATCGCGCCGACGATCCACCCCGTCGGCTGCGGAACGAACAGGATGAACGCCCCGGCCCCGCCCATGAAGCCGATGCCCATCACGATGAGCATGACGTAGACCCAGCCCGGGGTCGTCGCATACCGCATAGGAAGCAAGCTTCCCGGCCTGCGCCGGGGGCTCCCGCGACCCGGCGCGAAGAGCGGCCAGAAACGCATTTGCACGCGCGCGGGTCTTGCAAGATGGCCCTTTCCACCGTCAGGAGTTCAATAACACCCCATGGCTTCGTACACCGTCGACGCGCTCGTCATCGGCGCCGGCCCGGGCGGCTACCACGCCGCGATCCGGCTCGGCCAACTCGGCAAAAAGGTGGTCTGCTTCGACCGCGACGAGGTCGGCGGCGTGTGCCTCAACTGGGGCTGCATTCCGACGAAGGCGCTGCTGCACGTCGGCGAGATCACCCGGCAAATCGACCACGCCGGCGAGCTGGGCCTCAAGGTGCCCAAGGCCGAGGTCGATCGTGAGGGCGTCGCGGCCTTCGCCGACAAGGTCGTCAAGGCCAACGTCGGCGGTGTGAACCAGCTGTTCAAGGCCAACAACGTCGAGTTCGCGTACGGCGACGCGTCGTTCACGAGCAAGAACGTCGTCGCGCTCAAGAAAAAAGACGGCTCGACCGACGAGTACACCGCTCCGGCGATCGTGATCGCGACCGGTTCCGCGCCGATCGACGTCAAGGCGTGGCCGCACGACGGCGACACGATCATCAACTCCGACGACGCCGTACGCATCAAGCGCATTCCGAAGAACATGCTGATCGTCGGCGGCGGCGTGATCGGACTCGAATTCGCGACCGTCTACACTCGTATGGGCTCCAAGGTCCTGGTGGTGGAAGCGATGCCGCAGCTGCTGACCGGGACCGACCTCGAGATCAGCAAGACGCTGGGGCGCATCCTCAAGAAGCAAGGAGTCGAGATCGCGCTGAACACCAAGGTGGAGACGATCGAGAAGACGGGTCCGCAAGCCGCCAAGGTGACGATCAACGGCGAAGCCACCAACAACAAGCCGGAAACGCGCGAGTTCGATCAGGTGCTGGTCGCGGTCGGGCGGCGGCCCGTCACCGACACGCTGAACCTCGCCGCGGCTGGACTCCAGACGAACGACAAGGGCTTCATCGACGTCGATGCGCAGCGACGCACGAAGGTCGACGGGATCTGGGCGGTCGGCGACGTCACCGGTGCACCGATGCTGGCGCACAAGGCGATGAAGGAAGGGGTCGTCGCGGCCGAAGTGATCGCCGGCGACCGCGCCAGCGCGTTCGATCCGGTGGCAATCCCGAACTGCGTCTACACCGATCCGGAAGTCGCCACGATCGGGTTGTCCGAGGAAGAGGCGAAGGCCGCCGGATACGACGTGCGGGTCGGCAAGATGAATCTGATCGCCTCGGGCCGGGCGCGCACGATGAACGAGACGGACGGGCTCATCAAGCTGATCGGCGACGGCAAGACCGACCTGCTCCTCGGGATGCACATCGTCGCGCCGCAAGCGGAATCGCTGATCGGTGAAGGTGTGATCGCGCTCGAGATGGGCGCGACGATCGAGGACATCGGACTTTCGATCCATCCGCATCCTACGCTGACCGAGTCGATCATGGACACCGCGGAGTTCATGCACGGCAAAGCGATCCACATCGTCAACGCCAAGCCTGCGAAGAAGCAACCGACCGCAGTCTAACGGGTGGATCCCCGTATTGCCCTGGCGGGGTTCATCGTCGGGACGATCACCGGAATCTCCGGGATCGGCGGCAGCTCGCTGCTCGCGCCGGTGCTGATCCTGCTCTTGAGCGTGAAACCGACGATGGCGGTCGGCACCGACCTGATGTACAGCGTCCCGACGAAGATCCTCGCCGCGTTCGTCCACGCGCGCCAGCAGACGGTCGACCGCCGTCTGACGACGGCGCTGGCGCTCGGCGGAATCCCCGGCGCGCTCGCCGGGCTCGGCGTGTTCGCGCTGCTGCGCGCGCACGTCGCGACCGCGTTGCTGCAGCAGATCGTCCGCCACGCGATCGGCGCCGCGATCCTGTGCGCGTGCGTCGCGATGGTCGCGATGTACGTGCTGCGCGCACGCATCGCAACGCGGCGCGCCGTCTCGGTACGCGGCGCGCGCTCGCGTACGGTCGCGATCGGGTTCGTGGTCGGCGGGCTGGTCGCCGTCACATCGATCGGCTCGGGGTCGGTGACGCTGCCGCTGCTCTTGCTGGCGCTGCCCGCCGTCGCGGTGCGCCGCCTGATCGGCTCGGAGATCGCGTTCGCCGCGATCGTCGTCCCGGTCGCGGCGCTCGGCCACACGAGCTTCGGCGACGTCGACTGGCGGATCACGGGGAGCCTGCTCGCCGGGTCGCTCCCCGGCGTCTACCTCGGCAGCCGGCTCTGCATGAAGATCGACGAACGCCCGCTGCGCGCCGTCATCATGGTGATCCTCGCCTACGCGGCGTACCGGCTGCTCTGACGGCCGGGAACCTGCGCTCCTCGTGCCGGGTCATGGACTCGGGATGGCAAACCGGGCGCGGCTGATCGACCTCGGGCGCCGGCGCTACGGGCCGGTGCTGGAACTGCAGCGCGCCCTCCACGCCGCCGTGGCGGAGGGACACTCGCCCGACACGTGGCTGGTGGTGGAGCACGAGCCGGTGATCACGCTGGGGCGCAACGCCAACGAAGCGCACGTGCTGCTGCCGCGCGCGCTGCTCGCGGCACGCGGCGTCGACGTCGTCGAGGTCGAACGTGGCGGCGACGTGACCTATCACGGCCCCGGTCAGGTCGTCGTCTATCCGATCCGCCGGCTGGAGCGCTTCCGTGAGGTCGTGCCGCTGGTCGCCTCACTGGAGACCGCGGTCACCGGCGCGCTCTACCGCTTCGGGATCGAGGCGCAGCCGCGCAGCGAGCACCGCGGCGTGTACGTCGGCGACGACGCGATCTGCGCGATCGGCATCGCGGTCAAGCGCATGACGTCGCTGCACGGGCTGGCGCTCAACGCCTGCACCGTACTCGACTACGACCGCTTGATCACGCCGTGCGGCACCCCGCAGTTCGGGATCACCTCGATCTCGGCGCAGACCGGGCGCGAGGTCTCGTGGGCCGAAGCGCGCGATGCGCTGCTCGACTCGCTCGAAGGCGCGTTCGGGATCGAGTTCGAGCGCGAAGAGATCGCGCCGGGGGCGCCGCTTCCGTTCGCGTCGAATCCCGTTCAGGAATCTGCATGACGTCCATCGATCTGATATCCGGTCACCCTGAGCCTGTCGCAGGGCCGAAACGCAAACCCGACTGGCTGAAGGTGCGGCTGCCGTCCGGACCGTCGTACGAGCACGTCCTCGGCGAGGTGAAGCGGCTCGACCTGCACACCGTGTGCCAAGAAGCGATGTGCCCGAACCTCGGCGAGTGCTGGGGCGCCGGCACCGCGACGATCATGATCCTCGGCGACACGTGCACACGCGGCTGCCACTTCTGCAACGTGAAGACCGGATCACCGAAGGGCGAAGTCGACTGGATGGAGCCCCAGCGGGTCGCGCAAGCCGTAGCGGAGCTGGGCTGGAAGTACCTCGTGCTCACCGCCGTCGATCGCGACGATCTCGCCGACGGCGGCGCGGCGATCTTCGCGAACACCGTGCGCATGATCCACAAGGCGGTACCGGACGCAAAGGTCGAGTGTCTGACCGGCGATTTCGCCGGCGACCTGGCCGCGCTCGACATCGTGCTCGACGCCGAGCCCGAAGTGCTCGCGCACAATCTCGAGACCGTCGCGCGCCTGCAGGCGAGGGTACGCGATCGCCGCGCGAACTACGCGCAGTCGCTCAGCATCCTCGAACACGCGAAGAAGTCCGGCAAGGTGACCTACACGAAGACCTCGCTGATGCTGGGGCTCGGCGAAACGGAGGACGAGATCGCGCAGGCGATGGACGATGCCCGCGCAATCGGGGTCGACATCTTCACGATGGGCCAGTACCTGCAGCCGACGAAGCGCCACCTGACGGTCGAGGAGTTCGTGACGCCCGAAAAGTTCGCGCGTCTCGAGGCGGTCGGCGACGCGAAGGGCTTCGTCCAGGTCGTCGCCAGCCCGCTCTCACGCAGCTCCTATCACGCCGAACAAGCCTTCGCATGACGGCCACAGCACGGTAACATCGATCGTGTCCACTCAGAGCGTGACGGACGAGATCATCCTCGAGGGCTTTCGCAGCCTGGCGGAGGCGATGGCGAACGGTTTCGACCGGGTCGACCGCCGGTTCGACGAGATGCAGCGGGAAATGAACGAGCGGTTCGCGCAGGTCGACCGGCGATTCGTGGAGCTCGAAACTCGCATGATGCGGCGTTTCGACGAGCGCGACGTGCGCCTCGACGGCCACGAGCGGCGCATCACCGCGCTCGAAACCCAGGGCTGACGCCGACGGACGAACACTCCGACGGGCTGCCGCTCCCGCGGCGGCGGGTGGCGTATCTCGCGCTGGCGCTTGCGGTCGCGATGTCGAGCCTCGACGGCTCGATCGCGAACATCGCGCTGCCCACGCTCGCGCGCGAGCTCGGCACCTCTCCGGCCGAATCGATCTGGGTCGTCAACGGCTTCCAGCTGGCCGTCACCGCATCGCTGCTCGCGTTCGCCGCGCTGGGCCAGCTGCGCGGCCCGTCACGGGTCTACCGCGCCGGCGTCATCGTGTTCGTCGTCGGCTCGCTGGCGTGCGCGCTCGCGCGGACGCTGCCGCTGCTCATCGCCGCGCGCGTGCTACAGGGGCTCGGTGCATCCGCGATCATGGCGATCTCCCCCGCGATCCTGCGTGACATCTTCCCGCGCGCGCAGCTCGGCCGCGCGCTCGGACTCAACGGCGTCGTCGTGGCGACCAGCGCGGCGGCCGGGCCGACGCTGGGCGGGCTGATTCTCGCGGTGCTGCCGTGGCCGTGGCTGTTTGCGATCAACGTCCCGCTCGGTATCGCGAACATCGCGCTCAACCGGGCGCTGCCGCGGAGCGAGCGCAATCGCGGCTGGCTCGACATGCCGAGCGTCGCAACGAGCGCGCTCGGCTTCGCGCTGACGATCTGGGGGCTCGACGGCTTCGCGCGCGCGGAACCTGCGTGGACGATCGCGCTGCGCCTGGTCGTCGGGATCGCGGCGGCGAGCTGGTTCGTGCGGCGCCAATTCACCCTGGCGCGCCCGATGATCGCGCTCGACCTGTTCCGCATTCCGGCGTTCTCGTTCGCCGGCGCGACATCGTTCGCGACGTATACGGCGCAAGGTCTGGCGTACGTCGCGCTGCCGTTCTCGTTCCAGGTTGCGCTCGGCCGCACGCCGCTCGAATCCGGATTGCTGCTCACGTCGTGGCCGCTCGCGGTCGCGCTGGTCGCGCCGGTTGCAGGCCGCCTCTCGGACCGCGTTCCGGCGGGCATCCTCGCGACGATCGGACTCGCGGCACTCGCGCTCGGCCTGGGGTTGTACGCGACGCTTCCCGCGGATCCGACCGGGGCCGAGATCCTGCTTCGCGGCGCCGTCTGTGGGCTCGGGTTCGGATTCTTTCAGTCCCCGAACAATCGCGAGCTCATCGGCAGTGCGCCGCGCGAGAAGAGCGCGAGCGCGGCGGGCCTGCTCGCCACCGTTCGCGTCAGCGGGCAGACCGTCGGCACGGCACTGGTGGCGATCGTCTTCGGCGTGTTCGGCGCGTCGGTCGCCGGCGCAGCGGCGCCGCACGACGCTGTCGCGCGCGCTGCGCCGGCAGTACTGTGGCTGGCGTGCGGATTCGCCGGCGTCGCGACGATCGCCAGCGCGCTGCGCCTCCGGAAGAGTTCGGTTCCTTCGCGAGCCGGGTAGACTACAGTGCGATGGAAACAACGGTCGACGAGCTGCGCGCGCTCGAGAACACGGGCGCGACGATCCTGAACGTGGGCAAGCACACGGGACACCGCGAGATCCGCGGCGCGGTGCGCTACCGCCCGCACGACCTGCTCACCCCCGACCGTCTGGCGATCCCGATCGCGCCGGACAAGCCGCTCGTGCTCTACGACGAAAAAGGCGACGGCGACCTGACCGGGCAGATCGCCGAGAAGCTCCGTGAGAACGGGTTCGAAGACGTCCGTATCCTGCAGGGCGGCTTCGCCGCCTGGGAGGCGGCCGGCGGCGAGACGCAAGAGCCCTCGCTGGAGCAAATCGTCCCGCCGATGCACGCCTCCGAGGTCCAGCAACTGGACCGCCGGATTTAGGGCAGACTCGAGCCCTCGGCGGCGGCTCCGTTCGCGGCCGGCCTACGGCGCGCGGCCAGGTTCAGCAGTGCGCCGACGATCCCGAGCCCGACGAACAGCCACTCGAGGGCCGGCGTCCAGACGGCGGTCCATCCCAGCGCTGCGTCGAGGCTGTACGCCCCGAAGCTGACGAAGGCGAACGTGAAGCCGATCGCCGCGTAGGCCAGCGGCAGCTCGATGCCGTTCGGGGCGAAGAAGCCACCGCCGAGATGAACCGCAAGGATCGCGACGAGCATCACGGAGATGATCAGCATCGAGCCGATCGGGCCGCCGAGTCCGAGTGCGAGCAGCAGGCCGCCCAGCAGCTCCACGACACCGGCCGCGCCGGCGAACAGCTTGCCGGGTTTGAAGCCGGCTGATTCGAAGAAGCCACCGGTCCCGGCGAGGCCGTACCCCCCGAACCAGCCAAAGAGTTTTTGGGCCCCGTGGGCGGCGAAGCCGAGGCCGATGACGAGGCGAACGATGAGGAGCGGAAGCGCGATGTCCATGAATCTTGTCTTTCGTGCGTTACTTACGAAGTGTAGGTGTAGACCGATCCTACCACCTGTGCTACACTTACGTCAAGTAGCCTAACGAGAAAGAATATGCACCTCCGCGAGACCCCGGTCCAGCCTGTCCGGCCAGCCGACCACAGCGATCAACCCAGCGCCTTCTGCCCCCGCTTCCAGTACGCGATCGAGCTTATCGGCCGCCGCTGGGTCGGCGCGGTTCTACGCGTCCTGGTCGCCGGCCCGGCCCGCTTCAACGAGCTCCTCGCCGCCGTCCCCAACCTCTCCGACCGCCTCCTGACCGAGCGCCTCCGCGAGCTCGAGCGCGAAGGCCTCGTCACGCGCACGGTCTCCCCCGACCGCCCGATCCGCGTGACCTACGAGCTCACCGACTGCGGCCGCAGCCTGAGCGAGATCATCTGCACGATCGGCACTTGGTCCGAACGCTGGGTCGACGTCAAGACCTGACCCGCAGCTCGCGCCCCGAGCGTGCGCCCTACGCGTACACCCCGCGCAACTTGAGCGACTTGACCACCCGATCGATCGCCACCATGTACGCCGCGGTGCGATACGAGATTCCGCGCGACTGCGCGATCTCGCGCAACACCGCGAAGTTGTCGAGCAGCACTTCCTCGAGCCGCGCGTTGACCTCGGCCTCTTTCCAGAAGTAGCCCTGACGGTCCTGAACCCACTCGAAGTACGAGACGGTCACGCCGCCCGCGTTCGCCATGATATCAGGGATCACGATGATCCCGTTCTTCGCGAAGATGTGGTCGGCCTCAGGCGTCGTCGGCCCGTTCGCGCCCTCGACGATCAACTTGGTCTTGATCCGCGCCGCGTTGTCGATGTTCAGCACTTTCTCGAGCGCCGCCGGGACCAGCACGTCGCATTCGACCTCGATCATCGCCTGGTTCGACATCTTGTCGCCGCCGCGATATCCGTCGAGCGAATGATGCTCCTGTGCGTACGCCACCGCGCCGGCTGCGTCGATCCCGTTGGTGTTGACGTATGCGCCGGTGACGTCCGAGATCCCGATCACCTTGCAGCCGGCGTCCTGGAACATCTTCGCGGCGACGCCGCCGACGTTGCCGAATCCCTGTACGATGACGCGCGCGCTCTTGGGATCGATCCCAAGCCGCGCCATCTCGTCGAGTGCCACGATCGAGACGCCGCGGCCGGTCGCCTCGACCCGCCCGCGCGAACCGCCGATCTCGAGCGGCTTGCCGGTGACGACGCCCGGCGTGTTCTGCCGCACGTGCATCGAGAAGGTGTCCATGATCCACGCCATGTGCTGCGGCGTCGTGTTGACGTCGGGGGCCGGCACGTCTTTGTCGGGCCCTATGACCTCGACCAGTTCGGCGGCATAGCGGCGCGTGATCCGTTCGATCTCCGACATCGAGAGCGTCGACGGATCGCAGGTGACCCCGCCCTTGCCCCCGCCGAACGGCAGGTCGACGACCGCGCACTTCCAGGTCATCCAGAAGGCGAGCGCCGTCACCTCGTCGAGCGTGACGCCCGGGTGGAACCGGATCCCGCCCTTCGCCGGGCCGCGCGCGAAATTGTACTGGACGCGGTAACCGGTGTAGACCTCGATCCCGCCGTTGTCGCGCTGGAACGGGATCGAGAAGATGATCTGCCGGGAGGGGTGGGTGAGGATCGCCTTGATCCCGGGGTCGAGGTTGAGCAGGGCCGCCGCCTCGTTGAAGTACGCGATCGCATCACCGAAGACGCTGACCTCGCGAACCGCGGTCGTACCCGGAACGGCTGTGGACATCGAGAAAATGGCCTCCTGAGCCGTACGGCCCCTTTAGGACATTGGGAGAACTTCCCTGGCGTGTGGCTCGCCATTTGGCGAATCGCCGGCCGAAACGGACCGCTCGCTCGGTGAGGCGAAGTCGCCTGTTATGATCGAACTCCTCGCCCAGTCCTCCTCCTCCGACCCGAGCGGCGCAGCGACGGCTGCGATCGCCGCCTTCGGGCTCGTCTACGCGATCTTCGTCCTGGTCATGATCGCGTTCTACGTGTTCATCGCCTACATGATCGTGAAGCGCGCCGGCTACAACCCGTGGCTCTCGCTGCTGATCCTGGTCCCGTTGGCCAACTTCATCATGCTGCTGATCTTCGCGTTCAGCGATTGGCCCGTGCAACGCGAGAACGCCGCGCTGCGCGCCCAGTTGTCGGGCGCGGGCGGAGCCCCCTATCCGGGAACCACGTACGCGCCGCCGCCGAGCGGGCCGCCGATGACGACGAGCTGATCGCTAGGAGCCCGTCGCCTCTCGGGTGATTTCGACGGTGTACTACGGCGGCTGTCCCGAACCCACCAACCCGGCCATCGCCGCGCGCGGCGCCGTGGCCAGCGCCGCCGCGGGTCAAACGTTGAAGCGGAACTCGACGACGTCGCCTTCCTGCATCACGTACTCCTTGCCCTCGGAGCGCAGCTTGCCGGCGGCGCGGATCGCGTCCATCGTCTCGTACGTCACGTAGTCGGCGTACGAGACGATCTCGGCGCGGATGAAGCCGCGCTCGATGTCGGTGTGGATCTTGCCGGCCGCCTGCGGCGCCTTCGTCCCTTTCTCGATCGTCCAGGCGCGCGTCTCTTGCTCGCCGGTCGTGAGGAACGTCATCAGTCCGAGCAGGTCGTACGCCTCGACGATCAGCCGGTCGAGGCCGCCGCTCGTAATACCGTAGTCGCTGCGGAACATCTCGACGTCCTCGTCGCTCATCCCGGCGAACTCGGACTCGATCTTGCCGTTGAACGAGATCGCGCGGCTGTTCTCGCGCTTCGCGTGCTCGAACACCGCACGCGCCATCGGGCCGGGATGTTCGATCTGCGCCTCGTCGACGTTCGCGACGTAGAGCATCGGCTTGGCCGAGAGCAGGAACGACTCACGGGAGATCTCCGCCTCCGGCGAGCCGGGCGGGAACGCCCGGGCCGGCTTGCCGGATTCGAGCGCGGCGATCAGGCGGTCGAGCGCTTCGAGCCGCGGCGCTTCCTTCGGGTTCGCCCGAACCTCGCGCTGCAGCTTGTCACGCCGCTTCTGGAGCGACGCGAGATCGGCCAGCGACATTTCGATGTCGATGATCTCGATGTCGCGCAGCGGATCGGGATCGCCCTCGACGTGCGTGACGTTTCCGTCCTCGAAGCACCGGACGACCATCGCGATCGCATCGGTCTCGCGGATGTGCGAGAGGAACGCGTTTCCGAGCCCCTGACCGCTCGACGCCCCGCGGACGAGCCCCGCGATGTCGACGAAGCGCATCGTCGCAGGGACGATCTTCTCCGAACTGCTGAGCCGGGCGAGCACGCCCAGCCGCGGGTCCGGGACCGGAACCTCGCCGATGTTCGGCTCGATCGTGGCGAACGGATAGTTCGCCGCCAGCGCCTGCGCCGAGCGCGTGAGCGCGTTGAAAATGGTCGACTTCCCCACGTTGGGAAGCCCGACGATACCACACGACAATGCCACGGAGCGGCATGGTACGCGGTACCGGAGGATTCAGCCTCCGGCCCCCCGGAGTAACGTCCCGATGCGGCAGATGAAGGTCGACAAACTGGGAATCGATCTCCTCACGCACGACCCGGTGGTCATCTTGAAGGATCTCGAGGGCAAGCGCTACCTTCCGATCCTGATCGGACCGTTCGAGGCCACGGCGATCGCTTTGGCACTCGAAGGGACCGCCGTGCCGCGGCCGCTCTCGCACGACCTGATGCGCACGCTCCTCGAGTCGCTCTCCGCCAAGCTCGAGCAGATCGTCATCCACGACATCAAGGACTCGACCTTTTTCGCCAAGCTGATCGTCCGCACGAACGGCGAGGTTCAGGAGATCGATGCCCGGCCATCCGACGGGATCGCGCTCGCGTTGCGCATGAACGCACCGATCTTCGTCAGCGACAAGATCGCCCTCGAAGAGACGGTCGCCGACAAGAACGCCGAACCTGAGGACCCGCAGAAGTTCAAGAAGTTCATCGAGGAGCTCAAACCGTCTGACTTTCTGGATTAAGGTGCCGCGAGGGAGATTTCTCGCTGGGCGTCCTACTTAGGCGCGCAATGTACACGACGGATGAACGTGCCGAGGTCGGCGTCTACGGCGGGTCGGGGTTCTACTCGCTCATCGAGAACCCGCGCGAGATCTGGGTCGAGACCCCGTACGGTCTCCCATCCGACAAGATCGCGCTGGGCGAGATCGCGGGCAAGAAGGTCGCGTTCCTGCCGCGCCACGGGAAGGACCATCGCTATCCGCCGCAGTCGATCAACTACCGCGCCAACGCGTTTGCGATGAAGGCGCTCGGCGTCACGCGGATCATCGGTCCGACCGCCTGCGGCTCGCTGCAGGCTCACGTGAAGCCGGGCTCGATGGTCGTCGCCGACCAGATCGTCGACCGTACCTCGGGACGCAAGGACACCTTCTACGACGGCCCGGTGACGACGCACGTCTCGTTCGCCGATCCGTACTGTTCGCAGATGCGCCCGATCGCGGTCGACGCGCTGCGCGGACTCGACATCGACACCCACGACAAGGGCACGATCGTCATCATCCAGGGTCCGCGCTTCTCGACGCGCGCCGAGTCGAAGTGGTTCAGCTCGCTGGGTTGGGAAGTCATCAACATGACGAACTATCCCGAGTCGTATCTCGCACGCGAGCTCGAGATGTGCTACGTGAACATCTCGCTGATCACCGACTACGACGTCGGGCTCGAAGGCGTCTCCGGCGTGCAGCCGGTCTCGCACCACGAAGTGATGCAGGTCTTCGCGAGCAACAACGAGCGGGTCCGCAACGCGATCTTCAAGATCATCGAAACGCTGCCGGCCGAGCGCACCTGCTCCTGCGGCAGCGCGCTCGCCGGCGCACGAGCGTAGCACCATGCGGCGTCCGCCGGTCGCGGGGCTCGACCTCGGCGTCTACGCCGCGGCGGTCCCGCTGCTGTTGCGCAACCCGTCGATCATCGTCGTCCCGCTGCTGATGGCGGTGATCGGCGTGCTGGTCAGGATGGCCGTTGCGCCGTCCGGCGGCGGAATCGCCGGCAACCTGACCGCCGGTCTCGGCGGCTTCCTCGTGATCCTGCTGGAGCTGTTCGGGCTCGGCGCCGCCTGCATCATCGCGGACGACGCGTGGCGTCACGGCCGAGCGTCGTTCGACAAGGGCTGGAGCGAAGCGCGCCGGCGCGGCGGCGAGATCCTCTTCGCCGCGCTCGGCATGACGTTGCTGTTTTGGGTCGCTCAGTATGCGGGCGCGCTCATCGGCGGCGTCATCCCCTATCTCGATCTGGTGCTGATGGCCGCCGCGGCGCTGTTCCTGATCTGGGCGATCCCGGCGGCTGCGGTCGGCGGGGTCCCGGGCGGCGCCGCGATCCAGATCTCGATCGACCGCGTTCGCGCGAACCCCGCGGCGGCCGTGCTCGCGACGGTCGTCGTCATCGCGCTGTTCGTTTTCGCAGTACCGATTGCGTCGTCCCGGCTCTCGATTCTGCTGCTCCCGTACTCCGGCGGCTTCACGATGCTCGGCGCGCTGATCGGCGCGCTGCTGCAGGCGATTGCGCTCGGCTACGTCGCGCTCGTGATCACGAAGACATACGCCGACGCCGCGTTCACGCGACGCTGGTGATCCGAGGTGACGGTCAACCTCAGCGTGACGACGGGGCAAGCGCCATGCGGACGAGGTCGGCGACGAGCGGCGGGCTGACGTTGGTGCGCGCGATGCGCTCGGCATCACCGATCGCGCTCAGCATCCGCACAAACGCCGCCGGCTCGCGGGCCGGAAGCTCTTCCAGCCGCGCGCGCTGATCGCGCGCCAGCAGCGGTACGCTCCCGCCGAGCCCGAGCGCGATCCAGTCGCGCGCGAGCGTCTTGACCGTCTCGAGCCCCGCCTCGAGGGTCGGACGGGTCGCCCACCCGCTCGCGTCGGCTTCGCCACCTTGCGCGGCGGCGAAGAACCACTCGACCGCGGCGTCGCGCGTCGCGCCCTCACCTTCGATCAGGTATGCGAGCGCCCGCGTCGCGCTGCCGTTCGCGATGCTCGCCGCGCGCAGCGCGTCGTCGCCGGCGATCCCGTGCCGTCCGAGGATCCTGACGATCTCGTCTTCCGAGAGCAGCGGGAACGTCACCTCGACCAGCCGCGAACGGATCGTCGGCAGGACACGGCCGAGCGCGTTGGTCGTCACGATCAGCACGACGGCGGCCGGCGGCTCTTCGAAGAACTTCAGCAGCGCATTGGCCGCTTCGCGCGTGAAGTCGGCGTCCCCGAGCACGAACACGCGCTTGCCGCCCGCGTACGAATGCAGTGAGAGCTGCCGCACCAGGTCGCGCGCGGTCGTCTCTTCGGTCTCGTGAAATCCGCCGCCGTCGCGGTCGCCGATCTTGAGCTGCCCCTCCGCGAAGTAGAAGTCGGGATGCGTGCCGGCTTCGATGCGCGTGCAGCCGCTGCAGGTGCCGCACCAGCCGAGCAGCGTCCGTTTCGGCGTCACGCACAGCAGCGAGCGGCCGAGCGCGCGCGCGAACGTCTTCTTGCCGGACCCTTGCGGCCCGGTGAAGAGGTAGCCGTGCGAGAGCGTCGCCGTGGTCAGGTGCTCGAAGAACGTGCGCGGCCCCGCCGCGCCGACGACGTCGAAGATTCCGTCGATCACGGGATCGCCGCGTTTCGTCTGCGCTCGTATGTCTCGAACGCCGCGGCGGCGAGCACGTCGGGGCTCGCGGTCCCGTCGAGGATTACGAAGCGGTTCTCGAAGCGCTGCGCGAGCTCGTGATACCCGAGCCGCACGCGCGTGTGGAAATCGGCGTCCTCACGCTCGAGCCGGTCGGCGCCGCCGCGCGCCTGCAGGCGAGCCCGCGAGACCTCGACCGGGATGTCGACCAAAAAGGTCAGGTCCGGCGCGATTCGATGCGTCGCCGTCAGGCAGATCTCGAGCAGCGACTCGACGTCGAGCCCGCGCCCGAAGCCCTGGTACGCCACGGTCGCATCGAAGAACCGGTCGCACAGGACGACCGCCCGGTCCTTGAGCGCCGGCGCGATGACGTCGGCGACCAGCTGGGCCCGGGAGGCGTTCAGCAGCATTACCTCGGCGATCGGGTCGATTCGAAGCGCCGGGTCGAGGAACAGGTCGCGTAAAGAATCACCAAGGGAGGTACCCCCAGGCTCCCTGGTGACCAGGACGACGTCGCCGCGGTTCCTAAGCGTAGCAGCCAGCGCTGCGATCAGCGTCGATTTTCCGGCGGCTTCGATCCCTTCGAAGGTGACGAGCACCCGGCGCTCTTCGCGCTCGCGGCGCCGCGGCCATCGCGGAGGGACCATGCTGAACGAGTTGGTCAAGCGACTCGGTTCGACCAAGTCGGATCGCCGGACCGCCAACCGGATCCGCAAGCGCTACCAGATGTCGTGGATCAAGGACGGCACGCCGGTCGCCGGCACGGGCCTGGAGATCAGCGAGAAAGGCCTTCTCTTCGCGTCGCGCGAGACGCCGATCGGTTCCGAGGTCGACGTCGACCTCGAACTGCGCGGGCGGCACGTGCGCGCGCGGCTGAAGGTGGTGCGGCACGGCACGGTGGCGCGGGACGGGGTCGAGTGGGCGATGATCGCCGCCGTCTTCGCAGGGATCGCGGCGGACGATTGGGACGCCGTCGTCCGCTTTTGCAAGAACCGCTCCGATCCCGCGAACAAGGCCTCGGCGGAGCTCGCCGCGCGCACCGGGGACGACGACGCGTACCGGCTGCTGCCGTTGCGAATCCAGGAACGGGTGGTCGCGCTCCTCGTCGAGGCCGGCCGGCTCGCACCCGGAAGCGAAGCCAAGAACCCGCTCTTGCGTATCTCGTATTCCGGCACGACGCCGACCGGCGCGCATCGGCTCGCCGTGCACAGCCGGCGCGTGGCCGATGACGAAGTGTTGCAGTTCGACTCGATGCTGACCGTCGACGACTCAGGGAAGGTCGCGCTCGATCGCTGACGCGCCGTCGCCGGTGTCATCCTGAGCTTGTCGAAGGGTCAGGATGACAGTTCGGGTCCTTTGAAAATCCGCACGCGGCGATTCGGCTCGAGCCCGGTGGACCGAGACTGCACCCGGTAGCGCTCGGCGAGCTGATGCTGCATCCGCCGGATGTACGAGGTCTGGGGCGTCAGCTCGATCGCGCGTGAGTCGAGGAGCACCTGGTAGACGGCCTCCTCGGCCTCGCGCATCGCGATCTCCTCGACGTCGAGCGAGGGCAGGTTGAAGACATCTTTGAGCGCGTTCTGGATCTGCGTCGTCGTGTTCGTCTTGATCGAGTAGATCGGGACGTTCTCCGCCGCGATCTGCTTGAGCCGGTCCGACTCCTTGCGTTCGAGCGTCTTGAGCGTCAGGACCACGTCGGCGTCGTCCCACTTGCGTGCGATCGAGGCGTGGACGCGCAGGTTGTGGACCGCGCGCTCGATCTTGTTGCGCGAGACGCCGTACGGGAAGATCATCAGCGGCTTCGCGTCGTCGGGGACCGCTTCGCCGGCCGCGCCGAACATCGTCGAGTCGTCGTCGCGCGGCTGCGTGCGCAGCTCGCGGACCTTCTCCAGCGACATCGCCTCGGGGTTGGCGTGCTGGACGATGTCGATCGCGCCGCCCACGGTGCGCTGGCGCACCTCGGGCTGCGGCTGGTACCCGCGCAGCAGCGCATCGACGACTTCGCCGACGTTCTGGTGGATCGCCAGCCGGTCGCGGTCCTGGATCTCGACCAGCACGTCGAACGTCGGTGGCTGTTTGCGCTCGAGGACGGTCTTGCGCGTCCCGCGCCGCCGCGCTTCCTCGTCGGAAAGCGTGACCGCGCTGATCCCGCCGAGCAGGTCCGAGAGCGTCGGGTTCATCAGCAGGTTTTCGAGGGTTTGGCCGTGCGCCGTAGCGATCAGCTGCACGCCGCGCTCCGCGATCGTGCGCGCGGCGAGCGCTTCCGCTTCCGTTCCCATCTCGTCGATGACGATGACCTGCGGCATGTGGTTCTCCACCGCCTCGATCATCACGTTGTGCTGGAGGTGCGGATCGGTGACCGGCATGCGGCGCGAGTGCCCGATCCCTGAGTGCGGAACGTCGCCGTCGCCCGCGATCTCGTTCGACGTGTCGACGATGACGACGCGCTTGCGATCTTCCGCCAGCACGCGCGCGCACTCGCGCAGCATCGTCGTCTTGCCGACGCCGGGGCGCCCGAGCAGACAGATGGACTTTCCGCTGCGGATCACGTCGAGCACGATGTCGATCGTACCGTACACCGCGCGCCCGACACGACACGTGAGCCCGACGATGCGCCCGGTGCGATTGCGGATCGCGCTGATGCGGTGCAGCGTTTGCTCGATACCGGCACGGTTGTCGCCGCCGAAAGGCGAGAGCCGCGCGGTGACGTGCGCAATGTCTTCCGACGTGACCGCCGTTTCGCTGAGAAACACGAAGTCGTCGTCGAAGCGTGCCTCGGGTGGACGGCCGAGGTCCAGCACCACTTCGATGACGCGGTCCAGATGTGGAAGACGGACGAGCGTTTGGCGGATGGGGAGGGGGAAGATGTCCAGGAGCTGCGTCAGCTCCCAATTCGGTACGAAAGACTCGGCGTTAACGGCCAACCTGTCTCCTCGTCGACGTCTGTCGATTGTCGATCGTCGCCGCCTCCGCCGCCGGAGACCCGCGACGGGGCAACGGTTTCCCGCCCGCCTGCCCGATTACCTGGAACATCGTACTCCCGAGATACCCCGTTCGCTGATTTTCGTTTCGCCTGCTCAGGGGCTAAAGAACGTCGAGCCTCAGGCCGATAATGCCGCGCGGGGCGGGCCGCGCGCGGGACGTCCGGCCGAGCGCGACGTAACGCGTCGCATGCCCCGCTTTCTCGAGGACTACCCCGTCGGAGGCACCGCCGAGCTCGGCAGCGTGCGCGTGACCGAAGAAGAGATCCGTGCGTTCGCGACGCGCTACGATCCGCAACCGTTCCACACCGACCCCGAACGCGCCAAGTCGTGGCCGTACGGTGGGTTGATCGCGAGCGGTTGGCACACCGCTGCGATGATGATGCGACTGATCGTCGATCACTTCATCGACGGCGACTCGAGTCTCGGATCACCCGGACTCGGACCGATTCGCTGGAAGCTCCCGGTACGCCCGGGCGACGAGCTGCGCGTGCGAGCGCGCGTCATCGACAGCCGGCGCTCCACCAGCAAGCCCGACCGCGGCACGCTGACGTTCGAAGTCGACGTCGTCAATCAGAACGACGAGACGGTGATGACGGTCGAGAACTGGATCGCGCTCATGCGGGCACGCCCCTCCCCGCCGTAAGCGCGCGCAGCGCGTCGTCGTATTCGCGCGCGAGCCGTTCGACCAGCTCGGCGGCGGTCGGGATGTGCGCGACCGCGCCGATCCCCTGGCCTGAACCCCAGATGTCGCGCCACGCTTTCGTTTTCTCCGAGGCGAAGCTCATCTTGGAAGGATCGCTCTCGGGAAGGTTCTCGGGGTCGAGTCCGGCGCGTTCGATCGAGGCGCGCAGATAGTTGCCGTGCACGCCGGTGAAGAGGTTGGTGTAGACGATGTCGTGCGCGGTTGACGCCACGATCGACGCTTTGTACTCGTCGCTCGCGTGCGCTTCGCGCGTCGCGATGAACGCCGACCCGACATAGCCGAAATCGGCACCTAATGCCCGCGCGGCAAGCACCGAGCGTCCGTTCGCGATCGCGCCCGAAAGCGCGAGCGGTCCATCGAACCACGCGCGTATCTCCTGCACCAGCGCGAACGGCGACCAGGTTCCGGCGTGGCCGCCGGCGCCGGCGGCGACCGCGATCAGCCCGTCGGCTCCTTTCTCGATCGCCTTCCGCGCGAACGCGACGTTGATGACGTCGTGCAGCACCACGCCGCCGTAGGAGTGAACGGCCTGGTTGATGTCGGGCCGCGCGCCGAGCGAGGTGATGACGATCTTCACCTTGTGCTTCACGCAGACGTCGAGGTCGTGCAACAGCCGCGGGTTCGTCTTGTGGACGATCAGGTTGACTCCGAACGGCGCCGACGGCCGCTCGGGATGGGCCGCGTCGTGCGCGGCGAGCTCGCTCTCGATGCGATCGAGCCATTCGTCGAGGACGTGCTCGGGACGCGCGTTGAGCGAGGGAAACGCGCCGATCACGCCGGCCTTGCACTGCGCGATCACCAGCTCCGGCTGCGAGATGATGAACATCGGCGCGCCGATGACCGGGACGGCGAGTCCGTGTGAAGAGAGCGTCACGCGCGCATCCTCCGCACCCGAACCGCGGATATCCTTTGCCGGCGCTAGAGCATCACCAGGCCGAGCCGCACCCCGAGCGTGACGGCTTCCGTGCGCGTCGCCGCCCCGAGCTTCGCCAGGATCGTAGCGACGTGCGCTTTGACCGTGTTCTCGCTGATCGCGAGCCGCTCGGCGATGCGACGGTTCGATAAACCGCCGGCGAGCATCCCGAGCACTTGGTGCTCGCGCGCGGTCAGCGCTTCGGCGCGCGCGGTACCGGGCAACGCCGTCGCCGCGGGCGCGAGCGAGTCGCGCAACGAGCCGTCGAGCACGACGAGTCCGGCGGCGATCGCGTCCAGCGCTGCGAGCAGTTCGCGCGCTTCGCTCTGGCGCGCCAGCACCGCCGCCGCGCCGGCACGCAGGGCGGCGAGCGAGATCTCGGCGTGCGGATCGTCGACCAGCAGGATCGTCGGAACGGTGAAACCTTGGGCGACCGCTGCCAGCGCCTCGCGGGCGCCGACGGCGTCACGCACGACCGCGTCGGCGGCCTCGAGCGGAACCAGCTCGACGCGATCGCCGAGCAGGCGCGCGAGCCGCTCGCGCGCCGCGTCGCCGGCGTCGATCGCGACCCGCGCGCGGTCAGGCAGCGCGCGTCCCCGCGATTTCCGGCGGGACCGGCACGGCGATCCGAACGCCGCCGCGCAGGACGTCGAGCACGGTCGCGAAGCGCAGCCGCCCCGCGTCGCGAGCCAGCACGACGTCGCCGACGATCAGTCCGGCGCGTTCGCCGCGCCCGCCGCGTTCGAGCTCGACGACGGCGAGCGCAACGCGCCCGTCGCGTAGCCGGGCGGGCACCAGCCGGATGCCGAGCAGCGACGGTTCGCGCTGCGCACCGGTAAAACGCTGGACGTCATCGCTGGGGACGGCGAGCGCGAGCCCGCCGACGACCATGCTGTTGATCCCGACGACCCGGCCGCTCGCGTCGGCGAGCGGACCGCCGGAGTTCCCCGGTGCGAGCAGCAGGTCGGCCTGGACGAACCGGCGGCCGGCGTCGCCGACGGTCGCGTGCGCAATCCCCATCGTCACGGCATTCGGGATTCCCAGCGGATGTCCGACCGCGACCAGCACCTCGCCGACACGGAGCCCGGCGGGATCGCGGACCGCTGCGGCCGGCAGGTCGCCGGCGTCGATGCGGAGCAGCGCGAGGTCGCGCTGCACGTCGCGGCGCTCTACCCGTCCGGTGAAGCGCCGTCCGTCGCTCAGCACGATCTCGGCCTGCGGGCGGCTCGCGACGTGCGCGTTCGTCACGATCGTGCCGTCGCTCGACCAGATCACGCCCGAGCCCGCGCCGTCGCGCCCGAGCCGCACGGCGACGGTACTCGCGCGCAAGCGCTCCGTCAGCGCTTCGAGATCGTTCTCGATCGCGTTTATCGGCATGCCCTAGTCGTCCGCGGGACGGTCGCCGACCGTCACGCGCAGCGATTTCGGCGAACCGCCGCGCAACACGTCGACGGCGAGTTCCGTCCCGACCGTTCCCGATCCGAGCCGCGCGTGCACGTCGTCGGCGTCCTCGACGCGCGCGCCGCCGATCGCGACGATGATATCGCCGACGATCAGCCCGCCGTGGTCGGCGGGACTGCCGGGCTCGACGCCCAGCACGATCGCACCGCCCGCAACTGCTTGCAGCGCGACGCCGAGGTAACCGCGCGGGATCCGTCCGCCGCGCGTCAGGAGCGCATCGACGACGCGCTCGATCGTCGTCGCCGGGACGGTCACGACTTGGCGGCGCGAGAGGCCGCCAGTGTTCAGGCCGAAGACGCGGCCGCCGACGTCGACGAGCGGGCTCCCCGAGAAGCGCGGATACAGCGAGAGGTCGGGGCGAACGAAGCGGTCGACGTCGCCGCCCTGCCAGGTGCGCCACGCGCCGCCGACGGCGCTGATCACGCCCATCGACGCCGCGAGATCGCCGTCGTCGTCGCGCGCCACCGCGAGCGCGATCGCGCCGACGCGCAGCGCCTCGGGGGCGGCGAACTCGAGCGGCGTCCCGGGACTCGTCACGCGGAGCAGCGCAAGGTCGGTCGACGGATCGCGCCCGACGATCGTCGCCGGTTCGGCGGTCCCGCCGGCGCGAACGATCTCGACCTCGTCGCTCTCGAGCGCATGGTCGGCGGTCAGGATGAGGTCGGGCCGGATGAAAAACCCGCTTGACCCGATCCGCGAGCGTGCTTCGACCGCGACGACCCCCGCGGCGACGCGCTCGACGGTCGCGGCAAGATCGTTTGAAAGCGCGACGAGCGCGCCGGTTTCGGTAGCCATGCCGCGATCGTACGCCGCGCGGCGCGCACCCGCATCACCCGTTCGGGTGAGCGGCGACCGTCACGAGACCAGGTGGGCCGTCAAGACCTCGGCGATACCCGCAGCGAACCGCCCGACGCTGTTCGCCGTCTCAAGCGGCGGTACGCCCTGCACGAACGATCGCGCGACCAACAGAGCAAACAGCACGCCGGCAGACACGCCGAGGATCGCGATCTCGCTCGGAACGCTGCGCTTCGCTTCCGCGATGCGCGCCAGCGACGCCGCCGCGGCTTCATCGCGGAGCTCGATGAGAAAGACCATGATCCCGCGCGCGGCTTCGAGGTCGCCCGCAATGTCTGCGCGGAGGTCGGCGCGGATCGTCGCGCCCGCACGCGTGGCCGCCAACGCCCGCCCGAGCTCCGCCCTGTCGATCCCCTGAAGCCACACGGGTGGAAGCAATGACCCGAGGCTCACGTCACTCACGCGATATCGTTCGTCGGCGCCGATGACGTCGGCGATTCCCAGCGCAATACGATCGAGCTCGACGGTCGGGTCGTACGGATCGGAGCCCTGTTCGACGAAGCCGGGACCAGCGTCAGTTTGCACGACCGCGTAACACCAGGTGCGAAGGCCCCGTACCGGCAGGGCACTGAAGTCGCGCAGCAATTCCGCCATCTCCGGAGCGGCATCGTGCGCGGCGCGTTCGAAGAGTCGCGCGGCATCGAGTCCCCGCGAGACGGCCGCGTACTGGAGCAGCGGCATCGGCCGGTTCCGATCGCGCGGATCGACGCGTGGCGCATGGATCATCGCGACGGCGGTCAAGCCATCGATGATGTACGGCTCGGCGTCGGCCGCGCGAAGCGCGAAGACAGCGTTGCGCCGTGCGAACGCCCAAAGGGTCCAGTACTCGTCGGCGATGTCGATGCGCCAACGGGCCTGCCGAGCCGGGTCCGCGCCGGCGTAGCGACGGCAGACCGAGCGCACTGCTGCGTCGACGCGGTTTTCGATCGGGTTCGTCAGCTCGAAATCGCCGGCGGATCGGGAATATCGTACACCGAGAACCATCATCGAACGACGCGGATGAACTTCAGCTCGTCGTCGTAGGGGCCTTGCATCTTGACGCCGGCCTTCTTCTCCAGCGTCAGGTAGTCGATGATCTCCGGCGTGATCTCTTCGCCGGGCGAGAGCACCGGGATACCGGGCGGATACGGCGTGATCACCTCGGCGCAGATGCGCCCGGCGGAGAGCTTGAACGGGACGAACTCGGTCGCGGCGAGGAATGCGTCGCGCGGGACGAGCCGGATCGGCGGGATCGACGGCAGCTTGTAGGTGCCGGTGTTCATGCGCCGCTCGAGCACGCCCGACGGTGAGAAGATGTCGACCGGCCGGTCTTCGCGCGCGAGCTCGCGCACGCCGTGCACGAGCGCGTCCGATGCCTCGGTCGTCGTGCCGATCGTGTAGAGCGCGACGACGTTGAAGAGGTCGGCCAGCTCGAGTTGCACGTTGTAACGGCGGCGCAAGATCTCTTCGGCCTCGTAGCCGGTGTAGCCGAGATTCTTCACCGTGATCGTGATCTTGGTCGGATCGAGATCGAAGACGCCGGGACGGCCTTCCTGCTCTTCACCGAAGCAGTAGACGCGGGTGATCTCGTTGAGCTGGCGGCGCGCCTCGTTCGCGATCTCGATCGTGCGCGAGAGGAGCGCCGGACCGTCGAGCGCCATCTGCCGGCGCGCGACGTCGAGCGAGGCGACGAGCACGAGGTTCGGCGAGGTCGAGAGGAACAGCTTGTAGACCGCTTTCAAACGGTCGAGCTTGATGCGGTTCCCCTGCACGTGCAGCATCGCGGTCTGCGACATCGAGCCGAGCATCTTGTGGGTCGAGTTGATGCAGATGTCGGCGCCGGCTTGCATCGCGGAGAGCGGGAGCGCTGGGTGGAAGTGAAAGTGCGGACCCCACGCCTCGTCGACCAGCACCGGGATGTCGTGCTCGTGAGCGATCGCGACGATCGCCTCGAGGTCCGCCGCGACGCCGTAGTACGTCGGCGAGACGACGTAGATCGCCTTGACGTCGGGATCGCGCCGCAGCGTGGCGCGCACGGTCTCCGGCGTCACCGTGTGGTCCATGTGCAGCGCCTCGTCGACCTCGGGCTGCATCCAGACCGGCGTCGCGCCCGACATGATGAGGCCGCCCATCGCGCTCTTGTGCGAGTTGCGCGGGATCGCGAGCTTGTCGCCCGGGTTGAGCGCGGCCATCATCATGCACTGGTTGCCGCTGGTCGACCCGTTGATCAGGAAGAACGACTGCTGCGCGCCGAAGCACTCCGCCGCCAGCTCCTGCGCCTCGACGAGCGCTTCTTCGGGTTGCAGCAGATCGTCCAACCCGCGGATCTGCGTGAGGTCGATCGCCAGGACGTTGTCGCCGACGAAGTCGCGGAACGCCCGCTCCATCCCGATCCCCTGCTTGTGGCCGGGTGTGTGGAACGGGATCACGCCCGCATCGACGTAGTCGAGCAGGGCCGCAAAGTACGGCGCGCGCGTCTGGTCCAAGGCCGCGGCCCTGGGCTCCGGGGGCTTCACAACGCGAGCGAGTATAGCACGCCGGGCGCCGAAGCGGTACGGACCCGGGCTAGGTTAGACTTCTACCCGCTCTTCGATCGAGACGTTGTAGAGGAACAAGAACTGGTGCCACTCGCCCGGGAGCGTGTTGCGTTTGACGCGGATCCAGGGGATGTACTTCGGCGCTTTGGGTTTGCGCTTGAGCCGCATGTTGGCGTGCTCGGGCGTACGGTTGTTCTTGCGGTTGTTGCAGCGCATGCACGCGCAGACGAGATTCTCCCAGGTCGACGGCCCGCCTTTGCTCTTCGGCAGGACGTGGTCGACCGTCATCATCCGCTCGCCTTTGATCGCGCAGTACTGGCACGTGTAGTCGTCGCGCAGCAGCACGTTCTTCTTGGTGAGAGCGACCTTCTGCATCGGGCGCTTGATGTAGTACAGCATCCGGATGATCGACGGCAGCCGCATCTCGTAGCTCGTCGACTTGATCACGTCGTCGCGCCGGTGCACCATCTCCGCCTTGCCGGAGAACAGCAGCTTCACGGCCCGCTGGAACGAGGTGATATTCAGCGCCTCGTAGGTGAAGTTCAGGACGAGGACGTCGTTCACGATCTCTCCCGGGGCGAGCGCGGGCCGGGGTCGCAATCGGCGGCGGAATGCAAGAAGCGAGTCACAGGACGTGGCTCGCTTCGGATGGAGGACGGGGACGCGAGGGGGTGGGGAACCAACTGCAAGAGTCGTTCCACTCAGATGGCCTGGATCTCGGTGCGAGCGTGCCGCGCGTCATGACGGTCCCTCACGCTTCGCTTCGCCGCTCGGTGTTTACCTCGTCGCCGGACCCGGGCGCCTACCCGCCGGGGAGATTCGGCCTCGGTTGACCCGCGGCGGCCAGCACGAGCCATATCTCGTTGTTCGCCCCGCCGCTCCAGCCGCGAAACGCGGCGACCGGGTTGCCCGGATTGTACGGTCCGTCCCCGAGAACGTTGAGGTTACGGTCGTAATCGAACGTCGGCCGGAACGCATATGCCGTGGAGGCTCCTGCCAGCAGGCTGCGGTCGATCGAGTCGATCGTCGCGAACCCGGGCGTGAGCAGATCCTGGAGGGCGTCGAAGGTCAGCCCGCTGTCGACGACGGCGATGTTCCAATGCGGCACCTGCTCGTTGGCGTAGGCGAGGCTCAGGTTGCCGTCACCGTCGCTCACCAGCGAGCCCTCCTCTCCCACGGCGAGGATGATCCAGTCGCCGCCGGATTGGACGAACTGCCAGCGTTGCCCCGTGGCGTTGCGGTCCATGTACGCGGTCGTGAGGCCGGCGAAACCGGCGCGCGTGAGCACCAAGCCGCACAAAGCGACGATGAGGTACCCGTCATCTGCTGTCATGGAGCGCTTGCTTCGAGTTAGGCGTCCGCCATCATGCTCAGGAAGTACGCGTGCACCCGGTCGTCGCCCGTCAGTTCGGGGTGGAATGAGGTGCCCAGGACGTTGCCTTGCCGGACCATCACGCCGTGACCGTCGCGTTCGGCCAGCGTCTCGACCGCCGGGCCGGTCCGCTCGATCCACGGCGCGCGGATGAACACCGCCGGGAACGGCGCGTCGCCGAGCGCGGGAATGGCGAGCGGCACCTCCGCCGAGTCGACCTGACGGCCGAACGCGTTGCGGCGCACGGTCACGTCGATCAAGTCGAGGGTGTCCTGTTCGAGATCGGCGACGTCGTGGGCCGCGACGATCATCCCCATGCAGGTTCCCCAGAACGGCATCCCGCCGCGCACGCGCTCGACGATCGGCTGAGTGAGGCCGAACCGACCGAGCAGACGGATCACCGTCGTCGATTCGCCGCCCGGGACGACCAGCGCATCGACGCGCTCGAGGTCCGCGGGCGTGCGCACTTCGATGACATCGGCACCCGCTCGCTCGAGTGCGTGCACGTGCTCGACGACATCACCCTGCAGCGCCAGAACGCCGACGTGCGGCGTTCGCACGTTAATTGCCGCGCGACGCCATCAACTGGTGTTCGGCGAGCTGGCGAATGTCGAGTCCGTCCATCGCTTTGGCCGCTTCCGGGATCGACGTGTGCGCCTTGAGCACGACGTCCGCGTCCTGCCAGTGCGTCGTCGCATCGACGATCGCGCGCGCGAACGCGGCCGGGTCCGTCGACTTGAAGATCCCGCTGCCGACGAAGATCCCTTCGGCGCCGAGCTCCATCATCAGCGCGGCGTCGGCGGGCGTCGACACGCCGCCAGCGCAGAACAGCACGACCGGCAGCTTCTTGTTGGCCGCGACCTCGCGAACCAGCTCGAGCGGAGCGCCCAGATCGCGCGAGCGCGCGACCAGCTCTTCGCGCGGTGCGACGCTCAGCTCGACGATGCCGTCGCGGATCGCGCGCATGTGGCGCACCGCTTCCACGATGTTGCCCGAACCCGCCTCGCCCTTGCTGCGGATCATCGCCGCGCCTTCGGCGATCCGCCGCAGCGCCTCGCCGAGATTCCGCGCGCCGCAGACGAACGGCACGGTGTAACCGGCTTTGTCGAGATGGTACAGGTCGTCGGCCGGCGTCAGCACCTCTGATTCGTCGATGTAGTCGACGCCGAGCGCTTGAAGCTGCCGCGCCTCGCCGATGTGGCCGATCCGCACTTTCGCCATCACCGGGATCGTGACGGCCTTCATGATGCGCTCGATCAGCGCCGGGTGGCTCATCCGCGCCACGCCGCCGTCGGCCCGGATGTCGGCCGGGATCCGTTCGAGCGCCATCACCGCGACGGCGCCGGCCTCTTCGGCGACCTTCGCCTGCTCCGGCGTGACGACGTCCATGATGACGCCGCCCTTCAGCATCTGCGCGAGCCCGCGCTTGACGGTCTCGGTCCCCGTCGCCTGTCCGTTCATATCCGCTCCATTGTCCTGCTCGCATCGCCCGCCATCAATGCGGACAATGATGACAATTCGAGATTGTGGCCCGGAGGGCCGCTACGGGGTTTGCGGCGGGACCTCGGGCGGGGGCGTCGACAGCTCCGGCTCGGTCACGCCCGGCTCATGGGAGACGATCGGGATCGGGAGCGGCGGCGAGGTATAGATCCCGCGCGCCCGAGGCGGGGGCGTGGGCGTCGGGCGCGGCGTCATCGGAGGCGGCGGCGGCGCCGGCGGACGGGTGACGCGCGGATCCGGAAACGCCGGGTCGGTCGCGACCGAGACGACCTGGAGGCGCTTCCAGTTCTTCAGCTCACCGTGGTTCCCCGAATCGGCTTCGGGGACGGCGGTCACCTGGGAACCGACGGTCATCGTGCGGCGCTCGGTCTGCAGCAAGACCCGGTCGCCCAGCTTCTGGCCGATCACGATCGAGACGAGGAGCACGACGGCACCCGCGACCAGCAGCGCGGACAGCCCGGGGCGGCGGCTAGGCGGCACGGACGGCGGGTTCGTCAGACCGGGGCCGCCGCCTCTCGGCCGCCGTGGATCGGCATCGCATCGACCAGCACCGGCTCGCCGATCCGGATCTCCAGCATCCGGCCGGCCTCGACGCGGCGCCGGTGTGAGTGGCCGCGGAACTCGACCGTCACGTCGCGGGCGCGCTCGCGATCGTTGCAGAGATAGATCAGGACGGCTCCGCGCTCGTCCTCGAACGCGACCGCGCCGACCTCAACCGGCGAGGTGCGGATCTCGTCCGAGACGTCGTGGCCCGCGAAGTACACGCGGTACGGCTCGTCGGCGGAGGCGAAGTCCATGTCGCCGACGATGATCTTGCGCTCGGCGTCCACCACATAGCTGTGGCGCCGCCCGCCCCAGTGGACACGCACGGCGGCGGTCCACGTCCAATCGGGCGGGAGCAGCGGCGCGATGTGCGGCCGGCCGCTGGTGCGGTAACCGTCGAGCCCGCAGACCGTCTCGGCGACCGCCCAAAGGTATTTTGCACCGGTCCAGGGCGAGAGGTACATGCCGCGATTCGTCAGCGAACCACCGTCGAACCACTCGGCGAACTGCCCGGGGACGGTATTCCGCGGCGCGCCGGCCTCCATCGTCTGATAGACCGCTTCGAGCCAGTGCGCCGCCTCGGCGTGCGCCCCGTTGCGCGCCAGCGCGACGGCGAACCAGAGCGTGAGGTCGGGCCAGACCCCTCCGAGCAGGCCGAAGCCGTGCGACGGAAAGTACCACGCGTCGGCGGTCGAGATCGTGCGCAGCCCGACCGGCGTCGTGAAATCAGGTTCGGCCAGCCGTTTGAGGATCGCGCGGCGCGCGGGCGGCTCGGCGACCTCGAAGAGCACCGGGAATACCTCATCCGCGGTGAAGTTGTCCTGAAAGTTGTCGTCCTTGTCGTAGTTCAGCACGAACGCGGACGTGTCGGCGTTGAACAGCTTCGCGAGCATCGCTTGGCGGAGCGCGCTGGCCTCACGCGAGAACCGTTCCCATGCCTCCCCGTCGTCGACGACGGCGGCGAGACGCGCGCTCGCCTCGAGCGCAAAATACGCTTCCGCGTTGATCTCGGTCACCGCGCCGTCGAGCGTATAGTACGGGATGATGTTGCGCCACGACGTGATCCCGAACATGTCGACGCCGCCGGCCTTGCAGAAGACCAAGCCGTTGGCGTCGCGCTGCGTCAGCATGTAGTCCGCGATCTTCACGACCAGCGGGAAGACGCCGCGCAGCCACTCGTCGTCGAGCGTCGCGTTGTAGTGATGCAGGATCGCGATGATGTGCAGCGGCGTATCGTCGTTGATGTTGAGATCGTACGCGGTTTTGTATCCGTTGACGCCGCGCACGTACTCGACCACCTGGCCGCTCGGTTCGAGGAACCGGTTGAACAGCTCGATCGCGTCGCGCGAGAACTGCGGCATGAAATAGTCGTAGCCGTGGACGAACCACGAGGTGTCGCGCGAGACCAGGATGTCGGACGGCGGCGAGTTGGTCGATCCCCAGCCCTGCGGATATTCCTTCACCACCCGCAGCATGTTCGTCTTCGCCCACACCACGCCGCGGTTGATCACCGGCGAGGGCGTGAACAGGCGCGCGTCGGCGAGCTTCTCCGCGTAGTACCGTTCGGTCGCCGAAAGCGCGTCCGGATCGTGCAGCAGCTGCTCGAGCACCGGCTTCGAACGGTCGTCGCCGTCCTTGTGAAAGACGACGGCGAGCCGCAGCGACTCGCGTTCGCCCGCTGCGATCTCGAGGCGGTACTCGAACGCTCCGAAGATGCGGCTCGACGCGAACTCGGCAAGGTTCGGCGTGATCTCGCCCAGGTGATCGCCGGCGTCGAGCGTCCCGTTCTTCATCCCTTTGAGCAAGGATTGCTCGCGCAGCCCGACGACGACCGCGCTCGGCGTGCGCGAGCCGCCCCACCAACGGACCCAGCCCGACTCTTCGCCGTAGGAGCGGATGAAGCGCTCGCCGGCGCTGGCGCGAACCTGCTTCTCGGGTTCCCCGTAGAAGCGCTGCCCGATCAGCAGCGCCCAGGGGAAGATCCGGACGCTCGCCGCCGTCGAGGCCGCGTTGTGCACGGTGATCTCGACGACGAACGACACCAGCCGGTCGTGCCGCGGTCCGTGCGGGACGTAGAACGCCTCGGTGACGTGCAGATCGCGCGCGATCGCGAACTCGGCGATCTGCGCGTAGGGCAAGAAGGTGAACTCGCGGACGATCTGCTGCGGGAACAGCGTCTCGCCGCCGCCGGCACGATAGGCGACTTGATGCGCGCCGAAGATGATCTGATCGGTGTCGGCGTCCCACAGGCCGCGGATACCGCCCTTGGGCGTCGAGGTCGCGAACGTCTTGAAGTTGCCGAGCGTCAGCCCGAACGGTGTCTCCTCCTCGCGGAGGACGTACGCGCTGAACTCGTTGCGCTGCGCATCAAAGGTGGGTCCCACGGCGTGACCCCGTTACACGAGGGCGGCACGCGCCGCCTTCTGCGGCTCCGGGGAAGAGTGGGCGAGCGACGAACCCCGGTGCGCGTGAGAGCCCCCGCAAAGATCAACCTCACGCTGGAGATCCTAGCGCGGCGCGAGGACGGGTTCCACGCGCTGCGCAGCGTGATGGTGCCGATCGGGCTCGCCGACGAGCTGGAGTTCGCACCGGGCGAGCGGTTCACGTTCGCGTGCGATCCGCCGTCGCTCGCCGCGGACAACCTCGTCATCCGCGCGCTCGCCCGGCTCGGACAGGCTGCCGCGCCGCTCGCGGTCACGCTGCGCAAGCGCGTCCCGGCCGGTGCCGGGCTGGGCGGCGGTTCGAGCGATGCCGCGGCGGTGCTGCGCGCGGCGATGGACGGCACCTTCGGCGACGCCGGCGAACGCGATTGGATCGCCGACGCGCGGGCGCTCGGTTCCGACGTGCCGTTCTTCCTGGTCGACGGGCCGGCGCTGGTCGAAGGGACCGGCGAACGGGTGACCGCGCTCGGCGCGGCACCGCCCTGGTGGATCGTGCTCCTCGTCCCGGGCGCGCACGTCGCGACCAGGCGCGCGTACGAGGCGTTGGCGGCGGTGCGCGCCGCCGCTCCCGTACCGGCGCGGCCGCGCAGCGGGTCGGCGACGCTGGCCTGCGGTGAGGCGCTGCAGCGCGGCGACTTCGCGACCGTCCTGGCGACGATGACGAACGACTTCGAGCCGGTCGTCCGAGCCGCATATCAGCCGGTCGACGCGGCGCTCGTCGCGCTCGAGGCGGCCGGCGCGCCCGGCCGCGCGATGCTCTCGGGGTCGGGCGGCGCGTGCTTCGCGCTCTTCGAGTTCGAGGGCGATGCGCGCGCGTTCGCCGATCGGCTGCGCGCTCCGGCCGGGACGTCCGTGCAGGTCGTCCCGTTCGCGACGAGCGGCAAATGGGTGGATTCGCCAAAGGCGAATCCTTCGCGGTCCTCGCTGCGCGGCGGTCCGCCGGCGTGAGCGCCGTCGACGCGATCGTGCTCGCAGGCGGTGGGCCCGACGCCGTCGCGGCGCTCGAGCCAGGTGCCCCGAACAAGGCGTTCGTGCGCGTCGGCGGGGTCCCGCTGGTGCAGCGCACGATCGACGGCCTGCGCGCCTCCTCGCGCATCGACCGGATCGTCGCCGTCGCGCCGCCCGCGGCGGCCGCGCATCCGGCGCTGGCCGGCGCGAGCGAGGTCCGCGGCGACGGCGCGAAGATGCTGGAGAGCTTGCGCTCTGGGATGCTCGGCTTCACCGAGGACGCGATCGTCGTCGTCGCGGCCTCCGATCTCCCGGCGCTCGACGCGCCGGCCGTCGACGAGTTCGTCGACGCGGTGATCGCCCGCAATCTCGACGTTGCCTACGCTTGCCTGGAGCGGCGCTACCACGAGCCGGTCTACCCCGAGTTCCCGCACACGTGGGCGCGGATGCGCGACGGGCAATACTGCGGCGGCGGCCTCGTCGCGCTGCGCCCTCGCGTCCTGCCGCGCTTGAGCACCTTCCTCGAGGCGCTGGGCCGGGCGCGCAAGTCGCCGCTGCGCTTGGCCGGGCTGTTCGGTTGGGACACGATGGCGCGCTTCGCGATCGGCCGGCTCGCGATCGAACACGCCGAGCGCCGCGCGTCGAAGCTGCTCGCCGCCCACGTCGGCGCGGTGCGCTGCACGCATCCGCAGGTCGCGCTCAACGTCGATCGTGTCGAGGACGTCGCGCGGGCAAACGCACTCTTCGCCGGCGAACGTCGACTCGCGTGATGCGCATCGCGAGTCTCGCGATCGCCGTCCTCGTCGTCGCCCTGGGCGCACCGCCGGCTTACGCGCAGACCGCGACGCCGGCTGCCGCCTGCGAACGCCGGGAGGCGACCCTCGGCGGGATCGGTCGGGCGAGCGTGTTCGCGTTCACCGGCCCCGTCTTCGGCGGGCGCGTCTGCGCGACGGTCGCGAACCTGTCGATCGACGGGTTCACGGCCCGGCTCGCCGACGCGACGTCGAGCGATGCGCTGGTGGCGGCCGCTGTGACCGCCGGCGGCGACGTGACGCTTCCACTCGAGGGCGCGACGGTGACCGGCATCGGACCGTACGTCGTCGCCCCCGGCGGCGTCTTCCCGTCGTTCGGCGGCGACACGTCGGAAGTGCCGCGGGTCGTGCTCGCGTACGCGGGCCAGCGCGTGCTCGTCATCGGAACGACCGCCGTCGCCTTGGTCGATCTCGCACGCATCCTTCGCACCGAGCCCGATCTCTTCGGCGCGGATGCGGTGGAGCGCGCCGTCGTCCTCGCCAGCGGGCCCCAAGCCGCGCTCTCGTTGCGGACCGGCAGCGGGATCTACGGAGCGGCCGCGATCGCGTCGCCGCGCGTGCTTCTGCTGATTAAGCGCGGCTGAGGAAACCGCCACCTCTCAGCCTTTTCACAGACTACACGGGTACGAAGGTCCTAATGAGCGCCGTGACCGTGCTCTGCGATCGGGCTGCTGACGTAGGGGGCGCTGAGCGGTACTGGGAGACCGTGCTGCCGGCACTCGGTGCGCGCGGCGTACACGTTCGTCTCCTCGCCCGCGAGGTCGAAAACACGTCGCAGTTCGGCGCGAGCGCGCGCGAGATCCGTTGGGCCGACGAAGACGGTGCGCCCTCGGCGGATGCCGCGCGCGCGGTGGCCGAGGAGTTGCGGCGTAATCCGCCCGACGTCGTGGTCACCGCGAGCGTCTTCGACACCGCGGTGCTCGATGCGGTCCGCGCGCACGCGGAACGCTGGTTCGTCCGGATCCACGACCATCGCGCGTTCTGCCCGACCGGCGACCGCGTCTACCCGCAGTTCGAGGGACCCTGCTCCGCGGCGATGGGCGCCGCATGCCGCGGCGCCGTGTTGGTCCGCGGCTGCGTCAACGGCCCGCGTCCGTCGTCGTTTCGCCGGATCGCCGCACGTGAGGCCGTGCGCGACCGCATCGCCCGGGCCGACGGTCTGCTCGTCTCGAGCACGCACATGCGTGCGACCTGCGAGGTGAACGGGGTCGACGCGTCTCGCGTCGCGGTCACGCCGCCGCCGCTCCCGGATGCCGCGTTCGCGCCCGCAACCGCGCCGCGTCCCAGCGCGCGCACCCTGCTGTTCGCGTCGCGGCTGACCCCGCGCAAGGGTCTGCGGTCGCTCCTGGGCGCGCTGGCGAAGCTGTCGCCCGGCGAACGGCCGCGCCTCGTCGTCGCCGGGGAGGGCGAGGCGGAAGAGCGCGAGGCCCGGGCGCAGGCGGCCCGGGACGGGATCGCTGTCGAGTGGCGCGGCAAGCTCTCGGCGGACGAGCTGCGCGCGGCGATCGACGGTGCCGACGCGGTCGCGGTGCCGTCGCTGTGGCCGGAACCGTTCGGTCTGGTCGGCATCGAGGCGCAGGCGCGCGGACGCCCTGCGGTCGCGTACGGGGTCGGTGGGATCGCCGATTGGATCGACGGCGCCGGGATCGCCGTGCGCCGCGGCGACGAGGTCGCCCTTGCCGGCGCGATCCGCGCGATCTTGGACGAGGCGACCTGGTCCAGCTTCTCTTCGGCCGCCCGAGCGCGTGCGGAGGATCACCGGCTCGGTGCGCACGTCGAGCGACTCTGCCGCATCTTCCAATTGAATGAGGAAAACTGAAACGATGAAGGTGCTGGTGATCGGCGGCGACGGCTACTGCGGATGGGCGACGTCGCTGTACCTGTCCAGCCGCGGCCACGACGTGACGATCGTCGACAGCCTGGCGCGACGCGCGTGGGACCGCGAACTCGGTCTCGACTCGCTCGTGCCGATCGCGTCGACGCGGCGTCGCATCGACGAATGGTCACGCGTCACCGGGCGCACGATTCGTTTCGAGGAGCTCGACGTCACCGACTACGCGCCGCTCTGCCGCGTCGTGCGCGAGAACGCTCCGGACGCGGTCGTGCACTTCGGCCAGCAGCGCAGCGCGCCGTTCTCGATGATCGATCGCGACCACTCGGTGCGCACGCACATCAACAACACGGTCGGGAACATGAACGTGCTGTGGGCGCTGCACGAGAACGCGCCCAGCGCGCACTTGGTCAAGCTCGGCACGATGGGAGAGTACGGGACGCCGAACATCGACGTCGAGGAAGGCTTCATCACGATCGAGCACAACGGCCGCAGCGACACGCTGCCGTATCCCAAACAACCCGGCTCGTTCTACCATCTCACGAAGGTCAGCGACAGCGACCAGATCTTCTTCGCCTGCCGCGTCTGGGGCTTGAGCGCCACCGACCTCAATCAGGGTGTCGTCTACGGCACGTCGACCGAGCAGACGGCGCTCTCGCCGGCACTGGTCAACCGCTTCGACTACGACCACGTCTTCGGCACGGTGCTCAACCGGTTCTGCGTCCAGGCCGCACTCAGCCATCCGTTGACCGTCTACGGCCGCGGTGGTCAGACGCGCTCCTTCCTCGACATCCGCGACACGGTGCGTTGCATCGAGATCGCGCTCGAGCACCCGGCGAAGCGCGGCGAGTACCGCGTCTTCAACCAGTTCACCGAGATGTTCGCGGTCAAAGAGCTCGCCGAGCGCGTGACGCGGGTCGCGCGCGAGCACGGACTGGCATGCGGGATCGCGCATCTTGCCAACCCGCGCGTCGAGCGCGAAGAGCACTACTACAACTGCGTCAACACGAACTTGCGCTCGCTCGGACTCGAGCCGACCCCGCTCTCCGATGCGACAATCGCCGGACTGATCGGGCTGGCGCGCGAGCACATCGACCGCGTCGACGCCCGCTTGATCCCGCCGCGCGTCACCTGGCGCGCCGAGGAGACGCCGCCGGACGCCTCGGCCGTCGCGTAGGTTGCGCGCCGCCGTCGTTCTCGCCGCCTCGACCCTCACGCTTGCCGCGACCACGAACGCGGCGCAGCCGGCGACCCACGCGACCACCGAGCCGGTGCGGGTCGTGCGCGCAATGATCGTCTCCGGCGACGGACAGAGCGCGCACGCCTACGTCGCGAACGGAAAGCGGCTCTACGAAGCGGGGTTCCCGGCAGCGCTCGTCGTGCGAATCCCTTCCCAGCCCCAGCGCAAGGAATTCTTCCACGTGATCTTCACCTGCGTGAGCCAGGGCTGCACCTTCGTGGCGACCGACCAGCCCGACGGCGGCGAGTTCCTCGATCGGGTGAAGCACGGCGACGTCGAGTCCGACAATGCGTACGACGTGAAGATCCACAACGGCGTCGCCGCCCTGCGCGTGACCATCGACTCGCCGACGTTGCGCACCGTCGTCGTTCGCGCCGACCCGGTGGTGCAGAACGGCGAGCGCGCGGTCCCCACGTCGTTCTCGCTGAGGGTGCGCTGACGAAGGGGGCACCGCCGGGGGCGCAACCGAATATCTCCTAGCGTGCCCAGCGTCGTCGACGAACGCAGCCTGCCCAGCGCGCACGGTGAAGCGCCGGCCGCGTTTCTGGCGCGGTTGGTCCGGCGGCGCGTCCTGCGCGAAGGCGAACGGCGGGCGATCGTACGGCGCATCGCGGCGACGCGTGAAGACGTCGTTTTGCCGCCGCACGTCCGCGCCAGCGCCTCGTTCGCAGCGCGCGTGCTCGACGCCGTCGACGACGGCGCGATACCGGCCGCGTTCGAAACGCTTGCGCAGCACGTGCGCACGCTGGTCGCATTCGCCGATGCGATCGACGTGCGCAGCGCGCTCCGGCAGGCGGTCGCTGCACGGCCCGCGCTGGAGGGCGAGACGCTGGCCGTCGACGCCGGCCTGCTCGCGAACCCGGACGATGCGTTCGCCTGGCGGCGCCTCGCCGTCGAAGCCGGCCTTGCGTTCGAAGTCGCCGAACCGTCGCCGCCGCCCGCGATCGATCTCGCCGCCGTCGACGGGGTGACGGCGCTGCTGCGCTATGCCGCGTCGCAAAGCGACGCGGACGCACGGCGCGCGCTGGTGACGCCGCAGAGCGGCGTGCGCGCGGACGACGCTCGAACGCTGCTCGCGGCCGCCGGCGAGCGCGAGAACGTGCTCGACGTGATCGCGCGCGGCGGCACCGCCGACGCGACCCGCTTCGCGCACGCGCTCGGCACCGTCACCGCCGCCTACAAGACGCCGGACGCCTCGGCCCGGAGCCTGCTCGCCGCGATCGCCGCCGCCTTCCCGTTCGACGACCCTTCGACAAGCTCAGGGCAGGCTGCGAACGCGGCGCTCGAACGGATCGCCGGCGACTTCGACGCTGCGCGCGCCTTCGCCGAGCCGTGGGAGGCGCGCGACTTCATCGCCGAGATCGACGCCGAACTCGCCGGCGCGTCGCGGCGCGCACCTGCGCTCGACGGCGTCGAGCCCGCCGCGGCGGTCGAGGACGAGCCGCCCGCGCCGGTCGTGACGCGCAAGCTCTCGTTCAGCGCGTCGTCGCTCAACGCGTACGCCGAGTGCGCGCGCAAATGGTGGTTTCGCTACGCCTGCGCCGCCGTCGAGGACCGCGGTTCTTCGGCCTCGTTCTACGGCATCGCATTCCACGCGGCGCTCGAGGACTTTCACGCCGTGCACGCACGCTTCGACGGTGTCGACGTCGGCGCGCTCGCGTCGTTCTTGGACTACTGCGTCGTCACCGCGTTCGACCGTCACCGCACGCGTTTCGACGCACCGGTCGAATTCGAGCTGCAGAAGCGCAGAGCGCGGCGTACGGCGAAGAAGTACCTCGCATGGCTGCTCGAGCGCGCGCGCCGCGCGCCGTTCGAGGTGATCGGCCGCGAAACGCAAGCCGACGTCGAGCTTGGTGGCCACCGCTTCATCGGCTACATCGACCGGCTCGATCGCGACGATCGCACGGGCACCGTGACCGTCGTCGACTACAAGACCGGCTCGATCGCGACGAGCGCCGAAGAGTACTTGGCCGAAGTGCGCGCGTTCCGCGAGTTCCAGCTGCCGTTCTACTACTGGGCGCGAACCGCGGCGGGCGACGTCGTCACGCGCTTGGCGCTCGTGCCGCTGAAGGATGCGCTGCTCGACGTCGCGCCGGTGGAGCTCGAAGTGGTGACGACATCACGGGCGCCGCGCAGCCGCGGTCCGGTCGGCGAGATCGCCGTCGGCGAACTCGAGCGCGCGCGCGAGCGCATGATCGCGCTCGCCGGCGAGCTGGCGAGCGGGACGCTCGCCGCGTTTCCCGCAACCGACGATCCTGATGCGTGCCGCTACTGCGCGTACGCCGATGCGTGCCGCGAACGCCCGCTCGCGCTCGAGGAGCGCTTCGGCCGATGACGCCGGGAACCGGGTCCGCGGTCGCGCTGCTGGCGCTCGAGCGCGCACTGGCGCTGCCCGCCGAACACGGCCTGATCGCGTTCACCGGGCCACCCGCGAGCGGCAAGACGGAGGCGCTTGCCAGGCGCTTCGCCGCGCTGACCGCGGGAGATCCGGCGCTGGCCGCCGCGGCGATCGTCACGGCGGCACGCGACGACGGCTCACACGCGCTCGCCGCGCGGATCGCCGCGGCGAGCGGGATCGCGGTGCGCGGTGCGACGCTCGACGCGCTCGCATTCGAGCTGCTCCGCGCGCACCCGCTGGAGACCGGGCTCGCGCTCGACCTGGAGGCCGTCGGCGAGCTCGACGCCGCGGAGATCTTCGAGCGCGCGGCCGCACCGCTGTTCTCCGCCGAATGGAGCGACTGGCTCGGCACCGACGTCGACCCGGAGATCGCCGGTCTGCGGACGCCGGCGCGGTTCGCCGACGCCGCGCTGCGGCTGATCCGCAAGCTGCGCGACGCCGGGATCGACGATCAGGCCTTTCTCGCGGTCGCGCTGCGCGGTGCGACGACGTTCTACGCGAACCCGCCGAACCTCGCGTCCCCGGCCCTGCTCTCGGCGACGAAAGACGAGCACCGTGCGTCGCTCGCCGTCGACGCCTCCGAGCTCGACCGCCAGCGCCGGCGCGAGCTCGACCTGGCGAAGATCCTGGCGCGCCTGTACCGCGCCTACGTCGATGAGCTCGTGAGACGCGGCTGTCTCACCGCCTGCGACGCCCTGGCAGAGGCGACGCGACTGCTCGAAAACCGGCCCGCGATCGCGCGGGCGCTCCGCCGCCGCCTGCGCGTCGCGTTCGTCGACGACGCGCACGATCTCTCGCCCGCGGCACTGCGTTTCTTGCGCGCGCTGTTCGGCGATGCGCTCGACGGCGTCGCGGTCGCCGGAGATCCCGACGCGGCGACGCAGACGTTCGCCGGCGCGCGTCCCGAACGCATCTTCGGCCGTGCAGCGACGACCGTCGTACTCGCGCCCAGCGTGGTCCCGGCGCAGATCCTCGCGGTCGCCCGCGGTGTGATCGACGCAGACCCGGCGCGTCCGGTGCCGCCGGGCGAGAGCGTTCGCGTGCTGCGCACCTCCGACCGGATCGCGGAAGCGAGCGAGGTCGCCGACCGCATCGCGGCGATGGTGCGCGACGGTACACCGCCCGGGCGCGTCGCGGTCGTCCACCGCACGCTGCGCACGATGGCAACCTACGAAGACGCGCTCGTCGCGCGCGACCTGCCGGTCGCGCTGGCCGGCGATCCGGCGCTGTTCGCGCGCGCCGACGTCCTCGATGCGCTGGCGCTGCTGTGGACCGCGGTCGATCCGTTCCGGCACGTTTGGGTTCTGCGCGCGCTGCAGACGCCGATGATGCGCCTCTCCGACGCCTCGATCGCGGTGCTCTGCGGCGAGCCGGCCAGCCCACAGCCCGCGCTGTTCACCCTGCCGGAGAGCCCGAGCGACGGCGAGCGCCGCTGGGACCGCAAACGCGATCTGCGGCTCGGGTCGAACCTCTTGCGAGGCGAGCGCGACGCCGATCTCTCGCCGATCGCGCGGGAACGCATCACGGCGTTTCGCGCGCGCCGCGCACGCTGGACCGAGTGGCTGCGGCGCACCGACGTCGCGACCGCGGCCCGGGCGATCGTCGAAGACGGCGGTCTGCTGCTGTCGCGCGGCGGCGAGACGCCCGCACGCGAACAGTTGCGCGCGGCGCTGATCGCGCGCCTGATGGCGCTGATCGCGTCATATGCCGCGCGCCATCCGTTCGATGACCTGGGCGGCGCGCTCGCGTACTGCGAACGGCTGGCCGCGGCCGACCGCGGACCGGAACTCGTCGACGAACGCACCGACGCGGTCGTCGTCGCGTCCGTCGACCGCCTGCTCGCGCGGCGCTTCGACCACGTCTTCATCGTCGACGCGCGCGCCGGCGCGTTCCCGCCGTACTACGTCCCCGACGCGTTCCTGTTCAGCACGACGTACGGAATGATCCCGAAGGACTGCGCCGGCGACGCGGTCGCGGCGCGCACCGCCAAGTTCACGTGGTACGAGCACCATGCCAAGCCGCGCGCGGCGTACGTCCGCGAGCAGCGGCGGCTGTTCGCCGCGGCGCTCGGCCGGGCAGACCGCTCGGTGACCGTCTCCGCAAGCGGCAGGCCGACGCGCGGCATCGCGGCGCCCGAGCTTGCGGCCGAGGTCGCCGCGTTGCTGACGAACGCGCGCTGAGCGACGTTTCGAGACCATCGTGCTGCCACCCAAGCTCGACACCTCGACCGATCCGCAGGTCGGCTTTCGCCCGCCGGGGACGCTCGATGCGGCGAGCGCCCTGCAGCCCTACGCCGGCCCGTTCGGGCCGCGCCAGGGCGGCCATCTGCTGCGGCGCGCCGGCTTCGGCGGCTCGGAGGCGGACGTCACGCGCACGGTCTCGCTCGGGGTCGGCGGAGCGGTCGATTCGCTGCTCCATCCAACCGCGCCGGAGCCGGCCTTCCCCGAGTTCCCCGACGTCGCGCTCCTCTACGACCGGGCGAAAGCGCGCGTCTCGACGCAGTTGTGGTGGCTCGACCGCATGCTGCGCACGAACCGGCCGCTCCACGAGAAGATGACGCTGTTCTGGCACGGGCACTTCGCCACGGCGGTTCAAAAGGTGCAGCCGCCGGCAATGGCCGGTCAGATCAACCTGTTCCGAGCGTTCGCGCTGGGACGTTTCCCTGCGCTGCTCTCGGCGGTGACCCGCGATCCGGCGATGCTGATCTGGCTCGACAACCGCGCGAACGCGAAGGCACACCCCAACGAGAACTACGCGCGCGAGGTGATGGAACTGTTCGCGCTCGGACTCGGCAACTACACCGAGGACGACGTCAAGGAAGCTGCGCGCGCGTTCACCGGCTGGACGATCGACAAGGACCAGCGCGCCGCGTTCGTGCCGGCGCGTCACGACGACGGCATCAAGACGGTACTCGGCAAGAGCGGACGCCTCGACGCCGACGACGTCGTCGCCATCGTCGTCTCGCAACCGGTCCATCAGCGCTTCATCGCGCGCAAGCTGCTCGAGTTCTTCGTCTACAGCGATCCCGAACCGGAGCTGACCGAATCGGTCGCGCAGGTGTACGCGCTCTCCGGGTTCGACCTCGCGAAGACCGTCGGCACGATCCTGCGCTCGAAAATGTTCTTCTCCTCGCGCGCGTACCGCGCGATTCCGAAATCGCCGATCGAGTTCGCGATCGGGACGCTGCGTTACGTCGGCGCCGAGACCGTTCCGCCGAATCTCGTGTACCAGCTCGCCCGGATGGGTCAGGAACCGCTGAACCCGCCCAGCGTCAAGGGCTGGGACGGCGGACCGGCCTGGATCAACACCTCAACGCTGCTGGCGCGCTTCAACTTCGTCAACGGGCTGATCGCGCAGACGGCACCGGGCAAGAACGGTCAGGCCGCCGTCCCGGCGCCGAATGCCGCGCCCGACGACCTCGTCCGGCGCAGCGGGATGGATGCGGGCCGCGTCGCCGCCGCGATCGTGCGCGGCGTCGTGCAGGACGACGTCACCTCCGACGTGCGCGCGACGCTGACCGCGTATCTGAACTCCCAGACGCCGAGCGCTGCGACGCAGAACCCGCAGCCGTTCGGCCCGGAGAACTACCAAGACAAGATTCGCGGCGCGCTCGCGCTGACGCTCAACCTCCCCGTCAACCAGCTGGATTGAAGGCCGCAATGAAGCGCACCACCTTCGTCTCCTCGGCGCTCTCGGTCGCGTTTCTCGGCGGGAACGCCTCGCGCGCGCTGGCGCAAGTCGCCGCCGGCGCACCATCGCTGCCCTCGTTCGCCGCCGGGGTCGATCCCGACAACGTCCTGGTCGTCATTCAGATGGGCGGCGGCAACGACGGGCTGAACACGATCGTGCCGTGGAGCGACGACGGATACCATCGCGCTCGTCCTGCGATCCACTTCGCCGAGAACCAGGTTCTCAAGCTCAACGACCGCATCGGCTTCAATCCGGCGTTGAAAGGGTTGAACGAACTCTACCAGCGCGGGCGCGTCGCGCTCGTGCAAGGCGTCGGGTATCCCAGCCCCAATCGCTCGCACTTCGAGGCGACCCAGATCTGGGAGACTGCGTCGCCGGACCGGCCGCAGCAGTACGGCTGGCTGGGGCGCTATCTCGACCGTCGTTTCTCCGCCGGTGCGAAGCCGGCGTCACTGTTCGAGGCGGTCTCGCTCGGTGACGCACTGCCCGCCGCGCTGGTCGCCTCGCACGTCGAAGTCCCGGCGATCGGTGCGCTCAGCGCGTTCGGGTACAACACGGGCCGCGACCTCGCGTCCAAGCAAAGCGCGGGCGTGCTGTACGACGGCGCGAAGCCGGGCCAGTCGCCGTATCTCACGCTCGTCGCGCAGACCGCGCGCGACGCCTATCACGGCGGCGACGTGCTGCGCAAACAGACCGCCGAGTTCACCAACAAGGTGACCTATCCGCCGAACGGCTTCGCGCAGCAGCTTGCGCTCGCGGCGAAGCTGATCGGCTCGAGCGCCGGTTCGAAGATCGTCTTCGCCTCGCTCGGTTCGTTCGACACGCACGCCGGCCAGCGCGCGCAGCAGGACCGTCTCCTCGGCTATCTCGGCGACGGCCTCCTCGCATTCTACCAGGACCTCGCCGCGCACGGTCTCGACGAAAAGGTCTTGACGCTGACGTTTAGCGAGTTCGGCCGCCGGGTCGCGCAGAACGCGTCGAACGGGACCGATCACGGAACGGCGATGCCGCTGTTCGTTGTCGGGGGCCGCGTCAAGGGCGGCATCTACGGCGAGCATCCCTCGCTGACCGATCTCGACCACGGCGATCTGAAGTTTTCGACAGATTTCCGCGCGGTCTACGCGACGGTCATCGAAAAATGGCTCGGCCGCGATCCGCGCGACGTCATCGGCGGAGCGTACCCCTCGCTCGCGTTCGTTTAAAGATCCGCGCTCAGCGCGGCCGCCCCATCACGACGGGTTTCTTCATCCACTCGCTCTGAACGGTCCAGCGCGACCAACGCGTCTTGCCGTCGGGCCGAACCGCGCCGCTCTCACGCGACATGCGGTACGTTCCCGGCAACGGCGCATTGCAATGCGGCGGTATGGTCTTGCCGATGGCGACGAGCACCTGGCGCGCACCGGACCCCACCAGGCGATCGAACGCGGGGTCGCCGCTCGACTTTTCGATCGTGGGACTTCCGACCGTTCCGTCGGACGAGACGCGCACCGCGACGTCACTGCGCAAACCTTCGGGCACCGAACGCGGTAGCAGCGCCTCACCCGGCACGAGTTTCGGACACGGGTCCGACCCGACGACGGCGGCGACGGGAGTTCCGGTCGCAAGCGCGATCGACGGGGCGAACATTTGGATGCTGAACGCGAGCGCGAGAACCACGATGACAAAACCTCCAAGGACGGAGCGAGCGAAGGTGACGGCGCCGTTTCGATGCTCGTCTTCGAGCCGGCGAAGCCTGGCGATGGTGCCACGGCCGAACGCCGTCACGCCGCACGCCACCAAGGTGCGATATTCCGCACGGCGCAGCGCGAATGACGCCAGGCTTCGGACATATGCGTCGACGTCGCGCGATTGGACCACGGCCCAATCGTCGCACGCGGCTTCTCGCTCGAACGTGATCGCGCGCAGCACGAGCACGACCGCGGGATTGCAGAACAGCACCGCCTGCACGAGACGTTCGAACGCATTTCCCCACGTGTCGTGGCGACGCACGTGCGCCAGCTCGTGGAGCAGGACGCATTCGAAGTCTTCGCCGCCCGCCGCGGCGAGCTCGGCGGGAACGATGACCGACGGCGCGACGAGGCCGAACGCCAGCGGCGTGGAGAGATCGGGCGACGCGAACACACGCACGCGGCCGCGATCGGCCAACCGCGTGCTGTACCGCACGAGGCGTACGAGCTGCAACGCGCCGGCCGCGATGCGCAGCGTGAAGACGACGACGCCCGCCAGCCAGGCAGCCGCGAGGGCGAGCACGATGCCGTCGCTGGACGGCACCCGAATGGGCCGAGGCGCCACGACCGCGGGAGCGCTCGGCACCGCGGCCGGTGCGGTGTGCAGCGTGACCGCGTCGCTGACGACGCGCGCGTCGTGCGAGCGGGCACTCGAAAACGTCGTCGTCAGCGGCACCGCCACCAAGGCGCACAGAACGCCTTGCAAGACGAGGCATCGCGTCGTCGCGCTGAGGCGACGGCCGGCGACGAAGAGGATGCCGCCGACGACGATCGCGATGCACGCGTCTTGCCACAACGCGGCAAGCAGGAACTCCAGCACGCCGCGCGCGACGTCGATCATGACGATTTCTCCTTGCGCGCGATCACGCGTTTCACGTTCGCCATGTCTTCATCCGAAAGGCGGTCGTCTTCCAGCAAGCTGAGCGCGAGAACGCCCGGCGAGCTTCCGAAGAACCGCTCGAGCAGCGTGTCCAGCAGCGACGTCGCGGCCTCGGAACGGTCGATCAGCGGCCGGTACACGAATGCGCGGCCGGCCTTGGCGTGCGTGACGTATCCCTTGTCCTCCAGCGTGCCGAGCGTGGTCATGACCGTTGTGTACGCGAGCGGCGGCGGCGCCAGCGCGCCGACGATGTCGGCGACCGTCGCGGTCTCTCGCTCCCACAGGACGTTCATCAGGCGCAGCTCGTGGTTGGTCAGCGTGACGGCGCGCTTGCGCGGCATCGGCAAAGCTCCGAAGTCGAAATACTAGTATGGTAGTATTTCGGGATGCTACGCTTTCCGCGGCACGATGTCAAGCGTGCGGCCCGCATCATGGCACGGGGATGCGTGACAAAGGGCTGGGTCTGCTCGTCGTCGGACGACCGTCGGCATGACCGGCGGACGATCGGTGCACGCGATCCAGCTCGACGTCGTCGCGCCGGACGACTACGTGCGTGACGTGCTGCCGCATTCGAGCGCGCTGTGGGCCGGCGCGCGCTCGTTCGACGAATACGCCGCGGAGTTTCTCGCGACCGCGAACAGCGGCTGGGGGAAGCGCCGCTTCCGCACGCTCGGGCTGCGCGTCGGCGGCGAGCTCGTGGCGTCGTGCAAGCGCTACGAGCGCGTGCTGCGCTGCGGCGCGCGGACGTACCGGGCCGCCGGGATCGGCGCCGTGTTCACGCCGGACGCGCTCCGCGGCCGCGGCTATGCGACGGCGCTACTCGGCGCCATCCTCGATGCCGAACGGAACGGCGGCACCGATCTCGCGTACCTGTTCAGCGACATCCATCCGGCGTTCTACGAACGGCTCGGCTTCGTGTCGCTCCCGTCGCGATCGATCGCGCTGCGCGCCGACCTGCTCAATGCCGGCCGCGTGGAAGTCGCCGTGCTCGGCGACCGCGACCAGCCGGCGATGCGCCGCGTTTTCGCGGCGCTCGACGCGCGGCGGGCGTTCGCGTTCGTGCGGACGCCCCTCGACTGGGAGTGGCAGCGGCTGCGGGCCGCGTCGCGCGAGCACTCCGGCGGCACCGTGCGGCTCGGCGTGCGCCGTGGGCGGAGCCTGGCAGCGTACGTCTCCGGGCGCCGGATCCCGGCGTCCGACGCGGTGGTCGTCGATGAGTTCGCGTTCGCGCGCGACGAGGACCGGCCGCTGATCGCGTCGCTGCTCCGCGCGGCGGCCGGCGATCTGCGGACGGTGCGCGGGTGGCTCCCGCCCGCGGTCGCCCGCGACGGCATCCCGCGCGGCGCGGTTCGGCCGCGCACGGACGCGATCGCGATGGCGATCCCGCTGAGCGCAGCGTTCCGGGCCGCGTTGCACGACCGCGGCACCCCCGAACGCGAGCGCGCCGACCCGTGCTGGAGTTCCGACCACATCTGACGCCGAAAGGGGCGCTCCTCGCACCGGTGGAGGTTCGACGTCAGAACAGCTTGAGCTCGCGCGCTTTCTCCTCGGTGAGCGAGGCGACGCGCGTCCCGAGCAGGCGAATCGGGAGACCTTGCATCCCCGCGCGTTCCCAGCACCAGACCGCGGCGTCGTGGATCGCGTCGGCGTCGTCGGTCGCGACCGCGAGCGAGGTCTGTCGCCCGGTGACTGTGTGGTCCGCCTTCTTGATCTTCACGCCGACTGTCGAACCGCGCAGTTGCTGCTTCTGCAGATCGCGCGCGAGCTCGTCGGCTTGCACGCGCAGCAGCGCCAGGATGCGGCGTTCGTCGCGTTCATCGTACTCGAACGTCTCCTCGGTGGAGATCGACTTGCGCTCGCGGGTCGGGTCGACCTCGCGATCGTCGATCCCGCGCGCGAGATCGCGGTAGAACGTTCCGGCCCGTCCGAACAGCTCGTAGAGCCGCGCTTCACCGAGTGTCGCGACGTCGCCGATCGTGCGCACGCCGGCGGCTTCCAGCCGCGGTTGCGTCTTCGGGCCGATTCCCCACAGGCGCCCGACCGGCATCGGCGCGAGATACGCCGCCTCCGTCCCGGGCGGGACGATCGTGAGACCGTCGGGTTTGTTCGCGTCGCTCGCGATCTTCGCGACCATCTTCACCGCGGCGACGCCTGCGCTCACGGTCAGTCCCACCTCGTCGCGCACGCGCGCGCGAACGCGCTCGGCGAACGCGATCGCGTCGTCGAGCTGTTCTCCGGCTGCGACGAACGCTTCGTCGAGCGAGAGCCCCTCGACCGCGCGGCCGTTCTCGCCGAAGATCGCGAAGACGCGCAGCGAGGTCTCGCGGTACGCCGTGAAGTTCGGCGGCACGACGAGGAGCTGCGGGCAGAGCTCGAGCGCGCGGTAGAGCGGCATCGCGGAGCGCACGCCGAACGGCCGCGCCTCGTACGAGGCGGTGAGGACGACGGCGCGGCGCGAGCGGCCCGAGACCGCGAGCGGCGCACCGCGCAGCGCCGGCTCGTCGCGCTGCGCGACCGACGCGTAGAACGCATCCAGGTCGAAGTGAACGATCATAAAGCGATGATCATCGGCGGCGGATGATCGGGCGGCTAGTCCGCCGGCGGCTGCTGCTCCGACTGCGCCTCGACGATCGCGACGAGATGCGCGCCATCGTTCTCGGTGACCGAGACGGCGATGCGGCCTTCGTCCGTCGAACGCACGACCTCGCCGACGAGCTCGCGCTCGCGTCCGTCCGGACCGGTCACCGCGACGCGCAGCCGCGTCCCGGTGGGCAGCGCCTGGGCGACCAGCAGCATCCCGCGGCCCGAGACGTTCTCGGTCGTACCGTGCTTCACGGTACCGTCGGGTCCGCGGTACACCACGGGCAGCCGGATCACGATCCGCTTGGCGTGCCGGCGTTCGGGCGTTTCGCTCACGGTGAATCCTCCAGTCTCATACGGCGACGTGCTCCAGGACCGTTCGCAATGTCGCGATGTTCCGAGCGTCGTCGTCCTCTTCGCCCGGGGTCTCCAGAATCGCGACCTTTCCCCGTACTCCCGGGTGCGCGACGATTGCGCGGAACCCTTCGATCCCGATCCGGCCCTCCCCGATGTGCCAGTGCCGGTCGCGGTGGGCGCCGAGCTCGATCTGCGTGTCGTTGAAGTGGAACATCACCACGCGGTCGAGCCCGAGCTCGCGTTCGACCAGCTCGAAGAACCGCTCAACCCCCTCGTGACTGTCGATCGCGTAGCCGGCCGCCCAGGTATGGGCGGTGTCGAGGCAGACGCGCAGGTTCGGGTGTCCGATCGCCCGGACGAACGCGCCCAGCTCTTCGATCGTCCCGCCGCACAGCTGGCCGGCTCCGGCGCTGTTCTCCATCACGAGCGCGACGTTCGGGTCGATCCCCTCGAGCGCGTCCTCGAGCGCCGCGACAACCGCTGCGAACCCGTGCGCGCGGTCGCGCGCCCCGTACGAGCCGAGGTGGGTGTTGACGTACGCGATCTCGCCGGCCGCCGCGACCTCGAGATCGTTCTTCAGCAGTTTCAGCGACCCGGCGACGATCTTCGGATCGTCACTGGCGAGATTGATCAGATACGACGTGTGGATCGCGGCGAGCGCGATCCCGGCGGCGGCGCGCGCCGCCGCGAAACGCTGCAGCGCCGGAGCGTCGATCGCACCGACGCGATACGTCTTCGGGTTGCCCGCGAAGAACTGCAGCGCACTACAGCCGAGCTTCGCCGCGTACTCGACCGCCGCATCGTACCCGCCGGAGACGCGGATGTGCGAACCGATCAGCACGACACTTAGGTCCGGCCTAGATAGAGGTACTGCAACGTGCGCACGTCCAGCGGCGCGTCGTGCGCGCCGTACGCGCCCACCAGCCGCGACTCGAGTGCGTCGAACCAACGTCCCGCCTGGTCACCGTGCGCGGCGCGCACCTCGGCGCGCGCGCGCTCCAGGCCCATCCAGTCGTCGACGGTCGTGCGAATGAGCGCGGGGATCGCACGCACGGTGCGATCGGTGAAGCCGTCGCCGCCGTAGAACGCGCGGAAACCGCCCGCCAGCGGTTCGGGGACCGGATCGAGCCCGGTGTCGTGCGTCGCGCCGGCGCGGTGCCCGAGGATGTCGGATTCTGTCGAGAGCGTCTGCCACCACACCGCGACGAGACCGCCTTTGCGAACCACCCGCACGAGTTCGCCGATCGCGGCCGGCCCATCGAGCAGGTGGAACACGTCGGCGGCGACCGCGGCGTCGAAGGACGCCGCCGAGAACGGCAGCGCTTCGGCGCGGCCCTGGACGAGCTGCGCGCGTGGCAACCGCACCTTGGCATAGCGCAGCATCGCGCCGGCCGGGTCGATCCCGGTGATCAGCGCGCCCTCACGCGCGAGGGGTTCGCTCGCGAGCCCCGTCCCGACGCCGACGTCCAGCACGCGCGCGTCGGGGGCGAGCCCGACCTCCCGCAGGGTGGCGTAGAGCTCGGGCGACGCAGACGCCCCATACCGCTCGTAGCCTGCGGCGAGGTCGTCGTACGTGCTCGCGATCGAGGACGCCATCCCGTCCGGAGGTTAGCGGCGGTGGCCGAAGTTGAACTGGCGCGCGCGCATCCCGGTCGGCATGAAGCTCTTGGCCCGCGGTGAGGCCATCGCGCGCGAAGGGTTCTTCTCGAACGTCGTCCCGGTGAGCAGCACGGCGTCGGACGGGCGCTCGCGCCGGCCGACCCGGCCGATGAGCTGTTCGACCTCGGATTCGCCGAAGGCATCGGAATCGGTGATGACGATCAAGTCGGCGGCCGGGATGTCGATCCCGCTGCCGATCAAGTTCGTCGCGGCCAGCACCGCCGGCGACTTGCCCCGGAAGCTGTTCATCATCTCGATGCGCGTGCCGACCTCGTTGACCTTCACGCCTTTGCGCCGGTAGCGTTTGCTTTGTTCGCTGGTATCGGCCATGTCGCCGCGCAATTGCTCGACGTCGATCCCGTAGCTCTGCTCGAGCCGCTGCGCGAGCCGCGGAACGTCGCCGCGCGTGCGACCGATGACGAAGATCCGCGAGCCGCGCGTGAGATGTTCCTTGATCAGCGCGTCGGCGCGCGAGAGCTGCTCGGCCGGCGGTTCGCCCCACACGCCCTCGACCTTGTGAATCTTGGTCGGGAGGACGTCGAACGGCATCTTCTTCATCGAAACGACGTTCTTGAGCGCGCCGATGCGGTCGAGGAAACGCCGCAGCTCGTCGGGCGTTGCCGACGCGAACAGCATCGGGCAGTCGAGTTTCTCGAGCAGCCGCAAGTGTTCGCGCTCGTCGAACGCGTTGACGTCGTCGACGAAGAGCAGATCGCTCTTGTCGATGATCTCCCAGTGCCGGTCGATCGTCAGCATCATCGCCGAGCCGACGACGACGTGGATCGAGCCGTTCTCGATCCCGGCTTCGACCGCGCGGCGTTCGCCGGGCGCGGCGCCGCCGTGGATCTGTCCGACGCCGATCCCCGTCCCTTCGAGGCGTTCGGTGAAGTAGGTGATGTGCTGGCGGATCAGGTCGCGCGTCGGTGCGAGGATCACGACGTAGCCGTCGGTCTTGAGGATCGTGTCGACGGCGACGCGCAGCATGACTTCGGTCTTGCCCGAACCCGTCGGGGCCTTGAGCAAGTACTCGAAGGTACCATCGTCGAGGCCGGTGGTGATGGAGTCGACCGCTTTGCGCTGGTCGTCGGTGAGCCGGAAGCTCTCGCCCGGCTGGATCAGTTCGTGGATCAGCGCGACGCGCTGACAATTCTCGTCGATCGTCGCCCACACGTCGGCGGGGACGAGACTCTTCGATGCGGTTAGACCGCTGATGGCGTAGGCTCCGTTTCTGGTTTTGCGGCGGTCGTCTCGACCGGCGCCCTGCTGTTTGTTTCGTCCGTCTCGGACTCTGTCGTCTCGCCCCCATGGACCACATCGGCGGCGTCAGAAGTTGCCTCGGCCCAGCGGGCGGGCGCCTCGTCGTGCGCCACGAGCAGCGTGGCGATCGGCAGCGCGAGCTCGACGGGGGTCGCCGCGTCGACGTCGACCGGCGGCAGCTCCTCGAGCGAGCGCAAGCCGAACGCCTCGAGGAACTCGGGGGTCGTCTTGTAGAGGATCGGCCGGCCCGGGACGTCCTTTCGCCCCGACTCGGTCAGAAACCGGCGGTCGACGAGGGTCGCGATCACGGAGTCGGCCGAGACGCCGCGGATGTTCTCGATCTCGCCCTTCGTGACCGGCTGCATGTACGCGACGATCGCGAGCGACTCGAGCGCGGCCGGCGAGAGGTTGCTCTTGGGCGGGAGCAGGTACGCCTCGACCGCCTCGCGCGCCGCCGCGGCACTGGCGAAGCGGTAGCCGCCCGCGATCTCGCGCAGCACGATTCCGCGGTGCGCGAACTCCTCGTCGATCCGCTGCAACGCGACGGTCACCTCGCTCTGCTCGGCGCCGGTGAGCTTCGCGAGCTCCTTGATCGAGAGCGCTTCGGACGCGACGAAGAGCAGCGCCTCGAGCTTGCGCTGGAGATGGCCGGTTTCGAGGAGTTCAGGCTGCACGGTCTGCTTGCGGGACGGCGAGGAGCTCGATATCCCCGAAGGCCTCGTCCTGCGCGACGCGGATGCGCTCGCGCCGGACCAGCTCGAGGACGGCGAGGAAGGTGACGATGATCGCCAGACGATCGAGCCCGGCGCACAGACCGAAGAACGAGGCTTTGCCCACCCGCCGCACGGCCCGCACGACCAGGTCCATCTGCTCGACCAGCGAGACGCGCTCGCGGACGATGCTGCGCTTCTCGGGCTTTGCCGCCCGCAACGCCGCGGCGAGCGCACCCGCCAGCTTCGCCGCGTCGATCTTGTAGCGCTGAACGAAGTCCGCGGTCGCATCGCCGCCGTCGGCCCGCAGGTAGTACGCCGACGCCTCGGCGGCCCGCGCCTTCAGCTCCTGGCCGGCGTCGCGATACTTCGAGTACGCCAGCAGCCGCTCGCGCAGCCGCGCCTCGACCGCCTCAGCCGACTCCTCGGGATCGCCGGCGAACTCGATCGGGATCGGCGGCAGCAGCGCCTTCGACTTCAAGAATACGAGCGTCGCCGCGACGACGAGGTAGTCGGCGGCGAGCTCGACGTCGAGCTCCTCCATCGCGTGGATGTACGCGAGGTACTGATCGGCGACGGCGGCCAGCGGGACCGTCGCGATGTCGAGCTGGCGCTCTTTGACCAAGTTCAGCAGCAGATCGAGGGGACCGTCGAACACGTCGACCGAGACGCGCAGAGCGAGCGGAGCCGTCAAATCAGGCGCTCGAGTCCCTCACGGCTTGACCCGCGGTGACGGTCTCAGGCTCGAAGATCCCGCTGCCTTCCTGCTCGAGCCATTCGAGTGCGAGATCGACCAGCCGCTTCTCGTTGACGTATTTTAGCGATTTTTTGGCGACTTTGATCTCGAACCACCGCGCCTCGTCGACCTCGTGGTCGTGGTTTGCGGTATCGCCCGACAGGTAGCGCATCAGGTAGAAGTGGACCGCCTTCTTGTGCTTCGTGCGGTTCAGGAAGAACCAGTAGGAGATGTCCGAGAGCTTCGAGAGGACCTCGGCCCAGCAGCCGGTCTCCTCACGGACCTCACGCAGGGCGGCCTGCTCGTGCGTCTCCCTTGCCTCGACGTGGCCCTTCGGCAGGGACCAAACGCGCGGCTCGCCTCGCCCGATGAGCAAGGCTTCCAAACCGTTGCCGTTCCGCCGCAGCACCAAGCCGCCCGCGGAAACTTCGTACTTGATCCGCATCGTCGTTTCCCGGAGACAGATCCAGCCCGATGATCGGGCTGGGTTTTCTCTAGTATATCGCGAGGTCCCAAGAAGAACCGAAGCCCGGGAACCCCCCGGCGGGCCGCCCCTACGGGGTCGGCAGCGCGCGGAGCGGGATACGGAACCAGATCGTCCGCGATCCCAGCGAGACCGGGCCGGAGGTCGGATCCTCGGCCACGATCGCCGCGGCCGCACCGCTCGGGAGGCCGGGCGGCGGGGTGAACGCCGGGGGCTGCGCCTCAACGGCGTCGTCCGGCGAGCGCAGCGGGCCGAAGCACGTCCGGCAGCGCAGATGCGGCGCGACGAGCGCGATCGTCTCCGCCTGCGCGGCGCCGGTGGGGATCGCCGGAGCGCGGCGCGGCTCCGGCCGGCGGACCGGCTGGACGGCCTGCCGCGGCGCGACCGCGACGGCGCGCGCGACGGCTGTCGCCGGGCGCTCGACCCGCTCTGCGACGGGGATGGAGATCGCCGGCGTCGGGGCCAGCGCGAGCGTCGACGCGGAGCGGTGGGCCGGGGCCGGGCGGTGGACACGAGCGGCGATGCGGGCCGCCGAGCGCCGCGGTGCGTGGTGTCCGAGCGCGATCTGCGCGCGCTGCGGGACCATCGCGGCGACGCGCACGGCGGTTCCGGGGAGGGCCACCAGCGCGGCCGCAACGACGGCAAAGGAGGCTGCGGTGAGGCAGCCGAGTGCAATAGCCCGGCGGAGCGGGCCACCGTCGGCGGCCGGCCGCAGGAGGCGCTCGACGCGGATCGCGACGTGCGAGCGGCGGCCGGCGAAGGTCGGAGCGAGGGCGCCGCCGCTGCGGTCGGTCGCAAGCCGCAGCAGGCACGCCGCGTAGCGCCGCGCGCCGGTCTCGGAGGCCGCTCGCTCGTCGCTCGCGAGTTCGCGCTCGAGGTCGAGCGCTCGCCCCAAGATCCACAGCCCCGGCACCCACCACGCCGCACGCGAGACCGCGCTCTGCACCGCCTTGGCCCAGTCGTCGCGGCGCGCGAGGTGCGCGCACTCGTGGGCGACGACGGCCTCCCACTCGCGATCGTCGACCCGGGCGCGGAACCCTTCAGGCAAGACGACGGCGGGATGGACGTAGCCGATCGCGGTCGGGGTCGAGACGGTTCGCGAGGTGCCGATTCGCGCGCGGCGCACGGCAACCGTTCCGAGCGGAACGGCCCGCCGCTTGACCCGGCGCAGCTTCACCACCTCGAACGCCAGCTCGATGAGCAGCGCCACGCCGGTCGCCGCGGCGAGCACGAGCGCGGGGAACGCGAGCAGCACGACGACGGCAGGGGCGCCCGGCGCGCCGCCCGCCGCTGGCGCAGGTCGCAGCGACGCGGCCGCCAGCGCCAGCGGACCGACCGCAGCGGTCAGCGCGAAAGCGGCGGCGTGGATGCGGTAGCGCACCGCGGCCCGCGCGAACGGGCGCGCGGCAAGCAGCGCTCCCGCCGCGAGCGGAAGGCTGGCCAGGATCGCGGTGAGCGCGGCGAGCGCAAGGACCGCGGGGTTCAGCCTCGGTCCTCGAGGAGCGTCCGCAAGCGGCGCTCCTCTTCGGCGCTCAGCCGCTCGCTGTCGAGGAGGTTGAGCATCAGCGCACGCGGCGATCCGTCGAAGAACGTCGCCAGGACGTTCTCGACGACGGTGCGCCGGGCCGCGTCGCGTTCGACGCGGGGCTTGTAGACGTTGGCCTTGCCGCGGGTCGTGTGACGGACGTAGCCCTTGCGCTCCAGGATCGTCAGCGTCGAGAGCACCGTCGTGTACGCGATCGGGCGGTCTTCGAGGCGGGCGTGAACGTCCGCGACCGTCGCGCTGCCGAGATCCCACAGGATGTCCATGAGGCGGTACTCCGCCTCGGTGAGGGTGGGCGTCGGGCGCCTAGCCATCCCCCCTCATACGACGCCGACTCCGGATTCTCCGCGAGGTTTCGATCAAGGATTGCTGCCGATCCAGGCGGCGACACGCCGCTCCAGCACGTCGAGCGGAAGCGCCCCCTGCCCGAGCACGACTTCGTGGAAGGACCGCAGGTCGAAGCGGACGCCGAGCCGTGACTCGGCGCGCGCGCGCAGCTCGCGGATCTTGAGCTGACCGATCTTGTACGCGAGCGCCTGGCCGGGATTCGTGATGTAGCGATCGACTTCGTTGGTGACGTCGAGCGGCGTCTTCGCGGCGTTCTCCAAGAAATAGTCGATCGCGCGCTGTCGCGACCAGCCTTGCACGTGCATCCCGGTGTCGACGACGAGCCGTACCGCACGCCACATCTCGTACGTCAGGGCGCCGAAGCGCGACTTCGGATCGTCGTACAGACCCATCTCGGCGCCGAGCGATTCGGCGTACAAGCCCCAGCCCTCGACGAACGCAGTGTACGCAAGCGACGCGCGGCGGAACTCCGGGAGTCCGTGCAGCTCCTGCGCGAGCGCGATCTGCAAGTGGTGCCCCGGGACGGACTCGTGCAGCGAGAGCACCATCATCTCGTAGATCGGTCGCTGCTCGGGCTTGTAGAGGTTCACGTAGTAGGAGCCGGCGCGCGAGCCGTCGAGCGCACCGGGCCAGTAGTACGCGGTGGTGGTGTCGGGCGCGAGCGCCGCCGGGATCGGAACGACACCGTACGGAAGCCGCGGCAGCGTCTTGAACACCGTGACGAGTTCGGGATCGATGCGCTTCGCGGTCGCGCGGTATGCCGCCAGCAGCTCCTGCGGCGTCTTGTAATAGTTCGCCGGGTCGTCGCGCAGTTGCACGATCACGTCGTGCAGCGAGCCGCGATACCCCGTCTGCGGCGCCAGATCTTCCATCGCCGAGCGCACGCGCGCAACCTCACGCAGGCCGAGCTCGTGAATCGCCGCGGGCGTCATGTCGGTCGTCGTGTAGGTGCGGGCGAAGTACGCGTAGAGTTCGTCCCCGCCGGGGACGTGGACGAGCCCGACCGCCTCCGGCGCGGCCGGCAGGTAATGGTCGACGACGAACGCGCGCAGCTCGCGCAGCGCCGGGTTGACGGCGTTCGCGACCGCCGTGCGCGCGCGCTCCCGCAAGCGCGCCGCGTCGGCGGCGGAGATCGACGCGGGGATCCGCGTCAGCGGCGCGTAGAACGCCGACGCCTCGGGATCGGCGATCAGCCGGTCGAGTTGCGCGGGGACTCGCTGCATCGACGGCCGCGGCCACAGCATCCGCCGCGCGAGCGCCTCGCGCAGCAGCGCGATCGACTCGGCGACGGCGCGCGGGTACGCATCGAGCCGCTGCAGCCAGTGCTCGTAGTCGGACACGTTCGCGAAGCGCAGCTGGTCGATGTACAGCGAGTAGGTCTGCACGCCGTCGCGCGGGCTGATCGCGAAGAGCTGCGTGCCGAGCGCGTAGCCGCGCAGCGCGTCGCGCAGCTGCCCGGCGTAGAGGTCGTAGTTCAGCCGCGCGCCCTCGCCCAGCCGCTCGCGGCCGATCCGCTCCATCCGGGCCAGCACGTCGCGCTGGTGCGCGGCCTCATCGGCGAGCGCCGCCTCCGACTGCGCGTCCCAGCGGTCGTCGCCCGACCGGTCGCCGGCGAGCGAGGCCGCGATCGGGTGTCGGCGGTGGTAGTCGGCCCAGTCCGCGGCCAAGAGCGCGTCGAGTGCGGTGTCGGCGGCGTCGGCGGCGTCGGCGGCGGCCTCGGTCGGCGTAGCGACAGCTCCCTCGGTTAGCGCCAGGGTCCCGCACGCGATCGAGGCTCCGCGAAGCAGGTCGGCGCGGTTCATCGCCGCGGTCTTCCCGAGGGCCCATTCGCCGCCTGCCATGGCAGGTCGCGGCGGCAGGCCGGGGAGTATGATCGTATACGATGCTCAAGGTCGTCGCCTCAGCCCTCGCCGCCGCCGCAGTCGCGATCTCCGCGGCCGGCGCGGTCGCGCAGCCGGCGCCGCAATCGACGGCCACCCCGTTCGCGATCGGAACGTTCCAGCCGCTCGGCAATCCTGATGCGCCGTTCGCGTCGCCGTTGCCCAACATCGGGCGCACGCGCGCGGTCAACCGGGCGTGCGCGGCGATGCGCGACTTGATCGTGCCCTCGTTCGAGGCGGCGCTGCGCGCGGACAAGCGGTTCGTGGAGACCCGCAGGAGCCTGCCGAACTACGCCGATATCGCCAACGACCCGATCCACCGCGACGACGGATTTCAGCAGATGCTGCTCTCGAAGCTCGACCGCGACGCCAGCGCCCTGCTGCAGGAGTCGCTCGTCCTCAACAAGGCGCTGGGCGATCCGCGCATCGCCGCCAACGTCGACGATCCGCAGGTGATCGCCGAGCGGCGGGCGCTGCAGCTACTGTACGAAGCGCAGCAGACGCGCGCCAACCTGCTGAACGAGTTCGTGATGCGCGAACACGTCGCAACCGCAAAGCAAGGGATCGACGACGGCGGTGCCTTCCGCAGCAAGGCGTCGACCAACTACTCCGGTGGCGTCTCGCCGCCGCCCGCTCCGAACCCGTCGCTGACCGCACCGCCCGGGATGCCCCTCCGCAGCATCAACCCGCTGGCCGACCGGAACAGCTTGCAGGATTGGGGGACGGTCCTCTCCGCCTACGTCCGCACGAACGAGAACCAAGCCGCGAAGACGTTCTTCACCATCGCAAGAACCTGCAAATGATCGCGGCGGGCGCGATCGCTGTAATGGTTTTGGCGCTGACGACCCCGGGCATGGGCGCGAGCTCGCCGGAGCCGGCGCCGTCGGACTTGCCCGAGATCGGCCATACGAAATCCACGACGCCCGCCTGCGCCGTGATGCGCGACTTGGTGATCCCGTCGTTCGCCGCGGCGAGGCGCGCCGATGCCCGCTTCGCGGTGACGCAAACACGGTTGCCGCGCTACGCCGAGGCACGCGCCGACGTGAAGAACGACCGCAACACCGCCGGCACGGATAACCAAATCGTGGAGGGGTTGCAGGAGTCGTTGCTCTCGCAAATCGATCAGGACGCTGCGAACATGCTCGGGTATGCGGCGTTCATCGGCAAGGCGCTCGGAGACCCGCGGCTCGCGGCGGACTCGAAGGACCCCGACGTGCAGGAAGAGCGCGCGCAGCTGCAGGCGCTCTACGCCGTTCAGCAGTCCCGTGCGGCGGCGCTGGCCGAGCTCGCGGCGCGCGATCGCGTGAAGCTGACGACCAGTCAGATGGGTGCGGCGAGGATCAAAGGGAAGATGGCCGAGGCGACGGTGAGCGACGCAGCCTCGCCCCAGCCGTTCGAGACCGCGGCACCCGCGATGCCCAACTTCAGCGGCAACTCGTTTGCCGACAAGCAGCGGATGAGCGCGTGGACGCGCGACATGGCCAAAGCGGTCGCCGACGCCGAAAACCGCGCCGCGAAGTCGTTCTTGCCGCTCGCGCAGCGGTGTCGCTGACGTGACGACCACCGGAACGATCGCGGTCCTCATGCTCGCGCTGGCCGGCGCCGGCTCGGTCACGCCGGCGCCGGATGCTACGCCGGCGGATTTGCCGGAGATCGGCCGCACGAAGGCCACGACGCCGGCATGCGCCGCGATGCGCGATTTGGTGATCCCGTCGTTCGAGGCCGCGAGGCGCGCCGACGCACGGTTCGTCGACGCGCAGAAACGCTTGCTGCGCTACGCCGAGGCCCGGGCAGACGTGAAGAACGACCGCAATCAGACGGGCACCGACAACCAGATCCAGGAAGTGTCGCAGGAGGCGCGGCTCTCACAGCTCGATCAGGACGCCGCGAACCTGCTCGCACATGCGGCGGTCATCAACAAGGCGCTCGGCGATCCGCGGTTGCCCGCGGACTCGAAGGACCCCGACGTGCGGGAAGAGCGCGCGCAGCTGCAGGCGCTCTATGCAGCGCAGCAGGCCCGTGCCTCGATGCTGGCCGAGCTCGGGTCGCGCGACCGGGTCACGCTGACGCAGAGGCAAATGGCCGAATTGGACATGACCGGGAAGAACGCGAAGGCGGCCGTCCACGAGGGGCCGCCGCCCCAGCCGTTCCGGACCCCGCCCCCGGGGATGCCCCTCCTCAGCCGCAACGGCTTCGCCGATAAGCAGAGCCTCGGCGTGTGGACGGGCACCATGGTGAAAACGGTCACCGACGCCGAAAACCGCGCCGCGAAATCGTTCTTGCCGATCGCCCAGCGCTGTGGCTGACGGCTAGGTCGGCGGCCGCCAGCGCAGGTCGGGCTGGCGCGCGGCGCGCGTCTCGTCGATGCGGCCGACGGCCGTGTTCACCGGCGCGGCAAGGATCTGCTCGGGATCCGACTTGGCCGTCGCGACGATCTCGCGCAGGGCGGCGATGAACCCATCGAGCGTCTCCTTCGACTCGGTCTCGGTCGGCTCGATCATCATGCACTCCGGCACGATCAGCGGGAAGTACACCGTCGGCGCGTGGTAGCCGCGGTCGAGCAGCGCCTTTGCGATGTCGAGCGCGCGCACGCCGGTCTCGCGTTTGAGCGACTGCGCGGAAGCGACGAACTCGTGCCGGTTGATCTCGTCGTACGGCACGTCGACGACGTCTCGGATCGAGGCGCGGATGTAGTTGGCGTTCAGCACGGCCAGTTGCGAGACGGTCGTCAGGCCGTCGGCGCCGTTCGCGTAGGTGTAGGCGAGCGCGCGAACCATGTGCGCGAAGTTCGACCAGAACGAGCGCATCGTGCCGATCGCCTGCGGTCGATCGAACTCGAGCGCGAACGTCAGATCGGTGCTGTCGCGCCAGCCGCTCGCGTCGACGGCGCTTCCGCCGGCGTCGAACGCACGCACGACCGGCGTCGGCAGGAACGGGACCAGGTGCGCGGCGACGCCGACCGGGCCGGCACCGGCACCGCCGCCGCCGTGCGGGATCGTGAACGTCTTGTGCAGGTTGAGGTGCATGAGGTCGAAGCCCATGTCGCCGGGGCGTGTGTTGCCCATCAGCGCGTTGGCGTTCGCGCCGTCGTAGTACATCAAGCCGCCGGCGTCGTGAACGATATCCGACACCTCGTGGATGCGCGGCTCGAACAAACCGAGCGTGTTGGGGTTGGTCATCATGCAGACCGCGGTGTCGGGCCCGGCGACCTTGCGCATCTCCTCGGGATCGACGCGGCCGTGCGCGTCGGACTTGAGCGAGAGCACCTTGAATCCGACCATCGCGGCCGAGGCGGGGTTCGTGCCGTGCGCGGTGTCGGGCACGATCACGACGTTGCGCTGCGGCTCCCCCTTGCGCTTGAAGTACGCCTTCGCGATCAGCAGCGCCGCCAGCTCGGCGTGCGCGCCGGCCGCCGGGTTCAGTGAGAACGCCGCCATCCCGAACAGCGAGCCCAGCGCGCGCTCGAGCTCCCACATGACCGCCAGCGCACCCTGCGCCGCGTGATCGGGTGCGAACGGGTGTACGTCGCGCAGCGCCGGGAGGTTCGCCATCGCGTCGTTGATGCGCGGGTTGTACTTCATCGTGCACGACCCGAGCGGATAGAACGCGGTGTCGATCCCGAACGTCTTTTGCGAGAGCCGGGTGAAATGCCGCACCACGTCGAGCTCGCTGTTGTCAGGCAGCGGCAGGTCATCGCGCAGCGCCTCGCGCGGAAGGAGCGTCTCGAGCGCAGGGCCCTCCGGCAAATAGCAATTCGCGCGGCCCTCCTGGCCGGTCTCGAAGATCAGCGGGGTATCAAACGCGGGCAGCGGCACGAACCGGAATCTCCGAGAGGGCGGTGACGAGGCGGTCGACGTCGGCGCTCGAGGTGAGCTCCGTCGCCGTCATCAGGATGCAGTCGTCGAGTTCGGGATACCAGCGCCCGAGCGCGATCCCGCCGAGGATCTGCTTGCGTTCGAGTGCGGACAGCACGTCGGCCGCCCGGCCCGGAACGCGGATCGCGACCTCGTTGAACGTCGGCGCGCCGAAGCGCACGGAGAAGCCGTCGAGCTTGGCGACCTTCGTCTTGAGCTCGTTCGTGCGTGCGACGTTCAGCGCCGCGCAGCCGCGCAAACCGGTCTTGCCGAGCGCCGCCAGGTAGACCGTCGCGCACAGCGCGCAGTGGGCCTGGTTGGTGCAGATGTTGGAGGTCGCTTTCTCACGCCGGATGTGCTGCTCGCGCGCCTGCAGCGTGAGCACGTACGCGGTCTTGCCGTTGACGTCGACCGTCCTGCCGACGAGCCGGCCGGGGATGCGGCGCAGATGCTCGTTCGTCGCCGCGATGAACCCCACGTGCGGTCCGCCGTACGCGATCGCGTTGCCGAACGACTGCGCTTCGCCGGCGCAGATCTCGGCGCCCCACGTCGCGGGAGCGGCGAGCGCCGCGAGCGACATCGCTTCCGCGACGACCCCGATTACGACCGTCTTCGTCGATTTGACACGCTCCGCGACGCCGGCCGGCAGTGCGTCGATCGCACCGAAGAAGTTCGGCGACTGCACGACGACGGCGGCGTACCGCTGGTCGGCGAGCGCCGCGTCCAGCGCCCGGAGATCGGTACGGCCGTCGGCGCCGTACGGCAGCTCGTCGACCGTGAGCTCCAACCCTTCGGCGTACGTGCGAAGGACCGCACGGTAGTTCGGGTGGACGGCCTGCGAGACCAGGACCGCTTTGCGGCCGGTCGCGTTGACCGCCATGATCGCGCCTTCGGCGAGCGCCGTCGCGCCGTCGTACACCGACGCGTTCGCGACGTCGAGCCCGGTGAGCAGCGCGATGTAGGTCTGCCACTCGTAGATCGCTTGCAGGTACCCCTGCGATACCTCGGCCTGGTAGGGCGTGTACGAGGTGAGGAACTCGCCGCGCATCGCGATCGCACCGACCACCGGCGGGATGTAATGCCGGTACGCTCCGGCTCCGAGGAACGAGGTATAGCCGCCGGCGGTGGTGCGTTCGGCGAAGCGGCCGAAGCGCTCCGCGATCTCGATCTCGCTCAGGCGCGGCGTGACCTCGACGGGGGCGCGCAACGCAACAGCATCGGGCACGCGGACGAGGTCGTCCAGCGTGTCGACGCCGATCACGCGCAGCATCGCCTCGATGTCCTGAGCGGTATGCGGCGTGTACACGGCCCTACGACTCGGCGATCAGTTGCTCGTACTGCTCGGGTGTCAGGAGGTTGGCGGTCTGGCTCATGTCGTTCAGCTTGACCTTGTAGAACCAGCCCTGGCCGTACGGGTCGCTGTTCACCGAGGCCGGATCGCTGTCGAGCTCTCCGTTCGTCCCGACGATCTCACCGCCGACCGGTGTGAAGATGTCGGAGACGGCTTTGACCGACTCGACGACGCCGATGCTGTCGAATTGGGTGATCGTCGCGCCCATCCGCGGCATCTCGACGTAGACGATGTCGCCGAGCGACGACTGCGCGTAGTCGGTGATCCCGACCGTCGCCACGTCACCGTCGAGTTTCACCCATTCGTGCTCTTTGCTGTAGAGCAGACCTGCCGGTACTCCGTTCGCCATCTCGGTCATCATGGTAGTGTCTCGGACGGCGCGAGTCCTCCGGGCTTCTAGGGCTTGGGGCGTTTGTAGAACGGCATCAGCACCACGGTGGCGCGGTGACGAACGCCGCGTACCTCGACCTCCAGGCTTGCTCCCTCGGCTGCCGCGGCCGGCTCGACCAATGCGGTCCCGATGTTCTTGTCGACCGAGGGCCCCCAGGATCCGCTGCGGATCTCCCCGGCGCGCGCACCGTTCGCGAACACCGGATAGCCGCTGCGGGCGGGGACGCGGCCCTCCATGACGAGGCCGGCGATGCGGGCGTAGTCGCCCGCGTCGCGCTGCGCGAGCAGCGCCTCCTTGCCGCGGAAAGCCGGCTTGTCGAATTTGATCGCCCACGCAAGTCCCGCCTGGAGCGGCGTGATCTCCTCGGTCATCTCGTGCCCGTACAGCGGCATCCCGGCTTCGAGCCGCAGCACGTCGCGCGCCCCCAGGCCGCACGGTTCGAGCCCGTGCCGGCGATTCTCCGCGAGCAGCAGGTCCCACACACCGGTCGCTTCGTCCGAAGGCAGGAACAGCTCGAAACCGTCCTCGCCGGTGTAGCCGGTACGCGCGATGACGATCGGCTCGCGCGTCCCTTTGACGCGCGTCTCGGCGCACGCGTAGTATTTGAGCGCGGCGAGGTCGGCCTCGACGTACGGCTGCAGCCACTCGACCGAGCGCGGCCCCTGGATCGCGATCAGCGCGCGCTCGCCGTGCAGGTTCACCAACTCGACGCCGCTCGCCGGCTCGGCGGTAACGACGTTCCACATCTTGTCGGCGTTGGACGCGTTCACGACCAGCAGCCAGCGGTTCTCGTCGAGCCGGTAGAAGATCACGTCGTCGTGCGCGCCGCCGCGATCGTTGGTGAAGATGTTGTAGCGCGCCTGACCGGGCTTCATGTTCGCGACCTTGTTGACGGTCAGCGCTTCCGCCCACGTGCCGACGCCGGCGCCGGTCAGCACGAACTGGCCCATATGCGAGAGGTCGAACAATCCCGCCCGCTTGCGCACCGCCTCGTGCTCTTTGAGGATGCTCGTGTACTGCACGGGCATCTCGAACCCGCCGAACGGCACCATCCTCGCGCCGAGCGCTAGGTGGGCGTCGTGCAGGGCGGTGCGGCGAAGTGCGCCTGAAGCATCGGTCGTCATGGCGGTTTCGATTTGCGCCGCTCAGCCGTCTGCAGCCTTCCGCCTTGAGCGGCGCGTCGCGCTGCGCTGCGCCCGCGAAATCTTGCTCGCTACGGCGCCGAGATCCCCTCGAGCGTGTCGAAATCACTGTTCCAGATCGCGTAATATCCCTTTGAATTTGGAACGATGAGGTGGAAGGTCCCGTGAGTCGTCGGGAAGTCGCACCGGCGCAGTGTGGGGGTAGCGTCCGACGGGTCGCCCCAGCCGTTGTTCGCGGGATTGGTATACGGATTAAAACCAATCAAGCGTGAGAAGGAACGCACCGTCCTAAGCCACGCCGCGCGAAAGATGTTGGCGAAGTCATGCGCGTTAAACGACAGCGTGTTGGGGTTCGGGACGACTTGCGCGATGAGCTTTCCGTACGCGACGGTCTGGTCGCCGCCGTCTCGAAAATAGCACTTCACGAGTTTATGGAATGCCCGTGCGAATTCGGGCTTGACGGCAAGATACTCCGCGAGAGTTATGCCAGCACTGAGGCAATCATCACGGGACCAAGTCGGCGCGAGTGGGCTTCCGGTCGGATCGTTCGCAGGAACATACGTTGAAGGCCATGCGCTCATTGTTTGTTACCTCCTGTCGTTGCGCTAGACGCCGGGATTTGCGGAAGAGACGTCCTGCGTCGTCAGTGCGTAGCTGCCCGTGCCGTTTGGAATGTTGTGGAACCATTCGGCGTGCTCGCCGCCGAAAATCCTCTCCGGATCGCGATGCGTCGTGCCGTTCGGCGGAGGATCACCGTTGTCGCCGTGGATGTTCTGGTTCGTCAGGCTCACGAGGGCTCGAAGTAAGTGGAGCCATGCGCTGTGATGGACGTTCGCAAGATCGTGCGCATTGAATTCCTCCATCGACGTCCCGGACAATTGCCCGATCACGGTGGAGTACCTCACTATATAATCGGCCGGTTGAGCGTTGTACGCCGCGACGACGTTGTAGTACAGCCGGGCGAAGGACGGGTCAGCGAGAAGCCTTGTCGCCATATCGGCACCGGTGTTGACGGCCGTTTTTCTTTGCCAGCCGGGAGTTAGTGGTGTCGAGCTATGCGGATCCGGGGCCAACTCGTACGGGTTGGGCCACTCCTGCCATGGAGCCATCATCGTCACCCCTTCGGAGAAAGTCGCGAGACTAGGAATACCGCGCGTCGGTTACACCCGCATTACAGAGATGTTGCTTGTCCATCTAAGCAAGAATACCCTCGCAGCGGCCTACGGGATTTCCACGATTTTCGGCAGTCAACGGTCGCGCTACGGTTCACCCCATGATCGAGCGGACTGAGCGCATCGCCCAACTTCTTCAGGACGCGATCCTGCTCGCCGAGACCTCGCGGCAGCACGGATTACTCCGGCATCTCCGGGGCGCTCGCCTATCACTTCACGAGTCCGCAGGCCGAGGGGTGCTTATCCGAGTCGATCTGCTGTCCGGGCGCGTCTTCTGTGGCGGCCTGCCGGTACCACTGACTCCCGCCGAGCTTGCGGTCGTCATGCTCCTGTCGATACGGGCCCGGCCCGTTCCGCGCGATGTTCTGGCGGTTGACCTCTATCCAGACGTCGACAACGCCAGTGCCGCGAACTCAGTCAGGGTAAACGTACATCGCGTTCGACGACGCATCGGCATCGCCGATGCGATCCGATGTGATAGCGGGCGATACTTCCTCGGCGATTCGGTCGATGTCGAGTTCCGGCGTCTAGAGGGGGCGACGCGTCGTCTTCAGTTCGCTGAAAGCTTGAGTAGCGAAGAGTGCGATCGACTCGAGCAATTGCGCCAACGAGTCCTCGATGGACGGCCCGCATTCATGCTGGAATGGCCGTGGTTCGACGAAACGGAGCAGCATTTACGCCAGCTTGGGCATGACGTCACCGTACTGCTGGCACGCGACGCACTGCGCAGAGATCATTACGAGCGGACGATCGAGTTGGCTTCGGAGATCGCGCGAGAGGACCCAATGGACGAAGCGGCGGCCGAGATCGCCATCAAGGCTTTCCTGCTCGCGGGAAACCGAACCGCCGCCGTTTTAGAGTATCGCCGATACGCATCGGTACTGCGCCGCGAAATCGACTGCAGACCCTCGGACGACTTGCGCGCGCTGGTCAATGAATGAAGCTGGCATCATTGGGCCACCCACCGATTGCACCCGTACGTCGCGGGCGTAAGCGGCGCAGGCGCATCGAGTCCTTCGATGCGCGAGACGCCGATGTCTTCGCGCGCACGTGTCAGGGGGATGCACGGAAGCTCGTCGTACAGACGTCGCAGCGCAGCCGCCATATCGTTGCGGGCGACGGCCGATTCGAAACCGGCGTCGCACCAGCGCGCGAAATTTCCTGGAACCGGCTTACCGCCGGCGCAGCTCCAATCGGCTGCCAGATCCGGTTGGTCATCATATATCAGTCCGCTGATGGCAAGGTCGAATCTCCCGGTGCGAAGCGGCCCCTGCTCCGACATATAGGCGAGCGTCGTCGTCCCGTTCATTTGCCATGCGACGCCGGGTAGATTCTGCCTAAGAATGAGCTGGGTTTGCTCGTGATGCTTGTTTCCTCGAATGAACGAAAAGACTGGCTCACGTCCTTGAAGCCTTGATTGCAACGACGTGGCTGCTCCTGAATCGAAGGCCAGCATCCGTTTGAGCGCGGGATCGTCGTCCCCGGTCATCAGCAGCGAAGCGACGAGATTCTCCTTCGCCGGGTCATATGCGCGTTGGAGGAGCGGCATGTTGGCACCCCCCGCAAAGGCGCGGCGGATGGCGGAGTCGCCAAAGATTCCCGTCGTGTTGAAGACGAGCACCGCCGTCGAGGTGAGGCGATGAACGCGGCGGAAACGCCCGGCTCCAACCGCATCCGCCGGAATCGGGAGGAGGATGTCGGGCTCATTGGAGATAGCCTTCGCATCCCCCGGGACCAGCCGCAGTTCGATGGCATCGAGTCGGGGCTTTCCGCGGGGCGATCTGTCGAAGCGCTCAAGGCGCCATCGCTCTGGTTCCGGGTGCGCGCGGACGGCGAATGGACCAGTTCCAATCGGCGTCCTTCCATCGGGTGCAAGTCGAATCAGCGGCAATGCGGGAGTGCCATATGGGCCGAAAAACGACCGGACAAAGCGAGGGCGTGGCGAATCGAGTAGAACGTCAAACTCGTAGTCATTTCGAATGATGATATCTCCACGTATCCACCTATATGGCTCATAGGAGCCCCAGCGCGTTTCGCGCAAGGCGGCTAGGGCTACCGCGACGTCCTGAGCGACGAATGGTCGTCCGTCATGCCAAATTGCCCGCCTGAGCACATAGCGCAGGCGGCGGCCGCCGTCCCTAACATCTGGAAGCTGTGCGGCCAACAGGGGAACCACACCATTGTTCCATCCAACGAGGCCGTCGGCATACAGCCAGGATATTTCGTCGACACCGATTTCCGCATCGCGATACGGATGTATGTCATGCGCGAGCGGAAACGCGTGCAGCCACACTGGGCGCCGGCTCTGACTCGACGCGGCCGCGCTGGCCACAACGCCGGCAAGAAAGTCCGATCGGCGCATGCACGCCACTTGGGCATCATACGGTGAGCCCCTTTTCTGAGGACACTCGCGCACTCTATGAGCGCGATCGCCCGCTCCGCGAATTGCGCTCGTTGATCGAAGAGGCGCGTGCACGCTCGGAGCCCGCAATCGTGAGGGTGAGCGGACCCGCCGGTATCGGAAAGACTGCATTTCTGAGACATTTCGCCGGGAACTGCGCTCCTAGCGCCCTCTTCGCAACCGCGGAGCCCGGTGACGATGCACGTCCCGCGCGCGCCGTGCGGAGCCTCCTTGCGGACAGAACGCGGCCCGATGCCGACGAAGATAGGTTACGATCCGAGCTCTGCGCGGCGGCAGACGCGGGATTCCTGCTCGTCGTTGATGACCTCCAGTGGCTCGACGAGATGAGCTTGCGAATCATCGGTGCTGCCGCCCACGAACGTCCGCAACGATTTACACTCATCGCGGGGGATCGGCGCGAATCGGGGCCGGAGGCACTGCCGCACCGCTCGATATACCTTTCACCGCTGCGCGTGAGCGCCGCGACGGAACTCGTCCGCACCATCTACCCGCGGGCGCCAGCAGCAGTCGCGGGGGAGATCGTCGCGGCGTCGTCGGGCCTTCCCTTTAGTTTGGTCTTCCTCGCCGCGGATGCCGCCCGGATTGGGGCTCGCTCGCCGGACGAAATCGAACCGTCCTTCGAGGTCGCGATCGAACGCCGCCTCGCGCGTTGCACTGCCGATGCTCGCGACGCCCTGCGCCTCGCCGCTTTTCTCGAACCATCGATCGAAATCGGCACGATTGCGCGCGCGATGGATCGCGATGTCGCCGCAGTCTCATCTGGATTGACGCAGGCCGGCGATCTCGTAACCATTGCCGACTTCCGCCTCACGTTCCGGCACCGTGCAATAGCTGATGCAATGCGTGCCACTACCCCCGACGCGATCCCGTATTTCGCTCGGCTACTCAGTGCTCTTGAGCGAAGCCCGCCATCGCTCGAGATGTTGGCTATGCGCTTTCGCTGTGCCCGAGGCAGCGGCGACAGAGCGCTCGCCGCCTCAAGCGCGTTGGCACTGGGCCGCGCACTGGCGAAATCTTCGTCGCTCGAGACATCGTTGCGATACCTCGAAGCTGCAATCGACTTTGCCCCTCGTCCTCTGCCGCCGGCCTACGCGCTTGAATATGGAGGAGTACTGCAGCAGCTTTCCCGCGACGCTGAAGCCGTGTTGTTCCTTCGTACGGAGGTCGACGGTGCCATCGACCGAGGCGATGCGGCAAGCGCGACCGATCTCCTGGCTTCATTTTTTTCAGCTGCAATAACTCTCGAGCGGTTCACGGAGCTCGAAACTCTGCTCGGGCGCGTAGAGCGCATGCCGTCCCTCGACGCCGGCGCGGCACGACGACTGCGAAGTGTTCGCCTAGCCGCGCTTGCGTTCTCCGGCCAAATTCAAGAGTATCACCGGCTCGCGGAAAGCGGATTGGAATGGGTTGATCGACGCCCGGCAACGCTCGTCGCCGCCCTGGAGGGCAGGCCGCGGGATGCGACGAGCGCTTTTGAGCGATACCGGGGCAACCTCACGTCGGACAGTCAGCGCCAGGATCCGACCGATAAAATTCTACAAGCTGTCGTCACCTTGCTTGAGGTCGGTGTTACCGGGCTCGACGCGGTGGAGAGCGGTGTTGACGACTCCGCTGCAGTCCGGGCGTACCCCTCCGGATTCGCACTTCGGATCCTGCGTCGAATCAGCGAAGGCCGGTGGGATGAGGCGCGAGCGGCGATCGAGACGGTGCCGCTCTGGGATCGCACGTATGAAGAGCCTTACCCGATTCTCGATGTTCGCCTCATGTTTGCGGCGCTGTGTGAAAGGGAGCCCACTGAACCACGCCGCACGCTCGACGCGCTGCGAACCATGATCGGGCGACGACAGCCTCGGCATGCGGCGTCACCCGCACGGTGGTATGTCCTCTCGGTCGGATCGCTCGCGAGAGCCGGCACCGACGACATCACCGCATTCGTCGACGCGACACTCGAAGTTGAACCAATGCCCTACAATGTGGGCACCTTACCTCTCGCACTCGGCCTACTCGCTCCCGCATTCGGCCGTGACCGCTGCGCTCGCGGGCTGGATTGCTGGCCGAAGTATCAATCGCGGTGGCATCAGGCTCATATGGAACTCGCGCGGGGACTAATCGACAAGGACCATGCTCGATTGCGCCACGCTCGAACTGCTTTCGACGCGCTGCGTGCTCCGGCATTCGCGATGATCGCTGGCCTTGCGCTTCCTCTACCTCGCGCACGTGATCTTGCAATGCGCGACACCCTCGGACGTCACAAGAGTAAGCGGGGTGCGGGAAAGCTTACGCCGCGGGAGCAAGTCGTCGCTGAGCTCGCGGCGAGCGGCCTGCTGAATCGGGACATTGCAAACGAGCTCCGCATCAGCGAGCGAACCGTAGAAGTACATTTGAGCAGTGCATTTCGCAAACTCGGCGTCCGTTCGCGAAGCGGCCTGTCAAAGTTCTTGCTCCCGCCGAGGCAATAGGCGGATACTGCAGACATTCTTCGCGTTGGAATTCAGCCCCGACTTCGCAGAAGACCGCGACGAGAGCTAATCGAAGACGTCGCCGTCCTGCGCAAGCTCGCGGCGGAGGTAGAGCGGCAGCGCGAACAGGCGGCGGTGGGCCTCGGCGTCGTAGAAGAAATTCTCGCCGCGCAGCCCGCCGACGTACTCGTCGATCCGCGCCGCGTCGGTCGCCGCGACGTCGGCCTCGTCGCTGCAGGCGATGAACGCCCAGTCGTTGTCGAACGCCGGGACGTGCGTGTAGAAGCTTCGAACGTGCTTGAAATAGGCGCGCAGCGAACGCGCCATCTTGGCGTGAAGCGCCATGTTATGGAAGCCGGCCGTCGAGGCTTGCAGCACGTAGACACCGCCGGGTACGAGGCGCGCCTTGATGTCGTGGAACACTTCGCCGTTGAAGAGCGGGAACGACGGCGAGTCATGGAGCGGCTCGGTCAGATCGCTGATCACGACGCCGTAGCGATCGCCGTCTTCCTTGATGAACTTGAGCGCATCGCCGATGATGACGCGCGCGCGGGGATCGTCGAACGCACCGTCCGACCACTCCGGCAAGTAGCGTTTCGCGAGCTCGACCACCTGACCGTCGATGTCGACCATCGTGCAGCGCCGGACCGACCGATCGCGCAGCACCTCGCGCAACGTCGCGCCCTCGCCGCCGCCCAGGATCAGGACCTCGGCGCGGTCGGCGGCCGCGGCCATCGCCGGATGCACGAGCGACTCGTGGTAGATCTTCTCGTCGGCTTGCGAGGACTGGGTGTCGCCGTCGAGCACGAGCATCTTGCCGAAGACCGCCGTACGCAGCACCGCGACCGACTGGAACGGGGTGCGCCCCGCGTAGTACGTCTCCTCGATCGCGTGTGCGTGCAGTTCGGTCGGCGCGAACTGCTCCGTATACCATTGATAGTGCTCGGTCTTTGGCATGGCGTGCGTCGGGTTGGGCGGACGCGCCCGGTGCCCTGCCGCAAGCGCACGAAAAAGCCCGCTGCCGGGGCAGCGGACCTTCGACAGGCTCAGGTTGACAAGGATCTCCTCGTCGCTCCGCGGCTAGGCGGTGGCGGCCAAGAGCTCCCGGGTGTCGTTCTCGGTCGTGACAACGTGGGTGAAGCGGTTCTGGCCGGCTTCGATCCCGCGTTTCACTTCGGTGGTCAGCATGGTCTTGGCGTCGAGCGCCTCCGCGGCGTATTCGCATGCCGCCCACGGATCGGTGTGGTCGCCGCACGTGTAGAAGTCCATCGCAGCATAACCGGTCTCCGGCCACGTATGGATCGACAAGTGCGACTCCTCGATCACCACCACTCCGGAGACCCCTTGGGGCTGGAAGCGGTGGAAGGCCGTCGTGACGATGGACGCGTTGGCTGCTCGCGCAGCGTTCTCCATCATCGCACGGACCGCGTCGACGTCCGTGAGCTTCGCGGCATCACAGCCGGAGAGCTCGCAGACGATGTGCGTACCGAGTGCTTTCAATTCTTTTTCCTGACTCCTCGGGAGCTTTCGGTTGGGAGAATCCCACCTCCAGGCGCGTCGTCCAGCGTGTGCGGTACACCGTCTCGCTGTCGACCTATCAGCAGACTCTTGCCGGCACGGCCTCCTTGGACCGAACGGACGTTCCGCTGCGATGGCGCGTAGGGCGCGCCTCCCCTGACCGATCGGACTACCGTGACCCCATGCTCTATAGCGCGCACGGGGTCCGTGAGTCCGACGCCTATGGTACCCCCCGGGGGTCCCCTTGTAAATAGCTTTCCCCGCTGGGTGTGAATGGAGGCACCGGGCGCCGAACGACGACCATCGATGCGATCCCCCGACGTCTCGGGCGGCCAGAGCCGGCCCGGCGAATCCGCGCTCCAGGCGACCGCTCGCGGCCGGGAGCTGGCCCGCGCCGGCCGGCTCGACGAGGCGCTCGCGGCGTTCCTCGGCGCGGTCGCGCGCGACGACCGGATCCTGGACGCGCACCTGGGGATCTACGAGGTCGCGCAGATCCTCCGCCGCCCCGAGCTCGCCCTCGAGCACCAGGCGGCGGCGATCGCGCTCGCCCCTGTCCAGTCGACCCGGGCCGGCGAGCATGAGGACTACGCGCTCCTGGTTCCGTGCGTCGCCGGGCCCTACACGGCGAACACGCCGGTCGACCTGCTCTTCGATGCGGCGCGGGTGACGCTGCACCGCTGGTACGTCGATCCGACCGGCCCGATCCCGCCGCTTCCGCCGCACGATGCGGTGTTCGTCGCGATCGGGGAGTCGGACGAGGCGGCACCGCACCTCGCCGCGATGGAGCGCTTCGCCGCCCGTAGCAGCCGCCCGGTACTGAATCGTCCCGAGCTGATCCGCCGTCTGGGGCGCGTCCCGCTCGCCGAGACGTTCACGGGCGCCGAATACTGCCGGGTCGTCGCCACCAGCCGCCTCGACCGGGCGCGCTATGCCGCGGATGGGTTCCCGGTCCCGCACATCGTGCGGCCGGTCGGCTCGCACGGCGGGCACGGGTTGACCCGTATCGACGACGACGCGCAGCGTGCAGCCTATCTCGACGCGGTCGACGCGCCCGAGCTATTCGTCGCGCCCTTCATCGACTACAGCGGCGCCGACGGCTTCTTTCGCAAGTACCGCATCGTCTTCATCGACGGCGAACCGTTCCCGTTCCACTTGGCGATCTCACCGCGCTGGATGGTTCACTACTACAACGCGCCGATGGCCGAGCACCGCTGGATGCGCGACGAGGAACACGCCTTTCTCGCGCGGATGGACGAAGTGTTCGCGGGCGAGCTGCGCGACGCGCTGCGCGAAACCGCGCGACTGCTCCCGCTCGACTACGTCGGGATCGACTGCGCGATCGACCGCGAGGGGAAGCTGTTGATCTTCGAAGCCGACAACGCGCTCATCATCCACCTCCTCGACGATCCGGAGCTCTTCGGCTACAAACACGCCTACGTCCCGCGCATCCTGACGGCGCTCGACGCCCACGTGCGCCGGACCATTCGTGGTGCGGCGTGAGCGAATCGCTCGATCCTGCGGACTGGGACGCCTTCCGCCGGCTGCTGCACGCCGCGGTCGACGGTGTCGTCGACGATCTGGCGCACGTGCGCGACGAACCGGCCTGGCGGCCCGTGCCGCAGGCGGTCAAGAACGCGTTGCGCGAGCCGCTCCCGCGAAGCGGCGAACCGCTCGAGACGACGTTGGCGCGCTTCGACGAGCTCGTCCGGCCGTACCCGACCGGGAACCGGCACCCGCGCTTCTTCGGCTGGGTGCACGGCGCGGGGAACGCGCCGGGCGTGCTCGCCGAGCTGCTCGCGGCCGGGATGAACGCGAACCTCGGCGGCCGCGAGCACGCAGCAGTGTACGTCGAGCGCGAGGTCGTCGCGTGGTTCGTCGAGCTGTTCGGGTTCGCGGAGAACGCCAGCGGCATCCTGACGAGCGGTACGTCGATGGGGAATCTGCTCGCCGTCGTCACCGCGCGCGATGCCGCGCTCGGTGAGGGTGCGCGTGATGACGGGATCACAGGCGCGCGGCTCACCGCGTATGCAGCCGCCGGCGTGCACGACTCCGTCGCGAAAGCGCTGCGAATCGCGGGACTCGGGACCGCCGCGCTGCGGCTCATCGCGACCGGCGACGACGGCGGGATCGACCTCGCCGCGCTGCGCGCGCGGATCGATGCCGATCGTGCGGACGGCGCGCGTCCGTTCCTCGTGATCGGAACGGCGGGCAGCGTCGACACCGGCGCGTTCGACGACCTCGGCGCGCTGGCCGACCTCTGCGCCGAGCTCGGCCTCTGGCTGCACGTCGACGGCGCGTTCGGCGCGCTGGCGATCGCGAGCCCCGCGCACGCGCACCTGGTCGCCGGGATCGAGCGCGCCGACTCGCTCGCGTTCGACGCGCACAAGTGGCTGCACGCGCCGTACGCGGTCGGCTGCGTGCTATTTCGCGACGAGCCCGCGCACCGCGCGGCGTTCGCGTCGGCGCCCGCATACCTCGGCCGCGCCGAGCGCGGCGCCGCCGCCGGAGCGCCGTGGTACGCCGACTACGGCCTCGAGCTCTCGCGCGAGTTCCGCGCGCTCAAAGTGTGGTTCACGCTGCGCCATTACGGGATCGAGCGGCTCGGCGCGTCGATCGCCCGCACGTGCGAGCTCGCCGCGGAGCTGGGCGCACGCGTGCGCGCGTCCGCCGGCCTTGAGTTGCTCGCGCCGGTCACCCTGAACGTCGTCGTGTTCCGCGTCGTGAAGCCCGGACTCGACGAAGCGGCGCTCGACCGCTTGAACGAGATCGTCGCGATCGCGGTGCAGGCGAGCGGCGCGGCGGTGCCGAGCACGACGCGAATCGGCGGCAGGCTCGCGCTGCGGATATGCATCGTCAACCACCGCACGCGCTCCGAGGATCTCGACGTGCTCCTCGGCGCTGTGCGGACCGCCGCGAATGCGCTCGGCGCGGTGCGCGCGTGAACGCGCCGCGGGAGGCGTTCATCGCGCCGCGCGACGTGGCGGCCCGCATGCCGATCGGCGGGACGATCGATACGGTGATGCGCGAGCTCTTGCCGTGGGCGAGCTCGTTCGCCGTCGTCCCGGTCTCCGGATTCGCGGTCGGCGCGGTCGCCTTCGGCGCCTCGGGCGCGCTGTACGCCGGGGCGAACCTCGAGTTCGCGGGCGCACCGCTGAGCGCGAGCGTCCACGCCGAGCAGGCCGTCGTCGCGAACGCGTGGCTGCGCGGCGAACGGGAGATCCAAGCGCTGGCCGTCACCGCGACACCGTGCGGCCACTGCCGCCAGTTCCTGAACGAGCTGGCGAGCGCGGATCGCCTCGCGATCTTCTCGGCCGGTCGCGGGCCGTCGACGCTCGCCGAGTTGCTGCCCGCGTCGTTCGGGCCGCGCGACCTCGGCGTTCGGGCGGGACTTCTGGAACCGGCCGATCATCGGCTGGCCGCGCCAGTCGATCCGGACGACGCGCTCGCACTGGCGGCACTCGGTGCGGCGGACGCGGGCTACGCGCCGTACACGAGGACTTACGCGGGGATAGCCCTGACCGACGCCGCGGGGAACGTTGTCACCGGCCGGTACGCGGAGTGCGCGGCTTACAACCCGAGCTTGCCGGCGCTGCAATGCGCCCTCTCGGCGATGACATTGCGGCGTCTCGACACCGCCTCGATCACGGCTGCGGTCATGGTCGAAGCCGCCGGGCCGTCGAGCCAGCGCACGGCCGCTGCTGCCGCGCTCCAGGCGATCGCCGGGATCCCGCTGCGCTACGTCGCAGCCTCACCGCGCGAGGATCGGTAAAACTACGGCTGCGCCGCCGAACGCAGCGTGGTACATTGAGCGAATGAGAGGCGACGTTTCGCCGGCGTTCCGGCGCGTGCTGGCGCACGAACTGCCTCGCTGGCGGGCCGACGGCGTGATCGACGAGGCGGCGTCGCAGGCCCTGGTTCGCCGATACGAGCTCGACCGGATCGCCGAGGCGCAGCGCGGTTGGGCCACGTGGGCGTTCGCGATTCTCGGCGCGGTCGCGATCGGCGCCGGAATCCTCAGCTTCGTCGCCGCGAACTGGGCCGCGATCGACTCCGCCGCGCGCTTTGGGATCGTCTTCGCGGCGACGATCGTCGCCTACGGCGCCGCGTTCGCGCTACGCGCCCGCGGTCGGCATGCGCTCGCCGAAGCTGCATTCGTCGCCGCGGCGCTCGGTTTCGGCGGCTCGATCGCCCTCGGCGCGCAGCAGTTCAATTTCTCGCTGAGCGCGTGGCTCGTCTACGCGATCTGGGCCGCGGGGCTCGTTCCGCTCGCGCTGGTGCTGCGCAGCCTTCCGGTCGCGACCGTCGCGCTGGCCGCCGGGGCGATCTCGCTGCCGATGCACCAGTACGAGAACGCACGCGCGGGCACGCTGCTCCTCACGCATCTCGCCGTCTTCGCGGTCCTCGCAATGCTGCTGAGCCGGCGGCTCGGTGTCCTGTGGTTCCGAGAGCTCGCGGTCGCCGTGATCGCGTCAGGGGTGATCGTCGCGATCGGGGGGGGGTGGCCATCGATCCTCTCGACCACGGGCGCGATCGGCCTCGTGGCGGCGCTGGTGATCGCGGCCGGCCTGGCCCGCTCGCAGGCGCTTCGCGTGATCGGCATCGGCGCTGCGCTCCTGCTCGCCGCGCCGTCGACGTTCTGGTTTATGTATTCGGGGGGGGCAACGTTCCGCGCCGACGGCGGGCCGCTCGAAGCGGTCGCGACGGCGCTGCTCGCCGCGGCGGCTGGCGCGGTCTTCTTCGTCCACGGCCGGTCTGTCGTCCGGTTTCTGCCTGCCGGCATCGCGTTAGCACTGGCGATTCTGCTGCCGCACTTCGGATTGCCACCGCTTTCCGGCGTCGTGATCGCGAACGCGCTGATCTTGGTGCCGGCCGTCATGCTGATCATGCGCGGCGGCGCGCTTCGCGACCGCACCCCATTTCTGTGCGGTACCGCCGTCTGCGCGCTCGACGGCTTCTTGCAGTTCGCGGAGTACGACCACAACCTGGGGGCCAAAGCCGTGGCGTTCATCGTGGTCGGGATCGCGTTCGTCGGCGCGGCGCTGGTGTTCGAGCGCCGGCAGCCCACTGCGGAGCCGGCGCATGCGGCGTGACATGCTCGCCCTCGCGGCCGCGCTTGCCGTCCAGGTCGTCCTCGTCGCGGCGATCCCACTTCACGAGACGTTGGTCCGGATGACCGGGCGAACCGTCGTGATCGCCGTCGAGCCGTTCGACCCGTACGACCCGGTTCGTGGCTACCACGCCGACTTCACATATCCGGGCTTCGACCGGACACTGCCCGGCTTTGACCACGAGGCAGCCGACGGATCGCCTGCATTGGTGGTACTCCAGCCGACTCGTGCCGAGGAAGGCGTGCGCCCGGTCCGCATCGTTCGCTCTCTTGCAGACAGTCGCGGGGCCGTCGTGCTGCGGGCTCGGTATGTGCTGTACGGCGAATGCCGCCGCGGCGCGGATGTTAGCGCCTGCCGCTTCCTTCACGTGACCCCGGATGTATGGTACGCCGACGAGGGGACTTTCAACACGATGGGCGGGTTCTTGCGGCAGCACCTGGCGGTCGCCGAGCTGCGGGTCACGCCGGACGGGGATGCTTCGCTGCTCCGCCTGCGAGCGTCGGGGGCCGGAATGGTTCCTGTGGCTCCTCCGCTTTTCCAGCTGCGACCTTCACCTCCCGGAATGGGTCCTAAGAGATAGTGCAGAAAGCCCTGCACTATCTTGACCCGTCCGGGCAGTACCGCCTACGCTGGGAGACCGATGGCCGCCACGACCGATGCCCTGATCGAGGAATACCGACACGGTTTCCACGATTCCGAAGAAAACTACGCGTTCAAGTCCGACAAGGGCTTGAACCGCGAGATCGTCGAGCGCATCTCGTCGATGAAGAACGAGCCCGCTTGGATGCTCGATTTCCGGCTGCGCGCCTACGACGTCTTCCGTGCCAAACCGATGCCGACGTGGGGCGACACCGAGCTCCTCAACGAGATCGACTTCGACAACATCCGCTACTTCGTCAAAGCGGGCGAGCGCACCGAACAGAACTGGGACGACGTCCCGGACGACATCAAGCGCACCTTCGACCGGCTCGGGATCCCCGAAGCGGAGCGTAAGTTCCTCAGCGGCGTCTCGGCGCAATACGAGTCCGAGGTGGTCTACCACTCCGTCATCGAGGAGCTCGAAAGAGACGGCGTGATCTTCTGCGACATGGACACGGCGCTGCGCGAGCATCCCGAGATCGTCCGGAAGTACCTCTCGACCGTCATCCCGATCCAAGACAACAAATTCGCCGCACTGAACTCCGCGGTGTGGTCGGGCGGCTCGTTCGTCTACGTGCCCAAGGGCGTCGAAGTGAAGATGCCGCTCCAGGCCTACTTTCGGATCAACACCGAGAACATGGGCCAGTTCGAGCGCACGCTGATCATCGCCGACGAAGGCTCGAAGGTGCACTACATCGAGGGCTGCACGGCACCGCAGTTCTCCACCGCCTCGCTGCACTCGGCGGTCGTCGAGCTGATCGCGATGGACGGCGCGTCGATCCGCTACACGACGATTCAGAACTGGTACCGCAACATCTTCAACCTCGTCACCAAGCGCGCCGTCGCGTACAAGAACGCGACGGTCGAGTGGGTCGACGGCAACATCGGCAGCCGGCTGACGATGAAGTATCCCGCGATCTACCTGATGGGCGAGGGCGCGCGCGGCGAGATTCTCTCGGCGGCGTTCGCCGGCGAGGGCCAGCATCAGGACGCCGGCGCGAAGGTGATTCACGCGGCGCCGAACACGACCTCGGTCGTGACCAACAAGTCGGTCACCGCGCACGGCGGCAAGACGACCTATCGCGGCCTGGTCGAAATCCATGCGGGCGCGGTCGGCGCGAAAACGCGCGTCAAGTGCGACGCCCTGATCATGGACGACAAGTCGTCCTCCGACACGAAGCCGACGATGAAGATCGACGAGCAGCGCTCGACGGTCGAGCACGAAGCGTCGGTCTCGAAGATCGGCGAGGAGCAGCTCTTCTACGCGATGAGCCGGGGCCTCAGCGAAGCGGACGCGACGGCGATGATCGTCAACGGGTTCTTCGACTTCTTCGTCAAGGAGCTCCCGATGGAGTACGCCGTCGAGCTCAACCGCCTGATCAAGCTCGAGATGGAAGGTTCCGTCGGTTAAGAGGACGTCGACGGACGACCGGATCGTGCACGCTCGACCGCTTCTGGCCTTCGTTAGCGTCATCGTCTTCGTAGCCTCCGCGCCCCAGCCGGCGCGCGCTGCGAAGATATGCGCGTGGTCGATCCCCGTCGACATGGTCGACAAGGTCTACTCCGGGACCGCCCGCGCGGGGACCGTCTTTCGCTTCCGCGTGACCGCCGGCGCGGCGCGCGAGGACGGCGTCAAGATCCCGGCGGGCTCGATGGGCTACGGCGTGATCCGCAGCGCAAGTTCCGCCGGCCGGCACAATCACGACGGGATGCTGGCGCTCGAACCGCGTTACATCGTGGTGCCCAAGCCGCACGACTCGGTGCGGGTCGACGTCACGATGAACCCGACGCTTCCGGTGCAGTGGACGCCCTCCGAGCCGCTGCTGAACAAGGCCGCTTCACATGTGCCGCTGCCCGTCCCGGGACTCATCATGACCGGCGTGAACCAAGTCCGCTGGGGGCGCAACATCACGCTCGGCCCGGGCTTCACCTTCACCGTGCTGCCGGTCGAAAATCTGGCCGCCGCGGCCCCGGTCTGCTGAAGTGCGGCCGTCGCGCATCCTCGCGCGGCTCGGAATGACGCTGACGGTGCTGGCTGCCGTCGCCGGCACCGCGCTCGCCGCCGGCGCGCCGATCCCGATCGGCGAGGCGTTTGTGCTCTATCCGCGCCGCGTGCCGGTCGCGGCGTGGCGCGCGCGTCCCGAGCTGCGGCCGTTCGTCGTGCGCGCCCGCAACGGGACGCAGCTGCGCGGGTGGATCGTCCCCGGGAGCCGGCCGAACGCACCGTGGACGCTCACCTTTACCGGCAATGCCGGGACCGCGCAGTCGATGCTCGGCATCGGGATGTGGTTCGCGCGGCGGACCGGATCGACGACCGTGCTGTGGGACTACCGGGGCTTCGGTTTCTCCGACGGCAGACCGAGCATCGCGGCGACGCGCGACGATGCGCTGCGCGTTTACGATGCGATGCGCGCCCGCAGCGGTGGCAACCTCGTTCTCTACGGGAACTCCTTCGGCACGACGATCGCGACGCGCGTCGCGACCGCGCGGCCGGTCCGCGCGCTGGTGCTCCACGCTGCGCCGTCGTCGGCGACGGAACTGTTCGGGGCGTTCCGCGACCGCTATCTCCCGCCGTTCATGCGCCGCCTGCGCCCGATCCCGACCCCGGCCGTCCGCGAGGACTTCGACCTCGTGCGCGAGATCCGGACGGTGCGGGCACCGACGATCGTCCTGCACGGCACAGCCGACGCGACGATCCCGATCGCGGAGGGCCGCGCCGTCGAAGCCGCCTCCGGCGCTGCGGTGAAGCGGTTCGTCGCGCTGCCCGGCGTGCCGCACCCGGTGATCGACTACGGCACCCCGGGCGGTGACGCGCTGGTCGCGTTCCTCGCGGCTATTTGACGCCGAGCAGGGAGAGAGGCGGAACGGGTCATGCCCCCGCCTTCGCGAACGAAGCGGTGTGTCCCATCCTGTTGCGAAGCGTGACGACATTCCGCCGGGCACGGCGAAAAAGGTCGTGGTCGACGGCGTCGAGGTACTGCTGTGCAACGTCGACGGCGCGCTGTACGCCGTCGAAGACGTCTGCACGCATGACGGCGGACCGCTCGATCAAGGCGAGCTGCAAGACTGCCGGATCATGTGCCCGCGCCACGGCGCGACGTTCGACGTGACCACGGGGGCGGCGCTGACGCCTCCCGCCGTCGTCCCGCTCGCCACCTACCCGGTCCGCGTCGAAGGAGACGACGTCTTCGTCGACCCTTCGTCCTGACAGCCGGATGCTTCGGCTGCGCACCGTTTGTCGAACGACACCGGGGCCGAGCCGGAGTTACCATAGTCGCATCATGGCGACGAGGCTCTTGATCTGCCCGCCCGGCCACTACGACGTCCGGTACTCGATCAACCCGTGGATGACGCCGCACGTCGGCGATTCCGCGCCCGATGCGGCGCGCCAATGGGACCGTTTCGTCGAGCTGATCGGCTGCGTCGGCGACGTGGAGCTGGTGCAGGCCGAGCCGCAGGCACAGACGCCGGACATCGTCTTCACCGCCAACGCGGCCCTGATGGTCGGCAACCTCGCGATCGTCTCGAGCTTCCGGCACGCCGAGCGGCGCCGCGAGCAGCCGGTCTATCGCGCCGCGCTCGCCCGCGCCGGCTACGCGACGACGTTCCTGCGCCAGACCTATTTCGAAGGCGCGGGCGACGCGCTGTTCGATCGCGTGCGCCCGATCCTCTACGCGGGCTACGGCTGGCGGACCGAGCGCGGCGCGACGATGCAGCTCCAGGAGATCGTCGGCTGCCGCGTCCTCCCGTTGCTGCTCGCCGACGAGCGCTTCTACCACCTGGACACGGCGCTGTGCCCGCTTTCGAGCGGCCACGTGCTGGCGTACATGGACGCGTTCTCGCCGCACGCGCAGACGATGCTGCGGCGGGCGGTCGAGCCCGGGTACCTGATCGAGGTCTCGGTCGACGACGCACTGCGCTTCGCGTGTAACGCGGTCGAGATCGAGGACGCGCTGGTGATGCACGATTGCTCGCGGCGTCTTCGCGAGCGCCTCAACGCGATCGGCTACCGCGTCTTCTGCACCGAGCTCGACGAGTTCATCAAGGCCGGCGGAAGTGCCAAGTCGCTGACGCTACGGCTCGACGACGGCCCGGCCGCCGGGATCGCTGCCGCGACCGCGTAGGCGACCAGCCGTCCCGTTCAGCGACGGTCTGTCGTAGCCCGCGCTTCCGCCGCGGCCCAGGCATCCGGGTCGTCGACGTCGGTGACGTACGCGTCGTCGTGCTCGCCGAGCGAGGCGACCGACAGCGCCGGGTCGCGCCGGGCGAGCAGCGGCGGATCGGCCGCGTGCAGGGCCGGGATGCGGCTGCGCGCCTTCGGCGACCAGACGACGGGATGGCCCGGCGTTCCGCCGACGACCGGCCACGCGAGGTCGGCGCCGTCAGGGACGCGGGCGACGAACGCACGCACGCGCTCGGCGTCAAGGAACGGCAGATCGCACGCGAGCACGGCGAGGTGCAGGTCCAGGGGAATCGCCGCGTGCGCGAGAGCGAGCGTCTCGCTCGGGCCTGCGGTCGGCTTCGTCACGACGACGCGGACGCCGCGAAGATCGGCGATGACGTCGGCGACGCGCGGCGTCGCGACGAACACCGGCTCGAGTTCGGCCAGCCCGCGCGCGACGCGTCGCGCGAGCGGCTCTCCGGCGAAGAGCGCCGTCAGCTTGTCGAACCCCATGCGCTGCGAACGACCGCCCGCCAGGACAACCGTCCGCACGCGTTCGATCTCCAAAGGTTAGACCGCGGCCTGAGCGGCGAGCAACTTCTCCGGCACGATCGGCAGATCGCGCAGGCGCACCCCGGTCGCGTGGTAGACCGCGTTGGCGATCGCCGCTGCGACGCCGGTGATCCCGATCTCGCCGATCCCGCGGACGCCGAGCGGGTTGAACGCGAGGTCGGGCTCCTCGACGAACAGCACGTCGATCGCCGCAATGTCGGCGTTGACCGGAACGTGGTAGTCGGCAAAGTTGTTCGTCACCACCGCGCCGGCGCGTGGATCGCGCACCGTCTCCTCCATCAGCGCCATCCCGATCCCCCACACGATCCCACCGATCATCTGCGAGCGGGCGGTCTTCGCGTTGAGGATCCGGCCGCAGTCGAAGACGCCGAGCGCACGCGAGACGCGTAGGCGCGCCAGTTCTTCGTCGTAGCGCACCTCGACGAATTGCGCGCCGAACGAATGGAACGAAAGCCGCTCGCCTTCGTCGCCGGGCGCCGCGCTGCCGAGCGCTTCGATCGCCCCGCTCCCGCCGAGGCGGACGATCTCGCCGTACGCGATCGCGCGCGACGGTTCGCGCTTCGAACGCAGCCCGCCGTCGCACGCTTCGATTTCATCCTCGCCCAGGCCATGGAGCGGCGAGCCGCCGGCGGATGTCGCGATCGCGATCGCCTCGCGGTACGCGCGCCGCGCGGCGTCCTGTACCGCGGGTCCGACGCTGGCGGAGCTCATCGAGCCGCCTGCGACCGGCGCGATCGGGAACGACGAGTCGCCGATGCGCACGCGAATCGCGCGCGGGTCGACGCCGAGCTCGTCGGCGGCGATCTGCGCCAGGATCGTGTACATCCCGGTGCCGAGGTCGTGCGTTGCGCTCGCGACGTCGACCGAACCGTCGGCGCCGAGCACCACGCGCGCTTGTGCCGGCGAACGCAGCGCGGGATAGGTCGCGGTGGCGACACCCCAGCCGACGAGCTCGCCGCCATCACGCATCGCGCGCGGGGCTTGCGGGCGCGTGCTCCAGCCGAACGCTTCCGCGCCGCGCTCGTAGCATGCCAGCAGATGCTTCGACGAGAACGGCAGGCCGCTGGACGGATCGACCGCCGCGTGGTTCCGCCGCAGCACGTCGAGCGGATCGATGCCGCACGCGGAGGCGAGTTCGTCGAGCGCGCAGCCGAGCGCGAACGAACCCGGTGCCTCGCCCGGTGCGCGCATCGCGGTCGGCGTCGGCACGTCGAGCCGCGCGATGCTATGCGTCACCGCGATGTTCGGCACGTCGAACAGCATCGCGGTCACGCCGCCGGCGGTCTCGACGAACGTGCCGACCCGCGACGACGTGCCCAGTACATCGTGCAGTATCGCCTGCAGCCGGCCGTCGCGCGTCGCTCCGAGACGGAGCCGCTGCCGGGTTTCGCTGCGGTAGCCGCACGAGGTGAACATCTGCTCGCGCGTCAGCACCAGCTTCACCGGCCGGTTCGTCAGCTTCGCCGCCATCGCGGCGATCAGCGGATGCGGCCAGAAAAAGCCCTTGCAGCCGAACCCGCCGCCCAGATACGGCGCGATGACCCGCACCTTCTCCTCGTCCAGGCCGAAGCTCTTGGCGAGGACCGCGCGCGTCCCGCGCACCCACTGCGTCGAATCGTGCACGATCAGCTCGCCGTCGCGCCATTCCGCGACCGTCGCGGAGGGTTCGAGCGGGTTGTGGTTCTCGATCGGCGTGGTGTAGGTCTGGTCGATGCGCACACCTGCCGCTTCGAACGCGCGCTCCGGATCGCCGCGCCGCGGCTGCGCGTCGCTACCGAACCACTGCTCCGGCTGCTCGACCGTGCGCGCGCCGCCCGGCGAGAGCTCGGGCGCGCGCGACTCGTACTCGACGCGCAGCAGCGCCGCCCCGGCCCGTGCAGCCTCGAACGTCTCCGCGATCACCGCCGCCACGTGCTGTCCGTCGTATTTGATCTCGTCGCTCTGCAGCGGCGCCAGCTCTTCGCTCGACGGCGCGGTGAAATCGAACGGGAGCGCCGGAATGCGCGTGGCATTGTGGTAGGTGAGCACGTCCACGACACCCTCGACGGCGCGCGTCGCGCGCTCGTCGATCGCGATGATCCGCCCGCACGCGATCGTCGCCTGCACGATCGTCGCGTGGAGCGGCGCGGCGATCGGTGCGTCCGCGGCGTAGCGCGCCGCACCGGTGACCTTGGCGTGACCGTCGACGCGGTCGATCGGCAACCCGACGAAGCCGCGCGTCGCCGGGCGTTCCGCCGTCGCGCTCATGCCGCACCTCCGCACGCGGTCCGCAGCGCGCGCACGATCGCCCGCTTCGCGAGCTCGACCTTGTAACCGTTGTGCGCGCGGGTCCGCGCGCCGGCCAGCGCGGCGTCGGCGGCACGCCGGTACGCGGCGTCACCGGGCGGCGAACCGGCAAGCAGGTCTTCCGCCTCGCGTGCCCGCCATGGGACAGTCGCCACCCCGCCCAGTGCGAGCCGCGCGCGCGCGATGCGACCACCCTCGAGTTCGATCGCGCACGCGACGGAGGCCAGCGCGAACTCGTACGATGCGCGGTCGCGGATCTTGAGATAGTGCGAGTGCTCGTACAGCGGCTCGGCGCGCAGCTCGATCCCAGTGATCAGCTCGCCCGCCGCGAGCGTGTTCTCGCGCTCGGGACGATCCCCGGGAAGAACGTAGAGCTCGTCGAGCGCGACGGTTCGTTCGCCGGCGTCGCCCTCGACGATCACGTTCGCCGAGAGCGCGCAGAGCGCGACGGCAAGATCTCCGGGATACGTGGCGATACAGCTATCGCTCGTGCCGAGGATCGCGTGACCGCGATTGAAGCCGTCGAGCGCATCGCACCCGCTGCCCGGCTCACGCTTGTTGCAGCGCCAGCGCGTCTCGCGGAAGTACGTGCAGCGCGTACGCTGCAGCAGGTTTCCGCCGATCGTCGCGGCGTTGCGGATCTGGCCCGACGCGCCGCTCAGGAGCGCCTCGGAGACCGCCGGAAAGCGCCGCGCGACGGCCGGATCGTAGGCCACGTCGCTGTTGCGCGCGAGCGCGCCGATCCGCAGGACGTCGCCGCGCAGCTCGATCGCGGTGAGCGGAAGGCGCGAGATGTCGATGACACGCCCCGGGCGCTCGACGTCGGACTTCATCAAGTCCACCAGCGTCGTTCCGCCGGCGTAGAAGCGTGCATCGCCCGACTCGCGCGCGAGCGCCCGCGCGGCTGCCGGCGAATCGGCGACGACGTACTCGAACGCGCGCATCAGCGGAGAGCCTCGCGCGCCGCGGCGACCGCGGCCACGATGTTCGGATACGCGCCGCAGCGGCAAAGATTGCCGCTCATCGCTTCGCGAATCTCGTCGTCCGTGCGCGCGCGCCCTTCGGCGATCACCCCGACGGCCGAGAGGATCTGTCCCGGCGTGCAGAACCCGCACTGCAGTGCGTCGTGCTCGACGAACGCCGCTTGTACCGGATGCAGCCGGTCGCCGTCGGCCAGTCCCTCGATCGTCGTGATCGCGTCGCCGGCATGCGCCAGCGCGAGCGCGAGGCAGGAGAGCGTCCGGCGACCGTTCACCAGGACCGTGCACGCGCCGCACTGGCCGCGGTCGCAGCCTTTCTTGGTCCCGGTGAGCCCGCCGCGTTCACGGAGCAGGTCGAGCAGCGTGACCTCGGGCTCGATCGTGAACGTCGCGTCCCGTCCGTTGAGGCGCAGCGTCAGGGGCAAGGAGCGCGCCGGCGCGGCCGGCCGTTCGCTAGTTCGCACGGTTGGTTCACCCTCTGGACGGCGTGGGGAGGTCGGGCCTTACACCGTATGAGACACGACGTCCCGCGTTGACGATCCACCCGGGCGCGTGATAGAGTTCCTGGGTTATGTACGCGATCGTTGAGACCGGCGGCAAGCAGTTCCGCGTGTCCGAAGGCGATGTCATCCGGACCGATCTCATCGAGACCGAGGTCGGTTCCTCGGTGACCTTCGACCGGGTCGTCCTGGCGGCAAGCGGCGACGACGTGACGGTCGGCACCCCCGTCGTCAGCGGCGCGTCGGTCACCGGCACCGTCCTGCGCCAGGCGAAGGACAAGAAGATCCTGGTGTTCCGCTACAAGCCGAAGAAGCGCGTCCGCAAGCTGAACGGCCACCGCCAGCGGTTCGCCGAGGTCCGGATCGACAAGATCTCGCTCGCCTGATCAAAGTGGTCGAGGTTCGTTTTCGCAGGGACAGCCGAGACCGGCTGTCCTCTGTTGTATCCAAGGGCCATGCGGAACATGGCGACCACGGTGAGGACGTCGCCTGCGCGGCGGTCTCCGCACTGCTGCAGGCGGCCTGGGTCGGTCTGAGCGACGTCGCCGGGGTCGAGGTCGCCGGCCACCGCCGCAGCGGCGACCTTCTGATGCGCTGGCCGGAGGAAGCGCGCGATCGCGCCGACGTCCACGCGATCGTGGCAACGGCCGAGCTCGCGATCGAGCAAATCGCCAAGCAATATCGCGGCTTCGTGAGGTACGTCCAAGAATCCGAAGGCCAGGAGTAACAGCGCCGGGAGAATCCGGGTAGAGCGGCGTCGAAAGGAACCGCCTGATGAGCAGCGATGCGACCAAACCCTTGAACGGCGAGATCCAGAGCGGCGCCGGCAACGCGAACGGTGCCGGCAACACCGAGGCCGGACGAACCGTCCTAGTCGGTGTCCTCGGAGGGATCATCTCGGCCGCCGGATACCTCGTCTACCAGCGCCTCCCGGACGAGCAGAAAGAACGACTCCACCGCCAAGTGCGCGGAGTGCTCGAACAGCGGATCAACGAGCTCCGCTCGAACTTCAATTTGTAGAACTGGGCCGTAAAAGGGCGGGCACCGTCTGACGTGTGCCCGGCCCTTTTTTTGCTTCGCTCGTCGTGGCCTATGCGGCGGCACTGCGGGCGTTCCACCCGGGACTCGCCGACGGCGATGCGACGCGGCTCGCGATGCGGGTCGTCGCCGAGGCCGATGCCGCCCGGATCGACGCTCGGCTGGTCGTGGCGCTGGTCGCCGTCGAGTCGTCGTGGCGGCCGAACGCCGTCTCGCCCGCCGGGGCCCGGGGTCTCGGGCAGCTCATGCCGGCGACCGCGGCCGGGCTCGGCGTCGATCCGGATGACCCTGAGGCGAACCTGCACGGCACGGTCGTGCACCTCGCCGGGCTGCTGGCCCGCTACGGCCGGCTTCCGGCCGGGGAGCGCTACGTGCGGGCGATCGCCGCGTACAACGCCGGCGCCGCCGCGGTCGACCGGTTCGGCGGCGTCCCGCCGTACGCCGAGACGCGGCTAGAGGTGCGCCGGGTGATTGGGCTCTGGCGGCGCCTTTGCGGGAGTTGAGGCCGGCGCTCCGTTCGCCGGGATCTCTGATTCGGCCAGATCGAGCGCCGGACGTGGCTCGGCCAGCTTCTCGGCCACCCCGCTCGGCGGCTCGGGATCGGGCGCGGGCGGTTCCATCGCCGGCATCGCCGCGGTCGGGGCCTCGTCGTACGTCTGCGTATCGTACGCCGCTACATCGTCCGGGACCGGGTCGTAGGCGGCCGGGTCGTGCGGCTTCGCCTCGGCAGCATCTTGGAAATCGGCGGCGCGTTCCATCTCGCGAATGAAGGACTGCGAGGTGTTCTGGATCTCGCGCATGACGTTCCCGGCCTTGCGGGCGACCCGCGGGAGCTGTTCGGGGCCGAAGAACAGGAGGGCGGCGGCGCCGAGAATCGCCATATCAGGAATTGAAAGCATCCGGAGGGTTTCTTCCCGGTCCCGTGCAACGCGTCATGCCCCGCGCTTGAGCTGGCTTCGACCACCATGCTCGCCCTGTCATCCTGAGCCCGTCGAAGGGCTGTCGAAGGGCGCGCGGAGATCAACCGAAGGCCGGCCCCCTGCCCTGAAGATCATCTATACCCGCGGCAACCGGACCGAGACCCTGGCGTCGATTGCGACGCTGCGGAAGATACTCAACCGATTCGTCGCGCACCGCGTCTTCTACGAGGTGAGCTCGCGCAACAAGCGCGGGCATGAGTTCTTCTCTGCCAAGAACACCTTCGTGGTGGGCTCGATCGAGATCGTCAACCGCGACTATCTCACGATCACGATCTTCGACGCGCACCACGCGTCGCACTCGATCGAAATCCTCAACCCGGCCGCGATGCGCATCTACGACGACACGCTCGGCAAGGGCTTCGCCGTATCGTTCCTGAGCGAAGGCGCGGGCGGGGTCGAGTCACGCTGCTATCTGCGCGACGAAGGCGAGGACGGCGACACGATCAAGGAACGCGGCGAGCTTGAAAAGATCACGCTCCCGCAGCTCTTCGAATACCTGGACGACATTACGTTGGCCGACGTGATCACGAAGGGTCCCTGAAACAGCAGCGCCGCTAAAACGGATCGACTGCGGCCGTGACGCTTTGCGGATCGGAGCCGAACAAGCTGAGCAGGTCGCGGTCTTTCACCGCTTCGGCCGTGAAGCCGTACACGAGATGCTTCGGGCGATACACGCCGACGGCGCGCCGCGCGCCTTCGATGAAGACGTGGTACGCATCGCCGTCGAGATACAGCGTGCGCGTTCCGTCGCGCGAGCGGAACGCCAGCGTGTCGTAGCGCGCGAACGGCGGCTGCTCGGACGGCAGCAGCGGACCCTCCGCCACTTCGGTGACTTCGGGGAGTTTTTTCCCCGCCTCCGCCGCAGCCTTGACGATGTGCTCGCGCGGCACGAGCGGATCGATCGCGGGCCCGATCTGCGGATCCGCCAACAATCCCAAGAGCAGATGCGGCGGCGCGACGAACTCCGCGCCGTGCTCGATCGCGGTCGTAACCCCGGCGCGCAGCACGTCGAGAAGCTCGGGCGCGAGACGGAGTTGCTCGCTGTCGTTCACGACCGTTTCATGCGCCCTTCGAGGCGCGTCGCCTTCCGCAGCATGCGCACCGCCTCGGCCTTTCGGCCGCTTCGATGCAGCGCGACGCCCAAGTTGTGGTACGCCGGCGCATACCTGTCGTCGATCAGCAGCGCGTACTCGTAGTGCGCGATCGCATCCTCGACCGCGCCGTCTTCCTGCAGCAGGTTGCCGATCGTGGTGATCGCCGGCGCACTCCGCGGATAGGCCTCGAGCGCAGCGACGAGCTCGTCGATCGAGCGCGGCCGATCGCCGCGCCGGATCGCCACGATGGCGCGTTTGTTGCGGATCGCTGCGACTTCGGCCGCCGACGTCGACGCGGCGAGCGCCTCGGCGAAGGCCGCCTCGGCCGAGTCGAGACGGCCGCGATCCAGCTCGTACGCCCCGCGGGCGAACGGGTAGGACGGCGGACGGCCCGGGACCAGCCGACGCAGTCGGTCGAAGAACGCCACGTGGGGGTCTTGCACGTCGACGTCGTCTCGCTCTTCCCGGAGATGTTCGCGCCGGTGATCGGCCTCTCGATCGTGGGGCGTGCCGTCGAGCACGGTCTGGTCGAGGTCCGCATGCACCATCTGCTCGACGCCCTCGAACCGGGCCGGCGCGCCGACGAGCGGCCCTACGGCGGCGGCCCCGGCATGGTGCTGAGGATCGAGCCCATGGCCCGGGTCCTCGACGGCATCCTCGCGGAGGCTCCGCCTGACGAAAGGCGCAGGATCGTTCTCACCTCGGCTAGCGGCCCGGTCTTCCGCCAGGCCAACGCCGCGGTATGGGCCGGACTCGACCGGCTGGTCCTCATCTGCGGCCACTACGAGGGCGTCGACGAGCGCCTGCAGGCGCTCTACCCGATCGAGGAGGTCTCGCTCGGCGAGTTCGTGCTGACCGGCGGGGAGATCGCCGCGATGGCCTTCCTCGATGCAACGGTCCGGCTCGTCCCCGGCGCGATCGCCATCGAATCGGCCGCCGCGGAATCGTGGGCCGGCGGCGACCTCGACCACCCGGCATACACGCGGCCGCCGACGTTCCGGGGGGTCGACGTCCCGCCGGTCCTGCTCAGCGGCGACCACGCCAAGATCGCCGAGTGGCGCCGTGAGCAGTCGCGAGCGAGAGCGACCGAGCGCAACCGGAGCCGACCGGAGTAGCTCACAGTCTCATTGAACGCGAGCGAGCCAAGTGAGCCCCGGGAGCAATTTCGGGGCTCAAGCGCGAACGGGCGGCGCCGTATACGCAGGACGGGTCGCGCCGGAAGCCCGGCTCAGCCGGACCGACGCTCCCCGTTCACCCGGTATACGAAACCGGAAGTGGCCTAACGTGGACTCAGCCGCAGCTTAGACCGAGACGATGCGCTCAAGAGGTTTCAAACTGACCCACTACCCGTAACCGGTCCGGCCTTGTCGGGGTAGGGGGTCCGTGGTACACTACCGGGGTTGCCCGCCGCGCCCTATGCGGCGTTTTCGCTGTTCGTCAGAGAGCTGTCATGAACGTACTCGACCTGATCCAGAAGGAACAGGAGAAGCCGTCCGTCCCGGAGTTCCGTCCGGGCGACACCGTCAAGGTCTACTCGAAGGTCGTCGAGGGCGGCAAAGAGCGCATCCAGATGTTCGAGGGCGTGGTGACGGTCCGCAAGGGCGGCGGCCTCGGCGAGGCGATTACCGTCCGCCGGGTAGCGCATGGCGTCGGCGTGGAACGCACGTTCCTGCTGCACAGCCCGCGCGTCGACCGCATCGAAGTCTCGAAGCGCGGTATCGTGCGGCGCTCGCGCCTGTACTACCTCAGCGAGAAGGTCGGTAAAGCGGCCCGCATCAAGGAACGCAAGCAGGAGCGCAAGACCGCCAAGTAAGGCGGTCTTTCCCCGTGACCCCGCTCGAACTGCTCGCGCTGATCGCTGTCTTCGCGATCGTGCGCGTGGCGATCAGCATCCGGCCCGAAACGACCGTCGTACTCGCCGAGGGCGAGGTGCGCAAAGCGCCCGCGATTCGCACGGTCCTGCGCGAGTACCTCGACGCGTTCATCGTGGCGGGGCTGGTCGCGCTGTTCCTGATCACCTTCGTCGTCCGCACGTTCTTCATTCCGAGCGGATCGATGGAGCCGACGCTGCAGATCCACGACGTGCTGCTCGTGAACGAGTTCGAGTACCGCTTCACCAAGCCGCACGAGGGCGACATCGTCGTCTTCCCGCCGCCGATCCCGAGCTCCAACGATTTCATCAAGCGCACGGTCGGACTCCCGGGCGACCAGCTCCGCGTCCATCAGGGCGTCGTGTACCGCAACGGCGTCGCGATGAACGAGCCCTACATCGAAGACCGGCCGAACTACGAGCTCGAGGTCAAGAACTACGGCGTCTACGTCGACGGCAGCCCGCTCGACCCGGCGTTCGCGAACATCCCGCCGCGTGCGAAGTGGAGCGCTCCGGATCGCATCCCGGACGGCTCCTACCTGATGTTCGGCGACAATCGCAACAACTCGCAGGACTCGCACGTCTGGGGCTTCGCGCAAACGTCCGGCACGTTCCAGGCCGGCCAGCGCAAAGGTGAAAAGGCCTCCTTCACCGGCCACGCCTTCGTGTTGTTCTGGCCGCTCAACCGCATCAGGATTCTGCACTAGCGCAACGAAGGGAAGCGCGTGGCACGGACGCGGACCGTCGTTTCGCTGTCGGCGCAGCTCTTGGTTCTGGTCGTGATCGCGGCAGCGTTCTTCATGCGGACGTCGCCGGTGGACGGGTTGTCGATGGAGCCGCGCGTGCACGCTGGTGAGATCGTCCTGATCAATACGCTCTCGTATCGCTTCGGGCCGGTGCGGCGGGGCGACGTCGTCGCGTTCCGGCACGATGCGCCCACCGCAGAGACGTACATCAAGCGCATCGTCGGTCTCCCGGGCGAGCGCATCGAGGTCCGCGAGGGCGTCGTCTTCGTCAACGGCCGCGAGCTGGCCGAGCCGTACGTACAGTTCCGCGACAAGCGCAGCGCGCCCGTCCTCACCGTTCCGCCGCGCGCGTATTACGTGCTGGGCGACAACCGCGCCGACAGCGACGACTCGCGCAACTGGGGCGTCCTACACGACACCGACGTCGTCGGCAAAGCCCTGGTCGGCATCTGGCCCCCGCGAAAACTCTGACATGCCGGACGAACCGTCGCTGCGAACGACCGTACAACACTACCCCGGCCACATGGCGACCGCGACTCGCAAGCTGGGGGAACGGCTGAAGATCGTCGATGTCGTGATCGAGGTGCTCGATGCCCGGCTTCCGCGGTCGTCAGCGAATCCGGCGCTCGACCGGCTCGCGGCCCACAAGCCGCGCCTGATCGTGCTGGGATGCGAGGACCTCGCCGACCCGCACGCGACGCGTGAATGGGTCGAGTGGAACGAGCGCAACGGACGGACCGCGATCCCCGTGAACGGCAGGGACCAAGGTTCGGTGAAGCGCATCGCGGCGGCGCTCGGCGTGCTGGCGGCCGGACGCGGGGCGACGCGGGCGATGGTCGTCGGCATCCCGAACACCGGAAAATCCTCGATCATCAACGGTCTGCTCCGCCGGACCGCGGCGAAGACCGCGGACAAGGCCGGGGTGACGCGCTCGCTGCAATGGTTCCGCATTCAGCCGAAACTCGAAGTGATGGATACACCCGGGATCTTAGTTCCGAAGATCGCGACGCCGGAAGCGCAGTGGCAGCTCGCTCTGACCGGCGCGCTGCCGCGCGAGCGCTTCGACGCCGAAGAGGTGGTGGAACGGTTCGTCGCCTGGGCGCACGAGCGCCACGCGCACCGCAACGTGCCCGATCTCGAAGCGTTCGCGCGGGCGCGCGGCTTCGCACGGCGCGGCGGTGAGGTCGATCTGCACAATGCGGCCGGCGCGTTCTTGAAAGATTTCAACGACGGAAAGTTCGGGCGGATCACGTTCGAGCGCCCGGAGGCCGGCTGATGGCGTCGGCGGAAGCGGGGCGCCGCAAGAAACGGAACGCCGAGCTGCGCGAACGCCGGCGGCTCGACCGGCTGCACCTCTTCGAAGAGCGCGCTCACGCGTCGGGTTACCTGCTCGTCGGCGGGATCGACGAAGTCGGGCGCGGCCCGCTCGCCGGGCCGGTCGTCGCCGCCTGCGTCGTCACCGACGGCTCGCTCAGGCTGCGCGGCCTCAACGATTCGAAGCAGGTCGCGCGGGAAGTGCGCGAGTCACTCGCCGTCGAGATCAAGGCGTCGTGCATCGCCTGGGCGATCGGCGAGGCCAGCGTCGAGGAGATCGACCGGCTCAACATCTACTGGGCCAGCATCCTGGCGATGGAGCGCGCGCTCGCGGCGTTGCACGTCGCGCCGGAGTATCTGCTGACCGACGCCGTCCGGATCAAGTCGTGGCTCGGCCCGCAGGAACCGGTGATCAAGGGCGACGCGAAGTGCGCGACGGTCGCGGCGGCGTCGATCGTCGCGAAGGTACACCGCGACGCGCTGCTGGTCGCGCTGCACGAGACCTATCCGCAGTACGGCTTCCACCAGCACAAAGGCTACGCGTCGCCGCAGCACATCGCGGCGCTCAACGCGCACGGACCGTGCGCCGAGCACCGGCGCGGGTTTTGGCGCGTCCGCGCGGCATGGGACGCGCTCCCGGGGATGGAGCAGTTCGTCGACGCCGAGCGCGTCACGCTCGCGGGAGAGGCCGTGCCGACGTGAACCGCGCGGAGCGCGGGCGCGCGGCCGAGGAGGTTGCGGCGGCGCTGCTGGAGGCGCACGGGTACCGCATCGTCGGGCGCAACGTCCGGCTCCCGGGCGGCGAGATCGACATCATCGCCCGCGAGGGCGACACCGTCGTCTTCGTCGAGGTGAAGGCGCGGGCCGGCGGCACGTTCGGCAGCGCCGTCCAAGCCGTCGACGCCCGCAAGCGCGCGACGCTCCGCGCGATCGCGAGCGACTGGCTGCAGATCGCGGCGCCGCGCGCCAAGGCGCGCTTCGACGTCGTCACCTTCGACCGTGGCCGCGCACGCCTGCACCGCGGAGCGTTCGGATGACGGCGCTGACCGGGCAGACGCTGGCCGGCCGCTATCGGGTCGACGAACTGATCGGCCGCGGCGGGATGGCCGACGTCTACCGCGGCGCCGACGTCGTCCTCGACCGCGCGGTGGCGATCAAGGTGCTGACCGAGCGCGACGACGGCGAGCGCGACCGCTTCTTGCGCGAGGCGCGCTCGATGGCACGGCTCAACCACCGCAACGTCGTCGCCGTCTACGACGCCGGCCGCGACGCCGGTTCCTCGTACATCGTGATGGAGCTCGTCGAAGGGCGCACCCTCGGCACGGTACCGGCGCACGAGCTGACCGTGCACACGGCGATTCGGCACTACATCGAGATCTTGGAAGCGCTGGAGTACGCCCACGAGAACGGCGTCGTCCACCGCGACGTCAAGCCGGCGAACGTGATGGTGCTGCCGAGCGGCGCCGTGAAGGTGATGGACTTCGGGCTCGCGCGCCGCACCAGCGATATGTCGAGCGCGTCGAGTGCCGGCGAGATCGTCGGGACGATCGCGTACTTGCCGCCCGAGCGCTTCCTCGGCAAAGTCGCCGACGCGCGCAGCGACCTGTACTCGGTCGGCGTGATGCTGTACGAGACGTTCACCGGGGTGCTGCCGTTCAAAAGCGAGGCCGACGATCTGGTCGCGGTGATCTTCGCGCACGTCAACGAACCGCCGGCCACACCACGGAGCGTCAACCGCGCGGTACCCGCGCAGGTGGAGCGCATCATCCTCCGCCTGCTCGAGAAGGAACCGGACCGCCGCTACCAGAGCGCGCAGGAGGTCGTCGACGAGCTGCGGCCGCTGGTCACCGGCCCGGTCGAACCTACCGATCCGGCGATGCATCAGCCTCCCTCGCCGCACGCCGCCGCGCGCTCCAAGAGCACCCAGCCCGAGTCGGAAGAGCGCAGGACGATCGAGGCCGACGCACGCGAGGTGTTGGCCCGGACGTTCGGCCGCTCGAGATTGGTCGACATCGGCTACTCGGAGACGCTGGCGGGGATGCTGGCGACGCGCAAACGCGACTATCCGGAGGCGGCACGCGCCTATCGCGCGGCGCTCACCGCGTTCGCCGACGCCAACAACGACCCCGAGCGGGCAAAGACCGCGCTGAAATACGGGACGATGGTCCTCCAGCGGGCGAACGAGGCCGAGAGTGAGGGCACGATCACGAACCGGCGCGAGCTTTCCGATGCCGTGGACATCCTGACCGACGCGCTGCCGAGCTTCCGCGGACGCGCGATGCTCAAGGAGCTGGAGGAAGGCGAACGCCTCCTGTACGCCCTGCAGCGAACGCTGATCCGCACGCGGTGAACTGAGGTGCGTTCGCGTCAGCCGATGGTGTATGGCTACCGCGCCACGTTCGGGCTCGGTTTCATCCTGCTCGGCGCGTTGACGCTGTGGCGGGTGGCGACGGTCCCGGTTCCAGCGGGAAACAAGATCATCGGCGTGGTCCTCGCCGTCGCGATGATCGCGCTGGGCGCCGCACGGATCGTTCAGTACCTCCGATACCGGCGCCGGATCGGCGGATGACGCAGGCCGAGCCGGCGTGAGCGCGATCGACGCGCTCGAGTACCGTGACGCCGGCGCGGCGCTGCGGCGGCTCGCGACGCCCAACGCGTTGGCCCTGATGACCGATCAGCTGCTGGGGATCGTCGACACGATCGCGATCGGCGCGCTCGGCACCGCGGCGCTGGCGGGGATCACCGGCGCCGTCGGCGTCTTCATGGTGTTCGGGATCGGGCTGTTCGCGTTCTCCAGTGGGATCCGAATCGTCGGCGCTCAGGCGATCGGCGCCGGTCAGAGCGAGCGCTTCGGCGCGATCGTCCGCGCGGCGACCGTCGTGCCTCTGATCATCGCCGCGGTCACTGCGCTCGCATCCCTCGCCGGAGCACGCCCGCTGCTCCACGCGATCCTGCCGGCCGGAGCGCCGCTCGACGCCTCGGCGCACTATCTGATGCTGCGCTGCGCGTGTCTGCTGCCGATGGTGTGCAGCGGCATGCTGGCGGTCGCCTTCGCGACCGCCGGCGATGCGAAGCCGACGCTGCGGCTGCTGCTCGTGATCAACGCGGTGCACGTGCCGCTCGTGTTCGTCCTCGCGCTCGGTGCGCTGACGAACCATCCGTTCGGGATGACCGGTGCGGGGGTTTCCTCACTGATCGCGGAGATGGTGGGGCTGGCGTACATCGTGCGCGAGGCGCGGTTGCGGCCGGAACTCGGAATCTTCTCCTCGCGCTCGATCGACCGCCGCCTGGTGCGGCTGACCGCCTCGGTCAGCTGGCCGGAGTTCGTCTTCCTCGTGCTGCAGATGGCGCCCGATCCGGTGATCGTGGCCATGCTGGCGCCGTCCGGGACGCAGCCGGTCGCCGCGTTCCGGGCGCTCTCGCTCGTCAGCGACATCACGTGGTCGCTCCCGGGCGCGCTCGGGGAAGCCTCGGAGATCGTGCTCGGCCAGCGCATCGGCGCCCGCGACTACGACGGCGCGAAGGTGTTCCAGCGCTCTGCGACGCGAATCGCCGTGCTGCTGTGCCTGGGTGTTGGCGCACTCGTGGCAGTCTTGGCGTGGCCGCTCGCGGCGATCTGCACGCTCAGTCCCGCGCTCGCGACGCTCGCCGCCGCGCCGCTCGCGGTCCATGTCGGCGTGACGCTGCCGCTGAAGGGCTACGCGATGACGGTGCTGGCGCCGATCCGCGGCGCCGGCGACACCCGCTTCGTGATGGTGATGGGGATCGTGACCACGGCGGTCGCCCTGGCGGGGATCGTCGTCGGCGTGCGCGTGCTGCACCTTGGGCTCTGGTCCGTTCCCTTCGGCTGGATCGCCGGCTGGCTGGCGCGCAGCGTGGTGACGACAGCGCGCCTCAACAGCGGAGATTGGCAGCGCCGCCGGCTCGCACTGGTGCAGTAACCGCCTTGTAACTGCGGTGTCCGATACTGATCGTGTCCCAGGGGGATGGATACGATGCTCGATGAGATTCCGACAACGCTCACCTATCCGGCCGGCACTTCCCGCGCGGCCGGAACCGTGACCGATCTAACGACGCGCCGCCGCCGCGACGACGTCCTGAGCACGATCACGCTCGTCTTCGACGGTATTCACTTCGGCACGTTTTCGATCTCGGCACCGTACACGAGAGGCAAGCCCATCATGCTCTACCTCGTTCGTCAGGCCGAAGACTCGGGCGGTGAGGATATTGCCGGCCCGATCGACTGCCTCCTGACCGACGACGCGACCCTTTCCGCGGACCTGGACGTCGCCCGGTAAGATACGGTGTTCGTCCATCCGCGAGTGCTTTCACTCCTCACGACGCGACGCTGCACCGCTGCTTGCGATCATTGCTGCATCGGGGCGAGTCCGAAATCGACTGGTTCCATACCGGTCCCGCGTATGCACGCGCTGATCGACGAGGCGAAACGCATTCCCTCCTTCGAACGCATCGTCTTTAGCGGCGGGGAGTGCTTCCTGCTCGGAGCCGACCTCGACATGCTGGTCGCGCATGCGCACCGCGCCGGCTTCGCGACGCGGGCGATCAGCAACGGGTACTGGGCTATACACGACCGCGCGGCTCGTGAACGCATGCGGTCGCTGCGCGCGGCGGGCCTGGACGAGATCATGCTCTCGACCGGCACGTTCCATCAACGATTCGTGTCCCCGACACGAATCGTCAACGCTGCGCGTGCGGCGGCCTCGGCCGGGATATCGGTGCGCGTCTCCGTCGAGGTATGCGATCAGTCCACGTACGACGCCGCGAGCCTCATCGACGATCTGGCGGACCTCGTCGCGACGGGCTCGGTGTGCGTAGCGCAAGATCCATGGATCGCCGATGCGGGCGGCCGCGGCTCGACAACCTTGACCCACGACCGCGTACCGGCGGAACAACAGGCATCGGCGAACGGGCGCTGCGCCCAGATTTTCACGATCGTCACCGTGACTCCGGATCAAATCCTGACCGCGTGCTGCGGGTTTCCGACCGAAGAGTTGCCGTCACTCCGTATCGGATCGATTGAAAACCGGGCGCTCGACGACGTCCTTCGCGATGCGCCGAACGAACTGTTCAAAATGTGGCTGCACGTCTCGGGTCCGGCCGAGATCGCCGGTTTTGTGGCGCGCTACGTCCCCGGTTACAAGCTGCCGCCGGCAGCGTCCATCTGTCAAGTATGTGTCGCGCTTCAGCGCGATTCGACCGCGATGAACGTCGTCGCCGAGCACGGCGGCGACGTCGTGCAGGAGATCACAGCCGCGTTCGTTCGGCTTCAAACTCATCACTCGTCGACCGCATTTTTGCGCTAGGAGAATCGCATGGCAAAGCAACTGCCGCTCAACGTCACCCTCGATACGATAGCCCTCAAAGGTTTCGGCGTCGATCAAACCAGCACCGGCCAGTCGATCACGTACTACGACGGGGGACCGCTCTACTGTCATGCCGACCCCGATGGGCAGGGGGGAATCACGATCACCGTCGATGAGAACGCTCCGAGCTCGTTCACGCAGACGAGCGGCCCGGTCAAGACCGTGATCGTCCAGTACCGGGCGGGCGTCGCCGGCCAAACGCAGACGATCACCTGGAACACGGTCGCCGCCGGTGCGGTGTACGACCCGGCGAACCCTCTCGAACATCATCTCGTCATGACGAACGATCTGAAGCACGCGACACTTCAGATAACGAAGCCGGCGAGAGGTCTCTCGACCGCCAACACGCTCGGATTGGTCGTGGTCGGCAGCCAGATCACGGGAAACCTGCCCGAGGGCTATTTCGTGCGCATCCCGATGAACATGAACCCGGCGGTCGATCCTACGGAATTCTCTGCGATCAGCATCGCATGGGGAGGCGCGGGCGGCATGGCGGGCCCGATCGGCGGCGGGAGCATTCCCTGAGCGGCGGTCGAGTCAGGCAGGGACGCGCGCTAGCGCTGCGAGCTGGGCGGACGGCGTCGCGTCCAGCTCGTCCGCGAGCGCGACGGCGTAGCGCTGAAATTCTCTCCGGGCCGCATCCAGCTCTCCGCGAGAGATCCGCGCGCGAATCACCACCTCACACGCGCTCTCGTTCAACGAATCGACGTCCGCAACAGCTCCGGCGTAGATCAGCGCATCGTCAAATCGCTCGGCACTCAAAGCGTCGTGCGCCAGCGTCAAGGCTGCCGAGCAGACGACGTCGTTGATCCGCGCGACGGGCGCCTGCATCCATCCGAAACGTTCGTACCGCCCCGGAGCGCCCGTGCGGTACGACGTCACGATCGCTCGCAGGGCGTCCCGCGCGGCGTCGTCGAGCGGCTCGTTCGAGCGCCTTCGAACGAGCGCCTCGGCTCGCCGCAGATCGACGTCGATCGCCGGCGCAAGGCGATACCCCGCGCCATCGGTCAACATCACCGCGTCGCGCACTCCGAGCTTCGAACGGAGCCGGGAGAGCGTCACCTTGATGTTGTTGGGCCACTCTTCGGGATCGATATGACTCCACAGCGCTTCGCCGACGCGATCGCGCGAGAGCACGAGCCGGCTCGACGCGAGGAGCGCCATCAGCTCGAACTCCTTGTCCGTGAGCTTCACGACCTGGCCGTCCTTCGTCACCCGGCCGCCGATCAGCTCGACGACGAGCCGGGGATCGTGTCTCGCGCGATCCCGCAAGAGCCGCCGCTGGATGAAGGTCTCGAGAATGCCGGCCGGTTTGCCCTGCAGTAAGCGGGCGACGGCATCGCTCAATTCGGGGCTCTCGATCGGCGCGATGAGCGTGCGCAGCATCGACTCTTCTGCTTCGCGCGCTGCAACGTCGAGCACGTAGATCGCCGTGTGCGCGAAGATCTGGACGTAAGGATCGCGCCGCTCGTCGGCGGCGCGGGCGGCTGCTCGGGCGGCCTCGAGCGCGTCGCGCTGCTCCGTCGCTTCCCCGATGCGATACAGGTGCGCGATCGCGGCGACGACCGGCCACGCGTAGTTCGCGTCGAACTGCGGCGCCCGGCCCCGCGCAGCATCGATCATCGGCGCGAAGCCGCGCTCGATTCCCGGGGTGAGCCGATCTTCGAGCACGCCGAGGTACCGTTCGAACCTCAGGTCGTCACCGGCGAGCCACGCGACGAGGGCACCGTTCGTCGCCGCATAGGACAGGTACAGGGGAAGCTCCTCGCGGGACAATCTTCGGACGAGTTCGTCGAACATCAGCAGCGCCCGCTCATGCTGACCGCGGAACGCCGCCTCGTGCGCGTCGATGTAGTGCAGCGTTTGGTTTTCACCGAAGACGAAGTCCGGGGGGTCGATGCGGACCGCCTCATCCGCAAGCGCGCGAGCGGTGCTGAAACGTCCTTCCATTCCGCGCAGCGTTGCAGCGAACGTGAGGAGCGTTGCCCGTGCCGAGGTCGGTTCGCGGGCGAAACCACGCAGCGCGGTCTCCAACAGGTCCTCGCTCTCCGCGTGACGACCTGCGTTGGTGTATGCCGAGCCCAGGTGGATCAGGACGACCGCGCGCTGATCGGGGTTCGCAGTCCTGGGCAAGCAATAGTAGACGGTCTCGGCTTCACGTACGTAGGTCGCCCGATCGACCGAGAACGCGCGGTATGGGATCGTCGCGAGCCAAACGTTCGGATATTGCGTGACCAGATCCCGATCGAGGCGATCGAGCACGCGCTCGTACTCGCCGAGTGGGACTCGCGAAGCCGTATACGGTGGCGCAGCGTCGATGATCGCCGCGGCACGCTTCACGTCGCCGTGATCGATTGCCAGGCTTGCAGCCTTGACGTACGCGCCGTCTCCGCTGAGCACGTGCAGCGTTCGTTCGTACAGCGCCGACGTAAGCGATTGAAACCGCTCCCGTAGCAGCCTGACCACTTCAGGGTGAACGGTAGCGTGCTCGAGCTGCAGCTCGATGAACGGCAGCGACGTCAGCTGCGTGAAAAGCCAGTCGTCCGCCACGTCACCGAGCACCCGGATCAGGTCCGTCTGCGACGCACCGCGCAACACCGCGCAGACCACGAGCGCCTCTCGAAGATCGCCGCCCAACCGCGCGATCGTCCGATGCACCGCGAACGCCAGGAGCGCGTGAAACGGGAGGTCCGCGGCCTCGCCGAGATTCCCGGGGCCGTCCATGCCGGCAAGACGAGCGAGGAGCTGGGTGACCAGCGGCCATCCGCGAGCGACCTCGAAGAGCGCCCCGGCCGCCTGGCGATCGAGGCCGGCATCGATCGCGATCGCTTCGGTCTCCTCCCGGCTCAGCGCGAGATCCGCAGCGGCGATCGCGGCGAACCGCTCGCGCTCCACCAATTGTGCCAGCGCCGGCGGTAGCGGCGCCCGGCTCACGATGGCGAGCGTACGAGAGACGGGCAGGCTCGCGATCAGCTCGCCGGCCAGATCCACCCCGGCCGGGGTAGCGAGCACACCACCGATATCGCGCAGTCCGAAGACCGAGCGTTCTGCTTCGAGCGGCCACACGCGGCGCAGCACCTCACGCGTAGTCGCTGGCACCAGCTCGCGCGGCTGCGCCAGACGGCCCGCGGCCGACCGAGCCGCAAGGGGCCGATCGTCCGCGACGAGCGCGTCGAGAATCGGGCGAGACAGATCGCCGGCCTCGCCGGCCTGATGCAGATCGCACGTGACCAAGGTTCCGGCGTGGAGCGCGAAGGCACGCAGGAGCGCGTTCTTCCGATAGCCCGGGGGGCCGGACACCGTCAGGACGCGGGGCGCCTTCTCGGCAATCGATGCCACGAAATCTCGATCAACCGGATCGATCATCCTCGAGTCACCACACCACAAGAAGCGAGCGCCCGCGCTGTTGAGTACGACGGCGCGAGCGCGATCACTGCTCTGCGGCCTCCCGGTCCGCGTAACCTGCCCGTAACGCCTAGCGCGCACCATCCCACCATGGGACAGACGTGCACGCTGCTGCTCCACATCGACGCGGAGGGAGTCGCGGAACTCGCCGCGACCGGATCGCGGGTCGTCGTGGCCAAGCCCGCCGGCAGTGCGCCCCCCAACGTTGCCTGGCTCGCGATTGAGCCACGGACCCGCATCTCGATTGCTTGGGAGGAGCTCTACGGCGTCTTCGCATCCAATACGGCCGTCCGCAGTGACTCGACGATCGCCGTCGCCAGCCGAGTGCATCCGGCTACCGAACGCAGGATCTACACGTACGACGGCCTCCGATTCGCCGATGCGCGAACGGAGGCGCGCATCCCGCCCGGTCATTACGACGTCTGGAACGCCGGGCCGGCCGCTGCGACGTTCGGCCTGCTCCAGGCAGCGAGCGTGGACGGGACGGTGCTTCAGTCGCCCTTGAACGCGGTCGTCTTACCCGCGGACTTCACGGCCGATTTTACGCCCGATACGCGTGTCTATGTTTGGACGCAACGGGGCGCCGAAACGGGCGCCATCATCGGCGAGGTTCCGCGGCACGCCGCGGTGCTGGCGTTTGGCGGCCAGCACCGCTCGAGATCGTACCGATACGACGGCAGCGGCGCGGTCTTCGTTCCCGGGCCCTAGCCGACGACCGCGCGCTTCAGAGCGGCGTGGGGCGGAAGTCCTCCCCCAACCTGCGGTATTGCACGCTCCCGCCCAGTCCGACGATTTGTTGAAACGGCTCGAAGGGCGATCGCGTCTCCCGACACGGTCGCCAGACCAGTTCCGGCGCGACGGAACCGTCCCGCAGCAGCAAGGCTTCGTCGGAACCGGAGATACTCAGGTCGTCGATGTCGCCCGGTTTGACAGCCGATGCGCCCATGAAGACTCCGTGGACGGCGTCGATACGCGCCACGCCGACGGCAACGCCGTTCCGCAGCAACGGTACCAGATAGTAGTGCCAGTCGAGCACATCGATTCTGCGCACGAGCAGCGGTACGCCGGGGACCACGCCCGAGAGCGCCGCGCTCAGCGGTCCACGCGTATCGATCCCATGGCTCGCGACGGCCCCCACCGCCTGTGTCGCCGCTGTGTCGGGATCGATCAAACCGTTGGACCTGCCCAGGAGGATAGGGACAGGCGGGACCGTCGGCGGCCGGAGTGCGACCTGCGTCCGGGCGCTGCTGCAGACGGTGACGAATACTTGGCGCTTCGAGTCGGCGTAGCCGGTGAAGAAGTCGCTCGTCCAGCCGGCGTAGCTGACGTACTGATCCGCTTCGAGCCTGCCGTGGGCCGCATCGCTTCCGCATTGGTCTGCGGCCTGGTGATCGCTCGGCGCATCGGGCGGCGTGACCGACGGACTGTTGATGTAGAAGCCCAGCAGCGCGGCGCCATCGGTGCCATCCCCCGGCGGCGCAAGGTTCACATCGGTAACGACGACCCAGTGGCCGCTGCCGAAAACCAGCGCGGCGGGCGGTGGAGCATTCGGCGATTGGACGACTTGCACGATCGTCGTCGATCCCTCTTCCGCTGAAGACGACGAGACTACGGAAAACGTGTTGCGTAGGGGAAGCGGCGCAAGAGTGTTCAGGCCGAGCGCGAGGCCGTCCGGAGTCGTGCTCCAGACGTCGACGTTCTGATCGAGAATCGTGTGGAGATCGTCCTGCTGGACGGCCTGTCCTCCGATCGACCGCAAGATCATCATCGCGGTGGCGGGACCGCAGTATTTTGGGGTGTTCTGCTGATGATACTCGACGTTGCGAACGGACTGCATATCGCTCCTCACCGGTGTTCCCCGCGGGATCCCTACACGCTGAGCCTACTTGCGGAGAGTTACAGGCGGGTTACGGTGCCGCGGCGGGCCCTTGACTGGCGGGGGGTGGGCGCAGCCTGGCGAATCCCAACCGTGCAGCGAGTTCGCTCGCTCGTTGCCGGAGGGTTCGTCATGCGCGTCCCGCCACTCGTCGTCTCGGCGTTGCTCGTTGCGTCCGCGAGCATCACGCTCGCCCCAAGCGCATTCGCATCCCGCGAGGCCGTCGTCTATCTCACCGTCGCAGGGTTCACACCGCACTCGGCCACGATTGCCGTCGGTGACCGCGTTCGCTTCACCGTGCGGGACCACAAGGCGCATCAGCTCGCGAAGACGAGCGGCCCGAATTCGGGCGCCGTCGCGCCGAACGTCCTCGAGGGGCAAGGGAACAGCGTGACGCTGTCACCGGACGAGGTGGGCGCGTATACCTACGTCGACCGCTTGAATCCGCGCAAGCCCGAATTCCGGCTCACGGTCCGCGCGCTACGACACTGACCGCGCACGGGCGCTAGGTGTACGTCACCGCGTCGTCGGCTTCGAAGATGTCGTAGAACCGCACCAGGTCCGGACGCGTCGCGAGCACCGGGTGGTGGTGGCGCACCATCTCCTGGTCCTCGGGCGAGAGCCGTTCCAGCGTGAGCGACTCCAGCTTGCGGTTCGTCTCCTCCACGCCTGCCGGATCGAGCCGCTCTCGCACCCACGTCTCGACCTCCGCTTCGTCCTTCGCCGCGATCACCGCGGCGCGCAGATCCTCCATGTCGACGCCGATCCGCCGGCACATGAACGCGCTGATCCCGCGCGACTCGTTCAGATACGGCCCGATGTTGCCGCCGGGCATCTCGGCGCGGATCTTGTCGATCGTCCGCGGCATGAACGTCAAACCGAGCATGGCCTCGCGAGGGCCGCGCGGCGGGCGAGTGCTGAGATCGAGCGGTTCCATGGGCGCCCCTTCATCGGCCGGCGGGCCCGTCCCGCTCAGCGCGCGGCCAGGTACCGCTTCCGAAGCTCGTCGAGCACGACGGCCAGCAGGATCACCGCGCCGAGCACGATCTGCTGCGTGTAGGACTCGATCGCGAGCAGGTTCATCACGTTGTTGAGCACGCCGATCAGCAGCGCGCCGAAGAACGTGCCGACGATCGTTCCGCGGCCGCCCATGAGCGAGGTCCCGCCGACGACGACCGCCGCGATGCACTGCAGTTCCGCGCCGGTGCCGTTCACCGGGTTCCCTGACTGGAACCGCGCCATCAGCAGCATCCCGCCGATCGCGGCGCAGCCGCCCGAGATCACATAGACCAGCGTCTTGACGCGCCGGGTGTCGATCCCGGCCAGGCGCGCCGCCTCCTCGTTGCCGCCCAGCGCCAGGACGTAGCGGCCGAAGGCCGTGCGGCCGAGGAGGATCGCGAACACGATCGCCACGACCGCCATCACCAGCACCTGCCACGAGATCCCCGGAAAGCCCGGGATCCCCGAAAACAGGTAGCCGGTTCCAAGCCAATCGAACGGCGCGCTGTTCGCGAGCGGGATCGGTTGACCGTGCGCGAGGATCAGCGCGAGCCCGCGCGCGACCTGCATCATGGCGAGGGTCGTGATGAACGGCGGGAGCCCGAGCCGGACGACCGGCAGCGCGTTGACCCATCCCGCCGCGCAGCCGACGGCGAGCCCAACCAGCAACGTCACGACGAACGTCCCCGGGCCGCCCAGGTTGAGCGTATTGGCCACCAGCGTCATGACCACGCTGCACAGGCCGACGATCGAGCCCACCGAGAGATCGATACCGGCGGTGATGATCACGAACGTCTGCCCGACGGCGAGGATCGCATTGAGCGTGATCTGCCGCAGGACGTTGGTCAGATTCTGCGGTTCGAGGAAGTTGCCGTGCGCGAGGGCGTTCACGACCAGCACCAGCGCGAGGAATCCGACGCCCAAACCGATCGTGCGAAGCAGCGCGGCTCGGCGCTTCTGCGCGACGGCAGCGCCGGCGCGCTCGTCCATGACGGCTTTGACGTCGGCCTTGGGCCCCTTCGGGTCGGCCATCAGAGCCTGCCCTGAGCTTGTCGAAGGGCTGCCATCCCGGTCGCGACCGCGATGACCTTGTCGGGCGTCGCGTCGCCGCGCGCGAACTCGGCCCGAATCGCACCGCCGCGCACGACGAGCACGCGGTGCGACATCCCGAGCACCTCCGGCAGCTCGCTCGACACCATGACGATCGCCGCGCCTCCCCGCAGCAGCTCGACCATCAACGCGTAGATCTCGGCCTTCGCGCCGATGTCGATCCCGCGCGTCGGTTCGTCGAACAGGAACACCCGCGCGTGACCGATCAGCCATTTCGCGAGCACGACCTTCTGCTGGTTTCCGCCCGAGAGGTTCCGCACGGTCTGCTCTGCGGACGGCGTACGGATCCGCAGCTCGGCGATCTCGGTGTTGGTCGCCTGCGTCTCGGCGGCTTTGTCGACGAAGAGGCCGCGCACGAACTGCCCGAGGTGCGCCAGCGTCGTGTTCTCGCGCACGGTCATCCCGAGGACGAGCCCTTGTGCCTTGCGGTCCTCGGTGATCAGCGCGATCCCGGCGCGGATCGCACCGCGCGGCGAACGGACCACGACGCGCGCGCCGTCGACGTGAATCTCGCCCTTGGTCGGGACATCGGCTCCGGCGATGGCGCGCACGATCTCGGTCCGTCCCGCACCGACCAGTCCGGCGAGCCCGACGATCTCGCCGGCGTGGACTTGAAAGGCGACGTCGTTCACCCGCACCCCGCTCGCGGCGCTGACGTCGCGCACGTCGAGGACGATCGGCGCGTCCGGCGCGACCGGCGGAAGATCGGGAAAGTGCGCCTCCAGCGAGCGTCCGACCATCAGGCGAATCACATCGTCCTGCGGCATCTGCGCGGCCGGGCGCGTCTCGATCGCCTTGCCGTCGCGCAAGACGGTGATGCGGTCGGCGATGCGCGGCAGCTCCTCGAGCCGGTGCGAGATGTAGACGAACGCGACGTTCTGCGCCTTCAGCTTTCTGATGAGCGCGAACAGCGCGTCGGTCTCACGCTCGGTGAGCGCCGCGGTCGGTTCGTCCATGACGATCAGCCGCGCTTTGCGCACGAGACATTTCGCGATCTCGGTGAGCTGCTGCTCGGCGACCGAGAGCCGCCGCGCCGAGTGGTCGAGCGGGAGCGCGATCCCGAGCTCGCCGAGCACCTTTGCCGCTTCGCGCGCGGCTGCCGGCTTGTCGAGGAAGATACCGTGCCGCGGCTCGACGCCGAGCACGATGTTCTCGATCACGCCAAGGTCGGGAACGAGGTTGAACTCCTGATAGATCATCCCGATCCCGAGCCGCTCCGCGGTCCGTGGACCGTCGATCACCACGCGCTTGCCGTCGACGTCGATCTCGCCCGAGTCCGCGGGCTGCGCGCCGGCCAGGATCTTCATCAGCGTCGACTTGCCGGCGCCGTTCTCACCGACGAGCGCGTGCACTTCGCCGACGTTCACCTCGAACGAGACGCCGTCGAGCGCGCGCACCCCGGGGAACGTCTTCACGATCCCGGTCATGCGGAGCAACGGCGCCGGCTGCGCCGCGGCGGTCACGCTCGTCTACTTGCCGGCGTCGGCCTTGGTGTACGTTCCGACGGCGACCGCGATCTTCGCCGGCGGCGTCTTGCCGCCGAAGAAGTCGTGGATCGCGTCGATCGTCTTCGACCCGATCTGGTCGGGGTGCTGGATCGCGTCGCCGTACATGGCGCCTTGGGCGATCGCCGTGCGCGCCTCGGGCGCCGCGTCGTAGCCGATGACGACGATCTTGCCTTGTTTGCCGGCCGCCTGCACCGCCTTGGCCGCGCCCAGCGCCGAGTCGTCGTTGATCCCGAACACGCCCTTGATGTCCTTGTGCGACTGCAGGATGTCTTCCATCGTCGATGATGCCTTCGCACGCTCGCCGCCACCGTCGACGTCCGCGACGATCGTCACGCCGGGGCAATTCGCGGTGATCGCCGCTCTGAAGCCCTTGACGCGATCCTGGACCGATGTCACCGCGGGCTCATCGATGATCGCGATCGTCCCGGGGTGCCCCGACAGTGCCGCGCACATCAGCCTGCCGGCCTGGGCGCCGCCCTGGACGTTGTCGCTGGCGATGTGGGAGACGACCTTGCCCTCCTTCGACGCGTTCGCGATGTCGGCGGTGAAGACCGGGATCCCGGCCTTGTTGGCCTCGACGATCGCGCTGCCGATCGCCTGCGAGTCGTAGGGCGTGAGGACGATCGCGGCGACCTTTTGCGAGATGAAGTCCTCGACCTGACTCTGCTGCTTGGCGTTGTCGCGCGCCGCGTCGACGACGACGACCGTGTAGCCGTACTTGGCGGCCTGGTCCTTCATCCCGCGCTCCATGTCCTGATAGAACTGGGCCTCGCGGTTCTGGATCGAGACGCCGATCGTCTTCGCGCCCGAGCTAGCGGCGTTCGTTGTGGTAGACGTCGTCGACGAGCTCGACGTATCGGTCGACTTGGCGCATCCGCCGAGGACCAGCGCGAGCGCACATGCGAGAACGAACGGCTTCTTCATACCGTCGGATCGGATGCGGGAGGCGTCGCGGGAACCCCTGCGAGGGCCCACCGGAGCTCCAAATCGTCACTTTCTTGACAATGATTCTCAAGTGGTGGATCGGCGGCGCTTCCGCCGGCTGGGCCGGGCTCGACGGCGTTCGGCGGCCGCGGCAAGGAGCGCGCAGGACAGCCCTTTCGGCGCCGGATCGGGCGCCCGAGACCAACGGGAAATTGCGTACAATCCGTGTTTGGTACGCCAAGCGCCGCATTTCAGGCGTCCGGCGGGCGGCGCACGATCGATCGGTTCAGCGCAGCGGAGGCCGCTCGCGCGGTGCGCTTTTTGTCGGAATGCGCCGTGCATTTCGCCGCGCGGTGCGCGCGAAAAGCCGCGTCGCAGCGCGCTAAAACGCCGCAGCGCCGCCATTATCCACAGTATCGTTCGTCACACCTGTGTACCGTGTGGAGTGGCTTCCGAGCCCTAGCCGCCGCACGCGTTCGCGTGATGGACCCGCGCATGCTCGCCCTGCCGGCCGAGCGCTCAGCGAGTCCGGCGGGCGCGTGCGTGGGTCAGCCGGCCGGTTCAGGGATCCTGCACGAGGTGCGTCCCCGATCGGCAAACGTCCAGCGCACTCCCGGGCAAACGCGCGCGAGCACGCCGTCATCGAGGAGCCCTGACCCGGCCGCGCACGGCGTCTTCACCACCGAAACGGGGCGGCCCGCGTCGTAGTCCTCGGCAGCGCGTTCCGAATCGCGGATGATCTGAAGGGCGCATTCGTCCGAGAGGCCGTGGAGCGCGCCTTCCGCGCGATGTGCACGCCAGTATGAGGCCGCGTACCGCCAGCCGCACGATAGGCTGGCATGGCCTTGCGGATCGAGGCACTGCACGATCTGGCGGTTTTGGGCCGAGACGGCAGCCGGCGCGGCGCAGGCCAGAGCCATGACGAGCGCGCCAACCGCCCGCCACCGTTTCGTCCAGAGAATCATCGTGTGATCAGTCCTTCGCTCGTATTGTAGTAGAGGCCGTTCGCCGCCGCGGGCAACCCGAGCAGCGCGGCCTGATCAGCCGTCGCGGTGCGGACGTAGAGACATCCCGTGAAGATCGCCCGGGAGAGTGGATCGGGAAAGCCAATCTCGACGAATCGCGTCGCCTTGAATGTGCGCGGAGTGAGCTTCACCCCGCTCTCCAGCGTGCGCCCATCACCACTGCCGCTCAGCTGGCGAATCGCGGCCACCGCGTCGAGGACCAGCGGCCGCTGGCTGGCGGGACACTGATCGCGTAGAGCGAGCGGATCCGCGGGACGTGCGCCCGCCGACGGCGGCGCGAGATTCTCAACCAGCGTCCCTTGATGGAACACCACGTAGATTCCGAACCGCGGCATGAACGCGAACTCCGATCGGCGTGGCCCCGAAGCCGGGTCGGTGTACGCGCCTGCGGCAGCGGCGTGCAACGGATCGCCGGCCGCGTTCACCGATATACACGCCAATCCGAGCACGTTCTTCACCTGCGGCACGATCGCGACGGCATACGAGTCAGTCGCTTTGTGATACTCGAGTCTCTCCTCGAGGCCCTTGATCGCGACAACCTCGAACGTTTCGGGATACGATCCGCTACGAGCCTTTATCACGTCGAGCTGCGCCGCCGCGGCACGCAGGCTGTTAACGAGCGCGGTGGCGCTCGCGACGTGTTCGGGAGTGCAGTTCGGATCGGTTCGATCCAGCGCGAACGGATTCTCCGGCGTGCGGCCGGGCAGCGGCCCGAAACGGACCGAGGGCCCGGCTTGCTCCGTATCGATCCGGCTCACGTCGCCGACTTGAGGTCGTTGAAGCCCGCCGGTCCGCACGGCGTACGTCAGACTGAACGAACGCGGGCGCAGCGGTTGCGCCAAACTCGGCAAGGCGAACCCGCCGGCTGTTTCGAGCGGAAGCGAACCGGCGCCCGTTATGAAAGTTCCGGTATGCGCGTTCGTCAGATTGGTTATGCCGAACGTCACGTTGCCGTGCGACGTGTCGAAGCTAGCACCGACCGCGATCGTTCCGAACGCCGGCAGATTACGCTCGTTGTTGGTTCCGGCGAACTGGTACAGCGCGATCAGCTCAGTAGCGCTTCTCCGCGGCTTGTAGTCCAATACGAAGCCGGCGCGCCAGCGCGGCACATTCGGCAGCTGGCGCCCCGGAACGGTGACCGAGAAGGGATTCAAGAGCCGAGGATCGCTTCCGAACACGCGCGCATCAGAGAACCGTACGTAGCCGCCGACCGTGAGCGCACCGGTCGGTTGATAGCTGAAGCCGAGCCGCCCTGTTTGGTAGACGCGGTTTATCCCCCCGACCGGCTCGATGAAGTAGATGCTGCTCGCGCTCGGGACGCCGGCGGTCGTGCCGCAACCCGCCGGAGTGGCATAGAATGCGCTGATGGCTGCGAGGTATGCAGCGTCGAGATCCCTCGGATCGGCCTCGCCGCTGAGAATCGTCGTGACGCTCGCGTTGTGCTGAACCTGGCGTCCGAGTTCGCCCGACAGCGACCATCCTGCCCTGCGATGCTGCCAGGAGGCTCGCACGTCGGAAACGCTGCTCGGCGTCGCCGGATCCCCAAGCGCCTTGGCAAACACGGCATGGCCTGGACAATCGTAACCAGCGAGGCGGGATCGCGAAGCGCACCCTGCGAGATGAGCGTTCCGCCGCCGTTGCGCACGCTCACGCTGCCCGAGAAACTGTCGGCGGCGTTCGGCTTCCACGAGACGCCGGACGACACGCCGAGCGGCTTGTCGAGACCATCTTTCATCGCGGTAAGCGCGGCGAACGCCGAGAGCCGTTCGCTGAACTGGCGTTCGAACCGGAGCGTCGCGTTCACGTTGGAGACGCTGCCGCCGCCAGCGACGGAAAACGGACCGATGATGCGCTGGTCGAACCGCGCCCGGCCGGCCGAAACGACCAGGCTCGTCGTCGTCAAATCGCCGCGCAGGTTCAGCGAACCGAACACCGATTCACTGACCGAGTGGCTGCTCGTCTGCGCGGGCGCCGGCGTGTCGTTGACGAGCCGGCGGGTCAGGTCCTCCGAAGAGTCGCCGGTGGCGCGAACCACGGACAGCAAACCATCCGAAGACGCGCCGTTGAAGACGAGCTTGCCGATCGCGAGTGACGACCGGGATACCGATTCGTTGTTCGGCCCGAACCCGCACGGAAGCGGTCCGACGAAGCGTTCGCACACGATGTCCGCGGCCGCTCGAGAAGACACGAAGGTCGCCGTGAACGCACTCGCTACCGATAGCGGAATTCTAATTTTCGCGAGGTCTCCGCGCGCCGACGAACCGCTGCGATGGAGATAATCCAGCCCGCTGGCGTCCGCGTACGTAAGGTTGTCGATCGGACCGTTGACGCCCCCGGCGGCATGGCCGTACACGTAGCCGATGCGGCCCGATGTCCCGCGGGCCCAGAAACGGAGATTCGTCCGTTCGTCGGATCCGTAGCTCATCGTCGTCGAGGTCTGGAACGCCAGCGTTGGCTCGAGCGTCGTCAGGGCGACGGTGCCTCCCGCCACGTTCTGCGAGGTCGACGACGATGAAGCGCTGCTGAAGAGATCGAGATTGAGTCCGCGCAGATCCAAGCCGGTCGATCCCGCGCCGCCGGCCGGGACGCCGTCGATCGAAACCTCGGTCTCCCGCGCGTCGTGACCGTCGATCGAGAAACCACCGCCGCCGATGCCGAATTCCGAAAAGCCACCCAGCGCTTGCGCGAGACTGCCGCCGCCCAGCTTCTCCTGGATGCTTCCAGATGCGATTGTCGTGGTTTCGAGCCGAGGGATGGAGCGCGTTTGCACTCGGCCGATCACCTTCGGACCGACGACCCTCGCCATCGCGACGTCGACGAGAACACGGCGTCCCGCGCTCACGTCGAAAGGCTCGGATCCGATCCGCGTGAAGCCTGCATGGCTGACCGTCGCGCGGTACTGGCCTTCGTCGACGCCCGTGAACGTTGCGGCCCCGGTGGCATCGGTGTAACCGGCATACGTCTTGCCGCCTACGAGCAGCACGCGCGCCAGGCGCACGGGCTCGCGCGACGCTGCGTCGCTCACGTGAATCTCGACATCGGCCGATGCCGCTGCCGCAATAGCGGTTTCGGTGAGGGCGAGCAGCGTGCAGAGCGCTGCGACGATGCGCCAGAACGGCATGGTCAAACGCCGGAGAACCGCCGGTTAGGCGTGTTTCGGCGGGAAGAGATTCACCGTCCGCGGATCGGAATAGATCCCGAGCTTGGCGCTGTACGTGAACCAGCCCAATGGCACCGTATTGTCCGGCACGTAAAGGTCGAGCTTGTCGAACATCTCCGGAGAGCCCGCGAAGATGGTCAAGCACTGACCCAAGAGCTTGTTCGAGACCGCAGCGTTCTTGCTCGTCGCCGAAAAGGAAACGTAATGGGCGCTGCCGCGCGTCTCGGCGCGCATCGTCAAGCCGCTCGGAGACTGGGCTTCGTGCGGCCCGCGGCCGGATTCGAGCCCCACGTAAAACGATCGCACATCGCTCAAGGCGGAGAGAACGTGCGCTCGATTCTGCGGATCGCAGTCGTCAGAAACCTGCATCGCCGGCGCTGCCGGCGGCAGCGTCGTCGGCAGAAGAAGAAACTTGGCGTCGGCTGCGCCGCTCATCGCGGCGGCGAGCGTGAGGGCCGCGATCGCGGCGGAAAACACCCGAGTCATGGGATTCCTTTCGGTTCAAGCGCCGCAACGACCCCTAGGCCATCGGTTCGGCGGTTTGGAGTGGAGCTGAGGCCACGCGAGCTTCCGACACTCGCGTAGCGCTCAGCGTCTGCGGATCAGCCGCAGATGCAGGTGTAGCCGACGATGTTCCCGTTCCCGTCGTATATGGGGCTGCAGGTCGGTTCTGTGTCCCCCGGACACAGAATGTTGATCGCGGCTGCTTGCGGGATGTTCGCGAAGGGCGACACGAGTCCACCGGGGCCCGTGAGGCCCGCGACAGTGAATGCCATCGAAGCGAAGCCGAACGTGACGAGTCGTTTGAACATACGAACTCCTTGACGAGCGATTGTGACGTAGGAAAATATGCGGCTCGCGAGCCGCCGAACGGGTGTAGCCTCGACATCCGGCCAGCACATTGCATGCATGCACGGCGATCCGCCGAGGACTCGCTAAGCGCTCCTCAATCTACGGAGATTCTCTGCTATACTATGACGAAAACGGTTGCAAGTGTTTCGAGTTCGTCAACCGCAAGAATATGTGAAGATTGCATGACACGATATTCTCGTGGTCAACCGCATGCTTGTCCCGCGTCGAGGTGCATCTTCAGCGACGGAGCGCATACTGGTAACCGAGCCGCACGTAACCATCCGGACCGCGCGTTCGATCGGCTTGCGCACCCGGCCCTTGCCGCTCGCAACCGTTCGCGTGATGGACCGGCGCATGCTCGCCCACGCCTTCTCCGCCGCGATCACCGGGATCGATGCTCACCTCGTTCGCGTGGAGACCGACTCCGCGGCAGGCACCCCCGCGCTGTTGATCGTTGGTCTGCCCGACCGAGCGCTCAACGAGTCGCGCGAGCGAGTGCGCGCGGCGATAGTGAACTCCGGCTTCGGCATCCCGCCCGGCCGGCTGTTGGTAAACCTGGCGCCGGCAGACATGCGCAAGGCCGGCGTCGGCTTCGATCTGGCGATCGCGCTGGCGCTGCTCGCGACCGACGAACAGATCCCCGACCGGCCGCTGCACGAGTACGTCGCCTGCGGCGAACTCGCGCTCGACGGGACGCTGCGCGCGGTCCCCGGCGTGCTCGCGATGACGCTCGCGGCAAAGCACGCCGGCTTCGCGCGCATCCTGGTCCCCGAGGCGAACCGCGACGAAGCCGCGCTGGTCGCCGGGATCGACGTCTACGCCGTCCCCGCCCTCGCCGATGCGGTCGCGGTCGCGCTCGGCAGCGGCGCGAAATTCCGGCGCACCGGCACGACGGTCCTCGACGACGGCGACCGGGCCGCCTCAGGAGACTTCGCCGACGTGAAAGGACAGACGCTCGCGAAGCGCGCGCTCGAGATCACCGCCGCCGGCGGGCACAACGTCGTCCTCGTCGGTCCGCCGGGCTGCGGCAAGACGATGCTGGCGCGGCGCGTGCCGTCGATCCTGCCCGCGATGACGACCGCCGAGGCGCTCGACGTCACCAAGGTCTACAGCGTCGCCGGGTTGCTCGGCTCACGACCGCGCGTCGTCGCCGCCCGGCCGTTTCGCGCCCCACATCACACAGCGAGCAAAGTGTCGCTCGTCGGCGGCGGCTCCGTTCCGCGGCCGGGCGAGATCTCGCTCGCGCAGCACGGGGTGCTCTATCTAGACGACTAGCCGATAGCGAATCTGCTAGGCGTCATCATCTTCGAGGACTAACAAGAAGGGTCGCAAGCTGTGCAAGCCGCTCGGCGTTGATGGACGAGAGGGCCGCGACGGACGGGACGGTCGCGATGGTCGCGACGGCCTTGAAGGTCGTGAGGGCCGCGAAGGTCGCGACGGTCGTGATCCCGTTCCAATTGCCCCTGGGGTCCACGCTACGGGATACATGGCCTCGTCTCTGAAAATGTGATCCTGATAGATGCCGTAGTACGATACGCCGGTCTTGTAACTGAATACAAAGCCGTCGCGCACGAAGCCGCTCGGCTCAATGTCCATATCGTAAATGAAGCCGTTGATCTCGTTGAGCCAGCCGATGAGATCGCTTCCAGAACCACCATAGATTGGTGTCACTCCAGGCTCCCTTTAAGTCTCCGGCAGCAACTGCACGGCGCCAAGCTTGATGAGCTCCTTTAGGAGGTCCAGCGACTTCGTATTCAGTTGACCCTTTTCGTATGGTATGTAACCAAGGTCGCTGAAATCGCTCGGGAAGGCCACGCCTTCTTCCTTGAAAATCACGATGCGTTTGCCATAGAGCAGGGAAGCCGCGCCAAGTTCAAACACGACATTCAAGCGGGGGCGCTTTTCGGTCTTGCCATCGGGCGTCTGCAACTGTTCGTCGCCTGAGAAGATGAATAGACCGCCTGACGATTCTTGCATCAGCTGACCCACTTTCTCCGAAATGGGTCGGCCTGCATGAGCCTCGTTCTTCGCCACGACAAACGGTATCTTGAGCTCTCTCAGGATCGTCTCAAGCTGCTCAAGCGCTTGATGGTCCGATCCATGCGCTAGGAAAAACTGCTTCTTCGCAGTCGATGCGGGTGGCGCCGGTGGCGCTGGTGGCGGCGTCCCAGAGGCCAGCGGTTCGCGATCCGGTTCTGGTTCCGGTTCATCCTCCGGCAACGTACCCTTCGGCGCAACGCTTGGAGCCGCTGCGATCGCGTTCACATCTAGGAGCAGAATCTGGCCGTTAGGCGTATCGCGCAGAGCACCGAGATACTTGAAGGTGTCAGTGATGAGGTCAAACGCCGCTGCTCCACGATCGCGAGGCACACCAAACGTCTCCAAGACATTGATCGCAATCTCTTTGGAGGGGTACTTGTTCTTGTTGTATTTGTCAGCGAATGCTTTAATTGCCGTTGGAGTCAGTGCTGCTTTGAGCAGCGCACCCTTCTCGGAGCCTTCCTCCATCGGCTTGACGATTGCCGAGCCAAGGGCAGTGAGGACAATCTCGTTGGCGTTATAGCCGCCTTCGGTCAGCCCGTATGCCATCGCCGCGCTCGTCAGAGCCCGCCAGCTACCGCCGGTAGGAGCCCATTTGATAGCAAGAGCAATGCTCGTCGGCTCGCCGCTCTTACCGCCGAACTGGTCCACAATCGCTGTCGGGATCAGCAGAGCTTTCGACAGCGGATACGACGGGATGACCTTCTGCGGAACCAGCGCCTTCTTGGGAGCGCCGTTGGCCGCAGCCTTGTCTTTGGGCTCCTCTGGGCCTTTCGTAGCCATGCCTGTGACTCCAAATCGTGATGGTTTCCGGCCCTCGGCGTCATTTTAGACCGTAGTAGGCCTGTGAATTGCTCTGGTTATAACACAGACAAGACCGGATTGCTAGTCCTCCAGGACTGTCTGCCAGCGATTGCCCATTTTTATCCACATATTCACCGCTGGTGGAAAAGTCAGAAGGACTGCTCTCACAGTCCTCTGACTTCTAAGGCCCGGCGCCGCGTCCTACGCGGGTACGCTCACAGGGTAGTCTGGTGCCGGTGCGGGCCGTAGGTCGTCAAGCGTCGGCCATGTGATCGACAACCTTCGCTTGCCGTATTTGATCGGTCGCCGGAAGATGGGCGGGCCGATCGCATCCACCCAGGCTTTGAGGAGCTCACGGTCGCCCTCGGTCACGATGTGGCGGCCGTCGTCGCTCAGCCGCTCGCCGAACGCGAACGCCTCAGCGTTGAACAGCAGCCGCTCCAGCTTGCCGATCGCGACCTCGCGCGACCGCTCGACGGGCAGCCGCCCTAGCTGCGCCTGGAGCCCTTCGCGTGTCGTCTGGAGGGCGAGCCGATCGGCGTTGACCTCGGATAGCACGCGCTCCGCTTCGACAGCCACGCCGGATTGCTCGGACGCTGCGAGCCGCATCGCGCCGCGCGCCTGCCGGTCCAGGGACGCCTCCTCCTCATCAAGCTCCGTGAGCCGCGCTTCGATGGTCTGCCGCATCGCCGTGCGCTTCACGACCGTGGGCTCCGCGAGCCAGCGACCCTTCACGGCCTGCGCGACGGCCGGATCGCGCAGCTTGTGGAGCTTGTCCACGATCAGCGGCCGAACGCGATACACAGCGACGTGGATCTCATGGTCATGGTAGCGCTGCCCGCCGCGCCACCCCTTGCACGTGAGCGTGTACGGGTTCGGATTGGACTTGATGTACCGGCCGATCATCAACGCACGACGCGCATCGCCCAACGCGTCAGCGCACACCCCGCATGCGACGAGGCTGGACAAGTCGTGCTGCCGATCCTCGGGTGCGGGATGCTCGCCCGCCATCTGACGAACGAGTGTGTCGAGGTCCGTCGATGGCTGCTCGCTGCGGCGTGCGCGATCGTACCCGAACGCCTGCCGATGCTGCCCGTGCAGCACACGAAGCTGTGCCTGCGTCTCGTGTGTCCGCACCCCGGCCTTGACGTACCCGTCGTGCTCATCCACCAACGCAAGTTGCAGGCCACGGCGTGAGCGCCACGCCTGTGGCGCGACGGTTTGAAGCCATTCCACGACCTTGCCCTGGGACTCACAGGACAGGATGCGCCGGTCAACCTCCTGGACGATCGGCGCGGTGGCGGGATCGGGCTCCAAGCGCTTCTGGCCCTTCGGCCCGACGAGCCGCAGACCGAACGCGGGCCGGTTCGTCGTCGTGGCTCCGCGGTTGCGCGTCTCCGCGTACCGCTTCAGTTGGCGCTTCTTGATGCGTCGGCGCTCGGCCTCAGCGTCGTTGAACTTCCCCCACACGTAGTCACGATCAGCGTCCCGCGTGAGGTCGAGCGGCCGGTCCTCCTCGTGCTCAAGCTCCCACAGCTTGACGCCCATGTCACGGAGCTTGCCGAATTGCTCCGCGCCCAGGAACTTGTCTCGCGTGAAGCGGTCGAGCGAGTCGATCACCAGCGCATCAACGCTCAGCGATGGAAGCTCCTCGAACATGCGGAGGAACGTCTTGCGCTGGGCGACGGTGCCGGCGCTTTTGGCCTCGGCGTAGGCTTGGACGCGGATCGCACCGGTACGCTCAAGGAAAACGCCGAAGCGTGTCTCCTGGTCATCAAGAGACACGCCGCGGTCGCGCTGCGTTTTCGTGGACACGCGTGCGTAGGTCACGACGCGCATCGGTCGGCTGCTAGTGGACAAGGTATGGTCCTGGCGGGATGCGCCCCGGAACGAGGCGCGGGAAACCAACGCACTCCGCCAACTTGTTCATCGCTGGCGGGACCAAAGGCCCGAAGGCCGTCACAGGCTGCTGCCCTTCTTCTTCGCCGCAGGCGCAGCCGATCCGCTCCGCTTGCGTTTGGCTTCGGTAACAGTCGCACCAGCTTTGCGGCCACGCGACGGCTTGGGGGCGGGAGGGGGCGCTTCCGGTGCGCTCGCGGGTGCGGTGGGTGCGTCCTCCACACGCGCGCCGCATACATTACACGACCCGCCCTTGCGCCACGAGAACAGCTTGTTGTCCTTGCGGCAACGCGCCAGGCCCATCTTGTCGAGCGCCGGGGTGCGGTGGATGTTGTTGTCGTCGTCGGTCATCGTTTCGCTCCTAGTGGATGCGGGTGAGATGACGACGACCATAACCTACGCCCCAGTGGGCGCGGCAATGAGTGAGCAGCGTTTCTAGTAAATCTCGTTACCGATTCGTGACGAGCTCATTGAACGCTCTGTCGGCACCCCATGCCTGCGCAGATGCGTATGCCAATAGGCGTTTCTGATCCGATGTTAGACCAATCTCAGGCTTGTAACCAAGGTCGTGGTTTGCCTCGGACCAGGCGTGCTGGAACAACGTCTTGATTTGAAGTTCGAAAAATCTCGGCGCATCCTCCATCCTAATCTCAGGTGGTATGCCTTCTGTCGGCATTGCCAGCACGAAATGCCGTCCGAAATAGCCAAACTCCCACTCTGACTCCGGCACGACGGTTCGCGCCTCAATATGCGTAAAGAACGGCATGAGCCTGTCCCGAATCGCCTCGACATCCTGAATGTAATAGACTATGATTCTGGCACCGATCTGGTCCTGAATCTGATATAGCGGCTCAGTGTAAAGTAGCGCTCCACTTGCATCACGCTTAAGGGCCTTGGTGACGAAACGCGGGGGGCTTTTCGCGCGAACGGAAACACGGTCGATGTGAGGGGCATTGCCAAGATGATCGACGATGAGCGCGGTAAGCTCCTTGGCAATCGGTTCCAGTACTGCGTTGTAGCGTGCCGAGTATTCTGAAAGGAGCCCGTCGCTCATCGAGACCCACTCTTGAGCCGCTGATTAACAATGCGTCCTACCGTTGTGAATTCAGTAGACGGCGCGGCAGGGGTCTCTGCTTCAGTTTGCGGCACAATCTGATCCTCAACTTGTCGCTGATGAAAGATGGTGTCGAAGTTTGCATTGTCCGCCGTGAGCATCGCGCCATTGTCAAGCTCAACCGACCGGTACGCAATATGTTGATCAAACACAGTCCTATCGAACTGGAATGTCTCGTGCATGACTTCTTCGCGATGCATCGCATGGGTCAGCGCGGTTACGGCTTCGCCCGAAAGTCGCATACTGTGGACGACTCGCTCCGGCGAGATTGTGTGGCCGTCCTGGCCTCGGACCAATTGAGCGGCCGACAAAAGGTCTTGCTTCAATGGCAACTCTTTTGCAGTCCGTATTGCATCACGGAACGCAACGGCAAAGCGCTTGGTTCCGGCAGCAGCTGTGGTCTTTAGAGTTGATTCCAAAAACTCACGAATCCAGTAATCCGAAAGCTCTTTAACGTCCACTTGTTTGTCAACGGCTTTCCCATCCCAGAACGAGTGTTCTTGCAATGGTCCGGCATACACCACACTCTTGTACGCATGAGCATTTTTCATGAAGACGCGTTCGATGAATCGGACGTCCATGTTTTCATCCGCGTTCTCTTCAACGATCATTCCTTGATCTGCCGGGAAGCGTGAGAGCATGAGGCGCTTTTGCGGATGGTCACCCGCAACAACAAACAACAAGCCAAAACCGGATCGACGCGTTGTCACCGATTGAAGACGCGCCGCTATCGAGCGGGCGGTTGCCATTGAGCGTTGCTCGGCATATCGCAACAGCATGGACCGCGTCGCATTGATCTGCTGACCGGCCTCGTTAGGTTTGAAGACTATGTCAATCTTGCAGTCAGCGTCTGCCTTATCGTATAGCGCGGCGAGCAAGTCAAAGACTTTGCCATCCAACGGAACCCTCGTGCCACCGACCCGGGGCTGAATTGCAATGTTCTTAGCGGGCCGTACCAAGAAGCTATGAATGCGCGTTATCGGCATTTGTCCGAACCACCCGATCGACCGCGCTCACCGAGCATGGAGTGGCAAGCGCGACACTCTGATCGCCCGGTGATCACCCCATCGGGCGTGCTTTGTGGAGATATGTTGGCGGCCGTGGGGGCTAGTCCTTGCCCTGCCTAGCGGTCAAGGGTGAGCGCACTACTAGTTCTGTCGCACGACGGCAGCCACGATCAGCGCCCCGGCACCCTCCTCCCAGGCGTAGAGGTCCACGATCGCGCCATCCGGTAGCGCGGTGTCCGAGGTCGCCGGCACCATGTACTCCATGCCGCAGTGAGTGCCCGGCGGGTCGCCGGACGATTCCAGGTTGGCACACGTGTGCCAAATTGGCTTCGCCGAGGCCATTCCCGTCGAGACGCGGCGGTGCTACGATTGGGCGGGACGGCGGCGCGCTCGGAGGGCAACCTCGGAGCCCACACCCGGCGTCGTCGTCCCCGTGCCGTCTTTGATGCGCCGTTTGCGCTAGGACGTGCGGGAGCGTCCCGGGCTGAGTATCGGGACAACGCGCAACGGGCTAGGCCAGCGCGAATGCGCGGACCGCTGCGCCGACCGCGCGCTTGAGCTTCACGGCTATGCGCTGCAACGCGTTGTCCACGGCCTTGGTTGTGCGACCGACCTGCTCCGCAATCTCTTGGTACTTGTTGTCCTTGAGGCGGGCGAGCAGCACGGTAGCCTCCAAGTCGGATAGCCCCGCGCCCATTACAGCATCAACGAGCGCCGCATGGAGCGCGCGGTCCACGGCGATACGTTCAGGCTCAGCGCTCTGCGGATCGGCGATGATGTCAACGAGGGTACTGGCCTCCGCTTGCTCACCGAACCGCCGGTCCAGCGAGGATGCCTGGTTGAGGACCTGGCGCTTCAGCCGCTGAGCGCCCTTCAACGCCGAAATGACGTTGCGCTCCATCGACATACGGGAGAACGACGCGAACGTAGTGCCCCCATCCGGCTTGTACGTCTGAATCGCCTTGAAGAACCCAATGCGCGCCTCTTGCATCGTGTCATCGAGCGTTGCTCCAGGCAGAAAGTAATGGCGCGCTGTGAAGTAGATGGTGCGATCGTAGCGCTCGAACAGCGTGTCCATCGCGCTCGTGCTGCCGGAGAGTGCGGCGGATACAAGGTCGTCGTCGGTGTGTTCAGCGATCATCATGGCAGAATGAGTCCTGGGTGGGAGTTGCGGCGCTGTGCCGCTAGGATGGTGGAAAGCGGGCCGAAGTAGCCACGGCGTCGGTGACTCGCAACCTCAATGTCGCGAAGCTGTCGCACTGCGAGCTCAGCAGCATCTACTTGGTCGTCATGCGGGACGGCCGGGAAGCGCAGATGCTCGGCGATGAAGTCGGCTTTCCATACGGCGTTGCGGGGCAGCAGTACGCGGCCAGCTTCCCAATAGCCGGTGATGGCTTCCACGCGCGCTTCCTTGGAATCGCGCCCCGGTGGCATGGCGATGAGCGGCATGCGCGTTGTGGAGCGAAGGTCGGCCAACAGGTTGATACCGTTGTCGGACGAGACGATGTAGACGCGGCTTGGGAAGTGACGCTCGAACTCACCGACAACAAGGCTGCGGAGCCGTGGGTATTCCAGCTTCCGCCGGATCACGTCCACGATGTAGACGTTCCGGCCATCGGTGGCAGCGACGAGCAACACGGAGTAGTCGTTTGACACGCCCGTCTTGAGCGCGGTGTCCATCGTGAAGAACTTGCTCAGCCCACGTGGTAGCTCGTCATATTCGTGCTCGAACCATGAAGCCTGGAAGTACGTCCCGCCATCAGGGATCGGCGAGCCCATGTAGAGCGCTGAGAACTTCTGTGGCCCCAGGACTGTGCGGAGCGCTGCGAGGTCCGCCTCGTCCTTGAACGCAGGCCAGAGCGCTGCGCCCTCGGGACGGCCGAGCGGGTCAACCTCGGGGCCGCGCGACAGCGCTGGGAGGTTGAGCACGGTCCAGTTTTTCGCATCGTCGCTGTTGAGAATGCGGCCCGTGAGGTCGTCGTCATGCCAGCGCGTGCCTGCGAGAATGATGCGGTGGTCGCGTGCCAAGCGCGTGAGGGCGACGGTGGTCCACCAATCCCACACGGCCTGCCGTTGCGTCGGGGACTTCGCATCTGCATAGTCCGCAATGAGGTCGTCACAGACGAGAAGCTGTGCCGAGAACCCGGTGAGGTGTGAGTCAATGCCGACCGCCAGGACTGAGCCGCGGTGCTCACGCAGCGACCAGCGGTTGACCGCGCGCGACGTGTCGGAGATATGCACCGGGAACGGGAAGCGCTGGTCCCCTACGAAGCCGCGCACGATGCGGCTGTTCCGATCGGCAAGCTCCTGGGAGTAGGACGCGAGCACGACCGGCTGCTCCGGGTTGCGCCCTGCGTACCATGCTGGAAACAATTGCGAGACGGCAGTGGACTTGCCGTGCTGCGGGGGCGTAGAGAGGATGAGCCGTTGGATCTCCCCAGCCTCCAGCGCCACCAAGTGTTCGATGATCTTCTTGGCGTGGGGCGCGTTAGAGAACGACGGCATCATTCGCAGTGAGAATGCGCCTAGTTCACGGCGGGCTAGTTCCTCAGCAGCGAGCTCAGCGAGGGCAGCGCGTTGATCGCTTTGCAACAGAGTGCCCCTCGAAGTGAGGGCCACTCATGACGAGCCCGGCATTAGTGTTAATCATTCGGGCTTCCGGCAATGAGCGCGCGAAGCTCGTCGGTGGTCAGATTCCCCAACGCGTTCACCGTGACGGAACGCGCATCTATGGTCGTCCCGGCCTTCGGGAATGCGCCTGCGAAGTCACCGAGGAGGCGGAGTGCGTTGAGACGCACGCCGAGCAGCTTGATGATAGCGTTCGCGTCACCGCGGCCGCGCGCGGCATGAAACTCAGTGCCTGCGTCCTCGAGCACGCTCTGTGCCTGCGCCATGAGCGCTGTGGCGCGGTTCGTCGCATCGGCGGCCAGGATCGCGGCCTTGTCGGCCGGGATGGCGCTCGCGAGGGTCTGGACTGATCGACTGTGGTGCCCGCTGGCCTTGTGACGTTTCAGTGAGTCACGGGAGACAGAGGGGAACCGCTTGGCGAGCGTGTCAATGCCGACGCCGTTGAGCATCTGGAAGTTGATCGCTTGCGCGCATGGATCGCTGCAAACGCTGCAACGCGATCCTAGTGGGTTCCCCATGTTGAATCAGTAGCCGCGCGTGTGCCGTCGCAGCTCACCGTTCTCTTGCCGGCCCAGCATCTGGCCCTCTTGCGAGAGGCAATAGTGGCCGTATTCCGCCATCGACAGCGCGGCAGCGGCTTCACGGAGCGAGCGGAAGCGGAATGGAGTGCGCCTCTCGCGCTGCTCCTTCGCCCAATCTGCATGGGCCTTATCCGCGGCAGCCTTCTCGGCGGCAGTGTCGAGCCGACGCTGCTCCGCGTTGCGCTTGTCAAATTGTGCGCTGACTTTGTAGCCCTTCGCGTCGAGCACGTCACGAAACTCGGCAGCCGTCACCGGGTCAATGTAGTTTCCAAAAGTGAGCTTGGCGTCGAGCGCTGATGCTGCGAACATCGCATCAAGCGAGTACAGCGGGTCCAGCCGGTTGAGCGCGGCCTGCGTCTTGGCTTCGGCCCACTCCTCGGGCGTGCAGTTGACGTATGGGGGTGGGGTTTCGAGCGTGTCCTTCGCCATGATGATCCTCAGAGGGACTTCCAGAGTGCGTCGATCTGCGCGTCGTTGAGCGCGTCGATCGGCTTGGGGTTGGCGATCGCGTCCAGCGTCTGCGCTACGCGATCGGCGGGCGTGACCTCCACGACGGTCCGCGCCTTGAGCGATGCAGCCTCGGCCGTGTACTGCTCGGCGGTGAGCTCGCCCGCGTCACGGCGGGCTGCGAGCGCGGTGAGCTCTGCTTCGGCCGTCTCGGGTGTGTGAGTCCGCGTGACGCGCTCCCATTCAGCGTCGATGGCAGCGGCTTCGTCCCGCTCCCGGCGACGTGCAGCGTCTGCCCGCCGGTTGAGCTCGTCCATGCGGTCGCGCTGTTCTTGTGTCAGGTGGTACATCACGACACTCCGAGCAGCAGCAGCGTGAACACTTCGCGCAGAAACGGCTCGTGCGGGTCCACGCTGTGGGCAGAGTAGAACGCCTCCCAGTCGGTCAACTTGGAGCCGGCGCTGCTATATGGGAACGAGGCCCAGTCGGCGGCAGCGCTACGGCCGTTGCCCGCGATCCCGGCGTGGACTGCGCTCTCAAGCGCCGAGGCACACGTGCGCTCAACCTTGAGAAACTGCTGGACGCAGAGACGGCTCGCGTTCGCCGGGTCGTGCGCCATCGTGTAGAGTGGGTCGGCCTTCTGGTCCGCGGTGAGGTGGGTCATCGGTCTGCTCCTAAGTCTGAATCAACGCTCAGCGATTGTGGCGACAACTCACGCAGAATCTTGGCGCGCATACGCCCCTCGCGGAGAGCACGCTTGTGCTTTTCCGATAGCGGTCGGCCTTTGTTCGCATACTGTTTGCGCGGTTTGTCGAGCGAATTGCTCATGCTCTATAATTCGGGATTGCAAGTGGCGCTTGCTCTTTAAGCTAAGTGAATTGTTCACGCGATAACATGAAAAAGAGACGATGCCGTAGCGCCGTCTCTCGTTCATACCGTGCGCGGTGCTTAAACACACACGATGCATCCACCAATCCGCGGGGGCGTCATCCCCTCCGTCTGCATTAGTCGCGCAATGTTGCGTTGCCTGGTTTTTCGTGCGTTTATTCTGTCACGTTGTCAACGAATTATTCTGTCACGAAGTCAAGAATTTACATCGTCGGCAACGTGTGAGATAATATCAGGATCATGACGCGAGAAGACATCGAGCCCTTCATCGGTAGCCGCGTGGCGGTTTACACCCGCATGGGTCCGATCCACGTCGGTTATCTTCAGCGAGCGCAGCGCTCAACGTATCAATATGAGACGATGAGCAGCCCGTCGCATCCCGAAGTCGAGTCACACCTTGAGCCGTTCGAGCCGGGATCAGTTGAGCGCATCGAACCGTTGACTGACGAGGAGGAGCGAAGGCTCCGCGCGGCCTGCACATGCTCCAAAGAACGCCCGGAGGATTGGGTGTTCTGCCCTATTCACGGGCCAAAGGGCGAGGAGTTTCCGAACCACCTCTGACGAGCAGCTACTTGCCGCGCCGATCGCGCTTCGGCTTCGCAGCGTAGTGTACGCGGAGGATGCGCTCGACCACCGATGACGGGTTGAAGGCGCGGCCTGACTGACGCGCGCGGCCCTCCTCGATCGCCTCCTCCTCGATCGCACGAATCAAGTCGGCGGGCAGCCGATAGGACACGCTGCGCTTCTCGGACTCCATGTTTCCGTGGATTCCTGGACGCAGGCAAGAGCGCCGCTTCGCAAGAATCCTTGAATTCCCGGATTCTTGCGATATTGAGGTGCACATAATGTTGCGACGTCTTTTTGCTTTGGTCGTCCTGCTGCTCGGGATGCTGTTGCCAGCGACTGCGTCCGCAGACGCGACGATCTACTTTGAGCCGCGCGCTGATGGTGGATGGCGCATCAGCACGCCCGCGGAGGACTACGTTGCCGTACCGCTCGGCGGCGGTGCCGTGTGGATCGGAAGCGAGCGTGAATACAACCGTTCGCTGGTTGATGCGTGGGCGACGGAACACGGCTTTCGCGCCGACACGGCACACCCAAACACGTTCTACCTCAAGGCCACGAAGCGGGCATTTCTGCCGAGCGTGACTGTGGACGGCGTGACCACGCTCGTTGATGCGTCGGACGGGCAGGTGGACGTGAACTGGACCCTGAGCAAGCCAATCCAGGTCGCCATGTACCTCCTGGACGAGCGGACTAGGAAGCTGTACCGGCCCATCGCGGTCGACACACAGGGCAGCATCCACGACGAGACGTTCCGTGTGCCGCGCGCTGCGCTCCGCAATCGAATGATGATGTTCTTCTTCGCGAGCAAGTCCGAGGTGGCCGCGGTGGAGGTCCGATCGCTCGCGCATGAGGCGTACAGCATCCTGGCCGACGCACAACGAACAGCGCCCAGCGCGAAGGATCGCCGGCAAATGGCAGCGCTGCGAAGGCTCGATCCGTCCATCGCCAAACAGTAGCGCCTGACCGCTCGGGGAACCCGTGTTGGCGCCGATGAAGGACCAGCCATGACGTTTGAGCAGATAAACACGGCGGCGCAGATCGGGACGTTCTCAGTCATCGCGATCACGGCGATTGCGGCTCTGTGGCAAATACGCGTGTTGCGCCAGACCACGCAGGTGACCGCCCTTTCTGCGCTTCTCGATCGCTGGGAAGACCCCGCGATGCGCACGGCCTACCGCTTCTTGACCGTCACAGTCCCGCAGCGTATGGCGGAGCCAGAATTCAGGAGCGGATTTGGGGAAACGCCCGTGCGCGCCGACGTGCGAGACGCGCTTGTCGTCATGAACTTCTTTGAAACGCTGGGCATTTATGTGAGGCTCCGCGTCATACCGAAGAACGCCGCTCTCAGCTTCTATTCAAGCATCATCGCCAACTCGTGGGACCGCGCCAAACCTGCGATAGCGATCATGCGTCGCAATGGCCCAGCGTATGAAAACTTTGAATACCTCGCGTTCCTCGCGCAGAGCCTTGCGACATTTGATGACTATCCACCCAACACGCCGCGCATGAGCATTGATGATGCTTGGTTGGAAGCCGATAGCCCTGAAAAAGGAGCCGCACTGAAACCTGCTGACGATTCGCAACGGGGCTGATGTAATTTTCGGGAATAGGGTAGTTTGCGCGCGGCACCACCACACGTGTGTGAGCATGCAAATCCAGCAGGGTATGCACACCCCCACCTCCTTCTCTCGACTGCGTGAGCAGGCTCCGCCATCAACGATCCTGCACGAACGTCCGACGAGCAGCGCTCCTTGCCGTAGGCGCAACGGGACTCGGCCCGGTGTCCGTCGAGTCAGCCCCGGGGCGCGCCGTCGCGTACGCGCAAAGTCTCTCTGCGACGATCGCACGCGGAGCGGAGCACGAACCGGCGACGATCCACGGGCCGGGGTGCCGTCCTACGACGAGACGCCTGGGGCTGCACGGGAACTCGCCGCGTCCGTGTGGCGCTGATGCGCTGCGCGCTGTGACGGGAGGGATACCGTGCACGGAAACTCGCCGCCGTGCATAAACGACTGTCCGGGCCGTTTAGGCATGGTCGGCCAACATGGATCCGCGCCCACCTGCGATGCTGCATGATACGGAAAGGCAGTCACTTGCACCAGGGGCGACGATCATCGCTGCTTTGATACCTGCGCGCGGGCGTCGTGGCTAAATACCAGGACTGGGACTTGCGCTCGGGCTCGGGCGGGCTGACGTCCGGAACTTGCACTCGCCGTTTGGTGGCTCGACGGCCTTCCCGTAGAGCGGAAGCCCGCAATGTTTCTTGAGCTCGGCATCAGCGATTCCTTGCAGACGGCGAAGGTCGGTGCTCGAAATTTGCTTCGCGTTCGCAACGTGAACTCCAATGACATCAGAGAGATATTGGTCAAGAACTTTGTACCAGGCCATCATTGCCTTAAATTCTCGCGCAGTCATTGGCTTAGGAGCTGCGTAGGTGTCCAGCATCGAGGACATTTCAAGGAAAATGGAAAGCACGGCGCTTCGGCGTGCGTAGCATCGACAAGTAGGGTCCTGAGACGGATCGTGCGCGTAGTAGACCTGAATCTGAATCGGGCTCAGCGAGAGGTAACGGTCGCGCTGCTCGCTTTCGCTGAGGCCGTAGTCGCTGAGAACGTCGATGTTATTGCTAACTCCCAGAAGGACATAGTACAGGCGCTGCATCTCAGCCGTTGCCCCGACACAGTCTTCGTCACTCATCCTCTCAGTAAGCGAGCGGATCGCCTCCTTATCGCGCGTCTGCTGCGATGAATCGGATGTCGATGATAGGTCTACTAGGCGCGCGATAATCTGGTCGATCTGACCATTCTTCTTAGCGCACGACGCATCCGCACGCGCCGCCATTACTATGATCGCGAAAATTGTGAAGACTACAAAGCGCATCAGACTCGGAGTCATTGCCCGTTCCGCGTGTCACGATTGCCCGTAGCGTCGGCTTCCTTGCGGCAGACATAGGCCCCATGCTTCGTGCGGCCGTACCACCGCATGCCCTTCTCGTGGTAGATGCCGCTGTTGGTGTTGAGCCACACGACCTGATCGCTCGGGCAATGCTTCTGCGCGGCGGCCTCGGTGTCAAACTGCGCTAGCTGAGCGCTGCTCGTTGCGGGCGGGCTGGCGTGACGGGATGCGGCAAGCCCGCTCGATGGCATGAGAACGGCCGCGAGGAGCAGCGCCGTGAAGATGCGTCGGATCATGTGGTTACCCCCTTTGCCGCGACGTATCGGCAGACGCGGCGAGTGCCCTGCTATTAGACCGCCTCGCATGCCGCGACATCAAACTGCGCCACGGCGACGATCGCGGCTCGTTGAATGGTTCCGCATGGCGGTCCTGGACTTAGGTCCACGAGAACACTTCAGACGACTTGCTCATCGTGACCTTAACGGTCCTACCTAACTCCGTAGCGAGGTGCTTTCCGATTGTCTCTGCACGTGTTTCCAGCTTCTCTATCTCAGACTGCTTCTCGCCATCCCAGTATGTGACGACAAGGGCTGTTGTATAGCTATCCTTTATAGCATCCACGATGTGCTTGTCGGCGGGTGAGAGCTTCAAGCCATAGATCACGAGCGGCCGGTCGTTCTCGCTTAACGCGGCGTATGCGGCCGACAAATATGGGCTTTGTCGTATGCGGTTTCGCTTTTGCCTCCACGCACCCTCAGATACAAAAAGCGGGTAGCGGTTCTTATCCAGTTGATCCTGCAGCTGATTCAAGAGAGTTCTGTTGCGCCTGCTCGCCATCTTATAGACCGTCTCTCCGTCCTCCCATATATGCAACGCACCATGGAGATAGAATACGTTTTGATCGACATCGCTCTGTGCTTGGCGCCATGTCAACTGAGTGTAGCCGCGAAAGCCGTCGTCGACTTCCTTGCCCTCGATTAAGTGCTCCGCGATAACCCAATATAGCAATAGATCGTAGTTGGTTGTGAAGATCGTTTCAAAGTTCCGCAGGAAAGCCGCACACCGCTCACTTGGGCCGTTATCCAGAACCCACGGCCCCTCGGGATGGTGCGTTTGCAGAGCTTGGATGAGAGAGCGTTGGACAAGTTTTCGATCGTCCGTTACAGCTCGTTTTACGTTGGTCGGCGTATCATAGTGGTCCATGATCGCCCGAGCTTGGTCTAGGCGGCGCATCACCAGCTCAAAGTCGCGCGTACCTACGCTGTCGAAAACCTCGCACAGACGATCCGGGAATTTCGCAGCTTCATATAGGTTCGCGTAGTCGAACGCTTCATTTGCAAATGCGCGGCTAAACCCATTACCGAGAAGGACCGCCGGTTTACGTGCTGCCATCTTTCACCCCCCGCATGGTAGTGACGAACACACCTCGCTCCAGCACAAGGTCGTGCTATCGCGGCCTCTTTCTTGGCTGTGTCTGTAACGCCCCCTTACGCCCCGCTGCGCCCCCGGTTACGCCCCCCGGTTTTACCTGCGTTTACGACGCTTTGGCTGTCGTCGGGGCGTAGGGGCGTAACGATTCCGGGGTTTCCGCGTAAGGCGAGAAGCACGCTACAATCTCCACCAACAGCGATCAGCGCAACCGCGCAGTATGTCCGTCTAGCGCCGTACCGCGTAGTAGGGGCAATAAAGCGTACTTCGTTACGCCCCTACGCCCCCGAGCACCGAAAAGCTCTGCTAGGGACAGGGAAAACCCGGGGGCGTAACGCCGAAACGCTACGCCCCCGTTACGCCCCCGTGCAGGCCCGTTACGCCCCCGCGGCTACCAAGCTCCGTCGTCTAGCCCAGCCGAACCGCGGAGCTCAACGTCCTTCCAGAAACGATCGTCGTGCGACTTGCCCTGCTCAAAGCCAAACTCTGCCTTGAGCGTGTTCGCCAGCGACCGCGGGCCGAGGACCGCTGCGGTTCCCATCCGCTTGCAGAAGCCGCCGTATGCCTTCCGCATGGTGATGACGTCAACACGCACGCCGGGTGTGCGGGTGATGCATTCACGGACGAAGTCGGCGAGCGGGTTCTGTCCCTCGCGCTCCTCGGCGCAAAGCGCCTGGACCTCGGGCGGGTCCTCCATGCGATAACCTGCGGCCCGTAGCTCGCCGTGCGCTCGCACCAAAAGAGCCAGGATTCCCGGCAACTCGGGACTGAGCTCGCGCTCCTCAAACTCCGGGTCCTCGTCTAGCAATGGGTTGTCGAACGGGATCGGCTTGAACTTCGCCCAGAAGCTGTTGTCGCCGATGATCCGCGGGAGCTCATTGCCGGTCATGAACAACGTCGCCTCAAACCGGAAGCTCTGCTCTGCTTCGTGATGACCGCGCGCCGTGATGTTATCGCCGCCGATCAGACGCTTAATGAGCGACGTGTCGAGCCGTTCACGCTCTTTCGCCTCAGACGCGGTGACCATGCGGCGATGTCGCAGGCGAATCGTCGCCGGGGACGGCCCCTGTCCGTTGCCCTCAAACTGCGCCTCCGAAAGAACGCGGTAGCTGACATCGGTCGAAAAGTCGCCGAGGATGGCTTGAACCTGCCGGATGAGGGTGGACTTACGCGTGCCCTTGGGGCCGAACAGGAAGAAACACCGGCGCTGCGTCGCGCGGGCTTCCAACGATCCGGCGAGCGCGTGAAGCAAGTATGCGCGGAGGTGCGGGCGTTCCGTGCCGCGCGCGTCGGCGCTCGCGTCCGTCAGGAGCCGTTCAAAGACGGGCGCTGCCGCGCCGGGATCGTAGGCGACCGGGGACTTGAACGTGATGTAGTCCTCGGGCCGGTGCGGGCGCAACGCCTTGGTTGGATCGGGCTCGGTGAGGTCGATGGTGCCGTTGGCAACCGGCAACAACGTGCGGCGCTGGTTGAACTCAGTGGAGTAGATGGTGAGACCGGCCTTCGCTGTCTCGAGCATGGCCTTGAGCCGGGTCCACGATTCTGACTTGAACGCGTGCTCTACGAACGCCAGGGCGTCCGGTCCCGCGTACTCCTCCGCGGCGAGCCGCATCAATGCAACAGCGCGCAGGGCACCGTCGCGCTCGTTGGCGCGCTCCGTCCAGACGCCATCGCCGTATGCAAACCACTTCTCACGATCGGCGACCCAACGGTAGCGCCAACCCACGGTCGCCTCAAACCACTTGCCGTTGCCAACGTCGCTCAGATGGTCAATGAGGTGCGCGACGGCCTCGGCGCCGTACGGCGGTTCGTATGGTTCGACGCGCGGGGCGTCGGCGACGATCGCGGCGAGCGCGTCCAAGGTGCCGGCCCCGTCGAGCCAGTCCGAAACGTCGCCCTTGTCGCGCACGCCGGGGAGCCGTTCGATGATGCGAACGTCGTCGACGACACGGGCGATGACGGATGCGCGGTAGCGCCCCGCTTCCCGGCCTGCGTCGTCGTTGTCGCAAAGGATGACGACGCGGCTTGCGCCTGCGAAGTAGCTGTCCCACGCGATCGGCCAACGATAGCTCGCGCCCTGCGCGTTGGTCGTCGCCGTGAGGCCCAGGCCGCGCAAACGCTCTGCGTCCTTCTCGCCCTCCACGACGTAGATGACTTGGGCCGCCTTCGCTGCTTCCGTGAGCTCCGTGAGCTTGTACGGGACGCGGCGGATGCCGTTAAGGCAACCCTTCTTGGTGTTCCAACCGCCCTTTCCGTCAGGGACGCGCTGGCCGAACGACTTGCGCGGGCGCGACCACCGGCCAACTTCGTACAACGTCGCGCCGTTCTCGTCGGTGTACGTGTAGATGCGGTCCGCGCGGTCCCAAGCGTCCGCGAGGGTCGCGAGCTTGTTGGCGACGAGCCACTTCATCGCGGCCTTGCGGTCCGTGGCCTCGGGAACCAGACGCGTGGCGACGATGAGATCCAAGACGCCGCCGGACGCCTCGCACGTCTTGCAGTGGAATACGCTGCCGTCGCGAGCGTAGTCGCATGACGGGTTGTTCGTGTCGTCGTGAACGAGGCAGAAGCCGCGACCGTCCTCGGGCAGTGCCTCGCCGCGGATGGCTTCGTAAACGTCCGCAATCTCGGCGGGCGCGATCGTGGTGGAGACTTTGCGATGAACCATTTGAAGTAGACCTGTGGGTTTGGGCCTACTCCTTGGGCGATTGATACCTCGTCGCGAGCGGGCTCCGGTGTAAACCGGGACGCTCAAGCGGGGCGGGTTGAGGACCTCACAAGAGCAATCGTCGGTCCGGCTGGGATTGGTGGACGCCGGGGTCGTCTCAAGCCTTCGGTCGCTTGCTTGCAAGTTCCTCTAGGAGGCAAGTCAAGCGTGATTCGCGAACCCGATACGCGTTGAGGACCCCGCAAGAAGGGACGCTGCCCACGCCGTCAGGTCGTGGGCACTTCTCTTTCTGCCAGCTCAGCGAGGCCAGCGCGAGCCTCCTCAGCCAAGCCGTCGATCTGCGTCCGGCAGTCGGCAAGCTCGTCACGGGTCGCGCGAAGCTCGGCCTCAAGCTCCAGGTCCTGGAACGGCGTCGGCCAGAGGAGGGCATCTTGCTGCCGGGTCTGGAGCGCGGCTAGCTTCGCCAGAAGGCCAGGGATGCGCGCCGCAACGCGCCAGGCTTCAGCGCACGCGGCCTCGGGGGAGAATGCGTCGCGCATCATGCTGCCTCGTCAAAAAAGGGCTCGCTCATGGTGATCCTCTGAAGCTGCGCTTGCAGAGGGCAGCTCATGACGTGCCCTGCGTTGTCGGATCGGTTCTCTCCGAGCCCTTCAGTGCCTCCGAGCGCTCTGAGCGCTCGCGGTGAATTGTTCGCGGACCGTGATCGCTACAAGGCTCTCCGTCCTAAACGCCCCACCGGCGTTTATGCGCGGTGCGCGGTGCGCGGTGCGCGCGCGGCGCGCTACTTGACATCATCGCTTTCCAGCGTGATACGATGAATCGATGACATCATCAAAGCCAACACCTGAAGACGTTTCTTGGGCTGACTACGTGCTACAACGCGCGATTGATCTGCACGCGCTGGACGCCGGGCTACCGATCGACCAGACCGGACGCATCATGGTCACGACCGACGATAGCGCGAGGGTCGAGGCGTGGCTTGAAGCCAATCGCGGCAGGGATATTAGCTTCCACGACCTTGAAATCGCTTTCCCCGACTTCGCTGGTACGGGTCGTGCAGCATTGCAAGTAGTTCTTGAGTCTCTGGTGCTCAAGCGCAAGCACGTCGAGACGATTCAAGCGATGATTGCCAAGGGGCCGTCGCCCGTCGAGACGGTCAACTTGGTGGACGATGCTCTCGCCGTCTATGGCGCGCTGGCACGACGCTCGCTGATCGTGGACACCTCCCCTCGGAATTAGCACAGCGCCGGTAACTCGCTATCGGCCTCCCGTCTCTCGACGAGCTCGCCGAGTTCCCGCGCTCGACGCTCGAGGTGCTGCGCCAGCCGCTCGAGGAGGGCTCGGTGACGATCGCGCGCGCCGCCGGGACGCTGACGTTCCCCGCACGGTTCACGTTGGTCGCTTCGATGAACCCGTGTCCGTGCGGCTTCCGCGGCGACCGCGCGTCGGACTGCCGGTGCGACGACGCGACGGTGCAGAAATATCTCGGCAAGCTATCGGGACCGTTGCTCGACCGGATCGATCTTCACGTGAGCGTCTCGCGGGTGTCGTTCGACGAGCTGGTGCAGCGCGGGCCGGCAGAGACGTCGGGGACGATCCGCGCGCGCGTCGAGGCGGCGCGCGCACGGCAGGCTGCGCGCCTCCGTGATGCCGGCGTGGTGACCAACGCCGCCATCGCAGCGGCCGACGTGCGCAAGCTGTGCCCGCTCGACGCGAAACCTCTCGCGCTCCTCGAAGGCGCGGTCACGCGCGGTGCGCTGAGCGCGCGCGCATTCGACCGCGTCGTGCGCGTCGCTCGCACGATCGCCGACCTCGCCGGCGCCGAGCGGATCGCACGCGAGCACGTCGCCGAGGCGCTGCTCTACCGCGGCGCGGAGCGAACGCGCTAGGGGCGACTGCTCATTACGAGCATCGTGAAGGATCCCGGGACCATCGTTCGCGACGGGCGAGTTTGACCGGGGGGCGGTGTTCCGACCGTGAACTGCGCAGTGACGAGATAGACGTCGTGCGTGGTGGTGTCGACCGCGAGCGTGCGCGCTCCGGCCTGTGTGGCGGCGTTCTGCACGACGACAAACGCGCTCGGCGAGTCTTCACGCGCAACGGTCAGCGTGCCGTCGCCGTTGGAGCTGAACGCGAGCTGCGTGCCGGGATCGAACGCGGTCGCGTCCGAGCCTCGTCCGATCGGCAGCGTCGCCACGATCGCTCCGGTATCGCTGTTCACCACCATCATCACGTTGTTCTGGCAGCCCGAGAACAGCCGATGATGCGCGACGTCCATGGACAGGCCGGCCGGACCGTCACACGTGCCGAGCGACCAGGTGCTGACGATCGCGTTCTTGCGGGCGTCGATCGCGACGATCTCGTTCTTGTCCTCGATGTTGAAATACACCATGCCGTTGCCGGCCGCGGCGAACTCCGGGCGACCTGGGAGGGCGACGTTTCCCACCACCGCGTTGGTGACCGCGTCGATCGCGGTGACGTTCTGGCTGCTGCCGTTTCCGGTGAACACGCGCTTCGACACCGGCTCGTAGATGATGGCGTCGGGATTTCTCGCGTCGATCGTGACCTTCGCGGTCGTCTTGAGCGTCTTCAGGTCGAATACCGAGAGGCTGTTGTCACGGCCGTTGCTGGTGAAGCCCTTGCCCTGGTCTTGGGCCAACGCGATCCCGTGCACGCCGGGTGTATCCGGAATCACGCCGATGAGAATACCGGCCGCCGGATCGACGACGATCACCTGCGTTCCACGCGAGATGAAGAGGCGCTTTCCGACCGGATCGTACGTAAGGTAATCCCACCCGCCCTCGCCGGCCAGCTGCACCGTTCGCGCGAGATGATAGTTGACCGCGGGTGACGCGCCGCCTCGAACCGGCAGCGCCGCCGCCGCGATGGCGACGAGCAGGGCCAGAACGGCCGTCACGGCTGTGGCTGACACGATCGATCTCCGCATCATTCCGCAGTACGCGTCAGGCGTAGAGCCCCCTTCCCTGGCGTGCGCGTCTGTCGCGAGCATCGGGGTCTCACTTCGGCGGCAGCCGGCGCTGCGAGAGCCACGCCGAGAGACGGACGAACCCGGCGAGGATTGCGATGGCGATGGCGAACCCGATCACGATCAGGAGCGGCTGTGCCCACCACGGCATCCCGCCGCACACGTCGCAGTAGCGAGATGCGAGGACCGCCGGCGCACGCATGTCATCGCGTTTCGCCGCTGAGCCCACCGGCCATCCCGCCAGCCGTTCATGCCGACGCCGCTGTACGAACTGTACCGGCGCGACTGGGCCTTGACCCCGGCCGAGATCAGCCTGGTCTTCGCGAGCCGGCGCTTAAGTCTTCAGCGCAGGCGGCGGTACGTCAGCGTTCCACCGTAGTTGACGTCGCGGAACACGAGCGTGTCCGGCGTCGTAAACGTGTAGCGGAACGTCCCGCCGGGCGGCTTCGCGTTCGGCTCGTAGTGCCCGCTGTAACCGTTGTCCAGTACGTAGCGCCGCGTCGGCGAATAGTTCGTGACGACGAACGATACCGTGTGGTTCGGGAAGACGTGGTAGGTCCCTGACTGGCCGGTCGCGAGCGAACCGCAGCGTTCGGTCTCGCTGTACGTGCCGGTCGTCGTCATGACGCGGTCGAACGTGCAGCTCATTCCGTTGACGGCGGCGGCACCGTGCCACGTGCCGGGGAACGGATCCTGCGCCGAACTCGCGAGCGGCATGGCGGACAACGCGAAGAGCGCGGCGGTGAAGATGAGGGCGGGACGCAGCATTCGGCAAACCTCCGGCGTCAGGGTTTCAGCGTGCCGCCCGGTGCGCCTGCGGGCAACGAGAAACCCGACCGCGCGAGCGGCACGCTCTCGGGGTGCGTGACGCCCGCGTGCATGTCGTCCCAGGCGCGTTCGAGCGACTGGGTGAGGGTGCGCAGCGCGTGCGTTCCGGTGCGTTCCTCGTAGAAGCTGACCGGAAGGCCGAGTCCGGCGAGATAGCCGGCGGTCTGCTCGCCGTACTTGGTCGGAATGCTCGCGTCGTGCGCGCCGGTGACGACGTAGAGCCGCATGTCGTGCCACGCGATCGAGACCGGCCGCACGCCGCTATTGAGGATCGCGCCGGAGATGCACAGCACGCCCGCCCAGCGGTACCCGCCGCGCGGACCGATCTTGAAGACGCTGAAGCCGCCCATCGAGTAGCCCGCCAGATACGTCCGGCCGCGGTCGGCGCCGAACGCGTCCTGCGCCGCGCCGAGCAGATCGTACACATCGGTCGCGGCCGGTTCCGCATAGTCGTAGATGCCGCGCCCGTACGGCGCGATCACGATCGTTCCGGTGCGGTCGGCCAGCCGCCGGAGATACGGCTGCCCGAGCAGCTCCGCTTCGGTCTGCGGGTTGCCGTGCAGCACGACGGCGAGCGGCGCGCGCTGCGGCTTCGCGTTCGGCGGCACGTAGACGGCGACGAGCTGCCATGTTTTGTCGACACGCGAGGGCACGAGCACTTCGTGCAGTCCGGGCACGGCGCGCAGCGGCGCCGGCGTCCCCGAGGCGAGCTGGTCGACCGCCTCCATGTCGAGCTTCGTGATCGACGCGACGGTCTCGGCCCAATCGGCCGGCGCGTAGTGCTCCGGCGCCGGCGTCTGCTGCAGTTCCAGGTCGTCGAACAGACGCCGGTGGAAGTCGGCCGCGACGTCGACACCGAGCTCGGCCTCTACCTTCGCGCGCGCCGCTTCGTAGCGCTGCACGGCTTCGATGATCGACCGCGACGGGACGAAGCCATCCCCGGCCGCGGGCGCCGCGAGCAGGCAATGCCACGAGAATGCCGCGAGCGCGGCCGCCGTCCAGCGCATCATCGCGACTCCACTCTACGCCTCCCCGGCCGCTCGCGCCAGGGCCGATCGCGTTGCCGCGGCGGTACCGCGGCACAATCGGCGAACGTCCCGCTTGTGCATCCCGAGGCCCAACGTCTGATCGCCGCGTACCGGCTGCAGCCGCATCCCGAAGGCGGCTGGTATCGCGAGACGTACCGCAGCGCCGAACGCGTGACGACCTCGCGCGGAACCGTGCGCAGCGCGACGACGTCGATCTACTTTCTGCTCACCGACGCCGGGTTCTCGGCGTTCCACCGGCTCTCGTCCGACGAAACGTGGCACTTCTACGGCGGCGACCCGGTCACGGTCGAACTCATCGCCGCCAGCGGCGTCCACGAATCGCGCCTGCTCGGCGGCGACGATACGCTCCAGACCACGATCGTCGCCGGCGCGTATTTCGCCGCGCACGTCGACGCAGCGGACGGCTATGCATTCGTCGGCTGCGACGTCGCGCCGGGGTTCGAGTTCGCCGACTTCCACCTGACGACGCGCTCGATGCTGACCGCGGCGTATCCGCACCTCGGGCCGCTGATCGCGCGCTACACGCGCTAGCGCAAACTCACCACGTGTCGATCGACGGGCGTTTCTTGCCCGCGCGCGGCGGGGGCGCGGGGACGGCGCGCAATCCGCGCACGATCCAGTCGCGCGTATCGCGCGGATCGATCACGGCGTCGAGCTCGACCATCGAGGCGACGTTGAGCGCCTTGCCCTGGGCGTACGCCTTGGCGAGCAGCGTGTCGAACAGCTGCTGCCGTTCGTCCGGATCGGCGACCGCTCCGAGCTCCTTGCGGAAACCCAGGCGCACCGCGCCTTCCAGACCCATCGGTCCGAACTCGCCGGTCGGCCATGCGACGCTGAAGAACGGCTCGTGCAGGCTCCCCGCGCCCATCGCTTGCGCGCCGAGGCCATAGCCCTTGCGCAGCGCGACGAAAAAGAACGGCACGGTCATGCTCGCCGCGGTCACGAACATCCGGCTGACGCGCCGTACCTGGCCGGTGCGTTCGGCATCGGGTCCGACCATGAACCCCGGCGTGTCGCACAGCGAGACCATCGGCAGATCGAACGCGTCGCATAGCTGCATGAAGCGCGACGCTTTGTCGGCACCGGGTGCGTCGATCGCCCCGCCGAGGTGCAGCGCGTTGTTGGCGATGAGCCCGAGCGGGCGTCCTTCGATGCGGATCAGCGCCGTGATCATCCCAGGCGCGTAGGCGGCTCTCAGCTCGAGCACCGAGCCGGTATCCGCCAGCAGCGACACGGCGCCGCGCACGTCGTAGACGCGCATGCGGTTTTCGGGGACCACGCCGCGCAGCTCGCGCTGATCCGCGCACGCCCACTCAGCGAGGGGACCCTGAAAGTACGACAGGTAGCTTCGGGCCGTTACGGTCGCCTCGGCTTCGTCCTCGACGACGACGTCGACGACGCCGTTCGGCGCTTGATCGGAGATCGGTCCGATCTGCTCGGGAAGAAACGTGCCGAGGCCGCCGCCCTCGATCATCGCCGGCCCGCCCATCCCGATGTTGGCGCCGCGGGTCGCGATGATGACGTCGGAACAGCCCAGAAACGCGGCGTTCCCGGCGAAGCAGTAGCCGGCGACGACGCCGACCACCGGAACCAGACCGCTCAAGCGCGCGTAGCTCGCGAACGACGGAACGGCGAGGCCCGAACCCATGTCGACGTCGGTGTCGCCCGGCCGCCCGCCGCCGCCTTCGGCGAACATCACCAGCGGCACCCGCCACTTCTCGGCGAGGTTGAGCATCCGGTCGGTCTTGAGGTGGTTGAAGTAGCCTTGCGTCCCGGCCAGCACGGTGTAGTCGTACGCCAGCGCGACGCAGCGCGAGCGTTCGTCGCCGAAGACGTCACCGTTGACGTGACCGATCCCCGTGATCAGCCCGTCGGCGGGACTGATCTTCGCGAGCTCGTCCATCCCGCGCCGGCGCCGCTGCGCGGCGAGCGCGAACTCGCCGTACTCGAGAAAGTCGCCGCCGTCGAAGAGCTGCGCCAGGTTCTCGCGCGCCGTGCGCAGACCGCGCTCGCGCCGCTTCGCGACCGCGTCCGGTCGCGCTGCATCGTGCAGCGCGCCGCGTCGCGCGAAGAGCTCCGCCAAGTCGGCGCGCGTATCGTCCGAACCGGCGTGCTCGCCGCCGGCCGCCGGATCGTCGTCGACGTCGGCCGGCTCGATGAAGAGTACCGCGTCGCCGGCTGCGACGACCGCGCCGGGCTCCACGGCGATCCGGCGCACCACGCCGGACACCTCAGCAGCGATCACGTGCTCCATCTTCATCGACTCCAGCACGGCGACGCCCGCGCCGGCACGTATCTTCTCACCGACTCCAGCGTCGACGCTCACCACGCGCCCGGCAATCGGCGCGACCACCGCAACGGTGCCGACGGGAGGCCTCACGCTCATATCGCGTCAGCTAGGTTGGAGTGCTCCGCTCCGTGAATCCTCCCGGGATGCTCGTACGGCCGATCGCACCGTCGGATGAAGCCGCGTACCTCGCGATCCTCGAAACGACGAGCGCGGAGGACCGCTATTGCCGGTTTTTCCACGCCGTCGACCATTTCGATCCGAACGAGGTACGGCACTTCGTCGAGGAGCGCTCCGACATGATCGGCATGATCGCGTTCGAAGGCGCGGCGCCGCTCGGGGCCGCGCACGCCGCGCTCTTGGACGAGCGGACCGCGGAGCTCGCGATCGTCGTTGCGCGCGGCGAGCGCCATCACGGCGTCGGCGCCGCGATGCTCGAGGCGCTGATCGTCGAGTTGAAACGACGGCGCTATCAGCGCCTGATCGCGTGCGCGCTGCGCGAGAACACGCCGTTCGGAACGCTCGCGAAGCACGCGGGTTTCACCATCGAAAAGGCCGACGGCGGCACGGTCCGCTGGGTGCTCTCGCTGAGCTCTCACGAACCGGCGCCGTCGCCGTGACGGCGACGCACGGCGCCGCGGCGTTCGCGCCGGCGAACGGCATCCGGCTCTGCTACGACACGTTCGGCGATCCGGCGCATCCGCCGATGGTGCTCATCATGGGGCTCGGCATGCAGATGCTCTGCTGGGACGACGATTTCTGCGAGTTGCTCGCGGCGCGCGGCTTCCGGGTGATCCGTTTCGACAACCGCGACATGGGGAAGTCGACCACGTTCCTGAACGCGCGCACGCCGAGCATCGCCGAACTCATCCTCTCGCAAGCGACGCGGCTGCGGTTTCGCGTTCCGTACACGCTGCGCGACATGGCGGCCGACACCGCCGGACTGATGGACGCGCTCGGAATCGCGAGCGCGCACCTGGTCGGCGCGTCGATGGGCGGGATGATCGCGCAGGAGTTCGCGATCGGATATCCCGGCCGCGTGCGGAGCCTGACCTCGCTGATGTCGTCGACCGGCGACCCGAAGCTGCCACAAGCGCAGCCGAAAGCGATGGCGGCCCTTGCCAAGAAGACGCCGCTCGACCGGGCCGGCTTCATTCACCGCTACGTCGAGATGTGGTCCGTGATCGCAGGCGACGGATTTCCCTTCGACCCCGAGCGCATGGCGCGGCAAGGCGCCGCGAGCTACGACCGCGGGATCAACCCGCCTGGCGTCGCCCGGCAGTTGCTGGCGATCATCGCCTCCGGAAACCGCAAGAAAGCCCTGCGCGAGCTGCGGGTGCCGACGCTCGTCATCCACGGCACCCGCGATCCGCTCATCCCCTTCGCGGCGGGGCCCGACACCGCGGGCGCGATCCCGGGCGCCGCCCTGCTCGCGATCGACGGCATGGGACACTGGATGCCGCGCGAAGTGTGGCCACGGATCGTCGACGCGATCGCCCGGCACGCCTCCGCGTCCGAACCTCGACGAGACCCGTGAACGGAGCAGTACCGATGTCCGAGACCCCCTGGATCGCATCGTATCCCGCGCCGGCGCGCTGGGACGCACCACTAGACCTGGGCCCGGTCCAGGCGCTCCTGGACGACGCCGCCGAGCGCTTCGGCGACCGGCCCGCAGTCGAGTTCATGGGGAAACGCGCGACGTACGGGCAGCTGCACGCCCTCGCGAACCGGGCCGCCAAAGGCTTCCAGCAGCTCGGCGTCGGCCCGGGAGTCCACGTCGGTCTGTACCTGCCCAACACGCCGCACTACCTAGTCGCCTTCTTCGGCGTGCTCAAGGCCGGCGGAACCGTCGTGAACTACTCGCCGCTCGACGCGGCGCAGGTCCTCGCGCACAAGGTCGTCGACAGCGAGACCTCGGTGCTGGTCACGCTCGACGTTCCGACGCTGCTGCCGCAGATGGAAGCGCTGCTCGGCACGGGCCGGTTCACGACGCTGGTCGTCGGCGGGCTCGCCGATCTGGCGGCCTTCCCCGCGTACGCCGATGTCGGCACCGGCGGTGCGGTGTCGCAGGAAGGGCGCGTGCCGTTCCAGGCGCTGCTCGCGAACGACGGCGCGTACCAGCCGCATCCGATCGGCGATCCAAGCGCGACGATCGCGGTGCTGCAGTACACCGGTGGAACGACGGGTCTTCCCAAAGGCGCGATGCTCACGCACGCCAACCTCACCGCCGCGACCAGCCAGTTCATGGAGACGACGAAGGTCGAGCCGCCGGTGCTCGTCCCCGGCGAGGAGCGGACGCTGTTGGTGCTGCCGCTCTTCCACATCTACTCGCTCACCGCGTGCATGCTGCTGTGCGTCCGGCTCGGCGCGGAGATGATCTTGCACACGCGCTTCGACCTCGAGGCCGTGGTGAACGACCTCGCGGCGAAGCACGTCACGATCTTCTTGGGCGTGCCCACGATGTTCACGGCGCTGCTCGCGTATCCAGGTCTCGCCGAGCTCGATCTGACCTCGATGAAGTACGCCGGTTCGGGCGGCGCGCCGCTCCCGCTCGAGGTGCAGCACCGCTTTCGCGCGGTGACCGGCTGCGAGCTCAACGAAGGCTGGGGGATGACGGAGACGTCGCCGTCGGGGACGTTCTACCCGATGCACGGGAAGCGTAAGGCCGGCTCGTGCGGGATCCCCGTCCCGCAAGCGATGCTGAAGTTTGCGAGCGTCACCGATCCGGCCACGTACGTGCCGCTCGGCGAACGCGGCGAGATCTGCATCAAAGGCCCCAACGTGATGAAGGGCTACTGGCACAACCCGCAGGCGACCGCGGACGTGATGACGGCCGACGGTTTCTTGCGGACCGGCGACGTCGCGTACATGGACGCCGACGGGTACGTCTTCATCGTCGACCGCATCAAGGACATGCTCCTGTGCGGAGGCTACAACGTCTACCCGCGCAATATCGAAGAGGCGATCTACACGCATCCCGGCGTCGCCGAGGTCTCCGTGATCGGCATCCCCGACGAGTACCGCGGACAGTCGCCGAAAGCGTTCATCGCGCTGCGGAGCGGCGCCGCGCCGTTCACCATCGACGAGCTCAAAGAGTTCCTCAAAGACAAGCTCGGCAAGCACGAGATGGTGCAGGTGATCGAGTTCCGCGAGTCGCTGCCGAAGACCGCGGTCGGCAAGATCCTCAAAACGGCGCTCTACGAAGAAGAGGCGCAGCGGCGAGCCGCCGCGACCGCGGGGGTCTAAGATGGCGGACAAGGACAAGGACCCACTCGCCTCGTGGCGCGATCTCCTCTCGCAGTGGGAGCAGAACGTCAACGCGATCGCGAACCGGACGATGGGCTCCGACGAGTACAGCAGTTCGATGAACGGCGCGATGGGCGCGACGCTCAAGATGCAGGAGACGATGCGCCAGTTCATGGCGGCGTATCTCGCCACAGCGAACCTGCCGAGCCGCACCGAAGTCCTCGGCATCGCCGAACGCATCGGCGGCGTCGAGGCGCGGCTCGACCGGATCGCCGTCCTGCTCGAACGGATCGCGGCGAAGGAGCCCGGTCAGGCGACCGCACCGCCTGCGGTGTCACGGCCACGTCCGCCGCGCACCAAGAGCCCGCCGAGCACCGAGCCTTCGACGTGAGCGCGACCGCCGACCGCATCCAAAATGAGGTCGAGCGCGCGATCCAGCGCAGCATCAAAGGTCTTGAGTACTTCTCCTCGCCCGCGCCGGTGGTCGGTCACACGCCCAAGGACGTCGTCTTCGAGCGCGGGACGCTGCACCTGTACCATTACCGGCCGGTCGCCGACGAGATCTACCGCATTCCGATCCTGATCGTGATGGCGACCAGCAACCGCGGCTACATCCTCGACCTGGCACCGGGGCAGAGCTTCGTCGAGTACATGATCGGCCGAGGCTACGACGTGTACCTCATCGACTGGAGCCCGCCGACCGCAGCCGACAGCGAGCTGCGCTTCGAGGACTACACGCTGCGCTTCATCCCCGAGTGCGTGCAGCGCGTGCGCGATGATAGCGGCGAGAGCGACGTCACCGTCATCGGTTACTGCATGGGCGGCGTGCTCTCGGTGATGTGGGCCGCGCTGCACCCGGACGACCAGCCCGCGAACCTCGTTTGCTTCACGACGCCGATCGACTTCAGCCGGATGGAGCTTTTCGCGAAGTGGTCGGACCGCCGGTATTTCGACGTCGACAAACTCGTCGACTCGACCGGCAACGTCCCCTCCGAGCTGATCTTCACCGGGTTCGAGATGCTGCGCCCGGCGACGCGCATCGCCGGCCAGATTACGCTCTGGGAGAACATGTGGGACGAGTCGTTCGTCCGCTCGTTCCGCGCGTTCGAGCGCTGGTCGACCGACACGCTGCCGCTCGCCGGCGAGTACTTCCGCGAGACGATCAAAGAACTGATCTGGGAGAACCGGTTGCACAAGAACGAACTGGTGATCGGCGGCCGCCGCGCCGACCTGCGGTCGATCACCGCACCGCTGCTGCACGCGATGGCGGAGCACGACCATATCGTCCCGTACGCGGCAGCGAAGCCGCTGATCGACCACGTCGGATCGGCTGACAAAGAAGAGATCGTCTTGAAAGGCGGGCACGTCAGCCTGGTCGCCGGACCGAACGCGGTGAAGCGGCTGTGGCCACGGCTCGATGCGTGGCTCGGAGTGCGTTCGGTATGACCGGGATCGAGGTGCGTTACATGCGCGCCGGCGACGAGCCGGCCGTGCTCGCGTTCGCGCGCGAGCTGCCGCCGCACGACCTGCTCTTCCTGCCGCGCGACATCACGCAGCCAAAGGTGCTGGACGCCTGGATGCACGAGATCGAGCGCGGCAGGCTGACGAGCTTGCTGGCGTTCCGCGGCGCGGAGGTCGTCGGCTGCGCGACGCTCGTGCGCGATCCGCTCTCGTGGTCTCCGCACGTCGGCGAGCTACGCGTCGTCGTCGCGCGCACGGTGCGCGGTCAAGGCTTGGGCCGCATGCTCAGCGAGGACGTGGGCCGCCTGGCGGTCGAGACGGGGATCGAGAAGCTGGTCGCGCACATGACCCCCGACCAGACCGGCGCGGTCACCGTGTTTGAGACGATGGGATACCGCGCCGAAGCGCTGCTGCGCGACCACGTCAAAGACGGCGCGGGCGTCACTCACGACCTGGTGATCTTGAGCCTCGACGTCGCGCGGTTCCGTGCGCGCGCTGCGGCATACGGCCTCGGCACGCTCGAGGCGAGCTCATGACGGCGGCCGACGTGACGCCGCGTTTCGCGCTCGACGGGCGCACTGCGCTCGTCACGGGCGCGTCGAGCGGCTTGGGCCAGCATTTCGCGCGCGTGCTGCATGCTGCGGGCGCGAGCGTCGTGCTGGCGGCACGGCGGGTCGACCGGATCGAAGCGGAAGCCGCGCGGCTCGGCGAGCGCGCGCGCGCGATCGCGATGGACGTCACCGATGAAGCGTCGATCGCCGGCGCGTTCGAGCGCCTCGCGGCGACGGAGATCCTCTGCGACATCGTCGTCAACAACGCGGGCATCAGCGGGTCGAACATGCTGCTGCAGATGGAGACCACGGAGTGGGACGGCGTGATCGACGTGAACCTACGCGGTCCGTTCCTGGTCGCGCGCGAGGCCGCGCGGCGGCTCGTCGCGGCGAAGCGGCCCGGCAGCATCATCAACATCGCGTCGATCCTCGGCCTTCGCGTCTCGCCCGCGCTCGCGCCGTACATGGCGAGCAAAGCGGGGCTGATCCATCTGACGCGCAGCATGGCGTTCGAATTCGCGCGCTACGGCATCCGCGTCAACGCGCTCTGCCCGGGGTATTTCGAAACCGAGATCAACAGTGATTTCCTCAAGACGGACTACGCGCAGGCGTCGCTAAAGCGCGTGCCGCAGCGCCGCATCGGCGATCTGCGCGACCTCACCGGACCGCTGCTGCTGCTGGCCTCGGACGCAGGCGCGTTCATGACCGGCGAGGCGCTGGTCGTCGACGGCGGCCAATCGATCAACTCGATGTGAAAAGGAGTGCGCGCCTGCCCGCTTGGCGAAACGTCCGGGTGCGAACTGCGGTTTGCAAGAGGGAAGGCCGGGAATAACCGGCTGGGAGGACGACTGTTCGCATGACGACCGCCAGCTGGGATTTCGCCGGAGACGCCGGCGACCAACAACGGAGGCTCCGTCCTCCCTCGAAGCTGCTCTGGCTCACCGAGTACCGCGCGCTCTGGGAGCTCGGCTTCTCGCTCACCGCCTCGCCGCTGCTGCTCAGCGCGCCGCGCGGCGACGGTCATCCCGTCCTGGTGTTGCCGGGCTTCCTCGTCAGCGACATCTCGACGACGCTGCTGCGCCGCTACTTGAAGGCGCTCGGCTACGATGCGCACGGCTGGGAGCTGGGACGGAACTTCGGCGGCGTCGCGCGCATGCGGCAGCGCCTGCGCGAACGGCTCAGCGAGATCCATCTGCGCACCGGCAAACAGGTCACCCTCATCGGGTGGAGCCTGGGTGGCGTGTACGCTCGCGATCTCGCGCTGGCGATGCCGAACGCGGTCCGCTCGGTGATCACGCTCGGCAGCCCGTTCTCGCGCGATCCGAACGCCAGCAACATCAGCGACGTCTACGAGTTCGTCAGCGGCGAAGGCCCCTGGGACAACGGCCAGCAGATCGCGCATGAGTTCGACAAGATCCGCGAAGATCTACCGATGCCCGCGACGTCGATCTGGTCGAAGGTCGACGGGATCGTGAGCTGGCGCTCGTCGGTGCTCAAGGCCAACCACCACGCGGAGAACGTCGAAGTCATTGGCGCCAGCCATGTCGGGCTCGGCGCGAACGCGGCCGTCTTGTGGGCGGTCGCCGACCGGCTCGCGCAGCCCGCAGGCACCTTCACGCCGTTCGCTCCGAACGGTCCGTTCGCGATCGCGTACGGCCGAGGCCGCTAGCCCGCGCCGCTGACCACCAGCGCGGCGTGCAGCACCACGCCCGCCGCGCCGCCGACCAAGCTCCCGTTGAGACGGATGAACTGCAAGTCGGGGCCGAGCTCGGTCTCGATCTTCTCGGTGATCATCTCGGCGTCCCAGCGCTGCACGATCTCGGTGATGAGCAGCGAGAACTGCTGTTGAAAGCGCCCGAGCACCGCTTCGACGGCGTCGCAGATCCGGGCGTTCAGACGCTCGACGATCGCCGGCTCCTCGAGCATGCTCGCGGCGATCTTGGCGGCGATACCGCTGAACCGCGCGATCGCGGGGTGGGCCGGATCGGCCGGTTCCCGCTCGAGACGCGTTCGTAGCGCGTCCCAGCCGGCGGCGACCAGCTCGTCGAGCTCCGAACCCCGCACCACCGCGGCCTTGAGCCGTTCGGCTTGCGCTTCCATCTCGGGATCGTCGCGCAAGCGCACGACGAGCTCGCGCAAATATTCATCGAACTGCCGTCGCATCGGATGCTCCGGCGTGTTCGCGACCTCGCCGATCAGGTCGATCATCCCGTCGACGAACCGGTTCACGATGTACGCGTCGACGAAGCCCGGCGTCAGCAGCGAGCGCTTTGCGAAGCGGCGCTTGATCTCGGCTCGCTGACCGTCGAGCGACGCGGCAACGATCGGGAGGACGCGGGCGAGGATGCGCTGGTGCGCGCCGTCGGCGGTCACGATCGCGAGTACCGAGCCGGCGGCGCGCGCCACATCCAAGTGCTCGACCTCTTCGGCGACGACGCGGCGAATGACGGTGCGCACCTCGGCGTCGTCGACGGCGTCGAACAGGCGCGGTACCAGTGCGCGGGCGGTCGCGAAAAGCGCGCGCCAGTTGTCGGGGACGGCGAACCAGCTCAGCACGTGGCGGGCGAGGTCGAGCTCGCGCAGCCGCGTCGCGATGTTGCTCGGCGTCAGAAAGTTCTGCTCGACGAAGATCCCGAGCTGCTCGCCGATCCGGTCCTTGTTGTGCGGAACGATCGCCGTGTGCGGAAACGGTACGCCGCCGGGATGGCGAAAGAGCGCCACCACGGCGAACCAGTCGGCGAGCCCGCCGATCAGTGCCGCCTCGCTGAACGCCTCGACCCAGGCGAGGAACGGGTACGCCGGCTTCAGCCGCGCGGAGACCGCAAACAGGATCGCCATGACGCCGAGCAGCGTCGTGGCGATCGTCTTCATGCGGCGCAGCCGCGCCCGCTTCTCGGACGTGGACTTACGCCTTGTCGGTCGTGCCTTCGGTCGGGGCGGTCTGCGCGGATTTGAGCAGGCTGACGAGCTGGGTCACGTACTCGTTCTGCTGCTCGATCAGCTTCACCGCGAAGCTGGAGTTGAGCTCGTTGACCTGCGAGATGACGGTCGGGATGTTGCGCAGGCCCTGCGCGCCCGGCAGGTTCGAGGTGGCGTTGCTGACGATCTCGCGGAACGAGTTGACGGCGGCGGCCTGGGCGGCCTGCGCCTGCTTGAGGGCCTCCAGGCCTTGCGTCTGGAGCTTCTCGATCGTGTCGATGACGGTGTCGTTCACTGGGGGTCTCCTCGTGCGCGGGCACGGCGGCGGGTGCTATGTGCTAAGTATACCAAGCACCTCGCTATACTTGTCAAGCGGTTTGGTGTGACCGGCTCGACCGTACTCAGGTACCCGCCCAGACGTCCAGGTGGTACCGGCCAGAACTGGTCAGGCCGTCGAGCCACCCCTGCGCGGCAGCCTCGTCGCCGCCGGTCTTGCGGCGGAACAGCCCGGCCAGCGTCGCTCGCACGTCCGGCTCCATCCGGCTGCCGTCGCCGCAGACGTAGACCACCGCGTCCTGCCCGAGCAGCTCCCAGACCTCGTCGGCGTGCTCCTCGATGCGGTGCTGCACGTACGTCTTCGTGCTCTCGAGCCGCGAGAACGCGACGTGCAGCTCGACGATCCCGGCCGCGGCATAGCCTTCGAGCTCGTCACGGTACAGAAAATCCTGATCCGGATGGCGGCAGCCGAAGAACAGCATCGCCGGGCCCAGCGCAGCACCGCGTTCGCGCAGCGCCGCGCGCTCCTGGAGAAAACCGCGGAACGGTGCGAGTCCGGTCCCGGGACCGATCATGAGGATCGGCCGCGCCGCGTCCTCCGGCAGCCGGAACCCGCTCTTGGAGTCCTTGACGAACGCGTCGATCGTCTGGCCGGCGTCGTGGCGGCGCAGATAGGTCGAGCAGACACCCTCGAACGTTCCGTTGCCCGACCATGCCGGCTCGTGCACGACGCCGACGGTGACGCTGGCGCGGTCCGGCGTCGCGAGCGGCGACGACGAGATCGAGTAGTAGCGCGGCGTCATCACCGGCAGCATGTCGAGGAACGCCTCGAACGGCAGCTCGCACGCGGGATGCTCTTCGAGCAGGTCGAGCACCGAGCGATGCTTGCGCTTCACCTCGCGCTTGTACGGGCTTTCGTCGCCGTCGTCGTCGCCGAGCGCCGTCAGGCGCGGCTTCGTGACCGGGCATTGGGTGTGCTCGGCAAGGATCTCGAGCTGTTTGCGCGACGCGGTGTGCTGCAGCTCGACGTAGCGCGCGAGCAGCGTTTGCACGGCGACCGGCGTGTCGACGGGCAGCGCCGACGCGCGCGCAGAGAGCGGATGCAGACGGACGTACGTATCGTCCGCGAAGCCGAACCGGCGCATCGCCCGCTCGACGACCGCCGGCGAGTTCTCGGCGACGACGCCGAGATGATCGCCGACGCGGTACGCCGCGCCCTCCGCAAGCGCGATCTCCAGATGTCGCGTCGACCGTTCCGGCGAGCGCTGCAGCTCGTGGTTGACGACCACCCGCAGCGTCGTCGCTCCGTGCGCGGCGGCCAGCGGATTCGCTTGCGGTCCGGCGACGATCTCCAGCGTGTAGCGCGGCCGGCTGTCGGCCTCGGCGCCTGCGTCGAACGCGACGCCCAGCTCCTTCGCGACCGATCGCCACAGTGCGACGCGCCACGCGCGGGCCTGCGCGTCGAGGTCATCCTGCGCGTCGCCCTCACCGCGTCCGAACAGCCGCTCCGCGCCGTATTCCGCCAGCTTCTCGTCGAGAAAGCGCGGGACGGCCTGATACGTCGACGCCCAGTTGCGGTTGCCGCAGCCGAACACCGTGTAGCGGACGCCAGCCAGCGCGTTCGGCGCCATCCCGTCCTGCAGCCAGCGGTAGAACCCCGCCGCGTTGTCGGGCGGCGCGCCGTTGTACGACGCGCAGACGATCAGCACGCCGCCTTCCACCGGCAGCTTTCCCGCGTAGTCGTCGAGCCAGCCGACGCGCACCGCGAAGCCCTGCGCCGCCGCGGCGTCGCCGACGCTGCGCGCGATCTCTTCGGAGGTTCCGAGGTTCGAGCCGAACAGCACCAGCAGCGGCGTGCCGTGCGAAGGTACGCTCGCCGGCGGTACGGCCGCCGGCGCGGCGCCGTTGCTCTGCGCGCGTGCCGGGGCGGCCGCCGCGGTCGCCGCAGTGAACGCGCTCTTGTGCGCGCGCGGTCGCACCTTGATCTTCAATCCTTCGGGCTTGAGCGTCAGCGTTTCTTTGACGCGCAGCACGTATCGTTGATGATCGATCAAGCGGAAGCGCTGGAGGATCATCCCGATGACGAGCGTCGCCTCCTGCATCGCGAACTGTCGCCCGATGCACGCGCGCTGCCCGTTGCCGAACGGCTTGTACGCGTTGAGCGGGCGCGCGCGCTCGCGCTCGGGCGTGAAGTTTTCCGGATCGAACAGCTCGGCCCGGTCGCCCCAGACGGAGGGATCGCGGTGCAGCGCGGGGAGCAGCAGCGTGACCTGCTGGCGCGCCTTGAGCGCGTAGCGCCCGCCGATGATCTCGTCCTTATAGGGAAGCAGTCCGAACGCCGGCGCCGTCGGCCACAGACGCAGCGCCTCTTTGAGGATCTGCTGGACGTAGACGAGCGCGCTGACCTGCTTCATCGCCGGCCTCACCGAAAGATCGGTGCCGAAGACGCGGTCGACCTCGTCGGACGCGCGCGCCAGGACGTCGGGGTTGGTCAGCAAGTAGTACGTCGCGAACGAGAGCAGTCCGCTGGTCGTCTCGTGTCCCGCGATCAGGAACGTGATGATCTGATAGCGGATGTTCTCATCGTCGAGCCGCTCGCCGGTCTTGCGGTCGACGCCGGACAGCATGTAGTCGAGCAGGTCCGTTTTCTGCGTGTCGCCGGACGCGGCGCGCTCTGCCTTGCGGTCGCGGATGATGCGGTCGACGACGCTGTTCAGGTATTGGGCATCGCCGGCAAGGCGCGCTTGCCGCGGGCGCGTGAACACATCCTCGAGCGGCAGACCGCGCACGGTCATCGCGATCTCGAGCGCGTCGACCATCGCGTCGACGACCGGGTGATTGTCCTCGCGATAGAACGAGTTGAAGCGGTAGCCGAAACCGCAGATACCGATCGTGTCGAGGGTGAGCGCCGTCATGTCGTGGACGACGTCAACCTCGTCGTCCGGGTTGAGCCGGGCCCACTTCAGCATCAGCTGGTCGGCGATGTCGAGCATCATCGGGTGATAGCCCTGCATCGCGCGGTCGCCGAAGTTCGGCAGCAGGATGTTGTGCGCTTTCGACCAGTTCGGTTCCGTCGTGTACGCCGTGAAGAGGCCGTCGCCGGAGATCGCGCGGACGCGGTGCAGCGGACCGCGCACCGACTTGTCGAACCGCGACTCGTCGCTCAGCTCGTCGACCAGCGAGAAACCGGAGACGACGGTGATCGGTTTGCCCATGATGTCGAGCTGGAAGATCGGTCCGAGCTCGCGCGCCAGCGCGACGAGGTCTTGCACCGGCGTGGTCCCGCCGACCGAGAACATGTTCCCGACGAACGGTTTCTTCGGCGGGTGCGGGATCGGTTCGAGTGCTGCCCCGGGTGCGCCGGTTGCCTTCATGCCGCCAATCCGTACGCTCGCTCGAGCTCGACGAGCTCGCCCGAGAGCGAGCCGGCGATCCGGTGGAGGTTGGGGACGACGTTCGCGCCGGCGATGAAACCGAAGTCGAGACCGTCGACGTAGCCGTGGACGGTGATGTTGAGCGCCTGACCGTGAATGGGGATCGACATCGGATAGACGTGCTCGATGCGGGCTCCGGCCATGTAGAGCGGCGCGCGCGAGAAGACGATGTTGGAGACGACGACGTTGAACGGCGGCGGGATGCTGTCCGAGAGCCGCGAGCGGCCGTAGGAGACGGCCAGCAGCTGCAGCAGCATCGGCGTGCCGAAGGTCGGGATCTCCGCGAAGTGCGGCATCAGCGCGCGGAACGGGTTGGCCATCGCCTTGGACGTGTTCGCGCTCGCGACGATCGCCGTGAGCCGCGCCTTCGGATCGTCGGCGTCCGTCGCAAGCGGAACGACCATGCCGAAGACCTGATTCTTCAGCTCGGCGTCTCCCGCTTCGCGCGCCGAGATCGGCACGAAGGCGGTCAGCGACTTCTTCGGCAGCGCGTCGCCTTCGGCGAGATACCGCCGCAGCACGCCGCTGGAAAGCGCGAGCACGACGTCGTTGACCTTGCCGCCGGCGGCGGCGGCGACCGCCTTCACGCGCGCCATCGGCACCGTCACCGCGGCGAAGCTCCGTTCCGAGGAGATGGCGACGTTGATCGGCGTCGATGGAGCCGACAAAAGCTCGAGCGCTTTCAGCGACTCGGGTTTGAACGCGTTGGAGATCGCCGCCTGATACGCGCTTGCGATCTCGGTGAAGTTCGCGCTGAAGCGCAGCGGCCACTCGGCCTGATCGATCGCGGCGTCGAGCAGCACCGAGGCGAGGTCGGTGCCGCCGCTGCGCGGGAGCTCCAGCTTGCCGAGTCCCGACGACGAAAGCGGCGCGCGCCAGAGCTCGGCGTACGCCGCGAACATCGACGAGGCGACGTCGCGAACCTCTTGCTTCTTGACCGGTGGGCGCGGCGGCGCGGGCGTAGGCGGAGCCTCCCCGCCCGCGGGCGACGCATCGTAGAGGATCCCGGCGAGCGCTGCGCCCGCGCCGCCGTCGATCAGCGCGTGGTGCATCTTCGAATAGATCGCCGCCTGATTGCCGGCCATCTCGAAGACGTAGATCTCCCACAGCGGGCGCGCGCGATTGAGCGCCATCGCGTGCAGCCACCCGGCGACGCGCTGCGCGGTGGCGAGATCATGCGGTTCCGGGAGCGCGCCGCGCAAGATGTGCCGGTCGAGGTCGAACTGCTCGTCCTCGATCCAGCTCGGCCGGTCGATGTCGAACGGCGTCTGCGCGAGCTTCCAGCGCAGGCTTTTCGCCAGCCCGATCCGGCTTCCGATCGAGCTCTTGAAGTCTTCGTAGAAGTCGCCCGTGTAGCCCTCGGGCAGCGTGACGATCGTCAGGCTGCCGACATGCATCGGGCACTCGGCGGTCTCGGCGAACAAAAAGGCCGAGTCGACGACGGAGAGCTTCCGGATCGTTTCGCTCATCGTCCCGTCAAGTGTACGCTCGGCGCGGAGGCCCTCCTCTACCGGGGCGTGGCCCGTTCGATCATTCGGCGGGAGGCCCGCCGGGGGCGGCGCCGGTGTCGGGACCGATCCAGACCGTCTGCACGTTGACGAACTCACGAATCCCGAACGCTGAGAGCTCGCGCCCGATCCCGCTCTTCTTCACGCCGCCGAACGGCAAGCGCGGATCCGACGCCGTCATCCCGTTGATGAAGCAGTTCCCCGATTGCAACTGCGCGGCGAGACGTTCCGCCAGCGCGAGATCGCGCGTCCAGAGGTTTCCGCCCAGCCCGTAGCGCGAGTCGTTGGCGAGCTCGACGGCATGTGCAGCATCGCGCGCGCGCATCAACGCCGCAGCCGGGCCGAATGTCTCCTCGACCGCCATGCGCATCCCCGGACGCACGTCGCCCACCACGGTCGGGGCGAAGTACGCACCGGCCCCGGGAATAGCTTCCCCGCCGAGCAGCAGCGTCGCGCCGGCGGCGACGGTGTCTCGTACTTGGGCGGCGAGATCGTCGCGCAGATCGGTGCGCGCCATCGGACCGATCTTCGTCGCGCGCTCCATCGGATCGCCGACGGTCAGCTCGCGGGCCTTGGCGACGAACAGCGCGGCGTAGCGGTCGTAGACGGCGTCCTCGACGATGAACCGCTTCGCCGCGATGCAGCTCTGACCGGTATTTTGGAAGCGCGCCTTCACGCCGGTCGCCGCGGCTTGCTCGAGATCCGCGTCGGCGAGCACGATGAAGTAGTCGGATCCACCGAGTTCCATCACGGTCTTCTTGATCGCCTTGCCCGCTGCGGCGCCGACCGACGAACCCGCCGCTTCGCTCCCGGTCAGCGTGACCGCGGCGATGCGATCGTCGAGCACGATCGGCTCCATTTCCTTGCTGGCCACGAGCAGCGTCGCGAATACTCCGTCCGGCAATCCGCCGGCGCGAAAGATCTCCTCGATCTTCAGCGCGACGCCGGTGACGTTCGAAGCATGCTTCAGCACGACCGCGTTGCCGGCCATGAGCGCGGGCGCCGCGGCGCGGAAAACCTGCCAGTACGGAAAGTTCCACGGCATGATCGCGAGCAGCACGCCGAGCGGGCGGAACGCGACGTAGCTGCGCGTCGCGCTCGACCCGATCTCCTCGTTCGCCAGCAGACGCTCGGCGTTCGCGGCGAACCAGTCGCAGCTGACCGCGCACTTCTCGATCTCGGCTTCCGCCTCGGCGATCGGCTTGCCCATCTCGCGCGTCGCCAGCGCGGCCAGTTCTCCCTTGCCGGCACGCAACTGCGCCGCCGCCCCGCGCAGCGCCGCGCCGCGCTCGGCGAAGCTGGTCTCGCGCCAGCGGCGCTGCGCCGCCACTGCAGCGTCGAGCCGCGCGCCGATTGCGCCCCGGTCGTGCGGCTGATAGCGCCGCAACACCTCGCCCGTCGCGGGATTCAGCGTCTCGATCGACGCGGCGTGCTCGGCTGTCGTGCTCATGGGGTCACCGTTCCCATCCGGTGCGGCCCCTACCGCGGGACGCCGCCCGACAGCCAGAGAACAGGCCGTGAGCAAGCCGACGGAGGGCCGAGTTGACGCTCGATTACAGCCTGTGGAACGCGATCGTGTCGACCGTGACGTTGCTGGTCGTCGCCGGTGCGGCGTTCGCCGCGCTACGGCAGATCCGGCAGCTGCGCGCCCAGACGACGCTCGCCGGCTTGCTCAAGGTGCTCGACGACTGGCGCGATCCGGAATTTCAGCGCGTGATGCAGTACGTCCGCATCGAACTGCCCGCCAAGCTTCGCGATCCGGAATTCCTCGCGGAGCTCGACGGGCCGATCGACGCGCTGCGGCATCCGGAGATCCATATCTGCTCCTGGTACGAGCAGATCGGATCCTACATGAAGCATGGGCTCTTGGACGAGAACGTCATGCTCGACGTCTCGTCGTCGTCGTGCTACGCGACCTGGCAGGACCTGGAGCCGGTGATCATGCGCATGCGCCGGACGCGCGGCGACGCGTTGTACGAGAACTTCGAGTACATGGCGGCGCGCGGCATCCTGTTTCAGCGCGCCAATCCGGACGGCTGTTATCCGCGCACGACGCCGCGCATCGCCCAGCTCCGCGATCACCCCGTGTACTCCCAAGGCCTGCACGAGGCGGAACCGAGCTCAGACGCCGGTTGAGTGCCGAAGGGCAGAGGTGTGCACCTTGTGGCAGGACATGCAGAGCGTCTCGAGGTTGTCGAGGTGGTGCACGCAGGAGAGTTGACCGTGCCGACCTGCCGCCGGATCGATGTGGTTGACCTCGAGGCGACCGGTCTTCTTCGCCGCGCGCCACGCGCGCATCGCCGCCAGATACGCCGTACGCGTGCGATGCGCGACCCGTGCCGGCCGCTTCGGTCCGCGCGTGCCGCACCTGCGGCAGCGATACCGGTCGCGGCGCTTCGCCGCGCTCCGCGCGACCGACCACCAGTGGTTCGCCCAAAACAGGTCGCCGCAGCGGTCGCTGCACCACGTGCGCCTGCGCTGCGGCAACTCCGCCGCGCACCACGCGCACGTCCGGTCGGAGAGCCGCGGCGCGAGCGAACAGACCGCGAGTAGCTGATCGCGTTTCGTCACCGGAGTTCTCCCGGCGGATCGACGTGCACGACGCGGTCGTGCTCGAACGTGACCGACCACGAAAACGGCGTCGGCGACAGGTAGCGCCACTCGTTTTCGGCGCGCAGCGACGCGGCGGTGCCGAACTCGTTCGGGTAGCCGTAGCGCCAGACGACCTCGTCGCGCGAGGTGCCCGGACGGACCGCAAACCCCTTTCCCATGGGAAGTCGCGGCGGCGCGGCGGTCGTTATCGACGTGTCGACGTGCCACGGATCGGCGAAATGCAGCGTGAAGTCGCACGGCACAAGCGCCGGCAGCGGCGACGGCAGCTGCGGCGGCGCGGGCCCGCCGACGACGCGCAACGCAAGCGGATCGAACGCGAGAAACTGCGGGCCGACGTCCCCGCCCCAGGTCGTGCCCGGCTGGAGGACCTCGGCATGGCCGACCTCGCGGACGACCGCACCGATCCGGACGCCGGCCGGCCCGACGGCCGTGGCCCAGTTCGGGCACTGAAGCGGGATGTTGCCGTTGCCGTAGCCGTGAACGGCGCGGTTCGCAAAACGCGCGCGCACGTCGCGCAGTCCAGGATCGCCGCCGCGCTCGTCAGGCCACCAGGCCACGATCGCGCCGATCCCGGCGTTCAGAAACCGGCGGGCGGGAAGCTCGTCGCCGTTCGCGGTGCGCGCAAACCCCGGCAGCGCATCGGCCGAGAGCTCGTACATCCCTGGCCGAGGCGGCGACGCGACGGCGATCGCGATCCGGTACGCAGGGCGCGTCCCGGCGTTCGGCACCGCAACGCTCGGCCCCACCTCGACATGGATCGGCTGCGCCGGCGCCGTTGGGTCAGGGCGAAAGCCGCGATACGCACGCACGGTGAACCGGAGGGCGTGCGGATCGACGACGAATGCGTCGGGCCCGGAGAAGACCTCCAGACGCGCCAGCCCGTTCTCGGTCTGGAACGCGATCCGCACGTCGGACCGCCCCTGCGCGATCGGCGGTGACGCGTGCATTACGGCGAGGAGCCCGATCCCCGTCACGGCGGCCGCCGCACGCCGCATCTGCATCACGCGTGCGTGCGGCGCGCGCAGACCTCGAGCCGCGTTCCGAGTGGATCGGTGAAGAACACCGCCGGATAGCCCGGGTCGCCGCGCTCGATCTCGCGCGCGCCGATCCCCGGCAGCAGCCGTTCCCACTCGTCGAGCTCGTCTTCGGGGACGGCGAACGCGATCCGGCTCTTCGAAGGCTGCGCGTCGACTTCTTCGATCACCCCGAAGAATACGCGCGCACGCCCGGGGGCGCCGTCCGCATAGTATTCGACGGCGTTGTAGTCCTCCGGCGAGCCGTCCTCCCACGAGGAACCGCCGAAACCGACCTTCGCGAAGCGCTTGGTCTTCAGGCCCAGACGCTCGGCGAACGCGTCGTAGAACTTCTCGACGGCTCCGAGCGCGGGCACGCGCATGTCGACGTGATCGAGTCCGAGCGTCATCGCCGCAGCACCGTTTCTGCCGCGCCGTCCGCGAGCAGCGCGGGCGAGCTTTCGCCGGCCAAAAAGACGCCGAGCTGCGCGACCGAGAACTGCATCCCGGTCCAAAAGCGCCCGAACTCGCCGAAGCGCGCCGACGCCGCGTCGAAGCGCATCGCGTAGACCAGCTTCTTGAAGATCAACGGATCGTCGGCGTACAGATCGACGCCCCACTCCCAGTCGTCGAATCCGATCGAGCCCGAGATCACCTGCGTGACGTGGCCGTGGAACGAGCGCCCGATCTTCCCGTGCTCGAGCATCATCCTGGCACGCTCGTCGTACGGCGTGGCGTACCAGTTGTCGTCGCCGGCGCGCTTCTTGTTCATCGGGTAGAAGCACGCGTACCGCCGCGCCGGGATGCGCGCGAACAGCCGGGCCGCGTTGCGCGGGTCGGACGCAGCTTCGTGCATCATCGTATCGAAGGCTGCGTTCCACGCGTCTGAGTGCGGCTTCAACCCGCGATCGCGCAGCTCGGCGTGGAACTTGGCGGTGTCACCGTAGAGGCCGAGCTCGAGGATCGAGACGTACGACTCCATCGGCTCCAGATACTCGCGGAGCGCAAGCTTGTCGACTCGCGCCTGCACTTCGCCGAGCGCATCGAACGTGTGCGCGTAGTGGGTGAGCATCAGGTCGCCTTTGTGTCCGAGCAGCTGTGCCAGCCCGAGGTCGGCGGCCGCGTCGCGCGCGAGCGCGGAGAACAAGCCGGACGCTTCGCGCTCGATGGCGTCCCTGCGCGCGCGGTCGAGCGCGTCCCAGCGGCGCCGGTCGAGCCGGAACATCCGGTGCAGGATCGCCCACCCGTCGAGCGACTCGGGAACGTCAGGATTTCTCAACGTGATCTCACTTCGGAGACGAGCGCCGCGGGACGCTCGCGGTATTTCGCCCACAGCTGCGGCATGTGCGCGACATCGCTGAGGATCCGCGCGTACGCGGCGTTCACCGGCGCCTGCACGCCCGCCTCGCGTGCCGCGCGCGCGACGGCCCCGTTCAACACTTCGACCTCGGTGCGATGTTTCGCCCCGCGCAGGTCGACCAGCAGCGAGGGCGGCTTCTCACCGCGCGCTCCGGCGATGCGCGAAGCGAGCAGGGCGCGCGCGACTGGGGTCGGCAGCGAGGCGACGCCGAGCAGCGCGCGCACCGGATAGCGCGGCAGGTCGATCGCCGCGATTCCGAGCGCTTTCATCGTGGCGCGCACTTCGCGGATCGCGCGGATCTCGAGCGCGAAAACGGCGTCCTCCCGTACCAGCCGCTCGGGCAGCACGTCCAGGATCGCACAGGCCGCGTTCGCGACGACGTTCAGCGCGAGCTTCGACCACTTCAGCGAGCGATAGTCGCCGACCGCGGTCGTCGGCAGCCCGGTCGCGCCGAACGCGGCGAGCAGCCAGTTGTGCGCGCTCGTCGAACCGACCGGGGCGAAGGCGATTCCGCCGCCTTTCGCCGCGAACCCGGCACCGAACGCGTCGAGGTCGACCGGGACGGTCAGCGCGGCGGCGACGACGTTGTCCGCGCCGAACGCGGCGGCGAGCAGTTCTTCGTTGCCGACGCCGTTCTGCGGGGTGACGATCGTGGTCGCGGCAGGGTCCTTGAGCGCGCGGCGCAGCGTCTCGATTGCGGACGGCGTGTCGTAGGCTTTCACGGTGACGAGCGCCATGTCGGCGTCGACGGGTTCGACCGCCGTCAGGTCGCGCGGCGCATACGACACGTCGTTGCCGATCCCGCGCAGCAGCTCGCCGAGATACGTCCCGACCGCTCCCTTCCCGACCACGTACACTTTCACGACATGGCCCTATTGGCCGGTGGAACCGAAGCCGCCCTCGCCGCGCGTGCTCGCCGCCAGCGTCTGCGCCTCGCGGAACGCCGCCCGGACGACGGGCGCCACGACCAGCTGCGCGATGCGCTCGCCGCGGCGAACGACGAACGGCTCGCGGCCATGGTTCACCAACACGACGCCGACGGGGCCGCGGTAGTCGCTGTCGATCGTCCCCGGGCTGTTCAGCAGCGTCACGCCGTGCTTCGCGGCGAGCCCGCTGCGGGGCCGCACCTGCACCTCGAACCCGTCGGGGACCTCGAGCGCGAAGCCGGTCGGTACCACGGCGCGATCGCCGGGCGCGAGCACCAGATCGTCCGTGACCGCGGCGACCACGTCGGCACCGGCCGCACCGACGGTCATGTAGGCCGGCAACGGAAGTCCTTTGCCCGCGGGCAAACGCGTGACGGCGACCGTGACCGCCGGCGTCACTTGGCGAGTAGGCCTTCGAGCTCGGCGCGAAAGCTCGCGACGTCGCGGAAGTCGCGGTACACGCTGGCGAAGCGCACGTACGCGACCTCGTCGACCTTCTTGAGCGACTCCATCAGCTTCTCGCCGATCAGCTTTCCCGAGACCTCGCTCTCGCCGCGCGCGAACAGCTCGCGCTCGATCGACGCGACGACCTCCTCCATCTGCGCTTCGGAGACCGGGCGCTTCTCGCAGGCGCGGCGCAGCCCACTCAAGACCTTGTCGCGATTGTACTGCTCGCGCCGGCCGTCTTTCTTGACGACGAACAGCCGCGGAGCTTCCATCCGCTCGTAGGTGGTGAAGCGGTGCTTGCAGCCGAGACACTCGCGTCGCCGGCGGACGGAGTTGTCGTCATCCCTCGAGTCGACGACGCGGGTCTCGTTCTTGCGGCAGTGCGGGCAGAGCAGGTCGGGTGGGTCCTCTCCGGGAGCGCTGGGGGTCGCGTGCGACCCTACACCCCTACATCTTGTGGTGCCTGTCCAGTATAGCCCGATTTGCTCCCGATCCGAAAGTGAGGGGCCGCGTCGCTAGGACGCAGCCCCGATTTTGAACATCTTGGTCCCGCAGACCGGGCACTTGCCCTCGGTCGCCGGGCGGCCGTTCTTCATCGTGATGACGTGCGCGTCTTTGATCTCACGCTTGGTCTTGCACTTGACGCAGTACGCTTCGGCTGCCATGTACTCGCTCGCTCTCTCCTGGTGGACGGGCCGCCCGCATGGGCGGGCGGTGATCGCACGGCCCGTTACGGAGGGGAACGCGGGAATCCTTGGAGGTGGCGCCCCTCTTGCCGACGAGGCGGCTGAGCGTGATGGGCCGGCGTGGGTCCTTCGACAAGCTCAGGGTCCGAGCGGCGGTGGGTCTCCCGCGTGGAGCTCGACGGCCTGTGCGGCGAGCGCCTCGGCGACGCTGCGCTCGCCGGGCTGTGGGTCGCCGGGGCGCTGGACGGCCTCCGGGCGCCCTGTGTCGCCCTTGTCGGGGCACGGGCCCCGTCGGACGCAGGCCGGCGGCGCGCCCGATCGCTCGCCGAGGAGCTGGCGCGGCGTGGGGTCTGCATCGTCTCCGGCCTGGCGCTCGGGATCGACGGCGCGGCCCACGAGGGCGCGCTCGCCGCCGGCGCTCCGACGATCGGCGTGCTGGGCGGCGGGCACGACCACTTCTTCCCGCCGCGCCATCGCGAGCTCGCAGCGCGCATCACGCTGAGCGGAGGCGCGGTCGTCTCACCGTACGCGCCCGAGGTCGTTCCGCAGCCCTGGCAGTTCCTCGCGCGCAACGGCGTCATCGCGGCACTCGCCGACGCCGTGGTCGTCGTCGAAGCCGCCGCGCGCAGTGGCGCTCTCAACACCGCCGGCCACGCCGCCGACCGCAGCATCGCGGTGCTCGCCTTCCCCGGCGACGTCGACCGCCCCAAAGCCGCCGGCTGCAACGCGCTGATCCGCGACGGCGCCACCCTCGTCCGCGACGCCGATGACGTGCTCGCCGCCCTGCCGCTGCCGCTCGCACCTGCACATCGCGCAGCGCGACGCAACAGCGAGCACATCGCGCGGGACGATGCGCCCGAGGTACGCCGCGTTCTCGCTGCGCTGCGCTGCGGCGCGTGCGATCCCGGCACGCTCGCCGACCGCCTCGACCTCGCACCGGCCGAGCTCTTTTCGCTCCTCACCGAGCTCGAGTTCGCCGGCCGCATCACCGCCGGTATCGACGGCTACACGATCACCGCCCCGCGACTGCGGGATTGACATGGACGTCCCTCGGCTGGGATACTCGCGAACTGAATCGTACGTCGTGACGATTACCGACGAAGAGCGCCGCCGCACCGGCCGGCGTCGCAAAGAGCGCCGCCGAAGAGAGCGCCGCAGCCAACAATGAAACAACCGATTCGCATCACCGTCGATCCAGTCTGTTCGCACACATATGTTGAATATCAGGACTCCGATAAGGAAGATGGCTGGCTGCAGTTGCTGCGTGAGCCGGACGGGAGCATCGTCGAGATCGGCCGCGACGACCCTCGGCAGGATGAGCCACTGGGCGTGCTCGTCTTCGTCGATAAGGGTGACGACATCGTAGCGATTGAGATCATCACCATCGACGAGCCGGAGCTCGTCGCCATCGCACGCGACTACGCCACCGACAACGGGCTCGCATTTCCGTCCGATATCCGTGCCGCGGCATCTGCGGGCGATCCCGCGGCCTGAACGTTTGCTCCGGCCCCTTGACGGGTGCTGGTCCAGGGCCTATCGTCGCTCTACAATGGCTGACGGTGAGCCGGACGAACTGACCTGGATTCGAGCGCAACGCGCACGTGGACTGCGACGCGATCAAGCGAAGCAATTCTTCGCGCGTTTCCTCTCCTCGCGCCGCGCGCCGCGCGTCGAGTCGCAAGGCGAGGGGGGCGACGACCCGGGCGCAGCCGGTTCCGGGCGGACCGCCCCGCTGGTCCCGAAACCGCCAACCCTCATCGGCTCCGCCGCCCGGCGGATCGAGGACGCGCCGGACTTCCTCTGATGTGATCGTCCGGCTCATCGCGGTCGGGAAGGTACGCGAGCGCTACATCGGTGACGCGATGGCGGACTTTCGCGTGCGGCTGCGACCGTACCACCGGCTCGAGGAGTTTGAGGTTCGCGCCGCCGACGGCGCCGATCCGGTACGAGCGATGCGGACCGAAGGCGAGGCGATCCTCAAGCTGATCGAGCCGTCGGACCATCTCTGGGTTCTCGAACGCTCGGGCGAGCTGATGTCCAGCGAGGAGCTGAGCCGGCGGATCGAGCGGCTGCCGCATCAGGGGATCGCCCGGCTCACGCTCGTCGTCGCGGGGACGTACGGTGCCTCCGATGACCTGCTCGCGCGGGCCGACGTGCGCTGGTCGCTTTCGCCGCTTACGTTCCTGCACGAATGGGCTCGCGCGCTCGTGCTGGAGCAATTGTACCGCGCGGCGAAGATCGCGCGCGATGAACCCTACCACCACTGAGGACAACGTGCTCCTTTCGCTCGACGAGCTGGCCGCCCGCTTCGCCGCGGCGGCGCGCGCGCTGTGGCCGAACGCCGAGCCGGTGGTGCAATTCGAGCCGGCTCGGCGGCCCGAGTTCGGCGACGTTTCGACCAACGTCGCCTTCGGGCTCGCGCGGACCGCGCGCAAGAAGCCGCAGGAGATCGCGGCCGAGATCATCGCGCGCGCGCTCGAGGACGACGCGGTGCGCGCGACCGTCATCGAGGCGACCCCGCTGGCCGGGTTCGTCAACGTGAAGCTTCGCCCGGAGTTCTGGCAGCGCGTCGTCGGCGACGTCCTGCGCGCAGGCGAGCGCTACGGGCGCGGAGCGCCGACGGGCGAGCGGATCTCGCTCGAGTTCGGCAGCGCGAACCCGACCGGCCCGCTGGTCGTCGTGCAAGGCCGCACGCTCTCGATCGGCGACACGCTGGCGAAGGCGATGCGTCACGCCGGCTACGACGTCTTCACCGAGTGGATCATCAACGACGCCGGCTCGCAGATGGACGCGCTCGGGCGCTCGGTGTACGCGCGCTACCGGCAGCTGTTCTATCCGGCCACTCCGTTTCCCGAAGACGGATATCCCGGTGACTACTTGATCCCGGTCGCCGAGAGGGTTTACGAACGCGACGGCGATGTCTGGCTGCGCGTGCCGGAAGATGAAGCGATCGCGATGATGGCGCAGTTCGCGCGCGACACCATCGTCGCGGAGCAGCAAGAGGTCGCGCGCCGGTTCGGCGCCGAGTTCGATCTCTGGCAATCGGAGCAGGCGTTGCACGATGCCGGCGCGATCGAGCGCGGCGTCGAGCGCTTGCGCGAGCTCGGCGTTCTCTACGAGAAGGACGGCGCGACCTGGATCCGCGCGACGGACGCCGGCGACGACGAAGACCGCGTCGTGATCCGCGGCGACGGGCGGCCGACGTATTTCGCGAACGACGTCGCGTACCACTACGAGAAGCTGCAGCGCGCCGATCACGTGATCGACATCCTCGGCCCCGACCACCACGGGTACATCGCGCGGCTCAAGGCGCTGGCGAACGCGTACGGGCGGCCGGGAGCGATCGAGGTGATTCTGGCGCAGCAGATCACGCTCAAGCGCGGCGACGAGATCCTCTCGATGTCGAAGCGCGCGGGAACGCTCGTCACCTTGCAAGAGGTGATCGACGAGGTCGGCGTCGACGCCGCGCGCTTCTTCTTCGTGATGCTCTCGACCGATCAGCCGCTGACGTTCGATCTCGAGCTGGCGAAGAAACAGTCGAACGAAAACCCCGTGTTCTACGTGCAGTACGGCCACGCGCGGATCGCCTCGGTGCTCCGCAAGGCGCGGGAGTCGCACGCCGAGGCGCTCTCGGCGGCCGAGCGCGGCCAGGGCCTCGAGGTGCTGAACGACCCGTCGGAGCTGGCGCTGGCGCGCAAGCTGGCGGAGTTCGGCTCGACCGTCGCCGGCGTCGCGCGCGCCCGCGCGCCGCATCGTCTGCCCAAGTACGCGCGCGAGGTCGCGAGCGAATTCCACCAATTCTACGACGCCTGCCGCGTCCTCGGCGACGACCCGGCGACGACGACCGCGCGGCTCGGCCTCTGCATCGCGACGAGGACCGTGCTGGCGACGACGCTCGCCATGTGCGGCGTGAGCGCACCGGACTCGATGTAAGCTCGACATCGCGAAGCTGCGCGAGGCGTACGACCAGGCATAGCGCGCGCCTCTTAGGATACTAGTTGACAAGGGGTACGCCGGCGGTGTACCCTTTCAACTACGATACTAGGAGGTATGATGCCCCGCAAGAGAGCGGTCGTGCTGACCGACCACGAGCTGCGCCTGATGAACGTTCTGTGGACGAAACGGCGGGCCACCGTGTCCGAGGTTACCGCAGCGCTGGCGCCGCCTGCTTTGGCGTACAACACGGTGCTCTCCACGCTGCGCACGCTCGATCAGAAGGGCTACGTCGCGCATGAGGAGACCGGGCGCGCCTACACCTATCTCCCGGTCGTCGACCGCGATGACGCCGCCAAGTCCGCGGTCAACCACGTCTTGTCGCGCTTCTTCAGAAACTCGCCGAACGCGCTCGCGGTATCGCTGCTCGACGACGTACCGTTGCGCGAGGCCGACCGCAAACAGATTCGCGAGCTACTCGAGCGCAAGACGAAGGGACGGAAATGAGCTCTACGCCGGCAGGGGCGGCGTTTGCCATCGCCGCGACGATTTTCAACGGCCTCTGGGAGGGACCACTCATCGCCGGCGTCGTGTGGCTGGGATTACGAGGCCTGCCGAAACTCGGCGCCGCGACGTGTTACGCGATCTGGCTGTTTGCGCTGGCAGCCCTCGTGCTCATCCCCCCACTCACCGTTCGCCTTTCCGTGCAGCCGTCCGAACCGATCGTCGAGGCGGCGCTGACGAGCGGACAACGCAGCATGCCCGTTGCTCCCGTGGAGCACCAGCGCCTGGACATTGTGCGGGCAGTGCCCGAACCGTCGCGCGCGACGACCGAATCGGCCACCGTGGCCGCATCGCCCCCGCGCATCACGATATCGCAGAGCCTAGCCCTCGCGATTGCGCTCGTCTGGGTCCTCGTCGCCGCCACGCGCGGCCTACTGTTGCTGCTCGACCTTCGCGCCCTCGCGGCGATCCGGCGCGATGCTCGGCTGTGGTCGACGGCGCGCGGCTATCCGGTCTTCTTGTCGGATCGCGTGCAGGTCCCGCTCGCCGCCGGATTCCGGCACCCGGCCATCATCCTGCCGGCCGCGCTCGTCGAGCAAATGCCGGCCGACGCGGTCGAGACGATCGTCATTCACGAGCTTGCGCACCTCCGCCGCTACGACGTATGGACGAATGCTCTCGCGCGCATCGCCGAGGCGCTCGCGATCCTCAACCCCGCCGCGTGGTTCGTCATGCGCCGGCTCTCGATGGAACGCGAGATTGCGTGTGACGATTGGGTCGTCGCGCGGACCGGCAGCGGCGATGCCTTCGCGCAGACGCTGGCTATGATGGCGGGCGCGATCGCCGGTCGCGTTCCCCTCGCTGCGCCGAGCGCGATCGGCTCTCGTCACGCAATCGTCGAAAGGATCGAGCGTTTACTCGACGCGCGCCCGAGGCGCCTGCGCCTCTCGCCGTCCGCACTTGGATGTGCGCTCGCGGTGCTCGCGCTCATCGCGCTCGCCGTGCAATCGATCTCGCCGGTGCTCGCGTACGCCTCAGATACCGATCCTTCGGCGCGGCTGCCGGCTCCGGCGCAACTTGCCGCCGCCTGCGCCGTCCCGAACCGCCAGGTCCGGATGGCTACGTTCTTGGGGATGAACAGGCGCTGGCCGGGCTTCTCGCAGGACGGGCTCGAGCTACCGGATCCAAGCCGGCTCACGGCGCAGTTCGGCGCGACCAACGTCGCGACGTTCGAACTCGCGGTGGATGCCACGGGGCGGCCGCTCAAGGTGAGCAACATGTCGGCGCCGCGATATCCCGGTATGGCGGAGCACGTCACGCGCATCTTGATGGGCGATACCTACGTTCCGGCGCTGCACGATTGCGTCCCCGTTGCCACAACGATTCGATCGGCGCTCCATGTCGGGACCCCGCTCGCAAACGTCTATTCGATCGTCGTTCCGGCGTATCCCGAGGGCTGGAGCGCGAAAAACCCGGCGGCATGTAAGGTGCCGACGGTGCAGCACACCGGCGTGCCGGCGTTCCCCGATTCGATGCAAGACGTCCCGGTCGATGCGCGATATGGCGGGTCGGTGCGCGTCCACGTCGATCCAGCGGGCGCCGTTACGAACGCGGCGATCGTCACCTCGAGCGGGCACAAGGCCTTCGACGATGCACTCTTGACCGCGGCGCGGCAAGCGAGGTATCCGCTCGCGGACAGCACCGGCTTCAAGCAAGCACGCCCATCCGGCACAGCGCCGTCGTGGAATGCCGCCCACGGATCCGACACGTACGTCAACTGCAAGCCCGCGCCGGCCGACTACGTGTGGAATACGACGTTCGGCCACATTGTGCCGATCGGCCCCCCGGGCACGACGTTCCTCATCCAAGGGCCACGCTGAAGGAGCAGGGGATCAAAGGCTGGAGCGACCTGCCGGTGTGGGCGCCGCGCGGCGAAGGTCACGACGGGATCGCGCACGTCGATCCGGCGCACGCGATCGCACTCGGACTACGCTACCGCCCGCTCGCGGAGACCGTCGCCGACACACTGCGCTGGGCGCAGCACGAGCGCGGCGCCGAACCACTCAAAGCCGGCCTGACTCCGGAGCGCGAAACGGACCTGCTCGCTACAGCGGTTTGGTGAGCATGAGGCGTTCGGTGACGTAGCCGGCGCCCTCGTACAGGGCTCGCGCCGGCACGTTCTCCTCGGTGACCATCAGGCTGACGTGCGGCAGCCCGGCCGCGTGCGCGTGCGCCTCTGCCGTCTCGAGCAGCGCCCGCCCAACGCCGCGTCTGCTCGCGGTCGGTTCGACCGCCATGTACGCGATGAACGCCTGCGGCGCCATCGTCACCTCGTCCGGGATGTCGTACAGCAGCAGCAAAAAGCCGGCGCGCGCACCGTCGCGCTCCGCGATCAGCAGCTCGTGCCGCCGGCCGTAGACGAAGTCGGCGAGCCGCTCGAACGCCTCGAGCACGTCGTCGTAGCGAGCCTCGCGAACGGCCGAGACGCTGCTGGTCGCGCTGCGGCGGCCGAGGTCGCGCACGAAGTCGCGGTCCGCACGCTCGCCGCGCCGCACCGCGATCGTCGCGTTCATGCCGCGGCGGCGACCAGCGAACCGAGCGCTTCGACCACGAGCGCGTTCTGCTCCGGCGTTCCGATCGTGATGCGCAGCCGTCCCGGCATCCCGAGCGCGTCGCCGCTGCGCGTGACGATCCCCTGCTGCAGCATCGCTTCGTACGCCTCGCTGGCGGTGCCGGGGACCGCGACCGCGACGAAGTTCGCCGCCGAAGGATACGCGTGCAGTCCGAGCTTCTCGAACGCGGGAAACAGATACGCTTTGCCGAGCTCGTTGGTCTCGAGCGAGCGCCGCACGAAGTCCTCGTCGTCGAGCGCGGCGAGCGCCGCGACCGCGGCCGGCCGCGAGACGTTGAACGGCAATCGCACGCGCTGCGCGTACGCGATCAGCTGGGGATCGCCGAGGCCGTATCCGAAGCGCAGCGACGCCAGCCCGTAGAGCTTCGAGTGCGTGCGCAGCACGACGGTCGCCGGGCGTGACGCGACGTAGTCGGTGCCTTCGACGGAACCGGCCGGCATGTACTCGCGATACGCTTGATCGAGCACGAGGATCGCGTTCGCAGGGAGCGCGCGCGCGAAACGGTCGAACGCGTCACGCTCGACGCGGGTCGAGGTCGGATTGTTCGGATCGACGACAACGACGATTTTCGTCTGCGGCGTGATCGCGGCCAGCATCGCGTCCAGGTCGTGGACGCCGTCGCGCAAGGGCACTCGCACCGGTGCCGCGCCGAACAGGATCGCATCCTTGGGAAACAGCGAGAACGTCGGATCCGCCATCACGACCTCGTCGCCCGCCGTCAGATACGCGCTGAACAGGGTGCGCACGACGTCGTTCGAGCCGTGGCCGACGAGGACGTGCTCGACGCCCAGGCCGTACGGTTCGGCGAGGCGGCGCCGCAATTCATGGTGATCGTCGTCGACGTAGATCTGCAGATCGCCGATCTCGCGCAACGCTGCCGCCGCCTTCGGCGAGGTGCCGAGCGGGTTCTCGTTCGAGGACAGCTTCACGAACGTCTCGAGCCCGTACTTCTTGCGCGCCTGCGACACGGTCGTGCCGGGCGTATACGGCTTCATCGAAGCAACTTCGGGCCGAACGAGCTTCTCGTAGTCGGGGGTCATGGCTCGCGGTTACTTCGCGCCGAGATATCTCGAGCCCGGTTCGGTGACCGGTTCGCCGGCGGCGCATTGCGGGCAGTGCTCGGGATCGTACGACTCGATCGGCAGGTCGAGCAGCGCACTCGCCGGGACGCCGAAGTCGGCCGGCGCGCGTTGCACGATGATCCCGACGCCGGCGACCTCGGCGCCGCGCGCGCGCACGACGTCGATCACCTCGTGGATCGAACTGCCGGTCGTGACGACGTCTTCGACGACGAACGCGCGATCGTCCGGGCCGAGCGCGAAGCCGCGCCGGAGCGCCGGAACGCCGTTCTCTTTCTCGACGAAGATGCCGAGCGTGCCGAGCTGTCGCGCTGTCTCGTAGCCCAGCACGATCCCGCCGACGGCGGCGCTGACGACGACGGTCGGCGCGAGCGGACGTGCCGCAGACGCGAGCGCCGCCGCGACGCGCTCGACCAGCGGCGGATCCTCGAGGATGCGGAACTTCTGCACGAAGCGATTGGAATGCCGGCCGGAGGAGAGCCGGAAGTGCCCCGACAGGATCGCGCCGCGTGCTTCGAGTTCCCGCAGCAGATCGGGCGCCACGGCACCCGTCATCCTTGAAGGTCCGCGAGGATCGCGCGCGCCGCGCCGAGCGGATCGGCATCGTCGACGATCGGCCGCCCGACGACCGCGTAGTCGGCACCGGCCTCGCGCGCCTCGCGCGGCGTCGCGGCGCGCTTCTGGTCGCCGTGCGCGCTGCCGCTCGGACGGATCCCCGGACAGAACGTGCCGAACTCGACCCCGAAGTACGACTTGAAATCGGCGACCTCGCGCACGCTGCAGACGACGCCGGCGCAGCGTGCGTCGCGCGCGAGCGCCGCCAGCCGGGTAGCGTTCTCACCGGGGCCGCCGAGCAGCCCGAGTTCGCCCAGATCCTCCGCGCCGATGCTGGTCAGGATCGTCACCGCGTAGACCTGCGGCGGCGGGATCGAGAGCTCGGCGGCCCGCTCCGCCGCAGCTCTGACCGCCGCTTCGAGCATCTGCGCGCCGCCGAGCGCGTGGACGGTCAACAGCCGGACGCCCGGACGCACCACCGCGCGCACCGCGGCCTCGACCGACCGCGGGATGTCGTGCAGCTTCAAATCGAGCACGTATCCCGCCTCGTGGGAAGCGAGCGCTTCTCGAATCTCGTCCCCATAGCCGTAGAATGCCTCGTAACCGATCTTGAACAAAACGCCCAGCGGGGCCAAGCGCTCGATGAGGGAGGCGGCGCGAGCGGGATTCGGCACGTCGAGTGCAACCACGAGGCGAGGAGCGGGCATTTCGTAATGCTTCGCTCATGAAGCTTGAAGAACTTCGCGTGCTTGCCGAACGTTATAGGTGCACGACGTCGGCAACGGCGCCGGAAAGGAGAACGAGATGCCCGGTATCATGGTCTTCAAAACGCTAGCCGACGCGCTCAGAGCGGGCTACCACGTCTACGACCGCACCGACCACGGCTATCTCGTTCGCACGCGAACGGCTGCCGGCTGGGCCATGGCGATCGTGACCTGCCGCTAACGCCCCGCACGCGAACGGAGTCCGGTCAGAGCAAAAAGGGACGGGTCGCCCAGGCGACCCGTCCTTTATTTTGCCCCGCCCAGAGGTCAGCGCAGGTCGGGCGGGGGGACTGGTTTGGAGAGCTCCTCGAACCGCGGGCGGCCGGGCTGGTCGGCCCACGGCGGGGGCGTCACCGTTCCGAAACCGGCATGCGGCGGCGGCGGGGCGCCCGGAGGCGGCTGGGGCGGCGGCGGGATGAACGTGATTCGGGGGTCGACGCCCGGCAGTTGCGCGCCGGAGAGCACCGCGATGATGATCTGGGCGATCCCGACGAACATCGGGATCAAGCCGCCCAGGATGAACGGGTTCCCGCTGAAGCCGTGGAACGCGATCCCGAGGCCCAAAGTGATCGCGAGTCCGATCAGCGCCAGGCGAATCCCCTTGTAGAGCGCGCGCTGCGGATCGTCTTCCGGCGTGGCCCATGCAGCCGGCGCCGGCTGCGGCGTCCATTGCTGCTGCGGCGCACCCGGTGGCGGCCAGGGCGAGCCGGCGCGCCGCCAAGCCTTGTAGGCGTTCTTGTCGGTGAAATCCGGGGGCGGCATCATGCCGCGCCGGAGCATCTCCATACGCTCGTGGTGCTTGAGCACGCGCATCACGATCCAGGCCACCACCGGCCCCCCGAAGATGCAGACGATCGCAATGGCTCCAACGAAATTGTCGCTCATGACTAGACGCTCGCTCCCGGAGTGATGGTGATTGGGCCGTCCGCTGTGGAGACCTCGAAATGCCCGCGGCCCGAACCGAGCCGGATGACGCTGCGCTGATCGTCGCTCTCCGTGATCGTGAACCCGGAGACGCGAACGCGCCCGTCGCCGGCGTGGGCGCTGACGATCGCATCGCTGTTGCCGGTGAACGAGAGGACGACGCGCCCCTCGCGCGTGGTCAGCGTACCGTCGACCGCGCGCACGTCGACGCCGACGATGCGGCCGGAACTGCTGGTACCGTTGATCCGGTCGGCCCCGACGCGAGTGAGATAGATGCGTCCGTCGCGCGTGTTCGCGGCGATGTCGGAGCCCTGCACGTCGACCATCGTAATCCGGCCGCGGCCGGTGCTGATGTCGACGTCGCCGCGGTGATCGCGCACCTTGATCGCACCGTCGGGGAGGTGGGCGAGCAGCTTCGTGCGCAGCCCGCTGACGTCGATGTCGCCCGCGCTGGCGAACTCGACCCGCGCCAGCGAGGGTACGGTGATGCGCAGCTCGTGCCGGAAGCTGCCGAGCACGAAACGTTTGGGACTCGGCCCGGACGAGGAGACCCTCACGACGTCGAGCGACTGCTGCGCCGTCACCGGCACGACTTCGCCGGTGACGATTCCGGATCGCTGAAGCGACTCGTCGACGCGCACCGCTGCACCGCTGTCGGCCTGCAGCACGACGTCGACGTCGTGGACGTCGATCACGACGCGCGGGGCCAAGCCGGCCACGAACGAACGATGGAGCCGGTCGGAAGCGTCGGCCCCGAGCTGGGGCGCCGAGAGCAGGCCGAGCGGCGGGTAGACCCTGCCGCCGGCGATCGCCTCGGTGGCGAGCCCGACGATGGCGAGCTCCGCGACGACCAAGGCGCCGATGAGGGTCGAGCGGGAAATCATACCCCATGTACGACCCGCGGGCCGCAGGGTTTCGGACCCGGCCCTCCGCCTGCCGTGCCGCCGGCGGCGAAACCGCCGCCGGCCTCAGACGTACATGAGGACAGCATGCCAGCTGCGCTCGCGGTGGAACCGCCGGTAGCAGCGCCGGTCGTCGACGACCAGGCGCTGATTGCAGCTGTCCTCGCCGGGAGTTCCCAGGCGTTCGAGGAGATCGTCACCCGTTACCAGCGCGCGGTCTACAACCTCGCCGTCCGGACGCTCCGTGACTCCAACGAAGCCCAGGACGCCACCCAGGAGGCGTTCTTCAAGGCCTACCGGGCCCTCCACACGTTCCGGCCCGGCGCCAAGTTCTCGACCTGGATCTTCACGATCTGCTACCGGCTGTGCTGCGACAAGCTCTCGAAGCGCAAACGGATCTCCGGCGACGAGCTCCCCGACCGCGCGGACCCTTCCGCCGGCCCGGAGATGCTCGCCGAACGCAGCGACGAGGCTGTGCGGCTGCGCGCGGCGATCGACGCCCTCCCCGAGAAGTATCGGACGGTCGTCACGCTGTACCATCTGCAGGGGAAGCAGTACGATGAGATTGCAACCGTGTTAAACCTTCCGCTCGGTACGGTGAAAACGCACCTGTTTCGAGCAAAGGAACAACTCCGGAAGGCACTGAGCCCATGACGCACGACGACGACTTCGCCGACCTCGACCGCATGCTCGCGGCGCTCCCGCTCGAGGAGCCGCCGGCCGCCTTGCGTTCGCGCATCCTGACCTCGACGGTCTACCGGCCTGCCCCCGCCGTTCACGCGTGGGAATTCTGGCTGGTCGGAACGGTCCTGGCGCTCGCGGCCTGGCTGTTATGGCTCGTGGCGACCGTCCCGCATGCCGGCGAGCGATTCGCCGACCTGACCGCGCGGCTCGTGGAGCAAGGCGGCCTGACCTCGCTGACCACCCTTCTGTGGCTCGCCGTCGGAATCTCCACGGCGTGGTGGATCTCGCAGCTGTCGTTCCCGACCGCACGGCGCGTCCGGAGCCGATGACCTCGGGCGGCGCTTCGGCCCTGCCGGAGGAACGGCGCAAGTACAAGATCCTCCTGGTCGAGGATGACCCGCAAATCATCCGCGTGTTGAAGCTCGAGCTCGAGCACGAAGGCTACGAGGTCGACACCGCAGCCGACGGTTTGTCGGGGCTCGAGAAAGCGCTCAAGGAACCCGACCTCGTCGTGCTCGATCTCATGCTACCGAAGCTCGACGGGATGGAAGTCGCATCGCGCGTGCGCGCGAAGTCGCGCGTCCCGATCATCATGCTGACGGCGAAAGATCGCATCCCCGACCGCGTCGCCGGGCTCGACCGCGGCGCCGACGACTACGTCGTGAAGCCGTTCTCGATCGAAGAGCTGCTGGCGCGGATTCGCGCGCGTCTGCGCGATCGCGATCCGCAAGAGAACCTGCTCACCGTCAAGGACCTGGTGATGGACCGCGACCGGCACGAGGTCTCGCGGGGCGGCGCCCAGATCCACCTCACCGCGAAAGAATACGCGCTGCTCGAGTACTTGCTGTTGCACCGCAACAAGGTCCACTCACGTGACGAGCTGTTCAACGGCGTGTGGGGCAGCGATTTCCTCGGCGACTCGAACTTGATCGACGTCTACATCCGCTACCTGCGCGGTAAGATCGACGACTCGTTCGAGGACAAGCTCATCCAGACCGTGCGCGGCGTCGGGTACGCGCTCAAAGAATAAGAACGCTGCGAGCCGCAGCCCGAGATCGTACGTGAACTCGCTCCGCACGCGAATCGCGGTATTCTACGCCGTGCTGATCGTCGTCGTGATCGCGCTCGGCGCCGTCGCGATCGATTTCGCGCTGCGCTCGGTACTGATCGATCAGACGAAGCTCAACCTGGCCCAGACCGCCGAAGACTTCAAGAACAATGCGGTCGAGGCGACGACGTTCGGGTTCAGCGGGCAGGGGCCGCTGACGACAGTCCTCTCGAAACGAGACACGCTCGACCACTGGGCCGCCGGACACCAGTACATCCAGATCGACACGGTCCCCGGACAGGTGCTCGGCAAGAGCTCGAACCTGGGTGGGTTCACGATCCCGCCGTGGGCGCCGAACGGAAAGGACAGCGCGTACGAAGACGTGCACGTCGGCGGCGAGCGGCCCGCGACGATCCTCGTGCTGCACCGCGTGCTGTTCGATGCCGAGCAGCGACCGATCGCGATCATCCACGTCGGCGAACGGCTCGACATCGTCAACCAGCTCCTGTCGCGCGCGCGCACCATCCTGCTCGGCATCACGATCGCCGCGATGATCGTCATCGTGGTGGCGTCGTATTTCATCGCGAAGTCGGCGATCGATCCGATCGAGCGTCTGACCGGCGCGGTCGCCGAGATCGGCTCCGAGCGCCTCGACCGCCGGCTGCGCTGGAAGCGGCACGATGAGCTGGGCCGTCTCGCGAGCGCGTTCGACGCGATGCTCGACCGGCTGCAATCGGCCTTCGCGCGCGAACGGCAGTTCATCAGCGACGCCTCGCACGAGCTGCGTACGCCGCTGACCGTCATCAACGCGAACGCGCAGATGCTGCAGCGCTGGGGCGATCGCGATCCGGAACTGACGCGCACCTCGCTTGAGGCGATCGCCGAAGAGAGCGGCCGCCTCGCGGGGATGGTGTCGGGGATGCTCACGCTCGCGAAGGCCGAGGCCGGCGACGCGATCCCGAAGGAGCCGCTCGTCCTCGAGCGGCTGGTCGACGACGTCGTCGCGCACGCGCAGGAACGCGCGGCGGCGAAAGGTCTGACGCTGGCGGCGCACCACCCCAAGGGCGCGAGCACGATCGTGATCGGCGACGCGGGGCTGCTGCGCCAACTGATCGGGAATCTGATCGACAACGCCCTGAAGTTCACCGAAGCCGGCCGCGTCGACGTCAGCGTCCGCCGTGAGGACGGGCAAGCCGTCGTCGAGGTGACCGACAGCGGGCCGGGGATCGACGGCGCGGCCGCCGACCGGTTGTTCGACCGGTTCTTTCGCGGCGACCCCTCGCACGCCCGAACCGTCGAAGGAACAGGGCTCGGGCTTGCGATCGTGCGCAGCATCGCGCGCGTTCATGGTGGGACCGTCGCGGCGCAGGCGCGGCAGGAAGGGGGCTCGACCTTTTCGGTCAGCCTGCCCGCGGAGCCGGATTCCTTCACCGAGGGCTCATGACGCGGCTCAGAGGCGGGCGTACGATGGCTAGGTGGACGTCCTCCGGTTCCTAGCCCCGCGGTGGATAGCCGCGGGGCTCGGCCTGTTGCTCACCGCTCTCGCTCAAGCCCCGACCCCGGCGGTCGCGGGGTCGTCTTCGGTCGATGCCGGCGACCAGGTCGTGGTCAACGTCACCGTCCGCGGCAGGGGCAACGACGTCGCGGTCCGCGTCTGGGACCGCCCGAGCGTCCAGGTCGACTACGCCGAGGAAGGCGCCCCGGCGCTCGAGCGCCACGTCGTCGCGTTCGGGACGGGCCGCTTCCCGCTGGTCCAGCAGATCCCACCGCAGCTCTTCGGCATGCCCGCCGGCGGAGGCGGCGCGCTGCCGCCTGAGGAGTTCCCGTTCGCCGGCTTTCGGCCCGGGCCGCACGACGTCGTGAGCATCGCCGCCCCCGAGGGATCGCATCTCGTGATCACCGTGCCGGCGACGACCGGGATCCTCGAGCTGCGGGTCGGCGGCGGACAGACGACCATCGAAGGCTACCGCGGCGCCAACCTGTTCGTCGTGCAGAACCAGGGACGCGTGCAGTTGACCGGTGCGACGACGACCGCGTTCGTGCAGATGAACTACGGCGCGTTCTACGCCGCCGACGGGACGTTCGACCGCATCCGCCTGCGCGGCATCGCGGCGCACGACGTGTTCGAACGCTGCCGCAGCAAGCAGATCGAGGCGACGAGCATCGCCGGCTCGATCGTGTACGACGGCGGCGCGTTTGATCCGGGCCTGGCGCGCTTCGAGTCCCAGACCGGCAACATCGCGCTCGGCGTCACGTCGCCCGCGCAGCTGACGGGGCGCTCGGCCGAGGGCCATGTGCTCACGCTCTTCGATCAGCGCGGGACGGTGAACGTCGTTCAGCACGGTGAGGGTGAAGCGGTCGCGACGGTCGGTAGCGGCGGCGCGCTGGTGAACGCGATCAGCGGCCGCGGCAACGTCTACTTCTACGACGGCACGCTGCTGAGCCGGCGACCCGTGACGCCGGAATGGCGCCAGCTGCATCTGCTGTTCAACACGCACCGCAAGAACGCGACCGTTGCCGCGCCGCGGCCCGACCGGGCGCCGCGCCGCGGCCCCGGCGCGCTCCGCCCCTAGCCTTCGTTACAGCAGAAACTTGCGGAGCAGCGCGACGTCGAGCTTGAACGTGTGCTGCGGGATCACCGCTTCGACGACGTAGCCGCACGCCGTAAAGAACCGCTGCGCGGCCTGATCGTGGAATACCGGCACGGTCACCTTGTGACAGTTGTAGTAGTTCGAGAGCTCCTCCGCGCGCGAGACGAGGAGCCGCCCGACGCCGCGCCGGCGCTGCGAAGGGACGACGTAGAGCGCATCGACGTGCCCCAGCGAAGCGGCGATGCGCAGCCGCAGCACGCCGACCAGCTCGCCGTCATCGCGCGCGATCACGTCGTGCTGCTGCTCGTGCCACACGACGCGGAAGTTCCATAGCTCGGTCCGCCAGTCGCGGTCGTGCACCTTCCAGAACGCGTCGGTCTCGCCGGGCTTCGCCGTCTCGATCTCAAGCGACATCGTACGTCCAGCCGTCATATGCGGCGAGCGTCTTGATCCCGGTCGCGTCCTCGAGCTCGTACGCCAAACGCTTCGGATCGCGTTCCAGCATGCGCGTGCTGAAGTGCGACATGATGGCGACGGCTGGGCGAATCCCTTCGATCAGCGCACGCGCGTCGTCGTACGTCAGGTGGTCGACGTCCATCGAATCGCGGTAGCGCAGCACGTTGAGCACCAGCACGTCGGGCGCTTGCGTCCGGTAGTCCTCGACGATCGCGTCGAAGTAGCGCGTGCACGGCAGGTATGACACGCGCGCGGCCGGGGTGCGGAAGTGGAGTCCGTACGTCTCCACCGGGTGCTGCAGGCGCAGCGACGCGCGCAGCTCGACGTCGCCGATCGCGAACGGGCCACCGTTCGCTTCGACGATCCACTCGCGCGGCACGAACCGGCGCGCGTACGGCAGCACGACCGGCTCCTGGCCCTCGTCGAGCGCGTCGCGCGGGGCGCACAGCGCGCCACGCGGGCGCCAGCCGCCCTGACACATCGCCTCGATCATCGCGTTGACGTCGCCGGAGTGGTCGAGGTGCTTGTGCGAGAGCACGATCGCGTCGAGCGACGCCGGGTCACACGTTGGAAGCTGCGCAAGCGCGCGGACGAGCGCGCCGGGGCCGGGATCGACGTGGATGTTCGTCCCGTCAGTCTGCAGCCAGAAGCCGGCCGAGGAGCGGATCTGCTTGGCGACGACCCAGCGGGCGCCACCGGTGCCGAGGAAACGCAGCGTTACCACGAGCCCGGCGTTCGCAGGGCTGCGAAGGCTCACCCTGGTCTCCGTCGGCGATCGCCGGCAGGGAAGGCGCACGGTCGTCGATATTTAAGGTTCGCCTAATTTTCTTGTTAGGAACTCCTTTTCCCGACCCGCTCGCTCGTCCCGGCCGTCGCCGCCGCCGTCGCATTGGCGGGGTGGTCTGCTTGCTCCGCGCCCGTCCGAGGCGATCCCGGTCTTCGCGCGCCGGTACGACCTCTCGTGCCAGGCGTGCCATACGGCGATCCCGCACCTGAGCGCATTCGGCGAGGCGTTTCGGGCGCGCGCGGCCGGCGAACCATGTAAGTCCCTGGTAAGTCTCGCGCGCGATACTGGCCCCCGGTCTCCTCTCATGCTCGGGGTTGGCGGAAGGAGTGTCCCGTGCTCGGTCTCTCGGCGGGCATACCGTTTTCGGAGCCCGTCACCGTCCCGTTCGTCGGTAACTGCGCCCTCGTCGACGCCCTGGTGCTGCCGGCGCGCGGCACGACGCTCGTTCTGGGCGAGCCGGGCGCGGGCAAATCGCGACTGCTGGCGGAAGCACGCCGGCAGCGGCAATTCCGCGGCACGGACGTATTCTGCGTCACATGCTTGCCTGCCGCCGCGCAGGTGCCTTTCGACGCGCTCGTCACGCTGACGAAGAGCCTGCACGCGCGGGGCCGGCTCTCGCTGCGCGCGCAGCGCGCAGTGACGGCAACGAGCGAGTCGCGCAGGCTGCAGCACGTGTGCGAAGCCATCGAGCACGCCGCGAGCATCGCGCCGCTCTCGGTCCAAATCGACGATCTGCACTGGGCCGATCCGCACACGCTCCAGGCTCTGCACTATTGCATCGACCGCCTGCGCGATCTGCCGCTGGCGTGGAACCTCACCGCGCGGCCGGGGCACGCTCCGAGCGATGAGCTCGGCACCGCGCTCGCGCGCGCACAGCGGGCCGGCGTCGTCGAGCTCGACGGATTGAGCGCAAACGACGCCGCCGTGCTCGCGCGTGCGCTCGATCCCGAGCGCTCGTTCGACGACGCGGCGCTGGCTCGGCTGTACCAGCGCAGTGGCGGCAACCCGCTCTACCTCGAGCTGCTCGTGCGGGAGCCCGACGAGGCGACCGCGCCGAGCTTGCGCCGCGCGCTCGCCGAGCGTCTTCGCGCGCTCTCGCCCGACGCGCTCGCGTTTGCCGGGTCGATCGCGCGGCAGGGCGGTCCGCTCGACGCCGCTGCGCTCGGCGCGCTCGCGCGTCTCTCACCGTCGCGCACGGCGACGGCGCTCGCGGCGCTGATCGAAAGCCGCGTCCTGCGCCGCAGCGGCGCGGGCTTTCTCTTTCGGCACGGTGTGCTGCGCGACGCATGTCACGAAGCGTCCGCCGAAATGGCGGCCGGCGAGCACGACGGCGCGCACGCCGGTTCCGCGCCCGCGGGTGACGACGGCTGGGAGATGCAGGTGCAGACCGCCGCGGCGCTGTGGGACGACACGCCGGACCACGACGACATGTTGCCGCTGCTCGAGCGCGTCGCCGCGGAGCCGTGCGCGCAGTCGTCGGCGCTCTTGCCGCAGGTGTTGTTCATGCTCGGCGCGTCGTACGAAGCGGCCGGCGAGCTGCAGCGCGCGCGCGACGCGCTCGAGCGCGCGCTCGCGCTGTGCGGCGCCGACCCGGACAAGCCGCTGGCCGTCCGGCTGCGTGCGCGCCGCGCCTGCGTCGAGGGGCGGTTGGGAAATCCGCATGAAGGTCTGGCGATGCTCGAGCCGGTCGCCGAGCGTGCCGCGGCGCGCGGTTTGCAGGCCGAGGCGGCACGGTGCTGCGCCGATCTGTGCACGCTCTCCGAGATGATCGCCGACGCGGCGCGCTACGAGCGCTGGTGCCGCTTCGGTCTGGAGGCCGCCGGTTCGGCAGCGGGGAGCGCGAAGGCCGAGCTGCTCGCCAACCTCGCACGCGTCGCACTGGGGAAAGGGCAACTGCGCGAAGCGCTCGCACTCGCCGGCGCGGCGACCGGCACTGCGAGCGAGCGGACGCCGGCGGAGCAACGCGCTCGCGCGCTGTCGCTGCAAGCGCAAGTGAACGGGATGCTCGGCGACTTCACCGCGGCGAATGCACAGGCCGACGAGGCGTTGCGGCTCGCGCCGAGTGCGGGGGCGCGCGCTGCGGCCGCGCTCGCGAGCGGCATCGTGAGCGAATTGAACGCCGATCCGAAGACGGCGCTTGCCGCGTACGCGAAGGCGGCGGGCGACGGCGGTCGCGACGCCCATCGTGACGCCGTCGAGATCGGCGCACTCGCCGGGATCGTTCGCTGCGCGTGCGAGCTGGGTCTGCGCGGGCAGGCCCATGAGGCGCTCGAGCGGTTGCGCGGGACGAGCCGGCTGGGCCGGACGCTGGCGCGCCGCGCGCTGCACGAAGCGGAGGGTTTCGTCGCGCTGCTCGACGGCGACGCCGCGCGCGGCTCCGAGGAACTCGTGCGCGCGACCGAGCTCGACCCGGAGCCGTTCTGGCGCGCGCGCCTGCTGCTGCGCGTCGCCGCGGCACGCAAGGACCGCAAGCTGTTTCTCAGCGTGATCGAAAGCTTCGATGGGATGGACGCGCTCCACGCGGCCGACCTCGCGCGGGCGGCGGCGCGCGCGCACGGCTTGCGCCCGGGGCGCAAACGCGAGCCGCGCAGCGCGCTGAGCGCGCGCGAGGGCTCCGTCGCGCTGCTCGTCGCGAGCGGGATGACGAACGGCGAGATCGGCGCGCTGCTTCACATCACCGCACGCACCGTCGAGTACCACGTCGGCAACATCCTGACGAAGTGCGGTCTGCGCTCGCGCGTCGAGGTCGCGACGCGCGTCGCCGCCGGTCAGCTCGACGTCGGCGGCCGCAGCGAGGGCTGACCGGCCGGCGCCGCCACGTGCACTTCGAGGTCTATGCCCGTCTCGCGTTTGCGCCGCTGCGCGTAGTCGCGCAGACGCGCGAGCCCTTCGAGCTGATCTTTGGTCGGCTCGCCGCTGAGCTCCAGATGAAGTACGTGCTTCACCGGATCGAACTGGAGCAGCGCCGCGATTTGATCGATCAGCGGCGTGAGGCCTTGTTCCAGTCCCGTCGCGGACCGGTTCGGCTCGGCACCGACGTCAACGAGCTTCGCAGCGACGACGACGCGCTTCGCACCGGCATGCCGAATCTCGACGAGATCGAGCGCCGGATCGATCTGCCGGAACGGAAGCTCGCCGACCCACTCAGCCGGCGCGTCGTTCGCCGGCGGTTCGGACGCCGGCCGACGTCCGACGATGCTCATCCGCAACGGAAGCGGCCCACGCTCGACGATGTGCGGGTCGCCGACGCCGCCGACCGCAACGTCTCCGAACCGATGCGCCGACGCCGGCGTATCGGCAAAGGCCTGCGCCGCGTCGCCGGCCGCCCGGATCGAGACGTTGCACTGGAGCCGGTGCGCACGCTTCGCGAAAGCCGGAGTCACGGTCGCTTCTTCCGCCTTCCCGGTGTGAACTTGAGCCCTGCCTCGAAGGAGAGCTTGCCGCTCCGGAACGGAGCTTGATTCGGCTGACCGGCATTGAACATACCGCTCATGTGCTCGTAGTTGAGGCTGAAATCGAAACCCAGCCAGAAACGCTTGAAGTCGTATAGACTTCCCGAAAGCCCGATACCGACGCTGACGTTGTTCGCCCGGAACAGGTAGCCGCGATCCTGACCGTAAGCGATCGTGAAAGGCACGGACCAGGCGTCGTACTTCGGGCTGTTCCGCGTCGCGGAGAAGTCGAAACTTCGGGTGAATATGTTGTAAACGGGAACGTTGTCGTGCAATGCGGCGGGAGTCTTTGCGCCGCCGCCGCCGGCGGCAAACTCCCAGACCTTGTTGTTCGTTTCGTATACGATGTTTCCGGCGGCCTTCAAATTGTCGCTCTTGATCTCCGCCCCGGTCACGCTGTCGACGAAGCGTTCGACGCCGCGCTCGCCGCTCACGGCGAGTTTGAAGCCGCTCTTGCCCAACTTAAAGTCTCCCGCAACCTCCGTCGTACGCCCGTCGATGCCCTGGCTATGTTTGACCTCGATCGACCCTCCGGAAAACTCATGCTTGGCACCCGCCGTGAACCTGCTTTCCGAGTTCACGCCCACGGTGAACTCGGTATTCGTGTCGGATTCCTCAACCTCTACGTCTCCGCTCGGGAACCGAAAAAGCTGCCGATCGGCGGAGACGGCCACGGGGGGTTCGCTCGCGACCACGAGGGTACGCGCGAGCGCCTCCGCCAATTCGTCTCGCTCCACGACGAAGCGAGAAGGCTCGACGCAGGTGAGGACTTCATCGATCGAGTGCAGTGTGACTTCGCTCGCCGGTTTTCCGCGTAGGGCAGGAGACGTGTCTTCACCGAACCCGTCGAGCGCGAAGTCGCCGAAACGATGAGGGGCGCCGGGCCAGAACGTATCGAGGACGAGCGGACGTGCGAGCGCCTCCGCCAATTCGTCTCGCTCCACGACGAAGCAAGACGGCTCGACGCATGTGAGGTCTTCATCGATCGTGTGAAGTGTGACTTCGCTCGCCGGTTTTCCGAGTAGCGCAGCGAGGGTGGGGTCTTCGCCGAACCCGCCGACCGAGACGTCGCCGAACCGATGGTTGCCGGCGGGCCAGAACGTGTCGTCGCGCGCGGGTATCGTAGGGGCCTGGGACGGCCCGTACCTGCTCGGGCCGAGCAACTTCTGGAGCTCGTCGTTTCCGGGCATGCGCGCTCCTCAGCGCCCGAACTCGTCGTCGACGTGCGCGCGGCGAGGATTGATCGCGCCGAAGTCGAGTCGCAAGCCGCCGCCGTAGTTGTAGAACGACGCGCCTGAATTGGCGACGTTCGACCACGGTTCGGCGAAGAACCACGGCTCGATGCCGAAGCCGTAGTCGCCCCACGTATGCTGCCAGCCGAACAACCCGACGTTGAGCGCGAGCGAGGCCGGTACTCCGGGACCCGGCAGCAAGTCGTAACGACCGGCCAATCCCAGGTTGAGCCCGACCGTGGCTTCCCAGTTCAGCGTGTCGTGCTTGCCCAAGCTGCGCGCGTAGTTGAAGCCGACGTACGGATTGAGGAAGCCGCCCACCGGCACGTCGTTCACCGCGCCCCAGCGGGACGCGTTCGCGCCCCACACCAAGTCGGCACCCCACGCGTCGGGGTGCTGCCACGAGTGCGAGACCATCACGCCGCCCGTCGGATTGAAGCTCCAGCCCGGCGGCGGCGTATCACGATCGGGCTCCGCGCCCCACGCCTGCGCCAGCGTGAGCCACACCCCGGTTCCGTACCGGGTGGCGTCACCTTCCGGCGCGTCGGGACCGAGGTGCAGCGAAAGGCCCAAAATCCCGTTGCCGGTCCGCCTGCCGGCCCCGAACGGAAGCTTGCCGCCGAAGCCGCCGAACACGCCGAACTCGCCGTGCTGCCAGAGGCGGTCGCGAACACCGACCATCAGCGACGGCCGGAACGTCGCGCCCTCGCCCGGCGTCGTGCCCACTCCCGGCGTCGTCTCCGACATGAACGGCAGCAGCGAGGTGAACTCGGTCGTGAGCGTATACAGTGGGTTCTGCTGCATCCATGCCGAGTTGGTCACGCCGAGCGTCGGCATTCCCATCTGCGGCGCGTCGGGCTCGGCAAGCGGCGGCAGGTGGAAATCCTGGTCGAACGTCGGCAGGTACGGCGCCGGCGGGGGAAGATCCAAGCTGGGCAGGCGAAAACGCCCGCCTGTTCCCAGCGTGTAGCTCCGCGGGTACCTCAGCGGACCAGGTGAGTCGTAGCCGTCGCCCATGTGAAGTTCTCCGTTCGTCAGATCCAGCCGGCGATTTCGGCTTCGGTGAGCGGCCGTTCCAGCTTCGCGCACTCGCTGCGCGCGGCGTCGAGCAGGTGCGACATCCGTACCGGCTCGCCGGCGTCGGCGGCGAGGAACGCCGCGTGCAGCGCGATGTTGCGGATCTCGCCGCCGGCGACGTTCAGGCGCGCGAGCTTTTCGAAGTCCAAACCCTCGAGCGGGGTGCGCGGTGGGAAGATCATGCGCCAGATCTCCGCGCGCTGCGCGGGGCCTGGCGAGGGGAAGTGGACGACGAAGCGGATGCGACGCAAGAACGCCGTGTCGAGTGCCGACTTCATGTTCGTTGTGAGGATCGCCAGGCCGCGATACGCCTCCATCCGCTGCAGCAGATAGCTGATCTCGACGTTGGCGTAGCGGTCGTGGCTGTCGCGCACCTCGCTGCGCTTGCCGAAAATCGCGTCGGCTTCGTCGAAGAGCAGCACGGCGCCGCCGGCCTCCGCAGCGTCGAAGATGCGCGAGAGATTCTTCTCGGTCTCGCCGATGTACTTGCTGACGACTTGGCTGAGGTCGATGCGGTACAGGTCGAGCCGCGCCTGCGCGGCCAGCGCTTCGGCGGCCATCGTCTTGCCGGTGCCGGAGCGGCCTTCGAACAGCACGCTGATCCCGAGGCCCCGCCGCCCGGCGCGCGCGAATCCCCACGCGTCGTAGACCGTCGAGCGCCGCCGCACGTGCAGCATGATCTCCGTCAGCAACTTGCGCTGCGCGTCGGGGAGGACGAGATCGTCCCAGCCGGCGCTCGGTTCGATCCGCTGCGCCAGCCGCTCGAGCCGCGGCCGCGCCTGCGCGCGGCACGCTTCCCACAGCAGCTCGTCGAGGCTCGGCAGCGTTTGCGGATCCGGCGGCGCGGTCGCCTGCGCGATCGCGTCGGCGCTCGCGGCACCGATCGCCGCCGCGCTCAGATCGAACTGCGAGACCAGCCGTTCGACGTCAGCTCTCGCTTCTGCGCCGCCGAGCGCCGCGCGCCACAGCTCGCGCTGCTCGGCGGTCGTCGGCCGATCGATCTGAAGCACCAGCGAGGTGCGCTCGACGTCGTAACGCGAGGTTCCGGCGACGAAGACGGCGCCGCGCGTGCGCTCGAGCACGAGGTTCAGCGACGCGCTCTGCGCGGGCTCGAGCGGCTGCGCGTCGGTGCACTCAAGCAGCAGCGCGCCGGCGCTCATCAGCGCCTCGCGCTCCCACAGGCGGATGAACGCATCTGCCTCGGTGGCGCCGCTAGGCACGCGCGCGAGCTCCATCACGAACAGCTTCAGGCCGGCCGCCGCGGACGCCGTCGCCGCGATCCGACGCGCCGAGGCGCGGTCGCCGCACAGCTGTACCAGCGGCAGCCACGGCGTCTCACCCGCGCTTTTCCAAGCCGTGAGGATCCGCTCGGCTTCGCGGCGTTGAGACTGCGGCAGCTCGCCGTGGAACCACACCGGCTCGACGAACCCGCGCAGGCGCTCGTCGAGATACTGCACGCCGGTGAGGAAATGCAGCACGCGTTCGTCGATGCGCAGCGGCGAGCCGGTGAGCGCGCTCGGATTCACGGGCTCGATCAATCGCCAGCCGCGCAGCGGTGCCGCCGGCGCGAGCGCGTTCCACTGCGCCTGCGGGTGCGCGGCGAGCGCCAGCCCGAACGTCGGGTAGTGTCTTTGCTCGTCGCCGTGCGCGTCGGCGCAGATCGCGCCGAAGCTGCCGTCGAGCTCGATCCCGGCGCACATGACCAGGAGGTCGCGCTCGAACGCGGAGAGGCCGAGCGCGGCCGTCAAGCGGTGCAGGGCGGACGGTCCCGGCAGCGCCGCTTCCGCCGCCGCTCGTTCGCGCTCCGCGCGCTCGATGCTCTCGCGCCCGGGATGCGCGCCGACCGCGTGCGCGGCGTGCATCTCGAGCAGCACGCGCACGACGCCGAGTGCGGCGGTGAGATAGCGCTGGTTCGCCGCCGGCCAAGCCGCCGCGGCGGGCGGGTCGTCGAGGATGTCGTTCATGGCTCCAGTGCGAGCGAACTCACGCACGCCTCCTCGCGGTCGATGAACACGACGCCCGCCTGATATGCGGCGGACAGCGCGTACGGTACTTGAAAGAACGTCGACCAGAGCTTCGAGAGGTCGTCGAGCGTCAGCGCGATCGGCGTCAGCTTGACCGGATCGTCCTGCAGCGCCACGTTGGAGGTCATCGCGCTCGACGCGCTCAGGAACGACGCCTTCTCTTCCGCTTCGTGAATCCGCTCCGGCGTGAGGACCGGTTCGTCGTGCAGCCGCGCCAGCACGCTGCCGAGCAAGAGCTGCGGCTCCAGGCGGCTCTTGTCGCCGTGAAACGTCAGCAGGTAGTGGAGGTCGACGGCGGCCTGCTCGCGCGCGTCGGTCGGGCGCCACGCCGCGTGCGGCGAGATCTGGTACAGCACGACGTTGACGCGCGGCGCGGAGACGTTGCCGTCGTCGCCGCGCGGGTCCTCGGTGGTGACGCGCGCGCCGCCGACCACGCCGACCGCTTCCGAGAGGAGGACTTGCAGCGCTGCTGTGACGGTCGCGATCGCGAGATAGTTGCTCATGGCGGCGAGTTGTCCGTGACGAACGGTGCGGCCGGCGGCCCGAGGATGGTCATGATCCCGGGCGGACTCGGAATGTTGTCGACGACGCGCGTCAGCGCGTTGCTGCCGACCATGACGCCGCTGCTGCCAAGCGGCCCGATCACGGCCGGATACGGAAATCCCCACACCGAGTTGATCATCAGGCAGATCGACGTGCTCGTCGCGAGCGGCATCCCTCCGGCGGTGATCACCGGCGGCAGGACGGCGATGATCGTTCCGTTGTCGGGCGGGCCCGACGCGCCGGGCGTCAGGATCACCGAACACCCGATCGTGACCGGCGGCCCCGGCATCGCCTACGGCCCGAACGACGTCATGCCGCTCACCGACACCGTCGTTCCCTGGAGCTGCACGCTGACGCCGCCGTCGACGCTCGCGCCGGTCGTCGCCGTCAGGCTGAGCTGCGTCTTCGCCTCGACGTCGACGCTCGTCATCGCGCTGATTTTCACGCTCTGTCCCTCGATGCTCAGATCGCCGTCGGCCTTGAGCGAGAGCGCGCCCTTCGCCTCGACGGCGATGTCGCCGTCCTGGTTCATCGTGATCGTCGTGCCGCCGGCGACGACGGTGACCTTGCCGCCGCTGCCGTCGGGCTGGTCGAGCGTCATCTCGCTCTTCCCGGCCGTCGCGCGCACGGTGCCGTCGGTGATCCGCACGGTGATCTTGGGCGGCATCTCGACGATGATCTCACGCGGCGGCGAGTTCGTGCTGATGTTGCGAATCGCGCTCTTGATCGTGCTGTCGTCGTCGGCCGCGAGCGGGAGGCGGAAGATCACCTCGTTCGCGTCGTTGATCGGCGGCCGGTCGCCGTCGGTGTAGAGCCGCCCGACGATGAAGCCCTGGTTGACGTCGCCCTTGTCGAACGTCAGCAGCACCAGATCGCCCTTGTTCGGGATCGCGGCGGTACCGATGTGGCTGGTGACGACCGGCACGCCTTTGAGCAGCAGGCCGCTGTCCTTGAGGCGGACGTCGCAGGCGTAGTTGTCCTCGTCGTCCGATGAGCGGTGCGGGCCGATCGCCTCGACCGTGCCGAGCTCGGAGACGCGCACGCTGCGCAGCTCGTGGCGGACGATCTGCTGGATGGTGTTGAAGACCGAGGACGACATCGCGTTACACCGTGATCGCCCGGAAGCCGATAAGCGTGGTAAAGCCTTCGGTCTTGTGCATGCGGTGGCGCACCGAGCGCACCGCAAAGCTCGTGTTGAGCGACGCGTCCGGGAGCCCGCGCAGCGCGATCGCGTCGCCGAGCTTCACCTCTGGACGGCCGATCGTCAGCACGGTACCGCGCAAGGTGCGGCGCTTGATCGCGAGCTCGGCGGCGTCGGCGGCTTTCTGCGCCGCCGCGCCGGTGCGCAGCGCCGGCCGCTCGAGCAGCAGCACCGGATCGCCGGAGCCCGCGGTCCCTTTCGAACCGCTGAAATCCTTGGTGAGCCACGGCCACGCGTCGTCGCCGCTGCTGCCGGTCGGACTCTCGCCGAACGCAACGACGCTGCCATATGCGGGCTGCGCGCGCAGGATGTCCAGGCTCAGGATGTGCTTGGCGTTCTCCAAGACGTGCACGGCCTTGCCGCCGAAGAACTCCTCGAACACCAGCTTGCCGTCGGAGTTGATGTAGAGGTCGAACCCGCACAGCTCGGCCAGCTCGCGCATGTGCGCATACGCGCTGCGCCGCCCGTCGACGACGTACGACGGAAAGTCGATCCCGTCGTCGGCCGTGTCGACGGCGACGGACGCGCCGGTCGCCAGATCGCGCACGATCGCGCCCGCCGTCTTGCTCTGAAACTGCTTCTCTACGAATTTTCGCAGCAGCGTGTTGGCGGCGGTGTAGCTCTTGACCCGGTTCGTCAGCGAGCCCTGGTCGAGCGAGACGACGGCGCCGGTAAAGACGTTGACCAGACCGCTGGTCTCGTCCGCGTAGCCGAGGCCGATCGTCGCCGCGTCGTCGACCTTCGGGTTGATATCGCCGACCTGCCCCAGCGTGACGACGAACGTGTCGACCGGTGTCTCGATGTCGAGTTCGACGACGATGTCGACGGCCGTGCTCGTCTGCGGGTCGCTGGTGGTGTCGACGACCTTGCCGCCGAGCTTGAGCCGGTACGCGGGGGTCAGCATCAGCGTTCCAGCACCGATCCGTTGCGCACGAACAGGAACGTGGTCGTCCCGTTGTTCACCTGTAGCCGCAGCGGGACCCCGCGCTCTTTGAGCATGCTGAAGTCCAAGCACTTGAGGGTGAGGACGATCTCCGCGGGCGTGCCGTCTACGGTCGTCTTCCAGGTGTCGGGATCCGATCCGCTGGGGTTCGCGGTGTTCGTGTGCGCGGTCGTCGGCGCCGTCATCCCGGTTTGCCCGGTGACCTGGAACATTTTCGTGATGTCCACCTTCTGCGGGAAGTCGACGCGAATGTAGACGACCGCGATCGCGATCGCCGCACCGGCCGTGAACGTCGCCGCACCCTGCGGCTTGACTGTGATCGTCACCGTGTCGCCGGCCGCGATCTGGTTGGCGAGATCGAACATGTTGATCGCGGTGATTCGCGTCCCGCCCTTGGACCAGAACGCTTCGAACGGGTCGGGCGTCGGGACGACCGCCGCCCCGCTCGCCGGCGTCGTCGAGTCGAACCGGAGGATCTTCGAACCGGCCGAGATCGCCTTGAGCGCGCCGGCGTTCCAGTCGGCGATCGTATCGTCTTTGGCGTCGTCGTGGCAGAGCACGATCCACGCCGTCGCCGAGACTTTGGAGGTGACGGCGCTTTTCCAAGCGTTGAGCATCGATGCCCCGAGGGCGAGCCTGTTGATGAAGACGGCGGCGAACTCCGCCGAGCCGCCTTCCAGCGGGCAGACTTCGCGAAAACCGACGATCCCGCGCAGCGGGGTCGGCCCCGACATCACCTTCGTCCAGTCTTCGTGCGTCGGCGTGTCGAGCGTCCCGCAGTTGGAGAGCACGAGCCAGCCGGGCCCCGCGAACTGTCCGCCCTGGCTCGCCGTCACTGTGAGCTGGAAGAGCCATGAGACCAGGAGTCCCGCATCGCCGAACATCTCGCCGTTGTGGAGCCCATGAGAGCTCAGGTACACGAGATCGGCAACGTTCCCCGTGCCGGCGTCGTTGAGCTGCGAAGCCGTGCCGTCGGCGCTCGGGCGCAGGATGAACGTGTGCATGAACGTGTCGGATGCATCCATGTCGCTGCTCGTGAAGCCGGCGTCCGGCCCCGAGCCGTCGACGTTCTCCGGCATGATGCAGGTGTCGGCGAACGTCGATCCGCCGTGCGAGCGGACGAGCCGTTTGATCGGCAGCTTGGGATGCGCTTTGTCGACACGGCGCTGGTTGTCGGCGGGATCCTTGTCGAGATCCCACACGAGGTTGCTCCAGCCGAAGACGGCGTTCCACATGTGGCCGAACGCTACGGTATCGAGCGCTTTCGTCACGTCGATCCCGACGTAGCGCCGCACGGGCTGGTCCTTCCGGAGCTTCACGGATTTCTCGGCCATCGCTACGGTCCGACGCCTCCCAGCGCTCCGGCGGGGAGCGCCGTCTCGTCGACGGGGAACGGCGGGATCAGCGGATCAGCGCCGTCGTGGACGGCCGTGAGCTTGTCGCGGGTCTGCTGGTCCGCCTCGGCGGTCGTATCGAGACCTTGCGCGGCTTGGAACGCGAGGATCGCCGCGGCGAGATCGTCCTCGGCAGGATAGCCGAGGTTTTCCAGCCTGCGGTGGACGCCTTCGTCGGTCGCGACGTCCTGCACGTCGATGAAGAAATCGTACGCCTGGACCGCGCCGTTCGGCGGCGTGTACTGGATCTTCGCGGTCGCGAACGTCTGCGCCATGTCTGCGACGAACTTTCCGTCGTCGTTCGTCGTCGCCGTGACGGAGCTGCCGTCCTCGAACGTGACGGTTACCGGCGCCTGTTTGAGCGGCGTCCCGAAGTCGTCGAAGAGCGTTCCGCGCAGCTTGCGGCGCGGATCGCCGCTCTCCGCCGGCGAGACGATCGCCTTGAACGGCGCCGAGCCGTCCATGTGCATGCAGACGGAGTCGCCCTTCTCGCCGCCCGGCGGATCGGAGGCGAGCCGCACGACGAGCGGCGGATCGCCCTGCAGCGGGAGCACCGTGAGGATGTAGATGCCGACGCCTTTCGGTTTGTCGGGATACGCGAACTTGCCGTCGGCGTCGGTCCGGCCGGGGATCGGGAGGCCGCTCTGCGGCGCGCGCGGGTGCTCGCCGTCCATGTACTCGCCGTCCGGCGCGATCAAGACGTACGGCTTGTTCGCGTACGGCGTGCCGTCGTCGAACGTGATCGAGCCGCTGACGGTGACCGAGCCGGGCTCGGCTGCCGTGACCTGCCAGTTGCCGTCGGCGCCGTCGTCGGTCGACATGAAGCAGCAGCGGTCGTTCGGATCGCCGCCGCCCAGACACCATGTCGTTCCGGCGCCGTCGGGCGGCGGCAGCTCGAACGTCACCGGCTTCGCGACCTGGCACGGCACCTTGTCGCTAGCGATGAAGAGCAGTTCGGTGCGGCGGTTCGGGCGCCACGCGTCCTGCGTGTTCTTGACCGGGTGGTCTTCGCCGCACCCGAGCCACTTGAGGATCCCGCCGTCGCAGCCGCTGTCGTTCGCGTTCTTGAGGAACTGCGACTCGGGTATGTCGAGCGGCTGCGCGCCCAGGTACGCCTCGATCAGCTTCGACCACGTCGCGGCGTCGACGACGCCGGTCGAGGGCAAGCCGTGATCGCTCTGGAAGGCGCGCACGCCGGCGTCGGTCTTCGGCCCGTGCTGCTCGTCGATCGCACCGTTGTAGTAGTCGAGGTCCTGCAGCATGAACTGGTATTCACGCACGTTCCACGAGTCGTGCATCGAAGGCAGCCCACCGGAGGCGATCAGGCGCAGCTCGTTCCATTCTTTGAGCGCGCCCGCGCGGTCGCGGCCGAACGTCATCAGCGCGTAGACGCTGCGCCCGCGCCGCTCCGAGAGCGACTGGTTGTACTCACGCGTGCCTTTGAGGTCGGTGTTGCCGACGATCACCAGCTTCTCGTTCGGGTGCGCGCTCGCGTAGTGCGCGGCTTGCGCGGCGACCTCGCGCAGGCACGGCTCGACGAACGCCCGATCGAACCGGAAGTGGATGATGAACGATTTCGCGATCGGCGGCCCCGGTGTCAGCGTGATCGTCACCTTGACCTTCTCGCCCTTGCCGATCACCGCGTGCGCGGTGCCGGACATCGCCGTCGGCGCGGTGACGACGGCTTTCGCGGTGTAGTCGCCGGGCTGGATGTTGTCCTCGACCCAGAGATTGTTGGTGCGGTTCGTCAGCTGCCGCGCATTGATCTGCGTCCCGTCGGCCTGCTTGCCGTCGATCGTCACCGTGACGGTGTTGAAGTCGAATGCCGGCTGCCCGGTGACGATCACCTCGACCGTCAGCTGCTGCGCGAGCGTCGCCGGCGGCGGCTTGATCGGCGGCGGCAAGATCGCCGGTCCCGGCGGCGGGATGAACTCGCGCAGCGTGAGCGCGTACTCGAAGCGCGCCGGCCGGCCGGCGATCTCGCGCACGCCGAAGTCCTCGATCAGGACCTTGTCGACTTTGGTCGCGGTCGCGATGTCGCTGACGAACGAAACCGGCGTCGCGCCGCGGAACTTCTCGCGCAGCGTCTTGAGGCTCTCGCCGGCGGTGTCGCCGAGCATCGCGCCGTTGAGCGTGATGCGGACGGCGCGGCGGCCCAGGTCCTGGAGGAAGTCGCCTTCGAGCGCGGGGACGCCGTGCGTCTCGACCGCTTCGGCGTCGTCGCTCTCGATCTCCTGAACCTGCTCCAGCTCGACCCCGTCGAGCAGCGGCCGCGCCATCCTCGCTCCGTTACTTGTTGATAGCGGTCAGCAGGTTGACGACGTCGGTCAGCGCCTGGAGGATCTTCGTCTTCAGGTCACCGATGAGCTTCTCCATTCCGCCGATAGCGTCGACCGCGGCTTCCGCTTGGGTGATCGTCGGCTGCTCGGACGGGAGCAGGGTCTGCGTCACGGTGAGCAGCGTCTTCGCGGCTGCAGCGAACGCCGTGATCTGGAACAGCTTTTTCTGGACGTCCGGCAATACGGAGATCGCATTGATCTCCTCTTCGAGCTTGTTCATCAGGGTGATCAGGCTGGTGATCGCGTTCCCGACCTGAGGACCGATGAGTTTGAGGGCCGTGACCACCGTTTGGAGGTCGGTTTGATTTTTCGTCAAGAAGTCTTCGAACGTCGCGAGCGCGGTGTCGAGGTCTTGATAGACGGTACTGGTGATATCGGCCATGATACGGCTCCGAACGTTAGTGCTGGGAGAGTGCTTTGTTGAACGCTTGCAGGCGTGAGAGCAGATCGGTGAACGTCGTCACGAAAGGCTCCAAGCCCGACTCCAGCGCCGGTATCGCCGCCAAGCCGGCGACGAGCCCTTTGGTGAGGTTCTTCGCGTCGTCGACGATGTTCGTGTCGAGCGCGCTCGTGTCGGCGGCCTCTTTCGGTTTGATGAACTCCCGCAGCACGACCGTGTACGCGAAGCGCTCCGGCTTGCCGGCGAGGTCGGTCAGTTTCAGGTCGTCGATCAGAACGAGATCGAGCTTGGCGTCGGCGATGATGTCGGCGGTGAACGGAACCGGCTGCGCCGCGCGAAACTTCGCTTCGATCTTGCCGGCGAAGTCGCTCGCGCCGGGACCGGAGACAACACCGCGCACGACCAGCCGCGTCGGGCGCCGGCCGAGGTTCTGCAGGATGCTGCCCGACATCCCCGGCGGCTTGTGCTCGGGCAGCGCGCGCAGGTCGTAGGTGGTGACTTCCTGCACCTGCGTGAGCTCCAGATCGTCAAGCATCGGCCTCATCGTCGCTTCGATCCTCGCGCTAGACGTCGATGCCGTTGCGGCGCGCCTGCTCGAGCAGGATCCGCTCGATCTTGGCGGAGAGCAGATCGAGATCGTCCTCGTCGTCGCGCGCCGGCGCGGTCGCGCGCTCGCTCGCAGGAGCGGTGGCCGCGGCGAGCGCCGGCGCCGCGAACGCGCGCGCCCATTCGAACGGCGGAAGCGACGGAGCGTCCCCGAGCGGCGGAAACGCCGGCGCGGCGGCAGACGGGGCGGCGACCGGCGGCGCCTCGGCGATGGCGCCCGCGTGCGGAGCATCGTGCACCGGCGGGCCGTCGTGCGAGGCGGAGCGCGCTGTGCGGTTCGTGCGCAGCGCATCATACGACGCGCCGCGCGCAGCGGCGTGTGCGCGGGTTTCGTCGGGTAACGTGCCGCGCGGCGCGGCGCGCACGGTCCGTGCAGGCGCGGCGGGTCGCGTCGATGACGCACCCGTGCTCGCGGACGCGAGGTGCTCGAGCAGCGCAGCCGGTGCGGCCGGGCCGAGCGGCGAGCGCCCCCAATCGCGCTCGACCGATGTATCCGAGCTCCCGGCGGCGCGCGAGCGCTCCTGCGAGTCCAGCGCGCTCGCGCGTGCGAGGATGCGCGCGCGCAGCGAGCTCGTCGCGAGCGACGGCGCCGCGAACGCCGTTGCGGCCACATCAGACATATCGAATGCCGCGTTGCCGCGCACGTTGCGGAACCTCGTCGCCGGCGCAGGCCGCGGCGTGAAACGCGGCGCGGCGTGCGCGCTATGCGGCAGAAGGCCTGCGTCCGCAGCCGGACGAGCGCTCGCGACCCTGTCGTTCGCGCGCAGCGTACTGCCGGCGCGGTTCGCGCGACCCATCATAGGCGGTTCACGCGGACGCTCCGCGCGCGACAGCGCTCGCGCGGATTCGGCGCGAGACCCCTTCGCGGGCTGCCCGGCGACGGAGTCGCGCAGCACGAGCCGTTCGAGCAGAGCGTGCGGCGCCGTGGGCGGGAACGCGAGCGCTTCCGGAACCACGGGCGCGGCGACGACCGCTTCCGACGCCTGGTTTGCGGCCGGGAGAGCGCGTTTCGCCGAGGCGGTATCCCCAACGACGGACGAGCCGTTCGTGGCGCGCGCCCGCCCGGACGGATCGACGGCGGGCGCGTCGAGCGCGGGCGTGCTGCGGGCATCCGGCGCGGACGGCCGCGCTCCGACCGGCCGGCGCATCGCAACCGCGGGCAACGTTGGTACGCCGCGCGCGCGGTGCTTCAGCATCGCCGGCGACGGCACGCGGTTCGGTGCAGGTCTCGCGAACGGCGGGAACGCCGGGCGGCGTTCGCCGGCGCGCGGCAGATCGGCCGGTGCGCTGCGCCGTCGCGGCGCGCTTTCGTCCGCGTCGTCGCGCGCCGCGCCGAGCTGCGCGACCGCGTCGGCCAGCGCGCGCCCGAACAGCGGCCCCTCGTTCAGCTGCGGCGCCACTTGCGCGAAGCGGTTCGGCCACGCGCTGCGGATTGCCAGCGTGCGCAGCCGCGACGCCGCGGCCGCCGTGCTGCGGCGCCAGCGCTGCGGCGCGCACCCGCCTGCGAGCAGGTGCGCGCACTGCGTCGTCATCGGCCCTCGCCGCCGCCGCGCATCATCTCGAGGTACAGCAGGATCTGTCCGATCGTCATCCCGCTGACCTGTTCGGGGGTCCAGCCGAACTCTTTGGCGAGAACGAAGCACGCCTTCGCGAGCGGCGCTTGCACGAGCTCTTCGAGCGCGTTCTGCGGCGTATCGATCCCGCTGATCGCGTTGATGCGGTCGACCAGAAAGCGCGCCAGCCCGGCGGGCATCGCCGCGATCTGCTCGGCACGCAGCGCCGGCTCGACGACGGCCTGCTGGATCATCAGCGCCGCCGAGAGGCCCTCGTCGTCGCGCACCGCGCCGGCGATCAGCTGCAGGTCGCGCACGGTGAGCGGGCGCACGGTGACCTGCGCGTCCGCTGCGCCGTCGGCTTGGTGCAGCAGCTCGAGCGGGATGTCGACGACCTGCGTCGCCGAGCCGCCGGCGAGCAGTTGTTCGAGCGAGAGCGACACCGCCGCGAATGCTCCGGCCTTACGTGAACGTCGGCGTCAAGCCGGCGTCGTTGATGCTGATCGTGAGCCCCTTGAACGTGACGTTCTCCATCACGAACCCCTCTTCGGGGATCGCCTGCACCCAGTTCTCGAGCTTCACGCCGTCGACGACCAGCTCGCACTGCGCGGGCGGCGTGGTGCCGCCCGACGACGCGGCGGCGGTGGCCGGATCGTTGAGGTCGAGCTTGAGCTGAAAGACCGGTTGGACGTACGGCTCGTTCTGGCGCGCGGCGAGCGCGCCTTTGCCGAGCAGCAGGTACAGCAGCTGACCGTTGACGTACGCGCGGCCCAGCTTGCCGCTGATGCGGATGTCGCCAGGATGGAGCGAGACCGCGTGCCGCCGCCCGATCTCGTGAAACTCCTCGAGCGCGGTCTGCACGTACACCTCGACGTTGGTGACGCGCGCGATCACGGGCGCCGTGGCGTTGGTCGGGTTGTACGTGGTGAACACCGCGCCGGCGTGCGCGCCCTCGGGCGTTCCCGTGTTGGCGCTCAGCGTGAGCGTCCCGTTCTTTCCGGTGAAGACGTTGTCGGCCATCGCTGGAACACTCCTTACTGCAGGAACATGGTGACTTGGATGAAGTCGATGCTGAAGACCGGCCGGAGCGTCATCGTGACGTTGACGATCCCTCGGATCTCCTCCGCGCGCGTCGCCGTGACGCTGACGTCGTAGCTCTCGAGCATCTCGTCCTGCACCATCCCGGCGAGGAAGCTGCGGAGCGTCGCCGCGAGCGCGCTGCGCACGCGCTCGTTGTTCAGCAGGCCGATGTACGGGTCGGCCGCGGAGCGCACGCCGTACTTGGCGTAGTCGACGATGCGCCGGGTCGTGATCTGCGCGAACGCGCCGCCGGTCGTCGTCGTGATCCCGCGGACGACGTGGAAGCCTTGCTTCTGCTCGAGCGCGAGGACGCGGTTCTCGACCAGCAGCGTGAGGTGCGCGGCGTCGAAGTGCGTCTCGAGGTCGTCGACCGCGAGCGTCTTGTTGGTCGGGCTCGCCTGCGGCGGAAGGCTGCTGAGCAGCCCGGCGAACGCGGCCGCCGTGTACGCACCCGGCAGCGTCACCTCGGTCCCGGTGGGCACGTCGGTCGTCTTCATCCCCGGCGCGACGAAGATCACGCGGTCGCTGTCGAGGTTGTGCCCGATGATCTGATCGAACGAGGTCTCGAGCTGGTTTTGCTGCATCAGCCTGGAGCCGACGACGGCGATCCGGTCGCGCTTGATGGCGTCGGTCGAAGCCTTCTGCACGTCCGCGTCGAGCCGGTTCCCGAAGCTGTCGTCCTGCCCCGCGGCGACGATGATGTGCGCCTGCTGGTTGAGGAGCGCGTCGAGACCGGCTTGGTAGTCCGCCGCGATCTCGCCGTTCGTGCCGCCCTTGAAGGCGGCGAAGACGGGCGGCGAGTTCGGCGGCTGCGCCGTCACCGCCGGAAGATCGTCCGGTTTCGTACCGGCCGCCGCGGTGGCCCAGGCCGATCCGGTCTGTGGGTCGTTGATCTGCGCGACGAGGTCCGTTCCGTCGACGACCGTGTAGGTCTCCTGCGCGCGATCGAGCTGCAGCGTGACGGTCTTCGCATTGGTCGCGTCGACCGCGTACGACACGTAGACCTTATCCGATTGCGCGACGAAGTCGCCGAGCGTGACGGTCCCGCCCGCGAACACAGCCGCACCGGCTCCCGGCACGCCGCTGGGGATGACGGTCAGCGTCTGCGTCGTTCCGCTCGCGTCGTTGTGGTGCGTAACGCGATTGCGCGCGCTCTGCTTCGGCGTGCGCCCGAGCGGCAATGCGGTTCCGCCGACAGTGTCTGCCCCGGGCGACACGTCTTGGTTGCGCACGTAGGCGTCCTGCTGCGCTGCAGCGACGTTGACGCCCAGCCCGTCGTTCGCCCACGTTCCCTCCGACTTGGCGGTCAGCGTCGCGCTGGTCATTCCGCCCGTCGCCGCCGGGACGACGTACGTCGCACTCACGGCCTTGGCCGCCGTCGTCGTATCCGCGACGCGCACGGCGTACACGATGTTGCCGCCGAAGTTGAATGCGAGCTCGAGCGCGCGCGTGAGCGTCAGTTCGTTGTCGCGCTTCTTGAGCGTCGACGGGTCGATCCAGGAGTCGTACGCGTAGAAGGTCTGCAGCGCGTCCTGCATGCTGCCGAGCAGCTGCGGGACGCCGATCGGGCCCTTCGCCGCCGTGCCGATCACGCCGATGTTGCCGACGGTGATCTGACCGGGAGCGATCAGCCCTTCGGGCCGCACGTCGATATAGGTGCCGGGTAGGATCATCTCGGCCATCTGTCCGTCTCTCCTTACTGTCCGCGCGCGGCGCGCATGTACATGACCGCGGTGTTGTCGAGCGGGGGTGGTTGATAGGCTACTTCGAGCCGGTCCTCGGGCCGCGGCAGCGCGATCCCCGCGCCGAGCGGGATCCGCCGGGGCTCGTACATGTCGGGCAAGAGGTCGTTGTTCCAATCGCCCATCGCGAAGTCGTTGCCGTCGTTGACGGCGATCGGGAGCGTGACGAAGTCGCCGAACGTCGCGAACGTGACGCTCGCGTGGCGCTGCGCCGGCGCCGGGCCGGCGACCGCGGTGAGAAAATCGGCGAGATTCGGATGCGTCGGTGGGAGGCCGACCGCGCCGTCGAACGTGCGCGTCACCGTGACGCTGCCGGTCGGCTTCACGCCCGGAACGAAGAGCAGCAGCGAGAGCGTGCCGGCCGTGAACGGGCCGCGCACGACGAGCGCCGGTGCATGCTCCTGGTCCCAGCGCGTCATCTCGTCGGTGACGAGCGTCTTCTCGCCGTCGATGTCGATCGGAATCTGCGCGATCAAGCTGTCCGTGCCGGCGTCGGTGTACGCGTACTCGAACAGCACGCGGTAGTCGGCGTGCTTGCGCCACGCGGTCAGCGAGGGGATCACCTCGGCCGGCGGCACGGCGTCGAGCGTGAACTTCAGGAAGCCCTTGCCCCACAGCGTGTCGGCGTCGACGGCGAGCTGCGAGGCGAGCGCGGTGACGTCGGTGTCGGCCTGCGCGGGATCCTGCGCCCACAGCTGAAAGCGCGTGACCGCGTCGACGCGGATCCCTTTGAGCTCGACGGCGGGAAATTCGCCGCGCGCCTCGGTGCCACGATAATTTCCCATCCCGGCGGTGCGTTCGGTCAGGCTCGTCACCGAGATCGTCGGGGCGGGCAGTGGTCCGGCGGGCGCCGGCAGATATGCGGACAGAATGCCGAGCATGGCTTGAACCGCGGTATCGAGCGTTGGCGCAGCGGGTGGCGGCATCTGTTACGTTCCTGGGCTCATCCGGCGTGTGCGCTCCACACTACACGCGGCACGGCGCGCGGTCACTGTGGTAATCCCCAGTCGTAACGACGCGCGGCTTACGACTGGGGATTACCCTAGTGAGCGCGCGGCGTACTTTCGCGTATGCTGTCTTGCGACACGGTGGATGCCCGTCGCGTGGAGATGCATGGCCACAGCAGTTGAGCTATTCGGAGCGGATCTGAGACTGCTCGGGGACTTGGAACGTCAGAACGATCGCGATGCGGGCAGCGACCTCTTCATCACGAAGCGCGCCGTCACGGCGTCCTTCGACAGCGACCCGATCGATCTGGAGACGATCGCCGGGCGTGAGAACCTTCAGCAGGCGCTGCTGCTGCGGTTCGTGACGCGGCGCGGCGAGCTCGCGATCCTCGGCCATCCCGACTACGGCTCGCGTCTCTACGAGCTGATCGGCGAGCTCAACGACCAGACGCGGCGCAACCTCGCCAAGCTCTACACGCTCGAGGCGCTCGGCGCCGAGCCGCGGGTGAAGCGCGTTCTCTCGGTGACGGCGACGCAGAACCCGGCCGACCGCACGCGCGTCGACGTCGCGGTCAAGCTCATCGCGATCGACGGCCCGACGCCGCTCGACTTCGTCTTCGCGGTGTACTCCGGCGCTGCGGTCAGCCCGTGAAGCCCGACACCGCCGCGCTGATCGAACGGCCGTACCAGGAGGTCATCGACGACATCCTGACCGCCGTCGTGGGCGGCGTGGTCAACGAGCAGATCTTCTTCGACGTCAAGGAGACGCTCTACAAGCTCGCGCAGCCGGCGAGCACGGTGCGCAGCGTCATCGGGACGCGCCACGTGACGGTGAACGGCGTGCCGTCGGTCGTGCGGTACAGCTTCACGGGCGATATCGACTACGTTTTCTCCGCCGGCGACAACGCGATCGTCTGGCAGACGGGCGGCGCCTGGCCGGACGACGAGACGATCTTCTTCGTCGACTACGTGAAGGTCAACAGCCTCTCGCCGCTGACCGACATAAACGTCGGCAGCGTGACGCGCACGCTGAGCGAGGCGATCGGCCGCGAGATCGCGACCGTCTACCAGCAGATCGAGCTCGCGTACCTCGCCGGCTTCGTCGACACCGCGACCGGCGGCTCGCTCGACCTCGTCGTCTCGATCCTCGACGTCGTGCGCAAGACCAAAGAGTACGCCGCGGGCCTGGTGACGTTCTTCCGCGACCCGGCGGTCCCCGACGGCGCGATCACCGTGCCGCAAGGGACGCACCTGAGCACCACCAAGGGCGACGCGGCGTTCGTGACCGCCGAGGAGCGGACGCTGCAGCGCGGCCAGGTGCGGATCGACATCCCGGTGCGCGCCGACGACGGCTTCAAAGGCCCAGCCGGGATCGTTCCGGCGAACGCGATCACGACGCTCGCCGGCTCGATCGTCGGGATCGCGCGCATCACGAACTTCGACCCGACGGTTCTCGGGGCGGCCGACGAGACCGACGACGACCTGCGTTCGCGCGCGAAGGCGAAGCTGCAGAGCATCGGCAAAGGCACGATCGCCGCGCTCGCGCAGGCGGTCTGGGACGAGCACGCGACGCTGCTCGAGATTCGCGATCCGGCGAGCGCGCCGGAGAAGCGCTCCGATCCAGGCACGGTGTACCTGCTGGTCGACACGAAGCCCGAGCGCTTCGTCAGCTTGCAGGGCGCGGTCCAGGAAGTGCGCGCGGCCGGCGTGCAGGCGACGCTCGTCGCGCGGTACGTTTTCGTCAAGCCGAAGCTCGTCGCAACGATCGCGCCCGGTTTGACCGCCCCCGGCAAGGTGAAGCTCGTCGGCGAGATCGTCGCCGCGATCCAAGGCTACGTCGACGGCCTCGCGGCCGGCGCGCCGCTGGTCGCCGCCGACCTGCTCGCGGCGATCGTGAAGAACGTCAAAGAGATCGGCGATCCCAAGAAAGTCAAGATCGTCGACGTGATGGCGTGGTACGCGGACGTGGGCAGCCCCACGACCGATCCGTTGCTCGAAGCGCTCCTCATCGCGGCGCAAGCGGCGCCGCCCGGCGATCTCGCCGCACTGCGCGCCGCGCTCGCCGGCGTGCTGAGCGCGACCGCGCCACCGGTGTTCGGCGGCGACCGCATCGCCGACCGCGATCTCGTGCAAGGGCCGAGCGGCGCGCGCGCGACCGACGAGGAGATCGAGGCGGCGACGTTCTCGGTGGTCGCGGTCGTGAACGGCGAGTCGAACTGGACGATCGCGCTCGACATCGAGCCGGCGGACATCGTCCTGGCCGAGCAGTGAGATGCCGACCAAGACCGACCGCATCTTAGGGTATCTTCCGCGCACGTTCCGCGCCTTGCCGCGTCCCAACACGCTGTACTCGGTCGTCGACGCGTTCGGCAACGAGCTGCAGCAGGCCGAGAACGCGTCGGCCTCGATCATGATCGCGCACTGGGTCGACCTCGCCGACCACGGCGCCGACAACATCCAAGACCTGGCGTGCATAGCCGCGCTCTACGGCCTGGCGCCGCGCAACGCGACCCCGATCCCGGTCCCCGGCAACGCGGCGTGCCCGCCGCTCGCCGCCGACGAGACCGTCGAGCAGTTCCGCGAGCACCTCAAGCGCTACGTGCGCACGTTCCTCGACGGCACGACGACCGTGCAGGGGATCATGCGCATCGTGGCCGAGGCGCTCGGGCTGCACATCGCCGACGACTACACGCAGCTCGACGTGTGGTGGCGGCGGGGCGGCGCGCCCTTGACCGACGTCGTGGCGCGCGGCGACGACGCCGCCGCGGCGATCTTCGGCGCGCGCGCGCGGACCGCCGGCGGCGTGCCGTCGCAGGCCGCGCGCATCGCCGGCACGGTCGACCTGCGCGAGGGCGCCGACCTGCGCGACGGCGCGCACGTGCACCTGGCGGTCGACGGCGCCGCGCCGGTCAACGTCGACCTCTCCGCGCACGCGAACGACCCGCCGGCAACGTTCGCGGCGAACGTCGCGCAGGCGATCGGCGCCGCCGTGCCGATGCTGAGCGCGCGGATCGACGCGGGTCGGCTCGTGCTCGAGTCGAGCACGATCGGCGCGACGAGCAGCCTGGAGCTCGCCGACGCGGACGACGACGCGGCACCGGCGCTGCTCGGCCTGGTGCGGCGGCGCTACCGCGGTCGCGCCGCGACCGGGGCGAGCGTCACCGGCACCGTCCCGCTCGACGCCGGCGTCGGCTTCAGCGCGCCGGGCGCGCCGCGCTACCTGCGCCTACTGATCGACGGCACGCTCTCGCTCGAGCTCGACTGCGCGGGCACGCCCGCGCCCAAGACGCTCGCAGAGATCACCGCCGAGCTCAACGCGCAAGCCGGGTTCGCGCTCGCCTCGAACGACGGCCGGTTTCTCACCCTGACCTCGCCGTCGACCGGCTTCGGCGCGAGCATCGCGTTCGAGCCGCCGGCCGGACAAGACACGACCGCGCGGCTGTTCGGCGCGCCGCCGCTGCTCACCGCGGGGCGCGACGCGCAGCCCGCGCGCGTCACCGGGACGCGCGACGGCGCGGCGGGGTTCGACCTGAGCGCCGGCTCGCTGCTCCAGCTCGCGCTCGACGGCGCGCCGCCGGTGACGATCGACTGCGCCGGCGCGAACCCGGCGGCGACGCAGCTCAACGAGGTCGTCAACGCGATCGACGCCGCGCTCGGCGAGCAGCTCGCGTTTCAGGACGGACACGTCGTCACGCTGCGCTCGCACAACAGCGGGCCGAGCGGCGAGATCGCGTTTCTCTCGGCGGGCGCGGGCGACGCCGCGGCGACGATCTTCGGCGTCGTGCCGCGCCGCTTCGCCGGCGCGGCGCCGGCGCGCGCGCACCTGACCGGCACGCCGGACCTCTCGGCAAAGATCGACGTCGGCACGGCTCGGCTGCTGCGCATCGCGTTCGACGGCGCGCCGCCGCGCACCGTCGACCTGCGCGCTGCGGTGCCGTTCGACCAGAACGCGAAGAGCCGGCTCGCGACGCCGGAGCAGATCGCGGATGCGATCGACGCCGCGTTCGGCACGACGGTCGCCACGACCGACGGCAGCCGCATCACGCTGACCTCGCCGACGCTCGGCGGACCGAGCCGCGTCGCGGTGCTGCCGATCGAGGAGCCGCGCGAGCGGCGCTTCGTCTCGCGCGCGTTCATCACCGACGACGCCGCCTCGAAGCTGTTCGGGATGCCGCGCGCGCTCGCTGCCGGAACGGCACCGTCCGGGGCGCGAGTCTCCGGCACGAAGGACTTGAGCCGCGGCGTCGATCTGAGCGCGGCGCGCGCGCTGCGCGTCGCGGTGGACGGCGGCCCGTTCGTCGACGTCGACTGCGCGGCGAGGAGCGCGCGGCCGCGCGCCGCCGTCGTCAGCGAGATCGTCGATGCGATCGGCGCCGTGCTCGGCGCGGGGATCGCGTCGAGCGACGGCCGCACGCTCACGCTCACCTCGCCGACCACCGGCGCGGCGAGCGCGCTCGCGTTCGCCGCGGGCGGCAGCGCGCTCGGCGTGCTGTTCGGCGGACCGCGCCACGCGCGCGGCGTGGACGCCGCCGGCGTCGTCTTTCGCGGCACGAAGGACTTGAGCGGCGGCGTCGACCTGAGCGCCGCCGCCCGGCTCGCGCTCGCAGTCGACGGCGGCGCGCTGGTCGAGGTCGCCTGCGCCGGCCCGAATCCGGCGCACACCTCGCTCAACCAGATCTGCCTGAACATCAACCACGCGCTGGGCGCGGCGGTCGCGTCGACCGACGGCAAGCACGTCGTGATCGGCTCGCTCGTGCACGGCGCGGCGAGCCGGCTCGAGATCGGCGTCCCGAGCGCGAACGATGCAACGGGCGCGATCCTGGGCATCAGCGGCGCGCGCGAATACCACGGCGCGGACGCGCAGCCGGCGCGCATCGTCGGCGCGGCGCTGCAGGCGCCGCTCGATCTCCAGGTCACCCGCTTCGCCGGGCTCGGTATCGACGGCGCCCCCGCCGCCGACGTCGACCTCGCCGGCGCAGTCCCGGCCGCGACGACGCTCGACGAGATCGTCGCCGCGGTGAACAAAGCGGCGTCTGGACTGGCCTCGCACGACGGCGCGCACGTCATCCTGACCTCGGCGAGCATCGGTCTGGCCGCGCGCATCGACGTCGTCGCACCAGCTAGCGGCGACGCGCGCGCCGCGCTGTTCGGCAGCGTACCGGCGGCGGCGAGCGGCACCGCGGCTGCCGCAGCGACGCTGACCGGAACCGTCGACCTGCTGGCGCCGGTGAACCTCGCCGAGCAGAGCGTCTTGCAGCTCGCCGTCGACGGCGGCGCGCCGGTCGAGATCGACGTCGCCGGCACCGCGCCCGACCGCACTGCGCTCGCAGAAGTCATCACGAAGATCAATGCGGTAGTGCCCCGGCTCGCCGCAGCGACCGCCGACGAGCGGCTGCAGCTGACCTCGCCGACGAGCGGCGAGAGCAGCAGCGTCGAGCTGTGGCCGGTGCGCGCGATCGAGGTGATCGAGTACCCGCCGGAGTGGCGCGACGAGCCGGAGCAGTCGCTGCGCTACAGCGAGCGGCTGAGCGTGAAGAACGCCGGCGCGCTCGCGAGCACGCTCGAGCTGACGCTGCGCGCGCCGTCCGGTGCCGAAGGCGTCGAGCTGGTCGATCCGGCAACCGGGCTGCGGCTGCGGCTCGCGACGACGATCGGGCTCGACGAGTCGGTCCGCGTCGCGCCGGCGCAACCCGCCGGACTCCTCGCCGAGCGGCGCCGCGGCGACGGCACGCTCGTCGCGGTCCCGCCGCGCGCAGTGATCGCCGCGCCAATCGGCGAGCACGCGTTCGTGCCGTTCGCCGGCGCGCGGCATCTGCGCCGCGTGCAATCCGGCGAAGCGCTCGTGCTCGACGACGCGCTTGCACCGTTCACTGCCCAGCTGCGCGCGCTCGGGCAACGCTCGGGGATCACGGTTCGCGTCGCCGAGACGAGCGCGTTCGCCGCGCCGGCACCGGCCGGCAGCGGCGTGCGCGCCGTCGGCCGGCTCGTCGCCGCCGCCGGCGGCTTCCAGCTCGTCGACGCGGCGAACGCGGTCGTCGCCGAGGTACGCGCGCACGATGCCGCGCTTGCGCTCGAACCGTACGGCGGCTCCGTCGTCGCCGTCACCGGATCGCTGTTCGAAGAGCCGGCGCAGCCGGCGGTGCTCGTCGCGAGCAGCGTCGTCCGGCTCTTCGACGTCGCGCTCGCGTACTCGCCCGACGACGCGCCGCCGAGCACCGAGACGTACGCCGCGGTCGCGATCGGCGCGGGAGCCGATGTCGCCGCACCGTCGCTGGCAGCGCGCATCGCGCAGAGCTCGCTGCTCGTGCGCGCGCTCGAGACCGACAAAGGTGCGGTGCTGCACCTGCCGGTCGGCACGTCGAGCTGGATCTACCTCGACTGCGAGGGCGCGCGCTTCGACCGTGCGCGCTTCGACGAAGCAACGTTTGCCGGCGGGACGTGCCGCGAGTACGGAATCTTCGACATAAGCATGTTCTCGCGCACGACGCCGCCGCGCACCATGCAGACGCTCTTCGCCGGCGCGCCCCCGCTCCCCGAGCCGCCGCTCCTCGCGCGCGCGCGCTACCGCCACTTCGCGCCCGGCGCGTTCACCGTCAATTTGCCCGCCGACCTCCCCGACGAGTTCGGCGCGCGCTTCGACCGCGGGCGGTTCGCGACGGCCGGCGCCGCGCCGGAGACGTACGACGGCGTCGTGTTCGATCCGCCGGCCGACCCGGATAGCTTCCCGAAGCGGGTGAACAGCGCGCTGGTCACGGTCGACCACGTCGACGTCGTGCCGATCGGGTTCGAGGGCTACGTCATGCCGTTCCAGCAGCCGCGCGAGCGGTTTCTCGCAAACGGCACGGCGACCGCGCCGGCGCAGCTCTACCTCACCGAGAAGGGCGTCGCCGGTTACTACCGGCTCACCGCCGTCAGCGTCGGCACCTGGGGAAACGCGATCGCGGTCACCGCTCGCAACGCCGGCCCCGCGCGCTTCGACGTCACCATCGGCTTCGCCGGAGCACGCTTCGAGAACGGCCGTATGACCGCACTCGCCGGGCGCATCATCGCGCCGAGCGACGATCCGCTCCCCGCCCTCACCGCGCAGATCCTCACCCCTCGCCCGGTCGGCGTGCTGCAAGCGAAAGCGGCCGGCGTGCGGGCCGACGTTTCGCGCGACCGCGCGCAACCGGTCTTATCGTAACCAAACAGGAGAACAGCCATGCCAACCGACGCGACGCTGTACCTCAAAGTGAACCCGGGCGATCTGATCACTGCCGACCTTTTCAACACCGTCCAGGAAGACGTCAAGAAAGATATCGCGCAGCAGATCCAGACCTCGATCGGCGGGATCACGACGGTCAAGCACGCCGACGACGCCGGCACGGTCGACGGCCTGAACGTCGATCAGCTCACGAACCAGATCCTCGAGAAAGTGAAGGCTATGATTCCAGGACGCACCGGATACATGCGCACGTTCAATCGGCTCAAGGTCCACCAGCCGACGGTGATCAAGCACAACCTCGGCGCGGAGCCGGTCGTCGACGTCTACCAGCTCGAGTACTTCCAAGTCGTCTGCGCGCAGGGCGAGACGGCCACCGACGCGATCGTCGAGTACGTCAACTTCTTCCTCTACCACGAGAGCGAGAAGGTGATCCGCGGCAACGAGACGGTTACGACGACGGGCGCGAACGGAGTCTCGACAACCTCGACATCGGTCGTCTCGGTGACGATCGAGGACCAGCGGATTCCGCAGTACCGCATCCCCTTCAAGGACATGCTCAGCGAGTTCAACGTCGATACCAGCAAGGACGGGACGACGATCGACGAGCTGGTGACCTCGTTCTGGACGGCGCTGTTCGGCAGCCCGAACGACACCTTCGACCCGGCGCAGTACTGCCACTCGTTCTGGTTCGAGAAGTGCTGCGGCGAGCTGCGCACGATCAAGGACCTCAAGGACCGCGGCGACTGGGACCACATCTGGTTCAAGATGCTGCCGCGCAAAACGATCAACTACCCGGCAACCGACCCGAGCACGGTCGCGATCTCGAACGTCAACCTGGGTGCTGCCGGTCCGGTCGTCAAGACGCCCCAGCAGCGACAGCTCTCGGCATTCGACTACCCGGCGCCCACGCAGGTCGAGGTCGTTCAGCTCGACTACAATACCGTCGCGCTGGCGCTGATCGCCGATCCGATACTGCAGCCGAACGTTCCCGACGCGCTCAAGACCGAGCTCGTCGTCATGACGATCATGAAAGCGTGATCGCCGGAGCATAGGACGAGAGACTCCATGGATCCCAGCGACGGCTATGACGGGAGCGCGCGCGCCTTCGAGGGCGAGCGAACGCTGCTGCTGCGCAGCGTCCCGGTGGGCGCACGCATCACGCGGGCGCGCATCACCGTCACGCCTGTCGCCGGTCCGACCGGCACGCTGTTCGAGGAGCGGATCGACTTCGCCGATCCGACCGACGCGGCGCGCACGCTGGGCGCGACGAAGATCCCGGTCAACGGCGGCGCCGGAACGTTCGTCGAGATCGACTTTCACAAGCGCCGCACGCTCGCTGCGATGACCGGAACGAACCTCACCGACGCGGAGCTGCAGGTCGATCTGGGCGGCGTCTACGTGCAGATCAACGAAAAAGGGGCGATCCTCACGCCGTCGGATCCCACTGCGTTCACGGTCACCGACGGAACGCTGCCGGGGCTTACCGTCTCCAAATTCAAGCTCACCGCGAAGACCGACAACCTCGGGCCGACCACGAGCACGGTGACGATCCGCTCGACGCCCGCGAACCTGACCGTGCGCTTGGGCAAGATGGCGCCGTTCTGGGCGCGCCCGGGCGAGCTGGCCGCGCCCGACACCTCGCCGGATTTCGCCGCGCTGCTGCAGGCGTTTCTCGCCACGGCGGCGTTCGAGAACGGCTACTACCTCGTCCCGCTCGTCGTGCATTCCGACACGCTCGCGCGCCTATCGGTCACGCTCGACATCGCCTACCTGAACACCGTGATAGCGACGCCGAACGGGCTGCCCGAGACGACGCTGCCCTTCGACGTCGGAACGGTCGCGAACGCGCCGCAGCAGCTCAGCGCCACGCTGCCGTCCGACGCGCGCGTCGTCCCCGGCGCGACGACCGCGCGCGTCTCCGGCTCGTTTGCCGAGACGCGGATCGTCCAAGGCTATGGCGCGCCGACCGGCGAGGTCGCCCCCGGCGGCGGCGCGACGATCTCGCCGACGCTCTCGCTCGGGCAGATCATCGAGGTCGACACGCCGGTCTCGGCGGCCGCGATCGACCTGTCGCTGACCGGCATCACGCGCACGGCGAACCTCGCGCTCGATCTGCGCGCCGATCTCGACGGCAAGCCGGACGGCAACTCGCTGATCGGCGGTGCCGTCGCGTTTCCGCTGCAGAGCAGCCCGTCGCCGGCGCCCACCTGGGTCAGCGTCCCGCTGCCCAAGGAGTTCCACTTCGCCAGCGACGGCCTGGCGACGCGCTACTGGCTCGTGCTGCAAAGCTACGACGGTCAGGTGACGTGGAACGCGGCGGCGCTCGCGGTGCCGGCAAAGACCGCGAAACCGCTGCCGGTGATGCAGCAGACCACCGACGGCGGACTGTCGTGGCGGGCGACGACGCAGCCGCTGACGCTGACCTCGCTGTTCCGCTTCCGCTATCAGCCCGCGCGCTACCAGGTTCCGATCGAGGTGCAGGTGGGGAGCGGCGCGGGCGCGGCGCGGGTGAAGCTCGACCGCTATCAACCGCTGAACCGCATCGACTTCGCGCTCGATCTGCCCGAGCTCGCCGACGCGTTCAACCACTATCTTGCCCAAACGGCACCGCAGCCGTGCTCGCAAGCGGAGCACATCGCCAACGGCGATTTCCGGCAGTGGCTGCAGCTCGGCAGCGATCTCGGCGCGGCGCCCGTCTTCACAACGGCGAACGCGACCGGCGCGCTGGCGTTCTCGCCCGACGGCCAACTCGCGTACGCCGGCGCCGGCGTTGCGTCGCAGCTCGTCATCGTCGACGTGCTGCGCGACGCGCTCGCCGGCGCGCCGATCACGCTGGTGGGGGGCGTCCCGCTGTTCGCTGCGGCGAGCCCCGACGGCGCACGCGTCTACGTCGGCACGGCAAGCGGCGTACACGTCATCGACGTTGCGTCGCGCACCGATCTCGGCGCGGTCGCCACCAAGTCTTTCAGCCCCGGCGCGTTCGGCACGCTCGGACCCGACGGCGCATATCTGTACGTCGCGTCGGCGAGCGGCGTCGCGGCGCTCGCGACCGACGCACTCGCCACCGCAGCAGCGACGCAGCAAACGCTGAGCACGACGGCGACCGCGTCCGCGAACCCGCGCGGGCTCGCGGTCTCGCCGGACGGGACGCTGATCTACGTGCTGGACGCGCAGACGAGGCCGCAGTTGCTCGTGCTCGCGGCGCCGTCGCTCGCCGTCCAAACATCGCTCCCGCTCGGCACGAATCTCGTCGGGCTCGCCGTCACGCCGGACGGCCGGCGCGTCATCGTGCTCGACGCAAGCACACCGACGGCGTTCGTCGTCGATGTCGCGTCGGCGTCGGTGGTGCGTTCGCTCGCCATCCCGTCCGGCACGCCTCAAGCGGCGGCGGTCTCGCCTGACGGCGCGCGCGCATACGTCCTCACTGCCGACGCCGGCGCGCAGTCGATCGCGGTGATCGACCTCGCGCGCCTCGCGTTCACCGGACCGCCGACGCAGTTCGCGGTACCGCTCCCGACGACGCCGACTGCCCCGGTGACGCTCGGCGTAACGGCGTCCGGCAGCCGCCTCTACGTCGCCGACGGCACGCGGGCGAGGCTCGCGTCGATCCCGGTCGGCACGCTGACGCCGGCGGACTGGACCGCGAGTGGCAACGTGCAACTTGCGCCGAAACGCGGCGATCCACCGACGGTCGTGGTCGGCAACCCGGAACGGGGCCCCGACGCGAGCAGCGCGAGCATCTCGCAGGTCGTCCCAATCGGCAGCTGCGGCTACGTGTTCAGCTTCTCCGCCGACGCTGCAGCGGTTGTTCCGAGCGCGGCGGGCGACGCCGTCGCGGAAGTCTTCTGGCTCGACGGCGCCTGCGGCGTTGTGCGCACCGACTCGTTCCCGATCGCGCAGACGCGTTCGACGGCGGCGGCGCGCCGGCGCGCGCCGCTGCAGGCGCCGCCCGGCGCGACGCAGGCCGAAGTGCGCTTCCGCGCCGCGCCGGGCACGGTTATCGCGCTGGGTTCGGTCTCGCTGATGGGCAGCACCGACGCGGTGACGAACGGCGATCTGCAGCAGATCGGCACCGACGGGTTGCCCTCGGGGTGGTCGGTGGCGCCCGCGGCCGCGCGCGCAACCTTCGGCGTGACGCGCAACGCGAGCGGCGTGACGCGGCTAAGCAATCCCGGTACGCAGACCGTCGAGCTGACGCAGACCGTCGCCGTCGCGCCGGGGGCGCCGCTGTACGTCGAACTCGCCGCGCGCGCCGAGGCAGCGACGACCCCGCCGTCGGTCGCAATCGAGTTCGTCGCGAGCGACGGTTCGCCGGCCGGCACCGCGACGAGCATCACGGTCGACCCGTCGGACTTCGAGCAGCATCCCGCCGAGATCGCTCTGCCGCCGAACGCCGCGAAGGCGAACGTACGCCTTCGGCTGCCGCCCTCGACGGCGCTCGAGCTGCGCGCGCTTGCGGTGCGGCCGCTCGCGAAGGTTGACGTGCCGGTCTCGTTCATCGCGCAGGCGCCCGGTCAGCTGCGCGTCTCGCAAGCCGTCGTCGCGTACGAACGCGTCGCACCCTCGGCGCCGCCCGTCCCGGCGGGCGGGCTCTGCACGCCGACTCCGGCCGATCAGGCGCCCGGCGAGGGCGGTGCCGACGACCAATGCTATTGCTCGTGCTGCAATGCGAATCGGACGATGCAGCACCCGACCACGACGGCCACGCCGGCCGGCCGGCCGGTAACCGTCGGAACGTGCGCGACCTGCGGAACGACGATGGTGCGCGGCGGCGGAACCGTGACGCTGGGGACGGCGTTCGCGACGGCAGCCGAGGTCATGCAGCCGGCGGTCGTCATCGCCGCGGCGCCCCCCCAGACGGCAGCCTCTCTCGCCACAGCGCAACCGCTGCCGCCGCTGACCGCCGTGCCGGGGATCGGGGCGTCCCGGGCGAGCGCGCTCGCGCAGGCCGGGATCACGACGATGGAGCAGCTCGCCGCCGCGAACGCCCAGGACGTCGCGCACGCGCTACGCGGGGTCACCCCGACGAACGCGGGCGTCATCATCGGGAACGCGCAACGGATCGTCGCCGCGGCGAACCCGTAACGCGCCGCCCTCTCGACGGCGCTGCTGTTCGCGTACTGCACCCGACGAACCAACGATCTCCTTGGCGGCGTACCAATGATGGAACACCGTTTCGAGGAGAACAACGCTGAAACCCAACGTCAAAGCCGTCGCCGTCGCGGCATTCGTCGCACTCGGCGCACAATACACCATCGTCGACTCCGACGGCCACACCGTCGGGTCGATCGTCACCGACACGCCGCCCGCCGCAACGCTGCGCGTGATCGGCGTCGCCAACGCCGCTCGGTCAACCTCAGCACCGCGGCAAGACGCGCGTTCGGATCGCGCGTTCCACCCAGACTTCACCAACGCACTCAGCGCGGACCAGATTTCGCGCTCGTGGCAGGCCGAGCTCGACCGGCTCATGCCGCAACCCGTCACAGGAGGCGGCTAATCATGATCCTCGTTTCACTCGCGTCGCTCGCGCTCGGCGCGGCGCTCGCAACCAACACCCCGGCCCCGGCCGTCGCGACATCGTCCGTTGCGGCAATCCCCACCGCGGTCCACGCAGCGCCCGTACAGCCCAGCCACCGCTCCGACATGCTGGTCACCGAACGTTCCAACCAGTCTTCCGATGAAGAAGCGATCCAACAGCAGCTCCAGCTGCGCGTCTTGATGCCGGCCCTCTCGGGCGACGCCTAGCTCACAGCATCCCTGGCCGCACCGTGAAGATCAGATCGTCGAGCGCGGCGAGCCGCTGCAGCGTCTCGACCGCCGGTGCGAGCTCGTAGCGGAAGAAATACCGGCACGCGGTGAGCTTCCCGGCATAGAAATCATCAGGAGGCGCGGTTGCGGCGACGCGCGCCTGCGCCAGCCAGCGCCAGGCGACCGCGATCGTTCCGAACGCGTCGAGAAACGCCGTCGACTCGGCCAGCGCGCGTTCGGCACCGAGGTCGATCTGCGCGTCGAGCAGCGCGCGCGTGACCGTGGCGAGCACCTCGCAGGCCGCGGCCAGCGCGGTCGTCTCTTCACGCAGCGCCTCGACGTCGCGGGCCGCGACGAGCTCGCGACCGATCGCATCGAGGAACAGCTGCAGCCCGGCGCCGCCGTTCACGCGCAGCTTGCGTCCGAGCAGGTCGAGACCTTGGATCCCGGTGGTGCCTTCGTGGATCGGGTTGAGGCGCTGATCGCGGAAGTGCCGCTCGACCGGGTACTCCGGCGAATAGCCGTAGCCGCCGAGGACCTGGATCGCCAGCGAGGTCGACTCGATCCCGCGCTCGGACGGCCACGTCTTCGCGACGGGTGTCAGCACGTCGAGCAGCAGGTTCGCATCGTCGCGCTCGCGCGCGTCCTGCGACGCCGTCGCCGTGTCGACGAGGCGCGAGCAGTACAGCACGAGCCCGAGCCCGCCCTCCGCGATCGCCTTCTGCTTGAGCAGCATGCGGCGCACGTCGGCGTGCTCGACGATCGCGACCGGCGGCGCCAGCGGGTCCTTGTCGGTGAGACGCCGCCCCTGCGGACGTTCCTTCGCGTAGCCCAGCGAGTACTCGTACGCCGCCAGGCTCAGCGCGACGGCGCCGGCGCCGACCGCGATGCGCGCCTCGTTCATCATGTGGAACATTTGCCGCATCCCGTCGTGCGGCGCGCCGACCAGATACCCGACGCAGTCGTCGCCAAACGTCAGCACCGTGTTGACGACGCCGCGCTGTCCGAGCTTGTGGTTCAGCCCGGTGACGTGCACGCCGTTGCGCCGGCCGCGCGCGCCGCCGGCCTCGACCAAGAACTTCGGCACGATGAAGAGCGAGATGCCCTTCACCCCGGGCGGCGCGTCCGGCAGCTTCGCTAGGACCAGGTTGACGATGTTCTCCGAGAGGTCGTGCTCGGCGGCGGAGATCCACATCTTGCTGCCGTGGAGCCGGTACGTCCCGTCGCCGGCGGGGACGGCGCGCGTCGTGATGTCGCCGAGCGAGGAACCCGCGTGCGGCTCCGAAAGCGCCATCGTGCCGAAGTAGCGGCCTTCGACCATCGGTTTCATCCAGCGCTCGCGCTGCTCGTCGTCGCCGAACGCCGCCAGGAGATGCGCCGCGCCGATCGTCAGGAAGGCGTAGGCATTCGCCGAGCCGTTCGCGGCCGTGAACACGATCGCGGCCGCCGACGAGAGCGTCGCGGGCAGTTGCAGCCCGCCGTGCTCGGCCGGAAACGTCGCGCCCATGAAGCCGGCATCAACGTACGCGCGCACCGCCGCCTTGAGGGAGTCCGGCGTCGCGACCTCGCCGTTCTCGAGCCGGAACGCAAACGCGTCGAGCTCGGCAGCGGTCGGCGAGAAGTAGTCGCCCGCGACCTCGTACGCCGCGTCGAGGACGCCCGCGAGCGTCGCACGGTCGTGCTCGGCGAAGTGCGGCAGGTGCAGCAGCGCCTCGACGTCGAGCACGTCGAAGAGCTGAAAGTCGAGATCGCGGCGCCGCGGCGCGACGCCGCTCGCGGCAGTGACGAGCATCGCGTTTACCCCGGAGCGGCGGCGGCGAAGAGCGTGCGCGTGAGCCAGGTCGCGATGAGCGCGGGTTTGGGCGCGTCACGCACTTCGACGCTGACGCGCCAGGTGACGTCCGCGCCGCCCGCGATCGAGCGCACGTCCTCGATCGCGAAGACGCCCCGAATCTGCGCGTTCACGGGGACCGGCGCGACGAACCGCACCCGGTCGAAACCGTAGTTGTAGCCGGCCCGCGCGGTCGGGAAGCTGACGCACTGCTCGATCATCGACGAGAGCAGGCTCAGCGTGAGAAAGCCGTGGGCGATCGTCGTTCCGAGCGGTGACTCGCGGCGCGCGCGTTCCGGATCGACGTGGATCCACTGCCGGTCGTTGGTGAGTTCAGCGAACTCGTCGATCATCGCCTGCGTCACCGTGATCCAGCCGCTCGCTCCGATCCGCGCGCCTTGCGCCTGCTGCAGATCGGCGAGACTGGAAAAGGCGACGGGCTGGACCGCCGCTGGCTCGTGATTGGTGCTCATCGCGGTTCGCGGGCTTCTGAACGAGGAACGGCTCGCCCCGCTTGGCAACGTGCGCTCCATGCAAGCGATTGTGTGCCGAGCGTACGGACCGCCGCAGAGCCTGGTGATGGCGGAGACGCCGGACCCGGAGCCCGGGCCCGGCCAGATCGTCATCGACGTGCACGCCGCCGGGGTGAACTTCCCGGACGTGCTGCTGGTGCAGGGCCTCTATCAGGTGAAGCCGCCGCTGCCGTTCTCACCCGGCGTCGAGGCGGCCGGGGTGGTCGCCGCGGTCGGCGTGGGCGTCGAAGGAATCCGTATCGGCGACCGCGTCGCGGCCGGCGTGATGGGCGGCTTCGCCGAGCGCGCGGTGGCGAACGCGGCGACGACGATCCTGCTGCCGGATGGAGTCGACTTCGTCACCGCGGCCGGGATGGTGCTCACGTACGGGACCGCGTATCACGCGCTCGTCGACCGCGCGGTACTCCACGCCGGCGACCGGCTGTACGTCAGCGGCGCCGGCGGCGGCGTCGGAACGGCGGCGATCGATCTCGCGAAGGCGCTCGGCGCGCACGTGGTCGGGAGCGCCAGCTCCGAGGCGAAGCGGGCGGCGGCGAAGCGCGCGGGCGCCGACGTGGTGCTCGACGCGAGCGCGACGGATCTCGTCGAGCAGATCAAGGCTGCAAGCGGCGGCGGGATCGACATCGCGCTCGACAACGTCGGCGGCGAACAGTTCGACGCCGCGCTGCGCGCGGCGGGCCGCGACGCGCAATTGCTCGTCGTCGGCTTCGCGGGAGGCACGATCCCGCAGATCCCCGCCAACCGCATCTTGCTCAAAGAGCTCGACGTGCTGGGCGTCTACTGGGGCGACTGGGCGGCGCGCTACCCCGAGCGGAACCGCGCGAACTTCGAGGCCCTCTTCGCGATGATGCGCGCGGGGAAGCTGCACCCGCACGTCGACGCGACCTACGCCTTCGCCGACGCGCCGCAGGCGATCGCCGATCTGCACGAACGACGCCTCGTCGGAAAAGGCGTCGTCCGGGTTCGGGAGGGTTCGTCGCCCTAGGCGAGCAGCGTTGGGAGCGGGGTGTAGCCGCCGCCGACGATCGCGGCCGAGGGGCGGCCGAGCCAGCGCTCGAGGACGGTTGCGTAGACGCTGCGGAAGTCGGTCGTGAACGCGAGGTTGCCGGCGTTGAGCTGGCCGAGGTCGGGATGCCGGCCGTATAGGCCGCCCTTCACGCCGCCGCCGATCATGAACACCGGTGCCGCTTCGCCGTGATCGGTGCCGCGGCTCGCATTCTCCGCCGCGCGCCGGCCGAACTCGCTGAACGTCATCGTCAGCACGCGCTTGTCGTTGCCGTGCGCGGCCAGGTCTTGGTAGAACGCGGCGATCGCGTTCGCGAAGTCGGCGAGCAGCCGGTTCTGGGTCTGCTTCTGCGTAACGTGCGTGTCGAACGAGCCGTGCTGCACGTACAGGACGCGCGTGCCGAGCTTCGAGCCGACGATCTGCGCCGCGAGCGCGAGGCTGCGCCCGAGCGGGGTCGCCGGATAGGTCGCCTGCTGCTGGTAGCCTGCGATCAGCTTCGGCAGTTCTTGCGCGCCGCGCTGCGCGTGGTCTTCGATCTCGGCGACCTGCGCCAGGAACGGCGAGCGGAACGGTACCGTGGTGTCGCGGACGAACTCGTGGAACGCTTCGCTGTTGCCCTTCGTCTTGTCGCTGCGCAGCCCGTACGAGGCGAGCGCGTCGATCGCCGGAACGTCGGTCGACTTCGAGATCAGGAGCTCCGGCAGCACGTTGCTGATCGCGACGGCATTGAACAGGTTCGCCTTGGGCAGCCCGGCGTCGTCGAGATAGCGCCCGAGCCAGCCGGTCGACTCGTAGCTCTTCGGCTGCGCAGTCTGCCAGATCTCGGTCGAGCGGAAGTGCGAGTGATCCGGATCGGGGTAGCCGACGCCGTGCACGATCGCCACGTTCCCGCCGTCGTACATCTTCTTGAACGGCGCCAGCACGGGGTTGAGCCCGAACGTATCGTCGATGCGCAGGACTTCGTTCTGCGCGATCCCCAGCGACGGACGGTAGCGGTAGTAGTCGGACATTCCGAACGGGACGACCGTGTTCAGTCCGTCGTTGCCGCCCTGGAAGTTGATGACGACCAAGATCCGGTCGCTCCCGCCGGGCAGGCCCGGCAGCGCCGTTTGCGCGAGCGCCTGCGAGAAGATCGTGTCGTTGTTCGCGACGACCGCGAGTCCGGAGAGTGCGCCGAGGAGGAATCCTGTGCGTTTCATCTTGCTTCTTCCGTGCTATGCGAGTTGGTAGGCGGGCATCGCCATCGTGAGGTAGGCCGCATTGCGAACGCGTTCATCGACGTTTTCCATCGAGAGCTGCGCCAGCTCTGTCTGTCCCGAGCCGCCGAGGTAGGTGACGAGCTGCGCGACCGAGGCCGGCGAGACGTCGCCCTGCAGCATCGCCTCGGTCAGCGTCTTGGCGACGCCGCGCGGGTCCATCGAGCGCATCGCCGGCACGATCCAGGCGGCGGCGTCCATCATCTTCGGGCTCTTCGCGACCCCGTTGGCGAAGTTTTCGCGGGTCAGGATCGTTTGGCTGTTGACCCAGGCCACGCCGCCGTCCCAGCCCTTGACGTTGGGCGGATAGAACAGCATCTGCCCCATCTGGCGCATCGTCGCGAGCTCGACCGGCGCGACCTCGTTGATCCCGAACAGCTGATGCGTCCCGACGACGAACTCGACCGGGCTCTTCACCAGCGCGCGGTAGGCGCGCTCGCTGAAGAACACGTTGCTGTGCAGCAGCGTCGCCATCACCGGCTTCATCTCGAAGTCGTTCTTGCGGATCAGCGCCGCAACCTGATCGATCAGTTGAGGCTCGGGATCCATGTAGACGAAGAACGCGAGCAGCTTCTTGGCGAACCAGCGCGATGACGCCGGCTGACGGAAGATGATGTTGACGATGTCCGTACCGGAGAAGTTGCCGGTCTGGCCCAGGAACGTCTTGGTGCCGTCGTCGTGCTGCGCCTTGTTGTCGATGAAATTGCCGGTTCCGTCGGGGCTGAGGCGGAACGTCCAGCCGGTGAACGCGCGCGCCGACTCCCGGATGTCCTGTTCGGTGTAGTTGCCGATCCCCAGCGTGAAGAGCTCCATCAGCTCGCGGGCGTAGTTCTCGTTGGGGTGCGCCTTGGCGTTGACGTTGTTGTCGAGGTACCGCAGCATCGCCGGGTCCTGCGAGACGTGCAGCGTCAGGTCGCGGACGTTGCCGAGTGCGTATTCGCGGAACAGCTGGTTTTGCATCAGCAGCTCTTGCGCGCTGGTGCCCTTCTCCGGCGAGCTGGTGAAGTGCCCGTGCCAGAAGAGCGTCATCTTCTCTTGGAGCGGCGACTGCGAGGCGATCATGCGCTGCAGCCACCAGGTCTGCATCGAGATCAGGTTGCGGCGGCGGTTCTGATTGCGCTGCATCTGAAACGCCTTGCGCGCCTCGGCGGTCGCGTCGTCGGCGGCCATCCCGGCCAAGAAGCCGCGATAGAGACCGCGAGGCGGGACCGGCGGATCCTCGAGCGCAGGTCGCGCCGGAAGCGGGCCCGCGTCGGAGAACCGGACCAGCGAGTCGACCGCGTCGCGCGGCGACATCGCCGCGAACCGATCGACGTCGGCCGGCGACCCGCCGAACCCGGCACGGCGCAAGAGATGGGCCGCCAGGCGGCGGTTCCAGGGGCCGGCGTACGGCGCCAGGGCGCCGGACGCGTCGAGCGTGCCGGCCGGGCGGTACGAAATTGGGGCGTTCGTCTGAGCAGCCACGATGGCATCATAACGCGATATGGCCCCAGCGCACTCCCAGGGATGGATATTCTCACGCTGGCTTAAAACCAGCGGTCGTGAGCCTCCTCGTAACCCGCATCGACCGGCGCTCCGCGGACTACGAGCGTAACGCCGCGGCGATGGCGGCGCTCGTGGACGAGCTCCGGGCAAAGCTGGAGCACGTTCGCGGCGGCGGCGGGCCGGTGGCGGTGGACCGGCATCGCAAGCGCGGCAAACTGACGGCCCGCGACCGCATCGACCGCTTGGTGGATCCCGGCAGCCCGTTCCTCGAGCTCTCGGCGCTCGCGGCGAACGGGATGTATCACGACGACGCCCCGTCGGCCGGGATCGTCACCGGGATCGGTACGATCGACGGCACCGACTGCGTCATCGTCGCGAACGACGCCACCGTCAAAGGCGGCACGTATTACCCGGTGACGGTGAAGAAGCATCTGCGCGCGCAGGAGATCGCCGAGCAGAACGGTCTCGCGTGCGTGTACCTGGTCGACTCGGGCGGCGCGTTCTTGCCGCTGCAAGCCGAGGTCTTCCCCGATCGCGATCACTTCGGCCGTATCTTCTACAACCAGGCGCGCATGAGCGCGCAAGGGATCCCGCAGATCGCCGCGGTGATGGGTTCGTGCACCGCCGGCGGCGCGTACGTCCCTGCGATGGCCGACGAGTCGATCATCGTGAAGGATCAAGGGACGATCTTTCTCGGAGGCCCACCGCTGGTGCAGGCCGCAACCGGCGAGATCGTCACCGCCGAGGAGCTCGGCGGCGCGGACGTGCACACGCGGATCAGCGGCGTCGCCGACCACTACGCCGTCGACGACGAGCACGCGCTCGGGATCGTGCGCCAAGTCGTCGACCATCTCGACCGGCGTCCGTACGACGCGTGGCCGATGCGCGAACCGCGACCGCCCGCGCACGACGCGCACGAGATCTACGGCGTCATTCCGTCCGACGCGCGCCAGTCGTACGACGTGCGCGAAGTGATCGCGCGCATCGTCGACGGCTCCGACTTCGCCGAGTTCAAAGCGCGCTACGGCGCGACGCTCGTCTGCGGCTTCGCCCACCTCGACGGCCACCCGGTCGGGATCCTGGCGAACAACGGGATCCTGTTCAGCGAGTCGGCACTCAAGGGCGCGCACTTCATCGAGCTCTGCTGCCAGCGCGGCATCCCGCTGGTGTTCCTGCAGAACATCACCGGCTTCATGATCGGCAAGGAATACGAGAACCGCGGGATCGCAAAAGACGGTGCGAAGCTCGTCACCGCGGTCGCCTGCGCCGAGGTGCCGAAGTTCACCGTGGTGATCGGCGGGAGCTTCGGCGCCGGCAACTACGGGATGTCGGGCCGCGCGTACTCGCCGCGCCAGCTCTGGATGTGGCCCAACGCGCGGATCAGCGTGATGGGCGGAATCCAAGCCGCCTCGACGCTGCTGACCGTGCGGATGAACGCCGACGCCGAGAAGAAAAAACCCGCGCTGGAACCCAAGGAGCAGGCCGCGTTCAAGCAGCCGATCCTCGACAAGTACGAACACGAAGGCAGCCCGTACTACTCCACCGCGCGCATCTGGGACGACGGGATCATCGATCCGGTCGACACCAGGCGTGTCCTCGCGATCGGCCTGCGCGCCGCCCGCTACAAAGCCCCGGCGCCGACGAAGTTCGGCGTGTTCCGGATGTAAATGGGCGACGAACGACCGATCGCGCCGCCGATCCACCTGTCCACGACGTTCGAGCGCGACGAAGCGGGCGAGTACTCCGGCGGTTTCAACTACTCGCGTGACGACAACCCGAACCGCCGGATGCTGGAGCAGGCCCTCGCTGTGCTCGAAGGCGGTGCGGAGGCGGCGGCGTTCGCCAGCGGCAGTGCTGCGGCGATGACGCTCTTTCAAGCGCTCCGTCCCGGCGACCACGTCGTCGTCGCCGACGACTCGTACTACAGCATCCGCGTCATGCTTGACGAGGTGTTCGTCCCCTGGGGACTGACCGTCACGTTGGCCGACTGCTCGGATCTCGCGGTGCTGAGCGGCGCGATGCGGCCGGCGACGCGGCTCGTGTTCATCGAGACGCCGTCGAACCCGCTGATGCGTGTCACCGATATCGCGGGCGCCGCCGAGATCGCGCACGCCGCCGGCGCGCTGCTTGCGTGCGACAACACGCTCCCGACGCCCGTGCTGCAGCAGCCGCTCGCGCTCGGCGCCGACATCGTCGTTCAATCGACGACCAAGTATATCTCCGGCCATCACGACGCGATGGGCGGCGCCCTCATCACCGGGCGCGATGACGCGTTTTGGCAGCGCATTCGAGCGCAGCAGAGGCTGTGCGGGGCGATCCCCTCGCCGTTCGCCTCGTGGCTGACGCTGCGCGGCCTGAGCTCGCTCGTGCAGCGCGTACGCTGGCAGAACGAGAGCGCGGTCGCAATCGCACGGTTCCTCGCGCAGCATCCCGCGGTGCGCGAGGTCCTGCATCCGGGTCTGACGACACATCCGGCGCACGCGCTCGCGGCGAAGCAGAGCACCGGCTCCGGCGGCCTGTTCTCGTTCCGCATCGACGGCGAGGCGAAGGACGCGCTCGGCGTCGCGGCCCGGCTGCGCCTGTTCCGCCGCGCGACGAGCTTCGGCGGCCCCGACAGCCTGGTCGAGCACCGCGCCTCGGTCGAAGGCTCCAACTCGAAGACGCCGGATGACCTCCTGCGCGTCGCGATCGGGCTCGAAGACCCAGCCGATCTGATCGAGGATCTCGATCGCGCCCTTGCTACTTCGCCGGGGGCGGGAACGTCGCGCTGACGTTCCCGCTTGCGTCGAGGAACGCAAGTCGTGCCGATCCGTCCCCCGCGACCTCCATGACGATGCGCGGGCGCCCCAGCTTGTCCGAAAGCGCGATCCGTGAGTTGCCGTTCTGCAACCCAGCGAAGAGGCGCGTCTTCGGCCCAAGACCTGCGAGCCGAAGCTTCCGCATCGCGCGGTCACGCGCGGCGCCGGCCGGCATCTTCTGCATCGCTTCATACGCCGGTATGAAGGCGGTTATGGGCGTCAGCGTGTTCTGCGAAAGCGCCAGACCCGTCTCGACGTCCGGCCCGTTCTGGGCAAAATAGAGATCCAAGTCGTCGTTCTGACGGAATTGGTCGAACGAAAGCAGGCCGCCCTGGACGGCGTGTCCGTTGACGAGGTCGCCGGTGTACGCGATGCCGCCCTGTTCGTCGCCACGGTCGTTGTAGAACAGTAGCCCCGCACGCTTCCCGCCCTTGCGCCCTTTGAGGGTCTTCCCGCCGACGACGACGTCCGGCTGCAACTCCTTGTTGAAAAGCGCGAGGCGCAGCGTTCCGTTCGCGTCGACGACGTTGATGCGGTGGACCGTCAAGACGTCGAACGACGCGCTGCGAACCGCGGTCGCTGCGCCCATGAGCGCCAGCGCGGCGATTCCGATGCTCACCGCAGCGTAGATGCGGAGCAGGTGCAGCTCCCGGCGGATCGATACCTCGACGTCTTGTTCCATACCTCAGAGTGTTCCGCTGGGCCAACCACTCGAACCGTCGCGGGGAACGTGCGCTGGTCTTTCCTGCATCGCTCGCGGGCTGGACGGGGTTACGGCACCGTGGACCTGAGGACGGTGCTCGCCTACGGGACGGTATGCGCGATTTGGGGGACGACCTGGCTCGCGATCAAGATCGGGCTGCAAGCCCTGCCGCCGGTCACCGGCGCGGGGATTCGGTTCCTGGTCGGCGGCGTTTTTCTGTGGCTTCTGGGACGTGCCGTCCGCGCGCCGCGCGGCGAGATGGCGCCGTGGCGGACGATCCTGATCCTAGCGACGACGTTCTGCGGCGCCAACTACGCCCTGACGTACTACGCCGAGACCGGGCTCGCATCGGGTCTCGTCGCGGTGCTGTTCGGGATGCTGCCCTTCTTCGTGTTCGGTTTCGGCGCGCTGCTGCTCAAAGAACCGTTCGGGTCGGCGGCGGTCGGCGGAGCAGCGATCGCGCTCGCCGGCGTCGCGACCATCTCGCTCGGTGCCGACACCCACGGCTCGCTGCGGTTCGTGTTCGCGGCGCTCGGCGCGGCGGCGCTCTCGGCCTTCGCGGTCGTCGAGCTCAAGCGCTCCGCCGCGAGCGACCCGTTCCGCACGCTGCCGCCCGCGATGCTGCTCGGCGGCTCGCGATCGGCCTCGAAGACCCCTCCGGCCTCATCGCCGATCTCGCTGGAGCGCTTACACCGGTTCGCGCAACTCGGTGATCGCAGCGTCGATGAGGTCCGCGTCGAGCACGCCGGCGGGAACGTCGCGCCGCAGCATACTCAAGTTGTTCGCCGTGCTTTCGCGCATCCACGGTTCGCAGCGAAGCGTACTTATGCGCGCGAGCGCCTTGCGCGAAGCGCTCTCGTCGCTCGCGAGGACCGCGAGTTCGAGCATCGTCGCCACCAACCAATAGTCTTTCGATCCCAGGCCCCCGAGCCGCGCGACCGCGAACGTCACGGCGGGACCGACCTGACGCAGTTCGGCCACTGCATCCTCGTCCCCACAGAGCGCGAGGAGCGTCGCGAGATTGATGCCGGGATAGAAATCGCGAGGATCGGCGTGGAATCCGCGCCGGTAGGCGTCCGTCGCGCGCGCCAGGAACGTGCGCGCCCGGCTCGCCTCGCCGGCGGCGAGCGCCTCGACGTATTGGTCCTTCCACACGCGTCCCAGCAGCGACGAGGTCTCCGGGTTGTCTCCGCGCTCAGCGATCAACTTCTCGAGGACTTGCGTCGCGCGACGCCGGTTCTCCGGCACTTTCGTGCGATTGAGCGCTAAGGCGAATTGTTCGCGCAGCACCGGCATCGACGCCAACAGCCATGCCGGCGCCGCGTCGGCGGCGCGGATCATGTCGTCGTATGCCTCGAGATCGCGGAACGCGAGAAAGACGTCGAAGAACGACTCGGCCGTGGCTTGCGAGATCGCCCCGAGGGCGCGCTCGTCCGCGCGCACGGCGTCGCGCGAGCGTTCCATCGCTGCGGAGTCCTTCGAGGCCTTGCCTTCGCGGAAGAGTCCGCGCGCGTCGTCCAGCCGCAAGCGTATCGCGTCGATGTCGCGCGCCCGGTCGCGAAAGCTCTCGGTAACGTCGTGCGGGAGCGTATGGGCGACGAGCGCAGGCAACAGCTGGAAGAGCGGGCTGTCGCGCGCGTCGAGATCCTCGAGCGCGTGGCCGATCTTGAGTGCGAGTGCTTCGACGAATGCCGTCGCGGCAGCGTCACTGAGCTGCCCGTCGACGAGCGTGTACGGCACGGCCCGGACCAGTGCGAGGTCGAACGGAATCGGGCCATCGAACGACCCGACGACGATCGTCGAGCGGGGACGCGCCGCATGCCGGATCCCGAGCTCGTAGTAGACGTTCGGATTCGCGATCGTTATGTCGACGACGGCAATCTCCGCCAACAGCAGCCGCTCGTACATCGGAAGGTGTACGATCCCACCGCCGCGCTCCTCATCGGCGCGGACCGCGTCGACGTCGAAGCGCCCGATTGCCGGAAGGATCGCGCGCCTGTAGACGTCGTCGAAGTCGATCTCGTAGCGGCGAAGCGGGTCGAGCTTCCGCCCGAACGGCATCGCGACGAAAACCAGCGGTCGCATGACCTACCGGACCTTTTCCGCCGCCGCGGACGCACCGGGAGCATGAGCTCCGAGATGCCCGAAATCGAAGATTCGTTCGGCGTAGGTACGGCCGATACGCTGGAGTTCCGCGACGCTGCCGCCCGCGAGGAGCGGCTGCACGTCCGTCGCGTCGATCTCCGACAGGCCAAGGCCGTTCAAACCGGCTTGCGTGATATCGGGTGTGTAGCGCACGTAGGTAAACTTCTTCGGCAGGAACACGCCGCCCTCGGCCTCGGCGCCGCGCAGCGCGCCGAGCTCGCCGTCGATCTCCTCGCCGAAGCGGCAACGGCCGAAGACACGACACAGCATGTCCTGCTCGACAGACGCGGCATTGAGGAGCACGGACGGGATGTGTCGAGCGTTGTAGAGCAGGGTCATCTGCGAGGCTTTGACGGCGTCCGTCGCGTTCAAGAGCGAGCCGGTACCGACGGAAACCAGGAGCATTTGCTCCTCGGTGGCGGGCCAGCAGAGGCGGTATGCCGGGAGCGTCGCCATGAGGAACAGCAAGAAGGCGGGATTATTGTAGACGGAGACCGCGCCGTCGACGAATTTTCGCGCTTTGCCCCCGATCACGATCTCCTCAGGCGGGAAATACGTCGGAGCGGCGGTGCTGGCTCGGACGAGCTGCCACAAAGGGAAGTGCAGATTCGACTCCGGGCCTGCGATGTCGTTGTATTTTGCGCGCGGATTGTTCGAGAGCGGCCATGGCGAATCGGTGTCGGCATTGCGGAGCACCAGCAGCAGCAGTGTGCGCAGTGAATCGTCGCCGAGCGTCTCGTCGCCGAGTACGGCTTTCAGCTTCGCGGTGAAGCCGCCGTGGAGATAGCGGTAGTTGAAGCGCCGCCACAATGGGGCCGGCGTCAACAATGCGCGCGCTCCTTCCAAATAAAACTCTCGAATACGTTCGACGGAGAATCCCTTCGCGATGCACGTCGCAATGATCGCGCCCGTACTCGTACCTGCGACGTAGTCGAAATAGTCGGCGAGCACGAAATCCTCGCCGCGCCCCAGAGCGTCGCGCAGCTGGAGCTCTAGGTGGGCGAGGATCTCGATAGTGATGAGGCCGCGGATCCCGCCGCCGTCAAGCGCAAGAAGGCGCTTTGGGCCCGCTCGTGCGAGCCCGTCGCGGTAGCTCATCGTGAGGCCCCGCACGGCAGCGCGTGCTCCATTCCTCTCGACGACCAAAACACATGCATACGCACCGGCTTCCGTGATCTCCCCGACGCGCGTCAGTTCTCGGGCTGGTACGGCGCTGCCTGTTGCATCGCCGGCACGTCTGACGGGTTTACCGCAGCGTGGACCTGCGCACCGCGCTCGCCTATGCGGCGATTTGCAGTATTTGGGGGACGACGTGGCTCGCGATCAAAATCGGGCTGCAAGCCCTGCCGCCCGTCACCGGCGCGGGCGTACGGTTTCTGGTCGGCGGCGTGTTCCTGTGGCTGCTCGGCCGTGCCGTTCGCGCACCGCGCGGCGAAGCGCCGCCGTGGCGGACGATCCTGGTGCTCGCGGCGATGTTCTGCGGCGCCAACTACGCGCTGACGTACTACGCCGAGACGGGGCTCGCGTCGGGCCTCGTCGCGGTGCTGTTCGGAACGCTGCCGTTTTTCGTGTTCGCTTTCGGCGCGTTGCTGCTCAAAGAACCATTCGGGCCCGCAGCGGTCGGCGGCGCCGCGATCGCGCTCGCGGGCGTCGCGACGATCTCGATCGGCGCCGACACGCACGGCTCGCTGCGGTTCGTGTTCGCCGCACTCGGCGCGGCAGCGCTCTCGGCCTTTGCGATCGTCGAGCTCAAGCGATCCGCCGCGAGCGACCCGTTCCGCACGCTGCCGCCGGCGATGCTGCTCGGCGGCGCGACGATGACGATCGCCGGCACGCTGTTCGAGCACCCGGACTATGCGCGCGGAACGTCGCCGTCGTCGATCGGCGCCATCCTCTACCTCGCCGTCCTCGGGAGCGGTTTCGCCTTCTATCTGAACCACTGGCTCTTGCAGCGCCTCAGCGCGTGGCAAGTCGGGCTCTCCTCGCTCATCACGCCGGTCATCGCCGTGACGGTCGGGGCGCTGCTCGGCGGCGAGGCGTTCGGCTGGAAAGAGCTCGCGGGCGCGGCGCTCGTCATCTTCGGCGTCTGGCTCGCGCTCCGCTCGGGCCGCGCGGTCGAGCGGCCGGGAGTCTGACGCGGCCGCGCCGGATAGAGCTGCCATGCGCCGCGCTCTCACCATCCTCATGACGATGCTGGCCTGCTCGGTCGCGACGCAGCCGGTGAGCGGCGCGCCCACGCCTTCTTCCTACGCGGGAACGTACGTCACGACACGGCCCGGCGCCCAGGGCACGCAAGAGCTCCTGCTCGTCCTCACGCTGAACGGCCAGGCGACGTTCACCACGAGCTTTCCCGAGCTCGTACAGCGGCTCGGACCCGGCGTACTGCCGGTGCGGGAGACGGGGACGTGGCGCGTGCGAGGCCGGGAGGTCGAGGTCCGTTTGAACGCGATCGGCTTGCTCCCCCGCGACGGCCGCACGCAACCGCGCCGCGAGAACAAGCTGATCGTCTTCACGTTCATGCGCTGCCGGCTCAGCGCGACGCGGTACCCGACTGAACTCTACGGCGAGGCGGGTCTGACGTTCGAAAAGTCCGGCTGCACCGAGTGATGCGCTGCCCTCAGATCCCGGCGTACCATTCGTAGCCCTGGTCTTCCCAGTAGCCGCCGGTTCCGCCGTAGATCGGCTTGAAGTCGGCGACCAGCTCGATGCGCCGCACCCACTTCGCGCTCTTGTATCCGAGCTGCGTCGGGATCTTCAGCCGCACCGGCGCGCCGTGATCGAGGTCGAGCGGCTTGTCGTTGAGGTCGAGCGCGAGCACCGTCTGCGGATGCGCGGCTTGGTGCAGGTCGAGCGACTCGTAGTAATTCTGTCCGCTCTGGTCGACGTCGTAACAGTGGAACACGCAGTAGCGCGCGGTGGCCTTCGGCTGCGCCATGGCGAGGACGGTCGCGAGCGGGGCGCCGCGCCATTTTCCGATCGCGCTCCAGCCTTCGACGCAGTCGTGCCGCGTGATCTGCGTGCGGTCGCCGGCCGCGCGCAGTTCCGCGAGCGAGAGCTTTTGCGGCCGGTCGACCTGGCCGTCGACGACGAGGCGATAGTCGCGGAACCCGCCGCGCGCGAGGGCACCGTAGGTGCTGTCGCTCGGCGTATCGAGGCCGTTCACGCGGAAGTTGCGATCGATGTCGGAATCCTTGTATTCACGGGCCATGCCGTGCGTCCCGATCACCGCGTGGTTCAGCTTCTCGGTCGAGAGCAGCACGTTGCGGAACGGACCGTTCGTGAGGGATTCCTTCACCTGGCCGCACCCGGCGAGCCCGAGCGCCGACAGCGAGGAGGCCAGAAACAGCCGCCGTCTCACGGTCCGACTCCGTCGTGCTCGCCGAGGACGAACCAGCCGGTGATCATCGAGCGCATGTTGTTCCAAAACCCCGTCGTCAGCACGAGCACCAAGTGCGTCCCGAAATAGCCGAGCAACAGCGCCATCAGCACGAAGTGCCAGAGCCGCGCAAACTGCCGTCCTCCGAAGAGGGCGGTCAGCCACGGCAAGGCGGCGTCGACGGCCGGTGAGAGCGTCAACCCGGTCAGGATGAACAGTGGAAAGAACACGAACAGGACGACGTTGTACGTCAGCTTCTGCAGCGGATTGTACGTCCCGTGCGGCGGCGGTTCTTTGCGGAGCCGCAGATAGTAGAGCTGCATCGGCCGGAGTTTGCGAAAATCGTCGGGCCGCATGACGAGCTCGCGGAGCGTGCCGCGCAGGGCGGCAGAGATCAGGTACGCCACCCACGCCACGAAGAACGCCCACGCGAAGAACAGATGCCAGCGGCGACCGTCGGCGAGGTCTTGCGGGGCCGGCAGCGTCAGCCAGGCCGGAAACGCGCGCGGGCTCTCCGCACCCATCCCGTCGTCGGTGTAGCCGAACACGTGCGTGGTCGGAATACGGTGACCGAAGACGATCGTGTATCCCACCGGCCCGCCCGCCGTGTTCTGCGCGTCGAAGGCGAGGACGCGCTTGGCGGGATCGCTCTTGTCCGACGCATCGAGGTACGGCGCCGCGTTGAAGATCTGCAATCCGCTCATCATCAGGACGAGGATCGCCAGCGTCCAGGTCCAGTGCGCGGTGCGCGCGGCGATGCCGTGGCGGTAGACGCGTCGCCCTTGCGCGTGCGACGCATCGCTCGGGAGCGCACCGGCATGAACGCCGGCCGTCATGCCCGCTCCGCCGCCAGCGCGCGCACCGTCGCCTCGAGCTGCGCGTCGTAGCCTTCGCCGACGTACTTGGCGCGCAGGCGTCCGTGGCGGTCGAAGACGAGCTGCGTCGGCCAGGCGTCGACGCCGTACGCCTTCCAGACCTTGAAGTCGTCGTCGTAGACGACGGGCCAGGTGATATCCTGATCGCGCAGCGCCTGCACGACGTTCGCGTGGACGTGCTCCTGCGGCAGCTCCGGTGCGTGGACGCCGACGATCGCGAGATCGTGCGCGCCGAACGCCCCGCGCAGCTTGCGCAGTTCGGGAGTGACGTGCTTGCAGTTGATGCAGTCGAAGGTGAAGACGTCGACGATGGTGACCCGGCCCGCGGTCGGCGGCGGTCCGCCGGCGTTCGCCCACGGCGTCGCCGAGAGGACCGGCGCCAGCGTCGTCGCGGCGGCGAGCAGAATCGCAGCGATCACGAGAGGTCCTCCGGAGGAACGACGACGGCGCGCCCGTCTAGGCCCAGCCGGCCGGCATCGACGAGCTTGGCGATCTCGACGCTGACGGTCTCGCGCGTGCTGCCGACCAGCGAGGCGACGTCGGCGTGCGTTAGGCGGAGGTCGACGCGCGTTCCGCCCGCGGCAGCGACGCCGTGCTCGGCGGCGAGCTTGCGGTAGAGGTGGACGATGCGGTCGCCGACCCGCGCGTAGGCCAGATCTTCCATCGTCGCGCGCGCGTCGTCGAGCCGGCCGCTGAGCAGCTTGGCGACGTTGAGCGCGAGCGCCGGATCGCGCGAGAGCAGCGCGAACAGGTCGTCGGCCTTGACGGTGCACAGCAGCGCGTCTTCCATCACGACGGCGACCGTCGTGCGCGGCCGGTCGTCGAAGAGCGTCTCCTCGCCGAAGAAATCTCCCGCGCCGAGGAGCGCGACCGTAACGTCCTTGCCGTCGGCGGTCTCGCGCGCGATCCGCACCGCGCCGCGCTTGACGACGTAGACGACGCGGGTCGTGTCGCCCTGGTCGAACACGCGCGTCCCGCGCGCCATCTCGCACATCGTGAAGAGGTGTTCGCTCGAGACGACCCCGGCTTCGGTCGCCTCGAGGAAGAGCCGGTTGCGGCGCAGGTACCAGACCTTGTTGGCATCGTCGCCGCCGCTCGGCGGCGGCTCAGGCGGGCGCATCGCCGCGAATCGCTCCAGGGCAACGCCCAGTCCGTCCATGCCGCGATGCTATCACGCGGTCCGCCCCGGCGGCGTAAGCGCCCTTACTTTCCGGCCGGCGCGACGACGATGCGAACGAAGTCCTTCGGACGGATCCACTTCGCCATCGCCGCCCGGACGGTCGCCGGCGTCGCCGCCAGCTGAGCGGCGGCCTCGATCCGGTCCTCGTCCAGCGGGCGGTCGGTCAAGGCGTACGAGAGCAGCTGACCGGCCAGGCCGTCATACGACTCCCGCGCGATCGGGATCTCCCCCAGGACCAGCGCTTTGGCGCGCGTGAGGCGGTCGACGGCCAGCGGTTTGCGCTGCAGCGAACTGAGATCGTCGACCACCAGTCGCGCCGCACGCGCGACGTTCTTCGGATCGGCCCCGTACGTCACCGAGAACGAACTGCGATTGCGTCCGGGCGAGAAGCTCGAACCGACGCTGTACACGTAGCCGTGCAGCTCGCGCAGGTCGTGGAACAGCAGCGAGGCGTAGAATCCCCCGCTGAGCACGGTGTTCGCGAGCTGCAGAACGGGATAGTCCGGGTCCTTGTAGGAGAGCGGCAGCGTCTCGCTCAGCGTCACCTGCGACTGGACGCGGCCGGTCGCGGGGATCGTCACCGACGTCGCCTTGTTCGGCGGGACCGCGGGAGGGAAGACGTCGGGCCGCGGACCGTCGGCCTTCCACGCGCCGAACGATTTTTCGATCGCGGCGCGTGCGTGCTCCGGCGTGACGTTGCCGACGACGACGATAGTGGTGAGATCCGGCCGGTACGCCGAGGCGTAGAACGACTTCACGTCGTCGAGCATGACGGTGGCCGCGGTCTGCGGCGTGGCGCTGCGCCGCGACGGGTCGCCGGCCGGGTAGAGCGCATCTGCGAGGGCGCGCCCCGCTTTGTAGTCGGGACTCTTCACGGTACCGGTCAGCGAACCGACCGTCTGCTGCTTGACGATGTCGAACGCCGGTTGCGGAAACGCCGGATGGAGCTCGTCGTCGGCGAGCAGCTCGACGCCGCGGTCGAAGTCCTTCGAAAGGGCGTCGAGCCCGAAGGTACGGCCCGCGCTGACGCTCGCCGCGATCTTGTCGAGCTCCGTCTGGAATGCGATTCGGTCGTACGTCTGCGTGCCGTACTGGAACAGCCCGTCGACGATCGACGCGATGCCCTCCTTGCCGGCCGGTTCTTGGACGCCCGCATTGTTGAGGATCTCGCCGCGGACGAGCGCGGTCTGCGAGATCGTCGACGGCACGACGATCAGCTTGAGCCCGTTGGGCAGCGTCTGCACGGTCGGCTTCACCGTCGACTCGGGGACGTGCAGATTCGTCAGGATGTGCTGGGCGAACGCGGGCAGACCGGTGTGCTCGGTCGGGATGACCGTGTTGTCCTCGCCCTGCCGTCCGCCGAACGCCGATCCGGCCGCTTCTTTCGGCGTCGAGATCGCGACCGTCGCGGTATTCTGGACGTAGTACGTGCGCAGCACGCGGTTGACGTCGTCGACGGTTACGCCCTCGAGCCCGGCCAGCTCCTCGTCGGGCGTGCGGTGCTCGACCGCGAGCGTTTGGCTCCACGTGGTCGCGAGTCCGTTGATCGAGTTGCGCGCGAACTGCGCCTGCGCCACCTCACGCTGCTTCGCGACCGCGACCAGCTCGGGCGGCAAGCCGCTCTTCTTGTAGGCCTCGATGACGGCTTTCACGTCGCTGACGGCCTGCTCGCCGGTCGTCGTTACCGGCACCGCGGAACCGACCAGGGTCATCCCCGCCTTCGGATACGTCACCGACTGCGCGAACGTGCCGAGCGCTTTGCCCGACGCCTGCAGTTCGTAAAGCGCGCCGCGCTGGCTGTTGAGGACGTCGTTGAGGATCTGCGAGGCGAAGAAGTCCTTGTCCTCATAGCCCGGCACGCGGTACGCCACGAAGCCCAGCGTGATCGGATCCGAGCTGTTGTCGTGCAGCGTCAGCGGCGTCGGCGGACGCAGGTGCACGGGACGCCGCACCGGCAGCTTCGCAGCCGGGATGTTGCCGAAGAGCGCCTTGACCTTCGCGATCGTCGCCTGCGGATCGACGTTGCCGGCGATCACGTAGATCGCGTTGTTGGGGTGGTACCAGCGGTCGTAGAACGCCTTGAGGTCCTTGGCTTGGATGCGCTTGAAGCTCTCGACGGTGCCGAGCCCGAAGTCGGCGTACGGCGTTCCGGCGAAGACATGCTCGATCGACTTCGCGAACAGCCGGAAGGTCGCGCTCGAATTGTCCGCCGTCACCTCTTGCGTGATCGCGCCCCGTTCCTGATCCCACAGCTTCTGCGAGTCCAGCACGCCCGTCGCGCGCGACCGCTCGAGGTTGAGCGCGACGTCGAGATACTGCGAAGGCATCTCGAAGAAGTACTGCGTCATCTCGTTCTGCGTGTCGGCGTTGAACGTGCCGCCGGTGATCGCGGTCGTGTCGGCGAACTGCGAGGCCGTGAGCGTCTTGCTGCCGCGGAACAGCATGTGCTCCTGGGCGTGCGCGATCCCCGTGATCGCCTCTTCGTCGGACCCGGTGAGGTAGTTCATCCACGTCGAGACGACCGGCGCCAGCGTGTCGCGCAAGACGACGACCTGCAGCCCGTTCGGCAACGTAGCACGCGTCACGTCGACGGCGTGCGCGGCCGGACCGGGCGGCGCTTGCGCCCGCGTCGGAGCGACCGGGACGGCGAGAAAAGCCGCGGCGAGCGCGGCAGCAAGAAGACGGCGGGGACCCATGACCGCTGTTTCCGACGGGCCGGGGCCGACACCTCGGCGAACGAGCGAGCCCGTGCCCGACCCCGTCCTGCGCGTCGAACGCGAGGGAGCGCGTGCCCGCGTCGTGCTGGCCCGCCCCGGCGTCCGCAACGCCTTCAACGCCGAACTGATCGCTCGGCTTCGCGACGCGTTCGTGGCGCTCGGCACCGATGCGTCGGTCCGCGTCGTCGTGCTGGAGGGCGAGGGGAAGACGTTTTGCGGCGGCGCCGACATCAACTGGATGCGCAGCGCGCTCGAGCTCGGCGAGGACGAGAACGTGCGCGACGCCGAGGCGATGTCGGACATGTTCCGTGCGATCGACCGTTGCCCGAAGCCGGTCATCGTCCGGGTCCAAGGCGCGGCGATCGCCGGCGGCGCCGGGCTCTGCGCGGTCGCCGACGCCGTGGTCGCCGAGGATACCGCGACGTTCGGCTTCACCGAGACGAAGCTCGGGATCATCCCGGCCGTCATCGCGCCGTTCGTCCTCGCCAAGATCGGCGTCTCGCACGCGCGCCGCTTCTTCCTGACCGGCGAGCGCTTCGATGCGCAGCGCGCGCAGGCGATCGGGCTGGTGCACGAGATGGTGCATGCGGACGCCCTCGACGGCACGGTCGATGCGATCGCCGACGAGTTCGACACGGCGGGTCCCGAGGCGATCGCGGCGGCGAAAGCGCTGATCGCCGCCGTCCGCGCGGCGTCGTACGAGGAGTCGCGCGCTATCACGGCGCTCTCGATCGCGCGCCGGCGCGTCACCGCCGAGGCGCAGGAAGGGCTGCGCGCCTTCCTCGAGCGGCGCAGCGCGAGCTGGGTCGTCCGATGATCCGCCGGCTGCTGATCGCGAACCGCGGCGAGATCGCGATCCGCGTCGCGCGCGGCGCGCGCGAGTTCGGCATCTCGCCCGTCGGCGTGTACTCCGATGCCGACGAACACGCACTCTTCCGCGAGGCGATGGACGCATCGCTGCGCATCGGCCCAGGACCGGCGAGCGAGTCGTACCTCGACGGCGAGAAGATCGTCGCGGCGGCGAAGACGCTCGGCGCGGACGCGATCCATCCGGGCTACGGGTTCCTGAGCGAACGGGCGGCATTCGCTCGGCTCGTCGTCGAAAGCGGGCTGATCTTCGTGGGGCCGACGCCCGACGCGATCGCCGCGATGGGCTCGAAGATCGACGCGAAGCAGCGGGTGCGCGCGTCCGGCGTCCCGGTCGTCCCGGGCTATGACGGCAACGATCAAAGCGATCGGTCGTTGCGCGCCGAGGCGCAGCGGATCGGCACGCCGCTGCTGATCAAAGCGAGCGCGGGCGGCGGCGGACGCGGGATGCGCGTCGTCGACGACCTCGCGCGCTTCGACGAAGCGCTCGCGAGCGCGCGGCGCGAAGCGAAGGGGGCGTTCGGCGACGACACGGTTCTGCTTGAACGGTACCTGCACCGGCCGCGGCACATCGAGTTCCAGATCCTCGCCGACACGCACGGGACGACGCTGCACCTCGGCGAGCGCGAGTGCTCGATCCAGCGCCGGCACCAGAAGGTGATCGAAGAAGCGCCGAGCGTCGCGCTCGATCCGGCGCTGCGCGCGCGCATGGGCGAGGCCGCGGTCGCTGCCGCACGCAGCGTCGGCTACACCAACGCCGGGACGGTCGAGTTCATGCTCGATGAAGACGGCGCGTTCTACTTCCTCGAGATGAACGCGCGCTTGCAGGTCGAGCATCCGGTCACCGAGCTCGTCTATGGCGTCGATCTCGTCCACGAGCAGTTGCGCGTCGCGAACGGCGAGCCGCTGCGGCTCGCGCAAGAGCAGCTCGTCCCGCGCGGCTGGGCGATTGAAGCTCGCTTCAACGCCGAGGATCCGGCGCACGACTTCCTGCCGCAGTCGGGGACGCTCGCCGCCTTCGACGTCCCGCGCGCGCCCGGCGTTCGCCTCGACTCGGGCTTCCGCGCCGGCGACGAGGTGCCGGTCTACTACGACTCGATGCTGGCGAAGATCATCGTGTGGGGCGCCGACCGCGCCGCGGCGATCGCGCGGCTCGATGCGACGCTGCGCGAGACGAGGGTCGCGGGGATCGCGACGAACCTGCCGCTGCTGCGCGCGATCGTCGCCGACAACGCCTACCGTGCCGGCGACACGACGACGCGTTACCTCGACGAGCGGATGCCGCTCTTCCGGCTCGGCGAAGCGCACGCGGACGATGCGACAAAACGCCGGGTGGCGGCGGCGCTGCTCGCTCGGGACGGCACGTGGCGGCTGGCCGAGGTCGGAATCCCGGTCGCGTTCCGGCTCGACGGTGCGACGGTGCACGCGGCGGCGAGCGCCGACGGGAACCGCTACCGGCTGAGCGGCGACCTGAGCGGCACGGTCGAGCCGGATGCGCGCGACGCCACATACGACGCGGCCGGCGGCACGGTCCTCGTCGACGGCCGCACCGTTCGCTGGCTGCTGCCGGGGTCGCCCAGTGCGGACGCGGAACAATCGGCACACGCGACGGGCTCGGGCGTCGTGACCGCCCCGATGCCGGGGAAGATCGTCAGCGTGAACGTCGAGGCCGGAGCGTCGGTCGAGCAGCGCGCGCTGCTGGTCGTGCTCGAAGCGATGAAGATGGAGCACCGCATCGAAGCGCCGGTCGCCGGCACCGTCAAGGACGTGCGCGTGACGCCCGGCCAGCTCGTCACCGCCGGCGCGACGCTGGTGACGATCGGCCCCGCTTGACCTCGCCAACGTAGCCCCACATGCGCGTGATATTGGTCCCGGGCTGGAACGAGCAGCCGAACCTGATGCGGACGTTCTCTGAAGGACGCAACGGCAAGGACGGCTTGGCCGCGTTCGGGTACGACTGCACGATTTTCCCCGAAGGGGACGAGCCGCTGCGGGAGCGGATCGACCGCTTCGCGACGTTTCTCGACCGGCTGCATGCGCGCGAGCCCGACGCCTTTCCGGTCGCGACGGTCGGCTACAGTGCCGGCGCGCTGATCAATCGCGGTTTTCTGCGCGCGTACCCGCACCGTGCGACCGAGATCGCGGCAACGGTGCAGATCGCCGGCCCGAACGCAGGGCTCATCACAAACTATGCGGTCGGGACGATGCGCCTCGCGCGGATGCCGGTGCACGTACTGGCCGACATGGACGTCTCTGCGCCGTTCATGACCTGGCTCAACGGGGTCTCGGGAAACTGGGTGACCGACCCGGACAACCCGAAAAAGAAGCGCTGGAAGCTTGCGGGCGAACCGTGGGTGATGCCGGAGGGGCATCCGTTCCTGCACGTCATCGGCCGGATGCCGAAGTACGATCTCCAAAGCGACGGTGTGGTGATGATCGAGTCGGCGACGATGGACGGCGCGATGCCGGTCGTCAGCATCGATCAGGACGAAGCGAACCACCTCAACCTCGGCGCCGCATCGAATCTGTTCGCAACGATCTTCCGCGGCTTCCGGTCCGACGACGCGGTGTGGCCGCAGGTGGTCGAGCTGATCGCCCGCTTTCTGCGAAAGGAACACCTTGCATGAACCACCCGCTCGATTCGGCGCCGAAGCGCGTGACGATTTGCGAGGTCGGCCCGCGCGACGGCCTGCAGAACGAGGCCGTCCCGATCTCGACCGAGGACAAAATCCGCTTCTGCGACCTGCTCTCCGATGCGGGCGTCCCGATCCTCGAAGCGACCTCGTTCGTCAGCCCGAAGCACGTCCCGCAGATGGCCGACGCCGGCGAAGTGTTCCGCCGCATCCGCAAGGACGCCGGCCGCACGTACTTGGTGCTGGTTCCGAACGAGCGCGGACTCGACCGCGCGATGGAAGCGGGGGTTCGCGCCATCGCCGTGTTCACCGCGGCGTCGGAGGCGTTCGCGAAGGCGAACATCCGCATGTCGATCGACGAGTCGGTGGACACGTTCGCGAGCGTCGTCAAGCGTGCGAAGGCCGACGGGATGTGGGTGCGCGGCGCGCTCTCGACCGCGTTCGGCTGCCCCTTCCAGGGCGACGTGCCGGTCGCGGACGTCGTGCGCGTCTGCAAGCGGCTGCTCGACCTCGGCGTCGACGAGCTCAGCGTCGCCGACACGATCGGTGTGGGGACACCGAACCAAGTGTTCGACATCGTCGACGCCCTGCGCGCGGTGGTCCCACCCGAGAAACTCGGCTTGCACTTCCACGACACGCGCGGCACAGCACTGGCGAACACGCTGGCCGCGCTCGAATGCGGCGTGCGGATTTACGACACGTCGGCGGGCGGACTCGGGGGCTGCCCGTTCGCACCGGGCGCGACCGGCAACTGCGCGACCGAAGACCTCGTCTACTTGCTGCACGGCATGGGGATCGAGACCGGGATCGATCTCGCCAAGCTGCGCACCGCCTCGCGCTTCATCGCGAGCAAACTCGGCCGACCCCTCGCATCCCGAGCCTACACCGCCCTCGAAGCCGCCGACAACCGAACGCAACGTCTTGCAGCGGCGGGCGCCTAAGCGGGCTTGGGAAGCGGGTATCACGGCAATAGCTGCGATCGCCGGGCATTTCGGCGGTCCCGCCGGGACCCGCGCACCCGGCCGGCGCGGCTCCCGGCAGCATTGCCGACACCCGGTAGTCGATGGCTCGATACGGACCCACGGCAAGGCGACGAACATCCCCAGCGAGCGATGCCGCACCCCGACAGTATGAACTGCGAAAAGCAGGGATGCTAGCAGTACGTTCGTCCTGAATGCTGTGCCCGATGGCGGCGGGCGGGTTCGACGAGGCGCTGAGGTCTTGGGTCGCGGGAGATCCCGAGCGTGCTCTCGCGCTGTGCGAAACAATGCCCGTCCAGGAGGCTGCCTCGACGCGCGCGGTTCTCTTGCGTGCGCGTGCGCTGCTGCGGCTGCGCCGGCCGCGCGAGTCGATCGCACTGGTGGAATCGCTCGACCTCCAGCTGGAAAGTGCCGCCGAACGGGCCACCGCGGCGATGCTGCTCGGCACGGCGTATGCGCGCAGCGGGGACGTCGAGCGCGGCCTCGCCGTTCTGCGCGACGCCGCCGCCTTGGCGGTGCGGGTCGACGTCGCGATCGGTTCGGAGATCGCGCTCGGAATCGCGCTCGCCCATTATCAGCGACGCGACTTCGACGCCGCGGCGCGGGCCCTCGACGGGGTCGATCCGACGAGCGGGATCGTCTACGCGCGCGCGCTCGAATGCCGCGGTTGGATCGCCAAGAGCAAGAACGACTTCGCCGCGGCGGTCGCCGCGTTCGAAGCCTCGCTGGCGCAGGTTGAACGCTCCGGTCAGTCCGATCGCTTTCTGGAAGCGAACCTGATCGCGACGATGAGCTACATCGCCGTCGAGCTGCTGGACGTCCCGCGCTGCGAGGCGCTGCTCGAGCGCGCGCGTCGCGTCCAGTGGGAGTCGAGCGGGCTCGAATATTACCGCTTCTGGCTCGAGATGAACCGCTCGATGGCCGACGAGATCGCCGGCCGGCCGCGCGAGGCGCTGCAAGCGGCGCGCAACGCCGCACTCTACGCGCCCTCGGACGCTTTTCGGCTCTTCGCGCAATGCCGGCGCGCCGCGGTGCTCTTCTCGTACGGCGAAATGCTCGGGTTCGCGGACCTCGCCGGCTCGATCTCTGCCGACTTCGCATCGATCGATTTGCGGCTGCTGCACGAGTTCGAGGAGATCAACCTGCCTGTCGTCGTCGCCGAAACGCTCGCATTGATCGGGGACGGCGCCGGTGCGGCGGCGGCGCTGCGCCGGCTCGACACGATGTCGCCCGCCCAGCTCGCGCTGCTCCACGACGAGCCGATGAAACGCGCGTACTTCGCGTTCGTCGAAGGGCTGGTCGACGACGCGAACAAGGAGCCCTTGCGCGCGCGGCATCGCTACCGCGAAGCGCTGCGGGAATTCGACGCGATCGGAATGACGCGCCGCGCGCTGCTGGCGGCGCTGCGGCTAAACGCGCTGCACGCCGACGACGCGCTGCTGGCGTTCATTCGCGAGCAGGCGCTGGCGCTTCCGGCAGGTTCGTGGATCAGGGAGAAGTCCGCCCGCCTGAGCGCGTGGAACAGCGACCCGATGCTGGCGCAGCTGACGCGTGCGGAGCGCGAGGTGCTGGAACTGCTCTACGAAGGAAAGTCGACCGCCGAGATTGCGGCGGTGCGAACGCGCTCGACGCAGACGATACGCAACACCGTCTCAAAGCTGCTGCAAACGTTCGCCGTCGACAACCGGCAGGCGCTGCTCAACGAGTGCGCGCGGCGCGGTGCCTTCCCGACGGCGACTTCGTAGGGACCGGAGTCGGTGAGGCCGTCGGGGTCGCCGTGGGGGCCGGTGAGGGCGTCGGCGTGGGGGTAGGCGACGCGGTCGCAGAGTTGCCGTTCACCGGCGGCGAGACCGCGCTCGGTCCGCCGCCCATGACCGAACACGCCCCGAGCAGCACCGCGGCGGCGACGATCCCCGACCCGAGTATGAAACGCAGTTCCCGCACTGATCTCCCTGCCGCAACGTTCGGTGGGAGGCGCCTAGCACCCCCGCTGCGTACGACGGGAGCGATGCGCATCGCGATCCGAACCGGCATGTTGTACGATGGAACCGACGCGCCGCCGCGCTCGAACGTCACGCTCGTCGTCGACGACGGGCGCATCGCCGAGATCGCCGGCAATGCGGAGCGCGCTGCCGCCGATCGCACGTACGAGGCTGCCTCGGTCGTGCCCGGGTTGATCAACAGCCACGTGCACCTCGAGGTCAACGGCGAACCCGACACGCAGACGTTCTTTCTCATCCGCACGCCGACCGAACGGACGCTGGACGCCGCGCGCCACGCCCGTCTCGCGCTCGAAGCCGGCGTGACGACCGTGCGCGACCTCGGCGGCTCGGAATCGAACGCGATAGCGCTGCGCGACGCCGTCGCACGCGGCGAACACCCGGGGCCGACGATCGTCCCCGCCGGCCGCGCGATCTGCATGACCGGCGGCCACGGCTTCTTCCTCGGCCGCGAGGCTGACGGCCCGTGGGACGCCCGCAAGGCGGTGCGCGAGCAGCTCAAGGCCGGGGCGTCCTGTATCAAACTGATCGCGACCGGCGGCGTGCTGACGAAAGGCGCGGTCCCGGGCCAGGATCAGCTGAGCGAAGAAGAGATGCGCGCCGCGATCGTCGAGGCCGCCACGCACGGGATGCGCGTCGCCGCGCACGCGATCGGTACGAACGGGATCAAGAACGCCCTGCGCGCCGGCGTCACCTCGATCGAGCACGGCCACCTCCTCGACGACGAAGCGATCGAGTTGTTCAAATCGCGCGACGCATACCTCGTGCCGACGCTCGCCGCGGTGTGGCGCATCTACGAGAACATCGCCGGCGGCGCGCAGCCCGAGTACGTCGTCCGCAAAGCGACGGAGATCTACCAGCACGCCGGCGAGAACATTCGCAAAGCCTACCGCGCCGGCGTGAAGATCGCCGGCGGTTCCGACGCCGGCACGCCGTACAACCGTCACGAAGACTACGCATACGAGGTCGAATTGATGTCGACGGTGCTCGGGATGTCGCCGCAGCAGGCGCTCACCGCGGCGACCTCGATCGCAGCGCAGCTCATCGGCGTCGACGCCGGCGTGCTCGCCGTGGGCCGTCCCGCCGACCTCCTTCTCCTCGCCGGCGACGCCGGCAGCGATGTCCGCGCGCTGCGCGAACCGCGCGTCGTCGTCAAAGGCGGCGCGATCGCGCACGAACGCCCGTGACGAACTAAGCGCGTGCCCGATCTGCGCGGCCTTCGGGTCGCGGTTCTCGGCGCGATCTCGTGGCCGACGCCGCCGCCCGGCTACGGCCCGTGGGAGCAGGTCGCCTACAACATCGCGCGCGGCCTCGTCTCGCGCGGCCTCGACGTGACGCTCTTCGCGACCGCGAACTCATCGAGCCCCGGCAAGCTCGCGGCGGTGGTCCCTGCCGGTTTGAACGAAGATCCCGGGCTGAACGGCGAGGTGTGGAGCGAGTTGCACGTCGCGTCGTGCTTTGCCCGGGCGCGCGAGTTCGACCTGATCCACAACAACCTCGATTGGAAGCCGCTCCTGTACGCGCTGGCGACGGCGGCGCCGCCGATGATCACGACGGTGCACGGCTTCTCCTCGCCGCAGATCCTGGGCGCGTACTACGCCGGCGCGACGCGGTCGTTCTACTGTTCGATCAGCGACGCCGACCGCGATCCGGGCTTAGCCTACCTCGCGACGACGTACAACGGGATCGACCCGGCCGAGTGGACCTTTCGTGAAGCTGCCGGCGACTATCTGCTCTTCTTCGCGCGCTTCCACCCGGAGAAGGGCGCGCACCTCGCGATCGAGATCGCGAAGCGCGCGGGGGTGCGGCTGAAGCTGGCCGGGATCCCGCACGACGAGCCCTACTTTCACGAGCTGATCGAGCCGCACATCGACGGCGATGCGGTACAGTTCCTCGGCCACGTCACGGGCCCGGCACGCGACGACCTGGTCGGCGGCGCGCTGGCGCTCGTGCACATGACGACGCGGCCCGAACGCTTCGGGCTGACGCTGATCGAAGCGATGGCCTGCGGCACGCCGGTGCTCGGCGCTCGGATGGGCTCGATCCCGGAGATCGTCGTCGACGGCGTGACCGGCTACCTCTGCGACGACCTCGCCGGCGCGGTCGCGCAGGTGCCGCGGCTCGCGGCATTGTCCCGCCGCGCGTGCCGCGAACACGTGGAGTCGAACTTCTCGCTCGATCGCATGGTCGACCGATACCTTGGTGCGTACGCCGATGCGCTGCAGCTCGGCACACCGCCGCCGCCGAGCGCGGAGCACATGCGCTGGCGCCGTCACGACTGGTGGGACCGGCCGATGGCGTTCACCGACATCCCGCCGCGGCCGCGCTCCCCGGTCGAGGAGAGCCCGCTCCCGTAAGGCGCGGCACCGTCAGTGCGCGGGCGTGGCTCCCGCGGCGGGACCGAGCTTCGCGAGCTCCACGTCGATCGCAGCGACGATCTCTTTCGCCGAGGCGCGGTAACGCGAAGCCTGGCGGCCGTTCGCGGAGCCGCCGCGATCGGGGCCGACGCGCGATGCCGACCCCGAGTCTCCCATGTCTCGCGGAGCCGAGGCGTTGTGCACGGTCTCCGTCTCTGAGTCCCAGTCGACGACCTGCTGCGCGAGCAGACGGTACTCGACGAGCTCGCGGCGCGCGTCGTCGCGACGATCGAGCGCGATGAGCGCGCGCGATGCGACGACGGCGAGGCCGGCTGCGCGCACGTCCGCGTAATGCTGCGCCTCCCGAAAACCGTTCGAGAGCTTGTCCTTCGAGCAGCGCGCATAGGCGTTGACGGCGGCTTGCGCGGCGTCGTAGACCTGTTGCGGCAGATCGGTCTGGCGAAGCTTTCCGACGGCCATAACGTACTGGGTCGCCTCCGGGCAGATCGAATCCGCGAACCCGGCCTCCGCGGCCGAGGCGCGGCCGAACGAGCACGAGATGAACGCAAGCGCCAAGACGGCGGTGACGGTTCGCATGAGTCGACCTCCCTACGGCGATGCGGCCGGGCCAGGTGAGGGTTGCTGTGCCTGCGGTCGGGCGACGTCGTGGGTCCGGCGGTCGATCGCCGCGAGCTCGGTATCCATCGCCGCGACGATCTCCTTCGCCGAGGCGCGGTACAGCGAGGTTCGGTTGTCGGCGCCGACCGTGACGGCGTAGCCGTTGGGGTCGGCCGACTGGTACGCCGATGTCTCGCCCTTCCAGTCGACGACTTGCTGCGCGAGCGGGCGCCAGTGCTGCAGCTCGCTGCGTGCCTCGTCGAGCCTGTCCATTGCGACCAGCGCCCGGGCGGCGAGCACCGCGAACGCGGCGGCGCGCGTGTCGGCGTAGTGCTGCGGCTCGCGGAACCCGCTCGAGAGCTTTTCCTTCGAGCACTGCGCGTAGGCGTCGGTCACCGCTTGGGCGGCTTCGTACACTCTCTGCGGCGGATCGTCTTGGCGCAGCTTCCCCGCGGCGATGACGTACTGCGTCGCCTGGGGACAGATCCCGTCCGCGAAGCCGGCGGCGCCGGCTCGGCCGAACGAAGATGCAACCACGCCCAGCACCAGCACTGCGTAGAAGGTTCTCATGAGACGACTGTTCGATCCGCTACGGAGGCAGACCCGCGCCGCTATAGTGCGCCGGCCCGTCGACCGGGCAGGCGTTCGCGCGCACGGGTTCCGGGGCGCCGAGGATCGACCGCAGCCAGCAATCTCCCAGGATCGAGCAGTAGCACACGCGCAGATCGACGCGCTTCGACTGCGGCAGGATCGCGCGGACCAGCGGCTGGTTCTCGATCTTGAGCAGCCTTACGCGGCCTCCGATGAGGATGTCGACGCGAAACGCGCGTCCCTCCCGTACGGGCGGCTCGCCGTTCATCGGATCGCGGCCGCCCGCTCGTCGATCCAGCGCAGCATCCCGCGACCACGCTCCGCCTTCGCGAGCGCGTCGTCAAGGTTGTCACCGAGGACGGTGAAGTGGCCCATCTTGCGGCGCAGCGCGGCATGCGCCTTGCCGTAGACATGCAGCTTCAGATCGCGCTCGCGCAGCAGGCCGTCGAGACCGCCGAGCGTGTCGCCGGCGCCCGCTCCCAGGATGTTGACCATCACCGCGGGCCTGAACTGACGCGGCTCCACCAGCGGAAGCCCGCAGATCGCGCGCACGTGCATCTCGTACTGGCTGATCTGCGTCGCGTCGAGCGAGTAGTGCCCGCTGTTGTGGACGCGCGGCGCGATCTCGTTGACGAGCAGCTCGCCGCCGCGTTGAAAGAACTCGACGCAGAACGTCCCGACGATCCCGAGCCGCTCGGCGATCATCGTCGCATAGCGGCGCGCGCATTCGCCGATCTCGGCCGGGATGCGGCCAGGGACGATCGTCGTCGCGAGCACCCCGTGATCGTGTTGGTTCTCCGAGGTCGGAAACGCGACGATCTCGCCGCGTTCGTTCCGCGCCGCGATGATCGACAGCTCGCGTTCGAACGCGATCAACCGCTCCCAGATCAGCGGCCGGCCCTTCGCGGCGCTCCACGCTGCATCGGCGTCCTCGCGCGAGCGAACGACCCACTGCCCCTTGCCGTCGTAGCCGCCCATTGTCGTCTTCAGCATCGCCGGAAACCCGATCGCCGCCTCGGCGCTGCCGAGCTCTTCGCGCGTGCGCACCGGCCGGAACTCCGCGGTCGGGATCCCGCAGTCGCGCACGAAGTTCTTCTCGAGGATGCGCTCCTGCGTGATCCGCAGCGCGGTCGATCCCGGATGCACGATCCGCCGGTCGGCCTCGAGCGCGAGCACCGACTCCAGCGGGATGTTCTCGAACTCGTAGGTCACCACGTCGCTGCGCGCGCCGAGCTCGCCGATCGCGCGCAGATCGTCGTACGCCGCGACGATCTGCTCGTCCGCAACTTGTCCGCACGGCGAATCGGATAACGGCTCGAGCGTCACGACGCGGAATCCCATCCGCTTCGCCTCCAGCGTCAGCATCCGCCCGAGCTGCCCGCCGCCCAGGATCCCGATCGTGCGGATCACAGCTCGATCCGTTCCACATCGTCGGCGATGCGCGCGGTGCGATCGCGCAGCGTTCGGGCAAGCTCGGCATCGTGGAGCGCGAGGATGCGCGCGGCGAAGAGCGCGGCGTTCGCGGCGCCGCCGATCGCCATAGTAGCGACCGGGACGCCGGCCGGCATCTGTGCGATCGAGAGCAGCGAGTCGAGGCCGTTCAGCGCCTTCGACTGGATCGGGACGCCGATCACGGGGAGATCGGTCTTGGTCGCCACCATCCCCGGCAGGTGCGCGGCCCCGCCGGCGCCGGCGACGATGACCTCGATTCCGCGCGCCTTCGCCTCGCTCGCATAGCGGAACATCAGATCCGGCGTGCGGTGCGCCGAGACGACGCGCATCTCGAACGGGATGCCTAACTCTTGCAGCGTCGTCGCCGCCGCGCGCATCGTCTCTAGGTCGGACGTCGAGCCCATGATGATCCCGACGCGGGGCGCAGCGCTCATCGCCGAGCGCGTTCGGTCCGTGCGCGCGACCGCCCTGGAGTCACGCGCCGCCGTTCAGAGTGCCGTCAGCGTCCAGCGCACGGAGCTGGTGATGTCGCCGCTCGTGCCCCCGCCGTGCGCGACCGTCGTCTCGCTGCCCCGCGCGAGCTGCAAGCGGCCCCCGCGGAAGGTCGACTCGACGTGCAGCGTCGCGGTCGCAGGAACCATCTGCGGCGCCGGTGCGGCGGCGTAGCCGCCTTGGCCCTGGCCGTAGCCACCTTGGCCGGGCCCACCCTGCCCGACGCCACCTTGCCCGCCGCCACCTTGCCCGCCGCCACCTTGGCCTGGGGTGCCTTGACCGGGGATGCCGCCGGAGCCGCCGGAGCCGCCGCGCCGTCCTCGGCCGTAGCCGCCGGTCCCGCCGCCCTGCGGGTAGGCGGGCTGGGTTGCCCCGGTCACCGCCGCGGCGACGCGGATCTCGCCGGTTCCGTCGGCGACGACGGTCGTCTCGGTGCCGACGGTCTTCTCGAGTTTGGCGGTCATCGCGAGGCCGGGCTCCGACGAGCCGAACGCCACCGAGAACGGCCAGCTCCGCGTGGTTGCCGCCGGACGCGCGGCGACCAGCGCGCTGACGATGCGCACGCTCGCGGGCACGTCGGCGCGCACCGCCCCCTGGGCGGCGCCGTATTGCGCCCGGCCGCCGTACTGCCCGCGGCCCTGGCCTTGGCCCTGACCCGGGCCCTGGCCCTGTCCTTGGCCTTGCCCGGGCGCGCCGGCGCCGGGGAGCCCGCCGATCGGCCCGTCCATCGGGAGGTCGGAACCGGCTTGCCGTCCGCTACCGGAGGCGGACCCCGCCCGCGGCGACTCCGTCTGGTCGAAGCGGAGCGAGCCGTCGCTCTGCAGGCGGGCGATCACCGCGCCGGCCTGCCCCTCGTCGGGACTGATCGTGACCGCCACCCGGTCGTTCACGATGCGCGTCAGCGTCACCACCGCGTGCGTGCCGCCCGCTCCGCGCGGACCGCTCTCGATCGCGTCGTAGTGGAACGAGACGCTCGCACCGACGTGCGACGGAATCAACGAAGGGGTCGCCGCTGCGAGCGGGGGAGCGGTCGTAGCGGCGAGCGATCCAGCCAGCGTCATGGCAAGGAGAGCCGCCGTCCGGACGGACGATGATGCGTTCACGCTTCGGAGTTTCGCACGTTCTGCTCATAGGTTCATGAGCCGCGGTATGCTGGACCTGATGCGGTTCTCGCTCGGGATCAACTACTGGCCGCGCCGCTCGGCCATGGCGATGTGGCGGCGCTTCGACCCGGGCGAGATCCGCGAGGACTTCGCGCGGATCGCCGGCCTCGGCCTCGATACCGTGCGGTTCTTCCTGCGCTGGGACGACTTTCAACCCACGCCGGAGACGATCGACCCAACGATGCTGGCTCGGCTGGAGGCGGTGGCCGACATCGCCGCCGAGGCGGGACTGCAGACGATGCCGACCCTCTTTTGCGGCCACATGAGCGGCGTCAATTGGCTGCCACCGTGGTCGCTCGACCCGGCGTCGCGGCACGGTCGCTTCCGCGCGATCGCCGGCGAGGCCGAAACACCCTACGGGATCGGCGACTTCTACTGCGGGCCGCTGCTCGACGCGCAGTTGCTCTTCGCGCGCGCGGCCGGCGAGCGGTTGCGCGCGCACCCCGCGGTTTTCGCGTGGGACCTGGGCAACGAGTTCAGCAACGTGCGCGAGCCGTCGAGCGACGCCGACGCGGCGAATTGGAGCCGACGGCTCACGGCGGCCCTCGAAGAGAGCTCCGGGATTCGGGTGACCGCCGGGACGCACGGCGAGGATCTGACCCGCGACCGGGCGCTCCGGCTCTCGTCGCTGTGCGCACCGTTCGCGTTCGCGACGATGCACGGCTACAGCGTGTACAGCGCGTTCGCGCGGAGCCGGCTCGATCCGGAGGTCGTGCCGTTTCTGGCGATGCTAGCCGCGGCGTTCTCGCACAAGCCCGTGCTCTTCACCGAGTTCGGCAACCCGACGTGCCCGCCGGGGAAACTCTCACCGTACGAACGGGTCGCGCTCCCGGGCGAGCCGCCGAACCCGACGGTCTCGCCCGACGATCCGGTGCTGGCGGCGTACGCCTGCCTCGACGAGGACGAGATGGCGGCCTACTGCCGTAACGTGCTCGAGCGGCTGCACGCCGACGGCCGGCTGGGCGCGTACTGGTGGTGCTGGGCCGACTACGACCGGGCGCTGCGCGACGAACCGCCGTTCGACCGCGCGCCGCACGAGCTGAGCTTCGGCATCGTGCGCGCCGACGGCAACGAGAAGCCGGTCGCCGCCGCGCTCGCGGCGTTCGCAGGCGAGCGGCGCACGGTGCTCGCGGCGCAGGAGATGCCGATGATCGCCGAGGTCTACTATTACCGCACGCTGCCGACCAGCACGCGGACGCTCTTCGAGGCGTTCCTCGGTCGGGTCGAGGAACGCCGCAGCGGCATGCGGTAAGCGGTCGGGATGCGCGAAAACCTTGTGAAGCGCCGGCTGGCGGCCGGTGAGACCGCTATCGGCTCGTGGCTCTCGTTCTCCGACGCACTCTCGGCGCAAGCGATGGCGAGCGCCGGGTGGGACTGGCTGCTCGTCGATATGGAGCACGGACCGATCCCGCTCGGCGACGCCGCCGCGATCGTCACGGCGCTGCACGGTGCCGGCGTCGTCCCGTTCGTGCGCCCGGCCTGGAACGAGTCCTCGCAGATTCAGCCCGCGCTCGATCTCGGCTGCTCAGGGATCATCGTCCCCGTCGTGAACGACGCCGCCGACGCGCGCAAGGTGGTGCAGGATGCGCGCTTTCCGCCGCTGGGCGAACGCAGCCGCGGCGGGATCCGCACCCCGCTCTCCTTTCGCACCGACGCGATGACGTACTTCGAACGCGCCAACGAAGAGATCGTCGTGCTGACGCAGGTCGAGACCACCGCCGCCGTGCGCAACATCGACGAGATCGTCGCGGTCGAGGGCATCGACGGCGTCTTCGTCGGTCCGAACGATCTCGCCGCCTCCATCGGCAAGCGCTGGCCCGACGTGTGGGAGCACGACGACGGCTACATGGCGATGGTGAAGAACGTCGCGGAGGCGACCCGCAGCGCCGGCAAGGTCGCCGGCTTCCTCGCGCGCGACGCGGCGATGGCGAAGCGCGTCGTCGAGCTCGGCTACCGCTTCGTCGGTGTCTCCGGTGACGGCAACTTCGTGATGGGTGCGGCAAAGCGCACGCTCGACGACACACGCGCTGCGCTCGGGCGATGAGCGTCATCGTCGTCACCGGCGCGTCGAGCGGGATCGGACGCGCGCTCGCGGTGCGTGCCGCGCGGGCTGGGTACGACGTGGTCGCGATCGGCCGCAACCGCGCGGCCCTCGACGCGCTCGCCGAGCGCGTGCGGGTCGAGCACGGGCGCATCGTCGTCGACGCGTTCGACGTCGGCGAGCCCGCGAACGCGCGCGCGATCGTCGCCGTGGCACGCCACGCCTTCGGCCGCATCGACGTCCTCGTCAACAACGCCGGCCAGGTTGCGGTCGGACCGCTCTCACAGCAGAGCGACGACGCGCTCCGCGCACAGTTCGGCACGCATGCGATCGGCCCGATCGCGCTCGTCCGCGAGGCGTTGCCGCTGCTGCGCGAAGCGCACGGTCACGTCTTCATGCTCGGCAGCGGCGTCGCGCGCGTCCCGGTCGGCGGCCTCGGCGCGTATCCGCCCTCGAAAGCGGCGACCCGCTCGGCGGCGTCGATCTTGCGACGCGAGCTGAAGCCCGACGGGATCGCGGTGACCTACGTCGACCCGGGTGCGGTCGACACCGCGTTCATGGCGCGCGCCGGGATGCCGGGCGCGCCGGCCTCGATTCTCGCGACCCCCGAAGACGTCGCGCGCAAGATCTTGCTCGCCGTCCGCACGAGGCCGCGCGTCGTGAACGCGGTGCCGTGGCAAACGGCGTTCGTCGCGCTCGCCGAACTCTTCCCGCGCGTCACCGACTTCGTGCTCGAGCGAAACCCGACGCTCATCGGGGCCGCCGGCGCGCCGCCGCCGGCACTCGAAGCCGCGCCGCCACCGGCTCTCGATGCGGCGCCGCCCGCCGCGCTCGAAGCGGCGCCCTCGGTGGAGGCGTCCGGCTTCGACGAGGCGCTCGAACCGGTGCGCCGACGCATGGAACGCGTGAAGCTGCGCGAGGAGTTCGTGCGCGAGCTGCTGCACGCGGGCGATGTGCTCGACGCGCACGAAGTCGCGCTGCGCTGGGCGGGGATGCCGAACAAGAACGAGCGCGCCGCAACGAACGAAGTGCTCGACGCGCTCGCCGGCGCCGGCTTCCTGCAGCGCGACGGCGAACGTTTTCTGGTCGTGCGCGGCCCGGACTGATGCACCGTGACGCAGCAGCAGCTCGCCGGCCTGCGCACGCGGCTCGTCGCCCACCTCAAGGCGCGCGGCGACCTGCGCACCGAGCGGGTCGCGGCCGCGTTCGAACGCGTCCCGCGTCACCTGTTCGTCCCTGATCTCGCGCCGGAAGAGGTCTACACCGACCGCTCCATCGCGATCAAGAAACAGGACGGCGTTCCGATCAGCTCGTCCTCGCAGCCCGCGATCATGGCCGAGATGCTCGAGATGCTCGCGCTCACCGAGGGCGATCAGGTGCTGGAGATCGGTGCAGGCAGCGGGTACAACGCCGCGCTTCTCGCCGAGCTGGTCGGGCCGTCCGGCTCCGTGGAGACGATCGACCTCGACGACGATCTGGTGAAGGCCGCGCGCGCGCATCTCGACGCGGCCGGATACCCGCAGGTGCGCGCGATCTGCGCCGACGGTGCGCGCGGCGACCCGCACGGCGCGGCGTTCGACGCCGTCATCGCAACCGTCGGCGTCGAGCGGATCCCGCCGGCGTGGATCGCGCAACTGCGCAACGGCGGACGGCTCGTCGCGCCGCTGACGCTCCGTTCGATGCAGAAGGTGGTCGCCTTCGAACGCACCGCCGCGGGACTGGAGAGCCGCGCGATCGTCGACGCCGGCTTCATGATGCTGCGCGGCCCGTCCGCGAGCGAGGAGACCCGCACGATCGCGCTCGGCGATCCCGCGATCGTGCTGCGCGTGCTCACCGCGCACGCGGGCGCAGTCGACGGCGGCATCCTCGCGCACGCGCTGCGCGCACCTGCGCAGGACGCGGTGCCGGTGCGGCGCATCGGGCTCGAAGACGCGTGGAACGGGTTTTCGCTGTGGCTCGCGCTCACCGACGACGCGTCGTGCCGGTTGACCGCGAGCGGGCCGCGTGCCCAGGATGGCACCGTGCCGAATCTCTTGTCCGGCGGTGAATCGCTGTACGGAACCTCGGCGACGTTCGGGGTCTGCTCTGCGGGCGAGCTGGTCGTGTTCGCGCGGCGCGGAAGCTACGAGGTGGTGCTGCGCAGCTTCGGCACCCCCGCCGGCGGGCTCGCGCGGCTGCAGAACGCGATCGCCGAATGGGACGGCGCCGGGCGCCCCAGCAACGCCAAGTTGCGCATCACGATCGCGCCCGACGGCGCCACGCTCACCTACTTCGCGTAGCTACCAGTACGCGACGTCTTTTTGCTGCGTGTCCTTGTACTTGCCGTAGATCTCGGGGTTCGCTTTGAACTGGTGCTCGAGATCGGCGATGCGCGCTTCGTCGATCGGGTGATCGCGCAGCCAGAAATTCTGGCCCGGCCCGTACGCCTCGGTCATGATTTGGAAGAACCAGACCATCCCCCACGGGTTGAACTGCCCGGTCGCCGCCATGATCCGCGCGCCTTCTTCGTCGGCCGCGGCCTCGATGTGGCGCGACTGTGCGGCGTCGGTTCCGGCGACGGCGAACTGCGAGCCGTAGTCGATCGCGGCACCGGCCAGCGGACCAAGCACGATCTGCGCCAGGATCGAGCCGATCTGCGCGGCTGTGCTCTTCTTCTGTAACGCCGCCATCCGCTGGGCGACGTGGTGGAGCACCATGTGGCCGGTCTCGTGCGCGAGCACGCCCGCCAGCTCGTCCTTGTTCTTCGCCATCCGCAGCAGCGGCTCGTTGATGTAGATGTTTCCGCCCGGGACCGCGAAGGCGTTGGCCGAGTCGCCGCGCACGACGTAGTAGCGCATCGGATAGGGATACCGCGCCTTGACCGTCTCGGAGATCACCGACCCGATCTCGTTGAGGTGCTCGTAAAACGGCGAGTCGAAGAGAAGATCCCCGTCCTCGCGGAGCTTGGCAAAGACCTCGCGGCCGACGGCAGCCTCGTCGATCGCCGCCAGGGCGGGCAGGACGTGCCCGATCTGTGTGACGCCGACGGTGGTGATGAGACTGCGGACGAACGCGCTGCGTTCCATCGTACGTATTCCCTCGGAAAGGTCGCGGTTGAGACTACAACGGTATCCCTGGCTCGTCGGTTGCGTGGCGCTGGCGGTTCTCCTCGGTTCCCCGCCTCGGCCGGCCGGCGCCGCGACCTCGCGCGTCGCGGTCCCGCTCGGGGCGCTCGCCGGGCTCCACGACGCCGGCCCAGCCGACGGCCGGACGACGCTGCACCTCGCCGTCGAGCTTCAGCCGAAAGCCGATCTCGACGCGCTGGCAGCCCGGATGAGCGACCCGACCGATCCGGCGCACCGCCAGGTGCTCACGAACGTGGCGTTCGTCGACCGGTTCGGCCGCCTGCCCGACGCGCGCGCCGCGGGCGCGCTGCTGCGGGCCGCCGGCGGGACCGACGTCCAGGTCGCCGGCGACGGGCTGGTCGCCGGTGCGCTGATGCGGATCTCCGAGGCCGAGCGGCTGTTCGGAGTTCGCTGGGAGAAATGGACGGACGGCACGCGCAGCGTGCTGGCGCCGAGCGGGCCGCTGACGATCGCGCTGGGCGGGGTCCGCGACGTGCGCGGCGCGGTTGTGGCGACCTCGCCGCGGCTCGCCGACACGCGCCCGTCGTTCACGTACTTCCGCGGCGACTGGTACGAGCCGGTGCGCTTCCGCTCGATGACCGACGCCGTCGACAACGGCGGCAGCGGCCAGCGCATCGTCCTGGTCGAGGACGCGTCCGACCGCTTCGACGTCAACGACCTGGCGAAGTTCCTCGCCGCCGAGGGCGCGCCGCCCGGCGCCACGAGCAGCCGCGTCACCGAGCGCAGCTTCGTCTTCAAGAACGCGTCGAGCGAGTGCGGCCGCGACGACCGCGGCCAAGAGGCCGGTCTCGACGTCAGCGCGGCGATCACGATGGCGCCGCTGGCCGAGGTGATCGCCGACTACGACGACGTTTGCGGCGGCGGCAACGACGCCACCGTCGCGCTCGCCCGCGCGCTCGACCTCGACCCGACCGTGCTCGTGCTGCCAGTCGTCGTCGGACCGGCTGACGGCCCGCTCGCGGCCCGCTACGGCCAGACCCCGATCCCGTACCTCGAGGCGCTGGTGCGCGGGATCCCGATCGTCGTGCCGGCCGGCGACGACGGCGCCTACGGTTTCAAGGAAGACGGAATCGAGCGCCCGCGGGTGGCTTGGCCGTGCGTGATGCCGTACGTCATCTGCGCCGGCGGCACCCAGCTCGGCGACCGCGACGGCGTCGCCGACGAGGGACCCTGGAACGATCTCGACCACGCGGGCGGCGGCGGCATCTCGGTCGAGCCCCGGCCGGCGTGGCAGAACGCGCCGGGCGACTTCCTGTTCTCGACGGCGTACGTGAAGAACCGCATCGTCCCCGACGTCTCCGCCGACGCCTCGGGACACTTGCGCGTTTATTGGCACGGCTACGGTTTGGGCGGCGTCGGCGGGACGAGCGAGAGCGCGTCGCTGATCGGGGCCGAGCTCGCCGCGATCAACAGCTTGATCGCGCCCTCGCGGCGCTTGCTGACCGCCGGCGACCTCTACGTGCTCGCGCGCACGACGCCGCAGGCGTTCCGCGACGTCTCGCGCGAGAACGACCGTGGCTGGAAAGACAACAACCTGCGCCCGCTGCGCAAACCGATCCCGAAAAACTACCGCGGCTTCTTGCCGACGCCGCCGCCGCTGGTGAAAGGCTGCGCGGAACAACAGCCCGACGGCTGCGCGGTGACGACCGGCTTCGACGCGGTGACGGGGATCGGCTCGATCAAGGAGCACGCCGCGGTCGACGCGCTGCGTTAAAGCCAAGCGCGGCGAAGAACACGAGCGTCGCGAGCAGCACGATCGTCGCGCCTGACGATGCGTGCAGCTCGTACGAGGCGTACAGCCCGCCGACGCTCGAGAAGACGCCGAACGCGCACGAGAGCGCCATCATCGGGACGAACCGTTTCGTCAACTGCGAGGCGGCGGCCGCCGGCGTGACGAGCAGCGCCGCGACGAGCACGATCCCGACCGCTTGCAGCGAGACGATGATCGTCATCGCGATGATCACCAGCAGCGCGTAGTCGAGGAAGGCGGCGCGAATCCCGGCCGCCTGCGCGACGACCGGATCGAACGAGGTGTAGAGCAGCGGGCGCCACAACGCGGCGACGGCGAGCGCGACGGCCAGCGCCAGCCCGACGACCATCGCGACGTCGTACGCCGAGACGCCCAGAATGCTCCCGAACAGGAAGCTCTGCAGATCCACGGTGGCGCGCGGCGCGCGCGACATGAGGAATACGCCCAGCGCGAACGCGCCGGTGAACAGCACGCCGATCGAGGTGTCGAGCGAGACCTTCCCGCGCCGGTGTACGAAGCCGATGCCGAGCGCCGTTACGATCGTCGCGATCGCCGCGCCGGCGTAGAAGTTCGCGCCGCGCAGATACGCGATCGCGATCCCCGCGAACGAGGCGTGCGCGAGCCCGTCGCCGATGAACGAGAGCTTGCGCAGCACGACGTACGTCCCCATCGAGGAGCACAGCGCGCCGACGACCAGCGCGACGACGAACGCGCGCTGCATGAAATCGTACTGGAACGGGGCCAGAACGTCGGGCACGTTAGCGGCGGTGTCCGTGGGTGTGCGTGTGCTCGCGGATCCCGGCGTACGCGCCCGACTCCAGGACTTCGTCCGGCGTGCCGTCGGCCAGAATCTTGCGGTCGACGACGATCAGCCGGTCGAACCACTCCGCCGCGCGGTCGAGATCGTGCGTCGTCATCAGCACCGGCAGCCCGTCGGCGACCAGTCCGCGTACGAGCTGCAGCAGCGACTCCTCGGTCGCGGCGTCGACGCCGGTCGTCGGCTCGTCGAGCAGCAGCACGAGCGGTTCCTGCGCGATCGCGCGCGCCACGAACACGCGCTGCTGCTGGCCGCCGGAGAGCTCGCTGATGTGGCGGTTCGCGACCGCGCCGAGATCGAGCGCTTCGATCGCGCGCGCGACCGCACGATGGTCGTGCGCCGAGAAGCGCTGGAACGGACGGATGCGCGGATAGCGTCCCATCGTGACGACGTCGCGCACGCTCACCGGAAACTGCCAGTCGACGTCTTCCACCTGCGGGACGTATCCGATCGTTCCCGGTGGAAGCTCGCGTGGCGGCAGCCCTTGAACGCGCACCGTTCCCTCGGCGGGTTGCACCAGCCCGGCGACGGCTTTGAGCAGCGTCGACTTCCCCGAGCCGTTCGGCCCGACGATGCCGAGCGCGGTCCCGCGCGGCAGGTCGAAGTCGACCCCTTGCAGCGCCTCGACGCGCTCGTACCGCACATGCAGCCCGTGCACTTCGACCGCAGGCACCGCGCCGGTCATCGTAACGCGCTCACGATCGTGTCGGTGTCGGTGTCGATCATTCCGACGTAGGTGTCGACGCCGGCACCGGTGCCGAGCGAGTCGTCGTAGAGGAACGCGACCTTGAGCCCACCGGCGCTTTCGGCCAGCGTGCGCGCGAGCTTGTCGCTGTACTCGTGCTCGGCGAACACGGCCGGGACGTGCTCGGCGCGCGCCAGCCGAACGAGGTCGGCGATGTGCGCCGGATTCGGTTCCGCGCCCGCGGTCGGCTCGATCGCGCCGACGATCCGCAGCCCGAAGCGGCGCGCGTAGTAGTCGAAGGCGTTGTGGAAGACGATCATCGTGCGGCGCGCTGGCGGGATCGTCGCGATCTTCGCGCGCGTGCGGGCCGTTAGCGCGACCAACTGCCGGTCGAACGCGTCGGCTGCGGCGCGGTAGGCCGCGGCGTGCGCGACGTCTACGTTGACGATCGCGTCGCGGATCTTTCCGGCGTAGCGCCGCGCGAACTCGGGATCCATCCAGAGATGAGGGTTGCCGTCGACGACGGGAAGACCGTCGGTGCAGACGACGACGTGCAGCCGTGGATTGCCGGCGTTGCGGATCGTCGGCTCGAGCCACGCCTCCATCTGCGCGCCGTTCTCGACCAGCACGTCGGCGTCGCGCAACGCCGCGATCGTATCGGGCGAGGGTTGGAAATCCTCCGGTGAGACGCCGATCGGGACGAGGGAGCGGATATCCGGCCCGGCTCCGGCGGCTCCGCGCGCGATCGAGGCAAGCGTCGTGGTCGAGGCGACGATCCGGAGCGAACCGGCGGGGCGCTCGGAGGACGCATGCGAGCATGCAGCCAGCAGAAGCAACCCGAGGGCTACGACCGACCAGCGAGGAGAGGGCATCGCGGTCTCTCTCGGCGCAGGGACGGGGTGTCCCTTTGACAGGGGGGACCGCACCCTGTTACGATCCCGGACGGCCCGTGGGGGGTGTAGCTCAGCTGGTAGAGCACTTGCTTCGCATGTAAGGGGTCAGGAGTTCGAGTCTCCTCACCTCCACCACGACCGAGCCCGCTACGGCGGGCTTTTTTTGTTCTCTGGGCCACTGGCGTCGCCGGTTGAATCACTTTTTGCCGCCTATTTTGCCGCCAATTGTTCCGCGAGGGAACAGCGATATACGAAGCGTGACAGATGATCTAGGGGTCGTGACGCCCGCCAATAGCCCAGCCATCTCACGCTGCTAGAGGCGCCATGCCGAAAGGGCCGCAACGCGACTCCAGGCTAACGCCGGGGTTGGGACCGTCAGCCGTCCGCGGGTCGCGTAAAGGACGCGGCGCGAATTATCCCAGCACCGTGCCTGGCCCGACCGTCCCGACCTCCTGCCTGCCCGCCGAGCTCCAACAAGAGCCTCCCCGAGGCCGTCCAGTGCAAGAAGTGCGGAAAAGCCGATCTTTTGGGGCGTACGCGCCGAAGGCGACGGCCGCGCCGTTCCCGTGGAATCAGAACCGACGAACAATGGCACGCTGATCGTTAACGCGATTCGTCGCTAACGCCTTCAATGCAATTGTTCCACGCATGAGTGACACTCGGAACCGAGCCTGCACGATTCCATATTGGGACGAACTGCCTGATTGGGCGCGTCGAAAGCGCTGGATTGATCACGCCCCCTTATGTGCCTCGTCACTGGCCCCTTTGTTTGCAGATACGACGCCGCGTCAACCCGTCAACCGGGTGGGCGTGTCCGACTCGCGGGAGACAATCATCGACGAGTTCATCGCGACGATAAGAAAAAGGCTGCCTACGTACTCCCCGAGTCAACGATTTATGCGCGTATGCGACGATTACAAAGCATGGAAAATCGGTAAGGATCGCATGGTCCGCGAATTTGCGCCTTGAAGATGAACGATTAAGGACCACACACTGGACGAGTTAGGCGGAAGCCGCATCGCCGTCGCGCTCCGGCACGATTCCGGCCCAGATGACCTCGCCTATCCGTGCGACGCGCGCGCTCAGAGCGTGGAGCAGCGCGGCGGTCATGAAGATGCAGGCACCGGGAACGATCACGAGCCATGGCGCGGTCGTCATAGCTGGTTGCGCGTTGCCGAGCATCGCGCCCCATGACGTGTCGGGCGGCTGCACGCCCCAGCCGAGAAACGACACCGTCGATTCGAGCAACAGCATCGAGGCCATCACGCGCATTCCATGCGCGACGAAGACCCCCGGTGTGTAGCCGTTGCCTTGGCCGGAGTGGGCGCGACGAAGCGCCTCGCACACCCAGCGCTGCACGTGGGGCGCCGCCAACGCACCGGCTATGCACGCGAACGTGCTGGCGGAAAGCACCGCCTTATTCGACCAGCTTGCCAAGATGGCCATCGCTAAGAGTACGAGCAGCAGCAGCGGAAACGTCAGGAAAGCCTTGGCGAGGAAATCGAATCCGACGGCGAGCCAGAGCGTCATACGCGACCGCCGCAGCGCATAGACTGCAAGACCCGCGAAGGCGCCCAGTGGAATCTGAACGAGCGTCGTCAAGAACGCGACGATGAGCGATGTGCGCCCGCCAACGAGCAGCCGTGCGAGCTCGTCGCGTCCGACCTCGTCAGTGCCCAACAGGTGGCCGCTGCTCCCGATCGCAAGCGGAGTGCCTTGCCATTGCGGATCAATAGAGTACAGGTCCGGCGCGAACGCGGGACCGATAAACGTTGCCGCGCACAGGAGCGCCGCGCATGCGCCGAAGAGCACGAACGCTCGATCGGAGAGCGCCGCGCGAATGATCCCGAACCCGCGCCGAAAGTCCGCCAGCCCGCGCTGCACGGTGTTCGGGAACGTCGCGGTCAACGCACCCGTGATCGACATCCCGATTCGTAGCGCCAGCCCGTACGTCGCTTCATCGCGACGGCTCGCCCGGAAGCTGACCTGTCGTTCACCCAGCCATACGGAGCAAATCGGAAACGTGTAGTCGCCGACGACCTCGGCCTCAACGATATCGAAGTGTTTGTCGAACGTGTTGCGAGCCGCAGCGACCGTAGTACGTTCCCTCGGCGGGTCGACCGCGACGACGCGGGTCAGGAGCTCACGGGTGCGAATCTGAGCAAACTCCCAGTCCAAACCGCTCGTTGAGCCGAGGACACAGACGATGGCCGTCGCCTCAGCCAGCCATCCTTCGATCTGGTTCTGCCACTCCTCGTCACCGAGATAGACGCGAGCCGCCCCCAACGGACTCAGCGATTCGCCGGGCCGTCCGATCGCGATGACGGGTCCCTGGGACCACATCGCATCGACGACGGCTTCTTCGAGCGTGACGTGTTCGGGGACGAACGGCAAGAGGAGGCCGAGCAAACCGAATCTGCGCCGAATAGGCGCGACGTCGTCCCCGAACGAGCGTAGGTAGAGGACCGGCCGTCGAGGGTCCGAACGCCGTACGTCGGCGACCGTCGCCATGCTCAGCCGTCGCGCGTGCCGCAGCAGCATCAAGCCAAGCGGCAACAAGACAAAGCAGAGCGCAAAGCTTCCCACGCTGAGGAGGCCCGTGACGCCTGGATCGACACGGAGCGCACGCAGCAACGGAACAACTACGTGCGACACACCGAGCTCTGCGACACCGATGCCGACCAACGCCAGGCCCGCGAACTCGAACTGGCGGCTGACTCGCGTCGGCGTGACAGGCGACGTGAACGCCGTGCGTTTCTGCTCGCTCTCGAAATAGAGCATGCTTGCCAACTCCGGGCACTGCTGCCCGAGGCGCTGCAACCGCCATTCGCTGCGAATTGCGCGCGCGAGGATCACCAGAACCCATAACGCGAGACCGAGCGACAAGATAAGCGTCGCAAGCGTCGCCGGACTCAGCAGAAGCACTACGCCCAGCCCCAGGAACGCGATCAGCCCGACCGACGCGATCTCGGCTTCCAGCAGTTTCAGACGCGGCAGCTTCAGCGGCAGGACGAAGTTCGCACTCAAGATGGCCGCGGCGCGGTAGACCTGGCCCGTCGCGCGGACCAGTCGCGTAATGTCCAGGTCGACCTGTTGCATCGAAGTAGGTTCGATGCAACACAAAGAGGGGCCTACCTCCTAGGCTTTTCGGAGTGCTCGCCGGGCGTCGCGGGTGAAGACTACGCAGCGTTCGGAGTTGGTCCGCACGACAAGCACATCACCTCGATCGACGAGGACGGCGTGGCGCTGGCCGCGATCAAGGCGCTGCATGCGCGCGTTCGCTCGTTGGACACGGAGAACGTCTAACTGCGGGCACGGCTCGCCACCGTGAAGACGTTGCAGTCGCTCAGCGCGCAGCAGCAGGCACGGCGCGACGCCGCTATGCAGCGTGAGCTCCGGCACCTGAGCGCGGAGGAAAGTCGCGAGCCGATCCGCACCCTAATAAGCGGCGATTTTACGCGGATTCAGCTGATTTACGCGTCTTTCGCCGGATCGAATACAGGCCGCGGCTCTTGCTTCGCATGTAAGGGGTCAGGAGTTCGAGTCTCCTCACCTCCACCACGACCGAGCCCGCTACGGCGGGCTTTTTTTTTTGCCTACTTGGTTTGGTCGCAGCGGGTCCTAACCCGGTATGCCGCCTAAAATGCCGCCTATTCTGGCCACAGAGCTTGTTGACACGCTGGTCGCCACACGCTTCCCGCGCGCGTTCGAATGCCGCCGACGCTGCTGCACTTGTTAGAGCGGCGTAGGCGCGACACTCGCCTCTGCGAGCAACGCCTCGGCGTACGGGTCGTTTGCCGTTCCGAGAGTCGTAACCGGGCCTGTATGGACCACGTGTCCGTGCTGGAGGACGACGGCGTTCCTGCACAGCGCCATTGCGTCGAGGAGCGAGGAGGTCGCGAGCACGAGGGCACACTTCGTTCGCTGAACGTAGGAAGACACGAGCGCGCGCAGCGCAGGCCGCGCATCGGCATCGATGTTCGCGAACGGCTCATCGAGGAACAGCGCTTCTGGCTCGACCGCGAGTGCGCGTGCAATCGCCAGGCGTTGGCGCTGACCCGTCGACAACGTTCGCGCATCTTTATCGACCGTGTCTCCCAAGCCGACACCTTCCAGGATGTCGAGGGCGCGCTGATGGACGTCGCCGTCGGGACGGCCGAGAACTGCCGTGGCGACGATGGCAACGTTCCAAAGCACGCTGCCCCGCAGAACCGACGGCCGTGCAAACACCGATGCCGATCGAAAAGGGCGCTCTACGACGCCACTCGCCGCGATCAACCCATGGAGGCTCAGCAGCAGCGTGGTCTTGCCCGCCCCGTTCGGACCGAGCAGCACCGTTCCGCCGTCGTCCGCTTCGAAGGTTGGAACGTCGAGCACGAAGGTTCCGCGCCCCGCGATGAGGCCACGGGCAGTCACGCCCATCGGCGCTGCAACGTCATGGCGACACCGGCGGCGACGGCCATGATCCCCAGCAACACGGCAACATACGAGAACGCTAGGCCGAACTCAGCCTTCCCGACGGCAAGCATCGTGGCAGTCGTCAACACGCGCGTTTGCCCTTCGATGTTGCCGCCGGTCATCTGCGCCGCGCCAACCTCCGCGATGGCTCGCCCGAATCCGGCCAGCGTCGCCGCTGCGAGGCCAGGAGCAACCTCGCGTGCCAACAACGCGAGCCGCCGCGCCGTGGGAATCCCAAGACCGGCAAGTTGCATCGGCAGTGTCGTATCGGACGCGCGCAACGCTATGACAGACAGCGTCCCGATGAGCGGAATGACAATGATGGTCTGCGCGATCAGCATCGCCACGGGCGTATAGAGCAGGTCCCACGATCCGAGCGGCCCGCTGCGCCAAAATGTAAACGCTACCGCGAGTCCTACGGCCACCGGCGGCAGACCCAGCCCCGTTGCAAAAGCCGCGAGCAATATCGTGCGTACACGCGACCGACCGTGCACGATCCACAGCGCGCCAGGTATCGCGAAGAGAGCCGCGACGACCGTCGCGATCACGGAAACCGCAACAGAGAGCGCCGCAATCCCAATCATCCTATGGGCCTTTGCCTGCGTCCGGCGTAAAGAGTGCCCGCCCAAAGCGCTCGCGGCCGTAGCTTGCTATGATCCGCTGGCCCTCGGCGGAAGTCACAAACGCTGCGAACGCTTCCGCTCCGCGCTGATTGGAGACACGGCCCACGAGCGGCTTGACCACAATGACGTGATAGACGTTTCGCAGATCGTTCGCGTAATCGACGAACGGGACGAGCGAGAGCGTCGCGCGCTGCGACAGATACGTCCCGTCGTCCGTCAGCGTGTACGCAGCCTTCTGCGAGGCGACGTGCAGCGTGTCACCCATCCCGCTGCCGGTCTTGATGTACCACGGGCCCGTCGGTACCACCGAGACGGCTTTCCAGAACGCGAGTTCTTTGATGTTCGTTCCGGAGTCGTCACCGCGCGAGACGAACGGCGCTGCGGCGCGTGCGATCGCCGCGAACGCCTCCTGCGCTGTCGCGAGCCCCTTCACGTGCGCCGGATCGCTCGCGGGTCCGACGACGATGAATGCATTGTGCATCACGAGCGCGCGAGACATCCCACGGCCCTGTGCCATGAACGCTTTCTCGGCTGTCGGGGCGTGTACGAGCAGCACGTCGGCGTCGCCGCGCTCTCCCATCGCCAGCGCCGCGCCCGTACCGATCGCGATAGTCTTGACCTTCTGTCCCGAGACCTTTTCGAACGCCGGCACGAGGACGTCGAGCAATCCGGTGTCTTGCGTGCTCGTCGTGGTCGCCAAGACGACGGCCGGTGCGGCAAGACCCGGGACCGGAAGCAGCGCAATGCAGACGGTCAACGACCATGACAAAAGGCGTCGGAGCATGGCCGTCCATTGCGACTCATCGCTTTGGAATCCCCGGCAGTCCGAACGGGATCCGCGAACTGGGTCAGTTCGGCAGGTCGGCCAGCTTCTTTTCAAGCTCCTTCACCATGGGCTGGTCTTTCGGGAGAAGCTTCGCCTGCGCGTTCAGCGCGCGTGCGATCGTTAGTGCGCGCGTATAATTGTTGCGGGGGTCGTCTCCGGCATCGCCGATGTTGTTGAGAGCAATGAACAGATCGCGCTGCAATGTCGCGTTGGTCGGGTCGCTCTCGGCGAGCCGCGAGTTGATCGCGACAGCCTCGCGGTAATAGCTCAGCGCGTCCTTCGTCTTGCTCTGGGCATAGAACAGGTTCCCGAGGCGGTTGTAGCCGACCGCCAGAGCCTGCTGCCAACGCGCATTCCCGGGATCGGCCTCGGCAAGCCGTTTCTTGATGGCGAGGCTGTCGCTATAGAGTTTTAGAGCGTCGGCCCACTTCTTCTGAAGGACCATCACGTCACCCGCACCGATGTAAACGGAGTCCAGATCGTCCTGCCAGGTCGCGTTCAACGGATCGGAAGCGACAGCCCGCTCCCCGACGGTCATGGCCTCCCGATACTGTTCCAATGCAAGGTCGTAATCGTCCTGATCTTTGAGCGTTGCGGCAACGTTCGAATACGATTCGGAAAGCTGGTGCTGGGAACTAAGGTTGGTGACGTCGCTGTCGGCGAGCCGCTTGTCGATCAGGAGAGCCTTGCGGACGTACGCGAGACCGTCACGCGGGTTGCCCTGTTCGGAGAGCATGTTCCCGAGGCCACTGTACGCGCCGGAGAGGTTTCGTTGTAAGGTCGCATTGCCGGTGTCGGTCATGGCGACCCTCTCTCTGATCGCCAGGTCGTCGCGATAGAAGCGCAGAGCATCCGAGATCTTCCCGTGGGAGAAGAGCGCGTAGGAGAACTCGCCGTAGAACCTTGCGAGGTCGCTCTGCAGCGTAGCGTTCCCGGGATCGCTGTCGGCGAGCTGCTTCCGGATCGCGATCCCGGCCCGATAGAGGTCCAACGCATTTCGTTCGTCGCCCCGTGAAAGAAGCACGTAGCCGACGTTGACATAGGACGTCGACAGAAGCTGCTGCCAACGAACGTTCTCGGGGTCCGTCTGTGCGACGCCCTTCGCAATGTCCAAGCCGCTGGTGTAGAGCTTCTGCGCCGCAGCGGGATCGCCGCGCAACTCGAGCACGTCGGCGACGCTGTTGCCGGATCGAACCAGCTCGGCCCGCCAGCTTTGATTCGTCGGGTCGGTGTGCACGAGGCTCCCGGTGATGGTGAAGCGCTCGCGATAGACGTTAAGTGCCTCCGCGTAGTTGTTTTGCGTGACCAGGACGTAACCGACGTTGAAGTACGCCGTGGAAAGGTCACGCTGCCAGGTCGCGTTGTTGGCGTCGATCTTGGCGAGCCGAACGCTGATCGCAAGGCTGTCCCGGAGATACTTGAGTGATTCGGAAAGGTGCCCCTGGTAGAACAGGACGTACCCGATCTTGCTCTGCGACACCGAAAGATCGCTCTGCCACGCCGCGTTGCCCGGGTCCTTTCTCCCCAGGCCTTCCGCGATTGAGAGAGCGTCGCGGTAGTTTTCCGATGCCTTGGAGAGATCGTTCTTCGCATAGAGCGCGTCGCCGACGTTACGATACGACACGGCGAGATCGCTTTGCCGTCGCGCATTGTTCGGGTCGGCATCCGCGAGGCGCTTCGCAATCTTGAAGTCCTCGAGGTAGTAGTGCAGCGCGTCGCGCGCATCGCCGCGATCGGCAAATGCGTCGCCGACCTTTCCGTACGATGCCGCAAGATCGTGTTCCCACGCCGGCGTTTGGACAGAGGCCGTCGCCAGCCGTACCCTTATCGCAAGTCCCGCGCGGTACTCGCTGAGCGCATCACGGGAGCTGCCTTCCCGGTACAGGATGTCACCGAGCTTCTCGTGCGACTCCGCCAAGTCGTGCTGCCAGCCGGCGTTACGGGGTTCGGCGCGCGCGATGCGGGCAGCGATCGCCAGCGCCGCGCGGTGCGACGCGCGAGCCTGGGGGAGGCTTCCGCGAGCGGCAAGGACGTCGCCGGCTTTCCTTTCGGATGCCGCCAATTCGCTCTGCAACGTGTTATTGCGCGGATTGGCCGCGACCAGGCCCTCCATGATCGCGCGGGAACGCGTCGCTGCGTCGAGCGCCGATTTCGTATCGCCCTGCTCGAGAAGCGTCGTCGCGATCTCGACCAGTGCGCCGTGCTCGCTTTCGCGCAATTCCGGCGTCGCGAAGCCGCCGCTCATGAGCTGACGCTGCAGCGCTTGGGTTCGGCTGAGGATCTGGCGCGTCACATCGACCGGGACGCCGCGATCGCGGAACCGTTGCGCGACATCGGAGACGACGTCGTTCGCCGTGCGGGTCGCGACGATGACGGCTTTCTTCGTGCGGTCCTGCTGGTATTGCGCGAGACGCCGTTGCCGCTCGGTCTCGCGCAGCGCGCGCTGCGCTTCGTCGAGCGCAGCGATCGTCGCCTTGTGTTCGTTCCTAATCTCGCCCAACGCGCGCTGAGCGGCCTTGCGCTGCGCCTTTTCGGTGTCCAGCGTCTTTGTTTCGGCCAGCACGCGCTGCTCATTGGCCGCCCGCATCCGCTGGTTGGCAAGCAGCGTCCCTTCCTCGGCTTTTTGGCTCTGGCGTAGTGCCGCATCGGCATCCAACCGCAGCCGCCACGAAAGTCCGCCCAGCACGAGGGCCACGACCGCGACTGCGAACATGGCGAGCGCCGCAATCCGCGTACGCCGAGAAACGGCTCGGGCGGCGTCGGCGCGCATCCGTTCCACCACCGCCAGATTCTCGAGCTGCTGGCGTTCCGCGGCTTCCTCAGCGTTCTTGCGGCGCTGCTCTCGTTCGCGCTCTTGTTCGCGCTTGGCGATCCCGTCGTCGAGGAACGCCATCGCCTGCGAAAAGGCGCCCTTCACGTAGCGCTCTGCCCATTCGGCGGTCGGCTGCGCCGCCGCTCGCCACTGTTCGGCGATCGCGAGCCCGGGATCGGTCCACAGTGCGGCTTGGCCTTCCGCATGGAGCAGCGCATCCTGCGCGAGCCGGCGATACGTCAGCGCAGACGCGCCTTCGTCCCTGAGCCATTCCTCGAGGCGAGTCCACACGCGCATCAGGCTCTCGTGTGAGATGTCGACCACGCTGTGATCGCTCAGTTCGTCTCCGAAGCGCGGCTTGAGGAGCGAACGACCGGGGGCGCGGAACGCCTCGATGACCCATCTCAGCTCGTCGTCCGGGTCCCGCGTGATCGCCCGGGCGGTGGCGAGCTCGACCGGGCGCCGTATTCCCCGGTTGTCGCTGCCGAGCTCGGTGATCGCGCAGAAAAGGCGCCGGGCAACCTCCCGGATCTGCGGCGGCAACTCGCCGTAGATGCTCTCGGCGTGAAGGTCGAGCGCCCTTTTCAGTCCGCCGGTCTTCTCATAGTGCGGGATGTCAAGGGGTTCGTTGCGGGCATGATCGGCTTTCCAGATGTCCCAGGTACGCATCAAGGCGTGTTGCAACACCGGAAGCTGATCGGGGTCGTCGCCGACGTCGTTCAGAAGCTGGTTCACGAGCCTCGGCGCGATCATCTGCTCGGCGACGCGAACGGGGCCGACGATGGCTCGTTCGAGCTGAGCCCGGTTCATTCGTGGGATCAGAAAGAGCCCGTCGTTGATTCGTTCCGGCAGGTCTGCGAACTGTGCGCAGTCACCCAGGAAGTCGGAACGCATGGTGAGTGCGACGTAGAGCGGTACGCCGGGATATTCGCTCGCCGCGAGCAGCAGCTTCACGAACGCAGCGGCGGCATCGACGTCGAGCTGCGAATAGCGGAAGAGCTCCTCGAACTGATCGACGACGACGAGGAGATTCTCGTCCGCCTGCAACGCCGCTTGCTGTGCGATCTCGACGAGTCCGAGCCCACCTCGGTCGAGCACTGCGTGAGCCAGGTCGATGCGAAGCTGAGCATCCCCCTCGTGGCCGAGCACGTCTTCGCGGTCGAGCTCGCGCGCGAGCGCGGCCAGCGGCTCGTTCCCCGGCATCATCGTGACGATTCGCCAGCGCGATCCCGCCCCCGACATCGCGCCGACGCGTAGCGCGGGGAACAGTCCGGCACGCACGAGCGACGATTTGCCGCTCCCCGACGTGCCTACCACGGCGACGAAGCGACGCAGACGCAGACGCCGTAACAACTCGTCGATCTGCTCTTCGCGTCCGAAAAAGAGGTGCCCCTCATCGGCTTCGAACGGGCGTAGGCCGGGGAAAGGATTCTCGGCGATCGGGGCGCCGATCATACGGCGGTGTCTTGCGCGCGCGCGATCGCGCTCAGGAACGGCGTGAGTGCGGAAGGATCGAAGCCGTCGTACGTCTCCATCTTGACGACGGACTTATTACGGAAGCGGTCTTTGTCGGCGTTCCGGTCGGGTCCGACGAGGATGCCACGCGCCAGGAACGGGGTCGACCGGCCGTACGCGAACGCCTTCTGCAAGTCCATGACGCGCTGCGGCAGCCAGTACGCGGGGGCGGCTCCCCAATACAGCAAAACAGCGTCACACGCGACCAGGCAGCGTTCGTCGTGCTGGCGGATATCCGCCTCATTGCCGGCGAAGATCGGATACAACAGCTCATAGTTCTGTTCGTAGAGCCAGTTGTCCAGCTCTTTGACGTTTTCGGAATCCGACGCGTCCCAGACGAGGTAAATCGTCGGTGACGACGTCGCGGGGTTACCGGGAGCGCGGGCGACATCGACCTCGGCCGGTTGCAAGGCGCTGAGAACGGCGTCCTTGAGTTTCTCGAAGGGCGTCACGACGAGCGCCGCCTCGTCGCTCAAACGTCTGATGAATGCCGCCTGGTGTTCCTCGTCTGGAACGACGTTTGGAGGCGACCACACGATGCGGGCGAGCTGCGGGCGTCGTTGCATCACCTCGCCCGCGAGATCGTATTGAAGCTCGAGGACCGAGCGCTGCTCCCGCTCCGGTCCGTACGAGCTTCCAACCATGTGAACGCAGACGTCGGCCTGAGCCAGATCGGTCTTCGCGAGATCCTCGTAGACACGGCCGTACGGATACGGCGAGGCGGGCAGCACGTTGTGTCCGTACTGCGCGAGAGTCCGTCGCAGACGGGTCGAGGCGTCCGCGAGATCGGCGGTGGTCTCCGCGAGATAGACGACCTTCCCGCTATTCGGTGCGACGACGTCGCGTGCACCGCCTTCGTCGCCGAGTTTCTTGAGGATCTCGCACACGTGGTAGGCGAGCGTGTTGACGCGCTTGGTGAACTCGAGCCGGCTCGCACTGTCGGCGTCGATGTCGAACTCGAGCGGCCCGCCGCCCGGGTCCTGCCGATAGAATTCGTAGCCGAGGACATCCGAAAGATCGACCTTTGCCTGCTTTTGGAGATCGCGGTCCACAGGCAGCTTGATGGCCTTGACGATTCGCGACTGCGTGTCGACGAAGAGGCCACCTTGGTGTGATGCGGCCTCGGCGAACAGCTCGAGCTCGGTGTTGCACCACTCGGATTTGAGATAGCCCGGTGAGAGGATCGACACGAGAATCTTTGATGCGCCGACCTCCTTTTTGATCGTCGGCGTCAGCGCGGATGTCCCGGTCATCACGGTCTCGTCGTAAAAGACGCTGCTGGCGCGGCCGAGCAACTGCGTGAGGCGGACCTCTACGGCCCTGTGAAATTTTGCGACCCACCCACGCTGAGATTCGGAGAGCGTGAAATTATCCGTGTGGGTGTAGCTGATGAAGACATCTCTCATCGTCCCGACCCGTCCAACCTGAAGGCGCTCACTTTCGTCGCACTTCCGCTTAAGCCCTACCGATAGGTGGCGCCCACACCCGCACGACGACGCACTCTTAGCACCTGCATCGTTCCCGGCATTGCTTCGCATGTGAAGGGTCAGGAGTTCCAGTTGCGTCGCCACGCGGTCAGAAGGTCTCCGAGCTGCTCGCGCTGCGGAGGAGTCATCGCGATCTCTGCGAGTGCCCGGGGAAAGGAACAGCTGTGAGGAGGGCACGTGACGCCGGCGTTCGACGCGCGAATGAAAGGCCTCATTAGCGCGCTGCTCTATCCGATTCAGTTCGAGCGAGATCCGGTCGACGGTATCGATCGCGTGCTCCAAGTGATCGTGCGCGCGCGAGCCCTGGACGGGAGCCCTGAGCAATACGCTGCCGCCGTCGACGCGGCCCTGCGCAGCGACGAAAGCCTATCGCAACTGATCCCTCAACCGCACTCCGAGCCGGTCATCCGGACGTATCTGGCCGTACTCCGGCCACGTCTCTAAAGCCCGCCGCCGCAAGGTCCGGCGGGTTTTTTCGATTTCAGTCGGCGGTCCCGCGACGATCACCGACCACCGGCGGACGAAGCTCAAGGAGATAGGACGACACATTGGAACTGCGCTTGCATGCCAACAAAGCGAGCGTTACTGTTCCTGGCCGCAATTGCGATTGCGGCGGGGGTCTACGTGTTTGCGGTTCGGCATTTCCAACGCGACGCGCAATTTCAGCAACATACGTTCAGCGTCGGCACGCCTCCGGCTGACCGAGTGGAAGTAACGGCGCAGATTATCGGCGTCAGCCCGGTGAAGGATGCGCTTCAAGTTCGTCTCGGTTTCGAGCCGTTCGGCAAGTACGCCGCAGACCGATTTGGACGATTCGCGAGGGATGTCACCGTGATCGTGGCAACGGCGGACGGCTATCGGCCGATACGCTTGTCCGCCGGTGAAATTCCCGTTTCGATCGACAAAGACATCGAGCTTGGCGATGGATCGCCGAAGGACTACCCCTTCGATCGTTACACCGCGCGTTTGGGCATCTCGGCCTTCGAGCAATCGGGCAGTTCCAGAGCCTCGACCCCCGTAACAACGGTGGTCCACTATGAGGAAGACCTCGGCAGCTACGGAATCGCCCCCGACCTCGGACCGGAAAGCACGCGCGCCATGATCGACGTCCGTCTTCTCATCTGGCGCTCTGCAGCGATCATGACCTTCTCGACGATGATGTACGCAGCGATGGTCTTGGTTTCCGCGTCGGTTCTCGTCTTCACGGTCCTTGTTGCTTTGGGGCGCGTCGAACCCGACTTCGGGATGATGCTGTGGAGCGGCGCGATCCTCTTCGCGCTGCCCGCAGTACGCAACTCACTGCCCGACAGCCCGCCGCTCGGCATTCAGGCCGATTATTACATCTTCATGTGGGCAGAGACCGCCGTTGCTCTTTCGATGGTCACGCTGACGTCGTATTTGATCGCAAAGCGCGCACGCGGCGAACCGTAGAGTCCGGGGTCACGGCGTCACCGTCACGCTGAAGCTCTGCACCCCGCCGGCTCCTACGTCCAGGCGTTGCGTGCACGTACCGACCGCAGCGGGTTGGAAGAATACGACGTATGAGGGGGCCGCTACCCCCTGCGCGTCGGTAAATTGCATCACCCCGGCGGACATGTGCGCGACCGTCGAGCAGGCGCCGCTGAGCAACCCGGGGTTCGCGCTGTCGATTTCGGCACGGAACGTTGCAGGCGACGGATAGACGCCGTTCGTCGCGCCCGAATCGACGTACATGAACGGGACGGTGGTGGTTTGCATGCTCACGTGAATGTCCGTCGGCTGGTACCGCAACGTCGCCACCCAGCTTGCCGAGACGCTCCGCGGCGGATCTGCGCCGCCGCCGCCGCCGCCGCATGCGGCGAGCGAAACGACGGCTGCGAGCGCAGCGATTCGAAGTCTGAGGCCCATTTCAGCGCCTTTCAATCGGTCCTCGGGCGCCCGTGGCCGCCTCCACGCGCATCGTCCTCTTACTTGTTTCCTGCAAACGCGACGGCGCGCTGAGGCTTTCGACTCACATCTCGCGGGCAAGTGGCCCGATCAGCCGGAGGCTCAGGTCCGCTTGCAGCGCGAAGGAGACGGCGATGAATTGGACGAGGCGGCGAACCGGACACCTCGCACGAGCGCTGGCTGCGCTGTTCCTTGCCGGTGCGCCGGCCGCTACGCTCGCCGGGCCCGATCTCTCGGCCTCGTTCTCGAACCCCGCATACGCGCTCGCCGCGAGCTGCGACCTCTCGCAGCCGCTGGTGTTCGTCAACGTCATCGTCGTGAACCGCGGCGATGCGCCCACGGCGGAAAGCGCGGTCACGGCGACGGACAGCACCAACGTTTTCGGCGGCGACCTGACGACGCTGCGGCCGATCGGGCCGGGTGCCCACATCGCTCTGCGGCTTCCGCTACGCCACGTTCCCTCGAGCCTCAGCGCCATCGGGGGCACGCACGCGATCACGGTCTCGCTCGGCGCGCGGCGTTTGGGACCGCTTGCGGTTTCGGTTCCGGCGACCTTCTGCGCAACGGCCGCAGCGGGCGCAGCGAAGCTCACTGTCCCCGACTCCACGACCCAGCCCGCAGTTCACGTCCGCCAGTCGCATCCTCAGGCGGCGACGCCCCGACCGGGGTTCTCGCAGGTCGTCACCGCTCGTTCGAACACGGCGAAGATCATCGCCGCCGCGCGCACGCCGGCCGTACCGGGCAACGTGCGCGTCTCGAGCGGGGCGCAGGAGTGCGCCGCCCACGTCGGCTTGCTCGGCGCGCTGGCGTGCCCGGACATGATCCGGTCGGGCAACGTGCTGCTCGTCTGGGACTGGCAGGCCGGGGCGGGTCCGGACGTGATCGACGGATATCGCGTGTACCGCGTCGACGGCGGCACGAAGCAACTCGTCTACACGCGCACGGACAAGCAGTACCTCACACTGTTCGACATGCCCGGAGCATCGGGCAACTACATCGGAAAATGCTACGCCGTGAGCGCGTACGCCGGCTCGTACGAGTCCACCGTCAGCGGCGCGCTTTGCGTGACCAGGCAGCAGACCATCGTCCTGGCGTCGCCGTCGATCGTTCCCACGCCGAAGCCGACGCCGGTACCGAGGCATGTCGTCATCCACGTGACCGACGATTCGTATCCTCTCGACACGGTCGTGGCGGCCGGCGGCGACGTGACGTGGATCAACGACGACGCCGACGAGCACTCCGTGTACGGCCCGGCCGGATCGTTCGTCGGCGACCTGTATCCAAAAGGCGGTCGGTTCACGTATACGTTCCGCGACATCGGAACGAACTACGTCGTGTCCTATCTGTGCGAATTCCACGCGGGGATGCGCGGACGGATCACCGTCATCGCGAACCACTGAGGCCCAGGAGCCTCCCAACGTCGGCGGCCGGGCGGCCACCACCCCCGAAGCCGCGGTCGCTCTCGCCCTGCAGGAACCCTGGAAATCGTCAGGTCGCTACGTGCCACTTCCAGTCTTTGATCTCTTTCGGGTCGTCCCCGTACGTCTCGATGTACGTCTTGTGCTCGACGATTTGGTCGCGAAGGCGCTGTTTGAAGTCGCCGGCCCGATCCAGCAGGCGCGGCACGCGGTCGACCGCGTCGCCGGCGAGATGGAATCTGTCCAGCTCGTTGAGCATCGTCATATGGAAGGGGGTCGTCGTGGTGCCCTCTTCCTTATAGCCATGCACGTGGAAATTGTGATGGTTATTGCGGCGGTAGGTGAGCCGGTGGATCAGCGCCGGGTACCCGTGGAAGGCGAAGATGACCGGCTTGTCAATCGTGAAGATCGAATCGAATTCGTGGTCCGAGAGCCCGTGCGGATGCTGGGTCTGCGGCTGCAGCGTCATCAGATCCACGACGTTCACGACGCGAATTTTCAGGTCCGCGAGATTTGCGCGAAGAAGCGCAACCGCCGCGAGCGTCTCGAGTGTCGGCACGTCGCCGGCGCACGCCATCACGACGTCGGGATCGACGCCCGCGTCGTTGCTCGCCCACGGCCAAATACCGAGTCCCTGGGTGCAGTGCGTCACCGCACTCTCCATATCGAGCCATTGCAGCTCCGGCTGCTTTCCGGCGACGATGACGTTTACATAGTCGCGGCTTCGCAGGCAGTGGTCGGCGACGGACAAGAGCGTGTTGGCGTCGGGCGGCAGGTAGACGCGAACGACGTCGGCCTTCTTGTTGACGACGTGGTCGATAAAACCCGGGTCCTGATGGCTGAAACCGTTGTGATCCTGGCGCCACACGTGCGATGTCAGGAGGTAATTCAACGACGCAAGCGGCCGGCGCCACGCGAGTCCCCGCGAGACCTTGAGCCACTTCGCGTGCTGATTGAACATCGAGTCGACGATGTGCACGAATGCTTCGTAGCACGAGAAGAAACCGTGACGACCGGTGAGGAGATAGCCCTCCAGCCAGCCCTGGCACATATGCTCGCTGAGCATCTCCATCACGCGTCCGTCGGGCGCGACATGATCGTCGGTCGGGAGCACTTGCGCGGTCGAGGTTCGATCGGTCACCTCGAACAGCGCGTCGAGACGGTTCGACGCCGTCTCGTCGGGGCCGAACACCCGGAAGTTCTGCATGTTCGCGCGCATGACGTCGCGCAGGAACCCGCCTAGTACCCGCGTCGCTTCAGCGATCGACGTCCCGGGCGAGGCGACCGGCACGCCGTATTCGCGAAAGTTCGGCAAGCGCAGATCTTTGAGCAGCAGTCCGCCGTTCGCGTGGGGATTCGCGCCCATTCGGCGGTCGCCGGCCGGCGCGAGAGCCCTCAGCTCCGCGCGCAGCCCTCCCGCGGCGTCGAACAACTCGTCCGCGTGATAGCTTTTCATCCACGTCTCGAGCATGGTGCGATGTTCGACGTTTGTGCGTACTTCGGTGAGCGGGATCTGATGGGCGCGCCAGGTGCCTTCGACTTGGACGCCGTCGACGAACGCCGGCCCGGTCCAACCCTTCGGCGAAACGAGCACGATCATCGGCCAACGGGGTCGCTCGGTGAATCCTTCCGTGCGCGCGCGCCGCTGCACGCCGCGGATCTCCGTCACGATGTCGTCCATCGTCGCCGCCATCGCACGGTGCATCGCCTCGGGCTCGTTTCCCTCGACGAACCTCGGCTCGTACCCGTATCCGCGCAGCAGGGCACGCAACTCGGCCCGCGGGATGCGCGCAAGCACCGTCGGCCCGGCGATCTTGTAGCCGTTCAGATGCAGCACCGGGAGCACGGCGCCGTCGCGAACGGGGTTGAGGAACTTGTTCGAGTGCCAACTCGTCGCGAGCGCAGCGGTCTCGGCCTCCCCGTCGCCAACGACGCAGCAGACGAACAGATCCGGATTATCGAATGCCGCGCCGTACGCGTGCATCAGCGAGTAGCCCAGCTCGCCGCCCTCGTTGATGGAGCCCGGCGTCTGCGGTGATGCGTGGCTCGGGATCCCGCCCGGGAATGAGAACTGCTTGAAGAGTCGCTGCAGCCCCGCGACGTCTTCCGAGATCGCTGGATAGATCTCGCTGTAGGTGCCTTCGAGATACGTGTTCGCGACGACCGCCGGACCGCCGTGTCCCGGTCCCGCCACGAAGATCGCGTCGAGGTCGTACTTTTTGATCGCGCGGTTCATGTGGGCGTAGACAAAGTTGAGTCCGGGCGTCGTTCCCCAGTGACCCAGCAGCCGCGGCTTGACGTGCTCGGCGAGAAGCGGGTCGCGCAGCAGCGGGTTGTCGAGAAGGTAGATCTCCCCGACCGAGAGGTAGTTGGCGGCACGCCAATAGGCGTCGAGCGCCCGGAAGTCTTCAACGTGGACCGATACCGGGACGACGGCGGTCATGAAAAGCCTAGGCTCCTGCTGCAACGTGAAGCTGCGGAGAGGTCATCATACTGTACGCCGCGCGACGATCGTGTGAAGGCCTGCTTCCGGTGTCGTTCTCAACTTCCGCATGTCGCTCCGATATACTACAAACCGTCGTACGGTGGCCTCGCGTCACAGTCGGCTCCCAGATCCAACCACGAAGGGCCCAGCTGCATGGAACGCCTCGTCCGATTCTCGCCCGCTCTCGCCGCAACGATATGACCAGCACAACGCAAGCCAGCCCAGACCGCATGATGCGGTTGAATCCCATGGCCCTCGCGCTCGCATTCGGCGTTGCAGGCTTCGCCGTGGCCATCGTCTTCGGCGCCGTCATGGGTGGAATGTGGGGGATGGGCGCAAGCGGAGCCGGCTGGATGCACGGTTCGGTCGGCGGCGGCCCTGCTTACGGGGGCACGATGATGGGCGGCGGAGCCGGCTTCCTCTTCCTCGCGCTCGTCTGCGGCCTCTTGGGCGGCGCGCTCGCGGGCGGCGTGTCGGCGTCCGTCTACAACTACGTCGTCCGGCAAAACGCATGAGCAGGTCTGTGCCACTCCGGTTGTAGCAACTCAACCAGAGATGGGGACCGCAAGCATGAAAGCCAGCCGAGCGCCGGCCGCACGCGCCCGCGAGGTATGAACGGACGCCCGCGGTGACCGCAACGACCAGTCGAGAGTCGGTCCCTAGCGCGGTCACCGTCTCCCCGGCGACACGCGAGACGGAGTTCCACCTGGCGGACTGCTACGACGGGACCGAGTTGGCGGACGTCGAGCGCAAGCTGCGCGACGTTGACGGCGTGATGTTCGTCGGCCTTGACCGTACGCGGAGCATGGTGCGGATGGTCTTCGACCCGCGTCGCACCTCCGCCGACCAGATCGTGGCGCTGTTGAAGAACGCCGGCTACGGCTGCTGCTGCGCCGACGGGCGGACGGCGCTCGTGCCTTCGGCGCACGCGGCGCCCAACGAGCACGCGGGTCACGGCCCGCAGATGATCGGCGACATGCTGCGAAAGGCGATCGTCTCGCTCGTCCTGCTCGTTCCGATCTTTTTGTGGTCTCCGGTCGGCACGCGATTCGGCTTCACGATACCGCCGCCGTTCGGAATGACGAACGCCCTGGCCAGCTTCGTCCTCACCACGCCGATCGTTCTCTGGGGCGGTTGGACGTTCTTGTGCTCCGCCTTCCGCTCCGCGCTACGGCGCGAAGCGAACATGATGACGCTGATCGCTCTGGGCATCATCGTCAGCTACGCGTATTCGGTCGGGGCCACGTTCTTCTTCGCCGGCGACGTGTTCTACGATGCCGCGGCGGCCCTGACGGCATTTTCGCTGCTGGGCCACTGGATGGAGATGCGGAGCCGCTATGCCACCGGCAAGGCCGTCGAAGCGCTGTTGAAACTCGCACCCGCGACGGCAATCGTGCGGCGCGACGGAAACGACACCGAAGTCCCGCTCGAAGACGTCAAGGTTGGCGATGAGATCGTCGTCCGCCCAGGAGCGCGCGTCCCGGTGGACGGCACCATCGCCGGCGGCGACAGTTACGTGGATGAGTCGATGATCACGGGAGAACCGACGCCGGTGCACAAGGCCGCAGGCCAAAAGGTGGTCGGCGGCACCGTGAACCAGCGCGGAGCATTCACGTTCCGCGCCGAGGCCGTCGGAGCAGATACCGCGCTCTCGCGCATCGTCTCGATGGTGCAGGAGGCGCAGGCGTCCAAGGCGCCGGCGCAAGCGCTCGCCGATGTGGCGGGAAAGTACCTCGTGTACGTCGCGATCGGGGCAGGCGTCACGGCGTTCCTGGTATGGTACCTCTTGGGTGCCGGCGTGCTGTTCGCGCTGACGGCGGCGGTATCGGCGATCGTGATCGCCTGCCCCGACGCGCTCGCGCTCGCGACGCCCACGGCTATCACCGTCGGCGTCGGAAAAGGTGCGCGCGAGGGCATCCTCTTCAAGAACGCAACCGCGCTCGAGGCGACCTCGAAGATTCAGATGGTCATCTTCGACAAGACCGGGACGCTGACGCTCGGCAAGCCGACCTTGACCGACGCAATCGCGATCGCACCCGTCACCGAGGACCAGCTCATCCGAGCTGCGGCTTCCGCCGACGCCGCGTCGGAACATCCGCTAGCCCGCGCGATCGTCGAGGGCGCGGCAACGCGTAAGCTCAGCGTTCCGGCCGCCGCCAGCTTCGAAGCGATCACCGGGAAAGGCGTCCGCGCGACCGTCGACGGAATCGAGGTGGTCGTTGGAAACGAAGCGCTGCTCACCGACATGAAACTCGTGTTGACGCCCGGTCTGCGCGAGCGCACCGCCGCGCTCGCGGGCGACGCCAAGACGCCGATGTACGTCGTCATTGGCGGCGCCCTCGCGGGCGTCGTCGCGGTAGCCGACGAGATCCGACCGTCCGCAAGGGACGCCGTGGCCCGGCTCAGGGAGATCGGCGTGCACACGGCCATGGTTACCGGCGACAACCGGCGCACCGCCGAATCCGTCGCCCGGTTGCTGGGAATCGAGACGGTCCTCGCCGAGGTCCTTCCGGCCGACAAGGCGTCGGAGGTGAAGAAGCTGCAGGCGCAAGGGCTCAACGTGGCTATGGTCGGCGACGGCGTGAACGACGCGCCGGCGCTCGCGCAGGCGGACGTGGGGATCGCGATCGGCGCCGGCACGGACGTCGCGATCGAAACGGCGGACGTCGTCCTGATGAAAGATGACCCGGCGTCCGTCGCGGGAGCCGTCATACTCGCCCGCCACGTCCGCGGCAAGATCGTTCAGAACCTCTACTGGGCTGCCGGTTACAACGTGCTTGCGATCCCCGTGGCGATGGGCGTCCTCTATCCGTCCCTCAAGGTTCTGCTCGCACCCGAATGGGCCGCCATCCTGATGAGCGGCTCGACGATCAGCGTCACGCTCAACGCGCTGCTCCTCAATCGCGTTCGCGTCTCGGCGCGCCGCCCGTTGTGATTCACGGCGGCATCCGCAAGCATCGTCGGAGGTGACGATGGCTCGAAGCAGCGGCGGGATGCGGATCCTGACCGTCAACGCCGGCTCGACCAGCGTCAAGCTCGAGCGTTACGATCTCCGCGCGCCCGTTCCGATCCTTGCCTGCCCGCCGGCTCCCGATTGGGAGACGCGGAGAACCCTGGACGAGGCGGAAGAGGCGGTCGCGGATGCGCTGCGCGCGGACGTCGACGTGGTCGCGCACCGCCTCGTGCGTCTACCCGACGGCGCACCCGCCGTGCTGCGTCTCGACGCCGATGCCGTGCAAGCGATCGCGCGGGTCGCCGGCGAGGCGCCTTTGCACGACTCCGTCGCCATTCGTGCCGTCAGACTCCTGACGCGACTCCGGCCCGCGACGCCGCAATTTGCGGTCGCCGACGGTGCGTTTCACCGTACGATGTCCGCCGCGGCGACGACGTACGCGATCCCGCGCGCACTCACGCGCCGTGGTCTGCGTCGACTCGGCTTTCACGGGCTCAGCCACGAATACGCTGCGCATCGCGCGTGCACGCTCGCCGATGTCGACATCATGCGCGCGCGGGTCGTGACCGCACATCTGGGTGGCGGCTCGTCGCTGTGCGCCATTCAAGCCGGCGCCAGCGTCGACACGACGATGGGCTACACGCCGCTCGAAGGCCTGCCGATGGCGACGCGCAGCGGCTCGGTAGACCCGGGGCTGTTGCTGCATCTGCTGCGCGATGGCATCCAGCCCACGGAACTCGAGGAGATTCTCGAGCGGCGGTCCGGATTACTCGGAATTTCGGGAACGACGGGCGACGTTCGCACACTCTTGGCGATGAGAGACGACCCGGACGCGCGGCTCGCGCTCGACGTGCTCGGCTGGCGGTTGCGCGCGGCGATCGGGGCAATGATCGGCGTGCTGGGCGGCATCGATCTGCTGGTCTTCACCGGCGGGATCGGTGAGCATGCGCCGGAGATACGCGCCGCCGGCGCGCTCGGCGCGGCGGCGTCGGGCGCGGAAGTAGCCGAGGCGCGGAATTCAGCGGCAGCAGGTGATGGCCGCATCTCGTCCGACCATTCGCGCGTCGGCGTGTTCGTCGTCAGCGCGCGTGAGGGATGGCAACTGGCGCGACAGGTCTATCACGCACTTCCGGACGCCGCGGTCATCGCGAACCGCTGAGGTTGCCCATGCAGGCGGTCAGTTCATCGCCACGAAACGGTCGACCATGTTCGGCGCTCGGTTCGCGGTCGGCGTGACATGCGTGGTCTGTGGCCGTTCAAACCGCAAACGATCCTCGGCTGGGTGCGCAAATCCGACGTCGAGGACCAGGGGATCCGGAATTGCACGTGACCGATGGACGCGACGACAAATGGAAACACCTTATTTGCGGAGTGCTCTATCCGATTCAGTTCGAGCAGAATCCGGTAGACGGTATCGATCGCGTGCTCGAGGTAGTCGTCCGTGCGCGAGCCCTGAACGCGAGCCCCGAGCAGTATCTCGCAGCCGTCCAAGCCGCCTTGCAAAGCGACGAACCCCTCGCGCGGCTGATCCCGCAACCGCATTCCGAATCGGTCATTCGCACCTATCTCGTCGAACTCCAGAAGCGCCTGGTTGCGGGCTCAGACTGACGCGATCGCGTTCTCGAGCGCCGGGTAGTAGTTGTCGTCGGGCGCGTAGGGCGAGTTGATGATCGCGGCGACCGTTACGCCGTTCGCGTAGTACATCATCACGGTATTGATCTCGCCACCGTTCATGCTCGCGGGGTGATAGCCGTTGTGATGCCAGTAGACGAGGCCCTTCGGGTATTTCGGGCTCGTGACGGTCCGAGCGTACATCCCGTACTGGCTCGTTCGCATCATATCGGCGACGGAAGACGCGACGATCTTCGGACCTGTCTGCAGTTCGTGCATGAAGGTGGCGAGCTGAATCGCGGAAAGCTGCCAGCCCTGCGAGCCGCACGAGAGCGTCATGTCGCCCCAGACGTCGCCCGGCCCCACCGTCGTGAAGTCATAGATGTTCGTCGGCACGCCCTTGTAGCTGAGCGCGGGGCTGCTCCCCGACGGCGTGCAGTACATGCGCGGAAAGCCGATCGGTTTGAACACCACCTGGTTGACGTAATCCATATACGAGCGCGCGTAGAAGGACGCCGAGGTATCGGTGTTCGATGCCGCTTCCAGAGCCGCGAGGAACGAGTCGATCGGCGCCGAGACCACGCCGCGCATCCGCGGTATGATGACGCGAAACAATGCGAAGTTGGTGTTTTCGTACTGGTAGGTCTGGTCCGCGAGGTTCACCCCGCCGGCCAAGCAGCTCTTCAGATCGGCATAGAATATCCCGCACGTGCGAATCCCGCTCGTGTGGGTGAGCAGCTGACCCAGCGTGATCTTGGAGACATGCGGGCCGAGCTTCCAGTACGGCGGCAGGTACTGTCCGATCGTCGCGCCGGCCGAGATGTTCTGCGCCGTCATGAGGTGCATCAGCGCGGCGGCGGTGATCGTCTTGCTGGAGCTGGCGATCGTGATCTTGTCGGAGGCGAGCATCGCACGCGGCGTGACGTCGGGTGCGCGGCGGGCGCTTCCGCCGGTGCGCGTCGCCATCGCGCCGTCGGGCATCACGATCGCGACCGCGTAGCCGACGGACTTGTTCTTGAGGTTCGCGGCGATCGCGTCGCCGGCGGCCTTGAGATACGACTGATCGAGGATCGACCGCAAGAGCACCGGGTTGACGCGACCCACGTTCTGCGCGGTGATCACGAGATTCGGCGCGACGGTCGTCGATCTGCGCAGGCTTCCCGGCGGACGCTCCGAGGCCGGCGGGACGCTCAGCGCGGTGGGTGCGATCCGCTCGAGGTCCGCGGCATGGATCCCCGGCCGGACGGGGGACTGGACCTGTGCTTGCACGGCGGCCGAGGGCATCGCGACGAGTGCCGCAAGACACGCCGCCTTCACGGGGTTGCTACGCATGAAACTGCTCCTGATCAATGGCGACGATTGAGAGGAACCCGCAACGCCATCATAACCCGCCGTCCTACGGCACGCTTACATCGCCGCCCGCGTAAGCGGAAAGTAAGTCCGGCTTCGACGCGGTGACCGGGATCGGCTCGATCAAGGAGCATGCCGCGGTCGTCGAGCCGCGTTGGCGGCGAGCGCGGCGAAGAACACACGTGACTCCGAGTCGCCGCCCTACCAAACAGTAGGCGGGGGCGGTTCCTGACACCTCACGCAATACTGAAGAGCGCGCGGACGAGCGGCACCAATCCCGCGGCGGGAACGAGGCCGAGGCCGATGAGCAGGAGCGGCAGCGCGAGGCCGCGCGTGTAGGCGGTGTCGCCGCGCAGCGTGACGTCGAGCGTCTTGCCGACGTCGCCTGTTTCTGCGCCGTCGATCGTGCCGACGACGACGTGGCCGCCGTCGAGAAGCGATCCGCCGACGACCCAGCTGCCGGTGCAGTGTGTGCTAGCGTACCGTCCGGCGCCGGTCCTCACGCAGTCCGCGACGGTCGCCGACGCTCGCGGGCCGGTTTGGCGCTGGACGAGCAGGAATACGCCGGACCCGATCATGACCGCAGCGATGACGACCGCTACGATCGCGAGATAGACCTTTGCGCGCTTCGACGGGGTGCGTCCCCTTCTGATGATCACGTCGGTCCCTTGGGCTGCAATCAGAACTCGTCGCGGGGTGCTTTGGTGTAGGCGCCGTCGTCGTCGACCACGACGCACGGGGTCTGCTCCCAAACGGCGGGGTTCGGCGCCGTCAGCCATGGCTTCGCCTGGGCGGCGGCGGCGTCGAGCCGTTGCACCTGCGTCCCTTTCAGCAGCATGTAGCTGATGTCGTCCGGTTCGGCCGCGCGGAAGCCCGCGTTCAAATCCACGTACATCTGCTGTGCGACGGCGAATATCTTCCCGTGGAGATCGTCGTCGGACAGGATCGCCCACGCATCGGGCAAGCGAAAATAGAACGTGCTGTGGTGATCGCCGGACTGGACGTGGAACTGCAGGTCGTTGTCCCACGCCATCAGCGTATCCGTGAAGGCCACCGTACAGTATTGGCGCAAGACGACTCCACGAGAGCGCGGCGAGCGGAACGAGCCGTGATGCCCTTCTCCGTGCAGACCTCTGCAAACTGCCGCCCTTCGGCGCCATCCGCTTCGCGAAACCGCTGCGGTCCGAACGCGCATTCTACTGCGAGCCGGTTCGGCCGCCCGACGAGGGCGGCCAGTTCACGAAGGCATTGGGGAGCGACGAGCCGCTCGCGCTGTGTCGAGTCGAAGGGAGGAGTAACCCGCTTCTGCGAAAGCCGGGCTGCACTGTGTCTCTCAAACCGAGCTTCCGCGACCGGCTTGCACCCGGCGGCACGAAACGGCTCCTCTCGTTCGACGGCGGCGGGATCCGCGGCCTCATCGCACTCGAGATTGCGGGCCGGCTCGAGACGCTGCTCCGCGACGCGCTCGGCGCAGGCGAGGATTTCGTCCTCGCCGACTACTTCGACTACATCGCCGGCACGAGCACGGGAGCGATCATCGCAACGTGCCTCTCGCTCGGATATTCGGTCGCGCAGGTGCGCAACTTCTATCTCGAGGGCGCCAAGGCGATGTTCCGGCGCGCGTCGCTCCTCAAGCAGCTGTACTATCGCAACGTCGGCACGAACCTAACGGCACGGCTGCAGGCGCTGTTGGTAGGCGCCGATGGAACGCCACTCACACTCGGTGACGACGCGCTGCGCACCCTCCTGCTCGTGATCATGAAGAACGCCACGACGAACTCGCCGTGGCCGCTCTCGAACAACCCCGCAGCGATGTACAACGACCGCGTCCAAGCCGGCTGCAACCTCGACCTGCCGCTGTGGAAGATCGTCCGCGCGAGCACGGCCGCGCCGACGTTCTTTCCGCCGGAAGACGTCACGGTCGGCGGCGAGCGCTTCGTATTCGTGGACGGTGCGGTCAGCGTCTACAACAACCCGGCATTCCTGCTGTTCATCATGTCGACACTTCCCGAATACCGGCTGGGCTGGCAGACCGGCGAAGACAAGATGCTGCTGATCTCGGTGGGCACCGGCTCGATCAGCGGAGCGTCGCCGACGCTCAAGGCGTCCCAGATGAACCTGCTGTACAACGCCAGATCCGTGCCCCTGGCGCTGCTCGACGCGACCCAAAGCGAACAGGACGTCCTCTGCCGCATCTTCGGGCGCTGCCGGTACGGTGAGCCGATCGATACCGAGATCGGCGACTTCATCCAGAGCGACGACGCGTTCGCGCGCGACGGCGGCGGGCCGTTCGCACCGAAGAAGTTCACGTACATGCGCTACAACCCGAACATCAGCCCCGAGGGACTGGCTGAGCTCGGATTGCCGGAGATCCGCTCGGAGCACGTGCAGGAGATGGACTCTCCGGACCATCTCGCCGAGCTCGCCGCAGTCGGCAAGGCGTACGCGAGCAGACTCGACCTCGCGCAGTTCGGCGCGTTTCCGGTCGGTCCGGCGCGTGATCGCTAGTCTGGCCGGCCGGCGGATCGACGCGGCGGACGCGGACCCGATGCGCTTTCCGGAGACGCGTGAAGGGTTGGTCGCGAAACGGATCGCCGCGACGCTCACCGAACGCGGCGCGACGACGCTCGTCTGCGCGGCGGCGTGCGGTGCCGACCTGCTCGCGCTCGAAGCCGCGCAGCGCGAGGGCATTCCGGCACGGATCGTGCTTCCGTTCGATGCTGCCGAGTTTCGCCGCAGCTCGGTCGTCGATCGCGGTGAGGGCTGGGGTGCTGCGTTCGACCGCCTCATCGACGAGGCGCGAGCGCGCGACGGTGTGCTGATCCTCGGACTGGACGCGCACGATCCGCACGTGTACGAGAAGACGAACGAGGCAATTCTCGACGAAGCGCTGGCACTCGCGGGCAACGACCCGGCCGGCGTCGTCGCGCTCGCCGTCTGGGACGGGGCGATTTCGGGCCGCGCCGATTACACGGCGAACTTCACCGACGCCGCGCGCGCCCGCGGAATCGCCGTGCAGTCGATCCCGATCCTCCGCTAGCGCCGCGGGGTTCTCACGGCTGCGCGCCGAGCGACCTCAGTGCGGCGTTCGCGGTGCCGCGCTGCACGTACTCGGGGCAATCCCGCGCCGCCAGTCGATACAGCGGCAGCGCTTCACTCTTCGAACCGGTCAGCACGTAGAATTCAGCGGCGTAGAAGTTGGCTTCGCACATCCGGATCCGCTGCTTGGCCGGATCGGGATCGCGCGCCGCGGCGAGCGCGGCGGCCGGCGTGCTCTGCCCCAGGAAAAGACGGATGATCGGAGCCGGCCACACGGTCATGTCGAGCTTCGCGGCGGCGCCGGGAAGCCGGCTCGGCGAGTGGCCGCGGCGATCGGCGAGCTCGATCAGGAGCGGCGCATACGAATCTTTCGGCGCGAGGGCGGCAGCCTTCTCGAAATCGGCCCGGGCTTGATCGAGCGGACCGCCGTACATGTTCGCGAGGCCGCGCATCGCGTAGGGAAACGACTGCTCCGGCGTCGCTAGGATCGACGCCGAGAAGCTCGCGACGGCCCGTTCGCGGTCGCCCGCCGCAAAGTAGTCGGATCCGAGGGAGAGATTGAGGTACGTCAGGCTGGGATTGACGCGAAGAGCCCGCTCGTAGTCCGCGATCGCGCGATCGTGTTCGCCCCGCGCGTCCTCGACGAGAGCACGGCCCGATAGGGCGAACACGGCGTCGGGATCGAGGCGGATCGCCTCGTCGTAGTCGGCGAGCGCTTTATCGTAGTCGGGCTTGAAGCCGTAGGCGATCCCCCGGTCGCCGCGATATTTCGCGCTGGCCGGGTCGAGACGGATCGCCTCGCTGAAGTCGGCGATGGCGTGGTCGTAGTCGCCCTTGTTCTGGTACGCGTAGCCGCGCTGCTCGTAAGCGAGTGCAAACTTCGGATCGAGGCGGATCGCACCGCTGAAGTCCACGATCGAACGGTCGCGGTCACCCTTACGCAGGTACGCTATGCCGCGGCCCAGCAGGGAGATCTTCGAGGCTGGATCGAGAGTCAGCGCCTGATCGAATTCGGCGATGGCGCGAACGAAGTCGCCTTTCAGCCGGTACGCGCTGCCGCGGTTGTTATAGGCGGAGACCAACTTCGGATCGATCCGTATCGCCTCGCTCTCATCGGCGATCTCCTTGTCGTACTCGTGTTTGTTTTCGTACGAGAGGCCGCGATTGTTGTAGGCGTTGCTGTACTTCGGATTGAGCCGGATGGCCTCGGTGTAGTCGACGATCGAGCCGTCGTAGTCTCCCTGGAGGCGGAGCCGGTTGGCCCGGTTGAAGTGTGGCGCCGGGTTCGTCGGCTCGACGCGGATCGCTTGATCGAAATCCGCCAGGGCCCGGACGTGGTCGCCTTTATTATCGAACGATACACCCCGGTTGTTGTAATAGTTGGAATGGCTCGGTGCGAATCGGATCGCGGCGCTGTAGTCAGCGATCGCGTGATCCTCATCGCCCGAATCGCTGTATGCGAGCCCGCGATTGTAGTATGCCGCTGCGTACGCCGGGTCGAGGCGGATGGCCTCGGTATAGTTCGCGATCGCGCGGCTCAAATCGCGTTTGAACTGGTAGCTGTTGCCCCGGTCGTAATAGGCGATCGCATTGTTCGGGTCCAGGCGAAGCGATTCGTCGTAATCCGCGATCGCGCGGTCGTGAGCGCCGGTATCGCCGTAGGTGGCACCGCGATTCGTGTAGGCGTAGGCGTACTTGGGATTGAGGCGGATCGCCTCGTCGTAATCCGCCATCGCGCGAGCGTACTCGCCCTTGTGCCAGTACGCATTTCCGCGGTTGTAGAACGGGATGGCGTCGCGGGGCTCCAATCGAATCGCTTCGCCGAACTCTCCGATCGCGCGGTCGTAGTCGCCCTGCGCGTGATCGACCGTTCCGACGTTGTTGTACGCGGCGGCGATCCGCTCCGGATCGCCGCTCTGCCGAGCAAGAGCCAGCTTCGCGTCATATGACGATCGAGCCGCTGCGGCCGTATCGAATTTCTGGACGTACTCGGGCACGTCGAGCGCAAACGAGACGCTCGGCGTTCCGGCCGCCGCGATCACGTCGATCGCCCTGACCGCAGACGGCGCGCCGGCCGACGGTGCCGTCCCGGCGGAGGCGGAGCCGGTCGCCGGGGCCACGGCGGACCGGCGCGAACCGTCACTCCGCGCGGAACCGATCTGCAGCCGCGCGGCGTAGGCCACGTCGATGGAGCCCCGCCGGCACGCGAAGGTCACTTTTCGGCCGGACGTGTCGAAGGAGAACACGGTGCCCCGCGCCGAGGCGGTGAACGTGTTGCCGTACTTGACTTGAAAGAAGTCGAGCGCGCCGTGCACGACGGAGAACAGCGCGCTGCCGTGCGCGATGCTCGAACGCTCGCCCGCGCCGGTCGCTACCAGCGTGAAGCTGGTGTCCGGGCGCAGCGTCGTCGTGCTCTTCCGGTCCGTCGACTCGAGCACGACGGTCACCCGCAATGGGACGTCGATGCGTGCCCCGTCCGGCAGCGTCTGCCGCACGGCCAACGGTTCGGGCCGGCCGTTCGGAAGCGTCACCGTGGCCCGCCCGGCCCCCGGCTGCGTCTGGATCTCCGTCACGACATGCTGCCGCACGGCGGCCCCGGCCGGGGCCGGGCCGAGCGCGAGCAGCATCGCCATGAGGCTGAGCCGGAAAGACAACGTCATGTCGTACTAGCCCCCTGGGCGGGAGTTGCAAGAGGCTTCGGTTCCAGGCCGGCGAGGATCTTGGCGATGATCTCGGCGACGAGACCGGGCTGCTCGTCGATACTGACGGCTTGAATGTCGTCGACGGTGGCCAAGATCACCGGTTTCCCGCGCATCACCGGCAGCACGCAGCGCGAGCTCTCGTCCGCCATGATCCATTTACGGTGCGCCCGCTTGATCTCGAAGCGGCAGTACGGCCGTTTGAAGTAGGTCTCCGAATACACCGGCACGATAAAGCGGCTCCCGTCGATCGCGAGGCTGATCTTGTCCTGCCAACCCGAACCGACGCGGATCGACGAGGTGTCGAAGAAGATCTCGAGCTTCCGCCCATCGGCGGTCCGCGCGTCTTTGAGCGGGACGAACACGTTCTCGTAGACCCAGGTGAACTCTTCGTGCGCGTACGAGATGAAGACGTCGTAGTCGTTCGATTCTTCGGGGCTCGCGTCGATCGTGCGAGACTGCTCGAGCAGAATCTCGCGCCCGCGCTCGCCGCACAGACCGCCGGCGAAGCAGGCGGAGAGCACGACGAGGCTCACCTGCGGCTGAATCTGCTTCGCGAAGAGCATCCACGCTTCGAGCGCCCCGAATGCGGCTACGGCGAACGCCGTCGCGGCTCCGGCGGCGATCCAGGGAAGGTAGGGCCGCAAGGAGCGCAGCTGGAGGCGGCGCAGCCCCTGGAAGACCGCGATGAACGCGACCAGCGTGAGCGCCGCGAATACGGCGACCAGCGCCGCGAGCATCTCGTTGGCGGGCAGCGGGAGGAAGTATCCCGCCTCGCTGTTCTTGTGCTCGAGCAGATCGCTGAGCGCCCACGCGAGCAGCTCCGGATTGCTGCGCGGCGCGGCTCCTTTGTGAAGCGGTCCCAGGTCCTTCTCGAGCGTCGCGACGATCACGTACTTGTCGGTGAAATCGACGCCCGAGGGGAACGGCTGGGGCAGCGTGACCCGCTGTACGCTCTGGGCGAAGTCAGGCTGCGGCCCGAGGCGAACCGCCTCCATCGTTTGCGTCGCCTGCGACTTGTCGCAGTCCGGAAGGCGATCGCCGGCGGCGTCCATCACGGCGCGGTAGGCAAGTGCCCACAGATCTTGCGTTCCGACCACGTTGCCGGCGCTGTCGGTTTGCGGAATGCGATAGCAGCGCTGGTAGAAAACTCCGTCGGACGCGGCGAGCTGCAGGATCGTATGACCCGCGGACAGATGGTCGTAGACGTTGTCGCGGTCGAGAGCGTTCAGGAACGCCGCGTCGATCTGCCCCCCGCCCTGCGTTCCGATCGGATTCTCCGTCGCGTACACCGCGATGCGCGGGTCGGCGCCGGCAGCGGCGTCGAGGCTCTTCGTCAGCGCCGCGGTCACCGCGTCGGGGCGGCACGTCGCCGGGTCCCCCGACGCGCAGATCGACTCGAAGTACAGGTCGAGCATCACCGCCTTGGGGTGCTGGTGGTGGGCTCGAAGCCCATCGATGAACTTGGCGATCGTCTGACGATCCCGCGACGGCGCTCGCTCATCGTAGTCGGCGAGATCGACCACGGCAACGCTCGTCGCGAAGGCCGGAGCGTGCCGATTGCTCAGGTACTGGAACACCGACCAATCCCACTCGTGCCAGACCGGGGCCAGCCAGAACGTCGCCGCGCCGAGGAGCGCGACGTATGTCGCGAAGAGGACTGCGGTCGGACGCAGCCAGGGCTGGTTGGTCATCCCGCGGCCAGACTTCGCAGGACGCCCTCGAGGTTCTTCGGGTCGATCGATTTCGGCGCCGCATCGCGCAGCAGCGTCAGGTTGTTGGCCGTCGCATGCAGCATCCACGGCTGCGTCCGTGCAAGCGTGCGCATCCGGCTCAGCGCCCGGGTCGCGAGCGGCCAGTCGTTGCCGGCGATCGCGAGCTCGAACGCGCTCGCGACGACCCAATAGTCCGTCGAGGCGATCCCGCCGAGCCGGCCGACGGCGAAGACGACCGCGGGCAGCGTGCGCCGCAGCTCGGCCAGCGCTTCGTCGCCGCCGTCGATCGCGAGCAGCGTGCAGAGGTTGACGCCCGGATAATACTCGCGCGGATCGGCCAGGAAACCTCGGCGGTACCATTCGATCGCCTGCTGCAGATAGCCGGAGGCCAGAAACGGATCGGCGCTCCGCGTTTCCGCAAACCGATCCTTGAAGACGCGGGCCATCAATCCGGCGGTCTCGGAGGACGGGCTCTCTTTCGCGACGAGCGCTTCGAGCACGGAGATCGCGTGATCGCGATCGGTGCCCGTGTTCCGCCGGTTGAGCGCGAACGCGTAGAACTGGTTCACGGTCACGCTCGCGCGGCGAAGCCCTGGCGGCATGCGCTCGACCAGTGCGATCAGCTCGTCGAGCGCGCCGGCATCGCGGTAGGCCGCCAGCACGTCGATCGCCGGTTCGAGATCGTCCGCGCCGATCGCGCCGAGATCGCGATCGACGGTGGCGATCGCCTCCGTCCGAGCCGCTCCTTCGAGGATGCGTGCAGCCTCCAGCCGTTCGCGAATCCGGCGCAGCTCGTCCGCCCGGTCGCGGAAGGTCGACTGGTAGTCCCGCGGCAGAGCGATCCCGGGGAAGCCCGGGATCAGCTGGAACAAAGGACTATCCGCGACGTCAGAGCGCGCCAGCGCGTCGCCGACACGCACGGCCAGCGCCTCCGTGAACGCCGCGGCGCTCTCCGGCGAGAGGGCGCCGTCGGTCAGCCGGTACTGGATCGCGCGAAGCATCGCGATGTCGAACGGAAGCCCGCCGTCCTTTCCGCTCGTGATGATCGTCGTTCCGGGCCGGGCAGTGTGCCGGACTCCGAGTTCGTAGAAGACGTTCGCGTTGTCGATCGTGACGTCGACCACCGCGACCTCGGCGAGCAGCAGCCGCTCGAACATCGAGAGGTGGATCACGCCGCCGCTGCGCTCTTGGTCGGCGCGAATCGCGTCCACGTCGAAGCGCGCGAGCGCGGGCTTGATCGCACGCTCGTAGATCGCGTCGAAATCGATCGTCACCGTGCGCGTGGCGTCGGGCTTGGCGCCGAACGGCATCGCGACGAAGACCAGCGGGCGCAGGCTCATCCGGGCGCCCTCAGCGGCCCAGCACGCGCAGCGGCCGGTCGCGGCGTGCGAGCAGCCATTCGGCCTGCTCGACCAGCGCTTCGCGTCCCACCTCGCGGACGACCTGCACCTGCCCCCCGGGCCCTCCGCCGGCCAGGCGGTGCAGTTGATGCAGCGCGCGATCGAATACCCCGAACATGCGGTCGTAGCGTTTTGCGTTCGCCGAGTATCCGCGCTTGTCGGCGTAGCTGCCGAACAGCGCCGCTGCCGCGCCGACGAGCGCCGCGAACGACGCCGCCCAGTGCTTGGTGCTGAGCGCGGCGTCGCCGGGAAGCGAACGAAACGGCGGCAGCAGCAACAGCGCGACGATGAAAACCGCCCCGAGACCGACATATTGCGACACCTTGCCGATCCGGCGGTAGAGGCGCGCGCGGCGCTGGTCCCGTCCCGCGGCGCGGTGATAGTACCGCCATTGCTCCCGGACCCAGTCCAAGGCGACGCGATCGTCGCGCACAGCCGGCGTGAGCGATTCCACGAGTGCCGCGGAACGAAGTGCCATACGGATCCACTGCAGCTCGCTTTGCTGCATCCGCATGTAGTACGGATCGACGAACTCATTGCCGGCGCCGGCCGCGTTCCACGCGATCTGCACGCGCATCCCTTCGCTGACGGCGCGGTAGTCTTGATAGCGATTTTCGAGGTCGGCGTTGCGCGCGATGCGATACGCGATGAACGCTGCCGCGAGCGTAGCGATCTTGACCGGTTCCGGACCGAGCTTGTCGCCGAATCCGAGCTGCGCCGCGATCGCGATCAGGCTGATACCGTAGAGCGTCCGGAGCTGGTAGAGCGCACGCCGCTGCAGCCGGTTCGCGGTCCGGTCGGTCCGCGCCGTCAACCCCGGCAGGCCGGCAGCGTCTGACGCATCGCCGGTCACGGCGAGGTCTTCGTTGAAGCGATCGAGGCGCGCGAGCGCGGCGTCGAAGCTCGCTTGCGCCTTCCGGTCGCCGGTGAAACGACGCGGATACCGGCGCAGCACCGAACCTACGTCGGCCGGGCGCTCGGCACCGATGCGCGGCGTGACGATCTGGAATACCGGCATCGGGTCCGGATCGTGAGGCGCGGCCGCGTTGGAGGCCCAGTGCGCCGAGGCGAGTCCCGTCTCGCGAAGCGCGACGATGCGGGCGGTCGCCCCCGGCGTCCGCGGCGTCGCGCCGTCCCACAGCGCGACCAGGATATGGCTGTGGAATGCGAGGTACCAGCCGGTCGCAGACTCACCGTCGGGATCCGCATCGTCGTGCGCGACGACGGCGACGTGCGAACAGCGATCCAGGACGGCCCGCAAGCGCGGCGCGTCGACTGCGGCAAAGTCGCGTTCGTAGGTCTCGCGCGGCGCCGCGATGCATCCGATGACGGCGAGCCCCGCGTCCAGCGCGACCTCCGCCGAGAGGAGACCGGCACCGCGGCGCAGCGCTGCGATCACGACGACGCGCGTGTGCTGCGCGCTTTGCGCAATGTCGTCGAGCAGCTCGCGCAACGCGTCGCGCAGCGCGGGTTCGTCGGCCGTAACGAGGTCACGGTGTCCGGTGACCCCTACGACGAGCGCTACGCGATCGGATGCGAGCGCCGGCGGTGCGACGAGCGCGGATGTGCCCTGTCCCACGACCAAGCGATATACGAAGGCGCCGTCGGCCGCTCCTCCGCTTGCGAAAATGCAAGAACCCGCGCTCCGACGCGTGCAGTGTTTCGTGTCTTACGTGCTACAGCGGCGACACGGCTGAACGGTTAGCCGTTGTTCGCGAGGACGACGGTCTGCGCAGTGCGGGCTGCAGTGTACGCGGTCTGCGCTAGATCGACGCCGAGGCTGACGATCGAGGCGGCCGCCACGGTGACGGCGATCGAACGGAGGACGACCAGCGAGCGGGTCGTGGCAGACAACTCCCTTCAACTATTTCCCTAGGTGATTGGTGGGCAAAGCGTAGCACCGGCCAAGCCCCAAAGTAAACTAAGAATATAGTTACCCGATGCGGGGGGGGGCCGCAAGCGCACAATGTGCTAACAAAATAGAGCGTTAGTCACCCCAAAAATGGGGGATGGAGATTAGGACCCCGCCCCTCAGGTGCCGACAAGGATGTCGCTCGGCCCCCAGCGCCTTCAAGGATGAAGCGAAATGCCGATCACCGTCTCCGATGTCTCCCGTCCCCTGCCGCCGTTCGAACGGCCGCCCAGCCAAGACCGGAGGCCCAGTCGCTACGTTAAAGCGCTCGTCGCCCTGATGGCGGCCGGCGTCATCGCGGGCTGCGCTTCCTCGCACGACAGCAGCTCGTTGACCCCGCAGGGTCGCAGCCACCAGAACATCTCGGGTGCGCTGCCGGCCACCTCGCCTAGCCCGGTACCGGCGGACCAAGCCGGATGTACGACAAACGCCGGCAGCGCGCACTGCGGCGCGAAGAAGAATCCGCAGGTCAACCCTTCGAACACCTATTCCGCGGGTCTTACGCCGGCCCAGCTGCGCGCCGCCTACGGCCTTCCTGCCGCGATCGGAACCGGGACGCCCAGCGGACCGGTGATCGCAGTTGTCGATGCGTTCGACGACCCGAACGCCGAACGTGACCTCGGGACGTACCGCACGCAGTTCGCGCTCCCGGCCTGCACTGCCAAGAACGGCTGCTTTCAAACGGTCCAGCTGAAACCCGCCCCAGGGTCTGCAGGGCCGCCTCCCGCACCGCCAGGCACAAACGCCGACGCGACCACGTGGGCCGATGAGATCGCGCTCGACCTCGCCATGGCATCCGCGGCGTGCCCGAATTGCCGGCTCCTCCTCGTGGAAGCGGCCGGTCAGGACCTCGATAGCCTGGCGTCCGCCGTAAACGCGGCTGCGTCGTACAATCCGGCGGCGATCAGCAACAGTTGGGGCGTTCCGGAGGGTGGCGGAAATGTCCCGAACATCGATCCCGGCGCGCAGGCTGCCTTCAACCACCCGGGGATCGCGATCACGGCTAGCGCGGGCGAGCTGGGTACGGGCCAGGTACAGTTCCCCGCGTCGTCACCCTTCGTTACGTCGGTCGGCGGAACGACGCTGACTCAGGACGGGTCGACACGCGGTTGGAGCGAGACGGCATGGACCTCGACTGGAACCGGCTGCAGCATCATGTTCAACGTGCCCAGCTGGCAGCCGCCCGGGAGTTGCACCGGCCGCTCGGTTCCCGACGTCTCCTTCGTTGGCGATTACAACACCGGCGTGGCGGTCTACAGCTCGGCGCAAAAAGGCTGGGTCGTGCTCGGCGGGACGAGCGTCGGAGCTCCCTTCGTGGCCGGGCTGTACGCGCAAGCCGCAGACTACGGCGCCTTGACCACCGGCGCATCAAACCTCTACGCCAACCTTTCCAACCTCAACGTCGTGGCGGGTGCGGCAGGCCAAACCAACGGCAGCCCCAACGGCCTGGCCGGCTTCTGAGGACAACGCCTCAAGGCTAGGCCGCGGACCCCGGCCGCGTTTCCCCCGGCCGGGGTCCTTCCCACCCGAGGTCTACGTGAACGGATTCACCCCCATCCAGCGACGGGTCGTCGCCGAGGCGCAGAAGCGGACGTTTCCACGGGAACGTCTGTATGCGCGCTTCGATGTGGCGCTGAGCGCGCCGGTCACGCTCGTCGTCGCGGACGAGGGTCTCGGGAAGAGCACGCTGATCCGCGACTATCTGGCGCTCCGCGCCATCGCGCACCTGCGCTTCACCGCCGGTCCCGAACACGGCGCGCCCGGCGAACTGTTGCGCGGGCTCGCCGCCGCGTTCGCTCCGGTCAGTCCCGCGATGGCACGCTCGTCCGGACCTGCGTCGCGACAGCTGGAGCAGAGCGACGGCGAAACGCTGGCCGTCGCTTGGGCGCGCGAGCACTTGACGAACGTATCGGCGACGATCGTACTCGATGAGCTGCACCACCTGGCCGGGGAATCGCGCAGCGTCGCGCTGCTCCGCGCCCTGATCGAAGCAACACAACCCCGCATCCGCTGGATCCTGGCAGTTCGCGACGCGGCGCTGCTGCCGGTTCCGCGCTGGCTCGCGTCCGGCATGTGCGAGCTGCCGATCGAGTCGGACGAGTTGCGCGTGCAGCCCGACGAGATTCACGCCGCGTTCGAGCGCGCCGGCGTCCCGATCGGCCTCGATCGGGCGGCCGACCTCTACGAACGGACCGCCGGCTGGCCGCTCGGGGTCAGCGTGGCCCTCGCCGCGGGACGCGTCGACGTGCCGCTCACGCGCGAAGCGGTCTACAACGATCTGGTCGAGTCCGTGCTGCGCGACGCCCCGCGCGACGAACAGGACCGCATCTTCGAATTGGCCGCGATCGGCCGGTTCGACCAGGCCATCACCGCCGCGCTCGACTGCGGGCCGGAGCTGGCTTCGCTGCGGTCGCGATCCGAGATGGTGCATGCCGTCGATCGCGGCAGACATGCGTTCTACGAACCGTGCCGCGGCCTTATCGTGCTTCGTTTGGACGAGCTGCCGCGCGAGCGTCGCACCGCGGTGTTCGAGCGCGCCGCCGCGGCGCTGGAGCACGTTGGCCGCTGGCGCGAAGCCGTCGCGCTGCGCGTCCACGCGGCCGACGAGGATCGCGTCGCGGCGGCGCTCGACCGCCGCGGGTTCGACGCCCTCGACCGCGGCGAGGTGATCGCGGTCGCCGAAGCGCTCGCCGCGGTGTCCGAACAAACGCTGATCCGACATCCGCTCGCGCTGGCGCTCAAGGGTGCGCTCGCATCGATCGACGAGAGCTTCGACGTTTCGGAGGCGTGGTTCCGCATGGCGATCGACGCCGCGCGCGATTCAGAGCGCCGCGAGATCGTCATCCGCTACGGCATGGATCTCGTGCGGCGGCGGCGCGACGACGTCATCGAGCTGCTCGAGGCGGAAACCGCGCGGGGCGAGACGCGAGCGAACGCCGATGCGGATGCGGCGCTGTGGGCGCTCCTCGGAACGGCATACGTTCAGGCGCATCGCGAGGAGAACGCGCGGGAGGCGGCGCGGCGCGCGCTCGTGCTGCTGCCAGGCGTTGCCGACGACGCGTTGCGCGCGCGGGTGCTCCACCAGGCGTCGTACGTCGCCTTGAGCCACGGCGACTACGAGGGGGCGAAGTCGCTTGCCGAACGCGCGCTGGCGCGAGCCGACGCGACGTTCCTCTACGACCTCGCGGCGCGCGCGCTCAGCGTGCTGTTCAACGTCGCCATGCTCCACGACGACGACGTGCCGGCGGCGCGCGCCGCGCTGCTCCGGCTCGAAGAGGCCGGGCGGAAAGCCGGCAACGACGGGTTGCGGCTCTATGCCATTCTGAACGCGTACGCGATCGAGGTCGACGCGGGCGACATCACCGCGCTCGAGCGGCTGAACCGCCAGCTCGGCGAGATGCGGGTGCTGCTCACACCGATGGTGAGCGAGGCCCTGTTGCCGGCGCAGGCGCTCCGGGCGGCCTGGACGGGAAACTTCGAGCACGCCTACGACCTCCTCGCACCGGGCGCCGAGAACCTGTTCGACGACGACCGCACCGCGTATCGCTGGGCGGAAGTCGCCGTGTACGCGGCATCCGCCGGCAAGACGTACGCCGCGCGGGCTGCAATCGCGCGTTGCCGCGCGAGCCTGCGGCAACTCACCGCCAACGAGCCGCTTACGGTGCGCAGCGTCACCTATCTCGCGCTCGCCGAATCGCTGCTCGAAGACGACCTGGCCGCCGCCGCATCGCTCGCCGAAGCGCGTGCGGGCGCCGCGAACACGCACGGCCGCATCCGTGCGCTAGTCGAAACGGTGGCGGCGTTTCGGCAGTGCCGAAAGGCCGGTACGCGCGGGCTGCTTGCGCTCGCCGAGATGCTGGACGAGCTCGAACGCCGCGAGTTGGGGGGCGTCGCGCGCTTCATCGAGCGGCTGCCGGCGACGGCGATCGAAGCGCGCCTACGCTACGAGGCGGCGGGATGAAGCCGGTGCCGACCATGCAACGCACGCCGGAGCAGCGCCTTGCGGCCGCCGTGAGCGCACGCGCCCCCAGCATCGTCCGGAGCGCGCTCGACCGGCTCGGTCCCGGAGACCGCACGGTAGCAGCCAAGATCGTCGCGACGCGCTTTGTCGAGCGGTGCGCGGCGGCGACCGCCACGGGAGACTGGAGCGTGGCGTCAGACTGGGTCGAAAACGCGTGCGAACGGTACGCCGGAATCCTCGAACCGCAGGACGTCATCGGCACCGTCCTCGACGGCGTTGCACGTGCCCTGCGCGCCGCGGCGGACGATCGCTTCATGCGCGCCTTCGAACGAGCGCGGTGTGACGTGCAGACCGCGCTGGCTCGTCCGCGCGCCATCGCGGATTCGCCAAACCGTGAGGCCGTCGACGAAGTCGACATCGTGATCGATGGAATGCTGACGCGCCTCGACCAAACCGACGTCCTGACCGCCGAACACTCGCGGGCCGTCGGGTCGTGGTGCGCGCGCCTGGCGAAACGGCTCGGCGCGTCGAAGGAAGAGGTGATCCACCTCGGCCGCGCAGGCCTGATTCACGACATCGGCAAGGTGACCACGCCCGCCGCCATCCTGACCGCACCGCGCCGTCTCGACGAGGCCGAGATGGCGATCATACGGCAACACTCCGAGGCGGGCGCGCTGATCGTGCGCGAGGTACCGCTGATCGCCAACCTCACGCCGGCGGTGAGGAGCCACCACGAACGATTCGACGGCGCCGGCTACCCCGACCGGCTGAAGTACGAAGCGATCCCGCGCGAAGCGCGGATCGTCGCCGTCGCCGATTCGTTCAACGCGATGATCGGGCGCCGTCCCTACCGGCCGCCGCTCGCGCCGTCGGTCGCGCTCGAACAGCTCGTGGAAGGACGCGGCTCGCAGTTCGATCCCGAGATCGTCGACGCGATGATCCTCGTCGTAACGAACCGCGCGTAGCGAAGAACCCGAGCCGCCGCGGCGAAGGGCCGGGGATGGAAACGCCGCGCTGGAAATTCGACGGCGTCCGCGTGGTCCGCGGATGCGATCTCGACCCGAACACGCCGCAGACCGAAGGGATGAACCGCGCCGCCGCGATCACGACGGCGAGCGCGGGCGCGCAGAAGCTGTGGGCCGGCAGCGTCGTCATCCACCCCGATGCGAGGACCGGCGCGCACCATCACGGCAAGGTGGAGAGCGTCATCTACGTCGTGCGGGGCCGGGCGCGGATGCGCTGGGGCGAGCGGCTCGAGTTCGTCGCCGACGCGGGGCCGGGCGACTTCATCTTCGTCCCCCCGTACGTGCCGCATCAAGAGATCAACGCTGCCGCCGACCAACCGCTCGAGTGCGTCCTGGTTCGCAGCGGCCAGGTACCGGTGGTCGTAAACCTCGACATCCCGGTCGCCGAGGAGCCCGAGACGGTCCGCTGGATCGACGACATCCACCGGGCGTAAACCTCCGGTCACATTTCGGACAGGGCTCGGAAGGGCTCGACAAAAGGAGCAGGGTTCCCGGCAAGCCGCGTGCGAACGTGGTTGTCAATGATCCGGATTCTATCGCCGCGTTTTGCCGCGGCGCTCTTCATTTTTTCCGCTGCGGCCCTGGTCGCGGTGCCCGCGGCAGCGGATCAGGGCACGGTCGCGACGCCGACCGAGGCCACCTACGCCGCTGTGCTGCGCACGATCAACCCCAAGCTGCCGGTCGAGAAGGCGCGCGCGTACGCCCGCTCGGTGATGGCCGACGCCTGGCGGACGCACCTGGACCCGCGCTTCATCATGTCGATCGTCACGGTCGAGTCGCGCTGGCGTTCCAACGCCATCTCGCGCTCAGGCGCCCGCGGTCTCGGCCAGCTCATGCCCGCCACCGCCAGACGGCTCGGCGTCAACGCCTGGAGCCCGGCGGAGAACCTGCGCGGCACCTCGTCCTACCTCAAGTCGCTGATGGATCACTTTGCCGGAAAACCGAACGCGGTGACGCTCGCGATTGCGGGCTACAACGCCGGCCCGAAGGCGGTCGAGCGCTACCACGGCGTCCCGCCGTACAGGGAGACGCGCAACTACGTGGTGCGCGTCCTCAACGTGTGGGGTCAGTTGAACACGCGCGTCGGCCGCGCGTTCTCGCCGCCGCCGGCGGACACGATCGCGGTGCGCCCGGCCAAGCTGCCGGACATCGAGCAGTGGCTCGGCAACGAGAATGAGATCCTGCCGGCGACGGCCGCCGCGGTGAGCGCGATCGGCGCGGCGTCCAACCCGGCGCCGGCCCCCGGCGTCGCGGTGCAACCGGCAGCAGCGGCCGCGGCGCCGCCCGACCCGGCGAAGTAGCCCGCACGACGGCGGCGCACCCGCGCCGCTGACGCAACCGAGCCGCGGTCCTCGCCGGTCTCGTCGCGCATGAGGGCGGACGGGGCTATCCCGGCCACGATGCGTGCCGTCGCGATCGATGCGTTCGGCGGGCCGGAGAAGCTCGTCGTCCACGATCTGCGTGTCCCGGCCGTCGAGTCGCACGAGGTCCTCATCCGCGTCGACACTGCCGGCGTGGGCGTTTGGGACGCCAAGGCGCGCCGCGGCGAGTGGGGCGACGGGCACGAGCACTTTCCAATGGTCCTGGGCGCCGACGGCTCCGGCACCATCGCGGCGCTCGGCGACGGCGTGCGCGGGCTGCAGCTCGGCGATGCCGTCTACGGATACGCCTTCGGCGACGCGAAGGGCGGGTTCTATGCCGAGTACGTCGTGCTGAGCGCCGAGCACGTCGCACCGATGCCGTCGTCGCTCGACTTTCGCGAAGCGGGCGGGATCGGGGTGACGGCGCTGACCGCGCTGGCCGGGATCGACGACGCGCTGAGCGTGCGCGACGGCCAGACGATCCTGGTCCACGGCGCGACCGGCGGCGTCGGCACGATGGCGGTGCAGTTCGCGAAGCGCCTCGGCGCGCGCGTTCTCGGCACCGCGAACGGCGGAGAAGGGCGCGAACTGCTGCGGAGCCTCGGCGTCGACGAGGCGATCGACACGCACCACGACGACGTTTTCACGATCGCGCGCCGTCTGGCGCCCGAGGGGGTGGACGGTCTGCTCGCGCTCACCGGCGGGCCGGTGCTCGAACGCTGCATCGCCGCACTGCGTGACGGCGGCCGGATCGCGTATCCGAACGGTGTGCCGATCCCCGCCGGCGTCACCGCCACGGGGTTCGACGGCGTGCCGAATCCGGCGGCGTTCGCGCGCCTCAACGCCCTGATCGACGAGCGGCCGTTCGAGGTGCCGATCGCGGCGATGTATTCGCTCGACGACGCGGCCGAAGCGCATCGCCGGCTCGAGCGCGGTCACGTCCGCGGCAAGATCGTGCTCGTCGCGGACGCGACCGAAGACGTGGTCGAAAAGGTCGCGTGATTCGCGAAGGCGTTACGCCTTCGCGGCCTGGGCTACGGCGTCTTTTCGGGGGCTGCCGGCATCGGAGTCGGCGTCCGGGCGGGTGGCGCCGGCGTCGAGGAGCCGGACGACGCGGCGGGCACGACCGACGCCTTCGGTGCCGGGGTCGACGACGGATGCGGCAACGCGTACAGCGCGAAGATCGCCGGGCGGTTTGCCACGAGCTTCAACGGTGTCGCGGTGCCGGCGAACACGAGCCGTTGCGGCGGCAAGGTCGGCGCGGCGGTGGGAGCGCCGGCGACGGCGCTACCGGACGCGCCGGGAGCGGGGCTGCCGGCAGCGGCCGAGCCGGCGGGCTTGGCCGTCGAGAGCAGCGTGCCGGGCGAGGGCGAGGGTGCCGCCGAGGCGCCGGGCTTCGCCGAGGAGCCGGGGCTCGCGACCGCGGCGGGCGCGCGGGTCGGCAGCGGCGGCGGGGTCGCGCTCGCGTCGATCTCGGCGACGCCGAGCCGGTATTTTGCGTCCTTCTCGCCCGAGTTCCACAGCGCGAGCCCGAACTCACCGTCGCGGTACTGCGACGCGATCTCGCGCGGGATATCCAGCGAGATCCGCGGATAGCTCTCGAGCGTCGCGTCGTGCGTCGGCAGCAGCACGACGTACGCCAGCGCGCGCGCCGGGAGGGCGCGGGTCCGCTTGCGCTTGCCCTTGCCGCTCTCGAAGTTGAGGTCGGGACCATCCTGCGGCTTGACGATCGAGAGCGTCGCGCCGATCGAGACCGCCACCGCGGTGGGGGAAGGTTCCGGGCTCGCGTCCTTCTTGGGCGTCTTGTTCTTCGCGGCCGGAGGCACCGTCGGTTCGGGCGCCTTGGGGAACGCGATCGAGCCGCTGTAACCGCCGACCTCCGGAAGCGCCTGGAACGAGGTCGACTCACCGTAGGTGAGGATCACGCTCGACGCGCTCGCCGGCGTGGGCGCGGACGAGGGGCCGCCGAAGCTGGGCGACGCTAGCGTGTTCGGCAGTCCGCTCCCCGAACCGAACGAGCCGGAGCACGAAGCGACGGCTGCGCCGAGAACGACGCAACCGGCCGCCGCGGTGAATACGCGTGCGAGAGTCATCGCACATAATTTCGGCATCGAGAGACTCGTATCCGTTGCCACTTGACAGCCGCGACCGATCGCTCGATGCTATGAGTTCAGGCCCGGTACTCTCCCCGGCCGACCGAGCGGCCAGATCAGGGGTACACCAATGAATCGCCTTCGGCGCGCGGTCCTCATCGCGGTCGTCATCCTCTTCTCCGCCGGCATCCCGGCGCAGAGCCACGCCCGACCGTTCCGCGGTAACATTCCGTGGTCGTTCCTGCTGTGTAAGTTCTCCGATAGCCCCGCGCCGCCCCACGGCATCGCGTACTACCGCAGCATGACGATCGAGACGGGAACGAACGGTCTGCGCGATTACGTCCGCAGCGTCTCGTACGGGACCGCGGACCTCGTCGGCTCGTCGGTCCACGGCTGGTACACCGAACCGCACACGACGGCGTACGAGCTCGCCCAAGGGCGCTGGCAGCGCCTCCTGGACTGTCAGTCCGCGGCCGCGGCGGGCGGCTACACCGTTCCGTCGGGGCAGCGCACCTACGTGCTCACCTCACCCGCGGTCGATCTGGTCGGGTTCGAGAACACGGCTGCGCTCGGCGACGACAACGTCGCGCTTCCGGAGCTCGCACACGAATTCGGACACGGTATCGGCCTCTCGCACTCGTTCTCAGACGACCCCGGGTACCGCAACGCGACCTGGGCGCAGATCGGCGAGTACGACAACCCGTGGGATCTGATGAGCGCGGCGAACGTGTACGTCGATCCGACCGGCGCGTTCGGCGGCGGACCGCCGTTCCTCGACGCCCACCACATCGACGAGATGGGCTGGATCCCGAAACCGCGCATCCTGACGCTCGCCGCCGACGGGGTCGCGACGCGAACGGTGACGCTGGCCGCCCTGACGCACCCCGAAGCGGGAGGGTATCTGCTGGCGCGCGTGCCGTTTGACGGCTCCGATCCGTTCCATTTTTACACCGTCGAATACCGCACCGCCGATAGCTGGGATGCCGGGATACCGGCCGGGATCGTGTTGATCAACGAAGTGAAATATGACGCCGCAGACAGCTCCTACCACACCTACCTGCAGCGCACGCTCGGAGCGTTCAGCGGAACCGGAAACGGGCCGCCGGTGCAATCGATCAGCGGCAGCGGTGTCTCGATCTCGGTCGTGAGCACGTCGGGGAATCAGGCGACCGTCGCGCTGCACACCTCGCTCGCGCCCGCCAAAGCGGCGCTGGTGTACGGCCCCAACACGTGCGCCGTTCCATACGTCTGGCGTGAGGCCGACGGTAGCGACTTCGTGTGCGTCACGCTCGCGACGCGCGCGCAAGCGCACGCCGACAACGCCGCCGCCGCCTCGCGCCACGTCTCCGGCTCCACCACGTGCAAGCAAGGCTACGTATGGCGCGAGGCGTTTCCCGGTGACTACGTCTGCGTCGCGGTGTCCGTACGCACGCAGGCTCGAACCGACAACGGTCAAGCGGGCTCGCGCTTGATGAAGCCGAACGCGTGAACGCGCGACAGGGGAGATGTGCAATGACTCGACTCGCTCGTATCACGGCGGTCGCGGGCCTCGCGGCGATCTGCGCGGCCGCCGCGCCCGCTGCGGCGCAGACGCCGGTCGGCGAGACGCCGGGCCTGTTGACCGAGCCCGTCGTGCGGGTGCGCCTCGCCAAGCTCGGCTACACGAACGTGCAGCGCCTGGTGCGCAACGGCGACTACTGGGAAGCCGTCGTCCCGAAGGGCGGCACCACCCAGACGCTACGCTTCCACGTGCTGAGCAACGCGCGGCTCGACGGGCCGGTCGCGATCCCGCGCCGGCCCCTGTTGCTGCCGCGGCCGATCAGTTCGCCGGGGTAGCCCTGGCCTCGACCCTTCGCCTCGCTCAGGGCAGGCTACGTTCAGGTTCCTGAACGTACACGTCCGCGCCGCTCGCTAAGAACTCCGCCGACTTCTCGGCCATTCCGCGCTCCCGCTCGGCGTACTCGCGCACGTCCTGCGTGATCTTCATCGAGCAGAAATGCGGGCCGCACATCGAGCAGAAGTGCGCGACCTTCGCGCCCTGCGCCGGCAGCGTCTCGTCGTGGAAGCTGCGTGCGGTGTCGGGATCGAGGCTCAAGTTGAACTGATCTTCCCAGCGGAACTCGAAGCGCGCTTTGGAGAGCACGTCGTCGCGGTGACGTGCGCCGGGATGCCCCTTCGCCAGGTCGGCGGCGTGGGCGGCGAGCTTGTAGGTGATGACGCCGATCTTGACGTCGTCCTTGTCGGGGAGACCCAAGTGTTCTTTGGGTGTGACGTAGCAGAGCATCGCGGTCCCCATCCAGCCGATCATCGCCGCGCCGATCCCGCTGGTGATGTGGTCGTAGCCGGGCGCGATGTCGGTGACGAGCGGCCCCAGCGTGTAGAACGGCGCCTCGTGGCAGACCGCGAGCTGGCGCTCCATGTTCTCCTTGATCAGGTGCATCGGCACGTGCCCGGGCCCCTCGATCATGACTTGCACGTCGTGCTTCCACGCGATCTTCGTCAGCTCGCCGAGCGTGTCGAGCTCGCCGAACTGCGCGTCGTCGTTCGCGTCGGCGGTGCAGCCCGGGCGCAAGCCGTCGCCGAGCGAGAACGTCACGTCGTACGCCTTCATGATCTCGCAGATCTCTTCGAAGTGCGTGTAGAGGAAATTCTCCTGATGGTGCGCGAGGCACCACTTCGCGAGGATCGACCCGCCGCGCGAAACGATCCCGGTGATGCGGTTCGCGGTCAGCGGAACGTAGCGCAGCAGCACGCCGGCGTGGATGGTAAAGTAGTCGACGCCCTGTTCGGCCTGCTCGATCAGCGTGTCGCGGTACATCTCCCAGGTCAGCTCTTCCGCTTTGCCGTTGACTTTCTCGAGCGCTTGATAGATCGGAACGGTGCCGATCGGAACGGGCGCGTTGCGGATGATCCACTCGCGCGTCTCGTGGATGTTCTTGCCGGTCGAGAGATCCATCACCGTGTCGGCGCCCCAGCGCGCCGCCCACACCATCTTCTCGACCTCTTCCTCGATCGACGAACCGATCGCGGAATTTCCGATGTTGGCGTTGATCTTGACCAGGAAGTTGCGGCCGATGATCGTCGGCTCGAGCTCGAGGTGGTTGACGTTCGCTGGGATCACGGCGCGGCCGCGCGCGACCTCGTCGCGCACGAACTCCGGCGCGACGCCCTCGCGGATCGCGATGAACTCCATCTCCGGCGTGATCTCGCCGCGCCGCGCGTAGTGCATCTGCGAGACGTTGGCGCCCGTGCGCGCGCGCCGGATCGGGCGCGGCGACGCGAACCGGATCGCGTCGAGCTCCGGCATCGCTTCGCGGCCGAGCCGGTAGACCGACGACGCTTTCGCCAAGATCTCGGTGTCGTCGCGGCGGGCGATCCACGGCTCGCGAACCAGCGCGATCCCGGCGCGCACGTCGATCCCGACGTCGGGATCGGTGAACGGACCCGAGGTGTCGGTGACCGTGTGGATCGTGCCGTCGGTCAGCTGGATCGCGCGGAACGGGACGCGGATCGTCGGATCGCTCCCTTCGGCGTAGACCTTCGTCGATGCGGGAAACGGATCGCGCGACAACACGTCGTTGGTCGGCGGAAGCATGGTCGCCATGCGTGCACTCCTCTTCGCCGGTATGACCCGGATCAGGTGGTAACGGTCGACGGCCTGAGCCGCCCTCTCAGCCCCCGAAGAGGCTCCCGTAGCGTACTGACGACGTTATGCCGAAGGGCGCTCCGTGTCAAGGACGAACCGCGCGCTGCTGCTGGTCGCGCTCGCTCAACTCGCGATCGGAGCCGCGGCGGTGTTCGCGCGCTTCGCGCTGACCTCGTCCGGGCCGCTCGCCGTCTCGGCTGCCCGGCTGACCCTGGGCGCGCTGCCGCTGGTCGTCTTGGCCGCCCTCCGCGGTCGCCTGCGTCCGATCGACGCGACGGCGGAGCGGCGTCTCGCGCTGGCGGGGGTGCTGCTCGCCGTCCATTTCGCCACCTGGATCGCCTCGCTCGATTTCGCGTCGGTCGCGATCTCGACGCTGCTCGTCTGCTCGACGCCGGTGTGGACCGAAGTGTACGCGGTCCTGCGCCGCCGCGGCATCGACCCCTATGCCGCGACCAGCATCATCGGCGCGCTCGCGGGCGTCGCGATCGTCGTCGGTGCTCCGGATCGCGCCAACACACCGCTCGGCATCGCGCTCGCGCTCGCCGGCGCGGTCGCGATCGCCGCGTACCTCGTCGTCGTGCGCGGGATCGACCGGCGGTACGACACGCTCGCCGTCACCTCACGTACGTACGCCTACGCGGCGGTGCTGCTGACGCTCGGCGCGTCGCTTGCGCACGACCACCTCCCGCCGGCCGGCGATCTGCGCGCGTGGGGCGGGATCCTCGCGATGGCGCTGCTCTCGCAGCTGTTCGGGCACACGGCACTCAACGCGGCGGTTCGCGTGCTCAGCGCGACGCTGGTGTCGACGTTGACCTTGCTCGAGCCGGTGATCGCCGCGGTGCTGGCGGCGTGGCTCTTCACCGAGCGTCTCGGCGTCACGACGGCGATCGGCGCGATCGTCATCCTCGCCGCGATCGGCGTCGCGCTGCGCGGCGAGCAGCGCGACGCCGGGGGTTAGGTCATGGCACCTGCTGCGGCACGAAGGTCATCGCCCACTGCTCGTTCTGCGCGCCGCCCGCGCCAGCTGCTCGCCGTTGGGGCCCTTGCACCCCGGCGTGATCATATATCCCAAGCTACACCTCCGGTAATGGGGGGCGGCGCCTTTTCGCGCGAGCACGAACAGGAAACCTTGCACCGGTCCGGCGAGAGGTCACACGATGGAGCCGAATCCGGAGCGAGCGCGGATCGAGGCCGCTGCGCGGCGTGCCCAGCACTGGCCGCGCTGGGGGCCGTATCTGAGCGACCGACAGTGGGGGACGGTTCGCGAAGACTACAGCGCCGACGGCAACGCGTGGGACTACTTCCCCTTCGAGATGGCGCGGCTGCGCGCGTACCGCTGGGGCGAAGACGGGATCCTCGGGATCTGCGACAACCACCAGCGCCTGTGCTTCGCGCCGGCGTTCTGGAACGAGCGCGATGAGATCATCAAGGAGCGCTTCTACGGCCTGGGCGGACATCAGGGCAACCACGGCGAGGACGTCAAGGAGTACTGGTGGTACCTCGACGCCGTCCCGTCGCACGCCTATCTCAAGGCGATGTACCGCTATCCGCAGCGCGCCTTTCCGTACGCCCAGCTGCGCGAGGAGAACGCCCGGCGCGGCCGCGAGGCGCGCGAGTACGAGCTGATCGACACCGGCATCTTCGACGACGACGCGTACTTCGACATCACGGTCGAGTACGCCAAGCGCGACGTGGACGACGTTCTCGTCCGCATCACCGCAACGAACCAAGGCCGCGAGAGCGCGCCGCTGCACCTGCTGCCGCAGTTGTGGTTCCGCAACGAGTGGTCGTGGAAGGACGGCGTGGCGCGTCCGGCGATTCGCATCGACGGCGGCTCGAACACGCTGGTTGCCGAGCACGCGACGCTCGGGAAGCGCTGGATCTTCACCGACGGCGGCGAGACCGAGCGGCTCTTCACCGAAAACGACACCGACTTCGAGCGCGCCTTCAACGTGCCCTCACCCGCTCCGTACGTGAAGAGCGGGATCGATCGTGCGGTCCGCGGCGAGGACCGCAACGGGATCAACCCCGCGCAGACCGGCTCGAAAGCCGCCTTGCACTACCGGTGGCTGATCGAGGCGGGTGCCTCGCGAACCGTGCGGCTGCGCATCAGCGACGACCCCGATGCGACCGGGATCGACGCGGACTTCGACGCGACCTTCGACCTGCGGGAACGGGAGGCCGACCGGTTCTACGCGATGATCGCCCGCGGTCCGCTCGACACGGAGGCGGCGAATATTCAGCGGCGCGCGTTCGCCGGGATGATCTGGTCGAAGCAGTTCTACAACTACGTCGTGCGCGACTGGCTCAACGGCGACCCGCTGATGCCGCCCCCGCCGCCGTCGCGCAAGCACGGCCGAAACGCGAACTGGACGCACGTCTACAACGACGACGTGCTGTCGATGCCCGATACGTGGGAGTATCCCTGGTACGCCGCCTGGGACCTCGCCTTCCACGTGGTCACCTTCGGGCTGATCGATCCGGATTTCGCGAAGCGGCAGCTCATCCAGCTGACCCGCGAGTGGTACATGCATCCGAGCGGGCAGCTGCCGGCGTACGAGTGGGCGTTCGACGACGTCAACCCGCCCGTACACGCCTGGGCGGCGCTGCGTCTCTACAAGATCGAGGCCAAGCGCAACGGCGGCGCCGGCGACTTCCGCTTCCTGGAGCGCGTCTTCAACAAGCTGCTGATGAACTTCACCTGGTGGGTGAACCGCAAGGACGTCGCCGGGCGCAACGTCTTCCAGGGCGGCTTCCTCGGGCTCGACAACATCGGGCCGTTCGATCGTGGCAAGCAGCTGCCGGAAGGCGCCTACCTCGCGCAGAGCGACGGCACGTCGTGGATGGCCGTCTACGCACTCAACATGCTCGCGATCGCGGTCGAGCTCGCCAAGGTCGAGAGCATCTACGAAGACATCGCTTCGAAGTTCTTCGAGCACTTCCTGATCATCGCCGACGCGATGAACTCGCTCGACGACGACGAGCGCGGCTTGTGGGATCCGGCCGACGAGTTCTACTACGACCAGCTCGACCTGCCCGACGGCGAGCGCATCGCGCTCCGCGTGCGCAGCGTCGTCGGGATCGTTCCGGTCTTCGCCGTCGAGACGATCTCGGCCGCGATGCTCGACCATCTCCCGCATCTCAAGAAACGGGTCGAGTGGTTTCTGGCGAACCGGCCGGAGCTCGCGCAAAACGTCGCGGAGCTCGACGCCGGCGGGGTGCACGAGCGCCGCCTGATGGCGATCTGCAGCCCGGAGCGCCTGCGCAGCATCCTGCGGCGCGTCTTCGACGAGAGCGAGTTCCTCTCACCGCACGGCGTGCGCATGCTCTCGCGCTACCATCTCGAGCATCCGTTCGTACTGCAGCTCGGCGGCGAGGAGTTCCGCTGCGACTACGAGCCGGCGGAGTCGACCAGCGGGCTGTTCGGCGGCAACTCGAACTGGCGCGGCCCGATCTGGTTCTCGCTGAACTTCCTGCTGATCGAGGCGCTGCAGAAGTTCCACTACTACCTCGGCGACGAGTACACGATAGAGTTTCCGACCGGCTCGGGAACGTTGCTCACGCTATGGGAGATCTCGCTCGAGCTCTCGCGCCGGCTGGTCGGCATCTTCCGCCGCGACGTAAACGGACGGCGCCCGTTCCTCGGCGAGAATGCGCAGCTGCAGAGCGCTCCGCGCTGGCGCGATCACCTCCTCTTCCACGAGTACTTTCACGGCGAGACCGGCGAAGGTCTGGGCGCATCGCACCAAACCGGTTGGACGGGCTTGGTCGCGAAGCTGATCGATCAGCTCGCCGCATACGCCAACCCGCACCACTCGCCGGTCGCCGACGACGTCGACGTCAGCCCGAACGTGTAATGCCGAAGAAACGCGTGCGGGCCGAGCATCCTCCGTCAGGAGCCGCTTGACACTCAATCCTACTGGAGGTAGGATTGAGTGATATGGGCAAGAAAACTGCTCGCAAGGCGCCGGTGCCTGCCAGGTCACGCCTGGCTCTACCGCCGGTCGGGCGTGCGCCGTCGGACCCCGGCCGGTTCGTGAAGCGTTCGATAACGGTCAGGCCGGATCTCGATAGTGCGCTGCGAGAAATTGCGGGCGAACGAGAGTATTCACAAGTCGCAAACGAGGCGTTCGTGCTTTACGTTCAAGCGCGCGGCATCGATGCAATCGTCAGCGATATCGAGGCAGCGAGCGGCAAGATCACCGCAGCGGAAAGAGCCGATGTTGATCGCCGTCTGGAGGACGCACGACGCCGAGCCGAAAAGCGCCGAAAACTCCGCCGCTAGAGACAGTCGTTCTCGATGCCGGATTCTTCTTCGCGCTCGCAACGCGGAATCATGTCGTGGGCGACCTCTTGCTGCGAGCGAAGTTTCGCCGCGTGCTCTTTATCGCCTCGACCACGATCAGCGAGTTCTGGCGCGACAACCGCGGCTTAGCGGAAAGTCGCTTCGGACTGCTCAAGCCCACCGTCATCGACGTGGATGAGAACCTCGCGAAGCGTGCAGGGCACTTCTTGAAGGGCACCGGCGGCCGCAACGCAATGGATGCGCTTGTCGTAGCAGCCGCGGAGCGCGTACGCGCGGCATTCATTTACACGTCAGATGTCGATGACATTGAAGCTTTGCTCCTCGAAGCCGCTGACTGGCCGTGCCGTGTTGTGGCCTATTAAGGCTTTGCTCTTCGGCGTCGTCGAAACCAGATGCTCACATTAGCTACGACCGTCTTGGCACTCGCCGGAATGCAGATTTCCGGCGGCGTGACTACTCCCGGGTCGGCCCCGTGCACACCGGCGACGGCGTTCGTGGGGACGATCTGCACGCCGGCGACGCCGGGGCGTCATCCTGCGGTCATCATGCTCGGCGGATCCGGCGGCGGCGACCGGCTCGCGCCGTTCGCGAAGCGGTTCGCGGACCACGGATATCTCGGCGCCTCGGTCGCATATTTCGGGATCGCCGGGCTGCCGGCCACGCTCGACGAGATCCCGGTCGAAACGGTCGGCGCCGCGCTCGACGCGATCGTTCGGCGCCGCGCTCGACGCGATCGTTCGGCGCGACGACGTCGACCCGCAGCGCGTCGCCGTCTTCGGCGATTCGAAGGGCGGCGAGCTGGCACTGCTCGCCGCAGCGGCGTATCCGGCGATTCATGCGGTCGTCGCCCTCGTGCCGAGTCCGTTCGCGTGGAGCGGGATGGGTCGAAATTCCTCGTGGACGCTCGGCGGCCGGCCGGTGCCGTACGTTCAGGTCGACCGCCGGGTGCGCAGCGATCCCTACGGATCCGCGCTGCGCGACCACCGTGCGGCGATCGGGGCGTTGATGTTCCACCTCGAACGAGTGCAAGGACCGATCCTGCTGCTCGCCGGTGACGACGACGCGGTCTGGGACTCGGCCGGCCAGTGCGAACTCGGGATGGCGTACCTGCGCGCGCACGCTCATCCCTATCTGGACCGGTACGTGCACTACCCGCGTGCCGGCCATGCCTTCTTGTTCGCGAGCGAGCAGAATACGCAGGTCCGCTTCGGCGGCACGGCGCGCGGAAACATCGAGGCCGGAGCGCGCGCTTGGATCGAGATCGACGAGTTTCTCGCCCGCGGGTTCGGTGCGGGCTGATCGTCGCGGGGTACGAACCGGGAAAGTGACCGATGTGTCGATATCCGCCGACCGCCTCGTGGCGATCGAGCAGGGCCGCGAGGGCGATCCGTTCTCGGTGCTGGGGCCGCATCCGCTCGGAACCGGAACGGTGGTCCGGGCGTTTCTGCCCGGGGCGCTCGCGGTCGCGGTGGTCGACGACGACGAGCGTGTGCTCGGCGAAGCCGAGCCGATCGGCGCGGCCGGCGTCTTCGAGGCGCTCGTCGTCGCGATGCCGCACCGCTACCGCCTGCGTGTCGCGTACCCGCTCGGGCCGGTCACGCTCGACGATCCGTATCGCTTCGGACCGATCCTCGGCGAACTCGACATCTGGCTCTTCGCGCAAGGGAACCATCTCGATCTCTACCGCGTGCTCGGCGCGCATCCCGACGAGATCGACGGCGTGCGCGGCACGCGCTTCGCGGTCTGGGCTCCGAACGCGTCGCGGGTCAGCGTCGCCGGCGATTGGAATCATTGGGACGGCCGCGTCCATCCGATGCGGCTGCGGCGCGAAGCCGGCGTCTGGGAGATCTTTCTCCCCGGCATCGAACCCGGCGCCCGTTACAAGTACGAGCTGCTCGGTCCGCACGGCAACCTGCTGCCGCTGCGCGCGGACCCGTTCGCGTTCCGCAGCGAGAAGCGCCCCGGGAACGCTTCGATCGTCGCCTCACCGTCCGCGCACGTCTGGGCCGACGACGACTGGCTGACGGTTCGCGGCGCCAAACAGCGCCGCGACGCGCCGATCCAGATCTACGAAGTCCACCTCGGATCGTGGCGCCGCGTTCCCGAGCACGGCGACCGGTTCTTGACCTACCGCGAGCTCGCCGAACAGCTCGTCCCCTACGTCGCGGAGCTCGGCTTCACCCACATCGAGCTGCTGCCGGTGACGGAGCATCCGTTCGACCTCAGCTGGGGATATCAGACGACGGGCTGGTTCGCGCCGACCAGCCGCTTCGGCGAACCCGACGACTTTCGGGCGTTCGTCGACGCCGCGCACCGGGCCGGTCTGGCGGTGATCCTCGACTGGATCCCCGGGCACTTCCCGACCGACGCGCACGCGCTCGGCACGTTCGACGGATCGCCGTTGTACGAGCACGCCGATCCGCGTGAGGGCTTCCACCGCGAGTGGGGGACGTACGTCTTCAACCTCGGGCGCAACGAGGTCGCGAACTTCCTGATCGCGTCGGCGCTGTACTGGCTGCGCGAGTTCCACCTCGACGGGCTGCGCGTCGACGCGGTCGCCTCGATCCTCTACCGCGACTACTCGCGCAAGGAAGGCGAGTGGATCCCGAACCACGACGGCGGGCGCGAGAACCTCGAAGCGGTCGCGTTCCTGCAGCGTTTGAACGCGACCGTGTACGGCCAGGTAGCGGGGATCGCGACGTTCGCGGAGGAGTCGACCGCGTGGCCAGGGGTCACCGCGCCGACCGACGTCGGCGGCCTGGGTTTCGGCTACAAGTGGAACATGGGCTGGATGCACGACACGCTCCACTTCTTCGAGCGCGATCCGCTGTATCGCGGGCACCATCTCGACGAGATCTCGTTCGGCCTGATCTACGCGTTCAGCGAGAACTTCGTGCTGCCGCTCTCGCACGACGAGGTGGTGCACGGAAAGCGCTCGCTGCTGAGCCGGATGCCGGGCGGCGACGAGCAGCAGTTCGCCAACCTGCGGCTGCTGTACGCGCTGATGTGGGCGCACCCGGGCAAGAAACTGCTCTTCGCCGGCGGCGAGTTCGCGCAGCGCGCCGAGTGGCGGGCGCAGGCCTCGCTCGACTGGCACCTCGCGCCGTTCGGACCGCACGCCGGCGTGCAGCGGCTGGTGCGCGACCTCAACCGCATAACGCGCGAGCGCGGGGCACTGCACGAGCGCGACTGCGAGCCCGAAGGCTTCGAGTGGATCGCCTACGACGACCGGCGCAACGCGGTGGTGGCGTTCATCCGCTGGGACGCCGACCACGACGGACACGTCGTATGCGTCTGCAACTTCAGCGGCACGCGTCACGACAGGTACACGGTCGGCGTGCCGCGCCGGGCAGACTATGCCGAGCTGGTCAACACCGCCGCCGCGGCGTACGGCGGAACCAACCTGGGTAACGGTGGCTCGGTGACCGCCTCCGATCGTCCTGCGCACGGGCGCCCCTTCTCTTTGTCCCTCACCCTGCCGCCGCTCTCCGCGATCTGGCTCGCCCCGTGATCGCGGCGCGGCCGCGCGTCGAGGCGGGTCTTCCGTACCCGCTCGGTGCGACGTGGGACGGCAAGGGCGTGAACTTCGCGCTCTTCAGCGCGAACGCCGAGCGGGTCGAGCTGTGCGTGTTCGACCCGCGTGGGCGGCGCGAGATCTCGCGCATCGTTCTCCCCGAATACACCGACGAGGTCTGGCACGGCTACCTGCCGGAGGCGCGGCCGGGGATGCTGTACGGCTACCGTGTCTACGGGCCGTACGAACCGGCGCGCGGTCACCGCTTCAACCATCACAAGCTGCTGCTCGATCCGTACGCGAAGGCGCTGGCCGGCAAGCTGCGCTGGACCGACGCGCAGTACGGCTATCGCATCGGCGCGCAGCGTGAAGATCTGTCGTTCGACCGGCGCGACAACGCCGGCGCGATGCCGAAGTGCGTCGTCCTCGAAGAAGCGTTCACCTGGGGTGAAGACCATCGCCCCGGCGTCGCCTGGACCGAAACGGTCTTCTACGAGCTTCACGTCAAGGGGTTCACCGTTACGCACCCGGCGGTCCAGCCCGCGCTGCGCGGGACGTTCGCGGGGCTCGCCTCGCCGGCGGTGATCGCGTACCTGCACGACCTCGGCGTCACGACGCTCGAACTCCTCCCCGTCCACGCGTTCGTCGACGATCGGCGCTTGGTCGAGCAAAAGCTCCGCAACTATTGGGGCTACAACACGATCGGCTTCTTCGCCCCCGAACCGCGCTATCTGCAGTCGGAACCGAACGAGTTCAAGACGATGGTGAAGCATCTGCACGAAGCCGGGATCGAGGTCGTCCTCGACGTCGTGTACAACCACACCGCGGAAGGGAATCATCTCGGTCCGACGTTCTCGTTCAAGGGGATCGACAACGCCTCGTACTACCGACTCGCCGAAGACCCGCGTTTCTACGACGACGTCTCGGGGACGGGCAACACGCTCGACTTGCGGCACCCGCGCGTATTGCAGATGGTGACGGACTCGCTGCGCTACTGGGTCGACGAGATGCACGTCGACGGCTTTCGTTTCGACCTGGCGCCGGCGCTCGCGCGCGAGAACCACGGCGTCGCCCGCGACGCGGCGTTCTTCAAGGTGTTGGCGCAAGATCCGGTCCTCTCGCGCGTCAAGCTGATCGCCGAGCCGTGGGACGTCGGCCTGGGCGGTTACCAGCTCGGCAACTTTCCGCCGGGATGGTCGGAGTGGAACGGCAAGTACCGCGACACCGTGCGCCGCTTCTGGCGCGGTGAGGGCGGCGTGCTCCCGGAGCTCGCCTCCCGGCTGGCCGGGTCGTCGGATCTCTTCGAGCACCAGGGCCGCCGCCCGCGCGCGAGCATCAACTTCGTCACGGTACACGACGGCTTCACGCTCAACGACCTCGTCTCGTACAACCAGAAGCACAACGAAGCGAACCACGAGGGCAACCGGGACGGGACCGACGACAACCTGAGCTGGAACTGCGGCGTCGAAGGCCCGTCCGACGATCCCGAGATCGTGAACCTGCGCGAGCGGCAAAAGCGGAACTTCATCGCGACGCTGCTGCTCTCGCTCGGCGTCCCGCTGCTGCTGGCGGGCGACGAGCACGGGCGCGCGCAGCTCGGCAACAACAACGCGTACTGCCAGGACAACGAGGTCTCGTGGGTCGACTGGAGCGGGACGAACGCGCGCGACCTCGCGCTCGCGGAGTTCGTCAAGACGATGCTGCGGACGCGGCACGAACATCCCGCCTTCAAACGCGATGCGTTCTTCCGCGGCGCGCCGGTCGACGCGAGCGGGCGCAAGGACATCGCCTGGATGAAGCCCGACGGGCACGAGATGACACCGGACGACTGGACGCACGAGAGGCGCACGATCGGCTGCTTCTTCGGCGCGCGCCCGATGCTGTTCGTCGCGATGAACGCCGCGCCCGACGACGTCGCCTTCACGCTCCCGGACCTCAGGCACGTCTCGTGGTCGCTGGTGCTCGACACCGGGATCGAAGGCGGCGCGCAGCGCGACGTGCCGAGCGACGAGGTCTCCGTCTACCCGATGATCTCGCGCTCGCTGGCGCTCTTTGCCGGAAGCATCCGATGAGCGCACACCGTGCGCGGGTCGCGCGCTCGTACGTCGACGCGCTGGGGACCCAGCGTGACGCGCCACCCGAAACCGTCGCGCGGTTCGAGGAGCTGCTCGCCGGCGATCCGCGCGGCTTTGTCGCGCCGACGGTCGTACTGCGCGAGGACGCAGCGCTCACCGTCGAGGTGACGCTCCCCGCAATGTCGTGGACGGAGAACCTGCGCTGGACGCTTGAACGCGACGACGGGACATCGGACGAAGGGACGGTCGCGCTTCGCGAGGCGCCCCTTCTCTGCGCCGACCACCGCGTCGCGTCGACCTACGATACGCGCCGCATCGCGATCGCCGGGCCGCAGCCGCTCGGCGTCCATCGGCTCACGCTCACGGTCGATGCGTACGGGCGTGGCACCACGCATGTCGTCGTCGTGCCGGCGCACGCGTATCCGGTGCGCGGCCGCACCTGGGGGATCGCGCTCCAGCTCTACACGCTGCGCAGCGAACGCAACGCCGGGATCGGAGACTTCGCCGATCTGCGCGCCGTCTGCCGGCTCCTCGGCGAACGCGGGGCGTCGTACGTCGGAATCAACCCGCTGCACGCGACGTTCCGCACCGACCCGGAATCGGCGAGCCCGTACGCCGCCTCGTCGCGCGTCTGGCTCAACTGCCTGTACATCGCGCTCGAAGACGTTCCGGAGTACGATAGCCCACTGATGCGCGCCGAGATCCTCGACGAAGGCCTCGTCGAAACGCTCGCCGCGATCCGCGCGACGCCGCAGGTCGACTATGCCGGCGTCGCCGACTACAAAAACGAGGTTTTGCGCACCTGTTTCACGGTGCTCAACAACGTTGCGGAGCGCGGCGGAGACGGCGCCCGCCGGGATCTCTTCGACGCCTGGTGCGCCGAGCGCGGCGAGTCGCTGACGCGCTTCGCGGTGTTCGAAGCGCTGGTCGCCAGGTTCGGCCGCGAACTGGCCGGGTGGCCCGAGACGTTCCGCAGCCCGGCCTCGCCCGACGTTGCGATGTTCGCGGCGGCCGAGCACAAGGAGGTCCGGTTCGCGATGTACCTGCAGTGGCTCGCCGCCGAGCAGCTCGCGGCGGTCGCCGCCGACGCTGCGCGACACGGTGTGCGACTCTACCGCGATCTCGCGGTCGGCGTCGACGTCAACGCGGCCGACGTCTGGGCCGACGCCGAAGCGTACGTCGCCGAGGCCTCGGTCGGCGCGCCGCCCGACGTCCTCAACACCCTTGGTCAGGACTGGGGGCTGCCGCCGCTCGATCCCGGCGGGCTCTCGCGCGGGGGCTACGCCAAACTGCTCGCGATCGTGCAGGCGAACTGCCGCGACGCCGGCGCGCTGCGCATCGATCACGCGTTCTCGCTGGCGCGGTTGTACTGGATCCCGCGCGGCGCCGATCCGCGCAGCGGGACCTACGTCGGCTATCCGCTCGACGATCTGCGCGGGATCGTTGCGCTCGCCAGCGTCCGCGAACGGTGCGTCGTGATCGGCGAGGACCTGGGGACCGTCCCCGACGGGTTTCGCGAGCTGATGGAATCGACCGGGATCCTCTCGTACCGCGTCCTACTCTTCGAGCGCCGCGCGGACGGCTCGTTCGCTGCACCCGAGGAGTATCCGCCGCTGGCGCTCGCGACCGCCGGGACGCACGACCTGCCGACGATCGCAGCCTGGCTGCGCGGCGAAGATGCCGAGCTGCGCGACCGGCTTGGGATGCTGGAGACGCCGCTCGACGCCGAACGTGCCGACCGCGAGCGGGATCGGGCGCTGCTCCTGGAGTCGCTGATCGCGCACGGCGATCTCGCTGCCGGCGAGCGCGAGAACGACGTGGCGGTCGTCGTCGCCGCGAACCGCTACCTCGCGGCGACGCCCTGCGCGATCGTGATGGCGCAGCTCGACGACCTGCTCGAGGAGCGCGAGCCGGTCAACGTCCCGGGGACGTCGACGGAGTACCCGAACTGGCGCCGGAAGCTGGCGACCAGCGTCGAAGCCCTCGCGTCCGACCAGCGCCTCGAGCGCCTCTGCACCGCCCTGAGTGAACTCCGTCCGAGGTCTACGCCGTGAAAGCTGTCTTGATGGCCGGGGGTGAAGGCTCCCGACTCCGTCCGTTGACCTCGCGCCGGCCAAAACCGTTGGCTCCCGTTGCCGGGAAGCCCGTGATGGAGCTGATCGTCGAGCTGCTGAAGCAGCACGGCTTCGACGAGGTCGTCTCGACGCTGCACTACCTCGCCGACGAGATCGAGGCGTACTTCGGCGACGGCGAGGCGCACGGCATAAAGATGCACTACGTCGTCGAGGACACGCCGCTGGGCACTGCCGGTGCGGTGAAGATGGCGCACGAGCTGCTCGCCGGCGAGACGTTCCTGGTGATCAGCGGCGACGCGCTGACCGATCTCGACCTCGGCGCGGTCGTGCGACATCACCGGGAACAGGGAAACGACGTCACGATCGCGCTGCAGCGCGTGACGAACCCGCTCGAGTTCGGCGTCGTCGTCACCGATGAGTCGGGCCGTATCGTGCGGTTTCTGGAGAAGCCCTCGTGGGGCGAAGTCTTCTCGGATACGATCAACACCGGGATCTACGTCCTCGAGCCCGGGATCCTCGACCGCATGCAGCGCGGCAAGGTATACGACTTCTCGAAGGATCTGTTCCCCGAGATGCTTCGCGAGGGGGCGAAACTCGGCGGCTACGTGATCGACGCGTACTGGACCGACATCGGCAACCTGGAACAGTATCAGGGAGCGAACTACGATGCGGTCTCCGGCAAGGTACGCATCGCGTTTCCGGGCGCAGAGATCGCGCCCGGCGTGTACGCCGGCGAGGGGACGAGGGTCCATCCGGATGCGCAGATCGAAGGTCCGGTCGTGCTCGGCCGCGACGTGCGGATCGCGGCCGGCGCGGCGATCACCGGGCCATCAGTCATCGGCGATCGCACGATCGTCGAACGCGGCGCGGTCGTCTGCCGCAGCGTGCTCTGGGAAGACGTCTACGTCGGCGAGGAGGCGTCGCTTAACGACTGCACGGTCGCCGACCGCAACACCGTGCAGAAGCGCGCCAAGGTCAACGAGAACAGCGTGATCGGGCGCGGCTGCACGATCGGCGCCGGCGCGACGGTGAACGCGCACCTCAAGCTCTGGCCCGACAAGTGGGTCAACCCCGGCTCGATCGTCTCGATGTCGCTGATCTACGGCCAGAAGTGGCCGGGCTCGCTGTTCGGCTCCGGCGGGATCAGCGGCCTCGCGAACCTCGAGATCACCCCCGAGTTCGCGCTGAAGCTCGGCCAGGCGTTCGGGACCTGGCTCAAGCCCGGGCAGACCGTGATGACGAGCCGCGACACGCATCCGGCCTCGCGGGTGATGAACCGCTGCATCATTTCGGGGCTGCTCTCGGTCGGCGTCAACGTTCTCGACCTACGCTCGTACCCGCTCCCGCTCGCGCGCTACGCCGTGCGCGTCGGCAGCGACGGCGGCGTCCACGTCCGCGTCGCGACCGACGATCCGAACGCGATCGTCTTCGAGTTCTTCGACCACACCGGGATCGGGATCGACAAAGGCACCGAGCGCAAGATCGAAAACCTGTTCTTCCGCGAAGACTTCCGGCGCACGCCGATGGACGAGGTGGGCCGGCTCGACTTCCCGTCGCGCGCGCTCGAACGCTACTCCGCCGCCTTCGTTGCGGCACTGGGCGCCAAGGCGTTGCACGAAGCGAACTTCCGCGTCGTGATCGACTACGCGTACGGCAACGCGTCGATCGTGCTGCCTCAGATCCTGGGTCAGCTCGGCGTCGAGCAGATCGCGCTGAACGCGTATTTCGACGCCGGCAAGGTGCGGACGTTCCGCGAGGACCGCGAACGGCATCTGCACCAGCTGGCCTCGGTCGTCTCTTCGCTGGAGGCGAACCTGGGCGTGCTGATCGACGCCGACGGCGAGACCGTCACGCTGGTCGACGACGCCGGCGAGATCGTCGGCCGCAACCGCCTGATGGCATTGCTGGTGCTGCTCGTCGCGCGCGCGACGCCGCACGCGCGGATCGGGATGCCGCTGACCGTACCGAGCGTCGTCGAGCAAATCGCCGCCGACAACGGCGCCGAGATCGTGCGCACGCGCAGCGACCGGCGCTCGCTGATGTCGCTCGCCGAGCGCGAGGGCAGCAGCCTCGCGTTCGCCGGCGGGATGAACTACGAGCTGATCTTTCCGGAGTTCCAGCCCGCCTTCGACGGGATCTACGCGACGGCGAAGATCATGGAGCTGATCGCCGCCGAGCACGAGCAGCTTTCGCAACTCGTCGCGATGCTGCCTGAATGGCACGTCGCGGGGCGGGTGGTGCCGTGCCCGTGGGACCGCAAGGGCGCCGTGATGCGCTCGCTGCACGACGAGGCAGCGCACGGGAACGGCAAGGTCGAGACGCTCGACGGGATCCGGCTGCCGCGTCCCGACGGCTGGGTGCTCGTGCTCCCCGACGCGACCGAAGCCTCGGTGAACGTGTGGGCCGAGGGACGCTCCGACGACGAGGCGGCGCACTACGCCGACGAGATCGTCGCACGGGTGCGCGATATCGCGAGTCGATGATCCGCATTCAACTCTTCCCGGTGTGCGCCGCGATGACGTCGCGCGGGTGAAGGCGATCGCGGGCGCGTAATCGCTCGGTGATGGCACACCAAGTTCCGTTCCGCCTCGCCGTCGCCGCGCTCGGCGCTGCGCTGCTCGCCGCGTCCTCGGCGGCGCCTCCGCCTGCGCCGCCCGCGGTCCGATCGGTGACCGAGACGCACTTTGGCGTGACCGTCAGCGATCCGTACCGTTACTTCGAGAACGCGAAGGACCCCGGGCTCGCGACGTACTTCAAGACCCAGAACACGTACACGCGCACGGTGCTCGACGCGGTACCCGGACGGACCGTGCTCGCCCAGCGGATCGCGCAACTCGACAACATCACGGAATCGGTCAATGACGTTCAGCCGGTCGGCGGAACCTATTTCTACCAGAAGCGCGCAGCCGGCGCGAACACGACGCGGCTCTACGCGCGCGCGATTGCCGGCGGCGCGGAGCGCGTCGTGTTCGACCCCGACCGGTTCGCGCGCTCGGCGAAAGAGCACTATACGATCGACTACTACTCGCCCTCGCTCGACGGGCGGTACGCCGCGATCGGGATCTCCGAAGGCGGCTCCGAGAAGACCGTGCTGCACGTCGTCGACACACGCAGCGGACGACTGCTCCCGGACGTGATCGAGCGCGCGATCTACAACCCGCCCTCATGGCGGGACGACAGCCGTTCGTTCTTCTACTTCCGCACGCCGAAGGCGCCGCCGAACCAGCCGCAGAGTGAGCGCGACACGAAGGGCGTCGCCCGCCTGCACGTGCTCGGACGGGATCCCGACCGCGACCCGGCGATCTTCGGCTACGGCGTGAGCGCGCAAATTCCGTTCGCGCCGGAGGACGTTGCCGTCGTGAACGTTTCACCGCGCACGCGCTGGGCGGTCGCGGCGATCGTGCACGGCGTGCAGAACGAGATCGCGCTCTTCGTCGCGCCGGCCGCATCGGTTTCCGGTCCGAACGCGCCGTGGCGGAAGATCGCCGGCTTTGCCGACGACGTGACGACCGGAGACGCGGTCGGCGACATGCTCTACCTGAGCACCCACAAAGGAGCGCCGCGCCATCGCGTGGTCGTGCTCGACATGCGCACCGGGACGCTGGCGAAGGCGCGCGAGGCGGTGCCGGAGTCGACGCGTGTCGTCGAGGAATTGGCGCTGGCCGGCGACGGCCTCTACCTGCGCGATCTCGATGCGGGACTGTCGAAGCTGCGCCGGCTCGCGGTCGGTCGCGACGGGTCGCCGGGTGCCCTCAGCGAGGTCGAGCTCCCGTTCGCCGGTGCGATCGGCAGCACGTCGACCGATCCGATGGTCCCCGGCATCACCTTCGGTCTGCAGTCGTGGACCGAGTCCCCCCGCTGGTACCGCACCGGCCTGAACATCGCCCTGAGCGACACGGGCTTGCGCAAGAAATCCACCGTCGACTACTCGGGAATCACCTCGCTCGAGGTGCTCGCGACGAGCGCGGACGGCACGAAGGTACCGCTCTCGATCGTGATGCGCAAGGACGCGCAGCTCGACGGCGCGCGTCCGACCTGGCTCGACGGCTACGGCGCCTACGGGATCGTGATCCGGCCGTCGTTCTCGACGACGCGGTTGGCATGGCTCGAGCGCGGCGCGATCTACGCCGAGTGTCACCCGCGCGGCGGGGGCGAGTACGGCGAGGACTGGCACTTCGGCGCGCACATCGCCACCAAGGGGCGCACCGTCGACGACTTCATCGGTTGCGCGCGCTATCTGATCGACAACCACTACACCTCGTCCGCCAAGCTCGCCGGCAGCGGGACGAGCGCCGGCGGGGTGACGATCGGCAACGCGATCGTCCAGCATCCGGAGCTGTGGGCCGCGGCGCTCGACGTCGTCGGTGATACCGACGCGGTGCGGGACGAGTTCGCCGAAGGCGGCCCCGCGAACATCCCGGAGTTCGGGACGATCGCGAACAAGGTGGGCTGGGACGCGCTCTACGCGACCGATGCGTACCTGCACGTGAAGGACGGCGTCGCCTATCCCGCCGTCCTGGCGATCACCGGCGCAAACGACCCGCGCGTCGCGCCTTGGATCGTCGCGAAGTTCGCGGCGCGCCTGCAGGCGGCGACGTCGAGCGGGAAGCCCGTGCTGCTGCGCGTCGACTACGACGCGGGGCACGGCTATCTCGGCAGCTCGCGCGCGCAGGCGCAGGCGCTCACCACCGACGAGCTCTCGTTCCTGTTCTGGCAGCTCGGCGACCCGGCGTTCGCGGCGGCCCCCGCCCCGGCGTCTTCGCCGTAGGCCACGCACGTATGCCGGTGTACATCGCGCTGCTGCGCGGCGTCAACGTCGGTGGCCGCGCGAAGGTCGCGATGTCCGACCTGCGCACGCTGTTGACGGAGTTGGGCTTCGACGACGCGCGATCGCTGCTGCAGAGCGGCAACCTCGTGTTTCGCGGTGCGGCACGCAAGCCTGCCGAGCTCGAACGCGCGCTCGCCGCCGCCGTGCAAAGCCGGCTCGGCATGCGCTCGGACGTCATGGTCCGCACGGTCCCGGACTGGGACGGAATCGTCGCCGGCAACCCGTTTCCCGACGAAGCCGAGCGCGATCCGTCACATGTCCTCGTCTTGTTCCTCACGGGGTCGGCAAGCGCGGAGGCGGTCGCAGCGCTGCAAGGGGCGATCGCGGGGCGCGAGATCGTGCGCGGATCAGGGCGGCAGATCTACGCCTACTACCCCGACGGGATCGGCCGCTCGAAGCTGACCCTGCCCGCGATCGAAGCGGCGCTCGGCACGCGCGCCACCGGACGCAACTGGAACACCGTGCTCAAGATCGCCGCGCTCGCAGGCGCCTAGCGCGACGGCGTTTCGAAGTGGATCGTCGCGCGGCGATAATCGAGCACGAGGACGAAGCGCCGTAACACCTGCTCGCCGACGTTTGCCGCGATCGTCGGGTCGGCTTCGGCTCCGGAGTGCGCGTCGGTGAGCAGGAGGTTGACGTCGGGGACGGCCAGTTCGCCGAGTCGCAGCTCCTTCGCGTGCGCGAAATATGCATGCACCGGCCCGCCGATCCCCGTGATGGGATAGCCGCTCGCCTCGGCGTGGTAGCGCGTGCGGAGATCGTGCGCGACGACGAACGGCGTATTGACGTCGACCGCGCTCGCGCTTCCGGTGTCGATCGTCATCGGTCCGGCGATACCGTCGAGCGCGCCGTCGACCTGCGGCTGGCGCTCGACGAATACCATCGGCACCGCGATGCCCGCCGGCGAGAGCGCGCGCGCATCCGGGGCGAGTTCGAGGCGGCCGCGCTGCAGGTCGATCCGCGCCGCGAAGCGCGCCAGCAGCTCGTATCCGATGATCCCGTCGATCGGCGCGGTCGCACCGAGGTCGAGCACGAGGAACGGCTGATCGCGCATCTCGGCACCGCCGACGCGAACGCTCCGCGCGCTCGCGTAGCGAATCTTCGCGAGGGCCGCGCCGGCGCCGCCGACGGTGCCCTCACCGAGCGGTTCGACACCGGCGCGGCGAGCGGCGTCCGGCGTGATGACGTTCTGTCCGCCGGTGTCGAGCAGGAAGCGCAGCACCGGTCCGCCGTTGACCGAGACCGGAATGACCGCCAAATCGGCTCCCCCGATCAAGTTGACGGTCTCGACGCCGCGCAGCGACCAGTCGCGCGGCTCGGGCGGCGGCGCGAAGGCGGCGTCGCGAATCGTGCGCGGCGTGTCGATGCCGAGCACGTGTGCGGTCCACGTGCCGTTCTCAGACGTGTCGGCGATCGTGAACGGCACGACGAAGCCGTTCGCGGTGCGATAGTCCGCGAACGTCGTGCGTTCGGTTTGATGGCCGATGTGGCGGACCATCCGCGTGACCTCGCCGGTCGGCTGGTCGACCGTGAACTCGGGAGGCTGCGCGGGATGCTCGCGCGATCCGGCAGGGTCCACCGGCGCCAGCACGTGCGACCAGTCGACGATCGCAGCGCGCTCGTCCCGATTGCCTTGCACGCGCGGCATCCCGGTCGCGTCGGCCCGCCAGGCACGCGTGCCGTCCCAGCCTTCGCGTTCGGAGACGGGGCCGGCATCAAAACGCCGTACGAACCGGCCGGTCGTCCGGTCGACGAGGATCTCGCCGCGACCGGCGATCCCGTACGCGCTGACGTCGAGCTGCACACGGACGAAGCGCGGCGCCGGGGCGCTCGCGCTTCGCAGGATCGTCGGACTCGTCGCAACCGCCGCAGCGAACGCGAACAGGTGGATCATGGCGCGCTCGTTTCGGGCGAGCTCACCCTCGATCCGGTCGAGTTAGCGGCCGCGCCGCTTCGCGAAGCCCGAGCGCGCTCCACCGTTGAAGCTGTGCCCGTTGCCGTTGCGCGCCGGCGCGAAGCGCTGCTGCTGCGGTGCGCCGTGTGCGGAAGGACGGTGGGCGATCGCCGCGACCGGCGCGAGCTCGGGGAGCTCCGGCAGCTTGCTGCGGTCGATGCGCCGGCCGACGGCCTTCTCGATATCGCGGAAGAGCCGTTCTTCGTCGCGCGAGACGAACGTGATCGCGTCGCCGGTCAGCTCCGCGCGCGCCGTGCGGCCGACGCGGTGCACGTAGTCTTCGGGGACCATCGGAACGTCGTAGTTGACGACGTGACCGAGCTCCGCGATATCGATCCCGCGCGCCGCGACGTCGGTCGCGACCAAGACGCGCAGCTTGCCGCGCTTGAAATCGGCCAGGGCACGCGTACGCTGCGCCTGCGAGCGGTCGCCGTGGATGCGCTCGGTCGAGATGTTGTGCTTCTCCAGCGCGAGCGCGAGCCGGTTGGCGCGGGCCTTGGTGCGGGTGAAGGCGAGCGCGCTGTAGATCGTGTTGTCCTTGAGCAGCTCGACGAACAGATTGGTCTTTTGCATCTGGTCGACGGCGTACGCGGTGTGGGTGATCCCCTCAGCCGTCGTGGAATTCGAGTGCGGGGTCACCTCGACGCGCACGGGATCCTTCAGCAGGTCGCGGGTCAGTTTGAGGACTTCGGGCGCGATCGTCGCCGAGAAGAACAGCGTTTGCCGCTGCGCGGGGACCTTCGCGACGATGCGCTTCACCGCCGGGAGAAAGCCCATGTCGAGCATCCGGTCGGCTTCGTCGAGGACGAGCAGCGAGACGTCGTCGAGGCGCGCGGAGCCCTGGCCCATGAGGTCCATGAGGCGGCCCGGTGTCGCGACGATGATCTCGGTACCGCGCGCGAACGCGGCGAACTGGGCGCCGAAGCCGACGCCGCCGTAGATCGACGCGATGCGCAGGTTGGTGCCCTTGGCGAGGGCGGTCAGGTGGGCCGCGATCTGCGCCGCCAGCTCGCGCGTCGGCGCGAGGATGAGCGCGCGGGTTTTCTTTCGCGGCAGCGTCATGAGACGTTCGATCAGCGGGATCCCGAACGCGGCGGTCTTGCCGGTCCCGGTTTGCGCGCTCGCGAGGACGTCTTTGCCGGCGAGGGCGGGCGGTATCGCCGCAGCCTGTACCGGGGTCGGGGTGGTGAAGCCGAGCTCACGCACGGCTCGAAGGAGCGCCGGGCTCAGGCCCAGCGCGTCAAAAGTCGGTTGCATCGATTCTTTCGAAAACGAGCGCGAGGTCGATCGTCGGTAATTCGAAAGATCGCGCAAAGTGGAACGTCACACGAGGTGACACGTCAGTATATCACGACGGACACAGGAAGTCCAACCGGCGGGCAAGGCGACCTTTGTCGCCTGCGACGTTTGTCTATTTTCCGCGCGCCGCGGCGATCCCGTACATCAGCGCCCGCCCGATCTCGACGATCGGCAGCAGCACGCCGAACAGCATCACCATACTCTGCGCAGCAGCCATGGCGCCGCGCGCGAGGGCCGCGAAGGCGAGCACGAGCAGCACCACGCTGACCGCCCCAACGATGCTGTGGAAGCGCAGCGAGCCTGCGGCTTGGGTGCGGACGAAGCCGCGTGGCGCGACGATCACCGCGACCAGCGCGACGGCGAGCGCGGTAGCGAGCATGACGAGACCCGGCATGAACAATACGAACATGAACGCGTAGTCATTCTGGTGCGTCACGAGCAGCAGCACCCAGACCGCCGCGCCGAGCACCGGCGCGGCCTGAACGAACGCGGCGATCGCGCGCTCCCGCCCGTTCACGGTATCGCCTACCGGCCTCCCGAGACGTCGAGCACCGCACCGGTAACGTACGACGCCGCCGCCGAGAGCAGCCACATCACCGCTTCGGTGACTTCGTCCGGCGTCCCGATCCGTCCCATCGGCACCATCGGCGTGATCTGCGCGACGCGTTCCGGGCGCCCGCCGCGCGCGTGGATCTCGGTGTCGATCAAGCCCGGCGCGACGGCGTTCACGCGTATCCCCTCGCGCGCGACCTCTTTCGCCAAGCCGAGTACCATCGTATCGACCGCCGCCTTCGATGCGGCGTAGTGCACGTACTCGTTCGGCGACCCGATCCGCGCTGCGACCGAGGAGACGACGACGATCGCGCCGCCGTTCCCGCCGCGCGCGGTCGACATGCGGCGCACGGCCTCGCGCGCGCAGGTGAACGCGCCGACGACGTTCACCGCGAGCACGCGCTCGAGCATCGATGCATCGATATCTTCGACGCGAGTGAAACTGCCCGTGATGCCGGCGTTGATCGCAACCGCGTCGAGCCGGCCGAACTCTCCGTCGACCGCCGCGAACGCTGCAACGACGTCCGCCTCGCGCGCGACGTCGGCGTGGATCACCAGCGCTCGTCGGCCGGCCGCCTCGACGTCGGCCGCGACCCGCTGCGCGGCGTCACGGTCGGCGGCGTACGTCAGCGCCACGTCGTAGCCGTCGGCCGCGGCGCGCCGAGCGATCGAGGCGCCGATGCCGCGGCTCGCGCCGGTCACCAGCAGCGTCCCCGGCATCCCGCTACTTCGCGATCGCGTCGACGTACGCGATCTTGCGGCCGAGCGACTCCAGCACGTGCCCCCAAGTGTAGCGCGCCGCCGTTTCGGCACCGTTCGCGCGCAGCTGCTCGGCCAGCTTCGCATCGCCGAACAGCGCCTGAAGGTACGTCGAGAGCTCGCGCCCGTCGCTGGTGTCGCACACGATCGCGTTGACGAACGGCTCGGCGTACTCTTCGCCGGTCGCGCCACAGACGACGATCCCACCCGCCGCCATCACCTCGAGACCGACCAGCCCGAACGGTTCCTTACCGCTGTTCGCGAGCACGACGTCGGCCCCGGCGTAGAGCGCGTAGAGCGTTGCCTCCTCGAGGAAGGCGCGCACGTGTACCACCGGCGTCTCGATCGCGGCGAGCCGCTGCGCGAACTCCCGCCAGTCGCTCCCCTCGTACTCGAGCCGAGAGACGGCGAGCTGCCGCTCGCGAGCGCGGGCGAAGACGACGTCGCCGTAGGGCTCCCTCCCGCCGCGCACGATGAGCCGCGCGTCGATCCCGGCCGCGCGCACCTCGGCCAGCGCGTCGATCGCCTGCAGCCAGTTCTTGTCGGGGTCGAAGCGCCCGACTTTGACGCAGGTCGGCTTGCCGGCGAACGCTTCGCGAATCGCTTTGGTCTGCTCGGGGTCGGCGCCGTCGAGCAGCGCCTCGTCGATCCCGTTCGGGATGACCAGCGCGTGCACGCCCCACTGCGCAAGCTCGAACTTCATGTACTTGCTGACCGCGCTGACCGCCGCGGCACGGGTGAGCGTCGGCCAGTGGATCTTCTCGAAACCGTACGTGTTGTTCGCGTTCCACATCAGCGTGAGCGCGCCGCGAACGCCGCGCTCGCGCGCGGTCCGATCGATCGCGATCGCGACGTTCGCCGTCTGCCACTCTTCGCAGATGACGAGGACGCGCTCGCCGCGGGCGTGCGCCGGCACGACGAGATCGTCGACGATCCACGCCGGCAGGCTCACCTCCCAGTCGTGGATCTTCCCCGGCTCACCGTCGTAGGCGTTGCGGGGATGCTGCTTCGAGATCCACTGCGACCAGCGCCGCAGCGTGACGCCGGGATCGGTCTGCTCGACCGGCGCGGCGTTGGGGTCGCCGACGAAGAACAGCTGCACGTCGTGACCGCTCGCACCGAGCGCGCGCGCCAACTGGGTAACGCGCGTGGCGAGCCCGCCGATCAGCGCGTAGCGGTCCGGCCCCTCGAACGAGAGGATCGCGACCTGCCGAGGGATCATCCGTGCGACACCGGATCCGCGCCGCAGTTCGAGGGCGCCGCGCTCCCGGCGAAGCGCGCCCCGATCCACGCCAGCGCGTCGTTCGCGGAGGCGGGAACGACGGGACGGTGGCCGAGGCCTTGATAGACTTCGTAGCGCACCGTTGCTCCGTTTGCGCACAGCGCCTTGTCGAGCGCGTCGCTCGACGTTTTCGGGACCGTCGTGTCGGTCGTTCCTTGCAGGAGCAGCACCGGGACACTCAGATGCAACGGTCCGGCGTCGCTCGCTGCCGCGACCCGCAGGAGCGGCTGCAGCACGGCGTCGCTCCGGAACGCGGACGCGGGGACGAGCCCGCCCCAGGACTCTTTCGCATAGAGCGCGCCCGAGCAGCGGTCGAGCAGTTGCGGGAGCAGCGCGATCGCGGGCGGCGTCAAGATCTGATCGAGCTTCACCTCGGGATCGACCGACGCCGCGGCCTGCATGAACAGCGCAGCGAATGCGAAGGCAGGCGTCGGAGAGGTCGCTTTGGGCATCGACCCGATGAACGGCGAGATGAACGCCGCCGGCGCCTCCGCGACCGTGCCGAGCAGTTGCAGCTCGGGAGCCCACGCGGCCGCCGAAGCCGCCGCGAAGAGCGCTGCGTGCCCGCCTTGCGAGTGACCCATCGCGATCCAGCGCGTCGAGAGGCCCGACTCGATCTGCCGAGCCGCGCGAACCATGTCGATCGTGTCGTGCGCCTCGGCGGTGCCGATCAAATACGGATGGATCCCCGGCGTCCCTTGACCTTCGTAGTCGGTCTGCACGACCGCGTAGCCGGCGGTGACCAGCTGATCGAGGACGGGCGCGATCGGGCCGAGATAGGCGTGCTCGGGAGCGTCGGGGCCGTCGAGTGAGGGCGTACACGCCGGCGCGTCGCCGGTCGTTCCGTGCGCCCAGCTGATGACCGGCCACCCGCCGCGCGGCGGCGCGCCGCGCGGGATCGCCACCATCCCCGAGACGGCGCGGTCTTTCCCGTCGGCGCCGGTCGTGTGATAGAGCACGAGCAGGTTGCGCGCGGCGGACGGCAGCGCGGCCGGGGTGGAGAACGGGCGCGACCAGATGACGTCGCCGTGTGTCCCCGCGGGCAGCGGGCTGGGCGGCGTGTAGAACGCCGTTCCGGCCGGCGCCGGGAGCGTCGCGGCGATCAGCGTCGCGGTCATCGACAGTACGGCAAGCATCGCAATCCCTTCATAGCACGCCGGCAAAGACTGCCGCGTCGACGTTCCCGCCGGAGAGCACGGCCGCGATGCGCTTTCCGCGCAAGCGGCCGGACTCCGCCGCGACCGCCGCGACGGCGGCTGCGCCGGCGCCCTCGGCGACGTTGTGCGTGTCGGTGAAGATCCAGCGCATCGCCTCGCGGATCGCTTCCTCCGGCACGGCGACGACGCGCGCCGCCCCCGAACAAACGATCGCGACCGCCGCGGGATCGGGGACGCGAACGGCCGCGCCGTCCGCGATCGTCTCGGCCGGCCCGGTCTCCACCACCTCGCCGGCGGCGAACGAGCGCGCGTAGGCGGGGAACCGCTCCGCGACGACGCCGACGACCTCGGTCGAAAGCCCGAGCAGATCGCGCACGGCGATGACCCCGCTGATCCCGGTACCGAGGCCGATCGGCACGTAGACCGCGTCGAACGGGCCCGCGGCGAACAGCTCGCGCGCGTACGTGGCGACGCCGAGCACGAGATCGCGATGAAATGACGGCACGAACTCCGCCCGCGGGTCGGAGGTGACGAGCGTCGCGGCGTACGCCTTCGCCTCGTCGAAGTCGCGGCCGTGCACGACGAGCTCGGCGCCGAGCGCGCGCATCGCGGCGTTCTTCTCCGGCGAATTGCCGTCGGGCACGACGATCGTAGCGCGCAATCCGGCGCGCCCCGCCGCGAACGCGATGCTCTGTCCGTGATTGCCGCGCGTCGCGCTCACGAGGCGCGTCACGTGCGGTGCACGGCGGCGAAGCGCGTCGACGAACGTCAGCCCGCCGCGCACCTTGAAGGCGCCCAGCGGGGTGTGGTTCTCGTGCTTGAGCACCAGCTCGACGCCGAGCCGTTCGCACAACAGCGGCCAGCGGTACGCCGGCGTCGGCGGGACCGCATCGCGAATCAGCGCCGCCGCTGCGTCGATCTCCGCAAGGCTGAGGGTGAGCGGCGGCGAGACCATCCGCCCTGCTACCGCGCGGCACGGAGCGAATACTGCCGCATCCCTCGAAGCTGCGGCGGTGCTCTCCGCCGCGCTGGCCGCGCTCGTCACGCTCGCATCGGTCGCGCCCGCATCCCGGCCGGCAGCGCTTCCCGACCTGCGCGTGATCCGCCGGCTCTCGCCGCGGCACCGGTTCGTCCGCCTGCGGGCGGAGATCGACGGCGACGGCGTCCGTGGGGAGGAGACCGGTCTCTACGATCTTGCCACCGGCCGGTTCGTCGAGCGGATCGTGGCCGGCCCGGTCTCGTTCTCCGACGGCTTCGACGGCGCGCGCGTGTGGAGCGCCGACGCGACCGGGATGCCGATCGTCGCGGGCAACGCGGAAGACCGGCTCGACGCGCTCGCCTGGGCGCACTTCTTCGGGCGCGGCGGCCCCGAGCGTCCGGCATTCACGCGCCTCGCGGTGCGACCCGGCGAGGTGGTGGTGCGCCTGCGATACACCGGACTCTCGGCACCGATCGACGTCACGCTGAATCAGGTAAGCGGGCTCGTGACGGCGATCGAGGACGACTCGCGCGGCGAAGCCGGCCGCTCGCATTTCGCCGACTACCGGCGGGTCGACGACGTACTGCTGCCGTTCCGCGCGGACACCGCGACTCGGTACGGTCCGTGGCACGAACGGGTGCGCGCCGTCGATTTCCCCGCCGGCACGACGGACGATGCGTTCGGACCGCCGCCTCGCCCGCAGGACGCCGAACTCGACGGGATCACCGCGGTGCCGCTCGAGATGCGGCGCGGACATCCCGTCGTCGCGATCCGCATCGACCATGGACCGGTCTTGCGCGTGCTGTTCGATACCGGATCCTCGAACATCCTCACGCCCGAGGCCGCGCGCCGGGCGGGCCTGCAGACGGTCGGCGAGGGCAAGATCGGCGGGATGGGACCGAGCGTCGTACGCCAGCGCTACGCGACCGCGCGGCGGCTGACCATCGGACGCGCGGTGCTGCACGATCAGCCGTTCTCGGTCGTCGACGACCAAACCAGCGGTCTCGACGGCGCGATCGGCTGCGAGGTGCTGCAGCGGTTCGCGACGCGCTTCGATTTCCGCCGCAAGACCGTCGAGCTCGCGCGTGACGCCCGTCTGTTCGGCATCCGTGCGACGCCGATCGCGTTCCGGTTCTCGGGCTGTCAGCCCGAGATCGACGGGGCGCTCGACGGTCTGCCGGGCGCGATCTCGATCGACACCGGCGACGCCAACGCGTTCGACGTCACGGCGCCGTTCGTTCGCGCGCACAAGCTGATCGCGCGCTATCGCACCACCCAGATCGGCTTCGCCGACGCGATCGGCGGCGCGTCGATGGGTTTCTTCGCGCACGCGAAGACGCTGCGGCTCGGCCCGGTCGTCGCACACGACGTCCCGATCATCCTCAACGCGGCGACCTCCGGCGCTATGAACGATCCCGCCGAGCTCGGCAACGTCGGCATTCCGGTGCTCGCGCGCTTCGTCGCCGTCTTCGACTACCGCAACAGCCGCATGTGGCTCTTGCGGTAGCCGCCGCTACGCGCTCGCGAGCTGGCGCAACACGTACTGCAGGATTCCGCCGTGGCGGTAGTACTCCGCTTCGTCGGGGGTGTCGATGCGCAGGAGCGCGTCGAAGCGCGTCTCCACGCCGTTCGGGCCGATTGCGGTGACCTTGACCGTCATCCCCGGATCGAGCTTGGCCGCGGTCCCTTGAATCGCGAACGTCTCTTCGCCGGTGAGTCCCAATGACTCGCGCGTCGCGCCGTCGACGTACTGCAGCGGCAGGATCCCCATCCCGATCAGGTTCGAACGGTGGATGCGCTCGAACGATTCCGCGATCACCGCCTTGATCCCGAGCAAGTACGGTCCTTTCGCCGCCCAGTCGCGCGACGAGCCGCTACCGTACTCTTTTCCGGCGAGCACGATCAGCGGCGTGCCGTCGGCGCGGTACTTCTCGCTGGCGTCGAAGATCGACATCTGCTCGTTCGTCGGGAGGTAACGCGTGACGCCGCCCTCGACGCCGGGGACCAGCATGTTGCGCAGCCGGATGTTGGCGAACGTTCCGCGCACCATCACTTCGTGGTTGCCGCGCCGGGCGCCGTACGAGTTGAAGTCGGCCGGCTCGATCCCTCTCGAGATCAGGTACTGCGCGGCGGGCGAGGTCTTCGAGATGTTTCCCGCCGGTGAGATATGGTCGGTGGTGACCGAGTCGCCGACCATCGCGAGCACGCGCGCGCCGGTGATGTTCTGCACGGCGGCTGGGCTCTTCGGCATCCCGTCAAAATACGGCGGGCGCTTCACGTACTCGCTCTTCGGATCCCACGCGTACCGCTCGCCGGCGGGGACGTTCATCGACGACCACCGCGCATCACCCGAGAACACGTCGGCGTACCGCGTCTTGAAGAGCTGATCCGAGACCGCCGCGGCGAGCGCGGCGTCGACCTCGGTGCTGGTCGGCCAGAGATCCTTGAGGTACACGTCCTCGCCGATCGCGCTGCGGCCGAGCGGTTCCGTCGTGAGGTCGACGTCCATCCGGCCCGCCAGCGCGTACGCGACGACCAGCGGCGGCGAGGCGAGATAGTTCGCGCGGACCTGCGGGTGGATGCGGCCTTCGAAGTTGCGGTTGCCGCTCAGCACGGCGGCGACGATCATGTCGTGTTCAGCGACGGCGTGCGCGACCTCTTCTCCGAGCGGACCGCTGTTGCCGATGCACGTCGTGCAGCCGTAACCGACCAGGTTGAATCCGAGCGCGTCGAGATACGGCGTGAGCCCCGCCTTGAGCAGGTAGTCGGTGACGACTTTCGAGCCGGGCGCGAGCGACGTCTTGACCCACGGCGCGGCTTTGAGTCCTTTTTCGACCGCTTTCTTCGCGAGCAGTCCGGCGCCGATCAGCAGCGCCGGGTTCGAGGTGTTCGTGCATGAGGTGATCGCCGCGATCACGACCGCGCCGTCGGAGACCTCAGTGCGCGGATGCACCGCGACCGCCGTCCCGCCGCCTTCGCCCTCGAAGCGATCGACTTGCTTGCCGTTGCCGGTTCCGCGCGCACTCTGCCATTCGGCGAGCGCGATCGCGAAGGTGCGCTTCACGTCGCTGAGCGGGACACGGTCCTGCGGGCGGCGCGGTCCGGCGAGGTTCGGCACGACGTCGTCCAGGTCGAGGGTCAGCGTGTCGCTGAAGCGCGGCTCGGGCGAGTCGTCGGTGCGGAACATCCCCTGCGCCTTGGCGTACGCCTCCACGAGCGCGATCTGCTCGGGCGCGCGTCCGGTCAGGCGAAGGTACTGCAGGCTGAGCTCGTCGATCGGGAAGATCGCGACCGTCGAACCGTACTCCGGCGACATGTTTCCGATCACCGTGCGATCGGCGACCGGGAGTTGCGAGAGTCCGGTGCCGTAGAACTCGACGAACTTGCCGACGACGCCCTTCTTGCGCAGCATCTGCGTGATCTGCAGCGCGAGATCGGTCGCGGTGACGCCTTCGCGCAGCTTGCCGGTCAGCTTGAACCCGATCACGTCGGGGATCAGCATCGTTACCGGCTGGCCGAGCATCGCCGCTTCCGCCTCGATCCCGCCGACGCCCCAGGCGAGCACGCCGAGCCCGTTCGCCATCGTCGTGTGCGAATCGGTTCCGACGACGGTGTCGGGATAGGCGACGGTCGTGCCGCTCGGGTGCAGCTCGCCGGCACCGCCGGCGCCGAACACGACCCGCGCGAGATACTCGATGTTGACCTGATGGACGATCCCCGTGTCGGGCGGGACGGCCCGGAACCCGTCGAGCGAGGACTGACCCCACTTCAGAAACGCATAACGCTCGCCGTTGCGGGCGAACTCGAGTTCGGCGTTCTTCTCGAACGCGTCGGGCGACGCCCAGGCGTCGACCTGCACCGAGTGGTCGATCACCAGCTCGACCGGCTGCAGCGGGTTGATGCGCTTGGGGTCGCCGCCGAACTCGGCGATCGCGTCGCGCATCGCGGCCAGGTCGACGACGCACGGTACGCCGGTAAAGTCCTGGAGGAGCACGCGGGCCGGGCGGTATGCGATCTCCTTCGACGAGGGCGTGCCCGGCTGCCACGACGCCAGCGCCTCGATGTCGTCGCGGCTGACCGAACGACCGTCCTCGAAACGGATCAGGTTCTCGAGCAGGATCTTCAGCGAGTACGGCAGCGTCGCGAGATCGTGCTGCTCGCCCAGCGCCGCCAGGCGGAAGTAGGTGTATTCCCGATCAGCCTGCCCTGAGCTTGTCGAAGGGACCCGCAGCGTGTCGCGCGCGGAAAAGCTGTTCGGATGCGTCTGCGTCATGGCTCCGCAAGAGTTCGGCGCAGCATGCTCGGGCTGCTCCCGCCCGCTGTCGCAGCTTTGTTGACATGCGTACCGGTTTTTGGGACAGTATCGGCGATGCGCCGCGACGACCTGCGGCCGGCCGTTTTCGGCACGGCGACGCGCGACCGGGTTCTGGTCCGGCTCGCCCTCTCGGAGAACGGCTTGCACGTTCGGGAGCTGGCTCGCCAGATCGAATCGAGTGCGAACGCCGTCCACCGGGTGGTGATCGGCCTCGAGCGCGCCGGCGTCGTCGTCTCGCGCCCGGTCGGCACCACCCGCATCGTGCTGCTGAACCGGCGCTGGTACGGCGCGGTCGAGCTGCGCGCGCTGCTCGAACGGCTGGCCTACGCCTATCCCGAGGTGCGGGAGCGCGCGCGCACGTACCGGGAACGCCCGCGCCGCATCGGCAAGCCGCTGTGATCCTGCCGCTCGACGCGTCGCTGGTCGACGTCGAGTTCGCCGCGTGCACGGTACTCGACCGGGCGGGCGAGACCGCGGTGCTGTGCGGCGGCAGCGCCGCGGCCTACTACGTCCCCGACCTCTACCAGTCGCTCGACATCGATTTCGTGGTCGAGGTCGGGGCCGCGCCGCACATCGTCGACCGCGCCCTCGCGACGATCGGCTACGCGCGGGCCGCCGAGGGGCACTACCGGCACGAGCGGCTCCCCTACATGCTCGCGTTTCCGATTGGCCCGCTGGCGATCGGCCGCGAGTACGTCGCGACCTGGCGCACCGAACGGCGCGAAGACCTGGTGCTGCACGTCTTCACCCCGACCGACGTCGTGCGCGACCGCTTCCTGCACTACTGGGCTTGGGGCGACCGCACCGCGCTCGACGTCGCGCTGGCGGTCGCGAGGGCACACGCGCCCGAGTTCGATCTCGCCGCCTTCACCGCGTGGACGCAGCGCGAGCTCGCGGCCGACCCGTCCTACGACCCCTCTCGAATCGGGCGGTTTTTGACGAATCTCGAGCGAGCTTAGAAGAGCTTAGCCGCTTCGGTGGGAACCGAAGCACGGTGATCGCGCAAATTCGAGCTACCGCCGCGATGACGCTCGCCGCGGCCACGGCGATCGCCTTCGCAGTCGTCGTCACACCACGCCCGGCTCCGGCTGCGCCGAACGACGGGTGCGGGCAGGCCCTGGCGTACGAAAAGGCCGCAGCGAACGACTCCTCCACGCGCCAAGCCGCGTACGACTCCGCCGTCGCGGGGCTCGCCGCCAATCAGCGCTGCAACGACCCCCAGATGAAGCTGGTCAACGAGGCGTACCTGCTCTCGATGCGCGCTCCGGCCGAGCACGACCTCAAGATCGGAAACTGGCAGCGCGATCTGACCAGAGCGAGCATGCTGCTCGTCCAATGCACCAATTGGCCTGGGCTGCGAAACACGCGCGCCGGGATCGACTGCGGGACGCAGAAGCGCTACAACGACATCATCGCCAAGACGCTAGCGGCGACGCCGGCACCGGCGCCGACCGTCTCCGCGCGGCCGGCACCGCCCACGCCGCCGGCCGGCGGTTCGTCGATGCCGCTCCCGAGGCCGGCCTCGCCTATCCCGTCGCCGACTCCGCGGTAGGAGCGTCGCCGGGCTCGAGGCGCTCGATCGTCGTGCGCGGCTCCGCCTCGCGGTAGCCGTACACCCGTAGGACCGACTCCCCGGTCAGCAGATCCCAGAGCGGATCGACCACGAGCTGGCGGCGCCAGGACGTCAGGTTCACGACGTCACCGAGCGCTTCGGCGGTCTGCGGCGCCTCGCGCGCGATGCGCTCGAGCGCCGCACGCGGCAGCAGCAGCGTCGTCGGGAGATCGTTCTCGGCGGCCAGCGCGCTGACCAGCACCGCCATCGTCGAGACGAGCGCCTCGCGCTGCGGCCCCAACGGCTTCGGCGCGCGCGGCGGGAGCTCGTCCTCACCGATCGCCTCGCCGCGCTGGACCGCCTCGACGATCCGCTCGCCCAAGTTGCGCCGCGTCCCCGCGTCGATGCGCCGCAACTGCGAGAGCTCGTCGACCGACTTCGGCCGCAGCTGCACCAGGCCGATCATCACGTCGTCCGGGAGCACGTACTTCAGCGGAATGTTGCGCTCGCGCGCGTAGCGGTCGCGCAGGTGCGCGAGCTCGTTGAGGATCCCGAGCTCGCGCCGGTTCATCCGCGCGTTCCCCGAGACGCGCTGGTACAGCCGCTTGGGATCGTTGCGATACGTGCGCAGCTCGACCAGCGCCGGCATCTCCTCCGCGGCCCAGCTCCCGCGCCCGCGTGCGACGAGGCGTTCGCGCAGCGTGTCCTCGAGGGTGAAGAGGTACCGCACGTCGTCGACCAGATACTCGACCTGCTTGGGCGTGAACGGTCGCGTGCTCCAGTCGCTGACGGTCTGCGACTTGCGCAGCGTCACGCCGCACAGATCGCGGACGAGATCGAGCAGCGAGATCGAGAGCCCGTAGCCGACGAACGCCGCCGCGACCTGCGTGTCGAACACCTCGCGCGGAAGCGTCTCGAACGCATCGGCGAGGATGCGCAGATCCGAGGAGAGTGCGTGGCCGACGACGTGCGCGCCGGCCAGCGCGCCGACCAGCGGCCGGAGGTCGCGGAGCGCGAGCGGATCGACCAGCGCAACGCCGTCGTCGAACAGCAGCTGCACGACCATGAGGTGCGGCGTATACGACTTCTCGGTGTGGAACTCGGTATCGAGACCGATACGCGGTGCGCGAGCGATGCGCTCGCAGAGCGCAGCGAGCGACTGCGGTGTATCGACCAGGTCGACAGCGTGGCCTGAGTCCGCGCCGGGGTTCATCGTTGCACCGGTGACGCGGTGCGGATTTCGGCGGGCGGCGAGGCGTGGCGGCTGCGGCGGTGTGGGAGGCGAATGTGATGCTTCTCCGCGTAGGCTTGTGCAGGGACGAAGACGTGCGCCTCGAGGGCGTCGGACGCCGCGTCGCCGAACACGGCGAGGACGGTGCAGATCGGGATGGCGACGGCACACATGGTGTAGACTTGGCGAAAGATCGGGACGCGTAGCGCGGCGGCCGTCTGCGTGGCGATCGTTCCGCCCAGCCCCGGAATTATGCGGATCACGATCAGGAACATCGGCGAACCGATCTGAAAGTGGCGTGCCCAGCCGGGCAGCCGTTCGACGTTCCTCTTGACGTCGAACGCGTCGGAGGTCCGCAGCGCCACGAGGTAGCCGATGATCGCGGCCAGCACGAGACCGACCGCGTTCACGACCGCACCCCAGACGGGCCCGAACAGGACGCCGTTCATGATCGCCAGCGCGTCGGTGACGGAGAACGGCGCCGACGCGACGATCGCGAACACGAGGACGGCGAGCGGCATCGCAAGCGGACCCAGCTGAGCAAGCACATGCTCGACCCAGGGGCGGTGAGAGACGACGTACGCGGCCAACGCGAACGACGCGAGCAGGATGAACGCTGCCTCCACGCGGCGCAGCACACGGACGATTCCAGGGGTCACCGCAGGGCTTCTTTGCGGGATCGCCGTGTTCGCCTCCGCGCGCGACGAAGTGCGAGAGCTTCGCGAAAGAACCCCCCCACTTCTGGGGTTGACCCTCACCAGGATGTAGCAGTACGATGATGACACCTCGAGGTACTGACTCAACGACACACGGGAGGGCGGCTTGACGTCGCAAGATCCACCCGGGTCCAAGGCACCGACCGGCTGACTGCGCGCCGGCCGGTGACCGAAACGACAACCGAATTGTCCAAGCGCAAACCAGCATCCGATGGCAGGAGGGCGGCATCAGTTCGATGACCGAGGGTCCACCGAAGGAGACAGCGTCGTAACGGTCGATTGACCGCTGCGACAAAACCGAAATACGAAGGGCCACGCCGGATCGGCGTGGCCCTTTCGCTTTTCTTCGCCTTTTGTCAGGACTAGTGGTAGGCGGCGAGTTTGACGCTGGTCACGCCGAGCGCTTGCGCGAGGTCGTAGTGCGCTTGGTCCGCGATGCGGTGATAGTTGGCGTCGGCTGCGGCACCGAACTTTTTGTCGATGTCGTTCATGACCGCTTCGTGGATCTGGTGGGTCACGAGGTGGTCGAGCTGCGTGCCTTCATAGTACGTTCCGCCGACGAGCCCGAGCCCGACCACGCGCTTGGCGAGCACCGCTCCGTGCAAGGCCGGCGCCGGAAACTTCACGCCGGCTTTGGTCGCGATCGCGACCGCATCGTCGACGGCGAAGTTCTGCACCGCGACGAACGAGCCGACTTTGGCTGCACCGTATTGCTTGGTGAGCTTCGCGACTTCCGCGTTCGCGGTCTTCGCGCCGGCCAGCGCGGTCAACGCCTTGACGAGCGAGAAGTGGCCGGGCGCACCGCCCGCGGTGACGAGCGAGATGGTAGCTTGCAGGTCGGGCGCTCCGGTGTAGGCGGCGCCGTCGCCGCCGGCCGTGCCGGGCGGCATTCCGTGGTCCATGCCGCCGGCCATCATGCCGCCGGACATCGAACCCGTGCTCATCGGCATCGGTGAGGACATCTGCGCGAAGGCGGGGGCGATACAGAGTGCGGCCAGCGCCGCGCCGGCCGCTGCGGCCGTGAATCGTTTGATCAAATGCGTTCTCCAGAAAAAAGTAGTCCGCCGATCGAACGGCTCCCGACGGAGAACGGATTGTCCCTGTCAGCCTGACCCTTCGACGGGCTCAGGGGAAGGCTCGACCGCCGCGATCGAGCTTTGGTCCGAGGCATCGCTGCTCGCTTCGGTCCCCAGGAAAGCCGCGAGGATCTCGAGCCCGACGGCCGGGCTGGTCGCGCGCAGGCTGAGCGCGAGCACGTTTGCGTCGTTCCAGCGGCGGGCGCCCTCGGCGGTCACGGCATCGCCGCACAAGGCGGCCCGGATCCCGCGCACCTTGTTGGCCGCGATCGAGATCCCGGTGCCGGTCCAGCAGCAGACGATCCCGACGTCGGCGCGTCCCTCGGCGACGGCGGCGCCGACCGCGCGGCCGATCGAGGCCCATTCGGTTTCTGCTGCGGCCTCACCGAGGGCGCCGAAGCGCTCGACGGCGGCGCCGCGCCGGTTCAGCTCCTTCACGATCGCGTCGGTCAGCGGGCCGACGTCGTCCGATCCAATCGCACAGCGCATCAAGTCATCCCGAGCGGATCGAAGGGTTATTGCTGGACGGTGATGTTGTCGGCTTGCAGCGTCCCGTTGGGATCGGTGCGGCCGTTGATGTCGACGTTCGAGCCGACGCCCGGGGTCGCGCCACGCGGGTTGATGATCGTGCCCTGGTGCAGCTTGATCGTGCGGTAGCAGTTCGTCCCGCACTGGACCTGCATGTCGAAGCGCTTGAAGTAGGTCACCGTCCCGCGCGCGTTGTTGCGGGTGTTGATCGCCTGGCGCTGGAGGATCTGAGCGCCGACCCCCATGATCGTTTGAATGATCGCCGAGTTCGGTGTGTTCGGGGGCAGGGTGGGCACGGCGATCGGGGTCGGCACCGGCACGGGGGTCGACTGCGCTCCAGCGAGTGAGGTCGCGCCCAGAGCGAGAACGAGAGCCGACGTGGCGATGAAAGAACGACGCATGGCACGCAAGCAACGCGCCTGGGACCAGGCAGGGTTCCGGTGACGGAGGAGATCCGCGACGCGGCGACCGTCATCGTCGGCCGCGATACGAGCGAGGGCTTGCAGGTCTTCCTGGTCCGGCGGAACGCCGGCGCCTCGTTCCTGCCCGACCGCTACGTCTTCCCAGGCGGCCGCGTCGACGAGGCCGACCGCGACGAGGCGGCGCGGCGGCTGCGCGGCTCGGCCGGCGACGTCGATCCCGCGTTCGCGATGACCGCCGCGCGCGAGACCTTCGAGGAGGTCGGGCTGCTCTTCGCCGACCGGGTCGTGCATGGCAGCGAACTCGCCGAGTTGCGCCGCACGATGCACACCGGTGAGATCACGTTCGGAGAGGTGCTCGAACGGCTCGACGCGGCGGCGGACGCATCGCAGCTGCGCTACTTCTCGCGCTGGATCACGCCGAAGGGCGAGCTTGCGACGCGCCGCTTCGACGCGCGCTTCTTCGTGGCGCGCGCGCCTGCGAACCAAGTCGCGGAGGCCGACGCGACCGAAGTGCTCGACGGTCGTTGGATGCGGCCCTCCGACGCGCTCACCGCGCACGAGCGCGGCGAGATCGGGATGATCCTTCCGACGATCAAGCACCTCGAACGAATCGCGCCGTACCGAACCGTCGACGAGTTGTTCGCCTTCGCGCGCGGTAAGGCGATCGTGACCGTCACGCCGGAGGTGCAGCCCGGACCGCGGTTCGTGCTGCTCCCGGAGCTCGAAAACGCATGGTGACGCTCAGCCCGCGCGTCGGGCGGTTGCGCGCACCGAACCCTTCACCGATGACGCTCGACGGGACGAACGGCTACGTCGTTCGCGCCGGTCCGGGCGCGCTGGTCGCGATCGACCCGGGGCCGCTCGACGACCGCCAGCGCGACGCGTTCCTCGCGACTGCACGCGAGCTCGGCGCACCGTACGCAGCGATCCTGGTCACGCACGGCCACCCCGATCACGCCCCCGGCGCCGCGCCGCTGGCGGCCGCGACCGGCGCGCCGGTCTACGCCCATCCTGCCGCGCGCTTCCCGCACGACCGCACAATCGCCGACGGCGAACGGTTCACGTTCGGCGACGCCGCGTTCACCGCGCTGCACGCGCCGGGCCACGCGCGCGATCATCTCGTCTTCGTCCTCGACGACGAGCGAGCGCTGTTCGCCGGCGACGTGGTCCTCGGAACCGGCACGGTCGTCGTCGCTCCGCCGGGCGGCGAGATGCGCACCTACCAGCGCACGCTGCACCGATTACGCGACGAGTACGGCGACGCGCGAGCACTCTACGGCGGGCACGGTCCCGAGGTGCGTGAGGTGCGCGCGAAGCTCGACGAGTACATCGCGCACCGCGAAGCGCGTGAACGGCAGATCGTCGCCGCGCTGCGCGACGGGAATGACACGATTCCGGCGCTGGTCGAAGCAGTGTATCACGACACCGACCGCCGCCTGTGGCCGGCCGCCGCGCGCCAGATCCTCGCCTATCTGATCGCGCTCGAGGCCGAAGGCCGCGTGCGCGCGGAGCGGATCGACCGCAAGCCGACGCCGCACGAAGCGGCCCTGCTCGACCCCGATCTCTCGAAACTCGGCGAGGGTCCGGAAGCCGCCGTGGTCCGCGCCGAGCTCGGCTACGGAACGCCCGAGCCGTTGCGGCGCTACGTGCTCAGCTAACCACCGACCGGAACTTCGTTCCCGTCGTACGTGCCCGCGAAGCGCTTCGCAACGCCTTCGAAGTACTCATCGAGTGCAACGAGCTCGTCTATGCCGACTCCGGCACGCGCGGCAACCACGCTGTATCGAGCTTCGTCCTCGTCGGTCGAAGGTTCGACGATCGACACGTCGTCTGCGCGCTTTTCTGCAGCAATGGCGCTTGCTGCACGACGCGCACTCTTTACGTCGGGAAACACGAGGAAAAACGACGCCGTACGCTCACGGTCGCTACTCCATCGCGGCGGTCTCTGATATTCACGGGCGGCCGGTCCTTTGAATTCCCATTCGGGGTCCCAACCCGCGTCGATAAGAACCCTCATCGCCAAGGCCGGCACCAACTGCCGGTATGGGTAGCTCTGTTGCTCTCGAGTGAGGCTCCCGACTCGCCACTCCGTCGTGCCGTCGTCGAGCCACCAAGAACCATCCCGGTGCCGGCCGTCGGGACCCCTCGACGCGCTCGCGCGAAACACGGGAAGCGAGGGATCGTAGTCACGCGGCAGTTCAGCGTGACCGACAAAGCGGATCCGGCCCTCGTTCGCTTCAGATGCAACGTCGCCCATCAAGGCGACGAACAGCTCCGAGGCGTCGCGGACCGCGAGCGCCGCGTCTGAACCCACGGATTCAGCAAGCGGCGCGAGGATGCGCATCGCCCAACCGAACGTCGGATCCTTCGCGATGGCTTGCAGATACGCGAACCCGCCGTCGACCGAGAGCTCATACACGTCGCCGGCCCGAACCGTTCGACTCTTGCTCATGGACAAGCCTACGTGACGGCGAGCAGCACCTTGCCGAACTGCGCGCCCTTGTCGACGGATTCGGCGGCCGCGACGACCTCGTCCATCGCGTAGACTTTGTCGACGGCGGGTTTGATAACGTGTCCTGAGCCTGTCGAAGGATCGAAGAGCGCCAACATCTCGGCGAAGTCGCGCGGCGAGCCCATCGACGTGCCCAGGATGTCCAGCTGCTTCCAGAACAGCGAGAACGGGCGCAGCTTGGCGTCGCCGAGCGTCCCGCCGTAAACGACGACGCGCCCACCGTACCGCGTGACGTTGACGGCCTTGAAGAACGTGTCGCCGCCGGCGGAGTCGACGACCAGACTTGGCCCGCCGTCGACTGCGGCGACCTCCTTCTCCCACTTCTCGGAAGTCTTGTAGTTGATCGCGACGTCGGCGCCCATCGATTTCGCGCGTTCGAGCTTCTCGTCGCTCGACGACGTGACGATGACCTTCGCGCCGATCTTCTTGGCGAACAGCAGGACGAAGGTCTGCACCCCGCTGCCGACGCCCGGGATCAGCACGACGTCGTCTTTCGTGCAGCCGCCGCGCGAGACGAGGGCGCGGTACGCGGTGACCCCGGCGAGCGGGATCGCCGCCGCTTCGTCGTCGGTGAGCGAGGCCGGCGCCGGATGGACGTTCCCCGCGGGCACCGCGATGTACTCGGCAAAGGTTCCTTGATGCGGCATCCCGAGCACCTGCGCGCTGCGGAGCCAGATACGCTGATCGGGCCCCCAGCCGAGGGTCGGATCGATCACGACGCGCGTTCCGACCGCCGGCCCCCGCGCTCCCTCGCCGTGCGCGGCGACCGTGCCGACGCCGTCGGAGCCCGGAATGCACGGGAGCTGGATCCCCGGATACAGGCCCTGGCTGATGAAGACGTCGCGCCGGTTGAACGCGGCGCGGGCGATCTTGACCAGCGTCTCACCGGGCTGCGGCTGAGGATCGTCGACCTGCTCGACGCGGAAGTTCTGGGGACCGCGTTCGCGGTCGATCTCGTGGAGGCGGACGGCTCGCATCCCGGCACCGTACGCGGGCCGTACGGGGAGCGCCTACCGGCGACCGTGAATGACGCTTCAACGACGTCTCCGCCCTTGGAGAGGACTTGGCTTTTCCGTCAGTGAGCTTGGGACCGCCGATCGCGAAGCGGCTCTCCCGCCTAGAGGTGCAGATCGAGGCGAACCGCTGCCTCAACTGCTACGACGCGCCGTGCATCCGCGCATGCCCCACCTCGATCGACGTGCCGCGCTTCATCGGCCGCATCGCGACCGGCGATCTGCTCGGCAGCGCACAGACGATCATGGACGCGAACCCGGTCGGCGCGAGCTGCGCCCGCGTGTGTCCGACCGACCAGCTCTGCGAAGGGGCCTGCGTCTACAAGGCGGACGAGAACCCGATCCGGATCGGCGACCTGCAGCGCTACGCGACCGACTGGGCGATCCAGACCGGTACCACGCTCTTCGCGGCCGGCCCGCCGACCGGAAAGCGCGTCGCGGTCGTCGGCGGTGGTCCAGCGGGGCTCGCAGCCGCGCGCGACCTTGCCCGCATGGGGCACGCTGTCACGATCTTCGAGCGCGACCCCGAAGCAGGCGGACTCGACACGTACGGGATCGTCCCGTTCCGGCTCCCTGCCGAGATCGCGCTGTGGGAGGCGGAGCAAGTGCGCGCACTCGGCGTCGAGATCCGCACCGGCGTCACCGTCGGTGAAACCATCTCCGCCGACTCCGTGCTGGCCGAGTACGACGCGGTCGTGATCGCGGTCGGGATGGGCAACGTTCCCCGGCTCGGGATCGAGGGCGAGGACGCGGTCGGCGTGTGGGACGCGCTCGACTTCATCCGCATCGCCAAGATGGGCGGCGACGTCGGCCGGCTCGGCGAGCACGTTGCGATCATCGGCGGCGGCAACACCGCGATCGACGCCGCGACGTGTTCGCGCCGGTTAGGCGTGCCATCGGTAACGATGTACTACCGGCGCGGTGCGGAGCGGATGACCGCCTACGGCTTCGAGATCGAGTTCGCCCAGGTCGAAGGCGTCGAGTTTCGCACCTACGTGCTGCCGAAGCGGATCGTCGTCGAGAACGGGCGCGTCGCGGGGCTCGAGCTGATCTCGACCGATCCCGCCGGCAGCGCCCGACCGTTGCCGGGGACCGAGCGGATCGTCCCGGCCGACACGGTGATCGCGGCGATCGGGCAGACGCGGCACACGTCGCTGCTCGACGCGTTCGGCGTGGTGCACGACGTCAACGGCATCGCGATCGTCGACGACGGGATGCGCACGAACCTGCCGAACGTCTACGCGGCCGGCGACTGCATGTTCAAGCCCGGCGGTATCGACGCGATGGTCGTCGAGGCGGCGCAGCGCGGCAAAGTCGCCGCGCAGAGCGTCGATACGTTCCTACGCGCGGAGGTGCGCTGATGGCCGATCTTTCGATCGATCTTGCGGGGATCAGGAGCCCGAACCCGTTTTGGCTCGCGTCGGCGCCGCCGACGAACTCGGGCTATCAGGTGATGCGCGCGTTCGCGGCCGGCTGGGGCGGCGCCGTGTGGAAGACGCTGGCGCTGGAGCCGATCGTCAACGTGACCTCGCGCTTCGGCGGCTACAACGTCGGGGCGTACCGGATGGCCGGCATGAACAACATCGAGCTGATCACCGATCGCCCGCTCGATGAGAACCTGCGCGAGATCGCCGAGTGCAAGGCGGCGTACCCGGACCGCGCGATCGTCGTATCGCTGATGACGGAATGCACGCGCGAGAGCTGGCACGAGCTGATCCGCCGCTGTGAGACGGTGCCGCTCGACGGCTTCGAGCTCAACTTCGGCTGCCCGCACGGGATGTCCGAGCGCGGCCAGGGCGCCGCCGTCGGTCAGGATCCCGAGCTGATCGAGATGGTCACCCGCTGGGCCAAGGAAGCCGCGCACGTCCCGGTCATCGTGAAGCTGACGCCGAACGTGACCGACGTGCGCTACGCGGCGCGCGCCGCCGCCAAGGGCGGCGCCGACGCGATCAGCCTGATCAACACGATCAACTCGCTGATCGGGGTCGACCTCGACAGCTGGCTGCCGATCCCGCACGTCGACGGCAAATCCTCGCACGGCGGGTACTGCGGCCCGGCGGTGAAGCCGATCGCGCTCAACATGGTCGGCGCCTGCGCGAAGGACGCGCAGGTCGGGATCCCGATCTCCGGGATCGGCGGGATCTCCGACTGGCGCGACGCCGTCGAGTTCATGCTGATGGGTTCGACCAGCGTCCAAGTCTGCACGGCGGTGATGCATCACGGGTTCCGCATCGTCGGCGACATGATCGACGGCCTGAACAACTACCTCGACGGCCGCGGCATGGCGTCGGTCCGCGACCTCATCGGAAAGACCGTGCCGCGCTTCGTCGACTGGAACGACCTCAACCTCGACTACAAGATCATCGCGCGGATCGACCCGGAGTCGTGCATCCGCTGCAACAAGTGCTACATCGCGTGCGAGGACGCGGCACACCAGTGCATCGACCGGCCGGCCGATCCGAAGCTCGCGCCGGTCGTCGACGAAGAGCACTGCGTCGGCTGCAATTTGTGCCAGATGGTCTGCCCGGTCGTCGACTGTATCGAGATGGTGCGGGTCGACGCAGGCGACACCGTGCACACCTGGAGGGAGAAGCTGCAATCGGTACCATTATAAGGGCCGGCACGGTTGTCACCGCGACCGACGTCTTTCCGGCCGACGTGCTCGTCGAGGACGGCACGATCGCCGCGATCGCGCGCAGCATCCCCGGGCTCGGGCACGAGACGGTCGACGCGTCAGGCGCGTACGTCTTCCCCGGCTTCATCGACCCCCACACGCACCTCGACATGCCGTTCGGCGGGACGACCACCGTCGACGACTTCGCCAGCGGCACGGTCGCGGCGGCGCTCGGCGGCACGACGACGATCGTCGACTTCGCCCTGCACACGCGCGGCGACTCGCTCGCGAACGCGCTGAAGACTTGGCACGCGAAGGCCGCCGGAAAAGCGGCGATCGACTACGGCTTCCACCTCACGATCGCCGACGGCCGGCCCGAGACGATCGCGGAGATCCCCGAGATGATCGTGCGGGAAGGCGTCAACTCGTTCAAGGTCTTCATGGCCTACAAGCACGTGCTGCAAGTCGACGACGAGACGATCTTCAAGGTGCTCAAAGCCTGCGCGAAGGCGGGCGGACTGGTGCAGGTCCACGCCGAGAACGGCGACGTCATCGAGGTCACCGTTAGAGAGGCGCTCGCGGCCGGTCAGACCGCACCCAAATACCACGCGCTGACGCGGCCGGTCGAGCTCGAGGGCGAGGCCGTTCATCGCGCGATCCGGCTGGCCGAGGTCGCCGGCGCGCCGCTCTACGTCGTGCACGTCTCGAGCGCGATGGCCGCCGACGCGATCAGCGACGGTCGCAAGCGCGGGCTGCCGATCTACGGCGAGACGTGCCCGCAGTATCTCGTCTGCGACGTCAGCGACTACGACCGTCCGGACTTCGCCTCCGCGAACTACGTGATGTCGCCGCCACTGCGCGAGAAGCGCGACCAGCAAGTTCTGCTCAAGAAGCTCAAGAACGGCGAGCTCCACGCGTTCGGGTCGGATCACTGCTCGTTCAACAACTGCGGGCAGAAAGAGCTCGGCAAGGACGACTTCTCGAAGATCCCCAACGGCGCGCCGACGATCGAGGACCGCGTCGCGATCCTCTACGAGCACGGCGTGCACAAGGGCGTGCTCGGGCTCAACCAGTTCGTCGCGCTCGCTTCGACGAACCCCGCCAAACTGTTCGGCCTGTTCCCGCGCAAGGGGACGATCGCGGTCGGCAGCGACGCCGACATCGTGGTGTGGGATCCGAACGTGGAGCGCACGATCTCGGCCAAGACGCACCACATGAAAGCCGACAACAACATCTTCGAGGGGATGACGGTCCACGGCAAGCCGCGTTACGTCTTCTCGCGCGGCCGCCGGGTCGCCGACGACGGAAACTTCGTCGGCGAGCCAGGGACCGGCATCCACCAGAAGTCCTCCCCCTTCCGCCCGGTCCAACTCTGAGTCAGGAGCTACGCGATGAGTGATGCCGACGTCGTTCGCATCGGCCTGGTGCAAGCGCACCATGAAACCGACGGCGGGCAGCCGGTCGAAGTCCACAAGCGCGAGGCGATCAAGAAGCACGAGCGGATGATCCGCGAGGCGGCGCAGCGCGGCGCGCAGATCGTCTGTCTGCAGGAGCTCTTCTACGGCCCGTACTTCTGCACCGAGCAGAGCCCGAAGTGGTACGAGGCGACGGAGCACATCCCCGACGGCCCGACGACGCGGCTGATGCAAGACCTCGCGCGCGAGCTCGGGATCGCGCTCGTCGTCCCGATGTACGAGCGCACGATCAGCGGCGTGTACTACAACACCGCGTCCGTGATCGACGCCGACGGCGCGTTCCTCGGCATCTACCGCAAGCACCATCTGCCGCAGGTCGCCGCGGGGCCGGCACCGTGCGGCTTCTGGGAGAAATACTACTTCAAGCCCGGCAATGCCGGCTATCCGACGTTCAAGACGAAGTTCGCGCAAATCGGCGTCTACATCTGTTACGACCGCCACTTCCCCGAAGGCGCGCGGCTGCTCGGCCTCAACGGCGCCGAGATCGTGTTCAACCCGTCGGCGACGGTCGCGGGGCTATCGGAATACCTCTGGAAGCTCGAGCAGCCGGCGCACGCAGTCGCGAACGGATACTACGTCGGCGCGATCAACCGCGTCGGCTTCGAGACCCCATGGAACATGGGCGAGTTCTACGGGCAGTCGTACCTCGTCGATCCGCGCGGCCAGTTCGTCGCGACCGGCTCGCGCGACAAGGACGAGGTCGTGATCGGCGACATGGACCGGCGCGTGATCGAAGAGGTCCGCAACACCTGGCAGTTCTACCGCGACCGCCGCCCCGAGACGTACGGCGCCATGGTGGAAGTGTAGCCGGTGCAGACGCAGGTCGAGCAGTCCGGGATCGTCACGCTGACGGCGGAGTCGGCGCAGGCCGCGTCGGCGAACATCGATCTCTGGAACGACGATCTGCGGCCGTGCACGCGGGCGGAGCACTCGTGGAGGGCGTCGCGCTTCGCCAGCCTGTGGACCGGAATGTGTCTGTGCATCCCGACGTACTCCCTCGCCAGCGGGATACTCTCGACCGGGATGAACTGGTGGGAAGCGATCCTGGCGATCTTCGTCGGAAGCTGCGTCGTGCTCGTGCCGATCCTGCTGGTCGCGCACGCCGGGACGCGGTTCGGCATCCCCTACCCGGTATTCGCGCGGCTGTGGTTCGGGACGCGCGGCGCGCACGTTCCGGCGCTCGCGCGCGCGGTGATCGGCGCGGGCTGGTTCGGGATCAACTCCTGGTTCGGCGGGCTCGCTCTCGACGCGATCGTGTCGCGGCTCGTTCCCTCGTGGACCACGATCGGTCCGCACCAGTACGTCGCGTTCGGCTTGTTCTGGCTGCTCAACGTCGGCGTCGCGATGCGCGGCCCGCAGGCGATCGGCCGGCTCGCCGCGTTCGCCGCGCCGACGTTGGGACTCGCGGCCGTCTTGCTGTTCGCATGGGGGATGTCGGCCGCCGGCGGCGTCGGCCCGATGCTGGCGGTACCAGCGACGCTCCACGGCGGCGCGTTCTGGGCCGCGTTCTTCCCGTCGGTGATCGGCGTCGTCGCGTTTTGGGCGACGCTCGCGCTGAACATTCCGGACTACTCGCGCTACGCAGACTCCCAACGCGCGCAGCTGCGCGGGCAGCTTGTGATGCCGTTGGTGATGGCAGCGTTCTCGTTCGTCGGGATCGCCGTTACGTCGGCGACCGAGGTGGTGTTCGGCCAGAAGCTGTGGAACCCGGTCGATCTGATCGTGAAGTTCCCGACGTACGTGGTCCTAATCGGCGGGATCGTGGTGATCCTCTCGTCGATTACGATCAACGTCGGCGCGAACGTCATGGCGCCGGCGCGCGCGTTCGAGAATCTCTGGCCGAGCCGCATCACGTTCGCGGGCGGCGCGATCCTGACCGGCCTGCTCTCGCTGCTGATGCAGCCGTGGTACGTGCTCTCGACGTTCGCGACGTACGTGTTCACCTGGCTCGGCACGTACGGGACGCTGCTCGGCCCATTCGACGGGATTGCGATCGCCGACTACTGGCTGGTGCGCCAACTGCGCCTCGACCTGTTCCAGCTCTACTCGCGCAACGGCCGCTACGACTACGCCGGCGGCTGGAACCTGCGCGCGGTCGGCGCGCTGATCGTCGGCTGGATCCCGCCGCTGATCGGCCTGTGGGTCGCTCCGCTACACTTCCTGTGGTCCGGCGGCTGGCTCTTCAGCATCATCGTCGCCGGGATCGCCTACACGTGGTTCATGCGCACCGAGAAGTCGCGTCTGACCGAACCCGAATACGAAGCGATCACGGAGATCGAGTCTCCCGTCGGGGCGCGCGTCGCCGTCAGCGGTGAACCCGTTTCGGGCTGACTCGAAAAGGCATCCTGGCGATCCGGAGGCACCTTTGAAATATCCCGCTCTCACCTTCGTTTCGACGATTCAGATCATCTTCGGCTGGGTCGCCGTGGTCGGCGGCGCCTTCGTGGCTGTGTGGGGAATGTCCGAGGCCGCCGGCGCCTCGCAAAACGCATACGTGCAGTTCGAGGGAATGGGCCGCGTCGTTGCTGGTCTCGGCATCGCCGGATTCGGATTCTTCTCGGTACTCGTCGGCGAGTGGTCCAAAGTCTTCACCGACATCGAGGCAAACAGTGCCCGCTCCGCAGAGATCGATCAGCGAATACTCGGCCTTTTGGAGCGCACCGCGTTCACCGTTGCCGCTCCTCCGACTTCTGACGACGCGATCGGCGAGCGGGTAGCGCCGAACGCCCGGGCCGTAGCACCAATACCCGAGCCGGTGACGCCGAGTCCCCCCGTGGTTGAAACGGTCGAACCGGCGGCTGCACCAAGCACGAACGAGGACGAGACGCTCCGCCGGGGCGACGCGCCGACTGCGGCTTCAGCCGGCGGAGAAAAGACCCGTCAGCGCCCGCGGTCGTATTGCCCACACCTCTGGCGGTCCGTCGTGCTCGAGGGACGGGTGGTTGGCGACCGTTGTTCGTTGTGTGGGGTCCTCAGAACGTGATTCAGCCGGCGTGATGGGGTTATCCCGACCACTTCTACTTGGCCGTCGGCGGCGCGGAATTGCTGGGCGCGATTCTGCTGGCGATCCCGAAGACCCGAACCGCCGGCGCGGTGCTGCTGATGGCGATCATGACCGGTGCGACCGCCACCCACGCACTTCACCGCGAACCACGGTTCGTGACAACGCTCGTCATCCTCGCGTTGCTGGCGCTCGTCGGTTCGCGGGCGCTCGTCGTCAGCTCGGCTTCTTCGACGTCCGATAGGCTTCCGCCAGCTCGCCGACGGCGATATCGATCGTCGCGACGGCTTCGTCGATCTGTTCGTCGGTGATGATCAGCGGCGGGGCGACGTGGAGCACGTTGTAGCGGCCGAACGCGTAGGCGCCGCGTTTTTTGAGCGCAGCGAACAGGGTCGGCATCACGCCGAGCGACTTGCCCTGCCAGGGCACGAGCGGCTCGCGCGTCGTCCGGTCGGCGACGAACTCGACCGCGAAGAACGCGCCGCAGCCGCGCACCTCGCCGACGATCTCGTGCTTGTCGCGGATGCGCTCGAGGCCCGCGCGCAGGCGCGGCTCGATGACGTTCGCGGCGCGCGCGTAGAGATCGCCGTCACGGTACGCCTGCAGCGCCGCGACGCCGGTCGCCATCGCGAGCGGGTGACCGGAATAGGTGTGTCCCGCCGGCAACGGGCGCTGATCGAACGTGCGCACGAGGTCCTCGCGCAGCATCACGCCGCCGAGCGGGACGTAGCCTGACGTGACGCCCTTTGCGAAGGTGATCGCGTCGGGGACGACGCCGAACCGCTCGCCGGCGAACGCCGCACCGACGCGCCCGAACCCGGTCATCACCTCGTCGAAGATCAGCACGATGCCGTGCGCGTCGCACAGCGCGCGCAAACCCGCGAGGTAGCCGGGCGGAAAGACGATCACACCGTTCGAGCCGATCACCGGCTCGATCAGGATCGCCGCCACCTGGTCCGGGTTCTCGGCCGCGACCGTGTCGGCGACGTGCTGCAGCGCGCGGCGCGTCTCTTCGGCCGGATCGGTCGTGAAGAACGGGCTACGGTACGGATACGGCGTCCAGAAGTGCACCACGCCCGGCATCACGTTCGTGGGTTCGTTGTACCAGCGGCGGTTCTCGCCGGTCAGCGTCGCCGAACCCGCACCCGACCCGTGAAACGAGCGGTATGCGGTCAGCACCTTCGCCCGGCCGGTGACCGCGCGCGCGAACTTGATCGCGTCCTCGTTCGCCGATGCGCCGGAGGTCGTGAAGAACACACGGCCGCCCTGCTCGCCCCAAGGCGCGAGGCGCACCAGCGCTTCGGCCAGCTCCGCGCGCACGTCGTTGAACCAGCTCGGCGGGCTGAAGCACAGCCGGTCGACCTGTTCGTGCATCGCGGCGCGCACGGCCGGATGCCCGTGCCCGAGGTTCACGGCGATGAGCCCCGACGTCAAATCGGCGTAGCGGTTCCCGTCGGCGTCGTAGAGGTAGATCCCCTCGCCGCGCACGATCACCGGCGGCTTGAGGTTGCCCTGCGCCATCCACGGCGTCAGGACGTAGCGCGCATGCTTCGTCCCCAGCGCTTCACCGGTTGCGATCATCGTGGGATCCTCCTACGGCGCCGTACGCCGCGGCCCTCGGATGCCCCCGCCGGAGGCCTCAGCGCGGCGGCGGGTCGGCGGCCTTGAAGAGCTCGGGCAGCGCCAGCGAAAAACCCGGCAGCGAGTGATGCGCGATGACGTCGTCGCCGTGGAGCTCGAGCACGCCATTGGCGTCGTGCAGGCGGACCGTTCGTCTCCCCGGATCGACGACGATCACGAGCGACGCGCCCGAGCTGAGGTAGACGCTGACCTTGTGCTCGACATACGCCATACGATCGCCGGGGGAGAGGATCTCGACGGCGACGTCCGGGGCGAACGGGGGCACCTCGAGATCGCGATCCGCGAGCCCGATGAGACGCTCGTTCCTGACGAACGCGACGTCGGGCACCAGCGGCCGGCGTATCTCGCCGGGCGGAGCCACGCGAAACCGCCACTCGGTAGCCGTCTGGCCATGGCCGGTTTCCCAATCGCGGAGCGCCGCGAAGAACGTGCCCTGCAAGCGTCCATGCGTGCGGAACGGGCTCACTTTCCGGACTGCGCGTCCGAGGATCCATTCCGTTTCGGGTTTCGTGTCCGGCAGAACGATTTCGTGGATCGACATGGGTTCACGCACGTCGTATCACACCCGGCCGCGCGTCGGCAATACTCTCTTTACGATTGCTCCCCTCAGCGCGGGGGCGGGTCGGCAGCCTTGAAGAGCTCCGGCAGCCCGAGCGAAAATCCGGGGAGCGCCGGGTGCACGATCGCGTCGTCGCCGCGGAGCTCGCGCATTCCCTGCACGTCGTGCAGCTGGACGGTCCGGTGCGACGGGTCGACGACGATCACCAGAGATGCACCAGTCGAAAGATAGACGCCGATCTTGTGCTCGATGCGCCGTACTCGATCGCCGGGCGAGCGAATCTCCACGGCGACGTCGGGCGAAAACTCCGGCGCCTCGAGTTCGCGCCCTTCGAGCCCTACCAGGCGTTCGTTGCGCACGTACGCGATATCCGGCACCAATGGCCGGCGAATCTCAGCGGACGGAGCAAGGCGAAAACGCCATTCGGTGCCGACTTCTCCGCGCCCGGCGGACCAATTCAACAACGCCGCGCTGAACGTAGCCTGCAGCCGCGCGTGCGTACGGAACGGGCTCATTTTCTGGACGGCGCGGCCCAGGATCCATTCGGTTTCCGGCTTCGTGTCGGGGAGGACGATTTCGTGGATCGACATGGGTTCACGCACGTCGTATCACGCCCGAGCGCGAGCCCGCAATACTCAACCTACCAGTGCAGTAATCCGAGGAGCGTGTGCGGGAGCAGCCAGACGCGGGCGACGATCCCGGGCAGAAACTCCCAGAACGCAACCATCGATGCGAACGTGCGCGGTACTCCGGCCAGAATGAACGGCACGCCCGCGACGACCAGCAGCAGCACCCAGCCCAGGATCGGCCCGAACCGGCGCATGCCGCCGTGCGCGACGACCGTGCCGCCGAGCAGATCGCCGAGGCGCCGGTGCCCGGGCAGCAGCGCCATGATTCCGCCGATGACCAGCAGATCGATCGGACGCAGCAGACCGCGCACGAACGCGCGGCCGAGACCGACGGGCCCGCCGCGCGCCGCGAAGACCTGCAGGCCGAGCACGAGCTTCGCGATCGTCGTTCCGAAGATCGCCTCGCAGATCCAAACGTAGACGAGCGCGATCGCGATCCCCAGCGCAAAGGTCGCGTCGAAGCCGCGCTGGCTGTTCGTCGGCAATCCGGTGATCGGGTTGAACGCGATCAGCGAATACGCCAGCGACGTGACGACGACAGAGACGAGCGCAATGTCGATGAGGAACGCGAAGAAGCGCGCGAAGACGTAGCCGAGCGGGTGTCCGAAATCGTACTGCGCCCGCGCCATGACGACGGTCCTGGTCGGCGGCGGGATGAGGGTGCCTCTTACGGGCGGCGCGGCCGGCGCCGGCTGGGGCGCGACGTGGACCGGCTCGCGCGGTTCGACGACGGCAGGGTCGATCTGCCGGCGCTGCGGCGGCGGCGGAGGCTGGACGCGCGGCATCGCGACGGTCGCTTCGAGGTCGTCCTGCGGGGGCGGCGGAGGGCTCGACACGCCGGTATCTACCGCCCCCGGGTTGGGATCGTTTCGTGAGGCCCTAGACGAAGCCGCTCGCCGCGGTCGCGCCCTTCTTTTGCAGCTCCGCTTGGCGCAGCTCGACGCGGCGGATCTTGCCGGAACGCGTCTTCGGCAGCTCGGCGACGAACTCGATCGCGCGCGGGTACTTGTACGGCGCGGTCACGCGCTTGCAGTGCTCCTGCAGCTCACGCACGAGCGCATCGCTCGGATCGTAGCCCGGGCGCAAGACGACGAACGCTTTCACGATGTTGCCGCGGTCGGCGTCGGGCGAGCCGACGACCGCCGACTCCATCACCGCCGGATGCTCGAGCAGCGCGCTCTCGACCTCGAACGGCCCGATGCGGTACGCGCCCGAGGAGATCACGTCGTCGGCGCGACCGACGAACCAGAAGTACCCGTCGTCGTCGACTTGCGCGCGGTCGCCGGTCAGATACCACTCGCCGCGGCGCGAGTTCCGCGTCTCCTCGTCGTTCTTGTAGTAGCCCCGGAACAGCGAGGGCGGATCGCCCCGCAACGCGATGTCGCCGACCTCGCCGGGTTCGCAGACCTTCCCGTGCTCGTCGACGACCGCGACCTCATGGCCCGGCGTCGGCTTGCCCATCGAGCCCGGACGCACGTCGGTACCGGGCCGGTTCGCGACCAGCAGCGTGTTCTCGGTCTGACCGTAGCCGTCGAGGATCGTCAGGCCGAAGGCCGCTTTCCAGACCTCGATCACTTCCGGGTTGAGCGGCTCGCCGGCGCTGACGCAGTGGCGCAGCTTCGGAAGCGTCCAGCGCTCGCCGAGCTCGGGCAGTTTCACCTCGAGCCGGTACTCGGTCGGGGCTTGACACAGCACCGTCACCCCGAGATCGCGAATCAGGTCCATCCGCTCCTCGGGGATGAAACCGCCCTCGTGCAGCACGATCGCCGCGCCGCACGACCACGGTCCGAGCAGCACGTTCCAGAGCGACTTCGCCCAGCCGGTTCCGGCCGTGCACCACACCAGATCGGCGGGTTTGACGTCGAACCAGACTGCGGCTTGCATCCGCTTGGCGAACGTGTAGGCGACCGTGTGCACGACGCCCTTCGGATCCTTCGTCGTTCCGCTCGTGTACACGATATAGGCCAGGTCCTCGGGGACGGTGCTTTCGCCGTCCCAGGGCTGCGCGGCCGCGAGCAGCGGATCGGCAGCGACCCACCCGTCGCGCTCACTGCCGACGAGCAGCCACGTGCGCACGGTCTCGGCGCCGGCGCGCATCGCGTCGAACTCGGCCGCGTTCGAGCTGTGCGCGACGACGGCGATCGCGCCGCTGTGGTTCGCGCGGTAGAGCAGGTCTTTGGCGCGCAGCTGCTCGGCGCTGGGAACGGCGGCCGCGCCGATCCGCAGCAGCCCCGCCATGCAGAACAGCCAGTCCGGGATCTTCGGGAGCACGACGACGACGCGGTCGCCCTTCTTCACCCCGGCGTCGCGCAGGACGGCGGCCCAGCGCTTCGACTGCTCCGCGACGTCCGCAAACGTGTACTCGCGCCGGTCCCCGGCCGCGTCGACGAAGAGCAGCCCACGCCGGTCCTCGCGCGCGAGCGCGTCGAGGACGTCGCGAGCGAAGTTGAAGCCCGCCGGGACGTCCCATACCAACGCTGCTGCTGACTCGCTCATGGGGCCGAGGATTCGCAGGACGGCCCGGCGCACCCGCCCTTATGGCCCGTCCAGCTTTGGCCCGCGTCCTCCGCGCCTCGAACCTGCGCCTGGGCAAGCTCCGCGCGCGCGGCGTCCCGGCGATTCTGCTCGGCGCCAGCGCGATCGTGATCGCCGCCGGCACGGTGCGCGCGCTCAAGGCCGCGGCGCCGTCGCTCGCCGAGTCGTTACGCGAAGCGACGAAGCTCGTCGAAGCGCTGCGCAGCGATCGCGATCAGCGCCGGCTCAACTCCTAGCGATCACCACGGCGCGGTGACGCGCAGGACGAAGCGTCGCGGCGCGTTCCACTGCGTCGTGTTGAACCCGTTGTTGATCTTGACCACGTAGCGGTGGTCGAGCAGGTTCTCGACCGAGAGCGTGTAGCCGAAGCGTTTCGTGGCTTGGTCGGCCGAATGACCGACCGACGCGTCGAGGATCCAGTGCGCGGGCAGCCGGCCCTGGCCGCTTTCGAACTGGACCGGGAAACCCGTCCCGTACTCGGCCTGCAGCGTCGCGAAACTGCGCAGACCACCGCCGAAATGGCGGGTGTAGAACGCGTTCGCGGACCAGCGCTGATCGTGATCCTCCGGCTGCAGCGTCAGGTCGCCGGCGGCGTCCGGCGCGAACAGGAAGGTGCCGCCGGAGACGCCGCCCGCTTCGGCTCGCTGGAACGTCAGCGAGACGCCGGAGTCGACGCGCGCCGACGATCCGTCGAGCCGGAACTCGATCCCGCGGTCGCGCCCGACCGCGTTGTTGAACACCGCGAAGAGCGGCGTGTTCGCGAGCTGCGTCGTGTCGAGGACGTTGACCGCGGTACGGTCGAAGGCGTTGAGGTACGCGCGTAGTCCGGGCCGGAACGTGCGTGCGATCCCGATCTCGACGTACGTGTCACGCTCGGGCTTGAGGTCGTAGACCGGCGCCGCGCCGGACGCGGTCTGCGTGACGATCGCGTCACGCCGCACGTCCTCGAGGCTCGGGGCGGCGTACAGCCGCCCGACGTACGCGTGCAGCACCGTGCCGCTCGCGAGCTCCTGGTTGATCTCCAGCCGCGGGCTCAACTGCGAGCCGCGGGTGTACCCGGTGCTGTGGTCGTAGCGCAAACCGGCGTTGATCGCTACGCGGTTGGTCGGCGTCCATTTGTCGGCGATGTACGCGCCGGTCTGCGTGCCTTTCGCGGACGCGTCGTCGATGAAATCCGGCGAGCCGGGGATTCTGATCAGCGCGCTCGAGCGCAGGTTCTCTTGCTGCAGATCGACGCCGAACTTGAGCGCATGACGATCGCTCGCGCGAAATGCCGACGCGCGCAGGCCGGCGTACGACGCTATTCGGTCCTGACGCAGCCCGTTCTGCGGCGTCAGCGACCCGTCGTCGTTCACGACGTTCGCTTGGACGTCGTTCGCCAGATCGCCGTCGTAGGCGACGCGGTTCCAGCGCATCCACGGCACCAGCCGCAGGTAGCCGTTCCCGTCCTTCGAGGTATGCGTGAACGAGAGGCTGGCGAAGCGGTCGTATTCGCGCTGCACGTCGTCGGTCCCCGACACGGCGACGAACGGCGAACTCGGCGAGAACGCGGTGTTGATCGGGATCTGGAAACTCGCGTACTGGCTCGAAAAATCGGCCGCCAGCAGGTCGCGCTCGCCCATCGGCAGCGCGATCCGCAAAAACTGGTCGGAGGTCGCCGACGCGTCGTGTTCGGCGATCTTCGACGGGGTGTCGAGACCACGGTTCGTGCGCTGCGCGTTCAGCGCCAGCGAGAACTGCGCGCGGCCCGACGTGAAGTGCTGCACGAGCCGCGCGTCCGACGAGCCGTTCTCGCCCACGCCGAGGGTCAGCGCACCGCCGGCACCGGCTTCGGTTCCGCCGCTGAGGACGTTGACGATCGCGCCCTGGCGCGAGCCGCCGAACTCGGCGGGAAACGCGCCGGTGAAGATCTCGACCGCCTGCGCGTTGCGCGGGTCGATCAGCTGGGCGAAGTTCGAGCTGGTCGATTGCGGCAGCGGCGCGCCGTCGAGTTCGTAGCTCAGGCCGTGAAAGCCGTGGGCCACCGGCTCGTCGTACGAAAAGCGCACGACGCCGGGAACCTGCTCGACGATCGCGTCGAGCCGGTCGTTGCGGGGCAGCGCCGCCAGCCGTCGCGCGCCGTACGCGTTCTCGGAGACCGGCGTGCCGCGCACGCTGGTCGCGGTCGCGTTCGTGCGGCCGATGACGGGCGCCGCGACCAGCGCGACGTCGACGATCGCGCCGGTCGCAACGTCGATGCTCGCGACGGCGGTGCCGTCAGCGGCCGCCGCGCGCAGTGTGTAGTGCCCGAACGGAACGCGCGCGAACGCGAACCGTCCGTCCGGACCGGTTAGGACGGATTGGCTCACACGCTCGCCGGCGAGCGTGACCGTGACGCCCGCGAGCGGCCGGTGGTCGGCCCGGGTCAGCGTGCCGCGGACGACGCCGACGACGTCGGCACGGGCCGGTGCGACGGACGAGGTGACGGCGACGATCGCGCAGGTGAGCGCGGTGAGCACCGAACGAAACGGATGCATGATCTTCGGAAAATCTCCGGACATCGGACACGCGCGGGTGAAAAGCGCCCGAGGGCGCGGCGTCCTAGTACCGGAGCGGTGGAGCGCGCGACGAACGGCGGCGCGCGAGCCGGACGCCGGCCGGGACCGGCAGCGGCGTCCGGTGCAGCAGCCACGGCGAATCGGCCCCGGGGACCAGCAGCCGGAAGGCGGCGGCGAGCGCGTCGATGAGCCGGCGCGCAAATGCCATGATGAGCCGCGCGACACCGAGCAGCGCGAGCGCGGCCGCAGCCGCACCGGCGACGAGGATCGCGGCGGCAAGCAGCGGCGCAGCGCCGGAGAAATTTCCGTCGACGGCGATCGCGAGGGCGAGCGGGAGTGCGCCGGCGGCGCAGAGCAGCGCCGCCAGCGGCGCGAACCGCATCCCGAGCAGTAGCCGCGCCGAGGTGACCGCGACGTCCGCGCCCGACGGCCGCGCGACGGCGAGAGCGATCAGCGCAAGCACGCAGAACGCCCCGGCGACGAGGGCGGCACCGATCAGGATCGGGCAAGGTCCGCTCATCACGGCATCCGGCATCGGCATCCCGTCCATTACCATGCCGGGCATCGATGCGGCGGCGAGCTTGCTCTCCGCCAGCCGGTGGACGCAGACGCCGTCGTGCGCGAGCGCGGCGATGCCGACGGACGCCAACCCGGCGACCGCGGCAAGAACGGTCAGCGCGACGAAGCGCGCACGATCCCGAATCCGCATCTGTGCGTCAACGTGCGGCAAGCACGACCGGATGCCCTGTCCCCGTCGGTACCCTGACCGACCGAGCCGTGGCGGGTGCCGCCCGGCGCGGGGTCGTAGACCGGCCGTTCGTGATCGACCAGCAGATCGCAGCGATGCTGCGCCAGACGATGCCCGACGCCGAGGTCCGGGTCTACGACATGACCGGCACCATGGACCACTTGGAGGTGTTCGTACGCTCGAAGGCGTTCGCGGGCGTCGCCCCGCTCGACCGCCACCGCATGGTCGAGAAGGCGCTCGCGCCGGCCCGCGCCGACGGGCGCATCCACGCCCTCCAGATTCGCACCGCCACTCCCGAGGACACAACCCCACATGGCTGACCTGCAAGACGAGATCAAGGGCGAGATCGCCGGCAACACGATCCTCGTCTACGGTAAAGGGACCAAGGACGCGCCGCGCTGCGGCTTCACGCAAGAGACGATCCAGTTCTTCAACGCGTTCGGCTACCCGTTCGCGGTGGTAGACGTGCTCGAGAACATGCCCAAACGCGAGGCGCTGGCGCAGCTCACCGACTGGCCGACGCTGCCGAAGGTCTTCATCGACGGGCAGTTCTACGGCGACACCGACATCCTCGATCCGATGGCGCGCAGCGGCGAGTTGGCCAAGCTGCTCGACAAAGCGTTCGAGGGCAAGGGCGTCACGCCGACGATCCAGCTGCGATAAGCGCGTGCTGGAGCTCTACGCACCCGGGGGCGAAGCCGACTGGCTTCGCTCTTTCCGTTTCGCGCTGGAGATCCGTCCGCGGTTCTGCGAGACGGACGCGCTCGGACACGTCAGCAACACCGTCTACACGGCGTACTGGGAGCTCGCGCGGCTGCGCTATTTCGAGGCGATCGGGGAGGCGGACGACGCGCCGAAACGGATCCTCGCCTTCAACCACATGGCGGTCGAGATCGCGACGCGCATGATGCGGCCGTGCTTCTACGACGAAGAGCTCCTGGTGCACGCGCGCATCGGCGCGCTCGGACGCAGCAGCGCGACGTTCGAGAACGCGCTCAGCGCGCCTGCGACCGGCGAGATCCGCGCGATCGGGCGCATCTCCGTGGTCAGTTCGAAAGACGACGAGCACGCGACGCCGTGGACCACCGGCCAGCGCGCGAAGCTCGAGGCGTTCGAAGGCCGTCGCCTGTCCTGAGCGGACGCGAAGAGGACCGCGCCCTCGTGGACGCGGTCCTCTCGTGCTGGGCTTCCGCGAAGCCGGGTTAGAGCTTGAGGCTCAGCGACACCCGGACGTTGCGCGGCCCGTACGTGTTCGCGTTCAACTGCGCGCCCGCGAGCGGAGCGCCGCCAACGGTCGACGCGCCGTTGATGTACGGCTGGAAGATACCCTGGTACTCCGTGATGTACGCGTTCCCGTAGGTGTTGAACACGTTGTCGATGTTCACGTTGAGCGAGAGCCCGTGCTGGTTGAGCGGCAGGCTACCGTTCGCGTTCGTGATGACGAACGCCGGCAAGAACAGGGAGTTGTTCGTGCCGTAATACGTCTCGCCGACCGAGACGTACGCACCCTTTGCCGTCCGGTAGTGCGCTTCGGCGTATCCGCTCGAATACGGGATCGGCTGGTTCGAGACGCCCTGCGAGCCGCCGTAGAAGTTCACGCCGGGGACGACGCCGAGGTTTCGAATCGGAAGCGTCGAGCCTGGGTTCGAGTAGAAGCTGGCCGGAACGTTGACGGGGGTCGCCTGCTGCAGCGTCCCCTGAAGCGCGTAGCCGAAACCAATCACCGGATCGCGGCGGAGCGACATCTCGATACCGCTGTAGCGAGCCTGTGCGAGATTGGTCGATCCGGTGCTGGTCAGCGGGACCGTGGTGGGTGCACCCGTACAATTCGGGAAGGTCTGGCCGACCAGGCACGTGTTCAGCGTCACGTTACCGTTGGCGTACTGCGAGGTGCTGATCAGCTGATTCCGCAGATTCGTCTGGTAGATGTCCATCGAGAACACGGTCTGCTTGCCCGGACCGAAACGGATGTCGCCGCCGACGTTGTAGCCTATCGAGGTCTCGGGGATCAGGTTCGGGCTCGCTTCCGTGTTGGTCGCCGTCTGCTGCGCGGGCTGCACCAGCTGCGGCGCCGACGTGACGCGCGAGTAGAGCTGGATATACGGAGGCGCGATCGCCGTGCCGGCAGACGCGCGCAGCGAGATGTCGGGGTTGACGCGGTACGTGAGGCCAAGGCGCGTATCGTAGTGCGACGTGCTCTGGTCGAGGAACGTCGCACCGTTGGTCTGCGAGTAGTGGGTCATGTACGTGTTGAAGTAATTGCTCCACGTCACGTTCATGCGCGAGCCGATGTTCCAGATACCGCGGGCCAGGATCGTCGTGAACGTCTGACCGGAGGTCGGCGGCACGGTCGCCGTGACCGGACCGCCCGGAACGAACGTGCCGACGTTGTACGAACCCGTCGTCGAGTGCGTCTGGTCGGCGACGAGGCTGATGAGGTTGCCGCTCTCGCCGAACGGGTGATCGATCTCGAGCGAGTAGCCGCGCAGACGATCCTCCTCCGACGAGTTGAAGTACGCGCCGGGAACCGTCAGCGTGACGTTCTGCCCGGTGTACGTGGTCGGCACGCCGCCGACCGTCGCGGTACCGAAGAGCTGCGCCTGGAAAACGGCGGGCTGGACGGGGCTGTTGAGGCCGTTGTACTGCAGGCGGTTGATCGACGCCGTGTAGGCGCGCGCCAGGATGTTGTTGTTGCCCAGCGTCGTGCGGATCTCGGCCTGGAAGATCGGCTCGTTGTTGATCTCCCATTCGTGCGGCGGCGCGAAGATGTTGTCTTCCGCCAAGAACGGACCGGGCTGCGGCCCCGTCGACGACGTGTACGACGCGGCCGGATTGAAGATCGACGTGTACTGGTTGAAATGGTTGCCGTTCTGTTCGGTCCAGGTCTGGCTGCCGAGGTAGCTCGCAGTCAGCACCGTCGTGGGGGAGAAGCTGTAGCGCAGCTTCACGAGCTCCGTCTTGTTCGTGTACGTCGTGCTGACGGGGATGCCGCTGTAGACGAGCGTCGCCGTACCGTTGAAGATCGTTTGCGTCGTCCCCGGGATCGCCGGAGACGTCGTGATCGTGCCGGTGATCGCCTGGCCGTTGACGAGCCATGCGCGATTCATCGGCGTGGGAGCCGTGTAGTTCGTCAGCGGACCGGGCGTCCCGTTCACGGCGTAGTCGAACACGAAGCCGAGTTTTCCGTTCATGATCGTGTTCGAGTAACCGAAGTTCGAGAAGACGCCGCCCCAGCTGTCCATGCCGATCGTCTGGTATCCGGTCGGCTTGCGCGACGGGTCGAGGGTCCGGAAGTTCACCGTGCCGCCGATCGCGTAATTGACCTCAGGCGCGTTGGCGCCGGGACCTTTGACGATCTCGACCGAGCCCAAGGTGAACGCGTTGAGGAAGGTCGAGACGTAGTCACCGAACGCGCCGACCGAGACCGGATGGCCGTCGATCAGCGAGGCTGTCTCGAACGAGAGACCGCCGCGAATGTTCGGGAACGTGATCGCACCCGGGGCCGCGCCGTTGCCGGACGTTGCGGGCAGGCTGACCACGATGCCGGGCGTCTGGTTGAGGATCGCCTTGACCTGCGGCTGTCCCTGGTCGATGAACGTCTGCGTGCTGACGACGTTGACGGCCGCGGGTGACGTGTTGAAGCTCGCGCGCGAAAAGATCGTACGCGTCGAGCCGATCACGCGCAGCGAGGTGAGCGTGGGGGCCGCGAGCTGCACGTTCAGCGTGACCGGCGTACCGGCCGTGACCGCGACGTCCTGCTCCGTACCCGTCTGGTATCCCGCGCGCGACACGGCCGCGACGTAGACCCCCGGCATGACGCCGGTGATCGTGTAGCGGCCTTGCGCGTCGGAGGTCGCGGTGTACGTCCGCGGTCCGGTAAGGGTGATGATGGCGCCAGCGACCGGCGCGTTCGAGGTATCGGCCACGAGACCGGACACCACGGACGCCGTCGCCTGCGCGATCTGAGCCGCGGGGACGCTCTGCGCCCACGCCGGTGCCATACTCAAGGGCCCACCGACGAGTGCGAAGAGTCCTACAGCGCTCAGGACGCGTGACAGACTGGGCACGTGCCCTCCTAAAGAAGAAGAGATTGAGCGAAACGACCGCGCCCACAAGGGCACGGCGAGAGCGACCTCGGCGAACGGGGTCGCCGGAAGTCTACCTAGGGAGGATTAAGGGGTCACGAAAGGCGTTCCCTTCGACTTTTTGCACAGGTTGTCGCCCATGATTGAGTCTTAACATCGGAAGGCTAGCCTGGCGCGGGCTCCAATACTTCCCGAAACTCAGTCGAACGGAGGATAGACCGTGCGGTTTTTGTATCGTGCCGGCGCTGCGCTCGCATTGGCGGCCCTGGCCCTGAGCGGAGCGGCCACAGCGGACCCGGCCCCCTCGCCCGTGGTAGCTCAAGCTTCGGCCACCCAGGGCACGCTGAACGGCCGCGTCACCGATCCTCGCGGGAACCCCGTCGCAGGCGCAGCCGTGTCGGTCACCGGAGCCGGTCCTGCGGCTAGCGCGACCACGAACAACGACGGGCGCTTCTCGTTCATGCTCCAGCCCGGTGTCTACACCGTCACGGTCAACCGCGGCGGTTTCGAGACCGCTCAGAACGACGTCGCGATCGTGGCCGGCAGCAGCATCGTGCTGGCCATCCCGCTCCAGGAGCAAAACCTCCAGAGCTTGCGCGTCATCGGGCGCGTGAGCACGAACTCGCAGCGGGCGCAGCTCAACGCCTCGGAGTCGTCCGTGTCGACGCTTCCACCGCTCGAGATCACGCTGCGGCAGAACAACACCCTCACCGATACGGTCGCGACCCTGCCGGGTGTCGTCGTGCAGCGCACGTTCTCCGTAACGCCGAACACGAATTTCGTCGTGCGCGGCGCGGGCACGCAGACCCGCGTCACGATCGACGGCCACCCGGTGAGCTCCGGCATCTTCGGCCAGTGGAACACCAACTATGCGGCCGCGGGGATCTTCAACGACGTCGAAGTCGTGAAGGGCACCGGCCTCAACGGAGCGATCGCCGGCGAGTCCGCGGTCGGCACGGTGAACCTGCGCACCCGCGACTTCACCGCCAAGAACTCCTTCGGGCTGCAGCTCGGCAGCGACAGTTACGCGGGCGGCATCTACAACATGTTCGCCGACGTGAACTTTCTCAAGAACAAGGCGAGCCTCATCGTCGCGAAGTCGTTCATCGGGTTCAACGGCCCCTGGAACCTGGCGTTCAACGATCGCTCCGGCGCCAACACTTTGTCGGCGCAGGCACCAGGGCTGAACCAGGCGCAGAGCTTCATCGGCCTCGACCAGTGGCAGGGAGACTTCTCCAACCGCTATTCGCTCCAGGCCGAGCTCGCCAAGCTGCGCTATCGGTTCAGCGAGACCACGTCGGTGACGCTGGAATACCTGGGAATGCAGGGCCAGTACCAGCCGCAAGGCGGAGCGTACGGCACGTACCAGGGTTCGATGACGCTTCAGGCGTGCCAGAACGGGAGCGCGTTCCAGGCCTCTCTTGCGACGTGCACCTCCCAGTCCACGTACACCGCGCCGTACACGTTCAACAACATCGGCGCTACCGTCAACGCGTATCAATGGTTTCCGAACTCGTTCATCCAGAACAACGAGCCGCAGTTCGCGGCCGAGTTCCGGACCGCCATCAAGAACGACACAATCCTGTTCCGGCCGTACACCCACCTCATCAACCGCTACATCAGCGGCGTTCGTGAGAACGACTACCCGGGGAACGGCGGCGGCTGGTTTGCCGTCACGAACGCAGCGAACTGCCAAGTGAAGTTCATCGCTCCTAACACGGCGGGTGGACCGGCGGCCGGCGCGGCCGGGCCTTGCTTCCCGTCCACGACGGGCCCCAATGGGGGGTCGTACATCGGCAACGATCCGACCGGCCACCAGTTCCTGACCACGCCCAACGCGCCGGTCTGCAGTCCTGCGCCGCCGTTCACGTGCTTCACCACGACGACGGGTATCCAAAACGACGGGACCTTCGGCTACGGGACCCCGTTCAGCCAGCCCGAGGTCGACCGGCTCAACGGCTATACGCTGAGCGTGATCCATCCCGCGGGCAACAATATCTTCAATTTCAGCATCGACTACCGCAAGGATTTCGCGCAGTCGCAAAGCAGCGACCAGAGCGCCGCCGCGCCGGGGTGCCAGTTCGTCATCGGCTCGGTCACGGGCGCGAGCGTCGGCACGTTCCAGCCCGGATGCTCGACGGCTCAGTTCCCCCTGGTGGGATCTCCGTACACCCGCTACAATCTCTTGCCCCGCTCGGCGATCGGAACTCCGCCGACCGTCTCGCAATACACCGACCTCGCGCTCACCGGAACGTTCCATCTCGGTGACAAGCTGAGCCTAGCAATCGGGAACTACCTCGAAATCTACAAGCTCAACGCGCAGATCGAAGACCCGAATGTCCTGGCGGCCTTCGCCGCCCTGGGGAACGCGGGTGCCGCGCCCGTCGCACTCGTGACGCGGACCCAAAACTACAGCCACTACGACCCGCACGTCGGGCTGGAGTACCGCGCGAACCGCGACTTGAGCCTGCGGGCGAACGCCGGGTCGTCGATCACGCAACCGTGGCCGGGTATCGTCTCGGGGTTCGGTTCGATCACGATCCCCAACGCGGCGAACGGCGGAAATTACACCAACAGCATCCCGAACTTCAACCTCAAGCCCGAGACGACGGTCTCCTACGACCTCGGGTTCGATCAGCGGCTCCACGACGGCGGGATCCTGTCCTTCGACCTCTACGACATCACCATCCACGACGTGTTCCTCGCCAACACGACGAACCTCGGAACGATCCCGAACACCTGCGGACCCGGTAACGGGGGCCCGTTCCCGAACTCGCTGTGCTTGCAGTCGAATCAGATCAACGGACCGATCCAGCGGACGTACGGAGCGGAGCTCGCGGTCACCAAGAACCCGATCAACGGCTGGGGCTATTACCTCTCCGCAACGCTTGCGCGGACGTATTACGATCAGCTTCCGCTGAGCATCTACTTCGCCAACACGTCGGCGGGGAACGGCAACTTCAACGTCAGCGGAGCCCAGCTCTTCGGCAACCCGTTCTTCAAGTCGTACGGCCAGTTGCTGTACGCAGACCCGCGCGGAGTGGTGTTCGAGCTCGGAGCGGATTTTGAAGGTCCGGACAACTCGACGTTCGGTCCGCCGTTCGTTCTGTGGGACGCAGCCGCACGCATTCCGATCGCACCGCACGTGAAGCTGCAGATCTCAGCCCAGAATCTCTTCAACCTCAACACGGGCACGCTGCTGGGGCGCAGCTTGAGTAACCAGGGCAACTTTGAGCCTGCGCTGTTCCTGAGCGGTGGGCAGTTGCTGCCGACCGGCAGCACGACGAACCTCAACGCACTGCCTCCGCGTACGATCCGCATGTCGCTGAACTTCGCGACGTAGTCCGCGGCCGACCGGAAAACGGAGAGGCCTGCCGCGCCCGCGCGGTGGGCTTCTCCCGTTTCGTGCCGAAGTCGCGCCCGTGCCGCGACACTGGCTGTTCAAGACCGAACCGGATACCTTCTCGATCGACGACCTGGAACGCGTCGGCCGCGAGGAGTGGTCCGGCGTGCGAAGCTTCCAGGCGCGCAACATCATGCGCGAGATGAAGCTCGGGGACCTCGGCTTCTTCTACCACTCCAGCACGAAGCCGCCGGGGATCGCCGGGATCTGCCGGGTCGTCGCGGAGGCGCATCCCGACTCGACCCAGTTCGACAGGCGCAGCGAATACTACGACCGCACCTCCAAACGCGACGCCCCGAGATGGTGGTGCGTCGACGTCGAGTTCGTCCGGCGTCTCCCGCGGTTCGTCCCGCTTGAAGAGCTGCGCGCGATACCGGCACTCGCCTTCATGCCGCTGCTACGCCGCGGCCAGCGCCTCTCCGTCCAGCCCGTCTCCCCGCAAGAGTGGGACCTGATCGTGAGACTGGTGGGCTCTCGCTAGACCGCCTGGTAGCGCTTCAAGAAGACTTCTTGCGACGCGACGCGCTCCTCGCCCGGGAGAACGGTGCGCCGCTCGTAGCCGCCGTCGGGGCGCAGGATGCGCGCTTTCACGTTGTCGTCGAGCAGCAAGGCGAGTATCTCGTCGCAGATCATGTCGCCGAGGACCGGGTCGAGCACGGGAACCACGGTCTCCACGCGCCGGTCGAGGTTGCGGCCCATCCAGTCGGCGCTCCCGATGTAGACCTCCCGCGCGCCGCCGTTGGTGAACGCGAACATTCGTGAGTGCTCGAGGAAGCGACCGACGATGCTGCGCACGCGAATCGACTCGCTCACGCCCGGGATCCCGGGCCGCAGCACGCACATCCCGCGCACGATGAGGTCGATCGGAACGCCGGCGCGCGCCGCCCGGTAGAGGCGCTGCACGATACCGGCGTCGCTGATCGCGTTCAGCTTCGCCGAGATCCCGCACGGGCGGCCGGCCTGGGCGTGCTCGGTCTCGCGGTCGATCAGCTCTTCGAAGCCGGTGCGCAGGCCGATCGGCGCGACCAGCAGCTGTTCGTAGCGATCCGCCTTCGAGAACCCGGTCAGCGCGTTGAACAGCTGCGTCGCGTCGCTGCCGAGATCGGCGCGGCACGTGAAGAGCGACAGATCGGTGTACGTGCGCGCCGTCTTGTCGTTGTAGTTGCCGGTCCCGAAGTGCATGTAGCGGCGGATGCCGTCGGGCTCGTTGCGCACGACCAGCGTCACCTTGGCGTGCGTCTTGAGGTTCGGCAAGCCGTACACCACGTGCACGCCCGACCGCTCCAGCATGCGCGCCCAGTGGATGTTGTTCTCTTCGTCGAAGCGCGCCTTGAGCTCGATGAGCGCGGCGACTTGCGTGCCGTTCTCCGCCGCGTCGACCAGCGCTTGGATCACCGGAGAGTTGCCGGACGTGCGGTACAGCGTCTGTTTGATCGCGAGCACGTTCGGGTCGTTGGCGGCTTGCTGCACGAACTGAACGACCGGATCGAACGATTCGTACGGGTGGTGCAGCATCAGATCGCCTTCACGGATCACCGCGAAGATGTCGGGCTGCCCGATCAGGCGCTTCGGAATCGTCGGCGTGAACGGCGGGTCGTGCAGCTCGGGCTCGTCGAGGTTGACCAGCGTCCACAGGTCGGCGGTCCCCATCATCCCGTCGACCTCGTAGCAGTCGCCGGCGTCGAGCTCGAGCGCTTCGAGTACCATGCGGCGCAGCGTCTCGGGCATGTCGGGCTCGACCTCGAGCCGGACCGGTTCCCCGAAGCGGCGTTTGCGCAGCTCGGACTCGATCGCGCGCAGCAGATCGTCGGCCTCGTCCTCCTGCAAGTCGAGGTCGGCGTCGCGCGTGACGCGGAACAGATACGACGCGGTCACGCCCAGGCCGGGGAACAGGGCCTCGAGATTGTGCGCGATGATGTCTTCGATCATCACGAACCAGCGCTGGCCGCGCGGCGCCGACTCGACCGGCACGAAGCGCGGCAGCGAGCCCGGTACCTTCACCCGAGCGACGTAGCGGATCGGACCGTCGGGGGTCGTCTCTTCGAGCTCCACCGCGAGCGAGATCGAGAGGTTCGAGATGTAGGGGAACGGATGTCCCTTGTCGATCGCCAGCGGCGTCAACACCGGGAAGACGCGCTCCTCGAAGTACCGCCGCATCGTCCGCGTCGTCTCGACGTCGAGCTGGTCGAAGCCGAGGATCCGGATCCCGTGCCCCTCGAGCGACGGAAACAGCTGGTTCTGCAGGCAGTCCGTCATGCGCGCCAGCGAGCGCCGCAGCCGTTGGCTGACGAGGTCGAGCTGCTCCTCCGGCGTGCGGCCGTCGTCGGAGCGCTTATGGACCTCCGCGGCGAGCTGCTGCATCAAGCCCGCGATCCGGATCATGAAGAACTCGTCGAGGTTGGTCCCGTAGATCGCGACGAACTTCATCCGCTCGAGCAGCGGGTTGCCCTCGTCGAGCGCTTCCTCGAGGACGCGGTCGTTGAACTCCAGCCACGACGTTTCGCGATTGATGTAGAGCGAGGGATCGTCCAGGGGGAGTGGCGGCGTTAGGGCGAGGGGCGGGCGGAGCTCGGCGCCGACCTGCGAACCGGAGAGCATGGTCCCCGAGCGGTTCGGCGCGTGAGCGCGGACTTCTTCGCCCACCTCGGCGCTCACGTCGGCCTCGCGGGATCGGCTCTCCTGCTCGCGGTCGCATTGGGGCTCCCGCTCGCCGGGCTCGCCGCGGACCGGCAGCTCCCGCGCGGCCTGCTGCTCGCGTTGGCCGGCGGATTCCGCGTCGTCCCGTCGCTGGCGATCCTCACGCTCGCGCTCCCCCTGCTGGGGCTCGGCTTCCGGCCGGCGCTGCTGGCGCTGGTCGTGCTCGCGCTCCCGCCGATCCTGGTGAACACCGATGTCGGCCTGCGCGGCGTGCCGAACGCCACGCTCGAGGCCGCGCGCGGAACGGGGATGACGGAGCGGCAGATCGGCGCGCGCGTTCGTTGGCCCCTCGCGCTCCCGGTCGTCGCCGTCGGCGTGCGAACCGCCGCCGTCGAGGTGATCGCGTCGGCCACGCTCGCCGCGTTCATCGGCGGCGGAGGTCTCGGCGACTACATCGTGGGCGGCCTTCAGACGGGTGACTACCCCCAACTCGTCCTCGGCGCCGTCTCCGTCGCCGCGCTCGCGCTCCTAGCCGACGCCCTTCTCGGCTACGCGCAATCCAAACTCGCCGTCTGAAAATAACGAGGCTCATGAATCTCACTCGCGCGCGCGCACTCGCTTTCATCGCCGCTGCTCCGCTCGCCGTTTCGTGCGGCGGCGGCGACAGCGTCAAGGTCGGCTCGAAGAACTTCACCGAGGAGCTGATCCTCGGCGAGCTGTACGCGCAGAGCCTGGAGTCAGCCGGGCTGCGCGTCACGCGCAAGCTGAATCTCGGAACGACCGATATCGCGATGGCCGCGTTGCAGCGCGGCGAGATCGACCTGTATCCCGAGTACACCGGCACGGCGCTGCTGACCGTGTTGCACCTGCCGCCCGACAGCGATCCCAAACGCTCGTACCTGACCGTGAAGAACGCCTACGCAAAACAGTACGCGCTGGAGTGGCTCGCTCCGGCACCGATGAACGACACGCAGGCGCTCGCCACCACACGCGAGGTCGCCGGCCGCTACGCGCTGGGCCACTTGAGCGACCTCGCGGCGAAGGCGAACGAGCTGCGGCTCGGGGCGGTGCCCGAGTTCCTGACCCGTGCCGACGGTCTGCCGGGGCTGCAGAAGCGGTACGGCGGGTTCCGGTTCAAGCAGGTCAAGAGGATCGACAACGGCCTGAAGTATCAAGCGCTCGAACACGGCGACGTCGACGTGATCATCGCGTTCTCGACCGAGGGCCAGCTCAAGGCGGACAGCCTCGTGGTACTCGAAGACGACAAGCATCTCTTCCCCTCGTATGCCGTCGCACCGGTCGTGCGAAAGGCGACGCTCGACGCGAAGCCGTCGCTGGCGCAGCCGCTGAACAAGCTCGCGCCGCTGCTGACGAACGAGGTGATGCAGAATCTCAACCTGCAGGTCGACGGCAAGCTGAAGCGCGAGCCGGCCGACGTGGCGCGTGACTTCCTCAAGCAAAACGGCCTCGCCTGACGCCGGCGGCGGCGCGCGCATCGAGCTGCGCGGCGTCGGCGTCCGCTATGCCAACGCGGCGAACGCAGCGGTGCACGAGGTCGACCTGACGATCGAGGCCGGTGAATTCGCTGTGCTGCTGGGGCCGTCTGGCTGCGGGAAGAGCACGCTCCTGCGCACGATCAACCGGCTCGTCGAACCGACTTCGGGGACGGTGCTCATCGACGGCGCCGACGTCCTCGAGCGCGACGCGACCGTGGTGCGCCGCGGGATCGGCTACGTGATCCAGGCGGTGGGGCTCTTCCCTCACTACACGGTCGCCCAGAACGTCGGGGTCGTGCCGCAGCTGCTCGGCTGGGATGCCGCGGCGATCGATGCGCGCGTCGACGAGCTGCTGGAGCTGATCCGGCTCGATCCGGCGCGGTATCGCGACCGCAAGCCGCGCCGGCTCTCGGGCGGTGAGGCGCAGCGCGTCGGCGTGGCGCGCGCGCTCGCGGCGCGGCCGCGCGTGCTGCTGATGGACGAGCCGTTCGCGGCGGTCGACGCGATCGTTCGCGCGTCGCTCCAGGACGAGATCGCGCGCGTTCACCGCGAGCTGGGTACGACGATCATCTTCGTCACCCACGACGTCGACGAAGCGCTTCGGCTCGCCGATCGCGTCGTCGTGATGAACGCCGGGCGAATCGTCCAAACCGCTCCACCCGACGAACTCCTCGCGCGCCCGGCGGACGCGTTCGTTCGCGATTTGGTCGGCGTCGATCCCGAGACGCGCCGCCTCGTGCTCGAACGGCCGCTGATCGAACGATGACCTACCTCGCAACGCACGCGGCGCGCGTCGCCGGCCTGCTGGGTGCGCACGTGGTGCTCGTCCTCGTCTCGCTTGCGGTCGCGCTCGCGATCGCCGTCCCGCTCGGGATCCTGGCGGCGCGCAACGAGCGGGCCGGCGCGCTGATCCTCGGGGTGACCGGCGTCGTGTACACGATTCCGAGCCTCGCGCTGCTGGCGCTGCTGGTCGCGGTGCTCGGGCTCGGCCAGCTCACCGCGATCGTCGCGCTGGTCGCGTACGCGCAGATGATCCTCGTGCGCGGCGTCGTCGCCGGCCTGCGCGGGGTCGACCCGGCACTGGTCGACGCGGCGCGCGGCCTCGGGTTCACGCCGCGCGAGAGCCTGCTGCGCGTCGAGTTCCCCGCGGCGCTCCCGGTCGTGCTCGGCGGCGTGCGCGTCGCGACCGTCTCGCTCGTCGCGCTCGCGACCGTCGCGGCGTGGATCAACGCCGGCGGTCTGGGCGTGCTGCTGTTCGAGGGGATCGGCACCAACAATCCCGACAAAATCTTCGCCGGCGCGCTGGCCGCCGCCGGGCTCGCGATCGCCGCCGACCTGCTGCTGCGCGGCGCGGAGCGCGCGGTGCGCACGTGAAGCCGCTCTTCGGTTACGGCACCTTCCGCAAGGCGGCGTGGCGCAACGCGATCCTCGGCGCCGAGTACCCGGCGCAGCCCGCGACGCTGCGCGGGTACCGCCGCATCGCCTGCACCTCGGGATACCTCTCGCTGCGCGAGACGCTGTTCGACGTCGGTCTCGTGAACGGCGCACTGATCGAGATCGACGCGATCGGCTGGGAGATCGCCGATCGCTGGGAGGAGGTGCCGACGTATCGCCGCCACGACGTCGTCGTCAACACGATGAGCGGTCCGGCCGAAGCGACGACCTACGTCTGCGCCGATGACAGCGGCGCGACGCCGGTCGACGACGACCGCTTCGCGCTGACCGCCGACGCGGCGGTCGAAGCGTCGATTCGGGAATTCGACATGATCGTGCGGCTCATCCGCCGGAACAGCTGACCCTCAGACGACGAGGAGCAGGCTCAGGGCATACCGGCCGGCGGCATCGGTGTAGGTCTTCTTTTCGGCGAAGCCGCAGTCGTTCGAAAGCGCGACGATCTCCTCACGCGTGAACTTGTACGAGGACTCGGTGTGGATCGCATCGCCGGCCTCGAAGTCGACGGTGAGACCGGCGACCGGGACCCGCACGCGCTGCTGCCGCTCGCTGACCAGGAACGACTCGACGGCGCCGCGCGCCTCGTTCCACCGTGCGTGGAATCGGAACGCGCCGAGGTCGAAGTCTCCGCCCAGCTCGCGGTTGATCCGCGCCAGCAGGTTCTTGTTGAATGCCGCGGTCACGCCGGTCGGATCGTCGTAGGCGAGCTCGAGGATCGACGGATCTTTCTTGAGGTCATAGCCGATCAGCAGACCGTCGCCCGGATGTCGTGCCGCCGCGAGCAGCTGCAAGAGCTCGCGCGCGTCGGCCGGCTCGAAGTTTCCGATGTTCGAGCCCAGGAAGAGCGCCAGCACGCGGCCGTTCGTTTTGAGCGCCTTGTCGCGCAGCAGCGGGAAGTAATCGCCGGCATAGGCGACGATCCGCAGGCGCTCGTAGGCGCCGGCGAGCGCCAGCGACGACTCGGTCACGGCGTCGGCCGAGATGTCGATCGGGTGATAGGTGAGCCTGGGCTGACGTTCGAGGATCGCGTCGATCAGGATGCGCGTCTTGATCGCGCTCCCGCTCCCCAGCTCGATGAGCTCGAGCGGCCTGTCGAGCGAGCCCGCGATCTCGCGGCCGTACGTCGCCAGCAGATCGCGTTCGACGCGGGTGAGGTAGTATTCGGGGAGCCTGGTGATCGCCTCGAACAGCGCCGATCCCAGATCGTCGTAGAAGTACTTCGGCGAGAGGCTCAGCGGTCGCGTGCCCAAGCCCGCCCGGACGTCCTCGGCAAAGGTCGCGACGCGCGCGGGATGCGGGTCGCGGTGGAGGACGAAACGCTCGGAAAACCCCGAGGTCGCCGCAGTCATCGTGCGACGCCTAACCCGTAGGCGGTGGCTCGGTTTGCGCTCTGTGGGAAGGCCATAGGCCCCCTCAATCGCCCCATCGGCAAGCCCTATACCCCGTCCGGAGTCAGGTTCTCGGGCGATGGGTCCGGGACCGCCGCAGCGAAGGCGCCTCGCCCGGCGCCGAGACGCGCTGTCCTTCGGAGCATTCGCATGATCACCGAGAAGACGACGATCAACGGGCCGCGCGGCCCGATGCCGACGTACATCGCGCGGCGGGACGACACACCCCGGCCGGCGGTGATCGTGCTCGAGGGGATCTACGGCTTCGACGACGAGCTGCGGCGGATCACCGATCTGGTCGGCAACGCGGGCTACGTCGGCTGCGCGATCGACTATTTGCGCGGCCAGGACGTCGCCCAGGGGTTTCACACCGCGACGATGGCCGACGACATCGCGATCACGCGCGACTGGCTCAACGAGCAGAAGTACGTCGCGCACGGGAAGATCGCGGCGTGGGGCTTCGGCGTCGGCGGCGCGGTCGCGTTCATCGGTGCGACCCTGCCCGGGATGAGCGCCGCGATCGCCTTCTACGGCCAGAGCATCACCAAAGGACTTCCCGACGGCGGCGACGCTCCGATCAAGGATGCCGACGCGATCCGCACGCCGCTGCTGCTGGTCTACGGCGGCGCCGACACCGAGATCTCGCAAGCCGAGATCGACCGCATCCGCACGCGCCTGAACGCAGCCGGGAAGAGCGCCGACGTGCAGATCTATCCGACCGTCGGCCACTCGTTCTTCCGTCAGGATCTCGGAACTGTCGCCACCCGCGAAATCGCCGATGCCTGGGACCGCGTCGTGTCGTTTCTGAAAAGGTCGTTCGCGTAGCGCGACGCCCGCTAGCGTCCGATGATGCGCGACCAGCGGTCGCGCACGTCGACGATGTACTCGCGCGTCTCGCGGTACGGCGGCACACCGTGGTAGGCTGCGACCGTCCCGGGACCGGCGTTGTAGGCTGCGAGCGCGAGCGCGTACGGATCGTCGTCGGTGCGCGCGCGGTAGTCGTCGACGTACGCGGCGAGCAGGCGCGCGGCGCCGGCGATCGCCGAGCGCGGCTCCCACGGATCGACGCCGTACTCGATCGCAGTCGGCACCGTGAACTGCGCGATGCCGACCGCGCCGGCCGACGAGACCGCGAACGGATCGAACGCCGACTCTTGGAGCAGCGTCGCCGCGAGGAACTGCGGCGGAAGACCGCGTGCGTGAGCCGCTTCGATCGTATCGGTCGCGAGCAGCAAGGCGTCAACCGCGCCGATGCGCGGGTTCGTGCGCATGACCTCGCGAGCGACCTTCATCGCGAGGGGCGCCGTGCGCCCGCTGTCCATGCAGAGGCGAAGGCCGCGCATGACGCCGACCGGCGGGGGTATATGCCATGAAAGGGCGGCATCCCGCAGCCCGTCGATCCGGATCCCCGAGACGGTCAGGACCGCTGCCACGAAAACGGCCGCGAGAGGGTTTCCAGGAGTCGGAACCAATCCGCCGTTAGCCCTCAATCACTCTTCAAGGATCAGCGTGAACACGATCTCGTTAGGCTCGCCGGTGTTCTCCGCGTTGGCGGCGACGTTCATCGTCCTGCTGGTCGGAGATTTCGCCTCGACGTTCCTCTATCACGTGCCGCAGCACGCATGGGGAAAGCTCCACCTTCGCACCCATCACGATAAGCGCCGCTCGTACTGGGACCACGCCGTGCTCTCGCGCGATCCCCAGGTCCTGCTCGACGGCTTGCTCGGCGCGGTGCCCTACCTCGCGCTGGCGGTCCTCTGCTCGAGGATCTCCATCTACGGAGCGGTCGCCGGCCTGCTCCTCGGCCAGCTCCACGTCTGGTGGCGCCACACGACGGAGCTGGGCTGGCGGACCCCCGCGTGGTTCGTCCGGGTTGCTCGGGGGATCGGGCTGGTGCTCCCCGAGGACCATGACGGTCATCACCGGAACCCCGAGATCGAGTTCGGCGACATCTTCCGCTTCTACGACGCCCCGGCCCGCGCGACGATCGCGTTCTGCCGGAGCCTCGACCCGAAGCGCAGAGCCGCCGCCCTTCGCCGCGCCGCCGTCGCCCGCCGCCGAGAGGCTGCCGCGTCGATGAAGCGGCGCAAGATGGTAAAGCAGACCAGCTGAGGTGGGATGACCAAACGCGTCCTCTTTTTGATCTCCGATACGGGCGGCGGACACCGTGCCGGCGCGCAAGCCGTCGGGGCCGCGCTCGACGAGATCGACGGAGCGACGCGTTTCGAGTGGCGGATCGACGACATCGCCACCCACTGCACGTTTCCGCTTTCCAAACTGGGGCCGGCGTATAGCGCGGCCCTTCGCTATGCTCCGCCGATCTACGGCGCCCTGTACTACGCGACGAACGGGCGGCGCCGCTACAAGACGATCGTGCGCTTCTGCGAGCCGCTCTACCGCGAGCGGCTGCGTGACGTGTTCACCCAGTATCAGCCCGACGTCATCGTCTCGGTCCACCCGTTGCTGAACCACGCCGCGCTGCGAGCGCGTGCCGACGCCGGGATGCAGCACGTCCCGATCGTCACGGTGATCACCGATCTCGGACGGGTGCACGAGGGCTGGCTCCTTCCCGAGGCCGACCTGACCGTCGTCCCGGCCCGCGAGGTCTACCAGCGAGCGATCGAGCGCGGCGTTCCGCCGGAGCGGCTGCGCCTGCTCGGCCATCCGATCCACCCGCGGTTCGAGGACGTTTCGGGCTCGAAGGCCGAGCACCGCAAGAAGCTGGGGCTCCCCGAGAAGGCGACGATCGCGCTTCTGATGGCCGGCGGCGAGGGCGGCGGGAAGCTGCTCCCCACGACGCTCGGCCTCGCCAAGTCCGGGCTGGACTTCCACCTCGTGGTGGTGACCGGACGCAACGCCGCGCTCAAGGCGAAGCTCGAGGAGCTCGCACCCTCGCTGCCGACGCCGATGACCGTGCTCGGCTTCCGGCACGACGTCCCGGAGCTGATGCGGGCCGCCGACCTGCTGGTCACCAAGGCCGGGCCGGGGACGATCGCCGAGGCGTCGGTCGCCGAGGTCCCGGTCGTCGTCTACGACTACGTCCCCGGGCAAGAACGCGGCAACCTCGACTACGTGCGAACCAACGGGATCGGCGTCGTCGCGCTGAGCACCGCTGAGGTCGTCTCATCGGTCTCCCGGATCGTCCACAACCAGGAGCGCCTGGCGAAGATGCGCTCGCAGCAGACCGCGATCGCGCCGCGCGGTTCGTCGCGCCGGATCGCCGAGCTGATCGCGGAGATCGCAAAGACGGGCCGGCGACCGACCATCCCCGCCGCCGGATAGACTCCGGGTCATGCCTCCCACGCTGACCATCGACGTCCCGGCGGAGGTCGCGGCCGAGGTCGTCGCGACCCGGCGCGACCTGCACCAGCACCCCGAGCTGGGCTTCGAGGAGCACCGCACCTCTGCGCTCGTCGCCGACCGGCTGCGCGCGCTCGGGTTCGACGTCCACACCGGGATCGGCAAGACGGGGGTCGTCGGCGTCGTGAAGGGCGCGCATCCCGGCAAGACGATCATGCTCCGTGCCGACATGGACGCGCTCCCGATCGACGAGGAGAACGAGGTCCCGTATCGCTCGCAAGCGGCCGTGCACATGCACGCCTGCGGGCACGACGGTCACGTCGCGATGCTGCTCGGCGCCGCGCGCGTCGTGATGAGCCGTCGCGACGAGATCGCCGGCACCGTCGCTTTTCTGTTCCAGCCCGCCGAAGAAGGCAAAGGCGGGGCGAAGGCGATGGTCGAGGAAGGCGTTCTCGAGCGCTTCGGTATCGAACGAGCCTACGGTCTGCACCTGGCGTCCGCGCATCCGGCCGGGCAGGTCGGCTTTCGCGAAGGCGCGTTCTACGCATCGAGTGACTCGATCGAGATCACGATCGAAGGCAAGGGGGGTCACGGGGCCTCACCCCACTTGTCGATCGATCCGATCTACGTCGCGGCCCAGTTCGTCGTCGCAGTTCAGCAGGTCGTCTCGCGTCAGGTCGATCCGATCGAACCCGCCGTGGTGACGATCGGCGCGATCCACGGCGGTACGACGCACAACGTGATCCCGAGCCGCGTGCAACTGCTCGGAACCGTGCGCGCGTTCGATGCCGGGGTGCGCGGGAAGATGGCCGAGCGCATCGAGCGCGTGCTGCGCGGCGTCTGTGAAAGCTCGGGCGCGACCTACCGCTTCGAGTACATCTGGCGGTATCCGGTGACGTCGAACGACATCGAGCAGACACGCTATGCGCGCGCGCTAGCGGAGCGCGTCGCCGGCGGCGAACACGTCGCGGACGTTCCGAAGCTCATGGGCGCCGAGGACTTCTCGTTCTTCGCCGAGCGCGTCCCGGCGTGTTTCTTCACGATCGGCAGCAACGGCGGTCCGGACAGCGCCTGGCCGCACCATCACGCACGCTTCGACATCGACGAGTCGGCGCTGCAGACCGGCGTGCGCATGATGATCGCGCTCGCGCTCGACGCACCGCAGCACGCGCCGTGAACGCCGGCGTTCGCGCCGCGTGCGCGGACGATCTGCCGGCGATCGACGCGTTCATCCCGGCGTTCCTCGAGCCGCCGTACAAACGCGGTCGCTTCCTGCGCGCGCTGCGCGACGGCAAGGTCGTCGTCGCAATCGACGAGGGTTCCGTCACCGGGTTCATGTGGGTGAACGAGTTCTTCGGACACACCTTCGTCAACGTGCTGGCCGTCGCGCCGCGGCAGCGCCGGCGCGGACATGCCGGTACGTTGCTCGCACACGCCGAGCGCAATGCGCTGACGGATCGCGTCTTCACCTCGACCAACGCGTCGAACGCGGCGATGCATGCCGTGCTGAAGCGGTACGGATGGAAGCGATGCGGTGAAGTCGGTGATCTCGATCTCGGCGATCCGGAGATCGTGTACGTGAAGTATCCGAGCTGACCCGTCCCAACCCCCGGGGACGGTGTGCCTAGATCGCGCGGCGGCGTTCCATCAGCTCGGCGGGAGGTCGCGGGTGACGTTCGCTCAGGATCTCGCGGAGCGTCGTCTCACAGCCGCAGGTTCGGGCGGGGGTGCCGCGGCCCAGCAACAGGGCCCGGCAGCCGTCGCGATGGTGGAGTGAGGCCCGGTGTCCGCAGTCGTCGCAGATCGGCGGCAACAGCGCCGGGATGTCGCGGTCGTTCACACCGTCAGTCTGGCGGTCCCTGATTTCGCTGCGCTTACGGCCACTTACGAAGCTCTTACGCTAGGCGGGGACCGCCGCCGGAAGCTGCGCGACCAGGCCGCCGCGCATCGCCGCGGTGGCGGCCCCGACGGCGCCCGCGTCGTTGCCGAGCGTCGCTCGGACGATCCGTGTCGTCCCGCGCGGTACCATCGTCGTGCGCACTTCGACCAACGGCTTGACGCGGTCGAGCAGGAAGTCACCGCCGCTCGAGACGCCGCCGCCGAGTGCGATCACCTCGGGATTCACGAACGCGATCACGTTGGCGAGCCCGAGCGCGAGATCGTCGCAGAACGCGTTCCACGCCGCGAGCGCGTGGGCGTCGCCGGCCTGGGCAGCCTTCCGGATGCGTTTCGAACCGAGCCGGTCGCGCCACGTCCGGGCGTCGTCGCCGACCTTGTCCTTATCTTTGACGGGGGGCGGGTCGAGCAGCATGCTGCGCGGGAACGAGGGCGCGACGCGGAACGCGTGCCGCAGCAAACCCGTCCCGGACGCCTGAGCCTCGAAGCAGCCCACCTTTCCGCACCCGCAGATGAAGCCGCCGTCGGGCCGGATCTGGTGGTGGCCGATCTCGCCGGCGCCCACCTGGAAGCCGAGCGCGACCGCGCCGTTGACGACGATCCCACCGCCGATCCCCGTCCCGAGGGTCAGCAGCACGAAGTCGCGCGTGCCTCGGCCGACCCCGTGGACGTATTCACCCAGCGTCGCGCAGCGCGCGTCGTTCGCGACGAAGACCTGGTACTTGGGAAACGCGTCGCGCACGCGCGCGCCGAGCGGGACGTCGGTCCACCCGAAGTTGGGCGAGAAGCGGATCGTCCCGCTCGCAGGATCGACGTTACCGGGCGAGCCGATCCCGATTCCGACCACGTCGTACCTGGTCGCGGCGACCGCGCTCCTGACGACCTCGGCCAGCGCGTCGACCACAGCGGCCGGCGCCCGGTCTTCGATCTCGCGCTCGAACTTGGCGTGGATCTCCCCGCCCTCGTCGACGACCGCCGCCAGCACGTGCGAGCCTCCGAGGTCGACCCCGATCGCCGCGCGCGGCATCAGTTCGGCGCCCGCGGCCCGGGCGACGCCGACGGCAGCGGCAACGGGGCCGCGACGCCGCTCGGCGGCTCGACGGCGTTGGCCGGATCGTCCCAGCCCGCGTAGCTCACTTGCAGCGGGGACCCCATCCCGCGCAGCAAGACGCTACATGCCCGCGGGCGATAGGTGAACTTGTCGTACGTGCAGTCCATCGTCCCGGGGAGCAGTCCGTTCCCGGCCGCGACCGCGCGGAACGCGCCGAGGGTCTCGGCGCCTTCCGAGCGATCCGCGAGCGGCTCGAGCAGGGTGTCGGGAGCGCCCATGTAGAGCCGGTTGCGGCGCATGCGGGGGACGGGCGGCACCGGGTATGCCTTCCACTCGCCGCCCCCGGCGCGGTAGTACATGCTCGTCCCGACGACGATCGACTCGCTGGGGGTCGCGCCGCCCGTCGAGATCTTGACCCGGTCGGGGCCGAACTCCCGGATGTCGAGCGTGAGGCCGGCCGGTCCGGCGACGGCGATCCGGTACGAGGTCGCGTTGGCGATCGCCGCGTCGATCTTGGCGGTGAGCAACGGATCGCCGCTGGGAGCTGGGGTCGGATCGGCCGCGAACGCCGGTACGCCGGGCGCCAGCGCGAGCACCGCGGCGAGTGCGGCGAGCGCAAGTCTGCGCCGCATCAGTGAGCCGCACCCGGTGCGGGCGTCGCGAGGTTGGTCGGGATCGTGACGATGTTGGCGGGATCGTCGTAGCGTGAGAAGGTCAGCGTCAGGCCCTCGTTCGAGCAATCGTTGATGCGAAACGTCTTCTTATCGTAGGTGCAAGTCAGATGCTGGTCCTTCTGCGGGCCGGCGGAGGTCGTCGTGAACTGTCCCCAGGTTCGGCCGGATGCGGTCCTGTCCGGCAGGACTTGGTCGACTGGGACGTCGCGCAGCTGGGCCTGTGCCGCGACCACTTCGGGCGGCGCGTCGGTCTTCCGGTACGCCGCACCGTCACTGATGTAGGCGACCGGGCCGACCAAAACGACGTCTCGGCCTTGGCCGTTGTAGGCAAGCGTGCTGTGATACCGGTCGGGCGCGGCGAACGTCATCGTAACGCTGAATCCGGTCGAGGCGGTCGTCGTGACGACGAACGACTTTGCGGCGTGCATCGCGCTCGAGACCTTGCTGCGGACGGTGGCGAGGTCGTCGGCGCGCGCTGCGACCGGACCGGCCGCCAGCAGGGCGAGCAGGGCGAGCGAGGCGAGACGACGGTCCATGCGACGCGTGTTCTCCGAATCGCCGGGTTCGTCCGCCGTATGTCCCGAAGCTACGCTCCATGCAGGAGACGATCGATCTCATCGCCCACCGCGAGCTGCGCAACCTTCGGCGCTTCACGCGCGAGACCGGTCAGCCGACGAAGCTTGCCGAGCTCGACCTCGAACCCATCATCAACGTGCAGTCGATCGAGCTCGACGAAGAGCACGTCACCATCAAGTACAACACGAAGACCGAGCGGCGGTACAACGCCAACGAGATCACCCACAAAGAGTGGGTGTACAAGTACAACGACGATCCTGAGTTCGTCGAGGCGCTCAAGCGCGTGATCGACCTCTCGCGCAAGCACCAGTACGATCTGCCGGAGAACGTGGCGTGCCCGCCGGGCTGTGCCGAATGCTGCAGCGGCTACGAGCCGTTCGTCAGCCGCGCCGACGTCCAGCGCATCGCCGATCATCTCGGCATGACGTACGACGACGTGATGAGCGAGTACGTCGTCAAGCGGGAGTCGGCCGACGGGTACAACGTCGGCTGGCTGCGCAAAGTCGACGAGAAGGGCGAGCTCAGCGAGGACACGACGCACAAGTGCGTGTTCCTGATGGGCCCGAAGTCTGGACGGTACTACTGCGGGATCTATTCCGCGCGCCCGTCCGATTGCGGCGCGTTCACCCCGATCGGATGCGAGGACGTCGACTGGAAGCTTCCGCGCCACGGCACGTACAAGGCGGGGAAGCCGTTCGAACCCAAACGTAAGGGCCCGCTGAAGACCGGCCGGCGTACCGGGGCTGCCAAGAACGGACGCCGGCCGAAGTGACGGCGCCCGCGGCGACGCGAACCTACGACGCGATCGTCATCGGCGGCGGACACAACGGACTCGTCACGGCGTGCTACCTGGCACGCGCGAAGTGGAAGGTGCTCGTGCTCGAGCGCCGCTACATCGTCGGCGGCGCGTGCGTCTCGGAGGAAACGTTCCCCGGATACAAAGTCTCGACGGCGGCCTACGTCAACAGCCTGTTCCGACCGGAGATCGTCCGCGACTTGCGCTTGCGCGACTACGGGTTCGAGCTGATCGAGCGCAACCCGTCCTCGTTCTCGCCGTTCCCGGACGGCCGCTATCTGATGCTCGGCGCCGACGAGGCGCTGAACCGCCGCGAGATCGCGAAATTCAGCGCGCGCGACGCCGAGAACTACCCGAAGTACGTCGAGATGCTGGAGCGCGTGGCGACGGTGATCGAGCCGACGCTGCTGCAGACGCCGCCGAACCCGGTCCGGCCGGGGATCGGCGATCTGCTCGCGTTGGGCCGGCTCGGCCTCGCGGTCAAGGGGCTCGACGGTTCGATGGGCGAGGCGATCGAGATCCTCACCGGAGCGGCACGCCCGATCCTCGATCGCTGGTTCGAATCGGAGCAGTTGAAGGCGACGCTCGCGACCGACGCGATCATCGGCGCGTTCGCGTCGCCCTCGATGCCGGGCACCGCATACGTGCTGTTCCATCACGTGATGGGCGAGACCAACGGCGCGCGCGGCGTCTGGAGCTACGTGAAAGGCGGGATGGGCGGGCTCACGCAAGCGCTCGCACGAGCCGCGTCGGACCTCGGCGTCGAGATCCGCACTGAGGCCGAAGTGAGCCGCATCGTGGTCGAGAACGGCGCAGCGGTCGGCGTGGCGCTCGCCGGCGGCGAGGAGCTGCGCGCGCGCACCGTCGCGAGCGGCGTCGACTGCCGGCTGACCTTCGAGACGTTCCTCGATCCGGCGCAGCTTCCGGCCGAGTTCGTCTCGGAGCTGCGCCGAATCGACTACGCCAGCGCGTCGGCGAAGATCAACGTCGCGCTGTCGGCGCTCCCGAACTTTACCGCATGTCCCGGCACCGAGGCCGGGCCGCAGCATCGCGGGACGATCCATCTCTGCCCCGACCAGGACTACATCGAGCGCGGCTACGACGACGCGAAGTACGGCCGGCCGTCGGTGAATCCGATCGTCGAGTGCACGATCCCCTCGGCGGTCGACTCGACGGTCGCGCCGCCGGGACGGCACCTCATGTCGATGTTCTGCCAGTACGCGCCGTACCACCTCAAGGGCGCCAGCTGGGACGACGCGGCCAAAAGCGCGTTCGCCGACCGCTGCTTCGACGTCGTCGAGGAGTACGCGCCGGGATTCAAAGCATCGGTGCTCGACCGCCAGGTGCTGACCCCGGTCGATATCGAGGCGACGTTCGGTCTGACCGGCGGCAACATCTTCCAGGGTTCGATGAGCCTGAACAAACTGTTCATGTTCCGTCCCGCACCGGGCTACGCGAACTACCGCACGCCGGTCAAGCAGCTCTTCCTGTGCGGTTCGGCGGCGCATCCGGGCGGCGGCGTGATGGGCGCCCCGGGGATGAACGCCGCCCGCGAGATGCTCAGAGCGCGCTAACGGTGATGAAGGAAGTCTGAACGGCCCGACCGGAGGCGATGCAGGCCGCCGCGCGAAAGGCCGCTACCTCGACCGCCAAGGGAGGCATCATCCGGTGAAACTCGTCCTTTCCGCGACCGCGCTCAGTGCGGCCCTCGTGCTCGCGGCGACCGCGCCGATCTGGGCGCAAGGCACCACCGGTTCGTCGGGGCACATGGGACGCACGGGCGGCATGATGATGATGAAAGCGCCGCTCACCGTCCCGATGAAGGCACTGGGCGGCTCCGGAGAGACCGGATCCGCGGTGCTCAGGGATACGGCGAAGGGTCTGGTCGTCACGATCCACATCAAGAACGCCAAGGGCCCGCAGCCCGCGCACATCCACAAGGGCAGTTGCGCGAAGCTCGATCCCAAGCCGGAGTATCCGCTGCACAACGTCGTCAACGGCATGTCGGTGACGACCGTACCCGGCGTCACGATCGGCGAGCTGATCGGCAAGTCCGCAATCAACGTCCACAAGTCGCTGACCGACATTCCGACCTACGTGTCGTGCGGCGACGTCGCGAAGTAGGAGAACGCATGACGAAAACGATCCTATCGTCGCTCGCGCTCGGCACGGCCGTCGTGTTTGCGGCGACCGCGCAGACGATGGCGCCGATGGCGTCGAAGAAGCCGATCCACTTCCGGCTCCTTGCGCAGAACAACTCTGGCGAGAAAGGGACCGCGACGCTGTTCGACGGCGCCAAAGGTTTGATCGTCAAGCTGCGCATGGACGGCTCAGAGGTCGACCAGCCCGCGCACATTCACAAAGGGACGTGCGACAAGCTCGATCCGAAGCCGACGTACCCGCTACACACCATACACGACGGTGAGTCCGAGACGACGGTCGAAGGCGTCACGATCGCCCAGCTCGAGAAGGCACCGTTCGCGATCAACGTCCACAAGTCGACGAAGGAGATCCCGATCTATGTCTCCTGCGGGAACCTCGTCGCGCCCAAGTAGCCACCCGCCGTTCAACGAGGGCGCCGCGCACAACGCGGCGCCCTCGCGCTTCGGCGCCCCCACGCTCGACGAGATGCCGGACGACGTGCGGGCCGTCATCGAGGAGTCGCGTTCGAAGCTCGGGTTCGTGCCGAACGTCTTCCTCGCGTACGCGAAGCGCCCGGAGCACTTCCGCGCGTTCATGCACTATCACGACCTGATCATGAAGGGCCCGAGCGGGCTCTCGCGCGCCGAGCGCGAGGCGATCGTCGTCGCCGTTTCGGCCGAGAACGAGTGTCTGTACTGCGTCACCGCCCACGGTGCCGCGCTGCGGATCATCGGCAAGGACGCGGTCGTCGCCGACCAGATCGCGACCAATTGGCGCACGGCGGATCTCGCGCCGCGTTTGCGCGCGATCCTGACCTTCGCCTCGCGGGTGAACGAGCCGGGCTTCGCGGCGAGCGACAAAGAGCTGGCCGAGCTCAAGGCCGTCGGCCTGACCGATCAGGACGCCTGGGACATCGCCACCGTCGCCGGCTTCTTCGGCTTCTCGAACCGAATGGCCGGCTTCATGGACATGCGCCCCAACCCGCAATTCTACGAGTTGGGCAGGCCCGGTCACGCGCGATAAACGCCGGCGCTACGAAAAGACGACGGGCACCGCGCTTCAGGAGCGCGATGCCCGCGGTGGTGTGACCGAGGAGTCCCGGTGCGCTCAACGACACTCAAACCGTAGTCGCGCGGACTGGTCGCTATGGGCAGATTTAGTCGACGAGCCCATCGATCGTTCGGATCGGGGTGAAGCTGAGGCCGTTCTGCACGGCATCGCCACGTTCGTTGAAGACGATCACTTGCTCGGCTCGTAGGTCGACGGCTTGGCGTCCGTGGTCCTCGTCTCCGCCCGTGAATTGAATCGAGAACGCCAGCGTCCGACTGCGGCTTCGACCTTGTTCGCGGTTGTGCCGGCGTTCCTCGGCCGCCGCACCGTCGGGCCCAGGTTCGGCGTCCTCCAAGTAAAACGATGTCGCCGGCGCATCGACGAACATCATCTCGGTATACGTCTCGGTCTGTGCTTCATAGGGACCGAACATGTCCGCGTTGTTCGGATGCGCGGCCCGCATGTCCGTCCATTCGTTCGGTGCCATCGCGGCGTCGTACGGCTTATTCGTTCGTTCAAGCCATCTGAATCCGCCCGGCAGCGGGTCAGGGTTAAAGAGCGAAACCGTAAACTGGAATTGGTGGCCGGCCGTCTTCACGTTGTTGTGCACCTCTTCCGTCGGTACTTTGCGGATTCCGGTCACCTTCGGCCGCTCCGTTACGAACTTGACTTCCTCCGCGCTTCCTTTTTCGTACCGCAAGCGCTGCAGTACGCCGGTCGCGGTGTTGCTTGCACGGGACTCTAATGATATGCGATCGAGGCGATGCAGCGCGCCTACGGCCGGAAGGATCGCACGCGGCGTCCGTACGTCCGCTACGGCGGGGTCGAGTGGCTTCGCCACAGGTCTGTCGGCGTACGCCCGCATGAACGCTCCCGGGCAGGAGACGGGATGCTCAACGTTCGACGGCATCGCAGGAATTAGCCTCCCTGGCAAGGCAACGCGAGGGGGCGCTCGGGCTATCGAGGCGACCCGGTCCTTTGAGGCCCGCGAAAATCCTTCTCGCCCAACTCGTCCCGAGACGAGTTTGCGGAATTGGGGTGCCCCGAGGGCCTCTTGCTACGCAACTGCCGAGGAATCGACGGTACCGACAACTGCTTTCCGCTTGCCCGTCGCCGGTTGCAGATGTCATGCACGAGGCGGAGGTTTTCAATGTCGCTCGACCCGCCGGACGTGTAAGCCACGATATGGTCGAACGTGGGCCCGTAGGACTTTCGGAGCGCTTCGTTCATGTCGTCGGACGCGAATTTGTGCTGGCATAGCGCGCACCGCCCGTCCTGTGCCCGGAGAAGGCGCGTTGCCCATTCACGGCGGGTCTGCGGATCGCGGATGACATACCAGCCGCGGTCGTTCTTCGCGCAGCGGGCGTATTTTCGATGCAGCATCACTGCTGATAACCGGTGGGAGTCCGTTGACGGTTTCCGCCCTTCGACAAGCTCAGGATGACGACGTTACGGCAAGCGCAGGATGACGGAGGTTTTCGACGCTTCGGACCCTACACGCCGATGCAAGCCGCGAACGTCACCGGGTCGACATTGCCGCCGCTGAGGACGATGCCGACTCGTGTGCCGCGCACTTCGGCTTTGGCGGAGAGGAGTGCGGCGAGGGCTGAGGCGCCGCTCGGTTCGAGGACGAGTTTCAGCCGCTCGAACGCGAAGCGCATCGCGCCGCGGATCTCGTCGTCGCTCACGGTGACGATTCCGGCGGCGAGGCGCCGAACGATCGGCCACGTCAACGCGCCGGGGCTCTGCGTCTGCTGTCCGTCGGCGATCGTTTTCGGGACGGGGATGGAGACGATGCGGTTCTCGCGCCACGAGCGGACCCAGTCGTCGCCGGCCTCCGGCTCGACGCCGTAGATGCGGGCCGACGGCGCGAGCTCGGATGCGGCGAGACACGATCCGGCGAGCAGTCCGCCGCCGCCGAGCGGCACGAGGATCGCGTCGAGCGCGCCGGCGTCTTCGAGCAGTTCCAGCACGGCGGTGCCCGCTCCAGCGATGATCCCCGGATCATCGTACGGCGGCACGAGCGTGGCGCCGCGTTCGGCCGCGATCGAAGCGGCCAGCTCGGCGCGGTTCATGCGCTCGCGGTCGTACGTCACGACCTCGGCGCCGTAGCCGCGGGTCGCGGCGAACTTCGCGGCCGGTGCGTCGGAGGGCATCACGATGACGGCCGGCACGTCGAGCAGTTTCGCGGCGAGCGCGACGCCTTGCGCGTGGTTGCCGCTCGAGAACGCGACGACGCCGCCGCGCTTCCGTTCCGTCGAGAGTTGCGCGATCGTGTTGTACGCGCCACGGAACTTGAATGCGCCGATCCGCTGGAGGTTCTCCGCCTTCAGGAACACGTGCGCCGCGACGCGTTCGTCGAGCGTCGCGGAGGTGACCACCGGCGTGCGGTGCGCGACGCCGTCCAGCCGGTCCGCCGCCGCGCGCACGTCGGCGAACGTGGCGGCGAAGCCGGCGTCGATCACTTCTTGCGCGTCACGTGGTCGTAGGCGAACTTGAAGATCTTGCCCTGCGGGTCGAAGAGGATCTTCTCGTGGACCGAACCGTTCTCGAACGTCACGTCGAACTCGTGGACGCGATCGCCGTCGCCGGTCGGTGTGTTCTCTTTCACCGACTTGATCTTGCCGAGCGGCGCGAGCCGGTCGGCCGCGGTTCCGAGTCGCCCGTGCCCCATCTCGGCGGCCGTCTCGGTATTCTCGAGCTTCGCGACCGCGGCATAGTCGTTGTTCTGCACCGCCTGCGTCAGGTCGTGCGCCATCCGTTCGTTCGCGTTCTCGCGGCCGGAGCACGCTCTCACCAGCAGCACCATGACGATGACGAAGACTGCCAGGATCACGATTTGATTGCGGCGCGAACTCGCGTTCGGTGTCGTCACCGGCCGCGGGCCGGCGACCGGCGGGGTCACGTTCTTCACGCCGGTACCTCGCGGGCCAGATCGCTCGCACCGAACGGCTCGAACGTCAGCCCGGGATTCCATTGCTGGACGAGATTGATGCTCCACGCGCTCTCGAAGAGCGCCAGCGCGTTCCCATCCCAGTCCTCGACCAGGCGCGCGCTCGAGCCGAGCGTCGCCGTTCCGACCTCAGCCTGTCCTGAGCCTGTCGAAGGGCCGCGAACGCGGCGCGCGGTTGTGTACGGGAGCGTCTGGAAGACCGTCTTCACGTTGTACTCCGACTCCAAGCGGTACTTCACGACCTCGAACTGGAGCGCACCCACCGCCGCCAAGATCGGCTCGATCCGGGTCTGCCCATAGGGGTAGAACACCTGGATCGCTCCCTCCTCGCGAAGCTGCGCGATCCCTTTCTGGAACGATTTGTACGTCGCCGTGTCGGTACTGCGGACCAGTGAGAAATGTTCCAGCTCGAAGGCGGGGATCGGCTCGAACCGGATCCCCTCGCCGTCGGCCAGCGTGTCCCCGATCGCGAAGACCCCGGGGTTCGCCAGCCCCACCACGTCCCCGGCGAAGGCGACGTCGACCGACTCGCGGTCGGAGGCGAAGAGCTTCATCGCGCGCGTCAGCCGCACGTCCTTCCCGGTGCGCACGTTGCGCACGGTCATGTCGCGTTCGAACTTTCCGCTGCACACCCGCACGAAGGCGATCCGGTCGCGGTGGCGCGGATCCATATTGGCCTGGATCTTGAACACGAACCCGCTGAAGCGCTCGTCGGTCGGCTCGATGCGGTGCTGCTCCGCATCGACGTGCGGCGCCGGCGGCGGACCCATCTTGACGAACGCGTCGAGGAACAGCTCGACGCCGAAGTTCGTCACGGCGCTGCCGAAGAACACGGGCGTCACGTCGCCGCGCAGCATCGCGCCGTGGTCGAAATCCGCGCCCGCGCCCTCGAGCAGCTCGAGCTGGTCGATGAACTCACGGTACGTGCGCTCGTCGACCAACGCGGCGATCTGTGGATCGCTGCGGTCGCTGGTCGTCACCGGAGCGCGCTTCGCGCCGTGATGCGTGCGCTCGAAGACGTGTACTTCGTGACTGTTGCGGTCGTACACGCCGCGGAACGTCTCGCCGTTGCCGAGCGGCCAGTTCATCGGATACGCGCCGATCCCGAGCACGTTCTCGAGTTCGTCGAGCAGCTCGAGCGGATCGCGCGACGGGCGGTCCATCTTGTTGATGAAGGTGAACAGCGGGATGCGCCGCGCGCGGCAGATCGCAAACAGCTTCTTCGTCTGCGGCTCGACACCGCGCGCCGCGTCGATCAGCATCACCGCCGCGTCGGCGGCGAGCAGCGTGCGATAGGTGTCCTCGCCGAAGTCCTGGTGACCCGGCGTGTCGAGCAGGTTCATCGTGTAGCCTTGGTATGGGAACTGCAGGACCGTCGAGGTGATCGAGATCCCGCGCTCGCGTTCGAGCTCCATCCAGTCCGAGGTCGCGGCCCGCGCGCGGCGGCGCGCCGCAACCTGACCGGCCGTAACGATCGCCCCGCCGTAGAGTAGGAGCTTCTCGGTGAGGGTCGTCTTGCCGGCGTCGGGGTGCGAAATGATCGCAAACGTGCGCCGCTTGGCGACTTCCTCGCGGAGTTCCATGACCTAAGCCCCTTCGACACGGAGGCGCCGTGCCACTCGCGCAGGGGGGGTCTCGCTCGTGCGGGGTACGAAGCTGACGATGTACTTGACGGGAAATCCCAACCGAAATTTCGGACCGCCCAGGTGGGTGACCTCGATCCTGGTCGTCTTGGGCCTTTTCATCCTGGTGATCTTCATCGTCGACAAGCTCGTCTTTGTGCCGTCGCCGGAGAAGACGACCGATGTCACCGCGATGGTCGCCCACCTCGACCGGCACGATGTGCGCCGCGTGACGATCCCGGCGCGCACCGTGACGCTCGAATTGAACGATGGCCAGCGGCTCAGCGCGAACGTTCCCGCCGATCGCGATCTCGGTCCGCTGATTCGCCGCAGCGGCGCCGACGTCGCGCTCACGAACGCCGGACCGCCCTACGAGAGACCGGTCTCCAGCTATCTCTTCCAGTTCGTTCCGTTCGCCATCATGGCGCTGCTGGTGGTCTTCATCCTGCGCACCGTGCGTCGTCGATCAGGGTAAACACGCGCGCGATTTCCGCTTACAGGCGCCGGTAGATGCGCACTTGCGTTCGGCCGGCGTGATCGTAGACCAGCGTGAGGCCGTCCTTGGTGCCGTAGAGCCGCGCCTCGGACGGTACGCGCACGCGGTCGCCGCCGCGGTAGATCCACACGTCGTGATCGCGCACCAAGATCGTGCAGTTACCGCTGCGCAGCGACGTCCCCGGTAGGATGCGTTCGCGAGCGGGCGGGATGTGGAACGTCAGCGCGAGCGAGGGCCCTTCGATCGACGAGAGCTGTTCGAAGCAGCCCGGGAGCGCGCTCAGTACCCAGCCGCCTTGGCCGCTGAAGTTCGGCTCGGGCGTCGTCACGAACCCCTCGTTCGGCCCGGGATGCGCCGGCGGCGGCGACCCAGGGGTCTGCGCGTTGAGCTTCCAGCCGTTCGAGGCGAGCCGGTTTGCGAACAGCACGCTCCCCACTGCGAGGACGATCAGCGCCGCGATCAGGTAGTAGCGCCACATGTCGCGCTGTATTATGCTGCGGGTTCCTCCGCGGCGGCGAACGGGGCGGCGAGCTGGAGCCGCGCGCGCCCGATCCGCGCGTCGGCCATCCCGTAGTAGAATTCGTAGTCGCGCTCGCCTCGTTGGTCGATCGCGGTCGGGAACACGACGTTGCTCACGATCCCGTGCGTCTCGTCCACACCCTCGGGGACCATGACGGGATTCTGCGATCGATAGCGGACGATGTGAGGCCGTTCGGCGTCGTGGACCACGAAGCCGGCGCTGTACTGCATCGCGTACGAACCGTCACCGATCTCGCGCGCGTTCACGCCGTGGAAGATCGAGAACCAGCCTTCGGCGATGCGCACCGGCGGCGTTCCGGCACCGGTCTTGATCTGACACCACGACGCATCGGGCACGATCGCCAGCGCGCTCTCACGCGCATCGAGCACGTTGCGCACGTCGCGCAGCACCGGCTCGAGCGGGACGTATGCGATGCGCGTGCACTCGCGCTCGGCCGGCGGCAGGTCGAGCAGGGTCGGGATCGCACCGCGTCCGTCCATCGTCGAGAGCCGCAGCATCGGGCGGTGGTAGAACGCGATCGACCGCACGCCGTCGGGCGAGAGCACGGGCTCGGGGAAGAACACGCCGTCCTTGTCGTCGCCTTGATGCAGGCCCTCAGCGAAGCGCACGAGTCCTAAGCGTTCCCAGTGCACGGCGTCATCGGAGAGCGCGATCGCGATGCGCGGACCGTCCGGACCGAACGCCGTGTACGCCATCACGTACCGGTCGAGTGCAGGGATGAACGTGACGCGCGGATCTTCGCAGCCCATCCCGCCGGGGGTGCTGCGCACTTCGTACGGCGCCTCGGGCTCGAGCGCGAAGCCGGTTCGCTCGAACCGCAGGTCGTCTCCCGCACGGATTCCGCGGCACGTCTCGACGCGCGAAACGTTGCCCTCGGCGACCGCGCGCGGATAGAGCAGAAAGGTTCCGTCGCGCGCGGTGGCGCTCGCCGGATTGAGGACGCCCTCGCGTTCGAAGGGGGAACCGTCGGGGCTCAGGACGATCCCCAAGCGGGTGATCGTACCGTCGAAGCGCGTCAGCGCGTCGACCGCAGGCGTCATCTCCAAGCCAACCCTACTACGAGCTCGTGCGACGTCATCCCGGCCTGCGCGGCGAACTCGTCCACGTCGTCCGACGCGCCGACCAGCACCCGCGGGTCGGTTCCGTCGTGCTCAACGCGCGCCGTGAACTGCATCCCAACAGAGAGAATATCGGCACCATCGGCCAATGCCTTCGGAAATCCATCGCCATGGACCCCGACGCGGACGCTGAGCCCGCCGCGGCGCGCGGCTTCTGCGGGCGCCTCGGCGAGCGCGGTTCGGCTCGAGACGTTCGGGATGCCGCCCCGGTCGAGGACCCGCGCCAGGTCCCCCGGCGGCGCATCGGCGAGCACTACCTCAGCGTCGTCGAGGCGATCGGCTCGCCCGATGGAGAGACCACCTCGACGCGCGAGCCGGCCCGGTAGGCGACGTTCGGGACGAGCCAGATGGTGTAGGTCCGGTACTCCCGCGGTGCCGGCTCGCCGCCGTCGAGCGCGGCGCGTTCGAAGGCGACGATCCGGATCCGGTCGGTGTTCGGCCGGATCGACTCGACGATCTGGGTCCAACCTGTTTCCTTGTGCGGACCCATCAGCAGCACGACGGCGAACTCGTGGCGGAAGTCGGCGGAGACTGCAACGCCAAGCGAGTCGAGCGTCCGCCGGTCGCGCACGACGACGATCTCCCGGGGTCCCACGACAGGGGTGGTCCCGGTGCGAACCGTGTTGACCCGCACCTCGCGGCAGCCGGCGAGGACGACGGCCGTCACGAGGGCGGCAAGGACGCGCCGCATCGGCGTCGGTCGTTCGACAGTTCGCACCGAGGATACCCCGCGGTCGCGACGGAAGTCGGCTACCTCCATTTGGGGAGTTCCGCCATGCTGATGCTTCTGCCGATCGTCCTCGCCCTTGCCGCGAGCGAGCCTGCGCCCGCAGCCAGCGCGGCGCCGGCAACCGGCACCGCACCGGCGACCAGCAATGCGGCGCGGCCGACGCCGCTGACCGAGATCGGTCGCGTCAGGGCGCTCCCCGCCTGCGTACCGATCGTCGCCCACGCGAACGGTGCGATCACGAACGCGCTCGACAACGATCGTACGCTCGCGATCATCTCGACGAACTTGCACAACACCGACTACGACAAGCTGAACTTCCTGCAGCGCCGCAATGCCATCGACGCGTTGATGAAGCAGGCCGAAGCGATGCGCGTCGCATCGTCCGCGGGCGACGGCGAAGTGAAGAAGCTGCGCGAGTATGCCAAGACGTCGCCCGACCCGAAGCGCCAGGAGGAACTCAAGACCTTCGCCGACGCGCTGGGCGGCGCGCTCGGCCGGCAGAAGAAGGCGGCGGTCGAATTCATGCGCGACATCACGATCATGCGGGGTCGCGAAGAGGCGACGGAGGCGCGCGACCTCATGCAGCAGGCAAACCCCGTGCCGCCCGGCGCCGCCCGTGTCTTGGCAGGCTCGCAGCAGCAGCAGCAGATAAGCGCGGCGCCGACGATCCCGCCGCTCCCGAACTACAACAAGCAGCTCCAGTATCTCGGCGACACGTTGGACGGTCTGACGCACGGCATTCAGACCGACGAAGGGCTGGCCGCGGACCACAGCATCGCGGCAACCTCGGGCTGTTGACGACCTGAGTCGTTTCGCGCCCGCCCTTCGGGCGGTACGGTACTAGGGATGTTCCGCGCCTTTTCGCTGGCGGCTGCCGTTTCGGCGTTCCTGCTCGCCGTGCTGGGGAGCTGGGTGCGAATCAACGGCGCCGGGATGACCTGTCCCGACTGGCCGCTCTGCCGGCACGCGCTGGTCCCGGCGCTCGACGGTGCGGTGGCACTGGAGTGGTCGCATCGGCTGGTCGCCCTGGTCGTCGGAATCCTCGCGCTGGGCGCATTGTGGACCGGTTGGCGGGCGCGCCGCCGGATCGGCGGCGTTCCGCTCGTCCTCGCCTACATCGGCGCGGTCTTTATCGTGCAGGTCGCGCTGGGCGGCTTGACCGTGGCGCTCTCGAACACTCCGTGGTCGGTGGTCGTCCACTGGGGCACCGCGATGCTGCTGCTCGCCGGTCTCACCGCGCTCGCTCTCCTGGCGATCGTCGCGCCGGGCCCCGTCGTCGTCCGCGGTTCCGTCATGGGCGCCGTCCTCGCCGTCTGCGCCGGGCTTGCATTCTTGACGATGCTGGCCGGATCGTACGTCAGCTCGAGCGGTGCAGGGCTGGCGTGCTCGACGCTCCCGGCGTGCGACAGTGGGTCGTGGATCGGTTCGGATCCGGCGCAGCTGGCCCAGATGGCGCACCGCTGGATCGCGGCCGGCTTCTTCGGGCTGGCCACCGTCGCCGCGTACATGGCGGCGTTCGGCACGACGGCGCGCGTCCGCGTCGCGACCCTCATCGCCTACGCGCTGGTCGTGCTGCAGGTGATGCTCGGGATCGCGAACGTCGCCTGGCAGTTGCCGACGCTGCTGCGCGAGGCGCACGCCGCGAACGCCTGCGCAGCCTTCGTCGCGTTCGTCGCCGCGCTGGTCTTCGCTGCGGTCGACGGCACCGTCGCCGTCGCCGTTGCTCCGCGCCGGGTGAGCGCGCTGCCGCCGGACGCCGCTGAACGGTCGCCCGGATGAGCTCGACGCTCTCGCGCATCGACGGCGCACCGCTCCCGCGCCTGCCCGGACCCAAGAGCCGTCTGCGCGGCGCGATCGAGAACTACTACGAGCTCACCAAGCCGCGCATCATCTACCTGCTGCTCATCACCACGCTCGCGGCGATGGTGATGGCGGCGCGCGGTGTTCCGCCGCTGCTGCTCACGGTCTGGACGCTGCTCGGCGGCGCGCTCTCGGCGGCGTCGGCGGGCGCGCTGAACTGCGTGTGGGACCGCGACATCGACCGTCTGATGAACCGTACCAAGCTGCGCCCCGTTGCGCGCGGGGCGATCTCGGCGCGCGACGCGCTGATCTTCGCGGCACTCGCGCAAAGCGCGGGCTTCGCGATGCTCTACGCGTTCGTCAACCCGCTGGCGGCGTGGCTCTCGCTGGCCGGAAACGCGTACTACGTCGTGATCTACACGATGTGGCTGAAGCGCGTGACGCCGCTGAACATCGTGATCGGCGGTGCCGCCGGCGCGGTTCCGCCGCTCGTCGGCTGGGCCGCCGTGACCGGCCATCTCGGCTCGCCCGCGTTCGCGCTCTTCGCGGTGATCTTCTTGTGGACGCCGCCGCACTTCTGGGCGCTCGCGCTGATGACGAACGTCGACTACGACAAAGCCGGGATCCCGATGATGCCCAACGTCAAGGGCATCGCCCACACCAAACGCGAGATCGTGATCTACTCGCTGGTGTTGGTCGGTGTCTCGCTGGCGTTCTTCCCGCTCCACGTCCTGGGCCCGTGCTACGGCGGCTGCGCGCTGATCCTCGGCGCCGTGTTCCTGTGGGATGCGTGGAAGGTCAGCGGCGATCCGACGAAGCGCTACGCGCGGGTGCTGTTCAAATACTCGCTGCTGTATCTCGCCCTCATGTGCGCGGCGATGGTACTCGACCGCGTGATCCAGCTTCCGCACGTGACCTGAGCGCCGCCGCGATGGCAACTACCGCCCAAACCACGGTCGCCGGTCACCAGCTCGATCGCAGCACCGTTCCGCTGCTCGTCACGCTCGGGCTCGGCGTGTTCGCCGGAGCGCTCGACCTGGGCGTGCTCTCACCGGCGCTCCCAGCGCTCGGCGCGGCGTTCGGGATCGGACCGCGCGATCTGGCGTGGGTGTTCACGCTCTACCTGCTGGCGAACGTCGTCGCGATCCCGGTGATGTCGAAGCTCGCGGATCAGTACGGCCGGCGTCCGGTCTACATCGCCTGCGTCGCGATCTTTGCGGCCGGGAGCGTGCTCGCGATCGCCGCGCCGAGCTACGGCATCTTTCTCGCCGCGCGGGCGATCCAGGCGGCCGGTGCCGGCGGGATCTTCCCGGTCGCGACGGCGGCGATCGCCGACCGCATCCCGCTCGAGCGGCGCGGCGCGGCGCTCGGGCTGATCGCGGCGACGTGGGGTGTGGCCGCCGTGATCGGCCCCGTGATCGGCGGCGCGATCACGCACTTCATCTCGTGGCACTGGATCTTCGCGCTCAACGTACCGCTTGCGATCGTGGTGATCGTGATGGCGCGCACGACGGTGCCGGCGAACGCCGCGAACGCCCGCGGCCCGCTCGACGTCGCCGGCGTCGTCACGCTCGCGGTCGGCCTGCTCGCAACGATGGGCCTGTTGACGCGGCTGTACGCGGTCGGCGGATCGGTCGACCCGCTGCGCGCCTGGGCGCTGGTTGCGATCGCGGTGATCGCGTTCGCGCTGTTCGCGCTCGCCGAACGGCGCGCCGCGCAGCCGGTGCTTCCGCCGGCGTTCCTTGCCGACCGCCAGTTGCTCGTCACCTACGCGCTCGAGATTCTGATCGGGATGCTGGAAGGCGCGCTCTTCTTCATCCCGGCGGCGCTGGTTGCGGGCGAGCACCTCGGCTATGCCGCCGCGGGGATGGTGGCAGCGCTCGGCGCGCTCTGCTTCGTCGCGGTGATCCCGCTCTCGGGCCGGCTGCTCGACGTCGTCGGGAGCCGCGCGGTGCTCGCCGCCGGGAGCACGCTGACGGCGCTCGGGATGCTGATCTTCGCGCTCGGCTTTGCGCGGTTGCCGCTCGCGCTGCTGGCGATGGTCGTCGCGGGATGTGGGTTCGGCGCGCTGCTCGGGGCGCCGACGCGCTACATCATCAGCAACCGGGTGGGCGCGAACCAGCGCGCGAGCGCGGTCGGCATGCTCTCGATCATGCTGATCGTCGGGCAGATCATCGGCGGATCGCTCGGCGGCGGCGTCGCGAGTTCGCACGGCGACGTGGTGAACGGCTATCGCGTCGCGTACTTCGTCTTCGCCGCGATCGCGGTCGTCGCGGCACTGCTCACCGGCGTGCTCGCATCGCGGCGCGCCGAACTCGACCACGCGCGCAAAGCTGCATGACGCATGCGCGATCGCCGGCCAGCTCCGGTCAGGGGCTCTCGACGAAGATCTTTCGCGCCAGGCGGTAGACGAGATAGGCGAGCGACGCGAAGAGCGCGAGGACCACGGCGAGGTCAGCCAAGCCGCTGAAGCCGGCGACGCTGTTGCCGCACAGTGCGACCGCGGTCGACGAGAGCCACAGGTTCAACCGGGCGAGCGGATTGCTCGCGACGCCGTGGCTCGCGTCGACCTGCGCGAGGATCTCGGCGGGCAACCACGACGTGTCGCTCATCATCGACCGCACTCGCCCGTCCGCTCCGATCAGCACGGTGTTCTCGGCGTGGATGATCCCGATGTTCGGGTCGGGGAACGCCGTGACGTGGAACTGCGCTGCGAAGTCGAGCGTCGGCTCGGCGTCGCCGACGACCAAGCTCCAGCGCCGCGGGTCGGCCTTGTACGCGCCGGCGTAGCGCGCGAGTACCGGCGGCCGGTCGTAGGTCGGATCGAGCGTCACCTCGACCAGATGCAGATCGCGCTTCCCGGCGAGTTCTTGGAGCTTCGCGAACTTCGCGCTGATCAGCGGGCACATCCGCGCGTCGGCACAGCGCGTGTAGATGAACGAGAGAACGACGTCCTTGCCGCGCAGCTGGGAGAAGCGGAACGGCTTTGCCGTCTGGTCGAGAAACGGGGTGTCGGGCACGACGTCGCCGATCTTGAGCGGCGTCACCCGTCTCAGCGGCGAGGTCTCGCTGGTGAGCGCCTGCGCGCTCGAGCTGGTCACGTTGGAGAGGGTCCAGGGCTCGGTCTTCGTGCTGACGTCGGCTTCGATCGTCGCCCCGGGCAGCAGTTGTGCGGCCCGCTCGCGGGGAACGATACGGAACGGCATCGTCATCGCCGGCATCGTGCCGAACGCATCGTGGCGCACGATGACCTCACCGGTCTTCGGCGTCACGGCCAGGACGACGCCGTGCAGGCGCACAGCGGCGCTCGCGTATCCAGGGAACAGCAGCATGATCGACACGACGAAGATCATCCACGGCGTGCGGCCCAGCCGGCTCAGCGCGGACGACCGCGCGCAGACGCTGATCCGGCGGCCGTGGACGCGCGCCGAGCGCCGCGTCGTGCTGACGGGCTTTTTCGGGCGGCTCACCATCGCCGTCGAACCGCTGCTGTGCGGGCTGGTGTTCGCGGCCATCACGATCGGCGTGTTCTGGGCTCCTAAGCTCTCGGGCGGAAAGGTTCTTTCGGACATCGTCGTCATCGCCCCGGTCTTCGGGCTAGGCGTCCTCGCGTGCGTGGCGTGGATGCTGGGCGTCATGCTCGCGCCGGCTCGCGCCCTCGCCCACACGCTGCGACCGATCTACATCGTCGACGGTTACATCCGCTACCGCCCGCGCGACCGAGAGTCGGCCGAGGACTGCAACGGCTACGTCGCCGTGCTGACCGAGAAAGAGATCGTCGCCTGCGAGTGGCCGACGCTCGGCGAGATCGAGCTACCCGCCATCACACGCCCCGCGCTGTGCGAGTTCAGCGAGTACGGGGGCGTCCATCACGTCGACGGCCGGCCGACCGGCGTGCTGCCGGCCCGCATCTCGCCGCTCGGCGTCGGGATCCACGGCCGCAAGGAAGAGATCGTCTGACCCGTTCGGCTCCTACAGTTTGATCGTCAGGGTGTTACCGGCGGGCCAGACGTGGTTGTTCCCGGACGTCCCGACGACCATCCCCGCGATCACGAAGATCAGCACCACGCCCGCGATGCCGGCCCACATCACGAGCGGCGGGATGCCGCTCGAGATCGGAACACCGCGTTCGTCCTCCACGTCGTGCATCAGGCACCTCCTCCGCCGTGCGGAAGCACGCCGAAACACGCGAGAACGACCAAGACGCACCCGAACGCCATCAGGCCCAGCAGCACTTTGGTGACGTTGTCGTCGAGCCCGTTCTTCGGCCACTCGCCGCGCAGGCCGACCAAGGCGAACGCGAACACGATCAGCGCCCCCACGAATGCAACGACCTTCTCAATGGTGGCTAGATCCATTTAACGGCGCTCCGCCCCGGGCTGCGCGCCCCCCACGCGTTGCGTGGGCCCCCCGGTCCGAGCTCGCAACAAACCTGGCGGCATGGCGGGATTCTGCTGCGCTCGCTCCATCATCACTTTCGCTTTCACCACAGATAAAACAGGAAGAAGAGCACGACCCAGATCACGTCGACGAAGTGCCAGTACAGCGTTCCGGCGGTGAGTCCGAAGAAGCGGTGCTCGGTGTAGACCCCGCGCTGGGTCTGGAGCCAGAGCGCGAACAAGAAGCACACGCCCAGGAAGACGTGGATCCCGTGCATTCCGGTCAGCGTGAAGAACGAGGCGCCGAAGATGTTTCCGCTCCAGCCGCCGATCTGCGCGTGGGCGTACTCGTAGCCCTGACCGCCGAGGAAGTCCAGGCCGAGGAAGATCGTGAGCCACATGAACAGGTTGAAGCGGCCTTTGTTCGCGTGCTTCCAGCTCTCCAGTGCGTAGTGCATCGTGACGCCCGATCCGAACAGCACGACCGAGTTGAACGCGGCGAACGCCGTGTCGAGCCGCGGCAGCTGGTGGCCGTCTACGATCGGCGGCCAGTTCGGCTGGATCGAGTTGCGCAGATAGATATACGCGAAGATGTACGAGGAGAAAAGCACCACGTCCGAGACGAGGAACAGGACGAACCCCATGAGACGCATGTCGCGCGTCTCTTGATAGATGATGTCGTCGTCGTGCCCGCCGTGATCGTCGTGGGCGTCGTGGCCGTGAGTAGCCACCGATACAGCCATTACGCTCGCCGTCTCCTAGTACGTCGGGACCGGGTGCGACGCCGACGTCGGGGTCGCTTCGGTCGCGCCGGGCGCGGCCTCGAGGCCGAGGTACGGGAGCGGGTTGCCGAAGTCGTACGGCGCCGCGAGGACGGCCGGAATCTTCTTGAAGTTGTAGTACGGCGGCGGCGAGGAGACCATCCACTCGAGCGTCCGTGCGCCCCACGGGTTGGGTCCTGACTTCTTGCCGTTCCGGATGCTATCGAAGAGGATGTAGAAGAACAGCACCGTCCCGAGCGCCATCACGTACGACGAGATCGACGCGAACTGGTTCCAGAACTGGAACTGCGGGTCGTAGGTCGCGACGCGCCGCGGCATTCCGAGCAGCCCCAGCCAGTGCATCGGCGTGAACGTCGCGTTGAAACCGATGAAGGTCAGCCAGAACTGCAGCTGGCCGAGCTTCTCGTTGTACATCCGCCCGGTCATCTTCGGCCACCAATAGTAGATGCCCGCGAACAGCGACATGATCGAGCCGCCGTAGAGCACGTAGTGGAAGTGCGCGACGACGAAGTACGTACCGTGCTCGTGGTAGTCGAGCGGAACGGCGGCAAGGAAGAACCCGGTGAGGCCCCCGTAGGTGAACGTGATCAAGAAGCCGGTCGCGTACAGCAGCGGGGTCTTCCAGTTGATCGAGCCGCCCCAGAGCGTCGCCATCCAGGAGAAGATCTTCACGCCGGTCGGGATCGCGATCACCATCGTGATGATCATGAACGGCAGTTGCAGCCACGGCACCATCCCGGAGGTGAACATATGGTGCGCCCAGACCGAGAAGCTGAGCAGCGAGATCGCGACCGAGCTGAACGCGATCATCTTGTAGCCGAAGATCGGCTTCCGCGCGAAGGTCGGCAGCACTTCGGAGATGATCCCGAAGCCCGGGATGATCATGATGTAGACCGCGGGGTGCGAGTAGAACCAGAACATGTGCTGCCACAAGACCGGTGAGCCGCCGCGCTTGGGGTCGTAGAACGGGACGCCGAAGACACGCTCGATGAACAGCGCGGCCAGCGCGGCGCCGAGCGCCGTCGTGGCGATGAACAGCAGCGGCGTGGTCGCGAACTGCGCCCATACGAAGAGCGGCATGCGGGTGAACGTCATCCCCGGCGCGCGCATCTTGTAGATGGTGACCAGGAAGTTGATCCCGGTCATCGTCGAGCTGATCCCGATCAGGAAGACCGCGATGCACCACAGGTTCGTCCCGGGCGGCCCTTGGAGCGAGATCGGCGGGTACTCGGTCCAGCCGGCGTCCGGCGCCCCGACCAGGAACGAGCTGAACAGGATCACGCCGGCGACCGGGAAGATCCAGAACGCGACCAGGTTCAGCCACGGGAAGGCGACGTCGCGGGCGCCGATCTGCATCGGCATCACGAAGTTGCCGAAGGCGCCCGTCAGCAGCGGGATGACGACGAACCAGACCATCGCCGAACCGTGCATCGAGTAGACCGAATTGTAGGTCGCGGCACTCAGGATCGCGCCGTGCGGCGAGAGCAGCTGCGTGCGGATGATCTCGGCCAGCAGCCCCGCGATCACGAAGAAGATCCCACCCGTGATCATGTACTGGATCCCGATGACCTTGGCGTCGATCGAGAAGACGTACTTGCGGATGAAGCTCGTCGGCTCGGGGTGGATGTGGTCGAGAACCGCGTGATACGGGCCCGTCGGCACCCCGGGTGCAACCGTCGCCATCAAATCTCTCCGTTTACTTCTTCGAAAGGCTCGCGAGGTACGCGACCAGGTTCGCGATGTCGGGGTTCGACAGCTGGTTCACCTGCGCACTCGGCATCACGCCCATGTCACCTTGGAAACCGCTCTGGATGATCTTCGCCACGTTCTGGGGCGTCGGAGCATCTCCGTTCACGAGCTTGGGATGCGCGGGATCGTTGAAGATCTTGCCCAGCCCCGGACCGACCTGCTTCTGGTCGAACGGGCCGACCGAATGGCACGCGCTGCACTTCTGGCCGAACAGCTTCTGACCGGCGTCGGCGTGGCCCTTATCGATCGCGATCGCCGTCCCGCCGCCGCCGCTCGATCCCGAGCCGCCGGCCTGGCGCGCGAACCACTTCGCGAAGGCTTGCTGGCTCTCGATCACCATTTTTTGGTCCATCGCGCTGTGCGCGACGCCGCAGAACTCGCTGCAGATGATGTGGTAGGTTCCCGGCACGGTCGGCGTCACGCGAATCGTGTTGATCAGACCCGGCACCATGTCGGCTTTCATCCGCAGCTCGGGGATCCAGAAGCCGTGGATCACGTCGCGCGAGGTGACGTGGATCGTCGTCGGCGTGTTCAGCGGGAGGTGCATCTCGTTCACCAGCCCCTTCACCTTGGGGTAGCGGAACTGGAAACCGAACTGATAGCCGATCGCCTCGACCGTCAGCACGTCGCCCTGCGAGTTCTGCAGGTCGGCCCAGATCTTCACCGAGTAGATCGAGAGGATGACGACCAGGATCGTCGGGATCGCGGTCCACCAGAACTCGAGCACGGGAGCGTCGTGGATCTGCACCCCGATCGTGTTCGGCGGCGCGCCTTTCGGGCGGGCGAACACGATCCCGAAGTAGATCGTGTAGATCACGACGATGTTGAAGATCACCGCGGCGACCGCGCCGAGGAACCGGAAGAGCGCGTCGATGGAGTCGGCCGGCGCCCCGGCCTGGATCAGGCCGATCGGGAGCGGGCTGGTCTCCACGAGGTACACCATGACCGCGGAGAGGACCGCGATGAAGGCCGTGACGGGCCAGAACCCCGGCCCGAGGTTCGTCTTCGGCTTGACGACGCGCTGTGCCAACTGATCCTCTCTGGTGCTCTCCCCAGCGGGGTTCGATCCGCCGCTTTCTCCACCCGAGCCTCGACGACTTCCTACTATGAAGAACTTCCCAACGGCCGGCGAGGACTTCTATCGGATGCGCGCGCTCGGTCGCTCGGCCCTTCGCCCTTCGCCCTTCGCCCTTCGACAGGCTCAGGATGACAGGCTCAGGATGACCGGCTCGGGATGCCGCACGACCCTCGGGGTCATGGATGCGGGCCGTGCGGCGCGGCGGCGGAAAACCGCCGGACGAGCACGTCGATGTTGGTGATCGCGGTGCCGACGACGACCGCGTGCGCACCGGCGGCGAAGGCCGCACGCACGTCGCCCGGCGACGCGATCCCGCCTTCGCAGATCGCGAACGCACCGCTCTCGGCGCAGACGCGCACGAGCTCGAGCGCGGGCAGCGGCGTCCCGTCGGTCTCCTCCGTGTAGCCGCAGAGCGTCGTCCCGACGATCTCGGCGCCGGCATCGGCGGCGCGGCGCACGTTGGCGGCGCTCGCGCAGTCCGCCATCGCGAGCGCACCGCGCGCGTGGATCGCGGCGATCACCGCCGCGACGTCGCGGTGGTCGGGACGCGCGCGAGAGGTCGCGTCGAACGCGACGATCTCCGCTCCGGTCGCGACGACCTCGGCGATCTCGCGGTCGCTCGGCGTGATGTAGGGCGCGAAACCGGGATAGGCGCGTTTCACGATCCCGATGATCGGTACCGTCACCGCGCGGCGTACCGCGCCCAACCGCGCGAGCCCCTCGGCGCGGACGCCGACCGCTCCGTTCGCGACGACCGCGCGGCTGATTAGCGCGATCTCGTCGGGTGCGTTGAGCGGCGAGCCGGCTTCGGCTTGCACCGAGACGATCAAGCCTCCCCGCAGGCGGGCCAGGAGGAGATCGGCGGCGGGACGCCCGGCGGAGGTCATTCGACGATTCGTTCCGGAACGGGCAGCTCCGCGTCGGCGAACGCGAGCAGCGCTGCACCGATCGCCGGGTCGTAGCGTGGCGTCACCGCGGTAGCATTCGGCACCAGGGCGGCGAGCCGTGCCCTCGTGCGGACGAGAAACGCGTCGCTGCGAAACGCCCCGCCGCTGAACGCGACCCGCACCTGCCGCTCGCCGAGCCGGAGCCGCGCGATCGTGTCGGCCGCAAGTTCGGCGAGCGCCGCCGCCGCGCGATCGACGATCCCGTCCGCCCCTGCGTCGCCGAGCCGGGCCGCGTCGTGCACGACGCGAGCGAACCCGGCGAGGCCTCCGCGCGAGATGCGGCCTTGCAACGCCGCGGTCGCGAGCTCGCGCAGATCGCGGCGATCGAAAAACGCGAGCGCGGCCTCGCCGAGCGGGCTCGCGTTGCCCCGATCCTCCTCGCTCATCGCAAGCGCCAGCGCGTCGCGCGCAACGGCGAACGCACTCCCCGCGTCGCCGAACAGAAATCCCCAGCCGCCGATCCGCACCGACGCGCCGGCGCCGTCCTCGCCGTAGGCGACGGAGCCGGTTCCGGCGATCACCACGATCGCGGGACGGCTCGGCAACGCGCCGGCGAGCGCGATCGGGGCGTCGTGCTGCAGCCGCACCGTCGCGGCGGCGAACGCGGGCCGGGCGCCGTCGAACCCGTCGTCGTAGCCGGAGAGGCCGATCCGCACCGCTTCGAAGCGCGTCTCGCGCGGCAACCCGGCGGCGTCGGTCGCCGCCGTCAGCGCCGCCGTGCAGGCGTCGGCCGCTTTCGTCGATCCGGGCGGCTCGTCGACGTGATCCGCCGGGCCGGCGACGCCGCGCCCGCGAACGATGCCCTTCCGATCGACGACGACGGCGGTCGTCGAGGACTGCCCTCCGTCGATCCCCGCAACGTACGTCACGCGCGCGCGCCGATCAGACGTTCGGCGAACGCATCGGCCGCCGCTTCGCGGGCGTGGCGCCCGGCGATTCGCTTCACCACGCCGATCGCTTCACGATGATGGTACAGCTCGTGCGCAATCGCCCGATCGATCGCCTCACGATCACCCTGCGGCGAGAGCGTGCGCGTGTTGACGCGGATGATGGGCCCGTCGGGATCGTACTCGGCGATCAGGCGCACGGAGCCCCAGTCCCCGAGCGGGGCGAACTCCACGCGGACGCCGTACGCCGTGGCGAGCGCCCGAACGTCAGGCATCCTTCGACGAGCTCAGGACAGGTTGTGCGGGGCGGCGCAGGTCGACGCCGTCGCGGATCAAGCGCTCGCGCAAGACCGCCGGGTCGAGCTCGCGTGGCGACACGTTCCGCTGCAGCGAGAGCGCGGCGGCGGTGCCCGCGGCCTGACCGAGCGTCATCACCGTCGGGGTCAAGCGTGTCGACGCGAGCGCCTCGTGCGTCGTCGAGATGCAGCGCCCGGCGACCAGCAGGTCGTCGACGTTCTTCGGGACGAGGCAGCGATACGGAATCTCGTACGATGCGCCCGGCGCGAGCCGGTGCGTCGTCGTCCCGCTCCCGGTGGGGTTGTGGATGTCGATCGGGTACGCGCTGCGGGCGACGGCATCGTCGAACGTCCGCGCGTGCAGCACGTCGTCGGCGGTCAGCGTGTACTCACCCTCGATGCGGCGCGATTCGCGCACGCCGATCTGCGTCGCGGTCGCCGCGATGCGCGCGTTCGCGAAGCCGGGGACGTCCTTGCGGAAGAAGTCCAGCAGCTGCATCACCTGCGCGCGCGCTTCGACCTCCGCGCGGGTGAGGTCGTCGGGGTCGAGCGGATCGATGTCGAGCACGCGCGTCATGTTGACCGTCACTTCGTCGGCATAGGGCGTCGCGAAGAACGAGACCAGCTCGCGCGGCACCGTGACGGCGCCGCGCTCGCGCGCCGCATCCCAGAGCTGGTACAATCCGGCGACCGCCGTCAGCGCATCCGGGGTGCGCTCGTGCGTCTTGAGCGAGCTGCGCATTTGATCGGGGTGCTGCCGCAGGTACTGTGCGAGCACGGCGAGATCGACGTGCGAGAGCCTGAACATCAGCGAGGCGGGCTGCACCCGCCCGCGCGCGTCGCCCTGCTGCGTCGGGACGCCGGCGCTCGCGGCGACGTACGCGTCGGCCGTCGCGTCGATCGTCCGATGGGCGACCAGCTCGCGAACGCCGCCGACGGTCGCGCAACGCGCGCCGGCGACGCGCCGTCCGTCGCGCAGGGCATCGAGGAACCATGCGTGCAGGAGCAGCGAGACGCCGCTCTCGCGCATCATCTCGAACAAGAGCGCCTTGTGGATCTCGGGATCGAACGGCGTGATCGTCGGGACGTAGTCGGACGCGTCGTGCAGGTGGCCCGGCGAGCCGCCGAGCGCGACGAGCCGCTCGACGATCTCCTGCGCGATTCCGCCGACGATGCGGTCCTCGCCCGAATGAAAGGTCATCCACGGGCCGACCATCGACGCCGTCGCCGTTCCGCCTAGGAAGCCGTAGCGTTCGGCGAGCAGGACGCGCGAGCCCGACCGCGCCGCGGCGAGCGCAGCGGCGCAACCCGCGTTCCCGCCGCCGACGACCAGGACGTCGTATTCGCGCATGGCGACCCCGTTCGGCCAGCGGCGAGGCTCGTCCGCCCCTTCCGCGCCGAACCCTCGCTCAACCGGACCGTAGGACAGGTGGGCCAGGTCACGGAAGCGGCCCAGGGCACGACGCCTCGCGCCTCTTCGAGCGGTACCCGATGCCTTCGATCACGATCTCCTACCGGCGCGAAGACGCCGCAGCGGACGCCGGGCGCATCTACGACCGCCTGGTGCGTCACTACGGCAAAGCGTCGGTGTTCATGGACGTCACCGCGATCCCGTACGCGATGAACTATCGCACCTCGATCGACGATGCGCTTCGCGACACCGACGTCGTGATCGCGATCGTCGGCCCGCGCTGGCGCGGCGGCGACGGGACCCAGTCGCGCATCATGCAGGCGAACGACCCCGTCCGCATCGAGATCGAGACGGCGATGGCGATGGGGAAGATCGTTCTCCCCGTGCTCGTCAACGGCGCGACGATGCCGGAACCGACCGATCTGCCGCCGAGCATGGAGGCGTTCCACTTCCTCAACGCCGCGCCCGTCGATTCCGGGCGCGATTTCGACGTGCACCTGACCCGCCTGATCGAATTCATCGACGGCGCGCTGCGCGGTTTGGGCCGTCGCGTGCGTCTCGAGGACGACGAGAGCGCGGGCTCGCGGACCGCCTCGAAGCGTCCGCGCTGGGGCCGTACGGCGGCCCTCGTCCTGCGCGTCGCCGCCGGGCCGATCGTCGCCGTCAATCTGGCGTTCGCGGCGTTCGGTCTTATCGCGCTCCACGACAACGCGATCGCGTTTTGGTTGCAGGCCGCGGCGGCGATCGCGATCCTCGTCGCCGGCGCGGGGATGCTGCTGCTCGCGGCCTGGTTCAGCGGCGCCGCGGCGGTGCGCGCCGGACCGTTCGGCTCACCCGACAGCTTGCAGGCCGGCGCGGCCGCGACGGCGCTCGGCTGCGCCGCGTTCGCATTCGCCGTCCTCACCTCGGTGCACGTCGCCGCGACGACCTTCGACGGCGCGCTCCTCGATTCGACGCCGTTCCGGCAGTGGACCGCGCTCCTTCCGCCGCCGCAGCGCACCGAGGTCCAGCTCGCGGTCATCAACCGCCTCCACACGGAATACAACCGGGTGATAAAGTACCGGGGTGCGTTCACGGAGCCGGACTTCGCGTTCGCGCGCCGGATGGTCGCGTTCATCGGCTCCTTCGATCCTTCCGACGGACACGTGCTGTATTACGACGGCCAGATCAACCACGCGGTAAACGCGCGCAAAACGCGCGTCATCAAGCTGCAGGAGAACGTCTATCAGCCCTGGACCACGTATCTCGACAACCTGCGCTCGACGCCCGAGATCGACGATTACAAATATCCGGGTGAGTGTTATCGCACGATTACCGGATATTGCCGCGAGCGCTCGGCGTTCATCCGATACGTCCTCGCGTTCACGCACTATTGCGCCAGCCTGGAGCTGACCGCACCGGGCGACCTCGCGCAGCGCTCGGCGAACCTGAACGAGGCACGGGAGCTGCTCAAAGCGAGCATCGCCGGCTGGCCCAAACCCTTCACGATCGACGGCGAGAGCAATGCGATGCTGTCGCTCATCCAGCACGACGCAAACGAGATCGCCCACGGCCGCATCCCGCCGAAGAACCCCGACAAGAAAGCCTGTCCGTGACGATCTCGCGCGGCGGCTTCGTCTCCGCTGCGGGCGCCGCGTTCGCCTCGATCGCGGCGATCCCGGGGCGCGCTTCCGCACCGCCGGCGAGGACGTTCGTGCGCGGCTCCCGCGGGTACGACGCGGCGCGCCGGAACGAGAACGCGCGCCTGGACCTGCATCCGCGCGCGATCGTCTTCTGCAAGGATCAGAACGAGGTCGCCCGCGCGATTCGCTGGGCGAACGAAGGCGGCGGCCCGATCGCGATCCGCAGCGGCGGACACGACTACGAGGGCTTCTCGCTGACCGACGGCGGCGTTGTGATCGACGTCGGCGGCCTGCGGGGTGTCGAGGTGAGCAGCGACGGAACGCGCGCGCGGGTCGGCGCGGGCACCGACGCCGGCACGATGTACCACCGGCTCAACGAGGTGGGCAGGACGCTGCCGGCCGGGACGTGTCACTCGGTCGCCCTCGCCGGCCTCACGACCGGCGGCGGGTTCGGCCTCATCGGCCGGCGCCACGGACTGATGGCCGATCGGCTCGAGCGCGTCCGGCTGATCGACGCCGACGGACGGCTGCGCGACTCGGCGCACGATCCGGACGGCGAGGAGATCCTGTGGGCGTCGCGCGGCGGCGGCGGCGGCAATTTCGGCGTCGTCACCGACCTGTTCTTCTCGCTGGTCGAGCAGCCGGCGAACGTCGTCCTCTTCTCGCTCGAATGGGATCTCGCGCACGCCGAGGACGTGCTGCAACGGTGGATGGCGTGGGCGCCCGCCCAGCCGCGTGAGCTGGTCGCGATCTGCCTGCTGCAGAACATCCCGGCGCAACGTGCCCGCGTCATCGGCGAGTACCTCGGCAGCCAGGCAGCGCTCGAGGCCAACCTCGAACGCGCCTTCGCGCGCGCCGATGCGCTCGACTTCTCGGTCGAAACGATGCCCTTCATCGCGGCCGTCGACCGGTACGCCGGCTACGGCGCCGCACGAACGAGCTGGAAGATGAAGTCGAGCTACGGCGCGGTGCCGCTCGGTGCGGCGGAGATCGCCGCGGCGGCGGCGCTGGTCCGGCGCGCGCCGAGCGAAGCGCGCTGCATCCTCCAGTTCGACGGCTTCGGCGGCGCCGTCAACGATCTCGCACCCGGCGCGACCGCGTTTCCGCACCGGACGATGTCGTACTCACTGCAGTACCGCACGTACTGGAACGACGTGCACCTTGCTGCACCGGCCTACGCCTGGGCGCGCGACGCGTTCGCGGTGCTCGACCCGCATACGGCGATGAAGAGCTATCGCAACTATTGCGACCTCGACCTCACCGACTGGCGGGAGCGCTATCACGGCGAGAACTACGCGCGCCTGCGCCGCGTCAAGACGTTGCTCGATCCGTCGAACCGGTTCAGGTTCCCGCAAGGGATCGAACCGGCCTGAGCCGCGCGCTCAGGCGCGCTTGGGAACGGTGATGATGACGACGCGTTCGTCCGCGCCGACGCCGGCGAGCTCGTCCAGGGCCAGCGCGACGATCTGCGCGGCTTCGGCCATTCCGGCGAACTCGCCGATGCGCGCACCACGCAGCACGAAGACGTCGGGGAGCGCGCGGCCGACGTCGCCGAATGTCGTATCGTCGTCGATCGCCCGTTCGAGCGCGGCCGTCACGTCGCCGCAGCGCGCGACGCGCGCGTGCGCGTCGACGAGGATGAGGCGCACGACCCCGCGGCCGTCGACGACGGCGCTCTCGCGCGCGGCGGCGATCACCGCAAACACCCCCGCCGCGGCGACGATCCGCAGCTCGCCCGGCGTGGCGCGAAGGTGCGCTGCGGCGGCCGCGACGCGCTCGGCGTCGCCGACGTCGACCGCTTCACGCGACCCCTCGACGAGGGCCGTCGCTCCCGAGGCGGTTGCGCGCACGCGGTTGCGCGCGGTGTCGACCTCGACCACGACCTCGACGCGATCGGGCGCCGCGCCCGACGCGACGGCGGCGTCGATCGCCTCGCGGCGCACGCGCGCGAGGTCGGCCGGCGTCGGGTCGACGATCGTGCGCTCGACGACGTCGCGCACGAGCGCGAGCGCGACGCCGAGCGGCGAGATCACCTGTGCGTCGCGCGCGATCCGGTGCGCGAACCCCAGCCGCTGCGCCGCGTACGGTACGAGCGCGGCGGCACCGCCGCCACCGCCGACGAGCACGACCGTCGCGCGGTCGAGCCCGTAGTCGGCGATCAGCTCGTCGACCGTCGCGCGCAAACGCTCCGTCGCGCGGTCCAGGATCGCATGCGCCAGCGCGTCGGCGTCGAGACCGAGCGCGACGCCCGCGATCTCGCACGCGGTCCGCGCCGCTGCGGCGTCGCCGCGCGCGAAGGCGCCGGCCGGCACAGCGCCGACGACGTTGGCCGCGCAGGTCGGCGTGATCGCGATCCGCGTCCCGTCGGCCGCGACGACGGCGGCGAAGCCGTCCGCGAGGTCGGCGCGTGCGCCGTCGAGCAGCGCGCGGTCGGTGAACGCCGCGTAACGGTAGCCGGCGATGTGCGCCGAGCGCGGCCCGACGTCGACGACGCGGTTGCCCGCGATGCGCGCCAGCGAGCCGCCGGCGACGGCGATCGTGCGCACGTCGAGCGTGCGCAGCAGCGTACGGTGACCGCCGACGCGCGCGGGCCGCATCTGCGGGCGGCCACGCACGATCGCGGAGCAATCGGCGCTGGTGCCGCCGACCTCGATGAAGATCCCGTCGGTGACGTTCTCGTGGAACAGCGCGCCCGCGATCCCGGCCGCCGGCCCCGAAAGCATCGTGAGGATCGGGCGACGCTCGACCTCGGCGACGTCCATCACCCCGCCGTCGCTGCGCATGATCATCAGCGGTGCCGGGATGCGTGCGTCGGCGACCGCCCGCGCGGTGAGGCGCGAGGTGCGCAGCATGCGCGGGAGGATCGCGGCGTTGAGCGCCGCGGTGCGCGTGCGCGCGCGCAGCCCGTACTGCGTCGAGACCTCCGCACCGCTGGTCGCCGCGAGACCGCTCGCGCGCGCGGCGGCGACGAGCGCGTTCTCGCGCTGCGGCCGGTCGACGGCGAACGGCTCGCTGACCGCGAGCGCTTCGACGCCGGCGGCGCGCGCCGTCTCGAGCACGTGCGGGTCGCGCCCGTCGAGCCACGCCGGCGTGAAGCGGATCCCCTCGGCGAGCGCGAACGGCGCGAAGCGCGCGAAAGCGCGCCCCACCGGCCCGCCGAGCGCGACGATCCCGACCTTCGCGACATCGCCCTCGAGCAGCGCGTTCGTCGCCTGCGTCGTCGAGTGCGCGATGAAGGCGATCGACGCTGGGTCGACGTTGTGCTCGCCGAGCAGCCGCTCCAAGCCCGCGACGATCCCCGCCGCGACCCCGTCGGGATGGTCGTGCGTCGTCGGCACTTTGATCGAGGCGATCATCTCGCGCGTCGTAGCGTCGACGGCGACCACGTCGGTGAACGTACCGCCGACGTCGATCCCGATCCTGAGCCGCGCCGCGGAGCTCAGCCGAGCAACTCGTCGACGGAAAACACGACGTCCGGAAATGCCCGGAACGAGACAGTACCGCCGCGATGCGCCAGGCGTTGCGTGGCGTAGCGCCGGCCGCGCGGTTCGGCGTACAGGTGGAGCCGCTGCTTCGCGACGTCGACGATCCAGTACTCGGGGATCCCTGCCTCGGCGTAGACTCGGAGTTTCTTTCCGCGATCGTACCAGAGCGAAGAATCGGCCACTTCGATCACCGCATGTACGTCGGTCACATGTGGGAGCTTCTCCTTATAGAAATGGCCGCTGTCGACGAGGATGGCAATGTCGGGTTCGAGCTCGGTCCGGTCCGAAAGGACGACCGGAAGCTGGATCCAGAGGACGACCCGGCGGCCGAGACGTTCGCCGAGGAATCGCGTGAGACACGCCGTCGTACCGGCGTGCGGGGGATTGTGCGGCGGAGCGTGGCTGACGAGGATGCCTTCGATGAGATCGACGCGCTCGTCGGGGCCGAAAAAACCGGTGTTGACCAGGCGATCGAATTCGTCGACCGTGATGGGCCGACGCGCATGCTGCGCTGCGACGTCGACCGACGCCCTCATCCGAGCAGCTCGTCGACGGAGAACACGACGTCCGGAAACGCTTCGAACGCGATTGAGTCGCCGCCGGCAACCGCGCGCGGGACAGCGTACGCAGCGCCGGCGGGCTGCCGGAACGTCTCGATTCGCCGGCCGAGGACGTCGACGACCCAGTACTCCGGGATCCCCGACTCCGCGTACAACCCTAGCTTCTGGGAACGGTCGCGTGCCAAGGACGACACCCCGATCTCGACGACCGCGAGCACGTCGGCGGGGACCGGGCGGCGGCGGTACCGATCTTCACGCGGGCGAAGCACCGTGAGGTCCGGCTCGAGGACGGTAATCTTCGAGACGATCACGGGGCTCTGCGCTCGAAGGATCGCCCGAGCGCCGAGGCGTTCCCGGATCGCCTCCGGGAACCGCCATACCGCGTACGCATGTTCATCGCCCTGCGGCGGCGCGTAGCTGACGAAAGCGCCTTCGACGAGCTCAATCCGCTCATCCTCGTCGAAAATGTCGGCCGCGATCATCCTGTCGAAATCCTCAACCGTGATCAAACGGGGTGCACCGTCGACGGTCGTCATACTTTTGAAATCTACCATATCGTCATGATTGCCGTATTGCCGGGTCGTGTCCATACCTCAACCGGCGCCGACGTCGGCGCTTGCCACGATCGTGCGCATCGCCATCACGACGTGGCCGTCGCGCGCGAAGCGTGCGACCAATGAGCGGATATCGCGGTGCAGGTCGTCGGCGACCGGTCCCGCCTTCGGGAGATAGGAGGTGCTGCGCGCACGCGCGAGCACTCCCTCGACGTCGAGCGCGTACTCGTTGCGCACCTCGACGCGGTGCTTCGCGACCCATGCATGGAACGCGAGAAACACCTCGATCCCGTCGGCACGGCGGCGCTCGGTGTCGTCGGTCGCGTACTTCCGGACGACATCACCGTATGCCGCCGTGAACGGATCGCTCTCGTCGCGCTCGTTGTAGACCAGCGCCGCTCGTCCGCCCGGACGCAAGATGCGCACCATCTCGTCCAGCGCCTGCGGCTGATCGAACCAGTGGAAGGCCTGGAACGCGGCGGCGAGGTCGACGCTCGCTTCGGCGAGCCCGGTGTGTTCCGCGCTCGCCGCGATCCACTCCACGCGCGGATGCGCTTCGGCCGCCTCGCGCATCGCTTGGTTTGGCTCTATCGCGAGCACCAACGCGCCGCGCGCGGCGAGCTGCCGCGACGAGATTCCGGTTCCCGCGCCGAGATCGGCGACCGTCACCTCGCCCGAATCGCCCAGCCCGTCGAAGAGCACGTCGAGCGCCGCGTCCGGGTACGGCGGGCGAGCGGCGGCGTAGTCGTTCGCGCGACCGGAGAACCGCTCGGTGAAGCTCACTTCAGCGCGCGAGCGAGCTCGTCGTAGAGATACGTCATCGTCTCGATCCCGCTGAAGAACTGGCCAAGGTCGAACTTCTCGTTCGGCGCGTGGATCGCGTCGTCGGGCAGGCCGACGCCGATCAGCACCTGCGGCAGGTGCAGGATGCGGTCGAACGACGACACCGGCCCGATCGTTCCGCCCGTGCCGATGAACACCGGCGCCTTGCCGAAGCCGAGCTCCATCGCGCGCGCGGCCGCGGCGACCGCCGGATGATCGCGCGAGGTCTCGACCGCGCGCACGTCGCCGTGCGCCTCGACCTCGACGCGCACGCCTTTCGGCGCGACGCGCTGCACGAACGTCGTCACCGCGTGCTTCACCCGCGCGGGATCCTGATGCGGCACCAGCCGCGCCGAAACTTTCGCGACCGCGAACGACGGGATGATCGTTTTCTGGCCGGCACCTTGATAGCCGCCGTACATCCCGTTGACCTCGAGCGTCGGCCGGAACCACATCCGCTCGAGCGGGAGCCGCGCGCTCTCCCCGGCGAGCTCGGGGACGCCGAGCTCGTTCGCGAGCTTCGCCGGATCGAGCGGGAGCGTGGCGACCTCGGCGCGCTCATGCGGCGAGAGCTCGCTCACGTCGTCGTAGAACCCGGGGACGACGATGCGCCCGTGTGCGTCTTTGAGCGCGGCGAGAATCTGCGCTAGCGCCTCGAGCGGGTTCTTCACGATCCCGCCATAGTAGCCCGAGTGCAGGTCGTTCGCCGGCCCGCGCACGGTGATCTCCCAGTGCACCAGACCGCGCAGCGAGGTCGTCAGCGACGGGACGTCCTCGGCGAAGACCGCGGTGTCCGAGACGACGACCACGTCGCACGCGAGCCGCTTCTTCTCGCGCGCGAGGAACGCCTCGAAGTGCTCGGATCCGATCTCTTCCTCGCCTTCGATCACGACCTTGACGTTGAGGGGCAGCTTTCCGTTCACACGCAGGTGCGCTTCGATCGCCGCGAGGTGCATCAGGCACTGGCCCTTGTCGTCGACCGAGCCGCGCCCGTAGATCTTCCCGTTGCGCACCTCCGCCGCGAACGGCGGTGACGTCCAGAGGTCGAGCGGGTCGGCCGGCTGCACGTCGTGGTGGCCGTAGATCAGGATCGTCGGCTTGCCCTTGGCGCCGAGCCACGCGCCGTACGCGACCGGATGGCCGCCGGTTTCGAGGACGACGGCTTCGGTGAGCCCGGCCAGCCGCATTCGCTCGGCCGCGTATTCCGCCGAGCGGCGGACGTCGGCGGCGTGATCCGGCTGCGCGGAGATCGACGGGACGGCGATCCAGGCCTTCAGCTCGTCGAGATACCGGTCACGATTGGCACGAACGTGACCGATGAGGGCGTCGGCGTGAGGAGCGACCATGATCGCCCCTTCGCCGCGATCAGCCGCGGCCCCAGGTCGCGATTTGCGGAAAGACGGGGTGCGTGGCCGGGGCGACGGCCTGCGCTTGCGGCGCGGGGTCGTCCTTCAGCTCGGATTCACGCGGCTCGTCCAGATCGATGCGAACGCGCAGCCGCCAAGCGCCGAGCACGATCGCGAAGTGGGTCGCCATGATCGTCATGCCGGAACCTCCCGCTTCGTCCAAATCTGGGTTGCGATCGCGACCGCCGCGAGGCCGATCAGCCATACTGCGATGACGTGCTGCTCGCCGCTGCCGGCGATGAGTTCGCGCGCGCTGGAGCCCTGGCCGAGGTACGCCATCGGGTTGAGATAGTTCAGCGCCACCATCACCTGGTGCAGCAGCGGCGGGAAGGGGATATGCGCCAGGCCCGGCACGATCAGCGCGTAGCCCCAACTGCCGCCGGCGATCGCGGCTCCGCGGCCGGGCAGCAGCGTCGTCACGAGCACGACCAAGCCGTACCACATCACCGCGACTCCAAAAACGAGCAGCACGGACAAGGCGACGTGGTCGCCAAAGGTCAGGTACTTCCCGATGCCGATCGCGAAGATCGTGATGAAGACCGCCGCCAGCGTCAGCACCCACGCGGCAAGGAGTGCGCCACCGTCGACGGCGACGTAGCGAAGCGCGATCGCGAGCCGCGGAATCGGACGCGTCCAGGTGATCGCGACGGTCTTGAACTCGGCGTCGAGCCCGACCGCCAGAAACGCCGCGAGGATGAGCGGTCCGATCGCGGCCCCGGCGATCAAGAACTCGACCGGAATCGACGGGTTCGACCCGTGCGACATCTGGAACTTGGGCGGACCGTCTTTGAACGCGAGCGCCAAGCCCAAGGCGACGCACGAGAACAGGATCGCACCGTACCAGATCAGGGCGCGCCGCGCGCGCAGCAGTTCGACGTAGTGCACTAGAGCGTTCCCCCGTCCGAGACGGCGTCGAGAAACAAGTCTTCCAAATTGCGATCGAGCACGCGCACGCCGCGGCCGCCGAGCTCGCCCAAGTGCCGGGCGACCGCATCGGTCTCGCCGTTGGCGAACGCGCGGACCGTCAGGCCGGCGCGTTCGAAACGTGAGACGCCGGTGAAACCGTCGAGCGCGGGGATCGCGCCTTCGAACGTCGCTTCGACGATCTTCGAGCCGGCGCGCAGGTCGTCGAGCTCGCCGGCGAGCACGAGCTTGCCGTCCCGCATGATCGCGACGTGATCGGCGGCGCGTTCGATCTGGCCGATCTGGTGCGAGGAGATCAGGATCGTCGCCCCGCCGGTCGCCGCATCGATCAGCAAGTCGAGAACCGCGCGCTGCATGACGGGATCGAGACCGCTCGCCGGTTCGTCGAGGATCAACAGCGAGGGCCGGTGGGCGATCGCGACGATCAGCGAGAGCGCGGTTTGTTGGCCCTTCGAGAGCCGCTTCGCCTTCTTGCGCATGTCGAGCCGGAACGTTCCGATCAATTCTTTCGCGCGGGCAGCGTCGTAACCGGGCTGCGTGCGGCGCACGATCTCCAGGTGCTGCGCCACGGTGAGCCAGCCGTACAGCTGCGGGCGTTCGGGACAGTAGCCGAGTTTCAAGAACGTCGCCGGCGTGAGCGGCTCGCCGTCGAAACGGATCTGGCCCGCGTCCGGCCGCGTGAAGCCGAGCAGACACTTGAACGCGGTCGTCTTGCCGGCGCCGTTGCGCCCGAGCAGACCGCACACTGAGCCCGACGGAATCTCGAGCGACATCTCGTCGACCGCAAGCACGTCCTTGTAGCGCTTCGTCAAACCGCTGATCGCGATCACTTCTCTTCTCCTGAATACGAGCGCGCGATCGAGGCGTCTGCGATGGCTCGAATCTCGCTGTTGGTGATGCCGAGCGAACGCGCTTCCCGCACGGCATGGTCGACGCCACGCGACACGACGTCGAGCGCGATCTTGCGCGCGTTGTCGAGCGCGCCGTTCTGGCTGACGAATGAGCCGCGCCCCGTCGCCGTTGCGATGACGCCTTCACGTTCCAGGTCGCGATAGACCCGTGCAACCGTATTGGCGTTCAGCTTCAAATCATGAGCCAGCCCCTTCACGGTCGGAAGGCGTTCACCGGGCGAGAGCGCGCCGATCGCGATCGCGCGCTTGATCTGTTCGGTGAGCTGCTGGTAGAGCGGAGCTCCACCATGCGGGTCGACCGAGAAGAAGGCGGGAGGCAAGGCGGTCGCTTAGAGCGTGACGCCCCAGCCACGGAACAGCGAGGTGTTCTGGGGGAAGCGGACCAGGGTGGGGGCAGCCGAAGCCGGCTGGGGGCGGCGGACCGGGCGGGTGGTGTTATCGATCATGAGGGTTCTCCGGACGGCTGAGCTTGTGTGGCTTGTATCGGTTTTTCTGGTTATACCCGTTCATGTGGTATAAGTCAAGCCTCCCGCAGAAGATTTCTTGGGGCCGCCGTCAGCCCGCGAAAGGCGACCCCAGCTGGATATGGCCCGGGGGGCCGCCGACTTTGCCGCGCTGGACGTCGAAATCGTGGGGTTTGCCGTCGTAGGCGCGCAGCTGGGTTTGGTAGGTGCCGTACTCCCACCAGAAGCGGCCGTCGAGCTTGTCGATCACGTCGCCGGTGCGTAGTCCCGCCTCGTATGCCGGGCCGCCGGGGCGCACCAGCGCCCGCATGTAGCCGTCGGCCGGCTTGAAGAGCACGTAGAAGTAGGTCGGGCTCGGACTCGACGGATCGAAGGCGAGCCCGCGCTCGAACACCTCGGCGGCGAGGGCCGGATGCTCGCGTGACCAGACGCGCACGCGGAACAGCGTGTCGAGCGCCGCGGCGCGCACGTCCTTTTGCGCGTGCCATTCGTCGACGCTCCAGCCGGCGCAGTCGAGTAGCTCGAGGCCGACGTCGCGGCCGTCGCGCCCGAGCGGTGTCACGCTCAGTTTCATCACCGCAGCGTAGGGTTTCGCGCGACAATCGCTCGCCGCCGGATCGTTCGGCGCCGCAACGACGCGATAGCCCTGCCAGCCGCGCGCGACCGCTTCGGCGACTTCGTGCGCGGCGCGCGCACCGTCCGGCGTGCCGTCGTCGATCACCGCGATCGTGCGGGCCGACGAGGCGGGCGCGTACAGGCCGCCCGCGTCGAGCGTCGCGGCGGCGGCGGCGCGCGGCGGGAACGGCGGCGTACCGAACAGCGCGCTGCCGAAGACGACGACCGCGAGCGCGGCGAGCGTCGCGACGCCGACCTGCCACGGCAGCAGCAGGCGCGTGATGCGCTCGACGCCGGTCCCGGTAAAGTTCGCGACCCACACGTTTTGCGTGTTCGTCGGATCGCAGACGTTCTGCACCTGCACCACCGCCATCACCGCGCCGACCAGCGCGACCGCCGGCAGCACGTGCAGCGTCAACAGCACGGTGTAGACGCCGATCCCGACGCCGTAGGGGTTCAGCGGGCCGCGGTAGAGCGCGAGCGGTGAGAGCAGCCCGAACAGCACGACGTAGGCGACCGGCGAACGCGGCGCGACCGCCGCGACCAGCGGCGTCACCGCGGCCTGCACCTGCGGCGTGTTCGCCGCGACGAGCAGCATCCCGATCCCGATCATCAGAATCGTCGCCGGCGCGACGTCCTCGATCCCGCGGATCCACGCGGCCATCAGCGTCTTCACGGCGGCGCGCGGGCGCGTCACGAGCACGGCATAGACCGCGGCGAGCGCAAAACCTACGATCGCGTCGACACCGAACCCGCGCAGCAGCACGAGCGGCAGGATCGGTGCGATCAGCGCCAGCGGGCCGACGCGCTTGCGCGGCTGCTCGCCGGGTTCCACCTTCGTCGCGTAACCGCGCGCCGCGCGCGCGCGGACCAGCGCGTACACGACGAGCACCGCGGCCTGGATCCCGAAGATCACGAAGGCGTAGCTCTGGAACGCGGTGCGGTCGACGCCGAAGATCGTGCCGTAGAACTTCCACTGCGCGATGTTGAGGATGTACCCGAGCCCGAATGCGAGCAGGAAGAGCGTCGCCGAGGTCGCGCGCGGGACACCGACCGTCATCAGCACCGGCAGCACGATCGTGCCGATCATGATGATCGCGCCGAGCCCGGTGACCGTCGTGAACAGCACCGCGACGACGGCGCACATCAGCAGCGAGAGCACCAGCGGGCGATCGCCGCCGAACTCCGCCGCATAGGTCACGAGCGTCTCGGCGATCCCGGTCGAGAGCACGACGCGGCTGAGCAGCGCGCCGAAGAACAGCGTCGCGTAAACCGGCGCCAGCTTCACCGCACCGAGCGTGACGATCGAGGCGAGATCGGGAACGCCGGCGAGCGCCGCGGTCGCCAGCGCCATCAGCGGGACTGCGAGCAGCGCCGGCAGCTTGCGCGCGATCATAAGCGCCGCGAGCGCGAGGAAGACGAGGACGATCGCGATTCCGCTCAGCGGGCCGATGACATCACCTCGTCCCACGGCGGGACGGTGCCTTTGCGCAGGTAGTCCTCGCGCATCACGCCGTCGATCCGGTCGGCGCAGCGCTGGGCGTCGTTCTCGCCGATGCGGTAGTGCGCGAGCATGTGGTCGAGCCCGGGCTGCGTGCTCTCGTGCCGCCAAGCGGCCGCGTACAGCGGCTCGATGTTGGCGAGCCCGTCGCGCAGCTCCCAGCATAGGTACTTCGCGACGGCGAGACTGCGGTAGGCCTGCGACGTGCCGAGCACCGTCGCGTGCGAGCGCGCATCGTCGTAATAATCGCGCGCCTCTTTCCCGATCTGCAGGCGGCGCGCAAGCTGATCGTAGCGCAGCGCGCCGAGCTTCATCACCGCGGCAGCCTCGGGATGCAGCGGCGGGCTCGCGTTCCACAAGTGAGCGAGGACTGCTTCCGCCCGCGTGCGTACACCGGCGAGATCGAGCGGACGCGCGCGGGACTGCACGCGCGGATCGAAGGGATCGCGCCAGAAGAGGTAGTCGGGCGGATCGGACGGCGTCGTGCGGAGCATCGGGCGGATCGCCTGCAGCGCATCGAGATCGCTCGCGTACCGAGCGTCGCCGGTGCCGAAGAACGCGCGCGCGAAGGTGCGATGCCAAGTCGCATCATCCACCGGTCCCTGTTGCCAGGCAGTCGCGGCCGCGTAGGCGACGGACGGCCAAGTGGCCTCGAAAAGCGTCTCGCCGTCGTCGTGCCACACGGTCATGAACATGCCGAGCATCCCGCGCACACCCTTCGCTTCGCCGACGAACCCGCCGACGTTCGCATATGCGGTACCCAGATCGGGATAGATCTCGTTCCAGTTCGCGGCGCCCGGCGAGACCATCTGAGCGAAGCCCGCGCTCGCGATCGTGTCGATGTACGGCTTGTACGTCTTCTCGGCACCATAGTGGAACGTGACGACGACGGTATTCTTCGGGATGAGCTCGAGTATCGAGCGGTCTTGCTGGATCGCGTCGTCCCAGATCATCGGCCGCGTCCGTCCGGGCGGCAAGAAGGACGCGACCCGCTTGACGTGGTCGGCGAACACCTGCGCGGTCCGCGGCGTGCGTCCGCGGCCCAAATCGATCGGTTCGTCCGAACCGAGGTGGACGAACGGCACCGGCTGCGTCGCAGCGACGACGCTCTTCACCAGGGGCTCGAGATACTGGTAGGTCGCCGGATCACTCTCCGCGAGGAGATAGCCGTGCGGCAACTCCGCCTGCGGGGCGAGCTGCTCCCACTTGAGCGTCTCGTGCATGTGCGCGAACGTCTGCTGCTCCGGTATCAGCGTGACGTGGAACCGCCGAGCGTAGACAGCCAGCTCGTGCAATTGCGCCGGCGTCCAGCCGTTGGGCCACGCGACGAACGGGTACCGCGGATCGACGACCACCTGCTCCATGTACGGCGACCAGCCGTTGATCTTCAGCGTCGCGAGCGTGCGGATGCGCTCCTTCGCGTACCGCATCGTCGGGAACGGGCCGCGCGAGACGTCGTCGGAGACGATCCGCCACCGAAGCTTCGGCGTGTCGACGATCTCGACGCACGGCAGCACCCAGTGCCCGCCGCGGCGCTCGGGGAGCTGCGCGAGCGTCATCATCGCATCGAAGCTCGCTTCGGCGTCGCCGGGGAAGATGCTGATCAGATTGCTGCGGACGCTGAGCCGATAACCGTGCGGATCAGGAAACGAGAGTTTCCCTGGATTCGTGTACACGAAGACGTCGAGCGCGCTTGCGACCGGCGACGCGTACGCCGGCGCGGGGATGCCGAGCGCGACCCAGCGTTCGCGCAGCAGTTCGAACCCGGCATGGTCGGCGCTCCCGTGGAAGCGCAGCGGCCGGTCGAGCGATCGCGGCGCTTCGCAGGCCGCCGGCTCGACGCTGGCCGGCCGCGGAACGAGCGCCGGTGGCTGCGGGTCGGCCGTAGCCGCGGCGACCGGGATCGCACCGGCGGCGACTCCGGCGAGCAGGACGAAGACCGCGACGAGGAACGATCGCACGTCCCGCGCTACACCAGCGCGTGCGCCGTCTCCTCGCCCTCGTCTGCTTTGCAGCGTTTGTCGCGACGCTCGCCCCGGCCGCAGACGCCGACGGAGGGGCGAATCGCAGCCTCGCGATCGCGACCACCCTGCCCTCGAACGCGACGGCCGCGATCGACCGGCTCGTCGAGGACGGGATCCGCGCCGGCGACTTCCCGGGCGCCGTCGTCGTCGTCGCCTCGTCGCAGCGCATCCTCTACCGAAAGGCGTATGGTGCGCGCAGCCTCGACCCGCGCGTCCCGAACGACCCCTCGACGATCTACGAGTTCGCCTCGGTGACGAAGCCCGCGGTCACCGCCACCGCCGTCATGACGCTGGTCGAGCGCGGCGTGCTGCGCACCTCCGACCGGGTCGCCCGCTGGATCCCAGAGTTCGCCGCGAACGGCAAGCACAACGTCACCATCGCGCAAATGCTCACGCACACCGCTGGGATGCCGCCGGTCTTCAAGGAGTCCGACTACGGCGCCGACCGCGCGACGATTCTGCGGCACGCCTACGAAGCGCCGCTCCGCTTCGCACCGGGCTCCGGGAACGAGTACAGCAACCTCGCGTTCATCGTGCTGACCGAAGTGATCGCGCGCGCGAGCGGGACGTCGTACGAGCGGTTCGCGCGCGAGGCGATCTTCGCGCCGCTCGACATGCGCGACGCAGCGTTCGACGTCACGATCGACGCCGCGCATCGCGCTCGGCTCGCGCCGCAGCTGCGCGGCGAGAGCGAGGAGCTGCTGCGGAAACGCTTCGGGACGGTCCCCGGGGTGAACGGACATGCCGGGCTGCTCGCGACCGCGGACGACGTGACGAAGCTCGCGGTGGGATACTTGCGCGCCGCACGCGGCCTGTCCGCGCCGGGCTTTCCGCTCGCGCCGACGCGGCGTCCGTCACCGGCAGCGGCGGCGCCGTCGCCGAGCCCTTCGAACTCGCCTTGACGCTGTTCCTCGGCGCGCTGCTCGCGATCGCGTTCGCACCGGGCACCGACGAGGAGGTCGTGCAGCGCGCCCACGTGCGCTTCAGTACCGCGGAGCTCGTCGGCGCGTCGTGCCGCGATGTGATCGCGGGCGCGCCCGAACCCGGCGAGGCGAACATCGTCTTCGAGTTCACAATCGTCGGAGGGCGGCGCGCCGCGGCCGGGCGCTATACCGGCAAGGTGGCGTTCGCGCTCAACGACGTCGTCATCACGATGCCGAAGTCGATCTCGTGGCCGCACATGACGCAAGCCGACCACGAGCGGGCCGACGCGCTGCGCCGCGCCATCTATCACCACGAAATCGGCCACGTGCGCGTCGCGGAAGCCGTCCGCGACGCGCTGAACGAGCACGACGCCCTCGTCGCCCCCGACCCGTTCGCGCTGCGCGCCGTCGCCGACGCGCTCGGGCGCGAGGGCTTCGACCGTTTCAAGCGCGAGGAGCGCAGCTACGACGAGATGACGAGTCACGGCCGCCGGCAGCGTCTCGCGCCCGGCGACCTGGCCGGCCCCGACACGATCATCCGCTGCTCGTAGCGGGGGGACCGCCCCCTAACGGACGAACGGACCGCCATGGCGCTCAGCCCTCTGGACATCGCGGTCATCGTCGCGTTCTTCGCGATCAACCTCGGGATCGGGCTGTGGTTCGCGCGCGGCAGCGGCAAGAATATCGGCGAGTACTTTCTGTCGGGCCGCAGCGCGCCGTGGTGGCTCACCGGGACGTCGATGGTCGCGACGACGTTCGCCGTCGACACGCCGCTCGCGGTGACCGGGTTCGTCGCGCAGAACGGGATCGCCGGCAACTGGCTGTGGTGGAACATGGCGGCGAGCGGGATGCTGACGGTGTTCTTCTTCGCGGCGCTGTGGCGGCGGTCGGGGGTGCTGACCGACGTCGAGTTCATCGAGCTGCGCTACGGCGGGAAGCCCGCATCGTGGCTGCGCGGCGTGCGCGCCGTGTACCAGGGCGTGATCGTCAACACGATCATCATGGGCTGGGTCAACCTGGCGATGGTGAAGATCCTCACGCTGACGCTCCACGTGCCGACGCTCCCCGCGCTCTACGTCTGCCTGGCGCTGACCGCGCTCTACGTCACGATCGGCGGTTTCTGGTCGGTGCTGGTCACCGACTTTCTGCAGTTCATCGTCAAGATGACGATGGCGGTCGTGCTCGCCGTCGCGGCCGTCGCCGCAGTCGGAGGGATCGCGGCGCTCAAAGCGGGCCTCGCCACGGTCGACGCGCAGCACCGCGCGAGCGGCGGCGGTTCGATCCTCGCCTTCGTGCCGTCCGGCGGCGATGCGAGTTGGATGCCGCTGACGACGTTCCTCGTCTTCATCGGCGTCGCGTGGTGGGCGTCGTCGTACCCCGGTGCGGAGCCGGGCGGGGGGTCGTACATCGCGCAGCGGATCTTCGCCTCGCGCAGTGAGAAGGACGCCGTCTTCGCCACGCTCTTCTTCAACGTCGCGCACTACGCGCTGCGGCCGTGGCCGTGGATCCTGGTCGCGCTCGCCGCGCTCGTGCTCTACCCGCACGGCGTGATCGGTGCGAACGGACAGCCCGATCCCGAGCTCGGCTACGTGCAGACGCTGGTCGATCACCTTCCGGTCGCGCTTCGGGGCCTGATGATGGCCGGCTTCCTGGCGGCGTATATGTCGACGATCGGGACGCAGCTGAACCTCGGCGCGTCGTACCTCACCAACGACCTATACCGCCGGTTCGTGAAGCAAAACGCGAGCGACGCGCACTACGTCGTGATCTCGCGCTGGATGACGGTCGTCGCGATGGTGCTCGCAGCGGTCGTCACCCTCTTCATGACCTCGGTCGGCGATGCGTGGAAGTACATGCTCACGCTGACCGCCGGCGTCGGCCTGGTGATGATCCTGCGCTGGTACTGGTGGCGGATCAGCGCGTGGAGCGAGATCTCCGCGCTTGCCGCGTCGGCGATCGTCGGCAGCTTGTGCTACATGCCGTGGACGGGAATCGCTGGCGGCGACCCGAACGCGACCGGAAAACGCCTGCTGGTGACCGTCGTGGCGACGACGGTCGTGTGGCTCGTCGTCACGTTTGTGACGAAACCCGAGAGTGAGGCTACCTTGAAGCGATTCTACGAACGCGTGCGGCCGGCCGGGAGCGGCTGGGGTCCCATTGCGCGGCTCGTGCCGGGCGGCTCGGAAGACAAGCTCGGGATCGCGCTCGTCGACTGGGTTGCCGGGCTCGGCCTCGTCTACGGCGTGCTCTTCGGGATCGGGCGGATCGTGCTGGGCGAGCTCGGCCAGGGCCTCGCGTGGCTGGCGCTCGCGGCGGTGTGCGGCGCGGTGATCGCGCGCTCGCTGAGCCGGCCCACGACCAAGGTCGCGGTCACGGCGATGCTCGTGTTGGTTGCGGTGCTGCTACCGCAGCACGGCTTTGCCGCCGACACCGACAAGACGCTGACCAACGTGAAAGGGAACGTCACGTACGAACGCAGCGGCAAGCAGAAGCCGCTGGTCTCCGCCGCCTCGATCGCGTTGGCGAGTCAAGACTGGGCGACGACCGGCGACGCCTCGCAGGCCCGCGTGCTGCTCCCCGACTCCTCGCGCGTGCTGATCGCCAGCGCGACGCGCGTCCAGATGACCCGCTTCGACCAGTCCGACGTCGCGCACGCGCAGTTCATCGTCGATCACGGACGCGTTCGCTTCCAAGTCGAGCATCCGCAAGGCGCGAAGGCCGATTACACGTTCAAGACGACGACCGCGAACATCGCCGTACGCGGCACCGAAGGCGACATCGGCGTCGACGGCGATCAGTTGACCGTGAACGTCTACAACACGCTGTCGCCGGACGCGCCGGTCGAGGTGACGTTCACCGCCGGTGACCACCCCGGCACGGTGCTCAAGCTGTACGCCGGCCAGTCACTGGTCGCGCGGCTGGTGAACGGGATCATTCAGACGCAGGTCGACAAAGTCACCCAAGCCGCGCTGGCACAGTTCTCGGAGCTCGGCGTGCCGACCAGCATCGCCGACTTCAAAGGCCGCGCCATCGACGAGGTCAAGAAGCGGCTACCGGGGATCCCCGGCTTCCCGCACTAGCGTCGCCTACTCCGACGGCGCCTCGATGATCGCCCCGAACCGTTCGTCCAGGTAGCGCGCCGCGTCGTCGAGCTGCGCGGCGAGCTCGTCCAGCGTGGTTGCCGCGCGGATGCCGTCCGCGCACTCGACGATCTCGCGGTCGAGCTGGTGGACCCGGTCGACCAGCGTCGCGTCGAAGCGCGCGTGATCGGCGGCCTTGATCACGCGCTGGTCGGAGAACTCGCAGCGCGTCATCAGCCCGTCGAGCCGCTCGACCAACGCCTCGGTCGGCTTCAGCCGCTCGCGCGCCTCGGAGAGCGCCTCCCCGAGGATGGCCCGGATCTGCTTGTCGACTTGGTGGCGGGCGTCCATGTTGGCGTAATCGGCGTAGCCCGCGATTCGCTGCTGGAGGTACTCGAGGTCGGTCATCCCGCGGGTTACGGCACGTTCCGGCCGAAAACCCCGGTATGCCGGTGCTCGGGTGGCTGATCGTCCTGGCAGCGCTCGGCGCAGTCGTCGGGTGCGTGGCGGCGTGGCGCCGCTGGCGGGCCGAGGAGCGGGAGCTGGCCCGGGTGCGCGCGACCTTCGCCCGCTACGTCGCTCCCTCGGTCGTCGATCATCTGCTCGCGCGCAAGGACGAACGCATGTTCACCGGGCAGGCGGTGCGCGCGACCGTCCTGGTGTGCCGGGTCCGCAACTTCGCGCATTTCATCGAGCCGCTCTCGCCGGAAGAGACGCTGCGCTACCTCAACGAGTTCTATGCGCTGGCCGGGACGGCGGTCCAGCGGCATCGCGGGATCATCGAATCGTTCCTCGGCGACGGGATCGTCGGCGTGTTCGGCGTCCCGCTCGAAAACCCGACCCAGGAGGACGACGCGCTGCAAGCCGCGCTCGACATCGTGCGTAACGTCGTCGCAATGCGAAAGCGGTGGGCGAACCAGAACCGCAAAGCGCTCACGATCGGCATCGGGATCAACACCGGCGAGATGATCGCCGGCGACGCGGGCTTCCGCGACCGGCGCGAGTTCACCGTCGTCGGCAGCGAAGCGATGTTCGCGCACCGATTGCAAGAGGCGGCGTTCGTGCTCAATGCGTTCATCGTCGCGTCGCGCGCTACGTGCGAGACGCTGGCGGCCGAATACAAGCTCGTGCCCGTTAGCGGCGTCCCGCTCGCCGGCGTGCGGCGGATTCTCGATGCGTTCGTCGTGCGCGCACGGCTGGGCGGCGCCGAGCGCTTCACGGTGCCCGACGGCGCGATGGTCGAGACGACGATCGAGCGGCCCGAGCCGCGCGCACCCGTCGCCGCCGCCGCCCCGGTCTCCGCGCCGGCCAGGGCGCAAGCGGCACCCGAACCCCCGCTCGCGCGGCCGCGGCCGCGGCCGGCGCCGCCGCCGGCGAACGACGTCGACCTGCACGATCTGAGCCGCGGCTGGACGTTCCCGCGCGAAGACGCGAAGCCGATCGTCCCGGACCCGCCGCCGCCACGCGCGACCTACCAGGGTCCCGGAGGCTCGGTCGACCTGTAGCGGCGCGCTACTCGCGCGCGACCGCGATCGCGGTCAGTTCGAAGCGGCAGCCGAACAGCAGCGGCCCCGAGCCGATGAACGCGCGCGCCGGCAGCGGGCCGTCGAAATACTGCACGTAGACCGCGTTGAACGTGGCGAAGTGGGCGACGTCGGACGCGAAGATCGTCACCATCACGAGATCGTTCGTCGTCATCTCCGCGGCAGCGAGCACCGCGCGCACGTCGTCCAAGAGGAGCCGCGCCTCGTCGGCCGGATCCTGGGGTGGCCTCCGCGTCGCCGGATCGAGGCCGAGCCGGCCCGACACGTAGAGCGTATCGCCCGCCCGCACGGCGTCGCTGAACGGAAGCTGCGTCACGCCGGGCGGCAGTTGACGCGGAAGGACGATGTGTTGGCGCTGCATCGCGTGTTCTAAGACGTGCGAGCTCCATCTCCCCGCCCGCCGTACATCCGCTTGAGCAACACCTCCAGGGGCGCCCCCTGCACCACGATCGTCACCAGCACGACGGCGAAGGTCGCGTCGATGATCTGCGGGCGGAACGGTACCGTGTCGGGGAGCGAGAGCGCCAGGGCGAGCGGCAGCGCCCCGCGCATCCCGGCAAGAAAGACCGTGATCCGTCCCGCGCGATCGCGCGTCGCGACGAGCGCGAGCAGAACGCGAGCCAGCCACACCACCGCGATCGCGGCGAGGACGAGCAACGGCTCGTGAACGATGCGATCGGGCTGGATCAGCAGCCCCGTCGCGATGAAGACGACGGCGTTCGCAACGAACGCCAGGGAGCTCCACACGCGATCGACCTCCTCGGTGTTGCTGATCGCCTCGGGGTTGTGCGCGATCGTGGCCCGCAGCGCGATCGCGCCGGCGGCGGTTGCGAAGATCCCGGAACAATGGATCCCGGTCGCGGCGAGATAGGCGACGTACGCGAGGACGATCGTCACCGTCACCTCGTATTCGGCGGCGCTCGTCGCGCGCAGCACCGCGGCGCACAGCACGCCCGCCAGCGCTCCGATCAGCACGCCGCCGCCGATCTGGATCACCGCGGCGAGCACCTCGGCAGCGGGCGAGACCGGCTGACCGGCGGCGAGCGCGAGCGCGAATCCGAACAAGACGAGGGCGACGCCGTCGTTGCTGAGCGACTCGCCCTCGATCAGCGTGCGCAGATCCACCGGCACGGGGACGCGCCGAAACGCTGCAACGACGGCGACCGGATCGGTCGCCGCCACGATCGCGCCGAAGAGCAGCGCCGCGCCGAACGGCAGCACACCGAGCAGCGCGAGGCCGCCGGCGACGATCCCCGCGGTGACGAGCGTGCCCGGCACCGCGAGGACGGCGATCCGCCAGCCGAGACGCCGCAGCGCCTCGAGATCGAGGTTCCACGCCGCTTCAAAGATCAGCGGCGGCAGGAACACGAACAGCACGGTGTCGCCGAACGCGAACGGCAGCGCGATCGGGAACAGCGTTCCGACGCCGACCATCGCGACGGCGGCGGGTACCCGAACGCGCTCGGCGAGAATCGCGACCAGCACCCCGGCGCCGAGCAGCGCGGTGAACGCGCCGACGCTGTGCGCGACCTCGTTCATGCGAGCCCCGGAAGGACGTCGGAGGCGCGCGCGCGGATCGACTGGTCGACCTGCGCCGTCAGCGCCGTCTCCTCGGGATTGATTTCGACGACGTAGGCGCGCGTCACGCGCTTGGTCGCGAGCGACGCCGCCGGGTGAACGATCCCCGAGGTGCCGACCACCAGCATCAGCTCGGCGCGGCGCGCGGCGTCGAATGCCGCGGCGAGCACCTCGGCGGGCAGTGATTCGCCGAACCACACAATGTCGGGCCGCCACATCCCGCCGCACTCGTGCTCGAGCGCCTCGATGTCGAAAGCGTCGTCGAACGGCCGCCGCGCGTCGCAGCGCGTGCACTTCGCCTCGCGCAGGTTGCCGTGGAGTTCCAGCACGTTCCGCGAGCCGGCGCGCAGGTGGAGCGAGTCGACGTTCTGCGTCGCGAGCGTGAAGTCGGGGACGCGCTTCTCGATCGCTGCCAGCGCGACGTGCGCCGGCGACGGCTCGACCGACTTGTGGGCGTTGCGGCGTTCGTTGTACCACGTCCACACCAGGCGAGGATCGCGCGCGAAACCTTGCGGCGAGGCAAGCTCTTCGACCCGATGCGTGCGCCACAGACCGCCGACGCCGCGAAAGGTCGGGAGCCCGCTCTCGGCCGAGATGCCGGAGCCGGTGAGGACGGTGACGGAGCGCGCGGCATCGAGCCGCTCGCGCAGGTCGCCGAGCTCGGGAACCGTGTCTCGCATCGCCAGTCGGTTCGACCGCACGGCCCATCCGTCCGTCGTGCGGCGGCGTTACCCCGGCGAGGTGACCGCCACAGCGACGCGAAGGCCCGCCCAATGGATCCCGGGGTCCGCCTGATGGAGCGGGTTGCGGCGCGCGACGTCCGTGCATTCGAGGCGCTCTATGACGGCTACCACCGGCTGGTCTTCGGGATCGGGCTGCGTATGCTCGGCGATCCGGCCCTGGCCGAAGACCTCACCCAAACGGTGTTCATGAAGATTTGGACGGCGCCGGAGGCGTTCCGCGGCGGCTCGTTCGTCGCGTGGGTCTCGCGCGTCGCGCGCAACCGCGCGCTCGACGTGCTGCGCTCCAAGGCGGTCCACCCGGAGAGCGAGATCCCGGCCGACCTCCCGCTCGAGGGCGCGCTCGACGACGACGTGTTCAGCCGCTTGGACGCGCAGCGCGTGCGCGATGCGCTCTCGGCGCTGCCGCCCGAGCAGCGCGCGCTGATCGAGCTCGGGTTCTTCGGCGGCGTGACGCACCAAGAGCTCGCGCGCCGTACCGACACGCCGCTCGGCACGGTGAAGACGCGCATTCGCAGCGGACTGCGCCGGATGCGGGAAACGCTCGGGGAGCGGGTGTCGCGATGAACGAGCCCGCGAACCGCGAGGAGATGATGGAGTCGGTCGCGCTCTACGCGCTCGGCGTGTTGCCGCGCGAGGAAGCCGCGCTGATCGCGGCGTTCATCGCGAACGACCTCGAAGCGCGCCGCGAGTACCTCGACCTGCGCGCGGCGGCGGACGCGATCGCCCACAGCGCGGACGAGCCGGTCGATTCGGCAACCTCGTCGCGGATGAAAGAGCGCCTGATGGCGCGCGTCCGCGCCGCGGCGTCCGGACAGACGGCGGCGCGGAGCCGCGTCCAGGCCGCCTACCCGGCGTGGATCTGGGGGACGGGGCTCGCCACGGCGGCGGCGGTCGTCTTCTCGGTGGTGACCGTCGCGCAGGACGTGAACCTGCGCGGGAATCTCGCCGCGGCGCAGCGCCGGATCCAGGTGCTGGCGGCGCAGAACAGCCAGATCGAACGGGTCGCGGCTCAGGACCGCCGCACCCTGACCGACCTGCTCGCCCCGGACGCCAAACGCTACGAGGTCGCCGCCGGCACCGTGGTGGTACGCCGCGACCGCATCTACTTTGCGTTCTCGAAGCTGCCGCCGCCCCCGAAGGGGCACGTCTACCAGGCCTGGACGGCGCCCAAGGGCTCGACGACGGTCGCGCCCAGCGTCACCTTCTCGCCGAACGCCGACGGCGTCGCGGTCGTCGCCCTGCCGGTCGATGCGACGCGGGTCGGGGCCGTGGCGGTCAGCGTCGAACCGGAGGGCGGGAGCAAAGCTCCCACGACCACCCCCACGTTCGTCAAACCGCTGACCTAAAGAACCGCCGCCATAGAGCGAGAAACAGCCGCCCGCTGCTCGAGCCCGTAACCCGCGCGACACGCCGCGATGCGATCCGCTTCGCCGCGCGCCGACCGTACGAGAACGTCTTCCTCCAATGGGTGCTCGAGGGCGGCCACGGCCCCGCCGTGCCCGACGAGCTCGTGCTGAACCGCGACTTCCGCGGCCGGACGACGGGGCTCATCTTCTACGGCGCCCAGCTCGTGATCGCCGCCGACGACGAGAGCGCGATCGATGCGTTCGGCGTCGAGACGCGCAAGCACCGCGGGCTGCGCAGCTTCGTCGGCCCGAAACACGCCGTCGACGGCGTGTGGGCGCGCGTGCACGGCTGGCACCCGCAGCCGGTGATCGTGCGGCCGGAGCAGCCCTTGTACGCGCTCGTCCCCGAGGCGCTGCGCGCCGCGAGCCCGGAGGTCGAGGTGCGGCCGGCGCGCGACGACGAGGCCGAACTCGTCGCCTACCACAGCGGAGCGATGATCCTGGGCGAGCTCGGCTACGACCCGCGCGCGAACCGCGGCGCCTTCACCGGCGCGGTGCGGCGTGCGATCGCGCAGGGACTGTGGTGGGTGTGGATCGTCGACGGAGAGCTACGGTTCCAGCTGAACATCGGACCGCGCACCTCGGCGACGACGCAGTTGCAAGGCGTCTGGACGCCGCCCGCACAACGCGCAAAGGGATACGCGACGCTCGGCTTGGCCGCGGTCGCTCGCTGCCTGCTCGCCAAGGAGACTACGCTCTCGCTCTACGTCAACGACTTCAATACTTCGGCGATCGCGCTCTACGAACGCGTCGGGTTCAGCCGCGTCGGCACCTTCGCGACGTACGTCTTCCCGTGAGACGCGCGCTCGCGCTCGACGCGCTCGCGTTCCTCCTCGCCTGGGCCGCCACGTCGGCGCCGCTTTCGCGTGACTGGATCGAGTTCGGCTACGCGAACGGGATCTTTGCGGCGATGAACCGGACGTTCGTCCCGCTCAGCGAGATCGTCCCGTTCGCCGTCGGCGATCTCGAAGCGATCGTCGTGCTCGCCCTGCTGGTCTGGTGGTGGACGCGCGCGATCCGCCGCGCGACCCGCGGTCGCAAGCTCCTCACCGTACTCGCGCTGCTCGTGCACACCGCCGGTTTCGTCGCGATCGGGATCGTGGCGTTCGAGCTGCTGTGGGGGCTGAACTACCGGCGCGCGACCGTCTCGGCACGGGTCGACTTCAGCGAAGCGCGGGTTACCGACGCCGCGGTCGCGCGCTTCAGCGAACGCATCGTCGACACGCTGAACGCGAACGTCGCCGCGGCGCACGCCGAGTCGCTCGATCGCGCCAAGCTGCGCGCAGCGTTCGAGCCGCTGATCCAGCGGCTCGGCGACGACTGGCAGGTCGCGGTCACGGCGCCCAAGCCGACGCTGCTCGACCCGTATTACGAGGCGGCTGGGATCGGCGGCCAATACCAGCCGTTCGCGTTCGAGACGCTGCTCAACGGGTCGTTCCTGCCGTTCGAAGTCCCGCGCGCGCTCGCCCACGAGTGGGCCCACGTCGGCGGCTTCACCGACGAAGGCGACGCGAACTACATCGGAACGCTCGCGTGCCTGCGCTCGGACGACCCGCTGATCCGCTACTCCGGTGCGTTCTGGACGTACGGCGATCTCCCGGAATCGCAGCGTAAGCGGCTGCACCTCGACCCGCGCGTCATCGCCGACTTTCAAGCCAGCCGCGAGCGCTTCTTCCGCCACTACAAGCCGCAGATCTTCGCGTTCCAGTGGCGGTTCTACGATCGCTTCCTGCGCAGCAACGGCGTCCGGCGCGGCGTCGCATCGTACGGCTTCTTCCTCAAGCTGCTGGTCGGGACGCCGCTGGACGCGGACGGCCTCCCGCAGGTCCGCGCACCGCACGGATAGCGCTGCCCGCGCCGCCGCTACGCGAAGGCGGGGGTCAGGCGGCGCGCGTTCTCCGTGGTGATCGCGCGCAGCGTCGCCTCGCCGAGGCCGAGCGCGCGCAAGCCGTGCAGCTCGCCGTCGTACGGATGCGGCGTGTTCGGGAAGTCGGTGCCGTAGACGATCTGCCGCGCACCCCGCTCGACGTCCTCGCGCGTGACGGTCACCCGCATCGGCGAGTCGAGCGCGAACGCCATCGTCGTGTCGAGGAAAAGACGCGGCTCGTGCTGCACGAGCTCGATGTAGCGCAGCTGATCCGGTATCCCGAAGTGCGCGACGACGATGCGAAGCGAGGGATGGCGTTCGAGCACGCGCGCGATCCGCGCCGGGCCGTTGTTGGTCTCGTACGACCACGGGATCGCGCCGACGTGGACGAGGACGAAGCCCTCGTGCTCGGCGACCGCCTCGAGCACCGGGCCGAACCGCGGATCGTCGAGCGCCAGGTGCTGCACGTTCTCGTGCACTTTGAGTCCGGCGCAGCCTCCGCGCAGCGCCTCGCGCATGTCGCCCGCCGCATCGGGATCGTCGAGGTGGACGGTCGCGAGCGGCACCGCGCCGGCGCCCAGCTCGCGCGCCGTCTCGTTCAGCCACGCGTTCAGATCGCGCGCGATCCCGGTCTTGTGCGCGTACGAGCAGAACGCGAACTTCTCCACGCCGTGCTCGCGCATGATGCGCGCGACCTCGCGCGGTTCGGTCGGGTGCTCGAGCACCCACGGACTGCGCTCGGCGAACCAGCGCCGGATCGCGGCGAACAGCCGCGGCGGGTGGAGGTGCGTATGGACGTCGATCACCGCCGCGCATGAGCCCGCACGCGACCGACCGGGTTGCAGTCCGAACCCGGCGCGGCGAACACACCCGAGCGCTCGGCAACCGTCGAATCCTTAACCTTCGGCTTGCTTTGCCCGCCAGGACTCGGCGGTCGGAGGTCGCACCTCTTCGGGTCATGCAAATCGCAGCCGCCAAGCAGCGGCGAACGCCCGCCTGGGCTAACCTGGCCGGCCTCTCCGTCATCCATCTCGGCGCCCTCGCCGTCTTCATCCCGGGCACGTTCCACTGGAGCGCCCTCATCGTGCTCTTGGTGCTCTACTATACGACCGGCGCCTGGGGGATCTGCCTCGGGTATCATCGCGTGCTCACGCATCGCAGCGTGAAGCTCGCGCAGCCGCTCGAATGGGCGACGACGATTCTCGGCGTGCTGGCGCTGCAAGGCGGTCCGATCGACTGGATCTCGACGCATCGCGCGCATCACGCGCACACCGACAAGGAAGGCGATCCGCACGACATCCACAAGGGCGTCCTGTGGAGCCACATGGAGTGGCTCTACAAGCGGAACGAGGCGATGCTCTCGCCCGAGGAGCAGGCGCGGCTCGCGCCCGACCTCGCGAACGACAAGTTCTACCGCTTCATGGAAGCGACCAACGTGTGGTGGACGATCGCGCTGGGCGTCGCGCTGTTCCTGATCGGCGGCTGGTCGTGGCTCGTCTGGGGCATGTTCGTGCGCATCGTGGTGACGTACCACATCACGTGGCTGGTCAATAGCGCCGCGCACTACAGCGGCTACCAGAGCTTCCGCACCGGCGACAAATCGACCAACAACTGGTGGGTCGCGTTCCTCGCCTGGGGCGAGGGCTGGCACAACAACCACCACGCGTTCCCGTTCAGCGCGCGCCACGGCCTGCGCTGGTTCGAGTTCGATTTCACCTGGTGGACGATCAAGGCGCTCGCCTGGATGAAACTCGCGCGCGACATCAAGCTGCCGACGCCGGCGATGGTGCAGCGAATGCGGATCCCACGCGTCCGCCGCGTGCAGCGCGAGCGCGCATAGCCTGGACCTGACCGGTCACGCGCGCAAGAATCGCGCGCACTGGGACGCCGAGAGCGACGACTACGAGGCGCACCACGCCGAGCAGCTCGGCCGCTCCCCGCTCGCATGGGGCGTGTGGTCGATTCCGGAAGCGGAACTGCGCGTGCTCGGCGACGTGCGCGGCAAAGATATCCTCGAGTTCGGCTGCGGCGCGGCGCGGTGGTCGATCGCGTTTTCGAGGCCGTACGGCGAGTGGGATCCGACTGTTCCGCGCCCATGGCTTCGTGATCGAAGACCTGATCGAGCTGCGCCCGCCCACCGGCGCCTCGTCGACGTATAAAGACTTCGTGTCCTACGAATGGGCACGCCGCTGGCCTGCGGAACAGATCTGGCGCGTCCGGCGGACCTGACCGAGCAGGGGCGAACATCCGGACGACGCTCACGAAACGACACGGAGGATATCGGGTGGAGGACCGCCGCAAGGGAGATCGCCGCAAGCTCTACGGCAAGCCGTTTCTGGCGATGCTGCTCGGCGGGCTCCCCGAAGACCGCCGCAAGGGCGAACGCCGCCAAGCCGATCGGCGCGTCCGCCAAGTGCCCTGGCCTCCGACGGGCGGCGAGTTCGTCGAACGCCGCGCGACCGGCTAGGGCGCGCAGCCTTCTCTGGTGGCACGCCGGTCCGGGCTCACGATCACGCAGTTGCAAGAGCAGATCTTTGCGCGCGAGGGCTTCCGCGTCTCGTTCGAGCGGCTCGGCGCGGCGAAGGAAGAGCTGCCGCCGTACGACTTTCCGGTGATGGCGCCGCAGGGCTGGAAGGTCAGCGATTGGCAGCGCATCCGGCTCGGTGCGTACGTGCTGCTCTTCCGCAGCGTCAGCGTCTACCGCGGCGACGACCAGCCGCTGCCGCGCGACATGAAGCTCGGCAACCTGCGCGATACTTACTACGCGGCGAAGTACGGCTCGCTCACCGCCGACGAGCCACCCGACAACGTCGTCTCGATCCAGACGGCGACCGGAAAGCGCGGAACCCGCAAGCACTGAGCAGCGAGGAGTCGTCGTGCGCCTGTACCGAATTTGCATCATCGTCGCGCTGATCGTTGCCGGCTCGCTGTCGGCCGCATCCCGCACGTCGGCCGCGGTCAACTGCGGCCCCTTCGAGCCGACGGCATACGGCCCGATGCAGACGTGCGACGCCGGGATTCCATCGCAGCTCCTCGACGTCACGGCGCAAGTCGAGCCCGACGTCCAGCTGCAGTCGCAATGGTGTTGGGCGGCGTCGATCTCGGGCGTCTTCGCGTACTACGGACATCCGGTGAGTCAAGCACGTATCGTGCAACAAGCGTACGGCGGGGTGGTGAACATGCCGGGAACTCCGCGCGCGATCATGGCCTCTCTGAATCGGCCGTGGGTCGACGATGAGGGCCGTTCGTTCAGCGTAACAGCCAACATCTATACGGCGAATTGGGTCAGCGCAGCGCAAGACTTGGCGCAAGGCCGGCCACTCATCGTCGGTTCGCTCGGACACGCGATGGTCGTCAGCGCGACTGAATACCGGCGCTTTCAGAACGGCATCGGTCAAACGCAATCCGTGACCGTCCGCGACCCCTGGCCGACGAATCCGAGGCGGCGGCTCTTAACGGCTCGCGAGGCGAACGGCGTCCAGATGCTGATCCGGATCCGCGTCATCTGACGAAGATGCCGGCGGCCTAGGCACCATCGTCGCGGCGCACGTGGCGGGAGCGTGTCGGAATCGAACCGACCAGCCGCCTTGCGACGGCCTCACCAGTTTTGAAGACTGGGCGAGCCACCAGACCCGTACGCTCCCACGGCGCCGAGGAACCGCTTCCGCGCCGGTCGAGCGAGCCCCCGCGTCACCGATCGGGGCTCGAGAGTCGATCGTCGAGAAGCGCCCGGGTTCAGATACGTCGAAACCGCCCAAATGACCGGACCGAACGTCTACACGCGCGACCAACTTGCCCAACTCCTCGGTCAGCCGTTTCGCGAGTTGACGCAAACCAAGATGAAGACGGCCGCGCGCCGGAAGATCACTGCGACGTATATGCCGGTTCACAACGGATATGCGTACCGATGCGGCTGCAAGGCCGTGCTCTCCGGGACCGGGGGATCATACATCTTGCGACCCTGCGGGGCTCATCGAGACCTGGCCTAGGTTTCACCCGCTGCGTCAGTGCATGTGCTTGGCGGAATCGCCGTTGACGTCGTAACCGCGCATCGTGTCGTACATCGCGATCTGGTCCGCCTCGAGGGCGGAGCGGGTATGGATGTGCGCGAGCAGGTGGGCGGCGCGCAGGCGGCCTTCGAGATCGGCGATGTGCGCCGTCGCCGCGCGCAACGTCTTTTCGTCGATCGTGCCGGCGGCGAAGCGGCCGTCGAGGTCGGCCTCTGCGTCGACGATCGCGCGGCCGAGCGGGATCGCGGTCGCGCTCATCGCTTTCTCGGCGGCTTCGATGCGCGCGCGCTGCGCCGGCGTCAAACCGAGGTGGTCGGCCATCTCGAGAATGTGCTTCGGGCCGGGATAGTGGTTCAGCTCGCCGGCCTTCGCGAGGCCCATCCCCTCGCCGGCGAGATACGCTTTCACCTCGTCCGGCGAGAGTGCTTTGATCGAGCGCTGCTGCTGGCCGCTGTACGGCGACACGGTCTGCGCGAAGGCGCCCAGCGGCACGAGCGCGGCCAGCACGATGAGCGCGACGGTTTTGTTCATGGGGTCCTTCCGTTCCAAGGGGTAATGCTGACGTGGATCGCACCGTCCTCGATTTCGCCGCCGGCGAGCCGCAGCGCGCGATCGACCTCGTCGAGGCCGAACGTGTGAGTCGACATCGCTTCGAGGTCGACGGTCTTGCGCGCCATGAGCGCCAGCGCCATCTCGACCGAGCGGAACGAATGTCCGCGCACGCCGCGCACCGCGATCTGCCGGCGAATCACGGTATCGATCGCAAAGCCGTCGAGGGGCGCCTGTTTGTACGCCGCGAGCAGCAGCGTGCCGCGCTTGCGGATCAGCTCCAGCGCGCCGTTCACCACCTGCGCCCCACCGCCGGACGACACGTCGATCACGAGATCGGCGAGCGCGCCGCCCGTCGCCTCGCGCACGATCGCGTCCAGCGATTCGACGTCGACCTGCACCGTGATGTCGGCGCCGAGACGCCGCGCGACGTCGAGCCTGTGCGCGTCGCGCGCGAGGCCGGTCGCGATCACGGTCCGCGCGCCGGCGGCCTTGGCGGCGATCACGCACGCCAAACCTTGCTGCCCGGGACCTTGCACGACCACCGTTTGCCCGGGTCGCGCCCGACCGTCGATGCAGGCCCACTGAAAGCCGTTGCCGAGCGGAAGCGCCAGCGCGGCGATCCGCGGCGCGACGCCGGCCGGGACGCGGTGCAACACCGCGCGCGGGTGCAGGTACTGGAACTGGCTGAAGCCGCCCCAAAGGCCCGGATCGACGCCGAGCGGCGTCCAGCCGTAGCGCAGCGCGCCGGCACGCGTGTCGGTCTGCGAGCACGAACGGTACTCGCCCGAGCGACAGTCCTCGCAATACCCGCATGGCAGGTACTCTTCGAGCGCGACGAGATCGCCTTCGGCGACGCCCCAGCGCTCGCGCGCGACCGCACCGATCCGCTCGATCGTACCGACGTTCTCGTGCCCCAGAATGCGCGGCCCGTGGCTGCCGTCGGCGTAATACGGGACGTCGCTGCCGCAGATCCCCGCCGCAACCACGCGCATCAGCCCGCCGTCGGGCGGGATCTCCGGCAGCGGCAGCTCGCGTATCTCGGTTCGCTTCGACGCGACCTGCACGGCCGCGCGGGCATGCGTCACCCGCCGCTCCAGCGCTCGAACAGCGCGTTCTCGATTCCGAACTGATCGAGCGCCTTCCCGACCGTGTGGGCGACCACGTCCTCGATCGTCTTCGGGCGCGAGTACATGCCCGGGACCGGCGGCAAGATCACCGCACCCATCTCCGCCAGCTGCACCAGCATGCGCAGATGCCCGACGTGCAGGGGCGTCTCGCGGACGACCATCACCAGCGTGCGGCGCTCTTTCAAACAGACGTCGGCGGCGCGCGCGAGCAGGTTGTCGTTGAACGAGTGCGCGACGGCGGACGCGGTCTTGATCGAGCACGGGATGATGAGCATCCCCGCGGTGCGAAACGATCCGCTCGAGATCGGTGCGGCCAGGTCGCCGTCGCGGTGAACCGCGTCCGCGAGCGCTTCAAAATCCGCCGCCATATAAGGCGTCTCGAGCTCGATCGTCTGCCGCGCCTGCGCCGAGAGGACCAGGTGCACCTCGATGTCGTCGACCGAGCGCAGGACCTTGAGCGCCGCGTACGCGTAGAGTGAACCGCTCGCCCCCGAGACGCCGACGATCAGGCGGCGGCGAGCGCTCTTCGACGAGGTCATGGTGCGTATCTTGAATCCCCGGGAGGGAGACCCTTGCCGCGCGGCCGTTCTCGCGCTCGTCCTCACCGCCTCGCTCGCGGCGTGCGCCCGGCAGCCGCAGGGCGGCGGCACCGCGCCGGCGACCGGCGCGACGCTGATCGTTGCGCAGCAGCGCGAGCCCGCTTCGCTGAACCCGGCGCTCGAGAACGGGACTTCTTCGACCGAGTGGGGCGAGCTGCTGTTCCAGTACCTGGTGAAGTACGACGATCGCGGGACGCTGATCGGCGACGCGGCGACCGAGGTGCCGACGCCGCAGAACGGCGGGATCAGCCGCGACGGCCGCACGATCACCTACCATCTCCGCCGCGGCCTGCGCTTCGCCGACGGTGCGCCGCTGACGGCGCGCGACTGCGTGTACTCGATCGACGCGATCAACGATCCGGCGAACCGGCCGCAGACGCGCTTTGGTTACGATGTCGTGCGCAAGGCCGAGGCACCCGACGACGGCACGCTCGTGCTTCACCTCAAGCGCCCGTTCGCGCCGCTGATCGTCCTGGTGCTCGCGCCGCAAGGGTTCCCGATTCTGCCCGCCCACCTGCTCGCGAAGCTGCCGAACTTCAACGAGGTTCCGTTCGACTCGGCGCCGATCGGTTCGGGGCCGTACGTGGTGACGAAGTGGACGCGCGGCGACCGCGTCGCGCTGCGCGCGAACCCGTACTATTACCGCGGCAAGCCGAAGATCGAGCGGATCGACATCCGCTTCGTCCCCGACCCGAACACCGCGATGAACCTGCTGCGCACGAAAGAGGCCGGCGGCTACTTCTCCGACCAGGATTTCGGAGACTATCCGCTCCTGCGGCGGATCGAGGGGATGCGCACGACCAGCACGCCGATGAACGCGGTCGGCGCGATCATCTTCAACACACAGGATCCCGTGACGCGCGACGCGCGCGTCCGCCGTGCGCTCGCCGCCGCGCTCGACATCCCGTCGATGATGGCGAAGGCGTACCGCGGCGCGGTCGGCACGCGCGAGGCCGGTCGCGGCCTCTTCATCTGGGCGTACGATCCGAAGGCGTACCCGGACGTGCGCTACGATCCGCCGCGAGCGCGCGCGCTGCTCGACGCCGCCGGCTGGAAACCCGGCGCCGACGGCGTGCGCAGCAAGGACGGCCGGGCGCTGGAGGTGCTGCTGATCATCCAGGCCGCGACGCCGGGCGACGCGCTCATCGGGAACGCGATCGCGCAGTACGAGAAGGCCGTCGGGGCGCTGGTAACGCTCAAGGCGTTCAACGTCACGCAGTTCGTCGCGCCGGTGGACCAGGGCGGTCCGGTGTACGGCGGTAAGTTTGGGATGGCACTCTACTCGTTCGTCAACGGAGACGATCCGGACACGACCGATCAGTTCAGCTGCGCGAACGTGCCGCCGCACGGCTACAACAAGTCACGGTTCTGCGATCCGCGCGTCGATGCGCTGCTCGCGCGCGGCCAGCGCAGCTACGACACCGCGCAACGGAAAGCGGCCTACGCGCAGCTGCAGGCGATCCTGTACGCGCAGATGCCGATCGTGCTGATGTACCAGCGCCCCGAACTCGACACGTTCACCGAGCGACTGCGGCACCAGACGACGTCGCTCTCGACCGCGTGGTGGAACGCCGGCGCGTGGGAACTGGCTCCCTAGCGCGCGCTACGCGTCGCCTTCGTGTTCCGGCGGATCCTCGAGCGTGATGGGACCCTCGAACACTTCGAGGATCTCGCTGCCGGCGATTACAACCGCATCGCGTTCCTTGTCGACGATCGCTTCGCTCACTTCGAGCCATGCGATCGGACCGTCGTCCTCTTCCCTCTCGCCCGGCGCGAGGTACGCGAACTCGAGCAGCCCGACGGCGGCTAGCGCGTCAACGATCGCCGCCGCGGGACCGAGCGCCTCGCCGCGCGCCGATTCGTCGCCCTCGTCGACCTTGCGGAGAATCGAGCGGAGCTCTTCCGAGAGGTGCTTCGCCACCTCAGCGTGGTCGAGCGGATCGGCTTGCGTCTGGGTATCGTCGTGGTTCACGCAGCCCGCCTTCGAGGCCGTATGCGGAAAAGCATCGCCACGGCAAGCCCTCGCTCGCTCGCCCCTTTTTGCCCGGCCGTGAGTTTGGCAGGGGATTCTTTGCGGCACAGAGTACGGGGCGTCAATCCCTCTGATCGGAGCACCCGTGGACGTCACCCGCGCGATCGCCGACCTCGACGAAGTCCGCTCCCGCCTCGCCTCCGTCCAGCGCTTCCGCGGCCTCTCCGGCCCCGCCGCGCTTGCCAGCGGCGTCGGAGCGCTCGGCACCGGGCTGGTGCAGCTTGCAATCGTCCCCGCTCCGCACGGGAGCGAGGACGCCGGCCGGTATGTCGCGATCTGGATCGCCTGCCTGGGCTTCGCGCTGGCATTGAACTACGGCGCCGTCGCGGTGTGGCTGGTCCGGAACTGGTCGTCGCGGACCCGGACCGAGCTGCGGACCGCCGCGATCTCGATCGTCCCCTCGATCTCGGCCGGCGGCGCGTTCACCGCGGCACTGCTGGTGCGGGGCGAGATCGGCCTGCTGCCGGGTACGTGGGGCCTGTGCTACGGTCTGGGCCTGGTCTCGGCGCGGTCGATGCTCCCGCGCGGCGTAATTCCGATCGCGATCGCCTTCGCGGCGACCGGCGCGACGCTGCTGTTCGCTCCGGCGACGAACGCGCTGGCATGGTGGGTCATGCCGCTCACCTTCGGCTTCGGGCAGATCGCGATCGGACTGCTCATCGTGCGCGACCAGGGCGCGCGAGCGGCGCGCCCGTGAACGCGAACCACGATGCGCCGTACGCCTTCCCCGGGCTCGAACGGATCTTCCACGAACGCGGCCGGCTCGCCGTGTGCGCGTGCCTCGTCGCCAACCCCGACGGGATGCGCTTCACCGATCTGCAGGACGCGTGCGGTTTGACCGACGGTAACTTGAACCGCCATCTCCACGCGCTGGCCGAGGTCGGCGTAGTCACCAGCGAACGCGTGCGCGGCCACGGGCGGCCGACGACGATCGTGCGCATCACCGAAGACGGTCGGACGCGTTTCCTCTCGTACGTCGACGAGCTCGAAGCAGTGGTGCGCGGCGTCCAACAGCGCACCGACTCGCCGTCGTCGTCGCGTCTGGCTCAGCAGTCATGATCGAACGCGCACCGGTTACGACGGGCAGACCGCGCCACATCGCGATCATCATGGACGGCAACCGCCGTTGGGCCCGCACGCACGGGCTGCCGGCACTCGAAGGCCATCGGCGCGGCATCGCGGCGCTGGAACGCGCGGTCGACGCCGGGCTGCGCACCGGGATCGCGATGCTGACCGTCTACGCGTTCAGCGAGGAGAACTGGAGCCGCGAGCGCGGCGAGGTGTTCGGCCTGTTCGGGCTCGCCGAGTCGTTCGCGCGCGAGAAGGCGGCGGAGCTTGCGGCGCGCGGCGTGCGCGTGCGCATCATCGGGCGGCGCGACCGGCTGCCGCGCGGCGTCGTCGAGGCGTTTCGCACGCTCGAAACGCGCACCGCCGGCGGAACCGCGATGCTGCTCACCATCGCCGTCGACTACGGCGCGCGCACCGAGCTGCGCGACGCATGCCGCGCGCTCGCGCGCGAGGTCGCGGACGGCCGCATCGCTCCGGAACAGATCGACGAAGCCGCGATCGCGGCGAAGTTGTGGACCGCCGGCCTGCCCGATCCCGATCTCGTCGTGCGCACCGGTGGCGAGCTGCGGCTATCGAACTTCCTGCTGTACCAAAGCGCGTACGCGGAGCTGTGGTCGACGCCCGAGCCCTGGCCCGAGTTCGACGGCGCGACGCTCGACCGCGCGGTCGACGCGTTCACGTCGCGCGAACGCCGGTACGGCCGCTAGCGCAAGCCGCCGAGGCGCCGCGGATCAGTCGTAGAACAGCAGCGCTTCGCCGTCGTCGACGACGAACGGAACGGCGCGCGCCGGCGTCACCGCGATCGCGGTGCCGGACGCGCGGACGCGCGACCACGATCCGGCGAAACGCCAGACGGACTCGCGCTCCGCGCCGATCGCGTATGCGACGTTGCCGTCCGCCGCACCGATGTCGCTGAAGCAGCAGCCGGTCACGGTCCAGCCCGAGCCGGACCATTGCGACGCGTTGCCGCGACGGTCGACGATCCAGATCCCGCCGTCTGCCGACGCCGCGATCCGCTGCGCCGATCCAGGCTGCGCGACCCAGCCGCCGCCGTTGTTCTCGAGAATTCCGCCGGCCGGCGTGACGACCCAGACGTCATCGCCGGCGCCGGGGAAGGCGCTGCCTGCGGCGATGTCCGACGCGCAGCAGCCCAGCGACGTCCACCCGTTCGAGGGGTCGTACGTCCACAGCTTGCCCTCGCGGGTGACGGCGTACGGCGCTCCGTTCGGTGAGAGCGCGAGGCGCGCAGGTCGCCCGGGTACGCTGACCGGCAGCCACGATCCAAAGGCGTAGCGCAAGACGCGGCCGTCGTCGTTCACGACCCAGAGCGCGGTATCGTTGACGGCGACTTCGACCGCGCTCTTCGCGAGCGAGCGCCACTGTGTCGCAGTGCCGCCGAAGGCGCGCGTCCCGTTCGGTGTGCCCATCCCGGTCGGACCGTCGTATCCCGGGCCGGCGGTGCAGAAGTAAACCGGCGTACACGTGCCGGTCGCGGGTCCCTGCGTGATGTCGTTCAAAGCGTGCGGGTGCGCGTACACCGACGCCGCGCCGGTCATCGACGAAGGGTTGCCGCCGAGCGCGAAGAGCCCGGCGATGATCGGCGTCGAGGCACTGGTGCCGCCGACGACGCCCCAGCCGCCGGCCGGGATATCGGCCGAGTCGTACACCGCCAGTCCGTCGGCGGTAGCGGAGACGTCGCTGCTCAAGCGATGCCGGCACGCGCCGCTCTGCCATGACGGTTTGTCGAACAGCACACTACAACCGCCACCCGATCCGCTCCACGCGATCTCGTCCCATCCGCGCGCGTTCGATGTCGAGAAGCCGAGTTGCGTTCCGCCGACCGCGACGACATCGGGAATGCCGGCTGGGAATGGTGCACCGGCGTCCGGCGGCGCCAGCTGCAACTCGTCGAAACCGAAATCACCGGTCGCCGCGGTGATGACGATTCCGGGGTGCCGGTAGGCGGGTGCGAACGCGGTCATCGGCGGATCGCCGGGGCTTGCAAACGGGTCGACTTCCGGACCGTAGTAGCTGTTGCTGATCGCCTGCGCGCCCGTCGACGCCGCGGTATTCTCGGCGACCGCGAGATCGCTGAAGAAATCAGAGTTCGACTCGACGAGGACGATCTTGCAGTTCGGACAGGTCGCCGAAACCGCTTCGACGTCGAGCGCCTCCTCGAGCGTCCAGCCGGTGCCGGCGCCGGACGTCGGGTAGTTGCGCTGCTGCCCCCGCGCGTTGACCTTCTTGAAGCAGCCGTTCTGCGTCGTGCACGGCGGTAGCCCGAAGAACGCACGATAGACCGCGAGATCGGCCTCGACGGTCGGCGAGTCGAAGGCGTCGACGATCGCGATCGTCATCCCGGCGCCGACGGCAGGGTCGAACGGAAGGCCGTACGCGGAGACCAGATCGATCGGCCAATAGCCGAAGTTCGGCGCCGTGTCGGCCGGCAGCGAGCTTGTCCGCCGCACGCCGTTCGCGCTGCGCGTGGCGTGGACCGGCGCGCCGCTGAGCGGCACGACCGCGGCACACGAAGCACGCCCGCCGCCCGGCGGCGCGCAGACCTGCTGATAGGAGGCGCCGTTGATCGTTAGCGTTTTGCGCGCGCCGGCGGCCGGGCCGGTCGCGCCGGGCACCCCGCCGGCAGACGGGACAACCGAATGACGGCCTCCGCCGCCGGAACATCCGGCGAGGAGCGCGACGAGAAGTCCAGCTCCGAAGAGCGCGCCGCACCGCATGCTGCGGTTCATCGCGATCGTGGTCATGAGCCACCACCAAACCAGCGCTATTCGGCGAATCGCAAGGCGATCGCCGGGATGGGGGTTCGACCGAACCCTCCCCTTGCTGCGTTTGTGCCGCCGCCGCCCGCTCGATTCCTTGGGTCAAAAGTCCTTGGGTTACAGGTGGTGTCGCGTCACGACTGCGTACGACGGGATTTCCGTGCCGTCCCACTCGAGCGACAGCTCCGTTGCATCGTCCCGAACCGTGCGGATACTCCGAGGGCGAAAGACGGCATAGCACACGCCGGCCGGATGCCGGACGCTGTCGTACACGACGACATCCTTGCCGGCCGCGCGCAGCTTCTCTCCGACGGCTTGCCCTGCCCGATAGTCGGCAGGATGGTAGATCATCGGATCGACACCGGGCGCGGAGCGGCGCTGATCGACGTGCCCCTCGTGTCTCAGCTCGAGCACGACCGCCACGCGCGGAACAGCCTGTGCCCCTGCGCCGGAGGCGCGAAGCTTCGCGGCAGCGTGATACGCGGACTCGCGCACTGCCGTCTCCAAGGCGTTCGCGACGTACAAGACTCCGAACGTTCCGGGTGAAAACCGGCTCGGACTCAGCCAAAAGAACGGGGCCATCACGACCGCGGCATGTGCACCCAAGTAGCGATCGCTTTCCGGAACGAGCACGATCGCGCGCGCCGCCTCACGTGCAATCGGGTCGGTCATCCCGCGAAGGGCGATCAACTCTTCAAGATCAGCTGGGTCATCCACGAGTTCTGCGAGAGCGGACAAACCCGGGCGTGGGTCGGCGACCACACGATGGACCGTCACAAACCCTGTCGCGCAGCACCGAGATAGCGACGCACGTCGACGATATCTCCGACATTTCCAGCGAGAAGGCGACGCAGCGGAGGGTCTCCGCCGAAATCCGCATTGGGCCGCCGGATCCACTCGTCCGCCGCCGGTCCCGCGCCGAAGAAGGCCCGAATGTCCTCATAGATACCGATCAGCAGCGAGATGCGTTCGAGCGTGTCGCGCTGGATCGGCCGGGTCTCTTCGCCCGCGCCGCCGGACTTTGCCCAACGGTACACGGTCCGCTCAGAGCGCCCGAGCAGCAGCGCCCGTTGTGGCATGTCCAGCACCCAACGGTCCGCGATGCGATTGAAGGCGGTGATCGCCACCCGCGCCGACGGAGGTGCAAGAAGGGTTGACATATGACGATAATAAGCCAATTTAATGACACTAGTCAACCCCGGCTCGGACGACGGAAGCAGGTGCGTCCTGGCCCGTGGCGTGGTATGATTGGTCCTTATGGCCCAGATTCGGACGCGGTCCGATATCCGCAATGTCGCGATCATCGCCCACGTCGACCACGGGAAGACGACGCTGGTCGATGCCATGTTCCGCCAGAGCGGGATCTATCGCGAAGGGCAGCACACTGAAGCGCGGGCGATGGATTCGAACCCGCTCGAGCGCGAGCGCGGGATCACGATCCTCGCCAAGAACACCGCGATCGACCACGCGGGGGTCAAGTTCAACATCGTCGACACGCCGGGTCACGCCGATTTCGGCGGCGAGGTCGAGCGCGTGCTCCAGATGGTGCAGGGCGTCGTGCTGCTGGTCGACGCGGCGGAAGGCGTCATGCCGCAGACCCGCTTCGTGCTGCGCAAGGCGCTCGAGCTCGACCTGCGCGCGATCGTCGTCATCAACAAGATCGACCGCAGGGACGCGCGGCCCGTGGAAGTGGTCGACGAAGTCTTCGACCTGTTCATCGAGCTGGGTGCGTCGGACCAGCAGGCCGACTTCCCGGTGGTGTACGCGAACGGCAAAGCGGGTCTCGCGAAATACGAGCTCACCGACGAGTCGACTACGCTCGAGCCGCTGTTCGAGACGATCATCAAGGCCGTCCCCGAGGCCCCGGCCGAGGAGGGCGGGTTCCAGATGCTCGTCTCGGCGATCGACCACAACCGGTACGTGGGCCGCATCGGTATCGGCCGCATCTTCCGCGGCAGCTCGAAGGTCAATGCGCCGATCGTGAAGGTCGCCCGCGACGGTGCCGTCACCACCGGTTTGCGCCTGACGAAGATGCTCGCGTTCCACGGGCTGGAGCGCATCGACGTCGAGGAAGCCTCGGCCGGCGACATCATCTGCGTCTCCGGGATCGAAGGCTTGAATATCGGCGACACGATCGCGGATGCGGCGTTCCCCGAGGGGATCGCGGCGACGGCGGTCGACGAGCCGACGGTCTCGATGTACTTCATGGTCAACGCGTCGCCGTTTGCGGGCCGCGAAGGAAAGTATCTCACCTCGCGTCAGATCCGCGACCGTCTGATGCGCGAGCTCGAATCGAACGTCGCGCTGCGCGTCGAGGACACGGAATCGGCCGACACGTTCGAAGTGCGCGGCCGCGGCGAGCTCCATCTTTCGATCCTGATCGAGACGATGCGCCGCGAAGGGTTCGAGATGGCGGTCAGCAAGCCGCGCGTCATCATCACCGAGCGCGACGGCGTGAAGATGGAACCGGTCGAGTACGTCGTGATCGACGTGCGCGAAGAGCACGCCGGCGCGGTGATCGAGTCGGTCGGTCGCCGCCGCGCGATCATGTCGAACATGCTCACCGTCGGCGAGACGCGCCGGCTAGAGTACACGATGCCGACGCGGGCGATCTTCGGACTGCGCGGCGAGCTGATGACGCTCTCGCGCGGCACCGCCGTGATGTCGCACGTCTACTACACGCATCAGCCGCTGGCCGGCGATATCCCGGGCCGCAGCAACGGCGCGCTCGTCACGAGCGACTCCGGCACGGTCACCGCCTACGCGCTGATGGGACTCGAGCAGCGCGGCCGCTTCTTCGTCGACCCGGGCACCGAAGTGTACGAAGGGATGATCGTCGGCCGGGCCAACGACGATCGCGACGTTGCGCTCAACGCCGTGCGAGCGAAGAAACTGACCAACATGCGCGCCGCCGGCACCGACGAGAATTTCAAGATGCCGCCCGCCGAAGCGATGTCGCTCGAACGCGCGATCGAGTTCATCGAGGACGACGAACTGGTCGAGGTCACGCCGCAGTCGATTCGGCTGCGCAAGCGCATGCTCGACGAAAGCGATCGCATCAAGTCCCGCAAGCGCGAAAAGGCCTTCGCCGGATAGCGGACTAAAGCCGCCGGGTGAAACGTCTGGGCTACCTCGCGGTCGCACTGGCGATCGCCCTCTCCGCGTGCACGCGCGTCGCGACGACGCAGTCGGGGCCCGACACCGGCGCCGGCGGCTCGGCCGCGCCGGGGCAGCGCCACAGCTGGACGCATCCGGGGATACTGCGGATCGCCAGCCTGAGCGATCCGGACACGCTGAACCCGCTGCTCGGGACGTTTCAAGTCGACACGGACCTCTCGATGTTCTGGGGCGGCTACCTGTTCAACTACAGCGACCGCGACGAGCTCTATCCGGAGCTGGCCACCACGGTGCCGACGCTGGCGAACGGCGGCATCGCGAAGGACGGCCTGACGGTCACGTACCATCTGCGCCGCGGCGTCCAATGGCAAGACGGGGTGCCGTTCGACGCGGCTGACGTCGCCTTCACGTGGCGCGCGATCATGAACCCCAACAACAACGTGCAGACGCGGACCGGCTACGATGTGATCCGCTCGATCGACACACCCGACAAGTACACGGCGGTCGTACATCTCAAGCAGCGGTTCGCGCCCTTCGTCAACACGTTCTTGACGATGTCGTCCACGACGTATCCGGTGCTTCCGAAGCACCTCCTCGCGAAATACCCCGATATCAACCGCGTCCCGTTCAACAGCGCGCCGATCGGCACCGGACCGTTCATCGTGAAGGAATGGCATCGCGGGCAGATCCTGCGCATGGTCGCGAACCCCCACTACTGGCGCGGCGCTCCAAAGCTCAAGGAAGTCACGTACCAATCGATCCCCGACGAGAACACGCTCACAACCAGCATCAAGTCGCACGACATCGACCTTTGGTACAACGCGTCGTCGGCGACGTACCCGGCCGCATCGCACGTCCCCGACACGCGCGCGATCTTGACGCCGTTCACGCAGTACACGTTCGTCGGCTTCAACCTGTCGCGCCCGCCGCTCAGCGAGCTCCCAGTTCGCAAAGCGATCGCCTACGCCACCGACCGCACGCGGCTGCTCGAGACGGCAACCTACGGTGTCAACGTCGCGGGCGAAGGTGATCAGCCGCGCTTCTCATGGGCCTACAACGCCGCGCTCGCGCCGATTCCGTACGATCCGGCCAAGGCGAAGGCGACCTTGGACGCCGCCGGATGGCACGCCGGTCCCGATGGGATTCGCACGAAGAACGGCACCCGTTTGCACGTCGTGTTCACGACCTCGGCCGGTAGCGCGCTGGGGAACCGGGTCGCTGTCCTCCTGCAGTCGGCGTTCCGCGAGGTCGGAATCGAGGCCGAGATCAAGGCGTACGCGACCGCGCAGATGTTCGCGAGCTCCGCCGCCGGGGGCATCCTGCAGGCCGGGAAATACGACGTCGAATTCTCGGCATGGGTGAACGGGACCGATCCGGACGACTCCACCACCGTGATGTGCGACCAGATCCCGCCAGGCGGTCAGAACATCTACCGGTTCTGTAACCACGAGCTCGACGCGGTCGAGCGTGTCGCGCTCACCCACTACGACCGGGCAACGCGCAAGAAATCATACGATCGCATCCAGGAGATCCTCGTCGACCAGCTGCCGTGGCTCACGCTGTGGTTCAGCCGCCGGTTCGACATCGCCAGCGTCGATCTCAAGAACTACAAACCCGCCCACTCGGTGACGACGTTCTGGAACCCCTGGGAGTACGATATCTAGGGCCGGTACTTTACGTTCGGCGCGCGTGCGGTTCGCCCAGCGCGCGGACGCCGCCGCTCTCGGCGACGAGGACCGCGCTCGTCAGCGCCGACGGAAACAACCCGGTCGCGACGACGCCGTGGATCGCGCGCAGCGAGACGTCGAGTGCGAGCGGGTCGTCGATCGGGCCGAAGCTGCAGTCGAGGATCGCGTTCCCGTTGTCGGTGACGAACGGCGCGCTTTCGCCGCCGCGCCGGCGGACGCGAGCTTCGGGATGCGCGGCCTCGATCGCGCGCGCGACGATGCGCAGCGTGAACGGGACGACCTCGACCGGCGTCGCGAAGGCGCCGAGCCGCGCGACCAGCTTCTCGGGCGTGACGACGACGACGAACGTGCCGGCCGCGAGTGCGACGGCTTTCTCGCGGAACAGCGCGCCGCCGCCGCCTTTGGTGAGCGACCAATCGGCCGCGACTTCGTCGGCGCCGTCGATCGCCACGTCGATCTCCCGCTCGCCGAGCGCGGCGAGCGGGATGCCGAGTTCGCGGCACTCCCGCTCCGTCGCGGCCGACGTGGGTACTACGACGATCGCGTCGCCGAGCGCTACGCGCTCGCCGACGCGAACGATCGCCCAGCGCGCGGTGCTGCCCGTCCCGAGGCCGATGCACGTGCCGGCTCGCACGTAACGGTCGACCGCGGCGAACGACACCGCGCGCTTGAGCTCGTCCGCCTGAGCGGTCACGCCGGGATCAGCGTCGCGAGCAGTGTCCAGGCACCCAGCGACCCTGCTTGTTGCGATGCGGCGCCACCCAGTGCGAGCCTCGCCCACAGCGCTGATGGCCCATGTGGTCGTCGCGGTCCGCGGACGCGGGGACCGGGATGATTGCGAACGTCGAGGCGATCGCCGCCAGGGCGATTACGGTGATGAGTCTACGCATAAGAACCCTCCGTTACGATTGCGAGATGACGGAGGGTTGCGTCGGGGCGGGCGCCGGGACCTACCGGAAGGCAGGCAGGTCGGGGAGCGCTTCGACGACCTTGAAGGTCAGCTCGCCGCGGTCGGCGTCGGTGTCGATCCGGACGACGTCCCCGTCGCGCACCTCGCCGGCCAGGATCTTGCGGCCGAGCGGGGTCTCGACTTCGCGCTGGATCGCCCGCTTCAGCGGACGCGCTCCGTACGCGGGCTCGTAGCCCGCGCGCACCAGGTGCGTCTTCGCTGCGTCGGTGATCTCCAGGACGATGCGGCGTTCGCGCAGGCGCGTCCGCACGCGGTCGAGCTGGATCTCGACGATCTCCTTGAGCTGCTCTTCCGAGAGCTTGTGGAACACCACGATCTCGTCGATGCGGTTCAGGAACTCGGGCCGCACGCTCTGGCGCAGCTCGTCGAGCACCGTCGCGCGCATCACGGCAAAATCCACCGCGCCCATCTCCGGACCCGCGTCGAGGATGCGGTGCGAGCCGATGTTCGAGGTCATGATCACGATCGTGTTCTTGAAGTCGACCGTGCGGCCCTGACCGTCGGTCAGCCGACCGTCGTCGAGGATTTGCAGGAAGACGCTGAACACGTCGGGGTGCGCCTTCTCGATCTCGTCGAAGAGCAGCACCGAGAACGGGCGCCGGCGGACCGCTTCGGTCAGCTGACCGCCTTCGTCGTAGCCAACGTATCCGGGCGGTGAGCCGAGCAGTCGCGCGACGCTGTGCTTCTCGCCGTACTCCGACATGTCGATCCGCACCATCGCTCGCTCGTCGTCGAACAGGTACGCCGCGAGCGCTCGCGCCAGCTCCGTCTTGCCGACGCCGGTCGGTCCGAGGAACAGGAACGACCCCAGCGGCCGGTTCGGGTCACCGAGCCCCGAGCGTGCCCGCACGATCGCTTCCGCGACCGCGGTGACCGCTTCGTCCTGGCCGATGACGCGCCTGTGCAGCTCTTTGTCGAGGCTCAGCAGCTTCTGGATCTCGCCTTCGAGCAGCTTGCTGACCGGGATCCCCGTCCAGCGGCTGACGATGCCGGCGATGTCTTCTTCGTCGACCTCTTCTTTGAGCAGGCGCGACTGACCGGTGCCGATCGCCGCCTCTTTCTCATGCAGCCGGCGCTCGAGGTCGGCCAAGCGGCCGTACTTGAGCTCCGACGCCTTCGCGTAGTCGGCGGCCTGCGTCGCGCGCTCGACGTCGAGCTTGGTGCTCTCGATCTGCTCGCGCAGCTCGCGCATCCGCGCGACGGCGTCCTTCTCCATCTGCCAGCGTGCGCGCAGGCCGTCGGTCTGCTCGTGCAGCTCGGCCAGCTCGCCCTCGAGCTTTTCGAGGCGCGCCTTCGACGCGTCGTCGCTCTCCTTGCGCAGCGCTTCACGCTCGATCTCGAGCTGCATCATCCGGCGCGACGCCTCGTCGAGCTCGGTCGGCATCGAGTCGATCTCGGTGCGCAGCTTCGCCGCCGCCTCGTCGACCAGATCGATCGCCTTGTCGGGCAGGAAGCGGTCCGCGATGTACCGGTTCGAAAGCACCGCCGCGGCGACCAGTGCCGCGTCCTTGATCCGCACGCCGTGGTGGACTTCATAGCGCTCGCGCAAGCCGCGCAGGATCGAAATCGTGTCCTCGACACTCGGCTGATCGACCAGCACCGGCTGGAACCGGCGCTCGAGCGCGGCATCCTTTTCGATGTACTTGCGGTACTCGTCGAGGGTCGTTGCGCCGATCATGTGCAGCTCGCCGCGCGCGAGGAGCGGCTTGAGCAAGTTGCCCGCATCCATCGAGCCTTCGGTCTTGCCTGCGCCGACGACGGTATGCAGCTCGTCGACGAACAGCAGCACCCGGCCCGCCGCGCTCTGCACTTCCTTGAGCACCGCCTTCACACGCTCTTCGAATTCGCCGCGGTATTTCGCACCCGCGATCAGCGAGCCCATGTCGAGCGCGATGAGCTTCTTGTCCTTCAGCCCTTCGGGGACGTCGCCGCGCACGATGCGCTGCGCGAGCCCTTCGGCGATCGCGGTCTTGCCGACGCCGGGTTCACCGATCAGGACCGGATTGTTCTTGGTGCGCCGCGAGAGCACTTGGATCACGCGCCGGATCTCGTCGTCGCGGCCGATCACCGGGTCGAGCTTGCCGTCTTGCGCTGCCTTGGTCAGGTCGCGGCCGTAGCGCTCGAGGGACTGATACGTGCCTTCGGGATTTTGCGTGGTGACGCGCTGATTGCCGCGCACCTCGCGCAGCGCCGCGAGCAGCTTCTCGCGGGAGAGGCCGAGGTCGCGGAAGAGTTTGCCGACGGCGCCGCCATCGACGGTCATCGCGAGCAGCAGGTGCTCGACCGAGACGTAGTCGTCGTTCAGCGACTTCGCTTCGTCGTCGGCTTTGCCGAGCAGGCGCGTGAGCGCCGGCGCGACGGTGACATGGCTCTGGTCGGCGTTCGCGCCCTGATAGCGCGGCAACGCTTCGAGTGCGCGCTGGAGACGCTGGTCGACGGCGTTCGGGTCGAGGCCGGCCTTCTGAAGAATCGGCGCCGCCACGCCTTCGGACTGATCCAGGATCGCGGCGAGCAGATGTTCCGGGCTGGTCTGGGTGTGATGCTCCGAGAGCGCCCGAGTGTACGCCGCATTCAGCGCCTCCTGGACGCGCTGGGTCATGCGTTCAACGTTCATTCGCACTCTATAACCCAGAGTGCTAAGCCGGGGTTCCGGGAGCCGCCGGGCTCGGCAGCCCCACGCCAACGCGCTAGGCTGCCTCCGGTCCGAGTTCCAGTTCCTCCGCCGGTTGTCGGCGTCGGGATGGGAAGGCCGTCAGCGGCCATCGCTTCGAGGTGCCAGGCGACCGCTTTGCGGAGCAGGTCGCGGGTCTGCTCGCGGCTGTCGCCTGCAACGGCGACCCCGGGCAGATCGGGAACGTACGCACTGAAACCGGTGGACGTCGCTTCGTAGATCACCGCATACCGCATCGTCATCTGACGAAATGTCACGCAACGCGACCTCAGACGTCAATACCGGCTGCACGATCGAACAACGCGCCGGCGGGCGAGGGTTACCGCAGCCGGTTAGGCTAGAACCGTTTCATGAGCATCGCTCGGACGTGGGGGACGACGGCGGCCGAGAGGGCGCAAACGTATCCGTGCGATACGATCATCGAGCCGGCCGAGGACTTGTTTCGCGGGGTCGACGTCGCCGCGCCGGCCGCCGTGACGTACAGGCGTCTGTGCCATGTGAAGGTCGCGCCGTACAGCTACGACTGGCTCGATAACCGCGGGCGCCGCAGCCCGCGGGGACTCATCGCGGGCATCGACGATCTGGCCCTCGGCGATCGCATGCTGATCTTCACGCTGGTCGCGTTCCAGCGCGATGAACACGTGACGCTGCGGCTCACCGCGCCGCACGCCCGGCGGGTCTTTGGCGACATCGCCGTGACCTACGCGGTCGTCGCGACCTCGCCGTCGACGTGCCGACTGGTGGCGAAGCTGCGAGTCACTCCGGCGCCCGGCCCATTGGGACGGCTCCGCACGTCGCTCCTGGCGTGGGGCGATCTCGTCATGATGCGCAAGCAACTGCTCACGCTTGCGCGCCTCGCGGAGCGCGACGCGGCACAGTCCCGGGCCGGACGTGGAACTTCGCCTTCGGAGCCGGAGTAGGAGTCCCGGAAAGCGAGGAGCCGATGCGCACTGCTTGCACGATCGCGTCTCTTTTCGTGCTGGTCGCAGCGACGGGCGGGGGTCCGCTCGAGCGCTGGGCGAACGCGGTCGGCGGCCGCGAGAAAGTCGCGGCGATCACGTCGATCTATCGCGAGGCGACGCTCGAATACGCGGGCTATCAGGGCACGCTCAAAGTCTGGCACACCGCGGACGGCAAGTACCGGAAAGAGGAACGGGTCGCCACGTATTCGCTGCTCGAAACCTTCGACGGCGTGAACGGGATGGTCAAACAAGGCGACGCTCCGCCGCACACGATGAGCGCCGCCGAGCTGAACCTCGCGACCTCGCGGCGTTTTGCGAACGCGAACGCGATGTTCTTCGCCTTCTTTCCGGACCGGCGGCATGGCACGACGGCCGTCGAAGGCGACGACATCGTGGTGCTGAAACCCGACGGCGGCGTCGAATGGCGCGTCTACCTCGATCCGCAGACGGCGCTGCCGAAGACGATGACCCACCGGGAAGGCGATCAAACGATTACGGTAACGCTGGATTCGTACGAGACCGTCGACGGCGTGAAGTTCGAACGCGAGCTCCAGCGCTCGGCCGGCGACCCGAGCAAAGGCACTCTCATCCGGTTCACCAAGACGGTGCTCAACGGTCCGGTGGACGCCTCGCTGTTCTCGATTCCGTCCTAAACGCGATCAGCTCTTCGGACGCTCGTCCCGCACCCGACGGGATTTGAGGTCGGTGCGCGTGAGCGTGCCGGCCGGGGCGAAGGTGATCTCGGCGCGGATGCCCAGCTGGCGTTTCAACTGCGCCGTCACGCGCTCGCGCAGCGCGGTCTCGTCGCACGGCGCGGCGAGTTCGGCGCGGACGGTGAGCTCGTCGAGCGCTTTCGGGCGCGACACGACGATCTCGAACTCGGTGCCGATCTCGGCGAAGCCGTGCAGCACGTCTTCGATTGCGCTCGGGTAGATGTTCTCGCCGCGCACGACCAGCATGTCGTCGATGCGGCCGATGATCCCGCGCGGGAAGCGCGGGTACGTGCGTCCGCACGGGCACGGGTCGTTCGTCCACTCGGCCTGATCGCCCGAGACGAGCCGGATCATCGGCTGTCCGCGGCGCATGAGCTGCGTGTAGACCGGGGTCCCCGTCGCGCCGTACGGCAGCGGGCGCATCGTCGCCGGATCGAGCAGCTCGGTGTAGACGATGTCTTGCCAGAGGTGCATCCCGGTGCGATGCTCGCACTCGGTGATGTTCATCCAGGGCGTCACTTCGCCCATGCTTCCGCTGTCGATGCAGATCGCGCCGAACGTCTCCTCGATCAGCCGCTTCGTGCCGGGGATCCCGGCGCCCGGCTCGCCCGAGAAGAACATGATGCGCAGCCCGAAGTCGCGCGGATCGATCCCTTCGGCGCGCGCCGTCTCCGCGATCCGCAGCGCGTACGAGGGTGTCCCGTAGAACGCGGTCGGCTTCATCTGCCGCATCCACGAGACGGCTTGCAGCGTCATCCCCGGAACGCCGGCGCCGAACGGGAACGCCGCGGCGCCGAGCCGTTCGATCCCCGCCAGCGCCCCCCAGGAGCCTACGTAGAGCGAGAAGATCGAGCCGACGAACACCGTGTCGCTTGGCCGCAGGCCGAAGCTCCACATGATGCGCGCGTGCGACTCCGCGATGCGGTCGTAGTCGTCGCGGCTCCAGGCGAACGCCGTCGGCCGGCCGCTCGTCCCGGAGGTCCCGTGAATGTGAAAGATATCGCTCGGATCGATGCAGAGATACGAACCGAACGGCGGGTGCGCGGCTTGATCGGCGCGCAGATCGGCCTTGGCGATCGTCGGAACGCGCGAGAAATCGTCGAGCGACTTCACGTCGCCGGGCTCCAGCCCCGCGGCCTGCCAGCGCGTGCGGTAGAACGGTGCGCGGTCGTAGGCCCAGCGCATCACGCGCTGGATCTTGGCGAGGATGACGCTCGCGCGCTCGTCCTCCGACATCGTTTCGAGCGTCGCGTCCCAGTACGGAACATCGCTGGGCGGCCGGTACGCGGGATCGTACGCCGGCGGCCAAAGAGCCTCGGCGGCGTGGATCATCGCGCCGGCGCACCCTGTGCTGAGCCTGTCGAAGCACGGCGCGTGCGGTCTCGGCCGGTCTCCGCGACGATGCGCTCGATCCCGTCGATCAGGTCCTGCGTCGACGCCTCGGCGTTGAAGATCTCGCGGACCCCGATCGCCTTGAGCTTGGGGATGTCGTCCTCTTGGATCACGCCGCCGCCGACGACGGCGATGTCGTCGACCTCGCGTTCGGAGAGCATCGTCATGATCTTTGGAAAGATCGTCATGTGCGCGCCCGACAGGATGCTCACGCCGACGACGTCGACGTCCTCCTGGATCGCCGCGTTCACGATCATCTCGGGAGTCTGATGCAGGCCGGTGTAGACGACCTCCATCCCCGCGTCGCGCAGTGCGCGCGCGACGATCTTCGCACCGCGGTCGTGGCCGTCGAGGCCGGGCTTCGCGACGAGCACCTTAATGGGCATGAGCGGGTCCTCCAAGCATGAGCGCTAACGCGTCGATCGCGTCGTTGCGGGTGAGTTCGTGATCGCGCAGACGGTCGAGGACCGCGGCTGCATCGTGTGTGTCGAGGGTCGCGAGCGCGCGGCGCACCGCCTCGTCGCGGGCGCGGCGCACGACCTCGAAGCGGACGGCGCGCACGGCGTTGGTATCGTCGCCGTTGCGCTTTGCGTTGAGCACTTCGAGCAGCTCCGACACGCCGGTGCCGTCCTGCGCGATCGTCTGCAGAACCGGGATATCGCGCTTGCCCTCGCGCACCATGTGCTTGAGGTCGACGGCGCTGGCGTTCGCGCCGGGCCGGTCGGCCATGTTGACGACGAAGATGTCGGCGATCTCGGTGAGGCCGGCTTTAATCGCCTGCACGCCGTCGCCGAGTGCGGGGACGGTCACCACCACGATCACGTCGGCGACCGCGACGATCTCGAGCTCGACCTGACCGACGCCGACCGTCTCCACGATGACGATGTCGAAACCGGCCTCGTCGGCGAGCCGCACGGCGTCACGCGTCGCCGGGGCGAGCCCGCCACCGGCCGAGCGCGACGCCATGCTGCGGATGAACACGCCGGGGTCACCGGCATGGCGCTGCATGCGTACGCGGTCGCCGAGAACCGCGCCGTGGGTGAACGGCGACGACGGGTCGACGGCGATCACCGCGACCGTTGCATCGTCGGCGCGGAACCCTTCGATCAGCCGGTCGACGAGCGTCGACTTCCCAGCGCCGGGCGGCCCCGTGATCCCGATGACGTCCGCTCGCCGGTCGCCGCGCACCGGGCCGCCGAACGCGGCGAACTGCGCGAGCGCGCCGCGATAATCGGTGATCCCGTTCTCCACCGCCGAGATGGCGCGCGCCAAATCGCGGTGGACGCGGTGCCCGATCAAAAGACCGGCGTCTCCACGTACGTCCCGAACACCGGGCGCAGTGCTTTGATGATCTCACCGCCGGTGGCCCGCGCCTTCACGGCCGCGATCGTCGCCGGCATGATGTTCTCGTCGGTCTTGGCGACGCGCACGATCTCGTCGAGCGCCGCCTGGACCGCGGCGGCGTCGCGCGTCTCCTTGGTCTTGCGCAGCCGCGCCAGCTGACGGCCCGAGGCCGCCTCGTCGACGTGGTGCAGTTCGACGTGCGGGTTCGCGCTCTCGTCGCGGTACTTCGTCACCGTGACGATGTGCCGCTCGCCTGCTTCCTTGCGGCGATGCAGATCGTACGCCGCGTCGGCCAATTCCATCTGGAAGAAGTTGTCCTCGATGCACTTGATCGTTCCGCCGCGTTTGTCGACCTCGGCGAAGTAGTCGAAGCAGCCCTTCTCGATGTCGGTGGTGAGCCGCTCGATCGCGTACGAGCCGCCGAGCGGGTCGATCGTCCCGATCACGCCGACCTCGTCCGCGAGAATCTGCTGCGTGCGCAGCGCGATCTTCATCGCGGGCTCGCTCGGGATCGAGAGCGCCTCGTCGTAGCCGTTGGTGTGGAGCGACTGCGCGCCGCCGCAGACCGCGGCCAGCGCTTCGATCGCGGTGCGGGCGATGTTGTTCAGCGGCTCGCGCGCCGTGCACGAGACGCCGGCGGTCTGGCAGTGGAAGCGCAACCGCATCGATTCCGGTTTCTTCGCGCCGAAGCGATCCTTCATCACGCGCCCCCAGACGCGGCGCGCGGCGCGGAACTTCGCGACCTCTTCCAAGAAGTCGATCTGTGAGACGAAGAAGAACGAGAGACGCGGCGCGAAGTCGTCGACGTCGATCCCGGCCTTCACGACCTCCTCGACGTACGCGATCCCGGCCGCGAGCGTGAAGGCGACTTCCTGGATAGCGGTGCTGCCGGCTTCGCGCGCATGGTAGCCGCTGACGTTGACGGGGTTGTAGCGCGGCAGATGTTCCGCCGAGTAGGTGATCGAGTCGCGCACGAGCCGCATCGCGGGGCGCGGCGGATACACCCACTCCTTCTGCGCGATGTACTCCTTGATGATGTCGTTCTGAATCGTCCCCGAGAGCTTCTTGCGGTCGAAACCGCGCTCTTCGGCGGTGACCAAGTACATCGCGAGCAGGATCCACGCCGACGGGTTGATCGTCATCGAGACGCTGATCTTCTCGAGATCGATCCCCGCGTACAGGTCGAGCATGTCGTCGACGCTGTCGATCGCGACGCCCTCGCGTCCGACCTCGCCCTCGCTGCGCTCGTCGTCCGAGTCGTAGCCCATCAGCGTCGGCATGTCGAAGTCGGTCGAGATCCCCGTCTGGCCTTGGGCGATCAGAAAGCGGAAGCGCTCGTTGGTGTCGTCGGCGGTTCCGAAGCCGGCGATCTGGCGCATCGTCCACGGCTGGGCGCGGTACATCGTCGGATACGGTCCGCGCGTGTACGGGAACTGCCCCGGGAAGCCGATGTCGCGCGTGAAGTCCACGTCCTCGACGTGCGCGGGGGTGTAGACCCGCTCGAGCGCGGCACCGCCCTGGGTGCGGAACACCTCGCGCGATTCGGGGCGGCGCTCGGTGAACGGCAGGAGCGTCCGCTGCTCCCACTCGCGTAGCTCGTCGGCGATGGTCTTCTCGGTCGTCTGCACGCTCGGGTTACCTCCGGTCTAGATTGTATACAATTTAATGGTGACAGAGGTCAAGTCCTCCTGTCCGGTGTATACAATCTCATGGCAATGAACCTCGCTCGGAGCACGGAGCCCCGCTCGGAGGGCCTCGTCGACGCCTTACGCGAGGCGATCCTGACCGGGCGGTACGCTCCGGGTACCCGGTTGGTCCAGGACGATCTCGCCGAGGCGTTCGGGATGAGCCGCATCCCGCTGCGCGAGGCCCTGCGCCGGCTCGAGGGTGAGGGGCTGGTCGTGATCAGCCCCAACCGGGGAGCGATCGTGCGGCCGCTGGCTCCCAAAGACGTGGTCGACCTCTACGACCTGCGGCTCGCGCTCGAAGCGCTGGCGCTGAGGCGCGCGTCCGAGCGCTATGCCGACCTGCGCGCGTCGACCAAGACGCGTCACGCCCAGGCGCGCCAGGCGATCGCCGCGCGGAACCTCACCGCGCTGTTCCGGCTCGACCGCGACTTCCACGCCGACATCGCCGCCGCGTCCGACAACCCGCACCTGGTCGCGGCGCTCGGCGCGCAGTGGTCGCAGATCATGCGCGTGATGCACGCCTACTTCCAAGCCGGCGACTATCCGGTCGACACCTGGGACGATCACGAAGCGATCGCCGACGCCGTCGCGCACGGCGAGGCGGATCTCGCCGTCGAGCGGATGAGCGCGCACCTGACCGGCAGCCGCGACCGAATCCTCGCGAGCCTGCGCGGGCACGGAGACCGGCCGTGAACCTCGCGCGAGCGCTCGCGCGGCGCGAAGCGAACGGCACGCCGGTCCGCGTCGGCCTGATCGGTGCCGGCAAGTTCGGCACGATGATCCTCTCGCAGTTGCGGCTGATGACCGGCGTGCGGCTGTGCGTGCTCGCCGATCTCGACGGCGACCGCGCGCGCCGTGCCTTGACGGAGGCCGGCTGGCCCGCCGACGCGTTCGCGCCGGCAGCGAGCGCGGGCGCGGCGAACGACGTCGCGCGCAGCGGGCGCGTCGCGCTGGTGGAGAGCGGCGAGCTCGCTACCGGCTGCGAGATCGACGTCCTAATCGAAGCGACGGGTCACGAAGAAGCCGGCGCGCTGCACGCCTATCGCGCGATCGAGCGCGGGCTGCACGTCGTCATGGTGACCGTCGAGGCCGACGTCGTCGTCGGGCCGTACCTGCAGCGCATGGCGCAGCGCAACGGCGTCGTCTACTCGATGGCGTACGGCGACCAGCCGGCGATCATCTGCGAGCTGGTCGACTGGGCGCGCACCTGCGGCTTCGAGGTCGTCGCCGCCGGCAAAGGGACGAAGTTCGCTCCCCGCTATCGCCGCTCGACGCCGGACACCGCGTTCGAAAACTACGGCTTCACGCCGGAGCAGGTTGCGACCGGCGGCTTCAACCCGAAGATGTTCAACTCGTTCCTCGACGGAACGAAGTCGGCGATCGAGATGGTCGCCGTCGCCAATGCGACGGGTCTGGACGTTCCGCGCGACGGCCTCTCGTTCGCACCGGCGTCGGTGTACGATCTGCCCTCGCTGCTGCGGCCGCGCGAGGACGGCGGTATCCTTCCGCACGCGGGCGTGGTCGACGTCGTGTCGTGCGTGCGGGACGATGAGAGTTTCGTCGACGACCACTTGCGGTGGGGCGTGTACGTGACGTTCACCTCGGAGAGCGCGTACGCGCGGCGCTGCTTCGGTGAGTACGGGATCGCGACCGATCCGTCCGGCCGCTTCGCGGCGCTGTGGCGGCCGTATCATCTGATCGGCCTCGAGATCGGCGTCTCGATCGCGTCGGCGGCGCTCCGCGGCGAGCCGACCGGGGCGCCGTTCGCCGGACACCGCGCCGAGGTCGTGTGCGCGACGCGGGCGCCGATGCGCGCCGGCGAGCTGATCGACGGCGAGGGCGGCTATGCGGCCTACGGGACGTGCATGCCGGCCGAACTCGCACGGCAGCTCGACCTGGTTCCGATGGGGCTCGCGCATGGTCTGCGCCTCACGCGCGACGTCCCCGCCGACCACCCGATCGGCCGGCGCGACGTCGTCTTCGACGACGACTCGTTTCTCTGGCGCCTCCGTCGCGAGCAGGACGCGCAGCTCGGCGTTCCGGTCTGATGCCCGCTCCACTGGTGCAAGGACTCGATGCGCCCCGCTCGGTCTTCATCCTGGCCTACGACGACTGCGATCAGCTCGACATCACCGGCCCGTTCGAGATCCTCGGCACGCTCGTGCAGTGGCTCGGGGTCGTACTCGACCTGCGCGTCGTCTCGATCCCGGGCACGACCGAGGACGCGAGCGGTCTCGTGCGCTCGGCGAACGGCTTCCGTTTCATGAGCCAACCGTGGGACGGCACGGAACTTCCCGATATCCTGGTCGTCGCCGGCGGCATCTTCGTCAAACCCGGCTCGAACGAGCCGGCCGGGATCGGACTGCAGAGCACCAATCCGGCCTTCACGGGCGCGATCGCGAAGCAGTACGCGTCGAAACGGTTGGTGACGTCGGTGTGTACCGGCGCGTTCGGCCTCGTCGGCGCGCGCATTGCGCGCGGTCATACGATCACCACCCATCCCGGCGTTCTCCAGAAGCTCGCCGATTTTGCCGCCGGTCTGGGCGAAGAGCTCTCGATCCTCGATCCGGACGCGGGCGCGCGCGTCGTCGACAACGGGGACTTGATCACCTGCGGCGGTGTGTCGTCCGGGATCGACGAGGCACTGTACCTCGTGCAGAAGTTCTGGCCCGCTCAGCTCGAAGGCGTCCGCGGATGGGTCGACTACCCCTATCAGTTCTCATCGAAGATTATCCTCAGCTCAGCGAGGTGAACGCACGATGTTCGGATGCAGCGACCACTGGCTCGGAAAACGGTTCTCCCACGCGCTCACGGGGTTCCTCAGTGAAGAGAAGCGGCGGCGCGAACTGCGCGCGCACGACGCGGTCGACGCGGACGCGGTCGAGGAGCGGTACGAAGGCTGGCGCGTCTCGCGCGCCTCCGCGCTGAAGATCGGCGGCGCCGCCGCAGCGTTCGCGCTCGCCGACACCGTGCTGCCGGATCCCGCCGCGGCGGCACCGACGACCGCGAACGCGACGAGCGACTGGACCTCGACGACGAAGCCGGTCCCACTCGGCCGTACGTACACGGTACTCTCGAACAACGACACGGTCACGCAGGGACTGTTCGATCCGGCGAAAGCACCGCTCGTCACCGTCGATTCGGGCGACGTCGTGGTCTACGAGAACACCTGGACGCACTTCCTGAACAAGCTCCAGCCGGGCGTCCCGGCCGACGAGCTGGCCAACATGCGCCGGGCCTCGCCCGGCCGCGGCGTGCACAGCATCATCGGGCCGATCGCGGTGAAGGGCGCAATGCCGGGCGACGTCGTGCAGCTACGGTTCCTGCGGCTCGAGACGGTCGGCTTCGGCGCGAACTTCCATAACCCGGGCGCAACGATCAAGACCGGGACGCTGCCTGACGAGTTTCCCGACGGTCACGTGCACTATTTCAAACTCGACCCGGCGCAACGGTACGTAACCTTCAACGATCGCATCCGGCTGGAGCTGAAGCCGTTCCAAGGCACGATCGGGCTCGCGCCCGAGGGCGACAAAGCGGTGAGCTCGGTGGCGCCCGGCAAGCACGCGGGGAACATCGACCTCAAGGACTTGACGGCGGGCTCCTCGCTGTTCGTCCCGGTCATCCATCCGGGCGCACTGATCTTCACCGGCGACTCGCATGCGCTGCAGGGCGACGGCGAAGTGAACCTCACGGCGATCGAGACCGCGATGAAAGAAGTGCGGATGCAGGTGATCCTGCACAAGAACGTGGCGTGGAAATGGCCGTTCGCAGAGACCGCGACGCACTGGATCGCCCTCGGGCTCGACCCGTCGGTGAACGACGCGTTGCGCATCGCGCTGCGCAACACGATCGACTTCCTGAGCACGAAGGCGGGTCTGAGCCGCGACGACGCCTACGGGCTCGCCTCGATCGGCGTCGACTTCCGTATCACGCAGATGGTCGACGTGCAGAACGGCGTCCACGCGCTGATCCCGAAGTCGATCTTCGCCGCTGATTTCCGGAAGTCGATCGCGCTCGTCTAAACGAGCTGGCCTTTCAGGACCGCGCGCGCGTGCGCACCGCCGCCCGGGCAGCGCGTCACCGCGAACTCTTCGGCGATCGTCGCGACGATGAAGAGCCCGCGCCCGTTCTCGGCGAGCGCGTCCGCGGGCAATCGCCCGTTGTGCTGGAAACCGGGTCCGGTATCGACGACGTGCAGGACCGCGTACTCCCCGCTGAGATCGAGCGCGACGTCGACTTCGCCGGGCGCGTAGCGATTCACGTTTCCGACCAGTTCCGCGTAGACGAGCTCGGCGATCGTCCGGTCGAGCTCGGCGATGCCGCGCCGCTGGAGCACGGCGACCATCTCGCCGCGGGCGCGCGTCGCCGCCGATCCGTCGTCGACGTCGAACGTCCAGCGCAGCGCGCCACGGTCGCCGCCGATCGCGAGCAGCGAGCGGCGAAACGCGACGACGAGCAGTGCAACGTCGTCGCTCGCGCCCGCGCCGCGCAGCACCGCTTGGTGGATCGCCTGCGCCGGCGCCGCTTCGACGTCGGCATCGCGCAGCGCGTCCGCGACCGCGCGTTCGCCGGCGATCACGTCGCGGTCGGCTTCGATCAGGCCGTCGGTGTAGAGCAGCAGCGTCTCGTCTTCGTGCAGGTCGAGGTGACGCGTGACGTCGGCGCCGCGCTCGCGCAGGCCGAGCGGGAGTCCGCCGGCGGGAAGCTGCACGACGCCGTCGCCGGCGGTGCGCGAGAGCGGCGGCGGATGCCCCGCGCCGGCGCACGCCAGCGTCGACCACACCGGGTCGAAGATGCCGACCCACGCGGTGACGAAGCGATCCGGCGCCTGCGAGCGCAACACGCGGTCGGCGGCGTCGAGCATCACCGACGGTTCGGGATTGATCGCGGCCGCGCCGCGCAGGCTTTGCCGGATCGCCGCCATCGTGGCGGCGGCGTCGAGCCCGCTCCCGGCGACGTCGCCGATCGAAAGGACGACGCGACCGTCGACGACGCGGAATGCGTCGTACCAGTCGCCGCCGATCAGCGCTTCGCTGCTGCCCGCTTCGTAGAGCGCATCGAACGAGGTCCCCGGCAGCCGCGGCAGCTCGGTGGTGAGCGCCGCCGCTTGAAACGTGCGTGCGACGCGGCGTTCGCGCTCGTACGCCTCCGCGTTGCCGATCGCGGGCGCCAAGCGCCGTGCGACCTCTTCGAGCAGCGGCAGATCGCCGGCCTCGTAGCCGCGTGCCGACGTCTTGTCGTAGATGGCGACCAGCGTTCCGCGCACCGTGCCGCCGAGCGCGATCGGAACGATCGCCACCGACAAGACGCCGAGACTTCCGACGATCTCGCGATACGAACCGGTCACGGCCCCGAGACCGCCTTCGGGGACCCGCTCGTAGATCAGCGGCTTCTTGGTGCGGACGACCGCCGGCGAGCCGCGGAACGCGTCGCTGGCGAGATAGCGGATCTGCAGCAGCTGACGCGTGCGCGCTTCGAGTTCCGGATCGCGATGGTGTGACGCGGCGAGAAACAGCAGACCGTCTTCATCGATCAGGTTGACGATGGCCCAGTCGGCGAACTGCGGGACGAGCAGCCCGGTCGCCGCATCGAGCGTCTCGCCCAGATCGAGCGTCTCGGAGAGCGACTCGCCGAAGCGCGCGTAGAACGCCTCGCGTTCGGCGATGCGGCGCTGCACGTCCGCCGCCGCCCGTGCCTCCTGGTAGAGGCGCGCGTTCTCGAGCGCCGCCCCGATCCGCCGCGCGAGATCTTCCGCCGTCGCGAGATCCCTGTCGCCGTAGTTCGGCGACGCTCCCGTGCGGCAGAACGTCAGCACGCCGTACCGCCGCCCACGCGCCGCGATGACGACGGTGATCAGCGAGACGAGCCCCGCGTCGCGCATCCGCGTGTAGTGCGCGTCGTCCGCCGCCGCGCGCACCCACCAGCTCGCATCAATCCGCGGCACGAGGACGCTCTCCCCGCTGCGCCACGCCGCCGCGATCGGATGGATCGGGTGATCGAGCGGCGGCACCTCGCCGACGGACCGCTGGAACGGTCCCCGCCGGCGCGGGTCGCGGTGCTCGACCGCGGCCCGGCGCAGCGTGCCGTCGTCGCCGACGAGATCGAACAGCACGTAGTCGGCAAACGAGGCGACCGCCGCGCGCGCGACCGCGCGCAGGATCGCACCCGGCTCGAGCTCGACCGCGAACAGCTCGTCGGCGCGTGCCAGAAACGCGTCGCGCGCGGCGGCGCCACGCAGCTCGTCGATATCGGTGCACGTGCCGAACCAGCGTGTCAGACCGCCGTCGGGATCGCGCACCGCGCTCGCCCGAATCAGAAACCAGCGGTATGCCCCGTCCGCGCGCAGCATGCGCGCCTCTCCTTCGTACGCGTCGCCGGTCTCGACCGATCGCCGCCACACGTCGTGCAGCGCCGCAACGTCGTCCGGATGGACGACGGGCTCCCACGTCCAGTGGTCCGAACCGCGCGGCACGCCCGTGTAGTCGTAGATCTGCGCGTTGACGTAGTCGACCGAGCCGTTGGGGAGCGCGGTCCATACCATCTGCGGCATCGCTTCGGCGATCGCCCGGAACTGCGCCTCGAGCGCGGCATCGAGAATCGTCGCGGAGCCGTCCTTGTGGTCCGGCATTATCGCCAGACGGCGCTGAGCGGGACGACCGTCACGGTGCCCGTGACCGCACCGCTCCTGCTGACAAGGTACACGACCTTGCGCGCGTGCCATACGGTACCGGGCGTGATCCCGCCGTCGAGCAGCCCCGTCGCGGCGCCCGAATCCGACAGACTTCGCGGCTGGCTGCACTCGTAGCCGATCGATTCGCTGCCGAACGCTTCGTGCGTCCCCGTCTGTGGGATGCACACGTCGCCGTCCTCCAGCTCGACGAGCCACGGCGCGATGCCGCCGCCGGTGAACGTCGCCTCGACCGGCAGCGGCTTGGTGAGCCGCAGCGCAAAGCCGCGGACTCCCATCGCGGGATTCACGTCGCAGACCACGTCGCCGCGCCGCTTGGGCGCGAAGCACGGGTCGTAAATCACGTTCCCAACCATGCAGCGGTACGCGTCGGTGCGGCTCGGCGCAGCGATCGAACGCGTCCAGCACGATCCCGACACGGCCGGGCCGGGCGGGACGATCGGCACGTAGGTCGTCACGCGGGTCGCGACGACGGCGAGAAGCAGAGCGTGGATCACGACGCGACCGCGCGGCGGCGCAGCGCGCGCACGTCGCCGTCACGCACCGTCACGCCGGTCGCGTCGAACCACTCCATCAGCGGGACGGCGTACTTGCGCGTCGTCCCGACGGCGTCGCGGAAGCGCGCCATCGTGATCGGCCCGTCGCGCCCGATCGCAAGCTCGAGCCGGCCGCGGATCTCGTCGACCTGCGTCCCGCGATAGACGTCGGCTCCGACCTTCACCAGCGCGCCGGTCGCGAGCAGCGTGTCGAACGCCTGTCCCAACCCCGCGATCTTCGTGCGGCGCAGCTCCGCCACGACGTCGTCGAGCGGTGCCGGGACGAGCGGCTGTGCCGGATCGAGCGGGACGACGCGCTCGAAGAACGCGCGCTGCTCGTCGCTGAGCCGCGCACGATGCGCCGGCGTCGCGTAGTAGCCGGCGCGCGCCGCGACGCGTCCCTCTTCCGCGTCGCTCGCCAGCAACCGCACCAGCAGTTGCTCGTCGAGCGCGAGCTCGCGCGCGAGCGCGAGCGAGGTCGTGCCGAGCGTCCACGGCGACTCGGCCTCGCGCCGTGCGAGCGTTTCCCCGATGCGCGCGGAGAGCGCGTCCGCTGCGGGGCCGTCGACGAAGGCGGCCGGCTTCTGCAGCCGCCGTGCCGCGCCGTGCGCGGCGAGCTCCGCGAGGATCTCGCTCGCGCGCTCCTCGCGCACGTTCGCGCGCGCGCCGAGCTCGGCGGCGGTCCGCGGCGCGAGCGCGGTCTCCGCCAGCGCCCGCACGATCGCATCGACGTCCGGCGCGACGTTCTCTTCCACGTCGCCGGAGTCGTGCGCCGCGACCGCTCCGGCATCGACGTTGCCGCCGCCGAGCAGCGTCTTGGGCGAGAGCGCGCGTACGACATAGGCTTCGCCCGGATACGCCGCCGTCGCGCGCCGCAAGTGGAGCGTCGCATCGACTGCGGCGCCGTCCTGCGGCGGCGCCGCATCGAACACCAGCGTGCCGAGGATCTCCGCCGCGCCGAGATAGGCCCGCACCGGCGTGCGCCGCCGCAGCGATGCCAGCGCCTGCGGCTGCGCGCGGAACCGCACTCGCAGCGACGCGCGCGCGGCGAACGCGTCGTCGGCGAGCACCGCGCCGCGCCGCAGCTCGGAGACGTCGACGCCCGGCACGTTCACGGCGACGCGAGCGCCGCCGCCGACGGTGTCGCGCGACGCGCCGAAGACCTGCAGCGAACGAACGCGCACTTCGCGGCCGGGTGGATCGAGCCGCAGCGAGTCGCCGGCCCGCAGCGTCCCTTGCATCAGCGTTCCGGTCAGGATCGTTCCCCGGCCCGGCAGCGCGAAGACACGGTCGACCGGCAGGAACGCCGGCGCGTCCGCGGGTCGCGGCGGCAGCGCGACCAGCGCGTCGTGGATCGCCGCGCGCAGCGCCGGCATGCCGTCGCCGCTCACGGTGGAGACGGCGATCGCCGGGGCGTCGCGCGCGATCGTGTCGCGGGTCGCCGCGCGCACCGCGGACTCCACCGCGGCGAGCTCGGCGTCGTCGACCAGATCGCGCTTCGTCAGCACGACGATCGCGCGCCGCACGTTGAGGAAATCGAGGATCGCGAGGTGCTCGACCGTCTGCGGCCGCACGCCTTCGTTCGCCGCGACGACGAGCAGCAGGAGCTCCATCCCGGCCGCGCCGGCGAGCATGTTGTGCACGAAGCGCTCGTGTCCCGGGACGTCCACGATCCCGGCCTCGACGCCGTCGTCGTAACGCAGGTGCGCGAAGCCGAGATCGAGCGTCATGCCGCGCAGCCGCTCCTCGATCCAGCGGTCGGGATCGGTCCCGGTCAGCGCGCGGACGAGCGACGACTTCCCGTGGTCGACGTGCCCCGCAGTTCCAACGACGTGCATGCTAGCGAGCCGCTTCGAGCGCCGCCGTCAAGTCTCCGTCGCGCTCCGGCGGGATCGTGCGCAGGTCGATAAGCACGCGCTCGCCGTCGACCCGCGCGACCAGGGGCGGCGTTCCGCAGCGGAGCCGCGCCGAGGCGGCGTCGACCCGGCCGTCGCCCGGGCGCCAGGCGAGCGCGATCGATGCGACCGGCGCGAGCGGGAGCGTGCCGCCGCCGGCGTAGCCCTCGACCGGTTCGATCCGCAGATCGATCGTCGCGAGACGCTGCCGGATCGTCTCGGCCCGCGCGCGCAGCGCGTCGACCGGCGCCGCAAGCATGCGGTAGAACGGAATCTGCTCCCGGGACGCCGGCTCGAGATGCAGCCGCAGCGTCGCACCCAGCGCGGCGAGCGTCGGCGTCCCGACGCGCAGCGCGCGCAGCAGCGGGTTCGCGCGCATGCGCCGGATCGGCGCGGTTCGTCCGACGACGATCCCCGCTTGCGGTCCGCCGAGCAGCTTGTCGCCGGAGAACGCGACCAGGTCGATCCCGTCCGCGACCGCTTCGCGCGCGGTGCGTTCGTGCGGAAGGCCGTACTCGCGCAGATCGGTGAGCGCGCCGCTGCCGAGATCTTCGGCGACCGGGATCCCGGCGCGGCGGCCCAGCGCGACCAGCTCGGCGGCCGAGACGTCTTCGGTGAAGCCTTCGATGCGGTAGTTCGACGGGTGCGCGCGAAAGAGCAGCGCGGTGCGTGGCGAGAGCGCGCGCGCGTAGTCGTCGATGCGCACCTTGTTCGTCGCGCCGACCTCGATCAGCGTCGCGCCGCTGCGCGCGAGAACGTCCGGCAGCCGGAAGCCACCGCCGATTTCGATCAGCTGGCTGCGCGCGACGATCACCTCGCGGGGCGAGCCGTCGACACCACGCGCTAGCGTGTCGAGCACGAGCAGCACCGCGGCCGCGCAGTTGTTGACGACGAGCGCATCCTCGGCGCCGGTGGCAGCGCGCAACAGTGCGCCAAGACGGTCATAGCGCGAGCCGCGCGTCCCGGTCTCGAGATCGTACTCGACGTTCGACGCGCCGCCGGCGGTCTCGACGATCGCGTCGAGCGCTGCGCGCGCGAGCGGCGCGCGGCCGAGGTTGGTGTGCAGCAGGATCCCGGTACCGTTCAGCACGCCGGTGAGGCCGCGGCGCGACTCGGCGGCCAGCCGCGTCACGACGTCGTCGAGCAGCGCGTCGGCAGCCGGCGTCTCGTGAGCCGCGCGCGCCGCGTCGAGCGCGGCGACGGCGTGCTGTTTCACCGCGGGCTGGCCGAGAAGCGCAACGAACCGCGCAACGCGCGGTTCGTCGAGGATTCGGTGAACGGCCGGGAGGCCGCGGCGCTCAGGCAGCGATCTAGGCTGCGGCCAGATGCTTGTCGAGCATCTGACGGATCGTCTGCTCCGGGACGAAGCCAACGATGCGATCGACGGCCTGTCCGCCCTTGAAGAGGATGAGGCAGGGGATCCCGGAGATGCCGTACTGCCCGGCGACCGACGGGTTCTCGTCGGTGTTCATCTTCACGAAGCTGACGCGGTCGCCGAGCAGTCCGGCCACCTTCTCGACGACGGGCGAGAGCATGCGGCACGGACCGCACCAGGGGGCCCAGAAATCGACCAGGACAGGCTTGTCGGAGCCGAGCACTGCGGTCGGGAAGGTGCTCTGCGTGACGTCGGGGAGTGCGCTCATACGGGTACAACGACCCGCCCCCCACAGCGACGGTTTCGGCGCCGACCCCGTCGAAGGCCCCTCCACTTTGCGCTTGGTTCCTGTCATCCTGAGCCTGTCGAAGGGCGCCGCCGCGCTCCTGCTGGCCGCCGCCGCGCCGGCAGCCGCCGCCCCGCTCGGCCCGGCACCGACCGCGGTGCTGGTCGTGGCGGACGTCGGCGAGAACGCGCGCCGCTCGATGCCGGCCGCGCTGTGGCGCAAGCTCGCCGCCGACTACGTCGGCCGCTCCGCGAGCGCCGAAGACGGGACGGCGCTGCCGGACGACGCGCGCTGCCGCAGCGCCAACGCGCAATACGCGGTGCTCGCAACCTTCGACCGTGCAACCCGTCTGCCCGGGCTGGCGCAGGACACCGATCGCGCGTACGGCATCGCGCGGTTCACCGTACGCAACTGTGTGACCGGCACGGTCTCACCGACCAAGACGGTGCGGGTCGAGAGCGAGCCGCTCTCGACGTCGGACCGCCGCGAAGACGAACTCCCCGCGGCGGCCTGGGAACGTGCGGTGCGCGCGACGCTGGCCCGCGAGCCGCTGCTGCTGACCCCCGTCGTACACGAACCGCCGGCCGCGACCGCCCGCGTGATCAGAGTCGACAGCGACCTGGTCGTCCTCCAGATCAGCGGCAGCGTCTCGATGAACCAGGTCCTGCGCGACATCGCCGACGGGAGCGGGAAGCTGCATGCCCCGTTCGAGATGGTCGTCGTCGAACTGGCCGGCAAGTACGTCGTGGCGCACATCACCGGCAATCACGCCGCCCGCGTCGGCGACTACGTCGAGGCGGCGCAATAGTCTACCCCTTGGGCGGTTCCTCCCCGGTGATGTCGGCGACGCGCTTCGACTGCTGGCCGAGGTTCGCGATCGCGATGACCTCGTCGCCTTCGGCGAGGCGCTGAAGGCGGACGCCCTTGGTCGAGCGGCGATAGACGCGTATCTGGCTGACCGGGATGCGGATGACCTGGTTGCCGGACGTGATCATCAAGAGTTCGTCCTCCGGCGCGACCAGGATCTGGTCGACGACGTGCCCGATCCCCTTCTCTCTAGCGAAGGCCTTGATCCCCTTACCGCCCCGAGACGTGTGGCGATAGTCGTCGATCGGTGTGCGCTTACCGTATGCCTGTGAGGTGACGATGAGGACGTCGGTGCGGCCATCCTCAACGATGTCCATCGCAACGACCTCGTCGCCTGGCGCGAGCGTAATCGCCTTCACGCCGCGTGCCGGGCGGCCCACCGCGCGAACGTCCTTCTCGCTGAAATGGACGGCCATACCATTGTGCGTCGCAAGCAATACGTCGCGATCGCCGCTGGAGAGGTCGACCGCGAGCAGTTCGTCGCCCTCGTCGAGCCCGATCGCGATCAGACCGTTGCGGCGCACGTTCTCGAAGTCGCCGAGCTTCGTCTTCTTGATCACGCCGCGGCGTGTGACCATCACGAGGTACTCTTCCGTGTCGAACGCCCGCACCGGAAACACCGCCGTGACTATCTCGCCGGGCGGCAGCTGCAGCAGGTTTACGAGCGCGGTTCCGCGCGCGGTGCGCGTCGAGTCGGGGATCTCGTAGGCACGCAGCCGGAACGCACGTCCCTTGTTCGTGAAGAACAGGACGTACTGGTGCGTCGTCGCCATGAAGAAGTTGCGAACGACGTCTTCCTTTTTCAGGTTCGAGATCCCGATGACGCCGCGTCCGCCGCGGTTCTGCTGGCGGAAGGTGTCGACCGAGACGCGCTTGATGTAGCCGCCGACGGTCACCGTCACCACGACCTCGGTGTCGGCGATGATGTCCTCGATCGAGAGCTCGCCTTCGAGCGCCTCGACCGGCGTCTTGCGCGCGTCACCGAGCCGTTTCTTGAGATCGAGCGTCTCGTCGAGAACGACGTTGAGAATGCGGGCTTCTGATGCCAACAGGTCCTTCAAATCTTTGATCGACGCGAGCAGTGACGCGTACTCGTCCTCGATCTTCTGACGTTCGAGGCCGACCAGCGTACGAAGGCGCATGTCAACAATTGCGGCGGCCTGCACCTCGTCGAGACCGCGCGCGATCTCATCGTTCAGATCGACCGGGTCGACGTCTGCATCGACTCCTTCCGGCACGGGGAACCGCGCCATGAGGTTCGCTTTCGCTTCGTCGACCGTGGCGCTCCCACGGATGATCGAGATGACCTCGTCGATGTGGTCGAGCGCGATGCGAAACCCGCGCAGGATCTTCGCCCGGTCGCGCGCCTTCGCGAGATCGTAGATCGCGCGCTTGCGCACAACGTCTTGGCGATGGTCGATGAAGTAGCCGAGCATCTCGCGCAGCGAGAGGACGCGCGGCTCGAGCGGCGGCGTCCGGCCGGCGGCGATCTCCTTCTCGGTCAGCGTCGCGGGCACGAGCGCCAGCATGTTGAAGGCGAAGCTCGACTGCAGCGGAGTCTGCTTGTAGAGCTGGTTCAGCACGACTTGCGGCGTCGCGCTGCGGTGCAGCTCGACGACGATCCGCATCCCCTTACGGTTCGACTCGTTGTGGAGCGCGGTGATCCCCGTGATCCGTTTGTCCTGATACGCTTCGGTGATCGCCTCGATGACGCGGTTGACCGAGACCTGAAACGGCATCTCGCTGATGACGATGCGGTAGCGGCCCTTGTCCTCGACGATCTCCGCCTTGCCGCGCAGCGCGACCGACCCGCGGCCGGTCTTGTACGCTTGCCGGATCGCCTCGCGGCCGTGCAGCACGCCGCCGGTCGGAAAGTCCGGGCCGTGCACGATGTCGCACAGCGCGTTGTCGATCTCTTCGATCGACGGGTCCCCTCCGGCGACTTTGTTCTGGATCAAATACGCGACCGCGTCGCAGATCTCGCCGACGTTGTGCGGCGGGATGTTGGTCGCCATGCCGACCGCGATACCCGAGCTGCCGTTGACGAGCAGTTGCGGCAGACGCGCCGGCAATACGACCGGCTCCTCGCCTTGACCGTCGAAGTTCGGGACGAACCCTACCGTGTTCTTGTCGATGTCCGCCAGCATGTCGAGCGCCGCGCGGGCGAGGCGAGCCTCGGTGTAGCGGTACGCGGCCGGCGGGTCGGGATCGATCGACCCGAAGTTCCCGTGACCGTCGACCAGCGGATAGCGCAGCGTGAAGTCCTGCGCCATGCGCACGAGCGCGTCGTAGACCGACGAGTCGCCGTGCGGGTGATAGCTCTTGAGCACTTCGCCGATCACACCGGCGCACTTGCGGTGCTGCTTCGAGGGGTCGAGCCCCATCTCGCGCATCGCGTACAGGATGCGACGCTGCACCGGCTTGAGGCCGTCGCGCACGTCGGGAAGCGCCCGCGACGCGATGACCGACATGGCATAGGAGAGGTAGCTCTCCCGCATCTCGTCTTCGACGGCGATCGCGGACATCCGAGAGTCGTTGTTCACGGGTTCTTTCTACTGTCTAAGGTCGTGATGGCTCGGGTTCGGCGCGCTCGGCGAGCTCGTCCGCGTCGTTCCCGAGCGCGGCCTGGGCGAGCACCGCGTGCTCTCGCAGCGCGGCAAGGTGGGCGTCGTACTGCGCGTCGAGTTCCGCCAGATGCCTCGCTGCCCTCGCTGACGGATCGGACACCAGGGTCGCCGGTGGGTTCGCGGTCACCTGGCTGCGGGGTCGCGTTGCTTGAAGAACGCGCCGACGAGGAACCCGACGATCCCGCCGACGATCGCCCCGACGAGCGCGATGAGCAGGAGCTTGCTGCCGAATCCACCGCCGACGTGATCGAGCGAGAAGAAGCGGAAGAACAGGATCGATCCCTCGAAGGCCGCAGCGACCACCGAACAGACGGCCCCGGCGATAATCCCGACGAGGACGTCATTCATGCGCAAGAGCACCAAACGCTATTCTGAACCCGACGGATGACGTCCTCGACGATCGCAGCGCGTTCGACGCCTGCGCTCGCGCTTTCGCTCGCTCGCTGCGGCCGGGCGACGTCGTCGCGCTGCGGGGAGCGCTTGGTGCGGGCAAGACCACCTTCGTGCGCGGCGTCGTCGCGGAACTGCATGGGTCGGACGAGGCCGTGAGCAGCCCGACCTTCGTGTTCCGCCAGCGCTACGACGCCCCGGAAGCGGGCACGCCGGCGATCGAGCACGTCGACCTCTACCGGATCGACGACCCCGCCGAGCTCCCCGATCTCGCGCTCGACGAGGCGTTCGGCCCGGACTCGATCGCGCTGGTGGAATGGCCCGATCGCGCCGAGGACTGGCTCCCCGCCGGCCGGATCGAGGTGACGATCGAAGGGCTCGGCGAGGGCCCGCGCACGGTCCGGATCGCGCGCCCCGCGTGAAGATCCTCGCCCTCGATGCCGCTTTGGGCGGCTTTTCGGCCGCGGTCGACGACGGCGGCGCCTATCCGACGGCGGTCCGGACCGGGCGGCAGGACGCGCTGGAGCGCGGCCTCGCCTGCATCGAGATGCTGCTCGATACCGCCGGCCTGCGGCTGCGCGAGCTGGACCGGCTGGCGGTCGGAATCGGGCCCGGCTCGTTCACCGGCGTGCGGATCGCGATCGCCTATGCGAAGTCGCTCGCCTATGGCGCGGGCATCCCGCTGGTCGGGGTCTCCTCGTACGACGCGCTCGAGCCGGAGGCCGCGCCGCTCCCGGTGCTGACCGTCGTCCGCGGCCGGCGCGGCGTGATCTGCGCGCGGCTCCGCGACGGCTCCGCGCCGACCACGGCGTGCGGCCCGGTCGCCGCCACGCTCGAGCGGCTGTTGCCGGGGGAGCCGGGCTTGCTGCACATCGCCGGGAATACGGAGGACGTGCTCTCGGAGATCGCCGAACGCGGCTGGACCGTGCGCGTGCTCCCGCCCCGGGCGGACGTCCCTGCCGTCGCGATCGCCCAGCTCGCCCGCACCCGGGTCCCGAGCCCGTCGCCGCACGCCCTCGCCCCCGACTACGGCGAGTCGCCCGCGGTCACGGTGCCCAAGATGCGCACGTGAAGGCGGAACTGTTTCCCGCGGGATCGGGTTCGCCGCGGGACCTGCAGATCGACGTGATGGCGCAAGGCGATCTGCCCGCGGTGCTTCGCATCGAAGGGGTATCGTTCAGCACGTCGTGGCCGGCGAACGCGTTCTCGAACGAGATCCGCGACAACAAGCTCGCCCACTACTTCGTCGGCCGGCTCGACGGCGAGATCGTCGCGTACGGCGGGATCTGGGTGATCCTCGAGGACTCGCACATCACCACCATCGCCGTGCATCCTGATTTCCGCGGGCGGCGGCTCGGCGAAGTGATGCTCCTCAAATTGCTCGGCGAGGCGATCGCGCAAGGCGCGTCGTGGATCACGCTCGAGGTGCGCGAGTCGAACGACGTCGCGCAGAAGCTGTACCGCAAGTACGGGTTCACCACGGTCTCGACGCGGCGCGGCTATTACAGCGACAACGGCGAGAACGCGCTCGTGATGTGGGCCGGCAACTTGAAAGGCGAGCTCTACGGCGCGCGCTTGCGCGTACTGCGCGCGACGCTCGACACCGACCCTTCGCCACGCTCAGGATGACGTTGCCTTCGATGGGTCCAGCGTCTTGATCTCGCCGCCGGCCGTCGACGTGCTCCACCGTCCGATCGCCGCGCTGGTTCGCGCCTATGGTGCGCCCGCGTCGGTTGCGACGCGCGACGACGGGCAGCACGTCGTCTTCGGCGACGCGACCGCAAGCGTCTCGGCGATCGTCGACGACGATGCGACGATCCACGCGGTCGACCTCGTTTTCCCGGCCGGAACGCGCTTTTCGATCGAACTGGAAGGCAAGACGCATACCTTCACGTTCGGCACGACGACCTCGCTGGGAGCCCGCGACGAGCTGGCAACGGACGCGGAGACCGAAGGCGCGAACTTCCGCGTGTTCCGCCGCACCGCTGGGTCTGGGCTGGTGCTCGTCTTCGAACCGAAGACCGCGCTGCTCACGCACGTCGTCATCGGCGACCGCGCGACGCTGCTGCGGCTCGGGTATCTGACCGATCCGACGCCGATTCAAAACCGGTTTCCGTTCGCGGCGCCGGTGCTCAAACACACCGCCGTACCGGACGGCAGCGGCGACCACGCCACGGTGCTGCGGATCGATCTGGATCGCGGCGGCCGCGTGAAGAGCGTCGCGGTGATCGTCGCGAGCGACGACGCCGCCTTCGATCAGCAGCTCGTCACGCGGCTGGCGAGCGATGCGTACGCGCCGGCGAAACTCGGTGGCCGCTCGATCGGCGCGAGCGTGTTCCGCGAGGTGCGGCACTGAACGCCGCGCGCGACGTGTTTCCGCACGACGGGGTCGGCTTCGTCCGGGTCGCACACCGCGTGCGCGCCGAGCTCGACCAAGCGCACCGCTACGCGCACGTCGTGCGGGTGGCTCGGTTCGCGGAACGCCTGGGTCGCGCCCATCGGGTCGACACGCGGCGCGCGCGCATCGCCGGGATGCTGCACGATCTCGCCCGCCTGTATTCGGCGGAGTGCTTGCTCGAGGAATGCGCCGCGCGCGGGCTGCCGGTCGACGCGTTCGAGCGCGCCCACCCGATCGTGCTTCACGCGCGCGTCGGCGCCGAGCTGGCGCGCGAACGCTTCGGGGTCGACGACGAGAGCGTGCTTTCAGCGATCCGCAAACACACGCTGGCCGACGCGGTCATGAGTCCGCTGGACGCGGTCGTCTATCTCGCCGACGGCATCGAGCCGGGGCGCGCCTTCGACGGCCGCGCGGCGCTGGAGGCGCTGGCGTTCCGCGATCTCGACGCCGCGATGCGTGCGGCGCTCGCCTCGTCGATCGCCTACTTGCGTGCCCGCGGCCTGGCGATCTCGCCCCACACGCTCGCCGCAGCCGAACACTACGGTATCACCGATCCATCGGAGGAACGACACCCTGCCTGAACTCGATCTCGTCGCGCTCGTACTCGAAGCCGCGGAGGACAAGAAAGCCGAGGACATCGCCGTCCTCGACCTCGCCGGACGCACCATCGTCGCCGATTCGTTCGTCATCGTGACCGGGCGCTCGGTGATCCAGACGCGCTCGATCGCCGACGCGATCGTCGAGAAAGCCGCGGAGGCGGGGCTGCGCAGCCGTACCGAGGGCCACGCCGACGGGGGGTGGATCCTGATCGACCTCGGCCACGTCGTCGCCCACGTCTTCACACCCGATCAGCGCCAGTTCTACAACCTCGAACGGCTTTGGGGGCGGGTCGCCGAAGCCCGCGCCGAAGCTCAATGAGAAACTCGCGCCGGCGGCGGCCCATCGGGAAGCTCCTGTTGAAGGGGTTCGTCTGGGTTCTGCTGGCGGTTTTCGTGTTGACCTCGGTCGGCGTTGCGCTGGTCGTAACCGCCGCCCGCTGACAGAGGGGCCGCAACTTCCCGGCTGGGCCGGGGTACTCAGGCACCGGAGGACTCCACCGCATGAAACCGCAGGCAGCGCTCGCTGCCATCGCAGCCCTGACCTTGACCGTTGCCGCCGGCCTCACGCCCGCGTCCGCGGCGCGCAGCAGCTACGTGATCGACGACGCGCACCTGCTCTCGCAGACCGCGATCGCGCAGATCAACCAGCAAGTCGGCGACTTCAACGCGCAGACCGGTAAGGAAGTCGTCGTCGTCACGACCGACTCGCTGAACGGCAGCGACCCGAACGCCACGGTCGAGCAGAGCTTCGCGCAGCAGCAGGTCAACGGCGTCGAGATCTTCATCGCGAAGAACGAGAAGCAGATCAAGATCGCCGGCGACAAGGCGTCGCATCAGTTCTTCCCGAGCGGATCGTTCGGCGCGATCTATCAGGCGATGCGGCCGTCCTTCGCGCAAGGCAATTTCGATCAGGGTGTCGAGACCGGCGTCAGCCTCATCATCAACACCTACCGCGGGCACGTCTCGTCATTGAACCGGGCGCGGCAACCTGTCGGCGCAGCCGCGCCGGTCCGCGTCCGCACCAGCAATTCGGGAGGATCCGGTTTGGGCTTCATTTGGTGGATCATCATCCTCGCGGTGATCTTTTTCGTCATCCGCGGCATCTTCAGAGCGATGTCCGGACCGCGCATGTACGGCGGCGGCGGCCCGGGGTACGGTCCCGGCGGTCCCGGGTACGGCGGCGGCTACGGCGGCGGGGGCGGCGGCAGCTTCTGGAGCGGTATGCTCGGCGGGCTCGGCGGCGCGTTCCTTGGCAACGAGCTGTTCGGCAACCGCGGCGGCGGCAACATCGGCGGCGCCGAAGGCGGCTCGTACGCCTCGACCGGCGGCGACCCCGGCACGACCCCCGACGCCAGCGGCTGGCAGAGCGACGCCGGCCAGATCGACACCTCGAACACCGGCGGCGGCGGCTTTGGCGACTCGGGCGGCGGGGGTGACTCCGGCGGCGGCTGGGGCGGCGGCGACAGCGGCGGTGGTGGCGACAGCGGCGGTGGCGGCGGCGGCGACTCCGGCGGCGGCTGGTAGTCTAAGACTTCGGTAAGGCCGACGGGCTCGGGGCGGCGGTTGCGGGCGACGCCGCGGGTGAGGGCGCGTTGCTCGGTGACCCCGGCGCGGCGGATGGGCTCGGCGCTGCCGCTGGGGCGGCAGACGCGTACGGGTTTGGCGTCGGCGAGACGGGCGACTCGGCGTGCAACACCGCGAAGCCCTGCTGCAAGCGCAGGCGCGCGAGGTGCGCCTCCTTCGACGACGGGTAATTCTTGACGACGAACTCGTACATCGCACGGGCGCGGCCGCGCGCGTCGCCGGTCTGCAGCTCCTGGTAGAGCTGCGCGAGGTGGTAGGCGGTCGGCGCGAGCCACCGGTCTTTCGGATACTTCTGGGCCCACACGCGGAACGAGCTTTCGACGAGCCCCGCGTCGTGCGCGATCGACGCGTCGTCCGCCCAGCGCTCGCGGTACGAACGCCCGAGCGCCGTGATCTTCGTCCGCACCGAGATCGGACTGTATTTGAACGGACCGAACGACTCGTCGGCGGGCGCGTCGGCGCTGCTCGCGACCGCACTCATCGTCACTGCGCTCAGCGCGAGTCCTACCAACAGCGTCCGTAGCATACCGGCTTTCTATCCCCGAGAAGCTGCCGGACCTATCGTGACGAACCCGGCGAACGATGAACCGTCCTGCGTTCTTGTGGACGCTCGCGGCGAGCCTGTCGTCCGCGACGGCGGCGCACGCCCAAGACCGCGGCGGCATTCCGATGGCCACACCGCGGCCGGGTCCGGCACCGTTCGCGACCGAGGAGCGCAGCGCTCTCGGCCGGCTCGGCGTGTGCGCGATCGACCTCCACAACGATCGGCGAATCGGCCGGCGCGAGCACGAGCGCTTTCCGCTCGCCAGTACGTTCAAGCTGCCGCTGGTGATGGACGTGCTCTCGCGCGTCGACGGCGGGATCGAACGGCTCGACCGAACGATCTCGTTCGGAGCGAGCGACATCATTGCGTTCAGTCCGGTGGTCGCGAAGCAGCCGCACGGCGGATCGCTGACCGTCGCCGACCTGTGCGCCGCCGCGATCGAGCAGAGCGATAACGCGGCCGCGAACCTGTTGCTCGGCACGCTCGGCGGCCCCGGCGGCGTCACGACGTACCTGCGCGGCGTCGGCGATCCGATCACGCGGCTCGATCGTACGGAGCCGGCGCTCAACGCTTCGACGCCGGGCGACGCGCGCGACACGACGACGCCGGAGGCGATGGCGAACCTGCTGGCGCGCATCGTGCGCGAACCGATCCTCTCGACCGCGTCGAAGGCGACGCTGTTCGGGTGGATGCGCGGCGCGACGACCGGGCTGCGGCGGATCCGCGCCGGCGTCCCGGCCGGCTGGACCGTCGGCGACAAGACCGGCACGACGAACACCGGCGGCAACGACGTCGCGATCCTCTGGCCGCGCACCGGCGCACCGATCGTGATCGCGGTCTACACCGCGGACGTGCACGCCTCCGACGCGGAGCGCGACGCCGCGATCGCCTCGGTCGCGCGCAGCGTCGTGCGCCGCTTCCGCCCCTAGCGTGCGACGACGTACGGGATGATCGCGTCGAGGCGGTGCTCGGTGATGCCGGCGACGTCGAGCAGCTCGTCGACCGAAGCGAACGGCCCGTTCTGCTGCCGGAACGTGACGATGCGCTGGGCGAGGCCGTCGCCGATCCCGGGGATCGTCGCGAGCGCGTCGGCGTCGGCGGTGTTGATGTCGAGCTCGGCGGCGGGCGGCGCCTGACCGCGCCGCGAGCGGCGGTGGCGGCCGCTGCCGCCGCTCGCGCGGTGCCCGCCTGCATGCCGGCCGCCGGAGCGCCCGCGCCCCCTCGGCCCCGCCGGCGGCGCGGCGCCGCGGGCGGGGACGGCGATCTCGTCGCCGTCGCGGACGTGCGCGGCCAGGTTCACCGCGAGCAGGTCGGCGCCGGGCCGCGTGCCGCCCGCCAGCGCCAGCGCATCGCGCACCCGGGCCTCCGCGCCGACCGGGTACACGCCCGGGCGCACGACCTCGCCGGCCACGTAGACCATCGCCCGCGGCGCCGGCGCGTGGCGAGCGCGCCCGGCGCGCGGCTCGCCGCTCGCGGCGGACCAGGCGTTCGCGCCGGCGCTGGGCGGCGGGACCGGGCGCAGCAGGACGAGCGCGGCGGCGGCGCCCGCCAGGAGCAGTACGATCAGACGTTTCACGCCTGCCGGATCACGCGCTGGGAGGGCGGCGCCTAGGGCTCCGGCCGGGCATGGTGTAGACTGAAGGTTCCATGTCCGAGGAGAGAACCTACGATTTCCGCGCCGTCGAGCGCGACCGGCAGGCGCGCTGGGAGCGCGACGGCATCTACGTCGCGCGCGACGACGATCCGCGGCCGAAGTACTACGTCCTCGAGATGCTCCCGTATCCGTCGGGCGATCTTCACGTCGGGCACGCAAAGAACTACACGCTGGGCGACGCGGTCGCGCGCATCCATCGCATGCGCGGGTTCAACGTCGTGCATCCGATGGGTTGGGACGCGTTTGGTCTGCCGGCGGAAAACGCGGCGATCCAGCGCGGGATCGATCCCGAGACGTGGACGCTCGAGAACATCCGCAACATGCAGCGCCAACTGCGGCTGATCGGCGCAAGCTACGACTGGACGCGCGAGCTCGCGACCTGTCTGCCCGACTACTACCGCTGGAACCAGTGGTTCTTCGTCCGGCTGTTCGAGAAGGGGCTGGCGTACAAGCGCGAGGCGCCGGTGAACTGGTGTCCCGTCGACAAGACGGTGCTGGCGAACGAGCAGGTCGAGCAGGGGTGCTGCTGGCGCTGCGGCGCCGCCGTCGAGCGCCGCAACTTGGCGCAGTGGTTCTTCAAGATCACCGACTACGTCGAGCGTCTGCTGGCCGGACTCGACCGGCTGGACGGATGGCCCGACCGCATCCGCACGATGCAGCGCAACTGGATCGGCAAGAGCGAAGGCGTCACGTTCTCCTTCGACGTCGAGAACGTCGAGGCGCAGATCGAGGTCTTTACCACCCGCATCGACACGGTCTTCGGCGCGACGTTCGTCGCGGTCGCCCCCGAGCACCCGGCGGTCGCGAAGATCCTCGAGCGGATGCCGAAGTCTCGTCATCGCGTCGAAGAGTTCGCCGCGTCGCTGAAGAGCAAGAGCGAGCTCGAGCGCACGCAGCTCATGGAGAAGACCGGCGTTCCGACCGGCGCCTACGCCGTCAACCCGCTCTCGCGCGAGAAGATCCCGATCTGGGTGACCAACTACGTGCTTGCCGAGTACGGCACCGGCGCGGTGATGGGCGTCCCGGCCCACGACGAGCGCGACTTCGAGTTCGCGCACAAGCACCGGCTGCCGATCGCGCAGGTGATCACCACGCCCGACGGCTCGCTGCGCGCGCCGCTGACCGAGGCGTTCGTCGAGGACGGCAAACTGATCGCGTCGGGCGAGTACATCGGGATGAAATCCGCCGCCGCGCGCCGCGCGATCGCCGCGCGGCTCGAGGCGATGGGGCGCGGCAAGACCAGCGTGCACTACCGCATCCGCGACTGGCTGGTCTCGCGGCAGCGGTACTGGGGAACGCCGATTCCGATCGTGTACTGCCCGACCCACGGCACCGTGGCGGTCCCGGACGGCCAGCTCCCCGTGCTGCTGCCGAAAGGCGTGCAGTTCACCGGGCAAGGTTCGCCGCTCGCCAACGACGCCGCGTTCATCAACACGACGTGCCCGACGTGCGGCGGCCCGGCGACGCGCGACCCCGACACGATGGACACGTTCGTCGACTCGTCGTGGTACTACGTGCGGTACCTCGATTCTCAGAACGACGCGAAGCCCTTCGACAAGGAGAAAGCGTCGAAGTGGATGCCGGTCGACCAGTACATCGGCGGCTCGGAGCACGCGGTGCTGCATTTGCTGTACGCGCGCTTCTTCTACATGTTCATGATCGACCAGGGCTACGTCGCCGGCGACGACGAGCCGTTCACGCGGCTGTTCAACCAGGGGATGCTGCTGTATCGCGGCGAGAAGATGTCGAAGTCACGCGGGAACGTCGTCGGGATCGACGAGGCGGTCGAGAAGTACGGCGTCGATGCGACGCGGCTGTTCCTGCTCAAGGCCGCACCGCCGGAAGACACGCTGGACTGGACCGACGAGGGGATCGTCGGTCGCGTCCGCTTCGTGCAGCGCGTCTGGCGCGCCGCCGAACCGCTGGCGAGCAGCGCGCGCACGGTTCCGCTCGACCGCCTGCCGGAGATGCGCGGGGACGCGCAGCGCGAGCTGGTGCGCGCGCTGCACGTCGCGCTCGACTCCGGCAAGAGCGAGACCGAGACCCACCGCTTCCACTACAACGTCACGACGGCGAAGCTCGACGAGCTCGTCAACGCCCTGACGACGGCGCTGCGCGCCCCGGGCGCGGCCGACGATCCCGCAGTGCGCTACGTGGTGCACGCGCTGCCGATCGTGTTGGCGCCGTTCGCGCCGCACATCGCCGACGAGCTTTGGTCGCTGATGGGCTACGAACGCAGCGTCCACCTCGAACCCTGGATCGAGCCCGATCCGGCCGCGCTCGCGGTCGAGGAGATCACGCTGGTCGTGCAGGTGAACGGCAAAGTGCGCGCGCGGATCCAAGCCGCGCCGGGGATCGCCGAGGACGACGCGTTCGCGCTGGCGATGCGCGAGCCGACCGTCACCGCACAGATCGACGGCAAGCAGGTCCGCAAGCGCATCTTCGTCCCCGACAAGCTGCTGAACATCGTGGCGGCGTAACGGCGATGCGGATCGCGCTGGGCGTCGCGCTGGCGATCGAGCTGATCGGACTCGCGTACGGCGTCGGCTCGCTCGCCGTCGTCGTGGGCGTCGCCGATCCGTTTGCCCTAGGCGCCCTGGCCGTGCACGCCGTCCTCGGCACGCTCACCGTCTCCGCCGTCTTGCTGGTTCGCAAAGCACCGTGGGTAGCGTTCGTCATCGCCCTCGGTCCGATCGCGGCGGCGTGTTTTCTCGCCACCGTGACCAGCTTCGGTTTCTCGTACCGCACCGGCGGGATGCGCCTCACATCGGAAGCCGTGCTGCAGATTCTCGCGGGCGCAACCGTCCATGCGCTCCTCGCCGGGCTGGCCTGCACGGTCGCGCTCGGCGTGCTCCTTTTTGGCCTGATTCGCCGCGGCGGTGCGGAAGGCGGCGGACCCATGGCGAAAGGAGAGCCATCATGAGCGACCGTGCAACGTACGAGATCCGGCCCGACGACGCACTGGTGATCATCGACGTGCAGCACGACTTTCTGCCGGGCGGAGCGCTCGGCGTCGCCGAGGGCGAGCGGATCTTCGATCCGATCGACGCGCTCGCTCCGCGGTTCCCGCGCGTCTACGCGACGCGCGACTGGCACCCCGAGAACCACTCGTCGTACCAGCAGTACGGCGGACCCTGGCCGGTCCATTGCGTCGCCGGCTCGCACGGCGCCGCCTTCGACCCGCGGCTCTCGCTCGACAACGTCGACGTGGTGATCGACAAGGGGACCGATCGCGATACCGACGGCTACAGCGGGTTCGCCGCGACCACGCTCGACCGCGACCTGCGCGAGCACGAGGTGCGGCGCGTGTTCGTCTGCGGGCTGGCGACCGACTACTGCGTGAAGGCGACCTCGCTCGACGCGAAAGCCGCCGGCTTCGACGTCGTCGTGCTGGAGGATGCGTCGGCTGCGGTGAACGTCGAGCCGGGCGACGAAGAGCGTGCCCTGGGTGAATTGCGCGCAGCGGGGATCGCGATCGCGAACAGCGCCGACATCACGGGGCCTGTCCTGACCTCGGCGAAGGACGGAGCGGCTGCAGCCGTACGGCGCTAGCGTCGTCGCCGTCGAGCCGCACGGGCTCGACGCGATCGACGCGCGGGAGCGGCACGGCAAACCCAGCGATCTCTTCCGGCTGTGGTTCGCGGCGAACGCCGAGACCGCGACGTTCGCCGTCGGCATCCTCACCACGGCACTGTTCGGCACGTCGTTCGCCGGCGCGGCGCTGGGGATCGTCGCCGGCAACGCGCTCGCGTACACGATCGTCGGGCTGCTCTCGCGCGGCGGTCCGCGCTACGGGCTCCCGCAGATGGTCCTCTCGCGGCGCGCGTTCGGCCGCGACGGCAACGTCGGGCCGGCCGTGCTGGCGTTCTTGGCCGGGGTCGGCTGGTTCGCGATCGACAGCGTGTTCGGTGCGCAGGCGCTCGCCGCGCTGGCGCACGTCGGCTACCCGCTCGCGCTCGCGGTACTGCTCGTCGCCCAGATCGCGCTGGCGGTCTACGGCTACAACGCGATCCACGCATTCGAGCGCTACGCCGGCGCCGTGCTCGCGCTCGGCTTCATCGCGATCGCGATCGGAACGCTGGCGCGCGCGCACCTCGGCGCGCCGTTCGACCCGCACGCGCCGGTCGCCGGCGGCGGTGAGCTCGCCGGGATCGTCTTCTCGGCGGCACTCGCGTTCTCGTACGCCGTCGGCTGGGGCCCCGCGTCGTCGGACTACTCGCGCTATCTCGCGCAGGAGAGCTCGCCGCGCGCGGTGAGCTGGTGGGCGGCGCTGGGCGGGTTCATCCCCTCGACGCTGTTGGAGCTGCTCGGCGCCGCCGCGGTGACCGCGGTGCGCGGGCCCGGGATCGCCGTCGCGACGCCCGCCGACACGATCGTGCTGCTGTTCGGCGGCGGACCGCTCGCGACGATCGGCCTGCTGACCGTGCTGATCGGAACGCTGAGCGCGAACTGCTTGAACCTGTACTCCGGCGCGCTTTCGGCGCTGGTCGCGTGGGACGCGCGCCGCCGGCCCGCGTTCGCGCTCGCGGCGGGAGCGGCGTTCGCGCTGCTGACCGTCGTGCTGCTGCTCGCCGCGCGCGCGAACGACCCGACCGCGCGCTACGCACCCTGGATCGTCGCGGTCGCCGCGCTCGCCGTCGGCGCGCTGACCACCGCGGTCGTGCGCTGGACGCTGGTCCGCTGGCAATCCGCGCTCGCGGTCGGCATCCTGGGCGGCGCGCTGGCGCTGGCCGGCAGCGATCCGGCGAGCACCGCGCACCTGTACACGAACTTCCTCTCGCTGCTCTCGACGTGGGCGGCGCCCTGGGCCGGCGTGCTGCTCGCGACGCGCGGCGAAACCGGGCGGCGCACCGAGACGCGGGCCCTGCTCGCGTGGCTCGCCGGGATCGCCGCGTCGCTGCCGTTCTGGCAGCAGTCGTGGTTCACCGGCCCACTCGCCGCCGCGCACCCGCAGCTCGGCGACGTCAGCTATTTCGTCAGCTTCGGCGTCGCGTACGTGCTCGCTACCGCACTGCGCCGCGGGCCGGAGCCGGCGGCGGCATGACGATCGCGTCGGGTTCCGGCGGCTCCGCGAACATGCGCTCGATCTCGGGAGCCCTGCGCTCGAGAACGCGCCGCTGGTTCACCGAACCCTTGTCGGTGATCTCGCCGTCCGCGGCCGAGAGCTGATCGAAGGCGAGCAGCGCGCGCGCCGCATGGTGCGACGATCCTCCGGCAGCGGTGTTGTACCGTTCGAGCAGCGCCGCGATCGCTGCGCGCAACGCGTCATCGCCGCCGAACTCGGCGCGCGCGCGCGAGCCGACGAACAGCAGCAGACCGATCTCGTCGCGGCTCTCGCCTGCGACGACGACGTCATCGACGAGTGAGCCCGCCTCGGCGAGCACCGCCAGCCGTACGGCGCCCGCGTCGACCCAGGTACCGCTGCTCAGTTTGAAATTCTCGGCGATCCGTCCGTCGAACCGCAGCCCTTGGCTCGGATCGGAGGGATCGGCGAACCGGACCGCGTCACCCGTTCGATAGAAGCCGTCGTCGTCGAACGCGGCGGCGGTCAAGTCTTCGCGCCGCCAGTACCCCGGCGTCACGAGCGGGCCGCGCACGCGAATCTCGAGCTTGTGTTCGAACGGCACGAAGAGCAGCTCGGTCCCGGGACCCGGGAGACCGATGTCGGCCGGATCGCGCAGCGGGTAGTGTACCGCCGTCGCCATCGGCGACGTCTCGGTGAGGCCCCACTCTCCGGTGACGGCGACGTCGCCCGAACCGTACCGCTGCGCGAGTTCGCGCAGCGCGTTCCAGATCGGGTGCGGCAACGCGGCCGCCGCGTTCCCGATCAACTGCAGCCGCGAGAAGAACTGCGTTGCGAACGGCGGGTGTGCCGTGAGTGCCTCGACGAGCAGCCGGTGACCGCGCGGGACGTTGAAGTACACCGTTGGCGGATGTTCGTCGAGCGCGGCGACGGAGCGCTCGAAGCGCCCGGGCAGCGGTTTGCCGTCGTCGATGTACAGCGTCCCGCCGTGGGCGAGCACCATGTTGAAGTTGTGGTTGCCGCCGAAGGTGTGGTGCCACGGCAGCCAGTCGACCAGCACGAGGTCGTGCGCGGCGAGGAACGGCCAGAGCTGCGCCAGGCTCTGCTGGTTCGAACACAGCATGCGGTGCGTGTTGATGACGCCCTTCGGCTCGCCGGTCGAACCGGAGGTGAACAGGATCTTCGCGACGGTGTCGGGCCCGACGGTTTCGTGCAGCGCGCCGAGCTCCGGTGAGATGCCGGTCGCGAGCAGGTCGGAGAGTGTTCGGGCACCGGGCCGCGACACGACGCCGCGCTCGGAGACGATCGTCGCCGCGGGGTCGACCGCGTCGAGTGCATCGCGATAGCGGTCGGCGTCCTCCGCGAACACGAGCCGCGGCTGCAGCGCTTCCAGCACGAACCGCAGCCGGCGCAGGTCGCCGTACTGCGTCGAGTACGCCGGTGAGATCGGCGCCACCGGTATCCCGGCGTACAGCGCGGCGAGCGAGAGGGACGCGTGCGCCAGTGAGTTCTCCGAGAGGATCGCGATCGGGGTGGCGCGCGTGAGACCCATCTCGAGCAGGCCCGACGCGATCCGCCGGACCGCCTCGAACATCTCCGCATAGGTGGCCGTCCGCCAGCCGTCGCCGTCGCGCTCGGCCAGAAACGTGCGGTCGGGGCGTTCGGCAGCCCACCTCGCCAACGTGGCGCCGATGCTGGCCGGGAACGCGCCCAGCCTGGTGGTCGAGCGGAGCAGCTGCGAGCCGTCGGCACGACGCTCGTGCTCTACCGACGGGGCGGCAAAGAACTCCGGCGGGCTAGCCATCGGCACCCTCTTCGCGGGAAGCGAGCATCCGTCCGTCGCAGTCGGCGCCATGACGCATACCGCACTCCGCACCGCTGCGGTCGCGGCCCTCGCCTTCGGCGCAGGTCTCGCGGTCTCGCATCTCGCCGCGCCGGCGCGCGCCGCCGCGCCGCCGCTCCAGGCCACCGTGATCGACGTCAGCGCGATCACGCCCGCCGATCTGCCCACCCCGGCACCGGCGACGCCGAACAACCGCTCGAAGCTCGTCGCGCTGGCCGACGGCGCGACGGTCCAAGTGCAGATGGGAACCGTTCCGAAGCACTACCACGCCGACGCCAACGAGATCCAGGTCGTCGTCTCCGGCTCCGGCACGGAATGGCTCGGCGACAAGCAAGTTCCGCTGAAAGCCGGCACGGTGCTGATCATCCCCGCCGGCACGCCGCACGGCGGCACCACGGACGCCAACCTGAAGATCGTCGCCGTCAAGACGCCGCCGCAAGCGTCGACGGACTTCCACCCGACGCCCTGAGGACGCGAGGCGACCGCTACGAGGCGGCCGCCGTCCGTTCTTTCTCGCGAAAATATTCGTAGGTTTTTCGCATGCCCTCGATCAGGGGCACGTCGGCTTCCCAGCCGAGCTCGCGCTTCACCTTCGTCGGGTTGAAGTAGACCTCGCGCGCGTCGCCGGGACGGCGCGGCGCGTGGGTGATCGGCGCTTCGAAGCCGGTCACCTCGACGATCGCGCGATAGACCTCGTTGACCGACGTCTTCCGGCCGGTCCCGATCACGTAGATCTCGCCGGAGCCCTTGGTCAGCGCCGCGACGTTCGCGCGCACGACATCGCCGACGTAGACGTAGTCGCGTGTCTGCTCGCCGTCCCAGTCGATGCGCACGCCTTGCCGATGGAGAAACTTTCCGAGGAAGATTGCGATGACGCCGGCTTCCCCGTTGGGGTCTTGGCGCGGTCCGAAGACGTTGCCGTAGCGCAGCGCGGTGTAGTCGAGCCCGTGCTCCGATTTGAAGAAGCGCAGATAGTGCTCGGTGACCATCTTCGTGATCCCGTACGGCGAGACCGGACGCTGCGGTGCGTTCTCGTCGACCGGCATCTGCTCGACGTCGCCGTACGTCGCCGCGCTCGACGCGAACAGTACCTTGCGCGAGCCCGCCTTGACCGCCGCTTCGAGCACGTTCAGCATCCCGATGACGTTGACGCTCGCGTCCAGGATCGGATCGCGCGCGCCGATCGCGACCGAGTGCTGCGCGGCATGATGGCAGACGACCTCGGGCTTGAAATCCATGAAGATGCGCCCAATCCCGGCATCGTCGCGGATATCCATGTGGACGAACGAGACACCCTCGGGGATGTTCTCGCGGCGTCCGCCGCCGTGCTGCCAGAGGCTGTCGACGACGACGACCTCGTGGCGCTCCGCGACGAACGCGTCGACGATGTGCGACCCGATGAACCCGGCTCCCCCGGTGACGACGATACGCATGCGAGCACCCAGCGTTCGGCCTCGTCGGACGCTCTCCCCTAGCCCGTTCGACCACGCGCGTGATGGACGGGCGTGGCCCGCGCACGGCTGTTGCTCCCCGCACTCGCGTTCGTGACGGCCGTCGCTGCGGACGCGCGGGGCCTGACCGCGCTCGGGTGCATCGCGGTGATCGGTTCCGTTGCCCACCGGAGCACGCGTCTCCCGGGGGTATTCGCACTCGCCGGGCTTCTGCTCGCTGCACGCTTTGGGCATCCGCCGATGCTGACCGAGGAGACGCATACCGCGCGTTTCGCCGGGACCGTGGTCGGCGACGTGCGCACGGGCGACGGCGGTGCATCGTTTCCGTTCGCGCTCGCGACCGGAATCGTCGTTCGCGCGCACGTTCGCGACGCCGACGTCGTTTCGGGAGAACGGCTCATCGTACGCGGACGGCTCGTTCCGTTCGATGAGGCGCGCAATCCCGGCGAGCCGTCACGGCGCGCGCTCGCCCTCGGCGATGGACTCGCCGGCGAGCTGGCGGGCGATCGCGTCGTGCTGCGCGCGCCGCCGGACTCGCGCGACGTTCGAACGTGGAGCGCACGCGCACGCGCTGCGCTTTCGCGCCGGCTGCGCGAGGTGCTGCGGGAACCCGAGGCGACCGTGGTCGCGGGCGCGCTGTGGGGCGAGCGTGGAACCCTGCCTCAGGAGATCCGTGACGACTTTCAAGCCACCGGCACGGTGCACGTGCTCGTCACGGCGGGGCTGCATCTCGGGGTGATCGCGTGGCTTGCGGTGACCGCACTGCGACTCGCGCGCGTGCCGCGCGTCGCGGCGTCGCTGGCGGCGATACCGTGCGTCGTCGCCTACGCCTGGCTCAGCGGCGCGCATCTGCCCTCGCAACGCGCCGCCGCCATGGTGTCGGTCGCGCTGCTGGCTCGCGCCTACGGCGCACGAGCGGTCTCGTGGAACGCTCTCGCGCTCGCTGCGCTCGTCGTCGCCGTGATCTGGCCGGCCGCCGTGACGACGGTGTCGTTCGCGCTCTCGTTCTCGTGCGTCAGTGCGATTCTGCTGTTCGCGCGGCCGCTGCAGCACGCGCTCGAGCGGTGGGAGCTTCCTGAGCGCGTGCATGAGGCGCTCGCGCTGACGATCGCGACGCAGATCGGCGTCTGGCCGCTCAGCGCGGCGACCTTTGGGGTCGTCGCGCCGTACGCGATCCTGGCGAACGCGGCCGTCGTCCCCGCGACCGGGGTCGCGATGCTGGCCGGGATCGCCGCGCTGCTGCTCGGCGCGATCCCGGTCGCAGGCCGTGCCGCGGCGACGATCGCGGTTTGGGATGTCGACATCATTCTGCGGGTCGTCTCGGCGGTCGCGGCACTTCCGGGCGCACGCGTCTGGGTCGCACCGCCGCCCGCGCTCGCGATCGTGGCCTACGACGCGGCGGCGATCGCCGCGGCGATCTTGCTGCGCCGCAGCGTGCGCGCCGCCGTCGCGATCGTCGCGTGCGCGAGCATCGCCGTACTCGTCACGACGCTGCGGCTCCCGGACGGGAAGCTGACGATCACGATGCTCGACGTCGGCCAGGGTGACGGGATCGTCGTGCGAACCCCGCGCGGCCACGTGATCCTGATCGACAGCGGCGGCCGCCTCGAGCGCGGCCCGGCCAGGGACGGCCGATCCCCAGCCGAGCTCGTCGGCGAACGAGTCGTCCTGGCCTATCTCAAGCGCGAAGGCGTCCGGCACGTCGACCTGCTGGTGAACACGCACCCGCACGGCGATCACGTAGGCGGATTCGCCCCGATCGTGCGCGCGTTACGGGTCGATGCGATCGCGGATAGCGGGCAAACGTACGGCGGACGCGCGTTCAACGACGGGCTGCGCGAAGCGGCCCTGCGTCACGTTCCGATCCACGTCGCACGCTGTGGCGACCGTTGGGCGACCGACGACGGCGTGACGCTCTCGGTGCTTTCACCCTGCGGCGCGCTCTTCGCCGACGGCAAGAACGACGTCAACGAAAACTCGGTGGTCATCATGCTCGCCTATCGGGACTTCCGGATGCTGTTTATGGGAGACGCCGGATTTGCGGCCGAGCAGCGTCTGCTCGAGAACGGCGCCGACCTCCGTGCCGACGTACTCAAGGTTGGCCATCACGGATCGGCCTATTCGTCCGCACCGAGCTTCATCGTCGCGGTCCATCCGCGATACGCCCTCATCAGCGCCGGCCGGCACAACCTGTTCGGCCATCCGGCAGCGGCTACGCTTGCGACGTTGCGCAACGCCGGAACGACGGCGTACCGGACCGACCGCTGCGGCGCAGTCATCGTCGAACCGAGCATGAACACGCGCACGCTGACAGTCCTGCACTGTTAGTCGGGCGGAGTACCGTCCTTGGGCCTCAATCTCGTCCGCGCGCAGCGCTCAAGCGTTAAGGTTGAAGGAATTCATAGCGGGGCTCGATCTTCGCGCAGTTTTTCTGCGATCGTTTCCGGTAGCGCCTTGAGCGCCTCGATGATTGCGTGATTTGAAGCGACGATACCTTGATTCGTGTCGAGAACGGATTGTAGAACGCCGTTCGACTTGGCGTCCCGCGCACCAAGCAAGTCGAGCGCGACGCCGACGCCGTGAGCGACTTGCGCGATGGCGCTCGACTCGTCCGGCGCATACGACTCTCCGTTTCGCTTCGGTCCGAGCACGAGCGCTCCGACGAGCCGGCCGCGCGCCAACATCGGATAGGCAAACTCGCCGTTTACCGCGGTATCGACGGTATTAAGGTCCACGACTTCGTGAGAGGCTCGCAACGTCACGAGAGCCGGGTCGTTCTCCGCGATGCCGCCGTAGCGATCGACGCCGTCGTAGAGCGCGAAGTTTACGCGGGACGCATCGGCATGTTCTTCGATCATTTTTGACGCTCGTTCCAGGACCGTTTCCGCGTCGGTGATAAACGTCGCCTCCCGGGCGAATTGCATGAGCGCGCGCTGGTCCTCGTGACGCTTGCGAAAGAACACGTTGTCCACGACCCGGTCGACGCGCGAATGAATCTGATGCAGCGACAGTCCTAAGGAAAGCGCGAGGGCAGCGCTGACCGCGACATTCGTGATTCGATTGGCGCTGTGCAGCCATCCGCCCAGCGCCCACTCGGCCAGGGTGAACAAGCCGACCACGACGAGCGACACCGCCGTGAACACGGCCGCGCGATTCAATACGAAGCCGACATCGAGCAGACGCCGACTCAACAATGAATAGAGTAAGCCGAGCGGCGCGACGAACCAGCCGACGTTAAGAATATCGTAGTAAAGGAGCGGATCGCTGATTACGAACTTGTGGACGGAAGCGACCCCGAAAAGATACAGCACGGCGAGCGATCCGGTCGCCCAGGCGATTCTTTGGCGCTCCGCGCCGCGCGAATCACGGATCGCAAGCACCGCGCACAGGAGAGCGAGGAGGGAAGGGCCGGCGCTGACCGCACAGAGTGCGGCCGGCCTGGCGAGGAACCAGAAATATCCGTCAAACGTGCCGAACCACAATCCGAGAATTCCCGCGGCGCCGGCGGGGCCCGAGGTTAACTGAGGCGCCCCCGTCCAGATGAGCGCCGACAACGCTGCAACCCCGTACGTCAGGAACGTGATGACGCGGCGAGCGGTCGGCACGGGACGTCCGAACAGCAGTGCGTAGGTGGCCAGCAACGCCACCCCGGCGCTACTGAGGAACTGACCGATCACGTTGAGCGCCGCATCCAGGACCGGCCAGGGCGATATCCAGCCGTTGCTCGGAAGCAGGTCGTTGCCGATGACCACCAGGATCAGCGCGAGCGAGAGCGTGCGCACTTCGGGACTATCCGGACGACGCCACGCCAGGAGCGCCGCGACGATGAGGCTGCACGCGGAACCGATCAAGAACGCCCAAAACAGCCATGCGACCGTAGGCCACGTCGCGGATTCCGTTTGCGGCGTCGGCGTCAGCGCGATCGACGTCGCTACGTCGTTGCGGCGAATCGGCAGAGAGATTGGCCGGCCCTGGAGCAAATTGCTGCGCCATCGATAGCGATCCGCCGCGGAGAGAGCTCGCAGGTCGACACTGTCGCCGGCGCGTATTCCGGCCCGCTCCGCCGGTGTGCCTGGCCTTACGTTACCAAAACGATCCGTCAGAGAGCCGGTCGTGACGATCGCGTCGAACGCGCCGAAACCGCCGACTAAATCGCCGTCGAGATTGTACGTGCCCCAAGGGATCAGCGCCAGTTGCAGTAACCCGGCCGCACACAGCGCGAGGAGCCAACGGCGCCAGACCTTAGCCTCCTGCATGGGCGGCTTTTCGAGCAAACTAGGCCAATCTACCTTGCCGTTCGATCGCTGTAAAGTGAATTGCGAAGAGGATGCCCCCTGCGCTGGAACTGTCTTCCGCACCGACCGTTCCGCGCGCTCAGGCTCGACGCCGGCCGCGCCGCCACGATGCTGCCGTGCCGCCCGTCGCCTGCCTCAATCGGCCGGACAGTTAGAGCCGGGAGGCCGCCGCCGGGTTAGCCTGTTATGTGCTTAGATTCCCCACGGCGATCATGTCGGCGGTTTTCCGGTCATCGTGAGAGCGCTGCGGGTCGACGCGATTGCGGACAGCGGGCAACAGTATGGCGGCCGTGCGTTCAACCACGGGCTGCACGAAGCGATGCTGCATCATGTTCCTGTGCATGTCGCACGGTGCGGTGACCGGTTTTCGACCGACGACGGCGTGACGGTCTCGGTGCTCTCGCCCTGCGGCGCGCTCTTCGCGGACGGCAAGAACGACGTCAACGAGAACTCGGTGGTCGTGATGCTGCGGTATCGCGAGTTCCGTATGCTGTTCATGGGAGACGCCGGCTTCGCGGCCGAGCGTCGGCTGCTCGAGAGCGGGTTTGACGTGCGCGCCGAGGTGCCGCGCTTTATCGTTTAATCTTAATATCCGTGACGTACGTAGCGTTGTCACGTGATACCCGTGATCTAAACCGACGCCTGTACTGACGCGTGCAAGCGGGCGAGGTGGGCGGGGACGCGGCCAACTCGACTCTACATCGCGATCACGACGAGAAGATCTGGACAAAGAAGACTTGCTTGACGCCGACCTTCACCGCGGCGGTGCCGAGGTGATTGTACTTGGGGTCGACGATGTTCTTGTAGTGGTCGTGGCTGTTGACGAACGCGTTGTGCGCGTGGATCGCGTCCTGATCGAACGAGATGTTCTCTCCGTAGTACTCGAGCTTGTGGCCGGACGCGCGGATGCGATGCTCCAGCGTCACGCCGTTCGGATCCGTGTGCCCGAAATATCCGCCGCGCGCCATCTTGTCGGCCGCCTCGCGAGCGAGCTGGTCGAGCCGGGGGTCCTCCTTGAGCGCATGGAGGCTTACGTTCTCCCGCAGCGCGTTCGTGTAGTACAACAGCGCAGTTGCCTCGTGCGGCAGCGTGACGGGGGAGTGCGGGTTCGCGAAGCGGAGCGGCATCGCGGTCATCCCGGAGACATGTCGCGCAGTGGGATCAGGTGCCGGTACGCCGGCGGCCGAGACCGCGAGCGTCGTCCCCGCAAGTAGCGCGATCCCGGCGAACCAGGCCGCGGCGGCGCGAGCCGCCGAACGTAGCGTTCGATTCAAGGTATCCGGCATTTCATCGATCCTGTAACCCAGCGCGCGCCGTTGTTCAGGGCGAAAGACAGAAGGGGAATCATCGCAGCGCCCCTTCGGATCCCCGGGCTCGGCATACGCAGTCGCATCTTTTTTCCCGACCTCAGCGGTCAAAAGTTCACCGTCGCCACGACGGTGTCGATATACGCCGTACCGACGGCCGCGTCTTGAGCCGCCGGGATCCGGCCGTAGATCGTAACCTGGGTCGGCGTAGTAGTGCCGCCGGTCACCGTCTCGGTGATTGGCGTGGTCCAGGCAGCCGTGCGAGCGGTGTCGCTGTATATCTGGTACTGCAAGAAGTCGCTGCCGCTCGCCATGCAACGGGCCGGCGTCGTGCAAGCCGCCGGAGCGTTCGCCGAGGGGCCAAAGCCGAGCGTGACGCCGCTGGAGTTCTTGGTGCACGTAACCGTTATCGTGCCGGTCTGGTCAAGATTGGCCGTACGATTTGCGACGACCGGATCATACGACCCGAACGCAAGCGTTGCACTGCTCAGTGTGCAATCCTTTGCCACGCTGGCGGTCACGGTCAATGTGCCGTTGGCCGTGGCGCCGACAGCAGCAAGAGGAGCGATCGTGCCTCCGGAAAGGAGGGCAAAAACGAGGACACTAGAGAGAGACCGAATGGACATGTCGAGGTAACTCCAGAGAGACGAGCGCGACACCCGGGCCGCATACGCTGTCGACCGTCCAGAGCGTTAATCGTGGCTCGGCAAATAGGTACCTACGTTACTTGCCACGTGCAATGGCGGCTCAAACGTTCGCACGCAGGCATGGCAGTACTGACAAGAGTGCGCTCGGCGTTGTCTCGGCGAGTGCGAATTGCAGCAGGATACAATGCCAGGCAGCTCGGTCGCTGCGCGCGACATCGCGCGTTGTGGGCGCCGTTAGCGAGAAGCTAGCGCGAGCTTTGGCTCGTCGAGCGTGTGCCGGGCAAGGAGATCGCGGTGCTGTTCGAGCGACCTTAGATCGAGCGGGCCGTTCTCGGGCCTGCCGAGCAGGTAGCCTTGAATACCGCGGATGCCGTGAGCTGCGCCGACGTCGGCGACCTCCTCCAGCCCGCTGACGAAATGAAACATCGCTAGTGTCTCAATGCCCTCGGCGATCAAGTAGCTCCCCGTCTCGCGAGCGATCGCGATGATACCCGCCAACACGCCGCGCGCGGCGCGGTTTTCCATGGCGTCGACGATGAGGCCGCGGTCGATCTTGACAAAGTCGAACGGAACTTTACTCAAGATCTCCAGCCCGGCGTGGCCGGTCCCCGTATCGTCGAGCGCAACCCGGACGCCCAGAGCCTGCAGGGCTGCAACGCGTTTCGCAACGGCCACCGGATCATCGATGCGTCGCTCCGTCAACTCGATAACGATCTGCGAAGGCACAAGGCCCGCTGTCCGCGCGGCGTTGACGAACGCGCGCGGGTCGAAGCGAGCGTGGGTGAGCGACGCAGGGGAGTAGTTGAGAAAGATCACGGAGCCCGCCGGTAGATTCGCAGCAGCCGCAAGCGTCTTCCGGGCGCACAACGCGTCAAGCTCAGGGAGCACCCGAATCCGCTGCGCTACGTCGAACGCCTCTTGTGGTCCGGAGAGCCCAAGCGTTGTGCTCGGACGTGCCAATGCTTCGAAGCCGAGCGGCCGCGTGGTTTCGATATCCCAGATCGGCTGGAACGCGGTAGTGACGAGCCCGCCGGGCGATCATCGCTCGCACCACATCTGCCTTGCGCGGCGAGAACACCGTCACGGCGCCCTTGATGTTCTCGTAGCAAACCGTCTGATTGCGGCCTAGACGCTTCGCTTCGTAGAGTGCCGTATCGGCGAGTTCGTACGACTCCGTCGCGAGCTCGGTTCCTGCGAGGTCGACGTAGCCGACGCTGACGGTCGCACCCAGCGCCGCCGCGCGTATGTCGGCCTGCAGGCGTGCAAGGACGAGGCTCGCTGCAAGGGGTGCCGTCTCGACGAGGATGACGGCAAACTCATCGCCGCCGATTCGGTACGCTCGGTCTCCCTGACGCATCGCGCGTAATCGCGCGCCGACGCTCGCGAGTACGGCGTCTCCGTGAGGGTGCCCGCTCGTGTCGTTGACAGCTTTGAAGTCGTCAACATCGATCAGGGCAAGCGTGACGGGATGATCGTAGCGCTTCGCGCGTGCCGTCTCTCGTTCATAGTCCTCAAAGAACGCCCGGTTATTACCGAGTCCGGTGAGGTGGTCGGTAAGCGCAGCCTTTTGCAGGGCGATGACGACGGCTGTCGCGGCCGCCTCCGCTGACCGTTTGTAGCGCTGGATCACCAGCGCGATCGCGATCATCAGCAGCACGCCGATCACCGTCACCTGGACGATCAATTGTCGCTGCTGATACGAGAAACGGTCTGCTTTCTCGTCTTCGTCGCTGCTGGCTCGGAACGATTCCGCCGAGATCGTATCGAGCTCGGCGCGCAGCTTGCTGACAGCGGGCCGCACCGTGTCGGCGTTGATGCGCAGAGCCTCAGCACGATCGCCGCGCGTCGTAGCTCGTACGATCGCGCGGCTGGCCGACACGAATGCCGAATGGCTTGGTGCGAGATCCGTGAGGAGCGGCGCGAGCGCCGGGCCGGCGTCCCGCCGGGCGGTGGCGTGCGCTCGATTGAACGCATTCGAGCCGCGTACGAACCGGTCGGAGAGCGCTCCCTTCGGTCGCCTTATCTCTCCAAGCAGCTCGGCGTACTCTTGATCGAGCGCCGTTCCCATAGCCGTAGCGTCCTTAGCGAGCAGGAAGCTCTGCCCGATCAGGTCGCCGCTCTTTTGACCGCGCTCTAGCGCGAAGAACCCGAGCGCGCCGATCATGATGACCACAACGAACATCGCGACGATGTAGGCCTGGTTCAAGATCTCTGCATAGGCGAGGCTCGGCAATACCTGCCGTAGGGTCATACGATTTGCTTTATGCGCCATGGGCCACGACTTAAACACGGAGGGGTAACGCGCGAGGGTCGTCCCGCGGCGCGAGCGAGCGCCGGCCGCAGGCGATCATTGCGTAGACTCAATGCATCGAGGCGCTTGACAGCTCGATCGGCACCTGATCGTCGATTAATATCCGCGACCGTTGCCGCCCCAGCCGTGCCGCCGGATGAACTCCTTGAGTTGCTGGCTCGGAGTCCGGTCGCAGGGCAGCATGCGGTGGGATACCAAACGAACGGCGGAACGGTCGAGGACACGCTTCCGATTGGCTTCACGTGAGTCATTGGCCGAGTCCGGTCGTGGGAACCTCGAGCGCGGCGTGTCGCCGCGAAGACTCCGCTGAGGTTTCAAAAGTGACTGTACATCGCAGCGGAATGACGTCGCAACTCGACCGATCGAAACCGCCGGGATGGTCGGCACGGCGACAAGCCTCAATAGCGGAGCATGTCGCAAAGCACCTTCAGGTTGCAGAATCAGGGAACACCTCGAGCCCGAGTTCCATATCTAGATCGGCGATTATGCGCAGCACGTCTGGGTGAATGACGCAGCCCAGATGGAATTGGCCGGGAAAATTCAATTCGATCCATGCGGTGCCTTCTAATGCCAGTTGCCTTACAAATGAGGGCTCACGCATCAGCGGATCCAAAAACGTTCGCAAACGCGAGCTGACGTCCGGCGACTCTTCGTCAGGTGAGAAATCGTAGTACTGCTTGGATAGCGTCCACCGCGTATCTGGCTCAACATTCCTTCGCTTGAGGCCGTCGATCCCGATAACCTGATCCCCGGCCCTTACTTGCCTCGTCGGCCTTAAGCGAAGCCGAGTCGTAATGAGTTCCGGATCCATTGTCGGATGATGAAAGCCGAGACGAATCGTGAGCGATGCTGGCCCGGCAGACGTGGATGCATCACCCGTCACGGGTTCCCTCCAGGTCGCAATCGCGCCTCGCCATTACAACGGACCATCTTCATTTCTTGCGTTTCTTATCCGGCGTGAACATATTATTAGCATTCCCTTTATTTGTCCATGATCCACCTGAGTTCTCGACCCAAACGTCGTCATTTGGCGCGATGAAGGTTTTCTGGTTGGGTGTATTCTGGACAAAGGCCTTGATTTGAGCATGCCATTGGCTGAATTTCGACCGATTGATCGGGACCGATCCCGGCGGCGTTTTCGCAGCGGTCTCTTCCGCGTGTATCATTTCGCGGATCTTGTCCCAGAGACTAGGGTGAGGTCGCGGCGGGAGCGGTTTACCAACGTGGTCATCATGAGGTTTGCCGCCCTTGGCTATGACGACCGGGCTGGCGTCCGCGCCGTCAGACGAATCGTCCCCGGCGGAGTCGGACGTGTTACCACCGCCGCCATTTTGGTTTGCCCACCAGGCCGCAGTGCCCCAGCCCGGATTGGGGTCGTGGCCCGAAGCGTCGGCAACAAAGCCGGAGGGGTCAGAGAACTCGTACGGATTGTTATTATCCCACATGAACGCCTTCTGGCTCATCGGGTCGTGGACACTGCCGGCATACGCGTCTGGCGTCGTCCATTTGCCAGTGCTCTCGTCGACCGCGCGTGCTCCCTGGAACGTCAGCCCGTTGTACTCAAAGCCTTCGAAGCGATCGTACTCGAGGTTGCCAGCAGTCCCGCATCCATGAAGCCCTTGACTATCGGTGTAGCAAGTTCGGTCGTTCGTGGATCCCGGAAAGATGTACGGAATCGAGTGCGTGCCTTGGTCCTTGTTCTTGTAGACCGTCGTGCCGAAGGACGCTCCGGCGTACGAGACGTTGTTGTGCATGCTCACGAACTGGTTGGCCACACCACGATCCAGGACCATGAGTTGGCCGGTGCCGCCGATGTCTGCCGTTGCTTCGACCTTCGCCTCTGTCAGAGCACCGGCGCTGTTCGTCACAAACAGGATGCCGTCGCCGTCATAGTGCACGTTGGACGATTCAATCTTGTACGCATGTCCCGAGGGCGACCATGCAACGCTGCTAATGGAAGTGTCGCCGGTTGCCAAAATGTGGTGATTTTCTGCGTCGTAGGTAAAGGTCGTGGTTGCGGTTGGTCCCGGATCGAATCCCGCGTTTACGCAATCGGTGATCGATGTGTTTACCGACATCTGGGCGATTTTGGCGACCAGGCGCGAGGCGCTGTCGTAGGTGTCGGTCTTGGTCAGTAGGCCGCAGTCTTCCCAGGGAAAAAACTCGGGGTCGCTATTCGGGACATATTGTTCTCTACTGGTCGATATAACGACCGCATTTACGGGGTCGACCGACGTCGGTCCTATTCCAGATGGCGGATTTCCCTTGGAAAGCAGCTGGCTCACCGGATTGGGCACCGCAGCCCCGTTCGCAATTTTCACGCGGTAAACGGCGGAGCTGGCGTCTCCGAGAGATTGATAGGCGTTCTCGCCGCGAATCGTGTTCCCGAGGGTCATTCGGACGAGCCCGTACGTCGACGTGTTGCCGGTCCAACCAAGTAGCGCACCTTCGTCGTCGTGCGCGAGGAGCTGGTACGCGAAGGTTTGTGGGAGCGTCAGCGTGGAGAGCTGGCCAGTCGTGTCGTACGCCCACGTCGTCGGGCCGTATGCAGTGCCGGCACTCACGGGCGCTTGCGGGCTTGGCATTACGCTGCCGGTGAACGGATCGGTGCGAGACATTGCGCGTCCGGCATCCGTGTATGACGTCGCAAATGTGCCTTGCTGCGCGCCGTAGCCCACCTTCACACTACTACGGAGGCCGTCAGCCCGATAGTTATAGGAGAGGTACGGTGCGGCATTGAGTGCGCTCGATGCGACGTTGATGGCTTTTTTCCGGCCATTTGCGTAATAGTCGTACGTGAGCCGCGCCGGCGACGTGATGGACCCAGTGGTCGGCTCGTCCTTCTCGAGAAGCTTGCCGTCTGCGTCGTACCGCATCGTCTCCGTCCCATAGATGGCACCGGTCGAAGTCGCGACCCGACCGGCTGGATCGTACGTAACGGACTTATTCGGCGTGACGCCGCCATCGCTGAACTGAACGCTCGTCGTGCGACCCGCGTTGTCGTACGCGTACGTCGTAATCGTGCCGAGCGGATCCGTTACCGATGCCAGGAACCCCACGGTGGCATTTGTCGTGTCGTATGCGTTCATTGTCGCACGAACGATCGCGATGGACCTGGGCGAGAATGAGTATTTCGTGACATCGCGGTCGAGCGCGTCGTGTGCCGAACCGCGGAGGTCCGTCCATGCCGCATTTGCTCCCGGGGAAGCCGGCACCCATTCTTGTGTCTTGTAGAGTCCCCCGTAGGCGAGGAAGCTGTTGCCGCCGATCGAGACGCTGCCGAGGCTGCCGCTCTGCGTGAGGTCGTAGAGGTAACGCGTAATCCAATTCGAGGCGTAGTTGTCCCAGGCGGCGTCATGCGGCAACTGAACCTCGACGAGCCGATCCGCGCCGTCGTACCACTTTGAGGTGACGCCGGCGGTGCACGAGGATCCGGGCGCGCACCCGTAGTGATGTGTCTCGCTCGTTTCATTCCCGTCGAGATCGTATAGGAACGTGGTCGAAACGCTGCCCGCGCGCTGCGCTGGAGTTTGCGAAGCCTGGACGCTGCCGTCCGGATAGTAGGAGGTCGTCGCTTGCGTATTCCATCCGGCAATGCCGGTTGTCTTCCCACAGAGCGACGCCCCGTTCGCCGAGCTGTCGTCCGGATCGGCGACGCTCGTCACTCGGCCGAGCGCGTCCGTCGTCAGGACCGTCGTTCCTTGGCCCTTGCTGTAACAGCGCAAACCGCCATTCGTATCGTACCAGAACGTCTGGGTCGGAGTGTTCGTCGACCCGTCCGCCTGCGTGAAAGACTGCCCCGTGACTGACGTCGGCAGCCCGTAGTCGGCTCCAGTCTGCTGAGCGGTGCCGTACGAAAACGAAGTCGTATAGCTCATCGCTGAGGTCGCGCTCAAAAGCTGGCCGTACGGCTGGTATGAGGGATACGTGTAGTCGAAATGCTGGTGCGGAACCGCCGCCGCGAGCGTTGCACAGCGCGAGTCAGATACGGGAGGCGTGCCGGTCCAATTCCCACCCGCGAGATTCGTCGCGACGGGATCGCAGTACGCGACAACGTTATTGAACGTATCGTAATCGAATAACTGCGTCGCACGAATTGTGCCGACCGACGTCGGAGCGGACGGCGCGGCGACCGCAATTGTGTTGCCGTTCGCGTCGTACGCGTAGTCCGTCTCGTACGTCGATGGCGTTACCCCAGCGACGTTGCCGCGCGGTTCCACCGTGGCGATCAAATTGTTGTTCGCGTCCCACGCCTCGGTGCTGACGAGCCAGGAACCCGTGCACGACGTTCCCTGTCCGGAGCTCGCTGTGCATTCTTGGGTCTGGGTCGGCCGGCCCGAACCGTCGACGACCCAATTGGTCATGTGGCCGTCGGTGTCGCGAAAGGTCGGCGTCGTCACGCCGGTCGTGTAGAACTCTTCTAGGTACATCGAGTAGTTCAAGCCGTCGGGAACGTAGCCGGGGTGCAACGACGTGTTTGTTCCGTCGGCAATCGTGGGGTTCACGGTTGCCGCATGCGCGATGGCGTAGAGGGTCGAGTTCGCGGCGCTCGTGCCGGTAAAGCCGAAGCCGAGATAACCACCGTCGTAGCCGCACCCGCTCGAGCTACCCCCGCACCACCGTGGGCCCGCCGCGTACCAGAGAACCGAGTCAGAGCCGATCGGATAATACCCAAAGAGTTGCACAGGCCGCGTACCGGCGGCGTTGTTGGGCGGTCGTGAGACTGACGCGAGATTACCGCTCGCATCATAGCCGTATTGAACGGTCGTCGCGTTGTCGGGATAGGTCAGTTGCTGCAGTAGCCGCTTGCCGTTCACGTCCGCGAATGAGAGGGTCGAAGTCATCCCGGACTCAGTGGTCGCGGTGATTTGATTGATTTTTCCGGTCGCCGAGGCGTCGCCGTTGTCCCAAGTGTAGTTAAAGGTGATGTGGGTGTTGCGATTGCGTCCAATGATCTGGTAGAGATGGCCGGCATAGCCGCCCACTGAGCTGAGCCAGGGACATGCGAGCGTTGGATTGCCGCCGTAAAAGTAGTACGTCGTTCCGGACTTCTTGGTCCACAGCCACGCGTTCGCGCCGCCCGGCGGCCCGCTGCCGTACCCCGGAGCGGACGCGGTCATGCCTCCGGAAGTCGTCAAGCAGATGCGGCCGGCAGGCTTCGACGCATCGCTCACGCCGCGCGACGCATCGCACAACGCGTTCGCGTGCCTCAACGAGTCACCGCCCTCCGGACCGCGGTTCAGCTCGCGGCGTTGGATCGCGGTGAACTCGACCTTCTCGCCCTATTGCCCGAACGCAGGATCGTTCTTCCTGTACGTTCCGCAATTGCAACGCGCCGTCTACTGGGAAATCGCGAGAACATACGGCCTCGGCGATCGCTTTTTCGCGGCGACGTCGAGCGCGTCGTATCCGCCGCATCAGTTCATCGTCGCCGGCGACCTCTCGATCACGTGGCCGCGCAGCGGCGGCCGGGTGTGGCACCTCTCCGAAGACCCGGGCTACAGCTGTTTCAACGCGACGCCGGGCACGCACGACCTCAGCGTCGTCGGCCCGAACGTGTTCTCGATCCCGCTGACCATCGAGGGACCGGACGGCGGATGCTACCAGCGGGCCACCTACGGTGATCGCCTCACCGAAGCGAACGCGACGTGGCGCCACTACTCGACGGCGCTTCCGGCATCCAAAGGGATCTTTCCGTTCGACGGCTTCAGCAACATCACGGCATGGTACCGCCAGACGATCAATCTTCCGACGGCGCAGTTCCGCGGGTCGACGAACGTTCTCGACGACGCGTCCTCAGGGCAGTTGCCCAATTTCGTCTGGGTCAAGCCGCCGTGCGTCAAACAGAGCGATCATCCGGGGACCGGCCAAGGGAAGCACGGTCCGAACTGGGTCGGCAGCGTCATCAACGCGATCGGGAAGGGACCGAATTGGGACAGCACGGTGATCTTCGTCATCTGGGATGACTGGGGCGGCTACTACGATCACGTCGTCCCGCCCGCGCCCGATGCGCAACGCGAGGAGCTCGAGCGCGGCGTGCGGATTCCGTTCCTGGTGATCTCGCCGTTTCTCGCGCACCCCGGCGGCGTCGTGCACACCCAGGGACATCCGGGTTCCATCATGCGCTTCGTCGACGACTTGTACGGTACGAAGCCGCTGACCGCGTTCGACGAGGGGGCGCCCGATCTGGCCCGCTGGTTCGACTTCACGCGGGCGCCCCGCAGATTCGTCCCGATCGCCGGCGCGACGGGCAAGGGCAACGCGTGGGACGACCACTGGTGCGACGGAGCGTCGAAGATCAAAGTCGACTCTTGAACCGATCCGATCAAGCAACCTCGGCGTCGGGATGATCGAACGGCCGCCACACGTCGACGAGCGGCGGACGCTTCAAGCCGTTCGTGAAGATGCTCTTCTTCGGACGCGCCTCGAGCTGCTCGGCACGCGCGAAGAGGTAGTCGAGGGCGATAGAACTTCAAAGAACGATTCGCCCAGCAGGCGCTCCTCGAGCAGCAGCCCGGTGGGCGTTCCAATTGATCATCACCATCTCGCGGTGGAGGCTGCGGTCGATCGGGCCGTCGATGAGCGCGTGGGCCGCGGCGTCGGCCCACGGGGTTCAATTCCATGCTGGCAGTATGTGCTTAGGTTCCCCACGGCGATCATGTCGGGGGATTTCGCGCCAATCGTGCGCGCGCTTCGCGTCGGCGCGATGGCGGATAGCGGTCAGACGTATGGCGGACGTGCGTTCAACGACGGCCTGCGCGAAGCGGCCCTACATCGCGTTCCGATTTACGTCGCACGGTGCGGTGACCGGTGGGCTACCGACGACGGTGTCACGCTGTCGGCGCTCTCACCGTGCGGCGCGCTGGTCCCTGCTCGCCATCCGCGTGCCGAGCGTGCTTCCGCGGGCCGACTACGGCATCGCGGCACTCGCGCGGGCCGTGTCGCCCGGGTGCATGCGGTCGAACTTCAACCCGGACGCGTCCATGGAACGGCGCGCGATCCCCATCATCCTGTTCCTCGCGATCTGGCCGAGGAACGCGCTACCGTGGCTCGCCTCGTGGATCTCGGCGGTGTTTTCACGCGCGTCGACATCCTCCCGAACAACTCCCATGACGGCAGCCCCCGTACGCGCTCATCACCCAGGCTTGGGCTGTTCGCGGTCGCGATGAGGACGTCGGCCGGCGGCGCAAATCGTAAGCCGCAATGGAGCCGGCCCGGTGAGAGACAGTGCAGCTTCACGAAGCGGCGTGCGGCGCTAGCCAACACCTACGCGGCTAGCCGTCGGAAGCGGTGCCGCCGTGGTCCGAGGACCAGGTGAAGGTGAGGGTGATCTTCCCTGATGCGCTCGTCTTGAGTTTGCGGGTCTCTGCATCCAGGGCGCACGATGCGTGCAGCGTGAGCGTCCCGGACGACGTTACCGAAGCGATCGTTCCGAGCGCGAACGGAAAGGCGTGCTCGTACGATACTGCATCGATCGGTGACGTCGCCGGAACGCCTTGGGCGAAAGCAGCGAGATGTGTCGAAACGTGCACGTCGCCGACGTCGAGACCCTTGGTGTCGAGGTCCGTCACGATGTCGCCCAGGAGGCTCGTTCCCAGCCCTTCGATCAGTCCGCGTGTGATCGCGTCGGAACTGGACGATGCGTTGGCTTGGATGAACGCTACGGTGGCGGTGCCCAGCGCGACGCCCGCGCCCGAGACGAATCCGCCGATCGCGCGTGTCGCGGCGTCGGTCGTCACGGCGCGAATCTCCGCGGCGACAACGTCGTCGGCCGGCCCGTTCATACCTTGTCCCCCGACACGAGCTTGGAGGCGGATCTGGCCCAGTGCTCGAGCGCCGCGACGCTCCGCGGTGTCGGCGGGGGTTCGCTACGCAGCAGATCCGCCAGCGTCGAGCCGCCCGCGGGCGTCTTGAACACGTAGACCACGACGCCGCACGTCAGCCCATCGTCGTCGAGATGCGCCAGAACCTGCTCGACCCCCGTCGCGCCGAACACGTAGCTGAAGTTCCGACCGTTGCCGAGCGTCTGCGATGTACCGGATTGCGTTGCGATCGACCACCGAATCTTCGCAGCGAGCTGCGGCGGTTCGACCTCGGCGGAGAAGAGCGTCGCACGGCCGGCGATCGCGATGCTCGCGTCAGCCGGTCCGGTGATGGTCAGACTGTGCACATGCGGTTCCTTCTTCGAACATTTTGGGCAACGCGGAGGCAGGAGCAGCCGCAGCCGCCATACGACGGCCGTGATGATGATCGCGATCACCACGAAGAGATACGGTGGTGTGACGATCGCTTTGTACCACGGAGACGGAGGAGACGTGGGTACCGGGGTGGCGGGGGCGGCCGTCGGCAGCGTGGAGGGCTCGGCGCTCGGCGCCCCGCTAGTGTCCTCGGTCGACGGTGTCGTGACGACGGTCGTGGGTTGAGCGGGTACAACGGTCGGCGATGGCGTGACGACGGGAGGTGCTTGCGCCGGCGGGATCGCGGCGCTAAAGACGGCGGCCGGAATCAGGTCGATGCATGCGTAGTCGTACATCGCTCCGCCCGGTGGCCGTCCGCAGCGTTGAATGGCGTCGACCAATGCACCGGGGTTTTGGTAGCCGCGCCTTTGGAGGCACGACGTTACCTGCGCCGCATCGCCATGGCTCGAATCAGCACAGCGTCTCGCATAGACCGCTGTCGTGAGCGGTGCGGCCGTGCCTCTCGGCGGTACCTCCGGCTGCGCGACCGCAATGCGGGTCGTCACGACGATCGCCGCCGCTATCATGGCCAACCGCGCAAGCCGCGCGACGAGTGAGCCCGCTCTCGTCGACATCCTCGGTGACACGGTTCGACTGCCCGTTAGAGCAACCTTCCGGAGGCGTGCTCGCGTTCGACTCACCCAACGCGCTCGCGGCTCTCCGCCGCGCGAGCGCGACCGTTTACCGCACTCACGCCATCATCGTCGAGCCGGACGCGAACAGCCGCACGATCACGGCCCTCCACTGCTAGTCCGGCTCTGTACCGCCCGACGACCGGGTCCCGAGAGCCGTCGACCGTCCAAAGGGTGGAATACCTCAATCACCCTCGCCAAAGGGTCCTGAAACCTTTGGCGGCCCTCGGCGGATGATAGAGATGGCCGTGATGCATCGCAGCTGGCCCACCTTGGGAGCGTTCCTCAAAGAGCACCGGCGGCTCATCTCCCCCCGCGCCGCGGCGTTGGGTTTGCACCCGCGCCTACCGGTACGGCACGGCAAAGGGGTCACGCAGGAAGAGATCGCCGAAGCGATCGGCGTCAGCCGGGTGTGGTACGCGATGCTCGAGTCCGGCGCCGCGCTGCATACCTCGCCGCGGCTTCTGGCGCGGCTCGCCGACGCGCTCGGGTTGCCGGATGAGAGCCGCGAGGCACTCTTTCGGCTCGGTCTGCCCGAACTCGCGAGCCGCAATCTGGACGCCGCTCTGCAAGAACTGTCGAGCTCGATCTCCGCGCTGCGCTCCGTCGCGCGCCGCGTGTGGAGCGCGACGAGCGAGCCCGAGATCCTAACCGTCGTGGCGGAAGCCGCGGCACAGACCTTTCCTGATTCCGACTTTGCGGGCGCGTTCAAGAGAGTGCAGCCCGGAGAGTGGGAGTACCCCGTGCTCTTTGGCGGACAGCGCGTTCGAACGACGCTCGTCGATCTGCACGCCGAGCTGTTTGCCGGTCTGAGCGCGGCACAGATCGACGAAGCGATGCTCTATGGAGCCCTCACCGAACCCGGTCAGGTAGGAACCCGCGACGAGCTCCATCGCAACCTCACGACAAAGCCCCGCATCGACAAGGCGTTCAAGAGCGCCGGCTTCGAGGGAGCCAATTTTCTGGACGCCCACGTGAAATCGCGAGAAGGCGTCGAGGCGACGATCTTCGTCAACTACGTTGACGGATACAGATCGTTCTCCGCGCTCGAACGTTCGTTGCTGGGCAGCCTGGCGGATCTCGCGTCGCTCGCCATCTCGGAAAAGAGGTAGAGCTCGGAGCGCATCAGGCACGAAACGGCCGCCTCGTGCGAACGCGCCGCTCGCGCCGGTGCTGGTGCTCGGCGCAGAAGAACACGTCCCAATAGACGTCGGCGATGGCGGCGAGCTCGGCCTCCGAGGTGGGCAACGCACCGTCGATCGTCACGATCCCGACTCGAATGCCGGCCGGCTCGATCTCGTCGGCGAGCGTATCGACGAACTCGCGCAGTGTTTTCGTTCCGCTCTCGGGGACGTCGTACATCGCGAACACCAGCGCCCCTCCCTGCTTGGCCAGCATCGCGGCAACCCTTCGTCTGATGAGCGCCGAGACGTCCGCGTGCTCGGCGTGCCGCTCGTCCGGGATCGCTCGCGGATCGAAAGGGCTCGGAATCCGCATGTCGTCGACGAACGCATTGTACACGAGCACGTCGCACGATCCTCCGCGTCTCTCGATCGCGCGGATCGCCGTTTCGACGGAATCGATGTTGCTGGGTTCGCAGTCGATCACCGCGATGTCGAGCCCGCGCGACCGCAACCGCGAGGCTGTGCTCGACAGTCGCGCCGCGATGCGTGAGAGCGCGTACACGGCGAAGCCCTCGAGGGCGTACCGCTCGGCGACGGCCAGACCCAAGCCGGGTCCGGCGCCGGCAATGACGCAGGTAGGTATAGACATCAGCGCTAGGCCGTGATGATATCGTCGCGAGAGCGGCGGCGCCGATAAATTCGCAGTTTACAATCAGCCGATTTTGTCAATTTCGAGTTTATAGATACACGCGAAGACGCACACTATAATGCGCCGGTGAAGATCGGTTATTGCTTGTCGTTGTCCGGCGGCCTCGCCGCGAACGGCCGCGCCGCACGGCTGGCGCATCAGATCTGGCAGGAAGACGTGAATGCGCGCGGCGGGATCCTCGGGCGGCCGGTGGAGCTGCTCTGTCTCGACGACGAGACGAAACCCGATGCGGTCGCCGGGCTCTACCAACGGCTTCTCGACACGGAGAAGGTCGATCTCGTCATCGGCGGTTACGGCGACAACTCCGTCGCGCCGGCGATGCCGCTCATCACCGAGCGCGGGAGGTTCTTCGTCAGCCTCATGGCGCTCGCCGTCCAAGCCCGCTTTCACGACGACCGCTATTTCGTGATGATTCCGACCGGCCCGCATCCGGGCACCGCGCTCACCGAAGGATTCTTCGACGTTCTTGCCAGGCAGAATCCGAAGCCGGAGACCGTCGCGATCCTCGCCGCCGACGCACCGTTCTCGCTCATGCCCGTGCAAGGCGCGAAGGAGAACCTCGCCCACAACGGCATGCGCGTTGTGTCGGAGACGCGTTATCCGCTTGTGACCGCCGACTTTCGGCCTTTGATCGACGAGCTTCGTACGACGGCTCCAGACGTGCTTTTCTTGTGCTCGTACATCAACGACTCGGCCGGACTTCTCAAGGCCATCGGCGAGGCCGCATTCGAGCCGAAGGCGATCGGCGGAGCGATGATCGGACCGCAGAACGGCGTGGTCAAGGCCCAGCTGGGACCGCTGCTCAATGGGCTCGTCAACTACGAGTATTGGCTGCCCGTCGAAGGGCTCGTCAACCCCGCGACGGACACCCTGCTCGAGCGCTATCAGGCGCGCGCGCAAGCCGAGGGCGCGGACCCGCTCGGCTACTACGTCGCCCCGCTGGCGTACGCGCAGATGCAGGTCGTAGCGCAAGCGATCTCCGCGGTGGGTAGCCTTGACGACGCCGCGCTCTCCGCGTACGCCCACTCCGCGACGTTCGACACCTTGGTCGGCGATGTCACCTTCGGTGACGACGGCGCGTGGACGCGATCACGTGTCCTGACGGTGCAGTTTCACGGAATCGAGGGCAACGAGATCGCGCAATTCAGGTCGGGCACAACGGAGGCCGTGGTCCATCCAGGCGGGCCCTCAACATCGCAACTCATCTATCCGTACGCGGCTGCCAAACGCGCGCCGCAGCCTTCGACAACGAGCTAGAACCTCGTCGACCAGCCGCAGGAGGACACGTGGATACACTCAGCTTCAATTTCGCCGGCGGACATCCGGCGCAGACGGAACAAGAGCGCGCGAACGAGCAGCTCATTCGTGAGTTGTATGCGAACGCGGAAGGCGCGAGCAAGAACACACCAAAGTTCATCTCGTTCTTCTCCGACGACGGATACTTCTACGACGTCGCTGCCGGAAAGCGGTACTACGGGCACGAGATCGGAGACACGGTCGACGTCTACGCGAACGCGTTCCCCGACATGCACCGCGAGCTCTACAAGATGTACTTCTCCGGCGACATGGTCATGGTGGAGCTGTCGCTCAACGGCACGCATAACGGCGACCTCGTGTTACCGTTCGGGGTCGTTCCTCCGACGCACAAAGAGATACACGCGCCATGCGCCGACTTTTTCCACGTCGTGGACGGCAAAATCAGCAGGTTCCACTGCTACGTCGCCGTGCCGGTCCTGTTGAGCGATCTCGGCATTTTCCTCAACATCAGCGCCGCACTGAAGAAGTAACGGCTCGAGGCCGTTACGGTGGCTACGCTGACCTACTACGCAGTGGAGCTGATCCCGGTTGAAGGCGCGGATCTCACGCCCGATCTGATCGCAAAGCACGCCGGGCACCTTCGCGAGCTCGATGGCGACGGCAAGCTGATCCTGGCCGGGCCGTTCGCCGACGATCCGCGCGGCCTGCTGGTTTTGAACTGCGCGGACGCCGGCGCCGCGAGGGCGATCCTGGACGTCGATCCGCTCGTCGTTGCCGGCGTGCGCACATATCGCGTGCACAGCTGGCTCATCGCGAACGCGGACAACGGTTACACTCCGTGAGGTTTCAGCCATGACGAACGATCGAACGATTCTCATCACCGGAGTGACAGGCAATCAGGGCGGCGCGGTCGCGCAGGCGCTGCAGGGGACCGGGTTCCATCTGCGCGGCCTGACGCGCATGCCGGACAGCGAGCGGGCGGTGGCGCTGTCGCGCCACGGCGTCGATGTCGTCAAGGGCGATCTCGATGATGAGGCGACGCTGCGCCGTGCGTTGGCCGGCGCGTGGGGCGTCTTCGGCGTGCAGAACACGTTGGAGGCGGGCGTCGAGCGGGAAGAGGCGCAGGGCAAGCGTCTTGCGATGCTGGCGCGCGAGGTCGGCGTCGAACACTACGTCTACACATCCGTGGGATCGGCGCACAAGCGGACGGGCATCCCGCACTTCGACAACAAGTGGCGCATCGAGGAAACCGTGCGCGGCCTCGGCTTCCCCTCGCATGTGATCCTACGCCCGGTGTTCTTCATGGAGAATCTGCTGGCGCCCTACAGTCTCCAAGGGCCCACGCTAGCCTGGGCGCTCGGGCCAGCCACGAAGCTACAGATGATCGCGGTGGACGACATCGGCTGGTTCGGCGCGCGCGCGTTCACCGACGCCGCCGCCTTGAACCGCCGCGAGATCGATCTCGCCGGTGACGTACGAACGATGCCGGAGACCGCGGAGAGCCTGACGGAGGCGCTGGGTCGGCCGATTGCGTTCGCGCAGACGCCAATCGAACAGGTCCAGCAGTACAGCAAGGATACGGCGTTGATGCTGCAATGGTTCGAGCGCGTCGGCTACAGCGCCGACATCGCCGGCCTGGAACGCGAGTTCGGCCGCGCGCTCACCAAGCTCCCCGACTGGGCACGCCGCCACGCGCAAGGAGAGCTCGCATGAAAGCGGTCAGAGTGTTAGAATACGGTGGGCAGTTGGTGTTCAACGAGGTACCGACGCCGTCGATCGCACGCGACGAGATCTTGGTGAAGATCAAGAATACCGCCGTCAATCATCTGGATCTTGTTGAGGCCTCCGGAACGGCAAGACAGATACTCCCGATCGACATGCCGTGGATACCTGGTCATGAGTTTTCAGGGGTCGTCGAACGGATTGGCAGTGACGTTACGGCATGTGCGCCAGGTGATGACGTGTTCGGTGTCAGCGAAATAGGCGGCGCGTACGCGGATTATCTGGCTGTCAAGCCGGCGGCCATCGCAAGGAAACCATCCAACCTCTCCTTTGAGGAGGCGGCATCAGTGCCGGTGGCCTCCCAAACTGCGTGGCAGGGAATCTTCACCCACGGTCACCTGGAAAAGGGACAAACGATCCTGATCCATGGTGGCGCCGGCGCTGTAGGCGCCTATGCGGTGCAATTGGCATCGCATGCCGGTGCCACCGTCATTGCCACCGCAAGCAGCGACGATGAGGCGTACCTCAACTCCATCGGAGCCAGCCGGGTTATCGATTATCGAGAGGCGCAGTTCGAGAAGGTTCTGCGAGAGAAGGTCGATGTGGTCTTCGACTTGATCGGTGGCGATACACAGAAGCGGTCGTTCCTCGTCTTGAAGGAAGGCGGCCATCTCGTCGCTACCACCCAGCCCGTATCGCAGGAAGAGACCGCGCGGCACCGTGTGTCGGGCGCGATGATGAGGCTCGCGCCGTCGGGGGACGGGCTCGGCAGCATCGCGCGACTGCTGGAAGAGGGGACGATACGACCAGACGTCGCGACCGTGTACGCGCTCCAGGATGCGGCCCAGGCCTGGAAGGACATCGCCGGGAATCTGTCGCCCAGTGGGCCGGGAGCGGCAAGACGCAGGTCACACGGCAAGATCGTGCTTCGGGTGGCCTAAACATCTCCAATGAGCGACATACCTCTTGGCTTACCGTTCGGATGTCAAAATGCGGTGCTCCCCATCCGGGAAATTTGGCAGGCTTATTGGCTACTATAATGATCCGGTCCAGTCGTTAGTCGGCACAAAGTTCTTCGCGCCGGCCGGCGAATCGGACTTTGACTATGATACAAACTTCCCGTCTGTCGGCATTCCGTCGCTGTTTCCAGCAAGGATTGAGTCCGACTGGTTCCAATGGGGTGTCCCCCTAACAGCCTTCAAGATTGCTGTGTGCAATCACGCAGAGTCTTGATGCAGGACCGATTGAGCCTACGCGAAGCGACCGATGCGTTAGGAGAGCCGAATAAGTCGGGCAAGCAAATTGCCTCGAAAGTGAACGCGGCAGGCGCACGTGAGGGAATCAGCGATCCTTCGGTGCTCCTCGGTCCCGAGGGATGGTATATCTGGGACTGCGCAGGCGTATGGACGGAATTTGAGGCCTTTCAGCAGGTAGTTTCCGATGCTACGGGCCGCTCGACGGAAACCGCGCCGCAACTGTGGGGTGCGCTTTCCATGCTACAGAGACTGCGCGACGATCTGTTCTGTGTCGCCATCCAGGTTGCTGAGTCTGACGCGGCCGAGGGGAAAGTTTCAGCCGACCAAATGGTCACGATCGTTAATAGGTGCGCGCGACACCGAGCGACTTAATGGAGCGGAGGCTGCTCGGAGCGGGGACGGCCGCTCTCGGGTGTTGGTTTCATCACAGCGTATACGGATGGCGCGCGAAAAAGTACCATAAGTACGTGCAGGGGCACGCTAACGATCGTTGCCTTAACGGCGTGGTCATCGTCCCCGGCACCGAGCTCCAAGCGCAGAAGGCGCTTGACGCATTCCTGGTCGGCAGCCTGCGTGTCACGATGAAGGGCTACCGGGACAAACTCTTTGGCGTGGGGCGACATTCTCCGCTCAAACCTCGGAATCAGGCTGCCGCCGCGTCGCTGATCAACCGAAGCGAGGATCTCGGCGGCCTTGTCATCCCGTTGATCATCCCGGCCGTGCTCGCGCTCGTTCTGGCGCAACTCGCACTGGCGCTCCCCAACAGCACCAACATCGTGATTTGCTCGCTGATTCCGCTCGTCTCGCCGTTCGTAATGTTCGCTCGCATCGCCGTGTCGAACGTCCCGGCCTGGCAGCTGATGCTATCGCTCGCGATCAACCTCGGAGGCGCGGTGCTGCTCGCCTGGCTGTCAGGGAAGATCTATCGCGTCGGCATGCTCCTGTACGGGCGCGCGCCGTCGCTCAGACAGATCGCCGCTACCCTGCGCAACTGACCCAGGGTCATTCATCGCCAGCCCTCGAGAGTATCGTTCCCCAGGGCGGCTCGTGGCGAGCGCTGGCCCGCCTTTGTGATGTGCGTCAGTTCCTACTGCGATCACAAGCCAGTTCCAAACACAGTCAGCAGCATGGCGGCGGCTCGGGCGTCATCTTTGATGAGCACTCCGTCATCCATGAAGTCGTCAGTGTCGCTACGCGTTACGCGAAAGGGGCGACGCCCACCTAGGCTCGCGTCGTTACCGCGCGTGGCGTTCGCTTCGGGGATGGCGAGTTCAGCCCCACCAACGCCGGCCCGCTAGGATGCGAACGGTTTACCCAGCACGTAGCGCAAGTGATTCGCGCGCGACAAAGACAGCGCCGTCCGCATTCTCCCGTGCGCTCACGCCGGCTGGGGAGGGCACCGCTTCGTTTCAGCGCTCTCCGTTGGATAGTTGCCATGGCGCCCTCGTCGGCGCCGACTAAGTCGGCGCAACGCGGCTCACAGTGTGGTGCGATGAGTATTAGACTGCTCGATCGCTTTCCCAATCGCTCGTTGCCGTATGCTGTGATAGCGCCAGTCGGACAGCTGCACATGCGAGGGGTTCCCGACGACGACCCAAAGGTCAGGGAACGCGTTTGGTTCGTCCCCAAAGTTGTTCCAAGACTGGCTGCAATGAGGCCGTGCTGATGTTACTGGACAATACCACATCTCCATTCCGCTATTGTCTACGTAGCTCGGCCTACCGTACTTTGACAGCACCAGATCGCGGAAGGCGCGCTGATCGGCGGTCGTGTTCAGATTGCTCTGCAGCAGCTGAATTGTGTAGGCGCGGCTTACACCTGGATGGCTCGGAAAGTCTTCGATGAAGTCTACATGCAGCGAGTAATCCGAAGTGTAGATCAGCAAAGTCGATTGGCAGGTCGGCTGGGGGCTCTGACCACGAAGACGCGCCAGGGCCTCACTCTCGCAGTCGGCATGCCCCCCGCTGATCTCAGCTTGCGGGTCCTGGGCTTTGAGCGCCGCCATGCGGTCCTGCACCTGCTCGGGCGTCATCTGAAGCGCAAACCCCTTGATGTCGACTCCTGACATTGCGACGCTGCGATGAGCGCCAACATCTGCGGACGCGGAGCAGACGCACACGGCAACCGCGCTCGTCACTGATCCTAAGAACCTGAGCGGCATGGACATGAATGGCACCCCGTCAAGAGCGAACAACAGTAATCGCTGAAGCTCGCGGCTGCTTCGGGGCATAAGCCAGGCTGCCCTTGAATAGAAGCTTCATGGATGCGTTCGGTTACAAGCGGCGGGCTCAAGCAGGACGATCTCAATACCGGCCGTCGAAGCGACGGCCTTACGAGTGACGAGCGCGCAGAACTGACGATGCTACGCCGCGAGAACAAGCGGCTCAAGATCGAACAGGAGATCCTGTCAAAAGCCGCGGCCTGGTTCGCTCGGGAGACCGATTCGATTCCGAAGAAGTCTTCGGATTCATAAGAACGCATCAGGCCATGTACGCCATCACCACGCAGTGCCGGCCCCTGACCGGATGCACATGCTAGGCGAGGATGTATTCGTCAGCGGTGAACGTGGCGATGGTGTTCTGCTTGACAAGCGTCACGTCAGCCTTGCGCCCGAGCGACGTTCGCGTGTTCGTCGAGAAGGCTGCCAGCGCTGCAGCCAGCGCGGGCTGGTTCACGCCGTGGAGGTTCAAACGCCTATTGTGCAAGAGATCGTGGAGGGTGTCAGGATGGACGTTCCCGCCTCCCTCGTAGCTGTTTCCGTTCGGACCGTCGTAGGCGTTGATGGCGGCTTCGAGCCGCTGACTCGTGAAGAAAAAGTCGATGTCGCTCGCGTCGTTCGCGTTGTCCGTGGCTGCGATACCGCCCCGGTACGCGCGCGTGTTGTCGCGGTTCGTGCCGCGCACGGCGCTGCCGCGGATTGCGATTTGGCTGTCGTTGATGCCATTATTGGCGAGAGCGTTTCGAATGGTGGCGATCGTCGCGTTCCCCTCCGCGACGCTGCGGAAGCCGCGGACTTCGTTCCGGTGCGCGGTGCCGAGCGTCACGAAGATATCGGCGCGCTGACGGCGCGCCTGACGCTCCTGCGCGTTACGGGCGGTTGCCACGGTGGCGCTGGCGATGTCCTGCTGGCCGCGAACGCGGTGCATGTCGTCTACGACGGCTTGGTCGCGCGTCGCGAGGCCGTTGTTGATCGCGGTGATGAACCCATCGAGTGCGTTTTCCAGGGCCGTGATGTTTCCCGCGCTCGCGTCGGCCCGGGCCGTCGTCAGAGCGCCATTGTAGGTCGCTTGCGCGGTACGGATCGCATCGAGCAGATCATCCGCGTCGTCTCCTTGCGTGTCCGTCATCGCTCGGGTCCATTCGCGGATGACGTTCTCTTGAAAGAACATACGGATGTCTTGGACCGTGATCGCCGCTGCACCACCAGGCCGTGCGGCTTTCCACGTGGCGAAGTTCGGATCGATCCTCCGTTGGATCGTGCCGACGTTTCCGATCCAGTGTCGTGCCGTGACCGGCGGCATCGCGGCCTGCGACGCTCGTTCCGGCGCGGAACTGCGTGCAGCGCGGGGCAAGACGCTCGCAGAAATGGGTTTCGGCGCTTGCGCGAACAGCCTCATGCGCGCGCTGCTTCGTCGTCGCCGCCTCGGCCTTCCTCCGCTGTCGACCGGGATATTGGCGGCCGGCGCGTAAGGGCGTGATCGTGGGACAGCCTGCGGCGAAACTCGGCGACAAGGTCGTCGCGGTGGACATTCACATCATTCAGCCGCCCGGGCCCGTGCCGCCGCTTCCGGTCCCGCATCCGTTCCTCGGCATGATCGACGGCGGCGTGAGCAGCAACGTGTTCATCAATGGGATGCCGGCGGCGACGCTGGGCAGCACGGCGACGAATCTTCCGCCGCACATCCCCATCGGCGGCACGTTCGTGAACCCGCCGACGAACAAAGCCACCATCATCAAAGGCAGCGCGATCGTGATGATCAACGGCAAGCCCGCCGCGCGCCTGGGCGACACGGCGATCACCTGCAACGACCCCGCGCCGCTCCCGGTCGGTACGGTGGTCGCCGTCAGCAACGTGCTTATCGGCGGCTGACACAAAGGGCTCGAACGATGGCCGTCCGAGCCCCTTGCTGCCCGGGCTTATTTGCCGGCCGGTGCCGCGGCCGGCTTGAACGCCAGCCAGCTGACCTTGACATTCGCGAAGTACGGGTCCTGTTTCCACGAACCCACGGCGCTCGCAGCGCTACCCACCGCACCGGCAGCGCCGCCCGACGCACCCGAAGTGCCGGAATCCCAGCGCCAGATATGCCCATCGGCGTCGAGGCCCCACATGCCGCCGGACGCGTCGAACGCGAGCATTTGGAGTTGCTTGGCACCAAGAGTCTTGTAGTCTTCCCATTGGTTGTAGTTGGGATCCCACTTCATGACATCGGTGCCGCTGACGGCCCAGAGGTTCGGCGTTGCCGCGGTGTCCCAGGCGATCATCGACAGCACGGTCGGAGGCACCACTTTCGGATCACCCGTCGGCTGGTACAGCGCTGGAGACCATTGGAATCCTTGCCACTGTCTGATCTGACCATCGGTGCCCACGGCGAACATCATCGGCGACTGGCCGGCGGCTGCAGCGGGGCCGAACGCCAGCATCGTCACGTCGCCGAGCGCATTCAGCGGGGACCAAGAGCCTGCGTTCCACGCGTCGCCGCTCGGACTCGGACCGGCGTTCTTCCAGTTCACGACGTTGCCTGGAGTTTTCGGGTTGGGCTCGGTCACACCCCAGAACGCGTCCTTGCTGAAGGCGATCGAATTCAGCTTTGTCGCGGTCGTCACGTTCTCGAGCTTCGCGAACGACGAATAGTCGGTCTGCCAAATCCCTAAGGTTCCATCCTCTTTGAACACGCAATACGCGCCGACCAGCTTGTCACTGACGGTTGCCACTTCTCACACTCCCCCTAGAAGTTCACAGCACGCTCTCGTTCGAGAACGTGACGACCGCATGGACGACCGATCTTGCGATGCATTCCGAGCGGTCAGGCGCCATTAGCGGGACGGTCGCCCTCCTCCTCGCGCGGCAAATGCCGCAATTCCGGGCCAACGAACTCGACCGTACGATTGCCTCGGAGAGCCGGAGGAATGGCGCCGAGCCACGACATAGTACCGTCGTCTACCGTACCGACCCCGACGAGCCAGCCGCGGACGCGAACATGGTGTATGACGCACCCGGCTTACTCTTCTTGCAACATGAAGTTCCGGTGATCCGCACTGGGGTGTTTTTCTATGGATTCCGCTTCACAGTAGGCCTCTCGCCGTCGGTCGCGTCCATGCGATCGTGACGACTTCTTGCTCCTTCACAAGACTTCGCTGAGGAGACGCTATGCCTGTCACCCCCACCTACCCCGGGGTATACATCCAAGAAGTCGACAGCGGTTCGCGCGTCGTCAGCGGCGTCGCGACGGCGATCACGGCGTTCATCGGGCGCGCGCCGCTCGGACCCGCGAACGTGCCGACGACCGTGTTCGACTACGGCGAGTTCCAAAAGCTCTTCGGAGGCCGCACCCGCGATCTGCCGATGACGTACGCCGTCGAAGACTTCTTCAACAACGGCGGCTCGGAGGCGATCATCGTGCGCGTCTGCCCCGGCGCCCCGCGCGGCACGCCGTCGACGTTCATGCTGTCCGATGCGTACAAGCTCACGACGAAGCTGACAGGGCCGATCTCGGAGCAGGTCGTCATGACCGCGGTGGAGAGCACGGACAAGCCCGGCACGTACGACATCTCCTTCCTCCTGGGCGGCGCGACCTCGAAGGTCGTCCTCGCGGAGTTGACGAGCGTTCCCCCGGAAGCCGTCGACATGAAGCTCAAGTCGCTCAAAGACGTCGTCAAAGTCGACTTCAACGGGGAGCCGATCGCGCCCGACGACATGGTGGCGCTCCTCAAAAAGCTTCCCGGTACGTTCAAAGGCGGCTCCGCCGCGAACTCATTAAACGCGAGGTTCGTGGCGAACTCCGGCGACCCCGCGATTGAGGTGAACACCACGGTCGAAGGTGCGTGGATCGACGATCTCGACCTGTCGATCGTCCCGAAGGGAAGCGCCGGCGACACCTTCCAGCTCATCGCCGACCACCCGGCATTCCAGAGCCCGTACGTGCGCGAGTTCACGACCTGGGACGATCTCGACGCCGTCACGACCGAGACTGGATTCCTGAAGATCGGCCAGAAGCCCAAGCTGCCGGACAAGACGACGATCAGCGGCTGGGTCGGCAAAGGCGTGCCCCTCACGCGGGTCCCCGACGGTGCAGGATCGGCGGCGTCGATGCTGCAGGTCGGGCCGCTCGTCCTGATGGCATCGAGCCCGGGCGAGTGGGGGAACGTCATCGGGGTCTCGTTCGACAAGCAGAACATCACCGACGACGCGGCGGCGCGGTTCGTTGATTACGGCATCGACGACTCGACCGACTTCTGGAACGTCAACGTCTATTATCCGCTCAAGAAGGGCCAGGTCGCCACCTCACCCGCCGAGACGATCGGACCGGTCTATCTGGGCCCACTCGACGCGCCGTGCCGCATCGACCACATGCTCACAATCGAGTCGCAGTATCTCTCCGCGCGGCCTCCGATCGCAGCTGCCTCCGGCCGGGACCTTGCCGGGGCCCGCGTCCTCGATCCCGCCCAAGTCGGTTTGCCGAAAGGCGACTCACGGCTCGGCATGCTGGGGCAAGGGCAAGACGGCACCACGCTCTCGAGCGACATCATCCTCGGGAACGAGAGCGCCCGAACGGGACTCTACGCGCTCGAGCTCAGCGACCTCTTCAATACCCTGGTCATCGTCCCGGATCCGCTGCTGAACGGCGACCTCGACATGATCTCGATCTACGTGGCGGCGGCGCCCTACTGCGCCAAGCGGCGTGCGATCCTGATCGCGGACCCGCTCGACAAGTGGAGCAACTCCGCAACGAAGAGCCAGTTCGATCGCATCATGCCGACCGATTTCGCCATCAGCGAGATCACCTCGCGGCGCAGCGTGTTCACCTACTTCCCGCGCGTCAAGAAACCGGACCCGGCGCGCGGCAACCGCGAGATGACGTTCTCGGCCTCGGGGATCATCGCCGGCATCTTCGCCGGAACCGACCTCCGCCGCGGCGTGTGGAAGGCTCCGGCCGGGATCGAAGCCGGCATGAACGGCGTCACCAACCTCGAGCACAGGCTGACCGACATGCAGAACGGCGTGCTGAACCAGGTCGGCGTGAACGTCCTGCGCGACTTCCCGATCATCGGCAAGGTGGTCTGGGGCTCGCGTACGCTCGCCGGCGCCGACGCGCTCTCCGACGACTACAAGTACCTGCCGGTGCGCCGCCTCACCAACTACGTCGAAGAGAGCCTCTACCGCGGCACCAAGTTCGCGGTCTTCGAACCGAACGCCGAACCGCTGTGGGCGCAGCTGCGCATGACGGTCGGAACGTTTATGGCGGATCTTGCGCGCCAGGGCGCGTTCTACGACTATTTCGTGAACTGCGACAAGTCGACGACGACTCAGTTCGACATCGACCGCGGCCGCGTCAACGTCATCGTCGGCATGGCGCCGGTGAAGCCGGCTGAGTTCGTCATCCTGACGATCCAGCAGCTCGCGGGCCAGACCGCTTCCTAGGAACGAAGGAGTAAGACGTGCCAGCACCGATCTTCAAGACGAACAGCACCCGCTTCGATCCGTACAAGAACTTCCGGTTCAAGGTCATGATCGACGGCAAGTACGTGATGGCGTGCAATAAGGTCAGCACCCTCAAGCGCTCGACGAAAGTCGTCGAATTCCGCGCCGGCGGCGACGCCAGCGTGGTGCGCAAGTCGCCCGGCCAGACCTCGTACGACGCCATCACGCTCGAGGCGGGCGTTACCCACGACCCGACCTTCGAGACCTGGGCCAACAAAGTCTGGTCCTACTCCCTCTCGGCTACGGACGGCAAGTCGGACGTCTCGCTCAAGGATTTCCGCAAAGACATCATCATCGAGCTCTACAACGAATCCGGGCAGAAGGTGATGGCGTACAACGTCAAACGCTGCTGGGTCTCGGAGTACCAGGCGCTGCCCGAGCTCAACGGAACCTCGGGTGACACGGCGATCACCACGATCAAGCTCGAGAACGAGGGCTGGGAGCGCGACACGTCGGTGAACGAGCCGACCGAGGAATCGTTTACGCAGCCAGCCGCATCGTGACGTGCGGGCTCCCTCTGCAGCGGAGCTGATTCGCGTTTGGGAGCTGGGGCAAGGCAGGAAGCTGTGGTACCGCGCACTCCTGCTCCTCGCCCCGGTCTTTCCGGACAGCGCGTTCCGGGTGCTCGGCGAGATGACGCTGGGCTCACGGAACGCGTATTTGCTTGCGCTTCGCGAGCAGCTCTTCGGAACGAAGATCGACGCGACCGTGCACTGCCCGTCGTGCGGCGAGTGGATCCAGTTCGCGGTTTCCGTCGACGCGTTCTTACCTCGGATCCCCGAGCGCGGGCCGTCGGCCTACGAGAAATCGTTCACCTGTCGCGCCGGCGGAACGGACGTCGCGTATCGGCTGTTGTGCTCGTACGATCTCGCGGCCGTCTCGCAGCTCGACGACGCCTCGTATGCCGAGGACGCTCTGATGTCGCGTGCGATCGTCGGAGCCGCCGAGGGTTTGCGGCTGACGCCGCAGACGATCGACGCGGTCGCGGACGCGATCGTCACCGCGGACCCCCTCACCGACATCCGGCTGGGATTCGACTGCGCGGCCTGCGGCCACGAATGGACGTCTTCCTTCGACATCGCGTCGTTTCTGTGGACTGAAGTCGACGCGGAAGTGCGCCGCTTGTTCGACGACGTCCATCGACTCGGCAGGACGTATGGCTGGTCGGAGGCCGCGATCCTCACCATGTCGGCGCAGCGGCGCCGTGAATACCTGACGCGCGCGTCGTGAGCGGAGGATCTCTCTGGGCGGTCGCCAGGGCCGCGCTCGATTCGCCGTCCCAAATCCTTCCGCGTCCGCGATCGCATTTCGAGCCGTTGCCGGAAGCTCGGTTCGGAGAGACGGACTTCGCAAACGACGCAGCCTCGTGGTCGGAGCTCTACGTCCCGGCGGCGGACCCCGACGAATTCACCGGAGTCGCGAAACTGCTGCGCTCGTTCGGCCTCGATACGCTGCCGCTCGGTGCTCCTGAACCGCTCGCGGATGAAGAGCTCAACCCGTTCGCCGCGTCGGACGAGTTCGCGCCTGCAGCGCTGGACGATCGCCCGAGCCGCGCGCCTGCGCGAGCCGCAGCTCTGCCGAAGGCGATCGATGCGCCGACCGCCGCGAATGATGCGACGGAACCGTCCGCGGCGAACGTCGACCGTACCGGAAAACCGCAGTCAACGCTGCCCGTGCCCGGCGAGCCGGACCGTTCGGCACGCGTAACGGCCGCCGATCCGCTTCGGATCGACGACGAGGCGCCGGGCAGCGGACCGATCATGGCCGTGCGCCGTGAAACCGATGTTGACGCACGCCGAGCCCCTGCGCCTGCCGAACGTCCCTCGGCGGAGGCGGCGTCCGAGATCGATCGCGACGAGCGACACGCGGCGCGGGCGGGCGCTGCGTTCGATGCCTCTTCCGCGGCGCGTTCTACTGGCGAGATTCTTCGCAAGGACGACGAGGCGCGCGACAGCGCGGAAGCGCCTGCCGAGGTCGATCGAGACGAGCGGGGCGTCGTAGGCCCGGCAGGCGCCGCGGATGACCGCGCAACGAGAGATGATGCAACGCGACGCGACGCGTTCACCGCCGCGACGCAGGTCGACGTGGCGCACGCTCATCGTGCCGAGCACGAGACGCCGATCTCGCCCCACGTCGATGACCGTTCGGCGCCGGTGACGGCGAGCGATCTCCTTCGCATCGACGACGATCCGCAGCGCGGCGACACGATCGTCCCAGTAACCCGCGAGTCGCACGACGCCGGAACGCACGGAGACGTCGCGCATGCTGCGCTGCTGTCATCGACGGAAGGGAGCACTTCCGCGGCGACGCACGAGGCCGTTCACCCTCATGCCGAGCATGAAAAGCCGATCCCGCACGACATCGACGAACGTTCCGCGCCGGTAACGGCCGGCCATCGCCCTCGCATCGACGACGCTCCACAGCGCAGCGACGCGATCGAGCCCGTAGCCCGCGAACCGCACGACGCCGGAACGCACGGAGAGGTCGAGCCTGCTGCGCTGCCGTCATCGGCGGAAGGGAGCACTTCCGCGGCGACGCACGAGGCCGTTCACACTCCTCATGCCGAGCATGAAAAGCCGATCCCGCACGACATCGACGAACGTTCCGCGCCGGTAACGGCCGGCCATCGCCCTCGCATCGACGACGCTCCACAGCGCAGCGACGCGATCGAGCCCGTAGCCCGCGAACCGCACGACGCCGCAACGCACGGAGAGGTCGAGCCTGCTGCGCTGCCGTCATCGGCGGAAGGGAGCACGCAGCTCGACCGCACCGAGCAGGGAGCGCGGCCCGCGGCCGCCGCCGATGACCGCGCAACGAGAGATGACGCGTCGCGACACGACGCGTTCATCGCGGCGACGCAGGTCGACGCGGCGCACGCTCATCGCGCCGAACGAGATGAGCCGATTCCGCCGCACCACGTCGACGAGCGTTCGGAGTCAGCGACGGCGAGTGATCTCCTTCGCCTCGACGACGGTCCGCACCGCCGCGACACGATCGAGCCCGTAACCCGCGAACCGCACGACGCCGGAACGCACGGAGACGTCGCGCATGCCGCGCCGTTGTCATCGGTGGAAGCGGTCACGCAGGTCGACGGTACCGAGCCGGAAGCGCGGCTGACGGGCTCAGCCGATGACCGCACAACGAGAGATGATACGACGCGGCTCGACGCGTTCACCGCGGCGAGGCGGCTCGATGCGTTCTCCGCGGCGACGCACCAGGTCGCTCGCGCTCCTCACGCCGAACACGAGGCGGCGCACGCTCCTGATACCGAGCGTGAGGACCCGATCCCGCCGCACGACGTCGAGGACCGTTCGGCACCGGTGACGGCGGGTGATCTCGTTCGCCTCGACGACGGTCCGCAGCGCCGCGACACGATCGAGCCCGTAAGCCGCGAACCGCACGAACCAGGCACGCACGGAGACGTCGTTGCACATGCGCTGCCGTCCTCGGCGGAAGGGAGCACGCAGCTCGACCGCACCCAGCAGGGAGCGCGGCCCGCGGCCGCCGCCGATGACCGCGCAGCGAGAGATGACGCGTCGCGAGACGACGCGTTCACCGCGGCGACGCAGGTCGACGCGGCGCACGCTCATCGCGCCGAACGAGATGAGCCGATCCCGCCGCACCACGTCGACGACCGTTCGGCACCAGTGACGGTGGGTGATCTCCTTTGCCTCGACGACGGTCCACAGCGCAGCGACACGATCGAGCCCATAAGCCGCGAACCGCACGACCCAGGCACGCGCGGAGACGTCGTCGCACATGCTGCGCTGCCGTCATCGACGGAAGGGAGCACGCTCGACCGCACCGAGCAGCGAGCCCGCCCGGCAGGTACACCCGATGACCGCGCAACGAAAGGTGATTCGACGCGACACGACGCTTTCACCGCGGCGACGCGGCTCGATGCGTTCTCAGCGGCGACGCACGAGGCCGCTCGCGCTCCTCACGCCGAGCACGAGGCCGCGCATGCTCCTGATACCGAGCGCGAGGACCCGATCCCGCAGCGCCGCGACACGATCGAGCCCGTAAGCCGCGAACCGCACGAACCAGGCACGCACGGAGACGTCGTCGCACATGCTGCGCTGCCGTCATCGACGGAAGGGAGCACGCTCGACCGCACCGAGCAGCGAGCTCGCCCGGCAGGTACACCCGATGACCGCGCAACGAAAGGTGATTCGACGCGACACGACGCGTTCACCGCGGCGACCCAGGTCGACCCGTTCATCGCGGCGACGCACGAGGCCGCGCACGCTCCTCACGCCGAGCGCGAGGATCCGATCCCTGCCCGCGATAACGACGATCTTTCGGCGCCGGTGACGGCGGGTGATCGCCTTCGCCTCGACGGTCCGCAGCGCAGCGACACGATCGAGCCCGTAACCCGCGAAGTGCCGGACGCCCGCACGCACCGAGACGTCGTCGCGCATGCGGAGCTGCCGTCATCGACGGAAGGGACGCAGCTCGACCACACCGAGCAGAGAGCCCGCCCGGCGGGCGCACCCAACGACCGCGCAACGAAAGGGGATTCGACGCCGCTCGATGCGTTTTCCGCGGCGACGCACGACGCTGCGCACGCTCCTCACACCGAGCCCGAGGATCCGATCCCTGCCCGCGACATCGACGATCTTTCGGCACCGCTGACGGCGGGTGATTTCCTTCGCTTCGACGACGGTCCGCAGCGCAGCGACACGATCATCCCCGTAACTCGCGAACCGCACGCCCCCCGAGCGCGCGGAGACGTCGCGCACGCGGAGCTGCCGCCATCAGCCGAAAGCAGCAGGCAGCTCGAACGTACTGCGCAGAGAGCGCGCCCGGCGGGCGCAGCCGATGACCGCGCCACCAGAGATGATGCGGCGCCACGCGACGCGTTCGCCGCGGCGGCGCAGGTCGACGCAGCGCACGCTCATCGTGCCGAACGAGATGAGGCGATCCCGCGGGACGACATAAACGAGCGTTCGGAGTCCGTGACGGCGGGTGACCTCCTTCGCCTCGACGACGGTCCGCTGCGCAGCGACACGATCGAGCCCGTAACCCGCGAAGTGCCGGCCCGCACGCCCCGAGACGTCGTCGCGCCTGCGGAGTTGACGTCATCGGCGGAAAGAAGCACGCAACCCGAACGCGCCGGGCCGGGAGCGCGCCCGGCGGGCGCAGCCGATGACCGCACAATGAGGGAAAATGCGACGCGAGGCGACCCGTTCACCGCGGCGAGGCAGGTCGAGGCGTTCTCCGCGGCGGCGCAGGTCGATGCGGCGCACCCTCATCGTGCCGAACGTGAGGCGCCGATCCCGCGGTCCGACGTCGACGACCGTTCGGAGCCGGCAACGACCAGCGATCGGCTTCGCCTCGACGACGACCTGCAGCGCAGCGACACGATCGAGCCCATGACCCGCGAACCGCACGACCGCAGAACGCGCGGAGACGCAGCGCGTGCTGAGCTGCCGTCATCGGCGGAAGGAAGCAAGCAGCTCGATGCGTTTTCCACGGCGACGCGCGAGCCCGCTCACGCTCCTCTCGACGACGGTCCGCAGCGCAGCGACTCGATCGAGCCCATAGCCCGCGAACCGCGCGATCCGATCATGCCCGTGGCGCGTGACGCGGATGTAGACCCGTCCGCGGCAACGCGCGGTGCGCGTTTCGCGTCGCCAGAAGCGACCGCATCGGTCGACCACGCCGAGCTTGGAGCGCGACCGGCTTCGAACGATGACGTGCAGACGTCTCGGCCCGAACGTGAGGTATCGCCGGAACAGCCGCCGCGGGACGTGGCGCCGATGCGGCCTCGTGAGCTCACCACCGAGCTGCCGGCCGGAACGGCCCGTACCGAGACGTCGCAACAGCAGACCGAGCAGGTAAGGCCGTTTAGGCGCAACGCGATCCGGGTGACATACGCCGGCCGTCCGGCGGCCGGAGCACCCTCCGATTACGCCGCTCCGCCGCGCGGCGCTGCACGTTTGCACGCCGCGACCGAACCGCCCAATGCGGCCGTCCCGCTCGCGTTCGGCGGCGGCAGCGCAGCGGTAACGCCACCCGTGGCGGCGGTCGCATCAATTGCAACTGCAGCACCGATCGCGCCTGCACCGATGACCGACATATCGCCCGCACCACCGGACGCGCTCGCACCGGCGAGGGACGCGCTCGCGCCGACCCACGAAGCCACGCCACCGTCACGCGAAGGAATCGCACGAACGCGCGATACGATCCCGCCGGCGCACGAGCTGTTCGGGCCGGCGCCGGAAGCGATCGCCACACCGGCCGCCATACCCCCGAAGAGCGTTTCGACGGTCAGATCTGCCGATGCGTCCGACCCCGTGCACGGAGTTCCGGCCGTCACGGCTCGCGACGAAAGCGCGATTCGATCACGCCGCACCGACGCCGGCGCATCGGCAGAGTCCGCGCTCGTTCCCGACGTCATCCGGGCCGCGCCGCCGCCGGCGGGGCGCCGGGAGGCGGCTCCCGCCGAGCGCACGATTCGCGTCTCGATCGATCGCATCGAGGTCGCGTCGCCGCCGCCGCCGCCGCCGCGCACACCGGTGCGCCGCCGTCCGGGCCCGCGCGTGACGCTCGACGCGTACGCGGAGCGCCGTTCGTGAGCAACTACCTCGCGCTCGCGACGGTGTCCGCGACGGTGGGACGGGTGGTCGGCGAGGCGCTCGAGCAGATCCCGAACCCGTCGGGGATACCGCGCGTTCGATTCGGGCCGCCGCAAGTCGACGCGCAATACGTCGGCTGCACGATCTTCCTCTACCGCGTCGTGACCAACCCCTACCGGCGCAACGACGACCTGCCGCTGCGCAACGACGGCGGTGGATTCGTCAAGCGCCCGCGGGCGACCCTGGATGCGGACTACCTGTTCACCTTCGCCGGCGAGGAAGCGACGCTCGAACCGCAGCGGTTCCTCGGCTCGGTGGTCAGCGCGCTGCACGCGCAGCCGTTTCTTGCGCGCGATGCGATCCGGCGAACGATCGCGGCGAGCTCGTATCTGAAAGGCTCCGACCTCGACGCGCAGATCGACCACATCCGGCTGACGCCGCACGGTATCGACCAGCAGACGATGGGCCAGCTCTGGATGTCCTTCCCGCAAGTGCCCTACAACGTCTCGGTCGTGTACACCGCGTCGGCGATTTTGCTCGATGCACAGGTGACGCCGCTCGAGATTCCGGAGGTGACCGAGGTCGACGTGACGGTGGAGCCGTCCATGGTGCAGCCGTGAGCGCGCCGCTCGGCGAGTTCGCGCGACACCGCGCGCAGATCGTGCTCGCGCTGGAACGCTTGCGGGTGATGCTCGAAGCCCACGCGGCGGGGAAACCGTCGGCCGCACCGGAGCCGCTCGAGATCGACCCCGGATCCCGGTTGGCGCATCTCTGCGGCACGTTCGGCTTGTCCGCGTTCGAGCGCGACGTGCTCATCCTCGCGGCCGCGCCCGAGCTGGACGGGCGTTTCTCCGGGCTGTGCGCGGAGGCGGCCGGGGACGCGGCCCGGCCGTACCCGTCGCTCTCGCTGGCGCTCGCGGTGCTGCCGGAACCGGCATGGTCCGCCGTCACGCCGGACGCGCCGCTGCGCCGCTGGCGCCTGGTCGAGGTCGAGGGTCCGTCGCTCATCACGGGAACGCTGCGTGCGGACGAAGCGATCGTGCACGCGCTGCTCGGCTTCCGGCACCGTGACGAGCGCCTGCGCGCGATGACGTCGGAGCTCGTCGCCGACGCGTCGATCCTCTCGCCCGCGCAGGAAGCCGTCGCGTTTGAGATCGTCTCGCTGCTGCGGCGCGACGGTGGATCGACGGTCCAGCTCGTCGCGGGCGACCGCGTCATCGCGCGCGCGGTCGCGCAGCGCGCCGTCGAGCTCATGACCGCCTCGGCCCTCGTCGTTCGATACGCATCGCTGCCGGCGGGCGTTGCCGAGCTCGTCGATGCCCTACGGCTGTGCGAGCGCGAGCTGCGGCTCGGCCAGGGTTTCGCGCTGCTCGAGTGCGACGACGCCGACGACCCGCACCGCGAGCAGACGCTGGAGATGATCGTCGAGCGCTTCGGGATGCCGCTGCTCGTCGTGACTCCCGCCCGGATGTTTCTTTCGCACGTCGGCGTCGCGACGTTCGACTTGGCACGGCCCACCCGCGAGGAGCAGACGTCCTATTGGAGCCTGCGGCTCGGCGCAGCGAACGGAGCGCTCGAGATCGCGCCGCGGCTGGCGGCGCAGTTCGATCTGGACTTTGCCACGATCGATACCGTTGCGGCGTCCGTCGCAGCCGGTGCCTCGGCGGGCGAGGTGTGGGACGCCGTGCGCGCGCAGGCACGGCCTCGGCTCGACGCGCTGGCCGAACGGATCGAGACGGCGGCGGCGTGGCGAGATCTCGTCCTCCCCATCGAGCAGCGGCGGCTGATCAGGCAGGTCGTCGACCACGTCCGCTACCGCGACCTCGTGTACCGCCGGTGGGGGTTCGCGCGCGGCGCGGACACGGCCGAAGGTTTGACGGTCCTGTTCGCGGGGGCGAGCGGGACCGGGAAGTCGCTCGCGGCGCGCGTCCTGGCGAACGTGCTGCGGCTCGACCTGTACCGCGTCGACCTCTCGGCGGTCTTCAGCAAGTACATCGGGGAGACCGAGAAGAACCTGCGTCGCATTTTCGACGCAGCCGAGAGCGGCGGAGTTGTGCTCGTCTTCGACGAAGCGGACGCCCTCTTCGGCAAGCGCAGCGAGGTCAGTGACAGCCACGACCGCCATGCGAACGTCGAAGTCAGCTATCTGCTCCAGCGGATCGAGCGTTTCAACGGGGTGGCTATCCTTACCACGAACCTGCGGGAGTCTTTCGACTTGGCCTTCATGAGACGGTTCCGATTTGTCGTCGATTTTCCGTTCCCCGACTCTACGCTGCGGCGGCGCATCTGGAAACGCGCCTTTCCGCCGCAGACACCGGTCGACGAACTGGATTTCGCGCTGCTCTCGAAGCTCGCGGTGCCGGGCGGGAACATCCGCAACATCGCCCTCAACGCCGGCGTCCGCGCCGCGGCGAAGAATCGACCGGTCGCGATGGACGACATCGCCGCCGCGGCTCGGATCGAGTACGCCAAGCTGGACCGTTCGCTCCACGACCCCGATCTCGCGCGCTGGCTCGAGGCCGTTCCGCCCCGCGCGCCCGCGCAGGCGGCCGCGATATGACGGGCCGCGGTGACCGCAACGAGCTTCGGGTCGCGATCGGCAGCCTCGTCGTGCCGGCGTCGTACGACGCGCGAGATCTCGCCGTGCGGATCGAGCGCGAGATCGCCGGCCTCCGGTTCGGCCCCGGCCGGGATCCACTCGTCACGGCGATCGCGACGCGGGTGGTCGCCGCGCTCGACGCTTCGGAGAACGTCTCGTGAGGCTCGTCCGCGGGGTGCTGGCATCCTTCGACGAGGACGGGAAGCTGCAACCGGTTGTGTTCCAGTACAACCCCGAGAGCGTCAAGCGCGTCCTCAGGCCGCAGACGCTCGGCGGGTCGGCGCTCGATACGTCGAAGGACGAGTACAAACTCTCGGACCAGGCGCCGAGTTACATCGACGCGCCGGCGCAGACGCTGACGATCACGGCGTACTTCGACGCGGTGGGCGACGAAAACATCAAGAACAAGCTCGCCTTCGAGCAGATGCAGCAGTACGGGATCGCCCCCCAGCTCGCGATGCTGGAAAAGCTCGTGTACCCGACCCGCGCGTCGATCGAGGACCGCGAATCGAAGCGCGCTGCGAGCAAGATGCCGCTTCGGCTCACCGGCTGCTCGCCGCGGGCGGTCCTGATTTGGGGCGACTACCGCGTCCTGCCCGTGCGCGTCACGAGCCTCGACATCACGGAAGACGTGTTCGACGCCGCGCTCAACCCGCTGCGCGCGACGGTCGTGTTCACGCTAGAGGTCCAAACCTACGCCAACCGCGCGCCGGATGATGATGACTACGGCCGCTTCGGGGCCTATCACCAAAAGCTGGAGATGCTCGCGAAACAGGCTCAGGCGCCGAGCAAAAAAGAGCGTCAACGACTGCAGAGCTACCTTGCACGCTAGATTCGCCGAGGATCGCTGACAATGGCCGTAGATGATGCTGAAGGCCGGTACGCCGGCGTCGGGACCGACGTGGTCGAGCTCGAGGACGGTACGAACGTGATCTACCTTCGCCGCCGGATGGTTCCCGCGCCAGAGCGCATCGGCGGCCGGCAGACGTTCGACGCGGCGCACCTACCGGAGCGGATCGACCTCGTCGCCGCGCAAGCCCTCGGCGACGCGTTCCAGTTCTGGCGGATCTGCGATGCGAACGAGGCGATGAACCCCTTCGACGTCGTCGCCGAGCGTGCCGGGGTGCTGCGCATTCCGTCCGAGTTCGTCGCCAAATGAGCGTCAGCGCCGACACCGTCGCCATCGTCGTGCACGCAGGAGCGTCGAAGCCGCGGCCGGTGACGAGCGAGTTCATCGACGCGATACAGTCCGTCACCGTGCGGCAGCTCGACGACGGCACGTCGACCTTCCAGCTCGTCCTCGACGCCGACCAGCCCGAAAGAGACGCCTCCGACTTCCCGATCATCTCGGGCGCGACCGTCGCGACCGGCAACCGCCTCAAGATCGCAGTCGAGCTCGGCTCTTCACAGCGCGGGCTGATCGACGGCGTGATCGTGCACCACGAGCTGAACTACGACTCCTCCAGCGGGATGTTCGGCTTCTCGGTGATCGGTGAGGACCTGAGCTTCTACATGCGCCAAGAAGAGAAGGCCGCCGAATGGCCGGGGCGCTCGTCGGCGCAGATCGCTCGCGAGATCATCGGCAACTACGCGCAGTACGGCCTGGATACGAAGGTCGTGACGCCCTCGAACGACGTCACGCCGACCGCCGAGCAGTGGGTCCGCCAGCAGACCGCGACCGACCTGAGCTTCGTGCGCGCGCTCGGGCGGCAGTTCGGATATGTCTTCGCGACCCGCGCCGGAAAGACGATCGATTCGCAGAGCGTCGGCTACTGGGGACCTCCGCCGCGCGACGGCACCCCGCTGCCGACGCTTGCGGTCGAGATGGGCTCGTCGACGAACGTGATCTCGCTCGACTTCGCGTACGACGCCGCGGCGGCGGAGGCGTTCGCGGGCGGCAGCCGCGTCGACGCCAACACGTTCGCGTCCTCGGCTGTTCAGTCCGCGAGCACGTTTTCGCTCGCGCAGTTCGCGACGTCCGGGAGCCTCAGCAGCCCGTTGCTGCGCAAGCGCCGGTTCGTGCAGCCGAACCTCTCGGGCACGCTGGCGGGCGCCTACGCCGATGCTCTCGCGCAAACGTCCGCGCGGTCCGCACTGCGCGCGCGCGCGGTCGTCGACGGCACCGTCTACGGAACGGCGGTGACGCCGTCGTCGGTCGTCGACGTGCGGGGCGCCGGCAAGACGTTCGACGGGTTCTACTACGTCGAACGAGTGGACCACACGCTCACGCGCGGCGCCTACACGCAGACGATCGTGATGACGCGCGAAGGCGTCGGCTCGACGACGTGACGGCATGAACGACGACGTACGGCGTTTCTTCGGGAAGTATCGCGGCGTGGTGGCCGACACCGCGGATCCGTCGAACCTGGGACGCATCAAGGTGACCCTCGACAACTTTCCTGCCGCGGTCTCGGGCTGGTGCATGCCTTGCGTCCCGTACGCGGGTACGAACGTCGGCTGGTTCGTCATCCCCGAGAAAGGCGCGCACGTCTGGGTCGAGTTCGAAGGCGGCGACCCGAGCCTGCCGATCTGGGTCGGGTGCTTCTGGGAGGCCGGCACGATCCCACCGACCGCAACCGCGTCACGCAAGATCTGGCAGACGCCGACCTGCAAGGTCGTCCTCGACGACAAGGACGGAAAGGCCGGCGAGCTCCAGATCGAGTCGACCACCCGCAGCGGCGAGACGGTCTACGTGCACTTCGACACCACCGGGATCTCGCTGAAGGCGAAGACGGCCGAGATCATCATGGCGATGGACGACGGCATCACGATCAAGTATCCGCAGAGCACGATCCAGCTCACCGCGCAGCAGGTTCTGGCGTCGGAAGGCCAAGCGTCCTCGTTCAAGATCACCGCGCAGGACCAGACGCTGCAGACCGCCACCGTGAACGTGCAGGCGACGAACCAGCTCTCGGTGACCGCGTCGGCGTCGACCAGCGTGACGACGGGAAGCTACTCGCTCAAGGGCTCGACGATCACGTTCCAAGCAGGAGCGATCAACATTGGATGAGCCGCAGGTCGTCCTGGCCTACCCGCTGCGGATCGTGCACGGCTCGGTCGCCACCGCATCGCGCCCGGCGCACGTGCGGCAGATGATCGAGCAGGTCCTGTTCACCAGGCCGGGCGAGCGGGTCATGCTGCCCGATTTCGGCGTGGGGCTGGAACTGCTGCTGTTCGAGACGACGGGGAGCGAGAGGCTGGCGCTGACGCAGTCGCAAGTGGGCGCTGCGCTCACCCGCTGGCTCGGTGACATCATCTCGGTCCGCGACGTCGCCATCGCGGTGCGCGAGTCCACGATGACGATCGACGTCACCTACGAGTTGATCGAGACGCAGGCGCTTGCGCGGGAGCGGTTCGAGCTGTGAACTCGGGCTACGATACCGCCGTGCGCAGCAAAGGCCTTCGCTACAGCGCGGCGGCCGGCAACGAGTTCGGAATCGAGCGGGTGAAGAGCGTCGCCCGCGACGCGGCACACGCCGATCTCGTGCACGTCGAGCTGCAGTTCTTCCCGCGCGACCGGACTCTTCCGGCCCAGCTCGAGAATCCGAGCGCGGTGACGGCGACCCTCGACGATGTCGTCGGTACGCGGCTGCCGGTCCGCGGACTCAGCGTGCAGGGCGACACGCTGACCGTCGCCGTCGCCGTCCCGAGCGGCGTCAAGCGCTTCCGCTTGCAAATCCGTGGTCTGATCGCCGGCCTCGACACCGTCGAGGTCGCGCTGCTGGAAGGGGACCCCGCGTTCGATCCCGCCGCGCAACCGCCGCCCCCGCGGGAGCCGTCCAAGCCTCCGGTCCTGGTCGACTACCTCGCCAAAGATTTCCAGTCGTTCAAGCGACTGATGCTGGACTCCATCTCGCACCAGATGCCGGGCTTCACCGAGCGCCACGAGGCCGACGTCGGCATCGCGATCGTCGAGGTCCTCGCGTTCGCAGCCGATCAGCTGTCGTACTTTCAAGACGCCGTGGCAACGGAGGCGTACCTGCAGACGGCCCGGCGCAGGGTTTCCGTGCGCCGCCACGCGCGCCTCGTCGGCTACCGCCTGCACGAGGGCTGCGCGCCGCGCGTCTGGGTGTACGCGCGCGTGACGCAAGCGTTCGACCTCGAGCAGGGTACCGCGTTCGGGACCGCCGTCGACGAGTCGGTGGCGCAGCGCATTTTCGAGGCGCTGGAGACGGTGTCGCTGCACCCGAGCATGAACGAGCTGCAGCTCTGGGACAACGCGACGGACGACTTCGTCGTGCCGAAAGGCGCGACGTCGGCGGATCTGGCGTGCGATAGCGTCGCCGACGGCGGTCCGGACCTGAGTACGCTGCGCGCGGGGACGGTGCTCGTGTTCGAGCAGCGCTGCGACGCCCTGACCGGCCGCAAAGCCCCTTCCCGCAACCGGCACGCGGTGCGGCTCGCGCGCGACGCGCGCGAATGGTGTCGCTGGGAAGACGGGTGCCGGCTCATCCGGATCCATTGGCACGCCGAAGACCGGTTGCCGTTCGATCTCCCGGTTCGTACGGTCACGGGCGCACCGGCCACGGTCGTGCTGGGCAACCTGGTCCCGGCCGACTACGGGCTGACACAGCCCCTGCCGGACCCGCCGGCGGTGGACTCGACCTGGGCGATCCGCACCTTCATCCCGGATCTCACGTTCGCGGTTCCGTACGAGCCGGCCGAGCGCTACCAGCCGGCGAGCCGGTTCACGGCGATCAAGCCGTACAAGGCCGATGCCGCGATTCGCGTCCGCGCGAGCTCACTCACCGCGACCATGGAGTGGCACGCACGGCGCGACCTCATCGGCGCGGATCCGTACGACAAGGCGTTCGCCGTCGAACTCGAACGCGACGGTTTGGTCGTGCTGCGCTTCGGCGACGGAGTCAACGGCTGGCGTCCGGATCCGGCCTCGCAGTTCGCGGTGACGTATCGCAGCGGGAACGGGATGGCAGGCCACGTCGGAGCCGACGCGATCCGGCTCGTGAACGCCGCGGACGCGCGGATCGAATCCGTTCGCAACCCGCTTCCGTCGAGCGGCGGCGAAGACCGGCTCGACGCGGTCAGAGCCAAGCGCGAGGCGGCCGAGAAGATCCGCGACCAGAAGCGCTGCATCGCCGACGAAGACTACCTGCGGGTCGCGCGGAGTGTCCCCGGGGTGAATGCTGCGTCGGTCGAGCACCGCTGGACGGGAAGCGGTCCGATGGTGGACGTCTACGTCGATGCCGACGGTAATGCCCCAAAGAAACGAGACGAGGTCATGGCAGCCCTCGAGGCGCAGCGGCTGATCGGCGTCGCGGTCACGGTGCGCTCGCCGCGGCGCGTCGGCGTCGTGATCGCGCTCCGCGTCCGCCACGCGCCGTCGGCGAACGCGAGCGAAATCGCGCAGCGTGTCGCCGCCGAAGGCCACGCGGCGCTCCAGGCGCAAGAGCTCACGCTGGGCAAACGGCTTTTCGCGAGCTGGCTGCTCGACGCCGCAATGAAGGTTTCCGGCGTCGTCGACGTGACGCTGCACGCGTTCCACCGCCAGGACGGCGAGGATCGGCGAGCGCAAGGATTCATCGCGTTCGGTAAGACCGAGGTCCCGGTGCTGGTTGACTTCGACGGGATCGCGACCGGCGGGCGTCCGCTCGTCGAGGTACAGCGCCCGTGATCGATCGCCACAAGCCGTTGCACGTCTTTCTCGACGAGATGCACGACCAAATGGCGAACCCGTACGTCGAGATCCCCGGCGAACGCGCGACGGTGAATCCGCTCGCCGACATGGACGATGCGGTGCGCATGCGTCCCGCGCAGGCGCTGCTGCGGGCGTGGGCGCTCGTCGGGGATGTGCTCACCTTCTACCAGCAACGCATCGCGGAGGAGAGCGTGCTCTCGACCGCGCGCGAGGATTTCTCCGCATACGCGATCGCTCGCACCGTCGGCTACGAGCCGCGGCCCGTGATCTCGGCCACCACGTCGCTGGCGTTCTCGGTGCTCGCGGTTCCCGGCAGCGCCGGCAAGCCGACGGTCACGATCCCCAAGCACACCGCGGTCGGCAACATTCCCGACCCGGGAAAGCTGCCCGCGATCTTCGAGACGAGCACAGCGCTCGAAGCCGATCCCGCTTGGAACCTCTTCCCATGCGCGTTCGACGACGCCCCCGCGCCGGCGAAGCTGCGGTGCGGCACGACCCGGCTCGTCCTGGAAGGCGGCGAGCCGATCCCGCCCGGCACGGCGCTCGCGATCCGCGTTGCGCCTCCCTCGGGTCCCGGCGCGACGCTCGCTGCGATCGTCGCCGAGACCACCGACGACCCGTCGCGCGACGCGACGCTGGTGCGTTGGCAGAACGTCGTCCCAATCGAGGGCGGCGACGACGGGGCGGTCGAGGTCGGCGACGTCCTCGTGCTCGACACGCGCTTTCGCCCGTTCGGCGCGCTCGCGCGACCGTTCGCAGCGGCGTCGCCGGTCGAGCGGCGGCCGTACGCGCTCGGCGGCATCTCGATCCGGACGGACGGCGCGTGGATCCCGCCGTGGATCGCGACCGACACGAATCTCGTCGCGCTCGCGATCGCGCCGAGCGGCGTGTACGCGATCACGTCGACGACGCTGATTCGGCATTCGTCCGACGGCGGCTGGTCGGCGAGCAGCCCGTTTCCGGGCTCGGTGCTGCAGACGATCCTCGCGACCCCGGACGGGCGCCTGGCGGTCGGGACGACGACCGGCCAAGTCTTCATCTCGATCGACGACGGCTTGACCTGGCTGAGCATCGGCGACGACATTGCCGCCGCCTCAGCCGGGAAGCTCGACAAGTACCAGACCCGCCGCTTGCCCGCCGTCCCGGTGCGCGCGATCGCGATCGACGAGAGCGCCGAGGTGCCGGTCGTCTTCGTCGCAACGGATCGCGGCGTCGCCGCGATCCCGCTCAACGGCGAAGCATGGACGTGGCGCAACGACGGTCTGCCGGGGACCGATGCCAAGACCGGCTTCGCCTCCGCCGCGGTCACGTCGCTCACGTTCGCGGATGCCGCCGGTACGCTGCTGGCGGCAACGACCTACGGCGTCTACCGGTCCGTGCGCGCCCAGCGCTGGAGCCGCGTGCAGGGCCTGGGCGCGGTCTCGCAGGTCGCGTCGCTGCCGGGTGCGCTGGTCGCAGCCGGCCCGGGCGGCGTCTTCCGCTCGACCGACGACGGTTCGACCTGGGAGAAGGCGCGCGAGATCGCCGGCCTTCCGCGTTGTCTGGCAGCCGACGTCGCGACGGTCGCGGTGGCGGTTGGGAACGACGTCTACACGAGCGACGACTCCGGCGCGACGTGGGTGCGCGCGACCAACCCGACCGGCGCCCCGATCGTCGCCGTTGCGGTGGGCTCGGACGGCACCGTCGCCGCCGCCGCGCCGCTCGTCGACAATCCGTCGCTCGAGTGGCCCGATCTCTTGACGATGATCACCGGTAACACGATCACGCTCGAGCGCGAGAGCGTGCTGACGAAGGGCGACGTGCTCGTCGTGAGCCTGCAGGACGACGACCGGACCGCCGAAGCCTACGTCGTTGCGGCGAGCAGCACGTCGATCGTCGTGAGGTTCGGAATGTCCGCGATGTGCACGACGGTGACGCTCGAGAGCAATGTGAATCCTCTGCTGGCCCAACCGCGGCAAGCGATCGTGCACGCCGGCGCACGCGTTCGAAACGCGCTGCGCGTGAAGCGCGAAGCGCCCGCGGCGCCGCGGTTCTCACTCCCCGTCCCGCGCGGCCTGCCCAAACTCGAGCGAAAACGGCGCATCGCGATCGAAGGCCGGCCGGCGCGCGTCATGCTCCGCGGCACGGCCGGCGGAACGCTGCGTCTCGCGGCCGGCGTCCCCGCCGCAACCGACCCGCTGCTGCCGTACGTGTGGCCAGCTCCCGAACCGCGCGCGAACCCCGATCCCGACTACGACGTGGCCGCCGCCGCGAAGAGCGGGGACCTCGGCGCGGTCGTCGCGCGCTTCGACGGCGTGTGGAGTCGCGACGACGTGACGAGCCTGACGTCGAGTTGGATTCGCCTGCCGCCCCTGCCGATCGCGGTGACCGGCCTGGCCCGGCGCGGCGAGACGCTGTACGCATGCGGGTTGGGTCCGCTCGGACGCCGCAGCAACGGCGTCTACGAGTACCGTGACGGTGCGTGGTCCGATACTCCCGTCCTGGTGCAGCCGGTGCACCGGCTCGTCGTCACCGGCGCCGGGGCGGTACAGACGCTTTGGGCATGCGGCAAGCGCGGGCTCTGTTACCAGCCGAGCGACGGCGGCGCATGGCACTCCACCGGGATTCCGTTCGACGACCGCACCGTGCGCGACGTTGCGGCCGACGCCGACGCGACGACGGTCCTGGCCGCGTGCGACGACGGGGTCTACGCGCGCCGCAACGCGGTCTGGAGCAGGGTCCCGGGGCTGGACGGCATGACCGTCAGCGCGCTCGCACTCGGCGGCGGATACTGGTACGCGGGCACGCGCGGCGCCGGAACGTGGCGACGTGGGGCCGTGGGATCCGGGCGCTGGGAGCGGTTCGGCGAGCGCAACAGGTCGGCCGACGTGCGGCGCCTGTTCGTGTGCGCCGACGGCACGGTGTTCGCGGCGGTTCGCGGGCTCGGCGTGACATGCGACGGAGAGCTGCTCCCCGCGACGCTCGCGAGCAACGTGCGGGCGTTCGTGCCGTACGCGACCGACGCCGACGATTTCGTGCTCGCCTTCGCCGGCGGTCCACTCTGCCCGACCGGCGACGAGCGCCGGACCGCGATGCCGATGCGGCGCCGCATCGACTGCGTCGACATCACCGGTGCCGAGCGCCTGTTACTCGATGCGGGGATGCTTCCCGGCAGCATTCGCAGCCGCGTCGAGAAGATCGTCAACGTCAAGCTCGACGGGGCCGAACTCGTCGTCGAGAACGCGGGCGAGACGTGGCGTCTGCGCGTGAGCGACGTCGTTCCGATCTACCTGCTGCGCCGCGGCCCGGCACCTGCCGGCGACGGTGCGGTGCGAGTGGACCTGTTCGAGGTGCGCCGCTTCGAACTCGAATCGCCGGCCGTACCGTTCGACCGCAGCAACGCCGCGGTGGTGAACGACGATGCGGTGTGCCGGTGGCGCGTGCGCGGCGCCGGCGAAAGCGAACAACTGCTGGCCCGGCCGCTCGAGCTGTGGAACGCGCCGGCGCGCTCCGACGCGGCGGCGCGTTCGGAGATCGCGAGCGTTGCGCTGCACGAACCCGGCGCGCTCGACCTGCGCGGCATGCTGCGCAATGCGTACGATCCGCGCACCGTGAGCGTAGCGGCAAACGTCGTGGAGGCCACTCACGGTGCGACGATCCCGGCGGACGAGGTGATCGCGAGCGGCGACTCGAGCCAGAAGGCGCAGACCGCGACGCTCTCGAGCGCACCGCTCACCAACGTGTTGAGCAACGGCGCGCCGAAAGCCGAACTCGACGTTTGGGTGTCCGCGAACCATACCGACGCGATCGCCGCGACCGAAGCGCTCGCGAGTCGCAAGGCCGACGAGGAAGCGGTGCGGTGGTATCGCGTGCGCGACTTCGTGGGCAGCGGCAGCAACTCGCGCGACTACGTCGCGCGGCAGCATCCCGACGGCTCCGCGACGCTCACGTTCGGTGACGGCGACGCCGGGCGGCGCCTCCCCAGCGGCACGAACAACGTCGTCGCGCGCTATCGGATCGGCGGCGGTTCCGACGGAAATCTCGCGCCGAACCGGCTCAGCCTGTTCCAGGCGAAATTCTCCGGCGCCGACCGCGTGCGCAACCCGGTTCCGGCGACGGGCGGCGTCGACTCGGAACGCGTCGCCGACCTGCGGGCGAACATGTCGCGTGGTCTGGTCGCGCTCGACCGCGTCGTCTCGCGGCTCGATCTCGAGGACTACGTGCGCGCGTGGCCCGGCGTCGCCAAGGTCAACGTCGCGGTGACCGACGAGCGGGCCGCGTCGTTCGTGGTGACGTACGCGAGCCGAGACGCGATCGACGTCAATGCCGTCGCCGTCGCGCTGCGGCGGAACGGCGCGGCCGGCTGGCACGTCGCGCTGCTCGCCTACCGCCCCCGCTGTTTCGTCGTCGAGGCGCGGCTGCTCGTGGAGGCGTCCTCGCGCGCCGGCGACGTTCTGACCGCGGCCCGGCAAGCACTGCTCGACGCGTTCTCGTTCGACGCCCGCAGCCTGCGAGAAGGCGTGCAGGTCTCCACGGTGATCGCGCTGGTGCAGCGCGTGCGCGGCGTGAACGCGGTGGTGCTCGACGCGCTCTACGAGTCGGGTACGATCAGGGGCGTGCGCGACCTCCTTGGCGACGACGCGGATCCCGGCGAAGCGGCGAGCCTGCTGACCCTCGACGATGGCGACGTTCGCCTGACGCTCCTGACGGGCGACGGCGTAGAGGCGAGTTCGTGAACGCGTTCTCCGGCGGAACTCCGCGCCAGCGGTCGCGGCCGAATTTGTACGAGCTGCTGCCCGCCATCTACCGGCGGCGCGACGCAGAGGTCTACGCGATCGAACAGCGCCAGCTGTCGGCCGTCGGTCACCAGGATGTCGCGGAGTCCGTCGCCGCCACGCGCGTCGCGCCGCTCAAAGCGCTGTTCGCGATCCTACAGAGTCAGTTCGACTCCCTCGAACGCGACGTCGCGGCGCTCTACGACGACTGGTTCGTCGAAACGTGCTCGCCCGAGATGCTTGCGCTCATCGCCGAGCCGCTCGCCATTCGCGAACTCGACACGCTGATCAGGGGTCGCGCCGACCTGCGCGCCGTCGTCGCGAACATCGTCGACTACCGGCGCCGCAAAGGGACCGCCGGCGCGCTCGCAGAGTTCGCGGCCGACGCCACCGGGTGGACGGTGTACGTCAGCGAATCGCTGCAACGCGTGGCGACCGCCGCGCGCGTCGACGGCGAAGCGGTGCCGCGCCAGGGTTACGCCGACGTGCGCAACCGCCCGCCCGGCGCGCACGCTTCGTCCACGCGGAGCAGGTTCGCCGATCTGGCCGACCCGGGCGGCGAGCGCGCCGCGCGGATCGACGTATGGCGGACGAAGGCGGCGTGCGTCGCCGGCGTCGAGCCGGGACGCCCCGATCCGGCCGCGCGCCCAAGGCGCACGTTCAATCCCGTCGGCGACGACGAAGCGCTGATGCGTCCGGCCGGCGGCGAAGAGCTGCCCGGCTGCGCGCGACCGCTCACCCGCACGGAGGCGCGCGCCGATCTGGCCGCGCACGGCCGCATCGCCGGTATCGAGGTCCACGAGCTGCGCTGGCTTACCGAGCACACGCCCCCACTCGAGATCGCGGATCTTTCCGGTTGGAGCCGGCCGGAGCGCACCGGAGCCGACCCGCGCACGGTCTACGTCGACCCCGAGCTCGGGCGGCTGCTCGCCCCCGAGGATGGCGGCATGTACACGGTCGACTATTGGATGGCCACGCACGAAGGGATCGGCGCCGCGCCGCGGTCCGCGCCGTGGCCGGGCTCGTTCGACCGGACGCTGCTCGTCTCGCCGGTGCGCTCGCCCGAAGGTGCGCGGCGGTTTCGGCGCCTCGAAGCGCAGCTGCTGAGCCGCATGCTGCAGCTCGATCAGGCGGCGTTCGAGCGCCACCGCGGCCTGGTCGATTTCATCGACTTCAACCACTTCGCCGCGCAGTGGGCGTTCATCCAGGAGCGCTACACGCACGAGCGCAGCGTTCCGGACACGGGCGAGCTGCTCAGCCGGTGGCCGACGTTTCCGATCTCGCCGAACTCGCTGCCGGTCCCGTGGCTGATCGCCCAACTCTCCGCACAGACTCCGGAAGCAGCCGGTGGCGAAGGGCCAGCCTTCGAACGTTTCGCGACGCTGGCGCAGGCATTGAACGAGGCCGGGCGCGCGCACGGATCGGTGCGCATCGTCCTCGGTACCTCGGAGACGCAAGCCTCGCCGAACGGCTGGGTGTTTCGGCCGGGCCGCGCGCTGAGCGCCCTCTCGATCGAATCGGCGCCGGGCGTATGCCCGGTCTTGCACGGCTCGTTGTTCCTGTTGCCGTACGCCGCTGCGATCCCGGTCCGGCTCGTAGGCGTGACCGTACGTGGGAGAATCGTGTGCGCCCAGGGCGCCGAACTCACCGTCGACCGGGCGACGCTGCGGCCGGTGACCGACGCGCGCGGAACGTGGAGCCTCGAAGACGCCGCGCATACCCAGTCGGCGACCCGCGCGCGCCGGATCGAGGTGCGCAACAGCTATCTCGGCGGCGCACGCCTCTCCGACGCGACCGACCTCGTGGTCGAAGACTCGGTCGTGACCGATCCGATCGCACCGCTCGACTCAGGTCCTGACGCGCGCGGCCCGTTCCTGATCGCGCAGCGCGCGACGTTCCTCGGCGAGGTCGACGCGTATCAGCTGATCGCCGACGACGTGCTGTTCGACCAACCCGTTCGCGTGAAGCTGGACCAGCGCGGCTACCTGCGCTACTGCGCGTTGCGGACCGATGAGAAGCTGCCGCAGCGGTACAAATGCGTCGTCACCAATCGCCAGCTGGTGGCGAGCAAGCGCTACGGGCGAACCAGGTTCGCGCGCTTCCGCACCGACGCACCGCAGCAGGTGCTCGAGGGAAGCTCGGACGGCTCGGAGATCGGCGCCTACGGGCCGTACGGTGAAACGCTGCGAAGAGCGAACCTCGACATCGTGATGGACGAGTTCCTTCCGGAAGGTGTTTCACACCGGGTGAACTACCGATCGTGACGGCATGAAAGGCGACGTCTCACGCGCCGCGTTCGACGCTCGCCGCTTCAGCCGCGTCGTCGCGCAGCAAGGCCGTATCCAGCTCGACGCGGACTGGAACGAGCAGCAAGCGATCATCGACCACCGGTTGCGCGCCGCGCTCGCAGACGTGTTCGGACACGCCGGCCTGCTGGGCGTCGCGATCGCCCCGCACGCAGCGCCGGGCTTCGGGATCCACACGCACGGCGGCTGCCTGTTCGACGCGAGCTCGCCCGGGATCGACGTGCTGGATCCGTCACCGCTCGGCGGCCCGTACACGCTCGAGGTCTGGCTGAAGCCGGCCGATCCCGACGCGCAAACGCCGGCGCGCGCGACCGTGGCATCGCGGTCCGGCGAGTTCCACGTCTCGGTCGACGCGAAAGGATACCTCGTCTTCGAGCGGTTCGAAGCTTCCGCGGCGAGTGCCGTCGCGCTGTCCTCGCGGCAGCCGTTACGACGGGGCGCGTTCTCGCACGTCGCATGCGTATTCACCGGCCGCGCGGCGGAGATCTGGGTCGACGGCGAGCTCGCCCGGCGCTCCGCTGCCGGCCCACCCGCGGAAAACGGCGCCCCTCCGCTGCGCATCGGCGCCTCTGACGGCGCCGGCGGCGCGCCGACCGACTCGTTTGCCGGGACCATCGAGGACGTTCGGGTGTGGCGCAGCCGGCGGTTTGGTCCGGAACTGCGGTACGGCTATCTCCACCACCCAAGGCGCGGCGAGCAGCCTGCCGGCGAGGCGCACTCGGAGCAGCCGGCGCTGCACTGGACGTGCGAACACCCGGCGGACGGGCTGCGGCTCGCGCCGCGCGAGTTGTGCGTGAGTCCCGGACGGTGCTACGTCGACGGCGTGATGTGCGAGAACCCATATCATGCGCCGCTCTCCGCACCGGCGTCGCATCCGGGCAGTGAAGCGATCGTGTATCTCGACGTATGGGAGCGCTACGTCAGCGCGTTCGAAGATCCCACGATCGCAGACGTCGCGCTGGGCGGCGTCGACACGACCGGACGGCTGCAGACCGTCGCGCACGTGTGCGTGACGGCGCCGGCCGAGTTCGAACCGATCCGCGCGCGCTCGCACGACCGCGGCGAGATCGCGCTCGACGTCGCGACGCGGATCCTTCAGGACAACCTGCTCTACCGGTTCGAGGTGCACGCGCCCGGGATCGCGGCAGACGAGAGCGACGGCGGCGACGTCGTGACGATCGAGCCGGAGCGCGCCAGCGAACGGACCTGGCGTGTCGTCGGCGGCGCGAACGTTGACGACTGGTCGTCGGGACAGTATCTGCAGATCCTCAATCCCGGCCCAACCGGGAAGCTGATGCGATTCGTTTCATGGAACGCGCCGGCGCCCGGCGCGCGCACGTTCACCGTCGACGAGGTCCCGGACGGCGTCAACGACCAGATCGAGGTTCGCCCCGTCGCGAGCGTCCTGTGGTCGAAGCAGAACGCCAACTTCGTCTTCCCGCTCGAGGGTGCTCCGGCCGCGACCAAAGAGACGACGACGTTCTTGCTCGCCGGCGACGTGCAACGCGCGGATATCCTGAGCATCGGCCAAGTCGTCGTGGTCGGCGACGAGAACGCCGCGACCTCGTTTCGCCCCGGCTTCGTCTCGACGATCAAAGACATCTCGACCGATGTCCCGGGGCAGATCGAAGTCGTCGTCGGGGGCCGGCTCGACCGCGTCGGCCCGGGCGCGGTGCTGCGCTGCTGGGATGGGATCGTCCCGGCCGAAGCGATCTCCGGCAAACCGCGCAAGCTCGCCGACGTGGCCGTGTCGTTCGCCGCGGGCGGCGCGTACCGCACCGGCGACTACTGGACCGCGCGGCTGCGTCCCGACGACCCGAACACGCCGCTGGAATGGCCGCGCGACGGCAGCGGCAAGCCTGTCTTTGTGCCGCCCGCCGGAATCGCGCACACCTACGCCGAGCTCGCGCGCGTCCACGCGCACCACGACGGCCCGCACGTCGAGCGCGATCTGCGCCGCATCGTGCGCTCCGTCGCCGAGCTCATGCTCGACGTCCGGCACGAGCACGAAGGCCGTCCGGTCGAGGTCGATCTCGGATACCGCGAGCCGCCCCGACGGGAAGAACCGCCGCACCGCGAGCAGCCGCCGCACCACGAGGAGCCGGCGCCCCCGCTGGAGCCACCCTTCATCGTCGTGGAGGCGGCGCCGCAAGTCGGCCTCGTGCTCGCGCACAGCGCGCCGCAGGGATACGCGGATACGGGCAGCGTCGTCGAGGCGGTCGTCGAATATCCGCAGTGGTCGCAACACCTGCCGGCGCCGCACAAGGGAGGTGCGGCAGCGGCGGTCGCGATCGAGGGCGCCATCTACCTGCTCTACGAGGGCGGAACGCTGTGGCGACTCGATCCCTCGCACGCGGACAACCGCTGGGAGCGTTGCTGCCCGTACGAAGCCGTTCGCCGCGAGTACGCCGTCACGGCGGCCGGCGGGTACTTGTTCGTGCTGGGCGGGCTCGACCGCGACGGACGGCCGAGCCGCTTCGTGGACCGCTACGATCCCCGCGCCGACGCGTGGTCCGACATGACACCGCCGATGCGCGTCGCGCGCACCCGGCTCGCCGCGGCCGGAAACCAGCGCGGCATCGTCGTGTGCGGCGGCGTTCGCCGGACGTGGTTCGGCTGGCGGTACGTGACCGAGACGGCCGAGCAGTTCGATATCGCGACGAACGCGTGGCAACGCCTCGATCCGATGCTGGTCCGCCGCTTCGGCGCCGCCGCGGCGTTCGCCGGCGGGTCGCTGTATCTGATCGGCGGCAAGGTCGCCCGCAGCCCGCTCGCGCGTCAGCGGCGGCCGACCGCGCGCGTCGACCGCTTCCACGTTGGTTCACGCGAGTGGACGCGCGAGATGCCGCTGCACGAGCCGCGCGCGTACGCCGCCGCCGCCGCGCTGAGCGACGAGGAGATCGTCGTTGTCGGCGGGACCTGGGTGGCCGATGTCGCGGACGCGGAGCGCCTTCGAGTGCGCAGCGGCGAGGTGCGCCGGTTCCCCTCGCCGCGGCGCGGGCGGTTCGGCCTCGCGGCGGTCGGCGGGGTCGTCTACGCGATCGCGGGCCGGGCCGGCGGCAGCGACCTGCACGACGCGCTGAGCTGCGTGCTGGTCGACCGGATCAGGGTGTATCGGCCCGACGGCGAAGAAGGGTAGCCCCAGCACCAGCCTCACCAGCCCGGAGGACGGGTCCATGGCATACGAACCTCGTGAGCGCCGAGCGACCACCCAGCGTCCGAACGCGTTGCCTTCGCAGCTGCGAGCCGGTCTCGAATCGATGTCAGGGCACGACCTCTCGGGCGTGCAGGTCCACACAAATTCCGCGCTGCCCGCTTCGGTCGGCGCGCTGGCGTACACGCAGGGCCAGAACGTCCATCTCGCGCCGGGCCAGGAACATCACCTGCCGCACGAGAGCTGGCACGTCGTTCAACAGCTCGAGGGACGCGTGCGACCGACGGTCCAGGTGAACGGAGCCGCGGTCAACGATGACGCGACGCTCGAGCGCGAGGCGGACACGATGGGACGCCGCGCGCATGAGACCGGCGCGCACGCGCTCCAGCGCCTCACCGACGGCGAAGAGGAAGACAAGCTCAAGAAAACTTGATCAGCTTTCTTAGCGCGCGCGCGAGGGGTCCGGGATACGAGGTCGTCACGGAGCCGATGATGCGTGCGCCGGTCTTCTCGAGCATTGCGACGACGCGGTCGTCCTCCGGATCGGGATTGCGAGCGTAACGCACGGCGAGCACGACGCCGTCGCACGCGGCAGCGCACTGGACGGCGAGCGGATCGTAGAACAGGTCGCATGCGTCGAAGATCGACACGTCGTACGCGTCGCGCAGGGCGTTCACGAACGCGTGGACCGCGGCGGGAGCCACGCCGTCGACCAGCTTGTGGCTCCCGATCGACGCGGCGTCGAACTGCGCACCGACGAGGGTCGGGTTGAGCGCGTCGGGGTCGAGCGTGACGGGCAGCGGCAGGTCGCCCACGCCGAGCGCCGCCCCGACGCCCGGGAAGCCCGGATGCGCATCGACGATGATCGTCCGAAAGCCGGCGGCGGCGAACGCACGCGCGGTTCCGACCGCGAGCACCGTCTTTCCGTCGTCCACCTGCGCGGACGAGAAGGTCACCGCGAACGGCGGTTTCAGCGCCGACTCGAGCGTCGTCCGAACGCTGTCGAAGGCCGGATCGACGCCGCCGTCGTTCACGCCGAGGGTTTGCGCGGGCTCACCGTCGCGATGACCGGCTTACCGTAGAGCTTCGTGATCGACTGCACCGTGAGCAGACGGCGGTCCATGTTCAGCAGCACCGCAACGAGGAGCGCCACGAGCGCGAAAACCAGCAGCGTGAGAACGCCGAGCAGCACCGCGAAGAACAGGCCGATCCTGACCGCGTCGAGCGCCTCCGCAGCGCGCGCGACCGGCCCTGCGGCGGGGATCTGCGCCTCTTCGGTCAGCGCCGTGTTCAGCCGCTCGGAGAGCGCTTGATATGCCTTGAGCGCTTCGGCGCGCTGCCGTCCGAGCGCCGCCAGCTCGGGTTTGGTGAGCGCGTGCGGGTCCGGTTTGCCGTCGAGCTTCGCGTTCAGGGTCGCGAGCGTCGCCGAGACCGCGCCGATCTGGTTCCCCGTTTCGGCAAGGGCCGCTTGTGCCTGGTCCGCGACCGCTTCGGCGGCGCGGTACGAGGGATCGAGGTCGAGCGGCTTGGCGGCGAGAAAATTCGAGTAGTTCTGAAGACTCTGCGTCTCGATGCCCACTCGCGCAACGAGCGCCTGCAGCGCCGGATATCCGGGCTTGTAATGCGACTCCATCGCGCGGAGCGCGATGGAGTCCTGGTCGAGCTGCGCGCGCAGTGCCTTGTAGACCGCATCGTTTTCCGCGATCGCGGCCCGGGCCGCCGGCGCGAGCGCGTCGCGTGCCTTCGACTTCGCGGTCGCCGTCACGGCCTCGAGGCTCTGCTGCGCCGTGAGCATGGTGAGTTGAGCCTGTAACGCATCGCGCTGCTTCGTGAGGTCGGCCCGCGTCGCGGTGACGTCTGCCGCCGGGATGAGCTGCTCATCCAATCCACGCAGTTCGTGCTGTTTCTCGGCGATCTGCCATCGCAGGTTCACGTTGACGGCGGTGTAGCTATCGATCGTGGCGCGCCGGCACAGCTGGATCAGATTCAAACCGACGTGATTCACAATCCCTTGCGCGCCCTTCGCCGTCGGCGCGGTCGAGTGGATCTGCAGCACGTCGGTACCGGCGACCTCGGCCCAGACAGCGTTTGGCGAAGCACCGGATCCAGCGAGGCCATCCGTTCCCTTCGCGAGCGCCGCGAGCGAGCCGGCGGTGCACGGCATGTCGATGCCGGTGACGACGGGCTTTGCGATGCGCAAGCTCGACGTCGCGAGATACGTCTGCGCCATCGGCAGGCGATAACCGACCAGGATGCCGACGACGATCCCGGCCAGGACGATGCACAGCGCGGCGGGCCATTGATTTGCCAGCGCGTCCACAATGCGTTGCTTCATTTCGGGAGCTTCACGTACTTCTTGGCGGCCAGGAGGATCGCGGCAAAGATCGCACGCGGATCCACGTGCGTTTTCGCCTGCGTCACGAACACCGCGTCGCCTTCGGAGAGATCGGGATTCTGCGAGGGATCACCGTTCGCGAGCGCGGTCAGGTCGTAGGGCTTTCCCGTGGGAACCTTGGGTGGGTTGGCGGGATCGGCAGCGCCGGCGGCGTTGGCGGCATCGGCGGCGCGCATCACGATGACGTCGCGCAGGTTGCCCTCCTTCGAGGGACCACCGGCGAGCGCCAGCGCGGCGACCAGCGAGCGGTCGCCCTTGAGCGTGACGGTGCCGGCTTTTGCGACCGAGCCGCCGACCGTCACGTGCGCGGGGCGGCCGATCATGAGCTCATCACCCGTTTGTCCGCCGGCCGCCAGCACCGAACCGCTCAGCGCGGTGTAGCAGACCGATCCGCCGCGCGTGAGCCGGATGAAGCCGACGTCGGCATCGTCGGTCGTCTGCACTTGCGAGAGCGCATCGCCCAACGGCTCGTCGGGACCCAAGTATGCGACGGCGGGGGCCTTCACCGCGCCCGACACGCGGACGATCACCGGCTTGCTCGGAACGGTGATCACGTCGCCCGACATGAGTGCCGGCCCCGGGTCGTTCTCGGCGCGCAGATCGCGAACGTTCCATGGCGTACTCAGCACACCGTCGCGGATGATCCCCACGCGCGTGAGATCGCCGGTGCTCGCGATCTTCGCCTCACCGAGCGCCGTTGCGAGGCGGTCGCCCGGCTTGAGCGCGATCGTGCCGGTGGCGTTTCCGGCAAGGAACACCGTATTGCTCTGGCTCACCAGCTTCACGTCGACGGACGGGCTGATGACCCACGTCAGTTTGTCCTCGATCGCATGCGCCACGCCCCGAATGTCCATCTTTCGAACATCGACGTAGCCGGCGAGCGGAACGACGATCGCGAAGTCGTTGGTGACGGTCGCGTCGCCCGAGAGCTCGGGATGATCGAAGACCGTGACCGTGATCTTGTCGCCTGGGTGGAGTGAGCCGCGCACGGAGGCCAGTGGGATCGGACTCGGCGACGGGGTCGCCGAAGCCGAGGACGGCGGGGCGGGGGCTGCCGGAGCCGGACACGGCTTCGCGGCCGTAGCCTGGTTGACGGTCACCGCACCCGCGCGGCCGCCCGGCAGCGTGCCGGCCAGCGTGACCGAGACCGCGGCGGTGACGAGCGCAGCCGAGCCCAGCCGCTTGAGCCGCGCCTGGGTGCGCGCCGTCCGTTCGTTCAATGGAACCACCCTCGCCCCCGAAATGATCCCGTCTGCAGGAAGCAAACGCCCACCCGCTGCGAAACCCGCAGCGGCTTTCGCCATGGTACGGCACGGCGGGCGATGTATCAAGTAGTGTATGCCGCTGCAGAACCGGGTCACGCCGCTCGGCGATCTGGTCGCGGTCGCCGGGCGTGGGCTGCTGATGGGCAATCGCGGCGTCCTGCACGACGACGCGCGCCGGATCGTTCGCCCGTGGCAGCTCCGCCCGGCGAAGAGGAAGAAAAGCGCAAGAAAACTTGATCAGCTTCTTGAGCGCGCGCGCGAACGGGCCGGGATACGAGGTCGTCACGGAGCCGATGATGCGCGCGCCTGCCTTCTCGAGCATCGCGATGACGCGATCGTCTTCAGGATCGGCGTTGCGCGCGTAGCGCACCGCGAGCACGACGCCGTCGCACGCGGCGCCGTCGTCGTCGAATCGAACACGAACGTCCGTGCGACGACGACCCTCCACTGCTAGGCGGAGACCCCCTTGCCAACCGCCTTCTCGAGAGCGGCGGAGCTTTGCATGCCCTTGACAATCGCCCTGATCTCCCCTATCGTACAGAGTACTCTATCTTTCAGACTATTCTTCTAATTGGGGAGCGTCTCAATGCACGATCGTCCTGCGGAAACGCTGGAAACAGCCGCGCGCGATTTGGACGTGGTCCAGGCTAACACAAACTGGGCCCAAGCGGCAATCTGGAGCTTGATCTACGGCCTTACGATGTTGTACTGCGCATCGCTGGTCCGTAGCCGGGTTGTTTTTATCGGCGGCGCGATTCTGATCGCGTCGATCGTCGCTGCCAATTATTCGCCGGCTTACGTCGGCTATATCTTGGCCGGTGGTAACCTTTGCGGAATGGCCGCCACTGGAATCGTGCTAATGACGGCCCGGCGATGAGTAATGGATGATCTCTTGCTTTCTGAGATTCGCCTCGCAGCAATTGCGGAGTTGCTCCGCTCCGAATCGGTGACATTTGCTTCGATGCAAAAGTCGATTGCAACGAGCAACGGTAATCTTGGCGCGCATCTCGCAAAACTCGTGGCAGCGGGTTACGTAAGCGAAGAGAAAACCTTCGTCAACAGGCGCCCACAGACGCGCTATCGGCTGACATCACTGGGACGCGGCGCATTCAAGATACACGTCCGGCAACTGCAAGGTCTCTTGAAGGCTGCACGGTAGCGCAAAGGATACAATCGTGACGATCAACGTCCCGGGCGTGCAAGCAATCCTCGTGCTCCAAAGTACCCGTGCCGACGCCGTGGCTAACACTGGCAGAACGCCGTGACCGACCCGAAACGCGCCGCGATTTCGTTTAACAATGTAACGAAGGGTTACGGACCATTAACCGCATTGGATTCGATCGACCTCGTAATCCCGCATGGACAGGCCATCGCCATCTTGGGCCCCAACGGCGCCGGCAAAACGACGGCCGTTTCACTAATGTTAGGACTGCGTACGCCCACATCCGGCGAGGTCGAGGTTCTGGGCGGCGATCCGCGCGACGTCCGTACGCGTTCGACCATGGGTGCAATGCTCCAGGCCTCCGGCATCCCCGCGCACTTGAGCGTCAGCGAAACCATCGAACTGTTCCGTACCTACTATCCGAAACCGATGAACACCGTGCAAGTCGTGGCGCTATGCGGCTTACATGAGAAGTTGACGACGCGAACTGTTGCTCTCTCGAACGGCCAATTACAGCGCCTGTACTTCGCGCTGGCGATTTGCGGTGATCCAACCATCGTGGTGCTCGACGAACCGACCGTCGGCCTGGATGTCGAAGGGCGCCATGCTATGCTGGCAACGATCGACGGCGTTGCAAAACGAGGCCGCACCATCGTTCTGACCACGCACCACTTAGAGGACGCCGACGCCTTGGCCGATCGCATCGTGGTCATCGATCGCGGCAGAATCGTCGCCGACGGGAGTCCCGCCGAGATCAAAGCAACCGTTGGTCGGAAGCGGATGGCATTTCGTTGCAATGCATCCTTCGAGTCGGCCGAAGCGTTCGAGCGCGCGGGCAATTCGTACGAGATTCTGACGGATCGCCCGGAGGCGATTTTGCGCGACCTTCTTGCGCGCAATGTCGAAATCAGCAACCTTACCGTAACCGGCGCTTCGCTCGAAGACGCGTTCCTCCACTTGACCGCCCGTGCTGGCGACCATGCTGCTTAACACCGCGCCGATCGCTCCAATGTTCGTCGCTCAAGCACGCACTGAGTTTTTGCGACTGATTCGTATTCCCGCGTTTACAATCACGAGTCTCGCGCTTCCGATCATGTTTTACGCGTTGTTCGGCCTTCCGCACGCACACGAAGAGCTCATGGATACGAGCGTCGGCCTCTACTCCCTCGCTTCCTTCAGCGCGTACTCCGTACTTACGATCGTGCTCTTTTCGTTCGGCGCCAGCGTTGCTGCTGAGCGGGGAACGGGGGCAACGCGGCTCATGCGGGCGGCCCCGTTGCGTCCAATGGCCTATTTCGGCGGCAAAATCGTCGCGTCGATGAGTTTTGGCGCAATCGCGATGCTGCTCCTGGTCGCCTTTGCTGTGGCGACCGGCGGCGCGCGGCCGACCGCGATCATGGTGATTACGCTGCTCGTCAGGATGCTATTGGGAAGTATCGCCTTTACGATCCTCGGATTTGCGGTCGGCTATCTCTCTTCGATCAATTCCGCGATCGGCATTTTGAATTTGATCAACCTGCCGCTTTCGTTTGCATCGGGGCTGTTCGTACCGTTGCCGGAACTGCCGCCGTTCGTGCAGCATATTGCGCCGTATCTTCCGGCATATCACTACGGTCAACTCGCTTGGGGCGCCGTTGGCGTCGCGCAGGAATCATGGACGACTGCAGCTATTTGGCTGACCGGTTACGCCGTCGTATTCCTGCTGATCGCGCTGCGTGCGTACGGCCGCGACGAACGCAAGGAATTCACGTAGGTCGATGACAGAAGCAAGTCACGCCGTGATACGGCGGTCGCGCTCGCGAATCGCCAGCGCGATTGGGTTAACCATCGCGCTGGGCTCGCCGTTTGTTCTTCCACTCTTGCCCGGCCATGAGCACCACAGCATCACCGACGCGCGGCAGGATACGGTTCTTTTGGTCTTCGAGTGGGTCGTGGCGATCGTAATTTTGGCAATCGTGCTTTTTGGGGAACGGTTGCCGCTTCGCTCGGTCGGGTTTCGGGCACCGGGATGGCGTGATTTCGGCGCGATGATTGCGACCATCGTCGGCATCCTCGTTGCAGGCGGATTGTTCGTCGTGATGACGCATTCGACAGACCCCGGCCGACTTGCAGGAGCCACGCCGGAGCAAATCGCGGCCGTGCCGCTGGCATTGCGGATCGCGCTGTTTCTGACGGCCGGTTTCTGCGAGGAGTTGATGTTTCGCGGATATGGAATCGAGCGGGTCGCGATGTTTACGGGAAGGCTGTGGATTGGTGGCTTAGCTGCTGTCGTTCTGTTCACTCTGGGACACCTGCCTCGCTACGGCTTTAGCTTAGCCCTTATCGGCGTGTTCATCATCGCCTGCTTCTTGAGCGGGCTATATCTATGGCGGCGCAATTTGTGGCTTTGTGTAATCATTCACGCGTCGGCCGATGCAATGGGTCTCGTTGTCGGGCCTGCGCTTCATTCACACATACGCTAAGGTGGCATTTGCGAATGAGGACATTCCGCGATCGCATCGACGCGTAGCGCGCGCACGATGACCGGGAATCCGCCAGCGTGATCGCAGATCAACAGCGCGCGTCCGGTGAGCGCTACGAGCTCACAGGACCCGAGGCAGGGGCGACGCCGCGGCCGCGGGCGAGGCGGTTGCCGCCGGCGCCGCCGTAGCCGGCTGCGGCGATGCGGCCGGACTCGCCGATGATGACGCCGGCGAAGGCGTTGGCGTTGGCGATGGGCTTGGTGCCGGCAGGGGGACGCATGCGGGCGTTTCGATCTGCACCTTCAGGCCCTTTGCAATCATTTGCGGCGTCGCCGCGGGGGTCGGTTCAGGTGACGGCGTGGCCGTCGGCTCCGCAGTCGGCGTCAGGGTTGGTGCCGGCGTGGGGGTTGCTTTCGGTCGCGCCGGCCCCTTTCGCGGCGACGCCGATGCGACGACGGCCGGGGTCGACGTTTCGCGGGGGGTTGCCGTCGGCGTCGGCGTCGGCGTCGGACACGGAACGGCATCGGAATAGTAGTGCTCGGTGAAGCCTATCGCCATGTCATGCTTGATCAATTTGCCGAAGTACGTCGTTGGGAACAGCGTCGTAATCCGATTGATGTAGGTCCACGCTTGTTCCTGATTTGGCTTCAACCAGATCTTCCGCTGAATACCGATCGCCAGAAAGTAGCTGCGTGCAAGCTGCGGGTCGTGCGGAAAATGACTGGCCCAGTCCCGAAGCGCGTCGTCCGCAAGCTCAACCTTGTTGACGATCGCCGGATCCACGGTGTGATCTCCCGCGGAGATCGCCGCATCTCGAAACGTGTTGTTGATGCCGAGATAGCTCAGCTTCATGCGACCGAAATAGTGATCGGCGGGCGCGGAGTTACGGTATTGCTCCACCTTTTCGCGTTGATATTTTGACAATGGCGCGGGTGATCGTGCCGGCGGGGTCGCGGACGCACGCGGACCACTCGGCGCAGCAGCGAGGAGGCTGATGACGCTGATCATCACGACGGCAAGGGCAAGGACGTTCACGGGCAATGCCCTTTTCCCACCGTCGTGTATATCCATGCGAGGCTTCGGGGGTGCTACCGTGCCGGTCATGAACTGCGTCGTCCACGGCGTCGCCGCGATCCTCGAGCTAGGCTTCGGCCGGGCGTACCGGCAGGTCCGCACCGGTAACCGCTTGCACTCGTGAGGCGACAGGCAACCCCGGGAGGGAGCGCTTTGCGCATCGGGTCGGTGTTCGGGATAGAGATCAGCGTCAGCCTGAGCTGGATCTTCGTGTTTGCGCTCGTGGCGTGGTCGCTGGCAGACCCCACCGGGCCGCTGCATCGGACGGACCTCGGGACCCCCGGCCGGATCGTCCTCGGGGTGCTCGGCTCGCTGCTGTTCTTGCGAGCGTGCTGGTCCACGAGCTCGCCCACTCACTCGTCGCCCGCGCACGGGGGATTCGCGTCCGGGGAATCATGCTGTTCATCTTCGGCGGCGTCTCGATGTTCGAGGACGAGGTCAACGACGCGCCGGGCGAGGCGTGGATCTCCGCGGTCGGGCCGTTGACGAGCCTCGTCGTCGGGGCGGTCTTCTTCGGATGCGCGCAGGCGCTCGGCCCGGGCTCCCCGTTCGGCGCCTTGTTCGCCTATCTGGCGTACGTCAACGTCGCGCTCGCCATCTTCAATCTGGTCCCCGCGTACCCGCTCGACGGTGGTCGCGTGCTGCACTCGCTCGTGTGGCGCATCAGTGGAAACCGCGAGCGCGCCACCTCGATCACCGTGAGTACAGGCCGCATCTTGGCCGGCATGATCATCGCCTTGGGGATATTCGAAGCGCTTGCGTACAACGTCGGCGCCGGATTATGGATGACGTTCATCGGCTGGTTCTTGCTCCAAGCCGGTAGCGCCGAGCAGACGCGGATCGCGATCTCGCGAGCGATGCGAGGTCACACCGCCGCCGAACTGGCCATCTCGCCGGAATTTGCCATCCCCGCGAACGCGCGCGGTAACGAAGCGCTCGAAGCATTCCAGCACACGAGCCTGCGCGCGTTGCCGGTGATCCTCGGAGATCGCGTCCTCGGCCTCGTCTCGTACGACAAGCTAATCCAACTCCCCGATGAGGAGCTCAAGCAGAACTACGTGACAGGTCTCATGACGCACGTCGAGGATCTCGACGAGCTCCCGACGACGACATCCGCCGACGGCGCGATCGCACAGCTGACGCGGAACAAAGCTCACGCCGTGGCGTTGACGAACCCGCAGGGAGCTGCCATCGGTGTGGTGACGCCGGAATCGGTCATGCGCTGGCTCGCAGCCAGTCGTAGTTCTTGAGTTTCCCCCCGGGGTCGGCGCCTCGGAGCGCTCGAACGGCATCTTGCAACGTCCGCGGCGGTTTTGGGGTCAGAGGGATCTGATGAGACGTTCTGATCCTCGCTCCCGAGTCGGCATTGAAGCAGGCACGTACCGCGCCCGCTTTGATGAGATGAAGTTTCACCATAAGACCAAGCGCAACGAGTACCAGTTTACCCTCGAGAATGGACAGACGATTTCCTTAGGTGCGGTGAACCTGCACGAACCATCGGAGAAGGCCGGCCTCGAAGGAGCCGGACCTCGCGATTCCTGCGAAATCACGATCGAGCATGTAAGAACTGGACCCACCCTGATCGGCTATAAACCGCTGTGACCGACTAGTTCACGCGCGACGGCCTCGTCTTCATGCCGCTCCAGAATCGGGTCACGCCGTTCGGCGATCTCGTCGCGGTCGCCGGGCGCGGTTTGCTGACGGGCAACCGCGGCGTCCTGCACGACGACGCGCGCCGGATCGTGCGCCCGTGGCAGGTCCGGCGCTGGATCGCGTGCTGCACGGAGTTCCGCGGCCGGCACCGTGAGGTCATGCAGCCGCGCCGGTGGACCGAGCTGTTCTTTCTCGACGAAGCGACGGCGTTCGCCGCGGGACATCGTCCGTGCGCGCAGTGCCGCTACGCCGACTATCAACGCTTCCGCGCGCTGTGGGAAGCGTCTGTGGGTGCGCCGGCAAACGCGGAGTCGATGGACCGCGTGCTGCAGGCCGAGCGCCTCGACGGCCGCCGGAAGCGCACGTATCCCGCGCGGTTCGCGGCCTTGCCGGACGGCGCGTACGTCGCGCTCGACGGGACGGCGTGGCTCGTGTGGCGAGACGAGATGCTCGCGTGGACTGACGGCGGCTACGCGCAGAGGCGACGACGGCCGCGGAACGACGAGGTCGACGTGCTCACGCCGCCCTCGGTCGTCGCACTGCTGACCGCGGGTTATCCGGTTTGGGTGCACCGGACCGCGCGGTAGGCATCGGAGTCAGCGCCAGCCCCAATCCACGACCTCCGGCATGTCGCGTCCATGCTCGCGAATGTAGGCCGCATGGCGCTCCAGTGCGTCTTCGCAGAACCCGCGCGCGCCCTCCGGGACGCGGTATCCGGCCGTCTCCTCGGCGCCCCGGGGCGCATGGTCGGCCGGGTGAAGAGGGTGTGAACGCACACAACGCTTCGCATTCTTGGCCCTTTCTTACGGGGCCGCGACGATGAGGCCATGAGCGCCGCGTTTGGGCACATCACCGTCCCGGTCGACGGTTCGACGACTAGCGAACGAGGCGTCGCGTTCGCGCTGGAGCTCGCGCGCGGCGGGGGATCGGTCACGTTCTGCAGCGTCGTCGACCCAATGCTGGTCTGTCTGCCGGCCACCTACGGCGTCGCGGTCGATCCCGGCCCGATGCTCGCCGTGCTCGAAGACGACGCGGCGGAATTCTGCCGGCGTGCCCAAGTCGAAGCGGCCGGCGCGGGGATCGCGGCGGAGGTGCGCGTGCTGCACGGACAGTGCGTCGAGGCGATCGAGTCGCTGGTCCGGCAGAGCGGGTCCCAGGCGATCGTCGTCGGCACGCACGGCAGAACCGGCCTGGCACGCAGCGTGCTCGGCAGCGTCGCGGAGGGACTCCTTCGGCGCAGCGACGTCCCGGTGGTCTCGGTGCACGAAGACGACGTCATGCGAACAGGCCCCATCGCGGTAGCGTTCGACGAGTCGCCGGCGGCGCACGCCGCGCTCGAAACCGCGATTTGGATCGCGTCCGCACGCGGACTTTCGATCGCCCTGATCCACGCCTGCGATACGCCGAGCCCGGATCCCGGCCGCGTGAACGCCCTGCTGGCCGGCGCCGCGAAGCGCGTTCACGCGCGCGGCGTGAGCGCCGACGTCATCGTTCGCGAAGGCCGCGCGCCCGAGACGCTGCTCTCGGCGGCCGACGAGCTCGAGTGCTGTATGATCGTGATGGGCACGCACGGCCGGCCGGCGTTCCAGCGGCTCGTGCTGGGCAGCGTCGCCGCACACGTCGTCGAGCACGCGCGCATCCCGGTCGTCACCGTCCGGCGTACGACCTCGGCGTGAGGCGCTACGCGCCGATGCCGATCCAGCGCTGCGTCATCGTGCGCAGATCGTTCATGCGGACCGGCTTGGACAGATAGTCGTCCATCCCGGCCGCCAGGCACGCTTCGCGGTCTTCTTTGAAGGCGTTCGCCGTCATCGCGACGATCGGCACGTGGCCGCCGGTCGCCTCTTCGGAGGCGCGGATCGCACGCGTCGCCGTGAAACCGTCCATGTTCGGCATGTGGCAGTCCATGAAGACCAGCGAGAACCGCTCGCGGCAGACCGCTTCGACCGCCTCGAGTCCGTCGGAGACGATCTTCGCCGGGACTCCGAGTTCGGCGAATTGGTGCACGAGGATCTCCCGGAGGCTCGAGTTGTCCTCCACGATCAGCACCGTTCCGGTTGTCCCGCGCTCTTCAACGGGCGAGGACGCAGGAAGCTGCGGACTGCCACCCTCGCCCAGCGTTTCGGTGATGCGGTCGAAGAGCTGCGACTGACGGATCGGCTTGGTGAGGCGTTCGTCTCGGCCGACCGGGATGATGCGCGACGGCCCGAAGGCCGGGCTCGCGTGCAGCACTTCGATCGCCGCTGCCGCCTCGGCGTCGTCGAAGTCGACGATCGCGATCCAGTCCACGGTATCGTCGGCGTTCTCATCGGCGTTGTGGGCGCACACCGCGTCCAGCGCCTGCTTCGGCTCGGCCACGCAGAGAGCCGGCATCCCCCACGACTCGACGTAGCGCGAGACGATCTCGCAGAACAGCTCGTCGGAGCTCGCCACCAGCGCGCGCACGCCGAAGACGCGGCGGCTCGACCCGACGACGCTCGGCCGCCCGAAGCGTGCGGTGAACCAAAACTCGGAGCCGCGTCCGGGCTCGCTGGTGACCCCGATCTCGCCGTCCATCAGCTCCACGAGCCGCTTTGAGATCGAGAGCCCGAGGCCGGTGCCGCCGTACGTGCGCGACGCCGAACCATCGACTTGGACGAAAGGCTCGAACAGTTTGGGCAGCGTCTTCTCGTCGATCCCGATCCCGCTGTCCGCAACCTCGAACCGCACGCGCGCGTACCGGCTCGAGGTCTTGGCCGGAAGCGCCCGCACGACGACGCGCCCGCGCTCGGTGAACTTCACCGCGTTACCGATCAGGTTCAGCAGGATCTGGCGCAGCCGGTCCTGATCGCCGCGCAGCGTCGGGGGAATCAACGGGTCGACGTAGGTGTGCAGCGTCAGCCCCTTCTCGCGCGTCTGCGATACGAGCATCGCGGCGGCGCCCGCGACGATCGGCTCCAGCTCGAAGTCGCGCGTCTCGAGATCGACCTTTCCCGCCTCGATCTTCGAGAAATCCAGGATGCTGCTGATGACCGAGAGCAGCGCCTCCGCCGACTGGTCGATCGTCCCGACGAAGCCTCGCTGCGGCTCAGTGAGGTGCGCCGCGCTGAGCAGTTCGGCCGCCCCGATGATCGCGTTGAGCGGCGTGCGCAGCTCGTGGCTCATCGTCGCTACGAACTGCGACTTGATCTGCGATGCGTCGACGGCGCGGTCGCGCTGCAGGCGCATCTCCTCGGCGTGCTTGCGTTCCGTGATGTCGATGACGGAGGCCAGCACGAACTCGCCCTGCGGCGTGCTCAGCGGGTTGAGGCCGATCTCGATCGGAACCTCCGTACCGTCGTTGCGCAGCCCGTACAGATCGCGGCCGGCGCCCATCGGGCGCGTACTCGGCGCGAGGTGAAATCCTGCCCGCAATCCGCCGTGCCCGATCCGAAAGCGCTCGGGGACGAGCTTCTCGACCGGTTCGCCGAGCAACTCCTCGCGGGGATACCCGAAGAGCCGCTCGGTCTGCGCGTTCACGAGCGCGATCGCGCCGCTGCGGTCGATCATCAGCATCGCGTTCGGCGCCGCCTCGACGACCGAGCGAAAATGCTCCTCGCCGCGGTTCCGTTCCGTGATGTCGATGACGGCCGCGAGCGTGAAGTCGCCTTGCGGCGTCGCGATGGGGTTGAGCCCGATCTCGATCGGCACCTCGTTGCCGTCCTTGCGCAGCCCGAAGAGTTCGCGGCCGGCGCCCATCGCTCGCGTCGCCGGCGCGCCCAGGTAACTCCACCGGAGCCCCGGAAGGGCGCCGCGGAAAAAATCAGGTACCAGCATCTCGATCGAGCGCCCAAGCAATTCGACGCGGTCGTAGCCGAACAGACGCTCGCCCTGCTCGTTGATCAAAGTGATGCGGCCGTCCGCGTCGGCCACGACGATCGCGACTGGCGCCGCCTCGACCACGAGGCGCAGGTGTTCCGGGTCTTGCATATCGGTCTCCGGGCCTCGGTTCTTCAACCGCGCCGGGCGGCGAACCCTCATGTGAACGTCCCTTCCAAGGTTCTTCCGCCGCATCGGCGACCATGGCGCAATGGCATCCCCCGTCTCGATCGTGCGAAGCATTCCGCTGAACTGCGCCGCGATCGTGCCGCTGCTGCGGCAGCAGCTCGAGACGTTGGAGGAAGCCTCCGAGCACGGGACGGTCGTGCTGGCCGCGCGGATCCCCGGGAAAGGGCGCGTCGCTGTGCCGGTGCGCTTGCACGTGAGATATCTTGCGCCGAAAACCCCCCGATTCGGGCTCACGATCACGGCACGAACCAGGCCGGCGCTCTACCCGCGATTTCGAGGCGACCTCGACCTCGCCGCAGCGAGCACCGCCGCAACCAAGGTCACCCTGTCCGGAGAGTATGAGGTCCCGCTCGGGATACTCGGGCGCGCAATCGATGCGACCGCCGCGCGCGGCATCGCGCCGCACGCATTGGAGGACCTCCTCGACCGCCTTGTCGCCGATGTCGTCGCCGACGTAGGGCACACATCGGATGCTGCGGATCGCGCAGGGCGCCGCAGCGAGTAGCCCTCGCCTCCCAGCGCCCGGGCGATCTATCTCGATACGGCTTCCGCGGCAAGAACACCGGGCAAGAGCCGCGCGCCGGCCGGGACCACGATGACCGGCACGTCGCTGCGCCGCACGACGTTCTCGGCGATGCTGCCGAGCAACACCCGGTCGAGATGCCGCCGCCCGTGCGTACCGACCACGATGGCATCGGCATGTTGGCGCGCTGCGGCGTCGATCAAGCCGCTCGCCGCCGCGCGATCATCGACGACCTCCGTGTCCGGGTACACATCGACGGCGTTCGCATAGTGCAGTGCGGCGTCGAGCGCATCGCGCGCCGCGACGCGAAGCTCATGGACGTACGGCGTGGGATCGTACCCGTACGCCCCGGCGATCTGGTCGGGGTCGGGCGCTTCGGCGACGGAGCAAAACACCAGGCGGACGTTGCGCTCCAGCGCAAGCGCTACCGCGAAGAGCGCCGCACCTTCCGACGGTTGCGAGGCGTCGATTCCGACGATGAGCCGCTCCAGCTCACTGCCCTGCGAGCCCTGTGACTCGCGCACGACGATCACCGGGACGTTTGCGTTGCGCAAGATCCCGTCCGCGACGCTCCCCGTCAGGGTGCGTGCCATCCCGGAAAGATCGCGCGTCCCGACCGCGATTGCAGTCGCGTTCCAGCGTCGCGCGGCGTCCAGCACGCCCGGTGCGACGCTGTTCGTCGAGAACTCGAGGCTCACCGGCACGGCGCACGACGCGACGCGCTCGCCCGCGCGAACGAGCAGCTCGCGGCGGAAGGCGTCGAGACCCCGCACGACCGGAGCCGTCTCGCGCAGTCCGCGCGGCGATTTCGTCTCGAGCGGAAACACCGTCGGCGCCCACACGTCCGAGACGTGCGCGACGACGACGTCGCCGGCGAACTGCCCGGCGAGGGCGATCGCACGCTCGAGCGCGGCGTCCGCAGGCGGCGAGGCGTCGTACGCGACGAGGATGCGGGCGAACGGATGCGCGAAGCTCATGCCCCTAGTCTGTCCGCGGCCGGTGAAGACTTCGTGAACGCGGGGTTCACGGGTGGCTCTCACGGCGTTCGCACGGAGCCGGTAGGCTGGCGACGTGATGATCGCGGAACCGGCGTCGGCGGGCGAATCGCTCACCCGCGGGCTCAGCTCCGAGGAGGCCGCCGAAGCTCTGCGCCGCTTTGGGCCGAACGTCGTGGCCGCCCGCTTCCGGATGCCGTCGGTTCTCGCGTGGGCGGCGCGAATCGGGGCCGACCCGATGGCGATGCTGCTCGTAATCGCCTCGGTGACATACGCGATCCTCGGCGATCGAACCGACGCGATCGTCTCGGGCGTCGCGCTGCTCCCCATCGTGCTGGTCGGCGTCGTCCTGGAAGGGCGCGCGGACGCCGCGCTAGCGAAGCTGCGCGAGCTCACCGCACCGCGCGCGCGGGTCATCCGTGGAGGCGTCGAGCGCGACGTGCGCGCAAGCGAGGTGGTGCCCGGCGACGTGCTCGTCCTGGCCGAGGGCGACATTGTCGCGGCGGACGGCGACCTGATCGACGGGCGCCTCGCAGTCGACGAGTCGGCGCTGACCGGCGAGTCGATCCCGGTAGAGCGCGCAGCCGTCGAAACTCCCGCCGTCTCGGCCGGGACCACGGTGGTGGGCGGCCGGGCGCTGGCCCGTGTGACCGCGACCGGTGTGTCGACGCGCTACGGCGCGATCGCGGTCCTGCTCGAACAGATCAAACCGCCGCGTACCCCGATCGAGACGGCGATCCGCCGGCTGGTCTCACGGATCAGCGTCATCGTCGTGATCATCTGCATCGCCGTCGTGCTGATCGAGCGCGGACACGGGGCTCCCTGGACGCTCGCCGTCATCGCGGCGGTTAGTCTTGCGATGGCCGCGGTTCCCGAAGAGCTGCCGATGGTCTACACGCTCTATCTCGCGCTCGGCGCATGGCGACTCGCACGGGATCGCGCCCTGGTGCGCCGCCTCGGCAGCGTCGAAACCCTCGGGTCGACGTCCACGATCTGCGTCGACAAGACGGGGACGCTCACCTACGGGCGCGTCGAGCTCGCCGAAATCGTCACGTTCGCCGGCGCCGAGCGCGAGCTGGTGATCGAGACCGCACTGCTCGCGAGCGAAGCGCACGGGGCGGATCCACTCGACGCAGCGTTCGCGCGGGCCGCGGCGCGCGACCCGCGAGCCTCCGCGAGGTTGCTCGAAGACGCCCCGTACGAAGCGCGCCGTCGCTACGCCGCGAAACGCTGGCAGCTCGGCGAACACACCGTTCAGGCCGTCAAAGGTGCGCTCGAAAACGTCCTGACGCTTGCCGGCTCCGATGAAAGGCTCGCGCGCGAAGCGCTGCGAGCGAACGCCGACCTTGCCGCCCGCGGGATGCGCGTGCTCGCCGTCGCCCGGGCCGACGGCGCGCAGCCGATGCGTCTGCTCGGGCTCGCGGCGTTCCGCGATCCCGTTCGCGCCGACGCGCCCCAGGCGCTGGCTGCATGCCGCGCGGCGTCGGTGCGCGTCGTGATGATCACCGGCGACCATCCCGCCACCGCGAGCGCCGTGGCGCGCGCGTGCGGTTTCGGCGACGACGCCGAGCGCGTCGTCACGGGCGACGCTCTCGCCGCGGCATCGCCTGACGAGCTGAACGCGCTGGTCGACGGCGGACGGGTCTTCGCGCGCACCCATCCGGAACAGAAGCTGACAATCGTGCGCGCGCTCCGCGCGACGGGACAGGTCGTCGCGATGACCGGCGACGGCACGAACGACGCGCTCGCGCTGCGGGAGGCTGACATCGGGATCGCGATGGGCAAGCGCGGCACCGAGGTCGCGCGCGAAGCGGCCGGCCTCGTCCTCCTCGAAGACGACGTATCGACGATCGTGCGCGCGATCCGCGACGGACGCCGTATCTTCGACAACCTGCGTCGCGCGTTCGGGTATCTGCTCGGTTTCCATGCGCCGCTCATCGTGCCGGCGATCGTATTGCCGTCGCTCGGGTTCCCTCTGCTCCTCGCGCCTGTCCACTTCGTGTGGCTGGAGCTGATCGTCCATCCCGTCTCATCACTGGTGTTCGAGAGTGACCGAGCGCAGCCGGGTATCATGCGACGTCCGCCGCGCCCGCGCGCCGAAGGCTTGCTGCGGTGGCGCGACTGGATCCGCACCGGAGCGCTCGGTCTGACGCTCGCGGTAGCGGTGACGCTCGTCTATACATACGCGCTGACGCATGGGCTCGGCGAGAACGCGGCGCGCGCGGGCGCGCTGATCGCAATGTTCTGCGGTCAGACGGCGCTCGTCTTCGTAGAACGCTCGCCGGACCGGCCTGTCTGGCGGGCTACCGCGCCGACGCGCACCGCGCTGCTGCTCGGCACCGCTTCGATGGCGAGCCTTGCGCTCGCGATCGCGGTTGCCCCGCTTGCGCTGCTGCTGCATCTCGCTCCGCCGCCGCTCCCCGTCGCGTTCGCCGCCGCCGGGATCGGAACGTTTGCAACGCTGTGGTGGGAGCCGTTCAAGCGATGAGAGGCGTATGGCTCGCCACCGGCATCCTCCTTGCGCTCATCGTGATCGTGACGCTGCACGACGTGCTCCTCGTGTTCTTCGCCGCCGCGATCTTCGCGGTGCCATTGCGTGCGGGAGCGACCGCGATAGCACGTTGGCTGCACATCCCCGCGGGTGCCGGACTCGTGGCCCTTATGGTCGCGATCGTGCTCGCAGCCGCCGCCGTGCTCTGGGGCTGGGAGACGATCCTCGCCGGACAGGTGGCTCAGCTCATCGCCGCGCTTCCGGCCGCGGCCGACGTCGGCGCGCGCGCGCTGCGCGAGGAGCCATGGGCGTCGCGGCTCGCGCAGCTACGCATCGATCCCGGCGTGCTCCTGACCGGCGCCGGCGGGTTGGTCGGCGCGCTGCGCAGCGTCCTCGGCGGGACGCTCGCCGGTCTGGTCGACCTAGCGATCCTGATCTTCGCGGCGGTCTGCTTCGCAGCCGAGCCCCGCACGTATGTCGGGGGCCTTCTGCGCCTGGTCCCCCCGCAGCGGCGCGCGCGACTCGACGCGGTCCTCGGCGAGGCCGGCACGACGATCTCGCTCTGGCTTCGCGCTCGCGTGATCTCGATGATCACGGTCGGCGGACTCAGCGGCTTCGGCCTGGGCGCGCTGGGCGTCCCCGACGCAGTTGCGCTCGGCGTGCTCGCCGGTCTGCTCGCGTTCATCCCCAACGTGGGGCCGATCGCGGCCGGGCTTCCAGCGGTGCTGCTCGCGGCGCCGCTCGGCTGGCAGCACGTCGTCGGCGTCGTCGTGCTGTTCTGGCTCGCGCACGCGATCGACGACTTTTTCGTCATTCCGGTCGCGGAGCGGCGGATCGTGCGGCTGCCGCCTGCGCTCACGATCGCGACGCAGCTCGTCCTCGGCCTGGCGTCGGGTGCGCTCGGGATCATGATGGCCGCGCCGTTCGTCGCGGTCGCGATCGTCGTGATCCGCCGGCTGGTCGTCGAGGATGTCATCGAACGCGAACCCGGACCGGCCGCGGACTCAGTATCACTGCTTCGTCTCGAGAAAGCCGATGCCTCATGACCTACTTCTCAAACATGCTGCTCGCGCTCGACGGCTCGGCGCCGTCGGACGCCGCGCTCGCGGCGGCGTGCTCGCTCGCCCGGGACCGCGGTGGGCGGATCACTGCGGCGTACGTGTGCGAGCCGCGCCCGCATCTGCACGGCCACCACGTCGACTGGAAGGGCGGCGAAACCGCTGCCCGCCGCGATGCGTTCACCGTTCTTCGCCGCGCGTCCGAAGCGGCGCGCGAGGGCTACGGACTGACGATGGAGACGAAATGCCTCGACGGCGAGGTCGTTCCGGAGATCGTCGCAGAGGCGGAGCGGCTCGGCGCCGATACGATCGTCATCGGCAGCCATGGCCGAGACGGCCTGAAGCGCGTGCTGCTCGGCAGCGTCGCGGAAGGGCTGATGCGCACGAGCCCGGTCCCCGTTCTCGTCGTCCACGCCGCGGCCTCGCACGCCGCCGGAAAGGACGGTGATCCCCCGGTAGCGACGGTTCGCGCCGATGCACCGCGTCACGGCTGAACGACGGATACGAGCTGTTCCGCCGCGCGACGCTCTATGCGGCGGGTGCGGACTTCGAACGCCGGCGGAGTACCCGGACGGGGAGTTCACGCGGCGCGGCACATAGTATCGGTATGCCGTCCCTGGACCTGCGAACCGCCGCGGCGCTCACCTTCGACGAGGTATTGCTGCGGCTCGGGACCTCGCCCAGCGGACTCGCGCCGGACGAGGCCGAGGCGCGTCTCCGGCGGACCGGGCCGAACGAGATCGAGCAGCGCCGCACCAGCGCGTTCGCGATCCTCGGCCGGCAGCTCGGGAACCCGTTTCTGATCCTGCTGGTCAGCACCGCACTGGTCTCGCTCTGGTTGCACGACCGCTCCGACGCGCTGATCATCCTGGCCATCGTCTGTCTCAGCGCGGGATTGAGCTTCGCGAACGAGTTCGGCTCGGAGAACGCGGTCGCGGACTTGCGCGCGCGCGTCCGGCGCAAAGCCGTGGTCGTGCGCGGCGGGAGACGCGAGACGGTCGACGTCACGGAGCTCGTCCCGGGCGACGTCGTGCGGCTCGGGGTCGGCGACGTCGTCCCGGCCGACCTGCGGCTGATCGACGCGCACGATCTCGAATGCGACGAGTCGGCGCTGACCGGCGAGGCGCTGCCGGCGACGAAATCACCTTCGCCGTGCGGGCAGAGCGACTCGCCGCTCGACCTCCCGTCCTGCGCCTTCTTCGGCACCGTCGTCAAGAATGGCGCAGCGAGCGGCGTCGTCGTCGCGACCGGCCGCGACGCGGCATTCGGATCGATCGCGCACCAGCTCTCGGAACGTCCGCCGCAGACGGCGTTCGAGCTGGGGCTGCGCAGCTTCTCGCTACTGCTGGTCCGCGTCACCGTCGTTCTGGCGGCCGCGATCTTCGCGTGCAACGCGCTCCTGCACCGTTCGTTGCTGGAGTCGCTGCTGTTCGCGCTGGCGATCGCGATCGGCATCACGCCGCAGCTGCTCCCCGCCATCGTCACGATCAGCCTCTCGGTCGGCGCGCGCCGGCTCGCGCGGCGCTCGGTGATCGTGAAGCGGCTGGTCGCAATCGAGGACCTCGGCAACGTCGAGGTCCTCTTCACCGACAAGACGGGGACGCTCACGAACGGCAAGATCTCGTTTCGCCACGCGATCGATCCCGGTGGGGCGGTCTCCGACGACGCGGCGCTACTGGGCTTGGTGTGTACCGACGTCGCCTTCGACGGGGACCGCGTCGTCGGCGGCAACGCGCTCGATGTCGCGCTGTGGGAAGCCGCGACGCCGGCGCGGCGCGCAGGGGCGGCGAGCTATCGCGTCATCGACCGCGCGCCGTTCGATTATCAGCGGCAGATGATGTCGGTCTTGGTCGACGCGCCGGACGGGCGGCGCCTGCTCCTCGCCAAAGGCGCGCCGGAAGCGATTGGGGCACGGTGCGGGTCGATCGACACGGCGTTCGAGCAGCTTGTCGACGTGCAGCTCGACGCCGGAAACCGAATACTCGCGCTCGCGCAGCGCGACGCGCCGTCGCTGACCGAGCTCCATCCCTCCGAAGAGCGCGATTTGTCGCTTGCCGGTTTGCTCGCCTTCGCCGACGAGCCGAAGGCGGACGCCGCGGCGAGCCTGCGGCGCCTCGAGGCGCTCGAGATACGGCTGAAGATCGTGACGGGCGACAGCGATCGCACCGCGCGCGTCGTCTGCAGCGAGCTCGGTCTGCCGGTCGCGGGCGTCCTCACCGGCAAGGAGATCGCCGCCATGAGCGACGAGGAGCTCAGCGGCGCGCTCGAAGGCACGACGATCTTCGCGCGCGTGACGCCGGAGCAGAAGTCGCGCATCATCAAGCTTCAGCGCGCGGCCGACAGCGTGGTCGGCTTTCTCGGCGACGGCGTCAACGACGCCGTCGCGCTGCATGATGCGGACGTCGGAATCTCGGTCGACTCGGCGACCGACGTCGCGAAAGACGCCGCAGACATCGTCCTGCTCGAAAAAGACCTTGGGATACTCGCCGACGGCGTCGTCGAGGGCCGCCGCATCTTCGCCAACACGACCAAATACGTGCTGATGGGGACGTCGTCGAACTTCGGTAACATGTTCAGCGCCGCGGGCGCATCGCTCTTCCTTCCGTTCCTGCCGATGCTGCCATCACAGATCTTGCTCAACAACCTGCTGTACGACGTGAGCGAGATGACGATTCCGACCGACAACGTCGATGAGGAGCAGCTCCAGCGCCCGGCGCACTGGGACATGCAGTTCATCCGGCGCTTCATGATGGTCTTCGGGCCGATCTCGTCGGTCTTCGATTTCCTCACCTTCGGCGTGATGATCTTCCTCTTTCACGCGGGTCCCGAGCTGTTCCGGACCGGCTGGTTCGTCGAGTCGCTCGCGACGCAGTCGCTGGTCATCTTTCTCATCCGAACGCGCCGCGTTCCGTTCTTTGCCAGCCGCGCGAGCCGGCAGCTCACCGTTGCGACGCTGGGCGTGGCCGCGGTCGCGCTGGCATTGCCGTTCACGCCGCTCGCTCAGGTGCTCGGGTTCGTCGCCTTGCCGCCGGCGTTCTTCGCCGTTCTCGGGCTGATGGTCGTCACGTATCTGGGCTTGATCGAGCTCGGGAAGCGTCTGTTCTTCGGGCAAAGGGTGTCCGAGTCGTGAACCGCGTCTCTTCATCGTCTCTTCTCACGGCTCGGCGAGAATGAACGGGCCACCCAATCCGGAGAGACTCCATGAGATCACGAAAAGCGAACCCCCCGCGCCCGGACGTCGTTAACGAGGAGCACCGTCTCGAAGTCGAAGCCCTCGAGCACGCGATCCACCACGAGACGACTCAGCATGCGCTGAAGCTGCATCCCAACGCGGTCAAAGCACCGCCGCTCGACCCTCGGTCGCAGCAACGCCGCTTCCCGAGGTAAGCGATCCCTTCGCACTCGCTCTCGGTGCGTTTCCCGCTCGCAGCCTATCGCCAAATTGAGAACGGCACGTGAAAGAGGCCGTCAGCCCCTTCACACGATGTTCATTCTCGCCCGGTAGCATCGCAGCATGACGAACGCAGCGGTTTGGGTCCGCGGTGCATTCTTCACACCACCGCCGGCACTGAGCATACGGGTGTGGCAGGTCGTGCGCGCAGCGTCCGCCCATGACGGCCGCTGTGGTGACATTGCCTTCACGCTGCCGCTCGGCTCCGGCCGCACCGCGATCGTCATGGTCGACGTCGCCGGCCACGGCGCGACCCGTGCTCCGCTCGCATCCGCCATCGCCGGCGCGATCACAGCGGAACTCCTGGGCGGCGCATCGCCGGCTGCGGCGCTCGGCTGCGCGGACGACCGGCTGCGGAGGTTCGCCGACGAATCGCCGTACGCAGTCGCCTTCGTCGCGCTGGTCCATCCCGCATTGCGGACCGTCGTCTACGCATCGGCCGGCCACGACGTCGCCTTCACGCTCGCCGAGGACGGCCGTCTCCGTCACCTCGGACCGACCGCGCCGATGCTCGGCGTGCCGTACGCGGTCCACGTCTGCGACGCGGTACTCTCCCTCGAAGCGGGCGAGACGCTGGTCATTGTGACCGACGGCGTCGCCGACAGCCGCCCCTCCGGCTCGGATGATTTTTTCGGCGCCGAACGGACCGCGTGCGCGGTCGCGCGATCGTTGCGCCGTGGGGGCGATCCCGCGCGAGGTGTGCTCGACGCGGCGTGCGCTCACGCAGGCGGGCGCCAGACGGACGACATCGGCGTAGTCGTCGCGCGCATCGTCGCGGCGGGCGGTGCCGGTGCGGCGACGCACCCATCGCCGGGCGACGGAATCCTTTTTGCGTGCGAGGGTCTCATCTATGGCGCGTGGCCGGCGCAAGCGCCGTTCACGTCGATGATTCGCCGATCTGGACCGAGACGTGGACCATGCCGTTGAGATACCGTTCGTGCGACGCCAATCCGCCCTCGTGCAGAAGCGCGAGCATCGCGACATTTTCAGGCGTCGTGTCAGCGTGAAGCGTGCGAACCCCGCGCGCGCGCAGCTCGGCGACGATCGCCGTCAGGAGCGCCGTCCCCACGCCGTGATGCTGCTCGCGATCCCGCACGACGAAGGCGGCCTCGGCATCGTGCGGGGTCAGCATGGCGACGTACGCCTCCCCGATGAGCTCGCCACGCGAGCTCTCCGCGATCAGCGCGAAGTCGGTGCCGCCGGCCCGGACCTCGCGGGACAGTTCCGCAACCGCGAACTCGCGCGATACGCCGCCCATGAAGCGCCTCACGATGGAGCCGGGCGAGAGCGAACGCACCAGCGCGTCGATCCGATCGGCGTCACCGGCGGCGGCGCGACGAACGCGGATCGCCATATCGCTGACCATGTCCGAAGTGTGGGGCATCCCTGTGAACGACTCGCGAAGAGCACTTCACGCGTTCGTCACAGCGCGGTAGATGGGCGTTCAGCGTTGCGGCTCGCCGCGCGGAATCTCGCGCAGCAAGATATCGACCTGGTGGAGCGCGTTTAGCACCGCGGTCAGGCGCGCCGGCGTCGGTTCGAGAACGCCGTCGCGGAACGCCTCCACATTGGCGACCGCGACCGCGAGCTGGTTGCGGATCTCGTGGACGAGGCTGCTCACGACGGCTCGACCATCTTGTAGCCGACGCCGAACACCGTGATGATGTAGCGCGGACTCCCCGGGTCGGGCTCGATGCGCGCGCGCAGGTTCGCGATGTGGCGGTCGAGGGTGCGGTCGAACACGTCGCCGTCCGCGCTCACGCGCTCGAGCAGCTGGTCGCGCGTGAGGGTCTGCCCGACGTGCGACAAGAGCACGTCGAGGATCTTGAACTGCGTCGGCGTGAGGGTCACCGATTTGCCGTCGATCCGCACTTCGTGCGCCAACGAGTCGATCGCGATGGCGCCGACGTGCCGTTCGTTCGAGGACGCGGGCTGCTCGCGGCGCTCGGTTCGCCGGAGCACGCTCTTGACGCGCGCGACGACCTCACGCGGGCTGAACGGCTTGCCGACGTAGTCGTCGGCGCCGAGCTCGAGCCCGACCACACGGTCGACCTCGTCGACCCGGCCGGTCAGCAGGATGATCGGAACGTCCCGGACGGACCGCATCCGGCGCAGCACCTCGGTGCCCGGCAAGCCCGGCAAGTTGATGTCGAGCAGCACCAGGTCCGGGCGGTGGCGCTCGAACAACTCGATCGCTCCCGGTCCGTCGGCGGCCCGCACGACGCTGAACGCCTCGTTGCGAAGGTACTGTTCGAGGACGTCCCCCACCGCCGGCTCGTCGTCGACGAGCAGCACCGTCCGGCTCGCCGTCTGCGTCACGGGTCAGGGCTTCGGCCCGGCCGAGCGCGGCTCCCCGGTTGTGAACGCGTCTTCGCGCGGCGTTCACGGCGAGCGCCGCAGCCCAGACTAGGATGGTCCCATGGAACCAACGCGCGACGAGCCGCTCCCCGCGACGCTCGCCTTCGTCTTCTTCCTCGGCGGCCTCATCCTGGTCGGGTGGTTCGCCATGTACCTACTCCTCCGGGCGAGGTGGTGAGGTGCACGTTCACCGGCAAGAACGCTTCTGGCTGGCCGCGGGGCTGGCGATGCTCGTGCTGTTCGCCGCGGTGATCACGACGTCGGCGGTCGTGGACGGCTTCGTGCCGCCGAGCCGCATCCAGAGCATCGATCCCACCAAGGTCGCACAGACGCCGCCCTTCGACCACCCCGGGCTGCGCAAAATCGCCGATGGTGCGTACGAGGCGTACTACGTCGCGCGCGTCTTCTCGTTCTCGCCCGCGGAGATCCGCGTGCCGGCCGGCTCGCGCGTGACCTTCTACGTCACGAGCACCGACGTCGAGCACGGTTTCAGCATCCCCGAGACCGGCGTGAACACGATGGTCACGCCCGGCTGGGTCAGCAGCGTCTCGCACACGTTCAAGCAGCGCGGGACCTTCCTGCTCGTCTGCAACGAGTACTGCGGCGCCGGCCACCACCTGATGGCTGCGAAAGTGACCGTGGAGTGATGCCGGAGGTGATCGGCAGCGATACGATCGCCAAGCGCGCCGGCGAGTCGCTCGCGCTCTCCCGCGCGGGCGGTGACCTGCTCGTCCTCGCACATATCTACACCGCGACGCTCGTGCTCGGCATCGGTGCGCTGTTCGGGATGCTGCAGGGCTTCTCGCGTGCGAACCTGATCGTGATGCCGCCGTCGTTCGACTACTACCGCATGCTCACCGCACACGGTGTGCTGATGGCTCTCGTCTTCACGACGTTTTTCATCACGGGCCTCTTCACGTACGCCGTCTACCGCAGCATTCCACGCGACCGCTCCCCCCGGCTGGGGTGGATCGGCTACTGCGTGATGCTGATCGGAACCGTCATGGCGGCGGTCGCGATCCTCGACGGCAGCGCGAGCGTGCTCTACACGTTCTATGCGCCGCTCAAGGCCAGCCCGCTGTTCTACTTCGGCGCGACGTTCCTGGTGCTCGGCACGTGGGTGGTCGCCGCGGACCTGTTCCTGAACGTCGCCTGGTTCAAGCGTGCGGTGCCCGGTGCGCGGATCCCGCTGCCGGCGTTCATGGCGACCTGCACGATGATCATGTGGATCATCGCGACGCTCGGCGTCGTCGCGGAGATGGGGCTGCTGATCCCCTGGTCGCTCGGTTGGACGAACGGGATCGACGTCGGTCTCACGCGGATGTTCTTCTGGTACTTCGGGCATCCGCTCGTGTACTTCTGGATCATGGGCGCATACATGATCTGGTACGCGGTCGTCCCGACGACCTACAAAGGGACGATCTTCAGCGACGCGTTGACGCGCCTCGCGTTCGTGATGCTGCTGCTGCTCTCCACGCCGGTCGGGCTCCATCACCAATTTCTCGATCCCGGCATCGGAGCCGGTTGGAAATGGCTGCACACGATGACGACCTACGGCGTCGTGGTCCCGTCGTTCATGACCGCGTTCGTGCTGTTCGCGAGTTTCGAGCTCGCCGCGCGCAAAGCGGGCGTCCGCGGGTTTCCGAACATCGTGCGCTGGCTGCCGTGGAAAGATCCGGTGTTCGCCGGTCCTGCGCTCGGAATGATCCTGTTCATCTTCGGCGGGTTCGGCGGGATCGTCAATTCCTCGTACTCGATGGACGTCCTCGTGCACAACACGATGTGGATCGTCGGACACTTCCACATCACGGTCGGTGGGCCGGTCGCGTTGACGTTCATCGGCGCGGCGTACGGTTTGATCCCGGCGCTCACCGGCCGCAAGCTGTTCGCACCGAAGCTCGCGCTCGTGCAGGTCTACACGTGGTTCGGCGGGATGGCGATCATGTCGACCGCGATGCATTGGGCCGGCCTGCTCGGGTCGCCGCGGCGTACCGCGGACGTGAGCTACTTCGGCGCGCAGGGCGCAGCGACGTGGCACACCGAGATGCTGTGGGCGGCGTTCGGCGGTGCGATCGTCGCGCTATCCGTGCTCATGTTCATCATCGTCGCGACGGGGACGTACGTCGCGAACCAGCGTTCCGAGGAAACGCCGCAGTTCGAGTTCGCGCCCGCGCGGACCGGCGACGACGCGACCTCGACGCCGCCGGCGCTCGATCGGCTCGGCCACTGGGGCCTTCTCGCGATCGCGCTTGCCGTGCTCGCGTACGCGGGACCGGTCGCGCAGCAGATCCAAGCGCACGCGTACCTCGCTCCAGGCATGAGGACGTGGTAACGCCGCCGCCTGCGGTCGTAGCGCACGCGCATCTTCCTGCGCTGCGCGGCGCGGTCGTCGCGATCGACGGACGGACGGGGTACGTCCTCGTCCGCCATGGGCCCTTTGACGGGATGCCCGCGATGACGATGACGTTCCGCGTGGCGCGCGGCTCGCCGGCGCTGCACGCCGGTGACTCCGTAAGTGCGATGGTGAACGAGCGCACCCAACCGTGGACCCTGCGGGACGTGCGTACGAACCGCGCGCCGCGGGAAAGCGCGATGCGCGCGTTCATACCGGTGCTGCACGAAGGCGACGCGGTCCCCGCCGTCGCCCTCGTCGACCAGGACGGCCGCCGGTTCTCGTTCCAGGCGACGGCCGGCTCGACGACGATCGTTTCGTTCATCTACACGCGCTGCCGGGATGCGCGGATGTGCCCGCTGGTCGCCGCGAAGTTCGCGCGCATGCAGCGCGCGCTCCATGGGACGCCGATTCGTCTGGTCACCGTGACGCTCGATCCGGCCTACGACACGCCGAAGGTGCTCGCGCGCTACGGCGCCTCCTATGGCGCCGATCCGGCAGTCTGGACGTTCGCGACCGGAACGACCCCGGCGATCGACCAGCTCGCCGGACGGTTCGGCGTCGCACTGGAGCGGTCGGCGCCGGGGATCCTCGCGCACACCGAAACCGCGATCGTGATCGACGCGCAGGGTCGCGTCGCGAAGATCGTCGACGGAGCCGCCTGGGCCCCCGACGACCTGCTCGCAACCGCCCGAGAAGTCGCCGGACTGGACGCGAACGCTGCACGCCGCCTCGGTCTTTGGCTGGGAAGTTCTGCGAGCGCGCTGTGCGGCGGGAGCGGAGCGACGGGGATCACGGTGGGCGCGGCGCTCACGCTTCTCGCCGCGTTGGCCGCGGTTTTCGGCCTGATCGCGCGACGAGCGTTCAAGGGACAAACATCATGACGGGCATTCTGGATTCCGATGCGATCGACGCACTGCTGCGACGCGAGATGATCGCGCATCTCGCATGCATCAGGCGCGACGGCCGGCCGTACGTCGTCCCTATCACCTATGCATATGACGGGGAAGCCCTCTACTCGTACAGCACCGACGGCGACAAACTCGAGGCACTCCGCGCCAACCCGTCGGCATGCGTCGTCGTCGATCACGTCGATGACGCCGCGAACTGGGTCAGCGTCATCGCGTGGGGCACGTTCCGTGAGCTCGCTGACGAGGATGCCGCACAGGCATTACGCCTCATCAGCGATCGCCTACGCACCGTCGCGCTCGCCGACGCGGCGTGGCCTTCGGCCGAACGGAGCTACGTCACCCGCATCGGGCGCGACGGCGTCGTATACAGCATCACGATCGCCGAGCGCACGGGACGGTACTCCAGGAGCGGCGCGTAGGTTCCGCTCGCCGCCGTCTAGATATGCAGACCCTCGCGGTGGAGGATATCCGATTCGCTGCGGCGGATCTCGTCGAGCACGTCGGCGCGCAAGCGTTCGAGAAATGCGCGGAGGCTTCGCTGCGCGGCGTCGCCGAGCACGCGCCGGTTCACGATGGTCCCGAGCGCCCCGAGCGGAACTTCGTAGTCGCCGATTAGACGCAGTCGCGAGGTGAGCAGACCCTGATCCTCGCTGCGCGCCTCGCCGCGGAAGATGGGAAACCAGTCCGTGTGCTCTCTCGCCGCGAGCACGAGCGGAATCGACGTCGCGCCGCGGCCTCCGGGAAGTTCGAGGCGTACGGGAACGCTCATCGCCGCGCGCGCTATTCCGAAATCGACCGTCATTGTGAAATCGGTGCGCTCGGCGTAGCCGCACAGCACGGTGTGCAGCCGCGGTGCGACGACGGTCTGTGGCGACGGGAGCCTGCTGTTGAGCGTGATCTGCGGCATCTTCTTTCCTGACCCACGTTGGCCCAAGACTATTGTGTGGCGCCGGGCGGTTACGAGCGTCAGGTGCCGTGCTTGCCGGATTCCATCCGCTCATGAGCCGCGCGGAGCTCCTGTCGAACACCGTCTAGCAACGAACCCAGGGTGGCATGCGCGATCCGCCGGCCGACGACGTCGTCGAAGAGTTTGCCGGCAACACCGCCGGGCGGTTCGTATCGACCGTCGAGCTCGAGCTCGCATTCGTCGTAGTCCTCGCCCGCTCGGAGCGTGATCGTTCCATCGAATCCGGGCGTAGGGATGCCGCGCGAGGTTCGGCCCGCAGTCCAGGCGATGAGGTACTGCGAAGTGAAGTTCGCCGTGCCGGGAACGCGCTTCGTCGCTGCCGTAACGTCCCGTGCGACCTCGCGGCCCTCCGCCAGCGGGGCCACCAATGCGAGAACGCAGGTACCCTCGCTCTGTCCGGCTTCGAGGCCCAGCCGGTGCTCGAAGGCAGCGACCGCCTGGACGTACGGCGCTTCGATGTAGACCCGTTCGCGGACTGCTGTCATACGATGGAGCATGCCATAACGGTCGGAACGACGCGTGAACGCCGCCCGGTGCAGCCGTTCCGGCCGCGTTCGCATCCGGCCCGTAGCTCGCTGCGAGGTACTCAGTTCTGCGCGAGCAGGAGCCGCTTGAGCTCGGCCAGCAGCTCGGATGCGGTCGCCTGCGCGATGCGGTGACCCACCGCCGCGTCGAAAGCGGCACCGGCGATCCCGAACGGCGGACGGTAGCTGCCGTCGATCTCGATGCGGCTCCAACCGGCCGCGTCCTCCGCGACGCTCAGCGTCCCGGAAAAACTGGGATAGGGCCCCCCGTCTTTCGGTGTCCAAGACACGTCGAGCAGGCGGTAACCGGGATACGCGGGCTTGGTCTTGAGGTGAAAGTTCACGTCGCGTTCGACCATGAGGTCGCCGAAGCGGACGCGGAGCGGAAGCACCGCATCGCCTCCGTCGAAGGTCGCGAGCAGCCGATCGGGGACGTCATCGAATGCGCATGCGACGGTGGTGAATTCACGGATGTTGCCCATGCTAGTGCTTCGCCTTGGCGACGGGCATCGTCCACCAGACGAACATCCGCCACGCCGGCGTTCCCACCCGGTCTGCCCCGTTCCCGGCGTTCGTGCCGGAGAGCCCCACTTCAGTGTACAGGCGCAGGTATCTCGCAATCTGCACCGTCAGATCGATGTTGCCGTAGTGGTTGATCGTCCCCATCCCGTCATCCGTCATCTCCCGTCGGAATCCGACGGCCACTTTGTCCTTGAAGATCGGCTGGTAGATGTTGAGGGTGTATCCGCGGCCGTTCGCGGGGCCGGTAGCACCTGCCAGGGGGTAGCTGTCGTGCGTGGTCTGGTAGACGAAGAACACGCCCGGCACTCCGTGCATCGGATCCCGCTGGAAATATCCGGCGATGGCGGAATACCGATCGGTCAGGCCGTCGGAGATGGGGAACGTTCCGGTTGTCCCGTAGACGCCGACTTCGACCGGATTCTTCGGACCCATGAACGCGGCGCGGTATTGCAACGCCTTGCCGTTCCCCGGAACGAAGTCCGAGGCGCCGTTGAGGTCGGCGTCACTGCCGACGTATGCGGCGTCGATGCTCGTCGAACCGTGGAGGTACCCGACCTTCGCGCCCCACCGGTTCGCGTCGAGCTGGTAGGTGTGCTCGCCGACGGTCACTTCCGGCGTGTTGAAGGGGGCGATCTCCAACCACATGCTGTATGGCGACGGAGCTGGAACCTCGAGTTTGCCGACTTCGAGGTACCCGTTGTGTTTAAAGAGGTTGTTGTAGCTGACCCATGCGGTGTCGAGTCCGCCGCCCTGGTTGTCGTTCACCAGCCACTGCTGCACGTGGTACGACCAGTTGTCGCCGATGACGCCGACGGCGTGGACGGCGACGTTCCCCCAGATGACCTTGTGCGTGTCAGGCGATGATGCTTGCGAATCGTAGTTCGCCTGGTATCCGACCCAGAGCGGGAGCGCCTTCTTGAGGACCGCCGCATCCAAGTACGCGTATTGGGAGCGCTGGACGTACCGGCCGTATGCGTTCAAGGCCGGCACCGCGGTGTGGCACTGCGAACAAGCAACGCCGTACGCTTGCCCAAAGGTCGGCATCGCGAGGACCGGTGCGCGGTTGATGAAGACGAACGCAGCTGCGAACGCGACGCCGAGAGTGCAGCGAAGGGTACGTGTCACGGATTGACTTGGATGGTCAGGGCCATGTCTGCGTGTCCGGGACCGCACACGATCGTGCACGGGATCCGGTACGTTCCCGCTTTCTTGGGGGTGACGGCGATGGACACCGGCTTGCCCGGCATGATCATCGTGGCGGGAATTCCGAGATCGGTCGATACGATGCCGTGGACGCCGCCCGAGGACGTGAAGCGCAGCGTCTGACGCTTCTTCACGTGCAGCACGATGTGGTCCGGCGCGAACTTCTGGTCGGCCGTCGCGACGATGTTGACGACCGGAAGGGCGGTCATTTGGGGCTTCGCTGCCGAGGTGGGGACGGCGGCGGTGGTGGCCGCAAACAGCGCCCCCACGAGGACAATCACTGACAGACGCATGGTACTCACAATGGCTCCATCGTACGGCTACGGTGGGAATGCCCTGCGAACGGGCCCGCCCGACGTGTGAACGCCGTCTTCACACGCTTTCACCCGGTCTTCCGGCGGCGCAGGCTTTTGTCGTACCCGCGTCCTACGTCAGGGAGCCCGCTTCTCGGGCAAATGACCGTCCCTGGGCCGCGGAGAGATACATGAGCCGCCAGCTGACAGCCGCGCTCGTATGCGCATTGATCGCCGCCGCCGCGTCGACGCTCCATGTGCGCGCAGGCTCGGCAGCAAGCGCCGCGGCGCCGGACGGCAAGGCGATTTTTGCCGCGAAGTGCGCCGCCTGCCACCAGGCGAACGGAACCGGCGGCGGTCCATATCCGCCGCTCGCCGGGAACGGTGACGTGACGGCCTCTGATACGGCGACGTTGATTCTCACGGTGCTCAACGGGCGCAGCGGGCCGATCCAGGTGAACGGGAAGACATTCAGCGGCGCCATGCCGGCATGGAAGGATCAGTTCTCGAGCGACGACATCGCGGCCGTGCTCACCTACATCCGATCCGCCTGGACCAACAAAGCGGCTGCCGTCACGTCGGAGCAGGTCGCGGCCGCGCGCAACCCGATCGCGCTGAGCGGCGGGCAGATCTTCGCCGCCAAGTGCGCGACCTGCCATCAGGCGAGCGGCCAGGGCACGAGTGCGTACCCACCGCTCAACGGCAATCCGCACGTGAGCGCGACGGATCCCAAAGAGATGATCGCGACGATCGTCAACGGCCGCTCCGGCGCGCTGGTGGTGAACGGCACGACGTACAACGGCAAGATGCCGACGTGGAAGGGCCAGCTCTCGCACGCCGACATCGCCGCGGTCGCGACCTACATTCGCTCGGCGTGGACGAACAAAGCGCCCGGCGTCACCGAGCAGCAGGTTGCGGCGTCAGGACCCTCCGTGCTGAGCGCGGTCGGCGCTTCGATCTATGCCTCGAAGTGTGCGTCCTGCCACGGCGCCGCCGGACAAGGCGGAGGTCACGGGACGTTCCCGGCGCTCGCCGGCGATTCTCTCGTCAACAGCGCCGATCCGAACGGCATGATCGCCCTCGTCGAGCACGGGCGCAGCATGATGCCCTCGTGGAGAGGCCAGCTCTCGGCGGGTGACATCGCGGCCGTCGCGACGTTCGTTCGCGCGGCATGGGGCAACAAGGGCGGACCCGTCAGCGAGCAAGACGTCACGGCGGTGAAATAGGGCGCCCGCTGGCGCGTATTCAGCGTGCCGGGCGTGCCGCGAGCACGAAATGATACGCGAGCGGCGCACGGATCTCCACCGTAAAGCCGGCGGCTTCGAGGCGCTGCACCGCGTCGCCGGGACTGTAGACGTGATCGCGCGGCGGACCGACCGGTCGTTCGACCGCCGCGTTCCAGTCGACGAACAACGCCGTTGCGTCGGACGAAAGCACTGCCAGCAGTTCCTCGAGCGCCGCATCGCCGAGCTCGTGCAGCACGTTGAGCGCCAGCACACCGCCGGCGCATCCGCGCAGCGCGTCCAGTGCCGACGGATCGACCGCTTCCACGTTGGTCACGCCCGTGCGTCCGATCGCCGTCCGCAGATGGTCGAGCATCTCGGGTTGTTCGTCGAGCGCGACGACCCGGAGATCGGGCCGGCGCTGCGCGAGCGCGATCGCGTACAGACCGGTCCCCGCACCAAAGTCGACCAGCGTCGCCGACGGCGGCAGCACGAGCTCCGCGAGCAGCGCATCGGGGGAGACGTACGCAAAGCGCGCCGTGTCGTCGAGGATCGCGGCGCGCGCGGGATCGAAGCGGCCGGGCTGCTTGGCCCCGTGACGGTCGTGGTGCACCCTGCACATACATCGGCGCGGGCCCGGCGTGCCCCTTCGGCCGCGGCGGGCATGAAGTCGTCGTAGGCAGGCCCGCGGCGACCGGGTGTGCGAAGGCCGCGTCGTGCCGCGATGGTTTTCCTTCTTCGTGCCCGTCGTGGGGTTTGTGGTTTTGGGCGTCGCACTGCCGCTCGGCGTGCTCATCTGGCTGCTCGCCCATCACGAACCGCCATACGTGCTCGATCGCGAGTCGATGGGAAGCGCGCGCAGCGCACTCGGGGGAAACCCGGTAGCGATGCGGCCGGTCTCGGGCGTGCTCGACGTCGTCGGCGATGGCGGGACGACGGCCGAATACGCGGACGGCAGTACGGCCACGATGGTCCGCGCAGCGAACCCCAGCCAAGTCGTCGATAAATTCGGTCTGTCGCTCCCCGAGAAGAGCTCGACATCCTTCTCGGTCGGCGGTTTCACCCAGCGCGACGCGCGGCTCACCGACGGCCGGTTCGCGCGGACGATCGGCACGAGCGGTATGGTGTTCGCCTTCATCGCGCGGTCGATCCCGGCTCTCGACCGGCTCGTTGCGCAGAGTGCGGTGCGACCCAATCGCAAACGCGACATCGGCAACACGGTCCTCGACCATCACGCAGCGATGGCGATCCTCATCGGCCTTGGGTGGTTCCTGGCAGCGCTGATCCTGGCGACCGTCGCAGTCGTGCGTGCCGCGATATCGCTGCTCGCGCCGGCACCGAGCCGGGCCGGGCCCCTGAGTTCCTAGCGGGCGTCTCGATGGTGCAGCGCGTCGAACACTGGCTCCAGTGCCGCGAGAAGAGCTGTTGCTCGTACTACCTCGTGTACGTGACCGGCGAGGACGCGAGCCGGATCGCGCGCACGCTTTCGGTGCCGCCGTGGGAGATCACCGTCGCGATCGGGTGCGACGATGCGCTGCCCGACGCGTTCGTGCTCGCCAACGGCGCGCGGCACCGCTTGGCGCTGGCCCGGACACGCGTTTCCAGCGACGCCGAGCCGAGCTGCGAGTTTCTCGTGCGGCTGCCGGACGGTGCGGCACGTTGCGGGCTCGGCGAAGGACGGCCGAACCCGTGCCGCACCTTCCCCTCACAAATGATCGACGGCGAGATCCGGTTCGCCACCGAAGGCTGCGTCTGCGATTGGTCCGGCGTCGAGATCGACGCCGCGCACGATGCGGAACTCCTGCGGTCCGAGCTGCGCGCGCGCGAGCGCTATGCCGGCCTCGTGGCGCAGTGGAACGGCTACGTCGCGACGCTCGAACGCACGACCGACCTCACGCATCGGGACTTTTGCCGCTTCCTTTTGGACGAGTATCCGCCGTGAGCACCGATGCATGCGCCGGCTGCACGGGGAACTGCTGCCGCGACGTCGTCGTGCGCGTGACCGGATTCGACGCGTGGCGCATCAGGCGCGGCCAGCGGCTCGAGTACGACCAGTTCGTCGAGGTCCGCGCCGACGAGGATCCGCTGGGAGAGTCGTTCCGCATCGGGGACCAGTCGTGCAGCCTGTTTCTCACCAAGAGCGCGGTCGATCCCGCGGCGTGCGTGTTCTTGATGAACCTGCCGGGCGACGTGCGGCGGTGCGGCATCTATGCCGACCGGCCGACGGTGTGCGCGGTGTACCCGATGGCGCTGCGCTACGGATCGATCGAGTTGCGTGAGGACGTGCGCTGCACGCCGTCCGACTGGAATATGGCGACGCTGGATTATCCCCACTGGCGCGAGGCGTTCCTGGGCTACGCGGTCGAACGCCGGCTGTTCGGGCGCGTGGTCGAGGCGTGGAACCGGCATGCTCCCTTCGAGGACGACGGACCAGCGCGAGCGCGCTTCTTCCGGTACCTCGACGCCGCCACGGAGGCGCTGGTGGCCGCGCGCGACCGGCTCGGCGCCGAAGGGACGGAAGAAGCTCTGGGAGCGGCGCTCGACCCCTCATGTGCTATGCTGTTCGAGGAGGATAGTCGATGATCGGTTTGCTCCTACTCGCGGCTGCCGCGTCACCCCCGCCCGGCGAGGCGATGAAGGCCGCCCAGGCCGCCGACAACACCGTGATGGGGACGATCACGCTCAAGCCGAACCCCGGCGATCCGCCCTCGAATGCGCTCGACAAGGTCAACTGCGCCGACGTCGTCGTCACCGCGACCGACGAGGCGGGCCAGGTCGTCGCGAAGACGCCGGCCCGCGCCGGCGCCGCGAAGGGTGAGTGCATCTACTCGCTCAAGGTGCCGCAAGGGAAGAACGTGCTGATCGGGCTGCTCGACGTCAAGCTGCCTGTGACCGCCATGCGGAAAGCCGGCGGCGGCTTGGACAAGGGGACCCAGATCGATCAGCACGCCCCGGTCGGAAACAATCAAGGGATCATCGTAGGTTCGGGCCGCGCCGGTCAGTTCGACGTGTTCATCAAAGCCGCTCCGCCGAGTTTATTCAAGGCAGCCGCCTTCAACGGCAGTAATGCGCACATGGTCAAGATCGGGGAAGCGACGGGTCCGGTGCGCCGTGACCTCAACGCCACGTTCATGTTCCGCGCCGCGAACAAGGCGTCGACCGAAACGAAGTAGTCAGACCCGAGCGAGAACGCGTTTGCCGGCGGTTGCGCCCGGCGGTTCCATCGAGTAGCTCGTGCCGAGCACGCGCCGGCGCAGCTCTTCGGTCGAGCGCGGCTTCTTGGCGATCGGCAGCGTGAGGAACAGGTTGCCTTCGGTCATCAGCACGCCGTTCGCGACGAGATCATCGAGCGTGCGCTCGAGCGCGCCGTCCGCTGCAGCGTCGGGGTAGAGCGGGCGCAGGTCGGCGCGCAGCTTGTCGGCCGACTGCACCGAATCGCACAGCAGCGCGACGTCGCGCGACAATCCGGAGAGTCTGACCGAGCGGTCGCGACCCTCGCGCGCGTCGACGATCAGAACGTAGTCGGGCCCGAATGCGTAGTCGTACACCGGCATCGACTTTGCTTGCCAATCCGCGCTCCACGGGTCGACCACGGCGGAGACCGCAGCGCGCGCGGCGGTCGTTTCCGGCACGAGCGAGGAATGGAACTCGAAGAAATACCCGATCTTGTCGGGATCGACCATCCCCGCCGGGAAGTTGTGCTGGTATTCCACGCGCAGCGAGCGCGAATCGACGCCGAACGCGCCGGCGTTCTCGAACAGCGGCGAGAAGCGGTGCAGCTCGATCGGCCCGAACGTCTGCGGCGGCTGCAGGTGGCGAATGCTCGGGAGGAAGGCGGCCATGTCGTCGTACCATTCCGCACGCTCGCCGGGGAAGCCGCACAGGATGTTGTACGCGGTGTTGATGGCGTACTCGCGCGTCCAGCGCAGGAACTGCACGTGCCTGATGCGCGAGGTCCCTTTGCGCATCAATTTCAGGAGGTCGGTTGAGAACGACTCGATCCCCGGCTGCACTTCGACGACGCCGGCGTCGCGCATGCGCGCGATCTGCGCCTTGGTCAAATCGGCGCGAATCTCGTAGAAGATCTGCAGGTCGAGCTCGAGCTCGGCGATGCGCCGGAACAGTTCGTCGCAATGCCAGCGCGAGAGGATCCAGTCGGTCGCGGTCAGCCGCACGGAGCCGTAGCGCTGCGAAAGTCCCGCGATGTCGGCGACGACGGTGTCGAGATTCTTGTGCCGGAAGCCGAGGATCTCAGGGTTGATCCCACAGAACGTGCATTGGTTCTTCGCGCCCCACCAGCAGCCACGCGAACTTTCGAAGGGGAGATGGCCGACCTCGAACTCGACTCCGGTTTGCGTCGCGACGCGTTCTCGCTCGCTGAAAAACGCGTCGTAGTCCGGCGATGGGCTGGCGTCCATATCGGCGAGCGGGCGTCCCGCAACCGTGTGGACTCCGCCGGAGGCGAAGTACGTCGTGCCGGGGATCTCCGCGGTCGGGACGCCGGCGAGCTTGCGCCGCAGGTACTCGCGAAACGACTCTTCGGCTTCGCCGATGAAGACGTGATCGACGGCGTGCGGAAGCGCACGGTGGTACTCCGCGCCCATCGAGCCGTCGAACGACGCTCCGCCGACGATGACCTCGATCGACGGGCGCGCGCGTTTGAGCCGTGTCGCGAGCGCGAGGCTCGGCATCGCTTGGTTGAACGTCGCGGTGAAACCGACCACGTCCGGATCGAGCGCCAGGATGCGGTCCGCCGTACGGGTGAGGAACGCCGGGACGGCCTCATCGCGCAGCGCCGTGAGCGAGCCGCGATCGAGGTCGGGATGCGCCAAATCGAGGAACGCGTCGCTGTCGAGCGCGGCCGGCCCGAACATGTCGGCAGCGAAGAGATGCTCCGACAGGCCGAAGAACGAGCGCTCGTCGGAGAACGGCTTTGCCGCGTTCGGTCCGATCTCGGCGGCGAGGTCGAGGTTCGGATAGAGCACGCTCGCGGTGACGGACTGTTCGTCGCACAGCCGCTTCAGGATGCCGAGCGCGATCGATGGGCGCAGCACCGTGGCCCATGGCATCTGCACGAATACGATCGCAAGCGGCGCCATCCGGGAGGTCGCGTTCAGGGTCTGCCCCTGAAGCCCTGCGGACCCGAAGGCGTGTTACAGTAAGGTATGAGCGGCCGGGGATTTGCACTGTTCGATACGGCGATCGGCTCGTGCGGGATCGTGTGGGCCGAGCGCGGCGTCGTCGCGGTGCAGCTTCCGGAGGCGAGCGAAGCAGCGACGCGCGCGCGCATGCGGCGGCGGTTCCCGGAGGCCGGCGAAACGCCGCCGCCGGCGTCCGTCGAGCGCGCGATCGCCGGCATCGTGACGCTACTCGTAGGCGAGACGACCGATCTGTCGGACGTCGTGGTCGACATGGAGCACATCCCGCCGTTCAACCGCCGCGTGTACGAGATCGCGCGCGCGATACCGCCGGGGTCGACGCTCTCGTACGGCGAGGTCGCGGCGCGGCTCGGCGATCCCGGCGCGGCACGCGCCGTCGGACAGGCGCTCGGCGAGAACCCGTTTCCGATCGTCGTGCCCTGCCACCGCGTGCTCGCGGCGCGCGGAAAAATAGGCGGTTTCTCCGCGCCGGGCGGCACCGCGACGAAACGCCGGCTGCTCACGATCGAAGGCGCGCTCGCGGACGTGGAGCTGCCGCTGTTCGGCCACGCCTAGAACCTCTCCGACCGGGTGGGGACCATCGGCTCAGGGTCGATCCGTCGGCCGCTCCTTGCGGCGGGGGCCGTGCGGCGGTACGCTCGACCGGTGATCGAAGGCTTCGACGGCGGCGAACGCGCGGGCGCGTACCTCCGGCCCATGCTGCTGGGCGCCGACGGGACGCAAGCCGGCGGCTCGCTGGTCACCCTGACGCGCGGCGAATGCAGCGCCGCCTTTCGCGATCTCGAACCGGTGCTGCGCGCGGCGCAGACGCCGCTCGTCTTCACGCCGCCGGTCTATGCCGGCGACGCCGTCAGCGATTCACGCAATCCGCTCTTCGCGGTGCGCGCGCTCCGCGAGTTCATCACGATCTGCTTGCTGCAGAACCCGCACACGTCCGGACGCCGCCGCCGCGGCTGAAACCGCCTGCCAGGAGCGGTCGGCACGCCACGCGGCGAAAGCGCTGCAGCGATGGAGCGAGCGACGTGAGCGATTCGGGGGCCGCCGGCGAGGCAGGCGGCTCGAGCTGGGACGACCGTCTCTTACCGCTGTTGACCGACGACTGGCAGAGCGCCGACGTGCTCGCCGCTCGGCTGAACGCGAACCATTTCACGGTGCTGGCGCGGCTCAAGGACATGATGCGGCGCAACCTCGTGGAACGCCGCATCGTCCCGAACGCGGCCGGGAAGAAGCACGCCGGGCGCCCGCTCCAGCAGGCCGAGTTCCGCCGCGTCAAGCTCGGCCGCTCGTAGGGCGAACGACGAGGATGAGCCGCATCCACGACATGGGCGGGCTCCACGGCTTTGGCCCGCTGGAGATCGAAAGCGACGAACCGGCCTTTCATCACGAATGGGAAGCGCGCGTTTTCGCGATCAATCGCTTCCTGCTGCGCGCCGGCTGGTACACGCTCGACGAGTTTCGCGACGCGCTCGAGCAGATGCCGCCGGCCGAGTATCTCGAGGCGTCGTACTACGAGCGCTGGCTGTTCGCGCTCGAGTCGCTGATCCGCCGCAAAGGCGTGCTCGATGTTCCAGGTCGGTGATCGCGTCCGCACCCGGCTGATGAATCCGGCCGGCCACACGCGGCTGCCGGTCTACCTGCGCGGGCGCGTCGGCCGGATCGAGTATCTCCTCGGAACGCTGCCGTTCTCCGATCAGCGCGCGGCGGGCGTTCGCTCCGCGAAAGAAGCGGCCTATACCGTCCGCTTCTCGACCCGCGACGTGTGGGGCGCCGACGGCGACGCGCACGGCAGCGTCTGCGCCGATCTGTTCGAGTCGTATCTGGAGGCCTCCGAATGAGCCACGTCCACGAGGCGTCCGGCAGCGCCGCGAACCGCGTGAAGACGCTCGTCGGCGCGCTCGAAGACGCGCACGTGCTGACCGAGCGCGAGCTCGACGCGTCGATCGAAGCGTTCCTCTCGCGCGCGCAGCCTGCCAACGGCGGGCGCATCGTCGCGCGCGCCTGGGTCGACCCGGAGTTCCGCCGGCGCCTGCTGGCCGACGGGAACGCGGCCGTCGCGGAGCTGGGGATCGATCTCGCCCACTGGGCGCCGGTGAAGCTGCGCGTGGTCGCCAACGAGCCGGGCCGGCACAATCTGATCGTCTGCACGCTCTGCTCGTGCTATCCGCTCGCGCTGCTCGGACCTTCGCCGGCATGGTACAAGAGCAACGCGTATCGCTCGCGCGCGGTGCGCGACCCGCGCGGCGTGCTCGCGGAGTTCGGCACGCAGCTCGGCGACGACGTCGAGATCACCGTGTGGGACAGCACCGCCGAGGTGCGCTACTTGGTGTTGCCGCAGCGCCCCGCGGGAACGAAACGCGCGACCGAAGACGCGCTCGCCGCGCTGGTCACGCGCAACGGCCTAATCGGTACCGCGCTGGTCTAACCCCCGCTCAGTGGTGGGTCGTCGTTGATCGCGCGGCGTGCGTCTCCGTGCGCTGGGTGTGCTGCACCGGCGCGCTATGCTGCACCGATTGCGCGCGCTGCACGGGCTCGGCGCGATACGATGGCTCAGCGCGCTGCACCGGCAGGCTGCGCTGCACCGAATCGCCGCGGTAGACCGGGCGCGCGTACGCCGGTAGGGTCGTTCGCTCGCGCACGGCGCCGGGGTCGCGGATCACGGGCTCGCGGATCACGGTCGCTTCGCGTGGCGCGACCGCGCGTGACCCGGACGCCGCTTCGAAGCGCGACCAGGCCGGCGTATCGTGTGCGCTCCGGGTCACCGGCGCTATCGCGCGCACGGCTGCCGTGGCGGGCTTCGCGCTCGTCACCGTGGTCCCGTCGATCACGGTGACCCGGTGCGCGGGCGCAGCGCGCGTCGTCGTGAAGCGCGTCCACGGATCCGACGGCGTCGTGTGGAGCGGTTCGACGGACGTGTGGCGCATTGCGACCACGGGCGCGACCGGACGATCGCTGAAGCGCAGGTTCGCCACGCTCGGCACGATCGGAACGGTTCCGCGAACCGTCTGTGCGGTGCGCATGCGATCCGGCGTCACCGCGACCTTGCGATCGAATCGGCCTTCGAGGAAGCGCTGCCGCGCGACCGCGGTGCCGCCGCCATCGTGCCAGTTCTTGAAGAACGGCCGTGCGATCACGTCGCGGTCGTGGTGGCGCCGCGGGGGATCGACGAACACGTTGGTGACGTTCACGAAGGTCGTATGGCCGAAGCCCCACCACGGGGTGAACGGCTCGAACGGCGCGAGCGGCACCCAGCCGATCGTGTCGAAGCCGAAGCCGACGCCGCCGAACGTCACGAACCCGACCAGCGCCGGGCTCCACGCCACGAAGGCACGCGACGGCACCCAGCACCAGCCGTACGCCGCGCTGTGGTACCAGCGCCCGTAGTGATACGGCGCCCAGCCCCACGGCTCGGAGCCGATCCAGGTCCAACCGTACGCGTTCTCCCAAACCCAGCGCCCGTCGCGGTACGGCGCCCAGCCCGGTGCGACGTACGAGGGCGCCCACACCGTGCCGTACGAGCCGTCGCTCACCCAGCGTCCGTAGGTGTCGAGATCGTCGATCCCCGCCACGCCGGGCGGAGCGTACGTGTCGGTGAGGGCACGCATCTCACGCTGGTCGCGGTCGGCGTTGAAGCGGTCGAAGTCGTCGACGGCGAGCGCTGAAAGGCTGGTGATCGTCGGGTTCGAGGCGGGCCCGGACGCGGCGAGCGTCGTGCCGGGGCCGACCATCTGTAGCCCGTCCGGGGTGACGATCTCGGCCCGTCCCGACCGCACGGTGACCTGCGTCGCGCCGGCGGCGTCGACCGAGATCCGGTAGCTGCCGGCCGCATGCGGGCGAACCGAGATCGAGGGGGTGTCGATCTGCATGCGCGCGTCGCCGGCGGCACGCAGCAGGCGCACCGCGATCGTCCCGTCGGCGAGCTGCAGCTGGCGGTCGGCGGTGTCGATGTGGGTGAAGCGGAGCTGCACGCCCTCGCCGAGCCGGACGGCGGTCGCGGCGTCGAACTGGATCTCCGCGCGCGCTCCCTGCGCCGTGGTCACATAGTCGGCGCCCAGCACCGGAGCGTTGATGACCGCGGCGGTCGCCGTGGCGGAGTCGCCGCGCTGGAGCGTGACCGATCCTTCGAGCGCGCTGATCCGCGCGACCCCGACGCCGTTGTTCGCAGCGGCGTCGCCATCGGCGCGCGCCGCGCCGGGGGCGGCGAACGCCAACCCGGCGGCGAGGACCGCGATCAGGAGAGAGACGGGCTGGCGGACGAGCGAACGATGCATGACGCCTCCGGGTCGACGGGTTCAGCGCTCCAGAACGTATGTACCCGGCGCGTCGCCGAGCGATGGATAGTGCTCGCTACCGGGTGCTTCCGGAGAACGAATCTGAGCGGGCGAGCGTTGCGCGAGCCAGGCCGTCCAGTCGGGCCACCACGAGCCCTCGTGCCTCGGCGCGGCGGCGAGCCACGCGTCGGGATCGGGCGGGTTGGCGGTTCCGGGCGGCGTGCCCCACCACACCGCCTTCTTCTTCTGGGGCGGGCTGATGATCCCGGCAATGTGCCCCGAGGCACCGAGCCGGAACGTCGTCGGCCCGCCGAAGTGCCGGGTCATCGCGTAGACCGAGCGCCAGGGCGCGATGTGGTCTTCGGAGGTCGCGACACAGTAGGTGTCCAGCGTGATCCGGCCGAGGTCGATCGGGACGCCGTCGACCTCCAGGGCGTCGGGCTTCGCGAGGTTGTTCTCGACGTACATCTGGCGCAAGTAGTACGAGTGGGCGGCGCGCGGGATCCGCGTGGCGTCGCTGTTCCAGTACAGGAGGTCGAACGCCGGCGCGTCACGGCCGAGCAGATAGCGGTTGACGGCGACGCCCCAGATGAGGTCGTTCGCACGCAGCATGCTGAACGTGTCGGCCATCGCGCGCCCGCTGAGCACACCCTTCTCGGCCATCTGACCTTCGATGAACGCCAGCGCCTCACCGGTGAGAAACGCCATCACATCGCCCGGATCGGTGAAATCGACGAGCGCCGCGAAGAACGTCGCGGTGTTCACGACCTTCGAATCGGTGCGCGCGAGGTAGGCGAGAGCGGTCGAGAGGAGCGTGCCGCCGATGCAGTAGCCGATCGCGTCGACGTCCGGGCTGGCGGCGATCTCGCTCGCGACGCGAATCGCCGCCAGCGGTCCGAGCTTCACATAGTCGGCCCAGGTGAGGTCGGCGAGCGAGGCGTCCGGATTGCGCCACGAGATCACGAAGGTGTTGCGCCCGGCGTCGGTCGCGTACTTGACGAAGCTGTTCGCGGCCTGCAGGTCGAGGATGTAGAACTTGTTGATCCACGGCGGGACGATGATCAGCGGCCGCGCGTAGATCGCTTCCTGCGTCGGGGCGTACTGGATCAGCTCGATCAGCTCGTTGCGAAAGACGACGTTGCCGGGCGTCGTCGCCACGTTCTTGCCGACTTCGAACGCCGACTCGTCGACCAGCGCCGGGCGGCCTTCGTTGTTGCGCGCGTCCTCGAGCACGTTCTCCATGCCGCGGCGGAAGTTCGCACCGCCGCTGCGCATCGTCTCTTCGAGCACGTCGGGGTTGAACCACGGAACGTTGGTCGGGCTCATCGCGTCGGTGAACTGCTTGGCGAAGAACTTCACCCGCCGTTTCGTCGCGTCGTCGATCCCCTCGGCGGCGTCGATCGACCCGAGCACCGCTTTGACCGAGAGCAGATAGCCCTGTTTGAGCGCGTCGAAGTAGGGATTCGTCGTCCACACCGGATTGCTGAAGCGGCGGTCGCCAGGGTCCGGCGCGACGACCGGGGTCCCGGCCGGCTCGGTGTCGGAGGCAGCGCTCGCGCCGCGCGCGGCGACGTCGGTGAGCGCTCGGCCGAACTCGGCCTGCGCTTCGAGCAGCGCGCCGGGCGAGGTCATCATCGCGCGCCAGACTTCCATCGACATGGCGCCGACGCCGAGAGGGTCGAACGGATTCTTCGCGCTCATAGGGGACCTCCGTAGTTCTACGGACGCCAGCGGCACCCCCCGCCCGCTATCGTCGTGGCATGAACCGCGTCAGGCATCTCCTCCCACTCGCCGACCTCGGCTGCGACGATCCCGCGACCTACGAGCGCAACATCGAGAACTTCATCGGGACCGTTCGCGTCCCGGTCGGGATCGCAGGGCCGCTGACGATCCACGGCGGCGCGGCGCGTGGGACCTACTACGTCCCGCTCGCCACCACCGAAGCGGCGCTCGTCGCCTCGTACAGCCGCGGTGCGCAGCTCCTGACGCGCGCCGGCGGCTGCGTCGCCCGCGTCCTCGACGCGCGCATGCACCGCGCGCCGGTCTTCACCTACGCGGACTTGCGCGAGGCGACGATCGCGGCGCTGTGGGTGCGCGAGAACGCCGATCGCCTGCGCGCCGCCGCCGAAGCGACCTCGCGCCACGCGCGGCTGCTCGACGTCGGCACGACGATCGAAGGCAACCACCTGTATCTCGACTGCGCGTACGCGACCGGCGAAGCGGCGGGCCAGAACATGGTGACGTTCGCGACCGAGGCTCTGTGCGCCGAAGTGGTGAGCTGTGCGCCGGTGCGGCCGCGCGCGTTCGCCGTCGAGTCGAACGCGTCGGGCGACAAGAAGGCCGCCGCCCACGCGCTGCTTTCGACGCGCGGCCGGCGCGTGTGCGCCGACGTGACGATCCCTGCCGCACTGCTCGGAGAGCGGCTGCGCGTGACCCCCGAGGCATTGGCGACATACTGGCGGACCGGCGCGGTCGCAGCGGCGATGACCGGCACGATCGGGATGCAGGGGATGTACGCGAACGCACTCGCCGCGTTCTACCTGGCGACCGGCCAGGATGTCGCGTGCGTCGCCGAGTCCGCAATCGGGATCACGCGGCTCGACGTCGCGCCGGACGGCGCGCTGTACGCTTGCGTGACGATGCCGAACGTCGTCGTCGCGACGGTCGGCGGCGGCACCGGCCTGCCGACGCAGCGTGCGGCGTCACGCCTGCTCTCGCGCGGCGACGAGCCGCCGACCGCGGACGCGCTGGCCGAGATCGTCGCCGCGGTCACGTTGGCCGGTGAGATTTCGCTGACCGCATCGCTTTGCGCGCACGAGTTCTCCGATGCCCATCGCCGGTTCGCCCGCGACGGCGCGAACGCGTGCGCGAGCGCGTCGGCATGAACCGCTGGTTCGTCTACGCCCGCGAGCGTTTTCCGCCGCTGCAGAACGGGGCGCTGATCGCCGCGTTCAGCGCGTCCGCGATCGCCTTCTCCGCGCTCGCCCGCGGCGCGGATCATTTTCCGCACTGGCCGCTGCTGGCGGCCGGCTTCGCATCCTCGCTGCTGATGTTTGCGCTGCTGCGCATCGCCGACGAGTGCAAGGACGCGGAAGAGGATGCGCGCTGGCGCCCGTACCGTCCCGTCCCGCGCGGCCTGGTGACGCTGCGCGAACTCACCGTCGCCGGTGCTTGCTGCATGGCGCTCCAGCTTGCGATCGCGCTTGCCGTCGACGTGCGGCTCGTCCCCGGGCTGCTGCTCGTCTGGGTGTGGTTCGCGCTGATGAGCAAAGAGTTCTTCGCTCGCGATTGGCTGCGCGCGCATCCCGTCGTCTACGTCGCCTCGCACATGGTGATCGTCCCGCTGCTCGACTGGTACGTCAGCGGGTTCGACTGGCTCGTCGCCGGCGCGGCCGCTCCGCACGCCCTCGTTTGGTTCCTTGCGGTGACGTTCGTCAACGGTCTGGTCGTCGAGCTCGGGCGCAAGATCCGCGCACCGCACGATGAGGAGCCGGGTGTCGAGACCTACACCGCGCTGTGGGGCCGCGGGCGCGCGACGGCGATCTGGGCCGGCGCGATCGCGTGCAACGTCGCCCTCGCGACGGTCGCCGCCGCGCACGTCGGCTTCGCGCGCGTCGACATCCTCGTCTTCGGCGCGCTCGCACTCGCGGCCGCGGCCTGCGCGGTCGTCTTCCTGCGTTCGCGGCGGGCCGGCGGCGGCCGCCGCATCGAGGCCATGACCGGTGCATGGACCCTCGGCTCCTACCTCTTCCTCGGCGTCATTCCGCTTGGAGTACACGTGCTGCGATGATCGCTCTGCAAACCCGCGCGCATCGCGGAATCGTTTTCCCCGGCGACGTCGACGCCGCCGACCTCGCGCAGACCGGCGGGAAAGCAGCCGGCCTCGCGCGCCTGCGCGACGCCGGCTGCAACGTACCGCCCTGGTTCGTCATCACGCCGGATTGGACGGAAGACGACGGCGATGCACTCGAAGAAGCGCTGTCGCGGCTTGGCGACGAGCGGTTCGCGGTGCGCTCGTCCGCGACGATCGAAGACGGCGCGCACGCGTCGTTCGCGGGGCAGTTCGCAAGCCTGCTGTTCGTCTCGCGCGACGATGTAGCAGCGGCGATCCGTCGTGTGCGCGAATCGACGTCGAGCGATGCGCTGCGTGCGTACGCCGGCGCAGCGCACGGCGTCGAGATGGCGGTGATCGTGCAGCGCATGGTCATCGGCGAAGCGAGCGGCGTCGCGTTCGGGATCGACCCGATCGGCGGCGGCGACGTGGTTGTCGTGACCGCAGCGCGCGGGCTCGCCGCCGCCGTCGTCGACGGCGACGCCGTCACCGATATGTGGCACGTCGAGCGCGACGGCACGATCGCGGCGCGTACGATCGCCGAGCCGGGCGCGACGCGCGCCGTCCTCGACGACGCGCAGGTGCACGCCGTCGCGTCGCTCGCGCGCCGCATCGCGAACGCCGCGGGTGGCCCGCAGGACGTCGAGTTCACCTTCGCGGCCGGACGCCTTTGGGCGCTGCAGGCGCGACCGGTCACCGCGGCCGCCGCCGTGCCGGTCGCGATCTGGGACGACAGCAACATCGCGGAGAGCTACGGCGGCGTCGTCGGCGCACTGACCTACTCGTTCGCGCGTCACGCGTACGCGGGCGCATATCGCGCGTTCTTCCGCTTCGCCGCCGTCCCGCGCAACGCGATCGACGCGCACGCCGAGACCTTCGAAGGACTGGTCGGACGGATCGAAGGGCGGATGATGTACGACCTGGTGCGCTGGTACCGCATGCTGGCGCTGCTCCCGGGCTATCGTCTCAACCGCCGGTTGATGGAAGAGATGATGGGGGTGCGCGAAGCGATCCCGCCGGAGCTCGCCGACACGATCGCGCGCGGCTGCCGCCGCGGGAAGCTGCGCGACGCCGCGATGCTCGCGCGCACCGCCGTCGCGCTCGCGATCGCCGCCGTGCGGCTCCCCGGCGACGTCGAACGCTTCCACGCTCACGTCGAGACGACGCTGAGCGGCGGGCCGCCGCTCGAACGCGCGTCGCTGACCGAGCTCGCCGGCGAATACCGGCGACTCGAGCGCGCGCTGCTCGAGCGCTGGAACGTGCCGATCGCCAACGACTTTTTCGTGATGCTTTCGTTCGGGCTGCTCAAACGTGCCGCGGAGCGCTGGTGCGGCGACGTCACGCTGGCGCCGGCGCTGCTCGCCGGAAGCGGTGGAATGACGAGTGCCGAGCCCGCGCGCGCCGTGCAGCGCCTGGCGGCACTCGACGCCGCCGGCGACCGCGACGCGTTCGCTCGCGAGCTCGCGGCCTACGTCGCGCGGTTCGGCGACCGCTGCGAGAGCGAGCTGAAGCTGGAGAGCCCGACGCTGCACGACGATCCGCAGCCGTTGCTCGAGGCGATCGCCCGGCTGCGCGACGCTGCGAACGTCGACCCGACCGCCGCGGCCGAACGGATGCGCGCCGGCGCCGAACGGCGCGCGCGCACCGCGCTGCGAGCGCGGCCCATGCAGGCGTTCGTCTTCGCCCGCCTGGTCTCGTGGGCGCGCGCCCGCATCGTCGCGCGGGAAAACCTGCGCTTCGAGCGGACGCGCGTGTTCGGCCGCGTGCGGCGGATTTTCTTGGCGATGGGCCGCGTGCTCGCGCGACGCGGGGCGATCGGCGACGCGCGCGACGTCTTCCACCTCACGATCGACGAGCTGCTCGGCTTCGCCGAAGGAAACGCCGCGAGCCGCGAACTGCGCGCACTTGCCGCGGTGCGGAGCGCTGAGAGCGCGCGCTACGCCGCGGCTCCCGCCCCGCCCAGCCGCTTCGCGACGCGGGATCTTCCGGTCGCCCCGCTCTCGGCGCCGCCTGCCGCCATGTTGGACGATACGGTCCGGACCGGCACGCCCTGCTGTCCCGGCGTCGTCCGGGCGCGGGTACGGGTCGTGCGCGATCCGCGCGAGACGCTGCACGCCGGAGAGATCCTCGTCGCCGAACGCACCGATCCCAGCTGGGTCGTGCTGTTCCCGGCCGCCGCCGCGATCCTGGTCGAGCGCGGCAGCCAGCTCTCGCACGCGGCGATCGTCTCGCGCGAGATGGCGATCCCCTCGATCGTCGCGATCCGCGGCCTCACCGCGTGGCTGCGCGACGGCGATCTCGTCGAGCTCGACGGAGCGACCGGCCTCGTCCGCCGGCTGGAGCGCGCGTCATGAACGCGCTGCGCTACGCGCAATGCTGGGAGGATGCCGACGTGCTGGTCGCCGCACTCGCCGTCCGGCCCGGCGGAACGTACGTCGCGATCGCGTCGGCCGGCGACAACGCGCTGGCGATGCTGGCGGCCGGGCCGGCGCGGGTGATCGCGCTCGACCGCGAGCCGGCGCAGCTCGCCGCGCTGGAACTGCGCGTCGCCGCCTATCGGGCGCTCAGCCACGAAGAGCTGCTCGCGCTCGTCGGATCGCGTCCGCACGCTGCGCGTCGCAAGCTCTACGCGCGCTGCCGTCCCCTTCTGCACGACGCCCCCCGCGCGTACTGGGACGCGCGGCCGGACGCGATCCGCGCGGGGATCGGCAGCGCCGGGCGTTTCGAGCGCTATCTCGCGTTGTTCCGCACCGTCGTCCTGCCGCTGATCCACTCGCGCGAGACCGTGAACGAGCTGCTCGCCTGCGACGACGGCGAGCGCGCACGCTTCTACGCCGAGCGCTGGGACACGCCGCGCTGGCGGCTCGCGTTCCACCTGTTCTTCGCACGCTCCACGATGGGCGCTCTGGGCCGCGACCCGCGCTTCTTCGCGCACGCCGACGGACCGGTCTCGCAGCGGCTGCTCGCGCGGATCGCGCGCTCGCTGCGCGACGACGACGCCGGCACGAACCCGTACCTCCGCTGGATTCTGACCGGCGCGCACGGCGACGACCTGCCGCCGGCGCTGCGCGCGGAGTCCTACGAGGCGATCCGCGCGAACCTGGACCGGCTCGAGATCCGCCGCACCTCGCTCGAGGAGTTCGTCGACGCGCACGACGGCCCGCTCATCGACGGCTGGAATCTCTCCGACGTCTTCGAGTACGTCGACGACGCCGAGTACGCGTCGCTGCTGGCGCGCATCGCCGCCGTCTCGGCGCCCGGCGCGCGACTCGCGTACTGGAACATGCTCGTGCCGCGCCACCGGCCGGAGGCGCTCGCACCGTTCTTGGCCGCGCGTGAGGACCTCGCGGCGCCGCTGCGCGCCCGCGACCGCGTTCCGTTCTACGGCGACTTCGTCGTGGAGCAAGCACGATGACCGCGGTGCTCGTCGCCGCCGCACTGGCGCTTTTGGTCGGCGGGATCGGCGTCCTCGCTCGACGCTTCGCCTGGGAAGCCGAGGTCGCACGCAAAGCCTCGCACGTCGCGCTCGGGCTGGCGGCGCTGCCGCTGCCGTGGCTGTTCCGCGACGACGCGCCGGTGCTGATGCTGGCGTTTGCGGCATGCGCGGGCCTGTTCGCGCTGCGCGCGGTCCCGGCGCTCAAGGCACGCTTCGGCTGCGCGCTGCACGGGATCGCGCGCGCCTCGTTCGGCGAGTTCGCGTTCGTGGGCGGCGTCGCGCTCGCGTTCGTGCTGGCGCACGACCACCCCACCGCAAACGTCGCGGCGATCCTCACGCTCGCGCTCGGCGACACCGCGGCGGCGCTGGTCGGGCGCAGCTTCGGCCGGCATCGGTTCGCGGTCGGCCGCGCGCACAAGTCGCTCGAAGGATCGTGCGCGTTCTTCGCGGTGGCCGCGGTCGTCGCCGCCGTCTTGCCGGACGGGCTCGGCGTCGCCGCCGTGGCGGCGTTCGCGCTCGCGACGACGCTCGCCGAGGCGCTCGCGGGCGACGGTCTCGACAACGCGGCGATCCCACTCGCCGGTCTGCTCGCGCTTCGTCTCTTCACGGGAGTTTCGCCATGACGCCCACCCTCGCACGCCCGCCGATCACCGCGCCCGACGACGTGCTCGAATTGCGCGCGCGCGGGATCGTTCGCGCGCGGTGCTCGCTGTGGTGGGGCGGAATCCCCACGCACGAGGGTCGCCGCACCGGCTTCGTCGGCGCGCTCGAGTCGTGCGACGACGATGCAACGAACATCCTCCTCGCGCGCGCCGCGGAACGCTTGCGCGCGGCCGGCTGCACGCTGGCCGCCGGTCCCGTCGACGGTGATACCTGGCATCGCTACCGGCTGGTGACCTGGACCGACGGTACGCCGCCGTTCGCGCTCGAACCGTACTCGCCGGTGGCGGCGACGGTGCCGTGGGAGCGCGCGGGGTTCGCGCCGCTCGAGACGTACGCGTCGTATCGCGACGACGCGCTCGGCACGCGCGACCCGCGCGCTCCGGCGCTCGAGGCGCGGCTGCGCGCGGCCGGGATCGTGCTGCGCCCGCTCGATCTCGCGCGCTTCGACGACGAGCTCGCGCAGATCCACACGCTCGCGCTGCGCGGCTTCCGCGACGCGGCGCTCTACGCGCCGATCGGGTTCGAGGCGTTCGCCGCGCTGTATCGCCCACTGGCGCCGCTGCTCGACCCGCGCCTGTGCCCCGTCGCCGTCCGCGACGGCCGGATCGCCGGCGCACTGTTCGCGTTGCGCGATCCGCGCGTGCCGCACACGGTCGTGCTGAAAACGGTCGTGCGCGACCCCGACCGCCTGCTGGCCGGACTCGGCTTCGTCCTCACCGACCATGCACGCGCCGCGGCACACGCGCTCGGCGCGACGCGCGCGATCTCGGCGCTCCAGCACGACGGGAGCGTCGCGCGCTCGCTGGCCGCGCAAGCCATCATCTTCCGCCGCTACGCCGTCTTCGGTAAGGAGCTCTCGTGAACGTCGCTCGGATCATCTGCGGGCGGGCCGCCGCGCACCCCGAACGGATCGCGTTCGTCGACGCCGGAGCCGGGCGCACGCTTTCGTACGCGGCACTCGACGCGGCGAGCGCGCGCGTCGCGGCGGCGCTGCGCAACCACGGCCTGCGTCCGGGCGACACGGTGCTGATCGCGCATCCCGTGACGCTGGAGCTGTACGTCGCGCTGATCGGGATGCTGCGTGCCGGGCTCGTTCCCGCGATCCCGCCGCCGGGCGCGGACCTCGGCGCGCTGGCGCGCTGCGTGCTCGCCTATCCGCCGCGGGCGGTGCTCGCGGGCGGGATCGGCTGGGCGGCAGTCGCGGCGATCCCGGCGCTGCGCCGCGCGATGCGGTTCGCGACGGTTGGCGGGCCGTTCGCGTTCGACATCATCCACGCCGGCGTCGCGTCGGACGGCGAGGTCGTCGCGCGCGATGACGGCGATCCCGCGATGCTCACCTTCACCTCGGGCAGCACCGGCACGCCGAAGGCGATGCTCCGCTCGCACGGCGTTGCGCACGCGCAGATCGACGCGCTCGCCGCGGCACTCGCGCCGTGCGAGGCGACCTCACTCTGCACGATGCCGATCGTGCTGCTGGCCGAACTCGCCGCGGGCGCGACCTGCCTGCTGCCGGGGATCGACCTGCGCCGGCCCGCGCGCGCCGACGCGGCGCAGCTCGCCGCCCGGATGCGCGCGCACGGCGTCGCGCGGATCGTCGCCTCGCCGGCGCTGCTGACGAACCTCGCCGCCGCGCTGGAAGCGCGCGGCGAGACGCTGCCCGCGCTTCGGCTGACCGCCTCGGGCGGCGCGCCGGTGATGCCGCCGCTCGCCGCCGCACTGCGCAGGATCGCGCCGAACGCGCGGATCCTCGCCGTCTACGGAAGCACCGAGGCCGAACCGATCGCAATCCTGGACGCAGCGGACGTCACGCCTGACGATCACGACGCGATGCGCGGCGGCGCCGGACTGCTCGCCGGCGTTCCCTGCGCCCCGGGACGCATCGCCGTCGTCGCGACCGAACGCGGCGCCGTGTTCGGGCCGTTCGCCGAAGACAACGCGCCGCTTCGGCTCGCCCTGCCGCCGCGAGCCGTCGGCGAGATCGTCGTCGCAGGCCCGCATGTCGTACCGCACTTCCTCGACCGTGCCGACGATGCGACCACGAAGATCCGCGCCGGCGCGACGATGTGGCACCGCACCGGCGATCTCGGCTATCGCGACGAGACGGGCCGGCTGTGGCTGGTGGGGCGCGTCGCGGGCACGATCGACGACGCGCGTGGGACGCTCGAGCCGCTGCGCGTCGAGTGCGCGCTCGCGTATCGGCCCGAGATCGCGCGCTGCGCGATCGCGGGGGTCGACGGAATGCGCATCCTGCTCGTCGAGCCGCTGCCGAACCGGCGCATCGACGAGCGCGCGATCCGCGCTGCGGTCGCGTTCGCCGAGATCGACCGCGTCGTCACCGGGCCGGTCCCCGTCGACCCGCGCCACAACGCGAAGGTCGACTACGCCGCGCTGCAGCGGATCGTGCGCCGGTACGCGCGTGTCGCCTGAGTACGCCGCCGCCCTGCAGCGCTACGAGACGCTGCGGCGGCGCGACGACGCGACGATCCACGCCCGCAGCGGCTCGATCCTGCTCGCGCACGGACACCGCACGCCGCGCGTCGTGCTGCTGTTGCACGGCCTCACCGCCAGCCCGATGCAGTGCGACGCGCTCGCGCGCAGCCTGCACGGTCGTGGCGACACGGTGCTCGTCCCGCGCCTGCCCGGGCACGGCGCCCGCGACCGGCTGACGACACAGCTGCGCGACCTGCGCGGGGAGCATCTGCTCGACGCCGCGCGCGAAGCGCTCGCGATCGCGCGTGGCCTCGGCGTCTCCGTCACCGTGGCGGGATTCTCGCTCGGCGGGCTGCTCGCCGCCTGGATCGCGCAGCACGAGAGCGTCGACCACGTCGTCGCGATCGCGCCGTTCCTCGGCGTCGCGTGCGTGCCGCGCGCCGCGACCGCGACGCTGGTCACCGCGCTGCGCACGCTGCCGAACGTCTTTCTGTGGTGGGACCCCCTACGCCGCGAGCGCCAGATGCCGGACCACGGCTATCCACGCTATCCGACGCACGCGATCGCCGAAGCGCTCGGGATCGCGTCGGCGCTCGCAGGCCTCGCCCGCACGACGGCGCCTGCGACGCGCCGGATCACGATCGTCACCAACGCGAGCGAGACGGCGGTCAACAACGCCGCCGCGCACGACCTCGCCGACCTCTGGTCTGCGCAAACCGCCGGATCGGTGAGCGTGCAGCGCATCACCGGCTTGCCGCCGTCGCACGACGTGATCGAACCGCTCCGCCCGGGCACGCTCGCGCGCCGCGCCTACCGAACGCTCCTGCCGATCCTCCATGACGGCCGTACGTGACCGCGCCGGTTAGAGGGAGTCGACGAACGACGCGATCCGCTCGATCACAAGCTCCGGGGCGTCGCGGTGCGGGCTGTGGCCGGCGCCGGGGACGAGCAGCGTCTCGCTACGCAGGACGCGCAGCGCGATCGCATCGAGCTGCGCCGTGGTGCCGTACTCGTCGGCGTTGCCTTGGATCATGAGGACGGGGCAGTGCACGCGATCGGCATATGACTCGATGTTCCAGTCGCGAAAACGTGGATCGAGCCAGATCTCGTTCCAGCCGGAGAATGTCGCATCAGCGTCGGCATGGTGACGCGCGAGCTTTGCCGGGAGGTCGCTCGTCGCGTACGCGGTCTTCGCCGCCGCGATGCTGCGCACGCTGATCTCTTCGACGAAGACGTGCGGGGCCTCGAGCACGAGTGCGCGCACGAGCTCGGGCTGCGACGCCGCGCAGATCAGTGCGATCGACGCGCCGTCGCTGTGGCCGAAGAGCACCGGGCGTTCGATCTCGAGCGCGGCGAGGAGCGCGGGGAGAACGACCTCTCCCTCGTGGTGCATGTAGTCGGGTTCGCGAGGCTCCGCGAACACCTCGGACCGGCCGTAGCCGTATCGCGAGTACGCGACGACGCTGCAGCGCGTGCGGGCGGCGAGTCGCTGCGGGAAATCGCGCCACAACGAGACCGAGCCCAGCCCTTCGTGCAGCATGACGAGCGCCGGCCGCGCCGGGTCGCCTTCGTAGCGCACCGTTTCGAGCCGCTTGCCGTCCGCGACGACCTCACGCGCAGTAGGCTCGCGCGTCATTTGTTCTCGCGGGCGCGCAGCACGTGCCGCCGGATCTTGCCGGTCGCCGTCTTCGGCAGCTCGGTGACGAACTCGATCCAGCGCGGGTACTTGTACCGCGCCAAGCGGCTCTTCACGTGCGCTTTGAGCTCCTCGGCCAGCTCGTCGCGCGGCTCGATCCCCGGCTTGAGCACGACGAACGCTTTCGGCTTGATCAAATCGCTCTTATCGGCGACGCCGATCACCGCCGCTTCGAGGACGGCCTCGTGCGCGACGAGCGCCGCCTCGACCTCGCTCGGCGAGACCCAGATCCCGCCGACCTTCAGCATGTCGTCGACGCGTCCGCAGTAGACGAAATACCCCTCCTCGTCCTGGCGGTACTTGTCGCCGGTGCGCGTCCACTCGCCGGCGAACGTGGCGCGCGATTTCGCGCGGTTGTTCCAGTAGTGGACCGCCGACGTCTCGCCGCTGACCTCGAGCTCGCCGAGCTCGCCCGGCGCCACCTCGCGGCCGTCCTCGGCGACGATCCGCACGCGGTAGCCGGGGACCGGCAGACCGGTGGTGCCGTACTTCACCGCGCCGGGACGGTTCGAGACGAAGATGTGCAGCATCTCGGTCGAGCCGATCCCGTCGATGATCTCCACGCCGAAGCGCGCGGTCCAGTTCTTGCCGATCTCTTCGGGGAGCGGCTCGCCGGCCGACGTACAGAGCCGCAGCGCGATCTCGCCGCGGGCCGGAAGATCGGGGTGGACCAGCAGCGAGCCGAACAGCGTCGGCACGCCGCAGAAGATCGTCGCGCCGCGCTCGCGCAGGATCGTGCTGACGACGTCCGGCGTCGCGCGGCCGGACTGCAGCACCGCCGTCGCACCGACCGACATCGGGAACGAGAGCGCGTTGCCGAGCCCGTACGCGAAGAACAGCTTCGCAGCCGAGAAGACGACGTCGTCTTCGCGCATGCCGAGCACGTCGCGCGCGAACAGCTCGGCGGTGCGGATCATGCTCGTCTGCACGTGCAGCGTGCCCTTCGGCTTACCGGTGGAACCCGACGAGTAGAGCCAGAAGCAGACGTCGTCGGGCCGCGTCGGCGCGGGCTTGGCGATCGGCGTCGCGGCGTCCATCAGCGCGGCGAGCGTGGGATAGCGCGCGTCCGTCAGCGTGCCGCGCGGATCGGAGACGATGAAGCGCCCGGTCCAGCTCGCGAGGCGCGCGGCTTCTTCGTACGCCGGGAGCAGCTCCGCCGAGACGATCGCCGCCTTGGCGCGACTGTCGGCGAGGATGAACGCGAAGTCGAGCGGCTGGAACAGCGTGTTGACCGGGATCGGAACGACGCCGGCCTTGATCGCGCCGAGGAACGCCGTCGGGAAGTCGATCGTGTCGAGCAGGCCGAGCACGACGCGCTGCTCGACGTCGATGCCGAACGCGCGCAGCGCGCCGGCGCAGCGGTCGACGCGGCGCGCGAGCTCGCCGTAGGTGCACGCGCCGTACTCGTCGACGAACGCCGGCTTCTCGGCACGCGCCGGAAGGTTCCGCTCGATCAGATCGACGGCGGCGTTGTAGAACGCAGGTGCGGCGTTCTCGGCCGACGCGTTTGGTTCGGTCGACGCGGTCACCGCGCGATCTCCACCGCCCGGCTCGCGAGCTCGGCGAGCACCGGCGCCGGACCCTGCACCGCGGTTCGTTGATGGTAGAACCAGAGCCCACGCAGTCCGCCGAGCTCTTCGCCGTTGCCGGCGCGGCCGGGACCGCCGTGCAGGCACGACGGCAGCACGATCCCATGACCGGTGTGGCTCTCGCCGATCGACGGATCGACCAGCAGCACGCGGCCGTGCGACGCGCCGAGCGCCGCCGCCGACGCGGCCAGGAAGGCGGGATCGGCGCTGAAGACCGACGCGACCAGCGATCCCCCGCCGCGCCGTGCGAGCGCGTACGCCTCCGCCGGATCGCGATAGGTGACGACGGTCGCGACCGGGCCGAAGATCTCCGCGTCGTGCACCACCGGCACGTCACCGTCCGCGCGGAACAGCGCCGGCGCGACGTACGCCGCTTTTTCGTCCGCGCCATGTCGGCGCCGGTAGACGAGCGTTGCCGCTTCCTGCAGTGCGCGAATCCCGGCTTCAACCGCGTCGCGCGACGACGGTGAGACGACCGGCGCGACCTCGGGCGCAGCGTCGAGCGCGGACGAGATCGCAGCGACGACGGCATCGGCAAAGGCTGCCGGAACGAGCGCGCGGCGGATCGCGGTGCATTTCTGGCCGGCCTTGGTCGTCATCTCGCGCACGACCTCGCGCACGAAGAGGTCGAAGACCGGCGTGCCGGGTGCAGCGTCCGGTCCGAGCAGCGATGCGTTCAGCGAATCAGCTTCTACGTTCACGCGAATGTTCTCGCCGCGCACGTGCGGATGTTCGCGAATCGTCTCGCCGGTCTCGGACGAACCCGTGAACGCGAGCGCGTCGCCGAACTTCACGAAGAGCAGCAGGTCGCCGGCCGAGCCCGCGATGATCGATAGCGCACCGTCGGGCAGAATACCGGCGTCGGTCACCGCACGCGTCATCGCCACCGCGAGCCACGCGGTCGCGGTCGCGGGCTTCGCAACGACGGGGACGCCGGCTAGCAGCGCAACCGCGGCTTTCTCCCACAGCCCCCACGACGGGAAGTTGTACGCGTTGATGTGGATCGCGACGCCGTCGATGGGAACGCCGATGTGCAGTCCTTGGAAGTTCGCGTCGCGCGCGAGCCTTTGCGGCCCGCCGTCGGCGAGAAACGACGCCGAGCCGAGCGCCGCGCCGGTCTTCGCGAAATACTTCAGCGTCCCGATCGCCCCGTCGACGTCGATCGCCGCATCGGCCGGCGTGTTCCCCGAGTTGCGGCGCGCGATCTCATGCCACTCGTCCTTGCGCGCGGCGAGCACGTCGGCGATCTTCCCGAGCAGCTCGGCCCGCTCCGCGAAGCTGAGCCGCCGCAGCGCGGGTCCGCCGATCTCGCGGGCATAGCGCAACGCCCCGGCGAGGTCGAGTCCATCGGAGCTCGCCCGAGCGACGGTCTCGCCGGTCGCGGGATCGACCAGTGCCGCGCCCTCCCCGTCGCCGCGAACCCATTTCCCGGCAAGATAGCTTTCGAGGACGATCGGCTCGGCAGCGATCATGGAAACTCTCCCTTGTCGTTGAGGCGCCTGAGCATTATAATGCATCTCAGTGGATTCACAAGCGTGATAGTGCATTCTCCTGACGACGAAGACGCCGCCGCCCTGGCCGCGCTCGGCGACCGCGTGCGCGAGCTTCGCGCGCGGCGCGGGATGACCCGGAAGATCCTCGCCAAGGACTCCGGCGTCTCGGAACGCTACCTCGCCCAGCTCGAGGGCGGCCAGGGGAACGCCTCGCTCACGATTCTGCGGCGGCTCGCCAGCGCGCTCGACGTGCCGCCCAACGCTCTCGTCGCCGACGCGCCGGAACATCCGGCCGAGCTCACCGGCTCGATCGAGCTGCTGCGCCGGCTCGACGCAGCGCAGCTCGCCGAAGCCCACGCCCTCCTTCGGAAGACGTTCGGCGAAGCGGAGGTCGCCGGGCGGACGGGCCGCATCGCGCTGGTCGGCCTGCGCGGCGCCGGGAAGACGACGCTCGGGAAGCTGCTCGCCGAGCGTCTCGGCGTCCCGTTCCTCGAGCTCGACCGCGAGATCGAGCGCGAGAGCGGGATCTCGTTCGCGACGATCTTCGACTTCTACGGCCAGGCCGGATTCCGGCGGATGGAGCGCCGCTGTCTCGACCGCGTCATCGCCGAGCACCCGCGCTTCGTGCTCGCCACCGGCGGCAGTATCGTGTCCGAGCCGGCCACCTTCGAGCGGCTGCTCGCGGCCTGCTGGACCGTGTGGCTCAAGGCCGCGCCGGCCGAGCACATGGGTCGCGCCGTGGCCCAGGGGGACATGCGACCGATGTCCGGCAACCGCGAATCCATGGCCGATCTGCAGCGCATCCTCGCGGGCCGCGAGCCGCTCTACCGCCGCGCCGACGCGGAGGTCGACACCAGCGGGAGAACGCCCAGCGAAGCGCTCACCGTGCTCGCCGCCACGGTGCCGCTCGGCACCGACGCTGTCTAGCCTCGATGCCGTCGAGCGGCCCCACGGCCACGGCGCCCCAGCGCGAGCGACGAGGCTACGCGCTTTGCACGGCGCCACGCTCGGGCAGCAACTGGGTGTGCGAACTACTCGCGAGCACCGGCGCGCTGGGCTATCCCCTGGAGTACTTCAACACGCTGGGCCGGCGCACGTTCACCGATCCTGCGTACCCGAGCGATCCCGCAGCGCAGGCGCGCTACATCCTCGCGCACAGCACATCGCCGAACGGCGTGTACGGCGTCAAGCTCTTTCCGTGGCAGCACGACGCGGTCGCGGCGCACGTTCGCTGGAACGACGTGCTGCCCAACCTGCGCCTCGTCCATCTCGCTCGACGCGATCTCCTGGGACAAGCGCTCTCCGCGCTGCGCGCGCAGCAGACGAAGCAGTGGCGTTGGAACGTGACCGCTCACGGAGCGGCGCGTTACGACGGTGCCGGCATCGACGTGTGCCTGCAGATGATCGTGCGCGAGTACGCCCGGTGGGAGCTGTACTTCGCGCGCAACGGCGTGCAGCCGCTGCGCCTGGTGTACGAGGACGTCATCGCTTCGCCGCAGTCGGCCGCCGACGGGGTGGCCGATCTGCTGCAGCTCGGCTACCGCCCTATCATCGATCCCGGCCGCGTGACCCTGAGGCCGCAGCGAGACGCGGTCACCGAACAATGGCGCGCGCGGTTCCACGCCGAATTCGGAGACCTCGATCGCATCGATGCGTTGCGGCCGGATGCGAGTCCGGAACACGTCGCGCCGCGCTGAAGCCCGCGTGATTCCGTGAGAAAGAGAGTGTCGACGGTTTGAGCCAAACGTTTGCCGCGGTGATCGGTCATGCCGACGAGCCCGAGATGCTGTGCAGTTGCATCGCGCACCACCTCGCGATCGGAGTCGACCGCATCTTCGTGTCGCTCAACCTGCCCGACGCGAAGAGCGAGCGCGTCGCGCGCGAGTTCGAAGGGACCGGCCGCGTGCGCGCGGCGCGCGTCGAATCGTTCACGGACGATCCGTTCCACTATTTCACCGCCGCAAAGGACGCCGTACTCGCGTGGGCGGATCCAGCCTGGATGATGTTCGTCGACTCTGACGAGTTGTGGACGCCCGCGAGCGGCCGCATCCACGACACCGTGGGGCTCGACCACGCCGACCTCATCGACGTGCCGCTGTTCCAAGCGCCGCCGATCCGCGAAGCGGACGGCAGCATTCGCGCGATCGACACCGCTGATCTGCGTAACACGACCGTCGCGGCCTCGACCGAGGCGATGGATGCCGACTACCTCGCGCGCAATCCGGATTCGGCGGTCGTCATGGCGGGCGGCAGCAAGGTCCTGGTCCGGCCGGAGATCGTCGCCGAAGTCGGACGCGGCGCGCACGCCGTCACGACGCGCGTTGCGGAGCCGCGGCGCGGCAGCGTGTCCGACCTCGCGATCCTGCACTTCCCATTCACGTCGCGGGAACGTTTCCGCCGTAAAGTGGAGCGCGTCCGCGCGCGGCTCGCGCTGTACGGACACCGCTTTGGCCCGCGCCAGGCGTGGCACTGGCGCCGTTGGCTCGAGATCGACGACGCCGGGGGCCTCGACGCGGAGTTCGACCGCCAGCTCGTGGACGCAGCCGGCATCGCGGCGCTGCGCACGAAGGGCGTTCTCGCCACGCCGGCCGTCGTCTTCGCGCGCTGCGGCCCGACCGCGTGCGAACGCTAGCGATCTTCGGCGGGAGCAGCAGCGGCCTCATCGTCGCCGCGTCGATCGCGCGGGCTGCCGCCGCCGGCGAAGACGTCGAGCTGATCGGATTTCTGAACGACCTCGTGCCGGCCGGCGACCGTATCGGCGGGTATCCCGTGCTCGGCAGGTTCGACGACTGGCGCGCGCTCGCGGAGCGGGTTCGCCTGGTGACCGCGTTCCGGCTCCCGGACCACGCTTTCGAGCGTCACGCGCGACTGCGATCGCTCGGCGTGCCGGAGGACCGATGGGAGACCGTGCGAGACCCGGCGGCGCTGGTGGATCCGAGCGCGCGCATCGGCCCCGGCTGCTACCTTGGCCCGAACGCGGTCATCGAGCACGGCGCCGAGCTTGGGCCGCACACGATCGTCCGGGCGGGCGCGTACGTGAGCCACGACGCCCGCGTCGGCGAGTTCGGATTCGTCGGGCCGAACGCGTCACTGCTCGGCCGGACGGTGTGCGGTGTGGGCGTGCACGTCGGCGCGAACGCCGTGTGCCGGGAAGGGACGGTGGTCGGCGACTACGCCTTGATCGGCGTCGGAGCGGTCGTGGTCGGCGCCGTCGCTGCGGGGGCGCGCGTCGCGGGCAATCCGGCCCGTCCGCTCGGGCCCCGCCGAGACCCGGCAACCGGACCAAACGTCTCCGACGTGACAGCATCATAGTGCTAGCAGGGAGCGCTCTCATGCAGTATAATTCATCTGCCATGGTCACTGCGGACGCCCCGGCGGAGTCCGGCCTCGTCATCTTCGACGCCGCCCCGGAGCGCTATCGGCATTGGACGCTGAGCGTCGACGGGCGCGTCGCGACGCTCGCGCTCGACGTCGATGAAGATGCCGGGATCCGGCCCGGCTACAAGCTCAAGTTGAACTCCTACGACTTGGGCGTCGACATCGAGTTCCGTGACGCGCTCGACCGCATCCGCTTCGAACGTCCCGAGGTTGCGTGCGTGGTCGTGACCAGCGCCAAGGACCGCTCGTTCTGCGCCGGCGCGAACATCTACATGCTCGGGACGTCTTCGCATCAGTGGAAAGTGAACTTCTGCAAGTTCACCAACGAGACGCGCAACGGGATAGAAGACTCGAGCCGCCACGACGGGCTGCGGTTCGTCGCGGCAGTCAACGGTGCGTGTGCCGGCGGCGGCTACGAGATCGCGCTCGCCTGCGACGAGATCCTGATGATCGACGATCGCTCGACCGCCGTGAGTTTGCCCGAGGTGCCGCTGCTCGGCGTGCTGCCCGGGACCGGTGGCCTGACGCGCGTCGTCGACAAGCGCAAGGTGCGCCGTGACGTCGCCGACCTGTTCTGCACGAACGCCGACGGCGTGCGCGCCGAGCGCGCGAAGGCGTGGAAGCTGGTCGACGCGATCGCCGCGCCGTCCGAGTTTGCGGCACTGGTGCGCGACCGCAGCGCTGCACAGGTCGCCGCCTCGCCGCGTCCCGCCGGTGCGCATGGGATCGCGCTGCGACCGCTGCAGCGAACGATCGACGCGCGCGGCTATCACTATTCGAACGTCGACGTCACGTTCGACCGCGAAGCCCGCACCGCGACGATCGTGGTGCGCGCGCCGAGCACCTCGCAGCCCGAGACGCCGGAGGCGATCGTGGCGGCCGGAGACACGTGGTGGCCGCTGGCGTTCGCCCGCGAGCTCGACGACGCGATCCTGATGCTGCGCACCAACGAGCCGGAGCTCGGGCTGCTGTTGCTGCGCACCGAGGGCGACCCCGCAGCGGTGCTGGCAGTCGACCGTACGCTGCTCGCGCAGCGCGAGCACTGGCTGGTGCGCGAGACGATCGGTTTTCTGCGACGCGCGCTGGCTCGGCTCGACGTCACCTCCCGCAGCCTCTACGCGGTCGTCGACCGCGGTTCGTGCTTCGCCGGTACGCTGCTCGAGCTCGCGCTCGCGGCGGACCGCATCTACATGCTCGCCCTCGACGAAGGTGCCGAGGCGCCGACGATCGCGCTCGGCGAGACGAACTTCGGACTCTATCCCGTCGTCAACGGGCTTTCGCGGCTCGATACGCGGTTCGAGGGCGATCTCGCGGCGTTCGCCGCGCTGAAAGCGGGCACCGGCTACCGCTACCGCGCGCAGGAGGCGCTCGAAGCCGGGCTGGTGACCGTCGCACCGGACGAGCTCGACTGGGACGACGAGATCCGGCTCGCGATCGAAGAACGCACGTCGCTCTCGCCGGACGCGCTGAGCGCGATGGAGGCGAACCTGCGTTTCCCCGGCCCCGAGACGCTCGAGACGAAGATCTTCGGCCGCCTCTCAGCCTGGCAGAACTGGGTGTTCTACCGTCCCAACTCGACCGGCGAGCGCGGTGCGCTCAAGATCTTCGGAACCGGTTCGCGTCCCAGCTTCGACCAGGAACGAGTGTAAGCACCGTGGCGATCGACTACGCCGAACGGATCCCGAACAACGTCGAGCTCTCGACGAATCGCACACTGCAGCGCGCCCTCGAACAGTGGCAGCCCGCGTTCTTGTCGTGGTGGAAGGAGATGGGACCGACCGATTTCAACGCGCTCGACGTCTATCTGCGCACCGCGATCTCGGTCGACACCAAAGGCTGGGCGAACTACGGCTACGTGCGGATGCCGGACTACCGCTGGGGGATCTTCCTGGCCGAACCGGAGGCGGACCGCCGCATCGGATTCGGCGACGATTTCGGCAACCCGGTGTGGCAGCAGGTTCCCGGCGAGTACCGCAGCCAGCTGCGGCGCCTCATCGTCACGCAGGGCGACACCGAGCCCGCGTCGGTCGAGCAGCAGCGGCTGCTCGGTCACACCGCGCCCTCGCTCTACGATCTGCGCAACTTGTTCCAGGTCAACGTGGAAGAAGGCCGTCACCTGTGGGCGATGGTCTACCTGCTGCACGCGTACTTCGGACGCGACGGACGCGAGGAGGCCGAAGAGCTGCTCGCGCGCCATTCCGGCGACGCCGACAATCCGCGCATCCTCGGTACGTTCAACGAGCCGATCACCGACTGGCTCTCGTTCTTCATGTTCACGTTCTTCACCGACCGCGACGGCAAGTTCCAGCTCAAGTCGTTCGCGGAGTCGAGCTTCGACCCGCTGGCGCGCACCTGCCGCTTCATGCTGACCGAAGAAGCGCACCACATGTTCGTCGGCGACACCGGGATCTCGCGCGTGACGAAGCGCACGCTCGAGGTGATGAAGGAGCTCGGCACCGACGAGCCGGCGGCGATCCGCCGCGCCGGCGCGCTCGATCTGCCGACGATCCAGCGATACTTGAATTTCTGGTTCAGCTCGTCGCTCGATCTGTTCGGCTCCGAAGCCTCGTCGAACGCCGCCGCGTACTTCGCGCAGGGCATCAAAGGCCGCCCGGACGAGAAGAAGTACGATGACCATATCGTGCGCGACGCGACGTTCGAGCTCGACGTTCCCGACGGGAACGGCGGCGTGCGCCGGGAGAGCGTCGCGATGCGCAACGCGATGAACGAGGTCGTGCGCAATTCGTACACCGAGGACTGCATGCGCGGTCTGAACCGCTGGAACAAATTGATCGAGGCGGCGGGTCACGCGTTCCGCTTCTCGCTGCCGAGCACGCGCTTCCGCCGCACGATCGGGAACTGGGCCGGCGTTCCGACCGACCCGTCGGGCCGCCCGATCGCGCAGGATGAATACGACGCGCAGGTCGCGTCGTGGCTGCCGAACGGCGACGACCGCGCGTTCGTCGCGAGCCTGATGCGGCGCGTCATCGAACCGGGGAAGATGGCTGCCTGGATCGCGCCGCCGGAGAAGGGCATCAAAGACCGGCCGGTCGACTACGAATACGTGCGCCTCGCCTGAGCGCATGGCTGGACGAACGCACCTGACGCACACCCGCGTACGCTTCGGCGAGACCGACGCCGCGGGGATCGTGTTCTACCCGACGTTCTACACCTGGTTCGACGTGGGGACGTCGGGGCTGTTGCGCGCCGCGCTCGGCGAACTGCTCGGCGCCGACGGCCGGCCGCGCTGGCCGGTGCCGATCGTCGAGGCGAGCGCGCGGTTCAGCGTGCCGCTCTACTTCGACGACGCGATCGTGATCCGCTCGACCGTGGCCGAGCTCGGCACGAGTTCGTTGCGGATCGAACACGTCGTCCTGCGCGATGACATCGAGGTGGCCCGCGGCTTCGAGGTCCGCGTCCTCGTCGGCTACGACGGCGCGCGTATCGGCGCGCGGCCGCTCCCCGAGGAGATGCGCCGCGCGCTTTCGGAAAGCGTCTCGTCCGAGGACGAGGTCGCCTGACGCCGAGCGTCAATTCAACCTCACCACCCCACCATCAGGAGGTTAGCCGCCGGATGATCTCTCGTCGTTCGCTTCTCGCAAGCGGCGCTGCCGCCGTCGCCGCCACCGCAGTGCCACGCTTCACGCTCGCCGCCGGTCCCGCCGCGACGGTGAAGATCGGCTTCATCGACTCCTTCAGCGGCATCTTCTCCGACATCGCCGCGATTCACAAGGTCGGCGCGGAGCTGGCGCTCGCCGACATGAACGCGAAGGGGCGCGTCAAATTCGAGTTTGCCTTCGCCGACGACAACTCGAAGCCGGCGGTTGCGACGACCGAAGCGCGCCGGCTCGTCGGCCAGGAGAACGTCGACGTGCTGTTCGGGCTGACGTCGTCGGCCAACGGCCTCGCACTGGCGGCGCTCGCGAACGATCTCGGCACGTTCATGCTGGAGCTCGGTCCGCAAGACTCCTCGATCACCGGCGCCAAGGCCGGAAAGCTGACCTACCGCTTCTCGCCCAACAACCACATGATGCTGCGGACGCTCTCCACGCGCGTGCTCGCGCTCGGCAAGAAGTGGTACTTCATCCAAGCCGACTACGCGTTCGGCAAGGACGCGTACAACGAGCTCTCCGCGATCCTCCAGCATGCCGGCGGCACCGAGATCGGTCACGACATCGTTGCGCTCGGCACCAGTGACTTCTCGTCGAACCTCACCAAGGCGCGCAACAGCGGCGCCGACGTGCTGATGCTCACCAACAGCGGGCTCGACGCCGCGAACGCCGCCAAGCAGTTCGTCGACTTCGGCCTGGGCAAGCGGATGAAGCTGGCCGGGATCAACCTCGAAGACTTCTACTACAAGGCGGTGCCGCTCGACGCGATCGCCGGAACGACGTTCCCGGTCGCGTGGACGCCGACGTGCTCCGACGGCGCACGGCGGCTCACCGCCCGCCTGAAGAAGAACATCAACGTGCCGATCTCGTGGCGACACTACTTCGGCTACATGGGTGCGACGGCGCTGATGCAGCGCATCAGCAGTGCCGGCACCACCGACGCCGCCAAGCTCGCCGCCGCCTTCGAGAACTACTCGTTCGACGCGGCGAAGCCGAGCAAGTCGACGTTCCTGCCCTGGGACCACCAGCTCGCGCAGGACGTCTTCGCCGGCTCGGTCGTCACCCAGAAGCAGTTCGAGAAGACGCAGTTCATGTTCGACGTCGTGGGCGAGGTCTCGGCGGCCGACGCCGACGGCACCGCAAGCTCGCCGTGGTCGCTCGCAGCCAAAGCCGCGATCGCGAGTCAGACGATCACGCCGCGCCCGGGCTACACGCCGAAGACGTTCTGAGCGGAGGGAGCGAACGGGGCGGAATGGCTCTCGACCCGTCGCTCCTCCTGTTCGTGCCGGCCGACCGGCCGGAGCGGTTCGGGAAAGCGCTCGCGTCCGGCGCGAGCGGCGCGATCCTCGACCTCGAGGACGCCGTCGCGCCGGACCGCAAGGCGTACGCGCGCGAACAGGTCCGCGTGTTCCTGGATGCGAGCGCCGATCTCGCGAACGTCGCGGTGCGCGTCAACCCGCCGCATACGCCCGACGGCGATGCGGACCTCGTGATGCTCGCCTCGGCACGGCGCGTCGGCGCGGTGGTCGTGCCGAAGGTCGGCGCGGTCGGCGACTGCGCGCTCGTCGCCGAGATCGCCGGCGATCTCCCCCAGATCGTTCTGATCGAGTCGGCGCGCGGTCTCGCGCGCTGCGAGGCGATCGCCGCCGCGCCGAACGTGTTCGCGCTCGCTTTCGGCCCGTACGATCTCGCCGCCGAGCTCGGCGGCTCGTCGGACGCCGACGTGATGGACGTGCACCGTGCGCGGATGCTCGTCGCGGCGCGCGCTGCCCAATGCTGGGCGATCGACGGTCCGTCGCGCGAGTACGGCGACGCGGCGATCCCAGCGCGCGACGCCGAGCGCGCCCGCCGCATGGGCTACGACGGCAAGCTGCTGATCCACCCCGCGCAGCTCGCCCCGGTGCGCGCCGCGTTCACACCGTCAGCCGACGAGATCGCCTACGCGCGCCGCGTCGTCGAAGCGGCGGCACGTTCGAACCCGGCGGTCCTCGACGGCACGATGATCGACCCGCCGATCGAGGCCGCCGCCCTTCGCGTCCTCCGCCGCGCCGGAGCTTTGTCATCCTGACGACGGTTCCTCGTACGGCATCAATCGTTTGGCGCCGAACGCACCGCGCGACCGCAGCGCCCGGACGCGTGCGTCGTCATAGCCGAGCAGCTCGCGCAGTACGACGCGGTTATGTTCGCCGAGTTGCGGAGCGCGGCGGTGGTGGGCCGGCGGATCGCCGACACGGACCGGGCTTGCGATCCAGGATGCCGTTCCGAACGCCGGATGCTCCGTCTCGGTCACCAGACCGCGCGCCGCGGTCTGCGGGTCGGCGAGCGCCGCGCGCACGTCGTTGATCGGGCCGCACGGCACGCCCGCGGCGGTCAGCGCCGCGATCCAGTCCGCCGTCGTGCGCGTCGCGAACGCATCCTGCAACGTCGCGACGACGTAAGCACGGTTCGCGCGGCGCGCGGCAAAGCCCGCGAAGCGGGGGTCGTCGCGCACATGCGCGATGCCGAGCACGTCGATCAGGCGCTGCCAGAACTTCTCCTTCGCGCACACGATCACGATCCAGCCGTCGGCGGTACGGAAGTTCTGGAACGGCACGATCGAAGGATGCGCCGAATACGCCAGCCGCTCGGGCTCGTAGGTGCTCCCCGGCGCCATCGTCCAGGCGGCGACGTACGTGAGCATGCTCATCGCCGTATCGAACAGCGAGGTATCGCAGTCGCAGCCGACGCCGTCGCGGCGCGCGGCGTGGACGCCGGCGAGCAGCGCGAGCGCGGCGACGAGCCCGCCGCTGTAGTCGACCAGCGAGAGCCCTGATTTCGTCGGCGGCCCGTCCGGATCGCCGGTCAGGGCCTGCCAGCCCGCCATCCCTTGGAGGATGTAGTCGTACGCAGGCTCGGCGCGGCGCGGGCCCGTCATGCCGAACCCGGAGAGCGAGACGCAGACGATGCGCGGGTTCACGTGCGCGAGGTCGGCGTAGCGTAGTCCGAGTTTCGCCGGAACGTCGCCGCGGAGGTTCGAGTAGACAGCATCGCTCGCACGGACGAGATCGTGGAATACCTCGCGGCCGGCGTCGTTCGCGAGGTCGAGCACGACGCTGCGCTTGTCGTGGTTGAACGTCTCGAAGAACAGGGAGTCGTCGCCCTGCTGGAACGGCGGCACGGCGCGCCCGACGTCGCCGCCGGTGCGCACGTCCTCGACTTTGATCACGTCGGCGCCGAGTTCGGCCAAGTGCACCGTCCCGAACGGGCCGGCACCGTACTGTTCGACCGCGAGGATGCGCAGATCGCCGAGCGGGCGGGGACGAGCGCTATGCGTCATCTAGATGTAGTTTTTCAGCGTTGGCCACAGTTCCGGCAGCGCTTGCCGGGGTCCGCGGCAGACCATCACCGGCAGATTTCGCTCGTACGAGATCGCGTACGCCGTGCCGGCGGTCGCGGCCCGCGTTGCGCTCGCATACAGGTGCTCACCTGCACCACAATCGCCGCCGACATCGATCAGAACTTGGCCGCTGCGACCGCGCGGTCCCCACAGCCAGTATTGGTTGTGACCGCTCACCACCGGCGGCAGGCCGTGGCCGAAGAACTCGAGCGCGGCGGCCTCGCCGTAGTTGCCGGCAACGATCACCGCGTTCTCTCGGTCCGCTGCCGGCAAACCGGCGACGACGCGTTCGACCGTCGCCGCCAGCTCGGGCCACCCGTGCATGTCGGCCCAGTCGGGGGGCAGGACGGCCTCGGCGTGGTGCTCCGTCGCCGTCGCAGCGCGCGAGAGGTGCAGCGCACCGAGCACACGCGACTCGTACGCGAGGAACGTGCGCTCCGGAAGCACGGGCAGAACGATCGGGAGGAAGATCGCACCGGCGACCACGAGCACGGTCGCCAGCACCGGACGAAGAAGGCGCGAGCGCGCGGTCCATGCTTCGAGCGCGACGCAGCCGGCGGCGAACGGTATCGGGTAGACGGCCGCCGGGTAGTAGTGCTTGCCGTGCAGCGCGATCATCGCGCCGATCAGCAGCACGAACGAGAGCGCCAGGAAACGCGTCGCGGGCTCGCGCGCGAGGCGCACGACGCCGACGACCCAGACCGGCGCGAACGGCGGACCGGTGATCAGGATCTCCTGACCGAGATACGCGAGCGGGCCGACCACGACGTTCTTCCCGTGCTGCCCGTTCCGCAGCAACTCCAGCATCGGCCACCCGTGCGCCCATTGCCACAGCCCGTTCGGCAGCGCGATGAGGACGCACAACGCAACTCCGCCGAGCATCCAGGGCGACGCGAAGAGACGCCGTTCGGGCAGCACCAGAAGCGCCGCGACCAGCGCCAGCCCGAAGAAGACGGTGCTGTACTTCGTCTCCAGCGCGAGCCCCAGCGCGCCGCCGGCGACCAGCGCCCAGCGCTGGTCTCCACGCACGACGCGCAGCAGCGCATACGCCACGAGCGTCCAGAGAAACGGGTTTGCCTCGTCGGTCCCCACCTTGCCGCCGAACGCTGCCAGCACCGGCGAGAGCGCGACGACGATCGCGGTGAGCACGCGCGCGAACGCGCCGCCGCCCAGCTCCGCCGCAAGCGCGATCGAGACGAACACCGCGGCGGCGGCGAACAGCGCGGGAACCGCGCGCAGCAGCACCAGCGAGTGTCCGCCGAGCTGCGTCGCGGCGGCCATCAAGGGGACGAGCGGAGGTTGGTCGACGTAGCCCCAGTCGGGCCGGAAGCCGCACATGATGAAGTACAGCTCATCGCGGAAAAACCCGTAGTGCGGGTTCGCGGCCAGGTGGAACGCGAAGGTGACCGCTGCGGCGATCCAGGGGAGCGCGCGAAGCGAACGGTCGTCGTGCGCGTTCACGTCGAGCGGGGCATGCCGAGGACTTTGTTGCCGAGGAACGCGAGCACCAGGTTGTTCGAGATCGGCGCCACGATATAGAGGCGCGTCTCGCGGGCGATCCGCTCGACGTCGTAGTCGGCCGCAAAGCCGTTGCCGCCGAGCGCGTCGATCGCGGCGTTCGCCGCCTGCCAGGAGGCCTCGCTGGCGAGCAGCTTCGCCATGTTCGCCTGCGGGCCGCACGGCTCGCCGCGGTCGAAGCGGTCGGCGGCGTCCTTGCGCACCAGATCGGCGGCCTCGAGCGCGGCATGGGCGCGCGCGATCGGAAACTGGATCGATTGGTTCGCGCCGAGCGGCTTGCCGAAGATCTCGCGCTTCGTCACGTACGCCGACGCCCGCTCGACCAGGAACCGGCCGTGCCCGACGCACTCGGCGGCGATCAGGATCCGCTCGGCGTTCCAGCCGTCGATGATGTAGCGGAAGCCGCGTCCCTCGTCGCCGATCAGGTTCTCGGCCGGGATCTCCAGGTCGCGGATCGCGATCTCGTTCGTCTCGTTGTTCATCCACACCGGGATCGGCGTGACCTCGATCGCGCCGGGCCGCACCGCGCGCAGATCGACGATGAACACGGAGAGCCCGGCGCCGCGGTCTTCGGGCGTCGCCGGACCGGTGCGGGCGAGCAGCAGCATCGCGTCGGAGTGCGCAAAGCGCGAGGTCCAGCGCTTGCGGCCGTTCACGACGTAGACGTCGCCCTGCCGGATCGCGCTGGTGGTAATGCTCGTCGTGTCGACGCCGGCGTCGGGCTCGGTGACGCCGAACGCCTGCAGCCGTACCTCGCCGCTCGCGATCCGCGGCAGCCACGCGCGCTTCTGCGCCTCGCTCCCCCACCGCAGCAGCGTGCCCATCGTGTAGAGCTGCGCGTGCGCGGTTCCCGCGTTGCCGCCGGAGTGGTTGATCTCCTCGACGATCACGCTGGTGTCGCCGAGCGAGAGCCCCAGGCCGCCGTACCCCGCGGGGATCAGCGCGGCGAGGTAGCGCGCCTCGGTGAAGGCGCGCGCGAACGCGTCCGGATACGCGCCCTGCGCGTCGAGCGCGCGCCAATAGGCGGCCCCGCCGAGGCGCTCGCACAGCGCGCGGACGTCCGCCCGCAGCTGCTCGCGGTCCATATCAGGCGGACTGGAGCGTGTCGCGCGGGTCTTGGCCGCGCTTGTACACCATGAACGTGCGCTCGTACGAGATGATCGTCTCGCCGCGCTGGTTGACGCCGGTCGTGCGGGCGGTGACGATCCCGACGTCGGTGCGGGAGCCCGACTCGCGCTTCGCGAGGATCTCGCTGGACGCGTACATCGTGTCGCCGATGTAGACGGGGCTCGGTAGCCGGATGTCGTTCCAGCCGAGGTTCGCCATCACGTGTTCGCTCAAATCCGAGACCGAAAGCCCGACGGCGAGCGAGAGCGTGTAGCACGAGTTCACGAGGATCTTCCCGAAGGGCGTTTTCTGGGCGAGATTCTCGTCGAAGTGGATCGGGTTCGTGTTCAGCGTCAGCATCGTGAAGAGCGTATTGTCGGTCTCCGTCACGGTGCGTCCGAGGCGGTGGCGATAGGTGTCGCCGACCTCGAAGTCCTCGTAGTACCGTCCGCGCCAGCCCTCTTTGATCATAGGCCCCGCGCGTTCGGCGTTCCGGCCTAAAGTCCGGGGACGCGGGGGCCCCAGCCGCTGAAGGGGGTGCTGTCGGCGCCGGTCGGGCGCGTCAAGGTGCGCACCGGGCGCGCCGTGTCGGGTGGTTTTGTCGTGGTCTTCATGCCCGTATGTACGGCGCCGCGGGACCGGAGTTTCGAGCGTACCTGCCGTCATTCGGCCGGGCCGGCTAAGCGGACCTGAATTTTTGCCGATGCAACTCCAGGAGTCGGGAGCGTGGTTTCGGAATGTAACGCCCCAACATCCCGGCTCTTGAAGGCACGCGAGTGCCTCGAACCGGCCTCTCGCCCCGTCGAGGAGCGACGGAGCGCACCCTCTCTAAGGCGCAATGGACCTACAAGATGCGACGCCTGCCGTTATAACGCGGCCGAGACGTCGTCCCGCGCACGACTCCGCCCGCACGGCTCACTCGCGGGCGCCGCACCTTCGTCCGTATCAGGTCGAAGCGCAGCAGGCGATCCTCGAGCATCGCGCGCGCGGCGTGCGCAGTCAACTCGTCTCGCTCGCCACCGGCCTCGGCAAGTCGGTGGTGATCGCGACGCTTCCCAAGCTGCTCTCGCTGCGTCCCGGCGACGTGACGGTCGTGGTCGCGCATCGCGACGAGCTGATCGAGCAGCTGGTGGACAAGTTCCACGTCGAGAATCCTGAAGCGACGATCGGCGTCGAGAAGGCCGAGCGGCGCGCCTCCGAAGACTGCAACATCGTCGTCGCGACGGTCCAGACCCTCGCCGACAAACGTCTGGAAGAGTTCGTCGCGCGCTTCAAGCGGCGGATCGCGCTGTTCGTCATCGACGAAGCGCACCACGCCGCGGCGCCCTCGTACCGCGCGATCGTCGACGCGGTCCTCGGCCAGCGCCCCGAAGCGATGATCCTCGGCTTCACCGCGACCCCGAACCGCGGCGACGGGGTCCGCCTGGTCGACGTGTTCGAGCGCATCGTCTATACGATGGACGCTCGGAAGGGGATCGACGCCGGCTACCTGGTCCCCGTCAAGTCCTACGCGGTCGCCACCGGCGTGAACCTCGACGAGGTGGCCTCCCGCGGGGGCGATTTCGTGATCGGGCAGCTGGCGCAAGCGGTCAACATCGGGCAGCGCAACGAGCGCATCGTCGCCGCCTACAAACAGAACACCCTGGGGCTCAAGGCGCTCGTGTTCACCGCTTCGGTCGAGCACGCTCGCGACGTCGCCGAAGAGTTCGTCGCCCGCGGCGTCAACGCCGAGTGGGCGTCGGGCGAGACGCCCCGCGAGGAGCGCGAGCGGATCGTGCGCGAGTTCCGGGGCGAGGGGATCGACGTGCTCGTCAACTGCGGGCTCTACCTCGAAGGCTTCGACGTCCCGTCGGTCCAGGTGATCCTCAACGCGCGGCCGACCAAGTCGACCACGCTGTACACGCAGATCACCGGCCGGGCGCTGCGGCCGCTCGACGAGATCGCGACGCCGCTCTCGAACACGAACTCCGGGCTCGAGCGGCGCGAGCTGATCGAGAAGTCGCCGAAGCCGGCCGCGATCGTGATCGACCTGGTCGACCAGGCGCAGCGGCACCAGCTGGTGACGGTCCCCTCGCTCTACGGCCTGCCGCCGCACATCGACGCGCAGGGGCAGATGACGGCGCAGGTCGCCGACAAGTTCGAAGAGCTGCTGCGGCGCGATCCGAAGCGCGCGGCGAAGGTGCGCACGGCGGAAGAGATCGAGACGGCGCTGGTCGAGATCGACGCCTTCAACGGCCCGCGCGAGATCAAGCCGACCTTCCAGCCGATCGACCCCGAGAGCCATTGGCGGCTCGAGATGCCCTCGCAGCGCACGGCGTACGACCGCAAGGGGCGGCCGATCCCGGACTTCTCGCGCAAGTGGGACCAGTGGGTCGCCGAGGCACGCCGGGTCGCGCCGCACGAGGACGCCGAACGCTTCGCCAACCGGATGCTCGACGTGAATCAGAAGTCGGTGCGCTGGGAACGGCGCCGCATCGACGTGAAGCGCGACGGCGACAAGTTCGTCACGCTGTATTCCACCGAGGATCTCCCCGAGCGCGTGATCGAGGTCGGTTCCTCGCTGGTCGGGCTTCTCGGCAGCGCGTACCAGCGCGTCGACGAGATGCTCTCCGGCTACGCGCAAGTTCCGGGCAACGGCGCTGCGCCGCGGCCGTCCGCGAAAGCGCCGCCCCACGCCGGGACGGAGATGAAGAACGCCGCCGGACGCCGCCGTCGCGGACGCCGCGCGCGTTCGCGGTAGCGCCGATCTCGTGAGGCTCCCGGCTGCGGCGCTCGCGCTGCTTCTCGCGCTCGGCGCCTCGGCACCCGCGCCGGCGGCCGGACACCATCCCTGGAGCGATCCCGGACACGTGCGGATCGGCGCGCTGCGCACGCTCGACAACCTCAACCCGCTCCTCTCGGGACAAGCCGCGACCACCGACCTCGCGCAGTTCCTCTTCAGCGGGCTGATCCGCTTCGACGACCGCGGCGATCCGATCCCCGACGCGGCCGAGGCCGTACCGACGCGGGAGAACGGCGGGATCAGCCGCGACGGCAAGACGATTACGTACCGGCTGCGGCCGGGGCTGCGCTTCTCCGACGGCCAACCGCTCACGGCCGACGACGTGGTGTTCACCTGGCAACAGGTGATGAACACGCGCAACAACGTGCCGTTCCATTTTCCCTACGACCTGGCGCAGAGCGTCGTCGCGAAAGACGCGCGCACGGTGGTGGTGCGGCTGCGCGAGCCCTCGGCGCCGTTCGTCTCGAACTTCTTCCGCTGCGGCGCGCAAGGCGTGATCCTGCCGAAGCACTTGCTGCAGGGCAAACCCGACTTGAACCACGACCCGTACAACATCAAGCCGGTCGGCAGCGGGCCGTTCATGGTCGAGCGCTACGACATCAACTCGACGCTCGAGATGGTTCCGAACCCGCACTGGTTCGGCGGTAACCCCGGGCTGCGCCGCGTGACGTACCGCATCATCCCCAGCGAGAACACCCTGCTGGTCGCGCTCAAGACACACGAGATCGACTTCTACTTCGCGGCACCCGAACAGCAGTATCGCGAGCTCAAGGCGCTCGGAGGCGTCACCGTCGCCGCGTTGCCGTCCTCGCAGTTCGAGATGATCGCGTTCAACGGCGGCCGCGAGCCGCTCAGCGACGTGCGGCTCCGCCGTGCCGTCGCCATGGGAATAGACTGGCACTCGCTGGCCCGCACCGTCTATCTCGACGTCGACGTGACCGATTGGGGCGACGTGTTCCCGCGATCGTGGGCATATACGGCGCAACCCGATCCGACGCCGTTCGATCCGGCCAAGGCGCGCGCGCTGCTCGACGAAGCCGGCTGGAAACTCGCTTCCGACGGCTTCCGCGCGAAGGACGGCAAGCGACTCGAGCTCGAGATCAGAACGGTCGCCGGCGTGATCACCCGCGAGAACGCCGAGGTGGTGATCCAGCAGTCGATGCGTGCGATCGGCGTCGACCTCCAGGTGCACAACGCGCCGGCGAACATGCTGTTCGCGCCGATCGGCGCCGGCGGGCTCTTGGCGAGCGGCAAATTCGATCTCGGCATCTTTGCCTGGACCAAGAACCCCGATCCCGACGACAGCCAAACCGCCGGCCCGGAGTACGTTCCGCCGCACGGGGGCAACTACTCGCGGGTCACCGATGCGACGTTGGGGATGCTGCAGCACCGTGCCAATGCCGTCTACGACCGCGCGGCGCGCAAGGCGCTCTACGCGCAGCTCGAGCGACGGCTCGGCGAAGTGCTGCCCTATCACACGATGGTGTGGCGCGCGAACGTGAACGCTTGGAACGACGACCTGCACGGCGTGAAACCTGCGCAGGCGGTAAGCGACTTCTGGAACGTGGGTAGCTGGACGCTGTGAAACCAGACTGGATACGCCGGAGTGACGAGCTCGCCGAGCCCGTCGTGACCCTCTTTACGCTGGCCGCGCCGGAGACGACGTCCTCGCTCGGACTGACCCAGGCCGATGCTGCGACGACCGACCTGCGCGAGGGCTGGCGCGACCGGATCCGCGAGGCGGCGTTCCGCGCCGCCGAGACGCTACGCGCAGCCGGGTCGAGCGAAGGCGACGCGCGCGTTCGCGAGGACATCACGATCCTGCTCACCGCCGTCGACGACCTCGTGCGCGGGATCGACGTCTACGACCGCCATCTGATCGTGCTGATCGACGTCGCACGGATCGCGTTCGCCGGGGTCCGCGTGCTGCTCGACGAGCAGAACCCGCGCGAGCGCAAGCAGCTTGCGGTCACGCGGCTGCGGCGCTACGCCGGGCTGGAATCGAACGGGATCCCGCTCGCGCGCAGCGCCGAAGCCGAAACACGTGCGCGGCTCGCGGAGCCGGGACTGATCGGGCCGTACGTGCTCGAGGTCCGTACCGCGCTCTCGCTCGGACCCGTCCTGCTCGACGGAATCGGCGCGCTGCTGCGCTCGTCCGGGCTCGAGGGTTGGCAGGACGCCTACGGCGCGCTGCGAGCGCAGTACGACGACTACGCCCGCTTCGTCGAGGCCGAGGTGCTGCCGCGCGCGCGCACCGACCACCGGCTTCCGCGGGAGGTCTACGCGTACCGCCTGCACGACGTCGGCGTCGACATCCCGCCGGCGGAGCTCGCCGCACGAGCGCATGCCGCGTTCGACGCGATTAGCACCCAGATGCAGGCGCTCGCGCCGCGCGTCGCCGCCGAGCGCGGCTTTGCCTCGAACGACTATCGCGACGTGATCCGCGACCTCAAGCGCGAGCAGATCCACGGCGATGCCGACGAGATCGTCGGCTTCTATCGCAGGCGGCTCGAAGAGATCGAGGCGATCGTCCGGCGCGAGAACCTCGTCACGCTCCCGGAACGCCCGGCGCGCATTCGCGTCGCGTCGCTCGCCGAGAGCGCCGAGATACCGGCCGCGCACATGAACCCGGCGCCGCTGGTCGGCAACACCGGGCAGGTCGGCGAGTTCGTGCTGCCGCTCGATGTCCCGCCGGCGGCGGGTGCAACCGGCACCGACCGCTCCGACGACTTCACGCACGACGCGGTGACCTGGACGCTGACCGCGCACGAAGCGCGGCCCGGCCACGAAGTGCAGTTCGACCGCATGCTCGAAGGCGGACTCTCGCTGGCGCGCGCGGTCTTCGCGTTCAACTCGGTCAACGTCGAAGGGTGGGCGCTGTACGCGGAGCAGATCGTGCTGCCGTACATGCCGCTCGCCGCGCAGCTGTGCTCGCTGCAGATGCGCCTGCACCGTGCGGCGCGCGCGTTCCTCGATCCCGAGCTGCAGAGCGGCGCGATCACGCCCGAAGCGGCGCACGCGTTTCTCGAACGCGAGATCGTCTACTCGGCGCCGTTCGCGCGCAGCGAGGTCGAGCGCTACACCTTCCGCTCGCCGGGTCAGGCGACGTCGTACTTCTACGGCTACACGAAGCTCGTCGCACTCCGCGCCGAGGCGGAGGCCGCGCTGGGCGCACGGTTCGACGCGCGCGCGTTTCACGACTTCGTGCTCGATCAGGGACTCGTTCCGCCGGACGCGCTCCGCGCCGCCGTGCTCGAGCGGTTCGTCGGCAACGGAGCAGCGATCTCATGAAAGCAACCGTGTTCCACGGCGCGCGCGACGTGCGCGTCGAGACCGTCCCGGATCCCTCGATCCGAGAGCCGACGGATGCGATCGTGCGTGTCGTGAACGCGGCGATCTGCGGCTCGGATCTGTGGCCGTACCGCGGCGTCGCGAAATGGGAGGCCGGCGCCCGCCTCGGCCACGAGTTCACCGGGATCGTCGAGGCCGTCGGCAGCGGCGTGACCGCGGTCCGCACCGGCCAGTTCGTCGCGGCACCGTTCTCGTACGCCGACGGTTCGTGCGCGTTCTGCCGGCAGCACCTCTACACGTCGTGCGAGCACGCCGGTTTCTGGGGCGGTATGGACGACGACGGCGGGCAAGGCCAGTTCGTCCGCGTCCCGTTCGCGGACGCGACGCTGGTCGCGATCCCCGACGCGATCGGCCACGACGCCGTCAAGCGCACGGCGGTGCTCGCCCTGACCGACGTGATGGGGACCGGCTACCACGGCGTGGTCAGCGCGGGGACGCAAGCCGGCGGAACCGTCGTCGTCGTCGGCGACGGCGCGGTGGGGTTGTGCGCGGTCCAGTCGGCACGCTACCTCGGCGCCGAGCGCGTCGTCAGCGTGGGCCATCACGCGGAGCGGCTCGCGCTCGCCGAACGGTTCGGTGCGACCGACGTCGTCGACTCGCACGACCCCGACGCCGCGCAGCGCGTCGTCGAGCTGACGCACGGCGGGGCACCGAGCGTCGTCGAGGCGGTCGGCATGCAGAGCTCGCTCGATCTCGCGCTCGCCGTCGTGCGCGACGGCGGAACCGTCGCCTTCGTCGGCGTCCCGGCCGGGATGGAGACGCTCGCGTTCCGCCGCCTGTTCAGCGGCAACGTCGCGCTCCGCGGCGCGCTGGCGCCGGTCCGCGCCTACCTGCCGGAACTGATGTCCGCGCTGGCCGCCGGTGCGATCGATCCGTCGCCGGTCTTCACCCTGAAGCTTCCGCTCGAGGGAGCGCCGCAGGGCTACAAAGCGATGGACGAACGCGCGGCGATCAAGGTCGCCCTCGAGATCTCCACGCCGTAAGGACCGGCGGCGCGCACGAACCAGCTCGCCAGCATCGCCAGCAGCGCCGCGTCGTCGAGCAACCCAAACAGCGGGATGTCGCCGAGCAGGTTCAGCGGCGAAAGGATGAACAGCACGCCCGCGAGGGCGATCAGCTTCAGCCGCAACGGCACGCGCGGATCACGCGCCAGCGCGAACGCGCGAGCGAGCGTGCGCCGGGAAGTCAGCAAGAGACGCATGAGACCCATGCTCGTCTCAACGCGCCCAAACGGAGTTTGTTTCGCCCGCTCGCCGTACAAGGCGAGCCTCAGACCGCACGCGAGACGTAGAACTTCAGCTGCACGCGGGCGGAAGCGCCCTCGACGGTCAGGATCGCGTACGAGTAGAGCGGGTTCAGCCGTTTGTCCGTCGACGAGCCCGGATTGGCGAACAGCACGCCGCGTGCGCGACCGACTACCGGCCGGTGACTGTGCCCGAACAGCACGACGTCGACCTCGCCCTCCTCGAAGGCGCCGAGCGCGCGCGACTGCGTCGAGCCGCGCGTCCCGTCGCCGTGGATCATCCCGACGCGCACGTCCTCTATCCGCACGACCTTGCGCCGGCCGAACCGCTCGCGAATCGCCGGCCCATCGTTGTTCCCCGCAACCGCGTCGAACGGCGCGATCGCCTCGAACAGCGGAACCGCGAGCAGATCGGTCAGGTCACCGAGGTGCAGGATGCGCGTGACGCCGGCACGCCGCAACCCGCGCTCCAGCGCACGCGGAAGCGCACGGCCGAAGCGGGGAAGGTGCGTGTCGCCGACGATGCCCACGCGAGTCACGCCGTTATCGTGCCCGCTCGCGGGCACGAACCAACGGCTCGTCGTCAAGGACGACCGCGACGACCGTCACGGCTTTAGCGAGGGCGTATACGGCGCTCGCGACCCGACGCCGCAACCGAGGCTGCGGGACGTCGGAGCGAAGGACGGCGATGGCACGGTGCCGGTCGCGGACCAGCACGGCCAAAACCTGCTGGGTGTATGGCACGAAAAAACCTCCGGGGAGCGGAGGCTTCATCAGAACCGACGTGCCGAAGCGGTCAGGTCAGCGTGATGCGGCCTCCAAAAATGCACAATCAGAACGCGAAACGACGAACATCGTCCACGTGCGGGTGAAAATGGGCAGAAGTCGGTTCATACGCGTTCTCCTTTCTCTCGCGCGTTTTGCGCGGTGGTAGTCGAGACTATCACGCGCCACGACGTTTCGTCAACCACACCCTTCGACAGGCTCAGGGTGACAATGGCTAGTGAGCCGCCCAGCCTCCGTCGATGCTGATCGGCGCTCCCGTGATCGAGATGGCGTAGTCGCTGCAGAGGTAGGCGCACAACGCGCCGACCTCAGCGGGCTCGATGAAGCGCTTCGTCGGCATCGCGTCGAGGAACGCGCGCTCGAGCGCTTCGTCTTCGGTGATGCCACCGCCGTACGAAGCGGCCAGACCGGCGGCTTGTCCGCGCACGAGGTCCGTCATCACGGCGCCGGGACAGATCGCGTTCGCGGTGATGCCGAGCTCCGCGCCCTCGATCGCGAGCACCTTCGTCATGCCGACGACGCCGTGCTTCGCCGAAACGTACGCGACTTTGAACGGCGAGCCGATCAGCCCTTGAACGCTCGCGACGTTGACGATCCGGCCGCGCTTGCGCGCGACGAAGTGCGGCCAGGCAGCCTTGGAGGCGTAGAAGACGCTGTCGAGATCGATCGCGCGCACGTTGAGGTACTTTTCGTCCGGGAACTCGGCGATCGGCGACACGAACTGCACGCCCGCGTTGTTGACGAGATGGTCCAGGCCGCCGAACTCTGTCGCGGCCAGGTCGACGGTGCGGCGGATCGCGGCCGGATCGCGCACGTCGCACACGTAGGCGCGGGCGGTCACACCGTGCGCTTTGGCAACCTCAATTGCCGTTTGGGCGGCGACGTCGCCGTCGAGGTCGACGACCGCGATCGCCGAGCCGGCCTCGGCGAGGGCCTCGGCGCAGGCGCGCCCGATTCCACGGGCCCCACCCGTTACAAAGCTGACCCGGTCGTGTAGGTCGATCGAAAGCAAGGTCGTCGTTCCTCCTCCGAAGGAGATCGCTCACGTGGGTACTCTGGTCCTCTCCAACGTCGCTCGATCGTTCGGCGACGTCGTCGCGGTGCGTGACGTCTCCTTCACCGTTCCACCTGGGACGACGTTCGGTCTCCTCGGTCCGAACGGTGCCGGGAAGACGACGACGATGAGAATGATCCTGGGGATTCTGATCCCCGACCGAGGCGTCGTCAGCTGGGACGGTGCGGCGGTCACGCTCCCGGTGCGCCGGCGCTTCGGCTATCTTCCCGAAGAGCGCGGCTTGTACGGGAAGCTCAAAGTGCGCGACCAGATCTCGTATTTCGGCCGCCTCCACGGCGTGCCGGCGCCGGAAGACACGCGGCGCGCCGACGCCTGGATCGAGCGGCTCGGGCTCGGTGAGTACGCGAACCGGCGGTGCGGCGAACTCTCGAAAGGGAACCAGCAGAAGGTGCAGATCGCGTGCGCGGCCTTGCACGAGCCCGAGCTCCTGGTCCTCGACGAGCCGTTCTCCGGACTCGATCCCGTCAACGCCGAGACGCTGCACAGCGCGCTCCGCACGCTGCGCGACGCCGGGACGACGCTGATCTTGTCCTCGCACCAGATGTGGCAGATCGAGGACCTGTGCGAGTCGTTCTGCGTGATCGCGGACGGAACGGTCCGCGCGAGCGGAACGCTCACCGAACTGCGCGCGGCGTGGCCGACGCGCATCGTCGAGGTCGAACCGGTCGCCGCGCCGTTGCGCAGCGTCCTCGAGGCGATGCCCGGCGCGCGACGGCTCCCCGACGCCGATCGCCCGACGCTGGCCTACGAGATCCCGGCCGACGCCGACACGGCCGCACTGCTGCGCCGGCTCGTCGCGGCGGGCGACGTGACCCGTTTCGAGCGCGTCGATCCGAGCTTGCGCGATATCTACCTGCGCGCGATCGGAGCGGCGGCATGAACACGATCGGGATCGTCTTCACGGCTGAATTCATGCGCCGCATTCGTTCGCGTGCGTTTCTCGCCGGCACGCTGATCGGCGCGGCCGGGATCCTCGTGCTCACCCTCCTGCCGGCGATCCTCGGCGGCATGACGTCGAGCTCGTCGAAGAACGTCGTCCTGGTCGGCGATCCCGCGCTGACCGCTCAGGCGAAGAAGGCTCTAGCGGGCGACTTCGAGGTGGCGTCGATGCTGCCGCGACTCGACCAGGCGCCGACCGCGGCGTTCCTCGACGCGCACGGAAAAGCGGTCGCCGTCGCCGTTCTCACCACGCACCCCGGCCTGCGCGTCACGGTGTACGCGCGAGACCCTTCGCAGTTTCGCGAATCGTTCGGGCGCGATCTCGCGACCGTCCAGATCGGTCTCGCGCTCGGCGTACCGGCGGCGCGCGTCGAGGCGAGCTCGAAGGTGCCGGTCGACGTCCATGACGTGTCGGGCCGCTTCGCCGACGCGGCGGCGGCCGACGCCGCCAAAGGCGTCGCGTACTTCTTCGTGATCCTGCTGTATCTTTCGATCCTGCTCAATGCCCAGTCGATCATGACCTCGGTCGCGGAAGAGAAGACGAATCGCATCGCCGAGCTGCTCGTCGCGACGCTCGATCCGTCGCGGCTGCTCGCGGCGAAGATCCTCGCCAGTGCGGCGACCTCGTTCATTCAGCTCGGGGTGTGGGTTGCGACGGGGATCGTCGGCGGGCGAGCCGTGACGGGGCTGCTCGCGCACGGCGCCGCGGCAACGAGCGGGGCACCGTCGCCGCTGGGAACGATCGACGTCTCGTCGGGTGAGATCCTGGCGTTCCTCGCGTTTTTCGCGATCGGCTTCACGCAGTACGGCGTGCTGTACGCCGCTGCGGCGTCGCTGATCAACCGCACCGAGGACCTGGGAAGCGTCGCCGGCCCGCTGGTCATCCCGGTGATCATCGGGTTCTTCCTGGCGATGGTCGCCATGAACGCCCCGAACGATCCGCGGATCGTCGCGTGCTCGCTGATCCCGCTGATCTCGCCGTTCGTGATGTTCACGCGCATCGCCGTCAGCAGCGTTCCGGTGTGGCAGCTCGTCCTGTCTCTGGCGCTCAACGTGGGCAGCGCCGCGCTGCTGGCGTGGGCGTCCGGAAAGATCTACCGCGTCGGCTTGCTGCTGTACGGGCGGCCGCCGTCGCTCAAACAGGTCATCGCTACCTTGCGGGCCTGATCAGCAGCCGCCGCCGATGGTCAGGGCGCCGGTCGCGAACGTCGCGATCGGCGGCGTGACGGCCGCCCCTGCCGGATCGGTCGAGGGGTCGATCGAGTGCTCGAACGCGGCCTGCATCTCGGGATAGCACGCGATGAGCGTCGCCATGTCGGGGGAACGGAACGAGTTGAGCGTCGCGCCGCGTTGCGTCTGCGCGCCGACGAAGGGCTGCAGGGTGGTCGGCACGTCGCTCGAGGCGCTGACGGTGATCGCGGCGCGGCCAAGCAGCATCGGCGCGCTGAGACCCAACCCGTTGCTGACCGTCTTGCCGCACACGGCGCCGGCGGTCGCGGAGTTGTTCGCGGGCTGCCAAAAGCCGAGCGTCGCCGACGCCGGCGCGGCGAGCGGCGCGCCGTCCTTGATCAGATCGGGCGGCGGCGTCGCGCAGGCGCTCGGCAGCGGCGCGCCGGCGGCCGCGCTGTAGGCAGCGTACAGGCTGTACTGCTGGTACGGGTTGATCTCGGCGGTCACCATCCCGCCGTACCGCGCGACCATCTCGACACGCTCGCCGAGCACGCCGGCCTGGAGCGCCCAGACGACGCCGAACATGACGAGTAAAAAGACGGGCAACGCGACCGCGGTCTCGATCAGCGCCTGGCCCCGCGAACCGCGCGTCACGATGTGCTGCACGCGAGCGCTCCCGTGTCGAGTTGCCCCGCGAACGGTTTGATCGGGACGGTGTTCCACCAGCCGGTAACCGCCGAGAACTCGGGGCCGCCGACACGCTCGGCGTACGCGTCCCATTTCGGGAACGCCGTCGCCGGATTGCCGCCGAAGTTGATGGCGAACCAGTTCCAGCCGTTGGGTCCGCTCGGATTCGTGCCGGGAGCGTACTGCTCGACGGGCTGGAACGCTTGTCCCGTGCGCGGGTTCACCTGAAATCCCGGCTGCAGCCATTCCTGCGTCACCATCGCCGACGTCGCGGCGGCACGCCCGATCGCGGTGAACGTCGGAGGCTGGAAGTTCAGGAACGACGGCACGATCGGCGCGACCTTCGCGCAGGTCACGATTTCGAGCTGCATCGGCACGTAGTCGGTCTTGACCGTCGCCGGCGTGCCGGGATTGTTGATGACCCACGCCCCGCCGTCTTGCTCCACGTCGTTGAGCGGCGAACGCGCCTGCACTCGAACGACGTTGTACGTAAACCCGCAATCGCCGCCGTTGGCCTGGCCGCAATGCTGCTGAAGCTGCTGCACCAGCGCGCGCGCGTCGGCCGTCGCCTGCGCCTGGGTGTACTGGGAGGTGCGGTTGATCAGCTGCACGTCGGTCGTGTAGCGCGCGACGGCCCGAAGATACTCGCGCTTCAACTGGTCGAAGGCGGCGGAGCAGCCGCTTCCGGTGCAACCGTTGTCGTTGTACGCAGCGGCTTGCAGGCCGCTCAGCAGGTGGCGGATCCGCCACTCTTCGACTGCCGCGGCATAGACCAGCGAGAGCTGCTGGTTCCAGGTCTGGGTCTGGGCCGAGAGCGCCGCGGACGCGGCGGCATCGGCCGCATTCTGCGCTCGCACCTGCCAGCGCAGGACCTCGCCGTACTGCATCGCGGCAAACGCGAGGACCAGCGCCGCGGCGATGCCGAGCGACCAGATCGGAAGCGTTTGGCCGCGCGAGCGCGAGGTCAGGAACATCCGGGCGTGTTCCCGAGCGGGTTGAGCGGATACGTTCCGATCGCGGTGGTCCCGATGACGTAGCCGGGCGGCATCGCGACGTCCCAGTTGTTGACCGTCGCCATGCACGGCCGCCCGGGATCGAGGACCGTCCCGGTCGCGTCGCCGCCCGGCCACGACATCGCGTTCAGCTTGGCGGCGATCGTCGCGTAGACTTGCTGGTGGATCGACATCGCCCCGTAGACGCCACCGGGACCGATGCCGTTCTGCGGGGCGCTCCAGTTGCTGCCGTCGAGATACTCGGCGAATCCGCTGGCCCACAGCGGCGCATTCGGCGAGCACCCCGCGTTCGCGCTGGGCTGGCAGTGATAAAGGAAGCGGAACCCGATGTGGTACGGCGGCGCGTTCCCGTCGTCGTTGAAGTACGTCTTCTGCTTCGCGAAGTCGGCCGACGAGTTGTACGGGTTGCCGTCGAGCTCGAAGCCGACGCCGGAGACCATCATGTTGGCTTCGATCACGCCGCTCGAGAGGGAGGTCTTGGGCAGGATCATGCCGATCCCGACCCCGTTGTTGGTGATCGTCGCCTGGGTGTGCGTCGGCCGGACGACCTGCGCCCCGCCGTGCCGGTTCGACGAAGCGGCGACGTTGTAGTCGACGTCGACGCTCGTCGCGTCGGGCTGCGAAGACTGCACGTTGACCGTCGCGTTCTGCGCGACGGTCGGAAACGGTCCGGCGATCGCGGCGTTCGGATCGTTGCCGAGCACGGAAGCATGCGCGGCGACGAACGCCGCACCGTCCCCGCCGAGCTGCGCCAGCCCGATGAGGCCGAGCTCGAAGGTGCCGAACAGCAGCGTCAGGACAACGCCGAGAACCACTGCGGTCTCGGGGACCGCCGCTCCCCGAGAGCCTCTCATGGCCCGCTTTGGGACGCCGTGAGCTTGTCCGAGACGTTGTTGAGCGTCGCGGAGACGGCCTCGTAGACGTGCTGCAGGCCCACGATCGCGACGACCGCGATCAGGGCCAGCACGAGCGCGTACTCGGTCAGCGATGCCGCGTCTTCATCACGCAGCATCGCGACGAATGGGGTCATCGGCTGATCACCTCGGGGGTCAGGATGAAGACGACGTCGGTCTCGGACTTCTGATAGCGCGTCGAGCGGAAGAGCTTGCCGAGGATCGGCAGATCGCCGAGCCCCGGGATCTTGTCGACGTTGCGCGTCTCTTGCCGGCGGAGCAGCCCGGCCATCACGATGCTCTCGCCGGATTTCGTCACGACGTCGGTGGTGATGCGGCTGGTCTTGAACGCGGGGAGGATGATGCCACCCGCCGTGACCCCGTTTTGGAAGTCGAGATCGCTGACCTCGGGCGTGATCTTCGACTCGACGCCGCCGTCCGGCAGGATCGTCGGCGTGACGTTGAGCCGAACGCCGTATTCCTTGAACTGAACGGTGACGGCGCCGAGGCCGGTCGAGACGACGTACGGCACCTCGCCACCGACCAGGAACTTCGCTTCGGCGCCCGGCATCGCGACCAGCTCCGGCGACGAGAGCACGCGCGCGTTCCCGTTGCGGATCAGCGCGTCGATCGTCGGCGCGAGGAAGGCCGCGCGGATGAAACGTCCCTTTATGATGTTGAGGGCCTGGCTGGTCGCGGAATTGGCGGTCGTCTGGCCGTTCGGACCCGTCGCTCCGGGGTTGTCGAAGAACGGGAAGAGCGGGTCACCGTACGCGATGTTTCCGCTCGGATCGACGGCGGCGCTTTGCAGTCGCAGGCCGATTTGTGAGAGCGCGGTGCGGTCGACCTCGAGGATGGAGACGTGGGTATTGACCTGCTGCGTCACGTCGAGGACGAGACGGTCGACCAGTTTGCCGTCGACGGCGAGGTTCGCGCCGGCGAACCCGCGGACGCGCTGCAGCACTGCCTCGGCGGCGGCCCGGTCGCGGACCCGGCCGCTGACGATCACGTTGCCCTTGGTGTCGTAGTCCACGCGCACGTCACGCGCGCCGGTGTCGCGCGCCAGCTCGTTCTGAATCGCGCCGAGCGGGCGCGAGACCGTCACGGCGTTGACGATGTCGTACTTCTGGTTCTTGGCGAGCAGGCTGAAGCGCCCGAGCACGTCGCCGATGTGGTTGGCGCGCCCCTGGTCGGCGACGTCGCCTTTGACGACGAGCGCGCGCCCGATCGGCTCGATCGTGACGCCGGGCTCGCCGAGCGTCGTGCGCAGCATCTGCGCGAGATCGTCCAGGGTTTGCTCGGTGACGGTCACGTCGTACTCGCGCCGGCCGCCGTTGGCCCACACGAGCAGGGTCGTATGACCTGGGCCTTTCGCGTTGACGATCACTTGCGAGGTACCGACCGGAACGACGCCGGCGATCCGGCCGTCACCGACCGCGACACGGGTGAGTCCCGGCGCCTCGATCGTCGTCGAGCGCCCTGACGGGAGCGAGATCGCTGCGATTGGCTGCGCAAACGCCGGAGCGGCGATCGCGAGCGACGCGACGATGGACGGAAGGAAGGCGAGCGGTTTCATCCGCGTTCGTTCTGCCCGCGCGAGGGGCGTTAACGCGTCAACGTCCCGTCAACGGTCGGTAAAAGTTCCCACGTTCACGCGAGACCAAGGTCCTAGTGACGGTATGACCCCGGCGTGACTCTCTCGATGCGGCACCTCGCCGCGACGCTTGTTGCGACGGCGCTCCTGGCCACTCCGGCTACCGCCCACACCGGAACCCCGCTGATGCGGGTGGCCGAGGGGGCGGGCTACGTCTATGCGTGGTCGGCGTCCGCATCAGAGGTCACGCTCTCGCGCCCTGGACTCACGATCGTCCTCCGACCCGGCAACCGCCGGTACGAGATCAACGACCGCGTGGCGTACGCCAGCGAAGCACCCGTCTACGAGAACGGCGACCTGTTCGTTCCCGCCGACGTGGTGAATCAGCTGCGCGTACTTGCCGGACGCAACCCGGATGCGCGTGCCATGGAGGGCGCGCGCACCGGATCCGTCTCCACGCCCGCGACGGTGAGCGGTTCGCTCACGATCACGGCGCGCATGGCGACGGGTCGCGATGCGATCGTGGTCGACGGGATGGCACCTGCTTCCGTGCCCGTGACCCTCACACTCGTCGGTTCGATCTCACGCGATCTTCCGGATGTGCTGCTGCGGCGGGTGACCTTGCAGACTGACGGCACGTTCCACGCGACGATCACCGTCGCACCGGCGATGCCTCGCGGCAGCTACGTCACCGTTACGGCGACCTCGCTGCCCGGGGTGTCCCCCGCCTCAGCGCGGGTCGTCATCGCCGCGCCGAACCCCGGCATCGACTCAGACCTCTTCGATCATCTCCCTAAAGACCCTAAGTGACGAAACCGTCCGTGAAGGAGCTCTCCGTGACCACTACGTTCCTCGACATGCTCAAGGACGACGAAGGCGCGACCCTCGTCGAATACGGCCTCGTCGTCTCTCTCATCGCGGTTGCAGCGATCGTCGCCATCGGCGCGCTCGGCACCAAGGTGAGCGATACGTTCAACGCCATCGCCACAAAGATCACTCCGCCCTCGTGATTCCGCCGTTCGTCCCGATCCTCGCCGCAGCCGCGGTCGTGGCTGCGGCGAGTGACGTGCGTGCACGCAAGATCCCGAACGCGCTAACCGGCGCGCTCGCGATTGCGGGCGTCGCCGTCGCCGGGACGACCGGAGGACTCCTTGGTGCTGGGACCGCTCTGGCGATCCTCACCGTTCTCCTCGCAGCCGGCACCTACGCGTTCGCGCGCGGTTGGTTCGGAGGCGGCGACATCAAGTTGCTCGCAGCAGGATGCTGCGGGTTGACTCCCGCCCTCGCGGCGGACTTCTTGATCTACACGGCGCTCTGCGGGGGACTTCTCTCGCTCTACGCGCTCGCGACGTCGCAAAGGATGGTGACCTCGCTGATCACTCGGCAGCTCCCGCAAACCGGCGAACGGCTTCCCTATGCCGTCGCCGCGACCGGTGGCGCCCTCTCCCTGTGGGTGGCACTCTTATGTCCCGCGTTCTTGCTCGTCCGCTAGACACGCGAACGATAGCACTCTCGGTCGCCGGTCTTCTCGCAGTCGGTACCGGCGTTCTGACCTACAACTACCTCGCAGCGGTCGGCCATACGACGGCCCCGGTGGTGCAGCGCACGATCCTGGTCGCCGCGCGCACGATCCCGGCGCGTACGACGATCACCGACGCCATGCTGACGCGCGTGTCGCGTCCCGCGGACGCAGTCGACCCCGACGCGATGGTGGTCCCGGCCTCGGCGATCGGCTCGATCGCGATGAACGAGATCCCGGCCGGGAGCCAGATCACCGCGTCCAAACTCGTGCACTACTCGGTCGCCGGCCTTCCCGGCCGCGTCCACGTCGGCATGCGCGCCGTCTCGATCGCACTCGACCGCGTCAAAGGCGTCTCGAACCTGATCCAGGCCGGCGACAAGGTCGACGTGATCGCGGCAACCGTGCCGCGCAACGACGCCGTGCCGAAGGCGGTCACGATCATCCGCGGCGCAACGGTGCTCTCCGTCGGCACGATGACCGAGCCCGGCGCAACGCCGGCGCCCGACGCCGCGGGGCAGCCGCAGCAGTTCTTGACCGCGACGCTCGAGGTGACGCCCAAGCAGGCCGACCTCCTGACGCTTGCCGACGTCAACACGATGCTGCGGCTCGCGCTGCGCTCTCCGAAGGAAAGCCAGCGCAGCCAGCCGGTCGAAAAGCTCGTGTTGAACGGAAGCGCTCAGGCGCAGCGCGCCGAGGCGCCGCTCTCGCCGATGCAGCAGCTGATGCCGCTCCTGGCGCCGCGGCTTCCGGTCGCGCAAGCGGCGCCGCAGGCAAAACCGGTCTCGCCGGTCGCGGTGATCGACGGCGACAAGATCGTCCAGCCCGGCACGGCGCACTGACGCCATGAAGGGAACGATCGCGATCGTCGTCGGAGCCAAAGGCGGCGTCGGCGCCAGCACGCTCTGCGTCGAGCTGATCCGCATCCTGCGCGAGGGGAAAGCCTGCGGCCTCGTCGACGCCGACTTCAGCGGACGGCGCTCCATCGCGGTCCTCACCGACAGCGTCCGCAACTTCGACGCGGGCCGGATCGGCGGCAACCTCGCCTCGGCGACGATCCTCGGCGACGTCGCCGGGATCGAGTTCACCGCCTCGATCGACGGCGCGTTCACGCTGATGCCCGACCAGGTCGCCGGGATCCTCGGCGACGTGCGCGACACGACGGAGTTCGTGCTCGTCGACTCGCCGCAGCCCTACGCCGCGGCAGTTCGCCCGTTCGTCGTGAACGCGGCGCACTTCATCGTCGTCGTCGAGCCGACGCTACTCGGCGTCACCAGCGCCCGCGCGGTCCAGACCGAGCTGGCACGCTTCGGCATCCCCGCCTCGCGGGTCTACCTCGTGCTCAACCAGCGGGACGCGAAGGCCGCCGTGCGGCCCGACGAGGTCGAGCGCGCGCTCGGCGCGCGTCTCCTCGGCAACGTGCCGCCGATCGGCGACCGCCGGTATCAGAAAGCGATCGAGAGCCTCGCCTCGGCGGTGATCGCGCTGCCCGTCCCCGAAGACATCGAGCCGCTCAAGCCGTCGGCGAAGACGCCGCTCGGCGACCGCCGCGCGAGCAACCGCCGTCCCAAGGGCGACGCAAGCCCCGCGGACGTCGCCTCGGGCACCGCCAGCGACGCGCACATCGTCGCGACGGTGGAGCGCACCGCGCGCGAGCTGCTCAAGACCGAGATCCACGACGCCCTCGCGCAGCGGCTCGACATCGTCGCCGCCAGCGCCGCGCTGGACGAACCGAGGAAGATCGCCGAGCTGCGCTCGCAGATCGACGCGATCGTGCGCGAGCTCCTGTCGGCGTACCCCGCGGTCTTTTCCGCCGAAGAGCTGGCGCGGCTGCGTCAGGAGATCATCGACGAGGCGCTGGGCTACGGCCCGCTCGAAGAGCTGCTCGCGCAGCCGGACATCACCGAGATCATGGTGAACGGCCCCAACCGCGTCTTCATCGAGCGCAACGGCAAGATCGAGCCGACCAACAAGCGCTTCAGCGACAACCGCCAGTTGCGTGTCGTGATCGAGCGGATCATCGCGCCGCTCGGCCGCCGCATCGACGAGTCGGTGCCGATGGTCGACGCGCGCCTCCCCGACGGCTCGCGCGTCAACGCGATCATCGAGCCGCTCGCGCTCGACGGGCCGATGCTCACCATCCGCCGCTTCGGCAAGAACCGGCTCACGACCGACGATCTGGTCAACATCGGCGCGATCGACGCGGCGATGCTCGACTTCCTGCGGGCCGCCGTCGAAGCCCGTCTGAACTTGGTGATCTGCGGCGGCACCGGTTCCGGCAAGACGACGTTCCTCAACGTCCTCTCGTCCTTCATCCCCGAGGGCGAGCGCATCGTGACGATCGAGGACGCCGCCGAGCTCCGCCTCAACCAGTCGCACATCGTCCGGCTCGAAGGGCGCCCGCCGAACCTGCAGGGCGCCGGCGAGGTGCGCATCCGCGAGCTGGTCCGCAACGCGCTGCGCATGCGGCCCGACCGCATCATCGTCGGCGAGTGCCGCGGCGCCGAGGCGCTCGACATGCTGCAGGCGATGAACACCGGCCACGACGGCTCGCTGACCACGATCCACGCGAACAGCGCGCGCGACGCGATCTCACGCATCGAGACGATGGTGATGATGGCGGGTTTCGAGCTGCCGATCCGCGCGATCCGCGAACAGATCGCCGGCGCGGTCGACATGGTGGTCCACATCGCGCGCATGCGCGACGGCAGCCGCAAGGTCGTCGGGATCAGCGAGATCGCCGGCCTCGAAGGCGACGTCGTGACGATGCAAGAGATCGTGCGCTACCACCAGCGCGGCCTCGACAAGAACAACAAGGTGGTCGGTGAGTTCGAGTTCACCGGCGTGCAGCCGGAGTGTCTCCGGCGCTTCGCAGAGTTCGGCGTCTCATTCGACTACGCCGGGCTCAGCGAGCTCGGCGGACCCTCGCTCTCGGCGGTCTCGTCATGGTGAGCGTCCTTCCGTTCGCGATCGTCCTGGGCGTCATCGGCGCGCTCGGCATCTTCGTGGCCTCGTTCTGGCAGCGCATCACCGCGCCGCTGCGACCGCTCGTCGAACAATACCGGCTCGCGCTCGAGCAGGCGGACATCCGCGTCCGCGGCGAGGAGATTCTGCTCGCCATCCTCGGCAGCGGGATCGCCCTCTGGGTGCTGGTGATCGTCGTTGGCCGCCTGAGCCCGCTCTACGGCGCCGCGGCGTTTCCGATCTCGATGACGTTCGCCGCCTGCGCCGCCGACCAGCTGATCGCGCACAAGAAGCGCAAACGCCTGACGAAGTTCGCCGACCAGCTCGAGCTGGTACTGCGCCTGATGGCGAGCGGACTACGGGCGGGGCTCGGCCTGCGGCAGGCGCTCGTGCTTGTGATCGACGAGCTCGACAATCCTGCGCGGACCGAGTTCATGCGGGTCGTCGGACAGGCGAACATCGGCCAGAGCGTTCACGATGCGCTCGACAGCCTCGCAAAGCGCATGCCGAGCGACGAGTGCGCGATGATGGTGCGCGCGATCCGCGTGCAGTCTCAGACCGGCGGCAACCTCGCCAAGGTCCTCGAGCACCTCGCCCACACGATCAAGGAGCGCCGGCGCGTTTACCGCAAGATGCGCGCGCTGACCGCCGAGGGCCGCATGACGGCGTGGGTGATCGCGCTCCTTCCGATCATCGTCGGCATAATGATCGTCGGGCTGAACGCCTCGATGCGGCGCGCGCTCATCTTCACCGACACCGGTCATCTGGTGATGGTCGGCGTTTTCATGCTCGAAGGCGTCGGCGTAGCGTGGCTCAAGCGCATGATGCGGTTCGAAATCTGATGCTGTTCGCAGTGGTCGCCGCGGCGCTCTCCGCCGCGGCGCTGGGATATATCGGGGTCACGATCTTCGTGCACCGCTCGGCGGTCGAACGCACGGTGGCGCAGCTCGACCGCACCGGCATCGAGGCCGACCGCAAGTCCGAGCTCGGCGTCTTCGCCCGCTTCTTCGACGAACGCGGCCGGACGAATCTCGAGCGGAGGCTGGTCCAGGCCGGCTGGTACAAGCTCACCCCCGGCCGCTTCATGATGCGCGGCATCATCGCGTCGTTCTCGGGCCTCTTCGTCGGCTTGCTGATCCCGTTCGTGCTGCACCGCCACGTCTGGTGGCTGTTCGTGCTGCCGGTGCTCCTCGCGCTGGCCGGCGCGATCGCGCCGAGCTCGATCCTCGACGGCGCGATCGCCGAGCGCAAGCGCCGCATCCGCAACGCCCTGCCGGACTTCCTCGATCTGGTGTCGACGACGGTCGAAGCCGGGATCGCACTCAACGGCGCGTTTGCGGCCGCCGTTGACGCGGTGCGGGGCCCGTTCCGCGACGAGCTGCTCGCCTGCCTCTCCGACATTCGCGTCGGCCGCTCGCGCGCTGAAGCGCTTGCCGCGATGGCCGCGCGCGCCGACGTCACAGAGCTGACCACGACCGTCACCGCGATCGTGCAGGCGGAGAAGCTCGGCGGCGACATCGCCGGGATCCTCGACCAGCTGGCGCACGAAGCGCGCGATCACCGCATGATGCGGGCCGAGGAGCTCGCCGCGCAGCTGCCGGTCGTGATGACGTTCCCGATGGCGCTGTGCATGCTTCCGGCCCTGTTCGTCATGATCTTCGGCGCGGTCGCCGCGCAAATGATCAACAAATGAACCCGCACGTTCTGCTCGGCGCGATCCTGTTCGCCTGCGCCGCGATCGCCGGACTGGTCGCCGCGACCGCGATCTGCACGCGCGTCGAAGCGTTCGAAGACGGACCGAAGTCCGGCACGCCGCCGATCGTCGCCCTCGTCGCCGGTGCGGCGCTGATCGGCGGGATCGCCGGTGCGCACGCCGACCCCGCCCGCCTCGGTCTGGTCGCGATCGTCACCGGAGCGTTCGTCGCCGCGTGGTACTGCGACGTGGCGCGCGGCGCCGTCCCCGACGTCTTCTCGCTCGGCCCGCTCGCCGTGATCGCCGCCCTCGCCTTCGTGTGGCACGACCCGCGCATGGTCGTCTCGTCGCTGATCGTCGTCGTCCCGTTCTCGATCGCCGCATATCTTTCACGCGGCCGGGGAATGGGCTGGGGTGACGTGAAGCTCGCCGCCGTTACCGGAGCCATGCTCGGCGCCTCGAACGCGCTCCTCGCCCTCGCCCTCGCGGCGTTCGCCGCCGCCGTCGGTGCGAAGTTCCGCCGCGAGGCCGCAGCACAGCCGCTCGCCTTTGCTCCCTACCTGATCGGCGCAACCGCGCTCTTTACCGCTTTTACCGCGCTATGACGATGTGGCTCGTGCGAAACGTGCGCACGGGCCGCGTCCTGGCCTGGCGCGTAAGGCGCGCCGACAACTGGATCGAGCGCACGCTCGGCTTTCTCCCGCGCAGTTCGATCGCTCCCGAAGAAGGGCTCTGGTTCGAACGCTGCAGCGCCGTACACACCGTCGGCATGCGCAGCGCGCTCGACATCGTCTTCCTGGACCGCGATCACCAGATCGTCAGAGTCGAACCGAACGTCACCCCCGGCAAACTCCACGTCAGCGCGCGCAACGCGCACATCGTCGCCGAGTTCGGCCCCGGCTTCGCCAAAGCAAACCCGCTGAACATCGGCGACCAGCTCCAGCTCGAACCCGTGTAGGAGACGCCCGCGGGCGCAGGGCATCCGCGGCTCGTCGCCTTGAATTCAGCGCGCCTATTGCTCTACAATCGTCTGCACCGCGAGCGACGAGGGGGCGAGGTCGACATGTCACTCCTGCCGGGCTTGAAAGCCGCTCATATGGCCGAGACGCTCGTCGACTACGGCCGCGCCGACGCCACCCTGACCCATACCGGTCCCGCCCGTCCGCTCGGCGCGCCGGAGAACGATCGCCGATACTCCGATGACGAGCAGTTTTGGCGGGAAATCCTGCTCGGGGGCGCCTGGGACTCGACCTGGCACATCGAGGGGGCCGCGATATCCGAGTGGTTGGCTCGCGTTCCCGGCCTGTACTGGGCGCCGGGTTCGGCAGCGTTTCGACGGATCGCAAAAGCGTTCGTCGAGCATCGCGATGCGAACTTCGTCACATATCAACCGATCGGAAAGTCACAGCGCGTGATCGGCGGTATCGGCACGCTCCGTCTGCCCCCCGCCGACGACGGCTACCGCATCGTCACCCTCACCACCTCGCTGAACGCCTCGACGGGCGTTCCCGCGCTGGTGTCTCCGGATACGTGGTCCCGCCTTCATTTGCGCGAGGGAAGCATCGTCAGCGGCCGTGCCTGGTGGGTTCCGATGAGCGTTCGCTGGGCCGAGAATTTCCCATCCGTGAAGCATATTCCGCGCGGCTACTTGCTGCTCGACGACGGGGCGCCGATCCACGCCCACGGCGGGACAGCCCACGTCGAGATACAGCCGTTCAGTCTGATGGAGTATTGGGACGGCAACGCGGAGTTGCTGGACTATGTCTATGTGACCGCCGACGGCACCGACGCAGCATATCGGCGCCAGTGCGAGGGTTTCTTCGAGCGGTACCGCGCCGAATCGGGGCGGAGCGGGCGATATCTGCTTTCGGCTGACGTCGCGGACCCTATGTGGGATGCCGTCTACGCGAGCCCGGCGGCTCTGCGCGGAGCCTACGTCCGCGACCTCGAGCTTCTTCAACACCGCATCGATCGCGCGAGCGGCGGCGAAGATGTGGTCGCTTCTCTGATCGGCGTGCTGTCGTCGGCGCAATCCGCTGCAGACCTTCGGCGTCTCGGGGACCAGGCCGACGTCCCCGGCGGCTGGTACGGGCAAGCGCCGATCGCGGAACTCAGCCGGCGCCTCGTAGCCGCGGCGGCGAATGCCGGCCGCCTGCCGTCGCTCGTGCAGCAGGCGGCGATCGAATATCCCCGGCAAGTCCTTTCTGGACTCGGCTGATGATCTGGGATGCTCCAGCACGCGCGCGGCTCCGCAACGTCCTGGCGGAGTTGTACCCCTCGCAAGCTGACGCCCGCGTCTTCGTGGGCGATGTCGAATTTCCGCAAGCGCGCTTGTCGTTTGAACCGCAATCGATCAACACGTGGTTTTCGATCATCGAATACGCGAAGAACGCCGGCAAGATCGACGCGGTCCTCGATCGGGCACGCACGGACTGGCCCGACCATGAAACGCTCGCCACGCTCGCCGCGGGAATTCTACCGCCGTCGCTCGACGGGCCGGATCCTTCCACATGGCACGGCCTCGGCGCCAATCGCCTCGAAGCGATCATGGGTGATCAAAGCAAGCTCGTTCCGATAAGCTACTTGGAGATCGGCCTCGAACGGGCACGTTCGGTGGCACTCGTCGCCTTTCGCGATGGAAGCTCCGGCACCGGATTCTTGACAACGGATAACGTCCTGATCACGAACAACCACGTCATCGCAGACAACGCCGCCGCACTCGATGCCGTCGTGAAGTTCAACCACCAACAGAGCGCGGCCGGCACCGACCGTGCCGTCGAATCGTGCCGGCTTGCGCCGGACATCTTCTTTGCAACGTCGCGAGAAAACGACTGGACAGCGGTCGCCGTGGCAGACGATCCGAACTCTCGCTGGGGTGCAATCGATCTGTACGAAACCGCGATCGCGAAGGAAGACCGGGTCAACATCATCCAGCATCCCGGCGGTGGACACAAGCAGATCGCGTTCTATTCCAACGTCGTCGTGTACGTCGGCGACGGTCGGGTCCAATACCTCACCGACACGTTGCCGGGATCGTCGGGCTCACCGGTTTTCGACCGCGATTGGAACGTCGTGGCACTGCATCACAGCGGCGGGTGGCACGTCGAACCGGGCCGATCGAGGCAAACGCACTGGCGCAACGAAGGGATCTCGATGAACGTCGTGCGCGCGGGGATCGCGGCCGCACGTTCTTGACCTGACTCAGACGGTGAGCCAGACGAGCGCCAGGATCGTGTTCGTCTTCGCGATGTACTGCGAGTCCGAGCGCGTCTTCCCGTTCGGTGCGGCGTGGAACGCCTCGGAGTCCTTGCCCCAGGCGGTTTCCATGCCTAGCGCGACCTCGTCCGGTGTTCCGCCTACGGCCTGCCAGAGCTTCGCCCTTGCGAGGTCTTCACTCGCACCGGCAAACTCCGTCCCGGTCTTCATCGCCGCCGTCACTTGCTTGTCCCAGGGCGTCAGCATCGTGTCGCGCCGCTTGAGAATGTCGTTCGCGTGCACCGTTTCGTGCTCGGTGACCTGGGTGACGAGTGCGTCCGGACCCTTCGGTCCGGTGACGGTGAGGTTTGCACTCTCCGCTTCGACGTCGTTGAGGTTGAAATAGGAGCGGCGCATCTGGTCGAGCTGCACCCGGGTCGTCCAGGGCGGCGCCATCGGCAAGTACATGCGGTATCCGACATGGTTGGTCGGAACCGAGGTCACGCGTGCCTTGAATGTCTCGCCGTCGGCGCGCACCGCGACATCGGGCTTCTTCAGCGCAACCGCGGCCCAGCCGTCGTTCTCGCCGCTTTGATACAGCCGCCCGTTGACGCTCGGCGGGGTGAAACCGTTGACCCCGTGGTACGCGGCCTGGTTCGCGGCCAGGTCGATGTTTTTCACGGTGCCGGTTTCACCGAGGATCTGCCGCTGCACGACGCCCTCGCCCGGCTCGGCGAGCCGCCGCAGGTCGTGCCCGAGCGCGGCCGGCCGTGCGGAAACAGCCGGCGAGCCGCCGGGCAGCGGCGAGCGTGCCGTTGCATCCGGCTTCGACACCTTCCTCACCACACGAAGCAGCTGGTACATCACACCTTTTCGCACCCGTATGGGCCGCCGGAACATCGCGGTGGTTCGGTGGGCCATCGCGCGTCCCTGGGGGTTGGATCAGCCGGTGGCGACGAGTTCCTTTTCGTCGGCGCTGCGACCGGCGGAACGGCGGAGGCCCGCGTCGAGTTCGGCGGCGAGTCCCGAGAGCGCGATCGGCAGATCGCCGTCGAGGAGCTCTTCGCGGGCGAGTTTCAGCGCGGCGCGATCGTGCTCCGTCGCGGTAACGGCGTCGCCCGCGGCCCAAGCCGCTTCGGCGTCGCGCAGATGGGCGCGGACGCGGCGCGCGTCGATCACGAACAGGTCGAGGTTCAGCGCGAGCTCGTCGCCGAACGCGACATAGTGCGAGAGGTCGGCGTAGCCGACGACGGCGGCCAGCGACCGGCGCATCGTGCTGCACGCGGAGCGCAGGCTCTGCGCGGCCAGCTGACGGTCGGCTTCGGGCCAGAACACGCGCAGCAGCGTCTCACGCCGCGCGCGGCCCTGCGGCTGCAGTGCGAGGTAGGCGAAGATCTGCGAGTCGCGGCGGCGGAACCAGGCGACACGCTGCCCTTCGATGCGCACGTCCGGTTTGCCGAAGAGGCGCACCGCGAACGGGGCGAGCGCGCGGCTCGGCGCCGGAGCGCTGACGCGAGCGACGCGCGCGATCGCGCGATACGGGCGGTACGAGCTCTCGCTCCAGCGCACGAACAGTCCGCGCTGCTCGAGGTGATCGAGCGTCGCTTCCTCGGCGAGTTCGCCGTCGAAGACTTTGCGCGCGGCGGCGGCGAGCGCCGAATCCTCGCCGGCGAGTGCTTCGTCGATGAAACGGCGCATGAAGCGCACGTTGTTCCGGCGCCAGCGGTCGAAGGCGCCGTCGAGCGAACGTCCGGCCGACGCGGTTTCACGGATCGAGGCGCAGAGCGCGATCGCCCAGCCTTCGGTGTCGTGGACGAGCCGGCCGATCTCGCGTTCGTCGGCCGCGTCGAGCCGTGCGGCTTCGGCGAGCCGCGTCGCTTCCTCGACGGTGAACGCGAGGCGGTCGGCGTCGAGCACCGCGCCCAGGCCCAGCGAGATCAGGCGGGTGGCGTCGACGACGTCGCGCGCGCGGGTCGCGTAGACGAACGTCACGTTGTCGGGGGCTTCGTAGATGAACCGGCGCAGGGCGGCCTGGACGGGGTCGGGCGAACGGTCGACCTCGTCGACCAGCACTTCGCACCGGCCGGCGGATTCAAAGGCGGAGAGCAGGGCGTCGTCGTCCTGGGGCTCCGGAAAACCGAACGAGCGGGCGATCGCGCTTCGGAGGCTCTCCGTCGTCGCGTCGCCGTCGAGCGTCATGTAGCCGGCCCGGTGCCGCGGTGCGGCCGCGTAGGTCACGAGGGCGGTCGTCTTGCCGGAGCCCGACGGGGCCGCGACCAGGCGCAACGGAACATCGGCGTGGTCTGAAAGCCAGCCGGAGATCCGTTCCCGCCGAATCGTATCGGGGGCGAGCTTGGGGAGCTTCGCCCGCGACGATGCCTCGTGCACCTAGTCCCTCTCCGTATAGGTCTTTGGGCCTATACAATTACCCCTTGTGTGACCGGCCTAACACTCGTTCCTATCGCGAAATGTAAGACTTCCGTCACTTGCTTCCAAGGCGAAGCGGGCGGACGACCGTTTCCAGGCCGACCCCCCGCTGCAAGGTCACGCGTACGGTGTAGGCGCCGGGGGCGGTGGGGGCGGTCATCGCGACGCTGCGCTCTCCGCGGCGAAGGTCGGCGCCCGAGAGTTCGGCGTCGTCCCGGTCCCGGATGATCTGGACCCGGGCCCCGTCGGCGAACGGGATCTCGACGACGAACGGATCGCCCGGGCGCACCGGCGAGGGCCGGATCGAGAACGTGTCCCCGCCGCCGACGTCGATGACGGTGGCGTTCGAGACAGTCGCCGGCGCTTGCACCGCGGCTTTCGCGCCGGGCGACGCCGCAACCGTCGGGGCGGCGGTCGGGGGCGCGAGCGCGGCCGGGATCGGGACGCGCGTCTCCTCACCGGCGTCGGCGCCGCCGGCGGTTGCGACCAGCATGTACGGCTCGCGGGGTCCGGCCGGCGGCGCGGGGACCTGGGTGATCCCCGTCCCGGCCGGGGTCGTGGTCGCGAACCAGATCGCTCCGGCCCGGTCGACGATCGCCAGGCGTACGTCGCGCGCGACGGCCGAGTACCGGACGGTGAGCGGGGCGTTCGGGCGCGGCGGGTCGACGGCGAGGCTGGCGATCCGCGGCGGCGGGGTGGCGACGATCCGGATCGCCGGGGGCGGCGTCGCCCGGCCGTAGGCCGCGTCCCGGGTGTCGCTGCCGAAGGCGTTCGCGATCGCGACGTGCAGGCTCGCGGCGTCGCCGCGCCCGACCGGCATCGTACCGGCCGCGCCCGGCAGCGCGCCGCGGGAGACGACCTCGCCGCGAGCGTCGCGCAGTTCGTACGACCGCGCGCCGTCGCCGGAGGTCGACCAGCTCGCGACCAGCCGGCCGTCGGGGGTGGCCAGGAGCGCCGCATCGACGATGCGCGGACGCTCGAACGCGAAAGCTACGATCACCGCCCCGGCGAGCAGGGCGGCCACACCAAGGGCGCCGACGGGCGCCGCCCAGCGCCGGCGAGCGCGGCCGCCGCGCGGCGGCGGCGCCTCGACGATCAGGTGGACGCCCTCGCCGTGGACCTCGGCGGCGATCCGCTCGTACGCCAGGGCGGAGTCGAGCGCGAAACCGGTGCGGATCGCCGCGTGCGGCTCAACCTCGACGGCGAGCGTGGCGACCGGGCGGCCCTCGTCGATGCGGATCGCGATGACCGACGCCGCGAGAATACCGTCGGTGCCGTTCGTGACGCGCAGCTCGTAACGGGCGCCGCTCGCGTCGATCCCGATCGGCTCCAGCTCGCACGCAACGGCGCCGGAGGGCGTCGCGAGGAGACCCCGCCCGCCGTGCGACAACGCATCGGAGATGCCGAGAGCGCTGGTGCCCCTCCTCGCGATCACGTTCGTCGACGTGCTCGGCTTCACGATCTTGATCCCGATCCTGCCCTTCTACGCCGAGCATTTCGGCGCATCGCCGACGATCATCGGCGCCATTTACGCAACGTTCGCAGTGTGCTCGCTGGTGGCTTCGCCGTTCTGGGGTCGTCTCAGTGATCGTATCGGACGAAAAGGCGTTCTCATCGCGGCTCAGGTGGCGTCCCTGTTCGGTTTTTCGCTGCTCGCGGCCGGAACCGCACTCTGGACCGTCTTCGTCGCCCGGGCGATCGAGGGTCTCGGCGGCGGCGGGCTGGGGGTGACGCAGGCGTACGTCACCGACGTTACCACGCCCGGCTATCGCGCCCGGGCGTTCGGCCTGGTCGGCGCGACGTTCGGTCTCGCCTTTCTGATCGGGCCCGCGCTGGCCGGCGTCCTGGTCCGCTTCGGATACCAGGTGCCGTTTGCGGTCGCCGCCGCGCTGGCCGGGCTCACCCTCGTGCTGACGATCGTTCTGCTGCCCGAATCGAAGGGCGCGGTGAAGACTGCGCCGACGCTCGGCGAGATCCGGGCATCGCTGCGTTCGCCGGTGCTCGGGCGTTTGATCCTGACCCAGTTCGCGTTCGCGATCGCGTTCACGTCGTGGGTGACGGTCTTCGCGCTCTACGTCGAGCGCGTCTTCGGCTTCGGGCCGACGCAGACCGCGAACATGTTCATCGTCTCCAGCGTCGTCGCGATCGTCGTGCAGACCACGTTGATCGGCAAACTCGTCGACCGCTACGGCGAGGGCCGCGTCGCGGTCGCCGGGCTCGCCTGCGCGATCGCGGCGTACGGCGGGGTCGGATTCGTCACGACGGTTCCGGTGCTGTTCGCGTTCGTCGTGCTGTGGGCGCTCTCGAGCGCGCTGCTCCGGCCGGCGCTCGTCGCGCTGATCTCGGATGCCGCACCCGCCGCTCAGCGCGGCACGATCCTGAGCGTCAACGACAGCCTCAACAACCTCGCGTTCCTGATGGCGCCGTTCATCTCGACGACGGTACTGCAGTTCAATCCCCACCTCACCGGCGTCGTCCCGGCGACGGCCGCCTGCGTCGCGATTGCGATCGGCTACCGGCTTTTCACTGCGCCGCGTCCCGCGCCAATGAACGAAGCCGCCGAGGCCGCGTGAGCGTGCCGACCGGCACGCGTCAGTGGACCGTTCAACCTCGCGGCGGAGAACCCCAGCCCGACTGCACGTAGACGCCGTCGACGACGATCGCCGGCACCGTCGGGTCGCCGCCGGTGTAGGCGAACATCGCTACCCGTTGCGCGGGGTCGTTCTGGGCGTCGTGCAGTTCGTACGGGTAGCCGCGCGCGTCGAAATGCTCGCGCGCCTGCTGGCAGTACGGACAATCCGGCGAGACGTACATCTCGACGCGGTGCCCCGGTTCGAGCCGTTCGAGATCGCTCATCCGGCCGCGGCTCCCCGCGCGTCGGCTTCGGCGCTCTCGATCGCGAGCGCGAGCTCGCGCAGAAACGACGAAGCGTCCATCACGATGCCGAGGCTTTGGTGCGAGCCGCGGTCGGCGAGCTTCGTGACCGACGCCGGATTGATGTCGACGCAGACCGTCTTGCAACTCGCGGGCAGCAAGTTGCCGACCGCGATCGAGTGGAGCAGCGTGCAGACCATCAGCGCCATCCCGATCTCCGGGACGTAGTGGCGCATCGCGCGCTGGCATTCGATCACGTCGGTGATCACCTCGGGGAGCGGACCGTCGTCGCGGATCGATCCGCAGAGCACGACCGGGATCTCCTTGCGGTACGCCTCGTACATGACGCCCGAGCTGAGCATTCCGCGTTCGATCGCCGGACGGATCCCGCCCGCGGCGCGGATGCGGTTGACGGCGCGCAAGTGGTGGACGTGCCCTTCCTCGGCGGGAAATGCGTCCTCCAGATTCACGCCGAGCGAGGTGCCGAAGAACTGCGACTCGATGTCGTGGAGAGCAAGCGCGTTGCCCGCATAGAGCGCGGTGACGTAGCCGTCGCGAATCAGCTCGGCGAGGTACGGCCCGGCCCCGGTGTGGATGATCGCAGGACCACCGACGACCAGCACGCGCTTCCCCGACGCGAGCACCGCCAGCAGCTCGCGCGCGAGCTCGCCGAGCAGCGCGTGACGCGGCTTCTCGCTCGAGACGGCGCTCGCCATGAACTCGAACACCGCCTTGCGGCGCGAGCGCTGCGGCAGATTGACCTTCACGCCTTCGTGGCCGACCACGACGCAGTCGCCGGCCTTCACGTCGGACGGGGCGACCGTCATCGCGCCGCCGTCGTCGAGCACGATCGCGCAGTCCATCTCCGGCCGCTCGACCGGCAGCCACACGCCGTCGAGGCGGACCTCGGTCGCGTAGTTGGTCGTCGCGTAGAAGTCGTCCGGCAGGATCCCGTCGGCGGGGGCCGGCTCGGTGACGACGTCGCCTTCGTCGACCACGACCGCGCCGGTCTCGCGCTGGAGCTTCTCCAGCACCTCGTCGAGGTGCGCGGGGTCCTCGGCCTCGATGCGGAGCCGCGCATACGAGGGCTCGGTCTTGGTCTGACCCGACTCGAAATCTTCGATCACGTAGGCGGTCCGCTCGTCGTCGGTCAGGATCCCCAGCACGCGGTTGAAGATACCGGAGTCGATGATGTGACCGCGGAGCTCGATGCGGCGGACGCCTGCGGGAGACGGCGAAGCCGATGCCATGGGGCTCGTGTTCGTACCGACGCCGCTCGGCAACCTCCGCGACGTCACGCTGCGCGCGGTGGACACCCTGCGCGACGCCTCGCTGATCGTCGCGGAGGACTCACGGGTGGCCCGCCGGCTGCTGAACGCGCTCGGGATCGGGACGAAAGAGATCTGGACCTATCACGAGCACAACGCGCGCACGGCCGCCCCCGCCATCCTGGCGCGCGCCCGCACCGAGACCGTTGCGGTGGTGACCGACGCCGGCACCCCGGGGATCAGCGATCCGGGTTCGGCGCTCGTCGCCGCCGCGCGGGAAGAGCAGATCCCGATCGAAGTGCTCCCTGGCCCGGCGGCGTTCGTCTGCGCCGCGGTCCTGTCGGGCTTCGACCTGCGCCGCTTCGCGTTCGCCGGGTTTCCGCCCCGAAGCGGCGGCCCGCGACGGGCCGCGTTTCGCGCCGCGCTCGGCGACACGACCGTCTGGTACGAAGCCCCGCACCGCATCCGCGAGAGCTTGGCCGACCTCGCTACCGTCGCGCCGGAGCGGCGCGTCTTCCTCGTCCGCGAGCTGAGCAAGCTGCACGAGCAGCAGGTCCTCGGCACCGCGGCCGAAGTGAACGCCGCGCTGGCGGAGCCGGTCCGCGGCGAGATCGCGTTCGTCGTCGAGGGCGGCGCCGACGGCGAGAGAACCGTCGCGCCGCCGGCCGAGCTCGATCTCGACGCCGCGATCGACGCGCTGGTCGCCGAAGGTCTGACCACCTCGGCGATCGCGAAGCGGCTCGCGGACGCAGGGCACGGCGAACGCCGGCATCTGTACGCGCGCGTCGGCGAGCGCCGCTCCGGCGCTACATCTCCAGAATCGAACTGACGTCGAGGACGAAGCCCGGCATCACCGGCTCGCAGTCGAGCTCCGCGATCTCGCCGAGCGCGACATGCACGCCGTCGCGCCAGCTGTCGACGCGACGGCGGTACGGGTCGATGAGCACGACGAGCGCCGAACCGTTGCGGACGTAGGCGCCGCACTTCGCGAGCTGCGCTTCACGCAGATCGGTCCGCGAAACGATCTCGAACGCGGGTCCGCATCGTACGCGGCGCTCCCATGAACGCAACTGGAACGACATCTCCACGTTCCGCATGCCGCCCGATGCGCCGTTCGGGCTCACGAGCAGCGCCCCGTCGGGGAGCCGCTCCACGGTATAGCCGGGGTTGAGCTCGTGCAGCAGCATGAGCTCGTCGTCGTCGGGAGGGGTGATCGGACGGAACGTGACTGCCATGATTTCTTTCCCAAGCCAAGTGTATCACGACGGGCGGCTCGGTCCGCTAGGCGCGAAGGGTGACAATGCGGACAGGATGACGAAGCGGGGCGGGTGCCCCCGCAGCCCGCGTTCTACGTCACGACCCCGATCTATTACATCAGCGGCACGCCGCACATCGGTCACGCGTACACCTCGATCGCCGCCGACGTGCTGGCGCGCACCGCGCGCGCGCACGGTCCGGCGCGCGCGCTGACCGGAACCGACGAGCACGGTCAGAAGGTCGCCAACGCCGCGGCCGCGGCGGAGATGACCCCGCAGCAGTACGTCGATTCGCTCGCTCCCACGTGGCGCGAGCTCGCGCCGGCATTCGACGCGAAGTTCGACGACTTCGTCCGCACCACCGAGCCGCGCCATCAGCGCGCCTGCCTCGCGCTGTTCGAGCGGATGCGCGAGGCCGGCGACGTGTACGAAGGCGTCTATGAGGGCTGGTACTGCACGCACGACGAGACGTTCTGGCCGGAGGCGAAGCTCGTCGACGGGCGCTGTCCGAACCCGGAGTGCCGCCGCCCGGTGCAGTGGCTCTCGGAGAAGAACTGGTTCTTCAAGCTCTCGAAGTACAATCAGCCGTTGCTCGACCTCTTTCGCGGCGATCCCGACTTCTTGCGGCCGCAGTCTCGCTACAACGAGATGATGGCGATCCTCGAGGAAGGGCTCGAGGACTTTTCGATCTCGCGCTCGTCGTTCGACTGGGGGATACCGTTGCCGGGCGGCGGCGTGCTGTACGTGTGGTACGACGCGCTGATCAGCTACATCAGCGGACTGGGCTGGCCCGACGATCCCGACGGCCTCTACGCAGGATTCTGGCCGGGGATGCATTTGATCGGCAAGGAGATCGCCCGCTTCCACACGATCATTTGGCCCGCGATGCTGATGTCGGCCGGGCTGCCGATTCCGAAGCGCGTGTTCGCACACGGCTGGATCACCAGCGACTCGGGCACGAAGATCGGCAAGTCGCTCGGCAACGCGATGGATCCGTTCGCGATGAAGGCCGAGTTCGGCGCCGATTCGCTGCGCTATTTTCTGATGCGTGAGGCCCCGTTCGGGAGCGACTTCTCGATCTCGATGGAGAAGCTGCGCCAGCGCCACAACAGCGACCTCGGCAACGATCTGGGCAACCTGCTGCGGCGTTCGCTGGCGATGCTGCAGCAGTATCGCAACGGTCTTGTCCCGCAGCCGACCGAGGGGCGCGTGCAAGAGCGTGTCGCCGATCTTCCCGCGCTGGTGAACGAGCACGTGATGTGCCTGCGGTTTCGTGAAGCGCTCGACGAGATCTGGAATCTCGTCACGCTGCTCAACCGCGCGATCGACGAGCAGAAGCCGTGGGAACTCTACAAACACGGGCGCGGGGTCGAGCTCGACGCGCTGCTGTACGACCTCTGCGAAGGGTTGCGCTGGCTGAGCCTGCTGCTGTTTCCCTACATGCCGTCGAAGGCGACCGAGATCTGGCACCAGCTCGGACTCGAAGGAACTCCCGAGCTGCCCTGGGACGAAGAGCTCGTCTGGGGCCGGCTCGCGGCCGGGACGCAAACGAATCCCGGCGCGCCGCTCTTCCCACGCATCGACCCGCCCGCGGCGTAGTTCGCGCCGCGTGCACGAGGAGATTCCGCCATGGCGATGACCGTCGACACGACCCGCGTACCGTCCACCAACGGCCACGACGCGCTCCACCGCACGGGGATCGCCCTGCGCGGCGTCGCCGCGATCGCGCTCGGCGCGGTCGCAATCTACTTCCGCGTGTACTCGACGCTGCTGGTCGGCGCGTTCGCGGCGTTCGCGATCGTCGACGGCATCGTGCGCCTCGTTCTCGCGCTGCGCTCGACCGGGCGCGACAAGGCGTGGCTGATCCACGCGCTCGAAGGTGTGGTCGGTATCGGGCTGGGCGTCGTCGCGTGGACGTTCGCGCGAAGCCTGATCTCGCTGACCTGGACGATCGCCGAGTGGGCGTTCGGGATCGGCGTGCTTACGATCGTGTTCGCGGCGGTGACGTGGGGCCGCCTGAAGGATGCCTGGCTCTGGCTGCTCGCTGGTATTCTGCTGATCGCGCTCGGAGGGGCGATGCTCTGGTTCACCCTCGGCGGGTTGCTCGCGCCGGGGATCGCGCTCGGGCTGTTCGGGATCGTGTACGGCGGCGTCTCGCTGCTGATCGCAGCGCGCACGCACCATTCGCAGCTGAACCCGTAGCGGTTACTGCCGGTCTGGCGCGGGCTGATTGCCGTTGGCGCGTTCGCGCGCGAAGATGTTCTCGCACGCCGCGCGGTAGAACGTGCAGATCGCGCGCGAGAGCGCGAAGTTCGGCGGGAGGGCGAACCCTTGGGGCGGGCCCTGCGGCGCGAAGCGCATGTCGTAGTTCGGATTCACGCGCAAGTCGAACGGGTCCATTCGCGCCGGAAACCGGTAGGCCCACGGATACGACACGTTCTCGAAATAGCCGTCGTTGTAGCGGATCATGCAGCGGATGTAGTAGTACCGCACCGCGCCGTGCATCATCGGCCCCTCGAGCGGGACGCAATCGCCCTGAAAGGCCGCCATGAACTGCTCCGGCGTTCCGGCCATGATCGCTTCGTAGCGCTTCTGGTCGGGGCTGCGCGCCGGCGGACGGCGCTGCGGCGGTACGTTGCTCAGCGCGTGCTGTGCTTGGGCGATCGTCCGGCTGAACTGCGCGTCGAGCGCGGCGATCTGCTGCGAAGAGAACCCGTTCTTCGATTCGGCGGGCGCAGCGGTCTCGTGCGGCCGCGGCTGCGGTGTCGGCGCGGCGAGAGGATGGTGCAGCGTGCCTTTCGTGGGACGATAGGTCGGCATCGTCGTCGGCTCGAGCGTGGGGCGGCGGAGCGGAGGCGCCGTCGCAACCGGCGGCAAGGTCGGAACGGGCGGCATCCTCAGGTTCGGGAGCTGCGCCACTTGCCGGCGCCGGCGGGGGACCGGGCGTCGACGCGGCGGTGTACGGTGCGCTTCGCGCGGCACCGTGCGCTTCTCGATCGTGATCGCATCGGAGAGCGCGACGATCTCCGGCGCCGGCGTCGGGCGAGGGAGCAGCTTTGCGATGGCGGGCGCGAGACGCGGCCACCACCATCTCGCCACGCCGCCACCTGCGATGTGGACCAGGAGCGAGAGAAGCAGCGCTGCCGGGAGGAGCCAACGACCGCGCCGGTCGTCGCGCTCGGGGAACAAGTGCACGGAGGGCCTAAGGGTTCACCATGATCGACACGCACGCCCACGTCCACGACCCGGCGTTCGATGAGGACCGTGAGGCGATGCTGGCGCGGGCTCGCGAGCGGGGCGTCGATGCGATCGTCACGGTCGGCTGTGACGTCGAGGATAGCCGCCGAGCCTGCGAGACCGCTGAGAGGTACGGGCTCTCGGCAACCGTCGGGATCCATCCGCACGAAGCGAAGGATGCGCCGCAGGATCTGGCCGCCGCGTTCGACGCGCTGCGCGCGCGGTACGGCGAACGCGTCGTCGCGGTCGGCGAGACCGGACTCGACTACCACTACGATCACAGCCCGCGCGAGGTGCAGCGCGCGGTCTTCGCGACGCAACTCGCGTACGCGCGCGAGCGCGGTCTGCCGCTCGTGTTCCACCAGCGCGAGGCGCACGCCGACTTCGTCGCCGGTCTGCGCGCGGGCTACGATCCGCGCACGCAGCGCGGCATCGTCCACTGCTTCACCGGCACGCCCGACGAGGCGCGGCTGTTCGCCGGTGAGTTCGGCCTGCTGCTCGGGATCGGCGGCGTGGTGACGTTCAAGACGGCACAGCCGCTGCGCGACGCGGTGAGCGAGGTCGGGCTCGCATCGATCGTGCTCGAAACCGATTGTCCGTATCTCGCGCCGGTTCCGCATCGCGGCAAGCGCAACGAACCGGCGTACGTCGCCGACACCGCGCGCGTCGTCGCCGGCGTGCTGGGCGTCGACGTGGCGACCGTGATCGCGCGCGCCGACGCCAACGCGCGCCGCGTTCTGGGACTGCAGGTCGCCGCGTGATCGTCCCCCGGCCCGACCGCCCGGTCCGCGAGACGAACGCGATCTCCGCCGAGCACGAGTCGCGCTGCATGATCTTCACCGGCCAGGACACGGCGCGCGCGCTCAAAGACCCCAGCGAGATCTCCGAGCTGCTCAAGGACGAGCACAACTTCGTCTGGTTCGATCTCGCCGAGCCGACCCAAGCCGATCTCGCGCTGCTCCAGGAAGAGTTCGCGCTGCACCCGGCCGCGATCGAAGACGCCGCGCTCGTCCACGAGCGGCCGAAGATCGAAGCGTTCGACGGTTTCCGCCTCGTCGTGCTGCACGCCGCGACGGTCGAGCGGGCCGAGCTGGTGCTCCACGAGATCGCGCTCTTTGTCGGCAAGAACTTCCTGATCACGATCCGAGCGCATCCGGTCTACCCGCTCGACGAGATCGAGCGCCGCTGGCTCGCGCGCGGTACGATCCCGCACACCTCGACCGGGCTGCTGTACGTGATCCTCGACGTCGTCGTCGACGGCTACCTTCCGGTCGCGAGCGCGTACGACGAGCGCCTCGTCGCGCTGGAGAACAAAGTGCTCGCGCGCCGTGAACGCGACCCGGAAGGCGTCCTGCGCGAGGTCTCCGCGTTCAAACGCGACCTCGTCCGCCTGCGGCACGCGGTCGCGCCGGTACGCGACATCCTCGCGCCGATGCTGCGCGGCGAGCTCGAACCGTCCGGCTCCGGGATGACGGTGTATTTCCGCGACGTACACGATCACGCGCTGCGCGTGACCGATCAGATCGACTCGATCCGCGACCTGCTCAACAGCACGCTCGACATCCACCTCTCGACCGAAGCCCACCGCCAAGGCGAGGTCTCGAAGCAGCTCACGATCATCGCGACGATCTTTCTGCCGCTGGCCTTCATCACCGGGTTCTTCGGCCAGAACTTCGGCTGGATGGTCAACCACATCGACAAAGCGGAGCATTTCTGGTTCATCGGGGTCGGTACGCAGCTGCTCGCGGTCGTCGTGCTGATCGGCTACTTCAAGCGCAAAGGCTGGTTTTAGAGGCGCTCTCGCCTAAGATGGGCGTAATGGTGACGGACCCAGCCGGCAAGGGCGCTTACGTTCGCGAGATGTTTGCGGCGATTGCCCCCCGCTACGACCGCGCGAACCGGCTGCTCACCGCCGGCGTCGACGAGGCGTGGCGCCGCCGCGCCGTCGCCGAGCTCGCCGCGCCGCACGGCGGCCGCGTGGTGGACCTGTGCTGCGGGACGGGCGACCTCGTCTTCCACCTGCTCAAGACCGACCCGGCCCTGGAAGTCGTCGGCGTCGACTTCACCCCGGCGATGCTCGAGGGCGCGCGCTCGCGCGCGAAGCGCGCCGACCCGAAGGCCCGGGCCGGCTTCGTCGAAGGCGACGTAACCCGGCTGCCGTTCGCGGACGCCAGCTTCGACGGGGCGACGATGGGGTTCTCGATGCGGAACGTGGTCGACGTCGTCGGCACCCTCAAGGAGGCTCGGCGCGTGCTGCGCCCCGGGGCCCGGTTCGTGAACCTCGACGTGACCAAGCCCGCCAACCCGCTGGTCCGCCGGGTCTTCGGGCTCTACTTCTACGGGATCGTACCGCTGGTCGGGGGGATCGTCGGCGGCTCGAAGACCGCCTACCGCTACCTGCCGAACTCGCTGACGAACTTCCCCGACGCCGACGGGCTCGCCGACCGCTTCCGGGTCGCCGGGTTCCGCGACGTGCGGACGATCCGGCTGGGGTTCGGGGCGATCGCACTCCACGTGGGGGTCGCCTGATGCTCCATCGAGCGCGGCGCGGCCCCGACCTCTACGCGCTGGTCGAGGAGTACTTCCGCTCGGCGTTCGCGACCGACAACGAGCTGATCACCGAGGCGATCCGGCGGATGCTGGCGGCCGGCGGGAAGCGGCTGCGCCCGCGCTTCACCCTGCTCGCCGCGGAGGCGGTCGGCGGCAGGGCCGAGGAGCACTTGCGCCTGGCCGCGTTCATGGAGCTGATCCACGTCGCGACGCTGATCCACGACGACGTCGTCGACGGCGCCGAGACCCGGCGCGGGGTCAACGCGACCGCGGTCGACTTCGGCAACCGGATCAGCGTGCTCGCCGGGGACTACCTGTTCGCCTGGATCTTCAAAAACGTGACCGCGAGCTACCAGCACCCCGTCCCGCACGTGCTCAGCTCGACGCTGGCCGACATCACCGACGGCGAGGTGCTCCAGCTGAAGGCGCTCGGCGATCTGGACACGACGCTGGCGGCGTACGTAGAAGTGGCGGCGAAGAAGACGGCCTCTCTCTTCGCCGCCTCCACCGAGTGCGGCGCGTTGGCCGCGGGCGGCTCGCCGTTCGCGGTCAGGGCGCTGCGCGATTTCGGGACGGCCTACGGGATCGCGTTCCAGATGCGCGACGACCTGCTCGACCTGACCGCCGACGAGGCCACGCTCGGCAAGCCCGTCGGCAACGACCTGCGCGAGCAAAAGATGACCGTCCCGCTCGTCCTTGCCCTCGAGGCCGGCGATCGGGAATTCCGTGCCGCCGTCGAACGTTTCTTCGCCGACGGGGGAGGCGAGCCCGAACGGGTCGCCGAGGTCGTCGCCGGGATCGGCGCGCAGGGCGGGCTCGTGAAAACAGAAGCCGTCCTCGCGGGCTACGTCGAACGAGCGAAACAGTCGCTCGCGCCGCTCGGTACCGCACCAGCCCGCGCCGAACTCGCCGCGCTCGCGGACGCCCTGCTCTAAAGTCGGAGACCCCAATGTTCTCACCCATCGAAATCGCCGCAGTCGTCGGCGTCGCGATCCTCGTCTTCGGCGCCGACAAGCTGCCGAAGCTCGCTCGCAGTGCCGGTCAGGCCAAGAAAGAGTTCATGGTCGGGCAGGCCGAGGCCGACGTCGCCGCCGAGCGCGCCCGCGACGAAGCGCGCCGCAAGGCGGAAGCCGACGTGCTCGTCGCCGAGCGCGCGACCGGCGCGGGCGCGGTCGGCCAGCCGACGATCGTCCCGGATCCGCAGACCGGCGCCCCCGGCCCCACCACCATCGCGCGCCCCAACCCGTAAGTGATCGCAGAGCGGTCGCCGCTCGACGAAGAGAAGCGCGAGGGCCTCAACTGGGATCAGAAAGAGATGCCGTTCACGGAGCACCTGCGGGAGCTCCGGAACCGGCTGTTCGTCTGCGTCGTCACGATCGCGGTGCTGGCGCTGGGGCTGCTCTATCCCGCGCAACTCGCGATCCCGTGGCTGACCCACCTCTACTTCGGCAACGTCCAGCTGCACGCGTTCGGCCCGGGCGATGCGCTGTGGGCGATCTTCAAGCTCTCGCTCTACGGCGCGGTCGTGCTCGGCCTGCCGGTGCTTCTTTTCCAGATCTGGATGTTCGTCGTGCCGGCGGTTCATCCGCGGACGCGCCACGCGGTCTACTCGTACGTCGTGCCGTCGTTCCTGCTCGCATTGGCCGGGATCGCGTTCGCGCACTATCTGGTGATCCCGCGCGCTATCGCGGGGCTCGAGTACTTCACGGAAAAGATCGCGGTTCCGACCTACGGGATCGAGAACACGCTCAACCTCGTCCTGCTGATGCTGCTCGCGTTCGCGATCGTCTTTCAGACGCCGATCGTCATGCTGCTGGGCGCGCGGATCGGGCTGATCAACAGTACGCTGCTGCGCAAGTACCGCCGGTACATCGGTTTCGGGATGCTCGTCGCGGGCGCGGTCTTGGCGCCCGACGGTAGTCCCGTCACGATGACGCTGATCGCCGCACCGATGTACGTGCTGTTCGAAGCCTCGATCTGGCTGATCGTGCTGATGGAGAAGCGGTGGAAGCGGGAAGGTCCGGCCGGATAGCGTTCCGCGCGCTCGCCGGCGTGCGGGACGCCTGGGACGAGCTGATCGGGCTGTTCGCGAACATTCCGTTCGGCGTCTCGCTGCTCGCGATCTGGGCGTTCTTGACGATGATCGGCGTCATCATCGAGCAAGGGAAAGACGCCGCCTTCTACGCGAGCGTGTATCCGCCGCCGATCGCGCGGTTGATCGCGCGCCTCGACATCGCGAACATCTACCACAGCCCCGCGTACATCGGCGTCCTCGGGCTGATCCTCTGCTCGATGACCGCGGCGACGTTCACCAAGGTCATCCCGCGCCGCATCCCGCGCCTCAACCCGGTCAAGATCGAGGCGATCCCGCTGCACGCGACCGTGCGCGTCGCCGGCGACGCGGCGGGGGTCGGCGAGCGTGTCGCCGCGTTCTTCGCGGCGCGCGGCTGGCAGGTGCGCAAGCGCGAGTTCGGCGGAACCGAGTGGACCTTCGCCGACAAGAACAACTGGGCACGCCGCGGCGTCCTCGTGGCGCACATCGGCTTCGTGCTCATCGCGACCGGGACGACGATCTACTGGGCGAAGGGCTACAGCGGTCAATTCGCGGTGCTCAGCGGCGAGACGGCGACGATCCCCGAGAGCGGCGCGCGGATCGCGCTCGAGCGCTTCGCGTACCGCATCGATCCGGTACGCACCAAAGCCGGTGTGGTGTACCAGCCGATCGACTACGTCTCCAACGCGAAGGTGACCGGCCGCGACGGAACGACGCGCGACGCCGTCATCCGCGTCAACCAGCCGTACGACGTCGACGGGACGCTCGTCTATCAGGCCACGTACGGGTTCGCGATAAACTTCACGCTGCGCAAGGACGGGCGCCCCGTCGCCGGCCCCGATCATCCGCTCAAGGAAGGCGAAGGCTTCGCCGTCGGCGGCACCTCGCGCGCGATCCAGTACCAGCGTTTCGTCGGCACGATCGACCGCGCGACCGGTCAGCCCGGCGCGGATCCGCGGCCCAACGATCCCGGCGTCGTGATCCAGGCGTTCGACGGCGACCGCCCGGCCGGCGCCGCGCTGATCCCGCTCGGGCGCCCGATCGACCTCGGCGCCGGGTACACGCTCGAAGCGGCGCGCTACGTGCTGTACTCCGGCTTCCAGTACCGCTACGACCCCGGGATCCCGGTCGTCGGCCTCGGCGCGTTCGTGCTGCTGGCCGGGCTGTGCATCTCGTTCTACTTCTTGCCGGCGCGGCTGTTCGTGCTCGTCCGCGACGCCGGCGCCGGGACGAGCGAGGTCGGGATCGCGGCGACGACGGTCCGGGGGTACGAGGTGTTCGAAGACCGCTTTCGCGAGATCGTCGACGAGCTGCGGCGCAGCGAACCCGCCGGTGATGCGACCGAAGTGCAGTCTGCACCGGTCCTAGGAAGCGTATAAGGGAGAGCGATGGACCCTACCAGACAGTGGATCGACCAAGCGCTGCTCGTCGTCGGCATCGCGGCCTACGTCACGTCGGCGTTCGCGCTGTTCGGCTACTTCTTGCTGCGCAACCCTCTCCTGCGCAACGTCGGGCTGCCGCTTGCAATCGTCGGGTGCCTCTCGCAATTCGCCGAGCTCGGAGCTCGCTGGTGGATGACAGGCGTGTGGCCGCTGACGAACCTGTACGGCTCGCTCTCGCTCTTCAGCGCCTGCGCGGTCACGATCTTCCTGATCTTCGCGTACCGCTACGATCTCGCGTTCGCCGGCGGACCGGTGCTCGCGCTGGCGGCGATCGCGCTCGGCTACGCGACGACCTGGAACGAGGGCTACATGCCGGCGGTCCCGGCGCTGCAATCGTACTGGATCAAGATCCACGTGCCGATCGTGATCACCGCGTACGCCTCGTTCATGGTCGCGTTCTGCGTCTCGCTGATCTATCTGGTCAAGGCGGCCGCTGAATCGCGCTACGCGCGGGGTACCGTGCGTGCCGCGGCCGCCGCTGCCGGTGCCGCGCAGCCGACGGTCGCGATGCTCGCGTACGCCGCGAGCCCGGCGCTCGGTACGACGCGCACCGACACGCCGGCGCTCACGAGCGCCGCAGCTGCGGGCGACGCGACCGCGCTGTGGCTGACCGGCCTGCCCTCGCTGGCGCGTCTCGACGTGATGCAGTACCGTATCATCGCGGTCGGTCTGCCGCTGCTCTCGCTCGGGATCATCACCGGCGCGATGTGGGCCAAGGAAGCGTGGGGCGCGTACTGGCAGTGGGATCCGAAGGAGACCGCCGCGCTGTTCTCGTGGATCGTCTACGCGGCGTACATGCACTTGCACACGCGGCCCGAGTGGCGCGGATCGCGCGGCGCGTTGCTCGGCGCGTTCGGCTTCGCCTCGATCGTGTTCTGCTACCTCGGCGTCAACATCTTCATCAGCGGCCTGCACTCGTACAAGATGTAGGCGCGGTTTGTCACCCTGACCCTTCGACACGCTCAGGACGAAGGGTGCGCCACTATCGCGCCGTGCCGCCGTGGCCGCGGGTTTGGGGCTCGGCGGGCATCGGGGTCGGCGGCGCGACCTGGCTCGGATTCTCCCAGATCGACTCTGCGGCAGCCGGCAGATGGTCGGGTGCGCGCTTGAGAAAATACGTGATCTGCCAGAGCGACTTCTCGTCGAGCGATTTCGCGTAGGCCGGCATCCCGGTGAAGCGGATGCCGTGCTCGATCTTCCAGTAGGTCACGCCCTCGGGGTCGTCGTCCACGCCGTGCTTGGCGAACTGCGGCGGCCGTACTCCCAGCCCGTGCGCGATCGCGTTCGCGGTCGAATCCGCCGTGCCGTGGCAGACGGCGCAATTCTGCACGTAGAGCTTCGCTCCGGTCGCGATGTCTTGGTCGGTCGGGGTGAAGGGGTAGGGAGGCTTCGGCGCCTCGCGAGCGAGCGTCGCGCTGAGCGAGGTCCGCGAGGCCCATTTCTCGCCCGGCATCAAAGGCCCGTCGGCCCGGGCTGGTACCGATCCCGTCTTCACGGCGACGAAAATGACGACCGCGATCACGACCAGCGCGGCCACGAAGCCGCCGATAAATCCACGCATACCGAGTCAGTCTTCACCGTTTTACTGGGAATCTCACGCGACATGTGGCGCAACGGCGCGACCGCGGGGACGGTTGGAAGAACGATGGCTATCGCACCCCCGCGCGGGAAGACGCTGGAAGAGCTCCGCTTCGCGAACTCGTTCGCAGCGCTCGGTGACGGGTTTCGCGAGCACCGCACGCCGACCGGGATCCCCGGCGCGCGCCTCGTCGCGTTCAGCCCCGAGGCAGCCGCGCTAATCGGACTCCGCCCCGGCGAGGAGCGACGGCCCGAGTTCACCGCGCTGGTCGCGGGCGACGCGCTGCTCCCGGGGATGGACCCGGTCGCCGGAATCTACGGCGGCCATCAGTTCGGCGTCTGGGCCGGACAACTCGGCGACGGCCGCGCGATCCTGCTGGGCGAAGTGCATGGTGCCGACGGTCCGTGGGAGCTGCAGATCAAAGGCGGCGGGATCACGGCGTTCTCGCGCTTTGCCGACGGGCGCGCGGTGGTGCGGTCGACGATCCGCGAATTCCTGGCCAGCGAAGCGATGCATCATCTCGGCGTGCCGACGACGCGCGCGCTCGCGATGTCGGCCGGCGACGAACCGGTGCTGCGCGAGCGGGTCGAGCGCGCGGCGACGATGATCCGCATGGCGCCGACGTTCGTGCGCTTCGGTTCGTTCGAGATCTTCCACTACCGCAAGCAGCACGCCGAGGTCCGTACGCTCGCCGACTACGTGATCGACGGCTTCTACCCGGAATGCGGCGCGGGCGAGGAGCGCTACGCGCGCTTCTTCGGCGCGGTCGTCGAGCGAACGGCGGCGCTGATGGCGCAGTGGCAGGCGGTCGGCTTCGCGCACGGCGTGATGAACACGGACAACTTCTCGATCCTCGGTTTGACGCTCGACTACGGCCCGTACGGATTCGTCGAAGCATACGAGTCCGGGCTGATCTGCAACCACAGTGACGAATCGGGCCGCTACGCGTTCGACCGGCAGCCGACGATCGGCCTGTGGAACTGTTACGCGCTCGGCGAGGCGCTTTCGTCGCTGCTCTCGACCGACGAGATCGGCACGGCGCTCGCGCGCTACCAAGACGTGTATCGCTCGACGTTCCTCGCGTTGCTGCGCACGAAGCTGGGCGTCGCCGGCGTGCGCGACGACGACGCGGATACCGCGCTCGAGCTCTTCCGCATGCTCGAAGCGCGCCGGATCGACTGGACGAACTTCTGGCGCGCGCTATCGAACTCGGCGGATGGCGCTCGTGCGCTGCTCGGCGAGGACGAAGCGTCGCGCGCCTGGTTCGAGCGGTACGCCGCGCTGCTCGCCGGCGATCCGCGCAACGAGGACGAACGGCGCACCGCGATGCGCGCGGTCAATCCGAAGTACGTCCTGCGCAACTGGGTCGCGCAAGAAGCGATCGCCGCGAGCGAATCCGGCGACGACTCCGTCGTGCAGGCGCTACTCGATGTCGTGCGCGCCCCGTTCGACGAGCACCCCGAACATGAAGCGTGGGCGCAGCCCGCGCCCCCGCAGTACCGCGGCCTCTCCGTCAGCTGTTCGTCGTAGGGCGCACGCACGAGGCGCCCGCTCTTGACGAGGACGACGGCGGCGCGGTAGAATAGTTCGTGACGAACGATCTCGACGAGACGACCGCCGACGTCGCACGTCTGTATCCCGCCGTCTATCATCGCTTCCACGTCTCGAAGCACCGGCTTCCGGGCACCGACGTCACCCCGCGCATGCTGTGGATCTTGCAGCACATCGCGTCGGTCGGACCGTCGACGCTCGGCGAACTCGCCGATGCATCGGGCGCGAAAAAATCGACGACGACCGAGCTCGTCGACCGGCTCGAAGCGAAAGGCTACGTGGGACGGATGCGCGACGAACGTGACGCACGCCGGGTGTTCGTCGGACTGACGCCGCAGGGCGAACGGCGCGCCGGACGCGCGCCGAGCGTTCTGGCGGACGACGCGTTGCGCGCCGCGCTTGCGCGCATGACGACGAACGAACGCGCCGCGCTCGTTCGCGGACTTCGCGCGCTCGTGCGCGCCGGTGAGGTGACCCGAGATGACCACGTGTGAAAGCTGCGGTTACGAGATGAACGGAGCGGACGACCACGCTCCCGGAGACGCGCACAGCCGGCACTGCCGGTATTGCAGCAAGGCGGATGGCACGCTGCAGGAGTTCAACGAGCGGTTCGAGCGGATGGTGCAATGGTCGCTGCGGCGCGACGGCGTCGAGCGCGCCGAAGCCGAGCGGAAGACACGCGCGTACATGCGCTCGATGCCGCTCTGGCGCGATCATCCGGCGCTGGCCGACGCGTAGGTGGGGCGCGAGGCGCGCTGCACCGCGTCGTGGGGCACGCGCAGCGGCGCGGTGACGGTCCATCTCGATGCGACCGAACTGACGGTACGCGGCGCGTTTCGCGCGAGCGCACCGCTGGCATCACTGCGCGACCGCGCGCCGACGGCGACGCGCTTCGTTTCCGCACGGGGGCCCACGAGGTCGCGCTGATCCTCGGCCCGGCCACGCCGCGCTGGGCCGCCGCGATCGCGAAGCCGCCCCCGACGCTGGCCGCCAAGCTCGGTATCGCCGCCGGGACGCGCGTCCTCACCCTCGGCACGATCGACGACGACGGCCTGGCGGCGGCGCTCGCGACCGGGACGAGCTCGCGCGCATCGCTTCCAGCCACGGGACGCTGCTTGAGCGGCGCGTCCCGCTGTGGGTCGTCTACACCATTCGTCGTGAGCGTGGTCAGGCCGCATCGTGCTGCCTGCCCCGAGCGATGCCCGGTGCACTCATGGGCGGCGACTCCGCCCGCAGGAGAATGACCTGAGCTGCATTCACGTCCGCGTCGGCCTCATGGCCACAGCGAACGCAGGCAAATAACGGCCCCTCCCGGCTTTCCTTGCAGACCTGCCCGCACGCGGCACACGTCTGCGAACTGTATCTGGCATCGACCTCGATCACCGTGCGAGCAGCGTACTCTGCTTTTTCGCGGATCAAGGTCGCCAGTTTTCCGAACCCGGCGTCCAAGAGCGCCCGATTCAACCCCGCCTTCGCTCGCACTCCAACGCCGGGCTGCTCCGGCGTCCCTTTCGCGCTTCGCGTCATCGAACGCAGCCGCAGCGCCTCCAGGGCGATCCGGTCGAACCGCTGCACGATCATCCGGCTGACCTTGTGCAGCCAATCGTGGCGTGCATTCGCCTCGCGCTCTTTGGCTCGAGCGAGCCGACGCACTGCAGCGATGCGACCAGGGTCCTTCGTGTTGAGCGGTCTACCGATCGCGTCCTTGACGGTGACCGCCTCGAGGGCGCGCTGGTGCCGTTCGACCACCGCCTTGCGGCGCGAACCGGGCCGCAGGTTCTCTATCGTCGTGCCATCGGAGAGCGCGGCCAGGACCCGGATGCCGCGGTCGACCCCGACGCTGGACCCGCTGGCCGGCAAGGGCGAAGGCAGCCGATGCCCCTCGAAGACCGCATACCAGCGGCCATTCTTTGTCACCAGAAAGACGCGTCCGAACTCCGGTACAATCCGCCCCTTCCGCAGCCGCACACTGCCGACACCCGGCACCTTGACCCGCATGTGTGCCGGGTCGAGCTTGAGCGCGCGGTCGCCGTGCGGATACTCCAACTGGTTCCAGCGGCTAGCGGGCTTGAAGCGCGGATATCCCGGCTCCTCGCCGCGTTTGAGCCGCCGGAAGAACGCGGCGAAGGACAGATCCAAGCGGTGCAGGACCGCGTCCTGGCACTCGCGATAGACGGCTGCGAAGCGCGGCTCGGCTTCGCGCAATTCGGTGAGCTGCGTGTACTGTTCGCGGCTCGGCATCGAGACGCGGCGCGTCGTCCAGGCGTCACGGCGCTGCTGGAGCAATGCGTTGTAGAGCTCGCGAGTACCGCGCAGCATGGTGACCAGCGCGCGTTCTTGCGCGCAGGTCGGATAGAGCCGGACTTTGTGCAACCACCGGAGTTGACCGTCGAAGCGCGATGCCACGAGGCCATCCTCCCGCGGCGCTGTGCCAACGTCATGGCACCACCGGGCACCGACGCTCACCGCATTGCATTTGACGGCCCCGACGCGCCACGCGCTGCGTTATACTCCGCGACTGCTCGCCCCCGCGCCTGATCGTCGAATTGCGCGTGGACCCGCGGTCGAAGAACCGTCGCCGTCCAGGCGCCTTGAGCTATCGCTCATCAGGGAAAAGGCGCGCCGCTCGGCGAGACCGCGGTCCGGGCGATGCTGCGCGACCGGGGGCTCATCGACCTGAAGGTGGCCTCGGTCTCCCCGACGTTGACCGCGCTCCAGTTCGCGCGCAGGCTGACGCGCTAGAACCGCTGCGTGCGCCGAGGACGCCGGACGGCCGCTCGGGAACCCCGGGTCGGGTGGAACGGCAGCAGGGAGAGGTTCGAATCTTGATCCGCGGGATCGCGAAGGGTGTCGCAAGCACCGAGATCGCGGTGCTGCTGGCTCCGTTCGGGGGCGACCCCGAGCGCATCGCGCTTCCGCGCGATCGCCGTACCCGGCGGCGCAAGGGGATCGCCTACGTGTTCGTCCCCAGCCCGCACGCCGCGCGCGCCGCGATCGAAGCGCTGAGCAACTCGACGCTCCAGGAGAAGCAGATCACGCTCGAGCTGGCCGACGAGCGCCCGCCCAAAAAACCGCGCCGCTTCAGCGGCCCTCCGCGGCGCTTCTAGACGTCCGCCAGCGCCCTATTGGAGGTACTTCTCGACCGTCTCGGCGCTGCGCTCGTGCGCGACGCTGGGGTCCTGGCCGAACTCTTCGCGTGCGCGCCGCTGCCGCAGGAGGTCCCATAGCCGGTCGAGCTGGACGTTGATGTCGCCCAGACGCCGGCGCTCGTCCGGCGTCACCGCACCGCCCTTTTCGAGCAGGGCATGCTCCTGGGCGACGAGCTGTTCGATCTGCTGGTGCAGCTCCTGGTCCTTCACGAGCGAACTCTTCCCAATCCGGTGGCCGAACACCCACGGCAGGGCAGGGGACCGTCCCCGATTCCTACGAAGGTACGCGAGTTTTGGCGGGCCGTTGCCTACAGTGGAGCGAGGCGGCCTACTCGAGACGGGATCGGCCGTCTCCGCAGTTCGAGGAGAAAGAGTGGCTCACGCAGAGGCGTACAAAGACCCCGGGACGCCGGACGAACAGAGCCGGCGCACGTTCATGGCGAACGCCGTCATCGCGCTCGGCGGCGTGATCGGGATCGGTCTTACGATCCCGCTCATCGTGTCGCTGCTCCCGTCGTCCGAGGCGACGACCGACCAATGGTCGGGGCTGACGCCCGAAGAGGCTGCCGCGTTCAAGAAGGCGACGGACAAGATGCCCGTCAAGGTCACCTTCAACGTCCATGAGACGAACGGTTATTTCGGCGCGACCGACATCGCGCAGTTCGTGTGGGCCGTCCGCGCCACCGAAGACCAGGTGAAGAAAGAACGGCCCGAGCTGTTCGAGGGCGCGGACAAACTGCCGTACCCGGTCGTGAGCATGGGCTTCGTCGTCTTCAGCCCGGTCTGCCCGCACCTCGGCTGCAAGTACACCTGGAACACGGCGCAGAGCAAATTCCTCTGCCCGTGCCACGGCTCGATCTACAGCGAGTTCGGCAAGCACGAGGCCGGTCCGGCGCTGCGCGGGCTCGATCCGCTGCCGCTGCGCGAGTACCAAGGCAAAGTGCAGATCACGTGGATCGAGTACCAGGACAACAACCCGCACATGATCATCCAGAAGGTCGGATAACCGCCCATGCTGACCTGGCTCGACCAGCGCACCGGAGCGATGACCGCGTTGAAGGACTTCCTCACCGAGGACGTTCCCGGCGGCGCTTCCTACTGGTACGCGTTCGGCAGCGCGACCGTCTTCGCGATGATGGTCCAGATCGTGACGGGGATCTTCCTCTGCTTCTACTACGCGCCGTCGACCTCGACCGCGTACGAGTCGACGAAGTTTCTGATCGAGAAAGTCCCGGCCGGTCACCTCGTGCTCTCGCTGCACTACTGGGGCGCGTCGGCGATGATCGCGTTCATGGCGATGCACTTGCTGCAAGCGCTGCTCTGGGGTGCCTACAAGAAGCCCCGCGAGCTGCAGTGGGTCGTCGGCGTGACGCTGTTCATCATCACGCTCGTCCTCGGGCTCACCGGCTACTTGCTGCCGTGGGACCTCAACGCGCTGCTCGCGTCACGCGTGGCGATCAACGTCGCCGGCAACGCGCCGATCCTCGGGCCCGCGCTACTCAACTTCCTGCAAGACGGCAGCGGCATCAACACGCTCACCATCAACCGCTTTTTCGGGATCCACGTCTGGCTGATGCCGGCGCTGCTGGTCGGCTTGGTCGCGATGCACCTCGCGATCTTCCGCTGGAACGGCCCGGCCGGTCCGCCGGTCGACGAGGCGCCGAAGCTCAAGCCCGGGCGCTTCTGGCCGGATCAGCTGTTCATGGACACCGTGCTCTCGTTCGCGATGTTCGTGATCATCTTCGCACTGTCGGTGTTCTCACCGGCCCCGCTCGACGACAAGGCCGATCTGAACAACGCCGTGTTCGTGCCGTATCCCGCCTGGTATTTCCTCGCCCTCTACGCGGCGCTCGACGTCGTCGGCAACTTCCCGCCCGCGATCGTGCAGATCGCGAGCCTGTTCGCGACGATCGTCGGTCCGACGCTCCTGATCTTGCTGCTCTTCGCGCTCCCGTTCATCGACAAGAACCCATCGCGCCGCCCGTCGCGGCGGCCGTGGGTCCTCGCGATCACCGCGCTGGTGATGGTGGGCGCGATCGGGCTCAGCTTCGTCGGCCAGCGCAACGTCGTCGAGCAGCAGCTGGCGCACAACATCATCGGTCCGAACGCGGCGGTCGCTTCGGTCGCAAAGACCGGCGGCACGCTCGAGACCGGTCCCGCCGGGACCGCGAGCAGCACCAGCAGCACCGCGACGCAAGGCGGTACGACACCGGTGACCGCCGGTGCGGGCGCGACGGTCTACACGACCAACTGCGCGGGCTGCCACGCCGCGGCCGGCACGGGATTGGCCGGACAGTTCCCGCCGCTCGCGGGCAACTCGTTCGTGACCGGCGACAAGAACAAGGTGATCGGCGTCGTCCTGAACGGCTTGAGCAGCAAGATCGAGGTGAACGGCACGACGTACAACTCGCCGATGCCGGCCTGGAAGGGTCAGCTCACCAACAAGCAGATCGCCGACGTGATCACCTACATCCGCAACGCGTGGGGGAACAAGGGCACCACGGTCACCGAGGCCGACGTCAGCGCCTACAAGCCGTAACGAAGCTCACCAGAGCGGGACGCGGGTGATCCCCTTCTGGGTGCGGACGGTGATGTAGCGTGGCGGGTGGACGCTGGTTACGTTCAGCGGGAGCGCGGTGACCCAAGTCAGCCGTTGGATGCAGAAGAGACCCATCGTCCCCGGGCGCCGGTACTGCACGAGGTTGAACTGCGGTGGGAAGATGTTGCCGAGGAACTGCGCGAACTTCGAGGCCGTGCAGGCGTCCTTGACGAGCGCCTGACCGGTCAACCGGTACCCGCCCGGCGTCCGCGCGCCGTGAAGGTAGCGCGCGTCGAGCGCCAGCGGTGCCACCGACGTCGGCATGCTCTGGAGCTTCGTGGGTCCGGGCGACGGCGCGAGGCTCGCGGGCGGCATCGGCGACATCGTCATCACCATCGGCGCCGGCGTCGTTTGCGCGAGCGCGCCGCTCGCGGCGGCGGCAAACATGGTTGCGCCCGCAAGAGCGCACAGGAAACGCTTCATGCGCGCCGTGCTTCGCGATCAGGACGAAGCGCCCTACGTCGGCTAGCCCGGCGGACACCGGGGGCCGGCGACGCGGATCAGCGCCGCGCGAGGGTGCAGTGTCGACGGCGCCTCCATGACGATCTCCGCAGTGCGCCGCAGCGATCTGGCCAGCTCGGTGAGCCGCTCGGCGTCCTGAGGCCGGGTGACCACCCAGGCTCCGCCGTTCGCGCAGACGGTCGAGACGAAGCCGGCGTTGTTCTTGATGTCGCGCACCGGCGGGAGCGTGTAGAAGATCAAGCCGTTGCCGCCGCTCACCCCGCCGATCGCAATCACGTCACCGGGCTTGCGATTCGCGTCGATCGTGCGCGCGATCGGCGGGATCGGCTTGAGCGGCTCGGCGGCCGGTTCGGCGACCAGCGCGATGAACAGCACGAGCGCGCCGCTGGTGAGCGCAAGCACGTACGGCGACCAGGGCGCGGTGCTGCGGCGCGCGATCGCGACGACCGTCAGCACCGAACCGGCCAGCATTGCGATGCCGAGGAACAGCAGCTGGTGGTTCAGCACCGCGAGGTCGACGTCGAGGCGGTTGCTGCGTGAAAATGCGCCGATCGCGAACGCGACGCAGCCGACGAACACCGGGATCGTCGCCGCGGAGATCACTGCGGCGCGCCGGTCCGCGCCGTTGCGCACACGCTCGAACCACAGCGCGACCAGAATCGCCAGCGCCGGCAAGATCATCGCGACGTAGTTCGGCAGCTTCGTGCTCGCGAACGTGAAGAACGCGAACGGTACGACGGTCCAGACCAGCGCGAGGCGCGCGAAGCCGCCCTCGGCGCGGCGGGCGTCGGCGAGCGCGGCGGCGGCGGCGACCGGGACGAACGCGATCCACGGGAAGAAGCCGAGGATCACGACCGGGAGGTAATACCACACCGGACCGGTCTGGTTCTCGATCACCCCGGTGTACCGGCCGAACGTGTAGTGCCCGATCAGCTCGGCGATCGCGCCCGGACCGACGCGCATGCCCAGTGCGACGAACCACGGCAACGTCGCGCCGACGAACACCGCCGACGCGAGCAGCATCGCACCGAACCGCGGGCCGGCGATCCGGCCCGCGCGACGCTCCCACAGCAGCCAGACGCCGACGACCAGCACGGTGATCACGGGCGCCACCGGGCCTTTTGCGAGCGTTCCGACCGCCAATGCGAACGCGCCGCAGACGAACGCGGTGTCGCGCCGGCGCGCGCTGCCCGACGGTTCGAACGCGCGGTACCACCACAGCACCGCGGCCGCGATCGAGAAGTCCAGCAGGGCGTCCATGATCGCGAGCCGCCCGACGATCGCCTGCATCAGGCTCGTCGAGAGGACGATCGCGGCGATCATCCCCGCGCGCTCGCCGGCGATCCGTGCCGTCGCGTAACCGACCGCGCCGCCCATCGCGATCGTCGCGAGCGCCGACGGGAGCCGCAGCGCGAACGTGCCGGCGCCGAACAGCTTGGCGAAGAATGCTGCGATCCAGAAGTAGAGCGGCGGCTGCACGAACCAGGGCTGGCCGTTGAGATGCATCACGACCCAGTCGCGCGAGAGCAAGATCTCCCGCGCGACCTCACCGTAGGCCGTCTCGCTGTTGTCCCAGAGCGTACCGACGCCGAGCCCCGGCAGGGTGACGAGCGCGGCGAAGAGCGCGCCGAGTAGCGCCGCGCGCGCGGGGACGGATCGCATCTGCTGGAAGATAAGGCTTGTGTACCCCGTCGCCCTCTCGGTTCGCGGCCGGCGCGCCCTCGTCGTGGGTGGCGGCGCGGTCGCCGAGCGCAAGGTTCGAGGCCTCCTCGATGCGCACGCCGACGTCGCCGTCGTCGCGCCGTCGCTGGTGCCGGGCCTCGCCGCGCTCGCCGCAGCGGGGACGATCCGCTGGGAAGCACGTGGGTACGCCCCGGGCGACGTGGCCGGTGCGTGGCTCGCCTTCGCGGCGACCGGCGACGAGGGGACCAACGCCGCGGTCGTCGCCGACGCGCACGCAGCGGGGGTCCTGGTCAACGATGCCGCCGACGCGGAGCGCGGCGACTTCGCCACGCCGGCGGTCCACCGGGCCGGACCGCTGACGGTCACCGTCGATTCAGGCGGGCTCGCGCCCTCGTTCACCAAGCGCGTCCGGGACGAGCTCGCGCTGCAGTTCGACGCGCGGTACGGGCGCGCCGCCGCGACGCTCGGAGCGCTGCGCGAGCGCGTGATGATCGTCGTCCCGCGCGAACAGCGGGCGGCCGTGATGCAGCACTTCGCCGCGCGCGACATCGAGGATCTTGCGGCGATGCCGGCCGGCGCGGTCGAGCACGAGGTCGAGCGCGCGGCGGAGACGCTCGCCGGTGTGATCCCGCGCGCCGACACACCGCTCGTGTGCGCGACGCGCGCCAGCCGGCTCGCGATGACCCAGAGCCGCAACGTGATGGCCGTGCTCGCCCGAGCCGGCCTCGCCTCGACGGTTCTCGAGGTGACGACCAGGGGCGACGCGGTGCAGGACCGCTCGATCGCGGCGATTGGAACCGACAACGTCTTCGTCAAGGAGTTGGAGCTGGCACTGCGCGAGCGCCGCGCCGACTACGCGGTCCACTCGTGCAAGGATCTTCCGAGCACGCTCCCGGCCGACATGACCCTGGCGGCGGTGACCGCCCGCGAGGATCCCCGCGACGCGTTCTGTTCGGAGCGCTATCCGACGCTGGCCGACCTCCCGCCCGGCGCCCGGCTCGGCACCTCGTCGCCCCGGCGGCGGGCCCAGCTCCGCGCGCTGCGAGGTGACCTGGTGTATGACGACGTGCGGGGCAACGTGGATACGCGGCTGCGCAAGCTGCGCGATGGGCAGTACGACGCGATCGTGCTGGCCTGCGCCGGGATGAACCGCCTCGGCCTGCGCGCTACGCACACCGTCCCGTTCCCGGTCGACGTCGTGACGCCGTCGGTCGGCCAAGGCGCGCTCGGGATCGAGACGCGCCAGGGCGACCCGCTCGCTCCCCGGCTGGACGCGCTCCTGGGCGACGGCCCGAGTTCGATCGCGGTACGTGCCGAACGGGCGTTCCTGCGGACGCTGCGCGGCGGCTGCCAGGCGCCGATCGGATGCCACGCAACCTGGAGCGCCGGGCGCTTCCGGCTCATCGGAGCGATCGCCGCCCCCGACGGCAGCCAGGTGGTGCGCGGGCAGCGCGACGCCGCGATCGAGCTCGGCGACCTGGCATCCGCAGAGGCGATCGCTGCCGGCCTGGCGATCGAGCTGCTGGCGGAAGGCGGCGCCGCCCTCCTCGGCGGGGGGCCGCTCAGCGGCCGTATCTTCCTGTTGCCACGCACGCAGAACCGCCCGAGCCGGATCGCGCCGGCGTTGCGGGACGCCGGCGCCGAAGTGGTCGAGGCGCCGGACAGCGCGGCGGCGGTCGCGGCGCTCGGCGGCCGCATCCCGACGGTCATCCTCTTCCCGTCGTCCGGCTCGGTCGACGCGATCACCGACTACCTCGGGCGCCTGCGCGAGCACGGACACCGTCCGGTGGTCGCCGCGATGGGCCCGTCGTCGTCGCAGACGGCGGGCGCGCACGGCTGGCCGCCGGACGTCGTTGCACCCTCCGCCGAGATCGGAGCGTTCGTACAAAGCGTGACGCGTTTCGTGTTGGAGAACGGCGCATGATCCAAGCTCAGGATGACAGCGCATCGGCTCAGGATGACAAAACGCGGCTGATCGCACGGCCGCGGCGCCTGCGCACGAGCCCGGCGATGCGCGCGCTGGTGCGCGAAACGCGGGTGAATCACGACGGCCTCGTGCAGCCGCTCTTCGTCGTCCCCGGCAGCGGCGTCGTCCAGCCGATCGGTTCGATGCCGGGCGTCTCGCGGTATTCGGTCGACGCGGTGGTCCGTGAGTGCCGCGAGCTCGACGCCGCGGGCGTGCGCGCCGTGCTGCTCTTCGGAATCCCCGATGCCGCCGAGAAAGACGCATACGCGACGGTGAACCACGATCCGAACGGGATCGTGCAGCGTGCGGCGTGTGCGATCAAAGAGGCGCTGCCGCACCTGCTGGTGATCGCCGACCTCTGCAACTGCGAGTACACCGACCACGGCCACTGCGGGATCCTCGACCCGTCGGGGGACGTCGACAACGATCGTACGCTCGAGGTGCTCGCGAAGACCGCGCTGACGTACGCGCGCTCCGGGGTCGACATCGTCGCGCCGTCGGACATGATGGACGGGCGCGTCGGGGCGATCCGGCGCGCGCTCGACGGCGACGGCTTCACCAAGACCGCGATCATGTCGTATGCGGCGAAGTACGCGTCGGCGTTCTACGGCCCGTTCCGCGAAGCGGCGGACTCGACGCCCTCGTTCGGCGACCGTCGCAGCTATCAGATGGACCCCGCGAACGTGCGTGAGGCGCTCAAAGAGGTCCGGCTCGACATCGAAGAAGGCGCCGACATCGTGATGGTCAAGCCGGCGATGGCGTACCTCGACGTCGTGCGCGCGGTCCGCGAAACGACCGATCTCCCGGTCGCGGTGTACCACGTCAGCGGCGAGTACTCGATGATCAAGGCGGCGGCGGAACGCGGCTGGATCGACGAAGAGCGCGCCGTCGACGAGACCTTGACGGCGATCGCGCGCGCCGGCGCAGACGTGATCATCACCTACTTCGCGAAAGACTATCTGCGCCGGGTGCGCGTGTGAGCTTGGCCGGCGTCTGCATCTTGGCAGGGGGTGAGGCGACACGATTGCCGGGGAAGCTGTCGATGTCGGTCGGCGACGTGCCGATGCTGGTGCGTGTGTACCGCAACGTCTCGCCGGGGCGCGACACGTGGCTCTCGACGAAGGGACCGCTCCCCGACGAGATCGCCGCCCACGTCGACGCGCCGCAGGTCATCGACCGCTGGCCGCTGCGCGGACCGCTCTCCGGCCTGCTCTCGACGCTGAGCGAGATGCGCAGCGAATGGGTGTTCGCGGTCGCGGGCGATGCGCCGTTCGTCGATGCGGCGTTCATCGACCGGCTCGAAGCGCACGTCACGCCGCAGTACGACGCGATCGTTCCGATGCACGATGAGAACACGAAACGTATCGAGCCGCTCGCCGCGCTCTACCGGCGCGACGCGTTCCTGCGCGAAGGGATGCCGGTGCTGCTGAGCGGCGACGGCGCGCTGCGGCTCGTGATCGACCGTCTGCGTGCACGGTTCGTCCCGGTGCGCGACGAGCGCGCGTTCGCGAACGTCAACACGCCGGACGACTACGCCAAGATCCGCGAGGCGCTCACGTGAAGCGCGAGCGTTCCGAGGCCGCGTTCGAGGCCGCGAAACGGGTGATCCCCGGCGGGGTGAACTCGACGGTGCGCGCGTTCAAGGCGGTCGGCGGAACGCCGGTCTTCATCCGCGAGGCGAAGGGCGCGTACCTGACCGACCTCGACGGGAACCGCTATCTCGACTACGTGCTCTCCTGGGGACCGATGATCGCCGGGCACGCGCATCCGGACGTCGTCGACGCGCTGCGCGGCGCCGCGGGACGCGGAACGTCGTACGGGACGCCGACCGAGTACGAGACCGAGCTCGCCGAGCTGATCGTCGCCGCCGTCCCGTCGGTCGAGAAGGTCCGCTTCTGCTCGTCGGGGACCGAGGCGACCGCGAATGCCGTGCGCCTCGCGCGCGGCTACACGGGGCGCGACAAGTTCGTGAAGTTCGAGGGCTGCTATCACGGCTCGGCCGATCCGTTCTTGATCGCGGCCGGCTCGAGCGCGCTGACGATGGGCGTGCCGAACTCGAAGGGAGTGCCGGCGGGTACGGCGCGCGACACGATCATCGTCCCTTTCAACGACGCTGCCGCGGTCCGGGCTGCCTTCGAGCACAACCCCGGCGAGATCGCCGCGGTGATCGTCGAGCCGTATGTTGGGAACATGGGGCTCGTGCTCCCCGTCCCGGGCTTCCTTCACGCGCTCCGCACGCTGACGCGCGAAAACGGCGCTCTGCTGATCTTCGACGAGGTCATGACCGGGTTTCGCGTCGCGTACGGCGGCGTGCAGGCCCGCGAGGGGGTGCTCCCGGATCTGACGACCCTCGGCAAGGTGATCGGCGGCGGCCTCCCGGTCGGCGCGTTCGGCGGGAGCGCCGAGATCATGGACCGGCTGACCCCGGACGGCGACGTCTTCCAGGCCGGGACGCTGTCGGGGAACCCGATCGCGATGGCGGCCGGGCTCGCCACCCTGCGGCTGCTCTCCGAGGCCACCTACGTGCATCTCGAAGCGCTCGCGATGCGTCTCATCGACGGGATGGCAGAGGTGTTTGCTCGGCGCGGGGTTCCACACTCGACGGCCGCCGCGGGTTCGATGGCCGGGTTCTTCTTCGCCGATGGTCCGGTGACCGATCTGGCCGGCGCGAAGCGCGCCGACACGGCGCTCTACGGCGGCTTCTTCCACGCGATGCTCGATCGCGGCGTCTATTTTGCTCCCTCGCAGTTCGAGGTGGCCTTCCTCTCGCTCGCCCACACTCAGGCCGAGATCGACCGGACCGTCGCGGCCGCCGACGACTCGCTCGCAGAGGTGTTGGCCCTTCGACAGGCTCAGGACAGTCAGTGCCGCTAGTCTGCCTGGGGCTTTCGCACCACACCGCGCCGGTCGAGGTCCGCGAGCGGCACGCCTTCCCGCCGCATCGCATGGGCGAGGCGCTCATCGCGCTGCGCGACTACGAGGCGGTGCGCGAAGCGCTCATGCTCCAGACCTGCGGCCGGCTCGAGATTTACGCCGAGCTCGAGGACTACGAGGTCGGCGTCGGCCAGCTGAAGTCGTTCTTGGGCAACTTCCGGCATGGCGACGTCTCCGACATGGACTCGTACATGTACACGCTGCTGGGGACGCAGGCGATCGAGCACGTGTTCCGGGTCAGCACCGGGCTCGACTCGATGCTGATCGGCGAGGCGGAGATCCTCGGCCAGGTCAAGGACGCGTACGTGCAGGCGCAGCGTGCGCGCTCGCTCGGCAAGACGCTCCACACGCTGTTCCGCGCCGCGCTCGAGGCCGGCAAGATCGCGCGCACGCAAACCTTCATCTCGAGCGACTCGACATCGCTCGCAACCGCGGCAGTCGCCTGCGCGAAGGAGCACGTCGGCGATCTGAACGGCAGGTCGGCGCTCATCGTCGGGGCCGGCAAGATGGGCGCGCTCGCCGCGCGCCGCTTGAAAGCCGAGGGCGCGAGCGCCATCGTGCTGCTCAACCGCTCCCACAAGCGCGCCCAGCACGTCGCCGACGAGCTCGGCGAGATCGCGCGCAGCGCCGAGATGCCCGGTCTGGTCGACGCGCTCAAAGCCGCGGACGTCGTGGTGACCTCGACCGGCGCGTCGCACTTCGTCCTCACGCCCGGGAATCTCGCCGAGGCGATGCTCGCGCGTCCGGACCGCCCGCTTTTCATCGTCGACATCGCGGTGCCGCGCGACGTCGATCCCGATGCGGCTCGCATCCCGGGCGTTGGCATCGTCGACGTGGACGCGCTCAAGGACGTCGTCGACATCACGCTCGAGAAGCGCCGCGAGGCGATCCCGCTGGTCGAAGAGATCATCGCCGCGCACGTCGAGCGCTTCCAGCAGTGGTATCAGTCGCGGGTCGCGATCCCGGTGATCGCGTCGCTGACGCAAAAGGCCGAGTCGATTCGCGAAGCCGAGCTCGAGCGGCTCTTCGCACGCGTCCCCGAGCTGACCGAACGCCAGCGCATGCTGATCACCGGCGCGTCGCTCACGATCGTTTCGAAGCTGCTGCACAGCGCGATCGTCCGCATCCGCGACAAAGCCGTCGAGAACCGCGCCGAGGCGCTGACGCACGCGAAGATGCTCGACGAGCTGTTCGAGCTGCAAGCGCCGGCCGAAGATGCGGCCTTCGCGACGACCCCGCCGCCGCAAGAGTAGTGCCCCTTCGACAAGCTCAGGACAGGCTCGGTAAGGTATGGCTCGTCGGCGCGGGTCCCGGCGATCCGGGGCTGTTGACGCTAAAGGGTGCGCGCGCACTCGCGCAGTGCGACGTGCTCGTGTACGATTACCTGGCCTCGTCCGCGATCGTCGCGCTCGCGCCGCCCGACTGCGAGAAGATCTACGTCGGCAAGAAGGCCGGGCAGCACACGCGCAGCCAGGACGAGATCACCGCGCTGATCGTCGAGCTCGGCCGCGCCGGGAAAAAGGTCGTGCGCCTCAAGGGCGGCGACGTGTTCGTGTTCGCGCGCGGCGGCGAGGAGGCGCAGGCGCTCGCCGAAGCCGGCGTCCCGTTCGAGATCGTCCCCGGGATCACGTCGGCGATCGCCGCGCCGGCGTACGCCGGCATTCCGGTGACGCACCGCGATCACAACACCTCGCTCACGATCGCGACCGGGCACGAGGACCCGACGAAAGGTTCTTCCTCGCTCGACTTCGCCAAGCTCGCAAACCGCAAGGCGACGACGATCTTTCTGATGGCGATGGGGAATCTCGCCGGGATCGTCGCGAAGCTGAAGGAGCACGGCCTCGAGGGCGACACGCCGGTCGGGATCGTGCACGAAGGGACGAAACCTTCGCAAGAGGTGCTGACGGCGACGCTCGACACCGTCGTCGCCGAGGTCGAACGCACGGGAATCACCGCGCCGGCGATCGTGGTGATCGGCGACGTCGTGCGCGAGCGGGAACGCATCCGCTGGTTCGACGCTCAGCCGCTGTTCGGCAAGCGCGTCCTGATCACGCGACCCGCGCATCAGGCCGACGACATCGCGACGCGGTTGTGGGAGGCGGGCGCCGAGCCGATCGTCGCTCCGACGATCGCGATCGGGCCGCCGGACGATCTCGCGGCCGCACGCGGCGCGGTCACGCGCGTGCGTGACTACGCGTGGGCGGTCTTCACCAGCCGCAACGCCGTCGACGCGTTCTTCGACCGGCTCGGCGAGCTCGGCCGCGACGCGCGCGCGTTCGGCGACGTGCGGATCGCGGCGATCGGACCGAAGACGGCCGAAGCGCTTGCGAACCACGGAATTCAGGTCGACCTCGTGCCGTCCGCGTTCGTGAACGAGGCCGTCGCGGCAGAGCTGCTGACGCGCACGGCGCCCGGTGACCGGATCCTCGTCTATCGCGCGCAAGACGCGCGCGAGGTGCTCCCCGAGACGCTGCGCGAGCACGGCTGCCTCGTCGACGTCGTGGCCGCGTACGCGACGCGCTTCGTCGACGACGACGAGCTCGCCGAGAAAACGGGGCACGCCGACGTGGTGACGTTCACCAGCTCGAGCACCGTCGCCGGCTTCGTGCACAACGTCCCGAACGCCGCGACGGTGCTCGCCGCGAAGACGGTCGCCGCGATCGGGCCGATCACGGCGCAGACCGCGCGCGACGCCGGGATCCGCGTCGACGTCGTAGCCGGCGAGTTCACGGTCGACGGGTTGCTGCGCGCGCTGAGCGCGGCCGCCGTCTGATCGGCGCCGCGCCGTGCACCCGCGCGATCTCGCGATCGGTGCCGCGTTCGCGGGCGCGATCGCGCTCATCGCTTGGCGCGCGCGCGCGCTGACGCCGAGCGGAGCCGTCGCGGCGTTCGCCGTCGGCGCTTTGACGTACGCGAGCGGAACGCTCGGCTTCACGCTCGTCCTGTTGGCGTTCTTCGTCCCGTCGGTCGGGCTTTCGCGCTTCGGCCGCGCGCGTAAACGAGAGCTCGTCGACATCGGGAAGCACGGCGCGCGCGATGCGCTGCAGGTGCTCGCGAACGGCGGGGTCGCGACCGTCTGCGCGGTCGCCTGGGCGTTCACGCACGACCCGCGCTGGGCGTTCGCGTTCGCCGGCGCGTACGCGGCCGCGACGGCCGACACCTGGGCGACGGAGATCGGCACGCTGGCAAAGCGTCAGCCGCGCTCGATCCTGACACTGCGTCCGGTCGCGACCGGGCTCTCGGGAGGGATCACACTGCCCGGCACGCTGGCCGAGTTCGCCGGAGCGTTCTGGATCGGCGTGATGGGGACTGTCGGGATCGTGCTGGCGTACGTGCTCGGCTCGTTCGACTTCGGGTGGTCTTTCTCGCAGGCGCCCACAGTCGTCACGGCGCCGGTCCTCGCGCTGTTCGCGGTGCCGGTGGCCGGCATCGCCGGCGCCACCCTCGATTCGGTTCTCGGCGCGACAGCGCAAGAGCTCCGGCACTGCGACGCCTGCGATCGCACCTGCGAAACCGACCCACACGTCTGCGGCAACCGCACGCGCCGGGTTCGGGGGCTGCCCGGCATATCGAACGATGTGGTGAACCTGCTCGCGACCGCGGCCGGCGCGGCCGTCGCCGCAGGGATCCTGAACGCGCTGTTCGGCTAGCCGCAACCCGATGCAAGTGGCGAAACCGACCTCGGTCGGCGCGTAGTCCCAACCTTCGTGCGACGATCCGTCGTACCACATCATATGGCAACCGAGCTCATCAAAGACCGAGACGTCAGCGAGCACGGCGCCCGGCTGATCCTGATCACGCTCGGGATCATCGCCGCGACGCTGATGCAGACACTCGACTCGACGATCGTCAACGTCGCGCTGCCGACGATCCAAGGCAACCTCGGCGCAACGCAGGAGCAAGGCGCCTGGGTCGTCACGGGCTACATCATCTCGGCGGTGATCGTCATCCCGCTCACGCCCTGGCTGCAAGCGCGCTTTGGCCGCCGCCAGTACTATTCGGTCGCGATCATCGGCTTTACGATCGCCTCCGTGCTGTGCGGGCTCGCCGGCTCGATCGACCAGCTCGTCCTCTACCGCATCCTCCAGGGACTGTTCGGCGGCGGACTCATCGCGACCGGACAGGCATCGCTGCGCGACACCTTTCCGCGCCATCTGCTCGGCGCGTCGCAGGCCGTCTTCGCCCTCGGCGCGATCGTCGGCCCGTCGGTCGGTCCCACCGTCGGCGGCTGGCTGACCGACAACTACTCCTGGAACTGGGTGTTCTTCATCAACATCGTTCCGGGGATTTTCGCCGCGACCGTCGTGCTGACGATGATGCGCAATCCGTCCGATCCCAAACCGATCCCCGTCGACGCACTCGGCCTCGGTTTGCTGGCGCTCGGTCTCGGTTCGCTGCAGTACATCCTCGACGAGGGGCAGCGCAACGACTGGTTGGACGCGCCGATCATCCGGGTACTCGCGTTCACGGCCGTCGCGGGACTCGCGGCGTTCATCTGCTGGGAGCTGTGGGGGACGAAGCGCCCGATCGTCGATCTGCGCGCGTTCAAGTATCGCGCGATCGCGGCGGGCAGCGCGCTCGGCTTCGCGATCGGGTCGGTGCTGTTCGGTGCGACGGTGATCTTGCCGCAGTACGTTCAGAGCATCCTGGGCTTCACGGCGACGCTCTCGGGCGAGCTCATCTTCGTCCGCGCGGCGTTCATCGCGCTGCTGACGCCGTTCATCGCTCGCCTCGCCGGAAGCGGGAAGGTCGACACGCGCATCCTGCTCGTCATCGGATTCACGCTGATCGGCGTCAGCCAGATCTGGCTCGGCTACATCACCACCTCGCAGAACGACTTCAACTCGCTGCTCGGCCCGGCGATCATGGCCGGGATCGGCTTGGCGATGCTCTTCGTGCCGATCTCGATCGCGGTGATGGGCGCGGTCCCGCAGGAGGTCGTTCCAAAAGCAGCCGCGTTTCAGTCGCTCTCGCTGCAGCTCGGCGGTTCGTTTTCCACGGCAGCGCTGATCACGCTGCTCGCGCGCCGGAACGCGTTCCACCAGAGCGTCCTCGCGCAGACCGCGACGCCCGACAACACCGCGCTGCAGATCCTGATCCAGCAGACGCACAGCGCGAGCGCCGCGATCGCCAACCTCTACCAGCAGATACTGACGCAGGCGGGGGTAATGGCGTACGCGGATGCGCAGTGGGCGCTCGGGGCGCTCACGTTCTTCCTGCTGCCGCTGGTGTTCGTCTTGCCGCGCCGCCGCAAAGGCGACACAACCCCGGTGGAAATTCCGGCCGAGTAGGCCTCAGCCGACGCGACGCTACGCGGTCGCTTTCGCGCCGTACTTCTTGTCGAGGTACGGGATGATGTCGTCGTCGTCGTCGAGGATGACGTCGCCGTCGACGAGCACCGGGATCGACGTCTGACCGGAGACTTCTTTCACGACGTCACGCTGCGCGTGCGAGTGCGGTACGTTCACCGTCTTGTAGTCGAGCAAGAGATCCGTCAGCTTCTTGCGCACTCGCGCGCAGTACGGACACCACTCGGCTTGATACAGGACCATGTCGGTTTCTCGACCCATCGTCTCTCCAGGACCGCGACGGGTGAAAAAGGTTGCGCGCGCGCCGGTGTCGGAGTTCCGGGCAACCACAGCGATGCTTGCCACCGCCCCCCCGACCCCTCGCCGTGACCGCATCGCGATCGCCGGCTCGATCGCGATTCATCTCTGCGTGCTGGCGGCCGCCCTGGTCGTGATTCCTCGCACGACGTTCCCGGTGGACGACCCCGACGAACGCGTGCTCCTGAGCAGCATCGTGCGCGTCGAGCACCGGCCTGTGGCGAGCACCGCACGAGGCCGCAAGGCGATCGCCGCAGCAGCGCCGGAGCAGCATGGGCCGCTGCCGGTGATCCACGCGGCGGTCGCGACCGAACATGCGGCAAGGCAACTCGTGGTCGCGGCGGAACACCGCGCCGGCATCGCGCCGGCGACGGTACCCGTGCGACGCCGCGAAGTGAAGCCGGTCGTGGCGAGGGAGGTCGCAGCGCTTGCGCCGGCGGCGGCGCCGGTCGCCGAATCCGCCGCGACCAGCGCTTCCGTCGCGTCGCCGGCGCCGAGTCCCGTCGTGGCACAGCACGAGGAAGGGATCGGCAACTTCGGCGAGACCTATCCCGCGTCGATCGAACCGTCGGCCCGCGGCCCGCTCTTGGCGGGCGCAAGCGGCATCACGGTGCGCATCGCGGTCGACGAGAACGGCCGCGCGACGACGATCGAGTTCCTGCGCGGCCCGGCCGACGCAGCGCTCCGTGACGAACTTCGCACGCGGCTGCTCGCCGCGCACTTCATCCCCGCCGCCTGCAACGGACTCCGCTGCGCCGGAACGCTGGAGCTGCGAAACTAGCGCACGATTCGGCCGAGCGACGAGCGTGGCGTCCGGCACATGACAAACGGATCGAAGCCGCCGGTAACGGGCGCCCAGGTCGCATCGTGCAGGCCGTCGACGGCGTTCTCGACGACGATCTCGGCGTTGTAGGAGAACTGCCGATCGGCAGCGCCGACCGGCTCCTCGATCGCGATCTGCGCGGTCGTACCGGCACGTCGCACGGCGAGCCGGCGTTCCGACATTGGCGGGTCTTTGCTACTGTCACGGTAGATGTGCGGTGCGTAGAAGCGCGGCGTCGCGATGCGCGCGACGAGATGCTCGAACACGTCACCACCGAGCGGCGCCAGCTCCCGCGAGGTCTGGAATGAACCGCTCGTCGCGTCACCGTAGTCGCGCGTCACGCGCACGACGCCCGTCGGGGTGAAGACATAGCCGACGAGGCGGTGCGGCGCCGGGTCTGCGCTCCGCACGCGACAGTCGACGCGGACGACCGCGGTGACGTCGTTCGGCGTCGCGGCATCCGCGGCTGGCGCCGCAAATGCCAGCAGCGCGACGAGCGCGGCGCCGCGAGCCGCTAGCGCTTCTCGATGTCGAATGGGATGCCGAGCTCGCCGGCGAGCCTCTCGAGGCCGTCCCAGACCTTGACGTGGACGGGGACGCCGTTCTTGCGCGCGTCGAGCGTCTTCTCGTACTCGATCTCGCCGGCGACGTAGATGCGGTCCTGGCCGGGCGCCTTCGCTGAATCCTTGAACGCGCGCAGCTCGGTGTCCATGTCGGCCTTGAACTGCTCGGGATCGCGAAAACCGTCGATCTTGAACGCAGCGAAGAAGTGCGAGATGCGGCCCGGCTGCGGTGGGTCCGCGGCGACGGGGAGATCCTTGCCGAACGCGCCGCCGGAGAGCACGCCGCACAGGATGTCGACCAGCAAGCCGAGTCCGTAGCCCTTGTGTCCGCCGTTGTCGACGCCGAAGCCGCCGAGCGGGAGCAGCGCGCCTTTGAGCGCGACGTTCGGGTCGCGCGTCTCGACGCCGGCGGCGTCAATCGCCCAGCCGGAGTTGAGTTGCTTGCCCTTTCGGTTGTAGACCTCGAGTTTGCCCTTCGGCACGGTGGTGGTCGCGAAGTCGAGGACGAACGCCGGCTCGTTCTTCGCGGGGATCGCGAACGCGAGCGGGTTCGTCCCGAGCAGCACGTCCTTGCCGAACGTCGGTGCGGCGAAGCGCGTGCTGTTGGTCGACGCGATCCCGATGATGTCGCGGTCGAGTGCCATCATCGCGTAGTAACCGGCGATCCCGAAGTGGTTCGAGTTCCGCACCGCGCCGAACGCCGCGCCCGTCTGGGCGGCCTTCTGCAGGACGCGTTCCATCGTGCGCTTCCCGGCCGGATGGCCCAGGCCGTTGCCGGCGTCGACCAGCACCGAGGTGGGCGTCTCGCGGACGGTCTGAATCTCCGGCTTTGCCGCGAGCTGCCCCGCCCGGATGCGGCTCACGTAGTACGCCTCCAGGCGGGCTACGCCGTGCGACTCGATCCCGCGCATGTCGGCGGCGACCAGGACGTCGGCGACGATCGACGCGTCCTCCGGGGTGACCCCGACCTTCTCGAGCGCGGTCGAGACGAAGCGCTTGAGATCGGGCTCGGTGGAGAGCCGGTACTCGGAGGTGATCACGTCGGCCATAACCGCCACAATATACCGCGCAAGCCGAAAAAACCCGTAGGACGGGAGTCGGAGGACCAGGTCATCCCGAGGACTGAACCGGCCCGGGGTGACGCTGGTCGAGGCGCTGCGCGCGGCGGTCCCGGACGGGGTGCTGGCCGAGGCCGAGGACCTGATCGCCTACGGCTTCGACGGGACGTTCTACGAGCGCACGCCGCCGCTGGTGGTACTCCCCGTAACGACCGCGCAGGTCAGCGCCGTCCACCGCATCGCGACCGAACGGCGGATCGCGATCACGCCGCGCGCGATGGGGAGCGGGCTCTCCGGCGGCGCCGTCCCGCTGGGCGGCAGCATCGTACTCGGCGTCGCGCGGATGGACCGCATCCTCGAGATCGATCCGGTCGACCGGGTCGCCGTCGTGCAGGCCGGTGTGATCAACGCGCGCCTGCAAGCCGAGGTGGAGCAGCGCGGCCTGTTCTACCCGCCCGATCCTTCGAGCCTCAAGCAGAGCGCGATCGGCGGCAACGTCGCCGAGAACGCCGGCGGCGCGCGCTGCCTCAAGTACGGTGTCACCGGCGACTACGTGCTGGCGCTCGAGGTCGTTCTCCCAGACGGCACGGTGATCCGCACCGGCGGACGGACGGTGAAGAACGTCACCGGCTACGACCTGCGGCGGCTGTTCACCGGCGCCGAAGGGACGCTCGGCACGATCACCGAGATCACGCTGCGGCTGTTGTCGAAACCGAGATTCGCGCGCGCCGCGACGGCGGCGTTCGACCGCATCGAAGACGCTGCGGACGCGACGACGGCGGTGATGGCGAGCGGCGTCCTCCCGGCGGCGATCGAGCTGGTCGACAACCTGACGATGCGCTGCGTCGAGGCGAACTCGCCGATCGGGCTGCCGCTCGACGCGGACGCGCTGCTGATCTTCGGCGTCGACGGCAATGACGAGCGCGTCCTCGCCGGCGACCTCGCGACGATCGAGCGCATCGTGCGCGAGCACGGCGCGCGCGACGTGCGGGTCGCGCAGACCGACGCCGAATCGGAGCGGTTGTGGACCGCGCGCCGCTCGATCTCACCGGCGCTCGCGCGCCGGCGTCCGAACAAGCTCGGCGAGGACGTCTGCATCCCGCCGCGCGCGCTCACCGCGCTGATCCGCCGCGTGCGCGAGATCGCGGCGGAGTACGCGCTCGAGATCCCGATCTTCGGTCACATCGGCGACGGCAATCTTCACCCGAACATTCTGTGCGACAAGCGCGACGCCGAGGAGATGCAGCGCGTCGCCGGTGCCGCGCGCGCGATCTTCGAGACGACGGTCGAACTCGGCGGGACGCTCTCCGGCGAACACGGGATCGGCCTGCTCAAGAAGCAGTTCATGGAGCTCGACGTCGGCCCGGAGACGCTCGCCGTGATGCGCACGATCAAGGACGCGATCGACCCGCTGGGGATCATGAACCCCGGCAAGATCTTCCCCGACCCCGGCGGTGCGGACGCCTTCCAGCTGTGAGGGAAGCGGCGCCTACTGCGTCGTGAACGAGCCCAGGGCGTACAACTGGACGAGCGGACAACCGAGCGGGCCGGTGTCGACCGTCTGTGATGCCTGCGCGAAATACGTCGTCTTCGCGCCGAGCGAGGGAGACGCCGGGAGCGTGGCGCGCAGCGTTCCAGGCCCCGGGGCGCCGAAGGTGCTGCCTTGGACGGCGACCGCTGTGCTCGGGCCGTTCGGAATCAGGTAGAGCGTCAGGCCGGCAAGGCCGGGCACGTCCGGGACGGTGACGTGATCGATCGTGGTCGAGACGCCGATGGCGCCCGCCGACGGATCGATCATCGGGTCGGAGACGGTCGGTACCCCGAACGCGGGGCAGCTGTGAACGGAGGACGTGTTGAGAACCGGCGTTTGACCGCCGCCCGAACAGGCCGCGAGCGCCAGGGATGCGAGCACACACAGAGGTCGCCTCAGCACGGAATGGATCGTCTCACAGGCCGGGCGGCGACGCTAGCAGTACGTTCGTCCCGTGCCGGTGATCCTCGCCCTCGACCAAGGCACCACGTCCTCGCGCGCGGTCGTCTTCGACGGTGACGGTCGCGTCGTCGCCTTCGATCAGCGCGAGTTCACGCAGCACTTTCCGCAGCCCGGCTGGGTCGAACACGATCCGCACGAGATCTGGGAGACGCAGCTCGAAGTCGCTCGCGGAGCGCTGCGCAACGCGCAGCTCTCGGCCTCGGACGTCGTCGCGGTCGGGATCACAAACCAGCGCGAAACGACGATCCTCTGGGATCGCGTCAGCGGGAAGCCGGTCGCGAACGCGATCGTGTGGCAGGACCGGCGCACCGCGGAGGCGTGCGACGTGCTGCGCGCGCGCGGCGTCGACGAGCTGGTTCGCGCACGTACCGGGCTGTTGCTCGATCCGTACTTCTCCGCGACGAAGATCGCGTGGCTGCTCGATCACGTCCCGCGGCTACGCTCGCGCGCGGAAGCGGGCGAGATCGCCTTCGGCACCGTCGACTCCTGGCTGATCTGGAACCTCACCGGCGGCGCGCGCCACGTCACCGACGTGACGAACGCCTCGCGGACGATGCTCTTCGACATCCGCGAGCTGCGCTGGAGCGACGAACTGCTCGCGGCGTTCGACGTTCCGCGCGCGCTGCTGCCCGAGGTGCTGCCGTGCACAGCGGAGTTCGGGACGACGATCGCCGAACATTTCGGTGGCTGGATCCGGATCGCGGGCGTCGCGGGCGATCAGCAGGCGGCGCTCGTCGGACAGGCCGGCTTCGCGCCCGGCATCGCAAAGAACACGTACGGGACCGGCTCATTCGTCGTGCTCAACACGGGCGACCGCATCGTCCGCAGCGAGCACGGGCTGCTCGCGACCGTCGCGTTCGCCTTCGAGCCGCGCCGCGCGACGTACGCGCTCGAGGGCTCGATCTTCGTAACGGGCGCGGCGGTGCAGTGGCTACGCGATGGGCTGGGAATCATCCAGCGGTCGTCCGACGTCGAGGCGCTCGCGCGCGAGGTCACCGACACCGGCGGCTGTTTCTTCGTGCCTGCGTTCACCGGGCTGGGCGCGCCGTACTGGGACCCGTATGCGCGCGGGACGATCGTCGGGATCACGCGCGGCACGACGCGCGCGCACCTGGCGCGCGCGGCACTCGACGCGATGGCATATCAGACGGCCGACGTCGTCGCCGCGATGGAGCTCGATGCGGGCTTGCGTCTCGCCGAGCTGCGCGTCGACGGCGGCGCTTCGGCGAACGACCTCGTCATGCAGCGCCAAGCGGACTTGCTCGGCGTGCCGGTGCTGCGTCCCGCGTGTCTGGAGACGACGGCGCTCGGCGCCGCGGCGCTCGCTGGGCTGCAGTCCGGCTTCTGGCCCGACCTCGACGCGGTCGCCTCAATGTGGCATGCCGACGCGCGCTTCACGCCGGCGCTGAGCGCCGCGGAACGCGACGCGCAGCTCACAGGCTGGCGTCGCGCGGTGCTCACTTCACGTCGCCTCGATGATACGAAACCAGGTGAACGTCCGCCTCCGCAGTCGTCCCGTGGTGCAAGTACGCGAACGACGTGATGCCCACCCCGGGCACGAGCGTGATCCTCTCCTCGTCCGGCAACGTGGCATAGCTCAAGACGTACGACGGACGCGTCGCTCGAGTCATGCCGGCGAGATCGAGTTTCACCGGGGCGACGCTCTCGATCCACCAGCCGTCCCTCATGTCGTCGCGCGGTGGGTCGTCCCTCGGACGGTACACCTGCCCCACTCGGAGCGGCGCCTCGAACCAGAGGGCCTGCTCAAGATCGGCGGGCAGCGCTTTACGACCCGACGCCTTGACGGCCGCGAACGTCATTTTCGCGTCGCGGCGAACAAGATAATATCGCGTCCCCACGCGCAAGAGCGCATACGTTGCGGCGTGCGCGTCGGGCGACCACCATGCCAAGTCCCACACGGCTCCGTGGAGCAGCGCGGCCGCGACGTCGCCTGCGTCGAACGCGTCCACCACCTCGGAGTTCCAGCGCACGTCGCCGCTGCGTTGCTGATTGCGATCGTCCGTCCACTTCACCGTTCCCGCGTACGTCCACGTCGTTCCCGTGACGAACGGGAAGACCGCAGCGTCGCCACCGGTCGGGGCCGCATCAGATCTCGCCGCGAAACAGATCGCGACCAGCACCCACAACGCCCACCGCGCGCCCGCCATCACTCGCACTCCCGTCGCTCCGTGGGCGTGACGTTCTCGTCGCCGCAAAGCCGGCCCTTGCCTGCACCATAGCGCACGGGCGGGAAGGCTCAACGTGGCCGGAGTAGGTCCGTCTTCCATCGTTCGGAGGTGCTCATGGCCGTCCACACCGCGTTCGCCGAGCTGCTCAGCGCGCTCGCCCGGGAACATGCGCGAACGCTGGTCATCGGCGGCCTGGCGAAGAAGCTGCACGGCGAGCGGGCCGACGCGTTCGACCACTGCCTCTGGTACGACGCCGACGACGAGAACGCGGCGCGCGTCTATCGCGCGCTCTCGCGGATCGGCGCGTCGCTCGACGGCGTCGAGGTCCCCGATCTCGCCGAGGTCGACTACGAGTTCCGCTACGGCGAGGGTGACGACGAGATCTGCTTGTTCGGCGGCCTCGACGGCGTGACGTTCGCCGACGCCTGGGTCGAGCGGCTGGAGACGCACTGGCACGACGTGCCGCTCTGCGTCATCGGCCGCAGCGCGCTCCGCGCAACGGAGCTCGCCGCCCTGCCCTAGGCGGAAAACGGCCGCATCACCGTACGGACCCACGAATCCCCGGGAGCGCCGCACTGTGGGTCGCGGGGACACAAGCGAGGGCTCGACTGTAGATCGATTTAGCACTTGCGCCCGAAAAGTAGATGGAATAGCATCTTTTCGGTCTTGACCGTTTAGATGCTTTAAGCTATATTTTAGCCATGGTAGATGCTTTCCTATCTAAGGCGTTCCAGTCTCGACGACGGAGCCTCCACCTGACCCAACAGAACGTGGCTGATCGAAGTGGCCTTGCCCAGACCAACTACTCCCAAATCGAGCAGGGCAAGACCGATCCGCGCTTGAGCACGCTCCAAGAGATTGCACGAGCGCTGTCGCTCGAACTCATGATGATCCCGGCGGAGCTGGTCGACACCGTCAAGGCCATGACAGGCCAAGCGCCGTCACCCGACGAGAAACCGCTGTTTTCCGCCGAGCCGGACTGATGCACACGCTGGACATTTTTCTCGGTGATCGACGCGTCGGCACGATAACGAATCTCGACAACGATCACAATGTGTTCGTCTTCGACCCGGCATACGTCGCCGACGGCGATCGGCCCATCTTCAGTCTCGGTTTTTTCAATGCGAACGGAGAATTGTCGGCGACAACACGTCCTCAGCTACGACTCCCTGCGTTCTTCGCAAACCTCTTACCCGAAGGTCATCTCCGCGAATACCTGGCCGAACGTGCTCGTGTAAACTCAGCGCGCGATTTTCCGCTCTTGTGGCTTCTCGGAGAAGATCTTCCCGGCGCCGTCATCGCGCGGCACCCGATGGGTGTCGGGATTACTCCATCTGAACCAGACGACGTCGTTTCAGCAACAATTCAAAATGATCCCACCGTTCTGAAATTCTCGCTGGCAGGTGTGCAGCTCAAGTTCAGCGCGATCCGCGATGCGACCGGCGGGTTGACAATACCGGTCCACGGCAAGGACGGCAAATGGATTCTGAAGATGCCGTCAGCCACGTATCCCCTCGTTCCGGAGAACGAGTACACGATGCTCACCTTTGCCCGGCGGGTTGGTATCGACGTGCCTGAGATTGGTCTGATTGAAAGCGGCGATGTTGGTAACTTACCGCCGGAGGTCCGGAAGGACCTCGGCAAAGCGATGTATATCAGACGGTTCGATCGCGGCGGTGACTCCCGCATTCACATTGAAGATTTCGCACAGATATTCAATCAATATCCGGCGAACAAGTATGAGAACGTTAGCTACGCCAATATGCTAGCCGGCATCTGGCGGACGATGGGTGAAGAGGGAGCAAAGGAGTTCGTCCGGAGGCTAACCTTCTCGATCGGTATCGGCAACGCGGACATGCATTTGAAGAATTGGAGTGTGATCTACCGAGACGGGAAGACGCCCGAGCTCGCACCTGCATACGACTACGTGTCTACGATCGTCTACATTCCGAACGACCGGCTCGCCCTGACACTCGCGCGAACGAAGGAATGGACTGACATATCATCTGACTTGCTTGAGCGATTTGCGCGCCGTGCTGCCGTTCCACGCGGAGTCGTACTGAGCGCCGCTCGCGACATGGTCGACCGGATGCACGAGGAGCTGCCTCATCTCAACGATCAGGGCCTCGTGCCACGCGAATTCACCAGCGCGATCGAACGTAATATCGCAAGCATCCCGCTTTTCGCCCCCGGCGCGGCACACGTGCGCGGGTCCAACCCGTTGCCGGAGGGCGAAATCGTCGAGATAGAGTGAGATTTGTTCCCTCGAGTTCGGGTTCGTCCGCTACAGTGTCGTCTTTCCGAGCGCGCTGAGGATCAACTCCACCGCGAGGATCGCGGTGCGGTTCTCGCGGTCGAGGATCGGGTTGATCTCGGTGATCTCGAGCGAGCCGAGCGTTCCGCTGGCGGCGACGCCTTCCATCAGCAGGTGCGCTTCCCGGTAGGTGATCCCGCCGCGCACCGGCGTCCCGACGCCGGGCGCTTCCTGCGGATCGACGCCGTCCATGTCGAAGCTGACGTGCACCGAGTTCTCGCCTTCGGCGACGATCGCCAGCGCCTCGCTGACGACCGTGCTCATCCCGAGCCGGTCGATGTCGGCCATCGTGAACGCCCGCACGCCGAGCTCGCGGATGACGCGCTTCTCGCCCTCGTCGACGTCGCGCAGCCCGATGAAGACCATTCGCGAGGGATCGACCGCGTGCGACTCCAGCGCGAAGTGCACCGGCATTCCGTGCACGTTCCCGGACGGTGAGGTGAGCGGCGTGTTGATGTCGCCGTGCGCATCGACCCAGATCACCCCCGGAGCTTTGCCGCGGGCGAGCGCGACGCCGGCAATCGTCCCCATCGCGATCGAGTGGTCGCCGCCGAGGACGAGCGGAAACCCGCCCTGGCCGATGACGTCGCGCACGACGCCGGCCAGCTCCTCGCAGACTGCCTTGATGATCGGGTAGTACTTCGCGTTCGCCTGCTCGACGGTCGCCGACTCCGGGACCGGAACGCGCAGGTTGCCGTGGTCCGCGACCTCGATGCCGAGCTTCTCGAGCGACTCCTTGAGCCGCGCATACCGGATCGCCGACGGACCCATGTCGACGCCGCGGCGGTCGGCCCCGAGATCCATCGGCACGCCGACGACGTCGACGCGCGCGACCGGTTTGCGGCCGGGGACGCGCGCGGGCGTCGGTTCGCTGATCACCGGACGGCCCTTCGCCGCGCGGACCCGCTCAGTCCCGTGACGAAGCGCGCTCGGCGTGTCTTGGCTCGAATTCATGAGCTTCGCCGGTTATGCCGCGGCGCTGCTCACGCTCGCCGCGTTCTTCATGACCGACACGGTCCGCCTTCGGCAGATCGCGCTCGCGAGCAACGTCGCCTACGCCCTTTGGGCCGGCAGCGCGCACCTCTACCCGACGCTGGCGCTGCACATCGCGCTCTTCCCGCTGAACGCGTGGCGGCTGCGGCAGCTCCTGCGCGAGCGGGGCATGATCGAGCGGGCGATGGCCGCGAGCGAGGTCTCGCCTGCCTGGTTGACCCCGTTCATGGACCGCCGCCGGTTCACGGCGGGGACGGTGCTCTTCCACCGCGGCGACCCCGCCGACGGGCTCTACTTCCTGGCTCAGGGGCGGCTCGAGCTCGAAGAGCTCGGGATCGAGCTGCATCCCGGCGCGCTGCTCGGCGAGATCGGGATCTTCTCGCCGGACGGGACGCGCACGCAGACCGTGCGGGCCGCCGAGCATTCGATCGTGTACGTGATGCGGCGCGACGAGGTGCTTGCGCTGTACCGGAGGGATCCGGCCTTCGGCATCTACCTCACGCGGCTGATCACCAGCCGGCTGGTCGAAGACGCCGCGAAGGTCAGCCCCCCGGCGTCACCACCGGCGGCCGCGTCTGCTCCAGCGGCGCCGCCGTAAGACCCGGCGCGGCGGCGGCCTGCGAGATCGCCGGCGGAAGCAGGTGCATCCGCAGCACGCGGATCATCGCGGCGACCGGCACGGCGAGGAACGTCCCGGCCAGCCCGAACAGCTCGGAGCCGCCGAGGATCGCGATGACGATCCAGAACGGCGAGAGCCCGACGTTTTCTTTGAGCACGCGCGGTGAGACGAAGTTGCCGTCGATCTGGTGGATCACGAAGATCAGCGCGCCGACGATCAGGGCGTTAATGGGACCGTGGTACGTCCACGCCAGCAGGACGGCGGGGACGAACGCGATCAGCGCGCCGGCGTAGGGGATGAAGTTCAGGGCGCCGGAGACGACGCCGATCAGCAGCGCGTACGGAACGTGCATCAGCGCCAGCATGATCGTCAGCATCGCGCCCAGGATCGACCCGTCGATCAGCTGACCGCGGATGAAGCCGCCGACCACGTGGTCGAGATCGGCGATGATCTGCTCGGCCTTGTGCCGGTTCTTCGCCGGAACGAGGCCGAGAAAGCTCTCTTTGATGTTCTCGGCATCGAGCAGCATGTAGGCCGCGAGCACCGGGACGACGATGACGGTCGCGAGGATCGAGGCGGTCGAGAGCAGGACGGTGACCGTCTTCGACGCGGTGTCGAGCGCGTTCGTTTGGATGAACGTGCCGATCTGCTGCGGGATCGTCGAAAGGTAACCGCGATCCTCGACCGGGATCCGCTGGACGAGCGGATTGTTCGGATCCTGCAGCACCTTGACGAGGTGCTGCACGATCCCCGGGACCGACTTGACCGCGTTCTGCACGTCGTTGACGAGCGGCGGGATCAGCAGCTGTGCGATCGCGGCGCCGACGATCGCGATCGCGACGTAGACCAGCAGGATCGACCATACCAGCGGGATGCGTTGGTTGAGACGGTGGACCGCCGGATAGACGAGGTACGCGAAGAACAGCGCGATGACGAACAGCATCCCCGTCGCGCCGACCCTGCCGAAGAACTCCAAGACCCCGACCATCAGGTAGATCGAGATCGCGACCAGTCCCAGCGTCTTGAGCCAGAACGTCACGCGGCGCTCGGCCCGCGACATCGGGCGGCGCGGACGGGGTACGTCGGGCGGTCTCGCGGCGGGTTCCACGCCGTTCTCTTCCCCGCAGGCAAGGGGCCGCCCCGCACCGACGTCGTAGGAGCCCGCAATGCCCTGCTGGCCGCCCCTCCGTGCGGTGCTCCTCGCCCTCGCGGTCGTATCGACGTGCGTGGGTTGCGCGGGCAAGCAATCCGCCTCGGGCGCGATCCGTATCGGAATGGTGACCGACGTAGGTGGGCTCGGTGACCGTTCGTTCAACGATTCTGCCTATGCGGGGCTCGTACGGGCGAAGACCGACCTCCACGTCGACACGACGGTGCTGCAGTCGCGCTCGGCGGCGGACTATCAGATCAACATGACCGTCCTCGCCAACAAAGAGTACGACGAGATCTTCGCGATCGGGTTCCTGATGGCGCGCGACGTCACTGAGGTGGCGGAACGCTATCCGCAGCGGCACTTCTCGATCATCGACGCCGTCGTCGACCAGCCCAACGTGACCTCGGTGACGTTCAAGGAGGAGGAGGGTTCGTTTCTCGCCGGCGCGCTCGCCGCGATGACGACCAAGACGAAGACGATCGCGTTTCTCGGCGGGATCGACATCCCGCTGCTGCGCAAGTTCGAAGCCGGCTACGCGGCGGGAGCGCGCCAGATCGATCCGTCGGTGAAGGTGCTGGTGAAGTACGTCGGCTCGTTCGAGGACGTCGCCTCCGGCAAGGAACTCGCCGGCGTGCAATTCTCGGAAGGCGCCGACATCATCTACGTCGCCGCCGGGAAAGCCGGGCTCGGCGCGATCGACCAGGTCAAGGAGCGCAACGGGGCGTTCATTATCGGCGTCGACTCCGACCAGGACGCGATCGCACCGGGGAAGATCCTGACCAGCATGGTGAAGCGCGTCGACATCGGCGTCTTTCGCGTCAGCGGTCAGGCCGCGGCGCGCAAGCCGCGCCCGGCGCACCTCACGCTCGGCCTCAAAGAGGGCGGCGTCGGGCTCACCGATTTCAGGTACACCAAGAGCGTCGTCACGCCGGCGAAACTCGCCGTGCTCGCCAAGCTGAGAGCGGCGATCATCGGCGGAACGCTCGTCGCACCGTCCACGCGGGAGGAACTGGCATCGTTCAAACGCATCCCGCTCTGACGCTGCGCGGCGTTCGCAAGCGCTTCGGCGCAGTGCAGGCCGTCGACGGCGTCGACCTCGAGCTGCAACCCGGCGAGATCCACGCGCTGGTCGGCGAGAACGGCGCCGGCAAGTCGACGCTGGCGGCGATCGCGTACGGCGCCGTGCGCAGCGACGACGGGTCGGTCGAGGCTGTCGGGGTCGTCGGTCTCGTGCACCAGCACTTCAAGCTGATCGAACGCCTGCGCGTGTGGGAGAACGTGCTGCTGAACCGCGAGCCGCGGCGCGGCTGGGCGATCGACGTCGACGCCGCGCGCGAGCGCGTCCGCGCGCTCTCGGCGAGCTACGGGCTCGCGGTCGATCCCGATGCGCTGGTCGAGACGCTCCCGGTCGGGATCAAGCAGCGCGTCGAGCTGTTGCGCGAGCTCGACCGCGAGCCGAGCGTGCTGCTGCTCGACGAGCCGACGGCGTCGCTCGCGCCGACCGAGATCGCCTCGTTCTTCACCACCGTCGGCGACCTCGCGAAGCGGGGGACCGCGATCATGGTCGTGACCCACAAGCTGGCCGAGGTGATCGCGTACTCGCAGCGCGTGACGGTGATGCGCGCCGGACGCGTCGTCGCGAGCCATCTGACGAGCGAGACAAGTGCGGATGAGATCGCGCGCGAGATGGTCGGCGGCGAGGTGCCGGCGCTGGCCGCGCGCGCGAGCGTTGCCACCGCACCGCTCCTCGAGGTGCGCGGTCTCTCCGCGCGGTCGGGAACGAGCGTGCTCGACGATGCGACGTTCGAGGTCCGTGCCGGCGAGATCGTCGGCGTCGCCGGGATCGAAGGCAACGGTCAGACCGCGCTCTCCGACGCGCTGGCGGGCGTCGCTGCGTTCACCGGCGAGCTCGTCTTCGCGGGCACGCTACTGCGCGCAAGCGACACGCCGGCCTCGCGCCTGGCGCGCGGGATCCGCGTGATCCCGCAGGACCGCCGGCACGAAGCGCTCGTGCTCGATTGGAACGTGCGCGACAACGTCGCGCTCGGGCGGCAGCGCACGCTCGGCCTCGCGAAGTACGCCGGCGCGGCGCGCGAGGTGATCGAGCGCTTCGACGTGCGGCCGCCGAACCCGGACGCGATCGTGGCCGCGCTCTCCGGCGGAAACCAGCAGAAGATCGTCGTCGGCCGCACGCTGGCGAGCTCGCCGAAACTGGTCGTCGCGTATCAGCCGACGCGCGGGATCGACATCGGCGCCGCGGCGCTCGTGCAGTCGCGGCTGATCGAGGCGCGCAACGCCGGCGCCGGCGTGCTGCTGATCTCGTTCGAGCTCGACGAGATCTTCGCGACCGCCGACCGCGTCCTGGTGATCGCGAACGGCAAGTTCGTCGGATCGTTCGACCGCGCCGGCATCGACCGCGGCCGCATCGGTGCGCTGATGGCGGGCAACGCATGACCGCCGCATTCTTGCGCACGCGCGCGTTCCGCGACATCGTCGTCGTCCTCGTGCTGGTCTTCGGCGTCGGCTCGATCGCGATGCTGCTCGCGCACGTCTCGCCGATCGTCGGCTTCGGTGCGCTCTTCGACGGTGCGTGGGGAACGAAGGGCGAGATCGCCGAGACGCTGGTGCAGACGACGAACCTGCTCTTCCCCGCGCTCGGGATCGCGATCGCGTTCCGCGCCGGGCTCTTCAACATCGGCGCTGAGGGCCAGCTCGTTATGGGGGGCTTCGCGGCGGGCTGGCTCGGCGCGCAGTTTCCGCTGCCGGGCTACCTCGCGGTTCCGATGGTGCTGGCCGCCGGAACGCTGGCGGGCGGCGTGTGGGGCGCGATCCCGGGGATCATGCGCGCGCGCTTCAAAGCGAACGAAGTGATCGCGACGCTGATGCTCAACGTCGTCGCGATCCTGCTGACGACGTATCTTGTAACGGGACCGTTGCAGCAAGGCGGCGCCAACGGTTCGGAGACCGGGCCGCTGCCGAAAGCCGCGCAGCTGACCCATCTGTTCGACACGCAGCTCACCTGGGCGTTCGTGCTCGCGCTGGTGCTCGCGTTCGTGCTGCGCTGGGTGCTGCAGCGTACGATCTTCGGCTACGAACTGCGCGCCGCCGGCGATGCACCTGAGGCCGCGAAGCGCGCCGGGATCGATCTCGGCCGTACGGCGCTGATCGCCATGTCGCTCTCCGGCGCGATCGCCGGGCTGGGCGGCGCGACGATCGTCGCGGGCGCGCTGCACCGCTTCAACACCGGGCTCTCGCCCGGCTACGGGTTCATCGCGATCGCCGTCGCGCTGGTCGGCAACCTCGACCCGCTGTGGATCGTCGTGGCGTCGGTTGCGTTCGGGATGCTGCAGAGCGGAGGGATCGCGATGCAGGCCGAGGCCGGCGTTCCCAAGGAGGTCGTCTCGCTGATCATCGGCCTGGTGATCATCGCGCTCGCCGGACGGCGCGTCGTCGCCAGCCTGAGGTCGACGTGAACGCAACGCTCGCAGCGGTCATGGCGATCCTGGGCCTCACGCTGATCAAGGCCACGCCGCTGATCTATGCGGCGCTCGGCGGGGTGCTGAGCGAACGCGCCGGCGTCGTCAACATCGGCCTCGAAGGGATCCTGATCGCCGGCGCGTTCACCTCGGTCGTCGTCAGCGGCGCGACCGGGAACCCGATCCTCGGCGCGTTGGCGGGCGTCCTCGCCGGGATGCTGCTGGCCGCGATCCTTGCCTACGTCACGACGCGGCTGGCGGTCGATCAGATCGTCGCCGGGACCGGGCTCAACATCGCCGCGCTCGCCGGCGCCGCGTTCGGCCTCGTCCTGGTCTACCACCAGCCCGGCGCGTCGCACGAGGTTCCGGCGCTCGGCCGTACCGGCGAGACCGTGCTGGTCGTCCTCGCCTTCGTCGCCGCCGGCGTGCTGCATCTCGTCCTGACGCGCACGCCGTGGGGGCTGCACGTGCGCGCGTGCGGCGAAGACCCGAGCGCGGCGGATTCGGCCGGGATCGACGCGCTGAAGACGCGCTTCTGGGCTGTCGTCATCGGCGGCGCGATCGCCTCGCTCGGCGGCGTCTACCTCTCGCTGGCGGAGCTCGACCTCTATTCGGACGGGATGACCGCGGGGCGTGGCTTCATCGCGCTGGCCGCGGTGATCTTCGGACGCTGGACGCCGCTCGGCGCGACCGGCGCAGCGCTCTTCTTCGGGTTCTTCGCGGCGCTGCAGTTCTCGCTGCAGCGCGCCGGTGTCCCCAGCGAGCTGCTGCAAGCACTCCCGTATCTCGCCGCGCTCGTCGCTCTCGCCGGCTTTGCGGGACGCGTGCGCGCACCGGCAGCCGACGGGGTCCCCTACGTTCGCAGCTGACCGGCGAGTCTACATCTCGTAGTCGATGTAACCCTTGCTGTCGTCCTTCGTGAAGATCTTCGGGAGCGGTTCGAGCTTCGGATCCACCGGGAAGTTCGGCACCGCGACCTGATCGGCGCGTGCGAGCTGATCCTTCGTCTTCTTGTCGAGCGCATCGATCAGCGGACCGCGCGGCACCTCGCTGTTGTTCTTGACGCTGCCGTACGCGCCGGGCTGCGTCGAACACATCGCCACGCAGCCGTCGCGCATCGCGTTGACGGCGGGGATCGGGCTGGCGTTGGTGCTGCCGTGGTGGCCGACTTTATAGAAGTCGAGGCTGCCGAGAATCGACTTGCTGTTGGCGGTCAGCGGCGTATTGGCGCCGACGACCGCGCCGCCGAACAAGAAGTTGTCCCAGTTGCCCCACTGCGCGTCGCCGGCGAAGAGCAGTTTCTTGCCGCCGAAGGTGAAGAGCACGATCAGGCTCTGGTTGTTGATCGTGTTGTCCGCCTTCGCGGCTTGCGCGGCCAGGAGATCCGGCTGGTTCGTGGAGATGTGCTTGGCGATCTGGTCGGGGCTGAAGACGGCGAACGCCTCCGGCGGATAGGCGCTCGCGTCCGCCGTGAACACGCGGCTGAACCGCGTCGGCGGCGCGTTCTCATCGCCGCTCGCCGCGAGGTACTGCTGCGGCTTATTGTCCATTTGCGCGACCAGCGCGGGATCGGTCGGCGGTCCGAGGATCTGCGCGGTGAGACCGGCGTGCACGAGCGAGTCCGGGAGCGTCGGAGTGTCGCCGGCCTTGTAGTAGTCGACCGGCGCTTTGTTCTTGAACCCGCCGTGCAGCGTCGCGAGCGCGGCCGCATTCCCACCGCCCGCGGCGGCAGCCGCGCCGGTGATGTTTTCAGCCATGTTGAACAGCTGCTTGTCGGCCGGATCGCTGCGGGCCGCGAGCGACTGCTGCAGCTTGCCGGCCAGCGCCGTGATGGTCGCCTGAAAATTCGTCGCGGCCGTGTCGCTGGGGTTTTCGAACCACGACATCCACACGCGCTCGACCTCGAATCCGGCGAAGTCGGCCGCGCCGGTACCGAAACCCGAGATATGGTCGGCGTGACGATGCGTCATGATGACGAGCGCCAGCTGCTTTCCGGTATCCTGCGCCAGCTGTTTGATCGCGGGGCCGATGCTGTTGAGATTCGCCGCATGCACGCCGCAGTCGACGAGGATGTGCCGCGGCGTGCCGTCGGGAGCGCGCACCGTCAGCAGGAAGAAGTCGCCGAACCCGACGCGGTACATCCGCACGCGAATCCCGGCCGGCCCCCCGATCGAACCGGCCGGCGCCGGACCCGCCGAGGTTGAGCCGGTGCCGGACGGGGCCGTCGTTCCCGACGGGGGCGTCCCCGAGGTCGGCGTCGTGCGCGGCGCCAGCGCAGGTTTCTTCGCCGCGGTGGTCTTCTTGCGCGTGGTCTTCTTGCGCGCGGTGGTTTTTTTGCGCGCGGTCTTCTTGCGCGCGGTAGTCTTCTTGCGCGCCGTGGCCTTCTTGCGCGCGGTGGTCTTCTTGCGCGTCGTCTTCTTGCGCGTCGTCTTCTTGCTCGTGCTCATCGATCAGATCCCGTGGAGGAGGCCGAAGTTGATGCGGGCGTCGGCACCGGTGCCGTCGGTGAAGCCCTGCGCCACGTAGGCGGCGCGCTGGAGGTTGTCGTGAGCCGCGCCCAGATGCTTGGCGATCGCGTACCGCACCTCGGGATCGGGTCGCTTCCCGGCGCGCAGCGGCTGCTGCGCGATCATCAGCGTGGCGCCGCCGCGGATCACCGTCGTGCCGAGCTTCGGCTCCGCCGGGTCGAGCGGGACCTCGCGCTGCTGGACCATCTCGACGACCATGTCGATCTTCAGCGAACCGTCCTCGTCGGTTCGGAACATCGGATGGAACGACGGGACGGAGATCGGGCTCCGATCGAAGCCGAGCGCTTTGGCGTTCGCTCTGGCGTACGCGCGCAAGAGGCCGCCGTTGGCGTTCTTCTCGTCGGTCGTCAGGCCGTTCGGGTCGCCGAAGATCAGGCCGCGCACCGGCTTGAGCGCGCCCGGCTTCACCCGCGGCCAGCAGAGCGAGTCCTCCGAAAAGAACTGCGCACCCTCGGGGACGATGCCGCGCGAACGAAACGCCTGCATCACCGCGTCGCGCACTCCGTAGGTGTCGCTCGGGAACAGGTCGATATCCGCCGTGATGATCGCGCGCAGGAAATCGCCGAACGTGACGTCGACCGGCGGGCAATAGTCGAGCGCGCGTGCACAGACCGAGAAGAACAGCTCCGCGATACGGCTGGCGTCGGCAGCGAGCAGGTTGGCGAGCGGTCCCGGCAGGTCGACCGGTTGGTCGGAGCCGCCGCCCGCGCGGAAGACCCGGAAGTAATCGGCGGTGCGCTGCAGATAGACCGAGAAATAGGCGTCGAACACGGCGGCAACCAGGATCGCGCCGCGCGCGTGCGGCTCGATCGTCGTCCGCAAGGCCTGCGCGTTCGCGGGCGTTCCGAGCGCGCTGCGAAGCCCGGCGTGGAGTCCTGAGACCTGACCGAATTGTCGTGCGAGCTCGATCAGCGGATTGTCCGGCGCGATCTCGCTCTGGATCACCGGTTCGGTCGACGAACCCGGCGCATCGGCCCGCATGTTGGTCGTGTAGAGCTTGCCGCCGGTCCGCTGCAGCGTGTCGAGCAGGGCCTCTCGATGCGAAAAGTGCCGGAAGAGCGCCGCCAGATCCGCGAACGCTTCGTGGAATGCCGGCACGTCGATGTTCGTCGGTTCCGTGAAGTGCTCGCGGATCCCGTCGACGATGGCGTGCGTCGTTTCGTGGGCGATGATGTCGTGCGACAGACACGTGAAGATCGTCTGTCCCGGCACGATCTGCGCGTCTACGACGCTCCCGGCGCGGAAGTAGCCAAACAGGATGCCGTGCGCATCCGGGCTGTAGAACGCGTTGGCCTGCATCATCGCGTGAGGGAACAGGTACAACCGGTTCGCGACGTGCTTGCCGCCCGGGACCTGACGCCAGTGCACGCGCCGGCCGAGCGCGGACTCGAACCGTTCCAGCGTCTCGGACGCGACGGCGTAGACCATCTGCTGGTGAAAGCGAGGGTCGGACTCGGTCGGATCCAGCCCGTCGCGCAACAGCAGGTTGGGGTTGTCGAGATCGACGGGAGCGTAGAACGACTTGGTCGAGCCGTCGTAGTCGACCACCGCGAACCGTTCGCCGACGGGCCCCGGCTTCAGCGGCTCGTAGTTCACCTCGATGACGAGGTCGTTGCCGAGCACGCGGCCCAAAGTCGGGTCGAACGCGTAGACCGTCAGCGGCCGTTTCGCGGGCGGATCGAAGCTGGTCGACGGGGCGAAGATGTCGGGGGCCGGCTCACGCCCGCCCCGCGACACTGCGGCTCGCGTTGCACTTGCGTTTCGCACTGATCACCCTCCCCTAGGTTCCGATGCTCCGCTGACCAAGAGCCGGAGAGCCGCTAGATACTGCTTGCCCCGCGTGGCACCTCCCCGGCTACGAAGTTCCAAATGGCCGGCTCGCGGCACTTGACTTTCGTCGCACCAAACCGACAAATATATATACAATGCGGGTACCACGACGACTCGTTGCCGCCGTCGTTCTCATCGCTGTTCCGCTCGCCGGCGTTCTCCCGGCGGGCGCGAATGGTTTGGGCGGGCCACTGGCTGATTTCCAGGCCGAGCTGACCGCGTATTCGCTGCGCGCGCCCGGCCACGTCGGGATCGCAATCCAAGACGTCGCGACCGGCGCGACGTCCGGGATCAACACCGGCGCCGAGATGCCCGCCGCTTCGACGATCAAGATCCCGGTCATGGTCGAGGTATTCCGGCAGCTGGTCGCCGGCAAGTTCGATCTGAACACGAAGCTGCGTCTGCGGCGCGGTGACAAGGATTGGGGTTCGGGCGATCTGTCGGGCGCCCGCGTCGGCTCGAGCTACACCGTCTCGCGGCTCCTCTCGCTGATGATCGACGTCAGCGACAACACGGCGACCAACATGCTGATCCGCCGGGTCGGCCGGCAGCGGATCAACGCGACGATGGCGGACTACGGCCTCACGCACACGCGCCTGCGCGATTTCATCCGCTCCGAAGGGCCCGGAATCCGCTGGGCGCTGCGCTCGAGCCCGGCCGACATGGCGCACCTGCTCGGCGTGATGGCGAAGGAGCAGCTGGTCGACGAATGGTCATCGCGCGAGATGATCGCGATCCTGCGCGGCCAGCACCACAACGGGCTCCTCCCGGAGCCGCTCCCGCCCGGGACGCAGATCGCGCACAAGACCGGAACCTTGCACGACACGCTCAACGACGTCGGAATCGTCTACGGCGCCGGCGAGGATCCCTACGTGATCGCGGTGATGACCACCGATCTGCCGACGCTCGAATCCGGCCGACGCTTCATCCGCGGCGTTTCGAAGATGGCCTACGCCGCGCTCGGCAAGCTCGGCGCGTGGCACGACGACTTCAATCCGGCCACCGACTGGACGCGTGGGACGCCCGAGCAGCAGATGTGGACGCCCCAGAACGTTCCGGCGGCGGCGCCGGCCGCCGAGCCGAGCGCGGCCCCCTCGCCGGCGCCCTAGTTAGCCGACCGTCGCCGGCGTACGGCCGCCGTACGTGCGCGTGAGCCAGGGCGCGTACTTCGGCATCCCGCCGCGGATTGCGCGGTCGTAGAGATCGATCAACGCGCCGGCGATCGGCCCGCGCTCGCCGTTGCCGACCGGGCGGTGGTCGACCGACTCGATCCACTGGATCCCGGCCGCGCTCCCGGTGATGAACAGCTCGTCGGCGACGACCAGCTCGCTGCGGTCGATCGCGCGCTCGACGACCGTGAGCCCCAGCTCCTCGGCGGCCAGCGTGATGATCGCGCGACGCGTGACGCCTTCGAGGATATTCTGGGAGGGATCCGGTGTGTAGAGCACGCCGCGCCGCACCACGAACACGTTCTCGGCCGAGCCTTCGCAGACGTGGCCTTCGGCCGAGAGCATGATCGCTTCGTCGAACCCGTTCATCACCGCCTCGCTCTTGGCGAGCGCGCTGTTGACGTACGTCCCAGTGATCTTGCCGCGCGCCGGCGCCATCGTGTCGTCGATGCGGCGCCACGAGCTGACGCCGACCTTGAGCCCCCGCTGCGTGTCGAAGTAGCGTTCGAACGGGATCGCCACCATCGCGAACGCATCCTTCACGCCGTGCAGGCGCACGCCGATGTCCTCGTTGGCCTTGTAGGCGAACGGGCGCACGTAGACGTCGCCGCGCAGCTGGTTGCGTGCGCACAGCTCGACCGTGAGCTCGCAGAGTTCGGGCGTCGTGTGCGGGAGCGTGATCATGAGGATCCGCGCCGACTGCGCGAGCCGGTCGTAGTGGTCGGCGAGCTGCAGCAGGTAGAGCTCCTCCTCGCGCTCGCTCCAGAAGCCGCGGATCCCTTCGAAACAGCCGGTTCCGTACTGCAGCCCGTGCGTGAGCAGACCGACCTTCGAATCCGCGTAGCGGGCGAAGGCTCCGTCGTGATAGACCGTCAGGTCGCCCAGATGCATGAAGTCGCGGTCCTCCGGGAGTAAGCAGAGCGTCGTGCGCGAGGTTTTCGCGACCTTCCTCCGCCTGGGTTCGACGTCGTTCGGCGGTCCGATCGCCCACCTCGCGTACTTCCGCCGGACCTTTGTCGAGGAACGGCGGTGGCTCGACGAACCTGCTTTTGCCCGGATCGTCGCGTTCTGCTCGGTACTGCCGGGACCCACCTCGAGCCAGGTAGGGATGCTGATCGGGTTCGCGCGCGGCGGTCCGCTCGGGGCGTTCCTCGCCTGGCTCGGCTTCACGGCCCCATCGGCGCTCGCCATGACGCTGATCGCGGCCGCGCTCGGGGGCGCCGAGCGCCATACGCCGCCGCCCTGGTTCGGCGGACTGCTCGACGGGCTGTTCGCCGCCGCGGCGGCCGTGGTCGCGTTCGCCGTCACCGGCTTGGCCGGATCGCTCTGCACCGATCTGCCGACCAAGACGATCGCCGTCGTAACGATCCTGGTGACGCTCGCGCTCCGCCCGTTCCCCGGCTTCCAGTGGGTTTCGATCGCGCTCGGCGCGCTCGCGGGCGCCCTCTTCCTGCACGCCCCGGAGCTGCGCCACGAACCGCTTCCGATTCGGGTTTCGCGGACGGTCTCGATCGCGGCCGGCGTGCTGTTCGTCGCGCTCGTCGCGGTGACCGCGCTGCCGCAGGACGCGACGCTGGCGTTCCTCGCGACGCTGATCCGGGCGGGTTCGCTGGTGTTCGGCGGCGGTCACGTGGTGCTGCCGCTGCTGCAGGGCATGATCCACGACGGCCTGATCGGCGCACAAGACTTCTTCGCCGGCTACGGCGCGGTGCAGGCGATGCCCGGTCCGCTCAACACGTTCTCGTCGTTTCTCGGCTACGCGAACCGCTCGCCGCTGCACGGGTTCCCCGGCGCGCTGGTCGCGACGGTGCTGATCTTCCTGCCCTCGTTCGCGCTGATCTTCGCGATCGCGCCGGTGTGGAACCGCATCGCCGGCGCGCCGCGCGCTGCCGGAGCCGTGCGCGGCGCGAATGCGAGCGTCGTCGGGCTGCTGGGCGCGGTGCTCTACGACCCGGTGCTGCTCTCGCTCGGCGCGAGCTGGGCGCGCATCGCCATCGCCGTCGCCGCACTCGCCGCGATCACCGGCTGGCGTATCGCCCCATGGATCGTCGTCGTCACCGCCGCGCTGTTGGGCGCACTCCTCGGAGCATGACCCCAGGATGACAGGACTCCCTCCGCGGGCCGACGCACCGCAAGGCTTGACGTGACAGCCCCACTCGCTCGCCGCGGCGCGCTTGATTTTCAGTCGCTCATCATGACGCTTCAGCAGTACTGGGCGGAACAGGGCTGCGTCGTGCTGCAGCCCTACGACGCGCACGTCGGGGCCGGGACATTTCATCCCGCGACGACGCTGCGGAGCCTCGGCCCCGAGCCGTGGCGAGCGGCGTACGTGCAGCCGTGCCGCCGGCCGACCGACGGGCGCTACGGCGAGAACCCGAACCGGCTGCAGCACTACTATCAGTTCCAGGTCATCCTCAAGCCCTCGCCGCCGAACGCGCAGGAGCTCTACCTCGAGAGCCTGCGGCGGCTCGGAATCGACCCGCTCGCGCACGACATCCGGTTCGTCGAGGACGACTGGGAGAGTCCGACCCTCGGCGCCTGGGGACTCGGCTGGGAAGTGTGGTGCGACGGGATGGAGGTCAGCCAGTACACGTACTTTCAGCAGGTCGGCGGGATCGAATGCGATCCGGTCTCGGTCGAGTACACCTACGGGCTCGAGCGGCTGGCGATGTACGTGCAGGGGGTCGAGAACGTCTACGATCTCGCGTACAACGCGCCGGAGAGCGATCCGCACATCACCTACGGTGACGTCTTCCTCGAGAACGAGCGGGAGTTCTCCGCGTACAACTTCGAGTACGCGGACGTCGAGCTGCTGCTCCGCCACTTCACCGACGCCGAGACCGAGTGCAACGCGCTGCTGGCGCAGGCGCTCCCGCTCCCCGCGTACGATGCGTGCGTAACGGCGAGTCATCTCTTCAACATGCTGGATGCACGCGGCGTGATCAGCGTGACGGAACGGCAAGCGTACATCGGCCGGGTGCGTGCCCTCGCGAAAGCGTGCTGCGAGAGCTGGCTCGCGCGCGGCGCCGCGGCAGGCTGATGGCCGAACTCCTTTTCGAGCTGTTCTCCGAAGAGATCCCGGCGCGGATGCAGTCCGCCGCCGCAGACCAGTTGCTGGCGACCGTCATCGCACGGCTCGGGGAAGAGCGCCTCGACTTCGAGCGCGCTGAATCGTACGTGACGCCGCGGCGCCTCACGCTCTTCGTCGACGGCTTGCCGGCGCGCCAGCCCGACACGGTCGAAGATCGCCGCGGACCGCACACCGGCGCGCCGCAGCGCGCGCTCGACGGGTTCATGAAGTCCGCCGGCATCACCACGCTCGAAGGCGTCGAAGTGCGTACCGTCACCGGCGCCGATTATTACTATCTCAGCCGGACGGTCGCCGGGCGCGCCGCCGGTGACGTCCTGCGTGAAGTGCTGACCTCGGCGGTCGAGACGTTCGCCTGGCCGAAGTCGATGCGCTGGGGAAGCGACGCGATGCGCTGGGTCCGCCCGCTGCAGAACGTCCTCTGCCTGTTCGACGGCGCGGTCGTCGAGATCGCGCTTCGTGCGCACGGCCTGCACGCAAACGATCGCACCTTCGGTCACCGGTTTCTCGCACCGCAGCCGTTCGCCGTGACCTCGTTCGCGGACTACTGTCGCAAACTGCGCGATGCGTACGTCGTGCTCGACCCGCGCGAACGGCGCGAGATCGTTCGCGAGCGTGCCCAGGCGCTGGCGCACGGCGAGGGACTCACGGTCGCTGACGATCCGGCGCTGCTCGAGGAGGTATCGGGGCTGGTCGAGCTGCCGGTCGTCCTTGCCGGCTCGATCGACGAGCATTTCATGGATGTCCCGCGCGAAGTGCTGACCACGACGATGCGTGCGAACCAGAAGTATTTCGCGCTCGAAACCGCCGCGGGCGCGCTGGCGCCGCGCTTTCTGCTGGTCGCGAACATGGACGCGACGGACGGCGGCGCCGCGATCGTCGCCGGCAACGAGCGCGTGCTGCGTGCGCGGCTGTTCGACGCCAAGTTCTTCTGGGACCAAGACCGCAAAGCACCGCTCGAATCGCGCGTGCCGAAGCTCGCCGAGCTCGTGTTCCACGCGAGGCTCGGCACGATCGGCGACAAGGTCCAGCGGCTGCAGCCGTTCGCGCAATTGCTCGGCGAAGAACTACGCGTCACCGAAGCCTCGCTGGTGCACCGCGCCGCACTGCTCTGCAAAGCCGACCTCGTCACCGGGATGGTGCGCGAGTTTCCGGAGCTCCAGGGAAAGATGGGGCGCTACTACGCGCTCGCAGAGGGCGAGGACCCGCGCGTCGCCGACGCGATCGCCGAGCACTACGCCCCGCTCGGGCCGAACGATCGCTGTCCGACCGCGCCGGTCTCGATCGCGGTCGCGCTCGCCGACAAGATCGACACGTTGGTCGGCTTCTTCGCGATCGGCGAGAAGCCGACCGGATCGAAGGATCCGTTCGCGCTGCGGCGCGCCGCGCTCGGCGCGATCCGGGTGATCGTCGAGAACCGGCTGCGGCTCCGGCTGCGCGAGCAGTTCGTCTCGTCATACCGCCGCTATGCGCAACAGCCGGCGTTCACCAAGGTCGCGGCTGCGGCGGCGGACGACGTCGCGGCCGAGCTGCTCGAGTTCTTCGCGGACCGGATGAAGGCGCATCTGCGCGGAACCGGCGTGCGTCACGACCTGATCTCCGCGGTGTTCGCGCTCGGGGACGAAGACGATCTGGTGCGCGCGCTGGCGCGGGTCGCGGCGCTCGAGGATTTTCTCGCGAGCCCGGACGGCGCGAACCTGCTCACCGCCTACAAGCGCGCCTCGAACATCGTCCGGCGCGAAGAGTCGAAAGACGACGTGCGTTACGACAGCGCCGTCGAGCCCGCACTGTTCGCGCAGCCCGAGGAGACGGAGCTGTTCGCCGAGCTCGAGCGCACGACCGCGGAGATTCGCGAGGCAACGGCGCGCGAAGACTTTGCCGGCGCGATGGCGGCGCTGGCGCGGCTACGGCCGCACGTCGACGTGTTCTTCGATCGGGTGACGGTGAACGCGGACGATACCGCGCTGCGTGCGAACCGTTTGAAGCTACTGTCGGGGATCCGGGACGCGCTCGGCGCCGTGGCGGACTTCTCGAAGATCGAAGGATAGGCGCGATGAGCTGGGGATGGATCGAGGGATCGCGCAGCTTCGATCTTGGCTGGGGGCTCGTCAGTGCCACGGTCTGCCTCGCGCTTGCGGTGCCGATGCTCTGGTGGTGGCTGCCCGAGCACCGCCGTTCGTTCTTCGGGTCGAGCGTCGACCCGCGCTTTCGGCTGCAGTTGGCCTACGGGCTGTTCTGCATGGCGATGGCCGGAACGAACCTCGGGTGCCGCGCGATCCCGCACGACGAGTTGCCCCTCGTCCACCCGGCGTTCTTCGTGATCACCGCGGCGCTCGCCGTCGCGTTTGCGCCCCGCGTCCTTCGGCTTCTGTGGAGGCACTCGTGAAACGCACCGGCTTCGTCATCGCCGCCGTCCTCGTGCTCGGCGGCGTCGCGCTCGCCGCGACCGGCGTGACGACGCTACCGACCGGATGGAAGATCCGCGGCAGCGACGGGCCCGTCGCGACGGTCGGCACGTTGCCGACCGGGCTCGCGCTTTCGCGTGACGGCTCGCGTGTGTTCGTGCTCGAGACCGGCCACCGCAAGCCGGCGCTGCGCGTGCTCGATGCCGCGACCCTCAAAGAGATCCGCAGCGTTCCGCTCAGCGGCGCGTTCGGCGCGCCGCTCCGCGACGCGGACGGCGACGGCGTCTGGGTCGCGGCGCCCGGCACGTTCCAGGAAACGATCGCGCACATCGACACCGCGACCGGCGTGGTCGACAAGACGGTCTCGCTGCCGGTGCCCTTCTATCCCGTCGCGCTGACCCGGCAGCCGAACGGCATGATCGCCGTCGCGGGCGATATCGCCAACCGTGTCGCGCTGGTCGACCCGAAGACCGCGCACGTGATCGCCACGCACGACGTCGGACACCACCCGGCGGCGGTGCTCTACCCGCGCCGCGGCGGCAAACTCTACGTCGCCGAACGCGGATGGAACTTCGTCACAGGCCTGGGCGCGCACACGACGCGCATCACCGTCGGCCGCCATCCCGTAGCGCTCGCGAGCGACGGGACGCTGCTCTTCGTCGCGAACAGCGACGACGACGACATCGCGGTAGTCGACCTTGCGACGGAGCGCGTGATCCAGCACGCGCGGATCCCCTTCGCGCGCGCCGACGCGGTCGGGACCTCACCCAACGCGCTGGCGCTCGACGGTACCCGCCTTTACGTCACGTGCGGCGCGGCCAACGCCGTCGCGGTGTTCCGCACGAGCGCGCACGGGCTGACGCCGCTCGGTGCGATCCCGGCCGGCTGGTATCCGACCGCGCTCGCGATCGACCATGTGCACGGCGTCCTCTACGTCGCGAACGGCAAGGGCGAGTCGAGCCACGCGAACCCGAAGTTCAACCCGAACGCGCGCTCGGAGAGCGACTACGTCGCCGATAACTTGGTCGGTTCGGTTCGCCGCGTCACGATCCCCGACGACGGCGCGCTCGCGCGGGGACTTGTCGACGTCCGCGAGTTCGCACAGCACGAAGGCGTCCCCGACAGTCCCGTCGTGCGCCGCAACGGCCCGATCAAGCACGTCATCTACGTCATCAAGGAGAACCGCACGTACGACCAGGTCCTGGGCGACGTGAGCGGTGCCGACGGCGACCCGTCGCTGGTGATGTTCGGCGAGAACGTCACGCCGAATCAGCACGCGATCGTCAAGCAGTTCGGCGTCTTCGACCGCTTCTTCGAGGACGCACACATCAGCGCCGACGGGCACAACTGGTCGACCGCCGCCTTCGCGAACGACTACCTGGAGCGGATGTGGCCGCAGAACTACGCGAACCGGCGGTCGTTCTACGATTTCGAGGACGGCGCCGAAGCAGCGATCCCGCACGCGGGGTACCTGTGGGACGACGCCGCGCGCAACGGCGTGAGCCTGCGGAACTACGGCGAGTTCGTCACCGCCTCGCCGGGCGGCCCGACGCCCGTCTCGTCGATGAACAAAGTCCTGAACGCGAACACCGACCGCGGTTTCGCCACGTTCGACATGAACGTCGAGGACGTGGCACGGTTCAACGAGTGGAAGCGCGAGTTCGACGCGTTCGAAGCGTCGCACACGCTCCCGCAGCTCGAGATCGTGCGCTTCCCGCGCGATCACACCTCGGGCACGCGGGCGGGTGCCGTGACGCCGCAGGGGATGGTCGCCGACAACGACCTCGCCGTCGGCAAGCTGGTCGAAGCCGTCTCGCATTCGCCCGACTGGAGCAGCACGGCGATCTTCGTCCTGGAGGACGACGCGCAGAACGGCCCCGATCACGTCGACGAGCAGCGCTCCACGCTCTACCTGGCCTCGCCGTACGCCACCGGCGGCCTGCGGCACGAAACGTACACGCAAGCCTCCGTGCTCCGCACGATCGAGATCCTGCTCGGACTTCCCCCGATGTCGGCGTACGACGCCGGCGCGCTCCCGCTCACCGCGGCCTTCACCGGCACGCCGAACCTCGCACCGTTCGATGCGCTGCCCGCGCGCATCGACGTCAAGGCGAAGAACGGAACGACCGCGTACCGCGCCGCCGACAGCGCGCGCTTCGATCTCGCCGAAGCCGACCGGGTCGACGACGCGGTGATGAACGACGTCCTCTGGCACGCCGTCAAGGGCGCGCGCGCGACCCCGCCGCCGTACGGGCTCTTTCCGCACCGCGACGATCGATAGCCCTCGTCTTGCCTCCCTTGGCGACGCCGTGGTATGGTCGCCCAGGGGGGTTACGACGATGCAGAAGTCTCGTTCGGGCCGCGCCGCGCTCTTGTTGGCGGCGGGTTTTGCGGCGCTCGCGGCCGGCGGCTTGCTGGCGCAGGCGCCCGCGCCGAAGGCCACCTGGCACATCGGCACCACGTACTGCTCGAAGATGGCCGTCGCCGCGACGATGCCGACCGATTTCGTCCCGGGCGGCTCCGTCGATTTCCAGCTCGACGCCGACTGCTACGCGTGGATGGAGTTCTTCTACCTCAACTGGCGCGCGGCGGCGGGACAGGTCGGCATCCCCGACCCCAGCGCGAGCCCGGCCCAGTTCGGCGCGCCCGTCGCGAGCAAGACCGGGATCTACCCCACGGTGTGGGAGAGCTACCATTCTTCAGACGAGCTGTTCGCGTCGACCGCGCTGCGCCTACGAGGCGTTCCGCCGCCGCGTCCCGGCGTCAAGGTCCTCGCCGCGACGTCGAAGTTTCTCGGCGCCGACGTGCACTTCGGCAACATCCAAGAGGCGTCCGGCGGATGGCTCACCGACCGCCGCGGCAACCTGACCTATTACGAAGTCCACGTCGACAACGACGAGTACGGATACATCGTCGGCAACGGGCTGACGCACGCGCGCAATCAGGTGGCGTGCGCGAACGGACCGGCCGGATTCTCGCTCCCCCACGGCGCCGGAACGACGGCTGCGGTCGACTACGCCTGCAGCGCTAAGCCGGCGAAGTACGGCATGAACTTCGGCGCGATCGAGATCAAAGCGGCGTGGATCGAGCTCCCCGACCCGGCGACGTGGCCGAACTACAAGATCTCGGTCGCGGACATCTACCCGCCGCGCAGGCCGGTTCGTCACAACGTCGTCGTCGGACTCGTCGGACTGCACGTCATCCACAAGACGCCGAGCGCGCAGCAGATGGTCTGGGCGACGTTCGAGCACGTCGACAACGACCCGGTTGCCGTGCCGAGCGGCTCACCCACACCGACGCCCCCGCCGCGCGGCTGGACGTTCTATCGCAACACCTGCAACCCGGCGACGGACCATTACCAGTGCGTCCCCAACGCCTCGCCGCGGCCGTGTCCGACCGTCGGCCCATGCCAGGACCCCTACAATGCACCGGTTCAGGTCGTGCGCACGACGACGATCGACCCGTTCTCCGAGGAGATCAACGCGAGCGCGTATCGGCTCATGGACAAGGCCAACGATCCGCGGTCGGTGTTCAAGCACTATCGCTTGGTGCAGGTGCTGTGGCCGGGGACACCGGTCGCCGTGCCGTCGCCGCGCGCGACGGTCCCGCTCTCCGACGCCGGCACGATCCCGACCGGCCCGGTCGCGAACACCACGCTGGAAACCTACGTGCAAGGGTCACGCTGCTTCGACTGCCACAAGTATGCGACCGTTGCGACCCCGTCACCGCTGCTCGGCGGCTCTCGGCGGCGTCTGATCGTCATCCCCGCGCCGGGGCAGCGCACCGCCAAGGGCGGATCGTCGACCCTCGCGTCGGACTACTCGTTCATCTTCGGCGACGCGCACTGAAACGGACCCGAAAGTAGGGCGAACCCGAGCAAAGTCGAGTGGCGGCCCCGCCAGGCGCGGGTAGACTGCGAACATGGACCACGTGATCGCGGCGCGCGCCCTGATGGGGACGTCGCTCGCGTTCCACATCGTGTTCGCGGCGCTCGGCGTGGGGCTGCCGCTGCTGGTGTTCGCCGCCGAGGGCCTGTGGCTGAGGACGAAGCGCCGCGCCTACTACGACCTCGCGCGCACGTGGGCGAAGGGGATGGCGATCCTGTTCGTGGTCGGTGCGATGTCCGGAACCGTCCTCGCGTTCGAGCTGGGGCTGCTGTGGCCGACGTTCATGAAGTATGCCGGCGGGATCATCGGTTTGCCGTTCTCGCTCGAAGGCTTCGCGTTCTTCATCGAAGCGATCTTCATCGGGATCTACCTGTACGGCTGGGAGCGCCTGAGCCCGGTCGCGCACTGGCTGAGCGGGCTGCCGATCGTGGTCAGCGGCGCCCTGTCGGCCGCGTTCGTCACGACCGCGAACGCGTGGATGAACATGCCGACGGGTTTCCGCATCGTCAACGGCGCCGTCGTCGACGTCGATCCGATCGCCGCGATACTGAGCCCGCCCTGGCTGGTCGAGGTGCTGCACACGACGCTTGCCGCCTACGTCGTCACCGGCTTCGGCGCCGCCGCGGTCTGCGCGTTCGCCTTGCTGCGCCGGAGCGCCGAAGACCGGCGCGAGCAGGTGTACGCCGGGCTCACGATCGCGATGATCGTCGCGTCGATCGCGATTCCGCTGCAGTGGATCGTCGGCGACGAGATCGCGCGCTTCGACGCCGAGCACGAGCCCGCCAAGTTCGCCTCGCTAGAGGTGCTGTTCCACACCCGGCGGCACGCGCCGATCACGATCGGCGGGATCGTGCACGGTGACACCGTCCGCTACGGGATCGAGATCCCGAGCGCGCTCAGCCTGCTGGTCGCATACGATCCGAACGCCGAAGTCAAAGGCCTCGACCGCGTCGCTCCGGAGGACCGTCCGCCGGTCGCTGCGGTCCACTATTCGTTCGACACGATGGTCGGCAGCGCGTCGCTGCTGCTGCTGGTCGCGATCGTCTGGACGATCGCCGCGCTGCGCAAGCGCGTGCCCGCAAAACCGCTGCTGATCGGCATCGCCGTCTGTGGGCCGCTCTCGGTCGTCGCGATGGAGGCCGGCTGGTTCGTCACCGAGTTCGGACGCCAGCCCTGGATTGCGCGCGGCCTGCTGCGCACGAGCGACGCCGCGACGGTCGCCCCCGGCGTCGACCTCCAGTTCTACGGCTTCGCGATCGTGTACGTCATCCTCGCCGCGACGTGCTGGTGGCTGCTGCGCCGCGTCGGCACGAAGGACCACACAGCGTGACGCCCGTCCTCGGCGCGGCGCTCGTCGCGCTCACCGCGGTTTCGCTCTACGCGATTCTGGGCGGCGCCGACTTCGGCGGCGGCGTGTGGGACCTCTTCGCGAGCGGCTCGCGCCGTCGGGCGCAGCGGGACGCGATCTCGAACGCGATCGGTCCGGTGTGGGAAGCGAATCACGTCTGGCTGATCTTCGCGATCGTCGCGCTGTTCACGTGCTTCCCGCCTGCCTTCGCCGACATCGGCGCGAACCTCAACACGCCGCTCACGTTGGCGCTGCTGGGCATCGTCATGCGCGGCGCGGCGTTCGTCTTCCGCAACCACGCGTCGGACACGCTCGCGGCGGCGCGCAGCTGGACGGCGATCTTCGGCGCCGCCTCGATCATCGCACCGTTCTTCCTCGGTGACGCGGCCGGTGCGATCGCTACCGGCCACTACGCCTGGACGTCGCCGTTCGCGCTCTCCGCCGGCGTGTTCGCCGTTGCGCTCTGCGCGCAGATCGCCGCCGTCTTCCTCGTCCGCGAAACCTCCCACGACCCCGCGCTGCGCGGCGACTTCCGCCGCCGCGCCGTCCGCGCGACGCTCGCCGTCTGGGTCGCCGGCCTCGTTCCGGCGCTACTGGCGCATCAGAGCGAACCGGCGCTCTTCGCGGCGTTGGTCGGCCCGACGGCCCGCATCGCGATCGCGAGCGCGATGCTGCTCGGCATCGTCGTGATGCTCCTAATCGCCAACCGTCGCGACACGTTCGCGCGCGTCGCGGTCGGCGCCGAAGCGCTCGCGGTCCTCGCCGGCTGGTTCGGAGCGCAGGCCCCCAACTTGATCCCAGGCCGCTGGACCTTCCAATCCGCCGCGGCCTCGCCGGCGATGCTGAACGCGTTCCTCATCTCCACCGCGATCGGGGCGCTTTTCCTGATCCCAAGTCTCGCGCTGCTGTTCTCCACGTTCAAGGGACACGGCGGCGGAAGCGACGCCGCACTTCCGCCGCGTCCCAGCCGTTGAGCGTCGCGTGTCGCGAGCCGGCGCTATGGATGCACCGCGCGCACGAGGACCACGCCGAGATATGCCGCCGCGACCCCCACGACCACGCTGCCGCCCGCATAGGCCAGACTCTGCAACGAGAAAGCGTCGGCGCTAAGAACGTACGTCTCGTACGCGAACGCCGAAAACGTCGTGTATCCGCCCAGAATCCCGGTCGCGATGAACAGCCGCACGTACGGGTTGAATCCTGCTCGCGTGGCCGCTAGCTGCACGTCCTCCGGTCGCGAAATGACGTCACGGCGCGTGCTTGGGTCACGGCACGCCCAGTTCCTCGGGATCGACGAACTCCTGGGGGTGAAAGAATGCCTGCGCGATGATCGTCGGTACGACTGCGGTGAGGATGACGACCGTCACCAGCGTCGTATACTGAGCCTGGTCGATGTAGTGATGCGTGAGACCGTAGAGACTCGAGATCGTGCCGAACGTGAGGCCCGTCGCCATCATCAGCGTGATATACCCGGCGTTCTTCGGAGCGTGCTGGAACGCTCGCGCAGCCGGAAAGACGCCGACGCATTTCGCGACGACTTTCACGACGAAGAATGCGGCTATTGCGCCGATGCCTGCGACGGCAGCCGAGAACGAAACCAGCGTACCCGCCTTGAGAAAGTAGAACGGCGTCAAGAAGCCCATGGTCATGGAGCGCAAACGCCGCGACACGTCGGGATTCGCGAAGAGGAAGCCCGCACAAGCGAGGCCCAAGAAATAGGCCGGCAGGACACCCTCGCTCTTCGCTGCCGTTGCAATCGCGCTGAGAACGAGGATGATCAGGAACGTCAGACGGAGTCCGGGCTCGCTCACCCACCGCGAGGTCTTCTCGAACACGGACGGCAAAAACTTTGGGACGAAGACGATTGCCAGCACGATCGCCACAACGAGTGCGGCCAGCCAGCCGTTGTAGTTCGCGAACAGCATGCCGAGCGCCACGACCGTCCCAAGATCCGTGATGAAGCACGCGGCCAGGATCAACTGGCCGAAGTCTTTGCCCGCCAAACGTGACTCTACCATCACCGCATAGACCACCGCGACCGACGTCGTCGACATCGCCACGCCGGCGATTTTCGAAGCGTCGACGGTCCAATGGGCAACGAAATACGCGTACGCCATGGCTGCGAGAAACGGCGCAAAGAAGGAAATCGCTCCGATGACGACCGCCGGGCGGAGTTGGCGGCGAAGGACCGTGGGCTCGATCTCCGCGCCGGCGAGAAACGTCAGCATGATGCTTCCGAAGCCCGCGATGAAGTCGACCCAGGCGGTCGATCGCAGGCCGATGAGGTTGCCTGCGAGCACGCCGAGCAGGATCTCGACGAGAGCGGCGGCCAGGCCCACGCGGCGCGCGATGAAGGCGGCGGCCGTCGCAAGCGCAAGCCAAACGGCGGCGAACGCCCAAAGGTTGTCGGCCGGAATCGCGAGGGTCACGAACGTCCTCCTTCCCGGCGCAAGGCGCCGGCGCAAAGAGGAGTCATTGGCCCATCGACGGGCGGTTTCGCTGATGCGGGGCGGACTCCACCGCCCGTGTCTCCGAGCAGCCGCCCGGGTCCATTACCGTGCTGTTGCCCCGTCTGTACGCGGATTCCTCGCTGTCCTCGAGCACGAGGTCGCGCTCGGGACGGCCGGGCTAGCGGACGCGGTTTGCGGCGAGCACGTCGCGCAGACCCGATCCGGCGACGCCGAGCGCGAACAGGCTGAGCGCCCACGACAAGACGCCGTAGTCTGCGCGCACGAACGCGGTCGGATCGTGCAGCCAGGACGCGGCGTACGGCACGAGAAGCGCGAGCAGCGCGCCGTACACGATCCCCATCAGCGCGTGGGTTACGCGCTCCCCGCCGGGCAGCCGGCGCGTGTGGTCTTCGACCAGGAAGTCGGAGAGCGTGATCGCGATCTCGACGGCGAAGAGCAGCATGTACGCGACGACCAGCGCGCCGTGCGGCTCGAGCCACGCCAACGATGCGAACAGCACCGCGTACACGGCGTCGCGCGCCGCGTGCAGCCGCAGCTCAGCCGCGGCCCGCGGATCGGCGGGGAGCCGGCCGATCCACTCGTGAAAGACCAGCGTGTCGAACGCGCCCATCACGCCGAGCACGAACAGAACGCCGAGCGCGGCCGTCACGCCGGGACGACCGTCCCGCTGTACGCCCCGATCGTGCCGAGCAGCGGCAGCGCGATCGAGACCTCGACCTTCCAGCCGTTGGCGACGCCGTGTACGATCGCGGTGACCGCCGGCGCGAACGCGCGCGGCAGCGGCACCCCGAACACCCGGCAGCCACGGCTCGTGATGCGCATCCCCGACTCGTCGGCCGCGACGTCGAACGCGACCTGCAGCGGGCCCGCCTGCTCGATCAAGCGGCCGCGCTCGAGCCATTGCGCGGTGCGCAGCTCGCGATCCGGGAAGACGCGCGTCCAGACCTCGCGCTCACCGTCGACGCGGACGTGCAGCACGACGCGGGTCGACGGCGTGACGGCGGGGAGACCGGCGGCGCGCGCTACGATTCCGTGCAGCGGGCCGGCGTGGCGGCGTACGGCGAACGTGCACTCGGCCTCGCCGCCGCCCTGCGCATGAAACCGGCGCAGCACGGACGGGAGCCGCTCGAACGACGCGCCGAGCAGCCGCTGATAGAGCTGAACGTCGAGCCCCTCAGGCCGCGCGCGCCGCAGCTCCGCGCGTCGCCCGCCCCCGCAGAGCGCCAACGACCGCACCGGTGATGACGAATCCGATCACCCCGTAGCCGCCGTCGATCAGCATCAGCGCGATCGGACGCACTTCGAAGCTGGACAGGTTCGCGAGCATCGCAAGGAAGATGCAGACGCCGGTCAGGAATCCGACCTGCGCACCCTTCGACGCGTTGCCGCGCTCGTAATGCCACAGCATGTTGTCGAAGCAGTACGAAACGAGAAGGCCGGCGACGAACGAGATGACGTACGGCCAGAAGCCCGCGGCGGCGAACTCCTCTTTCGTCTTGCCGACGGCCGCGATCCACTGAGCGCTGAAAACCGTGAACCAGATCGCGCCCCACGCGAAGAACACGATCGCTCCCGCCACGATCCCGAGATAGTTCGGACGCCGTTCGCTCATCGAGAGTCCCTCCGCAGCAGCGACCGAGCGGCCGCTCTTCGCCCAGCCTAGCGCGGTACCGTGGAATTGTCCAGGCTCGCCCGTCAGAGGATCGCGGCGGTGACCCGTTCGCCTTTGCGCACCTTGACGGCGCAGAACTTGAACTCCGGGATCTTCCCGACCGGGTCGATCGCGTCGTTGGTCAGCAGGTTCGCCGCCGCTTCGTTGTAGACGAACGGCATGAAGAGCGTTCCGCGCTGCATCCCGCGATCGGCTCGTGCGTAGCCGGTCAGCTCGCCGCGCCGCGATTCGAGCGTGATCGGGCCGCCCGGCTCGACGCCGAGCTGCGTGAGATCGTCCGGGTGGACGCTGATGACGGGGTCGGGTTCGAGCGCGTCGAGCACGCTGGCGCGGCGCGTCATCGAGCCGGTGTGCCAGTGCTCGAGCTGCCGGCCCGTCGTGAAGATGTACGGATACGCGTTGTCCGGCATCTCGTCGGCGTGGCTGTACGCGGCCGGCTTGAACAAGCCGCGGCCGCCCGAGCGCGGAAAGTCCTCGATGAAGATCACCGGCTCACCCGGATCGCCGACGTGCTCCAGCGGGTACGTGCACGAGCCTTCGACCTCCAGCCGTTCCCAGGTGATCCCGGCCATGCTCGGCGTCGCGTGGCGGATCTCTTCGAACACCTCCGCCGGCCCGGCATAGTTCCAGTCGAGACCGATGCGGCGCGCGATCTCTTGGATGATCCAGAGATCCTGACGCGCGTCGCTCGGCGGATCGAGCGCCTGACGGCCGAGCTGCACGCGCCGGTCCGTGTTGGTGAAGGTCCCGGTCTTCTCCGGGAACGCCGATGCGGGCAGAATCACATCCGCGTAGCTCGACGTCTCGGTGAAGAAGATGTCCTGCACCACCAGATGATCGAGCTTCGTCAGCGCCTCGCGCGCGTGCTCGACGTTCGGGTCCGACATCGCGGGGTTCTCGCCCATGATGTACATCCCGCGGATCTCGCCTTTGTAGGCGCCCTCCGTGATCTCGGTGACGGTCAAGCCGACGTTCGGATCGAGCTTCGTGTTCCAGAGCGCTTCGAACTTGCGCTGGGCGTCCTGGTTGTCGACGCGCTCGTAGTCCGGGAACATCATCGGGATCAGCCCCATGTCCGAGGCGCCCTGCACGTTGTTCTGCCCGCGCAACGGGTGCAGGCCGGTCCCCGGCCGGCCGATCTGTCCGGTGACGAGCGCCAGCGAGATCAGGCAGCGCGCGTTGTCGGTGCCGTGAATGTGCTGCGAGATCCCCATCCCCCAGAAGATGATCGCCGCGTTCGCCGTCGCGTAGAGCCGCGCGACTTCGCGGATCGTCTGCGCATCGATACCGGTGATCGGCGCAACCTTCTCGGGCGAGTAGTCCTTGACGTTCTCTTTGAGCGCTTCGTAGTTCTCGGTGCGATCGCGGATGAACGCCTCGTTGGCGAGGCCTTCCTCGATGATGACGTGCATCAGCGCGTTGAGCAGCGCGACGTCGGTGTCGGCGTTGAACTGCAGGAAGTACGTCGCGTGCCGCGCCAGGTCCGAGCGCTGCGGGTTGATATAGATGAGCTTCGTTCCGGCCTTGGCGGCGTTCTTCATGAACGTTGCGGCGACGGGATGGTTCACCGTCGGATTCGCGCCGATGACGATCGCCACGTCGGCCAGCGCGACGTCCTCGACCTGGTTCGAGACGGCGCCCGAACCGACGTCTTCGAGCAGCGCGGCGACCGACGAGGCATGGCAGAGCCGCGTGCAATGGTCGACGTTGTTCGTCCCGAAGCCGGTCCGCACGAGCTTCTGGAACAGGTAGGCCTCTTCGTTGCTCCCCTTCGCCGAGCCGAACCCGGCCATCGCCTTAGGACCGTGCTGGTCGCGAATCTCGCGCAGCTTTCCGCCCGCGAGATCGAGCGCTTCTTCCCACGTCGCTTCGCGGAACGCGTTCCACATCTCGGCCGGATCCATCAGCGCCGGCGTCTTCGCGACGCCTTCCTTGCGGATCATCGGTTTCGTCAGCCGCTTCGGGTTGTGCACGTAGTCGAAGCCGAACCGTCCCTTGACGCACAGCCGGCTCGCGTTCGACGGACCGTCCCGTCCATCGACGGAGAGGATCTTTTCGTCCTTGATGTTGTACGTGAGCAAACAGCCGACGCCGCAGTACGGACACGCCGAGTCGACCTTCCTGTCGGGTTCGAGCATCGCGACGTTGTTCGCCGGCGCGAGCGCACCGGTCGGACACGCCTGCACGCACTCGCCGCACGCGACGCACGAACTCGGCCCCATCGGGTCGTCGAAGTCGAAGACGATCTTCGCGTGCTCGCCGCGCCAGGCGTAGCCGATCACGTCGTTGACCTGCTCTTCGCGGCAGGCACGCACGCAGCGGCCGCACTGGATGCACGCGTCGAGGTTCACCGACATCGCGGGGTGCGAGAGATCCGGCGCGGGCTGGTGCCGCTGCGGGTAGCGCGCCGCCGTGACGCCCAGCTTGCCCGCCCATACGTCGAGCTCGGAGACGAGCTTGTACGGCGAGGCGCCCTGCTTCGGCATGTCCGTCAGCAGCAGCTCGGCGACCATCTTCTGCGATTTCGTCGCGCGATCGCTCGTGCTCGACACCGCCATCCCCTCGGTGGGGCGGCGGCAGCACGACGGCGCGAGGACGCGTTCGCCGTCGATCTCGACCATGCAGACGCGGCAATTCCCGTCGGGACGATAGCCGTCTTTGTAGCACAGGCGCGGGATCTCGATGCCGTTACGATCGGCGGCCTGCAGGATCGTCTCGTCCTCGTGGGCTGCGACCGCCGTGCCGTTGAGCGTGAAGCCGATCCGCGTCGCCATGCTACGCCTGAACCTCGTGGGGGAAGTACTTGTAGACGCAGAGATACGGGTTCGGCGCGGCTTGACCCAGGCCGCAGATCGACGCGTCCATCATGACGGTCGAAAGATCGGTGAGCAGCTCCCGGTCCCAGTCGTCACGCTCCATCAGCGCGACGGCTTTCGCCGTGCCGACGCGGCAGGGCGTACACTGCCCGCACGACTCTTCACGGAAGAAGCGCAGCATGTTCAGCGCGGCGCTCTTCGCGCTGTCCTTGTCGGAGAGCACGATGATCGCCGCCGAGCCGATGAAGCACCCGTACTTGTTCAGCGTATCGAAATCGAGCGGGATGTCGTCCATCGAGGCCGGCAAGATCCCGCCGGACGCGCCGCCGGGAAAGTACCCGTAGAACGTGTGGCCGGGGAGCATCCCGCCGGCGTATTCGTCGATCAGCTCGCGGATCGTGATCCCGGCCGGCGCCAAATGGACGCCGGGCTTTTGCACGCGCCCGCTGACCGAGAACGAGCGCAAGCCCTTGCGGCCGTTGCGCCCTTGCGAGGCGAACCACTCCGCGCCGCGTTCGACGATCTCGCGCACCCAGTAGAGCGTCTCCATGTTGTGCTCGAGCGTCGGCCGCCCGAAGACGCCGACCTGCGCAACGTACGGCGGGCGCAGCCGCGGCATCCCTTTCTTGCCTTCGATCGACTCGATCATCGCAGACTCTTCGCCGCAGATGTAGGCGCCCGCGCCGCGCCGCAGGTGGATCGACGGCAGCGGCACCGGTGCGTGCGCCTGCAGCGCGGCGAGCTCGGCGGTCAGGATCGCTCGCGCGGCGGCGTACTCGTCGCGCAGGTACACGTAGATCTCGGCGATTCCGACCGCCCACGCCGCGATCAGCATCCCTTCGAGAAAGCGGTGCGGATCGCGTTCGAGATACCAGCGGTCCTTGAACGTTCCGGGCTCGCCTTCGTCGATGTTCACCGCCATCAGGCGCGGCGCCGGTTCGGCACGGACGATCTTCCACTTGCGGCCGGCCGGGAAGCCGGCGCCGCCGAGCCCGCGCAGCCCGGCGTCCTCCATCGTCGCGATCACCTCGTCGGCGCCGCGCTCGCCCGCGACGCACGCTTTGAGCAGCGCGTAGCCGCCGCCCGCGACGTACGCCTCGAAGTTCGTATACGACGGCACCGCCGCGGTCAACACCTTGGCTTCGAGCGCAGCGTCGACCAGCGCGACCGTCGCACGGTCGACCGGATTCTGATTCACCACCGCGACCGGCGCGGTATCGCAGCGGCCGACGCACGGAGCGGTAATCACCCGCACGCCGTCGCCGTATCCACCGTTGCGCAGCAGACCCAGCAGGTTTTGCGCGCCCGCCATCTCGCACGAAAGGCCGTCGCAGACACGCACCGTCACCGCCGGAGGCGCGGCCTCGCCTTCCTTGACGACGTCGAAGTGATGGTAGAAGGTCGCGACCTCGAACACCTCAGCCGGCGCGAGGCGCATCTCCTCGGCGAGTGCGTTGAGGTGCGCCGCCGAGATCGCGCGATAGCGGTCTTGGATCTTGTGCAGGTGCTCGATGAGCAGATCGCGCCGGCGCGGCTCGTCGCCGAGCAGGGCGCGCACGTCCGCGAGCGCGACCGGATCGACCGGACGGCCTCTGCCCTCGCGACGCCGCTTCTTGCGCCGTCCGTCGGCGTCCGCATCGGGCGTGAGGCGCGCCGCCTGCCCGACCGGGATGCCGCCGACGATGTCGATCGTCTCCAAACCGATTACTCCCGAGTTTTGGGATACGGTATTTTGTACACCACGAAGTCGGCACCCTCCGGCGGCTCAGCCTCCGGGCGGATCTGCCGGCGGCTTGACCGCATCGAAGCTCCCGCCTTCTTCCAGCGCCTCCCGTTCGTTGAAGGGCTCGCGTTCGAGCCCCTCCGTCTCGGCCGGCTCGTGGAACGCCGTCAGCGGCCGCTCGACCGCCGGCCGGCCGACGACGGAGGCGCTCTCGCGGCCGGTTTCGGGCGGGGTCGTCCCCGACCCGCGGTCGCTGTTCACGACGGGGTCGGGACCGCGCTGGGTTGGATTGCGATCCGCGTGATTGGCCATGCTCGCCGATACCCTCCGCCGCTGAGTTCTGCTCAGGCGGGCGAGGTGTCCGGCGCACTCGACCGGCTGCCGTTCGCGTGGTCGAGGGCGGTGTCGACCGCGCCGTAGAGATCCTTCATCAGGAACGGCTTCGTCAGGAACGCGTTCCAGCCGTCGAGCGCGGCCGGCATGCGGAGCGCGATTCGCACCAGCGGCGTGCCGTTGGCGCGCTCGAGAAACTCCTCAGGCGGCATACCGAGCCGGTCGGCGTCGACCAGCGCGCAGTCGAAGCGGCCGTCGGTGAGCGTTCGCAGCAGTTCCTCGCCGCTGGTCGCGACGGCCACCGCGATCCCGTCGTGCCGGAGTGCGTGCGCGACGTACGAGCGCGCGTCGCCGTCGACGTCGAGCAGCGCGACGCGGCGGGAGGCAATCGTCCGGTGCGCGGGCCGGGCGGGGACGAAGACGCGGAACGTCGAGCCTTGGCCTTCGACCGACTCGACGTCGATCGAGCCGCCGTGCAGCTCGACGATCGTCTTGGCGAGATAGAGGCCGAAGCCGGTGCCGCCGATCCCCAGGGCGCGCGCGTTGCTGGCCCGCGCGAAGCGGCCGAACAGCTTCGCGCGCTCGCCCTCCGGGATCCCGATCCCGCGGTCGCGGACGCTGAGCTCGACCCCGCCCGCTCGCGCGCGCAGCGCGACCTCGACGGCCTCGCCGCCCGGCGAGTACTTGATCGCGTTGCCGATGAGGTTCTCGACCACCTGACGCAGCCGCGCCGCGTCGCCGATCACCAGCAGGTTGCCGCCCATCACGCGCAAGTCGATCGGCCGCGTCACGCTGAAGACGCGCACGACGTCGCGAACGAGCGCGACCAAGTCGACGTTGCCGAGCGTGAGCGCGAGCTCGTTGTGCTCGAGCCGCGAGAGCGCGAGCGTGTCGGTCGCCAGCGAGGCGAGCCGCATCGCGCTCGACGAGATCATCCCGAGATACTGGCGCGCCTCGTGATCGAAGCGCTCGTCGTCGGCCAGCACGTCGGCGAAGCCGACGATCGTCGTGAGCGGGCCTTTGAAATCGTGCGCGAGCATCGCGATCAGATCGTTCTTGATCTGGTTGAGCTCGACGACCGCATCCCGCCGCGCTGCCAGCTCTTGGTACAGCTCGACGTTGCGCGCCGCGACGGCGAAGTACTGGCCCAGCAGGCCGATCGCGAAGACGTCGGCGGTGCTGAAGGCGGCGGTCCGTTGCACGTCCAGCACGTACGCCGTGCCGCCGCCCGAGCCCGGGACGCGCACGGCGGCGCGCTGCTCGAACTCGTCGAGCACACAGACGTCGCTGCGCGACGCGAGTGCGACGAACGCGTCGCCGGCCGGCGCGTCGTCCTCCAGCGAGAGATCGGTCGTCGCCCCGAAGCCGCCGCGCGGACGCGGTGCGTACAGCGTCGCGCGCCCGTCGACGAGCTCGCGGACGCCGGAGAGCAGCGCTTCGACCAGCACGCTCGGCTCGAGCGAGGCGAACAGCGTGCGCGCGATCGAGGTGATCGCGGTCAGGCGCTCGTTCTGCATCGTGAGCTGCACGCCGCGCAGCACCTGCTCGGTGACGTCGCGCTGGACCATCACGTAGTGCGTCATCGTCCCCGCCTCGTCGAGCAGCGGACGCGCCGAGGCTTCGGTATGGTAGTGCGAACCGTCGACGCGGTACGAGATGTACTCGACGCGCGCGGGACGGCCCGCGGCGACCTCGGTGCGCATCGCGACGAGCTGCGCGAGGTCGGTCTTCGGTCCGAAGAACTCGTCGACGCGGTGCCCGATGATTTGGTCCGGCCGCGTCGCACCCTTCATCCGGATGAACGCGTCGTTCGCGTAGACGATCGTCGAGGGTTCTGCCGGCGAGGCGCCGGGTTTGGCCAATATGATCGGGTCCTGCGCGGCTTCGATCGCCGCCGACAGCAGGTTGATGCGCTGCTGCGCGCGCTCGCTCTCGGTCAGATCGGTCGCGACGACGAGCGCGATCTCACGCTTGTGCGTCGGGACGAGCTCGACGCGCAGCTCGGTCGGGTAGATCGAGCCGTCCTTGCGCCGTGCCGGCGTGCGAAGGGTCAGCCGGCGCCCGGGGTTCGCCCGCAGCTCCTCGAGCCGTTCGGCCAGACGGCCCTCTTTCACCAGCGCGGGCAGCAGCGAGGCCAGCGGGAGTTGCCGGATCTCATCGGTGGTGTAGCCCAGGTTGCGGCACGCGGCGTCGCTGGCGAAGAGCACGCGCTGGGCGGCCAGATCGACCTGATACAGCTCCGTCTGCGAGCTGTCGAAGAGCCGCAGCAGCAAGCGGCGCGCCTCCATCGCCTCCACGACGGCGCCGCCGATCGCCTCCAGCGCGGTGCGCTGCTGCGGCGTCAGCCTTCGCGGCCGCCGGTCGAGAACGCAGAGCGTGCCGACGGCGTACCCGTCACTCGAGCAGAGCGGATACCCGGCGTAGGAGCGGATCCCAGGCTTTCCAGTGACCAGGGGATTCTTCGCGAACCGCGGGTCGGCGCTCGCGTCGTCGACTTCGAAGATCCCTTCGCCCAGGATCGCCTGGGCGCAGAACGCGGCGTCGCGCGGCGCCTCGCGCAGATCGAGTCCGACCGACGACTTGAACCACTGGCGCTCGCGGTCGACCAGGGTGATCAGCGCGATCGGGGTGTCGCAGAGCTGCGCTGCGAGCCGCGTGAACGCGTCGAAGAGATCCTCGCCCGGCGTGTCGAGGAGCTCGTACTCATAGAGGGCGGCGAGCCGCCGCTCCTCAGACGTTGTCGTCTGCATCTGCGCCTCGCGCCCGCTTCGCCTCGACGAAGGCGAGGACTTCCTCCAGCGGGCGCGCGTTGAGGACCTCGGCCGAGGTGATCCACCCGCGGCGCGCTTGTCCGACCGCATAGGCGACGTTCTCGAGCTGCGCGACGCCGTGCGCGTCGGAGTCGCAGGTGAACGTCACGCCGAACTCCTTGGCGCGGCGCGCGAGGGGGCTCGGCAGGTCGAGCCGGCTCGGCTGCCCGTCGATCTCGAGCGCGGTCCCGGTACGCGCGGCCGCCGCGAAGACGGCGTCGTGATCGAAGTCGTAGCCGGCGAACGTCTCCACGTTGCGCCCGGTCGGATGACCGATCACGTTCACGTACGGGCTTTCGATCGCGCGCAGCAACCGGGCGGTCATCTCGTCACGGGATTGGTTGAACGCCGAATGCACCGATGCAACAACGAAATCCAGCCCGGAAAGGATCGCATCGTCGTAGTCGAGGGTGCCGTCGGCTAGGATGTCGACCTCGCTCGAGCACAGCGTGCGGATTCCGTAGCGCTGGCCGAGCTCGCGCACCCGCACGCGCTGCGCCCGCAGTTCTTCGGGATCCATCCCGATCCGGCCACGGCCCCACGAGTGGTCGCTGATCGCGTGGTACGCGTAGCCGCGCGCGGCGCAGGCGGCGACCATCGCGTCCAGCGTGTCGCGCCCGTCCGACCACGTCGAGTGCATGTGGAAGTCGCCCCGCAGATCGTGCACGTCGAGCACCAGCGGGAGCGTGCCGTCGCGGGCCGCTTCGATCTCGCCGACGCCGAGCCGCATCTCCGGCGGGATGTACGCCATGCCGAGCGTCGCGTAGACCTCCGCCTCGGTGCGGCAGACGATCGTGCGGCCGTCGGTCAGATCGACGATCCCGTTCTCGCTCACCCGCAGGTTCTTGCGAACGGCGAGCTCGCGGAACTGGATGTTGTGCTCGCGCGAGCCGGTGAAGTGCTGCAGCAGGTTGCCGTACAGATGCGCCGGCAAGACGCGCAGGTCGATCTGCAGCCCACCGGCGAGCCAGATGCTGGCCTTGGTCGGACCCTCGGCGAGAACGGCCTCAGCCCGCTCCCACGCCGTGAACGCGGCGACGACAAGCTCCGCGTTCTCCGAGGTGCAGATCACGTCGACGTCGCCGACGGTCGGCTCCTGGCGCCGGACGCTGCCGGCCGCAGTGAGATCCTGCGCGTCGGTCACCTTGCGCAGAAAGGCGATGACCTCGCGCGCGATCGGCAGCGCGACCCCGAGCGGAGTGCGACGCGTGCGTCCCTTGTACGCGAGGACGCCGCGGCGGATGTTTTCGATCGACTTCGCTCCGAGCCGCGGCATCTCGGCGAGCGCGCCCCCATCGAGCGCCCGCTCGAGATCGGCGAGCGAGGCGATTCCGAGCCGTTCGAACAGCTGCTGCGCGGTCTTCATCCCGACGCCTTGGACGGCCAGGACCTCCAGCAGCGTCGAGGGGTACCGCGCGCGCAGCTCTTCGAGGTACGGGTCGGTCCCGGTCCGGGCGATCGTCGCGATCCGCGCGGCGATGCTCTTCCCGACCCCGGGCAGCTCCGTCAGCCGGTCGATGTCGACCTCGACGCCGAGCGGCGCCGCGTTCTCCAGCGTCTCGGCGGCACGCTCGTAGGCCATGAACTTGAAGAACGCCTCGCCCGCGAACTCCATCAGGGTGCGAATCTCGCGCAAGCGGTCGGCGATCTCGCGGTTGGTCGGGTGCGGCATAGGACGAGGACTTCGTTCCACGCCCGCGTAGGGGCGTCCCATGCTCACCACCGAGCGGCGTCGTCTCGACCCGGCGATCCTCAACCTGCCGGTCGAGAAGATGCGCGAGGGCTACTACTCCGACGTCTACTTCAAACGCGCGCGCGAGATCCTGGAGAAGGACGGCTACCACCCGCGCGTGCGGATGCAGGTCTTCCAGCGGAACCACGCCGTGCTGTGCGGGATCGACGAGGCGATCGCGATCCTCAAGCTCTGCAGCGGCCGGCACGCCGGGGACGGCTCATGGCACGATGGATGGGACCGGCTCACCGTACGGGCGCTCTACGATGGTGACCCGATCGAGCCGTTCGAAACGGTGATGACGATCGAGGGCGACTACGCGCTCTTCGCACACCTCGAGACGCCGTATCTGGGCGTCCTCGCGCGCCGTTCGCGCATCGCGACCAACGCGCGCGCGATCGTCAATGCGGCCGGCGGCAAGGAAGTGCTGTTCTTTCCGGCACGCTTCGATCACCATCTGGTGCAGACCGGCGACGGCTATGCCGCGTACATCTCCGGCGCGCTCGGCGTCTCGACCGATGCGAACGCCGAGTGGTGGGGTTCGCGCGGGATGGGCACCGTTCCGCACGCGCTGATCGCTGCGTACGGCGGCGATACGGTGCGCGCGACCGAGAAGTTTACGCAGTACATCGACGCCTCGGTCAACGTCATCTCGTTGGTCGACTTCGACAACGATTGCGTCGGCACGTCGCTCGCCGTCGCCCGCGCGCTCGGCGACCGGTTATGGGGCGTGCGGCTCGACACCTCGGGGACGCTGGTCGACAATAGCGTCATCCCGCAGATGGGGACGTTTCCGCCGACCGGCGTCAACGCGCAGCTCGTGCACAACGTGCGCAGCGCGCTCGACGCCGAAGATTTCCACCACGTGAAGATCGTCGTCAGCGGCGGCTTCGACGCCGGGCGCATTCGCCGTTTCGAGGAAGATCGAGTCCCGGTCGACGCGTACGCCGTGGGCAGCGCGTTCTTCAAAGGCGCCGGATCGTTCGACTTCACCGCCGACATCGTCGCGATCGACGACGGCAGCGGCTGGCACGAATGCCACAAAGTCGGGCGCCCCGAACGTCCCAACCCGCGACTGAGCGCAGTTAACTAGCCGGGCCGCGTCCCGGGGTCACTGGTCCGCGCCTTGACCTCATAGACCTTCAACACCTCATCGCCATAGCGGTTGATCACCTTAACGGCAATCCTTCCGGACTTCGGTTTTGGAAAGGGCCGACTCACCATGCTGGCCAGCGTATCCCACACATCTTCGGGAATATCGGCCCTCAGTGCGCGTTTGAGAGCCTTGAACGGGTCTTGAGCACTGCGGCCAAAATAAACGTGCCGAACGAAAAAGCCCTCGCCGTCATAATCCGTGTCGATGAACCACGCGGCAATAGCTGAAGTATCGCGTTCGGCCCTCAAGGAGCGTGTCGCTGGGTTGTAGACATCGACACCAAAAAGTTCGACAACGATTTCTTCACCAACGCTGCGGACTTCGATATCAGGTTCGCCGAAAACCGTGAACAAATTACCGGTGCCAGTTTTCTTCAAAACATCATCCGGCATTTGAAGCTCAACGTTCATTCGCACATTAAGAATGGTCAGCGGACCCAATTCAGTTACGACATTGTACGGGCCTTCAAATGCGAATCCGCACACGATTAACGTATCAGCGACGGACAGCGCCTCCTTTCCCGCCTTACGATGAAACTCAGCACCGACGGTTCCATACTCAGGTCCAACCGCTATTGCGACACGCTGGCCATTGTCCGTGACCGCTATGCCGTTGATAAATACCCCCGGAAACGGGTCTACGGATGCAAATGTCATTCGTTCACCCTTGCGGGTATTTTGAACGCCTGCCTTGCGTAGATTCGCAAGGATTCTATCGAGGTATGACTCGGACGTCAGGCTCTCGACGCCGACGTCATCGCTCATGCCGGTCGGGGACAGCGATTCAAACGTGAAGGGGCCAGTGACACGCACTACACCCACCCGTTCATAAGGCCGATCGCGAAGTGGCTCGATATCCGCATGCCGTAAGACTGCCGACTCAATCTCCGATTTGGTCATTCCGTCGCGAAGTTCGGGATTATTTGCGATTGATCTCAACGTCACGTGTGGGATGCGTTGGTAAACAAAGCCCTGCGTAAGATCGTTACCGACCGGCACTGTCGTTTGCGGAAGTCCCGACAGTTCTGCTTCCTTCTGGCGACCCTCCGACGAATCAGCGAGCATGAATGCCGGATAGCGTCCGGCCATGAGTCTTGTGCGTGCCAGCGTGAGTGCCACTCGACTAGTATCGATGGTGATCCATCGCCGGCCCCACTGCTCGGCAACAGACGCTGTCGTTCCACTCCCGCAGGTTGGGTCTAAGACGAGATCTCCGGGATCCGTAGTCATGAGCATGCAGCGCTGGACGACCTTCCGGTTTGTCTGCACCACATAAACTTTTTCACTGGCAAAACCAGCCGTTATTGTGTCATTCCATTGCGACCCTACAGCGAATGCGTCGAAGTCATCAATATATCGAACATAGTAAAGCGTCTTCCCGGCACCATAAAGCCGCCTTCCGCGTGCTAAGTTCGCCATACCCCGCTCACCCGTGCTCCAGTAGCCGGGGTCCGGAAGCCAGGTCTTCCCGTCAAACGTTACAGGGAAAGAGCCGGGTGGATTTCGAGACGCCAGCTTATCCCCCCTAAATACTCGCGCGCCCTTCGGAACCGCAGTACGCCCCTGACGTTCTTCCGCCGACATTGCGCGGCGAGTCCCATCCGGAAGTTCGACAAGGCGATACGCCGCACCACCGCCGCGGATATCTTGCTTCCGATTGAGCAGCGGGTATGCCCGCGCCGATTCCTTATTCTTTGTAAACCACACCAAATAGTTGCAATTGTTTTCGATCAATCGACCCGTTTGCGCGTTCGCAGTGACATAGTTGATAATAGTGACGAAATTCTCACTGCCGAACACTTCATCGCAAATAGCAGTAACACGATGCAGGTTAACATCGCTGATCTGTATGAAAATGCTGCCTGTCTCCGACAAGAGATCACGGGCGACTGTAAACCGATCACGAAGATACGCGAGGTACGTATGGACGCCGTCTACCCACGTATCGCGAAACGCCTTAATTTGTTCGGGCTGATTTGTGACATCCTCCAGCTTACCGTCTTGCATATCGCGATCATTTGTCGCAACCTGCCAGTTTGATCCGAAGCGAATTCCATATGGCGGATCCAGATATATCATCTGGACCCTTCCGCGCAGGCTTTCGCGATCGGCAAGGGACGCCATAACAGCAAGCGAGTCACCGAGGATCATCCGGTTTTCCCAGCGCTGCTCGTGCTGATAAAATTCGATCTTACGTTCGAACGGTGGCTCCGGCTCTTCATCAAAGAAGTGCAATTGGGCTTCGCGCTGACCTGCACCGACAGCGATAAGATCTTTCACAAGCGCTTCGGGCCGAACACGTTCCTGGATATAGATAGGGGGAGCCTCGACCCGCAACGCATCGCCGTCTTGCTCGTCTTTGCCACGCCAAACATACTGCGGATCCAGCGTAGTGTCTCGAGGATACAGCAGTTGCCGCGATCGCTTCGTCTCTTCAGTGACAAATGGTTCCAACTCGGAAGTCGGAATGTTGGGACGTGTACCGCCGTGCCGGTACGCCTCCACCCCTCGGTCAATCTCACTCATACCAGAGCTCGCCTAGTGTCGCGCCCTACCTGTTCGCGCAGGATTTCTACCGTACGCTGCCTGTCACGAACGTCGACATAGATCCAACGCCCGAACTCGTGGAGATTATTCACCGCGGGTATCCATAACGTTGTAGCAGCTCCCACTTTTGCCGCCTTCATTGGGTCATCACGGCCGCTTACCTCGAGAACAACCGTCAGTGGTTCTTCGTGCGGAGCGGGACGCCAGCGAACGAGAAAGTCGGGCTCGTATCGATGCGGCTGACCATAAAACACATACGGAATCGAGAATCCGAGCCCTTGGTTTTTCACATATGAGATGACCTCCGGCGCGTGTTCGAGCAATTCGGCAACCGTAGCTTCCCAGCCGGAATCGCAGACGACCCGATTAACGTGCGACCGAACAGCCTTGTACGTTGGCTTCGTCGTATCAAACGCGATACTAGACGTTGAGCCAATCGGATCAAAGCCACGCAACCGAGGATAGATTCGTTGCGCTTCCGCAACGGCCACACCATCGCTCTGTGCAGCAACAATACCCTGATAGACCCGCTCTGCTGCTTCATTTCGATATCCGGCGAAGAGCAGCATCTGCACGAATGTATTTCCCGGCGTAGTAACCCAACCACCCTCTACATACTGCCGGACTGCATCCGCTGCCTGTCGAAAAAGCCACGGTCGCTGCGCGCCGTTTTCGTCACACAAATATCGTTCGAGCAATGTTTGCGCCACCGCAAAAATAATCTCGCCGATTCGCTTACTACGAAAGGCATCGAGATCATGCACCGCTGCGCTCCCTACAATCGGGTCCAACTCCGTCAAAGTCGGGAAGCGGTTCGGGTCGAGAATCATTCGAGATTCGTCGCCAAAACGCACAGCGATACGATCCTCCGCGAAGTGCCATCGGTAGGCGTCAACCCGGGGAAATGCAATCGCCAAGCCTGCTCGCTCCGGCAGTGCCCGAATATGCGTCGGTCCCGCTCGCTCGGGCTTTGGCACCGATGAACCCGATGTGGGGACGAACGTAAATGGGATGCCATAAACCTCCGCGTATTCCGGAGAAAACCGGCCATCGGGGTCAGTTTCGTACGACGTACGTCGTAGGCCGCGCCCAACGACTTGCTCGCACAGCAGTTGCGTGCCAAAGGCTCGTACCCCGAGAACATGTGTCACGGTGTTCGCGTCCCACCCTTCGGTAAGCATTGAGACAGAGACGACACACCGGATCTCAGCACCGAGTTTACCCGGCTTCCCAACTGTATTCAGGACTTCCCGTAGCACATCTCCATCGTCAAGCGCATCCGACGTGCGACCTGGATAACGCCGTTCATACTCGCGCTTGAACTCCTCGATCTCCCGTCGGGCAGCCGCCTTGAAATCACTGGACAGAGGCTCGCCGCTTTCGATTTGCGCAGAGTCAATCAGTATTGTGCGGCGCGTTTCGGCCCACGCCCCATCATCTGCGTTTGCGAATAGCGGAAGGTGTCCCGAAACCAAAGTTCCGTCCGGAGCCTCATAACCACCGATCCAATCGGCGATCATCTTTGAAACCGCAGTGTTGCTGCAAATTACGATGAATACTGGCGGCGCAGCATCGCCTAACTCGGCGCGCGCAGCAAAGCGCTTCTCGTAATCCGCATACAATGTGCGCAACGCTGCTTCTAACGGAGCGGGGATGTCGTCTGGGTTGCCGGCATTGCCTGAGCGTCCACGCTTTGGTAAATCATCCTTGACACGCGACCATAGATCGCGAAACATCGGGACCCCAACGCCGCTCGCATCGTCTGAAACAGGAACGCGCGGGATCTTGACGATGCCACTTTCAATCGCATCGATCAATGAGAAATCCGAGACGGTCCATGGGAAGATCTCTCCTTCCGCAAACCCAGATCCGCGAAGCCATGCTGGTGTTGCAGACAAGTCGAATACGCGACGAATCGCGACGCGCCGTGACACCGCGAGCAGGCCGTTGAGCCAAAGCCGCGCCGCTTCAGCATTGCGCTTTGCTTCTTGCGCCTCGTCGCCGCGCAAGCCTTCGCGGTCGATCGGTTTGTCTCGATAGCAATGGTGTGCCTCATCGTTGATGACGATGATCGATCGTTTTGTTCCGAGCGGTCGGAGAACCCGGCGAGCGACCTCCTCTGGCGTTTCGCGAAACTGGTCTCTCGGACCATCAGGTCCGCTCAGCACGGCCTTTGTAAGCTTTGAGCCTTCCATGCGGTCACGCTGTCCGAAGGCGTGATAGTTGACAATTTCGATCGAGAGTGCACTCATGCGTTCGAGCCATTCCGGACGAACCACGTCGCGCGCTAGATAGTAGTTATCTGGCGCATTAGGTCGTAGGACGCGCAACCGATCTCGAATGGTCAAACCCGGCGCCACAATGAGAAAGGCATCGGCGAAGCGTGGATCTTGAGGCGCCGTGAGCTTGTTGAGTCCTTGCCACGCGATCAACATCGCCATTACTACCGTCTTACCGGAGCCTGTTGCCATCTTATGAGCCAGCCGCGGCAAGCCGTCGCTGAAGTCTCGATTGATCTCGGCGAGTTTAGAGCCTATCCATGGCTCATGCCGCGGCGCGACCTCGGTCAGGTATATTGCGGTCTCGACGGCCTCAACTTGGCAAAAAAATAAAGGTCGTGACCGGTCCGCAAGGCTCCAGTAGTCCAAAAGCATCTTGCTGACGGAAGTCGCACCTGCATAGTCACTACCGCGCCATGCATCAATCTTTGAGCGAACTTGGTTAATAAACTCATTAGGTCGCCGGCGCTCGTATCCCCAAGAACTCTCGAGAGAAAGCTGTTTGCTTTTCGTCGGCGCTATCGGAACAAAATACTCGCTCGAGCGCCGTTGCCGCACGATCTGCGGCGTGATGCCTTCGTCGTCGAAACGAAAGTGTTGGCCAGGCATCCGGTACGGCGAGTTCAGAATCGGATCATCAATCAACCGGTCAACGTTGCGCACCTGAACAACTCCGTGAGCTCTAGTGGCTCTCGCTCAGACTTGGTCTTGCGAGCGTCCCTCACCTTGCGCAATGCAGCGTTGGCCCACGAGCAGCGCCCTCTACACCGGCGCGTTCTGCGCGGCGAGCTTCTCGATGATCGCGCGGTTGAAGAGGAGCAAGTCGCTTGGGTTGCGCGAGGTGACCCAGTTGCCGTCCTGCACGACCGGCTGGTCGCGGTACAGTCCGCCCGCGTTGCGGATGTCGTCGGCGATCGAGGCGTAGCCGGTCAGCGTGCGGCCGCGCACGAGCTGCGCGGAGATCAGGACCTGCGGGCCGTGGCAGATCACGAACATCGGCTTCTTCGCTTGATCGAACTCGCGCACGAACCGCTGCACGTCTTTATTGGTGCGGATGTGATCGGGTGACTGTCCGCCGGGGATCAGCAGCGCGTCGAAGTCGTCGGCGGTCACGTCGGCGACGAGCTCCTCGGCTTTCACGCTCTGGCCTTCGTCGAGCCCGCGTTTGCCGCGAATCTTCTGCAGCGCACGGTCGTCGACTCCGACGATCGTGACGATCGCCCCCGCCTCTTCGAGCGCCCGGCGGGGCTCCAGCAGCTCAGATTCCTCGAAACCGTCTCCGACGAGGGCGGCGATGCGCTTACCTTCGATCTCCATAAGGGATCGGGCGTTCTCACCACGCACCCGCCCCGCCTCTTGGTTAGAGCGTGCCCGCCGTGTTCTGGACGGCCGCCCGGAGGAGGTAGGCGAGTTCGATCTCGAGCTTGCCGAGCGGGTCGATCACGGTGTCGTCGGTCAGCGCTTTGAGGACCGGGTTCCGCTTCGTCATGTCGCCTTCCGGGACGGCGTGGCGCGGGTTGATCTCGCGCATGTAGATCCGCGCGTCGTACCGGATCTGGCCGTCCGGCAGAAAGTACAGCGGGTCGAGCCCGCCGGCGTACACCTCGAGGCCGAGCAGTCCGGTCTGCTGCAGGAAGCCGATCGGCCGCAGTCGCAGCGCCCGGGCCAGCCGCGCCAGCGCCGGCACGCCGAGCCGCGCCTCGCCGGCGACGACACGCTCCACGAGTGCGGGGTCGAGTTCGGCGGCCGCGGCGAGGCCGCCGGCGTCGAGCTCTTTGGCCGCCGCGAGCCGCAGCAGCGCCTCGCCGAACGCACGGCCGCCGGCCGTGCCGGTCGCGCCGTCGTACGCCGCTTGCTGAAGGTCCATCCGGGAGGTGATCGCCGACCGCGGCGCGGACGCCTCTTGCAACGTATGGCGGAATCGACCGAGCAGCGGAAGTCGCGCCACTTGGACGTGTGCCTCGATGAGGACGTCGCGTCGCGCCTCGACGCGGGCTGGGAGGCGGTGCGGCTTCGCCACGAGGCGCTCCCCGAGATCGCCCTCGCCGACGTCGACGTCTCGACCGTATTCCTCGGCTTGGCGCTGCGCGCGCCGTTGCTGATCTCGTCGATGACCGGCGGAACCGTACGCGCCGCCGAGATCAACCGGCGCTTGGCGCGCGGCGCCGAGGCGGCCGGAATCGCGTTCGCGCTGGGCAGCGGGCGCGCGATGCTCGAGGACGACGGGCTGCGGACGACGTTCGACGTCCGCGCCGTGGCGCCGAAGGTCGTGGTGTTCGCGAACCTGGGCGCCGTCCAACTGAACTACGGGGTGCGTACCGAGGACGCGCGCCGGCTGGTCGACGCGCTCGGCGCGAACGGCCTCTACCTGCATCTGAACCCGCTGCAGGAGGCGCTGCAATCCGGCGGTGACACCAACTTCCGCTCGCTCGAGCCGAAAATCGCGGCGCTCTGCGCGGCGCTCGAGGTGCCGGTGATCGCGAAGAGCGTCGGTTCGGGGATCGCGCCTTCGACCGCGGCGCGGCTGGTCGACTGCGGGGTCGCCGCGATCGACGTCGCCGGCGCCGGCGGGACCTCGTGGGCGCGCGTCGAGGGGAAGCGATCGGGTGATCCCGCCCGCGAGCGGATCGCGGAGGCGTTCGGCGACTGGGGCTATCCGACGCCGCGCGCAACCGCCGCGCTGCGCGCCGCGCTGCCGCTCGTTCCGCTCGTCGCCAGCGGTGGGATCCGTGACGGCGTGCAGGTCGCGAAGGCGCTCGCGCTCGGCGCCGATCTGGCCGGACTCGCGCTCCCGTTCCTGCGCGCCGCCGACGAGTCCGACGCCGCCGTCGCGGCGCTGATCGACGAGCTCGTCACCGCGCTGCGGATCGCGCTGTTCGCGACGGGTTCGCGCGCGATCGGCGAGCTGCGCGACGCGCTCGCCTAGGGGGTAGCCGTGTTCGCCGCCGTCGTCCTTGCCGCGGCCGTCGCGGCGAGCGCCTCACCGACGCCTTCACCGGCGCCGAGTCCGAGCGCGCCGGCGCCGATCGGCAGCGTCACCGTCGTGAGCGGGAGCCCGCAGTCGCTGCACCGTGCGCCGCAGGCGGCGTCGGTGCTCGACGCGCGCACGCTGCGCGCTTCGACCGCGGCCTCGCTCGACCAAGTCCTGCGCGCGCTCCCCGGCTTCGACCGCGATCGCAGCAACGCACCGTTCACGAACTACGGCCAGCTGCGGCTCTCGTTCGCCGGCGCGGGGAGCGATCGCGGCGCGCTATTCGTCGACGGCGTTCCGGCGCAGGACGGATTCGGCGGGCAGGTCGACTGGAACGCGCTGCCGCCCGGCGAGATCGAGCGCGCGGAGCTGCTGCGCGGTCCGGGCTCGGCGCTCTACGGATCGGGCGCGATCGGCGGAGCGCTCTCGCTCACGACGCTGCGCCCAGGCTCGCCGAACGAGTCGTTCGCGCTGAGCACCGGCGGGATCGACCGCGGCAGCGCGGCATTCGCCGGCGACCGGCAGGTCGGCGCCGTGCGCGCGCTGGTCTACGCCTCGACGCGGCGCTTGGCGTACGACGACATCCCGCCCGACCAGACCTCACCGGTCGACCGCAGCGCGCGCTCGACGGCGGACGTCATGCACGTGCAACTGCGCGCCGGCGACGCTCGAAGCGCCGTCCGGCTCGACGCGCTGGTCGCGGACGACGCGCAGGAAGACGGCCGCCCGTTCGCAGGCTTCTCGCGATCGACGCGCCAGCTCGCACTGAACTGGACGGACGTGCGCCGCGAATCGCTCGACCTCACCGCGTACGCGCGCGCGACGACGCTGGTGAATCTCGCCGACCGTTTTCCGTCGGCGCCGGGCCAGCAGCTCTACACGCAGCACGTGCCGACCTCGGACGCCGGCATCCGCGCGCGCTGGTCGATCCCGCTCGACCGCGCCGGCGACGGAACCAGCGCGCTGACCGTGCTGCTCGACCATCACGCCGTCAGCGGCCGCAGCGACCAGCTCACGCCGGCGAACGTCGTGCAGAGCGACGTCGCGGGAACGCAGCAGCTGGACGGCTTGGCCGTGCAGGCGGTGACGCAAGGCCGGCTGGGCGCGATCCTCGGCGCGCGCTACGACACGGTCCGCACCGAGGCGCTCGGCGATCGCACGGCGGCCGCGATCTCGCCGCGGCTCGCGCTGCACTACGATCTTTCGCCCGCACTCGCGGTGCGTGCGGCATACGGCACGGGATTGCGCGCGCCGTATCTGAACGAGCTGGTGCGCAGCTTCCGTATCGGCACCGTGCTCGAGCAGAGCAACGCCGCGCTGGTCCCCGAACGCAGCCGCTCCACCCAGCTCGGGCTCGACCTCGCGAGCGCCGCGGGGCGGTTCGCGCTCGACTATACCGGGACGCGCGTCGCGAACGCGATCGGTTTTCAAACGATCTCGCCGACCGTGCAGCAGCGCGCGAACTTCGGCCGCACCGCGAGCGACGCGTTCACCGGCGAGTACGAACGGGCGTCACCGTGCGGGCGCGTGCGCGCGTTCGGGATCGCGCAGCACGCGCGCGTCGTCTCGGCGGCGGCGCCACAGATCGGCAAGCGGCTCGCGCTCGTCCCGGATTCGGCGGCGTCGCTCGGCGTCGAGCGCACGGTGCGCGCGCTGACCGGTTCGCTGGAGCTCTCGTACAGCGGCCCGACGTTCGCCGACGATCTCGAGCGTCAGCCGCTCGGTTCGGCGCTGCTGATCGGCGGCCGGCTGACGCTGCACGACGCGCGCGGCGACGCGCTCTCGCTCGCCGTCGACAACCTCGCCGACCGCGTGTACCTCACCAGCGTCGACCGGCTCGGTCCGCCGGCCTCGGTGACGCTGCGCCTCTCGGTTCCGGTCGGCGCGCGGCCGCCGGTTACGCCGGGCGCGGCGTGCGGCTGACCTGGACCTCGTCGTCCACGATCCGCACCTCGAACGTCTCGACCTCCGCGTAGTCGCCGAGCGTCATCTTGCCGCTCGCCAGGTCGAAGCACCAGGCGTGCCACGGGCAGGTGACGGTCCGCCCCTCGATCCAGCCCTCGGCGAGCGGACCGCCCTGATGCGGGCACGTGTTTTCCAGGGCATAAAACGTCCCGCCGGCGTTAAACAACGCGATCTCACGCCGGTCGACGACGACGGTCGTCGCCGTTCCCGGCGCGACGTCGGCGACGCGCGCCACCGTCACGTAGTCAGTCATCCTGAGCGTGTCGAAGGACGGGCACGCCCGACCGTTCCGCGCCCATAGGAGGACGTCTTGCTCAAAGATTATCGCGACTGGCTGGAGTCGGAGTTGAAGCTGCTTGGCAACGCGAGTCACCACGCATACTCGTTCGGCCAAGCCAACATGGCGAAGCGCGCGCTCGAACGCCTCGACGCCGAGATCGCGCGCACGCTCTTCGTGCCGTTCGACCGCGCCGAAGCGCGCCGCGTGCTCACCGCGATCGAAGCGCTCGGCCAGGCGACGACCGGCCTCCCGCCTGAGCTGGAAGCGCTGCGCGAGGCGATCAAGGTCGCGATGGTCCAGGAGAACGAGCCCGCCGACATCTGAGGGCGGCCGTCGCCTTTTTGACTGGGTAGCGCGGATTTGGTATGATCCGTCGGTCGCCGTCGCGGGCCCACGGAGCCTGCGGACGCGCGAGTCGAAAGGAGACCAGTTACCCCGTGCCCCTGACCAAAGACGAAAAGGCGGGCCTCGCGACCAAGTACGGCCGCGGCCCCAACGACACCGGCTCGGCCGACGTCCAAATCGCGATTCTGACGGCGTCGATCAACCAGCTGAACGAGCACCTCAAGGTCCACAAGAAGGACCACCACAGCCGCCGCGGCCTGCTGATGCAGGTCGGCCAGCGCCGGCGCCTGCTCGTGTACTTGCAGAACAAGGATCTCGAGCGCTACCGCAAGCTCATCGGGGATCTCGGCCTGCGCAAGTAAGCGCACTTCAGCGAACATCGGCACCGGCGGGGAGACCCGCCGGTGCTTTTCGTTGTGCGGCCTGCGCTAAGACAGCCAGGCACAGCCGCGAAGGCGGCCTGTCGGATTTCGGCGAACCCGAGCCTGTTCACACAAAAACGAACGAACAGCAAAAGAACAGAAACTAGGAGTACCAGTGCCAGAATCCGTCTCGCTCGAGATCGGTGGCCGGGAGCTCGTCATTGAGACGGGCGAGCTTGCAAAGCAAGCAAACGGCAGCGCTCTCGTCCGCTACGGCGAGCAAATCGTCGTTCTGTGCGCCGCGACGGCGTCAGAGAAACCTCGCGAGGGGATCGACTTCTTCCCCCTCACCTGCGACTACGAAGAGAAGATGTACGCGGCCGGCAAGATCCCGGGCGGCTACATCAAGCGTGAAGGCCGCCCGACCGAACACGGCGTGCTCAGCGCGCGGCAGATCGATCGTCCGCTGCGCCCGCTGTTCCCCGACGGCTTCCGCAACGACATCCAGATCATCGCGACGGTCCTCTCGACCGATCCCGGTTTGGACAGCGACGTGATCGCGGTCTGCGCGGCCGGCGCCGCGCTCGCGGTCAGCGATATCCCGTTCCACAAGAACGTCGCCGCCGTCCGCGTCGGCCGCGACGAGAACGGCGGCTACATCACCAACCCGACGCTCGAACAGTACGAGACCGGCGGGATGGAGATCGTCGTCGCCGGCACCTCCGACGCCGTGATGATGGTCGAAGGCGGCGCCAAGGAGATCTCCGAGGAAGTCTTCCTCGAAGCGGTCGCCTTTGCGCACGTAGAGATCAAGAAGATCGTCAAGGCGATCGATCAGCTCGCGAAAAAAGTCGGGAAGGCGAAGCGCGAGTACCCGCTGCTCAAGACCGACGCGGCGCTCGATGCGTGGGTGCGCAAGAACTTCCAGAAGGAAGTCGCCAAGGCGATGCGCGTCGTCGACAAGCTCGAGCGCAATGCGGCGTTCGACAAGCTCTCGCGCGAAAACGCACTCGCGAAACTCGGCAAAAAGGGCGATGCCACCGTCCAAAGCCTGATCGAAGATCCGAAGAACAAAGAGTTCGAGAAGATCATCAAGGCGATGGAAGAGGACGAGCTGCGCACGATGGTCGTGGACGAAAAGATCCGTCCCGACGGCCGTAAACCCGACGAGATCCGCGCGATCTGGTCGAAGGTGCACTATGTGCCGCGCGTCCACGGTTCCGGTGTGTTCACCCGCGGACAGACGCAGGTGTTCACCGCAGCGACGCTCGGTTCGATCAGCGACGAGCAGCGTTTGGACGGGATCCTCGCGATCCCCAACAAGCGCTACATGCACTACTACAACTTCCCGCCGTACTCGGTCGGGGAGACGCGTCCGATGCGCGCGCCGGGCCGGCGCGAGATCGGGCACGGCCAGCTCGCCGAACGCGCGCTGGTTCCGGTGCTGCCGCCCGAAGACGAGTTCCCCTACACGCTGCGCGTGATCAGCGAAGTGCTCGAGTCGAACGGGTCGTCGTCGATGGCCTCGGTCTGCGGCTCGACGCTCGCGCTGCTCGACGCCGGCGTTCCGATCAAGGGACACGTCGCGGGCGTCGCGATGGGCCTCGTCCTCAAGGGCAAGGACTACGCGATCCTCACCGACATCCAGGGGCTCGAGGACGCTCTCGGCGAGATGGACTTCAAGGTCGCGGGGACGACCGAAGGGATCACCGCGATCCAGATGGACATCAAGGTCGCGGGGATCACGATCGAGATCATGCGCGAAGCGCTCAAGGAAGCGAAGAAGTCGCGCCTGTTCATCATCGAGAAGCTCAAAGAGACGATCACCGAACCGCGCAAGGAGCTCTCTGAGTTCGCACCGCGGATGATCGTGCTGCAGATCAGCCCCGATCTCATCAAGAACGTGATCGGACCCGGCGGCAAGGTGATCAACAAGATCGTCGCCGACTGCGGCGTGAAGATCGACATCGAGAACGACGGCCGCGTCTTCATCGCCGGAGCCAACGCAGCCGGCGCCGAGAAGGCGAAGCAGATGGTCGAAGCGCTCACCAAGGAAGTGAAACCGGGCGAGACCTATCTCGGAACGGTCACGCGCTTGATGAACTTCGGCGCGTTCGTCGCGATCTTGCCGGGCAAGGAAGGCCTGGTTCACATCTCGCAGCTCGCGCCGCAGCGCGTCGAGCGGGTCGAGGACGTGGTGAAGCCGGGCGACCAGATCATGGTCAAGGTCATGGAGATCGACTCACAAGGCCGCATCAACCTCAGCCGTAAGGCGATGCTCGGCGCGGATGCCGGCGGTGGAAGCGAGGCCGGGAACGACCGCAGCTCCGCCGAGCCGGAATACGCCGGGCGTGGCAACGGCGCACCCCCGCGCCGTGAATCGAGCGGTTCCGGCTCCGGACCCAGTGGTGGCGGCGGAGGCGGAGCCGACCGTCCGCGGCGACGGCGCCCGAGGCCCGGTCCGGGCGGCGGTTCGGCGGACTAGCCGATCCGGCAGGGAACATCCCGGGAGCCCGTCGCAAGACGGGCTCTCGCCATGTCAGGGCTCCGCGCGCTCGCGCTCGCCGTCCTCGCATCCGCCGCGCTGACCGGCGCGGCGCGGCCTCCTGCGACCGTTTTCGATCTCTCCGATGCGATCGGCAAGCGCGGACCCGCCCTGACGCTGACGGCGATCGACGGCAGCCCGCTAACGCTCGCGGCGCGCGGAAAGCCGACCTACGTCTTCCTGTTCGCCGGTTGGTGCGGCCCGTGTCAGGAGTCGCTGCCGTTCGTGCGCAGGGCGTTCGCCAAGTACGGCGATCGGGTGCGTTTCGTCGGCGTCGACGTACTGGAGGACGCTGACGCGGCGCGCGCGGCGGTCGCAAGCGCAGCGCTCCCGTTCGCGGTCGCGATCTACCCGATCGACGCGCTCGACGCCGCCATCGCGCCTGCCGCACAGCTGCGCGCCGGGAACAAGTACCGGATCCCGGCCGACTATCTGCTCGACGCCGACGGCGTCGTGCGCTACGCCTGGCACGGCCTCTCGCTCAACGGCGGCGGCGATCCGGTCGACGTGCTGCCGGGCTATCTCGCGAAGCTCGGAATCGAATGAGGTGACGCGCCCGTCGTGGACGATTCGTCCCGTGGGCGAACGCGACGTCGACGCGATCGTCGCGCTGCTCGCAGCGATCGCTCGCGAGGGAAACTACATCGCCACCGAGTGGCCGTTCGACGTCGGCGCACGGGCGCGCGCGCTGCGCGATGCGTTGCTGCTGCGGCGCAGCGTCGGCTGGATAGCGGTCGACGGGCGTGAGCTCGTCGGCGAGCTGAGCGTCATCGACGTCACGCAGGAAGAGCCCGAGATCGGGATGATCGTCGGCGCACCGCACCGCGGCCGCGGCATTGGACGGGCGCTGCTGGAACGGGCGTTCGCCTGGGCGCGTACGAACGGAAAGCCGGCTCTGACGCTGCGGGTATTCCCCGACAATGAGCGCGCGCGCGCGCTCTACTGCGGGACCGGGTTCGTCGACGTGTCGCTGCAGCCCGACGGGATCGTGCGGCGCGACGGTACGGGGCGCGACGTGTTGCTGATGCGCCGCCCGATCGACGAACCGGGCCGGACGTGATGCGCGTCGAGGTGATGTCCCGCGCGCCGCATGCGCGCAAGCACGGTTCGACGTTCGCCGAGACGTGGACGAGCGCCGACGGAGCGACGATCGTCGCGGTCGGTGCGGTGCTCGCCGGCGGCGACCCGGTCGTCGTCAGCGACCTGCTGCGCACCGGCGCACGCGCGCTGGTGACGTCACGCAAGGCGCTCGGCGCCGCGCTCGGGGCGCTCGACGGCGTCGTCACCAAGCACGCGCGCGAGCACCGCGACGACGTGTTGGCCGCGGCCGTCGTGCTGATGGCGTTCGCGAAGGATGCTACCGACGTCGACTTCGCCGGTGCGGGACAGCTGCACGCGAGGCTGATCGACGGCACCGGAACACAGCGCCCGCTGCACGGCCGCGCCGGAGCGCTGGGGACGGGGATCGAGCCGCAGAACCTGGTCGAGCATTTTCACCTGCGCCGCGACGATCTCGTCGTCGTTGCGACGCTTCCGTTCGAGCACGCTTGGTGGGCGTCGGGCGATCGCACCCCCGACGCGCTGCTGCATCAGAGCGGCGCGCACGAAGCCTCGGCGGCGATCGTCGAGCTCTCATAGCGCGATGGGCACCGGTCTCGTCAGCCGCTCGAACGCCCTTCGCTGTTGCGCCATCACCGCGGCGCTGTTGGCCCTGCCGGCCCGCACCGGCGCGCAGCCGGCTCCGCCGGGGACGACGATCACGCCCAGCCCGCTCACCGCAGCGTACCTCGCATGCGTCGCCGGCAGTGTCCGGCTTAGCCGGGACCCCGTCGGGTCGTGCCTGGCGAAGCTCGGCGTCGACGAGGCCCGGCGAACCGCAGTCGATCGGTGCTTCGGAACGGCGGACGCCCGCGCCGTGCTGGTGACGAGGTGTCTCAATGCCGTCTTCGGCGCCGCGGCGACGCCGGCGCCTCGGCCGACACGCACCCCAAGCCCGGTTCCCACACCGACACGGGTGCCGACTGCAACGCCGGTGGCGACCGCCACCCCCACGCCGGTGCCGACAGCAACGGCGGTGCCGACTGCAACGCCGGTGCCGACCGCCACCCCCACGCCGGTGCCGACCGCCACGCCGGTGCCGGCCGCGACCCCGACGCCGGTGCCGACGGCGACGCCGGTGCCGACCGCCACGCCGACACCGGTGCCGACCGCCACGCCCGTCCCGGTGCCGAACCCGCTCGCGCCGTGGCCGGCCGCGGCGATCGTCGCCGGACTCGCAGGGCTGGGCGCAATCGTTTTCGTCCAGCTGCGGCGTATGAGGAGACCGAAGATGCGTTCGCTCGCAATCGTCACGCCGCTCGAGGCCAGCATCGCCGTTGCCGGTCGGCCGGTCACGTTCGCTGCGGTCACGCAGCCGCCGGAACTCGCCGCGAACGTCCGCTGGTCGGTGGAAACGCAGCCCGGCGCCCCGGACGCGCACGGGATCGGCCCGTCGTTCACCTACACGTTCGCCGAGACTGGCGTCGAACAGGTCGTCGCGCGCCTCGACGGCGCGGGGCTGGCCTGCGACGTCGTGGTCTATCTCTTCAAGACGCCGACCGGCGGATCGACGCTGGCGGATCTCCTGCGCAGCGAGCCGCCGAAGATCTCCCGCAGCGTGGAGAGTTTGCGGCGCTACGGCGCCTCGGCTGTCGAACCGGGGCGCGCATCATGAACCCGCCCGGCGGCGAGCAGCTCGCGGCGTCGATCCGGAACGCGACCGCGAACGCGGCGACGTCCGCCATCGGAGGCTTCACCGCGGCGGCGGCCCTCGCGCTCGGCGACGTCGCAATGTCGGTCGTCCGCGACGGCGCGACGGCCGGCGCCGGCACGGTCGCCGACTCGCTGGTCACCGCCTACGGCACCGACCTGGTCGGACGCATCGTCACCGACGTCGACGCGAACGGCCTCCGCATCGGCGACGTGCAAGTGTGGACGCAGCTCGCGAAGTTCGCCTCCGGCGACCCGCAGGTGACCTCACCGGTCGGCAGCGTCTCCGCCACCCACAAGTTCCCGTTCGCGATCGGCAGCAGCGGCGCGCTGAAAGCGAGCGGTATGCTGACGCTGCACGCGACCTGCGCACTCGACGCCGCGAAGAACGAGCTGAAGCCGAGCGCGTGGGGGACGATCGAGCTGCTGCTGTCGTGGTCGACCGAGCCGAAGAAAACCGCTGCCGGGCCCTAGCCGTCACCGCGGAGGAGTGAGCTCGGGGATGACGCGTTCGCCGATGAACCGGTACAGCGCCCTCACCGCGGGAGGAGCGCCCCTCGGGTCACAGGCGGCGTCGATTGCAGCACGGTTGCGCCTGGTTCCGTCGGGAGCAACGTGCGTGATCTGCACGAGGAGCTCGCACCCGTTCGGTCCATAGCCGGCGGGAACCGAAACGTCGTCAGGAACGTCCGAAATGAGCCGGCCAAGTGCCCTAACGGTCGCGCCTCCGACCGTCGGGCGCACGGGATCGCTGCCCTTGCGTGCGACCAGCGAACGACCGCCGCTATCGATGTCGACCGACACGACGGCGTCGTTGTCCGCGCGCGTCGCCTTCAGAATCCACCGTGTCTCGCGCGGCACGAGGTACTCCGGCGAGGTGTAACCACAGCAGGCCGGCGCACCGCAATCGTTCATGGTGCGTTCGAAGATCTGCGCCGTCTCGCGTGATGTCGCGAAGAACACGTCGGCAGTCGGCGTCAGCAGTGCGTGAAGCTTCGCCAAGACGGGCGGGTCGACGGCGCCGAGGTCGCGGACCGGACAGTCGGCCACCGCGTAGAGGGCCGTGCTGGTACGCCGGCGCGAAAGAATTGTGCCGTCGGCGGCGATCGAGACGCTGCGCGTCCGGTCTCCGGTGACGAGTGACATCGCGTCGTGCGCGGAAACCGGGATCGCGTCGGCGTTCGGCAGCGCATCGGTTTGGGCATCGGGAAGCAGGCTCTTTACGTGCGCGCGCAACGCCACGATCAACGCACGAAGATCGGCCGGTACGCCGAGCAATCCGCACGTCCAGGTCACTGCGATCGATCCTGGATCGCGATCTCGCGCGCGCGAAAGCTGGAGCGAGGCCACGTGTTCGTGGCAGATGCTGTAGCCTCGGTAACTGCTCGACCACGTTGACGTACGCGCGTCCGCGACGAGCCGTGCGATCGTCTGAAGCTCGGCCGGCGCGAGCGTCCCGGAGCGTTCGCTGCGCGGAAAGCGGATCGACGACGCAACCAGATCGTACTGCCCGCTCGCGTCGACGTCGAACGTCGTCCCGCCGTAGAGGCCGGTCCCGAAACCGTAGTGCAGCGACCACGCCGGCGCGGGCGGCGTCCCCGGCGCCGGGTCCACGGGCGCCGGCGCCGCGAAAACGAGCGCCGCAGCGAGGAGCACGCGCCCGAGCACGGTCAACCTCGAGGCAAGAACCCGCGGTACGGGTTCACCGGGATCAGCGCGTCGAGCAGCAGCATCCGTTTCTGTTTGAGCGGCAGCGTGTCCAGGGCTGCCAGCGCTTCATCGGCCGAGGCTGCTTCGAGAATCATCGCCGCGCCCGGGTGGTCGCCGCGGCTCCAGATCTGCCGCGTTACGCCGTCCGCGTAGAGTTGGCGTGCCCGCTCGGCCTCGGCCTCCATGAGCTCCGGGGTGAACTGGGGCTCGGGAAATTCGTCGTAGTTGCGACGCAGGAGCGCGATGAACTGTGCCATGGAGTCAAAGGTTCGTTCGTAGGAGTTCGACTCACCCGTTATCCGACAAAGACCGTCCTTGAACTCCGTCTAACAACCGACGGATGGCCTATGAATCGCTGGGAGCGTTCGTGCGCGCCTTGCGCGACGCCGGTGAGCTGGCGACGATCGAGGCCGCCGTCGACCCGCGCCTCGAGATCGCCGAGATCACCGATCGCGTCGTGAAGGCGGGCGGCCCGGCGCTGCTGTTCCGGAACGTGCGCGGCTCGCGCTTCCCCGTGCTGACCAACCAGTTCGGCACCCAAAAGCGCACGGCGATGGCGTTCGGCGCCTCCTCGCTCGGTGAGGTCGAGGAGCGGCTGCGGCGCACGATCGACCTCGCGCTGCCGCCGACGCTCGGCGGGAAGCTCGGCCGGCTCGCCTCGCTGGCCGCCGCCGGCGCTTCGGCGATCCCGCGGCGGGTGACGAATGCGCCCTCGCAAGAGGTGGTCATCGACCCGCCCGACTTGCGGGCGCTCCCCGTCCTCACCACGTGGCCGCTGGACGGCGGTCCGTTCATCACGCTGCCGCTGGTCTTCACCTGCGATCCCGTGACGCGCCGCCCGAACGTCGGGATGTATCGCATCCAGATCTACGACGAGCGCACCGCCGGGATGCACTGGCAGCGCCACAAGCAAGGGCGTGCGCACGCGGACAAATGGGGCCCCCGCATCCCGGTCGCCGTCGCTGTCGGCGGCGACCCCGCGCTGACCTATGCCGCCACCGCGCCGCTTCCGCCGATCGTCGACGAGCTCGCGTTCGCCGGGTTCCTGCGCGGCGCGCCGGTGCGGACCGTCAAGGCCAAGACGGTCGACCTCGACGTCCCGGCTGACGCCGACTTCGTGATCGAGGGCTGGGTCGACAACGAGGATCTGCGCGTCGAGGGACCGTTCGGCGACCACACCGGCGTCTATTCCGCCGCCGATCTGTACCCGACGCTGCACGTCAGCGCGATCACGCACCGCCGCGACGCGATCTGGGGCGCGACGGTGGTCGGGAAGCCGCCGATGGAAGACGCGTGGCTCGGCAAAGCGACCGAACGGATTTTCTTGCCGCTGCTGCAAGCCGTCGTCCCAGAGATCGTCGACTACAATCTGCCGGTGGAAGGCGGATTTCACAACCTCGTGATCGTCGCGGTCAAGAAATCGTATCCGGGCCAGGCGAAAAAGGTCATGAACGCGCTGTGGGGCCTGGGACACATGATGATGCTCACGCGTTGTATCCTCGTGGTCGATCACGACGTCGACGTTCACGACGTGCGCGGCGTCGTGTGGTACGCGCTCAACAACATCGATCCGTCGCGCGACCTGGTGATCATGCCGGGCCCGGTCGACGATCTCGACCACTCCGGCTCGTACGAGCTCGCACTGGGCCACAAGCTCGGCATCGACGCGACCCGCAAGGGCGCCGACGAGGGCTACCGCCGTGACTGGCCGCCGGAGATCCGGATGGACGCGGCGACACGCGAGCGCGTCACCGCCCGCTGGGCCGAGTACGGCCTCGGCGACCTCGCCAAGGCCGGCGTCGCCGACGAGTGGTCGGGCCAAGGTCCGGCCCGGCTCGCGCGGCTGCTCGCCTCGGCCTCCGCCTCGCCGGACGACGTCGGCCCGCGCTCGGATCGCGTCAAGTGAACGGAGTCAAGCTCTTCCTGCGCGACATTCGGGTCGAGCACACGCTCTTCGCGCTGCCGTTCGCATACGTCGGCGCGGTGATGGCGGCGCGCGGGGTCCCGTCGTGGTGGCAGCTGCTGTGGATAACGCTCGCGGTGATCGGCGCGCGCACCGCCGCGATGGCGGCGAACCGCTACTTCGACAAAGAGATCGACGCGGCGAACCCGCGCACCGCGCAACGCGCCCTCGCCAGCGGGAAGCTGCCGCCGTCGGTGATGCTGTGGGCGATCGCGGGCGGCTTGGCCGTCCTGGTGCTGAGCGCCGCGATGCTGAACCCGCTGTGCGTGAAGCTGCTCCCGCTCGCCGCAATCGGCGCGGTCGGGTATCCGCTCTGCAAGCGCTTCACCTGGACCGTGCACTTCGTGCTCGGCGCCGTCGACGCGTGCGCGCCGCTCGGCGCCTACGTCGCGGTCGCCGGAACGATCACGCCGGCTGCGCTGCTGCTGTTCCTCGCCGTGACCGTCTGGGTCGCCGGTTTCGACATCCTGTACGCGCTGATGGACGTGCGCTTCGACGTCGCGAACGGCGTGCGTTCGTTTCCGCAGGCGTTCGGCGAGCGCAGCGCGCGGCTCTGGCCGGTCGTGCTGCACGTCGTGATGACGCTGGCGCTGCTCGGCGCAGGGATCCTCGCGCATGCCGGCTGGCTGTACTACGCCGGCGTTGCGCTGGCCGTCGCCGTCACCGTCTACGAAGAGCGGCTGATCGCGCTCGCCAAGGACGTCTTCGTCCTCAACGACCGCGTCTTCCTGACCAACATGGCGTTCTCGGTGGGCTTTCTCGGCACGACGCTCGCATCGTACGTCGCGCGATGATCCGCACGGAGTTCCTCGCCGGATTCGGGGCCCTCGCCGGCACCGCCCAAGTGGCGCAGATCTCCCCGTACACGCCGACGCTGCGCTTCGCGGTCGTGTGCCCGCAGAGCGGCCCCGACGCGCGGATCGGGCGGCAGCTGATCGCCGGCGCGCGCGCGGCGGCCGACGAGCTGAACCGCGAGCGCACCTCGCTCGAGCGCGTGTTGATCTTCGACACGTTCGACGATCACAACACGCCCGCCGACGCGACGGTCCAGGCCAGCTTTGCGACCGGGAACTCCGACACGCTCGCGGTGATCGGCCATCTCAGCGCCGGTGCGACGCTCGTCACCGAGCCGTCGTACTCGAACGCTCAGATCCCGCTGATCGTCCCGACCGTCACCGACGACCGCATCACCGCGCGCGGGTACCGCAACGTGTTCCGCCTCCCGACCAAGGATTCGGACGAAGGCAGCCTGATCGCCGCGTACGTCATCTCGACCGGCTCGAAGGCACCGCACCTCGCGCTGCAGGACGGCGACTACGGGGCCGACGTCGCCGGCGGCTTCGTGCGCCGGGCCGGCGCGCTGCACGTCGACGCGAGCACGACGCAGTTTTCTGTCGACAAGCCGGACTTCGCGAAAGCCGCCGACGCGGTGCTCACGCACACGCCCGACTGCGTCGTGCTGGCCGGCAACGTCGCCGACATGGGGCCGCTCTTGCGCGCGCTGCGCACGAAGGGCTTCAGCGGACGGTTCGTCGCATCGCAGGGATTCTTCGACGCGCAAACCGTCAAGGACTACGCGAAGGACGCCCAAGGGCTCGTCGTCTCCACGAGCGTTCCGTACTATCCGCTCGCACCGACGGCGCTGCGCGACGTGCAGTTCTACGAAGCGCAATACGGGCCGCTCACCCCGGTCGCGGCGTACGGCTATGCGGCGGTCCAGCTGATCCGCAACGCTGCGCGCCGGACGGGCGCCGCGAACCGGCTCGCGCTGATCCGGGCGCTCGCAAGCGGCGGCGTCTACGACACCGTGACCGGCTCGTACACGTTCGGCCCGCGAGGCGACGTCCTCGACCCGAACTGCTACTTCTACCGCGTCAACGACGGGAAGTTCACGTACGAGCGCCAAGGCCATCCCAGCGGGTTCATGCTGAAGTAGTCACTGCCGGCAGCAAGGAGGGTTTGTGACGGGACTCTTCTCGGGGACGAAGTCGCTCCGCGTTCGCGGCGAGCACGCCGCGTTCGTACTGACGCTCTGCTCGTTGCCGCTCACGGTCATCGTGCTGGGCTGGGTGTTTCAACACCAGATCACCTGGCAAGAGATCACGCTGCTGGTCGTCGTCGCGATGGTCTACGTCGCGTTCGCCCGCGGCCGCCTGCTCGGCGGCGGCCTGCGAATCCACGGCGGCCAGTTCTCGGAGATTCATGCCGTCGTCGACGAGTGCGCGCGGATGCTGCGCATGCCGGCGCCGCACGTCTTCATCCGCGACGACCCGTTCGTGCCGGTCGTCGCGATCGGGATCGGCGACCCGTACGCGATCGTCTTCTCGGCGCAGTACGTCGAACACTTCGGCGTCGACGAGCTGCGCTTTCTGGTCGGCCGCGAGCTCGGTCACATCGCGTCGGGGCACACCCGCTACACCTCGCTGATGAGCTCGAACGGGCGCGAGAACGGCGTGCTCGCGATCGCGCTCGGCGCCTGGCTGCGCAAGATCGACTACACGGCCGATCGTGTCGGGCTCCTGTGCTGCGGCTCGCTCGACGCCGCAATGCGGGCGATCGCGGTCGCCACGTTCGGGTCGCTGGGCCGCAAAGTCGACTTGCGCGCGTTCGCGGAGCAGCTCAAGGAGCTCCACGCCGAACCGTCGCTGCAGATGGCCGAGTGGACGGCGTCGACGCCGTACGCGACCAACCGCATCGCCGCGCTCCACCGCTTCGCGCGCGATCCGCTCTACACGCTCTGGGCGGCGCGCATCACGGCGAACGCAAACGCGCCCGAAGTGTCCGGTGCCGCGGAGACGGGATACGCAGGCTTCTGGCGGCGCGCGTGGGCGTACGCGATCGATTTGCTGGTCGTGCAGACGCTCGCACCCGCGGCGGGCTCCTTCGTCAAGGCGCAGGTTGCGTCGGGCGGCCTCGTGCTGTTCTCAAACGCGCACACGAAGATCACGGTCGGGAACGACAACACGCTGCTCTTCTTCGCGTTCGCCGCGTACGCGATCGTGCTGGTCGCTCTCACCGGCCAGACGCTCGGGATGATGGTCTCCGACCTGCGCGTCGTCGCCGCGAACCGCGACGCCCGCGTCGGTTTCGGCCGCGCGATCGCGCGCTACGCCGCGTTCGTCGCGAGCCTGTTCGCGCTGGTAGGATGGTTCTCGCTCTTCCGCCGCGTGCAGCCGTACGAGAAGTGGTCGCGCACGCGGCTCATCAGCGGGAGCGCGCCGGTTCGCTCGTAGACTTCGAACCGCGCCGCTCGGCGTACACTCGGGTGAACTCGGCACCGAACAGCAGGATCATCGACGAATAGTACACCCAGAGCAGGATCGCCAGCAGCGAGCCCGCCGCGCCGTACGCCGACGCCACGCCGGCCCAGCCGAGATAGAACGCGATCAGCACCTGCCCGATCACGAAAGCGACCGCCGTGACGAATGCCCCCGTCCACACGTCGCGCCACTCGATCTCGACGTCCGGCAGATACTTGAACATCATCGCGAACAGCAGCGTGATGAGCGCGACCGAGACGATCCAGTTCACCACGGCGAAGACGAGCCCCGCGCCGGGAAACGGCAGCGCCTGCGCGACATAGGCCGAGACGTACGCGATCGCGGCGTTGATCGCGGTGGTCACCAGCAGCAGAAAGCCGATCGCGAGCAGCATGCCGAGCGACGCGACGCGGTCGCGGATCGCAAGCCAGAGCCCCTTCTTCGGCGGGTCGGCGTGCCAGATCGTGTTGAGCGCGTCTTGCAGCGCGGCAAAGAGCCCGGCCGCTCCGAGGACGAGCGCGATCCAGCCGGCGACTTGCGTGACGACCGACTGCCGCGGCTTGTCGAGGCTCGCCGCGACCATCTGGCGCACGACGTCGGCGGCCTCACGCCCGGCCGACGCCTGGATCGCTAGGAGCAGCTTGTCCTCGATCGCGGCGTGTCCGGTCCCGTTCGCGACGCCGATCGCGTAGCCGGCGATCGCGATGACGATGACGAGCACGGGCGCCAGCGCGAAGATCGTAGTGAACGCGAGCGCGGCGGCGAGGCGCGGCGCCTTGTCCGCGTTCCACCGCGCGAAGGTTTCTTTGATCATCCGCCGGGGGCGCGCGCCCGGCTAGTCCTCGTCGTCCTCGTCGTCCTCGTCGTCCTCGTCGTCGTCGCTCTCGGGGTCGCCGGGGACGCCGCCCGAGACCTCGGGCGGGGGGCGCACGTCCCCGTCGTCCGGCAGCGTGTCCGGATCGAGGACTTCGGTCGCCGCCTGGTCGGCGCGCTGAGCGGGCGACGGATAGCGCTCTTCGGTGAGGTCGTCCTGGTAGAGGTCACGGCGTTCCATGGACCCAGCGTACCATCGCCGCCGCGAAGGGAAACCGGCAGCCCGCTTTCGCGGTCGGGATCAGCATGAAAGCGATCCGCGTCGGCCGCACCGGCGGCCCTGAAGTCCTGGAGTTCGTCGACGTCCCGGACCCCGTGCCCGGCCCGGGAGAAGCGCTCGTGCGCCAGACCGCGATCGGGATCAACTACATCGACGTGTACGTGCGCACGGGCCTCTACAAGCGACCGCTGCCGTTCATCGACGGGCGCGAAGGAGCGGGGGTCGTCGAAGCGGTCGGCGAGGGCGTCACCGACGTCAAGCCGGGCGACCGCGTCGCCTACGCCGCGACGCCGAACCTCGGCGGCTACGCGGAGAAGAACGCCGTTCCCGCGCGCGAGTTGGTGCTGGTCCCCGACGGCGTCGACGACCGCGTCGCGTGCGCGCTGATGCTGCAGGGGATGACCGCGCATTACCTCGCCTACGATACCTTCCCGCTGCACGCCGGGCACGTGGCGCTCGTGCACGCGGCCGCCGGCGGCGTCGGTTCGCTGCTGGTGCAGCTCGCGAAGGCGCGCGGGGCGACCGTCGTCGCGACGGTCGGCACCGAGGACAAGGCAGCGCGGGCGCGTGGGTACGGCGCCGACCACGTGATCGTCTACGCCGAGCAAGACTTCGCCGAGGCGACGCGCGCGCTGCTCGGCGACCATGCCGTCGACGTCGCATACGACTCGGTCGGCAAGGACACGTGGGAACGCAGCCTCTCGCTGCTGCGCTCGCGCGGCATGCTGGTCGTGTACGGAAACGCGAGCGGGCCGGTGCCGCCGGTCGAGCCGCAAAAGCTCGCCGCCGGAGGCTCGCTGTTCTTCACGCGGCCGACGATCGTCGACTACATCAAGACCCGCGAGGACCTGCTGCGCCGCGCGAGCGATCTGTTCGCCGCCGTTCGCGAGGGCAAGCTGCACGCGCGCATCGGGGCGACGTACCCGCTCGCCGACGCCGCGCAGGCGCACCGCGACCTGGAAGCCCGCAAGACGACAGGAAAGCTGCTCCTCATCCCCTGAGTCCTACGAAGGGCCAAGGGCGAGCGAGGGCGAGCCCAGATCGAGCCGCTCGAAGGGGATGACGCGCACGTCGTCGTGCGTGCGCGCGATCTCGCTCGCGAACTTCGACGCGTCGCCGACCAGCACGACGAACGTGTCCGGAACCAGCCCGCGCGCCGCGAACGCGCGCACCGACTCGGCGTCGACCGCCTGGATGCGATGTGCGTAGTCCTGCATCTCGGCGATCGGCACGTCGTAGAGCACGTGCTCGCCGACCGCGCCGGTGATGCCGTCGACCGTTTCGATCGCGCGGTAGAAGCCCCCGGTGACGGTCGCCTTCCGCGTCACCAGATCGTCGTCGGTCGCGGGCGCATCGGCGAGCGACCGGATCGTCTCGAGCGTCACGCCGACCGCTTCGGCCGCGCGCGCGTGATCGACCAGCGTCGTGGCCAGAAACGTTCCGCACTGCCGCCGCGCCGTCAGCGACGCGCCGGCGCCGTACGAGAGTCCCCGCTTGACGCGGATCTCCTGGTTGAGACGGCCGCTGTACCCCGAGAGGACCGCGGTCGCGACCGTCGCGGCGTAGTAGTCCGGCGAGCGCCGCTCGATCGTGAGCCGTCCGGCGACTAGCGCGGTCCGCCCCGCGTCCGGCTTGTCGACGATCACGGCTTGCGCGCGCGGCGGCGGGACCGCGCCGTGCGGACGTTCGCCGATCGGCCTCTCCGGCGCGCGCCACGAACCCAGCACGCGGTCGGCGAACGCGAACGCTTCGTCGACCCCGAGATCGCCGCCGATCACGAGCACCGCGTCGTCCGGCCGATAGAACCGCTCGTGGAACCACGCGACGCGTTCGCGGGTGAGCGTCTGCAGCGTCGCGGCGGTTCCGGAGAGCGGGTGACCGTAGGGCGCACCTCCGTACGCGACGCGATGCGCGACGCCGCGCGCGACAGCACCCGGATTGGCGTAGGTGAGCGCGAGGTCGGAGATCGACTTCGTGCGCACGCGCTCGACTTCGTGCGGCGCGAACTCCGGCCGGCGCACGACCTCGTCGAGCAGCGCGAAGGCGTACGGAAACGCAGGCGTCGTCGCGCTGACGCTGACGATCGAGGCATCGTAGCCGGAGGCGGCGAGCAGCCGCGCGCCGAGCGCGTCGCTCGCGGCGGCGAGCTCGGTCGCACTGCGCAGCGCCGTTCCCTGCGTGAGGAGCGCCGCGACCAGCGCGGAGAGCCCGGCTTCGTCTTCGTGCTCGGCGGCACCGCCGCAGCCGACGATCAGCTGCGCCGCGATCAGCGGGAGGTTGCGCTGCGAGAAGGCGATGACGCGCAGCCCGTTGTCGAGCACGCGCTCGACCGGCGCGGGCAGGATCGCGTCGCGCGGCGGCCCTGCGGTCGGGATCATCGACATCCCGTTCATCCCGGAAGGTACTCGATGCTGGTGCGGTTCTCCGGGCGCAGGTACGTGCGCGCGACGCGCAGCACGTCGTCGGCGGTCACGGCGAGATACCGCGCCAGATCGCCGTTCGCGACCTCGGGATCGCCGCGTTCGGTCGTCGCGCGCACGAGTTCGAGCGCCACGCCGCTATTCGTCTGGCGCGAGCGCACGAGGCTGGTCGCGATCTGCGTGCGCACGCGCGCCAGCTCGTTTTCGCCGGGCGGCTCGCTGCAGACGCGCTCGAGCTCTTCGGTGAGCGCGGCCCGCGCCGTCGCGAGCTCGACGCCGCGCGCGCACGTCACGCGCGCGCCGAAGAGTCCCGGCTGCTCACGCAGATCGGCGGCCGCGTATGCGCTCGACGCGACTTGCTTTTGATAGACCAGCGCCGTATAGAGCCGCGAGCTGCGTCCCGCACCGAGCACGGTCTCCAGCACGTCGAGCGCCGCCGCATCCGGATGCGAGGCCGCCGGAATGTGATACGCCTCTTCCGCCGCCGGCAGCGGGACGTTCGCGGCGCGGTACTCGTACGCGCGCTCGAGCGTCTGCGCCGGTTCGACGACGCGCACGCGGGGGAGCGGCGCGGACGGCGTCGGGATCGGCCCGAACAAGTGCTCGATCCAGCGCAGCGTCTGGTCGACGTCGAGATCGCCGGCGATGACGAGCAGCGCGTTGTCGGGCCGGTAGTACGTGGCATGGAACGCGACCACGTCGTCGAGCGAGGCGGCGTTCAGCTCGGCGGGACTACCGATCACGCCGCGGCGGTACGGGTGGACTGCGTACGCCTCGCGGTTGACCAGCTCGTCGAGCATTCCGTACGGCTCGGCCAAAATGCGCTGGTCGTACTCGCCGATCACGACGTCGCGCTCGGTCGCGAAGTTTGCCTCGTTGACCGTCAGCGACGCGAGCCGGTCGGCTTCGGCCCACAGCAGCCGCTCGAGGTGGTTCGAGGGGACCACCTCGTAGTAGTTGGTGATATCTTCCGAAGTGAAGGCGTTGTTGTAACCGCCGACGTCCTCGGTGAGCCGGTCCATCGTCTCGGGGACGGTCCGCGAGGTCCCTTTGAACATCAAGTGCTCGAACAGGTGCGCGAAGCCTGAGCGGCCCGGCGGATCGTCCTTCCCGCCGACGCGATACGCGACGTTGATCGCAACCGACGGAACCCGCGGATCGGGGACGAGGATGGCGCGCAGGCCGTTGTCGAGGGTCCGGTCGACGTAGCGAATCGGCGCTACGCCGATCGCCGAGGCGGAGATCGTCGGTAATGCGGTCACGGGATTCCGCCTTCATCCCCGCGCGGGCACTCCGTCCCTTCCTGGGAGCGGCGGCCGAATGCCGGTTGACAATCGAACATATGTTCGATTAGGATGGGTCTCCCATGAGCGCCGAACCGGCCCCTTCGAGAGCCTCAGGGCAAGCTTTCGCGGCCCTGAGGGAGCGTCTCGACCGCCGTCACCGGGAGACGACGGCCGCTGCGTTCGCGCTCGGCGACGAGGTGCTGGTTCGCACCGGGATCGAGGCGTTGGACGCCGCTTTGGGGGGCGGTTTCCCGCGCGGGACGATCGTCACGCTCGAGGGTCCGCCGAGCTCCGGGCGGAGCGCGCTCGCAGCGCGGCTCCTCGCGGCGGCGACGCGGCGCGGGCTGGGAGCGATCGTCGGGGTGGATCTCTTCCCGCCCGCGCTCGCGGCGGCAGGGGTGCGGCTCGAACGGCTCTTGATCGTCAGCACCGGCGAGCCGCTCGAGGCCGCGCGGGCGGCCGACATCGTGGTCCGCTCCGGCGCGTTCACCGCCGTCGTCATCCCGGCGCTCCCGAGCGGGCGCGGCACCGGGGCCGCGACGTGGACGCGCCTGGCGAGCCTCGCGCACCGTGCCAACGCGCTGCTCGTCGCGCTCGGCGACGAAGCCTCGGCGGAGCTGCGCTACTTCGCCTCGATCCGGCTCGAGACGGCGATCGAGCGCGTACGCTGGAACGGACCGGCCGGACATCTCGGCGAGCTCGCGGGGTACGACGTGCGCGCAATCGTGCGCAAGCACAAACGCGCCGCCCCGGTGGGCGACGCGCTCGTGCGTTGTATGCCGTTCGAAGATCGTCCGCCGCTCGTCGACGTGCGCGACTGCGCCGTCGTCGCGGAGAGGCCGGCGGTTACGCGCCGCCGCGGCGTGTCGTGATCGCCGTGCGCGGATCAGCGGTGCTGATGCGCGTCGTTGTGCTTGTCGTAGTAGATGCGATCGGAGAGGTTGTTCTGCTCGCGGTTGAGCTGCCGGTATTCGGCCGGCGTCAGATGGCCGTCGTTGCGGCGCAGGTCGCGGGCGCGCTGCGCGGAGACGCGGTCGAGACCGTTGTCGAGGCGATGGTACTCGCCGTACGTCAGCGAGCCGTTGCGCACGCCTTGGTTGATGCGGTGCTGCTGGTTGTCGATGCGCTGTTCGACTTCGCCGTCGGCGCTGGCGGCGAGCGGGGCGACGAGCGAGGCGAGGAGAGCGGTTGCGACGAGAGCTTTCGTGAACATCGGGTGTCTCCTGAAGCGAGAATTTCGTCGATGAATGCGGTGCGGATGATCTCCGCCCGATCATCCTACGCTCGCAGCGCCGGTTCCATATCCCGGTCTCAGCGAACGTTCACCACGCTCTCAGTACCGTCTCATGTTTACATCTTGAGCGGGCGCGGCAGGATCGAGACCCCCGCGGCGTCGGCCAGCGCGCCGGCGTCGACCGCGAGCGCGCGGGCCGCGCTCGACGAACTCGGGCACGAGAGGTCGGGCGAGAGCTTCCCGCGGTATCCGATCTGCATCGACGAGCCGAACGAGACGCTCTTCATGCAGCGCATCACCGTGATGCGATCGAGCGGGCCGGCCGCGCGAAGGTCGGCGAAGAAGCGTTTGATCAGCGCTGCGGGGACGCGCTTTTTGACCGGGACGTCGCCCTGCTGCAGCGCCGTCCAGCCGGTCGCGTACACCCGCAGCCGGTATCCCGCGCGGTTCGTCGAGCCGGAGTCGAGGATCAGCGCCTCCCCGACCGTGGTCGGCACGCGCAAATACGCCGGGGGCGGCGCAGGCGACCCGGACGGATCGGGGATCGGCCCGTACGTCGGGACGGCAAAGGCGAGGACGAGCGCGAGCAGCATATCCGGTAAACGTCCCCCGGCTCAGATTCGGCGCAACGCTTGGTCGTATGCACGGTCATGTGGCGCAAGCGCGATGATGTGGACCCGCCGTTCCGCCTCATGCACTATGAACACGGCACGCCACGATTCCCGACCGCGAAAGCGAAGGTTGGCGGCACGTGCTTTTTGCAAAGCTCCTGTTTTCTTCGGGTATTGCTTGGGATCGCGTCGGAGTGAGGCGATCAGCTCGGCCAGGTTGGGGACGAAGTCGCGACTTTGCGCGCCGTGCGCCGCAATCTTCTTAGACACTACCGGATGGAAACTAACGCTCCACGCGCCGACGGCCGCGGTTGGAATACCGGCGTCGGCCATTCGCTTCGTCGAGTGCCGCGAGCAGGGCGTCTGCATCGACGAATTCGCTCGCCGGCGCATGCGCACGGCGAAGCAATTCTTCATTGGAAGGCATGTTGAACTCCCCGATGGGCGCCAGGAGTTCGTGCACACCGACGTCCAACGCACGAGCGAGCTTTCCCAGAAGTTCAAGGCCCGGATTCGCGTAAACGCCCGATTCGAGTCGGACGACCGTGTAGCGCGAAATGCCGGCTCGATCGGCAAGATCGGCTTGCGAGAAACGCTTGCGCGCTCGCTCCGAGATGAGGTGGGCACGGAGCGTCTCCTGCGGCGCGACCGTTTGGGTCGTGTTCGTCATAGGTCTACGCCTCCTCATCACGCGCGGGCGGGACTGTGGCTAGAGTACGTCATCCACCTCGGAATAGTCAACTGCATGCCACATTTCGCGAGCTAATCTGAATGCCGGCCGTCTGCGTTTGGATCCCGGCGTTCCGGCTCGCCGTCGCGCGGCTGACGAACGCCGGCCCTTCGACAGGCTCAGGACAGGCTGTCGACCTCGACGCCCCGCTGATCCTCGCCGACCGGGTCGAGCGCGGGCGCGTGGTGGACTGCACGCTGACCGCGGCCGCGCTCGGGGTGCGGCCCGGGATGACGCTCGTGCAAGCACAGGCCGTCGCGACCGACGCGCGGACCGTCTTCGACGATCCGGCCGCCGACACGCGCGTGTGGGCCGAGGTGCTCGAGGCGCTCGACGCGGTCTCGCCGATCGTCGAGGACGCCGGCCTCGGGCGTGCGTTCCTCGAGATGCACGGGATCGCCGGTGATCCGGCTGCCTGGCTCGGCGCAGTGCGCGGCGCGCTCGCTCCCCTTCGACAGGCTCAGGGTGACAAAGGCCTTCCGGTGCGGGTCGGGCTCGGGCCGAACCGGTTCGTCGCGCACGCCGCGGCGTCGTGCGGCGACGGCGTCGTCTGCGACCGGGATCCGGCAGCCTTCCTCGCCCCGCTGCCGCTCGATCTGCTCGCCCAGGGCGACAACGGTGCAATGGACGACCGCATCCGCGAGCGCCTGCGGCTGCTCGGAGTGAACACGCTGGGCGGCCTCGCCGCGCTCCCGCACGGTCCGTTCGTGCGTCGCTTCGGGATCGAGGCGGCCGCCTGGCACGACCTCGCTCGCGGCATCGATGACCGCCCGCTCAAGCCGCGCGCGCGTACGCTGCGGGTCGATCGCGTGCTCTACGGCGAGGGCGAGGCGAGTTCCGAAGAGCAGGTGCTGTTCGCGCTCCGCACGCTGGTGGGCTGGGTCGTCGACGATCTCTGCGCGGCGGGGAAGCGCGCGGGCCGGCTCGTGCTGCAGCTCGACTGCGAAGACGGCGAGACGCGCGAGCTGACGACGCGTGTCGCGCAGCCGACCGCGGTTCCTCGCGCGCTGTTCGAGCTGTTGCGCGCACGGCTCGAAGGGATCGTCCTGACCGCTCCGGTCGTCGGGTTGCGCCTCGTCGCCGAGGAGCTCGCGAGCGGCGGCGTCGCGCTCTCGCTGTTCGCGGCGAGCGTCCCCGACCCGGACGCGATCGGCGTCGTGCTCGCGCGGCTCGACGCCGCGCTCGGCGAAGGCAAGGCGCTTCGCGCGCGCATTTGCGATGGATCGCGCATCGAACGGCGCTTCACGTTCGAGCCGTTCACCCTCGACACGCTCGCCACGTCCTTCGACACGCTCAGGACAGGCGCGCAGCCGGAACAGACGCAGCTCGCCGCAGCGGCGACGCTGCAGCTGCGCATCGTCACGCCGCGTCCGGTCAAGGTGCGCGTGATCGACGGCGCGCCGCGGTTCGTCGGCTCGCCTTCGCAACACGTCGTCGACGTCGCCGGGCCGTGGCGCGTCGAAGAAGGCTGGTGGGCGGCGGCGACCGGTGAGGGCGCGCCGCTCGTCCGCGACGAGTACGATCTCTACCTCGACGACGGCGCGCTGCTGCGGATCGCGCGCGAAGGGGACCAGTGGAGCATACGCGGCATCTACGATTGAACCGATGGCGGGTGGGACCGGCGGCACAAACGGGCACGATGGACCATGCACGCCGCCGGGACCCTGACGATCCGCTCCGCGGACGAGGACGATCTGCCGGCGATCGCCGCGATCCTCAACGCGGCAATCGCAACGCGCATCGCGACGGCCCAGCTCGAGCCGGTCGACCTCGCCGACCGCCGGGCATGGCTGCAAAGCCACGACGCCCGCCATCCCGTTTGGACGGCGATCGACGAGAGCGGGGTCGCGGGCTGGCTCAGCGTGCTCCCGTGGTCCGAGCGCGCGGCCTACGACGGTACCGCGGAACTCAGCGTCTACGTGTCGCCGGACCGCCACGGCGGCGGTATCGGCCGCAAGCTGCTGCGTCATGCGATCGCCGAGGCGCCGCGGCTCTCGATCGAAGCCTACGTCGCGCGGATCCTGACGAACAATCCCGCCAGCTTGCGGCTCTTCGAGCGCTTCGACTTCCAGCGCTGGGGCGTCATGCGCGGTGTCGCACGTCTGGACGGCGCGCTGCGCGACGTCGCGATCCTCGGCCGGCACGTGTGAGCGTGCCCCTGCCTCGATAGCGCACAGGCGCGCCCGAGCAAGACCGGGTACAGAGACCGGGATGGACCCGCTGGACCCGATCGACGCCGACGACGACGAGGATGATGACGACGACGAGCTCTCCCCACCGCAATTCTATCTGACGACGTTCATCCCGCGGCCGGCGTGGTACGAGCTCGAGATCGACGACGCGACCGCGTTCCTGCAGAACCGGGTCGCCCAGCTCAACGAAGCCTTCGTCGAAGAAGACGAGGGTGTCATCTGGGCCTATCGCTATCACGTGATGGAGCGCGCGCGCGAGGTCGACGCCGTCGTGCTGCTGTGGATGATCACCTCCGACGAGGCGCTCGAGACGCTCGAGAGCACGCTGCGCCGCTCCGACGTGAACACGTACTTCGACTGGAGCGTCATCGGCGGACCGCAGAACAACGCGCCGCAGGACATCCTCGGCGCGTTCATGGCGACGCTGATCCCCGAGCCCGAAGAACACCCCCGCCCAAGCCAGAACTAAACCGTCAGCTCGTGTATGTCACCCTGACCCTTCGACAAGCTCAGGATGACGTCGAAGGGTCGAACGGGGCGACGGGGGCGAGGATCTCGTCCATCGCGCGGAAGATCTCGGGATCGACGTCGAGATCGGCGGCGGCGACGTTGTCGTCGACTTGCTCCGGCCGCGTCGCGCCGACGATCACCGACGAGACGACGTCTTCACGCAGGCACCATGCCAGCGCGAGCTGTGCGAGGGTGCAATGCGCGCGCTCGGCGAGCGGTCTGAGCCGCTGCACGGCGTCGAGCACCGGCTGCGTGAAGTAGTCCTCCATCATGTCTTTGGCGCGGCCCGCGGCGCGCGAGCCGGCCGGCGGGTTCGACGCATCCGTGTACTTCCCGCTGAGGATCCCCATCGCGAGCGGCGACCACACGACGTTGCCGAGACCGTACTGGCGGCAGGTCGGGAACACGCGCGGTTCGACGCGCCGCCACAGCGCGCTGTACTGCGGCTGGTTCGAGACCGGCTCGGCCCAGCCGCGCGCTCGCGCCAGGTTCACCGCGGCGGCGATCTGGTCGGCGTTCCACTCACTCACGCCCCAGTACAGAATCTTGCCGGCCCGCACCAGATCGTCCATCGCCTGCGCGGTCTCCTCGAGCGGCGTCGTGACGTCGTAGCGATGGCACTGATAGAGGTCGACGTAATCGACGCCGAGGCGGCGCAGCGAGGCGTCGATCTGCTCGCGCACGTGCTTGCGGGAGAGGCCGCGATCGTTCGGGCCGTCGCCCATCGGAAAATACACTTTCGTCGCGAGCACGATCGAGTCGCGCCGGAAATCGCGGATCGCGCGGCCGACGACCTCTTCGGCGCGGCCGCGCGCGTAGACGTTCGCGGTGTCGAAGAACGTCACACCGCGCTCGTACGCGCGCACGATGCAGGCCCGCGCCGCATCCTCCTCGACGCTGCTGCCGTAGGTCAGCCACGAGCCCAGCCCGACCGAGGAGATCTTGACGCCCCAGCGTCCGAGGTTCCGATATCGCACCAAGCTCAGATACCCGTTCCGACCCGCCGTGCCTTTCGAGACCGTCCGAAATGGGAACGAACCCCGCATGAACGATGGGGACGAACCGGACGACGTACTCGCGGACGCGGACACCGACGAGCAGGGCTTGATCAACCCGGGCAGCGACCAGGTGGACGTCGGCCGCGATGACGACCCCACCGCAGGCGCGTCGGATATCGGCGGGCGAGCGGGCGACCCCGACGACGACGCGGAGCCCGGGCCGTAGCCGAGCACCAGCCGCCCAGCGAGGTGGTGGTCGTCGTCAACCGGCAATCGCGCCGCACCTCGCACGATCTCGAGCGCGTTCACTCGCTGCTGCGCGCGCACGGCGTGCAGGTCGCGGCGTTTCACGTCGCGGCCGATCACGACGAGCTTCGGCGCCACGTCAAGCGCGCGGCGAAAGCCGGCGCGCCGGCGATCCTGGTCGGCGGCGGCGACGGCTCGATGGCGCATGCGGTCGACGCGCTCGCGCACCGCAGGTCGGTGCTCGGCGCGCTCCCGCTGGGGACCGGAAACAGCTTCGTCCGCTCGCTGGGATTCGATCCGCACGATCTCGAGGCCGCGGTCGCGGCGGTTGCGCGGGGAACGGTCGGACGCATCGATCTCGGCCGCGTCAACGGCACCTACTTCGCGAACTTCGCGACGATCGGTCTCTCCTCGGAGATCGCCGCCGCGACGCCGACCTCGGTGAAGAGCTGGTCGGGGCCGCTGGCATACGCGCTCGCGGCCGTGCGGCCGCTGTTCGCGCACAAGGCGTTCCGCGCCCGGATCCGCTGGCGAGGCGGGCGACTCGACCTGCGCACCGAGGACATCATCGTCGCCAACGGCCGCTTCTTCGGATCGACGCCGGTGACGGCCGACGCTTCGCTCGTCGACGGCCGACTCGCGCTCTTCACCACCAACGATCCCACCCGGATCGGCGCGCTGCGAACCTACATCGCGTTCGGGCTGCATCGGCAGGCGACGCTGCGGGGCGCACATGCGGTCAGCGCGGCGAAGTTCGAGATCCGCACCCGCGCGCAACAGTGGATCAGCGTCGACGGCTCGCTGCTCGAGAAGACCCCGGCACGCTTCCGCGTCGCGCGCGAAGCGCTGCGCGTCTACCTCCCGGAGCACGGCGTTGCGCACGGCTGACGCGCTGGAATCGCGGCTCTGGCTCGCAGCGCTGCTGTGCGCGCTCGCGACCCTCGCGATCGGGGCGGTCGTCGCGAACCGGCCGCCCGTGCGGATCGATGTCGAAGCCGCCGCGCTGCGCGGCGGCGCGGTCCCGACGGCGCTCTTCTTCACCGCGCTCGGACGCTGGCCGGCGCTGATCGGCCTGGGGGCCGTCGCCGCCGGCATCGCATTGTCCGTCCGCACCGGGCTCAGCGCCGTCGCCGTGCTGCTCGCGGCGCAGGCCCTTTCGCAGGCGGCGAACATGCTGCTCAAGCTCGGATTTCATCGCGCTCGCCCGGACGCGTGGCTGCAGATCCGCGAGACCGACCTGTCGTTTCCGAGCGGTCATGCGGTGAGCGCGGTCGTGCTCTTCGTCGGCTTCGCGCTGCTCGTATGGCACGCGCCGCTGCCGCGGCCCCTCGCCGCCGTGTTCGTAGCCGCGCTCCTCGTGTGTGCGGTCGGGATCTCGTGGTCGAGGCTCGCGCTGGGCGCGCATTATCTCACCGACGTGGTTGGCGGCTTGCTGTTCGGCGCCGCGTTCCTGTGCGCGGCGCTCGCGATCATCCTGCGCTTCACCTCCGCCGCAAACGCGCAGTAGCGTTTTTTTCTACACCGACTCGATCAGCTCGATGAGCCGCGGGTAGACCAGCTCGGTGCGCGCCTGCGGGATCGCCGGCTCGATGATGTCGTGGACCTCGGGCAGCCCGTGCAGCACGACGTGCTCGTACGCGACGCCGCGCGTGCGCAGCGAGCGGAAGCGGCGCGCCGCATGGGCGTTGTTGACGACCGGTTCGCGACCGTTGAGGACCAGGATCACCCGCCGCCCGTGAACCGTGGAACCGCCCGGCACGACGCCGATCTCGGTCGAGATGCGCAGCGACTCGCCGAGCGCGCGGGTGGCGAATCGCGGGTAGCCGTGCGTCGGCGGCTGCGCCTCTTTGCTGCGCGGGTCCCACCAGCCGAACGCATTCGGTGCGCTGCGCAGAAGCGCACCCAGCGCGTCGTTCGTTCCCGCGGGAAACTCGCGCAGCCCGCAGAACGGCGCGATCGCGATCCCGGTGTCGATCCGCGTGCGCGCTGCCAGCCAGCCTGCCAGCGTCGCGCCGACCGAGATCCCGACGACGACGACCCGCTCGGCGCACAGCGCCCCGACGACCACGGCCTGCAGCGCCGCAGTCTCGAGATCGCTCGCGCGCATCTTCGCGATCGCGTCGGTCATGCGATCGCCATAGCCGTGATACGGCATGCGGGGCACGATCGCGGCGTGTCCCCGCGCGTGCAGCAGCGGTGCGAGGCGATCGTACTGCACCGGACTGTTCGTCAGCCCGTGCAGCAGCACGACGGCGACCGGCGCGACGCCGTCGCCGATCCACCAGCGTGTGCCGTACCGCGGATCGACCTCGGGATCGGCGCGCTCCTGCGCGACGATCGTCTCGAGCAGTGCGCGCGCCTTGGCGATCCGCGGTTGCATCAGGCCCGCGGCACGCCGCGCAACAGGAGCTGCTCGACCCAGCGCAGCGGGCGCGTGTTCCACGGATCGTGTCGGACGAGCGGGTCGACCAAGATGACGTCGAGTCCGGCCAGCTTCGCGCCGAGCACGTCGGTGAAGAGCTGGTCGCCGATCACGACCGCCTCGTGTGCGGCGAGCTGCAGCAACTGCAGCGCACGGCGAAAGCCGGCGGGCAGCGGTTTGCGCGCGTTCGGAATGCACGGCACATCGAGGTCCTTCGCGATCTCCAAGGCCCACGGTGTTCCGTTGTTGGTGAGGACGACGACGCGCACGCCGGCTTCCTTCGCCCGCGCCACCCAGCGCGCATCCTCTTCGAGCGGAGCCAGCGTGCGGAATCCGACCAGCGTGTTGTCGAGGTCGACGATCGCACCGCGAATCCCGCGCGCGCGCAGCGCGAACGGATCGATGTGACTTATCCCCTGCGCGTACAGCTTCGGCCTGATGAAGTCCAGGATCACCGAATGTTCCCCGCGGCGCCGGGTGGGACGAGGACGGTGATCGCTCGGTTTTCGATCGTGAACTCGGCGGGAAGGCGCGCGACGCTCTCGCCGTCGGCGTAGACATGGTGGCGCCGCCCGTGGACCGAGCGCACGACGAAGCGGCGGCCGCGCACCGCCGTCGTATCCGGCGCGTGCGGGAAGCGCCGCACGGCGACCGCGAGCAGGATCCCCAGCGTGTGCCACCACGCGCGCACGTCGATCGAGTACAGCCAAAGCAGCCCGTCTTCGAGGCTCGCCTCCGGATTGTCGACGACACCGCCGAAGCGGTAGCTGTTGGCGACCGTGAGCTGCAACGCGCGCACGGTCCGCGTGCTCCCGTCGTCCGACTCGATCTCCAGATGCATCGGCCGCGCCCAGCGCAGCGCTCGCAACGTGGTGACCGGAATCGCGAGCATCCCGAGCCGGCGCTTCACCTCGCCGGTCTGCAGCCGGGTCACGCGCGTCGAGAGCCCCAGCGAGGCCTCGTTGAGATAGCGCACGCCGTTGACGCGGCCGACGTCGAGCTGAACCGGCACGCCGACGTCGATCAGCGCGGCGACGGCGGCCGGATCGGCCGGTACGCCCAGCGTACGCGCCAGCTCGTTGAACGTGCCGAGCGGGAGGATCACCAGCGGCAGCTTCGTCTCGACCAGGCCGTCGATCGCCGACAGCAGGGTCCCGTCACCGCCGCCGACGACCACCGCCTCGACGTCGCCCCGGTGCGCGCGGATCGCCGCCGACAGCTCGCCGGGCGGCATTTCCTTCGCGATCTCGACGACCTCGTGGCCGCGCGCGCGGATCGCAGCCGCGGCGCGGTCGCGCGCCTCCCGCCCGCGGCGCGCGCGCGAGTTGACCGCGAGGAGAACGCGCTTGGCCATACGCCCTGATGTACCCGCGGCGGGCGGCGAACGAACGCGCCTCGCCGAAACCGGGTCCGCGATGGCACGAGAGTTCGAGATCGTTTGGGTCGACGCGTTCACGACGACGCCCCTGACCGGCAACGCCTGCGCGGTCGTGCTCGACGCGCGCGGCCTCGACGATGCGGCGATGCAAGCGATCGCGCGCGAGACGAACCTCTCGGAGACGAGCTTCGTCTTTCCCGGCGAAGGCGAGGCCGACTTCGTCGTGCGCTACTGGACGCCGGGCGGTGAGATCCCGCTCGCCGGACATCCGACGATCGCGACCACGCACGCGCTGTACGAGCGCGGTGCGCTGCCCGCCGGCCGCGACATCGTACGCTTGAAGATGCCGGCCGCGCTGATCCCGGTGACGATCCGGCACGGCACGCCGACGACGTACGCGATGTCGCAACCGCCGCCGGAGTTTCTCGCCCCGTTCCCGCGCGCCGACGCGGCCGCGGCGCTGCGCTTGCGCGAGGACGACCTGCTCGCCGGCGTCACGCCGCAGACGGTCAGTACGGGAACGCCGCAGCTGATGATCGCGCTGGCTTCGCGCGATGCGCTCGACCGCGCCGAACCCGATCGCCGGGCGCTGTTCCGCGATCCGCGCCGCGACTGGTTCTCCGTGCACGTCTTCGCCCGTGCCGATGACCCTTCGTGTCACCCTGAGCTTGTCGAAGGGTCAGGGCAGGCTGTTGCGCTCGTCGCGCGGCACTTCGCCGACTTCGGCGACGTGATCGAGGACCCGTTCACCGGCTCGGCGACCGGCGGGATGGCGGCGTACTGCGCGCGGTACGAGATCGTGCGCGAGCGCGCGTACGGCGTCGCCCAGGGGATGCACGTCCATCGCCCCGGCCACGCGCAGGTCGAGGTGGGCGGCGATCCGCCGTACGAGATCGGGCGCATCACCGTTGCCGGCCCGGCGGTCACGGTGCTGCGCGGAACGCTGCGGTTGTGATGCGATTCCCGGCGACGACGCACTCGCGGCGCACGAACGCCGGCAGATCGTCGTCGTGGTGGGAGATGACGATCACCGTCGTTCCGCCGGCCGCGAGATCGGTCAGAATCGCGCGCAGCGTCTCGCGGAACTGCTCGTCGAGCCCGCTCCAGATCTCGTCGAGGATCAGCACCTCCGGCCGGTTCACGAGCCCGCGCGCGATCAAGACTTTCCGCCGCTCGCCGAACGAGAGCATGAGAAAGCGGCGCGCGCGAAGATGGTCGAGCCCCAACCGGCGCATCAGCTCGACCGCGTCGGCGCGCCGCGACGCGTCGGGCGCGAGCATGATACCGATGCTCGAGGCATAGCCCGAGCACACGACGTCCTCGGCGGTCGGGTTCACGTCGTACGCGGTTTGCAGCTGGTCGGAGACGTGCGCGATGCGCCGTTTGAGCTCCCAGAGATCGAACGGGCCGCGCTCGCCGAACCGCACGACGTCCGCACCGTACGCGGCAGGCACCGTGCCGGCGATGAGTTCTGCGAACGTGCTCTTCCCCGAACCGTTCTCGCCGCGAATCACGGTGTGTTGGCCGCGCCGCAGCGACCAGTCGATCCCGCGCAGGACGAGGTTTTCGCCGCGGTAGACGTCCGCGCCGCGAATCGCGACGAGCGGTTCGTCGTCCACGGGCGTCGCGGCAGGCCGCCGCTCGGGCCCGGCCCGCAGACGTGCGGACCGGGGAGGACCGTCGCCCAGCACGGCGATCCGCCCGCCGTCGAGCACCGCGTGCGCGTTCGTCGTCTCGGGGAGGTCGCCGGTGCGATGGGACGCGCACACGACGTGCGTCGTCCCGGCGACGCGGGCGAGAAACGCGAGCAGCTCGCGTCGCATCCGCCGGTCGAGCCCGTTGGTGAACTCGTCGAGCACCAGGACCCGAGGCGAACGAACGAGCGCTCGCGCGACGAGCAGGACGCGCAGCTCCCCGAACGAGAGTTCGCGCACCGGACGCGCGGCGATCGCGTCCAGGCCGAAGCGGTCGACGAGGGCGTCGGCCCGCTCGCGCTCCGAGGGGTCGAGCCCGCGCGGAAGGTACACGGAATCGTGCAGCCCGGTCGCAATCAGCACGCGGCCGGAAAAGCTCAGGTCGAGCCGCGTGTAGCGCTCCTGCAGTTCGGGGGAGACGTAGCCGATGCGCGGGGCCGCGGCAGCGACCGGCTGCTCCGCCCCGTCGAGCGCGTACCTGCGCACGCCGCCGTCGGGATCGATCCAGCGGTCGCCGCGAATCACGCCCAGCAGCGTGCTCTTTCCGGAACCGTTCGGGCCCACGATCGCCCACTGCTGTCCCGGGCGCAGCGTCCAGGAAACGTCGTGCAGAACGTGACGCCCGTCGAGATGGACGTTCACGCGCTCGAGCTCGATCAGCGGGCGCGGCATCGTGCGGCGGTTTCTCGCCTCCGCCGCCGAAGACCGCCCGCCGTGCGACGCATCCTGGTTCCGTATCACCACGCCGAGGCGCTGCCGAAGATGGCGGACGCGTTCGCCGCCGACGATGCGGTGATCGTCTCGAAGGGGCCGGCCGGCGCGATGGTCACGCGGTTGTACGACCAGGTCGCCGCCCGGGTCGCGGCAAGCACCGAACCGGCCGTCGTCGCGAGCGGCGACTGCACGACGGCGCTCGCGACGGTGGCAGGATTGCAGCGGCGCGGTTTGTCGCCGAGCGTGATCTGGCTCGACGCGCACGGTGATTTCAACACGCCGCGCACGACGCGCAGCGGATACCTCGGCGGAATGGCGCTGGCCATGCTCGTCGGTCGCGCGGGTGCGCAGCTCACGCGAGCGATCGGCTTGCGTGCGGTTCCCGAAGATGCGTGCATGCTCGCCGGCGCACGCGATCTCGATCCGCTCGAGCGTGCGCTGCTCGACGCATCGGCGGTGCGGCGTATCGACGACGTCGCCGCGCTCGCGCGCGCATCGCTACCGCCTTCACCGTGGTACGTGCATCTCGACGTCGACGTCATCGATCCGTCGGAGCTGCCGCCGCTACGCTTCCCCGCGCCCGGCGGGCCGAGCGCGAGCGCGGTCGCCGAAGCGCTGCGAGCGCTCGCATCGCGCGGTACGATTGCAGCGCTCGGCCTTGCCTGCACGTTCGCGCCGGAAACGTTCGCCGGGGTCGATCCGCTCGAACGCATCCGACCGCTCGTCGATGCGGCGCTCGGCTCGTCCTCGAACACGACATAAAGCAACGGCGCGCGCGCGCCGATACCTGAGTACACGCTCTCGGCATCCAAGGAAGGATTCATCGTGCGCGTCATCACTTGCATTCTCGCAGCGCTCGTTGCAACGTCATCTGCGGCATTCGCCGATCAGCCGTTGCGTCACGTCGAGTACGCGGTTACCACGAACGTCGACGGCCGCGCGTCGACCTCGCGTTTGCTGCTCGACCTCGTCGGCACGACGAACGATCGCGGCATCTCGCTCACCATCGCCGAACCCGGCGTCGCGGATCCGGTGCGCGTCGACGTCGATGCGCGCGGCGTCGTGACGATCGCGATGGCAAGCGACGGGCCGCTCTCGCCCGAGGCGAAGATGCTGGTCTACTTCTTCGCGCTGGGCGCGCAGAACATGACCGGTCTCGGCCGGGGCGATGAGTGGGCGGCCGACGGCGCGACCGGCGACGGCGCGCAACACCGCACCCGCTTTCGCGTCGTGCGCATCCCTGGCGAGGGCCGGCTCGACATCTCGTTCACGCGCGACCTCGACCTGGGCGGCGAGCACGCCGGCTATCGCGGGCACCTGCTCTACGACGCGTTCAAGGTCGTCCCGCTTTCGGTCGACGCGCGGGGCGAGGTCCAGGCAAACGAGCTCGGCGTCCAGCGGACGCACGAGGTCCGGCTCGCCTTGACACTGGTCAAGGACTCGCAGCCCTAGGCTTCAGCGGCAACCCTTGAGGGTCGGCTACTGTTAGTAAGTCCGTAATGCCCGCTCAGACCGCCACCACCCGCTCGCTCACTCGCGTGATCACCGCCGTCGCCACCCTCGAAGGCGGCGGCTTCCTGGTGCACCGCCCGCTTCCGACCCGCGCCGTCGAACAGGTCGACCCGTTCTTGCTGCTCGACGAGATGGGTCCGATGGACCACGGCCCCGGCGAAGCCGAAGGCGCGCCGGACCATCCCCACAAGGGCTTCGAGCTGATCACCTATCTGCTGGCCGGCGAGATGGAGCACCTCGACTCGCACGGCAACCACGGGATCCTGCGGGCGGGCGACGCGCAGTACATGCTCGGCGGAGCGGGGCTCGTCCACTCGGAGATGCCGAGCGAAGCGTTCCTGCGCAGCGGCGGGCACCGGCACGGTTTCCAGATCTGGGTCAACCTGTCGAAGGCCGACAAGGCGCTCGCGCCGAGCTACAAAGACGTCCCGTCCGACACGATCCCGGTCGCGCGGCCGTCCGAGGGCGTCACCGCACGTGTCCTCGCGGGCGAGGTCTTCGGTGTACGCGGCCCGGTTCACACCGTGACGCCGTGGTCGTACGTGCACGTGACGCTCGCCCCCGGTGCGCGCGTCGAACAGCCCGTCCCACGCGGTTGGACCGCGACGGCGTACGTGTTCGGCGGCGCCGGCAGCATCGGCACCCGCGAGGTGCGGCGCGGCGACTACGCCGTCTTCGCCGACGACGGCGAAACGATCGCGCTCGAGAACACCGGCACCGAACCGCTCGACGCGCTGCTCCTCTGCGCCCGTCCGATCGCGGAGCCGATGGTGCGCTATGGCCCCTTCGTGATGAACTCGATCGACGAGATCCAGCGCGCGTTCGAGGACTACCGCGCCGGCCGCTTCGGCGAGATCAAACCGATCGTCGCGGAGTAACCGCGAGGCTCAGAAGCTCACCGTCAAGACATAGTCGGCTTCGAGCTTCGTGCAGTTGAACACCGTGGTCGCGTACCGCGTCCGGCGCGCTGCGTCGAGCGCCGCAACGTCGAGATGCGAGGCGCCGGTCGAAACGACGATACGGGTCGCAATGACCTGATCGTTGGGGTCGAGCGTGACCAGCACCTCGGCCTTGCGGCCCGCACCGTCGGCCACCATCGATCGCGCGACGCTGATCGCATGCGCGCTCGCGTTGCGTTCGGGGCAGGTATGGCGCAGCATGACGGGCGGCGGCGCGTCTTGGACGGGAAGCCCGGCGACGGCGGCGCGCAACGTGTCGTCGGCGTCCTCGGGTGCGGCGTTCGGCGCGACCCACGGGATCAGCGTCTCGCGGCAGACCGGCCGTGCCGGCGGGTCGAGTGAGGTCACGATCGCCGCGTCGATCGCGACCGGACGCGGAAACCGGACGACGACCGGGACTGCGTCGCCGTGCGAACCGTCGCGCTCGCGCGCGAAGGCGCGGAACGGAACGGCATAGCGCAGGTCGCCCGCATACAGCGCGGTGCTTCCGGAGATCGTTCGCGACGGGCCGCCGGTCCAGAACGCCAGCGCAACCCGGGTCGCGTCGATCCGTCGCACCGCGAGCCCGACGTCGCACGCGTCGGCCGGCGCCGGGGGCGCGTCCACCGCGGCGGCGGATGCCGCCGGGATCGATGCCAGCAAGGCCAGCGCGAGGACCGCGAAGGAGCGCACTGCGACAGCGTTCGACTCGACCCCCTACAGTCGCTGCTTGCGCAGTGCCTTGAAGAGCGCCTCGACGCGTTTTCGTTCGTAGACGGGAGTTTCTTTGAGTTCCAACTCCGTCCAGGCTCGAAGCGCGTCGAGATCGATGCTGTCGCGCTGCGCCCGCGCGACGCTGACCGCAGTTGTCAATCCGGAGTAGTCGTTCCACGCGAGATAGTGCATGAACCGGTCGCGGACCGCGTCGAGCGCGCTGATCACGTGCAGGAGCTCGTGACCGCGTTTGACCGTTCTCCACTCCGTTATGAAGTCGCGCCCAATCGCTAACGGTCCCGGCGGAAAATCAACGCTCCATTCGGTGGCGAGCTCGTGTACGTAGATGCGGCCTTCCCTCCGGAAGCCAAGCCGGGCAAGAATCGGAGATACTTCGGCCAGCGGGATGTCGACGGTCATGACAAAGTCTGCGTCGGCCGACATATACGCTTCAGGGGCGTAGAACGTCGCCGCACTTCCTCCGCAGAGGATCGCCGTGATGCCGGCCGCGTCGAGCGCGGTGCACACGACGAATGCACCGTCGATCAGCGACGAGTCGGCCCGAATCATATTTTCTTTCCTGGACGGCGAGGGCGCTGTCGCACCTTCGCCGCGATATTTCGGATATCGGGGTCCCCCTCTGCGAGCCGTTCGAGGAGCGCACGGAACTCCGACGCGGCATACCAGCGACGATCGAGCTCGACCAGTCGCGTGCGACCGACCAGGCGCGACGCGACGACACCAAGATCTTGCAAAGCCATGACGGCGTTTTGCACGGAGATGAGATGCGCTTCTAGCAAGGTCGCGATCTGGCGAGGATAGGCCGGTTCGACCAAAACCAGCAGTTTCAGAATCCGCTCTCGCAGTCGCGAGCCGAATAGGGAATCCTCGCGAGTCGCCATATAGACTATTTTAACATAGTTTCATAACCAATTCAAAGTAGTCGTATGACTATGTTAAAACAGTCAATACCATCCTCCACAGCTGCATCGTACGGTCGCTGCCCCGCCCCGTACCATGATCGTACCGTCGTCCGGCGGGAATCGAACACGTGTTCGGGTATCACCTCAGTCCGATGCCCGACCCCGAGTATGCCGAGCTCCACTGCTGGTCGAACTTCAGCTTCCTCGAGGGCTCCACGCACCCCGAGGAGCTGGTCGAGCACGGAACGCAGCTGGGGCTGCGCGGGATCGCGCTGACCGACCGCGACGGGCTCTACGGCGCGGTGCGGTTCGCGAAGCACGCCGCAACCGCGGGCTCGTTCGCGGCGCTCTGCGGCGCCGAGCTGACGCTGGAGTCCACCGACGCCGAGCCGATCAGGTGTCACCCTGAGCCTGTCGAAGGGCGCCCCGCCCGGCCGGCCAAGGAGGTGCCGACCGACACCCCGCGGCTCGTTCTGATCGCGGCCGACAAGACCGGCTTCGGCAACCTCGCGCGCTTGATCTCGACCGCGCAGCTCCGCGGGCGCAAGCGCGACGCGCGGCTGCGGCTCGACGATCTCGAGGGGCGGACGGCCGGGCTGATCGCGCTCTCCGGCGGCCGCAACGGCGTGGTGGAAAAGGCGCTGCTGCGGCGCGACACCGACGCCGCGGTCGCCCTCGGCGCGCGCCTGCGCGACCTCTTCCCGGGACGCTTCTATCTCGAGCTGCAGCATCACGTGCGGCCGGAAGATGCGGCGCTCATTCGCGCGCTGGTGCGGCTCGCGATGCGGCTCGACGTTCCGTACGTCGCGACCAACGGCGTCGCGTACGCGACGCGCGAGGACGCGCGGCTGTGCGACGTGCTGACCTGCGTGAAGTACACGACGGCGCTGCAGAACGCGGGGACGCTGCTGCGCCCGAATCACGAGCACCATCTCAAGACGCCGGCGCAGATGGCGCGGCTGTTCGCCGAGTTTCCGCTCGCGATCGCGAACACGCTGGCAATCGCCGAGCACTGTACGTTCCGGCTCGACAAGCTGCACGGCGAGTTTCCGCTCTACTCGATCCCCGCCGGCGAGACGTCGGCGCAGTCGTATCTGCGCACGCTCGTGTACCAGGGCACGCGAGAGCGGTACGCGCAGCCGCTCGATCCCAAGGTCGAGCGCCAACTGGAGTACGAGCTCGGGATCATCGCGCGGATGGATCTCGCCGGCTACTTCCTGGTGGTGTGGGACATCGCGAACGCCGCGAAGCGGCTGGGCGTCCTCGCGCAAGGACGCGGTTCGGCGGCGAACTCGGCGGTCTGCTACGCGCTCGGGATCACCGCGATCGATCCGGTCGCGAGCGGGCTGCTCTTCGAGCGCTTTCTGAGCGAGGAGCGCGGCGAGGTCCCCGACATCGACATCGACTTCGCGCACCAAGACCGCGAGCAGGTGATCCAGTACGTCTACGAGCGCTACGGGCGCGAGCACGCGGCGATGGCGGCCGAAGTGATCACCTACCGCACGCGCTCGGCGATCCGCGACGTCGGCAAAGCGCTCGGGTTGACGCTCGGCCAGGTCGATGCCGTCGTGCGCGAGTACGACGCGCGCGAATCGCTCGCCGGCGCGGTCGGCGCCGTGCACGATACGGCCAAACCGATCCCGCACTCCGTCGCGAAGCGGCGCGACCTCGATGCGGGCTCGAACGTTTTTCACTCGCGTAACAACGACGCGCCGGCGGCGACCCCGGGCCGTTCGCTCGTCCCCGGCTTCGGGGATGCCGACGAGTACTTCGGTCGCGACCCCGATCCGCAGATCCGCGGTCCGGTCGGCGGCGCGCTCGGCACGATGCTGCTGACGATCTGCCGGCGTATCGACGGCTTCCCGCGGCACATGGGGATCCACAGCGGCGGAATGGTGATCACGCGCTCGCCGCTGGTCGAGGTCGCACCGGTCGAGTGGGCGACGATGCGCGACCGCACCATCGTGCAATGGGACAAGGACGACCTCTCCGACTTGGGTCTCATCAAGATCGATCTGCTCGGACTCGGGATGCTCTCGCTGCTGCGCGACGCGTTCGCGCTTCATCGCCGGCGCTACCCCGAGCGCGGTCCGCTCTCGCTGAACGACATCCCGCCGGACGACCGCCCGACGTACGAGATGCTGCAGCGCGCCGATTCGATCGGCGTCTTTCAAGTCGAGTCGCGCGCGCAGATGTCGATGCTGCCGCGCTTGAAACCGCACTGCTTCTACGACCTCGTGATGCAGGTCGCGATCATCCGGCCGGGGCCGATCCAAGGCGACATGATCCACCCGTTCCTGCGCCGCCGCAACGGCCAGGAGCCGGTGACGTATCCGCATCCCAAGCTGAAGCCGATCTTGGAACGGACGCTCGGCGTCCCGCTCTTCCAAGAGCAGGGGATGCGCATGGCGATGGAAGCGGCCGGATTCAGCGCGGGGGAAGCGGATCGTCTGCGCCGCGCGATGGGGCACAAACGCTCGCGCGAGCGGATGGCCGAGCTCTATCCACCGCTGGTGGAGGGAATGGTGCGGAACGGCATCCCGCGCGAGGACGCCGATAAGCTCTTTCACATGCTCGAAGGCTTCGCTGACTACGGCTTCCCCGAGTCGCACGCGGCCTCGTTCGCGCTGCTCGCCTACGCGTCGGCGTACGTGAAGTGCCACGAGCCGGCGATCTTCTGCGCGGCGATCCTCAACGTGCAGCCGATGGGTTTCTACTCGACCGAAGTGCTCGTCAACGACGCGCGCCGCCACGACGTCGTGGTGAAGCCGATCGTCGTCAACGAGAGCGAGTGGTGGAGCTTCGTCGACAGCGACGGCGCGCTACGGCTGGGGTTCCACCTCGTGCGCGGAATGGGCGAGGTGCAGCGCAGCCGGCTGGAACGCACGCTGACGCATGGAGACCGCGAGTTCTCCGATCTGGTCGATTTTGCGCGCCGTACCGAGCTCGAGCGTGACGCACTGGAGAACCTCGCCGCGGCCGGCGCGTTCGTGCGGTGGTTTCCGACGCGGCGCGAAGCGATGTGGGCGCTGCGCGGCCTCGACGAGCGCGAGGCACGCGGCGAGCTCGGGCGTGCGATGGAGATCGTCGACGAGCCCGAACCCGCGTTACCCGCGCTGAGTGCGGTCGAACAGACGACGCTCGACATTCACGCGACCGGCGTGAGCGACGTGCAGCCGATCGCGCACGTGCGCTCTTTCCTCGACGCGCAGAACGTCCTCGCCGCGAGCCGTCTGCCCGCGATGCCGCAGAACCTCGTCTGCAAGATCGGCGGCCTGGTGATCACACGCCAGCGGCCGGGCACCGCGAAGGGGTTCGTCTTCCTCACCATCGAGGACGAGACGGGTCTGGTAAACGTGATCGTGCGCCCGGACGTCTACGAGCGCTATCGCCGCACGATCCGCGGCTCGCAGTGCCTGATCGTCGAGGGCGTGCTGCAGAAGGAGCAAGGCTGCATCGACGTGATCATGAAACGCTGCTGGAGCCTCGACGCCCACGGTACGACCGAGAAGGTGCGCGCCCGGAACTTTCACTAGATGGACGGTCGATGGCTTCGATCGAGTTCCGGTGCGGCAGGTGCAAGCAGCTCAAAGACGTCCGGACGCTGCGCGCCTCGATCTGTCCGGAGTGCCGCGCCGACGACGAACGTGCCGCGACGGACGCGGTGGACGCTGCTGCGGCGCAGCGACGGATCTATCAGGAGAGGCTCGCGCGCGGGCCGCACTACCACGGAGCGCTCGAGACGTGGACGCCGGCCGATCCTGCGTTGCTGCCGGACGGCGAGCATTTCGTCTGTCCGAGCTGTCACCGTGCGGCTCACCTCGTGCACGATCTGCAGCACCGCTGGAGCAAGACGCCGTATCCGATCCCGACCAAGAAGACGGTCTGCGACGCGTGTCACCGCAAGGATGCCGACGACGACCAGTCCGAGCGCGCGACGTGGCGCAATCGCTTCAATCGCGAGCGCTGAAACGTTACGGCGACGCGGCGGCGCGCTTCCAGAGCTGCCAGGCGCGGTCGATCAGTCCGGTGACGGTCTGCGAGGCGTTGCTCGCCTCCTCCGCGTTGAGATAGGTCGGGCGTCCGCCGAGCCGGAGCGCTTCGGACTGCAGCTGGGCGTCTTGTCCCGTGTAATAGGCGCGAAAGACCGCTTCGGGGATCGAGGTTCCGACCACGACCATGCCGTGGCCGCGCATCAGCGCGATATTGGCGCTTCCCAGCGTCCGCGCGAGCGCATCGCCGAGCGGATTCGTCTTCACCAGCAAGTCCGTCGCCGGACCGCCCGCGTCGCGGATCTCGAACACCGGAGCGCCGGCGCCGATGAACGAGGCGAGGTGGAAGACCGGCTGCAGCTTTACGGTCGAGACCCCGAACGGGATCACCGCGGGGGTGTGCGCGTGCACGACCGCCTTGACATCGGGCCGCGCTTTGTAGATCGCGCCGTGGATGAAGCGTTCGAGAAAACTCGTGCGGCCGGTGGCGTTGAGCGCGTTGCTGTCGAGGTCGTAGGTCAGGATGTCGGCGGCGGTCACCAGCGCCGGTGCCATGCTCCGGGAGAGCCAGTACTGGTTCGCGTTCTGCGGATCGCGCGCGCTGACGTGGCCGAAGCCGTCCACCACGTTCTCGTGCGCGAGGATCCGGTTTGCCGCGACCAGGTCGTCGATCGTCGCGACGGGGGCGTCGGCGGCTCGCGCGGGCGCCGCGGCGGCGAACGACGCGGCGAGGACGCCGAGAAGAAACAGCGGTCGGTCCATGGACGCGCCTTCCGCGGTGAAGGCCCCACTCCTCGCCCAGGCCGAAGCATCCGACCTCCCGTCCGCGGACGGCCCTAGCTCGAGGAGGCTTCATGAAGCGATTCGTTGCCGCGCTCGCCGCGGCGCTGCTCACCACCGCCGCGGCGTCCGCGCAGACCCCCGGCGATCCGGGGGCCGGCACACAGCGCGGCATCGAGGAGGTCAACAACTCGGGTCAGGTCGGGACGGTGACCCTGTTCAACGGCGGTGCCAACACCCGCGTCCTCGTCGAGCTCCACGGAACGATCCCGGGCCGCGGGCAGTCGGTGCGCTTCTATCGCGGTCCCTCGTGCGACGATATCGGCTCCAGCGGGCCGGCGTACTATCTAACCGACATGAAGGACGGCGCCTCGCGCTCCGTCGTCAAAGCGCCCGAGGACAAGCTGCTCTCGGGCAATTACAACGTCGTCGTCTTCTCCACGAACGCGGCCGGTTCGCGCGCCACCGCCTGCGGCCACCTCTACCAGTGACGCGCACGCCTGCGTGGTTCCATCAGTATCTCACCTGACCTGAGCCGGGTCGAGGCGCTGGTCTTCGACGTCTTCGGGACGCTCGTCGACTGGCGGACCAGCTTGATCGAAGACCTGACCGCGTTCGGTTCCGAGCGCGGTCTCATCGTCGATTGGCCTGCGCTGGTGGACCGTTGGCGCGGGATGTACATGCCCTCGATGGACCGCGTTCGCCGCGGCGAGCGGCCGTGGACCTCGCTCGACGTGCTGCACCGGGAGTCGTTCGACGCGCTCGCCGACCAGTTCAACATCGCCGCCGCGCTCGACGGGGACGCGCGCCGCTGGTGCGTCGACCGCTGGCACCGGCTGCGGCCGTGGCCGGACGCCGTCGCCGGGCTCACGCGGCTGCGCACGCGCTACATCCTGGGCACGCTTTCGAACGGCAACGTGCGGCTGCTCGCGGATCTCGCGAAGAGCGCACCGCTGCCGATGGACGTGATCTTTTCGGCGGAGCTGTTCCGTCACTACAAGCCCGATCCCGAAGCCTACCGCGGCGCAGTCGAACTGCTCGCAACGACACCGGACCGCGTGATGCTGGCCGCCGCGCACAACGGCGACCTGAAAGCGGCCGCGTCGACGGGGATGCGCACGGCGTTCGTCGCGCGCCCGACGGAATACGGTCCCGAACAGACGCACGATTCGGTCGCTGCGCCGGAGATCGATCTCGCCGTGCGCGACCTCGGCGAGCTGGCGGACCGCCTCGGTGCGTGAGCGAAGGGGCGCGGGATGACGCGCTCGGTCCTCGACGCCCTCGACGCGCACGCCGCCGCACGGCCCGATGCGCTCGCGCTCGACGGCGTCTCGTACGCGCAGCTGCGCGACGCCTCGCTGCGCGTCGCGGCGCGCCTGCGCGACGCCGGGCTGCGTCCCGGCGACCGGCTCGCCGTCTATGCCGAGAACCGGCCCGGGTTCGTGTACGCGTACCTCGGCGGCTTGCGCGCCGGCGCGGTCGTCGTCACGGTGAACGTGCTGTACCGGAGTTCGGACCTGCAGCACATCCTGACCGACGCGACGCCGACCGTCGTCGCCGTCTCCGAGGCGAGCGCGCAGTTCGTCTCCGCGCAGGACGGTCGCGCGATCGTGCAGCTAGCGGACGTCGAGCGCTGGGCGCACGACGACGCGATCGCACCGCTCGCCGGCGCGCCCGCGCCGCAGCCGGACGACGGAGCGATCCTGATCTACACCAGCGGCACCACCGGCCGTTCGAAGGGCGCGCTGCTGACCCACGGCAACCTCGGCGCGATCGCCGACGCGCTGGTCGAGGCGTGGCGCTGGACGGCGTCCGATACGCTGCTGCTGTCCCTGCCGCTGTTCCACGTCCACGGTCTCGGTGCGGGGCTGAACGGAACGCTGGTCGCCGGCGCGCGCGTGCTGCTACGCGAGCGCTTCGAGGCGCAGCCGGTCGTCGCGTCGCTCGCCGCCGGCGAGGCGACGATGTTCTTCGGCGTCCCGACCATGTACGTGCGCATCCTCGAACAGGCGGCGCCGGGGGTGCGGTTCGACCGCGTGCGGCTGTTCGTCTCGGGCTCGGCGGCGCTGCCGGCGAGCGTGCACGAAGAGTTTGCCCGGCGCTTCGGCGTCTCGATCCTCGAACGCTACGGCTCGACCGAGTTCGGGTTCGCCCTCAGCAACCGCTACGAGGGACCGCGCCACGCCGGTACGGTCGGTTTCCCGCTGCCGAAGGTCGAGGTGCGGCTCGGCGATCCCGCGACCGCCGCCGACGTCGCGCCCGGCGAGGCGGGCGAGATCCTGGTCCATGGGCCGAACGTGTTCAAGGCGTACTGGCGCAACGACGCAGCGACGGGCGCGGCGTTCGCGCACGACGCGCAGGGCCGCCGCTGGTACAAGAGCGGCGACCTGGCGACCTTCGACCCGGAGCGCGGCTACACGATCAACGGCCGCTTGAAAGAGCTGGTGATCAGCGGCGGCTTCAACGTCTACCCGATCGAGGTCGAGGACGAGCTGCTGCGCATCCCCGGGATCCGCGCCGCGGCCGTCATCGGGCAGCCCGACCCTGCGCGCGGCGAGATCCCGGTCGCGTTCGTCGAGACCGGTGAGGGCTTCGACGCGGAGCGCGCGCTGGCGACGTTGCGCGAGCGGCTCGCGAGCTTCAAGGTACCCAAGCACCTGTATCTTATCGACGCGCTGCCGCGCAACGCGATGGGCAAAGTCGAGAAGCCGCGCCTGCGCGAGCTGCTCACGGCTAGAGTCCCAGGTAGGCTTTCTTGATCTCGTCGCTCGCGAGCAGCTCGGCACGGGTTCCGCTGCTGACGACGCGTCCGGTCTCGACGACGTAACCGCGGGTCGCGATCTCCAGCGCCTGGAGCACGTTCTGCTCGACGAGCAGTACGGTCGTCCCCGCCGCGTTGATGCGCCGGATCGTCTCGAACAGCTCGGTGACGATGATCGGCGCGAGCCCGAGCGACGGCTCGTCGAGCATGAGCAGGGACGGTTTGCTCATCAGGCCGCGCGCGATCGCGACCATCTGCTGCTCGCCGCCGGAGAGCGTCCCCGCGATCTGAGCGCGGCGTTCGGCGACGCGCGGAAAGAGCCCGAAGACATACTCGAGCGAGCCGCGCACGTCGGCCCGCGCGCGGCGCGGGTACGAGCCGAGCAGCAAGTTGTCCTCGACGCTCATGTCGGGCCACAGCCGGCGGCCTTCGGGGACGTGCGCGATTCCGAGCTCGACGACGCGCGCCGAGGGCGCCCGGTCGATGCGCTCTCCACTCAGCACGATCGTTCCCCCGCGCACGGGAACGGTGCGCGAGATCGCGCACAGCAGCGTCGTCTTGCCGGCTCCGTTCGCGCCGAGCAGCGTGACGATCTCGCCCTGCTCGACGCGCAGCGAAACGTCCCACAGCACCTGCACGTCGCCGTAAGCGACGGCGAGTGCGTTCACCTCAAGCATGCGCCGCCGTTCCGAGATACGCGCTGACGACACGCTCGTCGGTCAGCACGGCGTCGGGATCGCCCTCGACGATCTTGCGTCCCTCGACCAGCACGACGATACGCGAGCACACACCGCGCACCGCGCGCAGGTTGTGCTCGACCATCACGATCGTCGTCCCGCGTTCGCGTACCGTTCGCACGAGATCGAGGGTGCGATCCGTCTCGGTCGGGTTCAGACCGGCGAGCACCTCGTCGAGCAGCAGCACCTTGGGGCGCGTTGCGAGCGCACGCGCGATCTCGAGCCGTTTGTGTCCGCCCAGCGTGAGCGATCGCGCCGGCGACTCGGCCCGATCGGCGAGGCCGCACACCTCGAGCTCTTCCATCGCGGCGGCGCGTGCGCCGCCGCGGCCGCGCGGGCGTGGTCGGTGTCCGAAGAACGCGCCGACCATCACGTTTTCAACCACGCTCATGTCGCGGAACGGCCGCACGATCTGGTGCGTGACGGCGACGCCGGCGACGCAGATGTCGTGCGCCGAGCGGCCGGTGATCGGACGGCCGTTGAACGTGACGGTGCCCGCCGTCGGTCGCATGACGCCGGAGATGAGCCGAAACAACGTCGACTTTCCCGCGCCGTTCGGCCCAATCAAGCCGCAGATCTCGCCGCGCTCGATCGCGATGTCGACGCCGTCGACGGCGATCAAACCCCCGAACCGTTTGGTCAGGCCGCGGCCTTCGAGGATCGGGTCAGCCATCGGGCACCGTCACGGCCGGCGGCTTGCGCATCCTGCGGATCCGGTCGGCGATCCCGAGGATGCCGCGCGGCTCGAAGACGACGATCGCGATCAGCAGCACCCCGAACGCGAGCAGGTCGACGTTGGCGAGCGTCGCCGCCAGCTGTTCGCGGATGAACGTGTAGATGACGGCACCGATCAGCGGGCCGGTCACCGTGCCGAGCCCGCCGATGATCGGCATGATCACCAGCGCGATCGAGGTCGAGAAGCCGAACACGGAATCCGGGCTGACGAACAGGTAATGCAGCGCGTAGACGCTCCCCGCGACGCCGAGGATGCACGCCGAGAGGAAGAGTGCCTGGGTCTTCGCGACGGTCGTCGCCACGCCGAGCGTCTCGGCGGCGTCCGTGTCCTGGCGCACCGCGGCCAGGGCGTAGCCGAACCGCGAGGCGCGGATCCATGCCGCGAGGCCGACGGCGGCGACCAGCAGCGCGAGCGCCGCGAAGTACTGCAGCAGCAGCGGCGGCGCGCTCGACAGCGTCAGCCCCGAAACCCCGCCGGTCAGCGAGGACCAGTTGCGCGCGATCAGACGCGTCGCCTCGCCGATTCCGATCGTCGCGATCGAGAAGTACGGGCCGCGCAACCGGAACGCGGGGATCCCGATCACCAGCGAGTACGCGCCGGCGAGCAGCGCCGAGACCGGAACCGATATCCAGAGCGAGATGCCGTTCTGCGTCATGATCGCCGTCGCGTACGCGCCGATCCCCAAGAACGCCGCGTGCCCGAACGAAACCTGGCCCGCGAAGCCCCCGACCAGATTCCACGCCGTCGCCATCGCGCCGTACAGGAAGATCAGGAACAGCACGTCGAGCGCGTACTCGGCGTGCGGCGCGACGAACGGGACCGCGATCAATGCCGCGATCGCGATCGCGGCAAACGCCGCGTTCCTAGCCACGGCGCAGCGACCGCAGCGTTCCGACGATCCCCTTCGGAAGCGCGACCAGGACGACGACCAGCACGACGAACGAGATCAGATCCTGCATCGACGCGGGCATGTACCGCACGCCGAACGCCTCGGCGATCGCCAGCGCGACCGAACCGAACGCGACGCCGACGATCGAATCGAGTCCGCCCAGCACGACGATGCAGAACGACTTGAGCGAGAGCACGCGCCCGAAATCAGGCGTGAACGAGAACAGCAGCGAGAGCAGCGAGCCGCCGAAGCCTGCCAGCGCGATCCCGATCCCGAACGCGATCCCCATCACGCGATCGACGTCGACGCCGACCAGCCGCGCCGCGTCGCGGTCCTGCGCGGTCGCGCGGATCGCCCGGCCGAGGTACGTGCGGGTGAGAAACAGCTGCAGCGCGATCAGGCTGAGGACGCCCATCGCGAACACGTACAGCCGCGGGATCGAGAGCTGCAGCCCGCCGAGCTTGACGGTCGACTCGATGAACGAGTTCTCGATCGAGCGCGTGTCGCCGGTCCAGATGACGTAGGCCAGGTTCTGCAGCACGAGCCAGACGCCGAACAGTAGCAGCAGCGAGATGATCGGCTCGGAGCCGAGAACGCGCCGCACGAGCGTGCGCTCCAGCCCGACCCCGATCAGGAAAAAGACGGGGATGATCACCAGCGGCGCGAGCAGCGGGTCGACGTGGTAGGCGGTAAAGAGCCACCACGTCACGTACGCGCCCAGCATCAGGAACCCGGCGTTGGCGAGGTTGATGATCTTCAGCACGCCGTAGATGAGCGCGAGACCGTACGACATAGCGGCATACAGCCCCGCGACCAGCAGCGCGGAGATCAGGGTCGAGAGGGTGTCCAGGAGTGCGCCGCCTAGGATCCCGGCACAGGCAGGACCGCCTCGCCGGTCTTCTCGGCGTGCGGGTAGACGATCACGGTCTTGCCGTCGGGCAGGTTCTCGGTCACGACGAAGGGCGCTTCGATCTGCCCGTCCGCCGGGAACTTGATGTGCCCGCCGGGCAGCACCGTGTCGCGAATGTCGATGTGACGCAGCGTCTCGACCAGTTTCGCCTTGTCGACCGAGCCGGTCTCGGTCAGCGCGATGTACAGCGTGCGCGCCGTCTCGTACGGGAGCGCCGAGTACCACTCGGTGTTGAGCTTGGGATACGCCTTGGCCCACTTGTCGTCGAACGCCTTGACCGCGGCGTTCGGGATTGCCTGATTCCACCACGACGCGGCGACGATGTAGTCGGCGCTCTTCCCGAGCGCGTCGCGACCCTTCTTGTCGGGCCCGCGCGCGCCGTACGTGATGTAGGCGTGGTGCATCCCGGCTTGGGTGTATTGGCGCTGCATCGTGATGTAGTCATCGAGGTGCGCGTCCGCCATGAACGCGTTCGCGTTCGTCGCCTTCACCTTTTGGAGCAGCGGCGTGAAGTCTTTGCCGTGCAGGTCGAACGCCTCGTTCATCACGATCTGGAAACTCTGCGGCTTCGCCTTCGCGCGCTGCGCGAGACCCCTGGCGAAATCTTGCCCGTGCGGCGTGTTCTCGAACACGACGGCCATGCGCAGCGGCTTCGGCAGCTTCTTCGCCGCCTGCATCTCCTCGATGAAGTCGCACTCGGTGTACGCGAGGTTTTCGATCGACGCGAGCAGGCTGAAGATCGTTTTGAAGCCGCGCTTGTAAATCGCCGACGCCGCCCCGCCGCCGCCGACGTACGGGATCTGGTGCTGGTTCGGGACGACGGTCTGCGCTTGGACGAGATCGGTCGAATAACCGCCCAGCATCGCATCGACGTGATCCTGCACCGCGAGGCGCTCGTACAAGTTGCGCGAGGTCGCGGCGTCGGTCTTATCATCGTAGATGATCAGCTTGACCGGGATCTTCCGGCCGTACGTGCGGAGCTCGACGCCGCCGTGGTCGTTGATCTCCTTGGTCGCCAGCTCGTATGCCGCCTTGTAATAGGTCCCGACCGTGCTCTCCTCGCCGGTCAAGGGCAGGACGGCGCCGACGACGACCTCCGTCGGCCCGTTGTCGGCATGCGTCGCGACGGGCGTGGCCGCGGCGACGACGCTGCAGGCGACCGCGGCGGCCGCAAGGGCAAGGAAGGAATGTCGCATACGCGATCCTCCGGCTACGATGCTTGGTCCCGGCCTCATACCCGGAGCCCGGCTTTTCCCCTGCCGGTGGCGAACAAGCGTACGATGGGCGCAAAGACGACGATCGTGCATGCGGCCGACGTCCACCTCGAGACCGCGTTCACCGAGGTGCGCGGCGGCGCGCGCCGCCGCGCCGCGCTGGCCGACGGATTCGTGCGCATCGTCGACCTCGCGCTCGAACGGCACGCCGACGCCTTGACGATCGGCGGGGACTTGTACGAAGCCGAGCGCGCCGGGCCGCAAACCGCACGCTTCGTCTTCGCGCAGCTCGCACGCTTTGGCGGGCCGGTGTTCGTCGCGCCCGGGAATCACGATCCGTACTCGGCGCGCGCCCTGTACGCACGCGACGATTGCCCGCCGAACCTGCGCGTCTTCGCCGAGCCGGCGTGGACCTCGTATCCGCTCGCGGACGGCGTGACGATCTACGGGTTCGGGCACGCGCCGGCCGAGCCGGGACGGCCCTTCGCGAACGCACGCTTCGACCGGCCCGGGGTGCGGCTCGCGCTGGTCCACGGCAGCGACGAAGACCGCTGTCCGCCGGGGAAGCGCGCCACCGCCCCGTTCACCCTCGCCGAGATCGTCGCGTCCGGCGCGACCTGCGCGCTGACCGGGCACTATCACGGCGGCACGGTCGTGCGCGACGAGGCCGGCGTACCACGGCTGGCCTATCCCGGGTCGCCTGAGCCGATCAAGTTCGGCGAACGCGGCGCGCACGGAGCGCTCGTCGTCACCGTCGAGAACGGGCAGGTCGCGTTCGAGGCGGTCGAGCTCGCACGCACGCGGCTCATCGATCTCGACGTTCCGCTCGCCGACGCGGCGAGCGAGCACTTCGTCCTCGGCGCGCTCGAAGCGGCGCTCGCGCCCTACGGCCGCGACGACTTTCTGCGCGTGCGCCTGGTCGGCACGATCGCGCCCGGGACGCGCGTCGACCGCGACCTGATCGCCGACCGATTCGGCAGTGCGGTCGGCGCGATCGAGATCGCCGACGACACGATCGCCGCCGACTACGCGGGGATCGCGCGCGAACCGAACGTGCGCGGCCGCGCCGTCGCCGATCTGCTCGCCCTCGCGGACGCCGGCGACGCCGATGCGCGCGCCGCGCTGCGCCTGACGGTGGAGGCGTTCGCCGGCAGCGAGCTGCGCCCGTGAAAGTACGTTCGCTCCGCATCGACGGTTTCGGACGGCTCGCCGATCGCACGTTCGCCTTCGGACCGGGGCTCAACGTCGTCGTCGGGCCGAATGAGGCCGGGAAGTCGACGCTCGCTGCGGCGATCGTCGCCTCGCTCTACGGCCTGCAGCGCGGCGAGAAGGATCGCTGGCGCCCGTGGACAGGCAGCGCCTACGCGACGGCGCTCACCTACGAGACCTCGGACGGCGCGGCATGGGAAGTCCACCGCGCGCTCGAGCGCGACACGAAAGGCGTGCGCATCTTCGACGCCGGCGGCGCGGACGCGGCGGCGCGGCTCGGCCTGGGGAAGACGCGCAATCCCGGCGATGTCCACCTGCAGATCCCGCTGGAGGTCTTCCTGCAGACGGCTTGCGTGCGGCAGCACGCGATCGCGCTCGAAAGCGGCGCCGCGGGCGAGGTTTCAACCGCGCTCGCGCAGGCGCTCGGCGGCGGCCCGAAGGAAGACGCGGCGCTCGGCGCGCTCAAGCGGCTCGATGAAGCGCAGCGCGAGCACGTCGGAACCGAGCGCGCGCACAAGAACGTCCCGCTGCGGCGGTTGCGCGATCTGGAAGCGGAGCAAGTCCGCGCGACCGAAGATGCGCGCGCGGCGCTGGAGCGGCTCACCTCGCTGCGCGAAAAGATCGTCTCCGCACGCACGCAGCGCGATCGCGACGCCGCCGCCGCGTCCGAGCTGGACCGCCGCATCCGCACGCTGCGCGCCGCGCGCGTGCGCGCCCGGCTCGATGCGCTCAAAGAGTATCGCGACGAGCTCGCGACGCTGCAGGCCGCGCGCGGAGCGTTCGACGACGTCGCGACCTTCGCCGCCGACCGGGTCGCGGCGCTCGACGACGCGTACCATTCCTGGCGCTCCTCCGACAGCGTCGCCGAGGCGGCGGCACGCGGCGTCGCCGAGGAGGCGCTGACGGCCGGCGAATGCGACGAGCTCGCCGCGCGCCGCCGGGACGCCGGAACGTTCGACGACGCTGCGTTCGACGCGCTACGCGCGGCCTGCACCCAGGCCGAAGCGGCGCGCGCGCGCGCCGCCGCCGCCGCGAGCGAGGCCGCGGCCGCACGCCGCGACGGCGGTGGTGGCCGCTCGCTGGCCGGCGGGCTCGTCGCCGCCGCGCTCGCCGGAACGATCGTCGACGTGGGCGTCGCGATCGCGCATCTCTGGCTGTGGACGGCGGTCGCGAGCGCGATCGCGCTCGTCCTCGCGCTCGCTGCGTTCGCCGGCGCACGCTCGCGCGCGGCACGCCGGCGTGAGGCCGACGCGCGGCAGCGCGTCGCCGACGCGGCGCTCGACGACGAGGGTACCGCGGCGAACGCGGTGGCACGCGTCCTCGAACCGCTTGGAATCGCGACGATGGACGAGCTCGGGCATCGCCGCGAGCGCTTGCGGGCGCTGACCGCGCGCGAGCAGGCCGCGCAGAAGACGGAGGCGCGCGCGCACACCGCGCGCGAGGCCGCGCGGGCCGAAGGCGCCCGCTTCGACGAGCTGGCCGATGCGCTCGTCCCCGACGTTGCGGGTGAGCGCGATGCGCGGCGCGCCGCGGCGGGCCGGCGCGCCGCACGGCGCCGCGAACGCGACGGGCTCGACGCGCGGCTCGCGATGCTGGCGATGCAGCGGAGCAACATCCTCCACGGCGACGACGACTACGCGCTGCAGGCTGAATACGACGCGCTGCTGGCAGCCGGTGCCGAACCCGCGGTGCAAGACGATCCGCAGACGCTGCGCAAGCTCGAAGCCGAACGGGCGGAGCTCGACGGCCGCGCGCGCGATGCCCAGCTTTCGGTTGCGACGCTCGACGGCGAGTTGCACGCCGGCGAGGACAGCGTCGCCGACATCGCGGCACTCGACGAAGAGCTCGCAGCGACGCGTGGCGAGATCGCGCGGCTCGACGCGTTCGACCGGGCGCTGAAGCTCGCGCGCAAGACGATCGACGCGCGCAAGGACGAGGCGCACCGCGCGTTCGCGCGCCGGCTCGAGGAGTATAGCGCCGGCGTCCTCGGCGCGATCACCGGCGGCCGGTACGGCGAGGTGCGGCTCGATCCGGCCACGCTCGCGATTCGCGTGCGCGTCCCCGAGACCGGCGCGATCGAAGAGCTCGACAAGCTCTCCGCCGGAACCCGCGATCAGATCGCGCTCGTCGTCCGCTTCGCGACCGCGCGGATGTTCGCCGAAGGGCTCGAGACCCCGCCGCTGCTGCTCGACGATCCCTTCGCGTTCTGGGATGCGGAGCGCGTCGCACGCTGCCTCCCCGTGCTCGTCCACGGCGCGCGGGGCGGGCAGTGCATCCTCTTCACCGCCAGCCCCGAGCTCGCCGCTGCCGCAGCGGCCGCCGGCGCGACGACGATCGAGTTGTCGGCGGCGCTCGCAGCACGCTGACCGCGACGATCAGCCGGAGACGGCGGTCGCGGCTCGCAGCACGTCGATGAACGTGCGCGCGAAGGTGTACACGTCGCCGGGCCAACGTGCCGAGACGTAGTTTCCGTCGCGCACGACCCAGGCCGGCCGCGCGTCGCTCGCGCTGTCGCGGGCCAGCCCCGACGTCTTGAGCGCGTAGTCCGGCGCCGAGCGCGGCACGTCGAGAAAATCGCCGGGCGACGCGAGCGCGCGCGTCACCTCGGCCTGGACGCTGCAATAGCCGGCCGGATCGTTCGATCCCTCGCTGTACGTGCGGTAGTAGTTCGGGTCCCAAAACCGCGCGATGCGGCCGAGCCTCCACGCGCTGCGTTCGAGCGACCAGGTCAGCGCGGTCGTCGTGCGCCCGCGCAGCACCGATGCACCGCTCGCGGACCGCGCGCGCGCCGCGAGCACGACGCCGTGACAGATCGCGCCGACCGGCTTGCCGCTCTCGAAGAACGCCGCAACGAAGCGTTGCAGCACCGGGCTTTCGAGGTACTCGCGCATCCCGCGCGCGCGGTGCCCGCCGGGCAGCACCAGGCCGTCGTACGCTTCAGGCTGCAGCTGGGCGTAGGCGACCGGCGCGCGGAACGCCGGGTCGGTGACGAGCGCGCGGTACGCGGTGCGCGCGGCGCGGTTGGCGCGCAGCAGCCATCCCAACGCCGTCAGTCCGCGTCCGTCGAGCATGATGGGATCGCCGGCCGCCGGCGCGCCGTCAGGCGTTGCGAAGGTGACCTCGACGCCCGCGCCCCGCAACACCGACCAGCTGACCGCGACCTCCGAGGGGTCGAAGTCCAGCTTCGGCAGCGGGATCAGGACGCGCGTCGTGCCCTATTTCTTGGCGGCGAGCGCCTTGAGCGCGTCGAGCGTGTTGTCGACGTGTTTCGCCGGATCGAGGCTGGTGTACGCATAGGCGATCGTCCCGTCTTGGGCGATCACGTACGAGGTGCGGTTCGCGTAGCCGGGGGCGAGCGAGGCGTCGTACTGCTTGGCGACCTTCAACCCGGGGTCGGACGCGACCAGGAACGCCGACCGGCACTCCTCGGTCGAGAACTTCTTCTGCGTCTCGATGTCGTCGCCGCTGACGCCGATCACTTGCGCGCCGAGCTTCTTGTAGTCGCCGACGTGTTCGGAGAACATGTGCGCCTCGACGGTGCAGCCCTTGGTGAACGACTTCGGGAAGAAGTACAGCACGACCGGACCCTTCGCCAGCGCGGCCTTGAGATCGACCGTCGCAACGTCGCCGCCCTGTGCGGCCTGCAGCGTGAAATCCGGGGCCTTGACGCCTTGCTCGAGGTGGGCGAAGGCGTGCCGCGCGCCCATCCACATGACGCCGGCAACGACCGCGAGGGCGACCAACGTCAGGGCAACCTGTCTCATGAACCGCACTCCTGCACCTCTCTGCGGACGCCGCGGGCGTCGCCTCCAGCACGCTGACGCACGATCGTGAAGAAAGTCTAAACCCCGGCGAGCCTCTAGAGCCCGATTTGCCTTGCAATCACGAGCCGCTGGATCTCGTTGGTCCCTTCGCCGATCTCGTTGATCTTCTGATCGCGGTACATCCGCGACACGGGGTATTCGTCCATGAACCCGTAGCCCCCGTGGATCTGTACCGCCTCGTTGACGACCCGCCGCGAGACCTCGCCTGAGAACAGCTTCGCCACCGAGGCGCTCAGCTCGAAGGGCCGGCCGTTATCCTTCTCCCAGGCGGCTTTGAGGACCATCAGCCGGGCGTGCTCGATCTCGGTCACCATATCGGCGAGCTTGAACTGGATCGCCTGGAACTTCGAGATCGGCTGCCCGAACTGGTGGCGCTCCTGGGCGTACTTGAACGACTCGTCGTAGGCGCCCGTCGCCAGGCCGACCGAGAGCGCCGCGACCGAGATGCGGCCGCCGTCGAGGACGGTGAGGAAGTTCTTCAACCCCTTACCCCGCTCACCGAGCAAGTTCTCCTCCGGGACCACCGCGTCGGCGAAGGAGAGCTCGCGCGTGTCGGACGCCCGCCAGCCCATTTTGCGGTACTGCTTCGAACGGGTGAAGCCCGGGGTGTCCTGCGGGACCACGATCGTCGAGATCTCCGAGCGGCCGCCCGGGCCGCGCCCGGTGACCGCGGTGATCGTCGTGCCGCCGGTGATCTCGGTCCCGCTGTTGGTGATGAACGCTTTGGTCCCGTTGATCACCCAGGTACCGTCCCGCAACTCGGCCCGGGTCTGGGTCCCGGCCGCATCGCTGCCGGCACCGGGCTCCGTCAGGCCGAAACCCCACAGCTTTTCGCCCCTTGCTAGGGGGACGAGGAACTCTTCCTTTTGCTTTTCAGTGCCGAAGAGAAAGAACGGCGACGCCCCGAGCGAGACGTGAGCGGCCAGCGTGATCGCGGTCGACGCATCCGCCCGGGCGATCTCCATTACGGCGAGCGCATAGCTGACCGTATCGGCTCCGGCGCCCCCGTATTTCTCCGGGAAAGGCAAGCCCATCAATCCGAGCTCGGCCATCTTCCGAACCAGCTCGTACGGAAACCGCTCTTCGCGGTCGTTGTGCTCTGCCTGCGGCGCGACTTCGTCGCGCGCGAACTCGCGGCACAGGTCCCGGATCGCTTTCTGCTCGTCGCTGAGATCGAAGTTCATGTCCTGCCAAAGGTATGATCCACGGCCCGCCCAATACCTGTTCAACCCCAACGCCGGAGCGCCGTCCTACCCATGATCAGACTCCACGGCGTTTCGCTCGTGTACCCGAACGGCACACGAGCGCTCGACGACGTCGATCTCGAGATCGAGAAAGGCAGCTTCGTATTTCTCGTCGGCCACTCGGGCACCGGGAAATCGTCGTTGCTGAAGCTGCTGTATCGCGAGGAGCTGCCGAGCGGCGGCGAGGTCGTCGTCGACGGCGTGCGCGTCGACACGCTGCGCCGCGGTAAGGTGCCGAAGCTGCGCCGCAACATCGGCGTGGTGTTCCAAGACTTCAAGCTGCTCTCGCACAAGACGGTGTGGGAGAACGTCGCGTTCGCGCTGCAGGTCACCGGGACGCGCACGCGCGACGTGATGCGCATGGTGCCGCGCGCGCTCGACCTGGTCGGGCTCTCGCACAAGAGCCGGATGTTCCCGAGCGAGCTCTCCGGCGGCGAGCAGCAGCGCGCCGCGATCGCGCGCGCGCTGGTCGGCAACCCGAAGCTGCTGCTCTGCGACGAGCCGACCGGAAATCTCGATCCGTCCAACACGACCGAGATCATGGAGCTGCTCCAGCGGATCAACCTCAAGGGCACGACCGTCGTGGTCGCGACCCACAACCAGGCCGTCGTCGACCGGATGCGCCGGCGCGTCGTACGCCTGGAGCACGGACGCATTCTTCACGACGATGAGCGAGGCTACTATTTCCGTGGACTGGGGCAGACTGCGGTTCTTCCTGGGTGAGGTTCTCACGAACTTCACCCGTAACGCCGGCATGCAGTTCACCGCGATCGGGACGGTCGCGGTCACGATCGTGCTGCTCGGCGCGTTCCTGTACGTCCGGGAGACGATCCAGACGTTCGGGACCGGCGTCCTTTCGCAAATCGAGATCGCCGTCTACCTGAAGGACGACGTCGACGACGCCAAGGCCAAGGAGCTCGCCTCGAAGCTCGCGGGCGATTCGCGCGTGGCGTCGGCATCCTACGTTCCGAAGCGCGAGGGGCTCAAGCGGATGAAGGCGGTCCTCAAGGACATCGACACTTCGCTGCTCACGACGAACCCGCTGCCGAACATGTACAAGGTACGCGTCAAGGATCCCGATAGCGTGCAGAACGTCGCCGCGTGGATCGCCAAAGACCCGCGCGTCGCGAAGGCCGACTATGCCGCCGATACGGTGCAGAAGCTGCTCAAGACCGCGGCGGTGCTGGGGCGCGCCGGGATCGCGCTGATCGCGTTGCTTTCGATCTCCGCGGCGATCGTGATCGCGAACACGATCCGGCTGACGGTCTTTGCGCGGCGCCGCGAGATCGCGATCATGCAATTAGTGGGTGCCACGAACATGTACATCCGGATGCCGTTCATCGCCGAAGGGATGCTCGCCGGCGTGCTGGGCGCCGCCGTGGCGATCGGGGTCCTGGCGCTCGCCGAACATCAAGTCGTGCCGAAGCTCGCCGCGACGCTGGCGTTCGTCACCTTCCGGGTGAACGAGTCGACGCTCTCGGTCGAGTTGCTGGCGGTCGGCGCCGCGGTCGGACTGATCGCGTCGTGGGTCAGCGTGGGGCGCTACCTCCGAACGTGATGCAGCCCTCGCCGCCTGCCGGGCAGACACCGACGATCCTGGTGGTCGACGATGACGCACGTTTGCGGATCGGCGAACGCGCGGCGCTGGCAAAAAAAGAAGCGAAGCGCCGCCGCGGCTTGCGCTGCGGTGTCAGCCTGAGCTTGTCGAAGGGCTCGCTCGCTGCGCTCGCGATCGCGCTCGTCGCGCTCGTGCCGAGCGCGGTTCTTAGCAAGAGCCACATCGACGACAAGATCCGGCAGCAGAAGGCGCACCTCCATGCCGTGCACGAGAAGCTGCACGTGAAGCGCGCGGCGCTCGACCAGGCGCGCGCGCGGGTCGGTTCGATCCAGGCCGAGCTGAACGACACGAATCACAACATCGCCACCGTCAACGGCCGGCTCGGCGAACTTCAGGGCCGCATCGTTTCGACGCAGCGCAAGCTCGCCTGGAACCGCTTCCAGCTCGACGCCGCGAAGGCGACGCTCACGCGCCATCAAGACGCGCTGAACCGCCGCTTGGTGGACGCGTACGAGCACGGCGATCTCGGCTACGTCGACGTGCTGCTGCGCGCGCAATCGTTCGGCGACTTCGTCGAGCGCTGGAACGACGTGCGCTACCTGATCAAGGCCAACGAGTCGACGATTCGCGCGCGCAGGGCCGACCAGGCGAAGGTCGTGGCGATCGAGACGGGCCTGCTCGGCGTACAGTCGGAGCTGCGCGGGGAGGAGGCGCAGGCGCGCCAGCAACGGCTCGCCCTCGACGGGCTCGCAGCGCAGCGAACGCAGCTCCTGGGTGCGGCGGACGCCGAGCGCGCACAGACGCAGCATGAGGTCAACGAGCTCGACGAGGAGACCGCCGAGGCCGAGGCTCAGCTCGAGGTGCTGATCCGCCAGAAGCAGGAAGAAGAGGAGCGCCGCCGCGCAGAGGAGCGGCGCGCGCGCCAGCTCGCCGGCGAGCAGCTCCCTCCTGAGCCCGGCGCGCCGGGCCAGTTGATGTGGCCGGCCTCGGGCCGGATCACCTCGCCGTTTGGGATGCGCAACAACCCTGTGACCCACGTCTTCCGGCTCCATGCCGGGATCGACATCGGCGTCGCAAGCGGCACCACGGTCGCCGCGGCAGCCGACGGGCGGGTCATCGTCGCCGGCTGGGACGACGGCGGCTGCGGGAACATGATCGTCCTCGACCACGGCGGCCGCCTCGCGACCCAGTACTGCCACCTCTCCCACATTTTCGTGGGCGTCGGGCAGGACGTGCAGCGCGGCCAGGCGATCGCCGCGTCCGGTTCGACCGGCAATTCGACCGGTCCGCACCTCCACTTCGGCGTGCGGGTCAACGGCCGTCCCGTCGATCCCATGTCGTATCTGCGGTAGGTCACAGGCCGCTCCAAGTGCTCGGCGTCAGGGTTAGAGCCTGATGGGCTGATGGAACAAAACTTCCATCGAGCGGGTTCAATGGGAATACCGACTCGCCGCCCCGAGTACACCCGAAGGACCGCCGTTTGACCGCCCGCACCCGCTTGTTGTCCGCCGCCCTCGTCGTGGCGGTCGCCGCCTTCGGCGGCGCCGTCTATGCCGAGCGCGCCACCGCGTCGCCCGATTCGGGGCAGCGGATCGTCCTGGGCTCCGGCCCGCAGATCGTCGGGCTCGACGTGGCGACCCTCCTGGGCCGCGGCGATCCGCAGCGCCAGATGCTGGAGCTCGCCTACGAGCGGGTCGAGCACGCATACTACAAGCCGGTTGCCGACCAGCTGATGATCGTCGGCGAGCAGAAGGCGCTCACCGCCTACCTGAAAGCCAAGAAAGTCGCCGATCCGCAAGTCCCCAAGAGCATGGCGACCGGCGATCGCACGCGAGATCTTGCGATCCTCGAACGGACGCTGACCGCGGTGCAGACGCGCTACGCGGACCTCGCGCCCAAGACCACGTATACGCAAGTCGCCCTCGTCGGAATGCTGGGCGGGCTCGGCGATCCGTACACCACCTATCTCTCGCCGCAAGAGATCCGGAGCCTCGACGAACAGCTGCGCGGCGGTAACTTCGGCGGCATCGGCGTCTACATCGTCAAAGACCAGAAGACCGGCTCGATCGTCGTCGACCCGATCGAGGGTAACCCCGCGATCAAAGCCGGAATCCATCCGGGCGACGTGATCGTGGCGGTCGACGGTAATTCGACGATGTCGCAATCGCTCGACGCGGTCGAGCGCGAGATCCGCGGACCGCTCGGCAGCGTCGTCTCGCTCACGCTGAAACGCCACGGTAGCGATGCGGCGACAGTGGTGCGCGTCACGCGGGCCGAGATCCACGTTCCGTCGGTGCGCGCCAAAGTCGAAAACGGGATCGAATACGTGCGCCTGCAAGACTTCGGGACGACCTCGGCGGAGGAAGTGCGCGCGGCGTTCCTCGACGGGAAGAAGCACAACGTCAGCGGGTACATCCTCGACCTGCGCAACAACGGCGGCGGTCTGCTCGACGCAGCCGTCGACATCTCGAGCCTGTTCATCGCGCAGGGGACGATCGTCTCGACGATCGACCGCGCGGGCAACCGCGACGTTCGCAGCGCGAGCGGCAGCGCGATCGACACCAAGCCGCTCGTCCTGCTCGTGAACCGCTACACCGCGAGCGCCTCGGAGATCACCGCCGGCGCGGTTCAGGACTACGGCGTCGGGACGCTCGTCGGCGAGAAGACCTTTGGGAAGGGCGTCGTGCAGAGTCTCTACACGCTCCCCGACAAGGGCGCGCTCAAGATCACGACCGCCCGCTACGTCACCCCCAAGGGACGCGACATCCACCACAAGGGGATCGTCCCCGACGTCATCGTGACCCAACGCGTCGACCTGCCGATCATCGACACGCCGGCCGACAAACAGCTCAGCGCAGCCAAGAAGATCATCGAAAGCAAGAGTACCGACTGATGAAACGCCGCCTCCTTCCCCTCGCCCTCGCCGCACTGCTCGCACTCGCCACCGCCCGCGTTCCGGCTGCGACCGCCGCCGGACCCGCGCTCACGATGCAGCAGACCGAAGAGATCGTCGCGAGCTACACGCATCTGACCGCCGAATTCTACAAGAAGGTCGACCGGCAAGCGGCGCTCGACGGCGCGCGCACGTCGATGGTCGACTACTTGAAGAAGCATCACGTCGCGAACGCGGCCCTGCCCACGCTGCACGCGAGCGACGACGATGTCACGAACGTCGAAGCGCTCAACCGCGAGGTCGCGACCGCGGTCTCCGAGTACGCCTCGAAGCTCGAGCCGGTCGAGTCGATCTCGCCCTCCTCCCAGATCACGTACGCCGCGATCTCGGGCGTCCTCGGCTCGGTGAAAGACCGCTACACGGTGTTCCTGAGCCCGAAGGAATACGCGGCGCTCAACGAAGGGCTCGACGGTACGTCGTTCGGCGGCGTCGGCGTTTCGTACAGCATCGATGAGAAGACCCACTTGCTGCGCATCGAGAACGTCGTCCTCGACGGCCCGTCGGACAAAGCCGGCTTGCAGTCGGACGACGTGATCACCGCGGTCGACGGAAAGCCGATCGCGCAGATATTCGACGGCGTGACGACGCTCGAGGCGCAGCAGAAACGCGTCTCGCAGGTGCTTCGCGGCGATCCCGGGACGCGCGTGCGGCTGGCGGTCGAACGCGACGGTAAGAGCCTCGGGCTGGTGACGATCACGCGCGAGACGATCCATCAGCCGAGCGTCAGCTCGAAGATGCTCCCCGGCAGCATCGGCTACGTCGACCTCGCCGTGTTCGGACAGACGACCGCTCAGGAGCTCAGCACCGCGCTCAAGCGCCTCGACTCGCAGGGCGCGAAAGCGTACGTCCTCGATCTGCGCTACAACGGCGGCGGCTACCTAAACGCCGCAGTCGACGTCGCGTCGAAGTTCATCTCGACCGGGCCGATCGTCAGCGTGCAGTCACGCGCCGGCACCGACACCGAGTACGACGCGGAGAACACGGCGATCGCGCCGCGCCCGCTCGCCGTGCTGGTGAACGAGTACACCGCGTCGGCGTCGGAGATCACCGCCGGTGCGATCCAGGACAGCGGCGTCGGAACCCTCGTCGGAACGAAGACCTTCGGCAAGGGCGTCGTGCAGACGATCTTCCCGATGCGCGACGGTTCGGCGGTGAAGATTACCACCGCGCGCTACTTCACGCCGAAGGGCCGCGACATCAACGCCGTCGGGATCGAGCCCGAGATCAAGAGCGCGCTCGCGAAGGACCAGAAGATCCGCCGCGGCGACATCGCCCAAGACCCGCAGCTGGTCGCCGCGGTGAACTTCATCAACGGCCGCATCGCGCAGGTGGGCTCGCACTAAGGCGAACCCACCGCGCGGCGGACCGTCGTGCGGGCTTTAGGGAGCGGGTGACGCGGCCGGCGCCGCGGGGGCTGCAGGTGCGGCGGGAGCCGGTGCGTTCGCCGCTGCGGCGGCCGCGTTCGCCACGGCGGTCGCCTCGTCGATCACGAGCGCGTTGAAAACGGTCTCCGATGCGATCGAGACGTCGTCGCCGCGGATCCAGCGCGTCGTGAAGAACGCAAGCGCCTTGCGTTGCTTTCCGTCCGCCTCCACACGACCCGCGAGCGGGACGTTCTGCCCCGACACCGCACGCGTGCTGACCGCGACGATCTTCAAGTTGCCTTCGTGCCCGTTGATCCCGGCGATCCCGGCGAGATCGACGCGTCCGACGGCGGGGGTGTCCTTCGCGATCACGGTCTTCCCGTCGATCTGCACGTCCTCGGCAACCACGAGCGCGACCGGGTCACCGGTGCGAGTACGGTTGCTCGAAACGGCTTGCTGAAGGTGGACTTTGACGACGGTGCCCGGCACGATCGCCGGCGCGGGTGCGTCGGCTGCCGACGCGGCGGTCACGGAAAGCGCGACGAGCGCCGCCGCGGCGGCGAGACGATTGAAATAGGCCATGGTGTGGTTCTCACGAAAACGCACAAAGTGCCGGTCCTAGAAAGGACCGGCTCGAGCCGCTGAGCGTGCGGCGTGCCGCCTCGTTCCTCGCCGGGCGCTGCAATCCCGGGTGGCTTTGTCCGAATCTGTTCGGTCGTCGAGCGCGCTCAGGTCCAGAGCGCCCAACGCCACGTCGTGAGGCTCAGCGTTTCTTCCGAGCCGTCGTCGCCTTCTTCGCGGCGGACGCCTTGGGGGCGCTCGTCGCTTTTTTCGCACCGGCTGCGGCTTTGCTCGCGCCGGCCTTCTTCGCGCTCTCCGTGCTCGCCGGCGCTTTTTTGGCGGCGGTCGCGCGCGCAGCCGGGGTCTTCTTCGCCTTCGCGGGGACTGCCGGCGTCGCGGGCGCGGTCGTTTTGCGCGCGCGCGCCGTCGACTTCACCGCCGGTGCTGCCGGCGCCGTAGCGACGGGCTCGGCGGCCTCGGGACCGCGCTTGCGCGGTCTCGCGCGGCGCGGCACTGCGCCGGCCGACGCGGCCGCAGGCCGGGTCTCCACGGCGGGCGCGGGCAGTGCCCGGACCGGCGCGGCTGCTTCGAGCTGCCCAGCGCGGGCCGGGGCTTCGCCCCCGGCGCCGGAACGCCGGCGGCGGGTGGGTCGCGCGGCCTTCACCGACTCGGACAGCGGCGGCGGTGCGCTGATGACCTTCGGCGGGGCTTCGATCGCGACGTCCCCGCGCTTGCGGTTCCACGGTGCGATCGCGCGCGACGGCACCGGGGGCGCGGTCTCTCCGGTCGCGTGGGCGCCACCCTCGGCGTCGACGCGGAAGATGTGGCGGTCCGGGACCGCTTGCTGCTGCGGCCGCGCGTCGGTACCGGCGGCGGCAACGGCACCCTGCCCTGAGCTCGTCGAAGCGTCGGCTCCGGCACCACCGCGACCACGGCGGCGACGACGGCGGCGGCGGCGCTTGCGCTCGCCGTCAGCGCCTTCGGCAAGGACGGCCGCGCCGGGCTGCACGGCGACGGCCTCGTCGTCATCCTCGTCCTCGTCGGCCTCGAGCGTCGCGACCGCGCCGGCCGGCCGGCGGACCGGTGCGGTGGCGCCGGCAGGCTGCCCTGAGCTCGTCGAAGGGTCGGCCGTGCGACCGCCGCGGCGGCGGCGGCGACGGCGCCGGCGGGCGCCATCTTCGGTCTCGTGCTCGGGCTCGCCGTTCGACGCGACGCTCGCGGCGGGCGCGGGGCGCGCGGCCGGCGGCGGCGGGCCGGCGGTCCCGATGCGATCGCCCGAGAGCTTCTCGCCGGGCAGGACGCCGCTGAGGCGACCCGAGAGCGATTCGCCCGGAAGGAGCGCGACCGCGCCGTCGGCGGCCTTCTGCGCGGTCGTCTTCGGTCCGGCTTTCTTCGCGGCGACCTCTTCGGTCGTCGAGATTCCGATCGAAGTACGCTCGCCGAGGCCCTTCTCGGCCTCCTCGGCCAGGGCACGCAACTCGGCGGCCTGCTCGGCTGCGGTCAGCTCGCGCTTGCGACCGCGACCACCGCGACGGCGCTTCTTCCCGCGGCCTTCTCCGATCGCCGTCGCCGCCTCGACCGGGCTGCGCGGCTCGGCCAGGATGTCGCTGCCGTCGACGTCGAGGATCTTGATCTTGATCGTCTTCCCGCCGGCGTTCGCCGCGTTCTCGACCTCGATCAGGCGCCCGGCGACGATCGCAGCGGCCGAGGTCGCGTTGGGCAGCCGCAGGGTCAGCAGTTCGACCTCGAACTCGTCGCCGACGCGAATCGGCGCCAGCGTCGGGATCTTGTCGTCGCCCCAGATGATCCGTGGGCGCTCCGGATGGACCGCCGGATCGACGAAGACGTCGATCTGCGTGCCGACGCGCTCGGCGAGCGCAACCCGCTCGTCCTCGTACCAGTACTCGGCCTGCGCCGCGACCTGCGGCGAGGCGGCGATGTGGACGTGCTTCGCAGCTTGTCCTGAGCTTGTCGAAGGGCTGCGGTCTCCCAAAATCTCGCGGAACGCGCCGATCGCGACCGACTCCGGCGACATGACGCTGCCGAGCCCTTCGCAGGTCGGGCATTTGCCGCGCAGCTGCTGGCCGAGGTCTTTGCCGACGCGTTTGCGCGTGAACTCGAGCAGTCCGAGCGGTGAGAACGATTGGATCGTCGAGCGCGTGCGGTCCTTGCGCAAGCCCTCTTGCAGCGCGGTGATCACGCGGTTGCGATCGTGCTCCGACGACATGTCGATGAAGTCGCAGACGATGATCCCGCCGATATCGCGGAGCCGAACCTGGCGCGCGACTTCGGTCGCGGCCTCGACGTTCGTGCGCACGATCGTATCGTCGAGGTTCTTCCCGCCGGTGAACTTGCCGGAGTTCACGTCGACGACGGTGAGCGCTTCGGTCGACTCGATGACGATCGAACCGCCCGACGGCAGCTTCACCGTCGGCTTCATCAGCCGCGCGATCTCTTCATCGATCTTGAAATCGGCGAAGAGGCGCTTGCCGTGTTCGTAGTACTTGATGCGGTCGACGTACTGCGGGCCGAGGAGCCGCATGAAATCTTTGACGTTCTCGGTCTCGGTCTCGTCGTCGAGCCAGACGTGGTCGACGTCGGGCGTGATGAAATCCCGGGCCGTCTTATAGACCAGGTTCATGTCCTTGTGCAGGAGCGCCGGCGCCGGAATGCGTTTGTACTGCTCGAGGATGCCGTGCCACATCCGGATCAGAATGCCGAGGTCGGCGATCAGCTCGGCGTTCGAGACGCCGCCGGCGGCCGTGCGCACGACGGTCGCCATGCCATCGGGACGGATCGCCTTCATGATCGTCTTGAGGCGGTTGCGTTCGTCAGTGGACTCGATCTTGCGCGAGACGCCACTGAATTTGCCGGTCGGCATCAGGATCAGGTAGCGGCCGGGGAGTGAGATGTTGGTCGAGACGCGTGCACCCTTGAGACCGCGCGGCTCCTTGACGATCTGCACCAAAACGTCGTCGCCGCGGCTCACCTTCTCGGTGATCGTGTAGCCGCTGCGTCCCGAGGTGACCTCGACGTCCCCGATGTTCAGGGGCGTCTTATTGATGTCGTCGACGTACAGGAACGCGTTCCGCCCCAGGCCGATGTCGACGAAGCTCGCGCCCATCCCGGGCAGGACGTTGACGACCTTGCCTTTGTAGATGGAGCCGATGACCCGCTCTTCGCGCTCGACGTAGATTTCCGCGAGACGACCGTCCTCGAGGATCGCGACGCGGTTCTCCCACGGATCGCTCGAGATCAGGATGTCGGTGGGCAAATTGGTAACTGGCCTCTCTCGGACGTTGGCGGCCGTCGTCCGCGCACATCGCGACGACGCATGCGCGTCATCGAGCGGGCGCCGCGGGCGGCTGCTTCGTCCCTCTCAAAAAGTATCGTGAAAACTGCTGAACGCACCCAGACGATCCAACGCCGTACCCTCCGGCTCGGCGCAATCGCCCCTCGGATGCTATCGGGGACGGAGTTCAGGAAGCCCTCAGGATGGTCCTTTGCTGCGGCGAAAGCGGCAGCGTGACGAGTAGCAGGGCAGCCTTTCGCTGGCTTTGGGCCGGACAGACGGCAAGCATGCTGGGCACCGCGATAAGCAGCCTCGCGATCCCTACCTACGCGATCGTCGTCCTGGGCGCGGCACCGTTCGCCGTCGGCCTGCTTCAAGCGGTCCAGTTCGCAGCGTTTCCGGTCCTCTGCTCGGCGGCGCGCTCGCCGGCGCGATCGGAATCGTGCCCACGCTGGTCGTCGGCACCCTCGTCACGTTCTGCGCGATTCCGTGGCTGCTCACCGCCCCGATCCGCGCACTGCGCGCCGATCCGCTCAGCGAAGCGCCGGCGGCATGATCACTCGTCCGTGATGTCGTCGGCCGAGTCCGGATAGCCGGCCAGCTCGTCGAGCGCGATCCTCAGCCGCTGCTTCACCAGCTCGACGCGGCTACCCGCGCCGGCCTCGCCGCCGAACGCCTTCGCCCGCACCGCAACTTCCGTCGCCAGTGTCTCCACCTCACGCGAGATCGCCTCGAGCCGTTCCAGCGGCATGATCTCGTCGGCCATGTAGTTCTCCTATGCGCGGCGGGCGGCGTCGCCGAAGACGAGCCTGTCTTTCTGCAGGACGATGTTGATCAGGATCCCGACCGCGATGTAGTCGGTCATCAGCGCGCTGCCTCCGTACGACATGAAGGGCAGCGGGATCCCGGTGATCGGCATGATCCCGATCGTCATCCCGACGTTGACGACGATGTGGAACGCGAGCATCGCGACGAGGCCGACGGCGAGCAGAACCCCGAAGCGGTCTTTGGCCGCCAGCACGGCGCGCATCGCGGCGCCGATCGTGATCGCGTACAGCGCGAGCAGCACGATCGCGCCGGCGAATCCCGCCTCCTCACCGACCGCGGTGAAGATGAAGTCGCGCGAGTTCTCCGGGACGAACGCGAGCTGCGTCTGCGTTCCGTGGAACAATCCTTTCCCGAACCACTCGCCGCTGCCGACCGCGATCTGCGACTGCTTGAGGTTGTAGCCGACGCCTTGCGGATCGAGCTTCGGGTCGAGAAACACCATCAGGCGCGCACGCTGGAACGGCTTGAGGATGTGCTCGCTGGCGAGCACGTACGCCGCGGCCGACGCGACGCCGCCGACGTACAATCCGAAGTCGATCAGATTCGGGAGTCCGAAGTAGAGCTCGGCGCTGAGGATCGCGCCGATCACCAGCGTCGTCCCGAGATCCGGTTGCTTCAAGATCAGCACCGCCGGGATCGCGACCGCGACGAGCGGGAGCCACAGTTCCTGGATCTTGCGGAAGCTGCCGCGACACAGCAGCGCCGCGATCGAGATCGCCAGCACGACCTTCGCCGGCTCGGAGGGCTGGAATTGGAACGGGCCAAGCTGGATCCAGCGCGCCGCACCGAGCGCCGAGTGTCCCTTGAACCCGATGAAGACCAGCAGCGCGACCGTGACGATGTACAGCGGCAGCGCCCACCTCCGCCAGATGCGGTAGTCGATGAACGCCGTGCCGAGCATCAGGCCGATCCCCACCGCACCGTACAAAAGCTGTTTGCGCCACTCGTCGGCCGCGTAGTGGTTGTGCAGCGTCGCCGAGCGGATGAAGACGATCCCCAGCATCGTCACGAGGACCGGCGCGATCGCGAGCGGCCAGTTGAAGCGAGTGTACCAGGGGCGTTCCACTGCGGCGTCTCTTCGGCGCGGGGAGGGGCGCCCCGCTTACGTCGCCGGTGCCGCGGTGCTCCCGGTGAGATTCTTGCGGCGCTTGCGCCTCGGCGGGCGCGGAGCGGCGCCCGGGACCGGATCCGGGTCTCGCGCAGGCGGGGGCGGCGGCGCGGGGGGCGGCGCCGGGCGCGAGCGCATCGAGAGGATCGGGATGTTGGCGAGCATCGCGACCTGCTTCTCCCGCTGCTCGAAGGTGACGTCGCAGTTCGCGACGTCGACCTCGCAGTAGCGCGAGATCACCTCGAGCAGATCGTGCTTGAGCGCCTCGACGACGTCGGGCGCGAGCGAGAGATGATCGGAGAGCAGGACCAGCCGGAGACGCTCCTTGGCGGTCGCGCTGCTGGCCGGCTTCCCGAAGAAGCGCTGGATGAATTCGAACACTATTTCCGGCCCCCGAAGAGCTTTTCGAAGAGCGACTTCTCGCGCGGGATCTCCGGCACGCCGGTCAGCGTTCCGGTGAGGCGCTGCGCGATCTGCCGATACGACTCGCCGACCGGCGAGGCGGGGTCGAGCGCGACCGGCTCGCCGCGGTTGGTCGAGACGATCACGTCGGGCGCGTCCTCGATCACGCCGAGCAGCGGCAGCCGCAAGATCCCGTTGACGTCCTCGACCGAGAGCATCTTGCCCTTGCGCACCATCGCAGGACGCAGGCGGTTGACGATCAGCTTCACGTCCCGGCCGTCACCGAGCAGTCCGACGACGCGGTCGGCGTCGCGCACTGCCGACACCTCGGGGGTGCACACGATGATCGCCTCGTCGGCCCCGGCGATCGCGTTGGCGAAGCCTTTCTCGATCCCGGCCGGACAGTCGATCAGCACGTAGTCGAAGCGGTCGCGCAGCGCGGAGATGAGGTCGCAAAACGCGGCGGTGTCGACGTCGTCCTTCTCGCGCGTTTGCGCCGCAGCGAGCAGCCGCATCGTCGGCACGCGCTTGTCGGTCACCAGCGCGTCGTCGAGCGTGACGTGGCCTTCGAGCACGTCCAGCACGTGATGGCGCACGCGCGCCTCGAGTCCGAGGACGATGTCGAGGTTGCGCAAACCGACGTCGGCATCGACCAGCACGACCGACGCGCCGAGCGCGCCGAGCGCTGCGCCGGTGTTCGCCGTCGTCGTCGTCTTGCCAACCCCGCCTTTCCCGCTCGTCACCACGATCGCGCGGCCACGCTTGCGCGGCACCGCGCTCGCCGCAGGCGCCTCCTGTTGCAGCATCTCGTGCATCAATCAACTCCTTTTTGCCGCCCGCAGCGCAGCGAGGACGGGGTAGGGTTCGCGGTACGCGAATCCATCTAACTCGCCTTTCCGAAGAAGCGCGCGAAGAACCCGGGTGCGCCGAAGGTGGTGAACGGAACGATCTCGCCCTCGAGCCGGCGCGCGATCTTGTCGTAGACCGCCGCCAGGCGCGACTCGGTCTGCAGCACGATCGGCTCGCCTTTGTTGGTCGAGTCGATCACCTCTTCGTCGTCGGGGATGATCCCGAGCAGCTCGGCCGAGAGGATGTCGGTGACGTCGTCGACCGAGAGCATGTCGCCGCTGCGCACCATCTCCGGACGCAGGCGGTTCACGATCAGGCGCAGCGGAAGACCGCGTTCCTGCAGCTTGCCGATCACGCGGCTGGCATCGCGAATCGCGCTTACCTCGGGGGTCGTCACGACGATCGCCTCGCTCGCGCCGGCGATCGCGTTGCGGAAGCCGTGCTCGATCCCGGCCGGACAGTCGATCAAGACGTAGTCGCAGATCTCGCCGAGCTGCCGCACCACGTCGGCGAACTGCAGCTCGGTGATCGCGGTCTTGTCGCGCGTCTGCGCCGCCGGGAGGATCGAGAGGTTCTCCAGCCGCTTGTCCTTGATCAGCGCCTGACGGAGCTGACAGCGCCCTTCGACCACCTCGACGATGTCGAACACGATCCGCTTCTCGACGCCCAGCACGAGGTCGAGGTTGCGCAGGCCGATATCCGCGTCGACCAGCACGACACGATGACCGCGCTTCGCGAGCACGGCCCCGAGATTCGCGGTGGTCGTCGTCTTCCCGACGCCACCCTTGCCGGAAGTCAGAACGATGCGCCTGGCACTCATAGGGCTTGCTGTTCCTTTCGGAGATCGGCGTCGGCGAAGGGGACGACGAGGATGCGCTCGTCGACGATCGAGGCATGCTCGGGACCGCGCGGCTTCAACCCCGCGTCGCTGGTCGCGATCAGCGTCGCGATGCGCAGCTGGGTCGGCGCGAGCTCGAGTGCGATCACGCGCGAAGCTCGGTCGCCCTGCGCGCCCGCGTGCGCGACGCCGCGCAGCGCGCCGAACACGACGATGTCGCCGGAGGCGACGAGCTCGGCCCCGGGATTCACGTCGCCGATCACCACCAGGTTGCCGAGGTTGTGCAGCGCCTGTCCGCCGCGCAGCGTGCCGCGATGGTACAGGGTCGAGACGCCGACGGCGAGCGCGCGGGCGGGCTGCGGCAGGGCGACCCCCGCCGGTGCCACGACGCTCGCCGGCATCGGGGTGCCGTCCTGGCGCCGGCGGACCATGTCTTGTCGCGCACCGGCGAAATCAGCGACGAGCGAGCGCGCTTCGTCCGAGAGGCGCACGTCGCGGGCGGCCGGCCGGCGCGGAAGCGCCGCGACCTCGGCCGCGGTCGCCGAGCCGAGGTAGGCCAGGTCGAGCTCCGCGACGATCCCGGCGATCCCGTCGACCCCGCTCACCCCGTCGAGCGTGATGCCGTACTCCGCCAGCGCGTCGCGGAACGCCGCGATCTCGGTCGCGGGCGGTTCGAGAATACCGAGATTGGCGACCGCCCGGCTGCCGCGATAGAAGTCGGGCTTCGCGTCGAATTGCCCGCGCAGCTCTTCGACGGCGGCGCCGAGGGCGCGGTCGACCGCGATCTCCAGATTGCGGCCGCGACCGCGAACGATACTCATCGGCGTCCCTTCCAGACCATGATCGCCCGCGGTTCCGATGTCCCGGAACGCGGCCCTGCGCGTTCCACACGGAATGCACGGGAAAGTTCGGTTGTCCACACACAATCCTCAGGTTTGTGCGTTACTAGTGGAGAGTTCCGGACTTCCGTCGAACCGGAAGACCCCGGCCCCGACCGGTCGAACCGCCCCCGAGGACACCCCATGCCGCTCCGCCGCATCGTCGTCATCGCGCTTAGTATCGCGATGCTCAGTGCCACCATCCCGGCACCCGTGCTCGCGCTCCCGACCTCGACCGAGGTCAATATCGGGAAAGAGTACGACAAGCAGATCACCGACACGAACGTGATCGTGACGGACCCGCTGCTCAACCAGTGGGTCAACGACATCTCGAACAAGCTGTGGGCGCAGACCGCGCGCAAGGACGTCCCGTACTCGATCAAGATCCTGGACGTCTCCGATATCAATGCCTTCTCGACGCTGGGCGGCTACATCTACATCAACGAGGGAACGCTGGACTTCGTCCAGAGCGACGATGAGCTGGCCGGGATCATCGGTCACGAGACGGGTCACATCGAGCGCCGCCACGCCGTGACGTCGAACAACAAAGCGTCGATCCTCAACGTGCTGTTCGGCGTGGCGTCGCTGTTCTCGCCGTTCCTGTACCGCTTCGGTCAGATCTTCCAAGCCGGGGCCCTCGCCCGCATCTCGCGCGACGACGAGAACGAGGCCGACAAGTACGGTCTCATGCTGATGGCGCGCGCCGGCTACGATCCGGACGCGATGCACTCGTTCATGGCGCACCTCGGCGCGCTCGACCTCGAGAGCCACGACCTGGTCTCGAAATACCTCGCCGATCACCCCGACTCGAAGAAGCGGCTCGCAAACTTGAACGGCGATCCGGAGCTCAACCCGCAGCTGCGCACCGACGACCAGCGCGTCGCCCAGGCGATCCACGACTTCGACACCGGGCGTTACAACATCGCGGCGATGAAGTTCTCCGACGTGCTGAAGCGGCGTCCCGACGACGCGACCGCGCGCTTCCAGCTCGGCCAGTCGCAGCTCGCGCTGGGCCAGCTCTCGAAGGGCGAACAGAACCTCGCCGCGGCCGCCGAGAAGGTCTCGCCGCAAGCCAAGGCGCTCGCCGACGTGCGCATCAAAGCGCTTCGCGACGCGGAGCGGCGCATGAACCTGATGCACCCCGATCTGGAGCCGCTGCGCGCGCAGATCGCAACCGGTTTGGCGAACGAGACGCAAGCCTCGACGGCGATCGGCACGCGCCGCAAGGAAGGCGTCGACCAGATCAAGTCGCTCCGCGGGCGTATCCAGAACATCGTGTTCGGCATGCCCGACCTCTCGCGCATACAGCCCCGCAAAGACTCGCGTCTCGACACGCTGGTGCACAACATCAACACGATGTCGAAGTCGCTCGACACCGCGACGAACAAGGCGTCCGAGACGATCGGCGGCGTCGGTTCGCTGGAGCGCAACAAAGAAGGCGGCCTGCTCAAGGAGAACGCGGACATCCTCAACGAGCTGCAGGCACCGCTGAAGCTCGACAACCCGCCGCCGCAAGCGCTCTCGACGTTCCCCGCGTACCCGCGGATGCTCGCATCGGTCGGCGCCGCCGACGCCGACATGGTGCGCGGCGTCGATGCGGCACGCGCGTCGCTCGCGATGCTCGACATTGGGCTCGGCGACCTTGACCTGTTCGTGCAGGAGCTGCGCCACACGAACTTCGACGGCACCGGCGACATCGCACTGTCGGATTACAAGCGGCTGGAGCCGGTGATGACGAAGGCCGTCGACTCGTTGAACAAGGCTGCAGTCGGCGCGACGCAGGCCTCGCAGCTCTTCAACATGGCCCGCTGCCGCCAGCTCGAGACCCGGATCGACATGCTCGGGCTGCAAGAGTCGCCGGACCGCTACGCGACGTTCCAGCACGCGCTCGACGTGCGCTTCCACACGAAGGGGGTCGACTATGTCGACCTCGCGCGCCAGGATCTGACGCCCGGCCAGGTCGCCGCGGCGGTGATCGTCGGCGCCGACACGAACGCCGCCGCGCCGGCGATCCTCGCCGAGGCGAAGGCGACCGGGAAGAGCGTCATCGACCTCGCCAACGCGCGCGGGATGTACGCGCAGTCGCTGGAGATCTTCCTCGGCCTGGTCTATCTCGACTACACGGACGACCCCGACAAGGAAGCGCGCGGCCGGACGTAACCAGGCTCGGCCGGTCGGGGTAGGAGCGTACTGTGAACGCTGCCTCGGCCGCCGCAGCCTTCGAGCGTCTGCGCGGCTCGCTCAATACCGGAGCCGTCCACGCGGGCGCCCGCCGTCCGTTCAAGTTCTTCATGTGCGGCGACCCCGGGCTGCTCGGCGAGCTGCGGGCGATCCTGCTCGCGGGCCATGAGGGTGACTCGATCCCGTTCGAGGCAGCCGCCGCGTTCGAGACCCTCGATTTGCAGCGTAACGTCGACACGACCGACGCCCGGGCCGTCATCTGCGTCGCCCGGGCCGGCGACCGCGGCTCGCTCGGGCTCGACAAGCTCGCGCCTCTCCGCCTGCCCGTGCTGGTCCTGGTCGTCGACCGCGACGTGACCGCGCCGAGCGGGCCGGTGCAGGCTCCGGGGCCGGGCGGCGTCGAGGAGTACGTCGTCGACCGGCTCGCGCTCGACGTGCTGCGCGGCCGCTTCCTGCCGCACCTGATCGACTGTTGCAAGGGTATCGAAGTCGCGGTCGGGCGCAGGCTGCCGCCGCTGCGGGATACGGTCGCCGCCAAGCTGACGCGCGACGCCGCGATGGCGGCGCTCAAGGTCGCGGGCGCGAGTGCGCTGATCGATCACGTGCCGATTCTGGGGATCGTGCTGGGCGCATTCGCCTCGGGCGCCGATATGTTCGCGATCACCGGGATCCAGATGAACCTGATGCTCAACATCGGCGCGACCTACGGCCGCGATCCCGACCTCTCGCAGATGTGGGCGCTGCTGCCGGTCGTCGGCGGCGGGTTCGGCTGGCGCGCTCTCGCGCGCGAGCTCTCGGGCTTCATCCCGGTCGGCGGAGTCTTCATCAAGGCGGCGATCGCGTACGCCGGGACGGTGGTCGTCGGCGAAGGCGTCGCGTTCTTCTATCGCAACGGCCGGCAGATGGGGGTCGAGGACGCGTCGCGCGTCTACGACGACGCCAAGGCATCGGCGATGACGTTCGCGCGCGAGATCCTGACGCGTTTCCGCGGCAGCGGCGGGAACGGCGACCCGAAGAGCTAGCCGGCGCGCGACGCGCTCAGGGGCGGGTGACGAACTCCAGCAGCGACTCGTCGTCCAGGTGCGCGTACGAGGCCAGTAACGTCGGACGAATGCGCTCGGCGAGCTGCGCGGCGAGGCGGGCGCGCGCCGTACGGTCGAGACCGGCGCGGCGCGCGAGGAAACGCTCGATCAGGACGCGATCGCCTTCGGCGAGCCCCGTGTCGGCGCGCAGCCGCCGCGACAGGTAGGCGTCGAGATCGGGGACGGCGTCGGCGCGGTCGCGCACGACGATCGTCCCGGCCGCGAAATCGCCGAGCCGCTTGTTCTCCTTCGAGATCAGCGCGCTGATCGCGGAGAGCGTGTACCCGCCAAGCGCGACCTCGGCGATCCGCACCAGATTGCGGATCACCGCGGCGCCCGGATCGATCGGGAAACCGCCGTCGCGGACGACGCGCAGCCCGAGCGCGCGCTTCCCCGGTGTGCGGCCGGACCACCAGGTCTCGAAGACGATGAACCAGCCGAAGAAGATCACGAAGAACGCTGCGACCGCGAGCGCGATCAGCCAGGCGCCCAGGTTCTTGCCGAACGCGAACCGCGCGATCAGCGGCGAGATGAGCGCGTAGGCGACGAGCAATACGATGACGACCACGAACTGCGCGAGGACGTCGAGGCTGACCGCCAGGAACCGGCTGCCGAGCCCCGCCAGCTCGTACCGGATCTCGACCGCCTCCCCCGTCCTCACGTCAACGCTGCGCTCCACGCGGGCGATGTACGCGACCGGGATGCGAACGTCCCGGCACGAAGTCTTCCGGATGCGGGAGCGGCGGTTTGTGGCGGCGCGGCGTGCGCGCTGGGACCGGCTGGCGGCGCTGGTCGACCGAGCGGCGGGGAAGGGAGTGCGGTCGCTGTCGGCGGGCGAGATCGACGAGCTCGCGCTGGCGTACCGCGCTGCGACCAGCGACCTCGCCGTCGCGCGCACGCGCGGTGAAGACCCGGTGATCCTCGATCACCTCAACCGCCTCACCGCGCGCGCCCACTCGGTGGTCTACGTCGCGACCGCGCGCACCGGGTGGCACCGCTTCGTCGACTTCGTCGTGCGCGGATTTCCGCGCGAGGTGCGCCGTTCGTGGGCCCCGATCGTCTTCTGCGCGGTGGTGACGATCCTGTCGGCGTTCGTCGCGTACGGCTCGGTCGCCGCCGATCCCGCGAACGCCCGCGCGCTGCTCCCCGGGATGCAGCTTCCGCGCGTCACCAAGGCACTGCACGACTCGAACTTCGGGTTCGACCGCGCGGACTCGCCGGCGGTGGCCTCGATGGTCATCACCAACAACGTCCGCGTCGCTGCGATCGCGTTCGCCGGCGGGATGACCGGCGGGCTGCTCACCGGCTGGATCATCTTGACCAACGGCCTGATGGTCGGCGCGCTGGCTGCGCTCTACGCGCACGCCGGCTTCGGCCCCGATTTCTGGGCGACGATCGCTCCGCACGGCGTGATCGAACTGACCGCGATTCAGATCGCCGGCGGCGCCGGGCTCGTGCTCGCGGGCGGCTATCTCCGGCCGGGCCGCGCGCGGCGCGTCGATGCGCTGACCCTCGCCGCGCGGCGCGCCGGAACGCTCGTGCTCGGCGTCGCGCTGCTCCTGTGCGTGGCCGGCACGATCGAGGGCTTCATCTCGCCGCAGCGGCTGTCGATCCCCGTCCGCGCCGCCGTCGGCGCGATCACCGCGATCGCGTTGCTGGCGTACCTCCTCGGAGCCGGTACGCAGCGCGACGAACCCCGGACCGGCGAGACGCCTCTCCCCTCATAAGAGACCGCGCGTCTTCACGTCGACGTAGGCGTCGAGCAGGGCGATGGTGAGCTCCGCCGCCGGGACGTCGACGACCAGGATTCCGCGCTCGCGCAGCGCCGCGACGGCACGCGCGCGCTCGTCGGCCAGCGTCGCCGCGACGGCGGCGCGATAGGCGTCGTCGCTCTCGCGCGGCGTGCGGCGCAGGGCCTGCGCGATCGCCGCGTCGTTCATCAGCACGACCAGCACCAAGTGGCGCGTCGTGAGCAGTTTCGCCGCGCCGAGGACCGTGCTCGACGCGACCGGATCGAAGAGGTCGGTGAAGAGCACGACCAAGCTGCGCCGGCGCAGGGAGTGCTCGATCTCGAGAAACGCGCGCTCGTAGTCGGCCTCTTCGAAGCGCGGCTCGAGGTCGGAGAGCACGTCGGCAAGCTTTGCGCTGTGCTCCGTCCCGCTCCCCGGCGCGACGCGCGCGAGCACTGTACCGGCGAACGCGACGACGCCGACGCGGTCGGCGGCGAGCCGTGCCATCGCCGCGATCGCGAGCGCCGCCGCGACCGCGTAGTCGAGCTTGCGCCGGTCACCGAGCCGCGCGCTCATCAGACGGCCGGCGTCGATCGCGACGACGATCTGCTGCGCGCGCTCGACCTCGTACTGCGCGACCATCGGCTTGCCGCGCCGCGCCGAAGCCTTCCAGTCGATCGACCGGAACGAGTCGTCCGGCGTGTACTCGCGCAGGCTGGCGAACTCGCCGCCGGTGCCGCGCCTGCGCAACCGCCGCAGGCCCGATTCGATCAGCTTGGTGCGCGCGACCAGGTCGCCGCTGCGGTCGAGCGCGGAGAGGTCGGGGAGCACCCGCAGCGCGACGGGCGCGCGAAACGCCCGCCGCAGCTCGACGATGCCGAGCCGCGAGAGGATGCGCGCGTGGTACGACCGGAGCGCCGTGCGGCCGCGCTCGCGCGGCACGACGCCGAGCGTCACGGTGGCGCGGGCGCGCGGCGGGAGCACGGCGCGCGCCTCGGCGAGATCGATCGCGAGCCGCTCCGCCGGCGCTTCGACGAGCGCGATACGGCGCTCGGTGTTCGCACGGTTGACGATCTCGTAGGTGAACACGTCGCGTCGCGCGAGCGAGAGGCGCGGCGGTACGATCCGTTCGATCTGCACCTCGCCCTGCAGCAGCACCGCGTCGAGCGCGATCATCAGCGCGAAGACCGCGAGCGCGATCGCCAGCGCGAACGGCCATGACGTGAAGCGCGCCAGAACGTACGCCAGCGCCGCGAGGACGAGCAACAGCGTGATCCCTCGCGGCGCGATCCGAGGCATGTTTTATTCTTCCGGGGCGCGGACGCTCGCGAGGATCTGCGCGATCACCGCGTCCGCAGAGGTCCCGTCGAGCTCGGCCTCGGGACGCACGATGATGCGGTGCGCGAGGACCAGCGGTGCGACGTTCTTCACGTCGTCCGGCGTCGCGAACGAGCGGCCGTCGAGATAGGCCGCGGACTGCGTCGCGACGATCAGGCCGAGCGCCGCACGCGGGCTCGCTCCGAGCGCGACATCGGCGGAACTGCGCGTCGCGGCGATGATGTTGTAGACGTAGCCTTGCAGCGATTCCGCGACGTGGATCGTGCGGACGGCTCGCTGCGCGGCCAGCAGCTCGGCGGCATCGACGACGGCGTCGACGCCCATCGCGTCGAGGTTGCGCGCGTCGAAGCCGGCGACCGCGCGCGCGATCAGCGCGCGCTCGTCGGCCGGCGACGGATACCCCGTGCGGACGCGCACGAGAAAGCGGTCGAGCTGCGCTTCAGGGAGCGGGTACGTACCTTCGAACTCGACAGGGTTCTGCGTCGCGCAGACGAGAAACGGCGCCGGCAGCTCGTAGGTGGTGCCGTCGATCGTGACGCTTCGCTCCTCCATCGCTTCGAGCAGCGCGGCCTGCGTCTTCGGCGGCGTCCGGTTGATCTCGTCGGCGAGCAGGACGTTGCAGAACACCGGCCCTCGGCGCAGCGAGAACGTCGCGCTGCGCTGATCGAACACCGTCGTCCCGACGACGTCCGACGGCATCAGGTCCGGCGTGAACTGGATCCGCCCGTAGGCGACGCCGAGCAGCCGCGAGATGACCCGCACGGTGAGCGTCTTCGCCGTCCCCGGAACGCCTTCGATCAGCGCGTGTCCGCCGGAGAGCAGTGCGACGGTCAGCGCGAAGCCGGTGCGCTCACCGCCGACGACGACGCGCGCCAGTCCCTCTCGCAGGCGTTGCGAAACGTCGGTCGGGGTTGGTTGCACGGACGGTCTCCTCTCGGGCGGTTCGGGCCAGGACGGCGACGGCGACGAGCGCATCGTCGCGGGTCAGCGGTTCGGTTTGCGCGGCGTTCAGACGCACCGCGAGCGCCGCGTTCTCCGGCGTGCGCGGTGCCCGCTCGAGCGAGCGGCGCGCATCGCGGATCAGCGCGTCGCGCGCATGATCCCGCGCCTGCGCACGCGCGTACAACGCGGCGACGGCGTCGACGAACTCTTCGGAGGTCGGTTCGCGCGCCGGGCGCAGGCGGACCGCCGGTCCGAGCGGGACGATCCCGTAGGCCAGCCAGAGCAGGCCGGCGAGCGCGGCGATCGCCAGGGCGAGCAGCTCGGGCGGGGTGAGCGCGCGATACCATGGTTTCTCGACGATGTCGCCGCGTACGGCTTCGTCGAACGCGACGGTGCCGCCCGGCCGGCCGGGTCGCGCGATCAGATACGCCAGCCGCGCGTCGTCCGCGTGTCCGATCGCACCGTTTTCGAACAGCGTCGCATCCGCGGCGCCGACGACCTCGCCTCGGCCGGAGCGGTAGCGGACGACCAGCGCCCCGGAGCGGTCGCCGAGCAACTGCTCGACGTGGGCGCCTTTTATGGGGACCAGCCGCTCAGTTCCGCGCGCGTTCAGCGTGGCCACGTACGGCGCCCACCCGCCCCGCAGCGGGCCGCGATCGGCGGGCTTGTCCTCGAGCAGCACGCGCTCGCCCTTGACGTCATCCTTGTCCACGCTCGGCGTCTGGCCGATGTCGACGAGCCGGCCGCCGCCGCGCACCCATGCACGCAGCGCGTCGCGTTCCGCGGCGTTCCAGCGGTGCTCGAGCGAATCGTCGGGGAACGCGACGACCAGCGTGTCGATCCCGCTCCCCGCGAGCGCGTCGTGATGCCGCCGGAATCGTTCGACGTGGACGCCCTCACGGGCCAGCAGCTCGTACCACGCACGGTATCCGCCGAAGCTGAAGTCTCCGCTGGCACGCGTCGCCGCCGCCGGCGGTTCGGTGCGGTAGGCAAACAGCGACGCGGCCAGCAGTGCCAGCAGCGCCAGGCCGGCGATGATGTAGTCGCGTCTCATGCCGGCGCGATGACCCGGTCGTACGCTTCGCGCATCCGCGCGACCAGCGCCGCATCGACGCCGCGGTCGCCGAACAGCGCGTCGACCGCGTCACGCGCGAACGCGTCGAAGCTCGCGTCGCGCACCATGCGGCGCCACTCGCCGGGCGTGCGCGCCGCGTCGAAGCGCACGCGGCCGGCTTCGTCGAGCGCGCGCAGCGCCGACGCCCACAGCAGCGCCGCCGCCTCGTGATGACGTCCGGCGGACGCGGACTCGAGCGCGCGCGCGAGCAGGGTGCGAGCATCGGCGTCGAAGCCGCTCGCCGCCGGCAGCGCGTCACCGCGCGCACGGCGCCAACGGATGCGCGTCGCGAACCGCGCGACCACGACCGTCACCAGGACGACGATCGCGATCAGCACCACGGTGCCGATCACCGTCGTCACCCGGCTGTTGCCGGTGATGTGTTTCAGCGGCTCCGTGATGAGATTCCACAGCTTCTGCAGCTCGTCGATGACGATCTCGTACCACGATTTCTCGTGAGAACGCTGCGCTGCGCGTTCGAAACGCCCGTCCGCGAGCACGCGCTGAACGACGGCGCGCGGATCGCCGTGCGGCCAAGGGTTCACGCCGGCGCCTGTTCCAGCGCGGCCTGCAGATCGGTGCCTTCGCGCCGGTTGCGATAGTCGACGGCGGTAACGAACCCCACCGCCGTTCCGAACGGTCCGAAGAGCGAATCCAAAAGCGGCTGGAAGACCCCGGTCAAGGGCTGGCCGGTGAGGGCGGCGATCTGGCGCACCACCGGCTCGGCGGCAAAGGGCAGCGCGACCGAGCCGATGAGCCATGCCACGCCGAGGAGCCCGCCGCGCCGGAGATCGCCGCTGAGAACTCGTTTGCCGGCAACGACCAGCCCGCGGAGCGGGCCTCTCCGCTCGAGGATCGTCGTCGGGTACGCGACCACGACGACGGTGAGGAGCGGAGCAACGAGGAGCAGCACGGGCACTCCGACCGCCAAGCTCGCAACGATCGCACCTGCGGGTCCGCCCGCCCGACTCCCCAGACCGAACGCAACGAAGGCGAGACCGCCGGTGAGGGCGCTGATGAGGACAACCCCGACGAAGAAGACCAGATACGCGCCGGCCGACCGCGGAAAGTCACGCACCGCGGCGCCCAGCGACGACAGCATCCGCGTGGACGAGCCGGCTTCTCCGAACGTACGCACCAGTGCCGCGAACGCGACGGACGAGACCAACACTTCGGCCGCCATCATGCTATAGAATGCACCGTCGTCCACGGGGACGCGACCCCGGTTCGCGGCCCGCGTGATGACGCCGGGTGCGGCATCCAGAGCGCTCAGCGCAACGACGACCTGCCAGCGCCGCACGCACAACACGACCGCGCGATCGAAGACCTCCGCGATGGTGAGCGGGTGCTCGACGGCGGCGATCGGGTTCACGCCGGGACCGGCGGCGTCTCGGGCAGGACCAGGTCGTAGCCCTCACGGCGGACGCGCGCGTCGACGGCGAACACGACGACGAACGCCGCCACGATCCCTTCGAGCAGGATCGTTCCGGCACCGAAGATCGCGAAATACAGCGCATCGACGTGCGTCGCCGCCGAGACGACCGCGGCGACGCCGATCAGCGGTATGCTCCCCACTTGGCTCACCAGGAGCACGACCAGACCGCCGACCACGGTGCGGCGCTTCATCCCAGGCGCGAATGCTCGCCGCATGCCGATGCCGATCGCCTCGATCGGACTCGCCGTCTCGGTCACGATGGCGACGGCCGAGAGTTCGTACGCCATGAGGACGAGGGAACCGATGACGGAGGCCAGTGCGAGGACGAACACCACCCCGATCACGCCGACGACGACGAGCGCAACCGTGGAGTGCAGCGCGGAGAGCGCGACGACCGCCAGCAGGACGAGCACGTAGACGATGAGGATCGGGATCGCCGCGAACCCGCCGAGCACCAAATACGTCAGCGCCACGAGGATCAGCGGGAACCACCGCCGCAGCCCGAAGCGGTACGCGTCGCCGATCGACGTTTCCACGCCCGCGTAGGCCCCGGCGAGCAGCGCGACCAGCGCCGCCCACATCACCGGCCGGACCAGCGCCGCTACCAGGAGCACGATGACGGTGAGCGGACCGGTGCGGTCGTCGCGCGTCATGGCGTCCGCCGCGGCACGCGACGCCGCCGGGTTTCCGGCCGCGCCCAAGACGCGCGCCATGTCGGCGAACACCTGCCCGGCGTGCGGCGCCGCGAGCGCTTGAAGCACGACGATCGGGACGCTCACCACGGCGAGGACGGCGACGATCGCGGCGAACCTTCGCACGAAGAGCGTAATCGCACGATCGAGCATCTCGCCCGCACCCAGCGGACGGAGTTCGGTGTTCTGCACGCCGCGGGAGCGTTCGCGTGCCCGCGCCACGAATCCCCGGCGATGGACCTCGGCACGATCGCCGGACTGTGGCGCTACCCCGTGAAAAGCCTCAAGGCCGAACCGCTGACGCACGCGAGGATTCTGGCCGACGGTCTCGAGGGCGACCGCACCGCGGCGCTGGTCGTCGAGACGCCGACGCACGCCCGCGCCGGAAAGCCCTATCGCGGCAAGGAGTCGGCGCAGCTTCATCTGACGAGCGATCCGGAGACGGCGGCGTCCTATGCCGTCGATGCCAAGGTGATGGTCACGCTGGACCGCGGGCAGCCGCGCTGGTTCGACGCCGGGCCGGTCTCGGTGCTCTTCGACCTCTGGGTTCGCGACGTGGAGGCGCTGGTCGGGGAGGCGCTGGACCCGCTCCGCTGGCGGCCGAACGTCTACGTCCGCGCGGCACCGGAGTTCACCCGGCGCGAACCCGCGCTGGTCGGCACAACGCTGCGCGCCGGCTCGGCCGTGCTGCGCGTCGTCGCGACGATCAGCCGCTGCGTGACGCCGACCTACGACGTCGGAACGGGCGAACCGCTCCCGCTCGTCCTGGAGGCGGTCGCGACGCAGCGCGGCAACGTCGTCGGCGTCTACTGCGAGGTCGTCACGCCCGGCGAGATCGCGCTCGGCGACGCGCTGCGGGGGGACTGAAGAACTACGAAGAGCCCGCGCCGGGAAGCAGGGACGAGGCGTGGCTCTCGGCGACGAAGATCAGGGCGTCGAAGCGATCGCGCTCTTTGAGCGTGGCGAACAACGCGTTCTGGTTCGCCTCGTCGTACAAGGCACCCGGCTCGCGGCTGAGCGTTCCGCCGTCGAGCCACGCCGCCACAGGATCGCCGGGGTGCAGCGCGCGCAGCGAGAGGTAGAGCTCCGGGCCGATGCCGTTCAGCACCGACTCCAGCGTCCCGGCCGGGGCCGGTGCGACCGTCTGGGAGCCTAAGCGGCCGCCGACCGCAGTGATCGTGCCGCGATCGAACGCGAAACCGATGCGGACGTACGACGGCCCGAAATGCTGCCGCAGATGCTCGCCCATCGTCGCGAGCGCCGAGCCGCTGCTTTGCGATGCGATATGCCCGTTGTGTGCCCACAGCGCGAGCTTTGCCCCCGGGTACCGGGTCTCGGCGAGCCACGTGACGTTCTCCGCCATCGCGGCGTCGCGCGCGGCGAAGCCCCCGTTCTTGGAATCCGGGTTCAGCGTGATCGCGGCGAACTGCTCGACGACGCGCGCGTCGCGCGCCGTGTCGGCATCGGGGTGCAGCGGCGCGATGAGCCCGGCGACCGCGGTGATGCTCGTGCTACAGGTACGCATCGCGTCGGCGGCCATCGCCCGCAGCGCGGTGTCGCCGAGCCGCAAACATGCGTAGCGAGCCTTTACCGCTTCCCCCGACGCGGCCGAACGTGCCGACGCAAAGCGCTCGACCGCGTCGGCGGCCGGCGCCGCGACCTGCGCGTCGAATCCGGCAAAGTGTAGCGTCTGGTGCTTGCCGGGTGCCGCGTTGTACGCTCGCATCCACTTCGCGAGCGCGAGCACTTCCTCGGTCTGCCAGGTCCAAAAGTACAAGCTGTGCAGCGCGTGCGCCGGATCGCCCTCGCCGGTCGTGACGTAGCGCTCCATCTCGCGCGCTTCCGGGAGGTTCGCCTCGAACGCGAACACCGTGACGCCGTGCCGTTCGACGAGGTCACGGAAGAGCCGGTGCTTCATGCGGAAGAACTCCGCCGTCCCATGGCTCGCTTCGCCGAGCCCGACGATGCGCGCGTTCGCGACATCGCGGTCGAACGCGGCGAGGTCGTCGAGCGGCGCCTCGGGGTCGGTGGTGCGCAGCGCCACCGCGTCGCGCCGCAGCGCGGCGTCGACCGCCGTGCGCTGCGCCGGGTCGAGCGTGCCGGGCGGCTTCGCCCCCGCGGCGGCGGCGGAGAGCGCCGCGCCGATGACCTGCAGGCGCGAATACGTCGACCACATCGTCCCGCTCCCGATCAGCAGATCGCCGAAGACCAGCCTCACCGCATCGCCGGGCACGTCCATCTCGATCTGCAAGGGGGTCCAGTCGTGGTCGCCGTGCAGCGCTCGATCGCCGCGGCCGATCTGGGCCGTCATGTTATCGAACCCGCCGATCGCCGAGCCGTCGATGCGCAGCCAGAGCGACGCCGATCCGGCGCCGGCCGTCTTCACCTCGCCGGCGAGCCGCACGCGCTTGCCGCGGTACGGGGTCGCGTCGAGCGACCATGCCGACGCGCCGAACTCGTCGGACGACGGCGCGAGCGCGGCGATCCGGAGTGAAGGCCCGCCGGAGCGCCGCTGCGCGGGATCGAGCGCGAACGCATACGAGCTCGGCCCGCCGCCGAACGTCACCCAGCGTGGAATCGCCGCCGCCTCGTCGGCACGCGCGCCGGTAGCCGACGCGAGCAGCAAGGCGAAAAAGAACGCGATCGTACGCCGCATCAACACCTCGATGAGTGGCAGGAGATCACAGCGTGCGGCGCCCTTCGATCGCGCGCGCCAGCGTGTTCTCGTCGGCGTAGTCGAGGTCGCCGCCGATCGGCAGCCCGTACGCGAGCCGGGTCACGTTGACGCCGCTCGGCGCGAGCAGCCGCGAGAGGTAGAGCGCGGTCGCCTCGCCCTCGGCGTTCGGGTTCGTCGCGACGATGATCTCGGTGGGCGATTCGGCCGAGACGCGATCGACCAGCTCGCGCACGCGCAGTTGTGAGGGCCCGATCCCGTCCATCGGCGATATCAGGCCGCCGAGCACGTGATAGCGCCCGTCGTACGCGGAGGTGCGCTCGATCGCGAAGACGTCTTTCGCTTCCGCGACGACGCAGATCATCGCCGCGTTCCGGCGCACGTCGGAACAGGTCGTGCACGGATCGTCTTCGGTGATCGCAAAACAGCGCGAGCACAAGCGCACGCGCTCCTTGAGCGCGACGATCGCGTCCGCGAGAGCGTCGGCATCGGCGCGCGGCCGGTTGAGGAGGTGGAACACGAGGCGCGCGGCGGTCTTCGGCCCGATCGTCGGGAGCTTGCTGAACTCGTTGATCAGCGCCTGGACGGGCGCGGCAAGAGCTGAGGAAATGGGGAGCCTCTACATTCCGGGGATCTTGAGGCCGCCGGTGACCGAACCCATTCGCTTGGCGGCGAACTCCTCGGCCTTGGCGCGCACGTCGTTGAACGCGGCGACGATCACGTCCTCGAGCGTCTCGACGTCGTCGGGATCGACGACGGACCGGTCGAGCGCGATCTTCGTCACGCGAAAATCGCCCGTCATCGTGATCTTCACGGCGCCGCCCGCGGCGGCGCCTTCGACCGTCGTGCTCTGGATCTCGTCCTGGGCCTTCGCCATCTCTTGCTGCATCTTGCGCAGCTGGTTCATCATCTGGGGATTCACGATCGGTCCTCGTCTCTCAAGAGAGTTTTTCGAGCGCGTAACGCATCAAGTCGTCCTGGGCTTCGCCGTCGCCGCCCGCGACGCCGGTCTCGGGCGGCGTCGCCGCACCGACCGCGAGACGCACGTCGAGCCCGCGGCCGGTGACGTCGGCGATCGCCTTCTTCACCGTCGCGAGGTCTCGCTTGATCACCTCGTGCGCCATCGGATCGGGGACGCGCAGCGTCAGCACGTCGCCGTCGAGCGCCGCGACGGTCGCACGCGACAAGCCGGCGCGGAGCGAGCCCTTCTCGCCTTCGGCGCGGGTGCGGATGCTCTGCCAGAGCGTGCGCAGCTTTTGCAGCGTGAGGTCCATCGGCGCGACAGCCGCCTTCGGCGCCGGGCTCGGCTCGGCCGGCGGCTGCGCAGCGGGTTCCGCACGCGCTTCGGCACGCGGCGCTTCAGCACGCGGCGCTTCGGCGCGGGCTGGTGCCGGCGGCGTCTCCCGCCGCGGCGCCGGTGCGGCGCCGCCGGCGGTTTCGAGCGCGGCGACCCGCGCAGCGAGCGCGTCCAGGGTCGGGTCGTCACCCTGCAGCACGAAGCGCAGCACCGCGCTCTCGAGCTCGAGGCGCGCGTTGCCGGAGTTTCGCGCCGCGGCCAGCGCGTCGGCGAGCAGTCGCAGCGCGCGCACCAACCGTGCCTGCGGCGTCGCTGCCGCGCGCTCGCGAGCGGGCTGCGCGTCGTCCTCGGCGAGATCGCGCGAGAGGAGCTCCGGGTTCACGCGCGCGACGAGCAGGTGGCGGAACTCGGCGATCGTGCTGCGGATCAGCCCGGTCATGTCGGCGCCCGCATCCGAGCCTTCATCGACGATGCGCAGCGCCGCCGACGCGTCGCCGTCGAGCGTCGCGTCGCGCAGCGCGCGCGCGAAGGCCCGGCCGGTCTGCCCGAACGCCGCGTCGACCGTCGCCGCATCGACCGGACCGGAGGCGAACGCGGCAACCTGCTCGAGCATCGTCAGCGCATCGCGCAATCCGCCGTCGGCGCGGTACGCGATCGCGCCGAGCGCGCCGTCGTCGATCACGATCCCCTCGGCGCCGGCGATCTCGCGCATCCGCGCGATCATCACCGGGATCGCGATGCGGCGGAACGCGTAGCGCTGACAGCGCGAGAGGATCGTCGGCGGAAGTGATTCAGGCGCGGTCGTCGCCAACACGAACACCGCCCACTCCGGCGGTTCCTCGAGCGTCTTCAGAAACGCGTTCGCACCCTCTTTGGTGAGCATGTGCGCCTCATCGATGATGTACACTTTCTTGCGCATCGACGACGGCGCGAACTTGACCGCGTCGCGCAGCGCGCGAATCTCATCGATGCCGCGGTTCGAGGCCGCGTCGATCTCGAGCACGTCGAGCGCCGTGCCTTCGAGGATCGCGACGCAGTTCTCGCACGTGTTGTCGGGGGTCGCGGTCGGGCCGTTCACGCACTCGATGCAGCGCGCGAGGATCTTGGCCGCCGACGTCTTGCCCGATCCTCGCGGCCCGGAGAACAGGTACGCGTGCGCGAGACGTCCGGTCTCGAGGGCCGTCGTCAGCGTCTTGACCACCGCGTCCTGACCGACCAACTCGGCGAACGTCCGTGGCCGCCAGGTTCGGTAGAGCGACACCAATCTGAGATTCGCCCGCCCCGTCATCCTGAGCCTGTCGAAGGGCTGTCGAAGGGCGGCGAAGGGCTGTCGAAGGGAGGCGACGGACTGTCGAAAGGGCTGTCGAGGGTCGGTTCCGGCCGCCGCAGCGGCCGGCGAGAAACCGCTTACCGGTTCACGACGTTTTAAGGAGGACCGGCTAGGGTACCCGGAAGGCACCGGCTTACCATGGTCGCAACGCCCGCTTTCCAAGCGAGGCGTTGCCTGTCATCCGCGGTCGGACAGCAGCCGAAGAGGAACGATGGAGACCATACTGGATCTGCGCGGGGCGTTGCGCGAGAAGTTCGGCTACGATCAGTTCAACCCGGGCCAAGAAGAAGTGATCGACCGGGTCATGGAGGGTGAGGACGCCCTTGCGATCCTGGCGACCGGGGCGGGCAAGTCTCTCTGCTACCAGCTCCCGGCGCTGCTGATGGACGGGACGACCATCGTTGTCTCGCCGCTGATCGCCCTGATGAAGGACCAGCTCGACATGCTCTCCGAGCGTGGCGTCACCGCGACGGCGGCGCTGAACTCGACGCTCTCCGAGGATCAGGAGTTGTCGGCGATGGCGCGCATCGCGTCGGGTCAGCTCAAGATCGTCTTCGTCACCCCGGAAAAGCTCGAGGACGACGCGTTCGTCGCGATCCTGCAGGCGCTCACGATCCCGCTGTTCGTCGTCGACGAAGCGCACTGCATCTCGCAGTGGGGGCACGACTTCCGCCCCGCCTACCTCAATCTCGGCAAGGTGATCCGCCAGCTGCGCAATCCGACGGTGCTCGCGCTCACCGCGACGGCTACACCCGCGGTGCGCGAGGACATCCTGATCCAGCTCGGGATCCCGCACGTCAAGCCGATCGTCAAGGGGTTCGACCGCCCCAACCTGCGTTATGTCGTGCGCCGCGCCGAGAGCGAAGCCGGAAAGCTCAAGATGCTCAAGGGACTGTTCGAGAAGGGCGAGCTCGAGCAGACCGGGATCGTCTACACCGCGACGATCAAGAACGCGCTCGAAGTGCAGAAATACTTGCAGGACGAGCTGGGCTTGCCGGCCGCCGTCTACCACTCGAAGCTGCAGAAACACGATCGCACCGCGGTGCACGAGCTGTTCATGCAGGAGGCGATCCGGGCCGTCGTCGCGACCAACGCGTTCGGCCTTGGGATCGACAAGTCGAACATCCGCTTCGTCGTACACTACGATCTGCCGGGTTCGGTCGAAGCGTACACGCAAGAAGCCGGTCGCGCCGGACGCGACGGCGATCTCTCGAAGTGCGTGCTGATCTACCGCATGAGCGACACGCGCGTGCAGAACTACTTCCTGACCGGCAAGTATCCCGACGTCGAGGAAGTGCAGAAAGTTTACGGGACGCTCGAGATCTTCGGCGGCCAGGAGGGCGGCGTGAGCCTGACCGACCTGCGCAAGATCACGCAGCTTCCGCTCACCAAGCTCAAAGTGATCATCGCCTTGCTCAAGAAGGGCGGCTTCATCGAGAACTCGATGCGCGGGAAGTACGTGCTGACCGAAGCCGCGCGCGAGCAGCGCGAGATGGTGCTCAACCTCGCGAACTACGAGACCAAGAAGAAGTACGACCAGTCGAAGCTCGCGATGATGCTGCAGTACGCCGAGACGACCGGCTGCCGGCGCCGCTTCATCCTGAACTACTTCGGCGAGGACTACGACGCCGAGACCTGCGGCGCGTGCGACAACTGCCTGCAGGGCCATCGCGTGCTCGCCTCCTCAGGCTACCGGATCGCCGACGTGGTCTACCACGCCAAGTTCGGACAAGGCACGGTCGAGCGCGCCGAGAAGGACCTCGTCACCGTGCTGTTCCCGAACGTCGGCTACAAGACGCTCCTGGCGTCGGCCGTCTCGCGGGAACCCGCCGCCCAGAAAATCGCGTAGTCCCCGTTCCGGAATAAGGAGTCGCTTGCGACGCGTCTTCGCGCCGTTCTCTAGCCTCGCGTTCGTATGCGCCCTCGCGCTCGCCGCGGCTGCGCAAGTGAATCCGCCCGTTCCCGCGCCGTCGGCGGGCCCGGTCAACCCGCCCGGGAACGTCGTGACCCCGGCGCCGGGCGGCCCGAGCGCGCCCGTCGCACCGGCGACCGAATCTCCGAGCGTAGCGCCGTCCCCCCTCGAAACCCCGGCGCCGCAGGCGACGCCGACCCAGCCGCCGATCGTGGTCGAGCCGCCGCAACTGAACGTCGAGCCCGGCAAGACGGTGACCGCGCGCGTCAACAGCGCGCTCGGCACGGTCTCCGCGACCGTCGCGGACCCGGCCGTCGCCACGGTCGTCGTCGACCAGGCCCAGCGCGTCGTCTACGTGAGCGGCGTGAAGGTCGGGGCCACGACCGTCACCGTCAGCGACTCCCGCGGCGTCACGCGGGACGTACCGGTGCGCGTCGCCTACGCTGCCGGCGCGCTCGCCGACGAGACGACGGTCCGCGTCACCGGCAACCCGACCTCGGCCGATTACCTGCGTGAAGCCGTCGCCGCCGCCGTCGAACGCGCCGCGACACTACGACCCGGCGCCTCCGTCTATGTCCCACCGGAGACCGTGCCGATCCACGGCGAGCTGAAGATCGACAACCGGCTCGAGGTCGACGTCGCCGCGCAGATCGCCGGCAACGGCTACCTGGCGGTCAACGGCACGACGCACGTGATCGTCGAGAACACCGCCCTGCCTCCGATCCAGCCGGCGCGCCTGCTCGTCAGCGACTACCCGGAGCGGCTGACCGCGAACGGCGTGCTCTTTACCGCCCGCCTCGACCGCACGCAGGCCCAGCGGTTCCTGTACTACCACTACAACGCCCCGACCGAGCCTGCGCGCCGGATCCTGCTCAAAGCGCGCAACGCGTCGAACGCGCCGGCAACCGTGCAGATGATCGACGGCAGCGCCGGTCCGGGTGCGAACGAGATGGAGGTCGGCCACCTCTCGACCAAACGCTTTCTCGTGCGCGAGGCGCGCAACGAGGGTCGCGTGCTGACCATCGCACCGGGCGCGACGATGAATCTCGTCGATCATCCACTGCTCCCGCAAAGCATCGTGAGCGCGATCCTGCAGCTGCGGCTGGTGAGCGGCGACCCGCTCGATCTCGCGCTCGTCGCACAAGACGCGCTCGCGCCGACCGATCAGTCGATCGACACCACGACACTCCTCGCCGGCGGCGCACCGCACGCGCGCGGCGTCTATCCCGTGCCGACCTTCTTCTTCGAGCGCACCTATGACGTCGACGGCGAGGACCTCGACATCGCGATCGGTCAGCTTCCGCTCCCGAACCTGCGCCAAGGCGAAGCGCTCAGCGGCGACTACGGCGTCGAGCAGTCGATGAGCGTCGTCGTCGTCAACATGACCCGCGGTCCGCGTTCGATCGCGCTCTACGCGAACCCGCGCGGCGGCCGCGCCACCGGCACCTTCCTCATCGACGGCGTCGTGGTGCAAGCACACGCGCTGGCAGCGTTCTCACGCTACAAGATCTGGCAAGAGCGCATCAATGCGGGCACCTTCCGCCGCATCAAGATCGTCACCATGCCCGAAGGCGGGTCCTCGTATCCGCTGCGCCTCACGTTCGCGCAGGACGACGGCTCGGTGGCGCCGGGTGCTCCGGGGTCGCCGATCTACTGAACGGTCGTCGTTGAAGGGCGGTGGCGCGCGATGACGCGCTCGTAGATCGCGATCATCAAAGCCGCGGCAGTCGACCAGGCGAATCGCGCGACGGCGGCGGCGCGCATCGCGTCGGCTCGCCGCTGCGCGGCGTCGTGATCGGCCAGCAGCGCGGTGATCGCATCGACCCAGGCCGCGGAATCGTCGGGGTCAACGAGCAGTACCTCGCCGTTCGCGACTTCGATCAACGATGAGGAGCGGGCGGCGATCGCGGGGAGACCGGCGCAGAGCGCCTCGGCGAGGGCGTAGCCGAAGCCTTCGTAGCGCGATGGGATCAGGGCGCACGTCGCGCGCGCGTAGAGATCGTCGAGCTCCTCGCGCGTGACGTAGCCGCGCAGCTCGATGCGGTCCGCGACCTGCAGCTCGGCGGCGCGCAAGCGCATGCTGTCCGCGTACGGTGTCGGCGGTCCGACCGAGACGATGCGCAGCGCCGGAAGCGCGGGCAGCGCTTCGATCAGGACGAGCAGGTTCTTGCGGGCTTCGACGGTGCCGGTCACGAGCGCGAACGGCGCCTCGTCGGGACGACGCACGATGCCTGCGAAACGCGGATCGACGCCGGGGTGGACGACGTCGACGCGTGCGTTCGGGTCGACCAGCTCGTTATACTCGCGCGCACTGAACGATGAGTCGCAGACGACCGCCGCGGCGCTGCGGTACGCGCGCGACTGCAGCGCGCCGAAGTAGGTGCGCGCGTACGCGCGCGTGTGCGCTTGGACGCGCAGCCACGCCAAATCGTGCACGGTGACGATCGTCGGCAGCGTGCGCACGAACGGCATCGTGCCGGATGCCGCGTGCAACACCGTTGCGCCGCTGCGCGCGGCCTGCAGCGGGAGGAGCACCTGATCCCACAGCACCCGGCGGTCGAAGCGCCACGGATCGAGCCGCGGCGCGCGCAGCTCGCGGACGTCGACGCCGTTCGCGCGCAGGGCAGTTGCCAGGTCGCGCTCGTAGACGCCGATCCCGGTCGCGGTGCCGACGGCGAGCTGCGTGTCGAGCGCGACGATCACGTCGCGCAGCGTTTGAGTGGCGGACCCGCAATCGGGTCGTCGAGCGGGTCGCGGACCGGGTTCGCGGCGGCGCCCCGCGCGCGGAGCTCGCGCGCACGTGCGAGCGCGGTTCGGGCGCGCGCGCAGTCGTGCACGGCGGCCGTCACCCACGCGATTCCGGCGTAGGCGTCGGCGCTGTTCGGCACGACCTCCGCCGCGTGCGTATAGAACCGCTCGGCGGCGCGCAGATCGCCGTTCGCGAGCGACTGATAGCCCGCAGCGAGGAGGTAGGTCTCCTCGTTCGGTGCGAGCTGCAGCGCGCGCTCGTAGGACGCTTCGGCGCGGCGCCACAAGGCGGTGCGCTGCGCCGGCTCGCGGTACCCCGCGGCGGCTTGCAACTGCCCGAGCCGCCACCAGGCTTGGCCCGTCACCTCGCTCGCGCTGGGGTCACGCTCGAGCACCTGTACGAGCCGCAGCTGTTCGCCGAGCGCTCGCGCCGGATCGCGCTCCGCGATCGCATCGATCAGCGCTTGCGCGCGCACCTCGTCGCGCGCCTGTACGTAGAGCGTCACGGCCGCGTCGCGGTCGCCGCGCGCCTCGGCGATCCGGCCACGCAGGTCGGCGCCGGCAGCGTCGTCCGGGAGCGCCGCCACGAGGCGTTCGGCGGTCGTAAGGTTGCCGTCGTGGAGCGCCGCCGCCGCTTGCGCGCGGGTCCCCACGAGGAACGGCCGGAGCAGAGCCGGCGCGTGGTCGTGGAGCGCGGCCGGGAGCGACGGCCGCACGGCGAGGTCGCCGAAGGCGGCCGACGATGCAAGCTGCACCGCGCCGAGGAAGACGGCGAGGCCGAGCGCGGCGAGCAGCAGGACCGTACGGAGCACGATAGGGCCTACAACGAGAACGCCCCGGGACCTCGGTCCCAGGGCGTTTCTTGCTTGGACTCCGGTCCGGTCCTAAAACCGGATCGAGAAGTTCAGGTCTTCGCGATTCTGGTTGAAGTTGTACGACGGGATCACGTTGTCGCTGTACTTCTGGTTCCGGAAGAGCGCCGAGATCGAGCTCGTCGTCTTCGGGATGTTGTACGTGAGCGTGCCCTGGTACTGATCCTTGCGCTGTGCGATGTTCTGGCCGAGCGTGGTCCCGTACGAGCCGTGGAACGTCTGCGTGTTGTAGCCGACGCCCAGCACGAGGTCGCGTGAGACCGGCATCGTCGCCGACGCGTCGATCGTGTTGTGGTACTCGTCGAGGTAGTTCGGATAGAACAGCACCGGCGTCGCACCGCCCGCGAGGTAGGCGTTGAGCGCCGCGCCCGAGGACGGATCCGGACCGCCGACCGTCGGATTGAAGGGAACGTACGCATAAGCGGTCTTGTCGTTGCGGACGAGGTGCTCGAACGAGTCGCTCACGCTGACGGCCACCCGCGAGCCGAAGACCGGCAGCGAGAACTGCAGGCCGCCCTCGAGCTTGTCGAACGTGAGCTTCTGCGCCGAGGAGAAACCCGGACCGTACGCCATCTGACCGAACCCGTTCGGAACCATCTCCGAGAGGTGCTGGCCGAGGAAGCGTCCGTTCAGCTTCGTGTCGCCGACGCTGAACGGGAAGGTGACGTTGGCGGTGAAGCCCTGCGAGTTCGGAGCGAACGCGCTGAAGAACTGCGGACCGCTGGCCACGAACGGGTTGAACACCGGATAGAGGTAGGTGAGGTTCGCGTTGTTGCGCGTGCACGCGGCACCCGTGCAGCCCGGCGTGACGGCGCCGTCGAACGTCTGGTTGATCGCCAGGTTGTTCGCGAAGCCGTAGAACTGCGGGAAGAAGTTCCCCTTCCAGAACTGGAACGTCGCCGGCGCGGGACCGAAGTAGCGGAGCGGGGCGCCGTCGAGGAAGTTCGGGCCCACGGCCTGGTACTGGATCGTCGCCGTGGCCTGGTAGAGCTTCAGCCGAAGCCCGACAACGACTGCACTGTCGGTGACCGCCGGCGTGTTGTAGAAGTCCGGCGTGAACTTGCTGTACGCACCTTCGCCGAACAGCACCGGGTGCTGGGTCTTGTCGCCGCCCATGTTGATGAACGAGATCGGCAGCTGCGCGTCGATTCCGAACACCGTGTCGCTGACGACACCGAGGCCGTTCCCGGCGGCGTTGCCGTTCGGCGCGGACTGGAAGAACACCGTGTTCTGTGAGTTCGAGACGTCGGCGAAATCGAAGATGCGGCTCATCGAGACGCCGATCTCGGCGCCCGGCATACCTTTGATCTTCTGGTTGATGCGCATGTTGGCGTGGTAGCGCTGGTACTGATCGTTGTTGTTGTACGTCAAGCGAACGTAGGTGATCTGCACGACCGTCCCCGCGGGAAGCGGCGTCGTGAAGACGACCTGGTTCGTCGCGTCGATGTAGTACCAGCCGCCGCCCGCGATCGGGCAGGCGCCGCCGCTCGAGGTGAGCGCCGCGTTGCTGCAGGCCACGCCGTTCACGGCCGAGACGTAGACCGTGCCGAGCACGGCCTTCGTGGTCAGATAGACCGCCGAGACCACCTGTCCGTTGGCGGTGAACGTATCGGTGCGCGCTGCGCCTGCCGGCGAGTTCGGCGCGCCCGGCTGGAAGTAGCTCGTCTGCGGACGGGCCACGGTGAAGAAGTAATTGTTGTTCGCGAACTCACCGTTCGGATCGGCGACGCCCGTCAGCGTGTTGATCATCGACTGGTCGAGGCGCGTCCACGAGAACTGGAACTCGGTGAGGCCGCCCAAGATGCCGCCGATCTCGAAGCCCTTCTCGTACGGCTGGACGGGGTTCTCGTAGCCGGGACCCTGCTGGGTCGCGTCGGGCGCGCGGTAGGTGAGGCCGAGCCGCGACGACTTGATGTTGTCGAGCTGGCCATCCCGCAGGTAGACGTTGGTGAAGGCGCCGGCCTTGGCGATGTTCACGACGATGTCCGGCTCGATCGAGTACTTCGCCTGCGGCGTGAACTCGCCGCCGTACTCGTAGTTGATGATGTGGATCGGCAGCGAGACCGTCAGGTTCTCGTTGATCGTGTACGTGAAGTTGATCTTGTCGTCGAAGCGGATGAGGTTACCCGCACCCGTCTGTTCGAGCGCGCTGTTGTTCGACGGCGAGGTCAGGAAGACGTTGACGAACGGATCGATCGCAGCATGCGCGATCGTCTGCGGAACGCCGTAGCGCTGACGGTACGAGTTGTTGTCGAGGATCGCGCCGTGCAGCTGGATCGACTGCGCGAACTTCGTCCGCTTGTCGAGCGCATCGAGGGCGTCCTCGAGGTTCGTGACACGCACGCCGAGCGAATCCAGCTCGTCCTTGAGCGCGTCGATGAGCTTCTGGAGCTTGTCGAGGTCCGCTTTCGAGGCGAACCCCGCGCCGTTCGCCTGCAGCTTCGCGATGACGCGTGCGACCAGCACCGCCATCTCGTAGCGCGTCAGCGGACGATCGCCCTTGAACTTACCGTCGGGATACCCCTCGACTAAGCCGTCGGCCGCGAGCGACTGGATCGCTTGATACGCCCAGTGGTTGGCAGGCACGTCCGAAAACGGCGTGGCGGAGGCGCCCTGACCCAACGCCAACAGCGAGCCCAGACTGAAGCCCGCTGCGAGGACGAGGGTAGCGAGACGCTTCATCGTGTCCTCCGAGAAAGATGTGACCTGCTGTTCCGCGCTGACCGCGTCCCGCCTTCGGTTGCCGGGCGATCGGGTGTCCGTGTTGCCCCTGATCGATTCGGCACCAAGAACCCGTCTCGGATCCTACCGGAACGGGCACAACGAGGACGCGCTCGATACGGAACGCATGCCGAGGTCGCTATACCGAAGCGAGCGTCAGGACTCCTCCCCGCATTAAGAAGCCTTGAGGTATCTTTCTGCGATCAGAAGGGCGGCGTAGTCGTCGATCGGCCGTCCGGGGAGCAGCATCCCGCGCGGGATCAGCCGTCGCCAGCCCCGCGGCGGGTGGTCGTCGAAGTAGCGCGCCCGGGCCAGCAGCGTCGTCTCGCGCTCGTCGACCAGCTCGACCTGGAGGCCCAGCGTCCGCGCGATCTCGGCGACCGCCGCCGCGTTCGTCCCGCGGCCGATCGCCGCGATCGTCACCGGCGTCGCCGCGAGCAGCTCGCGCAGCCGCTCGCCGAGCCCCTCGAGCGGCGCGATCCCGAGCGTCAGCGGCTTCGCACCGAGGCAGGTGAGCAGCGCGTAACCGCACTTGCGCGTGCCCGGATCGAGCCCGAGGACCGGAGCCGGGCTCATTTCGCGGGCTCCAGCGAGACACCCAAGACGAACAGCGAGGTGTGCGGGTACAGGACGCCTTCGGAGCGCGCGACCAGCCGGAAGCGGCCCTTCACCCGGGCGAGCTCCGCGGTCGCCGACTCGAAGCGCTGCGGATCGAAGCCGCTCGGGGGCGCAAAGAAGGGGTAGGGGAAGCCCGCCTTCGCGAGCGCGTCGAACGCGCGGGTCTCGAGCAGCCGGTAGTCCGTCGCAGCGATCGGACGCCCGCCCTCGACGTCGATCGAGGCCACCTCCTCGTTGTTGCCGTACAGCCGCCGGTCGGCCCAGGCGGCGAAGCTGAACGTCATGCGGTCGCCGCGGAAGAGATTGCTGGGCGCGACCGGCAGAAACAGCAGCGGGACGCCACGGTCACCGACGCCGCTGAAGTGGGTCCGCGCCTCCTGCAGCTCGCCCAGCAGGCCGGCCCGCACCTGTGGGTCGGAGGAGCGCTTTTGGTCCGGCAGCAGGCCCAGCCGGGCAGCCGTGACGTTCGCCGTGCGCACCGCGTCGTCGAAGAACTGCGAGAAGAGCCGCAGCTGATCGGCCTCCGGCAGCGTCACGTCGATCACGACGCCTTGCGCCACCGGCGAGGCCTTGGTCACGGCGATGTTGTTGTTGCGGGTCGTATTGAGCTCGTTCTCCTGCGCGACCGCCTGCGCTTGGAGTTGGTTGATCGTTGCGTTGAGCTGGCCGATGCGGAAGAACGCCGTCCGGACGACGCTGGAGCCGATCAGCGCCGCCAGCGTGACGGAGAGCGCGATCAGCATCCCGGTCGCGACCGCGACGACCGTCGACGTGTACTTCGGGCGCAGGCCGAACAGCGTCAGCCGTTTGCGGCCGACCTGGTGCCCGACGCGGTCGCCGATGTACGCGATGACCCCGGCGACGATCGTGATCGCCAGGATGAGCGCGATCCCGGGGAGGTCGGCGACCATCAGACGCGCGAGGCGCGCCGCAGCAGCGACGCTCCGATGATGGTGAAGAACAGGTTGGGGGTCCACGCGGCGGGGCCGGCCAGCCACGTCGCGATGCTGCCGATGGACAAGAAAATCGTCGAGATCACGTAGTACACGAACACGATGGCGACGGCGAGCCCGAAGCCCAGCCCCGTCCCGCCGCCGCGCACGGGGCGGAGCCCGAACGGGACCGCGATCAGGGTGAACACGAACGCGGCGAACGGGCGCGCGAGCTTCGATGCATATGTTGCGGTGAAGAGGTTGCGCTGCTGAGGCGAGAGCTGTCCCGAGTCGAGCCGTTCCTTGATCTCGGCGCGCGAGAGGTCCTCCGGGTTGCTGATCTCGATTTTTTGCTTCGCAATCTGGTTGGGCCGCTCGCCGATGTCGACGGTGGCGTGCGGCGCGAACTGGGTCGCGACCCCGCCGTCGGCGTCGAAGTGGTAGGTGGTCGAGTTTTCGAACGTCCAGGTCGGGGGGTCGTACCGTGCGCGGTCGGCGACGATGAACTCCCGCGGCTTCTGCTGCGCGTCGTAACGAATCACGGTCACGCCGAGCAGCGTCTGCGTCGCGACGTCGAGCCCGCTCGCGATAGTGATCTGCTTCCCGCCGCCGGGGAGCGCCAACACCGCCTGTAGGTTGGAGGATGCCGGCGAGACGTGCTCGATCGCCTGCTGTCTCACGTATGCGGCCTTGTCATTCGCGAACGGGACGAAGAGCTCTTGGACGGCCAGCGAAAAAAGCGAGACGATCAGCCCGACGACGAGCAGCGGCGCAACGATGCGGGAGAGCGAGATCCCGCCGGCCTTCATCGCGGTGACCTCGCTCTCGCTCGAGAGCCGCTGCATCGCCAGGAGCGTACCCAGCAGCATCGCCATCGGAATCACCAGCAGCAGATACGCGGGCATGTCCCACAGGAAATACTCGACCGCCGCCCAGAGCGGCGCGTGCTGCTCGGAGACCAGCCGGCCGATGGCGAGGATCTGGGTCGCGACGAAGATCAGCGTGAACGCCGAGAGCCCGAACAGCGACGGGCCGCCGAGCTCGCCGACGAGATAGCGGTCGAGGATCGTCGGCCGCCACGGCGCGCGCGGGCGCGTGTGCCCGAGCGCGGGGGCCGCATTCACAGGCGAAAGCTCTCGCCGAGATAGAAGCGGCGCGCGACCGGCGAGTCGAGCACGTCTTGCGCGGTCCCGCTGACCTCGATCTTGCCGTCGTTGAGGATATACGCGCGGTCGACGATCGCGAGCGTCTCGCGCACCTGATGGTCGGTGATCAGGATGCCGAGTCCGCGATCGCGCAGCTGGCGGATCATCGCTTGGATGTCGGCGACCGCGATCGGGTCGATCCCGGTGAAGGGCTCGTCGAGCAGCAGAAACGCCGGTTCGGTCGCGATCGCGCGGGCGATCTCGACGCGCCGGCGTTCACCGCCCGAGAGCGAGTCGCCGCGGGCATCGACGAACTGCGCGAGGCCGAACTCGGCCAGCAGCTCGGGGAGACGGCGCTCGCGCTCGGCAAACGGAACGCCGTTCATCTCCCAGATCAAGCGCAGGTTGTCCCCGACGGAGAGTTTCCGGAAGATCGAGTTCTCCTGCGAGAGGTAGCCGATCCCGGCGCGCGCCCGCTCGTGCATCGGCGCGCTGGTGATCTCGCGTGCACTGCCGTCGCGTTCGAGCACGACGGTGCCGCCGTCGGGACGGATGAGCCCGACGACCATGTAGAACGTGGTCGTCTTTCCGGCCCCGTTGGGTCCGAGCAATCCGACGACTTCGCCGCGCTGCACCTCGGCGCTGATACCCTTGACGACGGTGCGCTGCCCGTAGCGCTTCTCGAGATCACGCAGCACGATCCGGTCGCGGTCGATCATACGCCGTTCCCCGTCACGCGCACGTCCTGCAGCTTGACGTCGCCGTCGAGATGCTGGCCGCCCAGCTGCAGGCCGTTCGGCGCGCTGAGCTGCACGTTGCCCTCGCCGCGGAAGCGCTCGGTGCGGCCGTTGTAGGTCAGCGTGTCGCAGGTCAGGACGCTGCCGCTGCTGGTGTGGGCATGGACACCTCCGCTCATCACCACCGTCTTGTCCCGTTCGAAGACGCGGGCCTTCGGCGCGTCGGCGATCGTCGTCGTCCCGCTCTTGTCGACGAAGGTGACGTGTGGCTGCTCGAGCTCGCCCCTCCCCTGCTCGGTGCCGTAGCGCTGCGCGACCCCCGAGAGTGCGCGGATCGTGTAGACCTTGCGCCCATGCAGACTCTCCACGATGGTGACGTACTGCCCGTTACCGCCGCGCGTTTCGACGTGGATCGGTACGGTCGTCGGGGTAGACGACGCGGCCGGAACCGCGGAGGCCCGAGCGGAGGCGCCCGGCGCGCCGGCCGAACCGCTCGGCGGGGCATGCGGCGCGCAGCCGGCGGCGAGCACCAGGAGTGCCGCGAGCGACCTAGCGGAGCGCATCGGTGCGGATCACGGCGACGCCGAGCGTCGTAACCATAAGGCAGAGCGGAAACATGAGGCTCAGCGTGTTGATCGCGCTGTCGGCGAGCAGCGCGATCAAGGCGGCGGCGAGGCTGAACCCGAGGGCGCGAGGCAGCGCGGCGGCGCCCCGGGCGCCACGCAGCAGCTGTCGCAGGAGGATGCCGAACGAGACGGTGAGGGTCACGATCGCCACGATACCGCCGTCGGCTGCGAACGCTATCGGAAGCGAGTGCGGGTCGAATGCGACGGCGGTCGTGGTCCCCGGCGCGTCGGGCGGGCGGAGCTCGCCGTAGGTCCTTGGAAACGCGAACGGCCCGACGCCCAGTAGCGGAAACCGCTCGAACGTGGTGAGCCCGGCCCGCCAGGCGACCGCCCGCGCTTCGGTGTCGCGCGGATTGTGATGCTGGGCGCCGGCCAGCGCATCGAGCCCGATCCCGGCCAGCGCCACCACGACGGCGGCGACCAGCAAGATCCGCGCACGGGCCGCGAGCGCGTAGACGGCCACACCGATCACGGCCGAGAGCGCTCCCCAGCGTGAGAACGTCGCGCCGAGCGTGACGACCAGGACGATCGCGCACAGCGTCGCGAGGCGGTCGCGGCCACGCGATGCCACTGCGAGCGGGACGGCGAGTCCGAGCCCGGCGAGCGTGAACGCCGCCAGCTCGTTCGGGTTCAAAAACGTCCCGACTGCCCGTCCGTTGTCGAAGGCGTAGAGCGCCGCCGGGCGCTTGGTGACCAGCATCGCCAGCGCGAGCAGCGAGGCGAGCAGGGCCGCCCACAGGAACGTCCGGATGCAGAGCCGGATCGTCGCGGCGTCCGCCTCGCGGGCGATCACCAATCCGGCGGCGCCCAGCCCGGTGACGAACGCGCCCAGCCCGATCCCCAGCGTCGGGTCGAAGCCGGTCACCGCAGCCAGAATCGTCGCCAACCCGGGCGCGAGGAACGCGAAGGTCAACCAATCGCGGCGGGCGGCGCGGATCGCCGCCGGCACGATCGCCGCCAAGGCGGCGAGGCCCGCGAAGGCGATCGCCACCGTCAGCCCGCGCGGGACGAGCGGTGGGATCCCGGGACCGGCCGGGAACAGCGCGGCAAACGTTCCGTACAGCGGGATGATTGCGAACAGCACCGCCAGGGCGATCGGGGTGACGCGCTTCATGCGGCCCCCGCCAGCGCGACCACCGACGCGGCGATCGCGCGCGCTCCGCCCGGGCCGCCCATGCGGTCGCGTCCCACTGCGCCCATTCGCGCGCGGCGGACGTCGTCGGCGAGCAGCTCCGCGACCGCGGCGGCGGCAGGTCCGGGCTCACCGGGGACGATCAGCAGCGCATCCCCGAGCAGCGCCATTTGGCGCTTTCGATACCAGGCGTCGCGCGGCGCGTCCTCGAGCTCGAGCGCGACGACCGGAAGGCCCTCGGCCGCCGCTGCCTCGTTCGCCGTCCCGCTCTGCCCGATCGCCAGCGTCGCGCCGTGCAGCAGCGCTCCGAGCGGCCCGGTCCACGCGCGCAGGCCGCCGCGCTGCAGCGCGGGCTCGAACCGATCCTCGCGCAGGTTCGGCGCGACCGAGAGCACTGCGTCGGGCTGCGCGCCGCGCGCCCGCAGCGCGGCCACGACGTTGGCGATGTGCACTGCGTCGGCGTACGCGCGCTCCCGCGAGCCCGGCAGCAGCGCCAAGCGCAGCGGCGCCCGCCAGTCGACGCGCGCGCTCGTCGCGAGCAAGTCGACGATCACGTTGCCCGGCGCCTCGGCCTGCACGCCGTGCGCGCGCAGATCGTGCGCGGTCGCCGCGTCGCGCACGAAGATCCGCTGCGCGGCTCGCAGGATGCGCCGTTCGCCCGGTCCGTACGCGGCGACGTAGACGCTCTTGGCGGTGCCGACGTACGCCAGCGGAGCCCGCGGGATCCGGGCCAGCGCGCACGCATACGCATCGCCCACCGCGACGACCGCCGCGTACCGCCGCTCGCGCCGGGCCGCGCGCAAGAAGCCGATCTGGCGCGCGAAAAGCGCGAGAAACCCGGCGCCCAGATCGCGCACGAACGCGCGCGCGTTCCCCATCGCGACGAGCCCGCCCGACGGCATCGCGCGCTGCGGCCCGACATCGGGGAAATCGCCGCCGCCCAGTCGCTCGCCGACCAGCGCGAAGTGTTCGGTCCGCAGGTTCGCGAGCGCGCGCGTCTCCTGCGCGATCCGCGCCGCGATCGCCGCCTCGCCGTGACCGTTCGAAACAAACAGAACGCTAGGCACGGGTGAGTGGCTCTAACGCGAAGTCGGTGATGCGCGCGCGACCCGACGCGTCCTTCGCGAGCTCGGTGCGCGATGCGAACCGGCCGTACGGCCCGGCGTGAACGATCGGCACGCCGCCGACCAGCTCGGGCTCGGGCAGCGTGTCGTGACTGTGGCCGCCCAGGATCAGCTCGAGCCGCGGCACGCGCTGCGCGAGCAGCCGGTCGTGACGCAGGCCGAGGTGCGAGAGCGCGATCAGCGTCGTACCGGCCGGCGTCGTCTCCGCCATCCGCCGTGCGACCTCGACCGGGTCGAGGAAACGCCAGCCGAAGAGCCGCTCCCAGGGCGATCCGGAGGGATACTGCACCACCAGCAATCCGAAGAAGCGCAGCGTCCACGGCGTAGCTTGTCCTGAGCTCGTCGAAGGATCGGCGCGTTCCAGCACGACGTCGGCCGTGAACGGCAGCGGGCGGCCCTTCGCGTCGATCAGGTTCGCGCAGGTCAGCGGGTGTCGCATCTGCGCGGCGCGCGCGCGCACCGCGCCGAACACGTAGTGGAACTCGCGGTTGCCCATCGCCTGCACGTCGACGTGGGCGGCGTCCAACTCGGTGAGCACCGGTTCTTTCCGGTGGTACACGGTCTGCGAACCGCGCAGCGCGTCGCCGCAGTCGGCGTACACTCCCGGTTTCGCGGCACGTAGCGCGTTGATCGGCGCAGCGATGTGCCGCCGGTCGTGCACATCGCTCGTGTGATAGACGCGCATGGTTAGGTCTCGCGTACCGTGGAGAGGACCCAGTCGGCGTTACGCTGGAGCGAATCGGGCGGGCCGAGCGCGGCGCGGACGCGCGCGAAGCCGTCGCGCTGCTGCGCGGGGTGCGCGAGGAGATCGAGCAGCGCGTCGGCGAGCGCGGCCGGGGTCGCGGCTTCTTGCAGCAGCTCCGGCACGACGAGCTCGTCGAGCACCAGGTTCGGAAGCGTCACGTACTTGCCGCGGTAGACACGCCGCGCGATCTTCGCCTGCGGGGCGGAGAGGACGTAGAGCGCGACCGCGGGCGTCTCGATCAGCGACGCTTCGAGCACCGCCGTGCCGGATGCGATCGCGGCGGCGTCTGCTTCGCGCAGCGCCGCGCGCGCGTCGCGCACGACCTCGACGGGGAGCGGGGAGCGGAATGAGAGCAGGTGCTCGGCGTGCCGCTGCGCGTCGTCGTCCGCAGCGACCAGCAGCGCGCGCACGTTCGGCCGCACCTCGCGCACGCGCGCGATCGCATCGAGCAGCCGCGGCGTGTGCCGCTCGATCTCACCGGCGCGGCTGCCGGGCAGCAGCGCGACGAGCCCACCGTCCGCCGGCGGCGCATCGCGCGGCCCGCGCGGGGCGATCGTCGAGACCATCGGATGGCCGACGTAGCCGATCGGAAGCCCGAGCGAGCGATAGAACTCGGCTTGGTGCCGAAAGATCGTCAGTGCATCGCAGAGCGATGCGACCCGGCGCGCGCGGTGCACGCTGTCAAGCCACGCGGACGGGGGCGCGTAGTGGACGATCGGCTTCGCGTAGCCGAGCCCGCGAAGGATGCGCGCGAGCCGTAGGTTGAACGCGCCGAAGTCGACCAGCACGATCAAGTCGGGCGGCTCCCGCCACAGCGCGAACGCCACCCGCAGCCCGGCAGAGAACGTCCGCGGCAGCCGGCGGATCGCCTCGAAGACGCCCAGCGAGGCCCAGCCGCGGTTGCGCTGCACGATGCGAACCCCTGCGTGCTCCAAGCGCGCGTCGCCGATACCCTCGGCGTCGATCGCGGCGCGCGTGCGCATCGCACCGAGCAGCTCGGCCGCGAGCAGCTCGCCCGAGGCCTCACCCGTCGAGAAGAACACGCGCATAGTAGCGGCGCCCGCGATCTCTATTTCAAGATCCCGCGTTCGGAGCCGGCTTCGAGGAAGGCGAGAAGCGTGCGGCCTTCTTCCGTCTGGACCGTTTCGCGCAGCGCTTTGACGGCTTGGGTGGTGTTCTTGTCCGACTGGTAGATCGTCTTGTACGCCTCCTTCAGCTCGGTCAACACGTCGCGCGCGAAGCCTGCGCGGCGCAAACCGACCAGGTTGAGGCCGTAGACTTGCGGTGGCGTGCCGTCGGCGAGCAGATACGGCGGCAGGTCGCGCCCGAGCTTCGAATAGCCGCCGACGAACGCGTAGCGCCCGATCCGCACGTGCTGGTGCACGCCCGCCATCGCGCTGACGACCGCGTGGTCCTCGACGACGACGTGGCCGGCGAGCTGGGCGAGATTCGACATCGTCACGTTGTTGCCAACGCGGCAGTTGTGCGCGACGTGGCCGTAGGCCAGGATCAGGCAGTCGTCGCCGACCGACGTCAGGCCGCCGGCGTCGGCGGTCCCGCGGTGGATCGACACGTACTCGCGGATCACGGTACGCGCACCGATCGTCGTGTAGGAGACCTCGTCCTCTTCCGCTTTGCGATCCTGCGACGGCGCGCCGATGGTGGCGAACGGATGGATCATCGTGTCCTCGCCGATCGTCGTTCGCCCGGTGACGACGACGTGCGCGAGCAGCGTTGCGCGCGCCCCGAGCGTAACGTGCTTCCCGACGACGCAGTACGGCCCGACGTCCGCGTTCTTGCTGATGTTCGCGTTGGGATGAACGATCGCGCTGGGATGGATCACAGATGGAGCACTCGCGAGTCGTACGCGAACGCCGACGGGTCGATCGAGATCGAGAAGGTGAGCTCCGCGCTCACCACCGGTTTGCCGTCGACGCTCGCGTCGACCGCTACCCAACCGATGTTGAGCTTGGTCTTGAGCACCCGCGCTTCCATGTCGAGCCGGTCGCCCGGTACGACGGGGCGCCGGAACTTCGCCTTGTCGATCGCGGCCAGATACGGAACCTTGCGCGCCATGTCGCCGGGCTCCAGGATCGTCGTGCCGCCGAGCTGCGCCAGCGCCTCGATCATGTAGACGCCCGGGAAGAGCGGATTCCCGGGGAAATGCCCGGTGAGCATCGGCTCGTTGGCAGTGATGTTCTTGTAACCGCGCGCGCGCACCATCGGCTCCAGCTCGGTGATGCGGTCGATCAGCAGCATCGGGTAGCGGTGCGGCAAGATCTTCATGATCTCGCGCACGTCGAGGATCGGCACGGGGGTACGCTTTCTCTTAAGAGGTCGCGGAGACTGCGGTCGACTCGCCGTCGCCGTGACGGCGAAGCTCGCGCACCGCGGTGCAGTGCAGCTTGTGCCCGCTCTTGATCGCGATCACCTCGCACTGCGGGTACGCGCCGAGCAGTGCGAAGTCGCCGACCAGGTCGAGGATCTTGTGTCGGGCGGGCTCGTTCGGGTCGCGAAGCGGTGTGAGCGGTCCATCGGGCCCGAACACGACCGCGTTCTCGAGCGTCCCGCCCTGCGCGAGGCCGCGTCTGACCAGCGCCTCGACCTCGTGGAGGAAGCCGAAGGTCCGGTTCGGGGCCACCTCCCGGACGTAGGATTCCGGCGCGATCTCGGCCTCGACGTACTGGGCCCCGATCGGCGCCGGATAGTCGACGGTCATCCGCACCCGGAACGACGACGCCGGCGCGACGATCAGCAGCTTGTCGCCGTCGCGAAAGACGCGCGGCTCGGTCGGGATCCAGCGGATCCGCGGCTCGTGCAGGGTCGCGAGGCCAACCGCCTCGACGGCGTCGGCGAAGACCTTCGCGCTGCCGTCCGCGACCGGGATCTCCGGCCCGTCGACGGCGATCAGGGCGTTGTCGACCCCGCAGCCCAGCAGCGCCGAGAGCAGGTGCTCGACCGTCGACACCCGGTGCTCGCCGCAGCCCAGCACCGTCGCGCGGACCGTCTCGACGACGTAATCGCCGCGCGCGGGGAATTCGACCGCGTCGTTCAGGCGGAAACGGAGGCCGTGGCCGGCCGGGGCCGGGAGGACGCGAACACGGGCCGGGGCGCCGGTGTGGAGGCCGGCGCCTTCGAACGCGATCGCGTCGCGCAACGTCGTCTGGTACTGCACGTGGCTTTAGGGTGGATCGCGCTTTTCAAGGGCATCGACCCGAGCGTTCAGCTTCGGCAGGCGCCGGATGTACGCCTGGAGCCGCACGTGGTCGCGGTGGTTCTGGGCGGGCTGACCGCTGACGAAGGCGCCGTCGGGGACGTCGCCCCAGACGTGCGAGGCTCCGCCGATCGTGACCCGGTCACCGATCGTCGTGTGGCCCGGGAAGAGCGCCGAGCCGGCGATCCGGCCGTAGTCACCGATCGTGGTCGTCCCGGCCAGGCCGGCGAACGCCGCGATCGCGGTGTGCCGTCCGATGCGCGCGTTGTGCCCGATCTGGCACAGGTTGTCGATCTTCGTCCCGGTCCCGATCGAGGTGACCCCGGTCTGCGCCCGGTCGACGCAGGTGTTCGCCCCGATCTCGACGTCGTCGCCGAGCGTCACGATTCCGACCTGCGGGATCTTGACCAGGCGCCCGTCGAGAAACGCCCAGCCGAAGCCGTCGCTGCCGATGACGGCGCCGGCCTGCAGCACGACGCGGTCGCCCGCGACGCAGCGGTCCGCCAAATAGGCGCGCGGGTGGAACAGGCAGTCAGCACCGGCCACGGCGTCGGCGCCAAGGACGACGCCGGCCTGGAGCACGCTGCGGTCGCCGACGCGCGTCCGCGCCCCGATCGCGACGTGCGGGCCGATCCAGACGTCCTCGCCGATCTGCGCGCTGACGTCGACGGCAGCGGTCGGGTGGACGAACGGGCCCTGCGGGCGCGGCGGCTCGAGCGCCGCCAGCAGTGCGGCGAGCGCGACGCGCGCCGACGGGACCGCGAGGACCGGCTTCGGATACGCCGTGCCGTCTGCGAGCAGCGCCTCGTCGGTCAGCACCGCGGCCGCGCGCGACTCGAGCGCGGTCCGCAGGTAGCGCTCGTCGACCGCGAAGGTCAGCGCGCCGGGGCCTGCCTCGTCGATCGCGCTGACGCGCTCGATCACGACGTCCGGATCGCCGACGACGCGCCCGCCGACGGTCTCGGCAAGCTCCCCGAGCGTGCCGAGAGAACCGATCATGGCGAGGGGCTCGGTTTTTCTACGATCTTGAGAATCTTCTCGACGTCCGGCGTGATGTCGACGCCGCCGTAGCCGACGTACTGGCGGGTGAGGACGTAGGTCAGGTGCTTGTCGGCGGCAACCTGCTTCGCAGCCGTGCTCACGTCCCCGCTGAGCTCGCTCTGCGCCTGCGCGAAGCGCTGCTGGAGCTGGGCGCGCGCACGCGCTTTGTCGCCGGCGGACCGGTTCGAGCGCTCGATGGTCTGCGCGTCGTTCGCGAGCTGGTTCTGATAGTTCTGGAACTTCGGCCAGTTCTGCGAGATCCGCTGGACGTCGACGAGTCCGATGTTGCTCTGCGGCGCGTTGTTGCAGGCGCAGAGCAAAGCGAACAGCGTGGTGACGAGGAGGGCGCGGAGGCCCGGATTCGTGGTCATTCGTGCAGACTTTCGATATCTTTGAGAGCGTCCGGCGTGAGATCGACTCCGCCGGCCGGTGCGACGACGTTGGTCAGGACGACCGCGATCCCGCGCTGCTGCGCGATCAGGCGGACTTCGCGATCGATCTGGGCGACCATTTGGTCGTACAGGTCGTCGCGCTTCTTGCGGAGCGACGCGATCTGCGCCTGCGCCCCTTGCTGCGAGGCTCCTTCGATGCCGTGCAGCTCGGCATACCGGCGTGAGAGATCGTGGCGCGTCTTCTCGAAATCAGCGATCGTCGTTTTGGCGTCGTCCTGGAAGCGCCGCTGGTAGTCGCTGTGGAGCTGCTCGATCCGCGCGCGCAGAGCGGGCGGAAGGTTCGGGTTGATCTGCTGCTGAGGCTTCCCGTTGATGAGTCTCGTGCGAACGACCGGTCCGGTCGCGATCTGCTTCGAAAGCGACTGCTGGCGCTGCGTGAGCGAGCCGATCGAGCGCTTCCGAATCGACGCCACCTGCGCGTTGAGGTCGCCCTGGACTTGGTCGTGGAGCTGCGCCAGCAGCGCGGAGAGCGACTGCTGGTCGCGATTGCGCTGTGCGGCAAGTGCGTCCGCCTCTTTGCGGTCGAGCGCGGCCAGCTGCTTCTGCGCGTCGTCACGGGCCGCATCGTCGAGCGCGAGCGAAGAGAGCTTCGTGCGCAGCGCGAGCCGCTGCGGTGCGTCTTCGTTCGCCATCTTCAGCGAGAGGGCCGACTCTTTCGACTGGACCTCTTCGACCTTGGCACGGTAGCTCCGGGCGGCGCGGTCGCTCAGCGCTTTCTGGACGGCGGCGATCTGCGCGTCATCCTGCTTCGTCAGGTTCGCGCGGTAGGACTCGAAGTCACGCCGCGCCTGCGAGCTGACGCCGCTCTGCTGCTGCTGCGCGGTCGCGTTGACGCTGCCGGCGATTTGGGTCGCGCTCGGACCGCTCTGACCGGCGCCGCGCATCGCGGCGGCGATCGCCGCCGCTTCTTGCTGCTGGTACTGCTGCTGCTTCTGACCCAGGAGCTTCTGGGTACGCTCGGCCGCGTCGCGGAGCTCCTTCTGGAGCGCGCGCTCGCGCTCGGCGAGATGCGGATCGGTGCGCGCGAGCTGCGGCGCCGTCGCGGTGAGGTCGAACGCCTGGATGCTGCGGTCGTAGCGCGAGAGCTGATCGTAGAGCGGATGCTTCTGCACCAGCTCCTCCATCCGTACGTAGCCGACGGCCCCCGACCCGGAGGCTGCTGGACCGGGCTGCGACGCCGAATGCGAACACCCCGGCAGCAAGAGAAAGGCAAGCACGGCCGTCGCGGTAACGCGGCGGCCGTGACGGCTTCCGCGGAACGCGGAAGCCGTCACTTCAGTTTTTCGGTGACGTCTTTGGTGATGTCGGTGCCGCCGAAGACGATGTTGCCCTTGTCGACGACCAGGATCAGGCCCTTGCTTTTCGCGATGTCGGAGATCGCGTTGCGCGTCGAGTCGACCATCGGCTTCAGCGACTGGGTCTGCTTGTCGTCGAGCGTCTTGCGGTAGTCCTTGAGGATCGCGTCGCGGTCCGCGTCGGTCTTGGCGGTCTTGAGCTTGTCGGCCGCCGCTTTGTCCTGCTCGTTCTTGAACTTGACGAACGCGTCGGTCGCGGCCTTGACCCTCGGCGTCTGGTCGATCGCCGCTTGATCGACGTATCCGACCTTGGAGGGCGGCGGCGTCGAGACCGGCGGGACCGGATCGCCGACGCTGCTCAGCAAATCGCGGACGCTGCTCGTGATGTCCTGGCCGCCGAAGACGACGATGCGCTTGTCGACCACGACCGAGAGGTTCTTCGACGACGCGACGGACGCGATCGCGATCTGCGCCTTGTTGAACAGCGGACCGAAGAGTTGCCGCTGCTTGTCGGCCATCTTCGACTGGAACTCCGCGGCCAGCTTCTGCTGATCGCCCTGCGAGGCGTGCTGCGCCCGGCCGATGTACTGCTTGCGCAGCGAGTTGCCGTAGTCGTTGAGCTGTTTGTTCGCGATCTGAAACGACGGCAGCGCGGCGAGCGCCGCCTGGTCGAGCGATCCGATGTCCGTGACGTCCGTAGCGCCGATCGCCGGCGCCGAGACGATCGCGGCGCCGAGCGCAAACGCGAGCGCGGCAGCGCGGCCGCGCGTGAAGGGGTTGTTCATAACTAAAAGCTCTGTCCGATTCCGAACGAGGTATGCGTGCCTTGGCTTCCCTTCGCAAAGTCCAAACGGATCGTGCGAAGCCCGAGCTGCGGGACATCGAATCGGAGACCGACCCCGATGTCGCTGTGGAACGAGTACCGGTTGAGGTCGAAGGTGGTGGTCGTCATCCCGGAAGCGTCGGTCGAGGACGACTTGCCGCCGCGAATGCGCGTACCGCCGCTCTCGGCGAACCCGACCACCGCGAACTTGCGATCCTGCGTGAGCGGGAGGCGCAGCTCCATCTGCCCCAGCAGGATGTCGGTTCCGTAGAACGGGTCCGAATACCCGCGCAGATCCTGGTCGGAGAAGATGAACAGCTTGTTGGTCGGGATGGCGCCGGTCGAGATCCCAGCCCGGCCGTGGAACCCGAGCGTCGCGTTGCGCAGGATGGGGAAGAACTTCGCCCCGTCGACCGTGATCAGCTGGTAATTGAAATCCGATCCGAGGCTGTGGGTGCTAACCTCGTCGTTGACCGTCAGGTTGATCCCGCGCCGCGGGTTGAAGACGTCGTCGCGCGAGTCGGCGCCGGCACCCAACAGAAGGCTGCGGACCTTGTACGGGTGGGTGGAATCGATCTGCGCCAGCGACGGCGCGGTGACGCCGACGGCGGCGCTCGGGCTGTTGGGGTCGGCGCCCAGCAGCGTGTTGCTGGTCGGCGACGCGAGCGAGATAACGCTCTGCGTCGTCGGGAAGATGTAGCCGCTCGGCAGGTCGGCCGAGGCGGCGACTTGCTGGACGTTCGCGCCCGCCGAGATGCGGAAGACGTCGGTCAGGCGGCGGCCGATGCTGACCGAGAGTCCGGTCGAGCGGGCCTTATAGGTCGAGACGACGCCGTCGACGACCTGGAACGTGGTCGGGTCCGTCGGCACGATCGTCACCGGGATCGGCCCACTGGTCGGGCACGCGCTCGAGGCGACCGCCGACGTCGTGCCGCTCGTGCACGCCAGGTAGACGGGATAGAAGTTCGTCTGCTGCTGGGTGAACAGGGTCGCGCCGAGGCTGTACTTCTGCGTTTTCTCGGTCTTGCCCAAATACGGGACGGTGACCGACAGGGAGGCGTCGGAGACGCGCGCGCCGCGCTCGAGGCGGATCGATCCGCCGTTCCCGGTCCCGTTGATGTTGTTCTGCTGGTACGAGAGCGTGCCGGTCAGCCCGGTCCCGGTCAGCCCGCCGGAGTAGCCGGCGCCGAGCGTCGCGGTCCCGGTGCGCTGCTCCTTGACCTGCCAGTTGACCGTGATCAGACCCGGGCGCTTGGGATCCGGGCCCGGCTTCGCCTGGAAGTCGATCTTCTCGAAGAAGCCCAGGTTGTTGAGCCGGTCGTAGTCGCGGCGCAGCCCGGAGTCGGTCACCACGTTGCCCGGTCGCAAGCGGAGCTCGCGCCGGATCACGTCATCGTGGGTCTTCGTGTTCCCGGTGATCTCGATCGCGCCGACGCGCAGGACGCTGATCGTGTAACGCACGTCGGCGGTTCCGGCCTTCTGGTCGATCGTCGTCGGGTCGACGCCGGCTTCGACGTCGCCGAGCTTCAGGTCGTACTTTTCGTAGAGCGTCTTGAGCGCTTCGTAGTCTTTGTCGCGCTGGGCCTCGGAGTACGGCGTGCCGGGCTTCGTCACCAAGGCGGGGATGATGATGGAATTCGCGAGCAGCGGATCGGCGTCGGGCGCCGGGGTGATGATGATGTTGCGGACCGTCAGCCCTTCTTGGATCTTCAGCGTCAGGACGCCGTCGGCGCCGATGTTGACGTCGGTGACGTGCGAGGGCAGCTGGCCGCCGAAGCCGATCTTGTCGTAGTAGCTGTTGATCTTGAGGACGTCTTGCTGATAGGTCTTGATGTTGAAGACCTGGCCCGGCGCAGTGTCCATCAGCGCCAGTAGCGTGTCGGCCGAGACGCTCTTGTCGCCCTCGAACCGAATCGAGGTGACGACCGGGTTCTCGATGACGCGGAACGTGACGGCGACGCCGTCCGGCCGCTGCTTGATGATCGGCGGCGCCTGATCGGCGAAGAATCCGAGGTCGGCGATCGCGCGCAGATCCTGCTGCACGACGGCCGCGTCGAACGGGTCGCCGATCTTCGTCTTGACGACCGAGAGGATGCGGTCTGTGGGGATGTGTGCGTTGCCGGTCACGGAGACCGAGACCACGGTCGGAGCGGCCGGCGCGGAATACGCCGGCGGCATCATCAGACCGAGTAACGCGAGCACGGCAAGCACGACGTGAGGCGTGCGGCGGAACCGTTCGAACAAGCGGAAGACGTCCTTCGTACGAGATTTCGAAACCCGGCCCGCACCGTGGGCGACCGCCGAGCTGCAGCTATTGGGCGTAACGCGCCACGGTTCGTGCGCGTTCCCCGGCACCAGGGTACGACACGCCCCCGTCAGGGCCTTTAGCGCGGCAGAGCAGCCAGGCTAGCGCCAGCGCGTCGCGCCACGAGCGAAGCCCGCTCGGCTTCGGCGCAGCCGAACGGCGCACAGCGCCACGGGCGCAGCCCGCTCGGCTTCGGCGGAGCCGAAGCCATCATGGATATTTTCGGACGATCGAGAAGGTGAACCCTTGGCGGTTCGCCAGCGGCTGAATCCCTTTGAGCCGCTGGATGTAGGAATACGCCTGCGAGCCGTTGCCGCTGTTCGTGATCGCCGGGTTGCCGTTCTGGGTGAAGTAGCTGAACTGGACCGATGTCGTCGCGTCGGGACGCGCGGTGAACCCCGCCGAGGTCCGCACCGGGTTCGAGAGCGTCTGGCCGAAGCTCGCGTAGACGTCGCGCTTGCCGAGCTGCTTGAGCGCGTTGTAGCCGATCCCGCCGCCGTAGTCGGTGGTGATCTCGAAGTCGGTCAGACCGAACCGCCCGGTGAACACGCGCTCGATCGGAGCCAGCCAGCGCTGCAAGAGCTGGCCGTTGAGGATCGAGAACGCCTCCTGGTTGAAGTTGATCACGCCCACCTGGTACGGCGTGACGCCGGGCGGCAACAGCGGGTTCGACTCGCCGGGCGCCCCCCGCAGCGTCGTCCCGTTCTGCTGCTGGCCGAAGTTGACCGCGCCGAAGAGCGACGCGTCGAGCAGCAGGCCGACGATCTGCTCCTGCGAGTACGGCGGGTTCGAGGCGTAGCTGATCGCCGATCCGGACCCCGCGGCAAGTTCGTCGGCCGGGCCGTTCACGGTGACCGTGATATCGGCGCTGCCGACGGCATTGCGGGACAGATCGGGATCGGGGTTCGTCACGTGGGCGTAGGCGCGCAGGTCGATGTACGGCAGCAGCCCGCTAGCGGGACTGAACGCCACCGACGCTTGCTGCACGCGGAACGCGCGGTTGTAGGTCGAGAAGATCCCGCCCGGCGTCGCGGTCAGCACGCCGGCGAGCTTCGGCGAGGCGAGGGTCCCGGTAAGATCGAGCGTCCCGGTCGTGCCGACGTCGATGTACGGTGACGACGCTTGGATGCGCACGTTCTTCCCCGCGTGCGCGGCGACGTCGAAGCTCAGGGCGAGAGGCAGGCCGCCGGTGACGCCCCCGCCCGTGCCGCCGCTCGCGCTGCGGTAGATCGAGAGGATCGGGATCGATGCGTTGCTGACGGTCAGGTCCCCGGAGAGCAGCGGGATCCCGGTTCCGCTGTGCAGTTGCAGCGCGCCGTCGAGCGTCCCGCGCCCGAACTGCGGCGAGTCGACCTTCGCGCCGTGCGCGGTCAGCGCGATCGCGTAGTTGTTCGTGTGGACCTCGGGGAACGGCAGGTCGAGCCGTCCCCTGCCGTCGAGGGTTCCGCCGCCGACGTTCGCGTGCAGTGCCTGGAGCGCGACGCTGGTCCCCGAGAACGCCAGCTGCGCGTCGGCGTTGGTGATCGCGGCGCGGTCGAGCGCCGAGACGTACAGGCCGTGCGAGAGCGCGACCGTGCCGACCACGCTGGGTGCTCGAACGGTGCCTTCGATCGCTAGCCGGCCGTCGAGGGTGCCGCCGAGCTTCGTCTGCGGTCCGGGGACGAACGGCGCGAACGGCGCAAGGTCGAGCGCGGTCAGCCCCAGCGTGAACGAAACCGGCGCATCAAGGGGGACGCTGAGCGGCCGCAGCGAGACGGGGAGCGACCCAGTCACCAAGATGTTGCCCTTCTCGAACGTCGCCTCGGCGTCTTTGACGAGCAGCATCTTTCCGTCGTAGCCGACGTTGCCGAGAACGTGCGCGATCGCCAGCGACGCGTAGCGCGCGTTCGTCATCTCGAAACCGATCGTCGCGCGCGGCTGGGCGAACGTTCCGGCGATGAGCGCGTTCGCTTGAATCGCGCCGCCGACGTCGTACCGCGGTCCCTTCGGGAAGAGCGCGACGAGTGCTTTGGCGACGTCGGGCGACTCGGTGTGGATCGAGAGTGCGAGCGGCTCGCCGGCCGCGAGCCCGAACGCGCCGCTGGCGTCGAAGTGCGCGAAGCCGAGATCGAGGCTCGTGTTCGTCAGCGCAATGCGCGCGCCGTCGCTGCGCGCGTGCGCGGTCGCCGCGACGACTTTGTAGCCGAACAGCGAGCCGTTCGCCAGAGACGCCTCGCCGTTCACACCCAGGCGCGGCCATTGGCCGGCCAGCGTTCCGCTCGCGTCGACCTCTCCGAGGACCGGCGCGGTGATGCCGAACGGCGGCAGCCAGGTCGCGAGGTCGACGTGCTGCGCCTGCACCGTCGCGCGATAGGTCGCGCGCTCGAACGCGCGCACCGAATCGCCGGAGGCTGCGACGACGGTCCCGTTCGCGCGCAGCACGCCGTGCGAGCCGTGCACGTTCAATGCGGCGGTGACCGCGCCGCCGCGCTGCGACCACGTCGCGTCGGTGGTGCCCAACGCAAAGCGCCGATACCGGAAGTCGCGCACGTTCATGCGCCCCGACGTGCGCGTCGTCGCACCGTCGTTCGCGAACATCAGCGCGACCGGCCCGCGCCCGTCGAGCGTCTCGGCTTCGTCGAAGTAGTCGTCGAAGTCGGCTAAGTTCGCATCGGCGCTGCGCACGTCGACCGAGAAGGCGCGGCGCGCGATCGAGATCGCGGCGTCGAGCTTCGCGTTGGTCGTGCCGACGGTGACCACGCCGTCGCTCGCGGTCAACGAGCTCGGCGTGATCGCCACACCGGCGCGCGCGTCGCGGAAGGCGAGCCCGTTGTACGATCCCTCGGAAACGGCGACGCCGCCCGCGAGGCGCGGACGCGCGCCGTTTCCGCCGATCCGAAGCTGCGCAGCGAAGCTGCCTTCGAGGTACTTCACCGGCAAGCGCAGCGCGCGGCGCATCTCGCCGACGTCGCCGATCGGCACGCGCGCGGAGAGATCGTACGCCAGCGCGCTCGGACCGGTCGTCCCGATCCCGCCGACGTTCCCGTTGAACGTGCCGTACGTCGCGCCGAACGCGGCGACGCCGCTGCGGATGCGCGCGGTGCCGTCGGTCAGCGTCAGATCGGCGTCGCCGCTGACCGGGAATCCGGACGCGACGCCGCCGTCGAGCGAGATCAGGCCGTCGAAGGCCGGCGCGCGGCCGCGCAGGTCGGCCAGCCCGTAGAAGGCCAGCGTTCCGGCCTGCAGCGGGATCCCGGCGCCGCGCAGCGCCGTGACGGGGACCCCGGGCGCGGAGACCAGGAACGGGCCGCCGGCGTCGGCTGCGACGACCCGGCCGCCGCCGATCGTGCCGTCGGCCGCGATGATGCGCAGCGCGTTGCCGTCGACGAGCAGGGTCCCGGCGACCCGCTCGAGCGCGACGCCGCGCACGCGGGCGCCGGGGAGCTCCGCGCCGGTCGTCTGGACGACGATCCGGTTCTGGGCGATCGTCGCGCGGACGGGACCGTGCACCTCGCCGTGCGCGCTCGGATCGGTCGTGAACGGCCGCAGCTCGTCGAGCGTGCCGTCGTACCGGCCCTCGAGCGCGAACAGGCCGCCGTCGTACGCACCGTCGCCGCTGAACCGACCCAGCGGCCCGTCCAACCGGATATCGGCGAGGCGAACCTCGCGCATGGAGCCGCCGAGCCGGACGCTCCCGCTGCCGAGCGCGAACTTTCCGTAGCGCAGGTCGTGCCCGGTCAAGGTTCCGGCCAGCCCGAACGAATCCGGCGTACCGCCGCCGGCGAGGTCGCCGTCGATGACGCCGGAGAGCGGCGGCAGCGCCGCGATCACCGCGCCCGGGAGCCTCGCCTCGCTGCGCACCGCGGCGAGGCGGAAGCCGTGCGCGTGGAGCCAGCCGGCGCTCTGCGAGATCGGCCGCTGCAGCTCGAAACCGCCGGCGAGCGAGGTGCCGTCCGCGCGCGCGAACTCGAGCGGCCCGAACTCGCCGACGCCGTGCGGATCGACCGCGAACGTCCCCGCGCCGGTCGTCGCGCCGAGCGCGCCGATCGTCCCGCGCGCGCTGAACCCGGCGCCGGGCGGCTGCGTGATCAGCGCGGTCGCGACGATGTCGGCGTCGGGTGCGAGCACGTCGGTGTACGGCAGCGAGGCCCCGCGGCCGTGCGCGTTCACGGCGATCCACACGTCGTCACCCGCGTCGCCGATCAGGATCCGGCCGCCGATCGCGACGTTCGCGCTGCCGTAGCGGCCTTGCGCGCCGTCGATCGTCAGCGCCTTGTCGTAGTAGTCGACGGTGCCGTCGAGAGCGTCGACCGGGAAGCGATCGTAACTGACGTGCGCGCCGCTGAAGCGGGAGTGAATCAGCGGCTTCGACAGCTTCGAGGCGAGCAGCGTCTCGAAGTGCGCGCCGCCGCGCAGCGGCATCTTCGCCGAGAACGCGAAGAGCGAGCGCAGGTCGTGCAGGTCGGCGTTCGCCGCGAACGCCAAGCGGAACTCGGGCGTGCCGAACAGATCGTAGATCGCGCCGCGGCCGCGCACCGGGATCCCGTTGAGCGTTCCGTCGATCGACGTCGCCGCGAGCATGTCGTCGGTGATGATCAGCGGGGCGTCGAGGTTCCGCACGGCGTGCGCGAGCGCGCCCACGGCGATCCGGCCGGCGCGCAGGTTCGCGCTGCCGCCGAGCCGATATGCGAACTCCGACCCCTCCTTCGGCGCGAGCGCGTAGTAGCGTGCATCGACGCTGTCGAGGACGCCGTCATCGAACCGGATCGACTTCGAGTGGACGAGAAAGCCCAGCGCGCCGCGCAGCGGCAGCCGTGCCGCGGTGATGGTGTTCAGCGCGATCCCGCGCTGCACGTCGATGACCGTATGTGCTGCGAGCGGATAGCGTTCGAGCTTCGCGCCGGGAGCGCGCCGCCCCAGGAACACGCCGTCGACCTTGGCGGTCGTTCGCGCGTCGGACTTGACCGAGGCGTCGATCGAGACGTTCTCGATCGTCTGGTTGGCGAGGTCGGCTTGCAGCGGAGCGACGTCGATCAGCCGGATGACCCCTTCGCGAACGCGGGCGGTGAAGTAGTACGGCGCCGCGGCTTTGCGCGTCGTCGACGGCGGCGTCCCCGACGTCCCCCCGGTCCGGTTGAACGTCATCGTTCCGTCGGCGTGGCGGGTGATCGTCAGGACCGGTTTGAGGATCGAGATCGCGGCGAAGCCGAAGCGGTGCTGGCCGCCCGGGAAGATGTCGCGCAAGGCGTACTCGACGTCGACGCGCTGCGCGTCGAGCACCGGGTCGCCGTTCTTGACGACGTGAACCTCGAAGAGGACCGCGTGGTGGGTTCCGAGCGTCTGGGACCCGATCGAGACCTGGTACCCGGTAGCGGCCGAAAGGACGCCTTGGAGGACGGTCCGCGCGATCGTGTGCCGGGCGGCGATGAGCACGACGAGGAGCGCCGCGACGACCGCGGCGACGACGACCGCCCGCCGCGACGCTCTTACGCGAAACACCGCTTCCTTCGTCCCCGAGCGGACATGCTCACAAACGTGCGAACGCGAGCGGCTGGATTAAAGGTCCAGGTTTCTCACGGTTCGGGCGTATTCTTGGATGAAGAGCTTGCGCGGCTCGACCCGCTCTCCCATCAGCTCGGTGAAGACCTTCTCCGCTTCCTCACCGGCTTCGTCGAGTTCGACCCGCTTGAGCCGGCGGGACGCCGGCTCCATCGTCGTCTCGGCGAGCTGCTCCGCGTCCATCTCGCCCAGCCCCTTGAACTGCTGGATGGTGAACTCTTTGGGATCGGCGCCGTCGAAGACTTGCTGTAGCTCGGCCTCGTTGAAGGCCCACCACTGTTTCTTGCCTTTACGAATGCCGTACAGCGGCGGCTGCGCGATGTACACGAAGCCTCGCTCGATCAGCGGCTTCATCTTGCGGTAGAAGAACGTCAGCAGCAGGGTGCGAATGTGCGAGCCGTCGACGTCGGCGTCGGTCATGATGATGATCTTGTGGTAGCGCAGCTTCGCGACGTCGAAGTCGTCGCCGAACCCCGCGCCCAGCGCGGTGATCATCGTGCGGATCTCTTCGTTGGCGAGCATCTTGTCGATGCGCGCCTTCTCCACGTTGAGGATCTTCCCGCGCAGCGGCAGGATCGCTTGCGTGTTCGGGTCGCGGCCGCCTTTGGCCGTGCCGCCGGCCGAGTCGCCTTCGACCAAGAAGATCTCCGACAGCGCCGGGTCCGTCGTCTTGCAGTCGACGAGCTTTCCCGGCAGGCCGCTTCCTTCGAGCACGTTCTTGCGCCGGGTCAGATCGCGCGCCTTCTTCGCTGCCTCGCGCGCGCGCTGCGCCTGCATGCACTTGTCGACGATCGCGCGCGCAATCTTCGGATTCTCCTCGAGGAAGAAATCGAGCCGTTCCGTGACCAGCGAGTTGACGATCGGGCGGATCTTCGCGTTGCCGAGCTTGGTCTTCGTCTGGCCTTCGAATTGCGGATCCTGGAGCTTCACCGAGATGATCGCGGTGAGCCCTTCCATGCAGTCGTCGGTCGAGAGGTTCGCCTCGGACTCCTTGAGCATGCCACGCTTGCGCGCGTACTCGTTCACCTTTCCCGAGATCGCCGTGCGGAAGCCGGTGAGGTGCATCCCGCCTTCGATCGTGTTGATGTTGTTCGCGTACGCGTAGACGACTTCGTTGTAGCCGTCCTGCCACTGCAGCGCGCACTCGACGTCAACGCCATCGCGCTCGCCGTTGGTCGAGATGACCGGCGTCAGCGATTCCTTGTTCTCGTTGAGCCACTCGACGAACGAGACGATCCCGCCCTCGTACATGTAGCCGCGCTCGCGCGGCCCCTCGTCCGGCCGTTCGTCGCGCAAGATGATCGAAAGCCCGCGGTTGAGAAACGCCAGCTCGCGCAGCCGCGCTTCGAGGATCTTCCACGAGAAGTCGAGCGTCTCGAACACCTGGGGATCGGGCTTGAAGTGCTGGATCGTACCGGTACCCTCGGCACGGCTCAGTCGTTTGAGCTTCTGCGAGGTGACGCCGCGCTCGAACCGGATCTCGTACAGCCAGCCGTCGCGGTGCACGCGCGTGACCATCCATTCGGAGAGCGCGTTGACGACCGAGACGCCGACGCCGTGCAAGCCTCCCGAAACCTTGTAGCCGCCCTTGCCGAACTTTCCGCCGGCGTGCAGCAACGTCATCGCGACCTCGACGGCCGGGAGCTTCTCCTCGGCGTGGATGTCGATCGGGATGCCGCGGCCGTCGTCCTCGACCGAGCACGAGCCGTCTTTGTAGAGGACGACGCGGATGTTGCGGCAGCAGCCCGCGAGCGCTTCGTCGACGGCGTTGTCGACGACCTCGTACACGAGCTGGTGAAGCCCCCGCTCGGCGGTGTTGCCGATGTACATGCCGGGGCGCTTGCGAACCGCCTCGAGGCCTCGCAGAACCTCGATCTGTTCGCCGGTATAATCTTGCATTCGAACCTATGTCTTCGCCGTCGACATGATTTTCACCTGACAGCAGGCACGATCGTGCCGGAAGCCCCGCGCCTTACGCCGTCTCTATTTGCGTCACGAAGTCGTACAACTCGCCGAGCGCGTTCTTACGCACAGCGGAATCCATCTCGAGACGCAGCGGATCGATTCGTGTTTCGAGCAGGACGAACGAGCTCGCCAGCTTGCGCAGACGCACGCGGTCGAGCGGCTGACGCAGCTTGTGCAGCTTGTTCGCGCGCCACATCTCGTCCCACCAGGCTTGCAGCAGGCGCCGGCGGCTGGCATCGTACTGCTCCGGCGTCAGCCCCTCGACCAGCGCGAGCACCTCGTCCGAACCAAGCCAGGGCGCTTCGAACAGCAGGCGCTCGCACGCGAACCGCCGGCGGCGTTCTTGGTCGTCGCGGCACGGGCGGCACGTCGGCCCGGCGTCGACCGGTGCGTCGCAAAGCGCGCAAAAGAGGCCGCCGCGCGCCCGGTGCGCGTCGCGCGTCCGCTCGACCGAACGGCGCAGGCGTGCGAGCGCGTCGTCGAGCGTTCGTGCCGCGGGCTCGGCCGCGATCTCGGCGTTCGCGCGGCGCGGTCCGCCGGGGCTTTCGCGGATCGGGACGGAGCGCCGGATCTTGCCGACCCGAAACCGCAGGCGGGCCAGTTCGCGGGCTTCGGGGAGCGCCCGCAGGCCGCGGACGATTTCGGGCTCCAGGAACGAGAGCTGATGCGACCATGCCGGCGAGCTGGTCAGCACGATCAGGACGTCGCGCTCGATCGCCACCGGCTGCGCCGCGCGGGCGACGTCACTGCCGACGAGCTCGGCCCAGGCGGAACGGACCGAGACCAGCGGATCGGATCCCGCCCCCGGCTTCGGCCGCCAGGCGTCGAGGATGCTGCCGAGCCTCAGCACCGGGTCACCGTCGCGGCGTGGATCGACCAGGTCGCCGCCGCGCCCAAGTCGCGCGGCAGCTCGGTCGTCGTCAGAAACGCCTGCTCGAAGCCCTCGACCGCGCCGAGGAAGCCGCCGGCGCGCTCGGCGTCGAGCTCGGAGAGCACGTCGTCGAGCAGCAGGATCGGGGCGTCTCCGGTGCGGGCCCGCATGACGTCGTATTCGGCGACCTTGAGCGCGAGCACCGCTGTTCGCTGCTGCCCTTGCGAGCCGAACGCTGCCAGCGACGTACCGTCGACCAGCAGCCGCAGGTCGTCACGGTGGGGGCCGACCAGCGTGCTCCGGCGCCGGAGCTCGCTCTCGACCGCGGCCGCGAGTGCTTCGCCGACATCGCCATCGGGGTTCGGGGCATACGTCACCCCGAGCCGTTCGCGAGTCCCCCGCCAGCGCCCGTAGATCGCCGCCGTCGCCGCCGCCAGTTCGTCGACGAACGCGCGCCGTGCCGCGATCAGCGCCGTTGCCGGGCGCACGAGTTCGTCGTTGTACGCCAGCAAGAGATCGCGGTCGGGAGCGATCGCGCCACGGAGCAGCGCCGACTTCTGCCCGACGACCTTCTGGTACAGCGCGAGATCGCGGTAATACACCGGCGAGAGCTGCGCGAGCGCGCCGTTCAGGAACGACCGCCGCAGCGCCGGTCCGCCGGAGACCAGCTGTAAATCGGCCGGCACGAACGTGACGACGCGCGCACGCCCCAGGAATCGCGCGAAGCCGACCGACCCGCCGTTGACCTCGAAGCTCTTGCGCGTCCCCGCCGGCGTGCGCACGATCGTGCATCGCAGCCGAATCTCTCCCGCCGCGATCCTCGCCTCGCCGCCGATCTCGGCGCGCTCCGTCCCGCTGCGAATCAGCTCGCTCTCGCGATGCGCGCGGAACGACTTCCCCGTCGCGAGCATCGCCAGCGCCTCGAGCAGATTCGACTTCCCCTGCGCGTTGGGCCCCACGAACACGTTCAACCCGGAAGCCGGAGGGAAGTCGAGACTCTCGTAGTTGCGAAAATCGGCCAGGCGCACATGTTCGAGGCGCACGCTACGTTCGGCGCGTCGTGATCAGGTTGGCCAATTCGGGGTTTACTGACGGAGCGGCATCAGAACATAGAGCTGCTGGCCGGATTCTTCGCCGAGCTCGAGCGGGCGGATCGCGGCCGGTGAGAGCGGGCCAAGGAACTCGAGCACCGTCTGCGGCGAGTCGACGTGGTTGAGGATCTCGACCAGGTAGCGCGCGTTGAACGCGATCGCAAGATCCTCGCCCGTCTGCTCGACTTCGAGCTCTTCGTACGCATTGCCGGTGACATCTGATTTTGCGGTGATCATCAGCGTCTGATTTGCGACCTCGAGCTTGACCATCGAGGCGCGGTCGCCGGCGACGAGCTCCGCGCGGCGCAGCCCGCCGATCAGACCCTGCGTGTTGACGACGACGCGGCGGTCGAACTTCGCGGGGATCACCTGCTGGTAGTTCGGGTACTGCCCGTCGACGAGCCGCACGACGATCGACGTCGCGCCGGCGGTGAACTGCAGCTGGTTCGCGTTCGCTCCCAGCGCGGTGATCTCGACCAGCTCGGCGGTGCCGAGATTGCGCGCGGCTTCGCTGAGCGCGCGCGACGGGACGATGTACTTCGCGGTTCCCTCGATCGCGCGCTCCAGCTTCGAGGTCCAGCGCGCGAGTCGGTAGCCGTCGGTCGCGACCAGCGTGATGTTGTCGCCGTCGAGCTCGAGCAGCGTTCCCATCAGCACGGCGCCGCGCGCCTCTTCGTTCGACGCGGCGAAGATCGTAGCGGTGACACCTTCCCGAAAGCGTTTCGCCGGGATCGCGAAGCTCTGCCCTTTTTGGGCGACGGGGAGCGGGGGATACTCGTCGGCCGGGAGCGCGTGAAAGTCGTAGTTGGAGCGCTCGGCTTTTACCGACGCCCGCGAGGGCGAGCCGGTCAGCTCGAGCAACCCCGCCGGCAAGTTTCCGAGATACCCGCTGAACAAGCGAGCCGGCACCGTCACCGAGCCGGGCTCGGTGATCTCGGCCGGGAAGGACTGTTCGAGCGTGAGTTCGAGATCGGTGGCGCGCACGCGAATCGCACCCTCGTCCGCGCTGAGCAGGACGTTCGACAGGATCGGCACCGTCGTGTGCGCGTTGACGACTTTGCTCGCCGCGCCGACCGCGGACGCGATGTCTTTCGTACTACACGTGAACTTCACTGATCCACCGTTTCGAGAACCGTCGCGGTCCGGTCTTTAGTATATAGAAAGAACGTCGTACCAGCAGTAAGGGCGTGAATAACGGGGACAACTGCCCGACCCCGCCGGTGCCATGGCATCGCGGGCATTTCGGGCTGTGGACGCCGGAGGCCCCGCCTCCACCCAATCCCCCGACTGCGCGCGCATCCCGTTTTTCCACGGTACTGAACCGGCCCTGTGCCCGGGCTGGGAATAGACGCTGTGTATTCGGAAGGGCGCGCCTCTTTCGCCGCCCGCCGGAGATGTCGAGGGCGAGGCTAGTCGTACCCGCCCCGCCCTCGAGGTCACCATCCCGCGATCGAGCGGTGCGGCTAGGTGTTGGTGGTGAACACAAAGGGTGAAGTGCTCGTGAATCCGTCCAGCACCAGCGTCGTGCCGAAGATCGTGATTCCGTTGTAGTTTCCGCCGGGCCCCGTGAGAAGATCGACGCGACCGGTCGCGTGGTCGATGCGACCGAGCCGGCCGTCCAGGGAGTTGACGAACCACAGGTTGTCGTTGGTGTCGACCGTTGCGAAGGTCGTGATCAACGAGCGGGCGTTCGAGCGTTTAGGCGCGGCACGGCGACGATCTTCACCGTACCGGTCGCGGTGTCGTACCGCTCGACCTCGCTCAGCTTCGTGCCCGTCGTCGAGTACTTCGCGGGCCGGCGTGGAGCCGCGCCACTCTAGCGGCGCGGCCGCGATCACTCGGACTGGATCTGAGCGACCAGCGAACGGATCTTGTTGCGGAACGCTTCGTCGGCGTCCATCATGTCGGCGATCTTGTCGCGTGCGTACATCGCGGTCGTATGGTCTTTCTTGCCGAACTCTCGCGCGATCTGCGGGAGCGACGCCCCGGTGAGCTGCCAGGCGATGTACATCGCGATCTGGCGCGGTAGCGTCACGCGCTGATCGCGCCGCTGCGCTTCCATCTCCTTGACCGAGATCGCGTAGCCCTTCGCGACGCGCTCCTTGATGAGCGGGATCGTCACGCGGTGCATGGGCGCCTGTGCGACGGCGTTCTTCAGCACTTCGGCCGCGAGCTCGACGTTGATCGTCGACTTCGTCAGTGAGGCGAACGCGACGACGCGGATCAGCGAGCCTTCGAGCTCGCGGATATTCGACGGGATCACCTTCGCGATGAAGGCCAGCACCTCGTCGGGGACCGGAACCTTTTCGGTCTCGGCCTTCTTGCGCAGGATCGCTTCGCGAGTCTCGAAGTCCGGCGGCTGGATGTCGGTCAGCAGGCCCCACTCGAAGCGCGAGCGCAGCCGGTTCTCCAGCGTCTGGATCTCCTTCGGCGGACGATCGCTCGAGATCACGAGCTGCTTCTGCGCCTCGTGAAGCGAGTTGAAGGTGTGAAAGAACTCTTCCTGAGTCTGCTCCTTGCCTTCGAGGAACTGAATGTCGTCGATTAGCAGCACGTCGACGTGGCGGTACCGGTTGCGGAACTCGACGGTCTGGTTGTTCTTGATCGCGATGATGAACTCGTTGGTGAACTTCTCCGACGAGACGTACGCGATGTTCGCGTTCGGATTGCGCTCGAGCACGCGGTGCCCGATCGCATGCATGAGGTGCGTCTTGCCCAAACCGACGCCGCCGTAGAGGAACAGCGGGTTATAGGCCATCGACGGCGCCTCGGCGACCGCCTGTGCGGCGGCGTGGGCGAACCGGTTCGAGTTTCCGATGACGAAATCGTCGAACGTGTAGCGCGCGTTGAGGTGACCGACGCGCAGGTCGTCGGTTGCGGCGGGCTTCGCCGCCGGGGCGACCGAGGTCGCCGGCGTTTGGGTCCCGTTCCCCGGGTCGACGACGACCCGCAACGCGATCTCCGCGCCCAGCAGCTCGTGCAGCACCGAGGTGATGTCCGCCTTGAGGCGGTTCTCCACCCAGTCGCGGGCGAACGTGGTCTGCACCGCGAGGACGATCTCCGACGGGGTGAGGTCGACCAGCCGCATCGGCTTGAGCCACATTTCGAAGACCGGCTTGTTGTAGAGCGGCTCGAGCCGCTCGAGTGCTGCGGTCCAGAGATCTTGTGGTGCTGTAGCCGATGTGCTGGTCTGATGCATGCCGTACCTACCGCATAGTCCGGACCGGCGAGCAGAGCACGCGCCGGGGGAGAATGAGCGATGGGGATTGGCCCGGAGAGGGTCGTTCCCTGCGGCGTTTTCCCCCGGAGTTGTCCACTTCTCCACAGGGGGGCGGACCGCGTCCCGCCGCGGCTCGTCGCGCGTATCCACGAGTTTCCCGCCCGCACGAATGGCGGCAGGAACCCGTGCCGCGCCTGGTTCGGCGGCCACGAGCAACCGGCGCTGTCCACAGGTCTGTCCACCGTTGTGGACAACTTAGGAACCATTCTCGGAACGCGAAATTTCCCTTGACGCTGCGGGCAGCGCGCCCGTATACTGTCTTGTCGCACCTGTCGTTCGTGGCCGTCCGCGCCGCGCCGCCTTAGGGACCGGCAACCCCCGTAGCTCCAGGAGAACTCGCTCGTGAAGCGGACCTATCAGCCGCATAACCGGCGCCGTAAGCGCGTCCACGGCTTCCTCGAACGTATGTCAACGAAGAACGGCCGTCGCGTTCTCGCGGCACGCCGCAAGAAGGGCCGCCACCGCCTGGCCGTCTAGTGCGTTCGCATAAAGTACGCGAACGCTCGCGGTCCTCGCTTCGCTGTGGTCCGCCCTCGAATGCGGGGGTATGACTCCCTTCGCCGCCGCGGCGACTTCGCTCGTGTCACGCGCCGGGGGAAGCGCTACGCCGGAATCCACCTCACTTGCTTCGTCGCCGAAGGCCGCCGGCGCACCCGCGTTGGGATCACGGTCGCCGGCTCGATCGGCGGGGCGGTGGTACGCAACCGCCTGCGCCGCCGGATCAAAGCCATCCTCGATCGCTATCCCCTGAGCGCGCCGCCTTGGCGCGACGTCGTCTTCATCGCTCGGCCCGGCGCCGGCGAGCTCGCCTTTCCAGAGCTCGCCGACGAAGTGGCGCGCGTGTTCCGGCCCGCTCCGTGATCGTGCGCTCCATCGCGCTCGCGGCACTGCGCGGGTACAAACGCTTCCTCTCGCCGCTGCTCCCGCCGGCTTGTCGCTTCGCCCCGACCTGTTCAGAGTATGCGGCGGAGGCGATCGAGAAACACGGCATCCTGCGGGGCGGTACGCTCGCGGTGGGCCGGCTGGCCCGCTGCGGACCCTGGCATCCGGGCGGCTACGACCCGGTCCCCATTCGAAAGGCCTCCTGACACCCGTGCTCCTCGCCGCTAACGTCTTCTTCGATCCGATCGTGAACGCGCTCGGCCAAGTGCTGACCGCGGTCCACGCCGTGATCCCCTCGTACGGCTGGGCGCTGATCGCGCTCGCGCTGCTCGTGCGGATCGTGCTGTGGCCGCTCTCCGACATGCAGTTCAAGTCGATCGCGGAGATGCAGAAGATCCAGCCGCTGGTCAAGCAGCTCCAGGCGAAGTTCAAGAGCGACCCGCAGGCGCTCAACGCCGCGACGATGGCGCTCTACAAGGAACACAAGGTCAACCCGCTCGCCGGCTGCGTCCCCATGCTGGTCCAGTTTCCGATCCTGATCGGGCTGTACTGGGCGATCAACGCGCGCATCGATTCGTTCCACCAGGAGCACTGGCTGTGGATCGGATCCTGGGTCTCCCACCAGTGGCCGGACGTCTTCGCCCAGAGCCTGGCGGTCCCGGACATCTTCCTGCTCGTCCTGTACGTGATCTCGATGTACTTCACGGTCCGCTACGGCAGCCCGCCGTCGACCGATCCGCAGCAGGCGCAGACCCAGAAGATCATGGCGTTCGTCTCGCCGGCGATGATCGCGTTCTTCGGCTTCAAGTACCGCTGGGCGTCGGCGCTCTATATCTACTGGCTCGCGACGAACGTCTTCACGGTCGCGCAGCAGTACCTGATGTTCCGCCGCTACGGTCTGATCGGACCCGCCGCGGCCGCGAACCGCGCCGCGCTGCTCGCATCGGCGGAGGCCGCCCCTGCCACGGCCGGGACGTCCGGGTCGAAGGCCCCGAACAACGGGGCGGCGCCGGCGAACGGGAAGCGCGCCTACCGCCCGAAGAAGCGGTCACGCCGGTAGTCACCCAGCACACGGAATAAGGACGGATGGAAGAGTTCGAAGGCGGGCGCCGAGGCGCCCATGGTCAGCGGCGCCGCGCGGGACGCGCGCTCGACAAGCCGGTACGGTCCGGGCCACCCAGCGCCGGCGCAGGCGCTGAGCGGCGCCCGCGGCGCCCCCTGCCGCCGCGCGACCGGCCGATGGCCGACGTGGAACCGTCGGTCGAGCCGGAAGAGGCGAAGCCTGCTCGCGCGCTGCTCGAGGAGATCCTGACGAAGATGGGGCTCGACGACGTCGAGATCGTCTACATCGCCCGCAGCGAAGGTGAGTACTTCGAGGTGCGCGGGCCGCTGCTCGCCTCGCTGATCGGGCGTGAAGGCAAGACGCTCGAAGCGCTCAACCTGATCTACAACAACATCATCAACGCGGGCGTGCGCAACAACCGCCGGTACTACACGATCGACGCGGAAGGCTATCGCGCGCGGCGCGCCGACCAGCTCAAGACGCTCGCGCTGGCAACACTCGAACGCGTCGTGCGCGAGAACAAGCCGGTAAAGCTCGATCCGATGCTGCCCTCGGAACGCAAGATCGTCCATCTCGCGCTCGCCGATTCGCCGTTCGTCCGGACCGAATCGGAAGGCGTCGAACCCGAGCGGCGGCTCGTCGTTTTTCCCAAGGCCGAGTAAACGGCGGACACGATCGCGGCGATCGCGACGCCGCCCGGGAAGGGTGCGATCGCGATCGTGCGCTGCAGCGGACCCGACGCGCGCGCGATCGCGGCGCGCGTGTTCAGCAGCCGCGAGCCGTTGCGCGATCGCGTCGTCGCCTACGGCGAGATCGTCGACGCGGAAGGCGTCGTGATCGATCGCGGCCTCGCGCTGGCGATGGACGCGCCGCGCACCGTCACGGGCGAGGACGTCGTCGAACTGCACGTGCACGGCAGCCCGGTCGTGGCGCGCGAGACGTTGCGCGCGCTTCTTAATGCCGGCGCGCGCACGGCCGGCCCCGGCGAGTTCACGCGGCGCGCCTTTCTCAACGGCAAGCTCGATCTCAGCGCGGCCGAAGCGGTCGCGGACGTGATCGACGCAGAATCGCGCGCCGCCGCCCGAGCCGCGCAAGCGAATCTCGCCGGCGGCCTGCGTGCCGCGGTCGACGCTGCGCGCACCGCACTGGCCGCGATCCTCGAGGAGCTGGCCGGCGCGATCGACTATCCCGACGAGGTTCCCGAACCGCCGCGCGAGCGCGTGCGCGCGGCGGTCGACGACGTCGATGCGCAGCTCGCGGCGCTGATCGGCGACTGGGAGCGCGGGCGTTTCGTGCGCGAGGGCGTCTCGCTCGCGATCGTCGGGCCGCCGAACGCCGGCAAATCGTCGCTGCTGAACGCGTTGCTCGGGGAAGAGCGCGCGATCGTCTCCGAGATCGCCGGCACGACGCGCGACGTCATCGAGGAGGCGTTCGCCGTCGACGGCGTACGCGTGCGCGTGCTCGACACGGCGGGTCTGCGCGCGAGCGACGACGCGATCGAGCGGATCGGGATCGACCGTGCGCGCCGCGCGCTCGGCGGTGCCGCCGTCGCGCTCGTCGTCGTCGACGGTTCGCGCGCGCTCGACGGCGACGCGCACGACGTGCTGCTGCAGACGCGCGGGCGCGACCGGGTCGTGCTGTTCAACAAACGCGATCTCGGCACGGCGGGCTACGCCGCGCGCGATGCGGCGGAGCGCGACGCACTCTCGGGCTCGGTGTTCGACCCCGCGACGCTGGACGCGGTGCGCGCTGCGATCGCGCACGCCGGCTGGCAGGGTGAGAGCATCGACCTCGCGCGGCCGCATCTCGCCTCGGCGCGGCAGGCGGACGCGGTCGCGCGCGGGCGCGAGGCGCTCGCCCACGCCCGGTCGACGCTGAGCGCCGGGGACCCCGTCGACTTGATCGCGCCGGAGCTCTTCGGGGCGGTCGCCGCGCTGGGTGAGATCACCGGCGCGGCGGCGACCGAGGCGGTGCTCGACGGCGTGTTCGCGCGGTTCTGCATCGGGAAATGATCCGCACAGCGGGATGCCGCAGCAACGTACGGAGCGCGGCCGGCCCGCGCAAACGGTACGCTGGCACCATGGAACCGATCGACGACGCGCGCTGGGACACGGTGCGCACCCGCAACTCCGACGACCGCTTCGTGTTCGCCGTGCGCACGACCAGCATCTACTGCCGTCCCGGCTGTCCCTCGCGCACGCCGGCGCGCCGCAACGTGTTCGCGTTCGGCGACGCGCGCTCCGCGGAGCAGGCCGGCTTTCGCGCGTGCAAGCGCTGCGCACCGGATGACGTCACCGCCGACGCGGAGCGCGTGCGGCTGATCGAGCGCGCGTGTGCACTCCTCGCCGCCGACGAGCCGCAGCCGCTCGAGGCGATCGCGCGAGAAGTGGGACTCAGCCGCTTCCACTTCCAGCGCACGTTCCGCCGCGTGGTCGGCGTGACGCCGGGGGAATACGCGCGAGCGCGCCGTGCGGAACGCTTCCGCACGCGGCTCGCTTCAGGCGCGAGCGTGACCGCCGCGATCCATGATGCAGGGTACGGTTCGTCGAGCCGGCCGTACGCAAGCGGTGCGCTCGGGATGACGCCGTCGCGCTATCGCGCCGGCGGCCGCGGCGAGCGCGCGACCTATGCGATCGCAGCGTGCTCGCTCGGGCGCGTGCTGGTCGCGACCACGGATCGCGGCGTGTGCGCGATCGAACTCGGCGATGACGACGAAGCGGTGCTCGCCGCGCTGGCGCGGCACGTTCCGAACGCCGAGCTCCGCCGTGACGACGACGCGCTGCGCGCGACGGTCGCCGCGGTCGTCGCGCTGGTCGACGATCCGGGCGCTCCGTTCGAGCTGCCGCTCGACGTGCGCGGCACCGCGTTTCAGCGCCGTGTGTGGAACGCGTTGCGCGGCGTGCGCCCGGGTGAGCCGGTGACGTACGCATCGATCGCGCGTGCGGTCGGAAGCCCGCATGGCGCGCAAGCCGTCGGTGCGGCCTGCGCCGCGAACCGCCTGGCGGTCGCGATCCCCTGCCACCGGGTCGTCCGCGAAGACGGCGGACTCGCCGGGTACCGCTGGGGGATCGAACGCAAGCGCGCGCTGCTCGCCCGCGAGCGCGGCTGAGCCGAAACTCCGGCACGGCCGCCGCGGTAGGCGCGCGACGCGAGCCCTGGCGACGAGATCCCGACCGATCGCCTCGCGCCGTCTGCCGCGGCCGTGCTACGATGGGCGACGTTCCATGACTACCGTCCTCCGCGGCGACGATGCCGCCGTGATCGTCGTCGGGGGCGGACACGCGGGCCTCGAAGCCGCGCTCGCGGCCGCCCGGCTCGGCGCCGAGACGCTCCTGGTGACCGGCGATCCCGATCGCATCTGCACGCTCGCCTGCAACCCGTCGATCGGCGGGAGCGCGAAGGGTCAGCTCGTGCGCGAGATCGACGCGCTCGGCGGCGCGATGGCGCGCATCACCGATCGCGTCTCGCTGCACGCGCGCTTCCTGAACGAGTCGAAGGGCCCGTCGGTCCGCGCGCTGCGTGCGCTCGCCGATAAGCCGGCGTACGTGCGCGTCGCGAGCGCGACGACCGCGGCGCAACCGGGTCTGACGGTCGTGCGCGGCATGGCGGAAGATCTGATCGTCGAGGCGGGCGCGGTGCGCGGCGTCGTGCTCGCCGGCGGCGCAACGCTGCGCGCGCCGAACGTCGTGCTCGCGACCGGGACGTTCCTGGGCGGCAAGACGTTTCGCGGCGACGAGGTGCGCGCCGAAGGGCGGTTCGGTGAAGCGCCGGCGATCGGAATGAGCGCGGCGCTCGCGCGGCTTGGCTTCCCGCTCGCGCGCCTCAAAACGGGGACGCCGCCGCGCGTCGACCGCACGACGCTCGATCTCACGATGATGGCGGAACAGCGGCCCAGTGCGGTTCCGCTGCCGTTTTCGTATGCGAGTACGCGTGCATTCGCGGGTCCGCAACTGCCGTGCTGGATCGTCGACACAAACGAACGCACGCACGCGCTCGTGCGCGAGAACCTGCACCGTTCGCCGCTTTATGGGCTCGATCTGATTCGCGGGATCGGTCCGCGCTATTGTCCGTCGATCGAAGACAAGGTCGTCAAGTTCGCGCACAATCCGACGCACCAAGTCTTCGTCGAGCCCGAGGGGTGGGACGAACCGACGTTCTACGTCGGCGGTTTCTCGACGTCGCTGCCGGCCGACGTGCAGCTCGCGATGCTGCGTACGCTGCCCGGCTTCGAATCGGTCGTGATGCTGCGCGCGGGATACGCCGTCGAGTACGACTTCGTGCAGCCGACCGAGCTCGACACGAGTCTCGAGACGCGTCGCGTCGCGGGACTCTTCCACTGCGGGCAGCTCAACGGTACGAGCGGATACGAAGAGGCCGCTGCGCAAGGGCTGGTCGCTGGGGTCAACGCTGCGCTGCGGGCGCGCGGGCGTCCGGCGTTGCGGCTCGGACGCGAAAGTTCGTACATCGGCGTGCTGGTCGACGATCTCGTGACACGCGGAGTGGACGAACCGTACAGAATGCTTACCTCGCGCGCCGAGCACCGGGTGATCTTGCGGCACGACAACGCCGATCTGCGGCTGACGCCGCTCGGCCGCGACGCCGGTTTGGTCGACGACGAGGCCTGGGAGGCGTTCTCGCAGCGCCGGTCGGCGCTCGAGGCCGGAACGCGGCATGCCGAGGCGACGCGGATGGCGCCCGGCGCGCTCCCGGGGATCGTGCTGCCCGCCGGCGCGACGCTCGCCGGGACGCTCCGCCGTCCGGACGTCGCGATCGCCGACGTCGCCGGCCGGTTCCCGGCCGGGACGGACCCCGAGATCGCTGCGCGCGTCGAGATCGAGCTCAAGATGGACGGGTACGTCCGCCGCCAACAGGCGGCGATCGATCGGGCGGCGCGTGACGAGGCGATCGGCGTCCCCGCCGATCTCGATTACTCGGCGATCCGGGCGCTCTCGCGCGAAGCCCGCGAGAAGTTCGAGCGGGCTCGGCCGCGGACGATGGGCGCCGCGGCACGCATCCCCGGGGTCACCCCGGCCGACGTCGCGCTGGTCGGCGTCTACGTTCACCGCGCGAGCGCCGCGCAGCCGTCCCCGGCGTGAGCCCCCTGCCGGACCCTGCGGCGCTCGCGGCGCTCCGCATGGCCGGCGTGGACGACGATCTCGCCGTCCGGCTCGCGGTCTACGCCGCGCTGGTTCTCGACGCGAACCGCCGTCTCAACCTGACCGGCGCCAAGGACGGGGCCGCGTTCGCCGTCCATATCCTCGACGCGCTGACCCTCCGCGAAGACGTCGAGTCCCCGCTCATCGACGTCGGTTCCGGCAACGGCGTCCCGGGGATCCCGCTGGCCCTCGCGACCGGCGCCCGCGTAACGCTCCTAGAACCGATCAAGAAACGGGCGGCCTTCCTGCGGCAGGCGCTCGCGACGCTCGCCATCGACGGCGACGTCGTCGCGGCACGCGCCGAAGATGCTGGACGCGACCCAGAGCGGCGCGAGCATTATCGGACGGCGACGGCGCGTGCGGTCGCCAGTGCCCCGGCGGTCGCCGAGCTGACCGTTCCGTTCATCGCCGTCGGCGGCCGCGCGCTGCTCCAGCGCGGCGGGCTCGAGGCGAAGGAGCGCAACGCCGTCGCGGATGCGGCACTCGTCCTCGGCGCCGAGCTGGTCGAGGAGCGGGCCGTCGGCGGCGACCGCCTGATCCTCGTCCTCCGGAAGACCACCGCAACGGGCCCGCGCTTCCCACGAAAGAACGGCACGCCGGCAAAGCGCCCGCTCTGCTTAGCCTGAAGCCTGGTCGCTCGCCCTCGAGGTACCGTCCTCGTCCGCGCTCGTTTCGACGGTAAGAGACTCCCAGGCGGGCAATAAGGAGCCCTCAAATGTCGGGCGAGCGTACAACGGGACATCGGTGAGACGGTACCGCTCCTTCATCCTCTGGTACCGGCCATAGGAATGCGGGTCGATCTCGCTCCATTTCGTTGCCTCTAGCCAAGGCATCAGCCCGTACTGGAGCTGAGTTCCGCGCCACATCAACTGAAAATAATGGCGGTTGTTGTGGAAGTATGGGCCGTAAAGGCGCGCGTATGGAAAGCGCTCGTTTACCCATCGGAGAAGCGGCTCGTGGCGAACGTGCATTTTCAAGGTTACTTGGGCTTGCTTCTGATCCCCACCGAAGTGAGCTTCCCCGATCAGGAGCCCGAGCATCAGCCCTGCTTCGAAGGCATCGACCTGAGGCCGCCGCCCGTTTTGTTCCACGTTTTACATATCGGTGAAACAGAGGTCGACTCCTGTTGTTTCACCGTTATGTAAAACGTGAAACCATTGACGGCGTAGAAGAGACCGTCCGTGCGCCATCCTCTCGACGACGTTCTGATCGCTGCCCTGCCCGCGGGATCGGTCTATGCCGTCGGTGGGCGGGTCCGTGACGAGTTTCGCGAGCGGCTCGACGGCGCCGAGCGGCCGCCGAAGGATCTCGACTACGTCGTCACCGGGATCCCGCTCGAGGGACTGCTGGCGGCGTTGCGCCAGGTGGGGCGGGTCGACCTCGTCGGGGCCTCGTTCGCGGTGCTGAAGTTCCGCCATCCGGCGGGCGAAGCCGACATCGCGCTCCCGCGGCGCGAGCGATCGACCGGGGCCGGCCATAAGGAGTTCGCAGTCGAGGCCGGCCCGGACGTGCCCCTGGCGGACGATCTGCGGCGGCGCGACTTTCGGATGAACATGATCGCACGGCGGCTGGCCGACGACGAGATCGCCGACCCGTACGGCGGGGTCGAGGATATCCGCTTCGGTCGGATCGACATCGTCGACGAGAGCGCGTTCGAGGAAGATCCGCTCCGCATGCTCCGCGCCGCCCAGTTCGCGGCACGCTTCGGCTACGCGCTCACCGAGCGAGCCGAGGCGGGTATGCGCGCGGCCGCCGCGCTGGTCACGACGGTCTCGGCCGAGCGCGTCGGCGAGGAGATCGGCAAGCTGATGGCCGCCCCGGCTCCGTCGGTGGGGCTCGAGATCCTCCGCACGACCGGTGTCCTCGCCCAGCTCTGGCCGGAGCTGTTGGAGGGGATCGGGGTCGACCAGAACGACTGGCATGCGCACGACGTCTACCGGCACAATCTGGCGACGGTCGACGCCGCGCCGGCCGGCGACGTCACGCTCCGGCTCGCGGCGCTGCTGCACGACGTGGGGAAGCCGCGGACCGCCGCGCCACGCGAGGACGGGCGCGGGAACTCGTTCTACCAGCACGAGCACATCGGCGCCGAGATGGTGCTGCCGATGCTGGCGAAGCTGCGCCTGCCGGCCGAGCTCGTCGGGACGGTCGCTCACCTCGTCCGGCACCATATGTACGCGGCCGATCCCGACGCGCAGGACAAGACGCTGCGCCGGTTCGTCCGGCGGATCGGCCCCGAACACCTCGACCGGCTGTTCGCGCTTCGCTCGGCGGATGTGCGCGGCTCCGGGCTGCCCCGACGCGACGACTCGAACGAACGCTTCCAGGCGCGCATCGCGGCGGTGCTCGCCGAGGGACCTGCCTTCAGCGTCCGCGATCTCGCGCTCTCGGGGGGAGACGTCATCGCGATCTTCGAGCGAAAAGGCCTTGCAGCGTCAGGATTTCGCGGAGACCGGCGCGTCGGGGAGGTGCTCCAGGCGCTGTTCGAGGAGGTCACCGATGACCCGTCTCGGAACGAGGCGGGCGCGCTCGCCGAGCGTGCTGAACGCTACATCGACGAGCATTTCTCCGCGTCCCGGTAGGTCGGTTTTCTTGTCCGCGGTTGTTCCGGTGCAGAGGACGGCGCGCATCATCGCGATCGTCAACCAAAAGGGTGGGGTCGGGAAATCGACGACCGCCGTGAACCTCGGCGCGTCGCTGGCGCTGTTAGGGCGGCGCGTCCTCGTCGTCGATATCGACCCGCAGGGAAATACCACGACAGGGGTCGGGGTCGACAAGCGCGTCGTCGAGCGCGACATCTACAACGTGCTGCTCCATCGCGCGGCGGTCGCCGACGTAACGCGCCCGACCGAGGTCGAAAATCTCTTCATCGTCCCCGCGACCTTGAACCTGGCGGGCGCCGAGGTCGAGCTCGTCTCAGCACTCCAGCGCGAGAACCGGCTCAAGAGCGCCCTCACGAAAATCGTCCACGACTACGACGAGGTGCTGATCGACTGCCCGCCCTCGCTCGGCCTGCTGACGATCAACGCGCTGACGGCGGCCAACGAAGTGATCATCCCGGTGCAGGCCGAGTACTACGCGCTCGAAGGGCTCAGCCAGCTCGTCGCGATCGTCCGGCGGATCAAAGAAGGGCTCAATCCCGACCTGACGATTCGCGGCGTGTTGATCACGATGTTCGATGGACGTACCAAGCTGGCGACCGAGGTTCTGGAGGAGGTGCACCGCTACTTTCCGGACCTCGTGTTCCAAACACAGATCCCGCGCAACATCCGCCTCTCGGAGGCGCCCTCGTACGGAAAGCCCGCCATCCTCTTCGACGTGAAGAGCCGCGGCGCGCAGGCGTACCTCTCGCTCGCCAGAGAGCTCGCGCCATGAGCAAGCGCGCTCTGGGCAGTGGTCTGGGCGCGCTGCTGGGCGAGGGCGGGATCGCCGACCTCACCTCGCCTCCGCCGCGGCGCGACCTGCAGCAGATTCCGCTCGCGTCGATCCGCCCGAACCCGCGCCAGCCGCGTCAGACGTTCGGTGCAGCCGCGCTCGAAGAGCTGCGCGCGTCGATCGCCGCGTTCGGCGTCCTGGTGCCGGTAATCGTGCGCGCGCACGGTGACGGCTACGAGCTCATCGCCGGCGAACGCCGCGTTCGCGCCGCGCAGGCGGCCGGTCTCCAGACGATCCCGGGGATCGTGCGGCCGTCGGACGACCGCGAGTCGCTCGAGGTTGCGATCATCGAGAACTTGCAGCGCGAAAACCTCGACGCACTCGAGGAAGCGATGGGCTTTCAGCACTTGATGGAAGCGTACGCGTTCACGCAAGAGCAGGTGGCGGAACGCGTCGGCAAGAGCCGGCCCTCGATCGCGAACGCATTGCGCCTGCTCTCGCTCAGTGACGCGATCAAACAGTACGTGCGCGACGGAAAGCTCAGCGCCGGTCACGCGCGCGCGATCCTGTCGCTGCCGCCGGAACGGCGCGAGTCGGTCGCGCGCCGTGCGATCGACGAGGAGCTCTCGGTGCGCGCGCTGGAGCGTCTCGCGCACGACGGCGTGCCGAAGCGTGCGCGCGCCACGTCCGCGCCGCGCGCGAGCAGCGACGACGAAGCGTTCGTCGAACGCCTGCGCTACAAGTACGCAACCAACGTGCGCGTCGTTCGCCAAGAACGCGGCGGCACGGTCGAGCTGCGCTACGCCGATGCCGCCGATCTGATGCGAATCGTCGACCTGCTGCTGGGAGAACCGTCGTGAGAACCTTCGAGCGCGCGGCGTGCGCGCTGCTCTGCACTGCGCTGCTCGGTGCGTCGCCCGCGCCGCAGCCGCGGCCGAGCTACGGGCCGGTGCCGAACAACGCGCAGACCGGCGTCGTCCGGCGGTACCTCGACGCGCTGCGCGACGCGCGCTACGACGACGCGTTCGCACTGCTCACCGATGACGAGCGCGCGTACTTCGGCAGCGCGGCGTGGTTCAAGAGCGTCTTCGAAGCCGACGGCGTCGTGCTGAAGAGCGCTTCGGTCGCCGGCGCGCGCGGCGACGACCGCGGGCGCGTGTACTTCGTGCGCGAGCGCATCGGGTTCGTCGACCATGCCGACGACGCGCGGCACGAGATCGAAGCGATCGTGCCGATCGGGATTCTGCCGGAGCGCGGCGCGCTGCACGTGAAGGATCCGGGCAAGCCGTACCGCGCGTTCGCGTCGGCGGCGACGACCGACGTGTCGGGGCTTCGTGCGACGGTCAAGAAGGTCGATTTCTTCCCCGACCGGATCGACGTCGTGATCACGTTCACGAATGTGGGGGACAACTTCGTGACGGTGCTGCCGTACGGCAAGAGCGTACTTCGCGACGACCGCGGAGGCGTGTACCGCATCCTCGCGACGAAGAACTGGAACGTCACCGACAAGCGGCTCTACGAGGGGATGCGGCTGGCGCCGAACTCGCGGTACACCGGCTCGCTGGCCTTCAGCGCCGCGCGGCTGGGCGACGTGAAACGCACCTGGTCCCTCACCCTGGCGCCGGCGCTTCGGGAGGGCGCCGACGAGCCGTTCGAGCTCACGGTCCAGATCGCGCCGGGCGCCTAGCCGAATCCGGTCGAGAGAGGAACCGACTCCCAGCCTACGGAACGGTCGCACCGCCCGGCGGCGACTTTGAGAGATGCCTCCGGTGTTTTCCGTGCTTACGGGAGTCGATCCATGCGTCGCATCGTCAAGTCCCTAGCAGCCGCCGGCGTCGTCCTCGCGCTCGGTGCGTGCAGTGGGGGCGGCTCGGTCCTGAACTTCAACAGCAGCGCGACCCCCGACCGTGTCATCGTGACGGTGGTCGGGCCGACGAACCTGGCCCGCGTCCTGCCCGGGGCGGGGCTCCCGCTGACCGCGGTGGCGGTGCAAGGGTCGCAGAACGGGTTCCTCAACTCCAACAGGTTCAGGTGGAGCGCCGCGCTGACGACCGGCATGACCTACAACTTCACCAGCGACGGCAACCAGACGCGGCCCTGCGCGAACGTGAACCTCACCCAGTCGGGGACCAGCGCACCGTACACGGCCGACTTCGGCATCTACATCGCGATCGACCCGACCAACGAGGCCAACATCGAGTTCATCCCGCCGACGATCATCCCGGTGCCGGGCACCGCGACCCCGGGCTCGACGATCCAGACGAACTTTCCCTACTGCGTGGTCGTCACGGCGACCCCGATCGGCGGCGGCGCGCAAAACTCCGGCTCGATAACCGTCGTGGTCGTTAGCCCAGCGGCTCCGCTCGGCTAACGGGTTTCTCTCTCGAATGGTGACGACGAGGAGCGGTGACGCTCCTCGTTCGCATTTGCGAGGCGTGTACGCGTTGGTCGACCCCGACCGGGTCGAGCCGATCGCATTCACCGAGGCGCTGCTGCGCGGCGGGATCCGGTTGATCCAGGTTCGGGCCAAAAGCGGGATCGACGGTGCGACGCTGATCGCGATCGTCGGCAGGGTCCGGGCCGCGAGTGGCCTGGCCCTCGTCAACGACGACGTACGGCTCGCCAGGCTCGCCGACGGCGTCCACCTCGGCCAGGAAGACGCCGCGCTGCTCGATCTTCCCGCATTGCGCCGCGCGCTCGGCACCGCCGTCATCGGGCTCTCCTGCGGAACGCCGCAGGAGGCGCGAGCCGCCGATCCCGCGCTGGTCGACTACGTCGCTGCCGGCCCTGCGTTCGCCACCCCGTCGAAGCAAGACGCCGGCTTGCCGATCGGGCTCAGCGGCGTCCGCGCGGTCGCGAGCGCGACCTCGCTGCCGTGCGCGGCGATCGGCGGGATCGGTGCGGCCACCATCGGGCGCGTCCGTGAAACCGGCGCGCAGATGGCTGCCGTGATCTCGGCGCTGGTCTGCGACGACGTCGAAGTCGCGGCGCGCGAGCTCGTGGCCCGCTGGGAGCACGCGAGCCCGTGACGGTCGTTGCGACGGTCGGGACGACGCACCCGCTCGCGTTCGCCGGCCTCGCGTTCGCGGTGCTCGCCCTCGCCGAAGAGGGCGTGCGACCGGTCTGCGTCGTCGCCGGTGTGACCGCGCAAGACGCGGACCGCGTCACGGCGCGCGCGCCGATCGACGCCGCGACGATCCGCGCCCAGTTCGACGCGCTGCGCGACGCGAACGTCGATGCGTTCCACGTCGGCGCGCTCCTGTCGGCCGAGGCCGTGCGCGCCGTCGCCGCCGCGCTCGCCGATTATCCCGCGATCCCCGTCGTCCTCGACCCCGTCCTCGCCGCATCGCACGGCGACCGGCTCGGCGACGCCGCAACACGCACCGCACTGCGTGAGACGCTGATCCCGCGCGCCACACTCGTCACGCCGAACCTCGACGAAGCCGCAGCGCTGCTCGATTGCACGATCGCCGACATCGACGCGATGCGCGCCGCCGGCGCCGCGTTCGTCGCACTCGGCGCGCATGCCGCATTGGTCAAAGGCGGTCACCTCGACGGTGATCCGCACGACGTCTACGCCGACGCGAACGGCGTTCGCACGCTCCCGTCGCACCGCGTCGCCGGCACGCTGCGCGGAACCGGCGACCTGCTCGCCGTCACGATCGCCGCCTCCCTCGCGCGCGGTGCATCGCTCACCGAAGCGATCGAACACGCACGCCATCGCGTCCGCGAAGCGATCGCCCGCGCAACCCCCTTCGCCGGCACCCACGCCGCCACGTTCAACAACACCTAACGAAGCAGCGAGTAGGTTCCCGTCAGCGATGCGACCGTTGTGATTGGAAGCAGTCGCGGCAATACACGGGCTTGTCGCCCCGCGGCGCAAACGGCACCTCCGCCGCCTGTCCGCAACTGCTGCACGTCACGCTGAACATCTCGCGCGCCGAGCCGCCGCCACTGTAGTCGCCGCGGGCGCCGCCGTTTCCGCCGCCCTGACGCGCATTCTTCCGCGCGGTGCGGCAATCGGGACAGCGGTTGGGCTTGTTCTGAAAACCCTTGGTCGCAAAGAATTGCTGTTCGCCGACGGTGAAGACGAACTCCGTTCCACAGTCGATGCAGGTCAGCCGTTCATCGGTATACAAGCGAATTGACTCCTGAGATAGGCCTGGTTTCGACTCGCTGAGTACCTTGGTGCGGTGAAGCTACGGTGACGGGACCGCGCGGCGATCGAGAACCGGTCGATTATGCGTGGATATTACCACGGCCCCAGGTACCGCGCAAGACAGCCCACCGAGCAGCGATGAACGTCGAGAAACCCGCGTCACCAGCGCCTTCCCGCGTCATGTCAGGCCACCGGCCGACCGGGCGACTTCACCTCGGCCACTTGCTCGGGACGTTGAACACCTGGGTCGAGCTCAGCAAGACGGCGGAGACGTTCTTCGAGGTCGCCGACCTGCACGCGTTCACCACCGCATTCGATCAGCCGCAGCAGATCCGCGACGCGCGCGAGGATCTCATCCTCGACTGGCTCGCCGCCGGCATCGACCCCGCCCGCTCGACGATCTTCTTGCAATCGGCGGTACCGGAGATTACCGAGCTGCACGCGCTGCTCTCGATGATCGTGCCGGTCTCGTGGCTGCAGCGCGTGCCGACGTACAAGGACCAGATCGAGGCGCTCGGACCTGAGATCGCGACGTACGGCTTCTTGGGCTACCCGCTGCTGCAGCTGTGCGACATCGCGGTTTTTCGCGCCGACCTCGTTCCGGCCGGGAAGGATCAGCTCTCACATCTCGAGTTGGGACGCGAGGCCGTGCGCCGCTTCAACCATCTCTACGGTCCGGCGCTGGTCGAACCGCAGGCGCTGCTCTCCGAGTTCCCGGCGGTCCCCGGAACCGACGGCCGCAAGATGTCGAAGTCGTATCACAACACGATCGACATCGCCGACGACGAGGCGACGACGACCAAGAAGGTCCGTTCGTACGTCACCGATCCGCGCAAGGTGCGGCGGAACGATCCCGGGCGGCCCGAGATCTGTCCGGTGTTCGCGCTGCACCACTCCTCGAACGCGGCGCGCGTCCCCGCGATCCGCGAAGCCTGCGCGTCGGGAGCGCTCGGGTGCGTTGCCTGCAAGTCGGAGCTCGCCGAGACGCTCAACGCGATGCTGCGTCCGGCGCGCGAGCGGCGCGCGTCGATCGACCGCGCCCGCGTCGATCAGATCCTGCGGGACGGCAGCGCGAAAGCGCGCGAAGTCGCCAACGCGACGATGCGCGACGTCCGCCGCGCGATGAAGCTCATCGACTGAGCCCTTCGATTAGGCATCGTCCGCCGTGTGGAGGCGGTCGCGGTACTTAGCCGTGATAACGCGGAAGCGCGTCGCGCAGCTGGGCGAGCGCCCAGCCGATGTCGTCGAGCGAGGCCGCGTACGAAAAGCGCAGATAGCCTTTGCCGGCCGCGCCGAAGCTCGAGCCTCCCAGGCACGCGACGCCGGCGTTGTCGAGCAGCCACTGTGCGAGGTGCTTGTCATCGCCGGTGATCTGCGAGACGTTGGGGAAGGCGTAGAACGCGCCCTCGGGGATCGTGCACGAGACGCCCGGGATCGCGTTGAGGCCCGAGACGATCGCGTCGCGGCGCTCGCGGAAGATCGCGTTCATCTTCTGCACCGGACCGTCGTCGCCGGTCAGCGCCGCGATCCCGGCGCGCTGCACAAACGTGGCGACGCACGAGAACGTGTTGTTGTTGAACAGCGTCACGGTCTCGGCGATCGCCTTCGGCGCGATGCAGTAGCCGAGCCGCCAGCCCGTCATCGCGTAGGCCTTCGAGAACCCGTCGATGATGATCGTGCGGTCGCGCATCCCCTCGATTTGGGTGATGGAGACGAAGTTCGGGCCGTAGATGTTGCGCGAGTAGATCTCGTCGGTGATCACCAAAAAGCGGTGGCGCTGCGCGAGCTGTGCGATGACCTCGAGATCGCCGCGGGTCAGAACTCCGCCGGTCGGATTGTGCGGCGAGTTGATGACCACTGCTTTGGTCTTTGGGGTGATCTTCGCGGCGAGCTCGTCCAGGTCGAGCCGCCAGTCGCGGGACTCGAGCAGGTGGACCGGGACTGCCTTCGCCTCGAGATAACCGGCCGCCGAGGCGTACGCCGGGTAGGCCGGGTCGGCGTAGATCAGCTCGTCGCCGGGGTCGAGCAGCGCCGAGAGCAGGTTCCAGATGATCGGCTTCGCGCCGGCGCCGACCACGACGTTCTCGAGCGTAAAGGGCTCGCTAAGCCCGCGAAAACTGCTTGCATGGGCCGCGATCGTCTCGCGGAGCTCGGGGATCCCGGCCGATGGTGTGTAGTGGGAGTAGTTGTCCCTGATCGCCCGGATGCCGGCTTCCTTGATGTGGTCCGGCGTGTCGAAATCAGGCTCACCGATCTCCATATGGACGACGCGCCGCCCCGTCGCCTCGATCGCCTTCGCGCGGGCCAGCACCGCAAAGGCGCTCTCGGAGCCGAGCCGTGACACGGCTGCGCAGAGGAAGTCGGCGTGGTGGGCGATCGTCGTCATGGCAAACCTGCAAGCGAGGTCGGCGACGCGGGATCGCCGAACGGGGGCGGAACTGATGCGGACCCTGACGGAAGTTTTCGCGCCGGGCGCGCCGTCGTTACCCGAAGGGCTACGAACGCTCGTCGTTTCTCCCGAGCGAACGGTCGAACCTGGAACGACGGTCCGTGCAACGTTCGCGTTCTACAACTTCGGCGGCGCCGCCGCGACCGGCTTGCGCGTCCGCTTCGCGCTGCCCGACGGTCTCCGCTACGTACCCGGCAGTGCGCGCGTCGACGACCGGGCGCTCGACGACATCCGCGGCGAGACGAGCCTGCTCAACCCGAACGGGGCCGACGTCGGCGAGGTGCCGCCGGGCGTCGAGCGCCGCATCAACCTGGCCTACGTCGTCGCGCCGACGATCGAGAACGGGGCCGCGATCGAGCTGCAGGCCGCGCTCGTCAGCAACGAGACGGAGGTCATCGGCTCGAACGTCGTGCGCCTCGTTGCGAACAGCGCGCCGGAACTCGAGAACCCCGACACCGTCGCGTCGCTCGAAGCGGTCCGCGTCCCCGAGCCGGGCGAAGAGATCCACGTCGCGGCGCGCGTCCACAACAGCGGCCACGCAACCGCGCACGACGTCGTCGTCGTGCTGCCGGTCCCCGACCGGACCAGCTATGTCGGCGGCAGCGCACGCATCGACGGCCGCGAGGTCACGATCGACGAGCGCGGCGGCGACCCGTTCGGGTTCGGCAACGCCACGATCGCCTCGACGGCGCTCGCGGCCGGCGCGACGCTGGTCGTCGAGTACCGTGCCCGCATCGACTCGCCGCTCGACGACAACACCCGCATCGTCCTGGGTGGGGCCGTCGCATCGAGCGAGACCGCGGAGTTCGAGCTCGCGCGCGCCGAACTCACCGTCCGCAGTTCCAGCCGCTTCGACACCGACGCGACGCGCCTGGTCGTCGATGCGCCGAGCGAGGTCGAGCCGGGACGGCGCGTCCGCGTCGCGCTGATCGCCGAGAACGCCGGGACCTGCGCCGCCGAAGACGTGCGCGTCCGGCTGACGCTCCCCGAGGGGCTTCGCTACGCGCCCGGATCGCGCGCGGTCGACGGCCGCTCGGCCGGCGAGGCCGAGCCGCCCGGGGCCTTTGTCTTTCCGCGCATCGACGCGGGCCGCCGGGTCGAAGCCGCGATCGACGCCTACGTCGTCTCGCCGGCGGTCGACGGGACACCGCTGCCGGTCACCGGATCGCTCCAATGGGGGACCGGGACGCGCACGTTCGAGCGGACGCTCACCATCCGCTCCTCGCCGCGGTTCCTCGAGTCGCGCAACGCCCTCACGCTCGACGGACCGGCCCAGGTTAGCCCGGCGAGCGACGTCAAGGCGACGATCCGCATCGCCAACGACGGCACCGCTCAGGCGACCGGGGTCCGCATCGCGATCGAAGCCGACCCCGCGCTGCGGCTCCTCCGCTATGCCGACGAGGGAGGCGAGGCGCGCGTCCAGCCCGCCGGGATCGATGTCGGCACGCTCGCGCCGGGTGCCAGCCGGACGCTGACGCTCGCCGGTACCGTCGCCTCTCCGATCGCCGACCGCTCCGCGATCCGGTTGCGAGCCCGGCTCGAGAACGACCAGACCCCGGCGATCGCGCTGGGCCAGATCGAGCTGACCGTCCGGTCGCGCCCGCGCTTCGCGCCGGCGACCTCATTGCTCGCGTATCCCGGTGGCGAGGCGCTGCGCCCGAGTGGCCACGGCGACATCCACGTCGTCCTCATCAACGAGGGGACCGACACCGCGCGGGACGTGCGGGCGCAGCTCGAGATCACTCACGACGCGCGGATCGAGGCGGTCGACGGGGCGACGCGGGTCGGGACGACGCTGCTCTTCGGCGACGTCCAGCCGGGTGCACGCGCCGAGGCGACCGTGCGGCTGCGGATGGCCCGGCTGGTCGCCCGCGGCACGGCGATCACCGTCAACGCGCGGCTCGAAGCGGTCGGCCTCCTGCCGCTCGGGCTCGCGCCGGTCACCATCCCGACGGTCGCGGAGCCGCGCTTCGACGACGGCGCGTCGCTGCGCACCCAGCCGTCCGAGACCGTCGACGCCGGCGAGCCGCTCTACGTCCGTCTCTCGGTGCGCAACACCGGCGACGGTGCCGCGAGCCGGCTGGTGGTCCGCGGCCAGCTCCCGCCGTATACGGCCTACCTGCCCGGCACGACCGCGGTGAATGACGTCCCGCTGCTCGACGTCGACGGCGGTTCCGTCCTGTGGTCCAAAGGCGGCCTCGTCCTCGAGGACGTCGACCCCGGCGTCGAGGTGATCGTCCGCTACGGCAGCGTCGTCAACACGCCGCTCGCCGCCGGCACCCTGGTCGACGCGCACGTCGAGCTGGGCTGGGACGGCGGCGGTACGCTCACCGTCTCCTCGCCGGCCGTCCGCGTGCGCTCGACCCCGGCGTTCGCGGTGCGCGCGAGCGGGCTTCCGTTCTCGGTCTCGGGGATCGCGCCGCGCACCGCCGACGTGCTCCAGGACATCGCGGATCAGCGCCGCGCCGCGCAGGCGTTCCCGCCTCCGCTCACCGCGCTGCCGCCCGCGAGCACGATCCAGCCGCCGAGCACGCCGCCGCCCCCAGCCCCGCCGTCGCCGCCGGCGGAGCGCGCGACATTCCGCTACGACGAAGAGGCGATCGAGGCGCGCTTCACGCCGGCCGCCGCGCCCGAAGCACCGGAGGCGCCGCCCGAAGCCGCACCGCCGGTCGCCGAAGCTCCGCCGCCGGTCGCCGAGCCGCCGATGCCGGACGCCGACGTTGCAGCCGGCCCGGTCGAGGTGCTCCCCGAAGCGCCCGAACACGTCGACGAGGTCCCCGCGGCTCAAGACGTCGCGGCACCCCCGCACGCTGCCGCTGCAGCACCCCCGCCGGCTGCCGCCGCGCCGGCCGAGCCGGTCGCGCCGGCGATCGAGCCGGCCCCCGAGCCGGTCGCGCGCCGCGTGCGGCTCGTGTTCGCCCGCGACGCCCTCGAACGCGCTCTGATGTTTCTCGAGCAGTCCGACTACGGCGGGCTGATCACCCACCTGTTTGCGATCCGCACGCTACTGCCGACCGCGTTCGTCGGTCTCAACGGCGACGTTCCGGGCAAGCTCGCCGCCGAGCGCGAGGCGCTGCGCGGCGTCGTCGACCGGTTGTTCATCAAGATGCGGATGCCGCGTTACGCGCTGACCGCGAAGGACCTCGAAGATCGCGGCAGCCGTTCGGCGCTGGCGGAGCTGATCCGCTCACTCGAAGCGTCGAAACCGTTCGACGAGTCCGACGCCGGCGATGCCACTGTCGTGCTCGAAGGTCCGATCGACGTCGCGCTGCTCACGCCGCACATCGCTCTGCTGGAGTCCGAGCCGCTCGGCAGCGCGCGGCCATGGCTGCTGCTGGCCGAGTTGCTGCCCTCGACGTTCGTCGTGCCCAACGGCGGCGAATCGATGAACGCGTACCGCAGCGCGCTGATCGCGACGTTCACGAACGTCGCCGCGCTGCCGGCGGAAGAATTCCACCGCGTCCTTTCGGGGACGCAGAACGCTGCGCTCGATGCGGCGCTCCGCGACGTGCGTGCAGCATTGCGCGAGGCGCTCGAAGCAGCAGCAGCAACAGCGTAGCGTGATCGGCGTTCAGCTCGCGTACGCCGGAGAGCTGCTCCCTGCCGGTATCGTCCTCGGTATCGTCGGGGTCATCTTGATCGGCTTGACCATCTTCTGGCCCCACTCGTCGAAGCCGGTCGTCACCGCGCGCTCGCCCGTCGAGACGATCGCGCTCGGCCCGCAAGGCGCCGCCCACGAACGCGAGATGACCGGACCGGTCGCCGTCTTCGCGCGCACGATCTCGTGGCCAGCGTTGGTCGACCCCGCGGCCGGCGAGCTCGACGACCACGAACGCCGCCGCGTCATCGACGGGCTCGGGATCGTCGGCGACGCCTGGTGCGCCGGCATCCTCGCGAAAGCGTTCGACGAAGAGGAAGGCGAACTGCGCGTCGCCGCGATCGAATCGCTCGGTCAATCCGACGGTGAGATCGTCGCGCCGACGCTCGAGCGCGCGTACGCCTCGTACGTCGTCGCCGAGCGCTACGCGGCGGTCGACGGCGCATCGCGGCGCGGTGACGTCGCGCTGCTGGAACGCGCGCTGCGCGACACCGACGGAACCGTCGCCCTCGCTGCCGCCTACGGCCTGCACCGCGCGAAGCGCGACGACCTGATCGACAGCAACCTCGCCGGCCGGACCGACGCGCGCGCGAACGAGATCCGGCGCGTGCTCCCGATCCTCTCGGGCGTCTAACCGCCCTCGCTCATCGGGGTCAGATCGGCGGAATCTTCTTGCCGAAGTACTCGGCGATCACGTGCTGCGCGACGGGCGCGGCGACTTGCGAACCGTAGCCGGCGGACTTCTCCATGTAGACCGCTATCGCGATCTTCGGGTGGTCGGACGGCGCGTAGGCGACAAACCACGTCGTGTTCGGTCCCGCGCCGCCCTCGGTCTCCGCGGTTCCGGTCTTGCCGCCGAACGGCAGCCCGTCGATCGCCAGTCCGGCCGCGGTGCCCCACGGCTGCGTGACCTGCGACATCCCGGCCCGCACCTCTTTGATCGACTCGGCGGTGACGTTGACCTTGCGGATCACCTCACGTCCGATCGTCTTGAGCACGCGCCCGCGCGGCGAGCGGATCTCGGCGACGATGTGCGGCCGGTACAGCGTACCACCGTTCACGACGGTCGCGGTGATGTTCGCCATCTGCAGCGGCGTCGCTTGCATCGCACCTTGTCCGATCGCGAGCTGGCACATGTCGCTCTTCTCGAGGTGAATGCCGGCGCCGTACGTCTTCTGCGTCCACTCCTCGGTCGGCCAATTTCCCGTGTACTCGCCCGGCAGATCGATACCGAGCTTCGAGCCGAGCCCGTACTGTGTCGCGTAGTAGCGCAGCCGATCGTGCCCCAGGCGATAACCGAGCTGATAGAAGTAGCCGTCGGACGACGCGGCGAGCGCGCGCACGAATCCGACGCTGCCGAGTCCCCCCGCCGCGATGTCGCGGAACAGCACACCGTAACAGTTCACGGCGCCGGAGTCGTACAATACTTGATTCGGCTGGATCACGCCGCTCGAGATCGCAGCGGTGCCGGTGACCATCTTGAACGTCGAGCCGACCGGCGAGGCGGCGCCGATCGCGCGGTCGTAGAGCGGGTTGAGCCTATCGCGCAGCAGCGCGCCGTACTTCTTCTCGTCGATCGGCGTGGCGAACGCGTTCGGATCGAACTCAGGCATCGAGGCGAGGGCAAGGATCCCGCCGTTGGACGGGTCGATCACGACGACCGCGCCCGACAGCCGCCGGCCGCGCAGCTTGCCCCATTTCGAGAGCATCGCGCCGAGGTTCTTCTCGACGATCTTCTGTAGGCGCCAGTCGATCGTCGTCACCAGCGTATTCCCCGGGATGGGGTCGAGCGGCTTGAGCCTGCGCACGAGCGCGCCGGACGCGTTGACCTCGACTTGCTCGCCGCCCGCGTGCCCGTGCAGCGCCCGGTCGTACGCGTTCTCGAGACCGTCTTTTCCCGTGACGTCGTTGGGCGAGTAGCCGTTGCGCTTGCGTGCGTTGTACTCGTCCTCGTCGATCGCGCCGACGTAGCCGAACAGATGCGAGCCCGTCTTGCCGTACGGGTAGTCGCGCACCGGCTGCTCTTCCATGTCGACGCCGCGGAGATCGCTCTGGGCCTCGGCCAGGCGCGCGGTCTGCGCCGGTGTCAAATCGCTGGCGAGAATCACCGGCCCGTACGGTTCGTACGTCTTGACCTGCTCGAAGTCGTCGTAGTTCTTGTCGTGATGGTGCAGCAGCCGCCGCCGCAGTTTCTCGACCGGGACGGCGAGCACGTCGGAGAGTCTGGCGAGCGTCTGGTCGATGTTGGATATCTCGGACGGGATCAGCGCGCAGACGAACGAGGGCCGCGAACGCACCAGGACGACGCCGCGGCGGTCGACGATCAGGCCGCGCGGCGCGGCGACCGGGATCACTTCGATCTGGTTCGCGCGCGCCTGCGCGGCGAACGTCTCGCCCTGCACCAACTGCACCTGGGCCAGTCGCACGACGATCACGACCAGCGCGACGGCGAGCAGACCGCTGAACGACAGCAGCCGCAGCAGCAGCCCATCTCCGGTGCTCGAACCGCGTTCGATCGCCGCCATCAGGTGTACCCGTACCGCTCGATCGTCGTCTTGTCGGTCACCATCCGCCCGCGCGCGACGAGCCACGCGAACGCGACCACGGCGGTCAGCAGCGCGCGCCAGAGCGCCGTGTGCGCGTGGGCGGTCGCGAAGCCCGGCGGAAAGCCTTCGGCGCGCATCACGGTCCAGAAGATCAGGTCGCGCGCCAGCACGGCGAGGCCGCAGAGCACCGCCGGCACGAACGCGCCGTCGGCGAACATGCGGCGCGAGACGCCGCCGACGAGCAGTCCGATGATGGTCGTCGCGATCGTCCAGCCGCCCGCGGTGCCGGCGAAAATGTCGAGCAGCAGGCCCGCCGGCAGGCCCAGCATCGCACCGCGGCGCGCGCCGGCGCGCGAGGCGTAGAGCACGACGGCGATCGTGACCAGCGACGGCACCGCTCCGCGGAACGCGATGAGCGGGACCAGAACGGTTTGCGCGAGCGCGAGCAGCGAGGTCCAGCCGAGCACCGGCCAATAGGCCGGGCCGACCGAGATCTCGATGCTCCTATATTTTCTGCGGTAGAACGAGGACACGTGAGAGTGCCGTGAGGTCTGCTGCAGGTTGCACGATCGCGGTTTGATCGAGCGCGCCCGCCGAGACCGGCTCGAGCTGTTTGATGCGCCCGATCAGGACGCCGGCGCGGAACGAGCGTCCCTCGCCGGTGACGACGCGGTCGCCGATCTTGAGCTTTGCGTCCTGTGAGACGTACTGGAGTTTCACCCGGGTGGACGTGCCGACGGCGATCGCCCACCAGCGGCCGTGCTGTACGACCGCCGGCAGCTTCGAGGTCGCGTCGGTGACGAGCAAGACTTTCGACGAAAGCGGTCCGACCTCGACGATGCGTCCGACGACGCCGCGTCCGGTGACGACGCCGTCGTCGCGGTGCACGTGATCCTTTGCGCCGCGATCGATCGTCACCACGTGCGTCGCGGCCTCGGGATCGTAGCCGATCACCATGGCGGGGATTCCGTCGGGATGCGCGAGCCGCGCCGCCGCGAGCTCTTGCGTGGCGGGGACGCGCGCGAGCTGTTCCTGCAGTTCGTCGTTCCGCGTGAGCAGCGTCGCGTTTTGGGTGCGTAGCCGCCCGTTCTCCGACGCGAGCCCCGGCGTGCGGACGATCGTGTCGAACGTGCCGCGCACGCCGTTGACGACCACTGCCGCGGCGAGCTGAAGGTACGCGCTCACCGACGTTACCGTCACCGTGAGCGGCGAGGTTCTACCCGCGCGCGCGAAGTCGAGCTGAAGAAGCGCGATGAGAGCGGCCACGATGACCGTCCCGATTATCGCGAATAGCTTTCTCTCATCCCGATTCGTAACGATTGGTACCACCTCGTCAGCCGGTCAGCGTGCGGCCGAAGCCGTTCGAGCAGACCAGGCGACGCGAGAATCTCGCCGGCGCCGCGCGCGACGCACCCCAAAGGATCGTCGGCGACGGTCGTCGGCACGTTCGTGCGCGCGCCGATCTCGCCTGCGAGCCCGTGCACGAGCGCGCCGCCGCCGGTCAGCACGATCCCCGCTTCCATCAGCTCGCCGGCGAGATCCGGCGGGCACGCTTCGAGAATCGACCAAGCGGCGCGAGCGATGCGATCGATCGCGTCGTGCATCGCGTCGCCGACCAGCGCTTCGTCGACCGCGCGTTTGCCCGGTCGCAAGTTGCGCATGTCGGTGCCGGCGACGACGTACGGCTCGCGGCCGGGCGCGCGCCCGGCGAAGCCGCGCTCGATCTTCAATCGTTCGGCCGTCAGCACGCCGATCCCAAAGTAGTCCTGGCGCAGCCGGGCCGCGATCGCGGCGTCGAACGTGTCGCCGCCGACCTTGATCGAGTGCATCGCCACGACGCCGCACAGCGTCAGAACCGCGATCTCGGTCGTCCCGCCGCCGATGTCGATCACCATCGCCGGCCGCGTCCCGGTGATGTCGAGCCCCGCGCCGACCGCCGCCGCGACCGCCTGCGGAACGAAGGTCGTCGTCCGCGGACCCGCCGCGCGGATCGCTTCTTCGACCGCCTTGCACTCGATATCCGTCGCGCAGCCCGGGACGCAGGCGATCACACGCGGCGCGACGCGCGGCCGAGCGGCGAGCGCCCGGTCGACGACGGTCTTCACCAGCGCGTGCGCGCCGCGGAAATCGGAGATCGTACCGCCGCGCAGCGGCCGCACGACGCGGATCCGGCCGGGCGTGCGCCCGTCGAGCTCCTTGGCGGCTTGGCCGACCGCGACGATCGCATCGTCGGTCGTCCGGTACGCCACCACCGACGGCTCGCTGATCAAAATCCCCTCGTCATGCGAGTACACGACGGTGTTGGCCGTCCCGAGGTCGATCCCGAGATCCGGACTGAACGTCGCTCGAAGGGTGCCGGCCAGGCTCATCGCGCATGGACCTCGGAGTTCATTAGGTGGAGGCGGTAGCCGACGCGGGGGAGCGCTTGGGCGAAGGCGGCGAGCGGGAAGCCGACCACCGTGAAGTAGTCGCCGTCGATCCGCTCGACGAGGGTCGCCGCGAAGCCCTGGATGCCGTACGCGCCGGCCTTGTCGAACCCGTCACCGCTGGCCGCGTACGCGCCGATCGTCTCATCATCGAGATCGGCGAAACGGACCCGCGTCGACACCACCTCGGAGTACGCCGCGGCGATCGGGTCGCGGCGCAGCGCGAATGCGGTGTGGACGATGTGCCAGCGCCCGGCGAGCCGGCGGAGCATCGCGCGCGCCTCGGCGGCGTCGGCCGGTTTTCCGAGCGGTTCGCCGTCGAGATCGACGACCGTGTCGGCCGCGACGATCAGCTCCTGCGAGGGCAGCGCGGCCGCCGCTTTGCCGCGTGCATGCCGGAGCGCGATCTCGGCCGGATCGAGGCCGGGCAACGGCGTCTCGTCGTAAGCGCTGGGGAGCACGGTGACGCGCAAACCCAGCGACGCGAGCAACTCGCGACGGCGGGGTGATGCGCTCGCAAGCGCGACGGCGTTCAGAGGCGCTCGGTGTTCGATGGATTCAGTGTACGTGCCGTCGCTCGCGATGACAACGTTTCCCGGTAAAATCCCCGCACGACGCGCGCGAGAGTGACCCGGCTCAAACCATGTCGAGGCGCGTTACGTCGTCGGCGGATTCGCCGCGGATGACGCGGCGATGGTGGCCGCCGCGCACGAAGACGACCGGCGGCCGGCCGAAGCGATTGTAGTTGCTCGCCATGCTGTAGGTGTAGGCGCCGGTGATTCGCATCGCAACGAGGTCGCCGGCTGCGAGCCCGCGGGGCAGGATGTAGTCGCCCATCTCGTCGTTCTCGCACGAGCGGCCGGTGAGGGTCGCCGGTTCGTCCGGGCCCAGGCTGCGCGCGGCCATCACCTCGGGGAGGTGGCGCGCGCCGTAGAGCATCGGGCGTGGATTGTCTGCCAACCCGCCGTCCAGCACGACGAAACGCCGCCGGCCCTGGGCCTTCACCGTCATCACGCAGTAGAGCGAGCTGCCGGCGCGGGCGATCAGCGCGCGCCCCGGCTCGATCCCGAGCCGCAAACCGCGCCCCGCGGCGCGCTCCGCGAGCCCGGCGGCGAGCGCTTCGAGCTCGAGCGGGCGCGGGTCGCCGGGGCCTTCCTCAACGGCGATCCCCCCGCCGCAGATGAGCTCCGCGATCGGATGCCCCTGTGCGACCGCGATCGCGGCCGCGGCCAGCAGCTCGTCGACATTGGCGAGGAACGGCTCGAGCTCGGCGATCTGCGAGCCGATGTGCGCGTGGAGCCCGATCAGCCGCAGTTGCGGCAGCTCGGCCACCCGGACGAGCGCTGCGGGCAGTTGCGCGACCGGGATCCCGAACTTGGTATTCTCGCCGCCCGTGCGCACGAAGGCGTGGGTATGCGCCTCGATCCCGGTGTTGATCCGCAGCATGACGTCGACCGGATCGCTTGCAGGGGCGAGCGCCGCCAGCCGTTCGAGCTCTTCGCGGTTGTCGATCACGTCGAAGGCGACCCGCCGCTCGACGATCGCGCGCAGCTCTTCGCCGGTCTTGCCGCAGCCGTGGAAGTACATCCGGGCCGAGGGAAAGCCGCCGCGCTCGGCGGTCACGAGCTCGCCGAGCGAACAGACGTCCAGACGCAGCGGCGTCGCGGCGAGGTGCTCCGCGAGGGCGGCGCAGAGAAACGCTTTGCCGGCGTAGCCGACGGCGATCTCGCGCGCTCCGAACGCCCGGCCGAAGCGGTCGATCTCGAGGTCGAGCTCGTCCAGATCGACCACGAACAGCGGCGTCCCGTAGGTCTCGGCCAGCTCGCGGGCGCTGACGCCCCCGAGGCTCTTGTCGGCAGCGAGCGCGTCGTCGGTTCTCACGAGCTATACAACCCGTGTTCGGTGATATAACGATACACCGGCTCGGGGACCAGGTAGCGCACGGTCTTGCCGGCGTGCAGCCGGTCGCGGATTCGCGTCGCCGACTCGTCGACCGTCGGCAGGTCGAGCTCGTGGATCTTCGTGCGGCGCTCCGGGGTGAGCTCCGCCAGCGCTGCGTCGACGTCGCCGTGACTGACGCCGCCGCGCGGCGCGACGACCAGCGCCTCGACCATGTCGACCACCTCGTCGAGGCGTTGCCAGCGCGAGCGCACGAGCGAGTCGCCGCCGACCACGAAGGTCAGCACCGCACCCGGATACCGTGCCTGCAGACGCGGCAGCAGATCGGCGCTGTAGCCCGTCGCGTCCGGTGCGAGGTCGCTCTCGTCGAGCGCGAACGCGACGTTGGCCGCGATCGCGAGCCGGATCATCTGCGCGCGGTGCTCTGACGACGCGTTCATCGCGCCGTCGCGATAATGCTTGCCTTCGCGCGTCGGCACGAACAGCATCCGGTCGATCGCGCACGCTTCGCGCACCGCTTCCGCGACGAACAGATGCCCGTTGTGAACGGGATCGAACGACCCGCCGAAGACGCCTACGCGGAGCGCCATTTAACTATAGTCGAACTCGACGCCCGCGATGCGCACCGTGTCGCCTTCGTGGACGCCGAGTTCGCGCAGCTTCTTGTCGACGCCCATCTTCGCGAGGATCTGCTCGAACCGCGCGAGCGCTTCGTCGGAGTCGAAATCGGTCATCTGCGCGAGCCGTTCGACGCGGTCGCCGCTGACAACGTAGACACCGTCTTCGATCTCGATCGCGAACGGCTCGTTCGCCGTCAGCTCGATTTGCGCCGGTTCCGGCTGCACGATCGCGGGGACCGGTGTCGCGCGAATCGTCTCCCAGATCGCGTAGACGAGCTCGCGCACGCCCTCGCCGGTCGGCGCGGAGATGCCGCGCAATCCCGGCAGATCGTCGCGCAGCGCTTCGTACGTTGCGCGTGCCTCCGGAAGATCGAGTTTGGTGATGACCACGATGATCGGCCGATCGAGCAGCGCTGCGTTCCATGCGCGGAGCTCGTTCTCGATGGTCTCTTTGTCGGCGAGGACGTCGTGGAGCGGTTTGTCGCCGGCGATCAAATGCACGAGCACGCGCGTGCGCTCGACGTGCCGCAGGAAGCGGTCGCCGAGCCCCGCGCCTTCGTGCGCGCCCTCGATCAAGCCGGGAACGTCGACCATCACGAACGACTCGAATTCCGCCACGCGCACGACGCCGAGCTGCGGCTCGAGCGTCGTGAAGGGATAGTCTGCGATCTTCGGACGCGCAGCGCTGACGACCGAGAGCAGCGTCGACTTCCCGGCATTCGGCAAGCCGATCACGCCGGCGTCGGCCAGAAGCTTCAGCTCCAAGCGCAACTCGCAGTGCTCGCCCGGCGCGCCTTTCTCGGCGAAGCGCGGCGCTTGACGCGCGGCGGTGGCGAAATGCTGGTTGCCCTGACCGCCGCGGCCGCCTCGCGCGACCCGCACGCGCTCACCGGCGGTGCTCATATCCGCGAACAGACGTGAATGCAGACGATTGCCCTCGGCGTCGAGTTCGGTGCGCGTGACCAGCGTGCCGACCGGGACGCGGATGAGCATCTCCTTGCCGGCCGGACCGGCCTTGTTGTTCTGTCCGCCCGCCTTGCCGGCTTCGGACGCGAACTGCTTCTTGAAGCGAAAGTCGACCAGCGTGCCGAGTTCCGGATCGGCGAGCAGCATGACATCGCCGCCGCGCCCGCCGTCACCGCCGGCCGGACCGCCTTTCGGCACGTACTTCTCGCGCCGCCATGCGACGATGCCGTCGCCGCCGTGGCCGGCTGCGACCGTGATCGTCGCCTCGTCGATGAATTGCATTAAGCTTCCACGGTGATGGACCGAGCGCAGTGGGATCGCGCTTTGGAAGCGATGTCGTTGCGAGGTCGGGTCGGGGGCCCCGCGCCGAAGGCGTGGGGGGCGCGGAGCCTAGGGCGTAGCGCCGCTAGACTCGATGACGTTCACGTGTTTTCGATTCTTCGAGCTGGTGAACGTGACGTGTCCGCCGACGACCGCGAAGATCGTGTGGTCGCGACCGATGCCGACGCCCCGCCCGGGGTGGAACTTCGTGCCGCGCTGACGGACCAAGATGTTGCCCGGAACGACGAGCTCGCCGCCGAAGCGCTTCACGCCGAGGCGCTGGGCGTTGGAGTCACGCCCGTTGCGCGTGGAGCCCGCGCCCTTTTTGGATGCGAATAGCTGGAGGTCGAACCGGAACATAGCCGCGAGATCATACCAGAGCGGCTGGTCCCCGGTCAAACGGAAACGTGGGCGCTGCGGAACTCCGCCCGCATAATGATCGGCCGGCCGGGCCGCAGGGTGACGAGCGGGTCGAGCGGGACGCGGGAGGGGTCGAGCCCCTGAAAGCGGATCCGCCGGGCGAGCGTGGCCAGCACGAGGACGGCCTCGGTCCAGGCGAAGCTCTCCCCGATGCACACCCGGTTGCCGCCGCCGAAAGGGAAGTACGCGAAACGGGGCAGGCGCTCGGTCTCCCCGTTCGACCAGCGCTCGGGCCGGAACCGCTCCGGCTCGGTCCAAAAACGCGGGTTCCGGTGGGTGACGAGCTGCGAGGTCAGCAGGACCGAACCGGCCGGCACGTCCCAGCTGCCGAGCCGGATCGGACGGATCACCCGGCGGCCCAGGATCCAGGCCGGCGGGCGCAGCCGCATCGCCTCGGCGACGACGTCGCGGGTGAACGGGAGGCGCGGGTAGTCGGACGGCACCGGGTCGCGGTCGCCGAGGACCTCGTCCAGCTCCGCGTGGAGTCGCGCTTCGACCGCGGCGTCACGCGCGAGCGCGTCCCACGTCCAGGCCAGCGCGTTCGCGGTCGTCTCATGACCGGCGAGCAGCAGCGTCAGCGCCTCGTCGCGGACCAGCTCGGTCGGCATCGCATCACCGTTCTCGTCACGGGACGAGAGCAGGATCGAGAGCAGGTCGCCGTGGTCGCGCGGGTCGCGGCGGCGCTCCTCGATCAAGCGATAGATCACCGTGTCGAGATCGGCCCGGGCGGCTTTGAAGCGTCGGGTGGCAGGGTGCCAGGGAACGTGATCGAGCAGCTCGCCGAACGCGCTCAGGCTGGCGGGAAACGCGGCCATCGCGCCGGTGACCGCGCGGCCGATCGCGTCGGCGTCGTCGTCGACGTCGGCGGAGAAGAGCGTCGAGGCCGCGATCCGCAGCGCGAGCCTGTTCATCAGCGCGTCGACCGCGACGGTCTCGCCGTCGGCGAGCGCCTCGGCCGTCTCGCGCGCCGACGCGATCATCGTCGCGGCGTAGCCCGCGACCCGCTCGCGGTGGAACGCCGGCTGCACGAGCCGCCGCTGGCGCAGGTGGAGCGGCTCGTCGCTGGTCAGCAGACCCATCCCCAGCAGCCGGCGCATCCGGCGCAGACCGCGGCCCTTGATCACGTCGTAACCGCTGGCGGTCATGATCTGCTCGATCAGCGCCGGCTCGTCGATGAACCAGAAGCGCGCCCGCGGCATCCGCCACGAGGCGACGGGCCCGTACTCCCGGGCGACCCGCTCGAGGAATCCGGGGACGCGCGAGAGGCTGCCCGAGCTCGCCATCCCGCCGAATGCGGAGAGCGTCGAGGGACCGTCGGGATAGCGGCGTGCGATCACGCCGCTAGTGTACTGCGACGCGAGCCGAACGAAACAGGTGGAGGATTTGGTTGGTCGACCAACTAAGAGCGCGGGCATGCAGCGCGTTTCCGGAACCAAGGAGCGGATCGTCGAGCACTCGATGCGTCTGTTCTGGGAGCACGGATACGAGCGTACCGCGATCTCCGAGATCATCGCTGCCGCCGGGGTGCGCTCCGGGAGCCTCTACCACTTCTTCAAGACCAAGGAAGCGCTGCTGATCGCCGTGCTCGAGGCCTATCTGGAAGGCCTCGAGCCGCAAGTGATGGACCCGGCGTTCGCGGTGACGGCGGATCCGGTCGAGCGGATCTTCGCCGTGCTGAACGGCTATCGCCGGGCGATCCTGGTCACCGATTTCCGCTACCGCTGTCCGATCGGGAGCCTCGCGCTGGAGATGCAGAACGCGTCCGATCGGGCGCGTGCGCTGGTCCACCGCAACTTCTCGGGCTGGCGTGAGGCGATCGCGCGCTGCGTGCGCGACGCGAAGCCCGTCCTGCGCGAGGACGTCGATCCTGACTCACTCGCGACGTTCGTCCTCACCGTGATGGAGGGCGGCGTGATGCAAGCGACCGCTGAGCGTGCGATCGAGCGCTACGACGACTCCGTCCGCCACCTGCGTGCCTATTTCGATTTGCTGAAACGGAGATGATGATGGTTCCGAAAGCTCTCACCGCTCTCGCGCTCGGCGCGGCGCTGCTCGCCCCCGGCCTCCCGGCCGCCGCGCAGACGCGCTCGTTCGACAACGGCCACGTGCACGTCACGACCTCGAGCGAGCCGAAGCGGCTCGACTTCTCGGTGACCGTCCCGGCCGGCGTCGATCAGGTTTGGGAAGCGTTCACCACCGTCGCCGGCGTGACCAGCTGGCTGGCGCCGCAGGCGACGGTCGAGCCGTGGGCCGGCGGGAAGTGGGAGGTCGCTTTCGGCCCGGGCACCTCGGTCGGCGGGGGCACGATCCTGCTCGTGCAGCCGAAGTCGCTGCTGGCAGTCTCGGCGCTCGCTCCGGACCGGTTTCCCACCGTCCGGCGCGAGCGGACGACCGCGGTGTTCCTGTTCGACGCCGCGGGCCCCAACGCGACCACGGTGCGGCTGGCCCAGACCGGCTGGAAGACGGGCGACGAGTGGGACAAGGCCTTCGACTACCTCGCGGTCGGGAACGCCCAGCTCCTCGAACTGCTCTACCACCGCTTCACGGTCGGGCCGGTCAGCTGGAAATAGGCGGATCCTCGCGCGGAAGCGGCGCTTGCGGGGAGGGGCGCTCCGGTGCCCTTAGAACCGGATTGCGCTTTGGAGAAACGGCGCGTCGTCATCACGGGGCTGGGAGCGATCACACCGCTCGGGAACAGCTGCGCAGCATTCTGGGACGCCCTGATCGCCGGCCGCAGCGGGGTTGGAGCGACGACGGCCTTCGACGCCTCGAAGCTGACCACGCGAATCGCGGCCGAGGTCAAGGACTTCGACGCCGACGCGCTGTTCGGCCGCCGCGAGGCGCGGCGCATGGACCGCTACGCGCAGATGGCGCTCGCCGCGGCGCGCGAGGCACTCGAGGATGCGGCGTTCCCCGACGATCCCGACGTGCGCGAGCGCACCGGCGTGATCGTCGCGACCGGGATCGGCGGGATCACCACGATCGAGAACACCCTGTTCGAGGTCGGACCGAAACAGTCGTGGGACCGCATCTCGCCGTTCTTCGTGCCGATGCTGATGGGCAATGCCGCTTCCGCCCAGATCTCGATGAACTACGGGCTGCGCGGACCGGTGTTCGCCGTGTCGTCGGCATGCGCGAGCGCGAACGACGCGTTCTGCGTTGCGTTCGACAAGATCGTCCTCGGCGAGGCGATTGCGGTCGTCACCGGCGGCAGCGAGGCGGCGGTGATCCCGACCGCGATGGGCGGTTTCTGCTCGATGAAAGCGATGTCGACGCGCAACGACGACCCGACGCGCGCGTCACGCCCGTTCGACAAGGAGCGCGACGGTTTCGTCCTCGGCGAGGGGGCGGGGGTCCTCGTGCTCGAGGACCGCGACTTCGCGATCGCCCGCGGCGTGCACATCTACGGCGAGGTGCTCGGGTACGGTCAGTCGGCCGATGCGTTCCACATCGCGCAACCAGACCCGGAATCCAAAGGCGTCGTGCTCGCGATGGAGCGCGCGCTGCTGCGGAGCGGTGTCACACCGGAACAGGTCGGCTACGTCAACGCGCACGGCACCTCGACCCCGCTCGGCGACGCCGCGGAGTCGCAGGCGATCGAGCGCGTCTTCGGCGAGCACGCCCTGAGCGGCGGGCTGGCGGTCTCCTCGACGAAGTCGATGCACGGCCACCTGCTCGGCGCCGCCGGCGCGATCGAAGGGATCGCGACGGTGCTCGCGCTGCATCACGGGATCCTGCCGCCTACCACCAACTACGAGTTCCCCGATCCTGAGTGCCGACTCGACTACATTCCAAACGTCGCGCGCAAGGCGCAGGTCGGCGTCGCGATGTCGAACGGTTTCGGCTTCGGCGGCCACAACACGACCGTCGTGTTCGCGCGGCATGCGTAACAGCATGACGCCGAAGCGCTAACCCATGCCCGGCGAACGGCGGCGCGCGCGGCTGCGTGCGCTGCTGAAGGTCGCGGGGGCGGCCGACGTCGACCTCGGGCTGATCGAGCCCGCGTTCGTGCATGCGAGCGCCGGGAGCGAGAGCGCGCTCGTCTCGAACGAACGGCTCGAGTTCTTCGGCGACGCCGTCCTGGGCTTCGCCGCCTCGCGCTGGCTGATGAGCGCCTATCCGGAGCTCTCCGAAGGCGCGCTGACGCGGCGCAAAGCGTATTTGGTGAGCGGCACGGCGTGCGCGGAGACGGCGCGCCGGCTGGGCTTCTCGGAGCTCGTCTTGCTGGGCGCCGGGATGGACCGCATGGGCGGGAGCTCCAACGAGAGCATCCTGGCCGATGCGTTCGAGGCGTTTCTCGCCGCGCTGTACGCGGCGACCGATCTCGAGCGGGTGACCGGCTTCCTGGAGAAGGAACACATCGTCCCGCTCGATCACCGCAACGTCGGCGAGCGCGACGCGAAGAGCGACCTCCAGGAGTTCGCGCAGGGCGCCCTGCGCTTGACCCCGCTGTATTTCGAGCGCGCCGAGGGCCCGCCCAACGACCGCCGCTATACCTCGCAGGTGCGGGTCGGCGACGAGATCCTCGGCGAGGGGATTGGCCCGTCCAAGAAGGCGGCCCAGCAGAGCGCCGCCGCGATGGCACTCTCCACCTTACGCTCGCGCCATCCGGAAGCGCCCACGGCGCCGGCGTCGAAAGACGACGGCCGGGTGATCGCGCTCGACAAGCGACGTCGTCACCGTTCTCCCCGTAAGCCCGACAGCGGAGCGCCGGTCTAACTTCTTATGCGTCTCAAGTCCCTCAAAGTCTTCGGCTTCAAGACGTTTGCCGAAGCGACGACGCTCGATTTCGTCGACGGCACGACGGCGGTCGTCGGGCCGAACGGTTCCGGGAAATCGAACCTCGTCGACGCGATCCGCTGGGTGCTCGGCGAGCAGTCGTCGCGTTCGCTGCGCTCGCAGAAGATGGAAGACGTCATCTTCGCCGGCAACAATACGCGCAAGCCGCTCGGTATGACCGAGGTCTCGCTCACCTTCGACAACACGGAGCGCGTGCTGCCGTTGGACTTCGCCGAGGTGCAGATCACCCGGCGCGCGTACCGGGTCGGCGAGTCCGAGTTCTACATCAACCGCGAGCCGGTCCGTCTGCGCGACGTCCACGAGCTGCTGATGGGGACGGGGCTGGGGCCGGGCTCGTACGCGATCGTATCGCAGGGTCAGATCGACTCGATCCTGAGCTCGAAGCCGACCGAGCGGCGCGCGCTGTTCGAAGAGACCGCCGGGATCGGAAAGTTTCTCGCCCGCAAGAACGAGGCGCTGCGCCGCCTCGAGGCGACGGAGCAGAACGCGATTCGCGTCAACGACCTGATCGCGGAGCTCGATCGGCGCGTCCCCGAGCTCGAGACCCAGGTGCGGCGGGCGAAGCGTTACCGCAAGGTGACCGCGCGCGTCCGCGACCTCGAGATCCTCGCGTTTCTGCGCGCGTCCGCGTCGCGCCGTGCCGAGCGCGAGCGCGTCGCGGCGCAGCTCGCCCAGCACGAGAACGCGCGCGCCGCCGCCGCCGCCCGCGCGGCCCAGTTCGGCGCGCAGCTCTCGGCGCTGCGCGAGTCGCTCTACACGCTGGAGCTCGATCTCGACCGTGACCGTGCCGAGGCCCAGACTGCGCGCGCCGACTTGGCGCGGATCGAAGCCGATCTTGCGGCGGCGGTCGCGCGCCGCGACGGTCTCGAGCGGCAGTCGAACGCGGTCATCGCCGACCGCGACCGGGTCGAGGGCGAACGGGTCACGCTGCGCGAGCAGATCGCCGCGCTTGAGGAGCGGCTCGCGCCGCTGACCGCGCAGACCGAGAGCTCGCGCGAGCGCGAGCTGGCCGCGTCGACCGCGGTCGCCGACGCGCGCGGCGCGCTCGACGGCGTCTATCAAGAGCTCCGCGCGGTCGAAGCACTCGCCGCAGAGCACGCGGCCAACGAAGCCGAGCGGCGCGCGCAGATCGCCTCGGCGCGTACGGAGATCGCACGGCTCGAACGCGAACACGCGAGCGCGCTGGCCGACCGCGACGCGCACGCGAAGCAGGCCGAAGAGGCGCGCGCGGGGTTCTCCGAACGCGAGCTGCTGATCGCGCGGTACGAAGCCGAGGCGACCGCGCAGCGCGAGCGTGCGCGCATCGCTCGCGAACGCGGCGATTCCGCCGCGCAGCGCGTCGCCGACCTGCAACGGCGTCACCGGGAGATCGCGTCGGAGATCGCGGGCGCCGAGTCGCGCCTGCACACGATCGAAGAGCTGGAAGCGGCGCTCGAAGGGCACGCGCACGGGACGCGCTCGGTCGTCGAGGCGACGCACCGCGGCCTGCTGCACGGACTGCACGGCGTGGTCTCGAACCTCATCTCGACCGACGAGCGCTACGCGCGTGCGCTCGATATCGCGTTCGGCGGCGGTCTTTCGAACATCATCGCCGAGACGTCGGAAGACGCGGAGGCCGCGGTCGCATATCTGCGCGAGCGCGAGCTCGGCCGCGCGACGTTCCTCCCGCTCGACTCGCTCGCCCGGCGCGAAGGCCGCGAGCTCGGCAGCCTGCGCGGGCGCGCCGGAGTGATCGGCTACGCGCACACGCTGGTGCGCGCCGAACCACGCTACCGCGGGATCGTCGCGTTCCTGGTCGGCCGGATCCTGGTCGTCGACGAGCTGCGAACCGGGATCGACCTGACCCGCGGCGAGGGCTTCCGTGACTCGATCGTAACCCTCGAAGGCGACCAGATCGTGGGCGGCGGCGCGATCACCGGCGGCCGTTTCCGCAAGGAGCGCTCGATCTTGGCACGGCGTGCGCAGGCCGAGACGCTCAAGGAGCGGATCCCGCAGCTGCGCGCCGAGCGGGAGCAGATCGAGCGAGACGGCGTCGCCGCGAAGGCCGAGTTGGACGCTGCGTCCGCCGAGCACGACGTTGCGACGACGCTCGCCGGCGAAGCTGAGGTCGCGCTGCGCGGCGTGCGCACGCAGCTGCAGGGGCTCGGGACCGAGATCGAGCGGCTCGACGCCGCGCTCGTCGCGGCGCGCGGACGGATCGACATGCTGGCGAGCGGGGAACACGACGTGCGCTCGCGCCTGCACGCCCTGGAGCGCGTCGCCGACGATCACGTCGACCTCTCGGAGCAGCGCAGAGCGCTCGAAGCGCAGCTCGCCGCGGCCCGCGGGCGGATCGCGCTGGTCGAGGCGGAGCAGAGCGAGGTCGCCGCCGCAGCGAGCGCGCTGCGCGAGCAGATCGCCGCCCTGAGCGCCGAGCACGACGGGGTCGTGACGCGCCTCGGTCTGCTCGACGCGGACGCGCAGCGGGCGGGTGCCGCGCGCGAGACGATGCTGCGCGAGCTGGACGCGCTGCGTGCGCGCGCCGCCGAGCTCGACGCGTCGCTCGGAGCTGCGCGCGCGCGCGTCGCCGCGGCCGACGCCGCGGTCGAGAATGCGCGCCGCAAGCGTGAGGCGACCGCCGATGAGTCGGCGCAGCGCGAGGCCGACGAACGCCTCGCGCAGAGCGAGGATCGTGAAGCGACCGCGGCCGGCGAGTTCGGGCGTCGCCGTCTCGCCGAGATCGACGCCGAACTCGGGATGCTGCAGCAGACCTTCGCGCAGAACCCCGCCACCGACGAAGAGCAAGGCGACGTCCTCACGCGGTACTCCGGCGAGCCGAGCGAGATCGTCGACGAGCTGCCGCGACTGCGCGAAGAGCTGACGCGCCTGCAAGCCAACGTGAACCTGAACGCGGAGGCCGACCGCGACGAGCTGATCGAGCGCGAGCGGTTCCTGCGCGAGCAGATGGACGACTTGCACCGGGCGCGCGAGACGCTGCTCGCGACGATCGCCGAGATCGAGACCTCGTGCCAGGTGCAGTTCAACGAGACGTTCGACGCGGTGAAGAAGCAGTTCAGCACGGTCTTCGAGCAGCTGTTTCCGGGCGGGCAAGCCGAGATGTGGCAGACGAATCCGGAGAATCTCAGCGAGACGGGGATCGAGATCTCGGTGCAGCCGCCGGGCAAAAAGATGACCGCGCTGGCGGCGCTCTCGGGCGGCGAGCGCGCGATGACGGCGTCGGCGCTCATCTTCGCGCTGATCGCGGTGAAGCCGTCGCCGTTCTACCTCCTCGATGAGGTCGACGCGGCGCTCGACGACGCCAACGTCGAGCGGCTCTCGACGAAGATCCGCGAGGTCTCGGCGACCGCGCAGATGCTGATCGTCACGCACAACAAGAAGACGATGGAGCTTGCGCAGCGCCTTTACGGCGTGACGATGCAGGAGCCCGGCGTCAGCTCGGTCATCAGCGCGACGCTCGACGACCACTTGGTCGCGCCGCCGCTGATCGAAGAGCCGCAGCGTGTACCCGCCATCGCCCGCTAACCCTGACGCGGCGCTGATCTCGGTCTACGATCGCACCGGCGTCGCCGCGCTCGCGCGCGCGCTCGCCGAGCGCGGCGTACCCATCTACGCGACCGGCGGGACGCGCGCCCACCTGCACGAGCACGGGATCGACGCGCTCGACGTCAGCGAGCTCACCGGCTATCCGTCGCTGTTCGACGGGCGGGTGAAGACGCTGCACCCCAACGTGTTCGGGGGGATCCTCAAGGACCGCGACAGCGCGGTGCATCTCGGCGAAGCGGAGCGGCACGGCATCCCGACGATCTCGACCGTGGTGGTGAACCTCTATCCGTTCGAGGCGACGGTCGCGAACGAGAGCGCGACGCTGCAGGAGGCGATCGAGCAGATCGACATCGGCGGCGTCGCGCTGCTGCGGGCCGCGGCGAAGAACTTCGAGCACGTCACCGTGCTCAGCGAGCCGGCGCAGTACGACGCGTTCGTCGTCGCGCTGGGGAGCGGCGGGCTCGACGCCTCGACCCGGCGGCGCTATGCGACCCGTGCGTTCGAGCGCACCGCGGAGTACGACAGCGCGATTGCGCGCTATATGGAGTCGGGGCTGCTGGCCCACGAGCTGCCCGGTTCGCTCGCCCTGACGATTCCGATCGAGCAGCCGCTGCGCTACGGCGAGAACCCGCAGGATCGTGCCGCATTCTACCTCGCGCGCGAGGCGCAGCTCCCCGAGCAGCTCGGTGGCAAGGCCCTTTCGTACAACAACTTGCTCGACCTCGACGCGACGCTGCGGATCTTGGTGCGCGCGCCGCTCGGGTTCGCGCAGGATCCGCCGTATGCGCCGCCGCGTCTCGCCCGCGCGGCGATCGTCAAGCACACCGTGCCGTGCGGCATCGCCGAGCGCGCATCGGTCGCCGAAGCGGTGCACTTGGCGCTCGCCGCCGATCCGGTCTCGGCGTACGGCGGGATCATCGCCGTCGACGGACGGATCGACGCGGATGCCGCGGAGCATCTCGCCGGCTTCTTCCTCGAGATCGTTGCGGCGCCGGCGTTCGACGATGCCGCGCTGGCGCGTCTGCGCAAGAAGAAGAACCTGCGCATCATGCGCTACAAGCGGGGGACGCCGGAGCGGATCGCCGCGGAGCTGCGCGTGCGCAGTGCGCTCGGCGGCGTGCTTGCCGAAGACAACGACCCGCAGGCGCCGCCCGAGCGCTGGACCGTCGTTTCGCGGCGCGAGCCGTCGCCGGACGAGTGGCGCGATCTGATCTTCGCCTGGGACGCCGTGCGGCACGTGAAGTCGAACGGCGTCGTGATCGTGCGCGACGGGGTATCGCGCGGCATCTGCGCGGGGCAGACGAACCGGGTCAGTGCCGTGCAGATCGCGGCGCACCGCGCGCACGAGCACGTTCGCGGCGCCGCGTGCGCGAGCGACGGTTTCTTCCCGTTCCCCGACGGGCTGCTCGCTGCAGCCGACGCCGGCTGCACCACGGTCATCGCGCCGCAGGGCTCGATTCGCGACGCCGAGGTGGTCGCGGCGGCCGACGAACGCGGGATCGCGCTCGTCTTTTCGACCTACCGCTACTTCCTCCACTGAGATGCTCGGGTTCGTCGTCCGGCTGGTCGGATTCGCAGTGCTCCTCGGCGTCGCGTCGCGCGTCGCGCAGACGCTGTGGTCCAACGATGGCCTCGACGCCTTCGCGGCGCTGCAGCCGCTGCACGACACCGGCGTCGTCGGGTTGCTCGTCGCCCCGTGGGTGTTGGCGTTGATCGGGGTCGGAAAGCTCCGCCCGCTCGCCGTCTTCGTCGCGTTTGCCCTGGCGGGTGCCGCGGTCACGGCGCCGTTCGTCTGCGCGCGCCTCGCCGGCGCATGACATTCCCCCGCTCCGCGCAGAACGTCGTCTTCGTCCTTCTCACCGGCCTCGGTTGGGGATTGCTCGGCCCTGCCAGCAAGGTGCTGTACGCCGCGGAGCCGGGCGTGTTCGACGGCGTCACGGTCTCGGTCGCGCGTGCGGCGTGGGCGCTGCCGATCTTTCTGTTCGCGCTGGTGCTGGCGTGGCGCATCGATCCGCCGCGGCTCGACGCGAAACGCTGGACGGCGGTCGTCGCGGCCGGCCTGGTGTTCGGGCTCGTCGTCTCGGTGGTGTTCACCATCGCCGCGCAGTACACGTCGGTCGCGCACATCTCGTTCCTGATCGGCGTCTCGCCGGTGACGAACACCGCGGTCGCGGCGCTGGTGTTCCGTACCGCGCTCCACCGCCGGCAGTGGACCGCGCTGGTGCTAGGAGTGATCGGCGTCTCGCTGCTGGCGGCGACCCACAGCAGCGACAAGTCGGCGTTTCTCGGCGACGTGCTGATGATCGTGTGGCTCGCCGCGTTCGCCGCGTACGCGTGTCTGCTGCGTATCGTCGGAACGCGCATGAACGGCGTGATGACGATGGCGCTGGTCGGTTCGATCTCGATGGCCGTCCTGCTGGTGCCCGGTCTCGCGCTCGGGAAGGGGACGGCGATCGCGCACGTCGCCGACACGATGCCGATCGGCTGGTGGTTCTTCGGCGAGTTCGTGCTCGGCTCGACGCTGATCGCGCAGACGACCTACGCCGCTGCGGTGCGGCGCCTCGGCGTCAGCGTCGCGACGATCGGCGCGGAGTACACCGCGCTCGCGGTCGGGGTCGCGATGTCGCTGGCGCTCCACGAGGCCTGGACGCCGCTCACCGTCACCGGCGGGCTCGTCCTGTGCAGCGCGCTCGCGGCGACCTTTGCGCCGATCCCCTGGCTCGGCACGCGGGAAGGGGTCGCCCCGGCCGCGTAGCGCAGCCCCATGCCGCGCTATCTGCACACCTCGATCTTCGTCAACGACATGGCCGAGTCGATCGACTTCTACACCACCAAGATGGGGCTGAAGCTGCTCGGCGGGCCGCACCACTACCCCGGCAACGCCGACATGGCGTTCGTCGGCTCGAGCTGGGACGCGTACATCGAGCTGGTCTACGACCTGGAAGATCACCCGCCGTACGCGATCGGCAACCGCTACGAGCACCTCGCGCTCGAAGTCGACGGCGATCTGGCCGCCTTCGTCGAAAAGGTGCGCGCGCAGGGCGTGAAGATCGTCAAGGAGCCGAAGAAGGCGCCCAGCGGCACGCGCGCGATCGCGTTCGTCGAGGACCCGAACGGCATCCCGGTCGAGCTGCTGGAGCCGCGCGAAGGCCCGGTCGCGTAGAGCCCGAACCGGCCGGGTCGACCGTGAACCCGATCAGCGCCCCTCGCGGCACACGCGACGTGTATCCGCCCGAGTCCGCTCGGTGGAACCGGCTCGAAGCGGACTGCCGCGACATCGCGCAACGCTTCGGGTACGGCGAGATCCGCACGCCGATTTTCGAAGCGACCGAGCTCTTCCGGCGCGGCGTCGGCGAGACGACCGACATCGTCGAGAAAGAGATGTACACGTTCCTCGACAAGGCCGGGCGCAGCATGACGCTGCGCCCCGAGCTGACCGCGGGCGTGGTGCGGGCGCTGCTCGAGCACAAACTGCTGGCGCAGGGAGCACAGCGGCTCTACTACATCGGCCCGTTCTTCCGCTACGAGCGGCCGCAAGCGGGGCGCTATCGCCAGGCCCACCAGTTCGGCGTCGAGTGCTTCGGGGTACCGGGCGCCGAGGCCGACGTCGAGGTGATCCAGATCGCGGCGATGCTGATTGCGCGCTACGGGATCGGTGAGGCGGCGCTCAACATCAACAGCGTCGGCGACCCGGTCTGCCGCCCGCGCTACCGCGAGGCGCTGCTCGCGCACTTCCGGCCGCACGCCGCCGAGCTCAGCACCGACTCGCAGCGCCGGCTGGAGCGCAACCCGCTGCGGATCCTCGACTCGAAGGACCCGCAGGACGCATCGTTCGTCGCGACCGCGCCGACGATGATCGAGCACCTGTGCGACGACTGCCGCGCGCATTTCGACGCGCTGCGGCGGTACCTCGACGCGCTGGGCCTTACGTACGAGGTCAACCCGCGGATCGTCCGCGGGCTCGACTACTACACGCGCACGGTCTTCGAGTTCGTCTCCTCGGCGATCGGTTCACAAGGCACGGTCTGCGGCGGCGGCCGGTACGACGGCCTGGTGGCGGAGCTCGGCGGTCCACCGACACCTGGGGTCGGCTTCGGGCTCGGCCTCGAGCGATTCCTGATGGTCGTCGAGAAGGTCGCCGGCGAGCACCTGCCGCCGCGCCGTGGGATCCAGGCGATCGCGCTGGGCGAGGCCGCCCGCGAGCGGCTGATCGCCATCGTGGGCGCGCTCCGCGAACGTTCGGCCGAGCCGGCGTTCGCCGACTGGCAGGATCGCAAGCTGACCGCGCACTTCAAGACGGCCGACCGGAACAACGCCCGCTGGGCCGTCATCCTGGGCGACCAGGAGCTGGCCCAGGACCAAATCGTGCTGCGCGACCTGCTGGCCCGCGAGGACCGGCAACTCCCCTTGGTGGCCTCGGCGGCGGAGGTCGCGCGCCTCCTCGTCGAAGCGACGGGCTGATGGAGCACGACGAAGCGGCGCGCGTCCGCGCGCTCGGCGAGATCGCCGCCGAGTTCGACCTGGACGCGATCCGCGTTCGCACCGGGGAGACCGAGATCGAGATCGTTCGGCGCGATCCTTCCCTCCACGCTGCGCCGATCGTGTACGCGGCGCCGCCTGCCGCCGCCGGCTCGGGCACCGCGAGTCCCGCCGGCGAGGCGCCCGCGCCGGGCGGGGCGCGCGCCGCGGCGAGTGCGAACGTCCGCAAAGTCACGGCGCCGGTCGTCGGCGTCTTCTACCGCTCGGCGGCGCCGGGCTCGGATTCGTTCGTCGACGTCGGGTCCCGCGTCAAGATCGGCGACACGCTGTGCATCCTCGAAGCGATGAAGCTGATGAACGAGATCAACAGCGACTACGACGGCGTCGTCGCGAACATCCTCGTCGAGAACGGCGAGCTCGTTTCGCTCGGGCAGGACTTGTTTTGGATCGAACCGTGATCGAAGGCCGGCGCGGCTTCGAGGAGCTGCTCGCCGACCGCAAGGGCCAGCTCGAGCGCCCGCACTACGCCCCGCAGGTCGCTGCGATCGTCGCCGCGATCGCCCGCGCGTTCCGCAACGGCAACAAGGTGCTGTGGTTCGGCAACGGCGGCAGCGCCGCCGACGCGCAGCACCTAGCCGCGGAGTTCAGCGGACGCTTTCTGCGCGAGCGCGGCGGCTTGCCGTCGGAGGCGCTGACGGTGAACAGCTCGGCGATCACCGCGATCGCAAACGATTTCGGCTACGACCACGTGTTCGCGCGCATGGTCGAGGCGCTCGCGCGCCCGGGCGACGTCGTCGTCGGAATCACGACCAGTGGGACCTCGAAGAACGTCGTGCGCGGGCTCGAAGCGGCGAAGAAACTGGGCGCGACGACGATCGCCTTCACCGGCAACGGCGGCGGCACCGTGGCGGAGATCGCCGATCTCTCGCTGATCGGTCCGGACGGCTACAGCGCGATCGTGCAAGAAGTCCACATCACGATGGGTCACATCATCTGCGACCTCGTCGAACAGGAGCTGCTCTTCGCATAAGATGCAGCGCTCGAAGCCGCACGACCGGCCGGCCGTTTTTCTGGACCGCGACGGCACCCTGATCGAGGAGCGCGGTTTTCTGGACGACCCCGGCGGCGTCGAGATCTTGCCGACCGTCGTCGATGCGCTTCGCTTGCTGCATCGGCGCGGGTTTGCGACGGTCGTGGTGTCGAATCAGTCGGGTGTCGCACGCGGATATTTCGACGACGAGGCCGTACGCGCGGTGAACGGCGAGATCGCGCGCCGGCTGGCGAACGACGGTGTCGCGATCGACGCGTGGTACTGGTGCTCGCACTACGACGAGGACTGCGCGTGCCGCAAGCCTGCGCCCGGGATGATCCGCCGCGCGGTCGACGAGCACGGGCTGACGCTCGACGGCGGCGCCGTCGTCGGCGACCGCGGCACCGACGTCGCGCTCGGACACGCCGTCGGAATCCCCGGGATCCTCTTGCCGGGCCCGTATCCCTACGAGGGTCCCGAACCGGATTTTCGCGCGGAGACGCTGCTGGAAGCGGCGGAGTGGCTCGCCCTTCGACAAGCTCAGGGTGACATTGGGGTTGCCTCGAAGCGGTCGGACAGTGGCTGATCTCATTGCGGCGCCGCGGGCGGCGGAGTTGCTCGGGCGGATGGCGGGCCGGCGGGTCGTCGTGATCGGCGATGTGATGATCGACGAGTGGATCTGGGGCGACGTCTCGCGGATCTCACCCGAAGCGCCGGTCCCGGTCGTCGCGGTGCGCGAGCACACGTTCACGCTCGGCGGCGCGGGGAACGTCGCGAGCAACCTGCGCGCGCTCGGCGCGCGGGTCGCGTTCGTCGGCGGGGTCGGCGACGACTCCGAAGGCGCGCGCCTGCGCGCGATGTTCGACGATCTCGGCGTCGACGCGCGGGCGCTCGTCACCCTCACCGACCGTCCGACGACGCGCAAGACACGGGTGGTCGCGCACAACCAGCAGGTCGTGCGCGCCGACTGGGAATCGACCGCCGAGCTGCGCGACGACGACCGGCAGCGCGTCGTCGATCAGGTGAAGCTCAGCGTGCGCGACGCCGACGCGGTCGTGCTGAGCGACTACGCGAAGGGATTCTTGCACCGCGACATCGTCGATGCCGCGCTGGCGGCGCCGGTCGTGGTGGCCGATCCGAAGCCGGCGAACATGGGAATGTTCGCGGGCGTCACCTGCATCGCGCCGAACGTCGCGGAAGCTGCTCGCGCGACCGGGATCGCGATCGTTGACGACGCCTCGCTCGACCGGGCCGCGCGCGCGCTGCTCGACATGCTCAGCTGCCGCTATGTGCTGGTCACGCGCGGGGAGCACGGGATGTCGCTGTTCACCGCGGACGCGGCGCGCTTCGACGTGCCGGCCGTCGCGCGCACGGTGTTCGACGTCTCGGGCGCGGGCGACACGGTCGTCGCAGTGCTGACGCTGGCGCTCGCCGCGAGCATCCCGCCCGAAGCGGCGACCCAGCTGGCGAACTTCGCCGCCGGCGCGGTGGTCGAGAAGCTCGGCACGGCGACCGCGACGCCGCCCGAGATCGTCGCGCTGATGGACGAGCATGAGCGATAATACGTTCGAAGCGCCGCTGCTGAGCGAGGATGCAGCCCTCGCTTGGCGCGAGGCGCAGCGTGCCGCGGGGCGGACCGTCGTCACGACGAACGGTGTCTTCGACCTGCTGCACTCGGGCCACGTCGCCTTCCTCGCCTGGGCGCGCGCGCAGGGCGACGTGCTGCTCGTGCTGCTGAACGACGACGCGTCGGTGCGACTGCTCGGGAAAGGACCGGACCGCCCGCTGGTGCCGCTCGGCGACCGCGCGCGCGTCCTCGCCGCGCTGCGCAGCGTCGATGCGGTGATCGGGTTCCACCAGCGCACGCCCGAGACGCTGCTCGACCGGATCCGCCCCGACGTGCACGTCAAGAGCGCGCAGTACCGCCTCGAAGAACTCCCCGAGCGCCACGTCGTCGAACGGCACGGCGGCACGATCGTGCTCGCGCCGCATCAGCCCGGCCGCAGCACGACCGACCTGGTCGCGATCATCAGGTCGCGATAGCGCGATGCGCATCGCGATCACCGCGAACGGCCCCGGCGAGTTCGCGGGCTGGGTACGGCCGCTCGTCGCGGAGCTTCGCGCGCGCGATCCGGCGGTCGAGCTGCACGTCATCGCGGTCCCCGACGATTTCGCAAGCGGGCGGGAGGCGCGCTACATCGAGGAGCAGTTCCCGGGAGTGCGCGGCTATCCGCCGTCCGATTACCTCCGGCTCGCGCTCGGGCGCGGCGTCGAAGGACTGCCGGCCGGTGCCGATCGCGTGCAGTATCTCGGCGGCGACCTCTCGCACGCGGCGCGCGTCCACGCACGGCTGGGCGGCGTCGCGACGTCCTACAAGTTCTCGCGCAAGCGCTACGCCGCGACGTTTTCGCGCGTGTTCGCGGTCGACGAAGCGAACCGTGAGCAGCTGCGCGGCTGGGGGACCCCGGACGATCGCATCCGCGTCGTCGGAAACCTCGCGATCGACGGCGCGCTCGGCGAAGCGTCGGGCGCCTACGGCGATCCGCCGAGCGACGCCGCACGCGACGGGATCGTGATCTTTCCGGGCTCCCGCAAACACGAGGTCGCGAACCTCTTTCCGATGTTCGTCCGCGTCGCACTGAACCTGCGCCGGATGCTGCCGGGGGTCGCCATCGCGTTCGCGGGCTCGCCGTTCGTGTCGGACGAGGCGATCGCCGCGGCGCTGACGCGCGGCGGCGAGCACCCGCTCTCGTACGGCGCGCCGGCCGAACTGACCGGCGGCGAGATCGTCGCCGGCGGAGAGCGCTTCCCGCTGGTTCGCGCCGCGATGCGCGCGGCCGCGCTCGCGCGGCTGGCGATCGCACTTCCCGGAACGAAGGTGATCGAGCTCGCCGCGCTCGGGATCCCGGCGATCGTCTGTACGCCGTTCAACGCGCCGGAGCTGATCGTCATCGGCGGGCCGCTGCAGTACGTCGGCAAGCTGCCGGTGATCGGCGCGCCGATCAAACGCGCCGCGGTCCTGGCGGTCGCCAAGCGCTTCGAGCACTTCGCCCAACCGAACATCGACGCCGGGAAGGAGCTGGACGTCGAGATCGCCGGCACGCTGCTCCCCTCGCAGGTCGCGCACGTCGCGGCCGAGCGCTGGCGCGACACGGGGTGGTGCACCGCGACCGGCGAGGAGCTGCGCGCACTCTACCGGCACCACGCCGGCGCCGCGGAACGGATGGCGGCGTTCTTGCTCGAATCGGTCTCCCCGTGACCTTTAGCGTGGTGATCGCGACGAAGGACCGGGCGGCGCTCCTCGACGGGGCGCTGGCGTCGTTGCGCGCGCAAGAGAACGCGCCGGAGTTCGAGCTGGTCGTGGTCGACAACGGCTCGTCGGATGCGACCCCCGAGGTCGCGCGCAGGCACGGCGCGACGTACGCGTTCGTGCGCGAGCCGAACCGCGGCAAAGCGCGCAACGCCGGGATCGCCCGCGCGAGCGGCGACGTGATCGCGTTCGTCGACGACGACGTCGTGACGCCGCCGCATTTTCTCGCCGCGCACGCCGCAGCGCACGATGTCGAGATCTTCCCGCTGGCGGTCTCGGGACCGATCGTCAACGTCCCCGATGCGGCGGAGCGTCCGATGCCGACCGCGGCGAACCTCTCTCGCGCCTTTTTCGTGACCTGCAACGTCTCGGTCCGCGCCGCCTCGCTGCGCGCCGTCGGCGGCTTCGACGAGAACTTCGACCTCTACGGCTGGGAGGATACCGAGCTCGGCGCACGGTTGCGCGATCACGGCGTGCGCCGCGCGTTCGCCTGGGACGCCTATCTCTGGCACATCAAACCGCCGACCCCGGAGTCGCTCGAAGACGCGCTCGGCAAAGCGATCGAGAAGGCGCGCATGGCGGCGCGTTTCGTCGGCAAGATGCCGACGATGCGGGTGAAGCTCGCGACCGGCGCGTACGGCCTCAACCTCGCCCGCGCGCGCGTCCTCGTCCCCGGTTTCGCGCAGCCGCTGTTCGCCGGGATCGCGACCTCGGCGCGGGTCCCGCCGGTGGTCGCGCAGCTCGCGCGTGGTGCGCTGCTCGACAGCGTCTACACCGAAGAGCTCGAGCGGCAGCTGCGCCGCCGCGCATAACCCATGCGCGTTTTGCTCGTGCGGCTCGACGGGCTCGGCGACGCGGCCGTCTGCGTCCCGCTCATCGCCGCGCTGCGCGACGCGGGACACGAAGTGGGGGTCGCGCTGACGACGCGCAACGCGGGCCTGTTCGCTCCGAACGCGCTCCTCGCCGAGCACGTGCTCGAACGGATTCCGTGGCCCGCGCACGGTTCGACGCCGGAGAGCACCGACCGCGCGCGCACCGAGATCGCCGCCCGGCGTTACGACGTCGCGCTGATCGCCAGCGAGGAGCCCGAAGCGTATGCGCTGGCGGCTCGGATCCCGCAGCGCGTCGGCTTCACCACCGGCCGGGCGCGCCCGCTCAAGAACCTCTGGGTGCGTGCGAACACGACGCGCACGGTCAGCCGTTCGCAGCGCGTGGGCGGTGAAGACGCGCACGAGGTCGAGGTGTTGTACCGTCTCGGCGCGGGCCTGGTCGGGAGCGAGAAGCCGCCCTCCGATTGGTTTCGACTTCGCGCCGAGCTGGTCGAAGAGCCGGACGTTCAGGACCTCGAACCACTCGGCGAGGTGACGAACATCATCGTCCAGACCGGTCCGAAGTGGCTTGCGACGGGCGTTACGGCCGAAACGCAGCGCGCCGTCTTCGCCCGGCTCGCGCCGTACGCCAAGTTCTTCGCCGCGCCGGGCGAGGCCGCCGCGGTCCGTGAGCTGACCGGCGTCGAACCTCGGACGTTCCCCAGCACCCGCGCCTGGGTCGAGGCGATGAACCGCGGCGGTACCGTCGTGACGGTCGATACCGGCGCGGCACACGTCGCCGGAATGCTGTGCCGAAACGTCATCGACATCTTCCCGGACGCCCATTTCGAGGCACAGGTGCGGCGCTGGCGTCCCTGGGCGTCGAGCTATCGCGCGTTTCGCGCCTCGGAGGTGGACGGCGGTCCGAACAGCCGCTTCATCGAATCGGTGCTGGATGGATTCTGAGCGTGCGCTGCTCGTCGCGGCCGGCGGCGGGATCGGCGACACGCTCCTGGCGGGGGTGGTCGCGCGCGCGTTGCGGACCCGGTACGACGCGGTCGATGCCGTCGTGCTCCCGGCCCACGCCGACCTCGCCGCGCACATTCCGGCGATCGAGCGCGCGATCGTGCTCGGCGCGGCCCTGCCGGAACGCTACAGCGCGGCGGTCGTCACCTGGGCGACGCTGCGCACCGCCCTGCTGCCCTGGCTTGCGCGCATCCCCGTGCGCGTCGGACAGGCGCGACGCCTCTATTCCGTCTTGTTCACCGAGCGCGTCGTCGTGCGAAGCGAAATCGGCGACCGCACGAGCCACTGGACGCAGATCCTGCTCGACTACGCGCGCGCGATCGGATGCGACGCAGCGGACGCGACGCCCGTCTTCGCGGTGCGCGACGACGAGCGCCGTGCAGTCGACGCGTTACTGCGCGTCCACGATGCCGGCGGCCCGTACTATCTGCTGCACCCGACGCGCGGGCTCTCCGCGCAGCGCGCGCGCTGGCCGGTCGCCGGGTTCGTCGCGCTGGCGCTGCGGCTCCGCGCGCGCGACGGGATCCCGCTGTTCGTGACCGGTGCGCCCGAGGATGCGCCGGTCGCGCACGCGATCGCCGAAGGCGCCGGAGCCGGCGTGATCTCCCTGGCCGGGGCGACGTCGATCGGCGGCTTCGCCGCGCTCGCCGAGCGCGCGCGAGCCGTCATCGCGATGGATTCGGGGCCGATGCACGTCGCCGCGGCGGTCGGCGCGCCGACGGTCGGCATCTTCGCGCTGCAGTCGGACGAACCGGACCGTTGGGCGCCGATCGGGCCGCACGTTGCGGTCGTCCGGCCGACCTATCCGTGCCCCCCAGGTCATCGCAAGGAGACCTGTCCCGACTTCGCATGCGTGCGCGAGCTGAACGAAGCGGCGATCCTCGCGGCCCTCGACGGACTGCTCGTCGCCACCGCCGAACGCTGACGCGATGACGACGACGGCGCAGCGGCTGGAGATCCGTCCGCTCGACGCGCCCGGCGAGGCCCCCGAGATCTTTGCGGCACTGGCGCGGCTGTTCGCCGATGCGTATCCGATCATGCGCCTTACCACCCCGGAGGCGCTCGAGAAATTCGCCGAACGGATCCGGTCGGGACCCGCGCCGGGAACGTCGGACGTGATCGCCGAGCGCGATGGTGTGCTGGTCGGCGCGATGCGCTTGTACGACTTCGAGATGAACGTGCACGGGCGCGACGCGCTCACCGGCGGCGTCGGCAGCGTCGCCGTTTCGCGTGCGCACAAGCGGCAAGGGATCGCGCGCGCGCTGCTCGCGTGGTACCTCGAGCACTATCGCCGGCGCGGGGCGCCCTTCGCGATCCTGCACCCGTTTCGGCTCGACTTCTACCGCGCGCTGGGCTTCGGCTACGGAACGCCGGCGCATCGCTTCCGGTTCACGCCGGCGACGCTGCGCGACGACGGCGCGCGCGGCGCGGTCCGCTTGCTGGGCCCGGCCGACTACGACGCGCTCTGCGCGTGCTACGAGCGCGTGCGCGCGATGACGCACGGGCTGATCGCGCGCCATCGCGCGCCGACCGAACGCGCGCTCGCCGACACGGAGCTCCGCTACGTCGCGGTTGAGCACGATGGCGCGCTGCGCGGCTTCATGCAGACGAACGTCGTAAACGCGCCCGACGACCGGCTCCGGAACCGCGACGAGCTGCTCGTGCGCGACCTAGCGTACGAGGATGAAACGTACCTCGCCGGACTCCTCGGCTACCTGCGCTCGCAGCGCGACCAGTTCGCGCGCGTCGTCGTCGAGTCGCAGGACGCGGCGTTCTACCTCGCGGCGAGCGATCCGCGCGACGGATCCGATGAGGCCGTCGCGCCGCCGGCGACGCATCGCGTGGCGACGACCGGGCTCGGCCTGATGTATCGTATCCTCGACGTGGAGGCCGCGTTCGCGTACCTTCCGCCGGCGAGCCGGCCGTTCACCCTGAAGGTCGTCGCCGACGATCCGTTCCTGCCGGCGATCGGCGGAACGTGGACGTACGGGTTCGGGCCCGCCGGTGCGCCAAGGAGCGTCGCCTCGGCGGGCGCGCCGGATGCGACGCTGACGATCGGGATCGCCGACCTCGCGTCGGTCGTCATGGGCTCGCTCCGGCTCGACGATGTCGTGCGGCTCGGGCTCGCGAACCTCGAGCCGCGTGAGCAGCTCGGCCTGGTCGACGGCGCGTTCCGCGCCCCCCGCCCGCCGCAGTGCGCGACGCGTTTCTGACGTGCGCCCCAAGCTCTCGATTCAGCTTTGCACCTACAACCGCGCCGCGCTCTTGGAGCGCGTGCTCGAGGCGTGTTTCGACCAGACGCTGGCACCCGACCAGTACGAGGTCGTGCTGGTGAACGACGGTTCGCAGGACGACACGCCGGCGGTGATCGAGCGCGCGCGCCGGATCGCGACTTGCGCCTTCACCGTCGTGAACCAGCCAAACGGCGGGCTCGCGAAAGCGCGGAACGCCGGGATCGCAGGCTGTACCGGCGAGCGCATCGCGTTCATCGACGACGACGTGCTGTCGACGCCGGTCTTCGCCGCCGAGCACGTGCGATCCGACGCCCGGCACGGCGACGTCGTCGTGCGCGGCGCCGCGATCAACGTCGAGTCCTTCGATGCGCTGCCGGTGCCGGTGTGGACCCCGAAGGATTACAGCGCGAACTGGTTCTGGACGACGAACGTCTCGGTGCGCCGGTCGCGACTCGACGCGGTCGGCGGCCGGTTCGACGAGTCGTTCAGCGAGTACGGCTGGGAAGACATCGAGCTCGGCCTGCGACTGCGCGCGATCGGGACCAAAGCGGTGTTCAACCGGCTTGCGGTCGTCTTCCATTACAAGCCGCGTCCCAAAGCGAAGAACGTCGAGGGGATGCTGCGGCAGGTACGGGCGCAGGCGCGCACCGCGGTGCGGCTGCAGCGGTTGCACCCGAACTGGCGCGTCGCGCTCGCGGTCGGCGACACCGTGCCGCAGCGCTTGCTGGGCGACGGGTTGCGCAAGAGCGGTCTCGTCGCGCAACTCGAGCGCGTCGTCGGCACGGCCGGTGGGGACGATGAGAAGCTCTCGCCCGCGAAGCTCGCCGCCGCGCATCTGCTCGCGAGCGCCGCCTACTACGCCGAGCTCGACCGCGCAAAACGGTCGTAGTGCGGATCCTGCTTTCGCGGACGGACCGGGTCGGCGATCTGATCCTCTCGACCCCCGCGATCGCTTCGGTGCGGCGCTCGTTCCCGGGCGCCCATGTGACGCTGGCTTGCAGCCGCTACAACTCGGTCGTGGTCGAGCGCTCGCCCGACGTCGACGCGCTGGCGATGCTCCCCGACGGCGCGAAGCCCGGCGACTTCGGCGCGCAGTTCCGCGAGGTCGACCTCGCGATCGCGCTCGCGCCGCGCGACGTCGATCACCGCATCGTCGCGGCGACGCGCGCGCGCAAGCGGGTCGGCTACACGTATGAGACGCGGTACATCGCGCGGCTCATCCTGCGCACGATGCTCACCGACGTCGTGCTCAGTGCGGCCGACCCCACCGTGGCCGAGCGCCGGCCCGACCGGGTGGTCGCCCACGAGGTCGATCAGGTCCTGGCGGTCGCCGCGGCTGCGGGCGCGCGGACGCTCGCGCACGAGCTCGTATTGCCGGTCACCGAAGAGGATCGCGCCGCGGTGGCGCACCTGCCGCCGGACCCGATCGTGATCCAGCTGGGCCGCCGCTGGATCGAGCACGGCTCGACGCGGGCGAGCTGCCTGCAGTTGTTCAGCGACCTGCGTGCGCTCGGCCGCCCGCTCATCGCGACCTACGGTGAGGATGCGTGCGAGCTCGGGCAGGAAGTCGACCGAGCCGGGGTCGCGGACGCGGTGCTCGGCGGCCTGCCGTTCCACGTCTGGGCGGCGGTCTTCGAGCGGGCAGCCTGCGTCGTCACCATCGACACCGGTGCGACGCATGTCGCAAGCGCGGTGCGGGTGCCGACGGTCGTCCTGTTCGAGCACAAGTGGTTTCGCCTCGCCTCGCAGGAATGGTCGCCGTACCGCGTGCCGAACGCGATCTTCCGCAAACCGCCGGACGAATCCGAGACCTCGCTGCGTGCGTCGCGCGCCGAGATCGTCGAAGCCGCCGGATCGCTCTTACGCTGCTCGCACCCCGGCCCTTCGACAAGCTCAGGATGACAGAAGCCAACCTCAGGATGACTAGCCCTCGCATCTCCGTCGTCGTTCCGACGTACAACCGCCTCGACACGCTCCGCCACGTCATCCCCTCGCTGCTCGCGCAGGATCTGCACCGCGGCGAGTACGAGGTCGTGGTGGCGGATTCGAACTCGACCGACGGAACCGCCGAGTACCTCGCCGGCGTGTCGAACGAGAACCCGTTCGTGCGCCACCTGCCCGGACCGTACACCGGCCGCGCCTCCGCGCGCAACGCGGGGATCGCGGCAGCGAACGGCCGGATCGTGTTGTTCACCGACGCCGACATCATCGCTTCGCCCGATCTGCTCTCGCGCCACCTGGTACACCACGAGCAGCCGGGGATGCGCGCCGTCGTCGGGATGGAGGTGCAGGTCAACTCGTACGAAGAGTACCTCGCCAAGCGCGCCGACGCCGCGAAGCGCACGCCGCTGCACGGCGAGAAGCCGAAGCGGCTGACGTGGCTTTACTTCCTCACCGGCAACGCGTCCGCGCCGCGCGCCGAGCTCGATCGCGTCGGCCGGTTCGACGAGGACTTCACCGGCTACGGCCACGAGGATCTCGAGCTCGGCTACCGCCTGCAGCACGGCGGCGTCCCGATCGAGTACGAGCCGCTCGCGGTGAACTACCACTGGCATCCCGTACCGTGGGACGAGCAGCAGCAGAAGTACGAGCTGGCTGGAAAGTCGACGGTGCGGTTCTACCGCAAACATCCGGCCTTCGACGTGCAGTTGCGGCTCGGGATGACGCCGGTCTCGCTCGGGTTGCACGGCCTGATCGACCGCGTCGGACCACTCAAGAACTGGATCGAGAACGGCGCCGCCAAGCCGGGCTTTGCGCGCACGCTCTCGTACCAATATCACTACCTCACCGGAGTCAAGGCAGCCCTGCGTGGATAATCCGTTGCGAGTCTCGTGCGGCGTGCTGAGCGCCTCCGACGTCGGGAAAACGGTCGAGCTCGACGGCTGGGTGCACCGGCGGCGCGATCACGGCGGGCTGATCTTCATCGACGTGCGCGACCGCAGCGGGATCACGCAGGTGACGTTCGATCCGTCGAAGGGCGAGACGTTCGCGCTCGCCGAGACGCTGCGCGGCGAGGACGTCGTCAGCGTGCGCGGCACGGTGCGCCGGCGTCCGGCAGGGACGGAGAACGTGAAGCTCGCGACCGGAGAGGTTGAAGTCCCGGCCGACGGGCTGGAGATCCTCAACCGCTCCGAGACGCCGCCGTTCGTCATCGCCGCCGAAGAAGAGCCGGCCGAAGAAGTCCGGCTGCGCTACCGCTATCTCGACCTGCGCCGGCCGCGCATGCAGCGCAACCTGACGGTGCGGCACAAGATCGTCAAGGCGATCCGCGATTACTTCGACGAGCACGGCTTCCTCGAGATCGAGACACCGAACCTGATCAAGTCGACACCGGAGGGTGCGCGGGACTACCTGGTTCCCTCGCGCGTGCACCGCGGCTCGTTCTACGCGCTGCCGCAGTCGCCGCAGATCCTCAAACAGATCCTCATGATCGGCGGACTCGGCCGCTACATGCAGATCGCGCGCTGCTTCCGCGACGAAGACCCGCGCGCCGACCGCCAGCCGGAGTTCACCCAGGTCGACGTCGAGATGACGTTTGTGCGGCAAGACGACGTGCTCGAGGTGATGGAAGGTTCGATGCGCTATGTTTGGCGCAGCGCGCTCGGCCTCGAGATCCCGAGCTCCTTGCCGCGCCTGACGTACGCGGAGGCGATGCGCCGCTACGGCTCCGACAAGCCGGACCTGCGTTTCGAGCTCGAGCTGCTCGATGTCGCCGACCTCTTCCGCGGCGGTGCGTTCGGGCTCTTTGCCGACCTCGCCGAGAGCGACGCGAACCGCGTGATCGCGCTGCGCTGGCCCGGCGGTTCGTCGCTCTCCCGCCGCGACTTCGACGCGGTGACCGAGCTCGCGAAGACGTTCGGCGCCAAAGGGCTCGCCTACATCTCGCTCGCGCCCGACGGGATCAAAGGTTCGATCGCGCGTTTCGTCGACGAACCGCTCGCGGCCGCGTTGCGCGAACGCACCGGCGCGCAGGACGGCGACGCGATCCTGTTCGTCGGCGACGCGGCGCGCGGCGCGTCGGAGGTCGCCGGCCGGCTCCGGCTCGAGATCGGCGAGCGGCTCGGACTGCGTAAGCCCGATGCGTTCGCGTTCTGCTGGGTGCTCGGCTTCCCGCTGTTCGAGCGCGACGAAGAGAGCGGCGAGATCACGTTCTCGCACCATCCGTTCACGGCCCCGGCGCCGGGACAGGAAGCGCTGTTCGACAGCGATCCGCTCGCGATCACCGCGCAGCACTACGACCTCGTTCTGAACGGCTACGAGCTCGGCAGCGGCTCGATCCGCAACCACCAGGCGGAGTTCCAGCGCAAGGTCTTCAAGCGTCTGGGATTGACCGACGAGCAGATCGACGATCGCTTCGGCTTCTTCATGGAAGCGCTCACGTACGGCGCGCCGCCGCACGGCGGGATGGCGCTCGGGATCGACCGCATCGTCATGCTGGCCTGCGGCGAGACGAGCATCCGCGACGTCATCGCCTTCCCGAAGAATCAAATGGCGCGCGACGTGATGATGGACGCCCCGTCCGGCGTCCCCGATCAGGCGCTGAAGGACTTAGGACTGCAAATCCTGTCGATCCCGCCGAAGCCTGCGGAGTAATCCGGTAGCTAACGCGGCTGTTCATGCACCGCGGGGGAGGGCACACCGGCCTGCCCCCACCGACATAGTTGCGGGTCCGTCGATTTGGTCCGAAGTGGCGAGGATGGTCTCTACACGTTCGTAGTGCACAGCATACGCCTGGACGCGAAAGCGTACGACGTTGCGCCGGATGCGTTCGCGGACGAGGCCGGTCGCGGCGGCGAGCACATGGCCGTTACCACATGCGATCGTGGCGACATCGCGGAACGTGACGTGAATGTTCCCCCAGCCGTGGCATCCGGGAGCACCGCACGCTCCTTCTCCGAAGGAGCTCAGACTTACGTCCACGCGATAGGTTACCAAGCTTGTTCCTCGAGACGGCGATGATGGCGAGGAGCCGGAGTGGGACGTACGTCGAGCGCATACGGACGGCCTTCGGCGAGAGACCGCGGGCCCGGTGGACTCCAGGATACTGCGGTTTCGACTGCCGGATTCGGTGGCGTGCCGGACGAACTGCAGAAAATATGCCGAATACGGGCCGGACGTGGAAAACGATCGTCCAAGACGTCGTGGAAAAGCAGCCGCGCGTGTTTCATCTCGCGGATATCCTTCAACATGCGGATGAGCTTGCCGCAGAATATCCGGCGAATCGGTTTGTCGACGCAAAGATACGCCAAAGCTTGCAAGTTCTTCGTGACCAGGGCGTGCTGCGATTCCTCGGCGCGGGCCGCTATGAGCGGCTTGACGCTCAACCAGCATTTAGCCCGTTCTTCGACCCCTCTCTCGCGGGGGGCTACACGAATCGCGCACAGGTCGCGCGCGTGCTGATCGAAACCTGGGCCGAGATGAATCTCTATTGCCTGCACTGTACGCGCGATGCATTGGCGCGGTTGCCGCCCAACACACCGGTCGCGGATTTTGCTTGCCCTAGTTGCGACGCGACATACCAATTAAAGGCAAAGGATGGGCGGTTTGGCAGTTTGCTCATAGGCGCGGCGTACCACACCACGTTGCGCGCAGTGCGCGAGGGCAAGATGCCCGCGCACATTTTGGTCGAATTCGACCGGCGCCGGGCGACGGTCGTTTATGCGGATGGGCTGCCGGGGGCACTCATCGATGAAGCACGGGTGATCGCACGTCGCCCGCTATCATTGAACGCGCGGCGCGCCGGATGGCAAGGCTGCAACATTGATGTATCCGGCTTGCCGTCGGTCGCAATTGTGCAGCCGGCGGGGACGGATCGCACGGATGCGCGGCGCCACTGGCGGACACTGACCACCAAGCCTTAGAAGCGAGGCGCGCCCGATCCAGGCGCTGAAAAAGATCTTGGCTTGAAGATCGTGTGGCCACCGCCGGGTTTACGACGTACGATCGTCGGGCGATTCACCTCGTGAGCACCGCGATGACGATTCCGGCAACGACGAACGCGGCGAGCACGATCAGCGAGCCAGCTACCGACGCGCCGCGGAGCGGCGTCGAATTCGACACGATGAAGGGATCGCGCGAAGGGTCGCGCGGGGGCTCGCTGCCGAGATGATTCGGTTCACCCATGCGACCTCACCACGACCGCTGATACCGTGGCGGCGGGCGCGAGTTACGCCGACGGCCCCTTGGTGGGCATCCAGAAACGAAAACGGGGACGAGTCCGAAGACTCGTCCCCGCTGCTTCGGGGCAACGTGCGTAAAAACGCTCAGAACGGATGCGCGTTGCGGCGCGTCTCGCGGAACAGCATCTTCCGGTTCAGCTCGCGCAGTGCGTCGATCGATTTCTTATGCTCATCCGAGCGGCCGTACTTGTTGGCCGCGCGCAGCGAGGCGTCCAGACTCCGTTCGCGTGCCGCGTAGACGAGGAAGGCGCTGAGGTCGCGATCGTCGATCTGGAAGTTCATGGTACGCGCCGTTATGCCCACCTGCGGCGCGCGTTATTCACGCTCGCAGCCGGCGTGGGACGTCCGACTCTGAGTCCCCTCCCCGAAAGGATCAAACTTCCTTGGCAGGACTAGGACCAAGCAGCGAACGCGCCCGGCTGAATACGGCGTCGAGCATCGATTCGGTGAGGACGCCGGTGTTCGTATTCTGCCGGCTCGGGTGGTACGAAGCGAGCAGCGTCACACCGGCACGCCCGGGCAGATCGACGACCGTCTCGGCCAGATGGGCGAACGGCCCGCGCGGGCCGCAGTACGTCCCGATCTCTTTGGCCAGCGCGTGGACGGCGTCGTCGGCGATCTTGCCGAGCGTCACCACGACGCGAACGTTTCGCAGCGCCGCGAACTCGTCGCGCAAGTACGGGGCACAGTTCGCCCGCTGCTCGGGCGTCGGCTTGTTGGCGGGCGGCGCGCAGCGGACCGCGGCGGTGATGAACGTGTCGCGCAGCACCAGCCCGTCGTCGCGATGCGAGGCGTTCGGCTGGCTGGCGAAGCCCGCGCGGTGCAGCGCCCGGTAGAGCCACTCGCCGCTCCCGTCGCCGGTGAAGACGCGGCCGGTCCGGTTGGAGCCGTGGGCACCCGGGGCGAGGCCGACGAGTACGACCCGTGCCCGCGGGTCGCCCCAGCCGGGCACGGGGCGCGACCAGTAGTCCTGGTCCAGGAATGCGCGCTTCTTCACGCGCCCGATCTCGGCGCAGTACGCCCGCAGCTCGGGGCACTTGCGGCACGCGACAACGCGCCGCTCGATCGTCTCGAGGGTGGGCATCGGTGCGTGCCTTCGACGCCGGCGGCGAATGCCTGGGATATGCCGAACGGCGGGGCCGCCCAGCCCGGCGCCGGCCGCGGCGCCGACGCCGTGCTCGCCCGCAGGACCGACCGGCGCACGTCGTAGCCGGGCGCGTAATGCGTTCGACAGTGAGCGTGTAAGCGGGCGGTAATCTCCTCGTGGTTCGCTGCGGGTCGGCGGCTACGAACCGCTATCCGAACAAGGAGCATTCCCGTGCCCAACACCGCAATTCTCAAGGCGAGCGTTTCGTCGTTGGTTTTCGACGGCGACCTCAAGCAAACGTTCAGCGTGCAGAACACCGGCAACGCCGACGTTCACGTCGCGTCGATCGGTGTCACCGGCCCGAACGCCGCGTCGTTTCACGTCAAGATTCCCGTCAACTTCGTCGTGCACAAGAACGCGAACCACACCGTCGAGGTCGATCTCGCGGGGGGCCTCAACAGCCACATCGCGGCTCACGCGAGCCTGACCGTCCACAGCAACGCGCCGGACGTGCACGTCTCCCTGACCAAGCTCGCCCAAAAAGTTCCGCACGGTTCCTCACCGAGCCCCGGCCACGGCGAGGATCCGTCGACCGGCCCAAATGAGAACGATCCGAGCGGCACCGGCTGGGGAGTCCCCGGCGGCGGCTGCTTCGCGGCTGGGACGCACGTCCTGATGGCGGACGGCACGCCGCGGCGAATCGAGGACGTCGGCGTCGGCGACACGATCCTCGCGATCGCCGAGCGCGACCACGCCGAGCAGAGCGCGCCATCAGCCGGAACCGCCCGCATCGAACGCGTGCTGCGACATGGCGGCGGCCACCCGCTGCTCGACGTCGACGGCATCCTGGCGACGCCGGTGCATCGCTGGGCCGTGCGCGACGGCGGCGACCGCGCAGGCTTCTTGCGCACCGACCAGCTCGTAGCAGGCGCGACCGCGCTTCGCGTCTACGACGGCGGCGCTGCGGCGTGGCGCCCGGCGGCCGAAGCCGTGCCGTCCGGCTCCGCGGAGACCGTCTACAACTTCACGACCAGCGCACGCACCTATCTCGTCGGGGCTCGCGCCGACGGTCCGTGGTACGTCGTCCACAACGATAAGAACGAGCAGACCGAGAAGACGTAAAGCCGACCCTACGGCGCTTCGACCATCGTCTTTGGCGATTCCGGCGCCGCGTGCGACCATGGACGGACCTTGTCCCGCCTCGACGTCCGCTCCATGGTCCTCCTCGCATCGGCGCACCTAGCCGATGACGTCAACCAGAGCTTCATCCCGGCGCTGCTCCCGATCCTAATCGTCCACTGGCACATCTCGCACGCGACGGCGGGGACGCTGGTGCTCTGCCAAGCGATTTCCTCGTCGGTCGTCCAGCCGGGGATCGGGCACTTGGCCGACCGCCGCTCGATGCCGTGGCTGATCCCGCTGGGGATGTTCTTGGCGGGGAGCGGCGTCGCGTTGCTGGGCGTGCTCCCGACGATGCCGCTGTTGTTCCTGGCCGCACTGGTGAGCGGGATCGGGGTGGCGGCGTTCCATCCCGAGGCGGCGCGGTTCGCCAACTACGTCTCGGGCGCGAAGAAGGCCAGCGGGATGCGCTGGTTCACGGTCGGCGGAAACCTCGGGTTCGCGATAGGGCCGGCGTTCGCCACCGTCGCGATCGCGGCGTGGGGGCTGGCGGGGACGCTCGCTGCGGCGATCCCGGTCACGCTCATGGCGATGGTATCGCTGATCGAACTCCCGCGGCTCAGCCGCTTCGCGCCCGTGCGAGGCAAAAAGCGCGTCTCGGACGGCCGCGACGACTGGACTTCGTTCGGGAAGCTCAGCGGGTTCGTGATCGTCCGCTCGATGGCGTACCTCGGGATGGTCGCCTTCATCCCGCTCTACGTGGTCGAAGTGCTGCACGGGTCGGCGGCGGTCGGCGGCCTCACCGACACCGCGTTCCTGCTGGCCGGCGCGGCGGGGACGATCGCCGGCGGGCCGATCGCCGACCGCGTCGGCCGCAAGCCGGTGCTGATCTGGTCGACCGGCCTGACCGTCATCATGGTCGCGGTGCTGGTCGTGCTGACCGGCGGCGGCGGGCCGCTGCCGCTCGCGATCGGGATCCTGATCCCGACCGGCTTCGTGCTGGTTGCCTCGCAGGCGTCGTTCGTCGTGCTCGGCCAGGAGTATCTGCCGAACCGGGTCGGCCTCGCCTCCGGGGTGACGCTCGGGCTCGCGGTCTCGCTCGGCGGCGGCCTCTCGCCGGCACTGGGCGCGATCGCCGACCATTTCGGCGTCGGCGCGACGCTGCTGACCGTCTCCGGACTCGCGCTCGCCGCGACGCTGATCGCGTTCACGCTCCCCGGTGAGACGCGCCGCACCACCCGTCCGTCCGACGCGGTCGCCCCGACCTGACGGCCTAGGTCAAGCCCGGGAACCCGAGCCGCGCCAGCGCGGCGTACGTCACCACGCCGGCCGCCGTCGAGAGGTTGATCGAACGGACGGAGCCCGGCCGCATCGGGATGCGGAGCGCGCGATCGGGGTGCGCGTCGAGCAGCGCTTGCGGTAAGCCCGCCGTCTCCTTGCCGAACACCAGCGCGTCGCCGCGCGCGAACGCGGCGTCCGCGTAGCCGCGCGCCGCGCGCGTCGAGAGCAGCCACAGCCGGTCGGCGGCGAAGGTGGCGAGGAACGCGTCGAGCGACGGATGGACGACGACGCCGACCGCGTCCCAGTAATCGAGCCCGGCGCGCTTGAGCTCGCGGTCGTCGATGCGAAACCCGAGCGGTTCGACAAGGTGCAGCGCGCAGCCGGTCGCCGCACACAGCCGCGCGACGTTCCCGGTGTTCGGCGGTATCTCGGGCTCGACGAGCACGACGTGCAGCGGCGCATCGCGCACCGCCTCCGGCGCGACCAGACGTCCGCGCGGCTGCGTTTTTGTCATCCTGAGCCTGTCGAAGGGGCGGCGCCGTTCGCCAGCGCCACCAGCTCGGCGGTCCGCTCGCGTGGCGCGACGAGATACGCGACGCCGCCGTGCGCGCGGAAGACGAGGTCGAGCGCGGCGCGCGGATAGCGCGTCGCGATCGACGGGTGCGCGGGATCGTTCACGGCGACGTGCGAGGCGTCGATGCCGCGCACGACGAGCAGATGACCCTCGCTGTGCTCGAGCGGCGCGCCGGGCAACTCACCGGCGTTCCAGCCGATCGAGATCGCGACCGGGAGTCCCGCCTCGATGAACGCGGCCACGTGGTCGATCCCGCGCAGGTACGCGACGACGCCGCGCAGCCCGCGCGCGCCTGCGTACGCCGCATTGAACGCCCAGTTGCCCGTCCCGCCGTACGCGTCGTCGTACACGCCACGCGCGACCTCGGGGACACCGGCCGCGACACCATGGTACCGGAGCAGCATCGCGAGCGCCGCCGCCGAGCACCAGCCGTGCGCGTCGGGATAGGCCGAGGAGTACTGCGAGACGCGCGGGACGTCGAGCTCGCCGGTGGGGACGCGTGCGGCGGCGGGCGCGCCGGGCGGTGGCGGAACGGCGACCGCGACCGCGTCGAGCTCCACGCTGCTCGCGATCCCGATCGCCGAGACCGCGACGTCGCTCTCCACGACGTCGACCTCGATCCGCGTTATTTGGTCGGCGCCGTTCTCGGACCGGCGCGCCTCGGGCGACCAGCGCGCGTACGGCAACGGCGGCGAGACCGTACCGCCGGCGCGGTATGCGATCAGCGCGATCCCGCCCGCCGGCGCGTCGCTGTTCCACGACACGACGGCGCGCCTCGACGGCAGCACGCGCACCAGGGCGTGCGCTCCCGGGCGTTCGATCAGCCGCAGCACCCTAGATCGACCACTCCCAGCAGTTCCAGTAGTCGGAGATGTACGAGGCCGGCTTCCAGTTCTTGAGGTCGCTATTGACCGCGGTGAACGAGTTCTGCCAGTACAGGTAGACGGCCGGGGTCAGCTCGCGGATCCGGTCGGCCTGGCGCTGATAGAGCGCTTTTCGTTTGGCGCGGTCGACGGTGAGGTTCGCGTCGTGGCTGACTTGCGTCAGCAGCGGATCGTTCAGCCACGACGCGTTCGAACCGTGCGGGGGGATCATCTTCCCGCTCCAGAGACCCTCGTTGTCGGGGTCGGGTCCCTGCGTCTCGATGGTGAATTCAGAGTCGTACTTTCCGCTGTAGATCGGCCCGGTCTGCGCGAAGAGCAGGCTGGTCTGATAGTTCTTCGGCTCGAGGCGCACGCCGACGTCCTTGAGGTCTTGCTGCATCTGGAGCTCGGCCTGAATGTTCGCCGGCTTCGACACGGTCGTGGAGACGGTAAATGCCAGCGGGACGCCGTCTTTCACGCGCGTGCCGCCGGAGCCGGCCTTCCAGCCTGCAGCGTCGAGCAGCCGCCGCGCGTCGGCCAGGTCGCGCTTCATCGGCGCGATCCCGGTCGGTGCGGCCCATGAGAGCGGGAAGATCTCCGTCGCCGCGCGCTGGTTGTAACCGTGGTAGATCGTGCCGTTGATGCGGTCCCAGTCGATCGCCTCGCCGATCGCGCGCCGCACGCGCGGATCGGAGAGCTGCGGCTTCGCGGTATTGAACTGCAGCCGCCGCAGGTTCGCGATCAGGCGTTTCGTCACGATGAAGCCGCTGAGCGACTTGAGCCGGTCGATCTGCGATTCCGTGACGCTGTCGAAAAGGTCGACGTCGTGGGTCTGCAAGAGCGTGAACAGGGTGTCGGCATTCGGGATGATGCGATATGTGACGCGGTCGAGTGCCGGCTTGCCGCGCCAGTACAGCGGGTTCGCGGCGAGCTCGAGCGACGAGCCGTGGTTCCACGCAGTGAGCACGAACGGTCCGCTCGAGATCGGCTTGCTGTTGTATGGCGCGTGGTTGAGATCGGGCAGCTTCTCGAGCAGATGCGCCGGGAGCGGCGGATAGCCGGCGCCGCCGCAGGCGAAGATCCCCATGATCCCGCCGTACGGTTTCTTGAGGTGCACGACGACGGTGTTGGGGTCCGGCAGATCCATCGACCTGATGTCGTCCCAGCCGGTCGTGAGCCGCGTGTTGTTGCGCGGGTTCATGACGGCTTTCCACGTGAACACGAGATCGCGGCCGTCGTACGGCGCGCCGTCCGACCACTTCATCCCCTTCCGGATGTGCAGCGTGATCGTGTGCTGGTCTTTCGAGATGCCGCCGTTCTCCAGGGTCGGCACCTCGGTCGCAGCGGCGGGGAGATACTCGCCCGCCTGGCCGTAGCGGAAGAGCGGCTCGGAGATGAACTGCGCGATTTGGTCGGCCGCGTCGGTGTTCGCGAACAGCTTGTTCAGCGTGTCGGGTTCCTCGCCGGCCGCGCCGATGACGAGATGCCCGGGGCGCGTCCACGCGTGGCGGCCGCCGGGCTGGTTCTGATCGACCTTCGTGCAGGCGCCGAGCAGCACGGCGCATGCGGCCAGCGCCGCGAGGAACTGGGTCTCCACGTTACGCACCAGAGACCTCCGAGAGCTGCCATATCTCCGCGCTGAACCGATAGCTGCGCAGGCCGTCGACCCCGGTCCATGCCGAGTGATAGCGCGTGTAGACGTCGCGCGAACCGCCCCAGGTTCCGTCGGGACGCTGGCTCGCGACGAGAAACGCGATCCCGCGGCGCACGAGCGGTTCGCGACCGTCGAACCCGAACGCCTTCAGCGTGTCGAGACCCTCGCCCACCATCTCGGCGTCGCGCCGGGCGATGCCGAGCGCGAGGCCTCGTCGGATGAACGCAACTTCGGCCGGCAGCAATCGCGGGGCGATCCGTTTGGCGCCGTAGCCGTTCAACGTATAGACGACGTGCGTGACCGCGTAGAACGTGTCGGAAAACGCCTTGCCTGACGGTGCGTACGGCCGCATGTGCGGCAGCCAGCGGATCACCTCGCGGTACGGCGCGCCCAGCCGGATCCCGTAGGCGTCGCCGGAGTACGTGGCGATCAGCGCGTCGGTGAAGGTGCCGAATTCCGGCGGCGGCCCCACCGCCGGATCGAAGCGCAGATAGTCCGACGCCGTGAACCGGCGCGCGGCGACGCGTAGCTGCCGTTTGAAACGCGAGTCGGTGATGCCGAGCCGATCGGCGCCGAGAGCGCCGTACACCAGATCGGCGACGTCGTCGGCGGTCGCGTTCGGCGGAACGAAGCGATGCTCGCGCCGCCATTGCCGGGCACGTTCGCGACCCATCGCGAGCGCGGCACGCGCGAGCTCGGGATCGCGCGCGGTGTGCGCGATGGTGGCGAAGCACCACATGTAGTCGTCGCCGTGCTCGCGAAAGTTCGCCGCGTTCGACGCCGACCGGTAGACGTAGTCGAGCGCGCGCCGGATCGTCCGCGAAACTGCCGCGTCGGGCACGTCCGTCGCCGCGGGTGCGGGCGGCGCAGCCGGCCTCGCGCTCGAGCTCGCGGTCGCGGCGAGCAACGCCACGCACGCCGCCGCCAGCATCGCGCGGAACACCACCGGCTTCGACCGCGCGCTCATGCCTGCAGCACCGCGGTCTTCACCAGGGCGGGGGCGATCGCGTCGTAGAGCGCCTGCGGGCCGTTTCGGACGACGTCGTCGCACGGCAGCCCGGTCTCTGCGCGCGCGCGCTCGATCTCTGCGCGCGCCTCCTCGTCGCTGCAGTCGCGCGTGTTGAGCGCGATCCCGACGACACGGGCCGGCTTCACCGTCGCGCACAACGCTTCGTAGGTGCGGATGAGCGCGCGGTACGAGAGGATCGGAACGTCGTAGTCTTCGATGCGGTCGCGCGAGACGTTGTGCACGAGCACGAGCGCGTCGGGCGCGCCGCCGAACAGCAGGGCGAGCGTTACCGGCGCGAACGCCGGATTGTTGATCCCGCCTTGGCCTTCGAGGAACAGCAGTTCGCGCGCGCGCCGCTCGCCTTCGAGGACGAGCTGCTCGGCGGCGCCGGGCGCGAAGTCCGCGACGACGCGGTCGATCGCGGTCCCCCAGCCGGCGATCGCGATCCCGATCTGCCCGGTCGGCACGAAGGCCGCGTCGACGCCGCGCGCGCGCGCCGCCCGCAGCAGCTCGAGCGCCGCCGTCATCTTGCCGACCGCGGCGTCGCTCCCCACCGTCAGCACGATCTTCGCTTTGACGTCCCACGCCGCGCCGGAGAACAGCGGCGCCGCCGGCGGCAGGCGCAGGTCCCAGATGCGCGTGTCGTGCTCGCGGGCGAGCGCGGCAAACTCCTCGTCGTCGTTGAGCATCGCGTGCAGACCGCTCACGACCTCGAGCCGCGCCCGCAGCGCGCTGCAGATCGCCGCGCGAAAATCGTCCGGCAGCTTCCCGCCGGCCGGCGCGATCCCGACCAGCAGCGCGGTCGGCGCGAACGCCATCCCTTCTTCGAACGTCGCGACGATCGGCGCGTCGCTGGCGAGGTGCGGCATCACCTCGCGCACGCGGCGGCCGGCGAGCGCCGGGTCGACCACGGCGACCACGGTATCCGACGAGTACGCGATCACGCCGTGCGCCATCTTCGCCGCGCGCGAGGTGAACGCGCGCGGCGCCAGGACGATGTACCGGCGCCCCTTCGACAAGCTCAGGATGACATGCCCTTCGATGAACTCACGAGTGGCTCGCCGCGGGTTCACGTACGCCGAGTCCCGGGCCGTCGGGCAGCACGATCTTGCCGTCCGCGTAGGTGATCCCGGCGAACGGATCGCGGGCGGTGAGGAAGGGCCCATCGAGATCGGCCCAGTCGACCAGCGGGCTGAGATGCGCGGCGGCGGTGGTGAGGATCTGCGACTCGACCATGCAGCCCAGCATGATCTTGAACCCCATCGCGCGCGCGGTGTGGATCATCGCCAGCGCGCCGCGGATCCCGCCGCACTTCGCGAGCTTGACGTTGATCCCGTCGACGCAGCCGAACAAGGCAGGGAGGTCGCGCGCGTCCTTGGAGTCCTCGTCGGTGACGATCGGGATCGGCGAGCGCTCGCGAATCCAGCGCAGTTTCTCCGGCGATCCGGCCGGGATCGGCTGCTCGCAGAACTCGATCGCGTGCTTCGCGAGCTCGGTGAGGATTTCGACCGTCTGCTCCGGGGTCCAGGCTTCGTTCGCGTCGACCCGGATCGTACCGGCGTAGACCGAGCGGATCGCCTCGACCGTCTCGATCTCCGCACCCTTGCCCAGCTTGACCTTGATGACCGGGTGCGTACCGACCTCGCGCACCTTCGCGAGCGTCTCGGCGAGCGGCGCGATCCCGATCGTGAACGAGCTGCGGGGCGTGCGTGCCGGATCGAGCCCGAGCAGACGCCACAGCGGCCGGTCGAGATCCTTTCCGATCAGATCGTGCAGCGCGATGTCGAGCCCGCACATTTGCGCGGGGCTGAGCCCGTCCAGCAGCCGCTCGAACGCGTACGGGTCATCTCCGAGCCGCCGCGCGCGCAGGCCGGCGATCGCGTTCTCGAGGCTCTCGCCGTAACGCGGGATCGGCGCGGTCTCGCCGAGACCTTCAAGCCCGTTCCAGCGCAGTCGCACGACGGCGGTGCGTGCGATGTTCTCGGACGAACGCGCGATGGTGAAGGTGTGCTTGAGCGGCAGGTCCAGCGGTTCGACGGTGAGCTGCATCGGGTCCACGACGCTGCGCTTCTCGCCGCGAACGGACGGCTCCGCCCCCGCGCGCGTTTGTCCCGAGGTGCGCGGCGGTGAGACGCGAATCGGCGCGCTATGTACCGGGTGGCCTGGTCGGCGGGTTTCGTGCTCGCGCTTGCATCGTTTGGAATCGCTCCGGCGGCACAGCCTTCGGCTGCGAGCGGTTGGTGTTCGGGATTCGTCGCGCGCGTCGAGCCCCTAGATAGGCTCGGCAATCGCTATGCGGTCGCGCTCGCTACGCACGACGGGTCGCATCGGACGTCTGGCACGCTCGCGTTGTATCACGGGGGCGACCGATACGACGTTTGCTTCAGCGGCGCAAACGCGTTCGACCCGCGCGATGAGAACGCGATCCCGAGCGCGATCGTGGTGCGCTTCCCGGCGCCGGTTGCGATCGAAGAGGCGACGGTAACCAGCATCGACGGAACAGCGTGCGCGCCGCTGAGCGAGCCGTGGTTGTCGGGCCGGCCGGTCACGCCGCTGATCGGCAGCATTCGCGTTGGACTTGGCGCGCGAGCTCGCGGGGCCGCCCGGATCAGCGATAACGCGGAGTTCTGGACGCGCTGGAGCGCTGCGGCGATCTCCGCACCGGAGTCCGCGGTGACCGACGCGGTCGCGGGCGACGCGCGTATCGAGTGCCGGCGCCCGCCGATTCGAGCGACGACGACCCACGCGATCGGGCCGCAGCTCTCGCCGGAGGCGGAAAACCGGAATCTTTCCGGTCACGTGCAGATTCTCGTGACGCTCGACGACAAGAACGCGGTCATGACGACGCGGGTCGAACGCTCGTCGGGTTTCGCCGAGCTCGATCGCAGCGCGCTGCAGATCGCGCAGGGCTCCGAGTTCCGATCGCCGGTGCTCCACTGCAGCGCGTACGGCGGGAGCTATATCTTCGACGCCCTGTTCGGGACCTGACGCCCGGTCGAGTCGAAGCGTTGCGCGGTCGCTGTCAAGTCCTTGACGGGTGGTATACGATACAGCAGCGACGGCGACTGCGGTGGTTCGCGTAGGTCCCAGGTGGTTGGCCAACGTCGAAACCAAGGGAGCATCAGCTCCGGATACGACCGGTTGTCCGGCTTCTCGCTGGACACTGGGCGCCCGGGCCGCACCCACCTGCTACAGGCAGGTCTTCAACCGGGTTCCAGACGGCCGCTGCGGTCACGTCGCATCTCCAGACCTACGTCCCGGCCGTGAGCCGGCGCTCCGCCTCCGCCTTGCGGAGCGCCGCGATCGCGTTGCCGACCAGGTCCCACGGCCGCTCGTCCGGCGGCGCGTCGAGGATCACCCACGCTCCGCTCCGGAGCGCGACGACGAGCCTCGGATCGTCGTCCGGGGCCGCGACGAAGGCCGGATAGCGGTCCTTCACGCCGAGCGCCGCGTCGTCGGCCAGGGCGCTCGGGCATGCCCGCAGCCAGGCGCTGTCGACGTCTTTGAGCAGGTGCTTGACCCCGGCGAGGTCCGCGCCGAGCGTCCCCGGCGCCGTGGCGAGCACCACGGTGACGTTGATGGCCTTGGCGGCACGGCTCAGCGCCTTGGCCGCCCCGACCGTCTCGGCGAAGGTTGCCGGCGGGACCGGGCCCGGCGCCGGGAGCACGGTGCGGATCACGGCCGTGCCGAGCCCCGCGGCGAGCGCGAGGACGGTATCCCGCGCGTCCGCGGCGGCGGCCGGCGCGAGCAGCGTGGGGCTGTCGAGCCCGAACGGGACCATCCCGAGGTCGATCGTAACCTTGCGCAGCTGCGCCGCGTATTCAGCGTCGGTGCGGGGAAAATGCGCGGTGTCGAAGAGCAGTCCGTCGGCGTCGAGCAGCGTCGCGCAGCGCTCGATCCATTCCAGCTGCGTCAGCGTTCTCGCCTCGAGCGGTTCCCGGAACGAGGAGCTGGAAACAGCGATGCGCACCGGCGCTGCGTTCTTCAGTGAGGTGACCCGATCATCGTGACCGACCCGCCCTCGCCGCAATGACCGTCGACCGTCAGACGCTTGGCAACCTCGTCCCGCTCGCGGCAGTCGTCATCGCGCTCGCTGAATATCTGTTCGACCACACCACGCCGCGCTACGCGGGCCCGTGGTTTTGGATCGCGCTCGGCACGACCGTCGGCCTGCTGGTCCTGGTCCAGGTTCTCCGCTTCACCGGGGCGCGCGGTACCACCGCGGCGAAACCCGACTACTCGGCGACGACGCTGATCCGCCGCCGCTCCGACCCCGACGACCGAGGCTGAACAACCGACATGCAACTGCTCGAACCCCAGACGCTCGCCGCTGCGGATCCCGAGGTCGCGGCTGCGATCGCGGACGAAGAGCGCCGCCAGCGCGACAATCTCGAGCTGATCGCGTCGGAGAACTACGCGAGCCGGGCGGTGCGCGAAGCGACCGCCTCGGTGATGACGAACAAATACGCCGAAGGGTATCCCGGGAAGCGTTACTACGGCGGTTGCGAGTACGTCGACGTCGCGGAGACGCTTGCGATCGAGCGGCTGAAGCGGCTGTTCGGCGCGGAGCACGCCAACGTGCAGCCGCACGCCGGCGCGCAGGCCAACATGGCCGTGCTGATGGCGGTGCTGAAGCCGGGAGATACGATCCTCGGGATGTCGCTTGCGCACGGCGGGCACCTGACGCACGGCACGAAGGTCTCGTTCAGCGGCAAGCTCTACAACGCCGTCGCGTACGGCGTTCGCAAGGACACGGAACTGATCGACTTCGACCAGGTGCGCGAGCTCGCGCGCGAGCACAAGCCGAAGCTGATCATCGCCGGCGCGAGCGCGTATCCGCGCACGATGGAGTACGCCCCGTTCCGCGAGATCGCGAGCGAGATCGGCGCGACGTTCATGGTCGACATGGCGCACATCGCGGGGCTGGTCGCGACCGGCCTGCACCCCTCGCCTGTCCCGTTCGCCGACTTCGTGACGTCGACGACCCACAAGACGCTGCGCGGCCCGCGCGGCGGCCTGATCCTGAGCACCGCGCAGTACGCGCAGGCGGTCGACAAGAGCGTCTTCCCGGGGATCCAGGGTGGTCCGTTCATGCACGCGATCGCAGCGAAGGCGGTCGCATTCGGCGAGGCGCTCCACGCCTCGTTCACGACGTATCAGCGGCAGGTGATCGACAACGCGCGCGTGATGGGCGAGGAGCTCCAGCGCGCCGGCGCGCGGCTCGTCGGCGGCGGCACCGACACGCACTTGCTGCTGGTCGACCTGACGCCGAAGAACCTCACCGGGAAAGCGGTCGAACAGTACCTCGACGAGATCCGGATCACGGTGAACAAGAACGCGATCCCGTTCGACCCGCAGAAGCCCGCCGTCACCAGCGGGATTCGCATCGGATCGCCGGCGATCACATCGCGCGGCTTCAGCGAGGACGATGCGCGCGAGGTCGGCCGCATCATCGGCGAAGCGCTGACCGACATCGAGACGGGAGCGAAGAAGCAGGCGTTGCGCGCGCGGGTCGCGGAACTCACCGCGCGGCACGACGTGCCGTAGCGGCGGGGCGCTCCACCAACGGAGGAGAGATGTCGATCCAAACCCCGCTGCGCATCGTCGCTGCGCTCGTCATGGCGGCGGTGTTCGCGCTGCCCGTAGTGCCCGCCGCGGCGCAGCCGCAACCGGCGTTCAAGGCCGGCGACCGGGTCGAGGTCGACACGATCGAAGCGTCGAGCCCCTCGCGCGCGATCTGGAAGAAGGGCGTCGTCTTAAAAGTCGACCTCACCAGCATGGCGTACATCATCCAGCTCGATCCGTTGCCCGGCCAACTGCCGAAAACGATGGCGATCCCGATTCGCCCCTACGCCGCGGGTTGGATTCACCCGGCGGGCGGCGCGGCGCCGCACGTCGCCGCCGACCGGCTGCGCGTCGACGCGAACGGGACCGTTCTCGCCGATCGGCCGCTGCTGCCCTGCGACCAGATCGTGCAGCCGCCGGCCCGAAACGGTCAGCCGCTCCCCGTCGCACTCGCGCGCACTTTGATCCGCTGCCTGTACGAAAAGGCGCCGGTGCCCGGGTCTGATGGCGCCACGACGATGGACGTCGTGCAGTTCGTCCCCGGCCCCCCGCACCGCTGGAACAAGAACGTCGATTCCGGTGCAGGCGGAACGATCGATACGGTGGTCTTCCCGGTGCGCGTGACGTGGAACCAGAAGACGTTCTACCGGACGTACGACGAGACACAAACGAGCAACGCGCGCGTTTTCACCTGCTACGTCGACGTCGACAAGTGGTTCTGCGGCTCGGCGCAGTTCATCCGTGACGGAGCGAAGCGGCAGATCCCGGTCGCGTCGTAGCTACTCCGCCGGTTTGAACCAGATCCCGTTGATCTTGCCCGCCGGATCGAGGCTGTAGACGAGCGAGACCGTCGCGGCGGGCGTGACGACGCGGTACGTGTAGGCGGTGCCGCCGTTGTTCGGCAGCGCGGCTTTGCCGCTGTACACGAACGCCGTCGGCGCGCCGAGCGGCGCGAGGCCGGCCGCGACCTGCTGCACGGTCCCCTCGTTCAGTGCCGCTCGCATCGTCGCGTCGTAGCGCGCGAAGTCGACCTTGCCGGCGCGCCAGCGTTCGTATTCCGCGCGCACGGCGGCGGTGATCGCCGGGTCCTCGCCGGCCGCGGGCTTCGTGTCGCGCTCGCGCTCGGCTGCGAGCTGCGCCTCGGTCGGCGGTACTTGCGAACGGAACGCTTCGCGAACGATCCGCGTCTCGTCGAACCCGGCGGTGTTGGCGAACACGACGACGCTGATACGCTGATCCGGAAAGTACGCGTTGCGCGTGTTCGCCCCGATCACCCCGCCGTTGTGCCACACCAGCGGATAGCCGTCGAGCGATTCGCGGATCCAACCCATCGCGTAGCTCGTCGCGCCGCCGCCTGGCAGTTGCGGCGGCGTGGTGAGCAACCTGACCGCCGGCGCGTCGAGCAGCCGTCCGCCGAAGAACCCTTCGTCCCAGCGCACGAGATCGGCGGGTGAGGCGTAGAGCCCCCCGGCGGCGTAGGTCGATTGCGGCGTCCACGGGGTCACTGCGGTGCCGCCGGTCGACGGCTCGTAGCCGCGGGTCACGTTCGCAACGCCGTGCGGCGCTCCGAACGTCAGATGCGAGAGCCCGAGCGGCGCGGCGATGCGTTCGCCGATGAAACGCCCGTACGGAACGCCGGCCGCCGCTTCGACGATCATCCCGAGCACAACGTAGTTCGTGTTGCTGTACGCGAAGCGCGTCCCCGGTGCAAAGGCGAGCGGCGCGCTCGCGACGAGCGCGACCAGGCCTTCGGGAGTGATCGTCGCGGACTCGGCGACCGTGGTGAGAAATCCGGGGACGGCGGTGTAGTTCGCCAGACCGGTCGTCTGCTGCATCAGCTGACGCACGGTGTAGTCGGTCCCGTGCGGCGCGAGCGGCACGTAGAGCGCCGCCTTCGCATCGAGATCGACGCGCCGGTCGCGCACCAGCAGCATGATCGCGGCCGCCGTGAACTGCTTGGTGATCGAACCGATCGGAAAGATCGTCTCCGCATCGACGGGCAGTTTGGCCCCGAGGTCGCGCACGCCGAAGCCGTTCGCGTAGACGATCTCTCCGGCGCGCGCTACGGTGACGCTGGCCCCGCGCGCTCCGGCGGCGGCCATCGCTTTCGCGACCGACTCCTCGATCGGCGCCCGCTGGGCGGCCGAGAGCGTCGCCGGTCCGGCGGCGCGGGCGGCGGCCGGCAGGGCGGCCAGACCCGCGCTCGCGATTGCCGACCCGATGAAGCGCTTGCGGAGCATCGCTCCTCTGTATCGCGGGGACCGCGTTCGAGTTGCAGGGCGGGCGAACCGCGGCCCCGATGACTTCCCTCGTGGCCACCGCTCCGCAGGTCGTCGACCATCCCGCCGTCCAGGACCGGCTCGCGCGGCTGCGCGACGCGACGACGGCGACCCCGGTCTTCCGCCGGCTCGTCGAAGAACTGGGCCAGCTCCTCGCGTACGAAGCGACCCGCTCGCTGCCGTTGACCGACATCGAGTTGCAGACGCCGGTCGCGCTGGCGAAGGTGCAGCGCATCGCGACGCGACCCGTCGTCGCGCCGATCCTGCGCGCCGGGCTCGGCCTGCTGCCCGGATTTCTCGCCGTCGTCGACGACGCCGTCGTCGCGCACCTCGGCTTCTACCGCGACCCGAAGACGCTGGCCGCGATCCCTTACTATGCGAACTTGCCCGACGATCTCGCCACGCGCGAGGTCTTCGTGCTCGACCCCATGCTCGCGACCGGCCACTCCGGCTCGGCCGCACTCTCGATGCTCGCCAAGCGCGGCGCGAGAGCACCGGTCTTCGTGTGCATCATCGCGGCGCCCGAGGGGATCGCGACGCTAGCGCGCGAGCACCCCGGCGTGCGCATCGTCACCGCCGCGGTCGACGAGCGCCTCAACGATCACGGCTACATCGTCCCCGGACTCGGAGACGCGGGCGATCGGATGTTCGGCTCGACCAGCTCGGTCCCGGTCAGCACCGGCGCGCCGTAGCGCCCGCTAGGACTAGTACTTGGTCGGAGGAGCCGGGAAGCACCCGGCTTATCGCGTATCGTTTCGACGTGGGTGCCCACGAGGCGTACGCCGGCGTTGGCTCTTGCCGAAAGCTGGCGTGGCCGAGCCTTCTTGTCGGCTTTATCGTGCTGTCGACGCTCGCGCTCGGATCGGCCGCGCGGGTCAACGCGAACTGCGATATCCGTACTCTTCGGCTGGCGACGCATACTGGTCCCTACCAGATCGTGGCTTCGAAAGAGCTTGGGGATTTTCGAAATGCCGCCCCATATATCCGGGTCCGCATCATCAATCCCAGTGCTCATCGCATCGTCGTCGGCGGATCGTCTCCACGCACCAGGGTGACCTTGAACTTCGTGACGCCTCGGTCGCGCGGGATCTTGGCGGTGGCAATCGATGCGAACGGTCGGGGCAAGACCGTCCGTCCGAAATCCAGCGTCACCTTCGACGTAACCTACCCCTACCGGCTCGGCAGACCGGGGCTTTACGAGTTCAACGTTTCATACGACGGGTCGAGCTCCAACATCGTCAGATACGTCGTCGCTCAGTAGGAATCAGAAGCGCCTTGCGGGGTAGGCCCATTCCGCCTGACTGGGCTCCACCTTGGGTGAGGACGCTGGCGGCTCCGGCGTGAACGGGCCGAGAATGCGGCCCTGGCGAATGTGCAGCCTCCGGTGCATCACGACGACGGAATGAAGAGCGCTCGAGGGAGACGTAGCGAAGCGCGGCCGGGCTGGGACGAGTATTTCATGGAGATCGCGCGGACCGTCGCGACCCGGGCGACCTGTCCCCGGGCGAGCGTCGGGGCCGTGCTGACCCGGAAGAAGCGGATCCTCACCACCGGCTACAACGGCGCGCCGCGCGGGGTCGCGCACTGTCTCGAGGTCGGCTGTACCATGGTCGACGGGCACTGTCTGCGGGCGACCCACGCCGAGGCGAACGCGATCGTCCAGGGGGCGCTCCACGGCGTCTCACTCGAAGGCGCGACCGCGTACTGCACCCACCAGCCGTGCGCGGGGTGCTCGAAGCTGCTGATCAGCGCCGGCGTCGTGCGGATCGTCTACCGCGACGCCTATCCCGATCCGGTCGCCGAGATGCTACTCGACGAGGCGCAGGTCGCGCTCGAGCAGTTCGCGCCCGATCCGCTGCGAGCCGCGACGTGAGCCCGCTCGTCGTCCTGGCTGCGGCGCTGATCGCGTTCGCGACCTCGATGTTCACCACGCCGTACGTTCGGCGCCTCGCGCTGAACGTCGGGATGCTCGACGCGACCGGCGAGCGGCGCATGCACGACCAGCCCAAGCCGCGTATCGGCGGGATCGCGGTCTACCTCGGTTTCGCGTTCGCCCTGTTCTCCGCGCTCGGGTACTTGATCAAGACGAAACAGTTCGGCGATCTCGCGAACCTGCACGATGTCGTCGGCCTGATCTTCGGCGGCACGCTGATCCTGATGGTCGGGATCTGGGACGACGTCATGGGGATGTCGCCGCGCACCAAGCTCTTCGCGCAGATCGTCGTCGCCGGCATCTCGATGCTCTACGGCTTTGTCGTCCCGACGTTCTTCAGCAACCCGCTGCACCACGGGCAGACGCTCTTTCTCCCGCACGGCTTCGAGTGGCTCGTGTACCCGCTGACGCTGTTTTGGTACGTCGCGATGATGAACGCGATCAATTTCATCGACGGTTTGGACGGATTGCTGTCGGGGGTCACCGTGATCTCCGCGACGTCGCTGCTGGTCATCGATCTCACGCGGGGGCACGCGGAGATCGCACTCGTGCTCGCGGCGCTCGCCGGCGCGGCGCTCGGATTCCTGCGCTACAACTGGAACCCGGCGAAGATCATCCTCGGCGACTCCGGAGCGCTGTTCATCGGATACGTCTTCGCGACGGTGTCGATCATCGGGGTGAGCAAGACCGCGTTCGCAATCTCGCTGCTCGTGCCGCTCCTCGTCTTGGCATTGCCGGTCGCCGACACGGCGGTTTCGATCATTCGCCGGACGCGCGCCGGGAAGAAATTCTACGAAGCGGATCGCGGGCATTTCCATCACCAGCTCGTGTTCCGGTTCGGTCTCAACGTTCGCCAGGCGGTGCTGCTGATCTACGCGGTGTGCCTCGTCCTCGGCGTCGTCGCCTATCTCCTCACCACCGGCATCGTGCCCCTCAAGCTCGCGTGACGCGTCCGCTCCGCGTGATGGCGGTTATGGGGACTCGGCCGGACACGATCAAGATGGCTCCGGTCGTGCAGGCGCTGCGCGCCGCGCGGCCCGCGATCGAGCCGATCGTCTGCGTCACCGCGCAGCACCGCGAGATGCTGGACGAAGTGCTCGACCTGTTCGGCATCACGCCGGACATCGATCTCGACATCATGACGAAGGTCCAGTCGCTCACCGACATCACGACGCGCGTGCTGATCGGGATGGAGCGCGCGCTGACCGAGGCGCGGCCCGACGTCGTGCTCGTCCACGGCGACACCACGACCTCGACGGCGGCTGCACTGGCCGCCTTCTATCAGAAGATCCCGGTCGGCCACGTCGAGGCGGGCCTGCGCACCTCGACGATCGCCGAACCGTACCCGGAGGAGGCGAACCGCCGCCTCACCGGCGTGCTGACCTCGTTCCACTTCGCCCCGACCTCACGGGCCAAGACGAACCTGCTCGCCGAGCGCACCGATCACGCGCACGTCGTCGTCACCGGCAACACGGTGATCGATGCGTTTCTGGCGACCGAGCGGCGCATTCGCGAGACCGCGATCGCGACGCCCTCGCTCGAGGGCCTCGATCCGGCGCGCCCGCTGATCTTCGTCACCGCGCACCGGCGCGAGAACCACGGCCAGATGGGCGAGATCGCCCGCGCGATCGGGACGATCGCCGGCTTCCCCGAGCGGCCGCAGATCCTCTGGCCGGTCCACCCGTCGCCGCAGGTCCATCCCGTGGTCCACGCCGCGCTCGACGGGGTCGAAGGCGTCCGGCTCGTCGAGCCGCTGAACTACGCCGAGACCGTCGCCGCGGTCGCCCGCTCGCGGTTCGTGCTGACCGACTCCGGCGGGCTGCAGGAGGAGGCACCGACCCTGGGCCGGCCGGTCCTGGTCATGCGGCGCGAGACCGAGCGGCCCGAGGGGCTCGAGGCCGGGACGCTGCGGCTCATTGGTGCCGAGTACGCCGACATCGTCGAGGAGACGCGCCGGCTGCTCACCGACGAGGCGCTCTACGCCCGCATGTCGCACGCCTCGAACCCCTACGGCGACGGCCGCGCCGCCGAACGTATCGTCGCCTGGCTGCTTCACGTCCTGCGCGAGGGGCCGGCCCCGGACGAGTTCGGGCCCTCGCCGGCTGCAGCGTGATCCGCCTGCTCGCGGCCGGGGGCGCCTTCACCGGGACGGTCGTCGGCGGCTTCCTGATCGGACTGTTTCTCTGGCGGACGACCGGGGCAAGCTGGTGGGTAGCGGTAGGGCTCCTCGGAGGCCTGCTGCTCGGGATCGTCGTCGTCGTCGCCGCCGTACGGCCCTTCTTGCGATCGAATTGACGCTCCATGCGAGAAACGTCGAGGAGGGAGCGGTCCTGAGCGGGCACAAGAAGGGCGGCGCCGACCCGACGGCCGAGCTGCTGGCATATCATGCCCGCAAGCGGCTGATCACCGTGCGGACGTCGCTCTTCTTCGTTCCGCTCGTCGTTATCGCGACGTGGCGGAATCCGGTCGCCGGTCTCCAGCTGGCGCTGGGCGGGGTAATCGGTGTCCTCAACATGTTGGCGACGATGCGCGCGAACGAGCGGCTGCTGGAAGGCCGCAGCAATCGTGCGATCTTCGCCCTCAACGCTCAAATCCGCATTTTCGCGGTCGGCATGCTGCCGGTCGCGGTCGCGATCCGCCTCGGAGAACCCTGGACGGTCGCGCTGTACATCGCCGGGTTCTTCACGCCGCTCGCGCTCTACGCGCTCGCTTATCACCGAACCGTCAAACAGGAAGCCTAGTGCACGAAAAGATCGGCGAGCATTCGCTCTGGCACGTTCCGGTCCTCGGAACGCTCCACGCCGACACGATCCTCACCACCTGGGTGGCGATGCTCATCGCGATCGCCTTCTTCTGGTGGCTCGGCAGCTCGTACAAGACGAACCGCGTGCGCAAGACGCAGGCCACGTTCGAAGGGATCATCCAGTTCCTTTCGGACCTCGCCGTCGGAACGATCGGCCCGAAGGGCGAGCAGTTCGTGCCGATCTTCGTCGGCATCTTCCTGTTCATTTGGATCCTGAACGAGTTCGGCGTCCTCTTCATCAAGGCGCTCGGCCTCCCGTTCGGGGGCTCGCCGACCGCGGATCTCAACACGACGGCCGCCTTCGCGCTGTGCGTCTTTTTCGGCATCCAGTTCCTGGCGATCCGCAAGAGCGGGATCAAGGCCTACGCGCATCTTTTCAAGCCGTACGCCTGGCTCTTCCCGATCAACCTGATCGAGGAGATCGCGCGACCGGTCGTGCTGGCGATGCGCCTCGCGTTCAACATCCTGGCCGGCGAGCTGCTGCTCTTCGTGATCGCGACGATCATCGTCTCGAACGTCGTCGTGGGTCCGGTGAACATTTCGGTGATCTCCGCGGTAGCACCGATCGGGATCGAATTCTTCAATTTTCTGATCGGAACGATCCAGGCGTTCGTCTTCACCCTGCTAAGCATCGTCTATCTCTCGTTGGCCACGGCCGACGAGCACTAGCTCGCAAACCCTGTTGCTAACCCACCGAAAGGTCAATCGTGAGTCCTGATTCCGTCGTTGCCGCAGTCCTGATCCTGGGCTTCGCCCTGATCGTCGCGGCCGTCGCCCTGGGTTCCGCCGTCGGCGACGGTATCGTCGCGTCGAAGGCGGTCGAGTCGATCGCGCGCCAGCCCGAAGCGCGCGGCAACATCTTCACGTTCTTCTTCCTGGGCGTCGGTATTCTGGAGGCGTTCCCGATCATCGGGCTCGTGCTCGGATTCTTCCTGTTCTTCGCGGTCGGCGGCGGCGTGCTGCCGCTCGTCACGAAGATCCTCGGCGCCGGCGCCGCGCACTAACTAGGAAACACAGCACCTCTCGATGCTTGAACTCGACGGGACGCTCCTCGTCCAGCTCGTCAACTTCATCGTCTTCCTGGCGATCCTCAACGTGATCTTCTTCAAGCCCGTCGGGGCAGCGATCGCGCGGCGCCGGGCGTACGTCGATGGGCTGAAGCACGACATCGAGCAGTTGCAAACCGACGCGAAATCGCTCCGCGGCCAAGCCGAGGAGCATCGCGCCGCCGCGCGCCGCGAAGCCGACGAGGCGATCGGGCGCGCTCGCGTCGAGGCCGGCAAGGAGGCCGACGCGATCGTCGGCGCCGCCCAGACTCGTGCGTCGGAGATCGTCGTTCAAGCCCACGGCGAGGTCGCGCGCGAGCTCACGGCGGCGCGTGCCGACGAGCCGCGCATCGTCGGCGTGCTCGCCGACGAGATGCTCGCGCGCGCGCTCGGAGGGCTCGCATGAGCCTGGAAACGCTCGCCCAAGTCTCGCAGATCGTCGGCGCCGTCGTCTTCATCATCGCAGCGATCGTCATCTGGAACAAGTACATCGCGCCCGGCGTGCAGGCGTACCAGGCTGCGAAGAACGCCGAACTCGCCGAGGCGGAGTCACGTCGCGAGCGCATGCGTGCCGACGTGAGCGCCGCGCGCACGGAAGTCGAGACGGCCGACGCGGCCGCCCGGATGATCCGCGAGCGGGTCGAGGCCGCGGCTGCGCGCGATCGCGCCAAGGCGCTCGAGGAAGCGAAGCACGAAGCCGACCGGATCGTCCACAACGCCGAGGGCGAGCTCGATCGCGCGCGCCTGGCGGCACGCGACCGGCTGCGCGTCGAGTTCATCGAGAAGGCGCTCGCGAAAGCGCGCACCGAGGCGCCGGCTCGCGTCGACGACGCGACGAACCGCAAGCTGGTCGAGACGACGGTCGCGGACCTCGTCCGAGGGAAGATCTGATGCCGAACGAGACCCTCGCCCGCCGCTACGCGACGGCGGCCTTCCAGCTCGCGCAGGAAGCCGGCAACGTTCCGGGCGTCCAGCACGACCTGCACACCTTCACCGCGACGCTCGCCACGGACGAAACGGTCCGCAAGTTCTTCCGTTCCCCGGTCGTCGACCGCAAGGAGAAGACGGCGATCGTCGCCGAGGCATTCTCGAAGATCGACCCGATCGCTCTGCACACGATCCTGCTGCTGATTCGCAAGCGCCGCGAGAACGTGGTCGAGGAGATCGTCACGCAGTTCGATGTGCTCGAACGGCAGGCGCGCGGCGCCGAAGTGCTGCGCGTGACCAGCGCGCGGCCGCTCGCCCAGGGCGAGCTCGACAGCCTGGTCCAAAGACTCTCCGCCGCATACCGCACGAAGTTCGACGTGACGCAATCGGTCGATCCGCGATTGATCGGCGGCGTTCGCATCACCATGGGCGACAGAGCCGCCGACGGCACGATCGCCGGCCGCCTCGACGACATCGCCCGCCTGCTCAGCACGAATTAGGACCTAAGGAAACATATGATCAACGCCGATGAAATCGCCGGAATCATCAAACAGCGCATTGCCAGCTATGCGACGGGGACGAACGAAGCCGAGATCGGCACCGTGATCGAGGTGGGCGACAACATCGCCCGCATCTACGGTCTCGACAACGCGCAGTCGTCCGAGCTCGTCGAGTTCCCCAACGGCCTCAACGGGATCGTGCTCAATCTCGAAGAGGACAGCGTCGGCGTCGCGATCATGGGCCCCGACACGGACATCAAGGAAGGCGACAAGGTTCGCCGCACCGGCCGCATCGCGTCGGTCCCGGTCGGCGAGGCGATGCTCGGGCGCGTGGTGAACCCGCTCGGTCAGCCGGTCGACGGCAAAGGCGAGATCCGCGCGAGTGAATACCGGACGATCGAGAACACGGCGCCGACCGTGATCGAGCGGCAAGGGGTGAAGCAGCCGCTGCAGACCGGTATCCGCGCGATCGACGCGCTGATCCCGATCGGCAAGGGGCAGCGCGAGCTGATCATCGGCGACCGCGGCACCGGCAAGACGGCGATCGCGATCGACACCATCATCAACCAGCGCGGTCAGAACGTGATTTGCATCTACGTCGCGATCGGCCAGAAGAACTCGACCGTCGCCGCGTTGCAGCAGACGCTCGAGAAGCACGATGCGATGGAGTATACCACCATCGTCGCCGTCTCGGCCGCCGAGCCGGCCTCGCTGAAGTGGATCGCGCCGTTCGCGGGCTGCGCGATGGCCGAGTACTTCATGTACCAGGGCAAAGACGTGCTGGTGATCTACGACGACCTGACGCGTCACGCGCAGGCGTACCGTGAAGTCTCGCTGCTGCTGCGCCGCCCGCCGGGGCGTGAAGCCTATCCGGGCGACATCTTCTTCCTGCACTCGCGCCTGCTGGAGCGCGCCGCCAAGCTCTCCGACGAGAAGGGCGCCGGCTCGATCACCGCGCTGCCGATCATCGAGACGCAGGCCGGCGACGTCTCGGCGTACATCCCCACCAACGTCATCTCGATCACCGACGGCCAGATCTACCTGCAGAACGGACTGTTCTTCCAAGGGATCCGTCCCGCCGTCGACGTCGGGATCTCGGTCTCGCGCGTGGGTTCGTCGGCGCAGACGAAGGCGATGAAGTCGGTCGCCGGCCGCCTCAAGCTCGACCTCGCGCAGTACCGCGAGTTGGCGGCGTTCTCGAAGCTCGCCTCCGACCTCGACAAGGCGACGCAGCAGCAGCTGAACCGCGGCGACAAGATGACGCAGGTCCTCGTGCAGCCGCAGCTCTCACCGCAGCCGATGGAAGACCAGGTCGCGGTGATCTTCGCGGCGACCCGCGGCCACCTCGATGCGATCGCGACCAACCGCATTGGGGACTGGGTGAAGCGCTTCGTCGGGTACGTGCACGAAAAGCACTCGGCGGTCGCCGACACGATCCGCGAGACGGGCGCGCTCTCGGCCGACGCCGAGAAGCAGCTCATCGCCGCGATCGAAGATTTCAACAAAGGATTCTAGATGCCGAGCGTTCGCGATCTTCGCGACCGGATTCGGTCGCTGAAGAACACGCAGCAGATCACCAAGGCGATGAAGCAGGTCGCCGCGGCGAAGATTCGCCGCGCCGAGGCCCTGCAAAAGCAGTCGCGCCCGTACGCGGACGCGATCGGTGCGATGCTGCGCGACCTGATCGCGAACGTCGGCTCGATCGACCACCCGTTCATGAAGCCGGGCGCGGCGGACGCGCCGGGCGGCGTGATCCTGATGACCGCCGACAAAGGCCTCGCGGGCTCGTTCAACGCGAACTTGATCCGCATGGCCGAGATCCACGGTCGCGAGAACGCGAACCTGGCGTGGTACGCGGTCGGGATCAAGGCGCGCAACGCGCTGCGCCGCCAGCGCGGCGAGACGCTGCAGGTCTGGCCGCTCGCGCAGGGCGACATGTTCGCCAATGCCCAAGCGCTCGCGCAGCGCGTCACCGACGACTTCACCAGCGGGCGGATCGCCTCGCTCATCCTCGTCTCGCCGAAGCTCGTCAACATGATGACGCAGCGCCCCGAACTGCGGCAGATCCTGCCGATCGTCGCCGACACCGACACCGATGAGGCCCCGAAGGGTGGCGCGGTCGAGTTCGAGCCTTCGCCGGAGTTCGTGCTCGGGCGGCTGCTGCCGAAGTATCTCGAGTTCACCCTGTACTCGGCGATGCTCGAGACGAACGCGTCGTTCTACGCGGCGCAGCTCGTCGCGATGAACAATGCCACCGAGAACGCCAAGAAGCTGATCGACCAGAACACGATCGAGATGAACAAAGCGCGCCAGGCCGCGATCACCAAGGAAATCTTGGAGATCGTCGGCGGCGCCGAAGCACTCGCCGGATAACGCCGGAAGCACCGAAGGAAACACGCAACGTGAGCGCCACCGCAAGTCCCACCACCCTCGCGACCGGAAAGGTCGTCCAGGTCCTCGGCAACGTCATCGACGTCGAGTTCCCCACCGATGCGCTGCCGAACATCAACACGGCGCTCAGCGTGCACATCGGCGGCGGCGCCGGCTCCGGCTCGAACGGCGCCGCGCATCTGGGCGCCGGGATCAAACTCTCCGGCACCGCGATGGCCGAGCGCGATCTCGTCCTCGAAGTGCAGGGCGAGCTCGGCAACAATCAGGTGCGGTGCCTCGGGATGGGTTCGACCGACGGCCTCGTGCGCGGCGCGGTCGTGACGAACAGCGGCGCGTCGATCACGGTGCCGGTCGGTGAGGGCACGCTGGGGCGCATCTTCAACGTGCTGGGCAAGGCGATCGACTCGGACGAGCCGGTGAAGGCGGCGGCGTACTGGCCGATCCACCGCGACGCGCCGACGTTCGCGCAGCAGGACCCGACGCAGAAGATCTTCGAGACGGGGATCAAGGTCGTCGACTTGATGGCGCCGTACACGCGCGGCGGCAAGGTCGGCCTCTTCGGCGGCGCCGGCGTCGGCAAGACGGTCCTGATCCAAGAGCTGATCCGCAACATCGCCGCGGTCCACAAGGGTTTCTCGGTGTTTACCGGCGTCGGCGAGCGCACGCGTGAAGGCAACGATCTCTGGATGGAGATGAAAGAGTCGGGCGTGCTCGCGCAGACGACGCTGGTCTTCGGGCAGATGGACGAAGCGCCGGGCGTGCGCTTCCGCGTCGCGCAGACGGGCGTGACGATGGCGGAATACTTCCGCGACGAGCTCGGCTCCGACGTGCTGCTGTTCATGGACAACATCTTCCGCTTCATGCAGGCCGGCTCGGAGGTCTCCGCGCTGCTCGGCCGGATGCCGTCGGCCGTCGGCTACCAGCCCTCGCTCGCGACCGAGATGGGTCAGATCGAAGAGCGGATCACGACGACGCGGAAGGGCTCGATCACCTCGGTGCAGGCCGTCTACGTCCCCGCCGACGACTACACCGACCCCGCCGTCGCCACCACGTTCGCGCATCTCGACGCGACGACGGCGCTCTCGCGCCCGATCTCGGAGCTCGGCATCTACCCCGCCGTCGACCCGCTGGCGTCGTCGTCGCGCATCCTCGATCCCGCGATCGTCGGCGAAGACCATTACAACGTCGCGCGCGGCGTCCAGGAGACGCTGCAGCGCTATCGCGACCTGCAGGACATCATCGCGATCCTCGGCGTCGAAGAGCTCTCCGACGAAGACAAGGTCTCGGTCGGCCGCGCGCGCCGCATGCAGCGTCTGTTCTCGCAGCCGTTCTTCGTCGCCGAGCAGTTCACGGGGCGCTCGGGTAAGTACGTGAAGATCGAAGAGACGATCGCGTCGTTCAAGGAGATCCTCGACGGCAAGGTCGACGACATCCCCGAACAGGCGTTCCTCTACGTCGGCGGGATCGACGAAGTGAAGGAAGCCGCCCGCGGCATGGGTTGGAGCGGCTGATCTTGGCGAACGCGATTCCGTTTCAACTGATTACCCCGCTGTCGGTGAAGTTCGACGGCGAGGCGGAGCTCGTCATCGCCGTCGGCACCGAAGGCGAAGTCGGGATCCTGCCCTCGCACGCACCGTACCTCACCGCGCTGCGCCCCGGCGTGCTGCGCGCCAACGTACACGAAGCCGGCGGCGCAACGCGCCGCCTCGAGCTTGCGCTCAGCGAAGGCTTCATGCAGGCGCTGCCGGGCAAGGTGACGATCCTCGCCGACGCAGCGCTCGACCGCGACGAAATCGACATCGCGCAAGCCCGCGCCGACCTCGCCGCCGCCCAAGAAGAACAAAAAGCCGCCGGCGGCGACCTCTACGCCCAGCGCCGCGCGCTGGTGAAAATCGATTACGCCAACGCCAGACTCGCAGTAGCCGGCGTTTGATTGCAGTCACCGATTCTGAGCGACTTGTGGCCGACGCACGCTAGGACAGGACGGGCGAAAGCTCCCAGCGATGCCACGTGAGACGCCCATTTTCAGTAAACGACTCCAGGATCCGCCGTTGACAATGTGTCCTCAGCTGTGGCACAATCGGTCCGTTACGCCTCCACGGTGCAATTTGCCGTATGGCTTAACCCCCGGATTGAGAAAGGGCTCAGGCGGTGTGATTTGCGAAGCTTGCTTAGCAAATTATGGGGCCCGGTTAATAGCCCGCTCGACCACAAGGCAAGCACGTTAATGTAGGATGAGCGTCTCGCGGACATTTAGCGAGGCGCTCGTTCCAATTTAAAGGGACCGCAATGCTCGAGAACTATGGCCAAGCAGTTGAAAGCGCTCTGAGAGATCTCGGCGGACAAGAACACTATGTAGCTGGTGCCCAGCTCTTGGTTGCCGTGCAGAAGGAAGCCGAGCCGATCGGAGATTTTCGCGGCGAGCTCCGCGCCGCAAACATAAAATTCAGCAAGTATCTTCGTCAATATCTGCCACATCTCCGCGTACATCTTCGCGGGGCGGCTGATATGATGATTGGCTTTGACGGAGCCCGCTTTGAAGTACCTGGTGGAGCGGGCGAGTTTCGACCGGACGTGTATAACGCATTTGCCAAGGCATCGCCCCAGCCCGTCGTGTACGACGTCCCAAACGATGAGTTCACGTCGAGCAATGTAAATGGTATTCCGGTGCCGCAGGCCGATAGAGCGGAGCTACTTTCAGAGCGGTCGCGATTCATCGCATCAATAGCCATTGACCAACACGCGAAGAACGTACTGACAGCTGCGCTGAATGGTGAAAACCCGTTTGCGGCATTTCGCGATGCGCTAGAGTCCTCCGGACTGTTAAGCGCTTGGTATGTATACAAGAATCGGCAGACGCGAACTGCGATCGAGAAGTGGGCAATTGACAACGGCCTTCCCTTAAAGGAGTCGTGGTTCCGGTCCGCAGCGAAGCTCGACGTAAAGTCTGCAATGATTCGTATGATTGCGCTGATGACGGACGATGAGGTTCGCTCACTACAGGTCCCGTTCCGCGTGGTTGAAGCTCACCTTAGAGAACGAACCTAATCCATTGCCTTTCTCGGCGTTCGTTGCGGGCCTTGGCCTCGAATTTTATGGCGCGTTCCGCGGGCATGGGGCAACGGCTCCGAATTGGAAGATACGAGTACTCCCGTCACGCCGCCGATCGAACGATCTTGCGTCCTGCTTGTCGGAACTGCAAGACTTACTCGAGAGCGAAGTTGACAATGCAAATGGGTCGCATGTTATCGGCTTTCATTCTGTGCGTACAGAGCAAGAGGCGCTGAAGAAAACACTTACCCCAACGACCAGATTGATTTGGTCCGATCGCGCGCACGCGCAGACCTTCGGCACCGACACATTTGATCAGCGGCTCACCCAACTGTTGCTCCTTGAAGGGGAGTGGCGCAATCACGTGCGGCCACCCAATGTCCGCTCGCCGCTGCTCTTGCCGAACCGAATCTTTGATGCGGTGGCTCCTTTCAACGAGATATGGAGCCGCGCAAATGATGCAAGATCGCTTGCCGAGATTCAAGATACGGGGGGCCGCATTCGTCGATTTCACGACGAATACTACGATAACGGCCGGTACACTTCTGCAGCATCGCTTGAGTTTATGCCTCCCAAGCCGACTAAGTGGCACGGCTTCCATGTCCTGTGGCATCAGAACCACAAATATACGTTTCGTATTCCAAATGGCTTCCATTATGACGTCAAGCGGAGCGATGACGCGCGATTTTCGCTAACGTCTGTTAACGAGGGTTTACGATCGTACGCCGCGTACGCGAACGTTGACCCCTATGGCCATACTCGCGGCGGAAAGTAACACGAGAGCCGTGTTGCTACTACCGCTGGGTCGCTTAGCTCCGCGGCCTGGACGGGTGTTCTGCGGTCAGTCGGGGACGATACGGCAAGCCTCTACCGGAACATCCAGGTGGATCGTGCTGCCGACGGTGCGGTCGACGGAGGGAGGGGCGGCGACGCGGATTTGGGTGCCGCCGAGGTCGATGAGGTAGTCGCGCGCGTCGCCGAGGTACGTTTGCCGCAGGACCGTGCCCGCGATGCGGTTGGTGCCGTTTTCGCGGTAGCCGACGGCGGTGTCGCCGTTCACCTCAGCGATCGCGATCGCGTGCGGGCGGATGCAGAGCGTCACCGGACCGCGTGCCGTTGCCGCGAAGTCGTCGCGCACGCGCAGGCGGGCGCCGCCGAATTCGACGATGTGCGGCTCGACGAGCGTCACCGGGAGCGTGTTCGTGCCGCCGACGAAGGTGGCGACGAACGCGCTGGCCGGCTTCTCGTAGATGTCGTGGGCGGTGCCGACCTGCGCGATCTTCCCGGCGCGCATCAGCGCGATGCGGTCCGCGGCGACCATCGCTTCGGTCTGGTCGTGGGTCACGTAGACCATGGTGATCCCGGTCGCCTCGTGGATGCGGCGGATCTCGAACCGCATCTCCTCGCGCAGGTTGGCATCGAGGTTCGAGAGCGGCTCGTCGAGCAGCAGCGTCTCGGGCTTCACCACGACGGCGCGAGCGAGCGCGACGCGCTGCTGCTGGCCGCCTGAGAGCTCCGAAGGATAGCGTTGCGCGAGATCGGTCATGCGGACGCTGCGCAGCACCTCGCGCGTGCGGTCCTCGACCTCGGAACGCGAGAGCTTCATCACGCGCAGTCCGTAGGCGACGTTGTCGAACACCGTCATGTGCGGCCAGACGGCGTAGCTCTGGAAGATCAGCGACATCCGGCGCCGTTCCGGCGGCACGACGTGCTTCGCCGAGGAGACTTCGCGATCGCCGACGGTGATCGTCCCCGCGTCGGGCTTCAGGAAACCGGCCAGCAGTTGCAGCGTCGTCGTCTTGCCGCAGCCCGACGGCCCGACCAGCGCCATCACCTCGCCGTCGGCGATCGCGAGGTCGATGGCGTCGACGGCGCGTGCCGCGTTCTTGCCGGCGTACGATTTGGTGAGTCCGGCGATGTCGATGCGAGCCATTAGGTGCTGGTCTTCTCCATGAAGTCGCGGCCGAGGAGGCGATATGCCGCCGACACGATCACCAGGGTGATCGCCAGGATGATGATCGCGAGGGTCGCGACCGCCTCGTAGTTGCCGGCGTCGGTGAAATCGAAGATTTGCGTCGTCATCGTCGCGGTGCGCGGCGTGAACAGGAAGATCGCCGAGCTGAGCTCGCGGATCGCCGGGATGAACACCAGCAGCCAGCTCGCCAACAGACCCCGGCGCAGCAGCGGCGCCGTGATCGTGCGCAGCGCGCGCAGCCGGGTTGCGCCGAGCGTGCGCGCGGCGTTCTCGAGGTCGGTGTTGATCGCGGCGACCATCGTGTTGAGGTTCGAGTACGCGATCGGAAGAAAGCGCGTGGTGAACGCGATGATGAGGATCGCGGCCGTGCCGTAGAGCAGGAGCGGCGGGTGCGAGTAGGCCGCGTAGATCCCGATCGCGAGCACGATCCCGGGAACGACGAACGGCGCCATGCAGACGATCCCGAGCGCCTGCGCACCGGGAAAGAGCTTGCGGTTCGCCGTGTAGGCGATGAGGAACGCGATGGTCGTCGCGATCGTCGCCGCCGCCGCGCCGTACCAGAGGCTGTGGAAGATCGCCAGTCGCGTCGGCGCGTTCTCGAACAGCGCCCAGTGATACCAGTAGAACGTAATGTTCCCTGGCACAGGGCCTTGGCTCCAGATGCGCGAGAGCGAGGTCGCGAGCAGCGCGAGATACGGCAGGATCACCGAACAGAGCGGGACCGCGAGTGCGGCGGCGAGCAGCGGCCAGCGCCACGGGCCGAGCGCGACCAAACGCCGCTTCCCGCCCTTCCCGCCGACGACGGTGAACTTGCGGCGGCCGAGGATCCGCCGCTGCAGCAGCAGCAGCCCCAGCGTCACGCCGATCAGCGGCATCGCGTACGCGGCGGCGAGCTCGGTGCGCACCGGGAACTGGAAGAACAGGTAGAGCTGCGTCGTGACGACCTGCGTGCGCGCCGGGATCAACAGGAACGCCGGCGTGCCGAACTCGGCCAGCGCCTCCAGGAACGACATGATGAAGCCGGCGACGATCGCGGGCATCACCAGCGGCAGCGTGATCGAGCGCATCGTCCGCCAGGCCGAGGCGCCCAGCGTCGACGAGGCGTCTTCGAGCTCGACCGAGATCAGCTCGAGTCCGCCGGCGACGAACGTGAACGTGTACGGAACATTGTAGAGGGCCATCACGAAGATCGCGCCGCCGAGCGAGAAGATGTTGAGCGGACCGTGATCGGCGTGCGTGAACGACGCGATCGTGCGGTTGATCCAGCCGCTGTTCGGCGCGGCCAGCAAGATCCACGCCTCGGCGCCGATGAACGACGGCGTGACGAACGCCGCGGTGATCAGCGCGCGCAGTCCGGTGCGCCCGGGCATGTCGGTTCGCGCGATCAGCCACGCCAGCGGCGTCCCGATCAGCGCGGCGAGCGTCGCAACCGAGGTCGCCAGCATGAACGAGTTGACGATCGGGCGCAGGTAGATCGACTTGGTGAACGCTTCGACGTAATTGCCGAACGTGAACCCACCGGTGTCCACGTGCTGGAGGCTGATCAGCAGCAGCCACCCGATCGGGACGATGACCAGAATCGCCAGCACGACGACCGCGCCGATGAAGAAGATCGGACCGGGGTCGAACGACCCCGACCGATCGACCCGGCGCGGCGCCGTTACCGATGCCATTCTAGACGTTGAAGGTCTCGCGCCACTTGGCCGTCACTTCCGGGATCCCGCCCAGCAGCCGCTCGATCTTCACGTGGTACGTGCGCATGCGGTCGATGCGAACGCCCGTCGGCGACGGAACGTCGAGCCGCAGCGGCAGGTTGAACGTCGACGCCGCCGTCTGCGAGTACTCCTTCGTGTAGTAGAAGTTCATCAGCAGCCGCGCGGCGTTGGGGTGCGGCGCCTCTTTGAGCACCGTGACCGGAGCGGTGACCAGGATCGTGTCGTCCTCCGGGAACGCGATCGCGATCGAGTTGCCGGCGGCCTTGCGCTCGAGCGCGAGGCTGTCGGCGCCGGGTCCGACGACGCGCTCGCCTGAGACGATGTCGGTGGTGCAGTCGAAGACCGAGCGTCCGATCTTCGGGTTGTTCTGCGCGAGCTTCTTGAAGTAGTTGTCCCAGCCGTACTTGTCGTTCATCGCGACGACCCAGTTCCCGACGTAGCCGCTGAAGCCAGGGTGCCCCATCGAGATGAGATCCTTCATGTGCGGGTCGAGCAGATCGTTCCATTTGCGCGGCGCGGGGAGCTTCTTCGGGTTGTAATTGATCAGCATCAGCGCGATGTCACCGAGCTGGTAGGTGTCCTCGGGGTCGAGGTGCTGGTACTCCTTGGGGATCTTGTCGATGTCGCCCGGGACGAACTGCGCCAGCGTGTTCTGCTTCTTGAGGATCGTCATGTGCGCTTCGTCGGTCGAGGCGAAGACGTCGACTTGGTGGACGTTCGACTTGAGGTCTTGGGTGAGGCGCTGGAAGAGCACCTGGCCCGTTTGCCGCAGCAGTTCGACCTCGATACCGGGGTACTTGGCCTTGAACGCGCCGGCGATCTTCTCCGCGGCGGCCTGCGTGTAGTGGCCCGTCCACCACACGACCTTGCCTTCTTTCTTCGCCGCGGCGTACAGCGCCGAGACGTCGGCGTCGGTCACTTGGTTCTTGCGTGTGGCGAGCGATGCGATCGGCGATCCCGCGGCGACCCCCGCCCCGAGAGCGGCGGCGCTGCGAACGAACGTCCCCCTGGTTGTCATGACGACTCCCTTTCCGGTGTGCTGAGTGCTGCGGCGTAGACTTCCGCGACATGGAGCGCTTGGCGCTGTGCGCCGTGCGCGATCTGATGTTTGCAGCTCATCCCGTCGGCGACGACGAGCGTATCTGCATCGGCTTTGCGCACGGCGGGGAGCAGGTCCCGCTCCGCCATGCGCATCGAGATCTCGTAGTGCTCGGCTTCGTACCCGAACATCCCGGCCATCCCGCAGCACGACGAGTCGATCACCGAGGCGTCGAGGCCGGGGATCGCACGCAGCGCGCGCTCAACGGCGGGCATCGCGCCGAACGCTTTCTGGTGGCAGTGTCCGTGCACGACGGCGCGTGCGGCGAGCGACCGCAGCGGGGGTGCCCAGCGCCCCGCGTCGAGCTCGCGCGCGACGAATTCCTCGAACAGCAGTGCGTGTGCCGCGACCGTTCGCGCCGCATCGGTCGGGACGAGCGCCAGGAACTCGTCGCGCAGCGTCAGCAGGCACGACGGCTCGAGCCCGACGATCGGCACGCCGCGTTCGGCATACGGCGCGAGCGCCTCGATCGTGCGCTTGGCCTCGGTGCGCGCTTGGTCCAGCAGGCCCGCGCCGAGATACGTGCGGCCGCAGCACAGCGGGCGCGCGCCGCCGGAACGCGGGCGCGCGAACGTGACGGCGTAGCCGGCCGCGGTCAGGACGCGCTGCGCGGCGCGCGCGACATCGGCTTCGAACCAGCGGTTGAACGTATCGACGAACAGCACGACCTCGCCGTTCACCGCAGTCGCTGAGCCGGGCGAGCGCGCATCGCGGAACGGACGCGCGTGCCAGCGCGGCAGCGGGCGCTTCGCCGTGAAGCCCGCCGCACGTTCGAGCAGCCTCGCGAGCAGCGGCACGCGGTGCGGAAGGTTCCCGAGCCGCCGCAACGGACCGGCAAAGTGCGCTGCCCGCGGCAGGTCGGCGACGATGCGGTCGCCGAGCGGCGTTCCGTGCTTGGCGCGATAGTGCGCGAGAAACTCGATCTTCATCCGTGCCATGTCGACGCCGGTCGGACACTCGCGCTTGCACGCCTTGCACGACACGCACAGGTCGAGTGCGTCGTACATCTCCTGCGAGGTCAGCCCGTCGGGCCCGAGCTGGCCGGTCAGCGCGAGCCGCAGCCCGTTGGCGCGACCGCGGGTCACGTGATGCTCGTCGTCGGTGACGCGGTACGACGGGCACATCGCGCCGCCGGTCTCCTTCCGGCACGCACCGTTGTTGTTGCACATCTCGACCGCGCCGGTGAAGCCGCCCCACTCCGACCAGTCGAGCTCGGTCTTCAGCGGCAGCGGCGCGTAGCCGGGACCGTACCGGAACAGGCTGCGGTCGTCCATCTTCGGCGGGTCGACGATCTTGCCGGGATTCAGCACGCCGTCCGGATCGAACGCGCGCTTCACGTCGTGAAACGCCTCGACGATCCGCGGTCCGAACATCTCGGCGTGGAACTCGGAGCGCACGATCCCGTCGCCGTGTTCGCCGGAATGCGCGCCCCCGTACTCGCGCACGATGGCAAAAGCTTCTTCCGCGATCGCGCGCAGCTTGGCGACGTCTTCGTCGTGCTTCACGTTCAGCACCGGGCGCACGTGCAGACACCCGACCGAGGCGTGCGCGTAGAACGTGCCGGTCGTCCCGTGCTTCGCGAAGATGCGGTTCAGCCGTTCGGTGTAGTCGGCCAGGTGCTGCAACGGGACCGCGCAGTCTTCGATGATCGAGATCGGCTTCGCGTCGCCGCGCATCGAGGTCATGATGTTGAGGCCCGCGGCGCGCACCTCCCACATCTCGGCCTGCTGCGCGGGATCGGTCAGCTTCACCACGGCGCCGGGGAAACCGAGCCCGGCCATCGTCTCGTCGAGGTCGTCCAGCTTCTGCGCGAGCGGTTCCGGCTCGTCACCGGCGAATTCGACCAGCAGCAGCGAGCCCGGCTCGCCGCGGACGTACTTCGCCATGATCGGCGCGAACGTTGCGATCTCGCGCGAGAGCTCGATCATCGTGCGATCGACCAGCTCGACCGCGACCGGGTCGAGCGCGACCAGCGCTTGCGTCGCGCGCATCGCGTCGCTGAAGGCCGGGAAGTGGCAGACGCCGAGCGCCTTCGCGCGCGGCAGCGGCTGCAGCTCGAGGTCGATCGCGGTGAAGAACGCCAGCGTCCCTTCGGATCCGACCAGCAGCTTCGCCATGTTGAAGGGCTCGTGCGGGCGGACGGTGTGGATCGCGTAGCCAGCGACGTTGCGCTGCACCTTGGGGATCCGCGCCTCGATCTCGGTCGCCTCGCGTTCCGCGATCGCGCGCACGCGCTCGATCAGCTCGCGGTAGCGTGCCGGCTGGGCGCCGTCGTCGGGCCCCGGTACCTCGCCGAAGTACGCGCGCGTCCCGTCGGCGAGCACCGCGTCGATCCCCGCGACGTTATCGGCCATGATCCCGTAGCGAATCGAGCGCGCGCCCGAGCTGTTGTTGGCGGTCATCCCGCCGATCGTCGCGCGGCTCGCCGTCGACGGGTCGACGGGAAAGAACAGGCCGTGCCGCTTCAATTCGCGGTTGAGCGCGTCGAGCACGACCCCGGGCTGCACGCGCACGCGCTTGCGAGCCGTATCGAGCGCGACGATCTCGCGCAGATAGCGGCTGACGTCGACGATCAGTCCGCTGTTGACGGTCTGCCCGCACTGCGACGTGCCGCCGCCGCGTGCGGTAACCGGCACGCCGTGCTCGCGCGCGATCGCGATCGTGGCCTCCACGTCCTCAGCCGTGCGCGGCACGACGACGCCGAGCGGCACGATCTGGTAGATCGACGCGTCGGTCGCATACATCCCGCGCGTCGTACGATCGAAGAAGACGTCGCCGGCGACCTCAGCGCGCAGGCGCGACTCGATGCGCCGTGCGAGCACCGGCTCGCGCGGCGAAGTGACCTCGGCGTGCGGCGCCGCGGTCGCGCTCAATTCAGACGCCGGCCAGTGCGGGTGCGACCGAAGGTTCGGCGAGGGAGGCGAGGGCCGGCGAGACGCCGTCGCCGTGCGCGATGCCGGCGAGCTCGAGCCCCATCTGCACACCGCACAGCGTCCCGGCCAGCATCAGATCGTTGAACGAGCCGAGGTGACCGATGCGGAACACGCGCCCTTTCAACTTGCCGAGCCCGGTGCCGAGCGACATGTCGAAGCGCTCGAGGATCGTCGCGCGCAGCGCGTCGGCGTCGACGCCGTCGGGGACGATCACCGCGGTCAGCGTGTTCGAGTACTCGCGCGGATCGAGCGCGAGAATCTCGAGGCCCCAGCCGCGCACCGCGCGCCGCGTCGCCTCACCGTGGCGCGCGTGCCGCGCGAAGACCGCGGGCAGCGTCTCCTCGTGCAGCATCAGCAGCGCTTCGTGCAGTCCGTACAGCAAGTTCGTCGCGGGCGTGTACGGAAAGTACCCGGTGCGATTGCTCTCCAGCATCTCGTCCCACGCCCAGTACGAGCGCGGCAGCTTCGCGCCGTCCGAGGCGGCGAGCGCCTTCGGCGAGATCGCGTTGAACGCGAGCCCCGGCGGCAGCATGAGGCCCTTCTGCGAGCCGCCGACGGTGACGTCGACGCCCCACTCGTCGTGCCGGTAGTCGATCGAGGCCAGCGAACTGATCGTATCGACCAGAAATAACGCGGGATGCCCCGCGCGGTCGATCGCCGCCCGCACCTCGGGGACGCGGCTGGTGACCCCGGTCGAGGTCTCGTTGTGTACGATCGCGACCGCCTTGATCGCGTGCCCGCGATCGGCCGCAAGGTGTGCGCCGACCGCGTCCGGGTCGACGCCGTGCCGCCAGTCGCCGGGGATCGTCTCGACCTCGAGCCCGAGCCGGCGCGCGAGCTTGCTCCAGAGCGCCGCGAACTGGCCGGTCTCCACCATCAGCACGCGGTCGCCGGGCGAGAGCGTGTTCACCAGCGCGGCTTCCCATGCACCGGTCCCAGACGAGGGATAGATCACGACCGGCTGCGTGGTGGCGAAGACCGGCCGGAGCAGATCTTGGATCTCGAGGGTCAGCGGACCGAATGCCGGACCCCGGTGATCCATCGTCGCGCGGTCGATCGCCCGAAGCACCCGCTCCGGGACGTTCGTCGGGCCGGGGATCTGAAGAAAGTGGACGCCGCTCTGGAATTTCGACACTGGGGCTGCCCTCCGAGGTATGCCGGTCGTCGACCCGGAACTTGCATATTGAATGCAATCCTCGAAAGTCATGCCGATCGCCCGACTTTCGTTGCACGACGAGACGGTCGCCCGGCTCCGCACCATGATCACCGAAGGCGACCTGCTTCCGGGCAGCCGCATCGCGGAGCGCGAGCTCTGCGACCGCTTCGGGATCTCCCGGACCCCCCTCCGTGAGGCGCTCAAGGTGCTGGCCTCAGAAGGCCTGGTCGAGCTGCTACCCCATCGGGGCGCCCGGGTCACCCGGCTCTCCGAGGTCGAACTCCGCGACGCGTTCGAGATCGTCGCGACTCTCGAGGCTCTGGCGGGCGAACTGGCCTGCCGCAGGATCGACGAGGCGGCGCTCGCCCACATCGAGGCGGTCCATCTGCGGATGGCGGAACACTACCGCCGCGCCGAGCTCGCGGAATACTTCGCCTGCAACCAGATCATCCACGAAGCGATCAATCGCGCGGCCGGCAACGCGCAGCTGACCGAGATGTACGCGCTCGTTTCGAACCGCGTGCGGCGCGCGCGCTACATGGCGAACCACTCGCCGGAGCGCTGGGCGGCCGCGATGCGGGAGCATGAGGAGATTCTCGATGCGCTACGGCGCCGCGACGGAAAGGCGTGCGGCCCGTTGCTGCGTGCGCACCTCGAGCACAAACTCTACACGCTGACCGACGGGAACGTCGCCCCCTAACGCGCGGTCTCCGCGTCCGGCGCGGCGGGGCGCGCGTTCACGACCAGCGCGATCACGATCAGCGTCATCCCCGCCAGCTGCGCGGGCGAGGGAATCTCGTGCAGCTGAATCGCCGCGGCGAGCACGCCGACGACCGGGGTCGCCAGCGACGCGATCCCGGCGACGCCGGCGGGGAGCCGCGAGAGGATGAACATCCAGAGAAACCACCCGAGCGCGCCGCCGCCGACGGACATGAACGCCATCGCCGCGATGAACGAGCCCGTCCACCGGATCGGGCTTGGGAACGCGAACATCAGCACGATCAGCGGCAGCGTCCCCCACATCAACTGCCATGCGGTCAGCGAGAGCAGCTCGACGTCGTGGCGCTGCCGCAGCCGCTTGGCGTACACCGCGCTCGCGCCCCACGAGATCCCGGCGACGATCGCGAAGCCGTCGGCGAGCAGCGAATGCGCGTCGAGCGGCGCGACGACGAACGCGAGCCCGGCCGCGGCGAGCCCCAGCGCGAGCCAGCGGATCCTGGTGATGCGCTCGCCCAAGAACGGCCACGCAAGCAGCGCGGTCCAGAACGGCATCGTGTAGCCGAGGACGGCCGATTTTCCGGCGCCGCCCATCGAGACCGCGAACGTCTGCAGCAACGTCCAGCCCGTCGTCTGCAGCAGGCCGAGGATGATCGTCGGGACGAGCGGCGGCGGACGCAGGGAGCGCCCCGTCAGCGGCAGCAGCGCGAACAAGATCAGCGTCGCGATCCCGAGACGCATCCCGGCGACGACGAACGGCGAGGCGTCGTACGTCGCGATCTTGATCGCGACCCAGGTGTAGCCCCAGACGAGCGAGAGCGTGACCAGCGCCGCGTAGACCGTGCCCTGCCCTCGGCGCTCCGTCATCTGTCGCGCCTTCGGCAAGCACGCGCGGCGTGCCCCGCGAAGGCAGGATCATGAAGCGACGTGAGTTCGGCACAGCGCTCGGCGCCGGCACCGTGCTCGCCGCTGCGGGAACCGCCCGCACGGCTGCAGCCGAGCCGGCCGTACAGAGCGCCGAATATTGGGCCCGCAAGAGTTCGGTGAAGCTGTACGTGTTCCGCAAGCGCGCGGCGCCCGTCGCAGGCGCCGCAGCTGCCCCCGTCCTGTTCCTGGTGCACGGATCCTCGATGAGCGGCAGCTCAACCTACGACCTCCGTGTCCCGGGCCAGTCCAATTACTCGATGATGGACGCGTTCGCGCGGTTCGGTTTCGACGTGTGGACGATGGACCACGAAGGCTACGGCCGCTCCGACCGCACCAGCGGCAACTCCGACATCGCCAGCGGCGTCGCCGATCTGCGCGCGGCGATGGAGGTCGTGCGGCGCGAGACGGGTTCCGCGAAGGCGCACTTCTTCGGTGAGTCGTCGGGCGGGATCCGCGCGGCTGCGTTCGCAGTCGCATCGCCGGAGATGGTCGACCGGCTCGCGCTCTCGGCGTTCACCTGGACGGGAAAAGGGTCGCCGACGCTCGCGAACCGCGCCAAGGACGTCGAGTTCTACCGCACGCACAACATGCGTCCGGCGACGCGCGAGCTGTACCGCAGCATCTTCACGCGCGACAAGGCCGGAACGGCCGATCCCGCCGTCGGCGACGCGCTCGCCGATGCGGAGGCGAAGTTCGGCGACGCCGTTCCGACCGGGACCTACCTCGACATGGTCACCAAGCTCCCGCTGATCGATCCCGAGAAGGTGCGCGTGCCCGTGCTGATGGCGCGCGGTGAGTACGACGGGATCTCGACCGAGGAAGACCTGATCGGCTTCTTCGAGCGGCTGGCGAACCGCGACAAGCAGTACGTCGTCATCCCGGGCTCGGCGCACTCGCTGGTCCTCGGCTACGACCGCGCGCGATTGTGGTACGCGCTCAACGCGTTCTTGACGCCGCCTGCACGGGTGGACCGGCTCGGCTGAGCGCCGCTACCGCATCAATGGGAGATGCGCGTCGATGTGGCGCCGGTACTTCTCGAACGCGACCCGGTAGGTCAGCGCGAGCTCGGGATTCGGCTGCGTCGGCGCGTCGTATCCGACGGCGCGCGCCGCGGCGCTCGCATCGTCGATGAGACCGACGGCTTGGGCCGCGAGCAGCGCGGCGCCGAACGCCGAGGCTTCCTGCTCGTGCGGCTGCACCGCCGGCAGGCCGAAGACGTCGGCGAGCAGCCGGCGCACGAGCGGCGCCTTCGTCAGCCCGCCGCTGAGCAGCAAACGTTCCGCGTCGCGCGCGAGCTCGCGCACGACGTCGTAGACCGCGTACACGCCGAAGACGACGCTCTCGAACGCCGCCCGCAGGATCGTGCGGCGGTCGTGCGCGAGGTCGAGACCGTCGAAGGCGCCGCGCAGCGCGCTGTTCCAGTACGGTGCGCGCTCGCCGGCGAAGAACGGCAGGACGACGAGCCCCTCCGCGCCCGGTGCGACCTCAGCCGCGAGTTCGGCCGCGCGCGCGAAGCGCGCCTCTTTCGGCAGCTCGTCGAGGAGCAGCGCGAAGATCCAGTCGAGCGACGCGCCGGCGGCGCTGGTCGGGCCGCCGACGATGTAGCGCGTGTCGTCGGCGCAGTAGCAGAACGTGCGCGCGCGCGAGTCGAGCACCGGCTCGGGCGTGAGGACGCGCACCGCACCGGAGGTGCCGAGCGTGAGCGCGACGTCGCCGCGGGCGCTGGCGCCGACGCCGATGTTCGCCAGCGCGCCGTCCGAGGACGCCAGCACCACCGCCGTCTCTTCGGTAAGCCCGAGCTCGCGCGCGATCGCCGGCCTGAAGCGGCGCAGCGCGGTCGACGGCGGAGCCGGTCGCGACAGCCGGTCGGCGCCGACTCCGGCGAGCTCGAGCGCGCGCGGATTCCAGTCGCGCGTGCGCAGGTCGAGCATCCCGGTCGCGGAGCCGATCCCGTGGTCGACGAGCCACTCGCCGGTCCAGCGGAAGATCACCAGCTCTTTGAGACCGACGAAACGGCGCGCCTGCGCGAACAGCTGCGCGTCGTGCTCGGCGAGCCAGCGCAGCTTCGCTACGGGCAGCATCGGATGCATCGGCGCGCCGGTCGATTCGTACAAAGCGAGCGCGGTGCCGTCGCTGCGCCACTTGTCGGCGATCGCGTGCGCGCGCCGGTCCATCCAGGTGATCACGTGCGAGAGCGGCTCGCCGTCGTCGTCGACGCAGAGCACGCCGTGCATCGCGCTCGAGAAGCCGATCGCCGCGACTTCGCTGCCGCGCATTCGCACGTCGGCCAGCACGCGCGCGAGGACGTGCATCGTCGCCCGGTAGACGACGTCCGCATCCTGCTCGACGTAGTCGGCGTGCGGTGTTTCGAGCCCGTAGAACTCGGAGCCGGTCGCGATCTCACGGCCGCCCGTCGTCACGGCGAGCACCTTCACCGCCGACGTCCCGAGATCGACCCCGACGACGACGGCGGGAGCAGCGGCGGTCACGCCGTCCCTGTCACGCTGCGCTTGTCGAAGCGGCGGGCTCCGGGATCTTCTCGATGCGGCCCAGCACGAAGACGTACGAGATGATCCCTACGATCAGGATGATCGCGGCCGTGATCAATGCGATGTTGAACGAGCCGGTCGTGGCGACGATGATCCCCGTAACCGTCGGCGCGAAGAAGCCCGCGACGTTGTTCAGGAAGTTCATGATGCCGCCGACCTGGCCCGTACTGTTCGTGGGTGCGATCAGCGCCGGGATCGACCAACCCACCGGTGCGTGGAACGAGATTCCGGCGACGGCGATCGTGATCCAGGCGACCGCGACGTTGATGTCCTTCGTGTACGCTGCGCCGATGACGGCGAAGCCCATGACGAGCCCGAGGATCAGTACGGTCTTGCGCACACGGTTGGCGTCGGCGCCGCGCTTGATCAGATAGTCCACGAGCCAGCCGCCGACGATCAAGTCGGTGAGCGTCCCGACGCCCCAGATCAAGAACACGTAGCCGCCCGCTTTGAGGATGTTGATCCCGAACGTCGTCTGCAAGTACGTCGGGAGCCACGTCAGGAGGAATGCGAAGAGATAGCCGTAGGCGGCGAACCCGATCGTCAGGCCCCAGACTTTCCGCTGCGAGGCGAGGTACAGCAGGCTCGCGCCGCGCGGCCGCTGACCTTCCGGCGTCTCCGGTTCGCCGCCGCCCTCGCGAATGTACTGCGCCTCCGCGTGCGTGAGCCGCTTATCTGCGCTCGGGTTGCGATAGAAGACGTAGAAGAGGATGAAGAACACGAAGCTGAGCCCGGCGGTCCACCAGAACATCCCGCGCCACCCGAACATCACCAGCAGGTATGCGGTGAACGCGACGCCGACGGCGTTCGAGAGTTTCGCGGCGGCGTCGAAGAGGGAGGTCGCGAGGCCGCGCTCGCTGCGGGGGAACCAGTAGCCGACGGCCTTCGCGTTCGCCGGGAACGTCGGTGCCTCGGCCAGACCGAGGAAGAGCCGGGTGGCGTAAATCGTTGCGAAGTTCGGTGCGATCGCGGTGCACGCGGCGGCGATGCTCCACAGGAACGCGCCGATCCGCGAGACCACCGTCACGCCGTAGCGGTCGAGGATGTAACCGATCGGAATCTGCGAGAACGCGTAGACGGCGAAGAACGCGCTGCTCAAGATCCCGAATTGTTCCGGACCGAGCCCCAGCTCGTCGTGAAGCGGCTTGGAGGCGACCGAAAGCGCGCCGCGGTCGATGTAGTTGATGAGGACGCCGAAGCCGAGGATCAGCGCGATCCCCCAACGCAGGTTGGTCACGCGCTCGGCCGGTGCGATGATGCTACGCTGCACGGTGTCGTTCTCCCCAAGAAACGCCGACGTTCGCGACGAAGCGGAAGGGTGGAATGAAACGCACGCCGCCCTGGGTCTTCGTGGCCGCAGTCGGGGTTCAGCTCGCGGCGCTTGGGCTTTGCCTGTGGGCGATGACGCGAAATCGTCCCCACGAGGCCGAGGCTCCTGCGCCGACCGAGCCCGAACCTAAGCCGTCGGGCACCCCCGCGCCCGCGCTCCCGCTCGCGGCCCAGGACGTCGCGTTCGTCCGCGACCTGCCCGTCTCGCCGCCGCAGCGCGAGCCCGAACCCGCCTTCGTCCGGCGGCCCGAGCCGATCCCCGAGCCGGCCGCCGCCGTTCCCGAGCCGGAGCCGGAGCCCGAACCGGAGCCGGAGCCCGAACCCGAACCCGAACCGCAGCCGGCCCCCGCGCTGCCGCCGCCGCGGGAGCCCGAACCCGTCGTCGCGGCCGCGCCCGAACCCGAGCCCGTGTGGGAGCCTGTTGCGCGGCCGCGTTTTACAGCGCCCCCGCCGGCTGCGACCCGGCCCGCCGCCACGGTCCCCCCGCCGCTACCGCGTGCGGAGCCCGAACCCGAGCCGCCGCGCCGGGTGACGATCAGGGCGGTTGAGCCCGGGTCGTTGGGGGCACCGCGCTTCGGACCGCCGCCCGAGCGTCCGCCGGAGCCGCCCCCGGACCCCAACGCCGTCCCGCGTTTCATCACCGACCTCGCCGACGCGACCTCGCAGGTCGTCGGCGGGCGGGTCGGCGAGGGCCGATTCGCATTCGGATTCTATCCCGACGGCAACATCCGGTTCGTGGACGTCGACGGCGGCCGGTACGCCGGGAAGGCGGAAAGCGCACGCGCCCGGATGCGCGAGGTCGACGGGATGCGGGCGTTCACGGTGCAGATCGGCGTCGGCGAGGACCGCCGGCTGCAAGCGACGTTCACGGGCGGTACGCACGACGGTGAAACCATCGCGCTGGAACCGCTCGTCGGATGGACTGTCGCATGAACGTCCTCGATCGTCTCGATACCACCCTGCGCGTCGTCGGCGGCGCGCGCCTGGAAGGCAGCGTCGAGGTGCAAGGCGCCAAGAACGCTGCTCTGCCCATCATGGCCGCGGCGCTGCTGGCGCGCGGCAAGGTGACGCTGCACCGCGTTCCGCGCATCACCGACGTCTCGGTGATGTGGTCGCTGCTGGAAGCGCTCGGTGCGCGGCTCTCGCTGCAAGACCGCAATACGATCACCATTGACGCCGCCAACGTCAACAAGGCGCGCGCGCCGTATACGCTGGTGCGCAAGCTGGCGGCTTCGTTCGATCTGTGCGGCCCGCTGCTGGGACGGTTCGGCCGCGCCGAGGTTCCGCTCCCGGGCGGCTGTGTGCTCGGAACCCGCGCGACCGATCTGCACGAGGCGGCGTTCCGGGCGCTGGACGCCGAGGTCTCGGTCGCCCACGGGTACCTGATCGCGAGCGCGCGCGGCGGACGCCTGCACGGCGGCGAGATCGAGTTTCGCATGCCGTCGGTCGGCGCGACGAAGAACGCGATGCTGGCCGCGGTTACCGCCGACGGCGACACGGTCATCCACAACGCGGCGATGGAACCCGAGGTCGTCGACCTCGCGAACTTCCTGGTCGCGATGGGCGCCAAGATCGAGGGACAGGGCGGTGACACGCTCCGCGTCACCGGCGTCGCGGAACTGCGCGGCGTCGAGTACGAGATCATCCCCGACCGCATCGCGACCGGGACGCTGCTGATCGCCGGCGCGATCACGCGCGGCGACGTGACGGTGAAGAAGACGCGCCCCGACGACGTGCTGGCGCTGCAGCTTGCGCTCGGCGAGTGCGGCGTGCAAGTGACGACCGGCGACGATTGGGTGCGCGTGCAGGCCGACACGGTGAAGGGCGGGACGGACGTCGTCACCGCGCCGCATCCCGGTTTCGCGACCGACTTGCAGCCGCAGCTGCTCTCGTTCCTGTGCACCGCGCCCGGCGTCAGCGTCGTCGAGGAGTCGATCTTCAACGCGCGCTTCTCGTACGTCAACGAGCTCGTCCGCATGGGCGCCGACGTGCGCGTCGCGATGGACAACAACACCGCGCTGGTCAAAGGGGTCGCGCAGCTCTCCGGCGCGCCGGTCGAAGCGCCCGACATTCGTGCCGGCGCCGCGCTCGTGCTGGCCGGACTCGGTGCCTCGGGCGAGACCGAGATCATCGGCCTGGAATACATCGATCGCGGCTACGAGCGCCTCGAAGAAACGCTCTCCTCGCTCGGCGCGCAGGTGCAGCGCGCCAGCGGCATCGTCCCGTTCAACGAACCGACCGGCACGTTCGACACGATCGTCTACCCCAGCGTCTGATTCGCGCGCGCATGGGCGACGTTGAAGAGCCGCGGCAGCCGGAACCCATGACACTTCGAACACTGCAATGGGACGACGGTGAGCAACAGCACGACGTGGTGGTTCGTCTCTGGCCTCCCGTACCGTGCGACGACCACGCTGACTGCGAATTCGCGATCGACGGACTCCCGGAGCCGGTGCGCAATACGGCGCACGGCATCGACTCGCTCCAAGCGATCGTCTCAGCGCTGACCGCCATTCGGTACCACCTGGCGACCCACCGCGAGATATCGTTCCTCGGCGAGCGCGGATGGCATGGAATACCGCTCATCGTCCCGCTGATCGATCCCGACGAGGACCGTTATGTCGAACGAATGGTCGAGACTGAGCTGGAGCACTTCTTCGACATCGTGAGCCGGCCTCAGAAGCGGCGCGCCGCCGCGCTCGCCGAAGAGTACGGCCTGCGACCCTTCGAGCAGCCGCATGCGCTCTCGTCCGATGTGCTCGCCGAGATGCTGTTGGAAGCGGCGAGCGGTGCTCGCGCCTCACGCGATGAGGAAGACGAGATTCGCGCGTACGTCTTCGAAGAGCGTCATGGCGCGGTGGCGGCCGAACTCCGGAAGCGCCCGGGTCACGAGCAGATCTTCGCGCGACTCGGTGAAGCGAGCAGGCTCCCGGACGCGGAGGATCGGCGCTCCTGAGTCAGCGACCGAAATCGACGGCGGCGCTGTTGCCGCCGCTGACCAGGACGCAGACGCGTTCGCCGGGCGCGGGGACGTACGCACCCGAGAGCAGCGCGGCGAACGCCGCCGCGCCGCCGGGTTCGGCGACGATCGTGAGCGCGCGCAGCAGCGCGCGCTGGGATTCGCGGATCGCGTCGTCGGTAACGAGCACGACGCGCTCGACGTAGCGCTGTGCGTAGGGGAGCATCAGTGCGCCGACGCGACGCGGTGCGAGCGAGTCCGCGGCGATGCTGTCGGTCGGAGCGTCGACCGGCTGTCCCGCTGCGAGCGCGTGCGCGAGCGTCGGTGCGCCTTCGGGCTCGACGCCGATGATGCGAACGCGCCCGGCGTACCAGGCGGCGATCCCGCCGATCAAACCGCCGCCCCCGACCGCGACCAGGAGCGTGTCGAGTTCGGGCAGCTGCTCCTCGAGCTCCGCGGCGAGCGTCGCTTGGCCGAGCAGGGTCTCGCGCTGGTCGAACGCGTGCACCGGCAGCGCGCCGGTCGCGGTGACGTGCGCGAGCGACGCTTCGAGCGCGTCGGAGTAGCGCTCGCCCGTGACCACCAGCTCTGCGCCATACGCGCGGATACGATCCAGCTTCGCCGGCGGCGAGATGCTCGGCACGAAGATCGTGGCATGGATCCCGCATTTCATCGCCGCGTACGCGACGGCGGCGCCGTGGTTACCGCCGGACGCTGCGACCACGCCCGCGGCCGGGATCTCGCGCGCGAGCAGGTTCGCGAACGCGCCGCGCGTCTTGAACGAGCCCGCGTGCTGAAGCAGCTCCAGCTTCGCGTGCAGCGTGAACAAGCCGAGTCCGAGTTCGTGCGCGTCGAGCTCGATCACAGGAGTGCGCCGCACGTATGGGGCCATGCGGTCGCGCGTCGCGATGATCTCGGGCGCTTCGATCGGGCGAGCGGTCACGGCCCTTCGACAAGCTCAGGATGACAAAGGTTGGCGCTCAGGATGTCAAGGGTCGACTGGCGCGTCGACAAGGGAGCGATCGGCCGTTGCTACACTCGCCTTGCTGTGCTAACCTAGGTTTCTCTTTTCGGGGTTCGTACGGGGTGAAAAAACGACATGGGTTTAGCAATCACTGCGCCACGCGTTGCGTCCGTGGCTTGCAATTCCGATGGCCGGCTCGAGGTCTTCTGCATCGGAACGAACCACGCACTCTACAACAATTGGCAAACGGCGCCGCACGCCGGCCCGTGGTCGGGATGGAACTCACTCGGGGGCGTGCTCACCAGCGTTCCCGCGGTCGCGGATAACTCCGACGGCCGGCTGGAAGTCTTCGCGCGCGGCACCAACAACGCGCTCTACCACATTTGGCAAACGGCGCCGCACGCAGGGCCGTGGTCCGCATGGAGCTCATTGGGCGGCGTTATCACGAGCGATTCCGACGTCGCGCTCAACTCCGACGGGCGGCTCGAGGTGTTCGCGCGCGGTACCAACAACGCGCTCTACCACATCTGGCAGACTGCTCCCCACGCGGGACCGTGGTCGTCGTGGAGCTCGCTGGGCGGTGTGATCACGGGCGATCCCGCCGTGGCGCTCAACTCCGACGGGCGGCTTGAGGTTTTCGCCCGCGGTACCAACGACGCGCTCTACCACATATGGCAAACTGTGCCGCATGCAGGTCCATGGTCCGGATGGAGCTCGCTGGGCGGCGTCATCACCAGCGATCCCGCCGTCGCCGTCAACTCCGACGGGCGGCTCGAGGTGTTCGCGCGCGGTACCAACAACGCGCTCTACCACATCTGGCAGACTGCGCCGCATGCGGGACCGTGGTCGTCGTGGAGCTCGCTGGGCGGCGTGATCACAAGCGACCCCGCCGTGGCGCGCAACTCCGACGGGCGGCTTGAGGTGTTCGCTCGCGGTACGAGCAGCGCGCTGTATCACATCTGGCAAACGGCGCCGCATGCCGGGCCGTGGTCGAACTGGGATTCGCTGGGCGGCGACATCACCAGCGATCCGATCGCCATCGACAACTCCGACGGCCGGCTCGAGGCGTTCGCGCGCGGCACCGACAAGGCGCTGCATCACATCTGGCAAACGGCGCCGCATGCCGGGCCGTGGTCGAACTGGAGCTCACTCGGAGGCGTCCTGATCGACGATCCGCTGGTCATCTAGCGCGGTTTGGAACCGCAATCGTACCCGGCGTCCCCGCCAAGGACGGTACCGTGAGCACCGTGACGCTTACGTTGCGGGACTACTCTTAGTCCCGACTGAGGAATCCCGGACCGGGGGCCGAACCCCCTGGAGCCGTTTTCAACAGCGGCTCCGTCGCGTATCCCGCGAGCGGAGCCAGTCCGGGAGTTATCGTCATCGACATCGGGATCGATCTGGGTACCGCCAACGTCCTCGTGTACGTCAGGGGCAAGGGCATCGTGTTGCGCGAGCCCTCGGTCGTTGCGAAAGACGTGCGCACGAACAAGACTCTCGCCGTCGGCGAAGAGGCGCGGCTGATGCTCGGCAAGACGCCGAGCAACATCCAGGCGATCCGCCCGCTCCGCGACGGCGTCATCGCCGACTTCGAGGTGACCGAGGTGATGCTCGGCTACTTCATCAAGAAGGTCACGCGCCAGCGCGGGTTCTGGAGCACGCTGTTCCGCCCGAAACCGTCGGTCGTCATCTGCGTGCCGGCCGAGATCACCTCGGTCGAGGAGCGGGCCGTGCGTGACGCCGCCAAGCTCGCGGGCGCGAAGTCGGTCGACATCATCGAAGAACCGATGGCGGCGGCGATTGGCGCCGGCCTGCCGATCGACGGGCCTTCCGGCAACATGGTGGTCGACATCGGCGGCGGCACGACCGACGTCGCGGTGATCTCGCTCGGCGGGATCGTCGTCTCGCAGTCGATCCGCGTCGCCGGCAACAAGCTCGACGAGGCGATCATCCGCCACATCCGCCGCGTCTACAACCTGATGATCGGCGAGCGGACGGCCGAGGAGATCAAAATCAAGATCGGTTCCGCGTTCCGGCTCGACCAGGAGCTGGCGATGGAGATTCGCGGGCGCGACTTGATCAACGGACTCCCCAAGACGGTGAAGATCACCTCCGAAGAGGTGCGCGAAGCGCTCTCCGAGCCGGTGCAGGCGATCGTCGAAGCGGTGAAGGCCGTCCTCGAGAAGACGCCGCCCGAGCTGGCAGCCGATATCATCGATCGCGGCGTGATCCTGACCGGCGGCGGCGCCTTGCTGCGCGGGCTCGACACGCTCCTGGGCGAGGTCACAGGGATTCCGGTTATCGTCGCCGAGGACCCGATGTCGTGCGTCGCGATCGGCACGGGCCAGCGCGTCGGCTACAACGGCTCGCTGCGTTCCTAGCCGCGACCTTCCTCTTGCGAGATCGTTTCATAGCGTGATGACCCCTCGCCGTCCCGTCCTTCACCTGGCGCTCTTGCTCGGCGTCGCGCTGAGCTGCGGCGCAGCCGCGCCCGCCGCCGCCCCGGGGCAGAACGGGCTCTCGACGCCGGACTACCGGATCGAGACGAGCGAGACGCATTGGAACTTCAACACCGGCGACTTCACGATGCCGCACCGCGTGCGCTTCTTCCGTCCCGGTACCGACGCGGTCGGCGACAAGGCGAACGGAAACTCGAAGCAAGGGACCGCAACGCTGATCGGCAGCGTCGTCGTGCACGACAGCGGGAACGCGACCGAAGCGGGCGATGCAGCGTACAAGGGGAGCGGCCCGGCCACGCTCATCTGCGACAAGCTCGAGATCGATTCGAAGCAGAAGCTCTACACCGCGACGGGCAACGTCCACTTCTCGCAAGGCGCGCGCACCGGCACCGCCGATCACGCCGTGCTGAACCGGGCCAACGGGCTGCTGCATCTCGACGGCAACGTCCACCTCAGCGAAAACGGCTCGACGCTTTCGGCCGACTCGGTCGACTACAATCTCAACACCAAAGATGCCGACGTCCACGGTAACCCTGCGGCGATGACGCAGCCCGCGAACCGGCCGGCTCCGCCGCCCAGTGCGCCGCCTTCGCAAAAGCCGAAGCCGAAGCCGAAGCCGTCGCCGACACGGAAACCGTAACGCCGATGCAGGCGACGGCGCGCGCGTTGTTGGTGGGCCTCGCGGTCGTCGCGCTCTGCGCCGGCGCCGCACCCTCGCCCCGACCGTCGCCGGCTGCGCCGCCCTCGCCGGCCGCCGCGCAGTCGTCCGCGCCGAACAAGTCGCTGCCCTCGCTTGAGACGCCGTTCTACAAGATCGAGACCGACGAGATCAGCCGCAAAGCGAACGGCGATTTCACGATGCCGCACAAAGTCACGTTCTCGCGCCCGGGGAGCGACGGTACGGCGAATCAGGCCGAAGGGAACGACAAGCGCAGCACGATCACGCTGATCGGCAACGTCGTGATCCACGACAACGGGAACGCGCCGGAGGCTGATTCCAACGACGAGTACGCCAAAGGCGGACCCTCGACGCTGACCTGCGACCGGCTCGACGTCGACGCGAAGGCGAAGGTCTACATCGCTATCGGTCACGTCCACTTCGAGCAGGGCATACGAAAGGCCGACGCCGATCGCGGCGTGCTGAACCGGGGCACCGGGATGCTGCACCTGCAAGGTCACGTGAAGACATCGGAGGGCGACTCTTCGCTGCGTGCTGACGAGATGGACTACAATCTCAACAGCAAGCACGTGCTCTCCGACGGCAAACCGATCATCATCAAGCAGCCGGTGCCGACGTCCGCGCCCGGCTCAGCCTCGCCGACTCCGGCGCCCAAGAGACGCCGGCTGCCGATACCGATTTGATCGGGCTGTTCGACAGCGGCGAAGAAGGCGGCGGCAAGAGCGTGCGCGAGCCGCTCGCCGCGCGAATGCGCCCGCGCACGCTCGACGAGTTCGTCGGACAGGAGCAGATCGTCGGGCCGGGGCGCGCGCTGCGGCGCGCGATCGAATCCGACCAAGTTCCCTCGATGATCCTCTGGGGTCCGCCGGGAACCGGCAAGACGACGCTGGCGCGCATCATCGCCAACCAGACCGGCGCGCATTTCGCCGCGCTCTCGGCGGTCAGCGCCGGCGTCGCCGACCTGCGCCGGGTCGTCGCCGACGCGCGCAAGCTGCGCGCCGCAGGGCGGCGCACGGTCATGTTCATCGACGAGATCCACCGCTTCAACAAGGCGCAGCAGGACGCGGTGCTGCCGTACGTCGAGGACGGCACCGTCACGCTGATCGGCGCGACGACCGAGAACCCGTCGTTCGAAGTCAACTCAGCGCTGCTCTCGCGCTCGCGCGTGTTCGTTCTGAAAGCACTCGGCGACGACGACGTGCGCGTGCTGGTCGAGCGCGCGCTGAGCGATTCCGAGCGCGGGCTCGGCAAGCAGCAGATCGACCTGGTGCCGGACGCGCTCGAAGCGCTGGTCAACCTCGCCAACGGCGACGCGCGCTCGGCGCTCAGCACGCTCGAGTTCGCGGCGTCGTCCGCGCCGAAGCGCGAGGACGGCAAGCGCGTCGTCGACGTGCAGACGATCGCCGACGCGCTGCAGCGCCGCGCGACCGGCTACGACAAGTCCGGAGACTCGCACTACGACACGATCAGCGCGTTCATCAAGACGATCCGCGGCAGCGATCCGGATGCCGCGGTGTACTGGCTGGCGCGCATGATCGATGCCGGCGAGGATCCGCTGTTCATCGCGCGCCGGCTCGTGATCCTCGCCAGCGAAGACGTCGGCCTCGCCGACAAACACGCGCTGCCGCTCGCCCTCGCGGCGCAGCAAGCGGTGCACTTCGTGGGAATGCCCGAAGGCCACTTCGCGCTGGCGCACGCGGTGCTGTACCTCGCCACGGCACCCAAGTCGAACACCGTCGGGCGCGCGTACGGCGCCGCCCTCGACGACGTCGAATCGACGCGCAACGATCCGATCCCGCTCCACCTGCGCAACGCGCCGACGAAGCTGATGCGCAACCTCGGCTACGGCGAGGGCTACCGCTACGCGCACACCGACTACGCCGAGATGGACGCCGAGGGCGACCTGCCCCCGGCGGTCGCGCTGCAGTCGAACCTCCCCGAGGCGCTCGGCGACCGCACCTACTTCCAGCCGACGAAACAGGGCGATGAAGCGCGGCTCCGCGCCTGGATCGACGCACGCCGCGGCAGCGCGCAAGCGGCCGATAGCGATCCGTTCGGCGACGATGAGTAGGTGTTGACAATATACATCACTATGATGTATATTCGGGAGAGGACTCTGGCCGCGACTTAGAAGCGCGGGGCCCGACTACGGAGACCGATCGTGAAACGCACCAACTTTTACGTCGACGACGAGCGTCTCGCGGCGCTCAAGCTCGTCTCCACGACCGAGCGCGTCTCGGTCTCCGATCTCGTCCGCGAAGGCATCGACCGGGTCATCCGCGAGCGGATGCATGGAAAGCCCGATCGCGCTACGCTCCGTGCGGACCTTCAGGAGTTTCTCCGCCGCTACGCCGGCAAGGGACCAAAGCGGGCACCTGAAGAGATCGAGGACCTCGTCACGGCCGTCATGGACGAACGCTAGACCGCCCAGGCGCTCGCGTCGGCCTCGGAGACTATTGATGAAGGCCGTCATCGACACCGGGGTGCTCATATCCGCCGCCCTCGCCATCAGCGCGGGGAGTGCATCGCGGTCCCGACAGCTCGTCGAAAACGGGCTCACCGGCGAGCGATATGAGATCGTGACATTGGAGCCCATGTTGCGCGAACTCGCGGATGTTCTCTCGCGCCCGCGAATCGGTCTCGACGCCCAGTACGCTGCGGCGTTCGTCGAACGCGTCGTTTCCGTCGCAACGATCATCGCGATTCGCGGTCTCGCGATGGGATGCCGGGACCCTCGCGACGACAAGGTGCTCGAAACCGCACTGAACGCGAATGTACGCGCGTTCGTCGAGGCGATGAACGGGCCCGACTTTAGCGCGTTGGTGGCAGCCGCACTGGTCGCAATGCCGTGACGGCCCTTCGCCGCACCCAGCCCGCAGCGATCGGGGTTCACCGTAGCACATGACGCGGATCTATCTCGATCATGCGGCGACGACGCCGGCTCGGCCGGAGGTCGTTGCGGCGATGCTGCCGTTGCTCGGAGGGGGCTACAATCCGAGCTCGCTGCATGCCGAGGGGCGCGCGGCGCGCGCGGCGCTCGACGCGGCGCGCGAGGCGGTCGCGCGCGTGCTCGGCGCGTCGCCGCGCGAGATCGTCTTTACCGGCGGCGGTTCTGAGGCCGACGTCCTGGCGGTCGTCGGTGCGGCGCGCGCGCTCGCGGGACGCGGGCGGCACGTCGTCACGACGGCGATCGAGCATCACGCGGTCCTTCACGCAGTCGATCTGCTCGAGCGCGACGGCTGGCGCGTGACGCGGCTGCCGGTCGATGCGCGCGGACTCGTCGATCCGGCCGCATTTGCCGCCGCTCTGACGCCGGAGACGACGCTCGCCAGCGTGATCTGGGCGAACAACGAGATCGGTGTCGTCCAGCCGGTCGCCGAGCTCGCGCGGCTCGCACGTGCGCGCGGCGTGCTGTTTCACACCGACGCGGTGCAGGCGGCGGGTTGGCTGCCGCTCTCGGTGGACGCACTCGGGGTCGACCTGCTCTCGCTCTCGGGGCACAAGTTCCACGGTCCGAAGGGCGTCGGGATGTTGTACGTCCGGCAAGGCACGCCGCTCGAGCCGCTGATCGTCGGCGGCGGTCAGGAGCAGGGCTTGCGCGCCGGGACCGAAGACGTCGCGGGTATCGCCGGGTTCGCGACCGCCCTGACGCTCGCCGAGGCCGAGCGGCCGGAGACCGCGGCGCGCGTCGCCGCCCTGCGCGACCGCCTCGAAGCCGGGATTCTCGCGAGCGTTCCGGACGCCGTCGTCAACGGGGCCGGTGCGCCGCGGCTGCCGGGCTGTCTCTCGGTCGCCTTCGCCGACGTGCCGTCGGATGCGCTCCTGATCCGCCTCGATCTCGAAGGGATCGCCGCCGCAGCCGGGAGTGCGTGCGCGGCCGGCTCGCTCGAGCCGAGCCACGTCGCCGCCGCGATCGGGCTCGACGAGCCGCACCGGCGCGGCGTCATCCGGTTCTCGCTCGGGCGGGCCACCGGCGCCGCCGAGATCGACGATGTCGTGTTGCGGTTCCCTGCTCTGTTAGCGAGCGTGCGCGGCCCAGTCACGGTGTAGGGGCGCCTAATTGTGGGAAAGGGCGGACCGTGGCTCTAGCGAGCGCGCGGAGGATCGGTTTTGAGTTCGGGCGTTAACTGGTGGGCGATCGTCTTAGATGTCGGGGTCGGCCTTGGCGTGCTCCTTGTGGGCCTCGGGGTGTTCATCGCTTGCTCGGCCATGGCGAAGACGTTCGCGAGACTCAACGGCACGCTCGATGAAGTGGACCGTCAAATCTCCGCGCTCTCGGCGCCGGTTGTCGAGACGCTGGCCCATGTCGGCGGCATCGCCGACTCCGCCGACGCCGCCGTTGCGCGTCTGGGCGCGGTGGTAGGGACACTCGAAACGGTCGCCGGCAGCGTCGGCAACACCGCCAAGCTCGCTTCAGACGCGGTCGCCCCCGCGCTGGTCAACGTCGGCTCTGCGCTCACGGGGATCACCGCCGGACTGAAGCGGCTCGTCGCCGGACGCCGCGGCAGAACGCCGGACGGCGTACCGGCCACGCCGACCGACGGAGGCGTTCACACCGGTGTCTGAGGAGCGCGGCGACGGCGGGGGAGGTCTCGGCGGTTTCGTCACCGGCCTTGCGATCGGCACGCTCGCGGGGGCCGTGCTCGCGATGATCCTCGCCCCGCAATCGGGCGAAGACACGCGAGATCTTCTCGTCGCCAAAGCGCGCGAAGCGGGAGAACGCGCGCGGGACACCGCCGGTGACGCCGGCGATCTGCTGGCGCGCGGGCGCCAGATCGTCGCCGATGCGAAGGCCCGCATCGACGGAGCGATCGTCGAAGGCAAAGACGCAGCAGCGCAGCAGCGCACCACTCTCGAGAACGAAAGCAGCGAAAGCTAGGAGATACGGTGGATATCAAAGTCAACGTTCGTGAGTCAGAAGGCGACGCGTACGTCGTCGACCTCACCGGCGAGATCGACGTCTACACTTCGCCCAAGGTCAAGGACGCGATCACGGAGCTGATCGATCAGGAACACTACAACCTTGTCATCAACCTCGAGAAGGTGCGCTACATCGATTCGACCGGCCTCGGCGTCCTCATCGGCGGCCTCAAGCGCGTGCGCGAGCACGGAGGTTCGGTGAATCTCGTGTGCACCAACCCGCAGATCAAGAAGATCTTCGACATCACCGGGCTCGTGAAGATCTTCGGGATCTTCGACGACGAGCAAAGCGCGATGAAGGCGCTGGTGTGAACCCGGCTCTCCTCGAAGTGTCTTCTCACGGCACGGTCGAACTGAAGATCCCCGGCCGCGCGGAGTGGGTGGCTGTCGCGCGCCTCGCGGTCGCGGCGGTGGCCAGTCGCCTGCGCTTCTCGGTCGACGAGATCGAGGATATCAAGCTCGCCATCGCCGAGGCCTGTACCAACTCGATCCAGAGCGCCGGCGGCGAGGATGCCGGAACGATCGAGATCGTCTGCGACGCGCTCGAGGACGAGCTCCGCGTCACAGTCCGCGACCACTCTCCAGCGGCTCACCTCGAACCCCTGAAAAAAGGCGGGCTCGCCGAGGGCCGCACCGAAGAACTGGGCGTGTTCCTGATTCGCGCCCTGATGGACAGCGTCGACTACACGAGCGATCCGCACACCGGTACGGAACTCGTCATGGCGAAGCGCGTTACCGTCTAGCCATGTCTTCGTCGGTTCCTCACGTGGACGAGGAACGGTGGGACCGCAACCGCGCACGCCAGGCGTTTGCGCGGTTCGCTGAGCTCCGCGCGAACAAGGAGCTCGATAGCGGCACCGACCACTCGGGGCTCAACGAGTTCGACCGTTTGCGCAACGAGCTCGTCGTCGCGCACCTGAACCTCGTCCGCTATCTGGCCGTTAAGTTCGCCAACCGAGGCGAGGCGCTCGACGACCTGATTCAGGTCGGCACGGTCGGCCTGCTCAAGGCGATCGACCGCTTCGATCTGGAGCGCGGCGTGGAGTTCACCACCTACGCGACCCCCACGATCGTCGGCGAGATCAAGCGCTATTTCCGTGACAAGGGCTGGGCCGTCAAAGTCCCGCGCCGGCTGCAGGAGCTGAACCTGTCCGTCAACCGCGCGATCGAGAAACTGACCGTCAAGCTCGGTCACTCGCCGACCGTCGCCGAGCTCGCCGCCCACCTCGGCGCTTCCGAAGAAGACATCCTCGAAGCGCAGGAGCTCGGACAGGCCTACAACCTGCTCTCGCTCGACACCGAGCTCAACGGCGAAGGCGACAAGAAGTCGCAGACGCTCGCCGACTACGTCGGCCAGAACGACGCCGGTTTGGAACTCCTCGAAGACCGCGCCAACCTCGAACGCGCGTTCCAGGTGCTGACCGGCCGCGAGCGCGTGATCTTATACTTGCGCTTCTACGAGAGCGTCTCGCAGACCGAGATCGCGAAGCGCTTGAACGTCTCGCAGATGCACGTCTCGCGCCTCCAGCAGAAAGCGCTCGAAAAGCTCAAGAACTTCCTGCAAGAGAAGTAGCGCGCCGGCCGAACGGCCAGCGCCGGCGCAGGCTCGCGAGGAAGGCGACGATCAGCAGTACCGAGCCGTCGATCACGGCGTAGCCTCCGGCGATCGCCGAGGGCGGATTGCCGGAGGTCACGTGCGCCCACGGCGTGTTGGCCAGCCACGTCCAGGCGCCGAACCACGTCCCGGCGATCTCGAGGTCGGTGACGGCGATGAAGATGCCGGCGAAGAGGGCCTTGCGCGGGCCGAACAGGATCGCCAGCGTGAACAGCGGCAGCCAGTACCACCCGTGCCAGTCGACACGCTGGGTCAGCCCGGGAAGCACAGTGACGCCGGCGATCGCCCAAGCCCAGGCCAGCGCGAGGATCACGTACGCGAAGCGGCGTTCATAGCGCTGGACCCACGGCATCGCCGCGAGGCTGAAAGCGAACACGTAGACGAGGCCGTGGCCGAACGGCACGAACGCCGGGATCGCGCCGAAGCGGTAGCGGTAGCCGCCCCAGATCTGCGAGCCGAGGTATTCCCAGCCGGTCGCGACCACGACACAGATCCAAACCTGTGCGCGGTCCGACGGCGAGAGCCGGGTCGTCCAGAGCGCGAGCAGCACGAGGGTGAGCGCGCCGAGGACGTACTCCCACGGCCACGCGCTCGCCAGCCTGCCGTCGATGAACAAGATCGCCGGCGCGTAGATCAGGACGGCGACCAGAAACCACGGCGAGCTGCGGGACTGCCCCGCCTGCACGGCGCTCACGGCGCTGATCTTCCGATCCTCGGAGTCGCTCACCTCGCCGCCCGAAGGATCGGGGTGAGGAGGCCGGGGGGCGCGAACCTGACGCGTCGGCCATGACTTCCCAAGAGCTCCGTCAAGCGTTCGTCGACTATTTCGTGCGGCAGAAGCACGTGCATCTGCCCGCCGCCTCGCTCATCCCCGACGAGATGAGCACCACGCTGTTCACGATCGCGGGGATGGAGCAGTTCGTCCCGGTCTTCCTCGGTGACTCGCCTGCGCCGGCGGCGCGGGCGGTCACCGTGCAGCGGTGCCTGCGCGTCGCGGGCGCCAAGTCGGATATTGAGAACGTCGGGCGGACCGGGCGGCACGGCACGTTTCTCGAGATGCTCGGGAACTTCTCGTTCGGCGACTACTACAAGTCCGAAGCGATCGGCTTCGCGTGGGATTTCCTGACCACTGTGATGCGCGTCGACCCGGCGAAGCTCTCCGTCACGGTCCACACCTCCGACGACGACGCGCAGCGCATCTGGGAGACCGAGATCGGGCTCGAGCCGGCCCGCATCACCCGCTGGGACGAAGACAACTTCTGGACGATGGGCGCGACCGGTCCGTGCGGCCCGTGCAGCGAGATCTTCTACGATACCGGTGCGGAGAACGCGTCAGGACCCGACGACGACGGTCCGAACAAGGGCGACCGCTACGTCGAGATATGGAACGTCGTCTTTCAGCAGTACAACCGCGGCGCCGACGGCACGCTGACGGAGCTTCCGCGGAAGGCGATCGATACCGGCGCCGGCTTCGAGCGGATGCTCGCGGTCGCGAACGGCAAGGTCTCGATGTACGAGACCGATCTGTTCACCGATCTGATCGCCGCGCAGCCGCCGGTCGGCAAGACGTCGCTCGCGCCCGACGAGCAGCTGGTGCGCCGGCGGATCATCGCCGATCACGCGCGCGCTGCTACGTTCCTGATCGCCGACGGCGTCTACCCGTCGAACACCGAGCGCGGCTTCGTGCTGCGCTTCTTGATCCGGCGCGCGATCCGCAACGGCCGTCTGCTCGGGTTCCCGCGCGAGTTCATGGCCGATCTCGCGGGCGCGGTGGTGACCTCGCTCGAGAGCGGCTATCCCGAGCTGCGCGCGCGTCTCGGCGACGTGCAGAACGCGCTGCGCGCCGAGGAAGCCGGCTTCTTGCGCACGCTCGACCGCGGCATCGAGCTGCTCGAAGCCGAGATGGACGAGGCGATCCGCGACTGCACGATGCTGATCTCGGGCGAAGACGCGTTCGTGCTGCACGACACCTACGGCTTCCCGTTCGAGCTCACGCGTGAGATCGCGAGCGAGCGCGGCGTCGCCGTCGACTCGATCGGCTTCGAACGGAAGATGACCGAGCAACGCGAACGCGCGCGCGCCGACGCCGCGTCGAAGCGCGCGGTGGTGAGCGTCAGCGACGTGGCGATCGGCTCCTCGGCGTTCGAAGGCTACGGCGGCCTGGAGGCCGACGGCACGGTGCAGACGATCCTGGTCGGCGGCGGGCCGGTCGACGCGATCGAGGCCGAGACCGAGGCGCAGATCATCCTCGATCGCACCTCGTTCTACGCCGAGAAGGGTGGCCAGGTCGGCGACCACGGACGCATCACCACATCGACCGGCGTCTTCGAGGTGACCGACACCCAGTACGTCGGTGAGGCGATCGCGCACCACGGCCGCCTCGTGCGCGGTGCGTTCGCGGTCGGGATGCTCGCGCACACGCAGGTGTATCCGGAGTGGCGCGCAGAGATTCGCCGCCACCACACCTCGGCGCACTTGCTGCAGCGCGCCCTCAAAGACGTCCTCGGCGAAGACGTGATCCAAGCTGGGTCGTGGGTCGGCGTCGACCGCATGCGGTTCGACTTTCGTAGTCCGAGCGGCGCGCTCACGCCGCTGCAGCGCCGCGCGGTGACGCAGCGGGTGAACGACCTCATCCGCGCCGACTATCATCAGGAGATGAACGAGCTCGCGATCGAGGACGCGAAGGCGACCGGCGCGATCACGATGGCCGGCGAGAAGTACGGTGACCGCGTGCGCGTGGTCGGCTTCGGGCCGTCGGTCGAGTTCTGCGGCGGCACGCACGCACACACCACCGGCGAGCTCGGCCTGTTCGTGATGCTGAGCGAGAGCTCGATCGGAAGCGGCGTGCGGCGCATCGAGGCGATCGTCGGAAAAGCCGCCGAGTCGTACGTCGAGCGGCAGCAGGACACCCTCGCGATGCTCGGCGAGAAACTCTCGGCGAAGCCCGACGAGCTGGTCGAGCGCGTCGACCGTTTGCAGTCCGAGGTGCGCGAGTTGCAAAAGGCGATGGGCGAGATCAAGGCGCGGCTCGCGGCCGGTGATGCGGCGACCTACGCCGACCGTGCCGAGATGATCGGCGGTGTCCCCGTCGTCGCTGAGGTCGTCCCCGAGGCGAACGCCGAGGCGCTGCGCGCGCTCGGCAACGCGATCCGCGCGCGGTTGAAGTCCGGTGTCGTCGCGCTGGTCGGCACCGACGGCGCGTCGGCATCGCTGTTCGCGAGCGCGAGCGACGAAGCGGTGAAGGCGGGCGTCCACGCCGGGAACCTCGTCAAGGCCGCGGCGCCGCTGGTCGGCGGCAAGGGCGGCGGCGCGCCCGCGCAGGCGCAGGGCGGGGGCAAAGACCCCTCCGGGGCGGACGCCGCGCTTACCGCGATGCGCGAGCTCATCGGCAAGCAAACGGCGTGATCGTACTGCTTGCGGCGGGGCTTGCGCTCGGCACGGTGACCGCGACGGCGACCCCCGCGCCGCTGCTCGCGCCGGCCGCGGTGATCGCGAAGTACAAGACCGCGCTCGCCGCGCTGAAAGAACCGCACGACTTCGTGTTCGTGTACACGATGCAGCAGACGGGGACGCGCACGCTCGAGCAGACCCACCGCGTCTTTCGTAGCGGGAAGGACGAACGCGATGAGACGATGGCGGTGAACGGGACGCGCTCGATCGCGCCGGTCGTGCGCATCTTCCGCAACCGCCCCTACCGCTACAGCGTGACGGCGCTCGCGCCGCAGCCGGCGGCGTACGCCTTTACGTATGAGGGCGTGCACCGCGACGGCAAGCACGTCGACTACGTCTTCTCCCTCTCCCCGAAGAAGCGCAAGCGGGGGATCACGTTCACGCAGGTGGCGATCGACGGGGTGACGTTCCTGCCGCAGTCGGTCGCGTTCGCGGCCGATCAGCATGCCGCGCGCGGCAGCGTGACGTTCGGGAAGGCCGATCGCTACTGGGTCGCGCGCGGCGCGAACGCGCAGGCCAACGCGCCGGGCGGCGTCGCGCACGAGCGGCTCGCGTTCGCCAACTGGCGCTTCCCCAAGGGCCTGCCGCGGTCGACGTTCGCCATGCCGCGCCCGCTCCCGACGCTGCGGCCGACCACGCTGCCCTAGAACCACGGGGGCCCGCGGCGGCGTACCGTCGGTATGAGAACAGCCCTCCTCGGCGCCGCAGCGCTCGTCGCGCTGCTGGCAGCCGCTCCGTCGGCTCGTCCGGCAACGGTCGTGCACATCCGGGACGACGCCTTCGTCCCGCCCTCGGTCACTGTCCGGGCGGGCGACCAGGTGACCTTCATCAACGACGACGACGACGCGCACACTGCGACGGCCGACGATGCCTCGTGGGACTCCGAAGGGCTGAACCAGGGCCAGAAATGGACGCACGCGTTCGCGAAGGCCGGGAAAATCGCGTACCACTGCACCGTCCACCCCATGATGCACGGCACGGTCGTCGTGCGGAGCGGGTCATGAGGCGTCGCGACTTCGTCCACCACGTCGCGTGGACCGGCGCCGGGATCGTCTACATGCTCGGCGCCGAGGGCGTCGTGCGAGCGACCGCCGACGCGGCGCCGGGAACGTTCTCGTTCGTCCAGATCAGCGACAGCCACATCGGCTATTCCGGTCCGGCCAACGACGACGTCCGCGCCACCCTGCAGAAGGCCGTCACCGGCATCAACGCGATGCCGAACCAGCCGGCGTTCGTGATCCACACCGGCGACGTCACCCATCTCAGCAAGGCCGTGGAGTTCGACGATGCCCGCGCGATCCTGAGCACGCTGCGGGCGCCGTTGATCACCCTGCCCGGCGAGCACGACGTGATCGGCGTGGAGGGACCGAAGAGGTTCGCAGCCTCCTTCGGCCGCAAGGACGCGGCGGGACGCGGTTGGTCCTCGTGGGACCAGGGCGGGATCCATTTTGTCGCGCTGATCAACGTCGGCGAAGGCGAGACGATGGGGATGCTCGGCGAAGAGCAGCTGGCCTGGCTCCAGCACGATCTCGCGGCCCGCAAGCCGGAGACCCCGCTGGTCGTCTTCGGGCACGTCCCGCTCTTCGCGGTCTACCCGGAGTGGGGCTGGACGACGAGCGACGGGACGAAGGCGATCGCGATGCTGCGCCGCTTCGCCGCCGTCACCGTGCTGAACGGCCACATCCATCAGGTGGTCGAGCAGACCGACGGCGCTATCCGGTTCGCAACCGCGCGCTCGACGGCGTTCCCCCAGGCTGCGCCTGGGGCACCCGGTGCGAAGCCCGGGCCGCTGAAGGTGGCGCCGGACTCCCTGCTCGGCGTGCTCGGATACCGCACCGTCCAGGTCGAGGGGGCCGGTTCGTGGCGCGAGCGTACGCTGGCACAAAGCTGATCGCCGTCGAAGGGCGTCCGATGGCGCTCGATGAGGCGGCGTTCGAGAACGCGTACCGCGCGCACGCGGCGCGGCTGCGCGCGGTCGCATTCGACATACTGCGCGATCGCGACGGCGCCGAGGACGTGGTGCACGGCGCGCTGATCCGGGTGTGGAGCACCGGTGCCTACCGGCCCGAGCGCGGGCCGCTGCTGCCGTACTTGATCGCGTGCGTGCGCCGCGAGGCGCTCGACGGGCTCCGCGGATCGAAGCGGCGGCATCTGCGCGAAGTCCGTGCCGGGATGGACGCGCCGCGGACGGTCGACGAGACCGCCGCGCTCGATCCGATCGAAGCGCGGCGTGTCGCGCGCGCGCTCGATTGCATCCCCGATGTCCAGCGCGACGTCATCGTCCGCGCCTACTACGGGTATCGCACGCTGGCCGAGGTGGCGCAGGACACGAACCTCCCGCTCGGCACCGTGAAGAGCCGGCTCTCCGCGGGCCTGCGCCGTCTCCACACCGAACTCACCGAAGGACTCCGATGAACCACCTCGATGACGACGCCGAGCTCTACGCGCTCGGCCTGACCGACCGCGACCGGAACGCAGAGATCGAGGCGCACATCACGGACTGCGCGGACTGCCGTGCGCGCGTCATCGCCGCCGAAGCGGCCGCCGCCGCGCTCGCTGCGACGCTGCCGCCGGTCCCGACCGCCGCGCGGCGCCAAACGTGGTGGCCTGCACTGGCAACTGCGGCGGCGGTCGTGTTCGCGGCTACCGCGGCCGTGCAAGGGTCTGCCTCGTACACGGCCCGCGCGGAGCTGGAGCGGACCGACGTCGCGCTGACCGCTATCGCATCCTCGCACTTCGGTCACACGACGCTGACCAGCGAGCCCGGCGTCGTCGCGAAGGCGCTGTACGCGCGCGACGGCGCGTGGTGCTACGTCGTCGTGACCGGCGCGCCGCGCGGCGCGCACGTCGTGCTCCGCCGCGGAGCGGCGACGCGCGACGCCGGCACGCTCGATGCCGGCGGAGCGGCGACCCTGTTCGTTCGCGCGCCCGGACATCCCGACGAGATCTCGATCATCGCCGACAACCACGTCGTCGCGCACGGGGCCCCCGTCTACTAGAGCTACTAGAGCGCCTGTCCTTCGGTCGACGCGCGCAGGGCGCCGAGGTGGGCGGCGACGTTCTCCTCGACGAGCGTCCAGCCGCTCTCGTCGACGTCGAACACCGCGTAGGCGCCGTTCTCGACGCGCCCGTTCCAGAATGCGTCCAGCTCGCGCCCGGTCGCGGCGACCAGCGCGACGCGCACGACGGCGTCGTGCGTCACGACCAGCGACGGCACCGCGGGTCGAAACGCCGCGGCGAATTCGCGCCAGCGCTCGAGCACCTGCACGATCGTCTCGCCGTTCTCGAAGCGCACGTGGGCCGGGTCTTCGCGCCAAGCGCGGTAGCGCAGCGGGTCGTTCGCCGCGATCTCGTCACGCAGGCGGCCTTCCCACGTGCCGTGCGCGATCTCGAGCAGGCGATCGTCGATCTCGACCGGCGCGTGCACGCGCTCCGCGGCCGGCGCCGCGGTCGCCGTGCAGCGCAGCAGCGGCGAGCTGACCACTCGTCGCACGCCGGCGGAGTCCATCGCGCCGGCGAGTGCGAGCGCCTGCGCCGCGCCGAACGGCGTCAGCGCCGACTCGAGGCGCCCTTGATAGCGGCCGGCGAGGTTCCATGTCGTCTCCCCGTGCCGCGCGAGGTACACGCGCACGCCGCGCGCTTTGTGCGCCAGCTCCGATGAACCTTCCGGCCGGACGACGCGACCGACCAGCATGACGAGGACGATGCGCGCCGACGACGCGGTCATGGCGGAGATCAACATCACGCCGTTCACCGACGTGCTCCTCGTCCTGCTGATCATCTTCATGATCCTGGCCGCGCTGGTCGCGCCGCCCGGTTTCGAAAAGCAGCTCCCCAACCCGGGGTCCGGGCCGACGAATCCGGTGCGCGCGCACACGATCGACGTGGTCGTGAACGAGCGGAACACGGTCTTCGTCGACGGCCGTCGCTCGGACGTTGCGCGCGTCTACGCCGACTTGCAAGCGACGGCGCGACGCCGCGGGCGGCTGCACGTCACCTTGAGTGCGGACATCAAAGCGTCGTACGGCACCATCATGCGAATCCTCGACGCGGCGAAGATCGCGGGGCTCGACGACGTCGGGTTCGTCACGTCATGACGCGTGCGCGCACGTTCCTGGCATACGGCTTCGTGATCTCGCTCGCCGTGCACGCGATCGCGCTGCCGTTCATCCACACGCAGAGCGCGCAGGCGCACGAGGATGTCCCCGACGTCCTCAACATCGACCCGATGCCGACGCCGCCGCCGGTGCCGCCGGCAACACCGACGCCCGCGCCGACCGAACGCCCGACGCAGCCGCCGCGCGAGAAGCCGCGCGCGCCGGCGAGCCCACGCGCGATCAGAATCGTCACGGCGCACACCGACGCGCGCCGCGGAGGCCCGGCCGAACCCCCGAACGCGCACGCCGTAGGCGATCCGAACGGCATTCCGGATGCCACGGCGACGGTGGCGCCGGCCGGGAACGACGCGGTCGTGAAACCGGCGGCGTCGCCCGAGCCGACGCCGCGTCCGACGCCGACGCCGCTCTCGTGCGCGCGTCCCGACGTCGCCGCGACGACGATCCGCGCGGTCGAACCCGAGACGCCGGCGCTCGCGCAGCAGCAGGGTATCTCCGGGACCGTCGCCGTGATCGTCTCGCTCGACGCGCAAAGCCGCGTCGTTGCGACGCGCGTCCAGAGCTCGCCGAGCGCGGTGCTGAACGGCGCGGCGCTCGCCGCGGCGCGCGGCTCGCACTTCAAGACCGAGGTCAAGAATTGCGAGCCGATCGCGGCCGACTACATCTTCAGCGTCGACTTCACGTCGCAGTGAATCCGCGCCGGCTGCTGCGCGCTCAGAACCGGATGTTCACCGTCGCGTACACCTGGAACGGGTTCGCCTGACCGGCGGTCGTCGACTGGAAGATGCTCCCGGCGTTCGGCGCGTAGGGGAACGCGACGTACGGCTGGATGACGTCGCCGGGGTTGTAGAAGTTCGAGACGTACGGGCCGTCGGCATAGTCGCAGCCGAACTTGCCGCCGATTCGCCACGGGACGTTGCTGCCGCCCCAGCAGTTCGCGATCACGTTGACGAGATCGATGCGGAACGTGATCTGCTTCGAGACGTCGTACGAGACCGAGATGTTCCCGGCGAGTTTGTTCGGTTCCGTGTACTCCCCGTAGCGGTCGAAGTGCCCCGCGAACGGGTTCGGCACCGGTATCCCGGCCGCGCAGGTCGACGCGTCGTACGGCGAGCCGGCCTGCATCCCCGGATAGCGCGGATCGCTGCCGGTCGTCGTTGCGGGAGCGGCCGGGTTGAGCGCGCTGCAGCCGCGCGCCGGATCGATGCCGACGACCTGGAGCGGGCGGCCGTACTGCGCGCCGCCCTGGAACTGCACGGTCGGCGTCAGGTTGAGCCGCCCTCGCTTGTAGTTAGCGATCAGCGTGAGGACGTGCGGCGCGACGTAGCTCTGGTTCGAGCCGGTCCCGCGCGCACCGCCGGAGTACGCGTTGTAGGCGGGGTAGAGCGCATTCGGATCGTAGAGGTCCTGAACCGGCAGGTTCCAGTACGGGTTCGCGATGCTGCCTGCCGCGCAGGCCGGATCGGGCGCGCCGGCCGGTGTGAAGCACGCCGCGGCGCCGGTGGTGGTGTACGAGGTGATCGGCGCCGAAGGACGCGACGTCACGCCCGCCAGATACGTCGCGGTACCGGTGTCGATCCGGCAGCGCGGATCGCCGGGGTTGGTCAGCGTGCAGTACTTCGTGTACGCGTTGTACTGTGCGACCGCGTTGTTCAAGGCGGTGGTGTTGTTCGTCCCGTTGGCGAACTGATCGAACTTCACGCGCGCGAAGGTGTACGTATAGCTCAGCGCGCCGTAGAGACCGTCGCGGTTGAGGTCACCTTTTTGGAGCGCGAGCTCGAGGCCTTTGACGTTCTTGCGGCCGACGTTGATCGCCGAAACGACGTTCGACGACCTCGCGTCCTGCGGCATCGACCTCAGCTCGTTCTTCGTCTGGCGCAAAAACGGCGTGAGCTTGAACGAGGCGTCGCCACCGTTGAACTGATGTTCCCACGAGGCGTCGACGTTGTACGACTCCTCGGGGTAGATGCGGTGGCTCGGGTTGCGGAACCCGGTCGCATAGAACGGCTGGTTCAGCGCGATGAAGTTCGGCTGGACGGTGTCGAACTGCTGGTACGCCGTGCTCGCGGGCTGGGCGTATTTCCCGGCGGAAAACCGCACGACGTTGTTGCGGTTCACCGTGTAGCTCGCGCCGAACCGCGGTTGGAGCTCCGGATAGTCTTCCTGCGGATCGCTCCGCGAGCTGAAGGTGACCGGCTGCAGCCCGTATGATGCGCAGCTCTTGTTCGCGAGGTCGAGCGCCGTGCCGGACGCAGGGTTCGTCGTGACCAGCTGCTGCCCGACGGGGTCGTAGCAGTTGAACCGGTTGAAGAAGTTCACCCAGAAGGCGCGGGCCGGGCCGCCGTCGGTCGTCGCGAGCTGGTACTTGAAATCGTCGTAGCGCAGGCCGAGGTCGAGCGAGAGCTTCGAGCTGACCTGGAACCTGTCGCTCAGCGCGAGCGCGGTGAACTTCGGCGCGACGGTATTGTAGATCGCTGCCAGACCGTTCGCGACCGAGTAGTACGCGCACGGCCCACCGCCGCACGTAAAGCTCCCCGCGCTCGCGACGCTGAATCCCGCCGGGAGATTCGAGCCGCTCGAGATGAGCGCGGACGGGCCGCCCGCCGGCGGCGGCGCGCCGGGGAGGGTGTACCGGGCCACCGTGCCCGAGCCGCAGCTCGTTGCGATCGGCTGCGGCTTGGGGTTTGCCGGCGTCGCGGCGGGAAAGGCGTAGCAGACCCCGGCCGTCGGATTCGTGGAGTCGACCAGGAACGCGACCGCATTCGAATTAGCCGCGGTGGTCGCGTTCGACAGCGTGAGCGCCGCGTTGTTGTTGCGGAACGTCGTCGAGGTGGTGTACGAGGCCGTGAAGTTGAGGAGGTGCTTGTCGCTGAGCTGTTTGGCGTAGTTGAATCCGATGCCGCGCGTGTGCGAACCGACCTTGTTGTCGCCCGGGATCGCGCTGCTGTAGAAGGCCGGATTGAGCCCGCCGTCTCCATATTGCAGCCAGTCGGAGTACTGCGTGTACCCGTAGATGCGTGCGTATGACGTCGGGCTGATGTTGCGCTGGTACTGCAGCTTCACGATCGCGGCATTCTGCTGGAAGTTGTCGCGCTCGAACGGATCCTGCGGCGCGCCGAACGCGCGGTTCGCCGGCGAGCCCGGGAAAAACGAGATGCGCGTGTCGGTCAGGTTGCCGGCGCCGAAGAACGTCCCGACCGGACCGGTGTAGACGATCTTGTCGTTGTAGACGCCGGGCTGCGCTCCGGTCTTGTTGCAGTTCGTCGCCGTGCTGTTTGCGCACGGCGCGTTGCCGGAGAACGTGCCGCTGACGATCGCATCCTGGAACCCCGGACCCCAGTCGCTCGGCGCCGTTGCGAAGTATGTTTGCGCCAGCGTCGTGTCGTAGAGCAGCTGGACGTCGTCGCGCCCGCCGTCGCCGCTCTTGCGGTGCGGGATTCCGAAGTGGAGGTTAACGACGTTGTCGCGATCCGTCTGATAGGTCGACGCACCCCAGAACGCCGGCCCGAGCTCGTAGCCGTTCGGACCGAGCGGGATCCCGCTGTACGCCGTGTTCTTGTAGCAGCCGGAAGTCGGGTGGTTCCCGGGCGCTGTCGCGGTCGAGCAGTTCGCCCTGTACAGGTCGAGCAGCCCGCCGTGGATCTGATCGTACGCGTTGCCGCGCTCGTACGCGATGCCCTGGTTATAGCCGCCGAGCCCGATGTAATAGGAGAAGGTGCGGTCGGGGCTGGCGCCGCCGCCTTCGAGCCGGGCGGTACCGTACTGCGTCGGCGAGCCCAGCCCGATCGCGGCGCTCGCGAAGCCCGGAAACGTGCCCGTGCGAATGACCTGATTGACGAAACCGGCGAGCGCGGTCGAACCGCTCCCGGTCGGCGCGCTGCCGACGTAGACCTGCAGCTCTTGCTGGCCGAGACTGGAAAGATTGTTGCCCGGATACTGGTCGAAGGCGCGCTGAATCGGCACGCCGTCGTACTCGTAGCCGACCTGCGTGTAGTTGGCGCCGCGCACGAAGATCGATTGGTACTCGCCGGCCTGACCCTGCGGGACGAAGACGCCGGGAACCGACGCGATCGCGGAGTAGGCGTTGTTCAAGCCGCCCCCGCCGCCGAGCGCCGCCGCCGCGCGCTGCTGCGCGGCCGAGACGTTGTAGACGTCGGCGGTGACTCCGGGCTGGATGAGCGAGGCGTTCGTGCGCGACTGCACGCGGCCGATCTGCTCGAGCGTTCTCGCCAGCGACACGGTATACGTGACCGTTTGATCGGCTTGAACCGTGATACCGCTGAGCGTCGCCGTGTCGAAGCTCGCCAGCGAGACGCCGAGCGTGTACGTATCCGGCCCCAGCGAGAGAAACTGGAACGAGCCGTTCTTGTCGCTGACCCCGTTCGCCGATCCCGACGGGCTGACGGCCGTGATGTGGGCGCCGGCGAGCGGCGCACGCGACGCCGCATCGAGCACTCGGCCGCTCAGCGCGCCGGTGGTCCCGGCGCGCACGGCGCCGGCCGCACCGCACCACAGCACGACGATCAGCGACAGCGTCACAGCCATCCAGGCGCGAGACATGCGGGGCCTTTCCCGAGATCGTGGTTCTGCAATGAGCACACCGAGACGTCCGCGCAGCGCAGCCGCCGCGCGGACTCTCGGAGCGCGCCGATCAATGGTGCGTGTACAAGGACCTGTCGGACGTCGGTGTCGTCGCCGTGACCTCGATCAGCTGCATCATCCCCCGATCCTCGTGGATCAGGATGTGACAGTGCAGGACGTACTGACCGGTGAAGTCGACAAAGCGGCTGCGCATCCGGAAGAAGCCGGCGACCGTCTCGGTGCACTTTCCTCCGGAGCATTGCGTGTATTTCTGGAGGTTCGCAGGACAGTTGGCGACGGTGACCGGATTCGATCCGTTCGCCGGGCATTTCGCGGTGATGTCCGTCTGCTGTCCGGAGGGGATCGGGAACGTGTCCCACCACACCCACGGTGCGGGCAGCGCCCGCTGCGGACACGGCTTGTAGCCCTTGACGTCCGGATCGAACGTGGTCGGATCGGCGGGGTTGACAGGACACGGTTGATTCGCTGCGTTCGGCTCGAAGAGTTCAATGATTTGGAACGGGTTGATGTGGATGTGGAACGGATGCTGCTTGTCGTTGGCCTCGTTCTTCACCACCCATTCCTCGGCGGTGTTCAGCTTCATGATCTGGCTGATGTGCCCATCAATGAACGGCTGGCCGTCGATCCACTTGTGATTCGCCGCGAAGTCGATCGTGCGGGGCCGGACGATCTCGGATCGCTGAATGTCGTGTAAGAATGTCGGGAGTGTCGGGAACTTCGCCTGCGGGATGAAGTCCATCGAGACCGGCGTGGCCTTCGTGACCGTGACGGTCAGCAACGGACTCGGCGCGTCGGGGCCGCCGTTGCCTGGCTGGAGCAGCACACCGATGTTGCGCTGAACGCAAAGCTGATAGGTCCCCGGGTTCACCGGCGCCTTGACGAGCAGGTCGGCGCGATTCGCGGCGGCCAGGTTGACCTTTCTGTTCAGGCTGCCGAAGGCTCCGGCGTAGTTTTTGGGATCGAGCTGCACGCCGTCCTGCGCGATCTGGCGCCACTGCACGTTCGGCACGACCGGTCCGGCCGGCGAGGGGCTCGGCGTCGCGCACGGATCCGGCGCCGGGGTGGCCGGGGCGACGCCGGACGACGTCTTCGCGAAGTACGCGAACTCGATCGCGTCACGGAAGTCTCCGTTCACGATCCGCCACATCTGCACTTCGCCCGGCACCATCGTGACGACCGGGTTGAGCCGGCCGTTGATCGAGATGCGCGGCCGCGGAGCGCCGGGACCGCCAACGTTGTAGCGCGGGTCGGTCAGGGGGAACGGCGCCGTCGAGAGCTGCTGGATCATCAGCACCTGTTCGCGCAGCCCATTCTTGTAGTACGCGTGAAGCTGCTGGTCGTACGGGCCCTCGATGATGAAGACGCCGGTGATCCCGTTGGCGACGTTCAGCGCGGTCGATCCGTGCTTGTGCGCGTGGTACCAATGCGTACCGGGCGCCTGTCCCATCCGCATCGTTCCGTCGTACTTCGGTATCGGGAAGCAGTACGGGTTCGCGCCGAGCTGATACTGCGGCCACAACCCCTGCGCAATCTCGTGCTGGTCGACGGTGCCGAGCTGCATCCCCGCGGGGACCGGCGTACCGTTCGGCAGCGGCTGTTGGTCGTATTGGTGGACGAGCTGCGCCTGGTACTTCACCCACGCCGGCGGCATGTCGGACCACTTGTTCGGCCAGGGCGCTTTGGCCGTGGGATTGTGCTTCTCGCAGTCGCTGAAGAACGTCGAAAGGATGCTGTTGGTCTGCGACTCGGTGGGCAGCACTTGGCCGTTGACGCGCAGCGACGGGCGGATGAACAGCAGCACGTTGTCGCCGGTCGTGCTCGGCGTGGTGTGGGTGCCGTGAAAGTGCACGTTCGTCGTGCTCGACCCGTGCAGACAGTCGGGCATCGTGTCGCCGCCCGCGCTGCCCGTGCTCGATCCTTTGCCGAGATGTCCCATGGTGAACGGATCGCACGCTTCCATCGTGCCGATCGTTCCGCGGTCGAGCGACGCGGAAAAATTCTTCGGATCGACCTGATTGAAGAACGTGATCTCGACGAGGTCGCCGAGCTGCGCGCGAAACGTCGGTCCCGGAATCGGATCGGGGCCGGCCGGCCACGGCAGCGCGTAGCCCGGGCCGTAGCCGACGAAGTACCGCACGTTCTGCGAGGCGCAGCGGTTATCGCCGTCCGAGCCCCAGAGCGTGCGCTTTCCGTCGACGTTCTTGAGCGTCGCCTTCAGCTTGCCGGCGTAGCTCCTGATCACGGGCGGGTTCAGAAGGGCTTTCCCCGTTTGCAGACACGGGGGCAGCGGAGGCTGGGGAGTCTGCGCTTGCGCCGGCACGCGCGCGCCGGCGAGCACGAGCGCGGCGCAGAACGCCGCGGCGAAACCGAGACGAGATTCGTGTGCCATCTGAATCAATTCGTAGAGATGACGATCGTCGCGGTAACCGGGGGCGCCCCCGGGAGCGTGTCACCGTACGTCACGGTCTGACCGCTGAAGCTGGAATCTGGCACGAAGGCGGGCGATGTCGCTCCGGGCGCGATTTGCTGCGGCATGAACACGGTCGGATAGTTCGTCACGCCGGGATGGTGCGGGACGGTGTCGTTGTTCGTCCAGAAGATCTGGTCGCCGACGCTGATGGTGTTCCCCGAGCTCGGGTCCGGCAGCGGATTGGGATCGAACGTGAACGTGCCCGGGCTTTTGCCCGGGTTGATGTTGATCTGCCAAGTAAACGGCATCAGTCACCCCTCGTACGCACGGCGTAATGAGCGTACTCTCGGTCCTCCTGACCCCCGAGTCCGCCGAGGCGTTTTATCGTGCCGCGGGAGCGGACTCCTGGGCGCCGCCGAACAGATTGTCCGGCCGGCCTCGGGCCTCTCCCCTCAGACCGCGAGCGACCGGACCGATCCGATCCCGCTCACGGCTCGGAGGGCGGCCAGCGTGTTTTCGTCGGCCGGGCGGTCCGTCGAGAGCACCATGATCGCGTCGCCGCCGACGGTGTTCCGCGAGACCTGCATGGTCGAGATGTTCACGCGCGCGTCGCCCAGGATCGTGCCGACGCGGCCGATCATCCCGGGGACGTCGGCGTGCTGGGTGATCAGCATCGCTCCGATCGGGGTCGCGTCGATCTCGTAGCCGTCCAGCTCGACGATGCGCGGCGCGCCCGCGATCGACGTCGCCGTGATCGACGTCCCGCCCGCCAGCAGGCGAAGCGACGAGGCGTACGACGAGGATGCGCCGACACGGGCGGTGACCGCGATCCCGAGCTCGCGTGCGATCGCGTCTGCGTTGACCACCGAGACGCGGCGATCGGTCGTGGCCTGCAGCAGCCCGCTCAGAAACGCGCTGGTCAGCGGTTCGGGCGGCACGCCTGCGAGCGCGCCGCCGAGGACGAGCGCAAACTCCGGCATCCGCTCCGGGCGCGCATACTGCGGATAGAATCGGCCCAGCCGGTACGCGACGTCGAGGAACGGGCGCACGCGCTCGGCTTCCGGCCCGCTCGGAACCGGTGCGTTCACCGCGCCGCTCGCCGGCGCGCCGAGCAGCACGTGCGCGACGTCCTCGGCGAGCTCGGTCGCGATCCGCGCCAGCGCTTCGTGCGTGGAGCCGCCGAGGTGCGGCGTCGGAACGACCTTGGGGTGGCGGTGCAGCGCGGCGCCGACGCCGTCACGCGGTGGCGGCTCCTCGGCGACGACGTCGAGCCCGGCACCGGCCAGCACGCCCGCGTCGAGCGCTCGCAGCAGGTCGTCCTCGACGATCACGCTGCCGCGCGCGCAGTTGATCAGGTACGCGTGCGCGCGCAGCAGCCGAAGCTTGGACGCATCGATCATCCCGATCGTCTGCGGCGTGAGCGGTACGTGCAGCGTCACGATGTCGCTCTCGCGCAGCAGCGTGTCGAGATCCACCAGGCGCGCGTCGAAGGCATCGGCGCGCGCGGCGGTGACGTACGGATCGTGGGCGACGATCGTCATCCCGAACGCCTTCGCGCGCGTAGCGACGTTGCCGCCGATGCGGCCCAGACCGACGATCCCCAGCGTCTTCCCGTAGAGCTCGGTGCCGATCAAGTTCTTGCGGTCCCAGATCCCCTCGCGCAGCTGCTGCACCGCGGCCGGCGTGCGCCGCGCGAGAGAGAGCATCAGCGCGAACGTCTGCTCCGTCGCGGCGAGCGTGTTCGCACCCGGCGTGTTCAGCACGAGGATCCCGGCCTCGGTGGCGGCGGTGACGTCGATCGCGTCGACGCCGACGCCGGCCCGCGCCACGACCGCCAGGCGGGGCCCGGCGGCGAGCAGCGCACGGTCGACGCGCGTCTCCGAACGGACGATCAGGCCGTCGGCCTCGGCGAGCGCCGCGACGAGCTCGGCGCGCGAGCGGCCGACGAGCGATTCCACCTCGATACCGGCCGCGCGCAACACCGCCAGGCCGTGCTCGGCGAAGGGTTCGGCGACGACGACGCGTTTGCGAAACAGGCCGCTTCGATCCATCGGGCGTAGTTGCACGCACTTGTCTCCCCGCCTTCAGGGCGCGCTCACCGTGGCGGTCGCCTTTGTCGTCCCGCTCGTCGTGCTGGTCAGCTCGGTGCGGACGTCGGTCGGCTTTTGGGACACGGCCGACTTGCAGACCGTCGCTTGGATCGCCGGGATTCCGTATCCGACCGGCTTCCCCGGCTACGTCGCGATCGCTTGGCTGTGGACGCACGCGGTGCCCTTCGCGTCGGTCGCGGCGCGGGTGAACGCACTCTCGGCGATCGCGATCTCGGGCGGCGCCGCGACGATCGCGGCGCTGGCGCTGCTGTTCGACGTGCTCCCCGTGGTGGCGATCCTCTCCGCGTGGACGTTCGCGTTCGCCCACGTCGTCTGGGTGCGCGCGACGTATGCGGACGTGCACCCGCTGGGGTTTGCGCTCGCGTTCGTCGCAATCGTGCTCGCCGTCCGCTGGACGCGGCGCGACGACGCGCGCGCGCTCGCGACCGGGATCGTGCTGGCCGGCGTCGCCGTCGCGGTCGACAACACGACGGTGCTGATGCTGGCCGGAGGCGTGGTCGTGACGCTCGGGCGGCGCTGGCCGGCCGGCCTCGTCGCGCGATCGGTCGCGATCGCGGCGCTCGTCGTCGTGCTCGCCTATGCGTACTTGCCGCTGCGCAGCGCGTACGTCACGACGCATCGGCTCGACCCCACGCTCGCGCTGGGAATACCGCCGGGCCGCCCGTTCTGGGACGATCATCATCCCGCGACAGGCGAGGGCTTCCGCGCGCTGATCTCGGGGACCGAGTGGACCCCGGGCGCGACGCTCGCGCGCTTGTTCACGCCCGCGGCGGCGCGGAACGCGCTCGGGCGCTTCGGCCCCGAGCTGGCGGCGGACGAGCCGCAGGGGCTCGAGATCGTCGCGCTGATCGGGCTCGCGTTCGTCGCCGCCGAGGCGCCGTTGACGGCGCTGGGACTCGTGCTGGCCGCGCTCGTTCCGGCGCTCTTCGGCGCGTCGTACCAGGCCGAGGCCGATCCCGAGCGCTATGTCTTCATGCTCTACGCGGTGACGGCGCTCGGCATCGCGATCGCCGCCGATCGCACCGTGCGCGCGTTCGGCGGCCGGCAGCCGGCGCTCGCGCTCGGCGTCGTGTGCACGCTGCTCGCGCTTGCGCTCGTGAACGACGCCGCGCGCGGTGCGCACTTGTTCTCCGTGCGCGACAACGGCGACGCGCGGGCCCTCGGGGAGCGCGTCGTCGCAGGCACGCGCGACGGCGCCGTGGTCGTCGCGCCTTGGGACTGGGCGACCACGCTCGCGTACCACGCCTACGTCGATGGCGCGCTCGGCGGCCGCATCGTCGTCTGCGCGCTTCCGGAGGACAATCTCGCTGCGTACGCCCGCTGGATGCGCGAACGCCAGGTGACGATCGTCTCCGACGGCGAGCCGGAGCTCCAGGGTTTCCGCACTCGCCGCCTCACCGGCGGAACCCCGCAAGTCTACGAGATCCTCAAACCGTGAATTCCGTTCTGGTCGGGTTGCTCGGGGCGATCGTGGCGCTGGCGTTCGCGCACGGTCGCGTCACGCCGTACGACAACTACGTGCTGCTGGCGAGCCAAATGCTGCACGGACACCTGTGGATCGATCCGGTCTGGCCCGGTCCGGAGATCGACGCGGTCCTGTTCGACGGACACCGCTACGTCGTCAACGATCCGGTACCGGCGATCCTGATACTGCCGCTCGTCGCGTTCGTCGGAACGAACGCCAACGAGACGCTGCTCGCGTGTCTGCTCTGCGGCGTCGCGTGCGGTGCCGCGTGGGCGCTCCTCGAGCGGCTCGGCGTCACCAGCCGCGTCGCCGTCTGGCTGGTCGTCTTCTTCCTGGCCGGTACCGATCTGCTCTGGTGCTCGATGCTGGGCGACGTGTGGTTCATCGCGCAGACCTCGGCGGTCGCGTTCATGCTGCTCGCGCTGTGCGAGCTGGCCGGGAAACGGCGCGGCTGGCTGGTCGCGCTGTGGACCGCGCTCGCGCTCGGCTCGCGCTTCACGCTAGTGATGGCGCTCCCCGTGCTGCTCTGGTGGGTGTGGGACGGCTTCGGCGAGCGTGACCGCCGCCCGCCCTTCGACAAGCTCCGGTCTGCGCTCGCGTTCGTCGCGACGCTCGTACCGTTCTTCGTGCTGTGGGTCAGCTACAACATGGCGCGCTGGCACGTGCCCTGGGACGCCGGGCACACGATCTTCTACCACCAGGACCCGTTCATGGGCGGACCCGGCTCGCCGTTCGGGCTTGCGAACGTCCCGACCGAGCTGTACTCGTTCTTCGTCGTGCCGCCGCAGTTCCACGCGACGTTTCCGTTCGTCGAGCCGCTCGCATTCGGAACCGCGCTCTGGTTCACGAGCCCGGCGCTGCTGCTGGCGTTTCTCGCGCGGGAGCCGCGCCGGCTCGCCGTTTCGCTGTGGCTTGCGACCGTGCTGGTAGCCGGTCCGTCGCTTCTCTACTATGCGAACGGCGGTTCACAGTTCGGGATGCGCCACGCGCTCGACTTCGAACCGTTCCTGCTCGCCTTGATGGGACTTGCGACTCGCTCAAATTTGGGGGTCGCGTGGCGCTTCGCGCAGGGGCTCATCGCGTGGAGCGCAGCGGTCGGTGTCTACGGGTGCTGGTACTGGAACACGTTCCTCCGACACGGCATCTTGTGAAGCACGTCCGTACCGCGGCGCGGGATACATCCTTTCCTTCCTGGGTACACGTTGAGCGGCACTCACTAGGGGGAAAGACGACGAATGGATGAACGCAACATCACGGTCGCCCGCGACAACGGCGGATCGCTCGCAGCCTTCAGCTTGGTCGCAGTCATCGTGGTCGTCGCCTTGATCGCGCTCTTCGTGTGGCAGCCGTGGAACGCGACCAGCACGTCGCGCAGCATCACAAACACGACGACCCAGCAGTCGAGCGGCGCGAACGGTACGAACGGTACGAACGGCGGCGCATCGACGACTACTACTACTACGACCGGCGGAGGGACCCACTGATGGAACGTGACAACGACGCGAAACGCGATTCGATCGAGACGCTCAAGAGCGATACGCACGACGCGCTGGACGAAGCGAAGCATCGCGTGCTGGCCGGCGGCGAGAAGGTGAAGCGCGCGGTGGAGGGCGATCAGATGCCGCTCGGCGACCGCATCGCCTCGCACGTCAAGGAGACCGGCCACGAGTTCAAGGCCGAGGTCGACAAGACGAAGCGCGACCTGCGCGATAAGCCGGTCTGATCCGCGATCGGAGAGCTCTGAAGAAAACGACCGACCGGCTCGCCGAGTACGTTCGCAAACGCGACTTCTCGGCGACGCCGGAACCAAAAGGCGAAAAACGCAAGCGGGCTTCTTCCAAGAAGCTCCGCTTCGTCGTGCAAGAGCATCGCGCGACGCGGCTGCACTGGGATTTCCGGCTCGAAGTGAACGGTGTGATGCCGTCGTGGGCGATCACCAAGGGGCCGACGATGATCGCCGGCGAGAAGCGGCTCGCGATGAACACCGAGGATCACCCGCTCGACTACCGCACCTTCGAAGGCGTGATCCCCGACGGCAACTACGGTGCGGGCGAAGTGATCGTGTGGGACGAGGGCTTCTACTCGCTGTACGAAGGCGACGACCCCGCCGAGCAGATCGCGAAGGGCAAGCTCAAGATCGTCATCGCCGGCCACAAGCTCAAAGGGCTGTTCACGCTGGTGAAGATGAAGCCGCGCGAGGGCGAGCGTGGCGAGCCGTGGCTGTTCTTCAAGGACCACGACGAGTACGAAGACCCGAACTGGACGATCGAAGCGAACGCCAAGAGCGTGAAGAGCGGGATGACGCTCGCGCAGCTGCAGCAGAAACGCAAGGACGCGCCGATCTGGAAAAGCAACCGCGCCTCGTCTGCCGACGGCACCGCGGTCAAGCGCGGGGTGCGTGCGAAGGCGGCGCACGCGGATCCGATCCCGCGCGACCCCAAGCCGATGCTGACGACCTTGGTCGAGGCTCCGTTCGACGACGAGCGCTGGCTGTTCGAGCTCAAGTGGGACGGCTACCGGGCGATCGCGGTCGTCGAGAAGGACAAGGTCACGCTGACCTCGCGCAACGCCAAGGACTTGCTGCACCAGTTTCCCGAGATGAACGACCTCGCGCGCGCGTTCCTCTCGATCCCCGTCGTCGTCGATGGCGAGCTGTGCGTGCTCGATGCGCAGGGGAAGCCGGACTTTCAGGCGCTGCAATCGCGCGACAAACCCGCCGTGCGCGGGGCGGCGCGCCGCAAACCATCGCCGGTGACGTTCGTCGTTTTCGACCTGCTCTACGCCGACGGGCGCGATCTTCGCGAGCGGCCGCTCGAAGAGCGCAAGCGGCTGCTGGAGTCGATCGTCGTCCCCGATCGCGGCGTGCTGTACTCCAAGCACGTGATCGGGACCGGCAAGCAGCTCTTCGCGCTGGCCGAGGAGCGCGGGCTCGAAGGGATCGTCGGAAAGGTTCGCACCTCGCCGTATCGATCGATCCGCTCGCGCGAGTGGGTGAAGATCAAGGCGAAGCAGCGGCAGGAGCTCGTCATCGGCGGCTTGACCGAACCGCGCGGCAGCCGCGCCGAGTTCGGCGCGCTACTGGTGGGCTATTACGAGGGCGGCGACTTGCACTACGCGGGCCACGTCGGGACCGGATTCGACGCCAAGCTGCTGCGCAGCCTGAGCGCGAAGCTCAAGCCGCTCGAGCGCAAGACCTCGCCGTTCGTCGAGACCCCCAAGACGAACACGCCGGCGCACTGGGTGAAGCCGCAGCTCGTCGCCGAGATCGCGTTCGCCGAGTGGACCCGCGAGGGGATCCTGCGCCAGCCGGTCTTCATCGGGCTGCGGATCGACAAAGAGGCGAAGACCGTCGTGCGCGAGCGCGCGCAGCACCCAGACCCGGATGCATAGATGCCGCCGAAAAAAACCGAGATCGTCGCCACGATCGGCGGCCGCGAACTCAAGCTGACGAACCAGGACAAGATCCTGTTCCCCGGCGACGGCTACACCAAGGGCGATCTCGTGCGCTACTACCAAGCCGTCGCGCCGATGATCCTGCCGTACCTGCGCGGGAACCCGCTGACGATGGAGCGCTTTCCGGACGGGATCGGCGTCCCGCGCGGGATCTGGGAGAAGCAGATGCCGCGCTATACGCCGGAGTGGGTAACGCGGGTGACGATCCAGCCCTCGACCGGCGAACCGCGGAACGTCACCTACGTGGTCGTCGACGACGCCGCGTCGCTGGCGTGGGTGGCGAACCTGGCCGCGATCACGCTGCACATCTGGTATTCGCACGTGCCGACGATCGACGTCCCCGACGTGATCCTGTTCGATCTCGACCCCGGCGAGCGGTGTCCGCTGGCGCGGCTTGCGAAGGTCGCGCTGGGCTTCCGCGACGAGCTCGCCGGCATCGGGATCCGCGCCTACGTGAAGACGACCGGCGGGATGGGACTGCACGTGATCCTGCCGCTGGAACCGCACTACGACTACGAGATCGCCAAGGGCGTCTCGGAGCTGGTCGCCCGCCGGGTCCACGCGGTGCTGCCGAAGGACACGACGCTGGAGCGGACGATCTCACGGCGGCCCAAGGACCTGGTGTACCTGGATTGGGTGCAAGTAGGCAAGGGGAAAACCTACGTCGCGCCGTTCACCGTGCGGGCTCGGGACGGGGCGCCGGTGTCGATGCCGCTGGCATGGCGGGAGGTCGAGGCGATGCGCCGCAAGCGCGCCCCCGAGACCACCGCCGAGATGCGGCGATGGACGATCGCGAACGTGCCGAAGCTCGTGGCGAAGACCGGTGACCCGTGGCGGCGCGAGGGTTGGAAGCCCCAATCGCTCGAAAGCGCCCTATCAAAGGCTCGCTCGCTCTGGGAGTAGACCGAAAATCATGGCACACGCGATTTGGTCCGGCGCGATCAACTTCGGACTCGTCACGATCCCGGTGAAGCTCTACACGGCCGTTCGGACGAACGACCTGCGCTTCAACTTCCTGCACAAGTCGGACGAAGGTCGCATCTACAACGAGCGGCACTGCAGCGTCTGCGGCGAGAAGGTCGAGTACGCCGACCTGGTGCGCGGCTACGAGTACGAGAAGGGCCATTACGTCACGATCACCGACGACGACCTCAAGGGCGTGCGTCCGGAAGCGACGCAGTCGGTGCAAATCGTCGAGTTCGTCGAGCTCGACCAGATCAACCCGATGTACTTCGACACGCCGTACTATCTGGAGCCCGAGAAGAAGGGCCGCCACGCCTACGCGCTGCTGCGCGATGCGCTGATGGACTCCGGCCGCGTCGCGATCGCGCGCGTCGTGATCCGCTCGCGCGAGCACATCGCCGCCGTGAAGCCGAACGGCGAGGCGCTGGTCCTCGAGCTGATGCACTTCGCCGACGAGCTGGTCGAACAGAAAGCCTTCGACTTTCCGGCGCTCAACGAAAAGGTCGCCGACGCCGAGAAGAAGATCGCGAAGCTGCTCATCGACACGATGAGCGTCGATGAGTTCAAGCCCGACGAGTTCCACGACAAGTACAAGGAAGACGTCCTGGCGATGATCGAGGCGCGCGCGGCCGGTGAGGAAATCGAGAAACCGGAAGTCCACCGTCCGGCGGCGACCAACGTCGTCAACCTGATGGACGTCCTGCAGCGTTCGCTCGAACAGTCGAAGGCGCGCCGCAAGAAGGGCGGCGAGGCGATCGAAGAGGACGACGCCGAGGCCGCGAAGCCCGCCAAGCGCAAGACGGCGGCGAAGAAAACGGCCGCCGCTGCAAAGCCGAAGCGCAAGAAGAGCGCGGCATGACGGGGGCGCGACTCGCCGGGATGGTTGCCGCAGCCTTCGCCATCCTCCCGCTCGCGGCGGCCGCGTCCGATCAGGACGACGCGCTGCGGCTCGCGGCGCGGGCCGCAAATCCGAGCGGCCTCGGAACGGCTACCGTGACGCTGCATGCGACGCCGGCCGGCTTCCCGTCCTCGATTCCGCTCCCGAAGGGAACGCTGGTCGGCAGCATCCGCCACGACGTCGGTCCGGTGGGAAGCACCGCAAACGGCACGCTGTGGTCGAACACGCTGTACTACGACGTTCAGAATCGCGACGCGGCCGTGAAAGACTACGAGGACGCGTTGCGCGCCGCGGGCTGGAAGCACGTCGACCTCGACGCGCTGCTGCAGCGACGGGCGGGCGTGACGCTACAGATCCCGGAACTCAACGCGTGGTGCTCTCCGGGCGAGCCTCGTGCCGGGGTTACGATCGTCAAGCCACGAACCGACGACGCGGCGCTCGACGTGACGGTCGGGCTCGGCGGGTTCAATTTCTTCGCTTGCAGCGACGAGGGTGCGACGCTCCGGCAGCAGGTGACGGCAGCCACGACGACCGTCGCGCAGTCGAAATCGCCGCTGCCGGCCTTCACTTCGACGCCCGGTGTGACGATCGACATGACGGGCCCGGCGACCGACGGTTCGACGACCGGCGCCCGCATCACGTCGACGCTGGGTGCCGCGCCCGTGTTCGACAGTCTCGCGAGACAACTACTCGCCGCCGGCTGGGCCGGCAAACGCGTCGCCGCCGCGGAGGGGCTCTCCTCGCAAACGTTCACGAAGTCGATCGACGGCACGCAGTACACCGCGCTGCTCACCGTCTACGCGCTCGACGCGACGCACTTCATCGCACTCGCCGACGTCAGCGCGCTCCTGAGGTAGCCTCAGGGCGTCCGCGCCACAAGCTGCTGCTACCGCGCGCCGCGGAAGAGCGTGCTCAAGATGCGATTCGGGCAGGCGAGTCCGACCTGTGCGATCGTGCGTTTGCTGCCGACGTCGAAGTGGGTTCCGACCTTGGCGAGCATCGCGCGCGCCGCTTCGGCGCGGAGCGGATCGTCGAAGCGCGTGCTCGGAGCGATCGGCGTGATCGCAAAGCGGCCGGCCCCCTGCGAGGAGAGGTCGAGCTCGGTTGCGAGCGCGCCCGCTTCGCGATCGCTCAGCCCGTCGAGACCGCGCAGACGTCGGCCCGCCAGAAACGCGATCGTCGTGCTGCGGTTGCGAAAGCGCGGTTCGATCTCGCCGCGATCGGCAAACGTCTTCGTCGCGAGCGCCCAGCCGACGGTCGCCGCGGCGAGCGGCTGAAAGTTCCCGTAGAGCCCGTCGTAGTAGAGACCCTCGCCGACGAAGCCGCGCACGCTCGGCACCGTGATACCGCGCATCTTGTCCGACATCGTCGGTTCCTTGATCGACAGGATCAAGCCGCGCGATTTGCCTTCCCAGGCGGCGTTGTTGCACGCGACGTACGCCTCGACGAACTGCGTGTGCGTGATCGCCGCACCGGCGGCCGGCGCGGGGGGTGGCGCGATCGAGAGGGCGAGCACCGTGACGAGCGCGAGGCGCGGCAGCATCGAGCTCATACGCCCAGGTGCGCGATCAGCCATGCGCGGCGGTCGTCGTGCGCGGTCGGGTCGTCGAGCGCGTGGTCGAGCTTGTACGCCTTGAGCGTCCGGTCGCGGTCCGGGACGGCATTGCGAAGCGCGATCCCGGTCGCTTGCGCCACGTACTCGTCGTTCTGGCCGAACTGCAGCAGCGTCGCCTTCTGCTTGCCTCGTGCGAGCCAGCCCGGCAGGTCGAACGCGCTCATCTGCGCGACGTAGGCGGCCGGGTCCGCCGGCTGCTTCCCGAGCAGGTACCACTCCCAGAACGAGAGCGTCGGGGTCATCAGCACGGCGTACTGCGCGCGGTCGTCGACGGCCAACAGCAGCGCACCCTCCATCGCGCCGAAGTCGTGGCCGACGAACGCGATCCGTTCGTGGTCGACGCCGTAGACCTGCGTGAGGCAGTCGAGCGCGCGGCGCAACGTGATCACCTGCGCGACGGTGTCGGCGTAGTCGGTATCGGTGGTGCGCACGCCGGTGAACCAGCTTTTCTGCGACCACGGCATGTCGACCAGCAGCGAGACGACGCCGCGCTTGGCCAATTCCTGCGCGTCGCTCATGAACTCGGTGTGGTTCGTCGTCGCAGGCTCGCCGAGCCAGTGGACCCACAACACGGCCGGTGACTTTCTCGGCAAACCGGGCGGCACGACGAGGACCGAGCTCGTCTCCTTCTCGCCTGGGCCGTTGAAGTCGAGCGTCTTGTAGTCGTGACCGTTGTACCGCGGTGCGAGGCATTTCGTGTTCCTCGACGCGTACTCGAACGACGGTGCGCTCGTGGAAGAGGAGGGCGGCGAGGCGGGCCCGGCGGCGATCAGCGCCAGCGCGGCGAACGGAGCGGCCAGAGAACGCATCCCATAACCTCGGCACCTGGCCGCCGCGTCTCCTGCACTCAGACGGCGACCGCGAGCCGCTCCTGGCCGCGCCGCACCGATCGGTCGAGCATCTTGGTCAGGCCGTACACGTGCCGGGTCGTTGACACGTCGACCCCGAGCAGGTCGCCGAGCTCGACCACGGCGCCGATGATGCAGTCGACCTCGAGCGGACGGCCCGCTTCGATGTCCTGGAGCGTCGAGGTCTTGTGATCGCCGACGCGCCGGGCGCCGTCGATGCGGCGCTCGAGCGTGCCCGTCCAGCGGGCGCAGCGACTTTTGTCGACCCCTTGCGACAAAAAAATTCGGCCGGCCGTTGGCTAGTCGGCGTGCTGCCCGCTCGTTGGGCGGACCGAGCTACTCGGCGGTAGGCAGCCGCAGCGCCTCGACCGGCGCGGCCTTTCTCCAGTTCAGCAGCAGCACGAGCGGGGTCGAGACGACGAAGATGATCCCGCACAGCCGCAGCACCATGTCGTACGAGATCACGGTCGCGTTGAGCATCACCATCGAGTAGAGTTGCGCGGCGCTGCCGTGCAGGTCGTGCAGGAAGGTCGCGATGCTCGGGTTCGCAGGGGTGACGCCGGCAGCGAGCGTCGCGTACGCGTTGTCCTGGTAGCGCGTCTGCAGCAGCTGCAAGATCGCGATCCCCAGCGATCCGCCGAGCTGGCGCACGAGCGTGTAGATCCCGGTCGCGTTCGCCATCTTCTCGCGCACGATCTCGCCGAGCGTCGCGGTCGAGAGCGGAACGAAGAGAAACCCGAGCGCGAAGCCCTGCACCGCTCGCGGCCAGAAGACGTCCCAATAGCCCGACTGCTGGTAGAGCGAGCCCATCCACCACGCGCTCACGGCGAATACCAGCATGCCGAACGCGATCATGGCCCGGCCATCGACCTTCGCCGTGAGGCGCGAGGCGATCGGCATGCTCACCGCGGTCGCGATCGCGCCCGGCAGCAGCGCGAGCCCGGTCTCGGTCGCGCTGAACCCGAGCACGTTCTGCAGGAACAGCGGGATGACCAGCGCCGTTCCGAACAGCCCGAAACCGGTGACGATCCCGATCGTGCTGCCGGCGCTGAATGCACGCGACTTGAACACTTTGAGGTCGACGAGCGGGCGCGGATCGTACCATTCCTTGAAGCAGAAGACGATCAGCGAAACGACCGCCACGCCGGTGAGGATGACGATCGTCGTCGAAGAGAACCAGTCGTCGTGCTGCCCGCGCTCGAGCACGTACTGCAGCGAGGCGATCCCTGCCGTCAGCAGTGCGAGGCCGGTGTAGTCGATCGGCGAGCGGTCGCGCTTGAGGTAGACGGGGTCGCGGATGTAGGCGAGCGTCATCAGGAACGCGGCGATCCCGATCGGGATGTTGATGTAGAAGATCAACGGCCAGGCGTAGTTGTCGACGATCACGCCGCCGAGCGTCGGAGCGATCGCGGGGCCGACCATCGCGCCGAGCCCGAAGATCGCCATCGCGTTGGCGCGCTTGTCGGGCGGATACGACTCGAACAGGATCGCCTGCGCGGTCGGCTGCAGCGCTCCGCCGCCGAGTCCCTGGATCACGCGGTAGAACACGAGCTGCCAGACGGTGGTCGCCGTGCCGCACAGGATCGAGGCGATCGTGAAGATCGCGACGCAGGCCGCGTAGAAGTTGCGCCGCCCGAAGCGCGCCGTCAGCCAGCCGTTCAGCGGCATGATGATCACGTTGGCCAGGATGTAGCCGGTCGCGACCCAGCCGATCTCGTCGATCGACGAGCCGAGGTTCCCGGCCATGTCGTTCAGCGCGACGTTCACGATCGACGCGTCGATGATCGCCATGACCAGCCCGAGCATGACCGTCAGCGTGATCATGGCGAGCGGCGGGTTCGCCTTGCGCTCGGCGCGGCGCTCCGCCGCCGTCAGCGGACCGGTCGCCGTCAGGGGGCTGGTCAAACGAGGCGGTCCGAAACGCGCGGCGGCACCTTCGATGTTACCCGCTGCTCGGCGCGATGGTTTTCCCGGCAGGACGTGCGCTGCCGCGGTCGGCAGGAACGGGGATGCTGCGAACCGCCACGATCCTGCTTGCGCTCCTCGCCGGGCTGGCCGCAAGCGTCGGCGCCCAGACGCCGGACTCGCTCGCCGACGGGAAGCTGAGCTACCGCGATTTCAGCGTCGACGTCTCGGCCGTGCAGAACGACGCCGGTTTCGGCGCGATAAAGGGGGCGGTTGAGCATCAGCTCGACATCGTCGCCGACTGCGGGGCGAAGCCCACGATCCTGACCTTCTTCCGGAGCCAGCGGATCACGCTCTCGCCGACCGCGCGGCACCACTTCAGCCGGGGAGCGGGCGTCGAGGTCAACCCGAGCCAGCTCCCGCCGCAGCAGCCGGTCATCCTGCACGAGCTGCTGCACGCCTATCAGGCCTACGTCCTCCCGGACGGCCCGCGCAACGCCGACATCCTGAAGTTCTACGGCGAGGCGAAGCACGGCCGGCTGTACCCGCCCGGCACGTACGTGCTCTCAAACCAGCTCGAGTTCTTCGCGGTCACCGGGAGCCTCTATCTCTGGGGCCACGTCGACCGGCCGCCGGCGACGCGCGAGAATCTGCGAGCGCGGCAGCCTGCTTACTACACGTGGCTCGGCGAGCTCTTCGGGGTCCAGAAGTGAGGCCGGGGCCGGTGATCCGCGAGCTTCCTCGAAGCCTGGTCGAATGACGACGATCGCTGCACCCGCCTCGGCTCTGGGCGAACGCCTGCAGGCGTTCATGGAGTCCGACGTCTACCCGAACGAGCACGTCTACCACGCGCAGCTGCGCAGCGGGCCGAGCCCGTGGGTGCAGCCGCCGATCATGGACGAGCTGCAGGCCAAAGCACGCGCGCAGGGGCTGTGGAACCTGTTCCTCCCCGAGCCCGAGTGGGGCGCCGGGCTCACCAACCGCGAGTACGCCCCGCTGTGCGAGATCATGGGTCGGTCGGAGATCGCGCCGGAAGTGTTCAACTGCAGCGCACCGGACACCGGCAACATGGAAGTGTTCGCGCGCTATGGGAGCGATGCGCACAAGGAGCGCTGGCTCAAGCCGCTGCTCGCCGCCGAGATCCGCTCCGGCTTCTCGATGACCGAGCCCGCGGTCGCGTCGTCCGACGCGACGAACATCAGCGCCGAGATCGTGCGCGACGGCGACGAGTACGTGCTCAACGGGCTCAAGTGGTGGACGTCGGGCGCGAATCATCCGCGCTGCAAGGTGCTGATCTTCATGGGGCGCTCCGACCCGAGCGCGCCGAAGCACCGCCAGCAGACGATGGCGGTCGTCCCGATCGACACGCCCGGCGTGAAGGTGCTGCGAGCCCTGCCGGTGTTCGGGTACGACCACGCGCCGCACGGGCATTCCGAGATCGCGTTCGAGAACGTTCGCATCCCGGCCGAGGACGTGCTGGTCGGCGAAGGCCGCGGCTTCGAGATCGCGCAAGGGCGGCTCGGACCGGGCCGCATCCACCACTGCATGCGCGCGATCGGGCTCGCCGAGCGCGCGCTCGAGTCGATGGTGAGACGCGTGAAGTCGCGCATCGCGTTCGGGAAGCCGCTCTCCGAGCAGGGCGTCATCATGCAGTGGATCGCGGAGTCGCGGATCGAGATCGACCAGAACCGGCTGCTGGTGTACGACGCCGCTGAGAAGCTGGACGCATTCGGCAACAAGATCGCGCGCAACGAGCTGGCGATGGTGAAGGTCGCGGCGGCGAACATGGCCTGTCGGGTCGTCGACCGCGCCATCCAGGCGTTCGGCGCGCGCGGCGTGAGCGACGACGAGAACCTCGCGGCAGCGTACGCGCACGCGCGCACGCTGCGGATCGTCGACGGCCCCGACGAAGTGCACCTGCGCGCGATCGCCAAGTTCGAGCTGCAGAAAGGGGAGCGGTGAGCCGACCCGATCCGCTCGACGAGCTCGAGCTGAGCCTGCGGCGCGGAGCGGCCGAGCTGTACGTCGTGCGCCACGCCGACGCCGTCCCTGAATCCGACGAATCGTTCACCATCTACGACGATTACGAAGCGCACCCGCTGAGCGCGCGCGGCCGCGCGCAGGCAGAGGCCGCCGGCGAGCGGTTCGCCGAGCTCGAGCTCGCGGCGGTCTACGCCAGCCACATCCGGCGCGCGCGCGAGACCGCCGAGGCGATCGCCGCCGTCGCGCGGCTCGAGGTGCATGAGGAACGCGATCTGCGCGAGATCGAGATCGGCGCGACCGACGGCACGATGGCGCTGCGCGACCGGCTGGCGTGGCTCGCGATGGTCGCGATGCGGGACGGCTCGTGGACCGGGATCCCGGGGACCGAACCGTCGGCGCATGTCCGCGCGCGCATGCTGCGCGTGCTCGACGCGATCGCTGAGCGGCACGCCGGCACGCGCGTCGCCGTCGTCTCGCACGCCGGCGCGATCAACGCCGCGCTCGGCGCGATCGTCGCGAGCGATCACGACTTCCTGTTCCCGCTCGCGAACGCCGGCGTGAGCGTGCTGCGCATCCACGCCGGGCGACGGCTGCTGATGAGCGCGAACGAGACCGGGCATCTCGCCACGATCCCATCGCGGTCGCGCCGATGACCGCGCACCGCGCGGTCGATCCGGAGACGATCGAGGTCCGCGCCGAGGAGCGTCTCGACACGGCGCGCCTCGAACCGTACTTGCGCGAGCATCTCGAGGGCGCCGGTGGGCCGCTGGCGATCCGGCAATTCGGCGGCGGCCACGCGAACCTGACGTACCTGGTTCGCTTCGGCGAGCGCGAGTGGGTGCTGCGGCGGCCGCCGCTCGGCCCGGTCGTGCGCGGCGCGCACGACATGCGGCGCGAGCACCGCGTGCTCTCGACACTCTACCAAGGCTACCCGCTGGCGCCGCGCAGCTATCTCCTCTGCACGGATCCGGAGATCATCGGCGCCGACTTCTTCGTGATGGAGCGGCGGTACGGGATCGGCTTGCGGCAGACGATCCCGGAACCGTGGGTCGACCAACCGGACGTGCTGCGCGGGATCGGCGAGGCGCTGATCGACGATCTGGCCGCGCTGCACGCGGTGCCGCCCCAGAGCGTCGGGCTCGGCGATCTCGGCCGGCCCGAGGGCTACGTCGAGCGCCAGCTGCTGGGCTGGATCGAACGCTGGAACAACGCGCTGACGGACGACGTCGGGCCGGCAGAGCCGTTCGTCGGCTGGCTCCTCCAGACGATGCCGCAGCAGCGGCGCACGACGCTGGTCCACAACGACTACAAGCTCGACAACACGCTGCGCGACGCCGCCGACCCGCGCCGCACCGTTGCCGTGCTCGACTGGGACATGTGCACGCGCGGCGAGCCGATGATGGACCTGGGCTACCTGCTCGGGCTATGGGCGCAATTCAATGACGTGCCCGGTCTGATTCACGGCCGGATGCCGACCTGGTACACCGGTTTTCCCACCCGCCGCGAGGCCGCCGAACGCTACGCGCGCCTGAGCGGTGCCGATATCGGCGATCTGCACTGGTACGTCGTGTTCAGCGTCTTCCGCTACGCGGTGATCCTGCAGCAGATCTACATCCGCTACGTGCGCGGACAGACGCACGACGAGCGCTTCCGCGACTTCGGCACCGCCGTCAACCAGCTCACCGAGCGCGGCCTCGAACTGATCGACAGCGGCGATTTCTAACGGGGTCACGGGACGGCGGCGACACTTCCGATCTGGCCTGACTGCAGCGTCATCGCGCTGGTGGCGCCGGCAGCAAAGTACAACAGCGTCCGGGGGAGTGACAGGTCGCTCGACGACGGACGCGTGACGACATACGCGTTTCCGGCCCGGTCGGCGGCGATGTCGAGGACCGCGTTCCCCGCTACGATCGGCAGCGTTCGGTCCGGTGCGCCTTCCGACTCGTCGGTGTATAGCAAGATATGCGCTCTCTAGGTCAGGGAAAGAATCGTTGTCGGTGGGCTTGCGCCCAGCGTCGGCGAGACGACGCGCGTCACGCCGTGTGAGCCCTTCGATCAGGAGGACGCAAAATGATCCTCACTGGACCGGAGTAGCAGCGTGTCGTAATGGACGCCGCGACGACAGTCCTCTGGGTAGACGGCGAAGAGCCCGGGAGATCTCAGGTCGGGCGCAGTGTCTTGATGGCCGGCGGCTACGCCTCCGTCGATCCGGAGCCGACGACGGAGACCGCACTGCGCTATCGCTGAGGCTCAGCGCTGAAGAACGCAACGAGGACACCGCGCGTCCGCGGTGCCCTCGAAGCAGCTATCGGGTGGAACCCTACAAATTCCCGATAGCCGCGTTTGTCGCGATGAAGACTACCGGCCGATCGCTGCGTTCAGCGCGTCGACGTCGACGCTTCCGATCCCGCTCGTGTAGTCGTAGTTCGGCAGCGCGGAGTAGGCGCCGTTCGCACCGTTGATCACGTCGTGGAACGGTCCTACGTTGATCGTCGGCGGCGGGCCGAGCAGTTTCGTGCCCGGATTGCTCGTCGCGAAGGTGTGGTAGAGCGCCGGCGGAGCGAAGCCGAGCGCGGGATGCGCGTTCAGCATCCGGGCGTACGCGCCCGCCATCAGCGGCGACGAGAGGCTCGTGCCCCCGATCACCGTCCACCCGGTTGACGCGGTGTAGAGGATCATGCCGGTCTGCAGGTCGCCGTCCATCGCGACGTCCGGCAGTCCGCGGAAGGTGAAGCCGACCGGGGTCGAGCTCGCCGGCTGCACGCCGTTCTGCCAGTACGGCGAGTATTCGAACTGGCTGATCCCGCCGCCGCCGGCGTTCCAGGCCGACTCGCCCTGATACGTCCCGTCGACCTGCGACCACAAGGTCGTTCCGCCGACCGCGTTGACGTACGGCGAGGCCGCCGGGTACTCGACGAGCGGGAGACCGCCGTCGACGCCGTTCGGGTTGCCGACGGAGCAGAACGATCCGGTGTCGCCGGTTGAGGCGAACATCGTCTGCCCCTGCGCGGCGCCTTCGAGCAAGATCTCGTCGTCGATCAGCATCGAGCCGTCGACGTACGGCCCGTACTCGCAGCCGCCGAACGACGAGTTGGCGATCGGCGCGAGGTCGTCGGTGACCCAATGGTTGTACTCGAGCGCGATGTCGGAGTCGGTGAGCGACGTGGTCGCGTAGACGTAGAGCGTGCTCACGTTCCCGGCGAGCCCGGTCGACGCCGTCATGTCGAGCGTCCACTCGTCCGCGCCGGCCGTATCAGGGCTGGCGAGGCCGACCTGTTTCACGACCACGGGGACCTGCGGCAGACCGTCGCCCTGTTCGTTCACGCGGAAGTCCGCGATCGACGGCTGGACGTTGCCCTCGGCCATGATCGCGACGCTGACGTTCGCCGCGGCGGGCGTCGTGTTCACGTCGTATGCGCGCCAGTAGTCCGACGGCGTGTAGTTGCGCGGGCAGCCGGTCGTGTACGCCTGCGGCGTCGGGATCGCTTGCGGCGAGGGCAACCCGATGATGAAGACGCTCGAGAACGCGCACGGTGATTCTGGTTGCGGAGCGGCCGCGGAGGCGACCGCCGGCGCGTGGTTCACGGTGGTGGTTCCGCGATGGTGTCCGGTCGCGAACGTCGTCACGTTGCTCAAGCCGAGAACCGCGACGACGATCCCGTCGAGCGCGGACGGCACGTATGCCGGCGCGGTGTTCGCGAACACCGTGGCGCCGCTGAGCGAGAAGCTGTGGAGGGACGTGTTGAACGCTTTGGCGACGTTCGCCGCGCTGCCGGTGGCGCTGACGATTACATTGTTCGGCTCGACCGTGACGCTGCTCAGCCCCTGACCCTGCAAGTAGCTCACCACCTGCGCCGCCTGGGCGGCCGTCGGCCCGTATGAGCGCACCTGGCTTGGCGAGAGCTTCTGCCTCGACACCACCGCCTGCTTGAGCGCGTCGACGTTTTGGAGTTGCAATCCGAGGCGCACCGTCAGCGTCTGCGCGGGATTGAGCGCGCCGAGGTCCGACGCGTTCTTCAGGCTGAATGCCTGGGTCGCGGTATTCGCCCAACCGGCCGGCGCTGCGGCGCGAGCGAGGTCTCGTGTGGTGCGCGCGCCGCGGGCGGATGCCGTCGCGGTCGATGCGGACTGCGTCTGCACGCCCGACGGGAGCATCGAGCTTGCGCCGTGCCCTCCCGAGCAAGATGCCGTCGTGACGCCGAGCGCCACGGCGAGGGCTGCGAGTCGTTTCATGTGGGTTCCTCCTCCTCTGCACCGAGCGTACGGGCTGGGGCGGAGGCCCCGACATACCGGAAACCGGGTAGGTGCTAGAGGCCGCCCAGACCGCTTGGGCTGCCGATCCCGGTGAGTTGGTGGTAGCCGCTCCCGTCGATCTGGTGGAAGCTCTGCCAGCGCTGGTACGAGTAGCCGGGCGCGGTAAGCCGTCCCGACAGCGCGTACGCCGCCGCGATCAGCGGGGCGCCGACGCTCGTTCCGCCGGCGACGTACCAGCCGCCGCCGGTCGTGCTGAACGTCGCGACGCCGGTTTGCGGGTCGGCGACCGCCGAAACGTCGACCGCCTCGCGCGTGCTGCAGCGCAGGTGCGCTTGGAACCAGGGCCGGCTGACGTACTTGCTGCAGCCGTGGCCAGCGTACTTCCAGCCGGTCTCGCTCCAACCGCTTCCGCTGCGCGAGAGCGCGGTGCCGCCGACCGCGGTGACCGTCGCTGCAGCCGCCGGATACGAGGGGTAGCCCCGGTCGCCGGAGCTCGCGGTGATCGCGACGCCGTCATGGCGGTAGTGCGCGTCTTCCGCGCTCTGGTTCGCCCACTCGACCGCGTAGTAGCTGTTGCTCACGGCCTGCGCACCGAGGCCGACGGCGACGTCGACCGCCGCGCCCAGATTGTCCAGCAGCGCGGAGTCGGCCTCGACCAGGACGATCGAGCAGCGCGGACAGGCGGCGGAGACCATGTCGAGGTCCAAGGCGATCTCGGCCGACCATCCCGTGTCGAGCGACGGATACGAGCCGCTTTGGCCGCGCTGGTTCACTTTGCGAAAACAGCCGTTCGCTGAGGTGCACTCGGGGAGGCCGAAGGCGGCGCGGTAGACCGCGAGGTCGGCTTCCGCGGTCGGGTCGTCGTAGGCGTCGACGATCGCGACCGTCCCGCCCGGGAGCTGCGAGGCCAGCCCGTAAGCACTCTGCAGATCCGCCGGGTGGAGGCCGGGGATCGCGGCGGCGGGGAGGCCGGGATTCGCGCTCGGCGGCACGTTGAGGTTGATCGCCGCGGTGCAGGCGGCGGTGCCGGCCGCCGGGACGCCGGGGCACGCGAAGCTGGCGCCCGGGAGTCCGGCTGAGGATTCACCGGGCAGGCCGGCCGACGATTCGCCGGGGAGGCCCGCCGAGGACTCGCCCGGCAATCCGGCCGAGCTTTCGCCCGGGAGCCCGGCCGAGCTCTCACCGGGCAGGCCCGCCGAACTTTCGCCGGGCTGCCCCGATGCTGCGTCCGTCGCGGCGCGAGTCCGTGAGCCTTGCAAGTCAGGGCGCGCGGCCGGAGTCGCCGGCGCGAGGGCGCCGCCGGAACAGCCCGCGAGGGCGATGAGGGCGAGAATTGCGAGCGTGCGATGCATGTCCGTCCGGTTCCAAAAACGAGCATGGTGGCAGGTCGCTTCCCCGGGCCGCGCTGCCGAAAGGGGCTTACCCACGGAAACCGGGATTCCGAAGCCGAACTGGGACCAAGGTCCCGTGATACCGGTCACTCGTTTGCTTCGCGCGCGCGTCAACGACCGTCTGACCCGTGCCGCCCGCTTCCCGGTCACCCTCATCGTCGCGCCCGCCGGGTTCGGCAAGAGCGTCGCGTTGCGCGATTTCGTCGAGACGTCGCGGCTCGAAGCGGTACGGTACGACGTCGCGCGCGAGCACCGCACGCTGATGGCGTTCGTACACGGGCTGAGCGCTGCGCTCGAGCCGGTCGCGCCGAGCGCGATCGCCGCCTTTCCGGCGATGCAGCAGCTGATCATGGGCGCGACCGATCCGGTCCGCGAGCTCGCGAGCTGGTTCGCGGAGCACCTCAAGCGCACGGTCTGCACGATCGTGGTCGACGACCTCCACTATGCGGCGGTCGATCCCGATGTCGTCGCGCTGCTCGTCGATCTGGTCGAGCGCGGCGGCGAGCGCATCCGGTGGATCATCGCGACCCGCTCGGATGCGGGACTCCCGACCGCTTCGTGGATCGGCTACGGCCGCATGGACTACCCGGTCGGCGAGGACGATCTGCGCTTCACCGTCGAGGAAGCGCTGGCGACCGCCGACGACGCGCAGGCCAGTACGGAGCCGAGCGAGGTCGAGGCGCTGCGCGAGCTCACCGGCGGATGGCCGATCGCGCTGTCGATCGCGCTGCGCACGCGCACGCACGCGGCCGACTTGCGCGCCGCAGCGACCGGCACGCGCGAGATGGTGTACCGCTACCTCGCGGAGCAGGTGTTCACCGGCCTCAAACGCGGGCAGCAGATGTTCCTCTTGCGGACCTGCGTCTTTCCGACGTTCGACCTCGAGATCGCCGAGGCGTTGGGCGCGACGGCGGAGTTTCTCGCCGAGCTGCGGCGCACCGTGACGTTCCTCAGCAGCTCGTCGACGATCGAGTACCGCTATCACGAACTCTTCCGCGACTTCCTCGAGCACGAACTGCGGCGCAGCGGTGCGAGCGAATGGTACGGCGCGCACGTCGAAGCCGCCGAGCTGCTCGAACGACGGCCGGGAACCGAGGCAGCGGCGCTCGCGCTGTACGTGAAGGTCGGTGCGGTCGACGCCATCGTGCGCATCGTGGAGAACGGCGGGATCGAGTTGCTCGAGCGCGGCGAGAGCGAGCTGTTGGCGACGGCGCTCGAAGCGGTTCCGGAAGCGACGCGCCGCCGCCACGCCGCCGTGATCGGGGTTCGAGCGATGCTCGATGCCAACCGCGGACGCTTCGACGTCGCCGAGAGCGGATTCGTCGCCGCGATCGAAGGGGCGCGCGAGATCGATCTGCGCGTCGCCCTCGTGCACCGCTACGCGATCGAGCTCGTGCGGCAAGGGCAGGACTGCGTCGAGCTGCTCGCGCCGTACGCTGCCGACGAAGCGTTGCCGCGCACCGTGCGCGTGCCGATCCTCGGCACGCTGGCGACGGCGTACGTGCGCGCGGGGCACATGGACGACGCGCTCGCGACGGCGCGCCGCGCGCTGTTCTCGATCGAAGAGCTGGACGAAGGGCTGCGCGCGCGCGTCTACCAGCAGGCGGCGTACGTGTTCCAGTTCTCCCCGGAACGCGAACGCGCGCGAACCTACGCCGGGCTCGCCGTCGAGCTCGCCACCGCGCACGGCCTGTTCGAGGTCGCGGCGCGCGCCTACAGCATCCTCTACGCGATCGCGAGCGGCGACGACGACGATCCGATCGCGGCGCTCGCTATTTTGGACAAGCTCGAGGAGTGCGCGCGCAAAGGGGCGAGCCGCCAGGTGCGGATCTTCGGGATCGTCGAGTCGTACGCGATCGAGGTCGACCGCAATGACGAAGCCGCGATCGAGCGGCTGGAGCGCGAGCTGCTCGACGAAGAGGCGATGGCGCGCACGCACGGCGCGCTGCTGCCGGCGCACGCGCTGCGCGCGGCGTGGGAGGGCGACTTCCGGCGCGCGTACGACCTGCTCGCCGGAACCGCTGAACACCAGGAGGTCGACGAGCGGCGAGCGCTCCGCGCCGCCGAGGCGGCGCTGTACGCGTTCTCCGCCGGTTTGGCCGCCGAAGGCGAAGAGTCGCTGCGGTACGCGCTCGCGGCGCTGGAGCGCTGCAAGCCCTCGCCGCGCGCGCTGCGCGCGCAAATCACGGTCGCGCTCACCGAGGTCGTGCGCGGGCGCGCGTCGTCGGGGCATCGGCACCTTGCGGATGCGGAGCGCAAGCTGACGCCGGCGATGCGCCGCCTCCGCGTCTTCGCGAACGCGGTGCGCGCGATGGAGCGCGTGCAGCTCGAGCAGGCCGATCCGGCGACGCTCACGGCGGCGCTCGAACGGCTGCGCGCCGAACACTTCGGCGGGCTGGCGCGGATGCTCGCCGCGCTCCCGGTCACGCGAGCGGAAGACGCCGGCTACGCGCAGCTCACCCCGTCGGAGCGTGAGATCCTCCAGCTGCTTGCGAAGGGCGCGAGCACGAAGGACGTCGCCGCACGAACCGGGCGCAGCCCGCAGACCGTCGACACGCACACCCGCTCGATCTGCCGCAAGCTGAACTGCAGCGGCCGCCGCGAAGCGATCGCCATCGCGACCAGCGCCGGCTGGGTCAGCGTCTAAGGGAGGACATCATGGAACCGCTCGATCTTGAATCACGGCCGCCGCGCTCGCCGCGCGAGCAGATGCTCGGCGTGTACTTCCTCCCGCGCACGATCGACAAGATCCGCGCCGAGCTGCCGGGCGGAAAACCCGGCGGCTACATCGTCGTCGGCCCTGACAGCATGAGCGCGTACCTGCTGCACAAGCTGCGCATCGCCGTCGACGATCTGCGCGAAGTCGTCGCCCACGCGGCGGACGAAGACGAAGTCGTCGCGTGGTTGCGCGAGCGCGTCGATCCGGCCGTCGTCGAGCCGCTCAACGCGAAACTGCTCGGCTCGCGCATCGACGCCGCACCGCCGGACAAGCAGGAGATCATCCGCGAACGGCACCCGGTACTCGCGACGCGCCCCGACATCGAGAACGCGTTCCAGCTGCTCGAAGCCGACGACGCCTGGCACTTCGCGAAGCGTTGACCCGCTTCCGAGTTGCGACGCTAATCGGCGCCGGGTTCACTCTGCTTCTCGCTTTGGCGCAGGTGAGTCGGCCAGGATCGGCCGGTTTAGTGCCAGTCCAGACGATGAGCACGAGGCTCGTGATTCAAGAGCGGTGCGGAATGGATCCCGTAGCGTTGATTCGTACATTCGGCAATATCGTGCATCTCGCCGGAAGCAACGAGCGCGTTGCCGCCCGAGAACCCCGGTTCTTAGCCGATGTACGGCGCTGTGAAACGATGGTGAGGGATTCACCAAGGAGCGCCGCGAGCGTGAAATCGGCGCGCATTGCGCTCGCCGATCTCGAGCTCATCGAGGTTATTGTGGCGGCTCGTCGGCGCCGGCGGTTCGTTTTGCGCCACGACGTTGCGGCGGCAAGCAGTGAATTACGGTCATATCTTCCGTCGATGTTGCGGTTGTGCGGAGATTCGTCGTTGCGCGAAATCACGACCGGCCCTATCGGTCTATGGTCAGCCGTGCGCACGACGCTGATCTTCCCGGACGATCCTCAGATTCGCCGGAATGTTCCCTTCCAGAAATGTGCTCAGCGTCTCGGCGCTTGACGTGAGCCCGCGCTTCCGGGAGGTATCCCTAGCGCTCGAGAGAGCCGATGAGTTCGCCGAGGGCGGCGACGTGGCCGGCGATTGCGTCGAGGAGCCGGCCGCGCGTCGGCGGCTGATCGAAGCGCGGCACGAAGTCGACCGCGAGCAGCGTGAAGACGTAGCGGTGCGGGCCGTGGCCCGGGAGCGGCGCCGGCGCGACGTAGCCGCGGCGGCCGGCACCGTTGTACCCCATCGTCACGTGCGCGCCGTCGAGCGCGCCCTCGCCCAGCGACGTCGTCGCCGGGTCGATCGCGTACGCGATCGCGTGCGTCAGCGGCCGCAGCATCGGCGCGTCGACGTCCTCCACGACGAGCGCCAGCATCTTCGCCGCGGCCGGAACGCCGCTCCACGCGAGTGGCGGCGACGCGCTGCCCGCCGGGATCGGTTCGCCGTACGCGAACGCCGGGCTGCGCAGATCGATCGTGCGCGGCACCTGCGAGAAGCGGATGTCCTCGGCGACGCGGTACTCGTCGCCCGCGCGCCAGCCGCGCAGCCTGCGCCCCATGAATCGCCCGAGAAGGTGCATCATCGCGTGGCACCCGCACCCTTCGACAAGCTCAGGGTGACATCGAGCGGGGCACCCTTCGACAGGCTCAGGGTGACAATGGGTCGGCTCCGGGTGACACGACCCCGGTCGGCGCGGGGCGTCAGTTCGGGATGAGTTGTAGCGTGATGTAGGCGCCGGTTTGGCCGGCGGTCGTCGAGGCGGCGCCGGAGGCGAGGTTCACTTGCACGTCCTCGGCCCCGAACATGTTGACCAGCACGCCGCCGTTGACGGTCGGTCCGGCCATGGTCATCAGGCCCAGACTCGTGCCGGAGGGCGAGTAGAACTCGAGCCCGGGCGCGCCCGGGTTGCCGGGATTCGCGCCGGCGCTGGAGGCACCGCCGGTGCCCGGCGGGACGATGCTGCCGCCAGCCGCGCAACTGGTCAGGTTCATCCCGGTGAACGTCCCCGCGGCTGGGTTGCCGGAGCGGCCGGAGGCCGTCAGCGGCGCGACCGCTGGCGCGAGCGGGAACGACGCGCCGCCGTTGGGGTACGCGCAGATTCCGATGCCGCTGGTCGGCGTGGCGTCCAGATACTGGTTCACGGTGAAGCCGGTCGCGTCGTTGGTGTTGACCGAGACGGCGATCGCGTTCTTGTAGAGGCAGGCCGTCGCGGCGTTCGGCCGCGGGCTCAGGCCGCCGAAGGTCAGGGTGAAGTTCGTCTCGGCGCCGGCCGCGGTGCAGACGCCCGCCAGGCTCGGGAGCAGCGTCGGGACGGCGTTGCCCTGGGCCCCGCCGACGCTGTACTGCGTGACGATCGTCATCGAGGCCGTCGCGGAACTGGTCCACTGGATCTGGGCCCCTGCGGTGCGCGTCGAGGACGCATGCGCGCCCGGCGTCGATGCTGCGGCGAGCGACGCGACGATGGCGGACGCGACCAGGAGGCGTTTCACGAAGGCAAATCCTTTGCATCTGGGGCCCGCTGGGCGCAGCGGGCACGGTCTCGCCATCCTGGCGAAACGGGATATCAGACGCTTTCGGATATCGGGTGGGCATCGAGCGTAGTTTAGCGGCTCACTCCGCCGAGGCCGCTGCGGCGGCCGCCCGCGGGCCGGCCCGCCGAGCTTGCGCGACGCCCAGGACGAAGGCCGCCACGACCAGCGTCGTCATGATCGCGGCCACGGGCGGGACCCCGAATGCCCCCAGCACACCGGTCGTGATCGGCGGCATCACGAAGCCCGCCAGGCTGTCGAGCCCCGAGACGACGCCCAGCACGGTGCCGCGGCGGTCGTCCGGGGCGACGTCGGAGGCCAGGGCGGGGAAGGCCGAGTTCTCGATGGAGAGCCCGATGCCGAACAGCACCAGCAGCACGACCGCCAGCGCGAACGACGTCGCGAACGGTACCAGCGCGAAGGCCGCGACGCAGAACGCGAGCCCGAGGTTGGTCGCCACGCGGTTGCCCAGCCGGTCGACGATTCGTCCGACGACCGCGAGCTGGAGCACGACCTGCAGGACGCCGAACGCCGCGAACACGTACGAGGTTTCCGCGACGCCCCAGCCGAGCTGGGCGTGCAGGATCAGCGCCATCGCCGAGAACCAGCCGTACATCGCGAGCGTGTAGATGAGCCGCAGCCACAGCACCGGCGCCACCGCTCGGTCGCGCAGCGAGTGGAAGATCTCGCCGAGCCCGACCGCGCTCTGTGCGCCCTCCGGCGTCTTGCCGCGCGACTCCGGCAGCATGAAGATCGTCAGCAGCAGCGTCAGGAGCTGCAGCGCCGCGGCGAGCAGGAACGGCACGGCGAAGCCGTAGCGCTGCGCCAGCCAGCCGCCGGTCGCGGGGCCGAAGACGAACCCGGCGCTGAACGCGGCGCCCACGTACGCGAACGCCTCGCCGCGGCGCTTGGGCTCGACGAGATCGGCGACGTAGGCTTGGGTCACGCCGATGTTGCCGCCGGAGAGCCCTTCGAGCGCGCGCGAGAGGAGCACGAACGGGACCGACGGCGCGAATGCCATCAGCACCCAGGCGATCGTCGCGCCGATCTGCGAGACGATCAGCACCATCTTGCGGCCGATGCGGTCGCTGACGTTGCCCCACACGGGTCCCGCGAACAGCTGGCAGATCGAGTAGGTCGCGAACACGACCCCGACGACGTAATCCTGCGCCCCGAACTTCAGCACGAAGAACGGCAGCAGCGGGATCAAGATGCTGAAGCCGAGGATGTCGATGAAGGTGATGCCGAGGATCGGTAGCAGTCGCAGGATCACGTGTCACCCTAATCCGGTCGAAGGGCGATCCGTTTCAGCATCGCGCGCAACAGCCGGTCGCGCGCTCGATCCGGGACGATCGAACCGATCGCGACGCGCACCTTCGCATCGAACCCGACGACGTAGCGGGTGCGCGGCTTGCGCGCGCTCAGGGCGTGCGCGATCGCATCGGCGACGCGCTCCGGCGCGATGCCGCGCGCGGCGAACTTCTCGGAGACGCGCAGCATCATCGCGATCTCGTCCGCGTAGCGCGCGCGCAGCTCCGGATCCATCGCGTCGCCGAGCGCCGAACCGAACTTCGCGCTGCGTTCCCAGATCGGCGTCTTCACCGCGCCGGGCTCGACGATCGCGACGTCGACGCCGCTCGGCAGCAGCTCGGCACGCAGTGCGTCGGAGAGCGCTTCGAGCGCGTGCTTCGACGCCGCGTACGGACCGACGAACGGCGCGGCGAGCCGGCCTTGCACGGAAGAGATCATCACGATCCGCCCGCGCGTGCGGCGCAGCAGCGGCAGCATCGCCTGCGTGACGGCGAGCGCGCCGAAGACGTTGATCTCGAACTGCTCGCGCAACGCGTCCAGCGGGATCGCCTCGAGCGGCGCACCGACCGCGATGCCGGCGTTGTTCACCAGCCCGTACAGCCCGCCGTCGCTCGCGATCGTGGTCGCAGCGGCCGCGATCTGCGCCGCGTCGGTCACGTCGAGCACGATCGGCGTGCAGTGTTCGCCGAGTTCGTGGAGCCGGGCGGCGGCGTCGGCACTGCGGACGCCGGCCCACACGCGGAATCCGCGCTCGACGAGGACGCGCGCGCTCGCCGCCCCGATCCCGCTCGATGCGCCGGTGATCAAGACGGCGCGGCGTGCCGGGTTCGGCGACGCCGAGGCCATTACACCGGCACGATGAAGGCGAACCAGAGCGCGGCGGTCGCGGCCCCGCCGCACAACGCGTAGACGGCGCACTCGGCGAGCCGTCGCGTCCCCGGCGGGACGACCTCGTCGAGGACGGGCGTCGGCGTCGCCGGGACGATCGGTGCGAAGACGAGGTACCGGCGTCCGTCGTGGGCGGTGAGGACGCCGTCGACCGCGGTCGTGAAGCGGAAGTCGGTGATCGCGAGGTCGCGCGGGCGGCCGAGGTCGGCGTTTTCGCGGACGAACGCACGCAATCGTGCGGCGGGGCCGAGCGCGCGCTCCGGGACGCCGGCGAGCAGTTCGTTCACCGCGGCGACGACGCGCGCCCACGAGCGTTCGCGGCGCTCCGGTCCGGCGGTCAGCGCGACGCCGATCCGGCTTTCGATCTCGGCGACCGAGGCCGGTGCGCCGCCCGCGGCGCAGCGACGGACGTCGTCGATGAACCGCCGGTAGAAGAGTACTTCCTCAGTCATGGCACCGTGAACCGCATGAGCGCAGGTACCGCAGTTCGCCGTCGGCGCGGTATAGTCCGGGCATGCCTACGTCACTCGTCACCGGCGCGTCCTCGGGGATCGGGGAGGCCTTCGCCCGAGCCCTGGCCGCCCGCGGCTCGAGCCTGGTCCTCGTCGCCCGCTCGGCCGCTCGCCTCGAGGCGCTCGGGGCGGAGCTCTCGGCGCGGCACGGGGTGCGCGCCGACGTCATCGCGGCGGATCTCGCCGATCCGGGCGCGCCCGACGCGATCGTCGCCGAACTGCGCGCCCGCTCCATCGAGATCGATACGCTGATCAACAACGCCGGGTTCGGGACGCACGGCGAGTTCGCGACGCTCGACGGCCGGCGCGAACGCGACGAAGTGATCGTGAACGTCTACGCACCCGTCGCGCTGACGCGCGCTCTCCTGCCGGGGATGGTCGCGCGCAAGAGCGGCGCGATCGTCAACGTCGCGTCGACCGCGGCGTTTCAGCCGGTCCCGTACATGGCGACGTACGGCGCGACCAAGGCGTTCCTGCTCTCCTTCGGCGAGGCGCTCGCCGAGGAAGTTCGCGCGCACGGCGTGCGGGTGGTCGTGCTGTGTCCGGGGCAGACCGACACCGCGTTCTTCACCGGGATCGACGAAGCGCGCGTCGGCTGCGCGCGCACCGCCGAGCAGGTCGTCGCGACCGCGCTGCGGGCGGTCGAGCGCGGTCGCGTCGTCGCGGTCGACGGCTTCACGAACTACGTGCTCGCGAACACGACCCGATTTGCGCCGCGGCGGCTCGTCGCGCGCGTCGCGGCGCGCATGCAGCGGCCGTCTTCTTCGAGGTAGCGTCGACGTGCTCTCCAGGCCATTTCCTATGCTGCGCCCTGCCGACCGTGTTGACGACCCCTTGGCGTTCCGTGCGGCGGATCGGGAACAGACTCAAGCCGCGTCCGGCGTTCGAGATCAGCAATCACCTCGCTCACGGATTGTCCCGTTGGTGCTCCACGCCGCCTGAGCAGCTCGTAAAGGTCTTCGTCGACCCAGACCATGAGCAGCCTCACGCGCGTCACCGGGAGCTCCGCATTCTGCTCCCGACGACGGTTGCACGCTCGTGTCGATCTTCAAGGGAAGAATCGGATCTCGGGTGCCGAAGCATTGTCGATCCTCCACGACGGTGGGCGCATTATAATCCAGTCGCGGCGGGCTTTCTACGCATCGACAACGGCTAGCGGAGGGACGACTAGCCGAAAGCCAACTGGATGCTTCCTATCCAGTTTTTGCAGAGCACAGATCGGGTCTTGCGGTCCTGATGATGCCTTTGAATCGCTCGGCGAACGAGGGCAGCGCTTTCGAAAAGGCGGCAATTTCGTCGAGAATTGCGTGAGCGCTCCGATCCGCTGCCGCCTGGCACGTCTCTGACTTCTGTTTCATGGCACAGCGGTGGCGGAGCCACGTTAGCGTCGGGCCGCTGGTAACGAACATTGTGGCATATGTTGCCAAGCGGATCGTCAACTGGAGACTCTCCAACGCCGTCGATGCTTTTCCATCGCTCGAGCGGTACGCGGCGAGTAGCTGGGTTGCTGTTCTCAGATCGAGGGCGCACATCGCCCCCGACGATCTCCTGATGTCGGAATCGAGAAAATTCAACAGGCATTCCATCGCCTTGATTCCGTCGTTCGTGTCGGCCGACCGCCGTACGAGAAACCGTAGGTTTTGTTTGGCATCCTCCTCGACGCCATGAGTTCGCGACAAATAGTGACACATGACGTCGACATGCTTGAGCTCGCACATCGCGTGGGCAAGCACACGCTGGACGACCCAGTCCGTCCCGTCCGGGAGTTCTCGAAGCACTGCCTCAATCGTATCGACGGCCAGCATGTGCTCTTGATGACTGGCCTTGAGGCTCATGACGCTGCGCGCCCAGTAGAGCAGAATTTGCGAAATCTTGTCGAGCGGCATTCCCTTGTCGAGCGCGCTACAACATGTGATCCGCAGAATTCCGCGAATTTCTCGCAGGACGTCGCTGTTCACCAGGTCGCCGTCGAGAATCTTGCTTAACTTTGCGGAGTGGCGCGCACCGTCGGTCGCGGCACCGACTGCTTGCAGTTCGTCTCCCAAGCCGTTCGTGTCGAAGACGATGCGCAGCCAGCCGCGCTTCCCTGAGTCGGGTTGCATCAACAACGATTCGAAGGCGCGAGCTCGATATTGATATTCTTCTTCCGTGGGTCGCGTTATCCGGATGTCTCGCAGAAAATCATCTGCCTCCGTCGCACTCTGCAACAGTGTCAACTCACGTCCGGTGAGGTCGAGCTCGTCCGAGATCCGTACGAGATGCTTTAGTACGAAATCGGAAGACCAGTTGCCACGCTCGAACTTGCGTAGGATATCGAGATTTACGTGAATCTTCTCGGCGAAGAGCCGTTGTGATAAGCGCCGCCGTTGGCGAAAGTACGCGAGGAGTGTGCCGGCAATGCGTATGCCGGTATTCTGAAACCTCGTTTCTTCCATTTGCCAGCGCCTCGCCCGCTACGCATGTCACCTCAAAAGGAGACACACCAAGATCGCCCCCGGAAATACGCGATGGGCATTTTCGGCGAGATTCCTTGGGTCAGGTCGGTTGCCCTGCCTATCTCAGGAACCGATGACGGCGGAGAATGAGGCTCCGTGTGGGCGCTTCGTCGCTTTACGCCACCGCGCGCGCAGTGATCGCGCTCAGCGGCTGCCGAAGTCGACGAGGATCTCGGTGCCGAGCGCGACGATGAAGCCCGCCGCGAGCATCGAGGTCGACGTGACGGTGAGCCCGCTGCGCTTGAGCACGCTCCACAGCTCGCCGACGACGAACACGAGTGCGCCGACCGCCATGGTGAGAAAGAACGTCTGCAGCGTCGGCGAGGAGAATCGGTAGCCGATCATCGAGCCGATGAACGTCGGCCCGCCTGCAACGAACCCCGCGAGCGCGAGCTGACCCCACGTCGGCGGCGTGCCCCGTCCGGCGATCGGCGCCGCGATCCCGAACCCTTCGGTCGCGTTGTGCAGCGCGAAGCCGAGGATCAGCGCGAACGCGATCGTGGTCGCGCCCGACGCGGCGGACGCGCCGATCGCAAGCCCTTCGGCGAAGTTGTGCGCGCCGATACCGACCGCGATCATCCCGGCGAGCACCAGCGGGCGCTCGTCACCGGCAATCGCGCTCCCGGCCTTCGCGATGCTGCCCGCGAACGTGCCGAGTCCGACGAGTCCGGCCAGCAGTCCGGCGACGTACGCGATCGCCATCGCGAGCGGCAACGGCGAGGCTGCCCCCGCCCCGCCGGTCGAACGGTGCCATGCGGAGAGCGCGCGCAGGAGCGGCGTCGTCGCGTTGCCGGCGATCTCGACGATGAGGTAGACGAGGATACCGATCGCGAGCGCGTTCAGCGCGCCGACCGCCGCGGGCGAGAGGCGCCGTGCGCGGGCGATCGGCAGCCCGAGGAAGATCGTCAGACCGGCGAACGCGCCGAGCAGCGCCGTCATCCAGAACGAGAGCGGCCCGCGCGGGTTGCGGTTCGAGGAGTCCGGCATGTGCATCCGCATCGCCACGTTCATCGCGTCCAAGCGCTGTGGCGTGCCGGCGTAGTGGATCGTGGTGATCAGGCCGGCCGGCAACCCTTTGCCGTCCTCGGTGTGATCGAGCACGTGGCAGTGGACCAGCCAGTTGCCGGGCTGCGCGTTCGCGTACACGACCGCATCCAGGCGCTGTCCGGGGCCCATCAGGATCGTGTCCTGCACGTCGCGCGCGCCGACGGGCTGCGCGTCGCGCGCGATCACGATCATGTCGTGCCCGTGCGCGTGCATCGTGTGCATGTTCTCCGACGACATGTTGATCCAGCGCAGCCGCACGCGCTCGCCGCGCCGCACTTCGATCGGCGTCGTCGCCGGATACTCTTTGCCGTTGATCGTGAAGTGGCTCTCGGAGACGCTTTGGATCGACCACGACGAGATCAGCTCGACGTCGTCGCGCTGCACGCGTTCTTCGGGACGCGGGTGCGCCGGCAGCACGACGATCGCGCCGTAGAGCCCGCTGTTCACCATCTGCTCGTTGGCGTGGCTGTGGTAGATGAACGTGCCGGACTGTCCGGCGGTGAACTCGTAGCGGAAGCGCCCGCCGGGCGGGATCATCTCTTGCGAGATGCCGGGGACGCCGTCCATGGTGTCGGGCGTGCCGTGGATCCCGTGCAGGTGCACGGTGTCGGGGACGCTCATGACGTTGCGGACGTCGACGACGACGCGGTCGCCCTGGCGCGCGACCAGCGTCGGGCCGGGGACGACGCCGTTGTAGGTCTTGGCCATGACCGTGAGGCCGGGCTGGAGCGTCCACGGCGCCTCGCGCGCGACGATGTGGAACGTCACCGTGCGGCCCTGCCGGTCGGGGACGGCGCCGAACGTGCCGTCCTCGCGCCGCACGAGCCGCGACTCGCCGGGGAGCGGCGTCGCGACGGGGATCGGCCCTTTCAAGGGCTGCAGCCCGACCGTCGTGGGGTCGACACCGAGCGCCGATTCGTCGGAGTCGGCGCCGACGGCCAGCGGCACGGAGGCGAGGAGAAGGACGAGCGGGATGACGGCCGCGACCAGCGAGGCACGCCGAACGATCCATTTCGGCACGCCTAACTCATTAGTCCCGAGCCCGCCGACACCCCGCCGGCGGGCTCGGGACAACCTACGGTTCGTTCTCTAGTAGGTTTGGACGCAGCCGTTGTTGGCGTTGCTCCAGAGCGGCTGGGTCGGGTAGCCGCCCGCGTTCGGGTTGTTGATGAGGTTGATCCAGGCGCACTTGTCGCCGTTCTCGGCGTTGTTGCTGTCGAGCCAGCCGGTGTTCGGGAAGGGGTCCGTTTCGGTCTCGCCCTGTTCGTGGCCGAAGACGATCGAGACGCCGTCCAGCGTACCGGGGTTGTTCACCGAGCCCGCACCGCACGATGCTCCGACGTCGGGCAGGTAGGGATCGTTCGTCCACGCGATCGTGTGCCCGGCCGCGGTCGTGGTGCTGTGGTACGCACAGTACTGCGTGCCGAAGCCCTGCGGTTTGATCCCGTGCGGTAGCGCGACGATGTACGCCGCGTTGGCAGAATAGTCGCCATATTTCGCAGCGGCCTTGACGGCCTCGGCCGCGAGCTGCGACTGACTGGGACGGCTCGGCGGCGAGCTCGTCGTGTCGACGTACGAGCCGACGAAGCTGCCCGTCTGATTGCCGACGTGTTGCCCGTCGCTCTGCGTGTACTGCGTGGTGCTGTTGTTCCAGCCGCTCCCGCCGACGATGGCGAGGAATGCCTTCATCCGGGCGGCGACGCCGCTGGGGTCCCCGCTGCCGTTCCACGAGGAGCCCCAGAAGACGACATACATCTTCGGGTTCGTCTGGATCGGGCCGCCGTGATACGTCAGCGGCGAGGTCGCCTGCAGCTCGCGCTGCCCGAGCTGGGTTTGACGCAGCGCGTCGATCGTTTCGCGAGTCGGAAAGATGCGGACGTACTCGCCCGTAGTGTTGTTCTGAGCGACGAACGTCGAGAGCGTCGTGAACTCGCGGTCCGCCGACTGCGCCTGCGTGGTGTCTGTGTTCGCGGGAACGATCTGCTGACCGCCGCCGGAGCATGCTGCAAGCAACGCCGAAACGGCGGCTGCAGCGAATAGCCGAGCCTTCAAAGAACCACCCCTATTTGGAAAAAAGAGACGCAGCGCTACACCCACACCATCGGACATCTGCGGTCGCGGTGTGCGCGGCCGTCTGCATTTGTTCGCGCGGTGCAAAGCCACCTTCGAGAAAAGCCGGGTACGCGACATTCGTCGCTCCCGTCACATAAAAAAGGCCCGCCGTGCGACACGGCGAGCCTTCGGATGCGCAGAGCCTTAAGGGTACGTCTGCACGCAGCCGCTGTTGGCGTTGCTCCAGAGCGGCTGCGTCGGATAACCGCCGGCGTTCGGATTGTTCTCGAGGCTGATCCACGCGCACTTGTCGCCGTTCTCCGCACCGCTGCTGTCGAGCCAGCCGCTGTTCGGGAAGGGATCGGTCTCGGTCTCACCCTGTTCGTGACCGCCGACGATCGTGACGCCGTCGAGCGTACCCGGGCTGTTGACGGAACCCGCGCCGCACGACGCCCCGGCGTCGGGCATGTACGGAAGATTCGTCCACGCGATCGTGCCGCCGCTCGTACTCGTCGAGCTGTGATACGCGCAGTACTGCGTTCCGAAACCGGACGGCTTGATGCCGTGGGGCATCGCGACGATGTACGCTGCGCTTGCGGTGTAGTTGCCGTAGTGCGCCGCGGCCTTCGCCGCCTCGGCCGCCATCTGCGACTGCGTCGGGTGCCGTGGCGGCGTGCTCGTCGTGTCGATGTACGAGCCTGCGAAGCTGCCCGTTTGGTTGCCGACGTGCTGCCCATCGCTCTGCGTGTACTGCGTGACGCTGTTCAACCAGCCGCTGCCGCCGATCACGCCGTAGAAGGCCTTCAGACGCGTGGCGACGCCGCTCGGGTCGCCAGTGCTGGTGCTCCAGGCTGAGCCCCAAAAGACGACGTAGATCTTGGGTGTCGTTGCGATGGGCCCGCCGTGATACGTCAGCGGCGAAGTCGCCTGCAGCTGGCGCTGACCGGCCAGCGTTGCGCGCAGTGCATCGATGGTGTCGCGTGTCGGATAGATGCGGACGAACTCTCCGGTCGCGTCGTTCTGCGCGACGAACGTCGAGACCGTCGTGAGTTCGCGGTCTTCGGCCGCCGGCGCTTTCGCCGGCGGAGGCGCGGGCGGCGCCGTTCCGCCGCCGTTACAGGCGGCGAGGAGCGCCGCGATCGCGGCGACGGCGAACAGCCTGGTCTGTTTCAACACAAGGACCTCCACACCCCAAATTGAGGGCAGCAGGAAATGACGCCCCTAACCTTTGTCGGTGCAGCGAATCCGTCCTTCGACTGCTGTGCTCGTATCGCAGAATTGTGATGGAAGTCTGTAGAGCGGCCGTCAGACCGTCGCGGTCGCGAACTCGGCCGGAAGCGTGATCTCGAGCAGCTCGAGGTCGTCGCTGTGGGCGAGCTCGGCGTGGTGGATCCCCGGCGGCTGGACGACCGACGATCCGGCCTCGAGGCGCACGCGGCCGACGTCCGCGTACTCGAACTCGACCCAGCCGCGCAGCACGTAGACCAGCTGGAACTCGAGCGCGTGGTGATGGGTCTCGCCGGCGGTCTCCGACGCGCCGCGGGCTCGGATCACGTGCGCCCCGACGCGGCCGCCGGTCGCCTCCGCGACGCCGAGGTCGCGGTAGGCGAAATACCCGCGGAGACCCTCGTCCCAGACGGCGTCCCGCTCGTGGCTGAGCACGAAACCGCTCATCGCGGACGGCGTCCCAGCCACACGACCAGATTCCGGACGTACTGCTTCGTGTCGTCGAGCAGGGCCGGGTCGCGGGCGATCGCGTCCGACGGCTTCTCGCTGACGAAGGACGGGCAGCCCGCGCCGATGTCCCAGTTGTAGTCGCAGAAGTGGTGGAAGGTCGACTCGGCCCAGCCGCGTCCCGCGCCGCCGTGCGAGTCGAACGCGACCGCGATGTTGAACGGGCGGTGGGTCGCCGTGGAGGTTCCGGTCACGACGACGCGCGATTCGGGCTCGTCCGGCGGCGCGCTGACCGCGCCTTCGTGGGGATGGGCCGGGAGCGTCCGTACCTCGCCGCCGCCCAAGCGCTGCAGCACCGGGTGGACCGGCTGCGGGACGTGCACCTGCTGCACGTCGCCGTTCGCGCCGGAGTGATAGTTCGGCCAGTCGATCGCGGTCGTGTACGGGTCGTCGCGGCGTTGCCGGTCTTCACCGGGCTCGGGATTCTCGGAATGGAAGTGGTGCGCTTTGCCGATCCCGCCGAGGTTGCAGAGCGACGAGCCGAGATCCTGATGGTCGCGCGTCGAGAAGATCGCGCCGCCGTGCTCGCGGAAGCGCCCAAGCGCCTTGCATTCCGCGGCGCTGATCCCGGTCTCGCCGCCGACATCGACGCCGAACAGCCACACCTGATCGTAGTCGCTCCCGTCGATCGCGATCAGGACCGGATCGTTCCCGTTCGCGTCGGGCTCACGGTTGCGCGCCGTAACGTCGGTCAGCGGCGCGCCGCCGGCGTCCCGCAAGCCCGCGATATGGTCGCCCAGGAGGCGAAAGCGGCCGATGTGCCAGTCGTCCTCCGCGTACGGGATCGTCGTCTGCAGCAGTATCTTAATCGGGCGGGCCGCGGTCGTGGTCATTGTGCCGCTGAGACCGAAGTGGCTGCTGGCGCGGTTGCAGGCGGCGTAGCATGGCACCTGATCGCGATCGCGCTCGGGATCGCGCTCGTGCAACGAGGATGAACGGAGACAACCGATGCTGATGGTTCCGGCGCTGCTGGCGCTGACGCTGACGAGCCCCGATCTGAAGGACGGCGCGACGGTGCCGAAGGCGTTCGTCTGGAACAAGAACGGCTGCGCAGGCGACAACCGCACGCCACGACTACGCTGGGATGCGCCGCCGCGCGGGACGCGCGCGTTCGCGCTGACCGTCGTCGACCGCGATGCGCCGAAACCCGGCGGTTGGGTGCACTGGCTCGCGTTCGACATCCCGGCGAACGCCCGCGCGCTCGGCCGCTTCGAACCGCGCACCGCGGTCGACGGCCGGAACGATTTCGGGACGATCGGCTGGGGCGGCCCGTGTCCTCCGCCCGGTCCGGTCCATCACTACACGTTCACGCTCGACGCGCTCGACATCGCGCCGCACTTCGACGCGCGGACGTCGTACGACGCGTACCGCGCGCGCATCGAGGGACACGTGGTGGGGTCAGCGACGATCGTTCCGATGTACAAGCGATGATGCGATGACCCAGCGCTGGCGCGTCCTGGCGCTGATGACGACGGCGCAGGCCGGCGCATCGGTGATGCAGCAGGCGCTGGGCTCGCTCTCGCCGATCCTGGTGGTGGCGTTCGGGCTCACGAAGGCGCAGCTCGGGTTCGCGTTCACCGCGCTGATGTTCGGCTCGGCGTCGTTCACCGCGACGGCCGGCGTGATGACCGACCGCTGGGGCGAGCGGCGCATGGTGCTGTATTCGGGGATCGCGATGGCGATCTCGCTGCTCGCGGCAACGCTCTTCCCGAGCTACCCGTGGCTCGTGTTCTGCATCTTCTTGTTCGGTGCGGCGTACGCCGCGTCGACGCCCGCCGGCGGACGCGCGATCCTGGCGTGGTTCGACCGCGATCGTGGGATCGCGATGGGGATCCGGCAGACCGGCGTGCCGGTCGGCGGACTGCTCGGGGCGCTGACGCTGCCGTTCGTCGCGCACGTCGCCGGACTCCGCGGTGCGTTCGTCTACGCCGCCGCCATCACGCTCGTCACGACGCTGATCGCGGTCGTGCCCTACCGTGAATCACCCGATACTCGCGCCGGAGATTCTTCGCTGGGCTCGGTGGTGCGAGGGATGCGCACGCTGGCGCGCGATCCGCGCTTGATCGGCGTGACGCTGACGTGCATGATTCTCTCCGGGATCCAGCAGACGATGAACGCGTTCGTGACCGTCACCGGCGTGACGATCGTCGGCGTCTCACCCGCCGTCGCCGCGCTTGCCTTCGCGTGCGCGCAGGGCGCGGCGGTCGCCGGGCGGTTGGGCTGGGGCTTCGTCAGCGACCGAGTGCTGCACGGCGAACGGCTCGTGCCGCTGGCCGCCATTTGCGTGCTGGCGGCGCTCGCCACGGCTGCGTTGAGCGCGTCGCACGCGGGCGGTGTGGTCCCGTTGTTCGCGGCGGCGATCGTCCTCGGCTTCAGCGGCGCCGGTTGGAACGGCCTCATGGCGGCGGCGCTGGCGGAGGTCGGCGGCACCGAGCGGGCTGCAAGTGCGCTGGGGCTCGCGCTCACCGCGATCTTTCTCACCTCCGCGATCGCGCCGACGGCGTTCGGCGCAACGGCCGACCACTCGTCGCTGCGCGTCGCATGGCTGGTCGCCTCGGCGCTCGCGCTCGCCGGCGTCGTGCCGGTGCTCTGGCTGCGCACGCACCTGCGCTCGCCCGATCGCAGGTCCGCGGGTCCCTGACGGACCATCTGCGCGAGGGATACGTCGCGCTGCCGTGTCACCGGGCTGCCCGCGACAGCGTGCTCGGGATCTCGGCCGGAACGTAGCGGCAGGAGCGCGGTCGCGGCATGGTGGACGAACCGGGGACGTCGTCCCGTACGATCGTCACATGCTGCAGCGTCACATGCTGCAGCGCGTCGTCCGGATCCCGCGGAGCAAAGAGTATGCGTTTCCGTTTCCTGGTGTTCGCGGTCGCGGCGCTGGCGCTCGCCGCCGCTCCGGCCGGCGCGAAGCCGACCCCCGAACCCGGCGGCGCGAACCAGGCGCGAGCCGTCGTCGGGACGCTCCACGACGTGCTCTTCAACGGACAGGCGCGGATCAAGAAGATGGTGCTCGCGAAGCCCGACAATTCGCCGGACGAGTCGTATGCGGACGACGCGAGCACCACCTGGATCGTGTTGCGCGCCCTCATGAGCAACGGCACGCCGCGCGTCCTCGAGATGACGCAGTTCAGCGCCTCGATCATCGATACAGACGGTGTCGCCGTCGCCGCGCAGCCGGACAAGGTCCGCCCAGCCGGCATGGTGACGAATATCCCGCCGGGCGGAGCGTGGCACGAGACCGTGTTGTTCGCCGTACCCAAGGGCTTCAAGCCCGTCAAGATCGTCTTGGTGAGTGCGAGCGCGCGCTACAAGTCGTTCCGCATCGCGATCGCACCGTCCGATATGCCGTAGCTCATGAACTGGTTCGACGAGCTCTCGGTGGCACTCGCCAAGAAGAGCGTTCCGCGGCGGACCGCGCTAACGAACGTCGCGCGCGTCGCCGCATCGGCGTTCCTGTTCCCGTGGGCGTCGACGGCAACCGCCGCGCTGGCACAGACGGCACCGCCGCTGAGCCGCGGGTCGGGGTTCCCGGCGAGGCGGGTGCGTCCGGTTCTCGGCGTGCCGGCGCTTCGTCCGGCGAAGCTGCCGTTGACCACCCGTATCGGGCCGTGTACGCATCGTTTCAACAGCCGCGGGAGCGCGCTGACGTACAGCACCTCTTCGTCCGCCGGCGGCGGCGCTCTCAGCCTGACGATCGAACAGCAGTCGGTCGTGCAGCGCGGCGCCGGCGGGGGTGCGACGCTCTTCGGCGGGACGAGTACGATCACGGTGACGTCCGGCGGCGATCAGGTCGTGCGCATCGCGACAACCCTCCGGCCGACTGCGGCCGGCGCGCCGGCCAGCGGGAACGTCTCGGTCACGTACGGCCCGCTCGTGCGGGGGTTGAGCAGCGCCTCGCTCACGATCGATCGCGGATCGATCGGCGGGACGGTCGGCGGCCGAAGGCTCGTCCCGATGTCAGCGCGCCCCGGCGTTGCCCCCGAGCAGGTGCGCTTTGCGGACGCGCGCGCGTTTCCGCGCGTCCAGCTCGACCCGGGTCTCCGGGACGGCATCGCCGCGCTGTTCGACAGGGCCAAAACTCGGCTGCGGCTCGACGCGGCCGACCTGCTGCGCGCCCGGATCGACCTGCTGCGGCGAATCGTGCTGCCCGCCGGGAGCGGTGTGCTCGCCCGACGGCACGTGCGTCACGTGCCCGCCCGGGCAGACCAATTGCGGCGGAACGGCCTGCTGCGCAGCGGGCAAGGTATGCCACAACGGAAAGTGCTGCGACTTTCTGTGCGGCGACGATTGCTGCATGAGCGGCGAGGTGTGCAATCATCAGAGCGGCACGTGCGGGTACGGTGGCATCTGCGACGTGCGGAGCCCGGGGGCATCGTCGCGAGCGAGCTCGCGGCGGGAACCGATGCGATCTCGCGCTCCTCCGGACGGAAGAAAACAGGTCCGCTTCACGGGCGGGCTGAATCGGGGTCGGTCGGTCCGGCCCAGGTGGCGGAATTGGTAGACGCGCTAGTTTCAGGTATTAGTCCTCGCAAGGGGGTGGAGGTTCGAGTCCTCTCCTGGGCACCAAGACGAAAAGCCCGGCACATCAATGAAAGATGTGCCGGGCTTCTTACATCACGGTCCAATCACGCCGCGTCGGTCCGCTCTCGGGAGCAGTTTCCGGAGCATTCCGCCTCGGCCCCCGTCTAGATCGTCAGCGGGCCAGCGAGGGCATCAAAAGCACCGGCCAACGGGGCTTGGTCCTCGGGGATCGCGGAACTGTATACGTTCAAAGTGATCGCGGGCTTGGAGTGCCCGAGCCGGTGTGAAACGGCTGTCAGCCGAGATTCCACGTGCTCATAGGGACCCGGTCAAATGCGAACGATTTCGGACGTTGTTCGGCATCCCAACAGCGGAGCGTTCGTGGGTAATAACTTACACCGACGTATCATTCGAGGATGCTTGACCGCGCGTGGGAGCCCGAAGCGGTAGAAAAAGTCCAAGCGCCTTCGTGCACCAACGTCGTCAGGAAGCCGTCTCTGCCCCGCGAGGGCATATACCCGGCAGGGCGGCTTCCGTCCATCCTGGCGCGAATCCACGACCCTATGGGGTCACCTCCCGAGCCAGAGATCATCTACTTCATGGACGAGATCATAAAGACGCTACGGCGCGACGATGATCTCGTTGCGGTTCTGCGCGGACAGTTGCACATTGAAGCCTTGCTCTCCAAGGTGCTCCTAACAAAGTACCCGGGCGCGATTGAACTTCTGGATCACGTCGGCTACTTCGACAAGATCAGGCTCGCGCGCAAAGCGAACCTCATCAACGCAGAAATGCGCCGCGCGCTCCACGCGCTCGGTGAACTGCGCAACTCCTTCGCGCATCTTCCCGTGAAGCACATGATCACGAAGGAAGACGAAGAGACGTTCCTTGCAGAGATGCCTGAGACAGTCCGCGAGGGGCGCAAAGACGTTTGTAGTGCGCGGCGGTGGGTTCGCCGGAATCCCGACCGAGATCGGGCAACCGACGCGCACCGCCATCGGCATGATCTATCTGTTCATCGCGGCCGAAAACCCGGGTTACCTGGACGTGCCTTGGACATAGACATGCTTCGCCCGCGGATCCGAATGGAACGATTGTCCCCGCAATGAAGCGGATAATAACCGAATCTAAGGATGAAGCCTAAGAGGGACCGCCGCATCGCAAGACAGGCGCTTCAGCGACCGTATTTCACCAACATGGCCCTTCGCGCGCCAAGATTAGGAATAGTACGCTCGACGTATTCGCGCGCCGTCCGCATGAAACTTCTCCAATGTCCCACGGGCCGACGTGTGGTAGGCCGCGAGTACCTTTGTTGGGTGTCCACCGATGATTCGATGTTCCGCCTCACCACGATTGAACTTGAGATGGCCTGCGGCATCTCCTCCGAGCGCGACGATCACCTTTGGTTTCATCGCGAAGACGCAATCCTCGAACACGCGCCGAAACTCAAGAGCCTTGCAAATCTGCGGCGGAAATGAGTAACACGGGTCTGGATTACCATCGTCATCCCGGCTATCCATAACTCCGTGACAATAGTTCGTAAACCAAAACGTAGCGAGCGGAATTCCTGAGGCCGGGACGAGAATGTTTCGCATTCGCTTCCATGTTGGGGACTTAGGGGCGTAGTTCAAATCGTCCCGGTATGTGCTCCACCCGCCGAGGCAGTCGAAGTTGTTCGCGACGATCATGACGCCCCCGGACGGGAACTGCTCGCCGCTATAACCCCGTTGTCCTGGGAAAAATTCTAATGCTTCATGGCCCATCGGAAAAATTGGCGTCACGGCCGAAGCAAGGTGCCACGGCACGGAGCGGAGAGCCGCGAGGGCTCCGGCGTAACCTAACGTCCTTACCGGCCGAGGCATGTTGACCGCCGAACCGGCTTCATTGTATGCGGGGTGTCACGTCTATCCGCATCCACGATGACAAGCGTGGATTTGACGACGGCAACTAGACTCTGAAAATTGAACCAGAGTCCAACGGGCGAAAATATCATGTGAATAGCGCGGAACCGAAACCTACGAAGGTGTCGGAATGCCTAACACCTGTGCGGCCGTCTCGCGGACTTCATAAGCCCGGTCTTTGAGGCACCCCTGAGCCGCCGTGCAAGCGCGGGAAGCATCAATTTTCGCTATTGCACGTAGAGAGGCACTACGCACATGATGTGTTCTCGACTTCAGAGCGTACTCTAGCGCGTCAAGCGCAGGCGTTCCACGTTGCACAAGAGACTCGGCAAGTGCATCACATGCTGGCCAGTGTGACTTCTTTAGCGCATCGGCCTCTGCTTGATACTGCATCTTAGGGGTCAGCCTTTCTTAACAGAGTACCGCCCAGGTTCGCTCTCGACCAATCGACGCGGTTGAGGACCTGCGCTTTGATCGCACGCTTCTCGTCTCGGAACATCAGTGAACCAAGGAGGGCGAGTACGGGCCACGACGTTAGAGATTCATAGGCGATATTCGCCTCCTGATATGAATCGAAGCCCATGAAGTACACCGTATCATCGAACACAACCGGTTTACCTTTGCACGGGCCTACCATCTGAAATGACAACTGCTTATGAAGCGCTGAAACCGCAATCTTCCACGGCTTAAAGGTGTAATCGCCGACGCCAAACACGGAAAAACGCGGATTGGTCCGGTAGATCGAACTCTTACGGTCACCAAGCGAAGTACGATGTGCCGACAGGTATGCCCATGTCTTGGGAGCACAATACTCGATCTCTGCCGTCGGTGCGCCGACGGACCGCTGGGGGACAATCATGTATCGGCTTATGTTTGATACTCTGCCGTGATTTAAATCCGTCCCCTTGACCATTGGGTATAAGTAGGTGTCTTCAATATCCGCGGGTTCGCCTTGCATGTTGACCATGACGCCGTCACGATCTTGAATCTCCATCACTTGCACAGCGTCGTGTTTGACACCTGAACGCCAGCGTACCGGACTGTTCCCTATCAGATGCACATTCGCGTCAAACGTCGGAATGTCGGATACCGGCAGTCCTAGCCGCGATCCCATTGTCGTCCCGGACGTCTCGCCGAGGTCGCCATATACCGTGTAGTCGTAGGCGTGAGGTGCGCTGGATGAGAACCGCATGATGAGTAAGCATGCATCGACGGAAGCGCCAAAATGTCGCATGGCATCTATGCGAGTCAGGGATGCGTCCGCGAGCGGAGCATGCTTGCGCTCCGCATGCGCGATCACTTTGCGCGCAACTGCGGACTTGCATAGCATTGCCAGGGTGGAATCTCTCGTCGCGAGCCAGCCGATTACATCCAACAACATCCATTCGGAAATGTCAAAATTGGCCTTGCCGGTGATCGCGTCGATGCCTGGTAATTTTAGAAAGTTCGATTTTGACGGCAGATTCGTTCCGCCAATTTCTCCCTGCGTCGAGTTTGTAACCCACGGAAAATTGCCCAGGACGAGTACGTGTCCGCTGTGGCGTTGTAGTTCTGCGGCCCAATCGGTCTGAAAGTAGTCGCGCAGTTGTAGATCGATGCGTTCCGACCTGGGTAGCGCGTGAAGAGCATTATTTAGGTGCGTAACGTATTCCCGATTGATTTCCGCGGCAATGATATTCCTGGCAAAGGGGAACGTCTTTGCCGCCGCCGCGACGAATGTGCCGAGGCCGCAGGAAGGTTCGATGATTAAGTCGGGCCATGTCCCGTTTGACGCCAGGTGCTGACACACGGCGAGTGCCAGTGCATAGGGTGTCTGGAAGTCACCAAACTCGATGCGCTCAGTCGCTTGCCGCACGATATATCGATTCGACACCCGGCACAGTTCCTGCTAGGGTGATGAGACGTCCGTATTGGAGCCGCCACTGTGGAGCATTCGTCATGGTCAGGTAGCCCTGCGGAGGCTTTTCGTTCAAGATTCGCTCAGCAAGCAGAGCCGCTTTGATTTCATCGACGGGCAGGTTCTTCTCCAACATAAAGCCCATCAGGTCCTCGGCGTTTCCGTCGTGCTCCAGAATCTCGCGGATGCCGCGTGTCATCTGATAGTCGCCTGTCTGCTCTTTCTCGACATATGTCACATTGATTATTCTTAATGTAGCGGTACGGTGTGCAGGGTCGTCCGTCTTACCGTAAACGAATATGAGGAGCGCATAGCCCAGTCCATAAATCTTTTGGCTTGCGTCTTTAAACGGAGATGATGATTGCGGTTGACGTCTGCTTGTAGTCTTAACGTCAACGCCGACGGTCGGGAAGTCAATCCCGCTTGCCGAGTTCCCTTCAACGAACTCGTACCGTGCTTTTAGGTACGCGCGAAACTTCTGTTCAAGGTACGTTCCAATTGTCTTTCCGTTGTCGACGCCGTACAGCGTTGGTTCGGTATGCGAGCCTTCCGCGATAGCGAACGTCCGGGCTTCATCGCGTAGGATGTCAACACTGAGGGTTGGGAGCGGCATCATATATTCCTCACGCCAGCCGAGTCGCGAAGCGCGCTACCACGTGCCCGCCCGCTTCCCAGCCGCGATGATCGTGTCGTAGTCCGGCATAGGGATTCTTCGTGGCGTGCGCCGGAAGGAGCCGCCCCAATATTTCTTGTTAGAAACGAACGTAAGGGAATCAACCAGGTCACCAAGGGCCAGCGGTTTCGCGGCCCGCTGTACGTTGCTCAAATGCAATGTATATCGCAAGAACGGCGCTTGGTATCCCAAGGCGACGGAGACATCTCTAGGTGTCGCTGTAGTGATCTCGCGGACCTTAGCGTGACCGATGATCCCGTGGCCGTTCCTATAAAACAAAGTAGGCGTCCCGGTCAAAGCCCTTGGATTGAGCGTAGTAAACCACAGACCTTCGCCCAGGAGGGCGTCGGCGATCCGTTCGCTTCGGTCAACGGTCCCGTCGGGGCGGGCAAGGTCGCCGAATGCGAGGAGCATAGCGTAACTGGAGAACCGTTGTGTTGCCACGGCTTTGCGGTGTCGTGTCCTGTCGGCGCGGGACCAAAGTGGCCCCGGACTTGATTCCGAAACTCCGCCGCACCATCGGTCCGCACCTTGCGGGGTACCGCCGTCCCCGGTCGGAGGGCACCGAAACGTCGCAAGAAAGCCTTCGGCGGGCATGCCGGACCCTTTCGTTCCGGTACCGGCCCTGGTACCTATCGCCTGGTTCGACTCGGACTAGGGCCGGCCGGGTCAAGAGCGGATTTGCCTGCTTTCCACCAAACATGGCCGTTCGCGCGCGGCTCGCCGAGGCTCAACAGGAAACGGCGTCGGGGTCGCGGTCGCGGCCCAAGCGAGAAGTTCCACGTCGCCTCGTTCGACGGCCGACCACGGTCGTCTCCTGCGCTCGGACCGCACGCACGTCGCGGAGACCACCTTGAATGGGAGCAGTTCTGGGAGCATTCGTCGTGAAATTGACCGGACTTCCACGGACCCGCCAGGACCTCTAACGTTCGACAGTGCAACGAAAACGAGGCTTTGAGCGTGACTCGACTGTATTCAGGTATTAGTGATCGCAAGGTCGTGGAGGTTCGAGTCCTCTCCTGGGCACCAAGACAACAAAGCCCGGCATCGCGAAAGAGGTGCCGGGCTTCTTGTTGCGCGATCCTCGGCGTTCAGAGGAGACCGTTATGGCGTGGATTCCGTGTTCCGGTCGCGATTCGATCGAGGGACTTGCGTGGCTGCCGCGATTATTGGAAAAGGCGCGCCACGCGGAGATCGCGCAGAGCGGGCGCCTCGTCGACGGCTACTGCTACGGCGACAATGACTTCATCGACAAGCAGCTGATCGCGTTCTTGCGGACGGACGATGTGACGATCTCCCGGCTCGTACGCGAGCATCCAGCCGACGCGGATGTCGCCAGAATACTGGTCGAACGAAGTGGGCGCACGCGGACTGAGTGTGAGACGTTCAATGCGGCGTTCGTGAAGAAAAACTTCAACTTCATCCTGATCGAAGCGGACGAAGGGCGGCTTTCGGGCTTCAAAGCGCCGGTGTTGAAGTTCGTCTACAACGGGGTGATCATGCGGATCTTCTACCCGCTGTTCCGGCGCGACGAGCGTCGCCGCCGCGCGGCCGCGGGCGTATAAGACGGCGTCGCCGGCCACGACTTCGTCGCCGGCGGCGTGCGTCGCACGGAACTCTTCCCCGCCGCCAAGGGGATGGTAGCGAACGTCGCCATGCTGGCTGGCTCGCCCCATTCGCCTACCGGACGCCACCAACTCTACCGGTGTCATCTTTGCGGCGACCCGTTTTGTGGCTCCCTGACCGCCGACGTCCGGTTCTTCGCCGATCGTGTCGTGTGGTCGCGGATCGGACTCGAAAGGTACGACTACTCGGCCGAACGGTGGGAATTGGCGGCCCGAAGGGACCCGCCCGGGTTCGCCTTCGACATTGGATCGTATCGCCGCGAACTTGGCAATCCTCGGGACTGAGTCGCTGGGGGACTATTGGATCGGAGGGATTTTCGGCGCCGTGCGCCTCGCGGGCAGCAGCGACCGGCGCATTTTTGGTAATGTCAAAGCCCGGGTCCGTGTGGTCTCCCGGTTTTCTGCTATGACCATTGTCAGGAGAAGCGTTTATGGTGCTCAAGAAAGCCGTCGCGGTCGCCGCCCTCGTCTCGCTCGCCGCATGTTCGAGCGGCGGCGGCAGCGGCAGCTCGGTGCCGCAAGGCCGTGGGATCCTCAGCACGGGTGGCGGGGCAACCTGGCAGTCGCTCGACTCGCAGACGGTACAGCCGTCGGGCGCGGATCTCGCCGCATTCGGTTTTGCCGTGAAGCCGAACAGCAGATTGCTCGTGACGCAGAACGACAAGACGAAGAATCCGTTCCTCGGCGACCACAGCAGTCAGCCGATCTCGGCGACCGTCTCCGTCACCGCGCTCAGCCCGGGCGCGACGTTCACGTACGACACGACGAACAATCCGTGCGGAACGCCCGCCACCGTGCGGCTCTTCTTCTCGTCGACGGGCGGTCCGTTCGCGTTCACCGACTACTGGTGGAGCGACTCCGCATCCGTGACGCTGGACGCCCTCAAGGCCGGGCCGCAGACCCTCACGGCCACGCTCGATCCCGCCACCCCCTGGTCCGACTGGAACGGCCAGCCGAGCGCGGCGAATGCCCCTGCCTTCATGGCGGCGGCGCAGAACATGACGTCGGTCGGGCTGTCGTTCGGCGGCGGATGCTTCTTCGAGAACGGTGTCGGGACGAGCGACGGTTCCGGCGTCTTCAACCTCAAGAGTTTCTCGGACGGGACCACGGGAACGCGACCGTAAACCCGCCGGGCCGCTACGCGAAGCAAGCCGCCGGAAGGAAACTTTCCGGCGGCTTTTCCACTATTTGACACCAGGAGACAGGGCTCGCTCACCCTCCTCTCCGAATTCATGCGGAGTTCTCCTTGATCGAGGTGGGTGTCTATGTCTGTCCGGCCTATCGCCGCGTCCATTTTGTGTTTCTTCGCGCTCGCCGTTCCGGCGTTCGCGCAGACCGCACCGCCACCGCCGGCGCCGTCCGGCTCGCCGAGCGCGGCTGCGGCCGGCGCTGCCGCCGGCGCCGCCGCGGGTGCGGCTGCCGCCGCCGCGAGACCGCCGGCCCCCGGCGACATCCCGGCGTACGACACGTTCGTCAAGGACACGGTCGTGCAGAACGGGCTCTTCACGCTGATCCGCAAGGACGGCAAAGTCTACATGCGGCTCGCCGCCGACCAGCTCGACAAGGACTACCTGCAGACCGCGGTTCCGAAAAACGGACTCGGCGGGTACGGCGTCCTCGCGGGCGACGTCTTTCAGCAAGAGGCGCGCGTCGTGCGCTTCGTGCGCATCGGCAAGAGCGTCGCGATGATATGGCCGCACACGCGGTTCATCGCCGACAAGGAGACGCCGCTGGCGGATGCCGTGCGTGCCTCGACCGCGGACTCGGTGATGGGCATCGCCGGCATCGCGGCCGAGAAGAAGGATGACAAGTCCATCGTCATCGAGCTCTCGACGCTGATGGGTGACGTCATGGACTTCGCCAACAATCTGAACGACGTCATCAAGGACCCGACGAACCCGCTGGGCGGGTACCGGCTCGACGCGACGCGCTCGTTCTTCGGCGTCTCCAAGGCGTTCCCGAAGAACGTGCTGATCGAAGCCGATCAGACGTTCGCCTCGCTGAAGCCGAGCGTGATCGACACGGTCGTCGACCCGCGCTCGATTCAGATGAAGATCGCCTACAACTTCGCCGAGCTCCCCGATGCGAGCAAGTACATGCCGCGCATCGCGGACGACCGCGTCGGCTACTTCGACGATGCCCACATCTCGTTCGACCACGTCGAGCGGATGGAAAACATCGTGCACTACGTGATGCGCTGGAACATGCGGCCGAGCGACCCGTCGAAGCCGATCTCGCCGGCCGTGCATCCGATCGTCTACACGCTCCAGAACACCATCCCGATGGAGTATCGCGATCCGATCCGGCGCGCGATCCTGGCCTGGAACGCTCCGTTCGAGAAGATCGGTATCTCCGGGGCGGTGCAAGTGCAGGACCAGCCCAAGGATCCCGACTTCGACGCGGACGACATCCGCTACAACATGATCCGGTGGCTGACGGAATCGAACAGCGGCGGATTCGCCGAGGCACAGCTCACGTGGGACCCGCGCACCGGTGAGGTGTTCCGCAGCGGTGTCATGATCGACAGCGATCTGGTTCGCTACGGGAACATCACGCGCACGGTCCTCGGCGTCGCCGCGGACGGCAGCGAGGACCCCGAGCACGACGAGCGGCTGGTCGCCCACAACCGTCTCGCTCACAACGACGGTCCGGGCGCGCACGCCCAGCTCATGTTCGCGTCGATCACGGCCGCGCTCATGGACGGTGGCAGCCCGGCCGAGATCGCGCAGCGTACCGGAGCGGAATATCTCCACGCCGTCGTGCTGCACGAGGTCGGTCACGACTTCGGGCTCGCCCACAATTTCATCGGGCACATGGCGTACAGTGCGGCGCAGATCCGCGACAAGAACTTCACCATGAAGAACGGCATCGCGTCGTCGGTGATGGAGTACAACCCGGCCAACGTCTGGCCGAAGGGCATGAGCAGCGGTACGGTCGAGCAGACGGTGCTGGGACCGTACGACTTCCACGTGATCAAGTGGGGCTACGCGCCGGTTCCCGGCGCGAAGACCCCGTACGACGAGGTGCCGACCCTTTCGAAGTGGGCCTCGAATTGGACCGATCCCAAGGTCCGCTACGCCGGTGACGAGGACGTCGCATGGTTCGGCCATGCGGTTGATCCGCGCGTTCACCAGTGGAACCTGACCAACGATCCGCTCACCTGGTGCGGTACGCAGCTGGGCCTCATCCAGTCGCTGCTGCCGAAGCTCGATGCTCGCTACCCGCAGAACGAGCACACCTATGACGAAGAACGGATCGCGTTCTCCGTGCTCGTGAACCAGTACGCCCGCTGCGCGACCAACTCGGCGCACTGGATCGGCGGCGAGTACCTGTCGCGGTCGCACCGCGGCGATCCGCACGCCGAGTCTCCGCTGACACCCGTCGCGCGTGCCGAGGAGCGGCGCGCTTTCGCGATCCTCGACAAGTACGTCTTCTCGAACGACGCCTTCCGGTACGATCCGCGCACGCTGCGCCGCCTGGTGTACGCGGAGCACGGAACGTTCTCGAGCTTCGGCTACAATCCGCAAATGCGCCACGACATCTCGGTCGCGGACTTTGCGGGGCGCGTGCAGGTTCGCGCGCTGGCCTACATGTACACGCCGATCGTGCTGGCGCGTCTGGCCGACCTCCCGACGAAAGCGAAGCCCGGCGAGACGATGACCCTCGCCGACCTGTTCGAGTGGTCGCGGGCGTCGATCTACGGCGACATCGCGAACGGCCGCGTTGCGCAGGCGACGACGGTCCACCGCAACCTCCAGCGCACATACGCGTCGCTGCTACGTACGCTCGCGCTGAATCCGCCCCGCGGGACCCCGTACGACGCGCAGGCGATGGCGCGCTACGAGCTGATCGGGCTCGACAAGGTCGTGAACGCGGCGATGGCCCGCTCTGGGCTCGACGTGCAGACCCGTGCCCATCTCGGCGCCCTGCACGACGACGTCTCGCGCGCCCTCAAGGCCCAGCGCGTCATCACCACCTAGTCCCGCCGCGGCGCAGGCCCAACCAGAAGAGCCCGGCATCGGCGACGATGACCGGGCTCTCCTCATCGCCTGACGCCGCGGGAACGAGCGCCGGGGCTGAGAATCAGCCGGCATGGAGGGCAGGGGAACGGCCGCTGCCGCGCTTGTCGCGCTGGTACCGTTGCTGGGCATCACCGAGAATCCACCGGACGTGCGGCCGGCGTGCGTGCGGGGGACGATCGCGATGACGAGCGACGTCGACAGTGCGTCTGCGCGACCCGGCGATTCGTTCGGGTTTCGCCTGGTCGACGCGGTGACCGCGTCCGACGGCACCGCGATTCCCGTGGGAGCGAACGGCTTCGGCGTGGTCGCGATCTCGAATCACGCGGCGCGCGGTGGGCGGGGCGGGTACGTCGTGATTGAGACGCGGTTCGTCCAGCTCGCCGACGGCAGGCACGTGCCGGTGACGATCGACTGGGCCGGCGCCGCGCGTGCGGTCGCGACCGGTGCGTCGCGGAACATCCCGGGGTTCGTCGGCGCCGTGCCGCTGGTCGGCTACGTGCTCGGCCCGTACGGTTTTCTGCACCACGGCAAGGACATCACGATCCCGCGCGATGCGCAGATCCCGGTGATCGTCGGCGACGACGTCGCCGCCGGCACGTGCCACATGCCGACCCCGGCGCCGAGTGCGTCGCCGGCGCCGTCTGCATCACCCTAGGCCTACGGTTCGAACCGCGCGCTGTAGACGAGGCTGCGCTCGATCAGCTCTTGGATCACGACGGTCGGCTTCTCGGCTTCGATCGCGGCGCGATCGAACTGGACGCCGTGCGTGATCTCGTGCTGCAGGACCACCGTACGGCGGAAGTCTTCCGCCAGAAAACGGCGCAGGACGACGCTGAACGAATCGCCGAACACGACGGCGCCCTTTGGCAGTCGCGGGTCGTCGACCGCGTACGCCGCGCGTTGAAACTGATCCGCGATGGGATCCGCCGGGTAGACGGGCGGCGCAACTTCGTGCGCGCGGTGCGGAAAATCGAGGACGACGACCTGGTTGGGGACCGACGAGGAGATACCGGCGAGACGGTCGAGATCGCCGTCTTCGAGCGAGATGCGCCGCGCGATCGAATCCGGCGAGATCGTGTCGCGGATCCCCGCGTCACGCAACGCGCCGACGATCTCGCGGTACGCGACATACGCGCCCGCGTCGTTCCAGTGCGTCTCGCCCTTGGAATAGACTTCTCCCTGAGCCGACGCCCGAATCAGCGCGCTGCGCAGATCGATCGCGCGCACTCCGCGGGCGCGGACGAGCGGGATCAGCCGCTCTCCCGCCGTCGGCGTCACGTGCGCGATGGTCGCCGGCAGGAAGCGCGCGTAGACGGTGCTCTTGTTGGGGACGAGCGCGAACACGTAGACGATACCGCGGCGCGCGCACCACTGGGCGCGCGCTTTGTAGACGTCGGCCAACGTCGCGAGCGCGGCGTCGCTGGGACGGTACGTTCCGTCGTCGTAGCTGCGCTCTTCGTCGCCGTAGAACAGCCAGCCGTCGGTTCCGCCGACGACGTGGCTCGACGCGACATCGTGGAGCCATGCGTACTTCGCGAGATCGTAGTCCTCGATCAGGTGCCGGCGCAGCGGAAAGCCGTCCGCGATCTGGCGCTCGACGTCACGCTGCCAGCCGCCGGTCGCAAGCGCGCCCGCACTGACCGCCGGCGCGACGAACGGATATCGCATCTCGTGGTGATAGATGAAGTCCGCGTCGACACCCGCGCGCCCGGCGAGCGCCAGCACCGCCGGTGCCAGCAGCACCAGCGCGAAGAGCGCGACGACGATCGCGTTTCCGGGGCGCACGGACTGCGGGGCGGCGGGTTCGTCGGCCATCAGAAGCGGAAGTAGATGAACGGGTTGTACGTGCCGGCCGTGAGCTTCGCGACCGACGCGACGAAGATGAGGGCGAGGCCGGCCGGAAGCGCGCCCGCGCCGAGCGCGATGCGCGGCCACCACGCGCTTTCGCGCAGCGCGGCCTCGACGCGGCGCGCGAGCAGCGGCGTCGCCAGCACGCAGCCCAGCGCGAACACCAGCAGCGTCTCGTGGTCGACCGCGCCCCAGAAGCCGAGGTGCGGCGCAGGCGCCTGGAGCACGAGCGCGCGCAGGTAGCCCAGCGCGTACGCGAACGAGTCGGCGCGGAAGAACACCCAGGCGAACATCACGACGCCGAGCACGTAGACGTGCCGCACGACCGGCAGCACGGTGATCCGGCGCAGCGCGCCGACGCGCTCGAGCACCAGAAACAGGCCGTGGATCAGCCCCCACACGACGAAGGTCCACTTCGCGCCGTGCCACAGGCCGCACAGGAAGAACACGATGACCAGGTTCAGGTACACGCGCCACGCGGAGACGCGGTTCCCGCCCAGCGGAACGTAGAGGTAGTCGCGGAACCAGCGCGAGAGCGAGATGTGCCAGCGCCCCCAGAACTCGCGGATCGACGTCGCGACGTACGGAAAGTTGAAGTTCTCCAGGAAGCGAAACCCGAACATGCGCGCCATTCCGATCGCCATGTCGGAGTAGCCGGAGAAGTCGAAGTAGATCTGCAGCGTGTAGGCCGCCAGCGCGAACCACGCGAGCGGCCGCGAAACGTCGGCCGGCGGGGTGCGGAACACGTGGTCGACGCACGCGCCGAGCGTGTTCGCGATCAGCACCTTCTTGCCGAGGCCGACGACGAACCGCCGCGCGCCCCAGGCGAAGCCGTCGAGCGTGACGACGCGGCGCGCGAGCTGCGCGGCGACGTCCTTGTAGCGGATGATCGGCCCGGCGATCAGCTGCGGGAAGAACACGAAGTAGAGGACGACTTCGAGCGGGTTCTTGCGCGCCTCCGAGGTGCGGCGGTAGACGTCGACGATGTACGAGATCGCGTGGAAGGTGAAGAACGAGATCCCGAGCGGTAGGTAGATCTGCGAGAGCGCGACGCTCCGCCCGATCTGCCCGCCGGTGATGAAGCTCAGATTGTCGGCGAAGAATCCGGCGTACTTGAACCACGCCAGCACGGCAAGGTCGAACGCGACCGCGCCCGCCACGACGAGCCGCCGCTCGCGCGTCGCGCCGCCGGACAGCTGCGAGAGCGCGAGGCCGAACGCATAGTTGACCAGCGCCGATCCGAGCACGAGCGGGACGTACATCGTGCCGCCCCACGCGTAGAACACGATGCTCGCTGCGACCAGCACGACGTTCTTGAGGAGCGCACCGGGCGCGAGGAAATACAGCGCGAGGACGGCCGGAAGAAACGCGAAGAGGAAGACCTCGCTGCTGAAGACCATGCTACGGCGTGACGCCTTGGCCGCTCTCGGTCGCTTTCCCGCTCACGCTGCTGGGCGGTATCGTGCTGGTCGTCGGCTTCGACGCGGCCGCGGCGTGGCTCACCCGCGGCGCCGTCAAACGCTACCGCCGGCTGTGGCCGGCGCAGTTCGCGCTCTACGTGCTGATCGGCTTCGTCGCGATGCTGACGACGCTCGACCTGCGCCTGGTCGAAGCGATCGGCGCTCTCTGCGGCCTCGCCGCATCGACGGTGGGCTGGTACATCACGTGGCGCATCGGCCCCGGCCGCGTCGAGAAGTCGAGCCCGGTGAGCATCGCCGTCGTCGTCGGATCGATGACCGCGTTCGGCTTAGGCCTCGCCGGCGCCGGTGCCCTCGCGTTCAACCTCGTCGCGCGCATCCTGATGAACGCGCACCGCTAGCCTACGGCTCTCGGACGACGACGGTGCCTTTCATCGTCGCGTGGTACGCGCAGACATACGCGTACGTGCCGGCCTTGTCGAACGTGTGCGTCCAGCTCTGGCCTTTGTCGAGGTTGCCGCTGTCGAACGACTTGTCGACGGCGGTGACCGTGTGCGGGGTGTCGTCGTCCTGGACGAAGCGCACGGTCTGGCCCGCGTTGATCGTCACCTTGTCGGGGACGAAGGCGAAGTTCTTCACGTGCACGATCGAGACGGGCGAGGCGGCCGGCGCGGGCGCCATGGCCGGCACCGGCGTGGGCGGATCGCCGTACTGGGCGAGGGCTACGCCGCCGCCGAGGGCCAAAGCGACGCCTAGCGAGAGAACGAATCTGCGCATGCCCCTTTAACGCCGCCCGGGCGCGCAAGGTTCGGGCCCGGTTTCGGCTAGAGTGGTACTTGGGTCAGCGTTGCGGTACGCGCCGGCTCGGTGGTCGTGCGCGGTGGTTTCGTCGTCGCATCGTACACGGTCGTCGCCTTGAGATCGATCTGCAGCGTGCTGTGTGCGGGATCGACCGTCAGAACGGCCTCGGCGTCGGCGTGCCGCATGAGGCGGGGACGCGCGACGTTGTACGTCCCCGCAGCATAGTCGGCCATGATGAAGCTGCACGCATATCCGTACGACGCGCCGGTCGCGGACCGGCGCGTCGGGCAGGTCAGGCTGGAAGACCTCGTCACCGGGTGTCCTTTGGTGCCGAAGAGTCTGAACCAGGCATAATCCCGGGGTGCCTGCAGAACGTAATTCGTACCGCCCCTATCCTTGAACGCGATGAAGTTCACCGCGTCCCCGGCCATCGCGGGCCCGGCGACCGGGGCCTGCGGCGATCCGTTCGCGGCGACGGCGAGCCCGATCGCGATCGCTCCGGCAACGGCTGCCAACCATCGTCCGCGCATCAACGCCCGCCTGGTTGGCAAGAGAGCACGAGGGCCGGGAGGCGCAAATTCCCATCGGCTTCCGGTGGTTGTATCATTCTGTAGTCATCCCTAACTCCGCAGTCACCCTGAGCGGTGGGGAGGCCGCGGCTTCGGCCGAGCCCGAATTGTGCTGTTACCCGCGTATGGCGAACCCGCTCCGGAGATCTCTTTGCAAACGCTCGTGAACGTCACCCTGCCCGAGATGGGCGAGTCGGTCAGCGAAGGCTCGATCGTCGAGTGGCGCAAGAAGGTCGGTGACTGGGTCGACGAGGGCGACACCATCGTCGACATCACGACCGACAAAGTCGACGTCGAGGTCCCCTCGACCGCGAGCGGCATCATCACGGCCCTCCACGGCGACGAAGGCGCCACCATCAACGTCGGCAGCGTCCTAGCCGAGATCGACACAACCGCCCGGAAAGCCGAAGCCGCCGCCGCCGGCCCGAAGCCCGAAGCCGCGGGTGCCGGCGCGTCCGCCGATGTCACCCTGACCCTGTCGAAGGGCGAACCCACCCTCGTCACGCCGGCCAGCTACGGCGCCCCCGACGCGCCGACCCCGCCGCCCGAGCGACGCGAGACGAACGGCAAGCCCTCCGGCGTCCTCTCCCACCACGCCCGCCGGCTGGTCGACCGCCTCCACATCGATCCCGCGAAGCTCACCGGCACCGGCCCCGACGGCCTGGTCCTGCGCGAAGACGTCGAAGCCGCCGTCGCCTCCGGCAAAATCGCCTTCACCGGTACCCTGGGCTCGGCGTCCTCAGATGTCACCCTGACCCTTCGACAGGCTCAGGGTGACTCGAAGGGTGGCGTAGCGTACCCGCCGCTCCCGGCCGAAGCGAAGGTCACCGACCTCAAGGGCTCCGTCGCGACGCTGGCGTCGTACATGGAGCAGTCGCTCTCGATCCCGGTCGCGACCTCGTTCCGCACGCTGCACGTCGGCACGATGGAGCAGCGCCGTGCCGAGCTGACCGCTGCGATGAAGCAGACCGGCCGCACCGAGAAGGTCTCGTTCACCCACCTCATCGCGTTCGCGCTCGTGCGCGCCGCGACGGAACAGCCCGCGATCACCGCGTCGTTCCGCCGCGTCGACGGCAAGCCGCAGAAGATCGAAGCCGGGATCCACCTCGGCCTCGCGGTCGACGCGCAGAAGAAAGACGGTTCGCGCTTCCTGGTCGTGCCGGTGCTGAAGAACGCCGGTGCGCTCGACTTCGCCGCGTTCCGCACCGCGTACGAAGAGCTGGTCGCCAAAGCGCGCGACAACAAGCTCTCGGTCGAAGAACAGACCGGCGCGTCGTTCACGCTGACCAACCCCGGCGGGATCGGCACCGTCGCCTCGGTTCCTCGCCTGATGGTCGGACAGGGCGCGATCATCGCCGCCGGTGCGATCGCGTTTCCGCCCGGCTTCGCGCACGCGTCGCGCTCGACGCTCGAACAGCTCGGCGTCGAGAAAGTGATGACGCTGACCTCGACGTACGATCACCGCGTCATCCAAGGCGCGCAGTCGGGCGAGTACCTGCGCCGCGTCGACGCGCTGCTCGGCGGCGCCGACGAGTTCTACGAGACGATCTTCTCGCACATGGGCGTGAGCGCCAACGTGCGCGGCGTCGCGACCAGCGCGAACGGTGCCGCGCCGACGCTGCGCGAACACGCGGAGCCGGTCACCGCCGACATCCCCGGCGTCCCGTCGGAAGAGATGCTGCGCGCGATTGCCGCCGGGATGGCGGTCGTCTCGGCGTATCGCCGCCACGGCCACCTCGGCGCGAACCTCGACCCGCTCGGCACCAAGCCCCCGAACGATCCGTCGCTCGACCCCGCGACGTACAACCTCACGCCGGCGATGATGCAAGCGATCCCGGCGTCGATCCTCAACGTGAAGCTGCCGGGCCGCACGCTTGCCGACGTGCTGCCGAAGCTGCGCGAGACGTACAGCTCGACGATCGCCTACGAGATCGAGCACATCTCGAACACGCAGCAGCGCGAGTGGCTGCGCGACTACATCGAGACCGGCAAGCACAAGACGCCGCTCACGCCGCAGCGCCGCGTGCAGCTGCTCCAGCGCCTGACCAAGGTCGAGACGATGGAGCGCTATTTCCGCAAGCAGTTCATGTCGCAGAAGACCTTCTCGATCGAAGGGCTTGACGTGATGGTGCCGATGCTCGAGGAGACGATCTCGATGCTGGCCGAGGACGGCACGAAGACCGTCGTGCTCGGGATGGCGCATCGCGGCCGCCTCTCGACGATCGCGCACGTGGTGAACCGTCCGTACGAAGAGCTGCTCAAAGAGTTCGAGTCGGCCGCGCTGCGCGAAGAAGCACCGCAGGACGACGACGACGCGACCGGTGACGTGAAGTACCACCACGGCGCGCACGGCGAGTACGTGACGCCGGTCGGGACGAAGATCACCGTCGAACTCGCCAGTAACCCCTCGCACCTGGAAGCGGTGGACGGCGTCGTCGAGGGGATGACGCGTTGCCTGCAGACCGATCACAGCGTCAACCCCGCGACGCTCAACCACGAAGTCGCGGCGCCGATCCTCATCCACGGCGACGCCGCATTCGCCGCGCAAGGCGTGGTGGCGGAAGTCCTCAACCTGCAGGGTCTCGCCGGCTACAAGACCGGCGGCACGATTCACATCATCTCGAACAACCAAGTCGGTTTCACGACCGATCCCGGCGAAGCGCGCTCGACGCGCTACGCCTCGGACCTCGCGAAAGGCTACGACCTGCCGATCGTGCACGTCAACGCCGACGACGTCGACGCGTGCATCGCCGCGGTGCACCTCGCGATCGACTACCGCCGCAAGTTCGAGCGCGACGTGGTGGTCGACCTGATCGGTTACCGCCGCTTCGGCCACAACGAGCAGGACGAGCCCGCGTACACGCAGCCGCGCCAAACCGAGCTCATCAAGCAGCACCCAACCGTGCGCGAGCTCTATGCCGCGCAACTCGTTGCGCAGGGCGTGCTGACGAACGAACAGGTCAAGGAGCTGCAGGACACCGCGACGGCCCGCATCGCCGAGGCGCACAAGAGCGTGAAGTCCGGCGAGTACCAGGCGACAATGATCAACGCCGCCGTCTCCGGGAACGTCACGGCGCCCGCGCCCGACACACGCGTCGAAAAGAAGCGCCTGCTGAAATGGGCCGACGATGTGGTACGTGCCCCCGACGGTTTCGCGCTGAACAAGAAGCTGGCGCAGCAGTTCCAGAAGCGCACGGCGGCGCTGCGCGAGAGCGGCGAAGTGGACTGGGGCCTGTCGGAAGCGCTCGCGTTCGCCTCGCTGCTGACCGAAGGGACGCCGATTCGCCTCACCGGCCAGGACACCGAGCGCGGCACGTTCTCGCACCGCCACGCAGCGCTGCACGACGCCCGCACGAACGCGAAGCACGTGCCGCTACAGCATCTTCAGGGTGCGAAGGCGTCGTTCGAGATCCACAACTCGCCGCTGAGCGAGTACGCGTGCCTCGGGTTCGAGTACGGCTACGGCTTCGAAATCCCGAACGCGCTCGTGCTCTGGGAAGCCCAGTTCGGCGACTTCAACAACGGCGCACAGATCATCATCGACCAGTTCATCGCCGCAGGCGCCGCCAAGTGGGGCCAGCAGACGCGCCTGACGCTGCTGTTGCCGCACGGCTACGAAGGCGCGGGACCGGAACACTCGAGCGCGCGGCTCGAGCGGTTCTTGCAGCTGTCGGCTGAGGGCAATATCCGGGTCGCGAACTGCTCGACCGCGGCGCAGTACTTCCACTTGCTGCGCGCGCAGGCGAAGGCGAAGCAGGCCTATCCGCTGGTGGTCATGACGCCGAAGTCGCTGCTGCGGAACCGGGCCGCGTACGGCACGATCGACGAACTCGCGAAGGGAACGTTCCGCGAACTCATCGACGACCCGCGTTACGAGAAGGGCGACAAGTCCGGGATCGAGCGCGTGCTGCTCTGCAGCGGCCACATCTACTACGACCTGATCGCGAGCCCGCTCTACGAGCAGGCGAAGAAGACGGCGATCGTCCGCGTGGAGCTGCTCAGCCCGCTCCCCCACGCCGAGATCCTCCGCACGATCGCGAGCTACACGAGCGCGAAGGAAGTCATCTGGGTCCAAGAAGAGCCGAAGAACATGGGCGCCCGAGCCCACGTCCGCCGTCGCCTCGTCGAGCGGCTCCCGAAGCCCCTAACCGACATCGACTACGTCGGCCGATCCTATCGCGCAAGCCCGTCCGAGGGCTACCCGGGGGCGCATGCAGTGGAGCAGGAGCGGATTGTTCGGGAAGCGCTTGCGGAGACGTAGCCCGTCACTCTGCAGACGGCTCGCCCAGAGGCGCTAACTGGTGTGCTATTAGGACTGTCGTCTGAGTTCACACTTTGCGGTCCTATTGACCGGTTTGATGTTTGCGACCAGGCGCGCGGCCGGGCCGTGTAATGCGTCGTACATGTCGACGGTCAGTTGCATGCGCAGCCATGACTCTGCCTTCATCCCGAGGGCTCGTTCGAGACGCAGCGCGGTATCCATCGTGATTGGCCGCTTGCCGTGGATGATCTCCGACAGTCGCGCCGCCGTCACGCCGATGCGCTTGGCAAAAGCGGCTTGCGTGATCTGAAGCGGCTCAAGGAACTCGCGCAACAGGATCTCCCCGGGTGGTACCGGGCGGCGATGCGTCGGGATGGTCAACGGGCGATTCATGCTGACGCTCCTAATGATAGTCGACGATTTCAACGTGGGTCGGTCCGGTGGCCGTCCAGCGGAAGCAGATCCGGTACTGATCGTTGATGCGAATTGAGTATTGCCCGCTCCGTGTACCGCGAAGACGCTCGAGACGATTCCCCGGCGGCATGCGCAACTGATCGAGGCTGACTGCGGCGTCCAACAGAGTTAGCTTGTCGAGCGCCTTCTGCCGAAGGGACGCTGGAACGAGCCGCCGCGCTCCCCCGGAATCGACGCCATTGTAGAGATCGGCGGTCGCGCGATCGGCGAAGTCCAACCTCAGGATCTTATCATATTACGATATTATCGTCAAACGATAAGGCATCCGTCGGCCCGGCCTGTCGTCGGCCAACGAAAACGTCCTTCGACAAGCTCAGGATGACAAAGTATGCGTCACGGTCGGATGGCTCCGATTTAGGCACGCAGTCGGGTTAACATTCCCGCTTTTTCCTCGATCCCGCCACGCGCGCCGCCCTCTAGTCTCGCCTACGGCTACGCCACGTTTTCCAACGACAACGACGGCATTCCAGCATCCACGACGTCGCCGAACTCTGCGGCCGACATTGCGGCGCCGAAGTAGGTGCCTTGTGCGGCGTCGCACTGGAGGGGGGCAAGCGCTGCTCGTTGTGCTTCGTTTTCGACGCCGGCTGCGATGACGCGTGCGTTGAGGCCGTGTACGACGTGCACGATTGCCGAGGTGATGACTCTGTCGGATTCGTTCGCCAGGAAACCCCGAACGAGCGACCGATCCAGCTTCACCGTGTCGAACTCGCACGACCGGAGAACCGCTAGTGCGTTGAAGCCGGTTCCGAAATTGCCGAGGGTCACGCGAACGCCGAGCGCGCGTACCTCGCGAATCTTGCGGGCGGCGTCGCGAAGATCGCCTTGTGCGATCTCGGTCAGCACGAGTTCCAGCATCGTCGGGTCGAGGCCGGCATCCTCGAACGCCGACCGGACGCCCTTGGTGAACTCGGGATGCGCGATCGAGTGCGTGGAGACGTTGACCGCGACGGTCAGCGGACGGCCCTCGCGCGCCCACGCGGCATTCTGCCGGCACGCTTCGCGCAGCACGAAGGTGTCGAGCGGGACGACAAGGCCGGTCTGTTCCGCCATCGGGATGAATGCCGACGCCGTGAGCACTGTGTCCCAGCGCGGCCACCGCGCGAGCGCTTCGGTGCCGATGATGCGGCCGTCGATCGCGACGAGCGGCACGTAGTGAACGAGAAGCTCGTCGTTGCTCAGCGCGTTGCGCAGGTCGGTCTCGAGATTGAACTGGCGCACCAACGAGTCGTGCATCGACGCCTCGAAGAGGCGGTACGAACCGGACTGAAGCCGTTTCGCCTGATACATCGCGGTGTCGGCGTTGCGCAGCAGCGTCTCGCCGTCGGTGCCGTCGACCGGGAAGCGGGCGACGCCGATGCTGAGGCTCATGCACAGCGTGCGGCCACCCACCTGGAGGGGCTCGCGAAAGGCGTCGACGATCCGCTGGGCGGCCGCGGCCGCATCGACGGTGATCGGATCTTCGAGCAGGATCACGAACTCGTCGCCGCCGGTGCGCGCCACCTCGTCCTCCGCCCGCGTCAACGCGCGTAGGCGCTGCGCGACGCTCTGTAGGAGCAGGTCGCCCACCGAGTGGCCCAGCGTGTCGTTGATCTCTTTGAAACCGTCGAGGTCGATGAAGAGGATCGCCAGCTCTGACTTGCGCCACTTGGCCGCGGAGCACGCGGCGCCGAGCCGCTCGTTCAAGAGCATTCGGTTCGCCAGGCCCGTGAGCGCATCGGACCGGGCGCTGAGAGCGAGCCGCTCGGAAGCCTCTTTGCGCTCCGTGATGTCGAGGCACGTCCCTACGAGCCGGACCGGCTTCCCGGCACTGTCGTCCTCGCGCGCGACGAGCAGCTCCAACCAATGCATGGTCTTGTCGCTGCGGATGCTGCGGTACTCGATGCGGTTCACGGTGCCCGTGTTGATGGTGTGGTTGAGATCTGCGAGGACGCGCGCACGATCCTCGGGATGCACGTGCCGTTTGACGATGTCGTAGCCTGATCCCGGAGACGTCGCGTTCGGCGGCTTCGGAACGCGGGCTTGCACCCACATTTCGTCCGACCAGGTGATCACGTCTGTCGCCAAGTCGGTCGACCAGTGACCGAAATTGACGAGCCGGTGCACGCGCGAGAGGGCACTGGCCGAGTCATGTCGCACTCGCTCAGCTCGGACGCGCTCCGTCGCATCGCTCGTGAGCAGAATCGATGCCGGGACGCCATCCCAGGTGACGTCGAACACCGTCTCGTCGGCATCGAATTCCGACCCGTCCTTGCGACGATGCACCGTGGTCGTCGTGCTTCGCGCATCGGCAGCGACGCGGTCCGTGACCGACGACGCGTGGGCCGGCGCGCAGAAGCTCTCCGCAGGCTGCCCGATGATCTCCACGCGAGAATAGCCATAGGTGCTCAGGGCGGCCTCGTTGACCCAGATGCAGCGGTGGCTCGCTGAGTTGAAGACGATGACGGAATTGCCGTTCACGCGACTCTCCCGAGGGTGCCGGGGAGGATCGGAACGCCGATCAGCCGCTCGAATTCGGTCGGCGAAAGCGCCGCGCCGAAAAGATAGCCTTGCGCATCATCGCAATGCAGGTCCGCCAGCGTTGCTCGCTGCTGTTCGGTCTCGACCCCTTCCGCGACGACCCGCGCGCCGAGGCGATGCGCCGCGAAGATCACCGCCTCGGCGATGACCGAATCAGCCTGATGCGTCACGATATCGCTCACGAACGAGCGGTCGAGCTTCAACGTATCGAAGCCGCACGTGCGCAGCACCGAGAGTGAGTTGTACCCCGTCCCGAAATCGTCGAGGGCGACCCCGATGCCGAGCGCGCGTACCTCGGCGACTTTGCGCGCCGTTCCGGTGAGGTCGGCTTGCAGCGCGCTCTCGGTGAGTTCGAGCTCCAGCAGTGCCGGATCGAGACCGGATTCGCTCAGCGCGGCGCGGACACTCTCGATGAAATCCGGTCTGGCGATGCTGTGCGCCGACACGTTGACGGCGACGCGCAGCCGTTGCCCTCGCCGCTGCCAGAGCGCATTCTGGCGGCACGCCTCGGTGAGCACGAACGCGTCGAGCTGAGCGATGAGACCCGTCTCTTCGGCGACCGGGATGAAGTCCGCGGCGCTGAACAGCAGACCGTTTCTCGGCCAGCGAACGAGCGCTTCGGAACCGATGAGGTGTCCGTCGATCGTGACGACGGGCTGATAGTGGACGAGCAGGTCGCGGCGCTGGAGCGCGCGGCGCAACCCGGATTCGAGGCTGAAGCGGCGCACTGCAGCCGCGTGCATCGATTCTTCGAAGAAGCGATACGAACCGCGGTCGGAACGCTTCGCATGATACATTGCAGTATCGGCATTGCGGAGGAGCGAGTCGGTATCGGTGCCGTCTTGGGAATAGCAGGCGATCCCGATCGTCACGCTCACGCTGATGTCGCGGATGCCGACGCGCAGCGGCACGGCGAAGGCGTTGATGATCCTGCACGCTGCCGCCGCCGCGTCGGTCGCGGTCCCGCGGTCGAGCACGATTGCGAACTCGTCGCTTCCGCTGCGCGCCACGAGATCGGCCATCCCCGTGAGGCTCCGCAGACGCATCGCGGCCGCTTGGAGAACCAAATCGCCCGTCGCGTGTCCTAGCGTGTCGTTGATCCGCTTGAAACCGTCGAGACCGAGAAATAGGATGGCGGCTTTGGAGTCCTGACGGTGCGCCTCGAAGCAGACGGCCGACAGCCGTTCATGGAGCTGCATCCGGTTTGCGAGTCCGGTGAGCATGTCGTGCCGAGCATTGAAGTCGAGCAGCTCCACCGCGCTCTTGCGCTCCGTAATGTCGACGACGGTCCCAACGATGCGAATCGGTTTGCCGCTGGCGTCGTCCTCACGCGCGGCGATCATCCCCACCCAGCGGATCGGCTCGCTGCCGCGGATGGTGCGATATTCGATGTGCCGCACGCGCCCCGTCTCCAAGACGGCCCTGAGATCGGCCAGGACGCGCTCCTGATCGTCGGGGTGCGCATGACAGCGGATCGCCGCCGCGCCGCGCCCGGGAGACGAATCGGCCGGTATCGGCATGCGCGCCAACGCAAACAACTCGTCCGACCAGGTCGTTCGGCCCGTCGCGAGATCGACCCAATAGTGTCCGAGGTCAATGAGGCGGTGGACGCGCGAGTGCGCGCTGAGCGATGCGCGCAGCTCGTCGACGATCGTGACAGGATCAGGCTGAGCGACGAATGGAATCTCGCCGCGCAGCGTCCGGCCGCTCGCTATAATCGTGTCGGGCACCGATCGAGGATAGTCCGCTGCGGTAACGCGGGGGATACGGCCCGCCGCGTTACCACCGCGACACCGTCGTTCGAGGGTGTGGCAGTAACTTGGCGGTCTTCCGCAAAGATACGGAGGTGCATTCGATTCGTGTTGCCGTGCGCTTCCTTGGTGCTGCGGCGCTTACCGCGCTTATTGCGACTTCGCTTCCTCATCTCGCCGTCGGCGCGCCCGCGGGCGGGTCGAGCGCCAATGCGAAGGTGCTCGACCTTGCCAACCTCGATCCGACCTGCAAGGCGTGCGACGACTTCTACCAGTTCGCGACCGGCGGGTGGATAAAGAAGAACCCGATCCCCGCGGGGCATGCTTCCTGGGGCGGCTTCGCTGAGTTGGCCGATCAGAACCGCGCCGTTCTGACCTCGATCCTCGAGGACGCGGCGAAGGTCACGAACGCACCGGCCGGGAGCGATACGCAGAAGATCGGTTCGTTCTATCGCGCGTGCATGGACGAGGCCGGCATCGAGAAGGCGGGCACGGCACCGATCGACTCGATGCTAGCCGACATCAACGGCGTCAGCTCGATTCCGACCGTCGTTGCCGAGGTCGGCAAGCTGCACGTGGTCGGGGTCAACGGTGGGCTCAACTTCGGTTCGAGCGCTGACACCAAGGACTCATCGAAGCAGATCGCGGCGCTCAGCCTGGGCGGCACGGGTCTGCCCGATCGCGACTACTACCTCAAAGACACGGAGCGCTTCGCGGCGATCCGCAAGGCGTACCACATCTACGTCGCCACGCAGCTCGCGAACCTCGGCGAACAACAGGCCGCGGCGGAGACCGACGCCGACGGCATCATCGCGCTCGAGACAGCGATCGCCAAAGCGACGCCGCCGCGCGAAGAGATGCGCGATCCGGCCTCGACCTACCATCCGATGCCCGTCACCCAGCTGGCCACGCTCGCGCCGCACGTGCCGTGGGCGTCGTACTTCGCGACCTTCAACGCGCCGGCGTTCACCATCGTCGACGTCGGAATTCCGCCGTACGTCACGGCGTACGACGGTTTGCTCGTCTCGACGCCGTTGCCGACGTGGAAGGCCTACCTCCGCTACAAGGTCGCTGACGCGTATGCGAACGCGCTGGCGAAGCGGTTCGCCGACGCGTCGTTCGCGTTCCGCAGCACGACGCTCACCGGCGTGAAGGAACAGCTCCCGCGCTCGCAGCGCTGCACCGCCGCCGCCGACGCATCGCTGCGTGACGTGCTCGGCAAGACCTACGTCGAAAAGGCGTTCCCGCCCGCTGCGAAGACGCGCGCGCTCGCGCTCGTCAACAACCTGCAGGGCGTGCTCCACGACGACATCGAGTCGCTCGACTGGATGAGCGCGCCGACCAAGACGCGCGCGATCGAGAAGCTCAGCGCGTTCACGAAGAAGATCGGCTATCCGGACAAGTGGGTGGACTTTTCCGCCCTCACGGTCACCGACGGCCCGTACGCAAACGACCTCATGGCGGTGCGTCGCTTCCAAAGCGCCCGCAACATCGTGCGGATCGGCCGGACCACGGACCGCACGCTGTTCGGCATGACGCCCGCGACGGTCAACGCATACTACAGCCCCTCCGACAACGAGATCGTGTTTCCGGCCGGGATCCTGCAGCCGCCGTTCTTCAACCCCGCCGCCGACGACGCCATAAACTACGGCGCGATCGGCGCGGTGATCGGGCACGAGATGACGCACGGCTTCGACGATCAGGGCAAGCAGTACGACGCGAAGGGCAACCTGAGCGATTGGTGGACGCCGGCGGACAGCGCCGCGTTCAAGAAGCGCGCGCAGTGCATCGTCGATGAGTTCAGTGCGCTCGAGCCGTTCCCGGGCGTGCATGCGAAGGGCGAGAACCTGCAGGGTGAGGCGATCGCCGACCTCGGCGGACTCACCATCGCGTACAAGGCCTTCGAGCGTACCCCGCAGGCGAAGGAGCACAAGATGATCGACGGCTACACGCCGGAGCAGCGCTTCTTCCTCTCCTACGCACAGGTCTGGCGCGGATCGCAGACGGAGGCCATGATCCGTCAGCTCGCGCTCACCGACCCGCATCCGAACCCGCGCCTGCGCGTGATCGGCACGCTCTCGAACATGCCGGAGTTCCGCGCAGCGTTCAAGTGCGCCGCCGGCACGGCGATGGTCCGCCAGGAGAGCTGCCAGATCTGGTAGCTCGCCCGCCGAGTGCCTTGAGCCGTCAGTCCGCCTTCTTGCGGTCTGACGGCTCTTTCGCGCGTGGCTTCGGCGGCTTCCGAAACCCGAACCCGAACACGGCCGAATACGTCGGATCGCGCATTGGTTGGCCAGCATCGTCCACCTGGGGCGAGTCGGGCGCGTTCGGATCCATCCGTTTGGGATCGAGATAGCAGGTGACGTCAATGTTCTTCATCGTGTTTCTGATAAGACTCCGAGAGCGCGGCTGGCGGTTGCGAGGATGAGCGGACCGATGGTTAGTATCCATGACGCACCCATGGATCGATAAGATCATACGCAACGTACGGAGCGCAATACCGAAGTTGCACGTGCGGGTCGCCTGCCGGCTGCGGCGTTCAGAGGCCGAGCTCGGTCAGCCCTGGATAGTCCTTCGGACGCGGGCCGAGCGGCCAGGTGAACTTGCGCTCGGCCTCGGTGATCGGGACGTCGTTGATGCTGGCTTCGCGGCGTCGCATCAGGCCGTGCTCGTCGAACTCCCATTGCTCGTTCCCGTGCGAGCGGAACCAGTTCCCGGACTCGTCGTGGAACTCGTATTGGAACCGCACCGCGATCCGGTTGCCGTCGAAGGCCCACAGCTCTTTGATAAGCCGGTAATCCAGCTCGCGGGACCACTTGCGCTGGAGAAACGCGACGATCGCTTCCCGGCCCGCAAAGAACTCCGCGCGGTTGCGCCACCGGCTGTCTTCGGTGTACGCCTGCGCGACGCGCTCGGGTTCGCGCGCGTTCCAGGCGTCTTCGGCCAGGCGCGCCTTCAGCGCGGCGGTCTCGCGAGTGAACGGCGGTAGGGGCGGTCTGGACATGACGCGATACCTCGTGGCGGCGCGATAGGTCCTCGCGCAGAAGGATCTCTCCGGACCCGCTCATCGTTACCGCGTCGGCTGCGGCCTCGGCGCCATCGTCATCGGGATCCCCGTGGGAGCCGGCGACCCCAGCTTGAAGATCGCGACGGTGTCACCGTAGGGGAACGTGAGCTGGAAGTTTCCGCCGGCGGCGACGGCGATGTACTGCTGCCCGTTGACCTCGTAGCTGATCGGCGGTGCGTTCACGCCGGCACCGAGGTTGTAGCGCCACAAGCGGGTTCCGGCCTTCGCGTCGAGAGCGTCGAACCAGCCGTTTCCCTCACCGAAGAACACGAGATTGCCGGCCGTCGCGAGCGCGCCGCCGATGAGCGGCTGCGGCGTCATGTACGTCCACGCGATCTTCCCGGTCTCCGTGTCGATCGCCACGAAGCGCCCGTCTTGCACTCCGTGCGGCTCGACGTTCGAGAATGCGCTCCCGAGCCGAATGCGGCCCTTCTGATACGCTTCACGCTGCGTGGAGAACCGCATCAGCTGATCCATGCCGAGCACGTAGACGTAGTGCGTGTCGGGCGAGTACGCGGGCGGCGACCACTCGGCGCCGCCATTCGCGCCGGGCAGCATGACGACGCCCTTTTTCGTCGGCTGGCTGAACATGTTCTTCGACATCGCGACGTACGGATCCGACTTGCGGATCAGCTTGCCGTTTCGCCGATCGACGATGAAGAACCAGCCCACCTTGCCGGCTTCGCCGGCGGCGGGTATCGTCTGACCGTTCTGGTGAACGTCGAACAGCACGACGTTGCTGGCGGCATCGTAGTCCCACACGTCGTGCTTGATCTCCTGATAGCCCCATTTCAGTTTGCCGGTGTGGACGTCGAGCGCGACGATCGAGTCGCTCCACTTGTTGTCGCCGGGCCGATAGCTGCCGTTGAGATCCGGATTCGGATTACCGGTGGCGAAGATTACAAGCCCGAGCTGCGGGTCGATCGCGGGCGTCGTCCACACCATTCCGCCGCCGCGCTTCCAGGAATCACCACCGTACGTCTTGGGGTCGGTCGAGTTCCAGCGCCAGCGCTGCTTGCCGTTGCGCGCGTCGTATGCTGCGACGAAGCCGCGAATTGGCCACTCGCCGCCCGCGCTCCCGACGATCACCATGCCGTCGTACACCTGCGGGGTCATCGTCTCCGAGTAGCCGACCGACGGATCGGCGACCGTGCTCTGCCAACGCGACTTGCCGGTCACCGCGTCGAGCGCAAGCAGCTTGTCGTCGAGCGTCAGCACGTACACCATGCCGTAGCCGACCGCGGCGCCGCGGTTGACGGGACCGCAGCAGACCTGGAACGATCCCAGGCTGTAGGTGCTGTCCCAGATCGTGCGCCCGTTGGTCGCGTCGAGCGCCATCGTCTTCATCTTGTTGTCGACGGTCGGCGTCGTGATGTACATGACGCCGTTGACGACGATCGGCGTGGTCTCGAAGCTCGCCGTCATCCCCGTCTGCGCGATCCCGGCGAGCTGCAGCGACCCGACATTGCCGGCATCGATCTGCGTGAGCGGCGAGTAGCGCGCGTTGTCGTAGGTCCGGCCGGGCAGCACCCAGTTGGCGCCGGCGCTCTGAGCGCCGGTCATCATCGCGTCGGAGACGACGACGTCCGCGCCGCGCGGCAGCCGCGCATACACTTTGTTCTGCGGCGGCGCGCTGCGCACGATCTCGTTGTTGTTGTTCGCGGGTCCCGGCGCGTTCGTGCCGTGCAGCGAAACCTGCGCGAGCACGCCCGGCGTCAGCGGCTGGTCACCGGCGGGATAGCCGTTGCGCGAGAGCAGGTACGCGACGACGTCGAGGTATTGCTGCTGGCTGAGCGAGCCGGGTTTGTCCGCCGGCATCTGCGTGTGGATGAAATTGTACAGGGACGCTGCGGTGCCCGACTTGCCGACGTACGCCTGGAACACCGCGCCGACGAGCGCCGGCCCGGATTGGCCCTGCAGATTGACGCCGTGACACTGCGAACATTTGGCGCTGTAGACGGCCGCACCGGCCGCCGCCTGGGCCTGGGTGTAGTGCCCGGTGCGCTGCGCCTCCGAGATGGATCCGGCTAGCAGCACGCCGGCGATCGCCGTGAGCCCGGCGACGACGAGTTTTGCGTTGCGTGACGAGCGGGCAGTGCGCATGGGTACTCCTCCAGGGGAGCGGGCGTGCGAACTCGTTCGAACGACAAGCTGCCCTCCCCCGGCAGGCGAGCGGACGCCGATCCGGTTGGCCGGGATGACGGGCCCAGGCTACCATCGAACGCTCCACGGCGTAGTGAAAATCGCCGTCTTTGGTTCCGGCTCCATCTACGAAGCCGCCCTTCGCGCGTGCCTGCGGCACGAGATCGACGTCGTCGACGTGGCCGATTGCGACGTGCTGCTGCTCGCGAACTACACGCGCATTCTGAAGGCGGCCGATCGGGCGGTTCCGCGGGTCGGAGCGCTGTGCTTCCATCCGAGCGTGCTGCCGCGGCATCGCGGGCGCGACTCCGTCTATTGGACGGTCAAGATGGGCGACCCGGCATGCGGTGTGTCGTGGTTCTGGATCGACGAGGGGATCGACACCGGCGACGTCGCGGGGAGCGTTGAGGTAGCACGGCCCGAGGCGGCGCGGCCGCGCGAGCTCTACGAGGAGACGCTGGTCCCGCTGGGCGAGATGATCCTCGACACGCTGCTGGGTCAGTTCAAACTCGGCGTCTTCCCGCGGCATCCGCAAGACGAACGCCTCGCGACCTACGAACCGCCCCGTCCGAAACCAGCCCCCGTCGTCGAGCGCTAAGAGCCGCTCCGACCGCGACGAGTCGACCGACGTTGGACCGGCTGACCTTTCTCACGGCGATCGCGTCGACGGCGCTCGCAGCCAACGCTCCGCCGGCTGCGCGTCCGTGGTCGCGCGGCTCGCTCGAGATCCATCACATCTCGGCCGGGCGCGGCAATGCGACGCTGTGTGTTTTTCCCGATGGCACGACGCTGCTGATCGACGCCGGCGCGGTGCGCGGCAACCCGGCGCTGCTCGCGCCGCTGCGCCCCGATGGATCGCGCCGCCCCGGCGAATGGATCGGGCGTTACGTGCAGCGCCGCCTCGCCGAAACGGGGCTTCCGGCGCTCGACGTCGCGCTGCTCACGCACTTTCATCCGGACCACATGGGCGACATCACCGACGATTCACCGCGCTCGCGTTTGGGACCGTACCGGCTGTCCGGCATCACCGACGTCGCCGAGCTGGTGCCGATTCGTCGCATGATCGACCGCGACTATCCGCGGTACGACTATCCCGCAACGCGCCATGACGCGACGATGGAGAACTATCGTGCGTTCGTTGCTTCAGGCGCAGGCCGTGGGATGCGCACGGAGCGCTTCGCCGCCGGCAGCTCGCGGCAACTCCGCCTCCAACACGCCGCGGCCGCATTTCCGTCGTTCGCCGTGCGCAACGTCGCAGCGAACGGCGAGGTGTGGAGCGGTCGCGGCGACACCGCGCTGCCGCACTTTCCGTCGCCGGGCTCGCTGCGTCCCGAAGACCTCCCCGACGAGAACATGTGCTCGTGCGCGCTGAAGATTGCGTTCGGTCCGTTCGCCTACTTCGCCGGTGGCGATCTCACCGACGCGACCGCCGACGGCGACCTTCCGTGGCGCGATGTCGAGACGCCGGCCGCGCAAGCCGCCGGTCACGTCGACGTCGCCGCCGTCGACCATCATGGGTATTACGACGCCGCCGGCGCCGGGTTCGTGCGCGCGTTGCGCCCGCGCGTGTTCGTGATCCAAGCCTGGCACGTGACGCACCCTGCGCTCTCGACGCTGGACCGCCTTTACAGCACGCGGCTGTACGCGGGCGAGCGCGACGTCTTCGTGACGGCGCTGGTCCCTGCAAGCGCGGCGGTGAACGAGCGTCTGACCGGACGCCTGCGAAGCACGTCGGGTCACGTCGTCGTCCGCATCGCACCCGGCGGGCGGACGTACCAGGTCGACGTCGTCGACGACCGTGACGAGTCCGATCGCGTCCTGGCGACGTTCGGACCGTTCGACTCGACCGCCGGCTCGGGGTGACCGCGCGGTAGACGTCTAAGCTTCCGGCATGAGTTCGGCGATGGTGACGCGTGCCGAGGCCGGCGTGGGTTCGGCTGAGGATCCTGTCGAGTACTACTTCGACCAGGCGTGGAGCGATGGGTTGCCGGTCGTGCCGCCGACGCAAGCGAAGATCGACGCGGTCGTCGACGCGCTGGGCGGCGATCCGGAGTTTTCGGAGGCGCTGATCCCGCCCCGGCGCGGCACCCTGACGCGCGAAGTGCTCGCGATCAACATGGTGATGGCCGGCTGCAAGCCGGAGTACGCGCCGGTCGTGCGCGCCGCGATGCTCGCGCTGTGCACCAAGCAGTGGAACCTCAACGGCGTGCAGGCGACCACGCACATGGCGGCGCCGCTGCTGATCGTGAACGGCCCGGTCCGCAATGCGATCGGGATGAACGCCGGCCACAACGTGTTCGGTTCGGGCAACCGCGCCAACGCGACGATCGGGCGCGCGATCCGACTGATCCTGCTCACCGTCGGCGGCGCGATCCCAGGCGATCTCGACAAGAGCACGCTGGGACATCCCGGCAAGTACACGTACTGCATCGCCGAGAACGAAGAGCTGAGCCCGTGGGCGCCGTACCACGTCGAGCACGGCATGGCGCCCGAGGACAGCACGGTGTTCGTCATTGCGGCCGAGCCGCCGCACAGCGTGGTGAATCACGTCGCGAACGACGCGCAGGGCGTCCTCGACAGCATCGTCTCGGCGATGAGCACGTTCGCGCACAACAACGCCGTCGCGAGCGGCTCGTGCGCGGTCGTGATCGGGCCGGAGCACGCGACGACGATCGCCTCCTCCGGGTTCTCGCGGCTCGACGTGCGCAGCTATCTCTGGATGAACGCGGGCAACACCTGGGGTGAGATCAGCTTCAACGATCGCTACGCCGGCGGCGGCAAGGTCTACAACAAGGCGCTGCCCGCGTGGTACAAGCGCGAGACGAACGCGCGGATCCCGATCGTGCCGACGCCGGACGACATCCATCTGTTCGTCGCCGGCGGCGCAGCAGGCCGCTTCTCGGCGTTCATCCCGGGCTGGGGCCGCATGACGAGCCCCGTCCTCCGCAAGATCGACGGCAGCGCGCCGCCGACCGGCGCGGTGTGCGCCGACGGAACGTGCGCACTCTAGCGACCATGGTGAGGTAAAGCCAATGCCCGTAAGGCGCGTGCTAAAGCTGAATGGATACGCAGGTGGCGCTGATCAGGTCAGTGCTGACTACCGATTTGCGCCGCATGTCGATTCAATGGGTGCACAGTGCTTCTCGAGACGGCCTAAGCTTGAACTGGGCGACTTAGTGTACCTGTGCACCATGTACAAGTCGGCTGATCGAACGACCAAACGTGCGATCTATGGCCGCGGAGCCGTGGATCGCGTTCAAGTCGACCACGATGTCATGCCGAGCGGGCTTTTCGACGGCATCCTCCGGAAGCCGGATCGAATTACCGATTGGTTTCGCGTTGTATGGCTTAGAGACATTGAAATTGTGCAATGTGCGTTGTGCGATGCACCGCATCCATACGACGCAGCTGCGTTTGCGCACCCGCTTTCGCTGAGGTCGACGCGACAAGGGAGCCATTTCTTTCCGCCGGAAAACCAGATGGCGGAAATCGATGACGCATTGAATCATAACTTCGAGCGATATGGTGCCGAGCGCCGCGAGAGGCCGGATGGTATTTGGTGGAACGACTCCTTGCCACATGAACGACACTTGTTTCGAAGCGACTTTGAGCAAGACTAAGTAGAGAGGTGAGGCGTCTCAGGCTCTCAGCGGTGACGTGTCTTTGGCTCGACTGTCGCCTTTAGCGACGCAAACGAATCTAGCCATGTGCTCCCGTCGTTGCGTCGCCAGCGATTAGGCGCAATCGCTAACGATAGTAGAGGGTGGTCTGGCCCAGTCGCGGGTGCGTTAACGGGATCGTAATCGAACCGCCTTTCACGGCGAATGTCGCGGGAAACGGCTTTTGTCCATTTCGGCAGTCAGCATTCATCTCGTCGACGGTGAGAGAATAGACGAGTGCGCCGTTCATCGACACCGGTCCGGTCACGCGCAAGGCGATTGCGGTGTGCTTACCGCCGGACCAGGTCCATTGATATTGGTCGCCGGCCTTTGGAACGTACTTCGATGTGATGACGCTGTAGCCGCCGTACGCTGTTGGCGACGGTAGCAAGCCCATCCACTTGCGTTGGAATGCTACCCAATAGGTGCACTGCCCATAGATTCGACTGGATATCGCCGGGATGACCTGCTCGTACTGCACAGCTTCCAGGCCGGTTGCAGTACGGATCCTCAGTGAAGTGGAGACTCCTCCGGCAGGCCATGGCATTGTCGGATCGAGCGTGATCGTCGCCGATTGCCAACTGGTGATTCGCACAGCCTGTCCGTTCAGCGTGGCGGTCCCCATTGCGTTGCCGAAGTTCTTTCCGTAGACCGTCCAAGGGTACACGCCGGGCGTATCGTTGACGACACGATCATCGTTGTAGTTGCTGCCGCAGTTCCCCATCGCAGCGAGTCCATTGCTGATGCCGGCGTCTGCATTCGATATTCCGCCGATGGAACTGATCTGCGGTGTCGGTATCGGGGTAGGCCGTGGGGTCGGAGTCGGGATTGGTTTCGCAGGCGCGGGCGGAAGCTTTGTGGCGGGAGCAAGCGCGGGTGCTTCCATCGGCGGTGTCGCTGTGGCTGCGCTCTGGGCCGGCACGTAAGATGATCTGCCTCCGCAACCCGGCAGAAACGCCACCATGAGTGTAACGACGGCGTAACAAAGAAGGCGTTTCATTTTCTGGGACTCGAACATTCTGCCGGATATGGCGGGTCCGGGATCATAACACGTTCGTGCTGCGGAAGCAAGTGGCCCTTAGAACGTTGGCTCGTCCGTGCCGGAACGCGTGCGCTTTTCCGCGAAGAACGGGTCGTGGAACACCGCATCTACGATCCGCGCGGCGAGGTGCACGCCGAGCACCGCGACCTCTCGCCGCGGGTTGCTTCGTTCGCCGGCTTGCGCCTTGGGGTTCTCGACAACACGAAGTGGAACGGCTGGCGCATCCTCGAGCGCACGGCGCAGCTGCTCGCCGAGCACACGCCGTTCGCGTCGGTGACGCGCTACAAGAAGGAGAGCTTCTCGGTCAACGCGGAGGACGAGCTGATCGCGCGGATCGCGGCGGAGAACGACGTCGCGTTGATCGGGATCGGTGATTGAGGGAGCTGCACGTCGTGCTGTACGTACGACGCCGTCCGCCTGGAGGAGTCCGGCGTTCCCGCAGCCGTCGTCGTCACCACCGTCTTCGAACATGAGTCCGCCGTCCAGCGCGCCGCGCTCGGCATGGACGCGCTGCGGCCGGTCGTCGTGACGCACCCGCTGAGCACCCTCACCGCCGAGCAACTCGACGCCCGCGCCCACGAAGCCGCATCGCAAGTGCTCGCGATTTGGCAAGGGGCAGCGTCCGCGTGACGACGCGGGCGGCTAGGCTGCGCCGGCCGTCGTCGACGTCGGCGGTTTCGTCCCGCCGCCCGAGGCAAAGATCGCTCCCAGGACGAGGCTCAGAATGGCATTCGCCTTCGGAAACTGTTTCGACAAGAGATTCGTCAAGTCACCCAGGGAGCACGGACAGTCCGCCGGGTGTTGACGATACTGCATCGCCTGAAGATCGAATGCCACGACGACTCCGATAACCGCCAGGGTCCAACACACCGACAGGACGACGACGGCGGGCACGAGGTAGCTGCGGCTCTCATCGTCCTTCTTGCCCGCGATGACGACGCCGATCGGTACTCCAAAGAGGCCTAGGATGGCCGTCACGAGATCGCCGATCGGCGCTTCGCTGAAGATCAGCCGCACCGCTGCTGCCGCTGCAATCGCGAACACCATTCCGACTACGAAGATCAATGCGATGCCGCTATAGAATCGATTTAGAACATTGCTCATGCCAATACAGCCGCCAAGGATGCGAATACTAAGTCGGCGATTTCCTTCGCCTTCTGGCGCAACGGCGATCCATAGTCAACCGGGGTCCATGGCACGCCTGGTGCGTTCAGTTGCTGCAGCGCATAGTCGAACTGAAATCCGTTCGCGGGCGTACTGGCCCCCACGAACCTCGTGACCCGAAACGCCATTCGCCCTTGAGGTGATCCCGGGACGAGGCTTTGCTTAAAACGGCGGTACTGCGTTCTCCAGTGCCCCACGTTTTTCGCCTGCTCGTCGAAGTACGGCGAGGTGTTGCGGTACAGCTGTGCACCGATGAATTCAGCGAGATACAGATCGAATTGCGCTCCCAGTTGAGAGGTCCCGACAACTTGATCTTGGATCACCGCGTCCGAGTCCAGCGGACGATCGGATTCCAGCGATGCTTCCAAGAACTGATCGAGTCTGGTCAATGCCTCGCCGATTGCTTGCTTATGTGCCTTGATCCGATCGACGAGGGAGGTTCGCGACTGAATGCGCTGCAGTGCGATTGGATCGCGCGGGTGCGGGTCTATGAGCACGGATTGCGCGATATCGAAGTCTCCTCGAGCAAGGCTCACTCTCGAGAGTCCGATCCTTGCCTCATCAGAACCGCGCGCCGCAAGCGTCCTGTACGCGGACGCGGCTTCGTTAGTCTTACCTTGAGCGTACTTGATGTTTGCTACGTCAAGAAGCGCCGTCGAATTCCCCGACGCGTACGATGAAAGAAGCGCCTCTGCTTGATCGTCCATTCCGATTCTAAAAGCGTACGTACCGGCGGACAGGCGATCGTTGGTATAGAGTGCATACTGCAGTTTTTGGTGCAGCGAGGAGTACAGCTCATCAAGATCGATCGTAGCGCCTGGTATCGGATTGCCGTTCGCATCCTTGAAGACGAGCTTCGCGAGATTCGTACCGAACGGAAAGTGGCCCGCAGGCGGGAGCAAGCCGATACCCACCAGCTCGACGGAGTCGTCAGTTGGCATCGAGTAGTCGATTGAGACCTGATAGCCTAGACCGGTCTTCTCGAGGCGCCGGAAGATCAAAGATGGATCGGAGGGATCTGCACGCGAGAAACGCGGCGGCAGCAGGACCGCCGCGCCAAAGCTCGCTGCGAACGTCCTCCGCGAGAGAGTTCCGCGCACTGAGACACCCGCGGGCCCGAACGATCGGCGACCTGACACCATCGTCTACTTCCCCCAAACGAGTTACGCTGGTCTTCGCCGATACTACCCAGTTACCTTGCTTTGCTGGGCGAAACGACCTACTTGAGGTCGTAACCATGGAGCAGGGGACCGTTTGCTTCGGAGCTACTTCACCGTAACCAGCCCGACGCGGTTGACGCCGCTGCAGGCCATCGCGATATTGCCGTCGCGGGTGACCATCATGTTGCGGACGACGCCGCCGCCCGACGGGATCGCCCACGTCTGGAAGCGTTGCGCTGCCGGATCGAAGCGGACCAGCGTGTTCGGACGCACGCCGGATTCGCTGTACCAGATCGCGCCTTTCAAGAACACGATGCCGTACGGTCGCGAATTCGGGCCGCCGGGCGACGGAAACTCGGTGACGCTGCCGGTCTTCGGATCGAAGCGGCCGAGGTAGCCGCGCGCGTAGTCGGAGTACCACATCACGTCGTCGGGTTCGATCGCGATCCGGCGCGGGCGCGCGCCGGCGTTCGGCAGCGGGTACTCGCGGATCGCCATCGTCGCCGGGTCGATGCTCGCGATCTTGTTGCTGCCGAACTCGACGTACCACGGCACGTTCTTCGAGTCGATGACCATCCCGTACGGATTCGAGCGCGCCGTCGGCGAGGTGACCAGCTTGACATCACCGGTCTTCGGCACGAGGCGTCCGAGCATATTGGCGCCTTGCACGGTGAACCACAGCGTGCCGTTGCGATCGAACAGCGGCGTGTGCGGATCACGCGCCGCCGGATCGAGCTTGTACTCGGTGAACGTGCCGGTGCGCGGGTCGAGCTTCCCGATGTATGCTTTGAAGTTCGCGGTGAACCAGATGTTGCCGTCGGCGTCTTCGACGAGCCCATGCGGGCCTGAATCCGCGACGCGTGCACGGTACTCTTTGAACGTGCCGGTCTTCGGATCGAGCCGGCCGAGCACGTTCGCCATCTGACCGGTGTACCAAATGGAGCCGTCCGCCGCGGCGAGCGGATCGTGCGGCCGCGACCCTGCGGTCGGGACGACCCACTCCTGAATCGACGCCTGCGCGCTGCCGGGGATCAGCACCGCGACCGGCTCCGCCTTCGGCGGAAAGCTCTTCGTCAGATACGCGACGACGGCGTTCGTCTGATCCGGCGGAAGTTTCGCGCCGGCGTTCACCATCATCGCGACCACGTTGCGCCAACCGTCGCGGTCGTAGCCGGCGCGCGTCACGCGGTCGATGCTGTGGCACGTCGCGCAGCTCGCGGCGACGATCTCCTTGCCGGGACCGTCTGGGAGCGGCGGCGTTTGGCTGCGCACCGGTAGCGCGCTGCAGAGCAGCACCGCAGCGATCAGGGGCAAGGCGTAGCGTATCGTCATCGGCTCGACCTCCCAACCGCAGACTTCGATGCCGCCCGGCCGACCCCCACGCCGCCGGCCGCCGGCGAAGCCGAGATTAGTCCGGCCGCTTGACTCGCGTATCGGTACGCGATACGATAGGCGGGGTGGAGTTCAAGGATCGCGGGACGGAGGACATCTTTGACGGCAACCCGAGCAAGGCTGCCCGCCGTACGCTGCCTACGGAACTCCACGTAGCCGCAACCGAGTTGCTCGACTCGCTGGGCGCAGCCACCACGCTGGGCGACTTGGCTGCGATTTCCGGAGCGTACTTCGAAAAGCTCAAGGGTGACCGTAAAGGCCAATACTCGCTCCGGATAAACAAGTACTATCGCGTCTGCTTCAACTGGACCGACGACGGTGCTCTCGACGTCGAGATCACAGACTACCACTGATTCTCAGTATTCTTTTCTACGCTCGCCTATGTGAGCGACTCTTATAACATGAGTTGTAGTATGCGTCTTCCTCGCAACCGCCGGCCGACGCCGCCCGGCCGAATCCTCGTGCGCCAGTTCCTCGAACCACTTGGCGTCACGCTGACGGACTTCGCAGGCCGCATCGGTGTCACGCGCGCACGTCTAAGCGAGATCGCCAACGGCAAACGCGGTGTCACGCCTGACACGGCGCTGCGTCTCGGCCAAGTCCTTGGAACCTCCCCTGTGTTCTGGCTGAACCTTCAGCTGAACGTCGATCTGTGGGATGCGCTGCACTCCGATACCGCTGCCGAGATCCGTCGTCTCAAGCCCGTCGCATCGGTCCGCGGCGAAGGCCGCATCGCCGTACGCGCCGCGTCTTAAGCGAAGATCAGGTGGCTGATCGTGTCGGCCATGGACCCTGCAGGAGGTCTCGCGGCGCCTACGCGTCGTGGTCGGCGAGGGTATAGAGCCACCAGCGCGGCGTTTCGCGGCGCGCTTTGCGGTCGAAGTACACCACCGCGACGCGGCCGTCGTCGAGTTCGACCTCGTACCAGTGCCGCGCGAGGTAGGTGTCGCCGCGGTCGGTGTTCGTCGAGCGCCAGGTTCGGCGCACGTCGTGGACGACGAGCCGCTGCGTCCGCCAGCCGAACTCTTTCGGCAGCGCGGGTTCCCCGCGGCTCAGCGCGCCGTTGTCGACGCACTCGGCCGATGCGCGGAGCGCCTCGCTGACGAAGTCCGGCACGAGCGCGCTACGCGCCGCCTGCGTAGTCGCGGAACGGCGTGATGCGCCCGCCGAAGATCTCCGTCGCGTCGACACCGTACGCGCGCGCCACGACCGCGAGCTCATCGTCGGTCAGTGCGATGAGGCCGGCCTCCGCCTCGCTGAGCCGCTCGACCGGGATCTGCGTCGCCGACGCAGCCGCGTCGAGGTCGAGCCCCGCCTGCGTGCGCAGCCGCACGAGATGTCCGCCGACCTCTTCCAGCAATCCCATGCTACGCTTCGAGCGCAGCCATCACGGCGAGCGCGACGTCCTCGCGCCAGTGCCGTGCGACGACCTGCACGCCGATCGGCAGACCGGCGCTGCCGCGCTCGACGGCAGCGGCCGTCTTGTCGACGAGATCGCGCCCGGCTTTGCGCGGACGGTCTTCGCCCGGCTGCACGCGCGTGATCGGCACGACGCCGGCCGGCATGCCGAGCAGGTTGTAGAGCATCGCGTAGCTCGACGCCATGGTGAGATAGTACGTGCTGCCGTGCGTCACGGCGGGGAGCGCGTGCGGCGGGCAGACGATCGCGTCGAAGCCGCCGCGGTCGAGCTCGGCGACGAAGCGCCGGCGATAGTCGGCCTGCGCTGCGACCAGCGACCAGTACTCGTCGACGCTCGAGCGCCGGATCCCGGTGACCTGGCGCGCGAGACGGCGCTGTCCGAGCGCGACCAGCAACCCGCTCGCGATCGGGCGCACCGCATTCGGGATCGCCGCGATTTGCAGCAAGGCTTTGATCCGCTTGTCGACCGCGCTCACGCCGAGGCGGCGCTGCGCGTCCGCGGCGCCGTCGGCGGAGATGATGCGCAGGAACAAGTGCATGGCGTCGGCGACGTCGGGCGGCGCGAAGCGCGCGACGGAAGCGCCGCGCTGCTCGAGCGCGGCGACCGCCTCGCGCACCGCACGCCGCACGGCGGGTGCCGCCGCGAAGTAACCGTCGTCCTCGTAGTAGCCGATGCGCAGCGCGGCGACGTCGACCGCGCCGGGCTCGCGCCACGGGATCGGCGGGACGAGCGGATCGAACGCGTCCTGACCGGGCGCCGCGAGGACGCGCATCGCGAGCGTGAGGTCGGCGACGCTGCGCGCCATCGGGCCGGGTTGCGAGGGGATCGCGGTCTGCCCGTGCGCGTAGCCGGAGAGCCGCGCGTCCTCGTTCGTCAGCCGGCCGCTGGTCGGCTTGAGCGCCGCGATCCCGCACGCGTGACTCGGCGTGCGCAGACTTCCGCCGATGTCGCTGCCGAGACCCAGCGGCGAGCCGCGCGCGGCGATGATCGCCGCTTCGCCGCCGCTGCTGCCGCCGCACGAGCGCGTCGGATCGGCAGGATTGTTCGTGCGGCCGTAGACCGGATTGTCGGACTCGTTGTAGAGCAGCAACTGCGGCACGTTGGTCTTGCCGAGCACGATCGCGCCGGCGGCGCGCAAGCGTGCGACGAGCGGACCGTCGCGCTCGTCGGCCGCAACGCTCGCGACCCCGATCGTCGCGGGCATTCCCGCCGCGGTGAACTGCTCCTTGAGCGTGATCGGAACGCCGTGGAGCGGACCGCGCAGCCGGTCTTCGCGCAGCGCGCGATCGGCGGCGTCCGCTTCGCTGCGCGCCTCGTCGTAGCGCTTCACCACGACGGCGTTCAGCGCTGGGTTGACGGTTTCGATCCGCGCGATGTGCGCCTCGACGGCGTCGCGCGCGCTGAGCCGGCGTTCCGCGATCGCGCGGGCCAACTCGGAGGCGGAGAGCGCGGTCGGATCGGTGATAGCCGGCGCCGTTTCGATCATGCGAGGGCACTCCTCGGCGGCGAAAGGGGGTTCCTGTCCTTCGACAACCCTTCGACAAGCTCAGGGTGACAAGGGGTGCTAAAGAATTAATTGACAGACCGCGGGCCCGGGTGCTATCGTGCTATTAATTCCTTAACGGACGCTGGGGAGGGGCCGATGGCGCGACAAAAATCGCCGGTTCTCACGGATGCAGAGCTGCGCCTCATGGAGGTGCTCTGGCGCCGCCCCCGCGCGACCGTGAGCGACGTCGTCGAAGGCGCCGGCTCCCCGCCGCTCTCGTACAGCACGGTCCTGACCACGCTGCGAATCCTCGAGCGCAAAGGCTACGCGACGCACGAGGAGGTCAATCGCGCGTACGTCTACCGGCCCCTGGTCGAGCGCGACGAAGCCGCCGGCAAGGACGTCGGACACGTGCTGAAGCGCTTCTTCGCCGGAAAACCGCTCGATCTCGCGATGCGGCTGGTCGAGCACGACCGCCCCTCGCGCGACGAGCTGCAGCGGCTCAAAGCGCTGATCGAACGCTACGAGGAGGACGCACGATGAACGCAGTGCTGCACGCGCTCGCGCCGTATCAAAGCGCCGCGCTGGCGCTGGTGGCCTACCTCGTCACGTCGCTCTGGATCGGCGCGACGGTCACCGCGCTCGCGATGCTCGTCGTGCGTTTCTGGAAGCCGCTCGACGCAGCCGCGCGCTACGCCGTCTGGTACGTCGCGCTGATCGCCGTCGTGCTGGGACCGATCGTCACGAGTGCCGGGATGCAGCGCGGCTGGCATGGCGGCACGGTGACCCAGCAGCTCGGCGCCCCGGCCGGCGACGTGCGCTTCCCGCACGCGCCGCTGCGGTACGCGCTACGCGTCGAGCGCCCTGCGATCGCGCTGCCGCCGTACCTCGCTTTCGGCGCCGCCGCGCTCTGGCTGCTGATCGTGCTCGGTGGAGCGGCGCGTTTTGGCGCCGGCACCGTCGTGCTGGCGCGGCTCAAGCGCGACGCTCTCCCGCTCGCCCCGGAGCGCCGCGCAGCGCTGCCGCTGTGGCGCACGTATGCGACCGCCGAACGGGCGCGCCACGTGCGCCTGTGCGTCTCCGACCGGGTCGAGGTCCCGGTCGCCGTCGGACTGTTCGACGGTATGGTCGTGCTGCCGCAGCACGTGCTCGACGCGTTCGAGCCAAGCGACGTCGACCGCTTCGTACTGCACGAGCTCGCGCATCTCGAACGGCGCGACGACTGGACGACCGTCGTGCAGCGGCTGATCCAAATGGTGATGTTCTTCAACCCGGCCGTGCACGTCATCGCCCGGCGCCTCGATCTGGAACGCGAGATCGCATGCGACGACCGCGTCATCGAGGCGACCTCCGACGTGCGCTCGTATGCGGTGGGACTCACCCGCATGGCAGAGTCGACGGCGTGGCCGCATCGGGGCATCGCAGCGCCGGCGATCTTCATCACGCGTCATCAGCTTTCGCTGCGTGTCGAGGAGCTGCTGACGCGACCGCGCTCGGCCGCGCGGCGCTTCGCGATCGCTCCCGCCGTCGTCGCGCTGGCAGCCTCGCTCGGCGTCGTCGCGGCGGCGGCACCCCTCGCGCCGACGGTGGGCTTCGGTTCGGCGCCGGCCGCGGATGCGCGCGCTTTCACGCAGATCCGCACCGAGATGGTGCTCGTCGACCGCAACGGCAAGCGCACCACGATCGACGAGAAGCGGCTCGGCGTCGGCGTGATGGTCGTCCGCGGTGACGAGCAAACGGTGACCGAACTGCGCGCGCTCGATCCGGGCAGCGCGACACAGTTTCACGCGCTGCTCAAGAAGATCCACGACGACAAGCTCGCCCCCGCGAGCGCGGCCGAACTCCTCCGCACGTTCCAAGCACAGCACTCGTTGCACTAGAGGTTCCGATGTTCCATCCGATCTCACCGCCGGACCGGCGGTCTGTTCGACGCATGCCTCGCGCCGTCTCGGCGATGCTCGCCGCGGCGCTCGCGGTGCTTTCGGTCGGCGCTCCCGCGCGGGCGGCGACCGACGCGAGCGACGTGGTGATCGATGTCGTCGACGCCGCGACCGGCGCGCCGGTCTCGCTCGCGCGCGTGCTGCTGCAGGGCGAGGTCGGGCTGATCGGTTACACCGATCCCGACGGGCACGCGCGCTTCGAATCGGTCGCGACCGGCTCGTACCGCGCGATGGTCGCGAAGCGCGGTTTCGTCTCGGCGCGGTCGTCGCTCTTCGACGTCGCCGCGAACCGCACGTCGAACATGCGGGTGGGACTGCAGCGCAGCGGCGTCCTCAAGCAGATCGGCAGCGTCACCGTCACCAGTTCACCGGCGCGCGCGTCGCGCGAGGTTGGGCAAGACGACGCGCTGCGCTATCTCGACGGCTCGCTGCGCGACGCGCTCGGCGACCTCCCCGGCGTCACCTCGGCCGGCGACGGACTGATGGTCGACGGCAACGACGCCTCGCAGACCGGGACCAGCATCGACGGCGTGACGATCCCCGGCGCCGGCGGCTCGCTGGCCGGTCGCGGGATCAACGCCGACCTGTTCGGCGGAGCGTCGGTCAGCTCGGGTGCCGCGCACGGCGCGCTCGGCGGCGAGGTCGGTTTCCGCACGCTGCAGCCGACCCGCTTCGCACAGCAGTCCGCGACGCTGCAGTACGGCAGCGACAACTCGTCCTCGGCGCTGCTCGTCGCGCGCGGCTCGGTAAGGAATCTCGGCTACGTCGTGGAGCACGCCGCGCGCGGCCGGACGAACGGTGCGACGGGGCTCACGTTCGCCGACGAGACCGGCTTCTCGTACCGGCACGACGGTGACACGCTCGTCTCGGGCGACCTCGCGAAGCTGCGCTGGGCGCCGTCGATCGCGCAGACGCTGACGCTCACCGGCACGGCGACGAGCGCGGCGAACGGCCTCTTCTGCGCGCAGTTCACGGCCCGGTTTCCGTGCGGCTACGGGCCCGGCGCCTCCGGCCGCTCGCACGGCGGGCTCCTCACGCTCTCGGAGAACGCGACGATCGGCGCGACCTCGGTGATGCTCGGCGCGTTCGCCAACGCCTCGCGCGACGCGACCGACGAGCGCGACCGCACGTTCGCCGGCGTCGCCGCACCGCAGAGCGGCGAGTTCCGCACGAATGCGCGCGGTTTCAACCTCGGCGTGCAGCTGCCGGCCGGCGAACGGCACGATCTCTCGCTCAGCGCGCAGAGCTTCGGGCTCGCGTTCGACGGCACGACCACGACGACGCTGGGCACGTTCGGGCTCACGCAGCGCACGTCGTACCACGGCGCCTCGCTCAGCGACCGGTATCATCCGGACCAGCGCCTCACGGTGACCGGACGCGCCGGTGTCAACGGCGGCAACGGGTCGAACGCGTTCGCGACGGGACTCGACGTGCGGTGGCAGCCGAATCGCGCCGTCGCGTACGACGTTGCGGGCTCGTTCGGCGACGCCGGCAGCGGGATCGCGATCAGCGGAACCGCGTTCCCCGATCCGCGCACGCTCTCGTTCGACTGCGCGAACGGTCTGGCGTACGGCACGCTGCCGTCGACCAACGCGCCGCGCCAGCGGTCGTCGTCGGTGCGCGCCGCGATCGAGCGTTCGGGGCGGCGCGGACGGCTCGCGGTGACGGCCTGGAGCGCCCGGCTGGTCGGCGCGCCGGTGCTGACCGCGCAGGACGCGAGCGCGATCGGCGTGCCGCCCGCGTATCTCGGCGCAGTCGGAGCGTTCGCCGCGTCGCCGTACGTCTGCGGGTCCGCGCCGGTCGGCGCGCTGGCGTTCACCTCGTTCCAACCGGCCGATCAGCTGAGTCGCGGCGCGACCGTCGCCGGCACGCTCGAGATCGGAAAGGCGCTGATCGCCGGCTTCGCGAGCGTGCAGTCGCGGTTCGTGACCAACGCGACGTCCATCACGGCGGCGCTCACGCCGGGCGGCACGCAGGTGCCCGGTACGCCGCTGCACCGCGCGGGGCTCGTCGCGACCGCGAAGCTCGGCAAGTCGGTCGACGCGCTCGCGAACGTCAGCTACACCGCGGCAAACAACCCGAGCCGGCTGCCCGCATACACCGTCTTGGCCGCGGGGTTCGCGGCGCCGCTGCGTGAGGGTTCGCTCGCGCTCGTCGGCACGAACCTCGGCAACGCGCATCCCGGACCGTTCGTGACCGCGGCGGACGTGTTCGCGCTGCCGCGCGCCGGGGCCGCGCCGCTCGCGCTCGCCGCGACCGCGCTCGCGCCGCGCGCCGTCACCCTCACGTATACGGTACGGGTCGGGCGGCTCGGATCGACCGGCAGCGGCGCCGCGACGACCGAGGCGACGCCTGATGCGGACGACGCGCACGGCGCCGTGGAATTGCACATTCGCGCGACACGGATGCGCGGAGGGCCGCATCCCGACGCGCTGCAGATCGATCCGGACAACGACGCGTGCACGCCGGCCGCAGCGAAGGTCGCACAGCCGGTGATGGACGCGATGGGCCGCATCTCGGCCGCGGCCGAGCGCGCGAAGTCGGGCGGCCGCTATCCCGCGACGCTCGCGAGCGGGAACGCAATCGTCAACGGCGTCGCGCTGGCCTACATCCCGTACGACGATGGGACGCGCTACGTGGTCGGTGCGACCGCGCCGGACATGCGCGCGGGAGCCGCCTTCATGAACTGCGCGAAGCTCAGCATCGCCCAGCCCGAAGAGCGGGAGACCTATCACTTCTACCTGCCTGTCGAAGCGGAACGGCGGACGTTCTTCATCGGCTACACGCCGCTGCTCGGCATCTACCTCTCGCCGCCCGCGCAGCCCGGTCACGGCGTGGTTATCGTGCGGGCGACCACCGACCCCGAGCCGTCCGCACCGCCGGCCGACCCGTTCGTGCTCCGCGAGGCGTGCCCGGCCGGTTCGAAGCCGTTCGCGGCGGCGGTCGTCGCCGCCGTGCGCGCGGCGCGCGCCGCGCAGCGGGCCGGCACGGCGGTTCCGCCGGCGGAAGCCGTCGAGGTCGTCGCGCGCGGTCCGGCGGCGACGGGCTGGCTCGAGATCAAGCCGGTCGATCCGACCGCTCTCGGTGCCGTGCTGCAATGCTTGCACGTCGCGGCGGTGCCCGCCGAACACCTGAACGCCGGCGGAGTCGGCGACGCGGGCCGGCCGGGCGCGCTCGGCTTTACCGACCGGTTCGGCTTCTACGTCATCGCGCGTCCCGCCGGTGAACCCGGACCGGCGCACCCGTGATCAGCCGCCGGCTTCGAACGCCTCGACCGCCGCTTCCCAATCGGTCATCGCCGCTTCGATCTCCGCGCGCGTGCGTTCGAGCGCGTGCTGCAGCTCGACGACGCGCTGCGGATCGTCGTACAGCTCCGACACCCCGAACTCTTCTTCGAGCCGCTTGCGTTCGGCGTCGAGCCGCGCGACACGGGTCTCCGCTTCGCTGACGGCGCGTTTGCGGCGCTGCGCGGCCTGTTTCGCGTCATGCACGGCTTGGCGGTCCGGCTTGGCTGCCACCGTGCTCGGCACGGTGGACGCGGCGCGCGCCGCGCCGTTGTCGGCGACGGGTGCCGTGAGCGCGTGCTGGTGCCGCTCGTACGTCTCGTAGTCGCCGGGCACGACGTGCGCCGCGCCGTCGCGGATCGCGACGACGCGTTCGCCGAGGCGCTTCAGCAGATAGCGGTCGTGCGAGACGACGAACAGCGCGCCGTCGTACTCGGCCAGCACGTCCTCGAGTGCTTCGCGACTCGCGATATCGAGGTCGTTGGTCGGTTCGTCGAGGAAGAGGCAGTCCGCACGCTGCGCCATCAGCCGCGCGAGCATGATGCGCCGGCGTTCGCCGCCGGAAAAAGCCTCGACCGGTTTGTCGCCCGCGTCGCCGCCGAGGTTGAGCCGGCCGAGCAGTCCGCGGGCCTCTTCGTCGGTGACGCCCATGCGCATCACCGCGTCGGCCGCCGTCGCACCCGCGGGAAGATCGTCGACCGAGCTCTGCGCGTAGCTTGCGGTGCGCAGACCGCTTCCGTAGCGCACGCTGCCGCGGTCGGGCGCGAGCTCGCCGGAGAGGATGCGCAGGAACGTCGTCTTGCCGGAGCCGTTGGGGCCGACGATCGCGATCCGCTCGCCGCGCGTGAAGACGGCGCTGACGTTTGCGAACAGCGGGCGGTCGTAGGCCTTGGCGATCCCTTTGATCTCCACCGCGGGACCGCCGGTGGCGCGACGCGCGGCGCTCAGCGCGACAGCGATCTTGCGCCGCTCCGCGCGCGGAGCCTGCGCTGCGTCGAGCCGTGCGAACGCTTTCTCGCGGCTCCAGACGGCGCTGTAGTTGTGCGAACCGTGCGTGCGCAGCTCGTCGATCACCGCGCGCTGCCGCTTGCGCTCGGCCGTTGCGGTCTCGTAGTCGCGCTGCAGCTGTTCGCGGCGTTGCGTGCGCTGCGCGACGTACATGCTGTACGCGCGTCCCGGCGCGACGTCGTACACCGAGAGCTCGCCGTGCTCGAGTTCCCAGATCTCGGTCGCCACCGTTTCGAGGAAGTACCGGTCGTGCGAGACGATCACGAACGCGCGCGGGTCACGCCCGATGAACGTCTCGAGCCAGCGCACCGTGTCGAGGTCGAGATGGTTGGTGGGCTCGTCGAGGACGAGCCAATCGGGCTGTTCGAGCAGCGTGCGCGCGAGCAGCGCGCGCGTGCGCTGGCCACCGGAGAACTCGCGGAGCGGACGGTCGAGGTCGCTCTCCGCGAAGTCGAACCGGTTCAGCGTCGCGCGCATCTCCCACTCTTGCGCCTGGCCGGCGGCCATCGCTTCATCGAACGCCGCGCGCAACGTCTGCGGCCCGCTCTCCGCCGCGTCCTGGGCGAGGTACCCGAGCCGCTGCTCCCGGGCGCGCACGATCGTCCCGCCGTCGGCTTCGTCGAGCCCGGCGAGCAGCCGCACGAGCGACGACTTCCCGGCCCCGTTCGGGCCGACCAGACCGATCCGCTGACCGTCGCGGACGACCCCGGAGATGCCGGCGAACACCTCCTTCGCGCCGTAATGCCGCTCCAGGGCGGTGAACCGAACGAACTCCATAGCTGCCCCGAACGTTCACCGTACATGCGACCCGAACCAATCGAGCCGTCATTTCTCGTCCGAGGCGTCGTGCTCGCGGGGATGCTCGCCCTGGTGTTCGCCTTGGCTGTACCGGTGCGGGCCGTCCCGACGCCGGTGCCGGCCGCCAGTACCGAACCGACCCCAACGCCCCAGCGCATGCTCGGCTTGATCCGCGCGCAGTTTCGCACGCACCGCCCGCCGCCGCTGCTGGAATCGTACACGATCACCCGCGCGCAGAAGGCGACCAACGGCTATCCCGACTTCGTGAACAGCTACACGTTCCACGTCTGGGTTCGCACCCTCGACAAGGCCGCGCTGACCCGCCAGGTCTTTCGGGACGACGCGCGCGGTCCGCTGACGTTCGACCGGCCGGCGTTCAACGAGGCCCGGGATCCGGGCCCGCCGACCGCCGACGTCTTCGAACCGGCGCCCGCGCGGCCGCATCCGGTCTCCGAGGTGCCGACTCCGGAACCGAACTACACGCCGCTGCCGGTGATCGGCGGCGTGCGCACGATCATCGAATCGGACTACCGCGTCGACGCGCTCGAGGTCGAGGGCGACCAGCTGCACCTCCACATCTTCCCGATCCGCGACGTCGAGCGGAACCGGCTGCGCGAGATCTTCTGCGACCGCAAGACCCTCGAGCTGCACAAGCTGATCGCGACCGACAAGCTGTTCGAACAACGAGGCCCGGTCTGGCCGGTCACGTTCACGATCACGATGGGTGTGGTCCAAGGCTATCCCGTCGTGACGAACCTGCACGGCGTGGTCGGCGGCGGGTACAACGGCGACGGACAGGTGGTCGACTTCACCTTCACCGACATCGCGTTCCCGAGGACCCTACCCGACTGGTACTTCGACGCGCGGCAGTACGCTCAGCACGCGAACGAGTCCGGGCCTTTGTGACAAAGGTGACACGGGAGGGCCGCTCGGTACTCGAAGTGGCCATCCTGAGCGGAGCCCTGTCGCGGGATGATGGGACCGGGAGGAAGATCGCTTGGATCTCGCAGAGCTCGTCGTCTACCACCGCGGGGCGTTCATGCCGTACCGTGAGGCCACGCTGGGGCTGCTGACCCACGCGCTGCAGTACGGCACCGGCTGCTTCGAGGGGATCCGGGCGTTCTGGAACGACGAGGCGGAGCAGCTCTACGTGTTCGAGCCCGCCGCGCACTACAAGCGGCTGCGGCGCTCGGGCAACCTGCTGCTGATGGACCTGCCGCTCGGCGAGGACGAGCTGACCGAGGTGACCCTCGAGCTGTGCCGCCGGAACGGGTTCCGCGGCGACGTCTACATCCGGCCGCTGCTGTTCAAGAGCGAAGAGTTCTTCGGCGTTCGGCTCGACGACGTCGGGCACGAACTCTCGATCGTCGCCTTCCCGAACTCCAAGTACCTCGACACGGACGACGGCCTCAAATTGTGCGTGAGCTCGTGGCGCCGCGTCGACGACAACGCGACGCCGGCCCGCGCAAAGATCACCGGGAGCTACGTCAACGTCGCGCTCGCCAAGAGCGAAGCGCGGATGAACGGCTTCGACGACGCGATCGTGCTCTCGGACGACGGCCACGTCAGCGAAGCCTCCGCCGCGAACCTGTTCGTGCTGCGCGACGGCGTTGCGACGACGCCCGATCTCTCGCAGAACCTGCTCGAAGGCGTCACGCGGGCGCTGGTCAGCCGCTACTTGCGCGACGAGGTGGGGATTCCGGTCGAGTCACGCTCGATCGACCGCACCGAGCTGTACAGCGCCGACGAGATCCTGATCTGCGGAACCGGCGTCGGCGTCGCCTGGGTGAAGAGTCTCGACCACCGCGCGATCGGCACCGGGCAGATGGGCGCGGTCGCGAAGAGCCTGCGCGTCTTTTACGACGACGTCACGCGCGCGCGCAGGACGCTCCCCGGGATCGACGCGCGCGCGGTCTATCCGCTGGCGTCGGCGCGGATCGCATGCACCACTGGCGAGGTCGAGTTTCCGGGAGCCGTTCCCGCGGCGTAGCCGCAAGGGGAACGCGTTCGGCCGGACCCCGGAGCGCTCAGACGAGACCCGCGGCGATCGACGCCGCGCCCAGCACGCTGTGCGTCAGGCAGACACCCCATAGGTTGTTCGTGCGCGTGTAGATCGCGCCGAGAACGACGCCGAATCCGAGTGCCATCACCACGGTCGGCCAGTCGTGGTAGATCACGTGCAGGAACGCGAACAGCACCGCCGAGACGCCGGTGAGCATCCAGCCGCTGGTGATCCCCGCCCGCCGCAGTTCACCGAACAGGAAGCCGCGGTACAAGAACTCCTGCGACGTGCTGGAGACGATCACGTAGAACACGTAGAAGATCCATGGCTCGTCGACCGGCATCCGGTGCGCACGGCCGGCAGCTGCGGCGATGAAGAGGATGGCGATCCCGACGGCCGTCGCGACCGCGTTCACGGTGAACGACGGCACGAGATTGTCCCGGCGCAGCCCCAGCTCGGCGGCGCGGAATCCACGCACCTTCACCAGCACGAGCACGAGGCCCGTCATCACGACGAGGACCAGAAACCGAAATGCGAACGGGATTACGCCCGTGGCGACGACCACGACCGGAGCGACGAAGCCGAAGACGATCACGAGCAACGCGTCGCAGCGCGGGTTCACCGCGGCGCCGGCGCTTTCGGCTGGTACTCGTAGAATGCGACGGTCTCCTGAGCCTCACGCGGCACGACGCACGACAGGGAAACGTCTTTGTAGACCGGCCCTGCTTGCGGACATTCCGGCTGTGGCGCAACGAGCCTTCCGACGTAGGTGAGGTGATGGCGGGATGGATCCGGCGCGGCGTTGTCGTCATCCGGACGAACGATCGCAATGCGAGCGGGGGCCCAGGCGGCGACCACCAGGCGGCCGCGTCTGGCGTGCCGTACGGCGCGCGAGATCCGCTCCGACCAGTCGGAGCCTGCGAGCGCAGACCAGCCGGCGTTCCCCGCCGCCGCCGCGAGCGCGAGTTGTTCGCCGGGATCGGCGCAGGCGTCGAACCAACGCAGCCGGGCTCGGTGACGGGGGAGCTGCGCAAGGACAGACTGCAAGAGCCAGCAACCCTCCGGCGCCGGGTTCGCGGCGGTCCGAAGTGCGACGTCGATCGCGCGGTCGATCGGGTAGAAGTCGTAGCGCCGCAGTGTCCAGGTGCGGTCGCTGTATCTGCCGATGACGTCCCAGTAGTAACGGACGCTCAGGTGGTTCTCGTCGATGACGGTGACCGTGATGGTCGACCCGTAGCGCTCGGCAGGCAGGACCGCGACCCTCGCGTGCTCGTCGAAGTGACCGATCCACACCGTGTGGATCGATTGGTGGTCGTCGGGTGTTTCAAATCGGAGCACTCCCGGATTGGTGACGTGCCATGCGTCGCCGTCGCTTCCGAGGTACCATCCTGCGAACGTTTTTTCCGTCGTCGAGGCCGGCACCGGTGCGTCGGCAGCGCGCCGAGTGGAGGCCTTGTCGATATGCGCTTGCATCAGTTCCGGCACGACCGCGACCGAGACGTTGACCATGAAGTTCAAGATCACGAACGAGATGACCCAGACGCCGAAGGGCTCCTTCCTACAAAACTCGAGCGCCTTGGCGATCGGGCGGCGGGTGATCGGTCGTGTGACGTCAACGAAAACCGCAGCAAAGAGCGACAAGACGAACAGGAGCGACGAATACGTCGCCGGGAGGACGATCACGAATAGCGCGGCTCGATTCGCGCTCAGCAGGACGAACGCCGGCCAGAAGATGATCTCGACGAGGTGCGAGCCGCGATCCTGCGTGATCGCCATCCACATCAGCGCCGCGAAGATGCCGGGCAGATAGAACGCCGCGAACATCACGGCGAGCGGCGCTCCGATCGGTTGTTTCGGCCAAAACTTGGCCGGAGCGTTCGACGGGGCGGGTCTCGCGAAGAGCCGAAATGCCAGCCGCGTCACCGCCAAGGTTACGACGTCGATCGCACAGTTGACGGCCAACCCGCCCTGGACCATCGGCTTTTGGACGAGCCACCACGCGTCCTCGAGAGAGTCGATCGACGGACCTTCGACCCACAGCACCGCCAGAACCAGCGAGGTGATGCTCAGCGCAGCGCTCAGGCCCGTCGCGCGGAGGAAGAAGCGCCACGAGACGATGGTCTTCCCGAGAAATTTGGACAGCACCCGTTCGTTTGCCGCCGCCACCCATCGGACGAGTTCGTCCCAATTCCCCTCGACGAGCGCGTACCAGCGACCGAGCCGTGCGGTGAACTTCTCGAGGGATTCGTCTCGAACCAACATCGCGAGACCGCTGACCAGCGCGATGAGCACTTGGCCGGCGACGGTCATCAGCGTCCTGTACATCGGTTCGCACGAGAACGCGCGGGCCGAGACGCCCGCAGGAAGCGATCGATCGAAGGGATGCGCGAACACCCGAAAACCACTCGACGACCTCACCCAGGTACGTGGCGCGGTGACTTCTGGCCTCGGCGAGATCGCTCCTGGGTTCTTTCAGTGCGCGGCGAGCGTGCGACCGCGGACGTCGACGAACGCCTCGCGCAGCTTGCGCACGCCGAGCCGAATCTCGCCGGACGACGCGACGGCGAATCCGAGCAGTAGCCCGTTGCCGGCACGCGTGCGCTCGTAGAGGATGAAAGGCGGGCTTAGGCGAGGCGTCGGAACGTAAGGGTTCCGCCCATGATGAGGTCGCGCCACACCATCGTGTTCGAGTTCGTGAACGTGTAGCGATAGCTTCCACCGGGCGGCCGGGTCGTCGGCTCGAGGTGGCTGCCACCGGCATCGACGACGAGGGCTTGCGTCGGCGACCAGGCCGTCACGGCGCGGCTCAGCGTGCCGTTTGCGAAAACCCGATACGTGCCGCGCTGGCTCGTCGCGTACGGCCCGCAGTGTGCCGTCTCGATGTAGTTGCCCGTCGTCGTCATGACGAGGTCGAATCGGCACTGCATCCCGCCGGTCGTCGCAAACGCGCGCCAGGTGCCGGCGAAGGGTTGCGCGGCCGCGCCCGCGCGCGGCGCCGCGGCGAGGACGAGCGCGAGGGCGAGCGATGCGAGGATGAAGCGCGGCATACAGCGGCCTCCCGAACGGTGTTCACGGCTTCGCCTGAAGGCCGCTCGCTCCTCGACGACGCACGTTCGGACAGCGATGGGCGATATTCGGATCGAGGCCGCCGACGGCGGCACGTTTGAGGCATATCTCGCGCTTCCGCCGGACGCGGCTCCCGCGCCCGGGCTGGTGCTGCTGCCGCCGATCTTCGGGATCGAGCCCGTGATACGGCGGCTCGCCGACGGTTACGCGGCTCGCGGCTTCGTCGTCGTGGCGCCGAATCAGTTCTGGCGCGATTCCGTGCCGCAGACGATGGAACGTACCGACGCCGGTCGCGCGATTGCGCTAGCGCGAGGGAAGCGCGTTGACGTCGAGAGCGTCGTCGCGGATCTCGGCGCGACGGTCGCGGCATTGCGCGCGATGGCGGCCTGCAGCGGGAAGATCGCCGTACTCGGTTTCTGCTTCGGCGGGCGCTACGCGTACATCGCGGCCGCGCGCTTGCCGGTCGAGGCCGCCGCAGCGTTCCACGGCGCGCAGATCGGGCTCAGCCTGTCACCCGCGCCTCGCGTTTCGGTCTCGCTGCACTTCGGCGAGGACGACCCGGTCGCGCCGATGACCGAGGTCGACGCGATCAAAGCCGTCCTTCGACAAGCTCAGGATGACAATCGACAAGCTCAGGCTGATGTCTACGTCTATCCGGGGACGACGCACAACTTCGCAGTCCCCGGGGTCCCGGGCTACGACGCCGCCGTCGCGAAGCTCTCTGAGGACCGCGTGTTCACGCTGTTCGAGGGTTTACGAGACGTGCGATGACCTCGTCGAGGCTCGCGTAGGATTCGACGATCGAGCGGTTCTGCGCGCTGATGAAGCCCTTCGCGTGCGCGCCGTCGATCAGCGCGATCAGCGGGTCGTAGTAGCCGTCGACATTTGCGAGAATGCACGGCGCGTCGATCAATGCGAGCTGCACCCAGGTGACGATCTCGAAGAACTCTTCGAACGTCCCGAACCCGCCCGGGAGTGCGACGAACGCGTCCGACAGCTCCGACATCAGCTGCTTGCGCTCGTGCATCGACTCGACGATCCGCAGATCGACGCCGCGGTGCGCGACCTCGCGCTCCTCGAGGAAGCGCGGGATGATCCCGATCACCTCGCCGCCCGCGTCGAGCGCGGCGTCGGCGACGGCCCCCATCAGCCCGACGCGGCCCCCGCCGTACACCACGCCGATCCCGGCCCGGCCGAGTGCGGCGCCGAACGCACGCGCGGTCGCGGCGAAGCTCGGATCGTCGCCGGCCGACGATCCGCAGTACACGCAGACTCGCATCTCAGTCGACCGGCGTGCCCTTGATCGCGACACGGCTCGCCGCGAGAGGACGGATGCCGTTCACGCCGAGCCGTTGGAAGTGTTCCATCTCGTAGTGCGCTTCGAGCGCGGCCAAGTCGCGCCACGTCTCGTAGAGCACGAACGTGCCGGGCGCCGCGGCGTCGGCGCGGCACACCTCGTAGCCCAGGCAGCCCGCCTCGCGCAGCGAGGCGGCTCGCAGCTCGCGGAAGATCCGCTCGACCTCGTCGGCCTTGTCCTCGGGGAAGGTGTACGTCACCGCGTTGATGAGCATCGCGGTGAGCACTTTACGCCAGGGCCGCGACCTTTCCGCCCGCGCGGGCGACGGCTTGGCGGATCATCTCTTCCCTGGAGCGCCGGGACGGGCCGCGCGGTCCGGCGGTCCCGGCTCGTTTGCTGAAGCGAGGTCCGAGAGCGGTCACGGTGAGGTAGAGGAAATGAGATTCCTAGGCGCCGCTTGCTTCTACGCGCGAACGGGGACCGAAACATCCAGCGCGAGAGCGATGTGATCATATATCGCTACGCGTTGCGCATGTTCGGCGAGCCTGACCACAACAGCGTATGGTGTGTCAGGGGGATTGGTTCGGCCCCATTTTTCAAAGGTTGTAACTGCCAACAGATAGTGATTCCGACTGAATTCAGCGTTGTGATCGTCCCACCGTTCTGTATCGGGCTGGACGGAGCCGCGGGATCTCCGCTGGATTCCGTTGACGCCTAACAAGTCAATTCTTGGTCGCGAGCCGCGTTCGTAATCCGGTTCGGGGTCATCGCCGGTGTCCTCATCCGGCTTGGACATCAGCGCTACTACGGATTCTCGGTCGACGTCACCGCGGAATAAGCGCCACCGTAGCGTCGTCCCGAAGTAGTCGCCGAAGCCTCGATGATGAACCTCTGGGTCAAACGCGACGGTGACGGAGAGTGTCTTAGGGGCGCGGCCGGCATTTATCAGAGATTCAGGAACCGGTATGTCAAACAGAGCGACTTTATTGGCGGATAGCTTCCCTTGATAGTACATCGCGACGGAAAAATCGTCACAGTACGTAGCCCGAAAGGCGCTGGGGATTCCGTAGCCCACAACGTTCCGGTATTCTGTGTTTGGCGGCAGTGCGTCTAAGGCGGTTGTGAAGTTTTGCGACTGAGGATACTCCGCTGACGAAACGAGAAATGCCCGTAGGAGCGGACTGCTCGGCGATACCCCCAAGGACAGTAGGTCTTCCAAGATACGGGCCGCGTGATGCGACACTCGGGGTGCAGCTAAGCTCGTCCCGAAGCTCATTGCGATCGCAGGGCTCAGGTGATGGCTTGCGACGGCGACGTTCATCCCGGGGTTTTCGCGGACTCGGCCTAGGCCGTGATCTAAAGCAAGATTTCCGCCGTATTCCACAAGTTCAGGTTTGGTCTCGCCGCGAATCCCAGGGCCGATTCTCGTGAAAGGAGACGGTTGCTCTTGCTCCGCGAGCGCGGTCATCTGCCCCGCCACTCCAACGATCTGAGTTGATGCCGCCAACGAGCCAACGGATATCGCCAAAGCCGCCTGTGCGGGGTCTAGAATGCTGCAGACGTCAGAGGTGAAGTATCCTGGATATGGCTGTTGAGCGTGCAGAGAACCTACGGTATTTATTGCAAGATTGCCGACGCTTACAATGAACAGAACGTCATGTTCCCGGGCTAGCCGGTCAATAGTTCGCGCTGTCCACGATCGCTTTGGATGAATGCGTCGTGTAGATTTGTTCCAAGGGCGATTTCGAATGTTGACGGAGAGATTGAATATTTTTAGGCCCAGCGGAACGAACGTCTTCACAACTTCCTCAAGGACGACACTAACGAGACGGTCGTTGAGCTCATCGTTTTCATCCAAGATTCTCGCGCTGGCTATCCAGCAGGCTCCCTGATTCGTGGCGCCGCCGGCGAGATTCAGCGCGTGATAAGATACTAACGACGCTACGCCCGATCCGTGCCCAAGTTGATCATTGACGTCGTCCGCGCGCTCCTTTAAGAATGACCGCATAAGATCTAGTCGAGTGATCGGCTGGAGGAACGCGTTACCTGGTAATACGCCGGAGTCGACCACGCAAACAATGCCGCCGCCATTAGGCGGGGAAAAGCTGCCGAGGCTGTCAATGCTGAAATTATTAAGGGTCTGATGAAACGTCTCGAAGTCCGGTGGGAGTTCGAACCAAACTATGCTGGTTTGCCAACGCTCGCTGATAACGAGAGATCGAAAGGCCGCTCCGGTGCAGCCGACTACTAGTCGACAAGAGCCGTCCTGTTCCTCGTGCTCAAAAACGGTGCCGCGAGCACCATTCCCGAGGAAATCACTTATTGCTTGTAAAGACTCTTTGATCTCGTCGCGACGCTGTCTGCGTCCTCTCCCTAAGGAGATGATTTCGAGTTCGAGCGACAGGTAGTCCCGGCGCACATAATCGTCAAAGCCTGCGAATAACTCATCGCTAAGTCGATCGAGTGGATTCCCGGGTGCAATCTCTTCAAGTCGCCCTACGAGCGACGCGTTGGGGACGATCCCTTTCCTCACGGGCTCAGTCCCGAACGATTCTATCTTTCTTTCAAGTCGCTCAAGGCCATCCTGAGCAACCGCGAGAGTTACGTTATCGCTTGCGGGAGAAAAGGCTTTGAGCCCAGTTCCGGTCAGGTCGACCGGGCCCGAATGTCGCAGCTTTACGAAAAACGCTCTCCGCTGCGCATCTGTGAGGCGGCCGAGCCTGCGACGTATGGGAGCCAGTTGCTGCTGAAGCTCGACAGCCTTAACGTGCCGAGTTTCAACTACAGCGAGCGGTGTTCTTATCATGCGGCCCGGTTCAGGACTGCGATCAAGTATCTCCGGGTCACCCAGGCCCAGCGGAGGCGTTTGATCATTCATCTCGATAAACGGACCTCGCTCCTAGAGTCTCGGCTGGCGTGCACGGACCGGCTTCGAGTGGGTTCCGCGCATCGCTGCACGCATTCGCGTACTTTCGGCCTTTATGTCCGCAAGGTTCAGTCGCTCGCGAGATTCGAGGACCATCGTGCGTAGAGCCTCGGTGGTAATTTTCGAAATATCGGCGTGAGAGAGGCCTTGCATAGCCTTGCTGCTGTCAAGGACTGAACCCGCGTAGCGGACACCGGACAGTAGCTGACGCAGAAGAACCTGCCGCTGCTGCTCCGTTGGAAGCGGAAAATGCACCACATCATCAAAACGACGCCAGACTGCCTCGTCGAGCGCATATTGATGATTTGTTGCGGCTATAATGACTGAGCGCGAGGACGAAAAGCGCTCCATAAGCTGCAGGAGAGTGTTTACAATTCGCTTTGATTCTCCGATGTCTCGGTCATCGTCGCGTTCTTTCGCGAGCGTATCGAACTCGTCCAATAAGATCACGATGCGCTGTGATTCAGCGAGATCGAAGACACTCTTCAGTTGAGTAGACGTTCCCCCAAAGAGGCTCGATACAATGCTGGGAAGATTCAGTATGCCTAGGGGCATCTGAAGCTCGCTGGCTATGAGGGAGGCTGTCATAGTCTTCCCACATCCAGGAGGGCCCCAAAACAGCACTTTCTTCTTCGGTGCAAGACCGTGAACTGCAAGGCGCTCTCGCTGCTTATGCTCCGAGATCAGGCGGTCGATGCGGTCTCTGGTGTCGGCACTAAGAACCGGGGAAGCGTCGAGAGTGGGGCTGTCGTGGACGGTAACTAAGTCGGTGCCAGTCAGGCCCCTATTGGGAAGACGGGTGAGTCTGGGCCGCTCTACGCGATCTCCACTATCGCGGCCTAAGGCACGGATTAGCTTTTGAGCTTCTGTGTGGTGATTCGCCGACAGCTCCCGACTAATGAGACTTTGCGCTGCGTGCAGAAATAGCTCCTCATTACTATCGCGATGAGCTTCGAACAGAAGCCGCAATAGGTCGAGGTCTGCACGGTTTGGTGGCGCCATTAGAGCTCGCCGCGATCGTTTTTCAAGCATTGCCTAACACCCGTTTAGTGATTTCCCAGTACCTGACGCAAATGGGTGCCAGCAGGTTGGCATACCGCCGACGGAGGAGCCATGACTTGGCGGGTCAACCTAAGCCTTCTCTAGTCGCGTTCCCTGCTACGTGGGTGCCAAGCTCACTCTCAGGAGCGCTACGCCAGGGCCGCGACCTTTCCGCCCGCGCGGGCGACGGCTTGGCGGATCATCTCTTCCTGGAGCGCCGGGACGGCCCAGCGGGCCTGGGCTTCGGGCTCCAGCGTGTCGATCGGGTCGAAGTACAGAAACGACTGGCCGGGTTTGACGCTCGGCGCGCTGTAGACCGCGATCCCGTTCAGGCGGTCGTAGTAGTCGTACGAATGAACGTCGCGCTTCCCGCCCCCGCCCGGGGCGTCGCAGATGAACAGCGGCGTGTTGAAGCCGGCGGTCGCGCCGCGCACGTGCTTCTCGAGGTCGATCGAGGTCTGGATCGTCGTCCGCAAGTCCTCGACGCCCTTCACCAGGTCGTGCATGTAGACGTAGTACGGGTGTACGTTGATCCACGACAGGCGCTTCGTCAGCATCGTCATCCGGTACGGGTCGTCGTTGACGCCCCGGATCAGCACGCTTTGGTTGCGCACCACGACGCCGCGCTGAAACAAGACGTCCATCGCCTGGCGGGTGATCTCGGTGATCTCGCTGGGCGTGTTGAAGTGCGTGTGCAGGACGACGTCCTTGCCCATCGTGCGGCCCTTCTCGACGACGCCGGTCAGCGCGTCGACCCAGGCATGGTCGGTGAGGATCTTCATCGGCATCACGGCCGGGCCTTTGGTCGCGAAGCGCATGCGGCGCACGTGGGGAATCTCGAGCAGCGACTCGCCGATCAGCGTGATGTTCTTCGGCGCGAGCTGGTAGACGTCGCCGCCGGAGATCACGATGTCCTCGATCTCCGGCCGCGAGGCGATGTACGCGAACGCGTGCTTCCACAGCTCGGGCGTCTTCGCGAGCGCGGCTTTGTCGACGCTCTCGGTGTCGGGGCCGATCGCGTACGAGCGCGTGCAGAAGCGGCAGTAGACCGGGCACGTCTGCAGCGGGAGGAAGAGCGCCTTGTCGACGTAGCGGTGAGTGAGGCCCTGCACCGGCGCGTCGTCCTGCTCGTGCAGCGAGTCGAGCGTCAGGCGCGGGTGATCCGGGAGCAGCTTCGAGGCGAGCGGGATGAATTGGCGGCGGATCGGGTCTTCGTAGGGCTGCGTCCAGTCGATCGTCGCGATCGCGTACGGCGAGACGCGCACCGCCATCGGCGCGCGGCGAAAGCCTTCCTTCGCGTCCTCGATGAACGTCGGGTCGACCGCGCTGCCGATCGCTTCGAACAGCTCTTCGGGCGTCTTCACCGAGTTGCGCCCCTGCCAGATGTGGTCGAGGAACGTCTTCTCGTCGACCTCCGCGTACGCGGGGACCGCGCGCCAGAACTCGCCGCCGCGCAGGTTGCGGTGTTCGAGGAGGGCCGGATCGACCGGCGGCTTGACCTGGTGGTGCACTACGGTAGCGTCTCCCGAGCGTCGCGCGCACCGTAGCGCGCGACGAAGTAATCCCGTAACGCCGGATGGTCGCGCAGCGTTTGCAGCGCGATATCGGCGTGCCCCTTCGCGTACCCGTTTCCGACGATCATGGTGACGTCTTTGCCGACGCCCTCCGCGCCGAGTGCGGCGGCCGTGAACGAGGTCGCCATCGAGAAGAAGTAGACGGTGCCGCCGTCCTTGCAGCACAAGATCGACGCGAGCTCGGTCCCGGCGACGTTGACGCAGTTGACGACCACGTCAGCGAGCCGCGGCAGCGCCGCGGGGAACGCGGCGACGATCGCGAGCGCGTCGCGCGCGTCAGCGACGATCAGGTGATCGACGTACCCGTGGTCCTGCAGCAGCTTCGCGCCCGCCGTCTCCGCATTTGGCACGATCCCGACGACGACGCCGGCGGGACCCACGCGCTCGCGGGCCTGCGCGCACGCGAGGATCCCGGACTTTCCGTCGGCGCCGATCACGCACACCGTCTGGCCGCGGCCGGCGAGCCGCCGCACCTGCGCGGGCGCGCCGGCGACGTCGAGCACCGCCAGCGCGACGTCGACCGGAAGATCGTCCGGCAGCCGCGCGTAGATCCCGGTCTCGAACAAGATCGCCGTGCCGCGCACGCCGACCTGACCGGTGACGAGGTCGACGCGTTCGATCGCATCGAGGCACAGCGGTGTGAGCGTCAGCGAGACCAGCGATGCGATGCGGTCGCCGACCGCGACGTCCTCGCGCGCGGCGAGCGCGGGGCCGATCTCGAGGACGCGCCCGACGAACATTCCGCCGCTGCCGGTCACCGGATTGTGCTGCTTGCCGCGCTCGCATACCGTGGCCAGGATCTGCGCGGCGATCGCCGCGCAGTCGGCGCCGCACGCGTCGCTGATCTGCCGGAAGGATGCGGAGTCGACGTTCAGCGTCTCGACCGCGCACAGGATCTCGTTGGCGTACGCGCGCGGGGTGTTGTCGAGCTTCCAGGCCGCTTGCGGAAGCGCGCCCTTCGGCTCGACGACGCGGTGCGAGCCGAGCCGGCAGCCGGTGCCGGGCGGGACGGCGAGATGCGCGTCGTCGAGGGTGTGCGTCACAGCAGCGCCTCGACCGGGAGCCCACCGCGCTCGAACGGGGTCGAGAGCACGATCGTCGTGCGCGTGCGTGCGACGCCGGGGACGCGTTTGAGCTTGGTGAGGAATTCGTCGAGGTGCGAGGTCGAGCGCGTGACGACTTTCAACACGTACGTCTCGTCACCGGCGACGCTGTGGATCTCGATGATCTCGGGGAACGCCTGCACCGCCTGCGTGAACGCATCGTAGTCGAGGTCGGGCGCGCAGTACGCGCCGACGAACGCGGTCAGCTCGTACCCGACGCGGCGCGCGTCGAGTTGCGCGGAGTAGCGCCGCACGAAGCCGCGTGACTCGAGCCGCTTCACGCGATCGTGGACGGCCGGCGGCTTGAGGTTCACCAGGGCGCCGAGCTCGGCGTAGGTCGAGCGGGCGTTGCGCTGAAGGGCGGCCAGCAAGCGCAGGTCGACCCGGTCGAGTTCCGGATGTCCGATCCCGGTCTTGCCGTTCCTGACCTCCATCGATTCGGGCTTTGCGATCATCGACCAAGGATTTCTTCGGCCGGACGTGAGTCACCTCGAACGGACGCCGCCCCGCGGGCGGCACGCGAGGCCGAGGCCGCCCGGCAGCGGAACGGGTCGCGCGATGCGCTTCGCCGGATCGCTCGCTTGTCTCGCTGTGGTGGTCACGCTGGCGATCGCGCTCGCGTCCTGCACGCGCGAGGGGGCTCCGCAGGGCGTTGACGGGGGGTCTGCGACGACGGTCCGGTTCGCGCTCGCTACCGATCCCGAGTCGCTCGACCCGCTCTTCGCCCACGTCGACGCGAACAGCGTCGAGCAGCAAGTCGCGCGCCTGGTGTTCGAGCCGTTCATCGACATCGACGAGCGCGGCGCGCCGGTCCCGGTGCTCCTCGACCGCGTCCCGACGACCGAGAACGGCGGCGTTTCGCGCGACGGCCGCGTCATCACGTATCACTTGCGCGCCGGGGTGCGTTGGCAAGACGGTGTCCCGGTCACCGCGCACGACGTCGTGTGGACGCTGCACGCGATCGCCGACGACCGCAACCCGGTGCGCTCGCGCGCCGGCTACGACCGGGTCGCGAAGGCCGAAGCGCTCGATCAGCGCAGCGTGCGGGTGACCCTCAAGGAGCCGTGGGCCCCGGCCGTCGCGACGCTGTTCAGTTACGGCACCGCGCCGCAATACGTGTTGCCCGCGCACCTGCTCGAGAAGGAGCCGAACCTCGAGCGGAGCGCGTTCTCGTCGCACCCGGTCGGGAACGGCCCGTTCCGGCTCGTCTCGTGGGCGCGCGGTGACCATCTCGTCTACGAGGCGAGCCCGTCGTACTGGCGCGGAACGCCGAAGGTCGAGCGGATCGACGTGCGGATCGTGCCGGATCCCGGCACGAACTTCACGCTGCTGCGCAGCGGGGGTGTCGACTGGAACCTGCTCTCGCCGGCGCAGCGCGCGTCGCTTGGCACGCCTCAGGATCTCGGTTTCCGAACCGTCCCGCTCGCGCTCGTCGCGGGGATCGCGCTCAATACGACGCATCCGCCGCTCGACGACGCGCGCGTGCGCCGTGCGATCGCGGCGTCGATCGACCGCGCCGGCATCTCGAAGAAGATCACGTTCGGGCGTTATCCCGTCGTCGACACCGCGCAGGCGCTCGGCTCGTGGGCGCGCGATTCGGCGGTGCACGAGCCGGCCTACGACCCAGCGGCGGCGGACCGGCTGCTCGACGCCGCGGGCTGGCGCCGCGGCGCCGGCGGCGTCCGCATGAAAGACGGCAACCCGCTCTCGCTGACGTACGTGCAGTTCCCCGAATCCGGCACCGGCGTACGCGTCGCGACCGTGGTGCAGAGCGAACTCGCCGCGCGCGGCTTCCGCGTCGCGATCAAGTCGCTCTCGAACGCGCAGCTGTTCTTGCCGAAATCGCAGGGCGGGGCGCTGGCGAACGGCGGGTTCGACATGGCGTACGTGCCCTGGCCGATGGGCGCCGACCCCGACGACTCGTTCCTGCTCGCGTGCTCCGGCAACGCGAACTACATGCGCTGGTGCGACCCGCAGGTCGACGCGCTCGAACGCCGCGCGGTCGTCGCTCCGAACCGTGCCGAGCGCAAGCGGCTGTACGCGCAGATCGAACGCCGCGTCGCCGAAGCGGTCCCGGTGATCTACCTGTTCAACCCCTCGTACTCGTACGCGTATCGCACCGCGCTGCGCGGCTTCTCCCCGAACGGTTTCAACCCGACCTGGGACGCCTACCGCTGGAGTCTCGCCCGATGAGCGCTACGCGAGCTTTCCCGTCGTTTTCTCCAGCATTTCCCACCCCTTGGGGTCGTACTGTTCGCGGAACTGGCGATACAATCCCGAGGTGCGGATCACTTCACTGAACGGTTCGAGCGCAGGCCGGTTGAAGGTCACGCCATCCGTCGTGAGCTCCTTTTCGACACTGATCTCTTGACTTGCCATCGACTTTGTCGCGTCGGCGGCGGCAGCGTTGAATTCGCGGTCGACGATCTCTTGCAGGTTCTTCGGCAAGCGCCCAAACGCGTCGGCATTTGCGAGCAGGATATACGACAGGCCGCTGTGATGCGTCAGCGAGCAGTACTTCACTTGTTCGTAGAACTTGAAGTTGCGCACGATCGGAAGCGGCACTTCGATCGCGTCGATGAGGTGCGTTTGCAGCGACGTGTAGACCTCCGCCAGCGAGATGACCGTCGGCGCGGCCTCGAACGCCTTGAACGTACCGACGTCGATCGGCCCGGGCGGGACGCGAATCTTCAGTCCTTTGAGGTCCGCCGGCACGTTGATCGCCTTCGCGCGCGCCTGCACCTCGAAGAAGCCGCCGTAGAACGACGTCTCGAATTTACGCAATCCGATCTTCGCCGCTGCGGTGCCGATGTAGGCGCCGAGCGGGCCGTTCGCCGCAGCTTGGTACTGCTGCGGCCCCTTGAACGCGAACGGCATGCTCAGCAGCGCGGCCGACGGGATAACGGATCCCAGGATATTGTTGCCCATCTGCACCAGCTCGAGCGCGCCGGACCGAAGCTGCGCGAGCATTTGCGGGTCGCTCCCGAGCACGCTGCTGGGAAATACCTTGACCTCGAGCTGGCCGCCGGAAGCGTCTTGGATGCGCTTGACCGCCTCGGCCGTGAGGACGTTCATCGGGTGCGTCGGCGTCTGATCGTTCGCCAGCTTGTAGGTGAACTGCGCTGCCTCCCCGGGCCAGCGGAGGATGCCGACGGAAGCGAACGCTCCGGCGCCCGCGCCCATCGCGAGCAGCTGCTTGCGGGATAGTGTCATCGCGATGCTCCTTGCCGCGCGGGCGAGTCCGCTGGTCCGGTGAGTGTATACTCTTGTACGCGAATGGACCTGGTCCGACCGCGGCGCCGCCGCCGGCAGGCTAGCCGAGGTGGCAGATTTCGAGCTTGTTGCCGTCGGGATCGTCGAAGAAGCAGGCGTAGTAGTTCGGACCGTACGCCTCGTGCGGCTGCTCGATGTTCTTCGCCCCGATCGCCGGGAGGTAGACCGCGATCGCGTTGATCGTGCCGCGCGAGGGCGCATCGAACGCGATCCGCGTCCCGCTCGGCGTCATCGCCGGATCTTCGGAGATCCCGAACCACTCCTTCGCCTCCCAGTCGGGCGGCGCGTCCGGCGGCGGTAGCCGCCAGCTGGTGAAGGTCTCACCCTCGCTCTTCACCGCGCCGAGCAGGTTCAGAATCGCGTCGTAGAACTCCGCCGCTTTCGTGCGGTCGCGGACGCGCATGTCGACGTGCGAGATGATCAAAGGCACGCGACGCTCCCTTTGGTGAGGACGCACGTGCGGCGCTCGATCCCGTCGGCGTCGCGCAGCGAGATCGCCCACCCGGCGGCGGTCTTCGTGTAGACCGCGAAGCCGTATTGCTTGGACCCGTATCGCGCCGGCGTCCCGAACGTGTAGACCGGCTTGCCGGCGTTCGTCTGCAGGCCGATGTACTTCGCGGTCGTGCCGGCGTCGTCCAGATCGTCGCCGCTCTCGCCGTTCACGACGAGCGGCGGGAACCCGGTGAGGTTGATCGCCTCGAAGTCGTGGACGTGGCCGGCGAGCACCGCGTCGAACGGGGCGAAGTTCCAGTGCAGCTGGAGCCGGGCGCGCGTCTGGTTCGTGTTCGCGTACGGGGGCCGGTGGGTGACGAACCAGGTGTCGCCGGTCGCGCCCGCAGCGAGCGCCTGCGCGCGCCGGAACGTCGCGGCGTAGAACGCGATCCGCGCCGCATCGGGGCTGCTGTCGCTCGGATCGGCCGCCGAGTCTGCGACGACGATCCGCAAGCCGTCGAACGCGACGCCCCACGGCAGCGAGCCGTCGGTTCCGTTGGGGCGGCACGGCGTCACCGTGTCGGCGCCGTCGAGGTAGCGGAACCAGCCCGGCCCGCCGCGCTGGCAGTCTTCGTGGTTGCCGCGGATCAGCACCAGCGGTGCGCTCGCGAAGAGCGGTTTGCTGGGCGTGAACCAGTCGGCGTTCCACGACATGCTGGTGTCACCCCAGCGGTTCTTGCAGTACGTCCACGTCGCGAGGCAGTTGTTCTCGCGGTAGTAGTAGTCGCCGACGTGCACGAGCAGATCGGGATGCGCCGCCGCGATCGTCTGGGCGATCTTGGGGTACGGCCAGTCGGCGATGTCGCCGCAGTTCTGCTGCTCCTGGTCCTTCATGCGGCAGCCGGTATCGCCGAAGACGACGACCGTGCGCGGCGCGCGCGGCGGCGAGGGCAACCGGGTTCCGTCGACCGAGATGTTCGTCGCGTCGGCCGGCAGCGGCGCGTCGCACACGACCTCGTCGAAGTTCCCGGCCGGGCCGGCGCGCCGGCTCATCGCAACGGAGCCGCCCTCGTAGGTCACCGACGGGCAGGTCTGCGGGACGAGCGCCCGCGCGTGCGGCTTGCCGTCCGCGGCGTATTGCACCCAGGCGGAGAGAACGGCGGCGACGATCATGGAGGTCTCCCGATCAGCAGTGAACGGAGCGGTTCGCCAAGGTGCAGCGGGCCCGCTCGGAACCGTCCGCATCGCGCAGCGAGATCGCCCAACCCGCGCTGGTGCGCGTGTAGACCCCGAACCCGAAGCGCGCCGACCCGAACACGTCGCCCTGGACGTGCAGATCGCCGACCGCGAGCCCGAGGAGTCCCGCGTAGTTCGGATCGAGCTTCGCTCCGCCCTCGCCGTTGATCAGCAGCGGCGGGAGCGACGCGACGTTCATCGCCGCGAAGAAGTGGATGTGCCCGGCGAGGACCGCGTCGAACGGCTCGAGCGCGCCGCCCATCGCGCTGCGTTCGTCGTCGTTGGTGTAGGGAGGACGATGGGTCACAAACCAGCTTGGGCCCTTCGCGAGCTCGCGGACCGTGGCGAACTGCTTGCGGTAGACGGGCGCGCGCGCCGGATCGACCTTGCGGTCCTCGGCGACCGCCGAGTCGAACGCGACGATCCGCAGACCGCCGAGGTCGACCGCGTACGGTTCGGTCGCCTCGCTGCACGCCGTTGTCGCGCGCGGGTCGAGGTAGCGGAACCAGCCGACGCCGTTGCGGTCGCACTCCTCGTGGTTCCCGCGTAACAGCAGCAGCGGCGCGCTTGCGAAGACCGGCGCGGCCGGGGTGAGGAAGTCCGCGTACCACGCCGGCGCGTCGTCGCCGTGCGGGCTGCCGGCGCAGTCCCCGAGCGGCGGGCACTGATGCTCCCGGTAGAGGTAGTCGCCGACATGAATCACCAGGTTCGGATGCACCGCCGCGATCGAACGGGTGATCCGCGGGAACGGCCACGCCGATGGGTCGTCGCACGACTGCGCGGTGAACGTGCTGATCCGGCATCCCGTGTCCCCGAGCACGACGATCGTGCGCGGGTTGCGCGCCGGCGCGGGCAGCGGGCGATCTCCGATGCGAATGCGCTTCGCGCTCGCCGCGAGCGCTGCGTCGCAGACGACGTCGTCGAACTGCGCGGATTTGCCGGCCCGCTCGGTCATGGGCACGGTGCGGCCGTCGACCGTCAGCGGCGGACAGGCGGAATCGCTCACCACCGCGCGGGCGTGCGGTTCGCCGTCGGCGGCGTACTGCAGCCATGCGGAGAGGACCGCGGCGAGAAGCATGGCCCAGGCTTTGCCGGATTCGCCCCTGTCCCTATGCGGCCGGCGGCCCCTGTCAGGGTGTCGCTGGGGATCGCGGGACCGATAGCGCAGGCTGCGGGACAGTGGTCCTGTTGGATGGGGGTCTCGTCGGTAGGCCGTCCGGGTAGAGACCCGTTATAATACTCTGGAGGTCGACGTTGCGGTACAGGTCGGCGTGCTCCCGCAGGGAGGCTTTCACATTGTGACTGAGCGATGCGAGTACGACCTGCACGCCTTCGCGCCGCGCAACTTTCATGGCTGGGACGATGTCGGAGTCGCCGGAAACAACTACAATCCGATCGATCAATCGGTCCTTCGCCATGAGCGCAACATCGAGCCCAATGCGCAGATCAACACCTTTCTGTCGAAGCACGGGCTCAAAGTCGTCAGCGACAATCTGACGTCCCTGGGCCAGAATTTCAGATGTTGCTTTGTCCGATAGGGCCCAGCCGTCAAACGACATTTCGCCAAGTCGTACGGCGAAGTACGGCTTGCTCTTCAGGATCGACAGCACGGAATTGAAGAAATTTCGATAGGCGGGAGAGGTCGGCTGGCGCGTTGAGTCGAGCGGATGAGGTTTCCGGCGGCCATCGCCGTCGTAGGGCGGGCAGTCGTAATACAGTACGCGGTGAATTTCCTCGCCGTCATTGGTAGAGACACACGCGAGGGCGAAGGCCTCGGTGATTTCGGCGAGCGTTCCGAATCCCACGGTATTGGGCAGGAACGCGCGGAGGAAGCCTGCATCGATAAGGACAGCGGTCCTTTTCAAGTTCACACACCCGGACGTGAACAGAGGAACCTGGCGGTTCCCCTGTGAGGCAAATGGCTCGCCCCTACCGGAGCGATTGCATCAATAGTAGCGCGTCGGAGCCTGCTGGGTCAAGTAGCGAGAACCCGGGAGAGTAGCGTTCACGTCAGACCAGTCGTCCGTTGCGACCGCTTTCGTGTCTGCTACAGCGCTTTGACTCCGGCTACGGCGTCGTCGATCGACTTCTTCGCGTCACCGAAGAGCATCACGATCTTGGGATCGTCGGCCCTCACAGGGCGGCGCGGACGTCGGCGGCGGTCGCCGGACGCGACCCCGCGCGCTGTACCAGCCGCACCGCCGCCTCGACCAGCTGGACGTTCGTCCGTTCGGTCCCGAAGCGCGCGTCCTCGAGGCCCACGCGGAGGTGCCCGCCGCGCCCGATCGCTTCGGCGGCCAACGGCTCGATGTCGACACCCAGGCCGGCGATCATCCACGATGCAGCCGCGTCGCACGCCCCGAGCAGCCGCACGTGCGCGTCGAGCGCGTACGGTTCGGGCGGGAATCCCCACGCGAACTGATCGCTGAACATGAAACGATAGACCGGGCGCGGCAGACCGGGATATTCGGCGGCCAGCAACGCGCCGAGGCGCGTGAATCCGGGTTCGTAGATCGCGTAGCTGGGGCGGATCCCGTAATCGCGGCAGACGTGGAGTCCTTCGCGCACGTGATCCGGCGGGTTGAGGTAGACGAAGCCGGGATCGATCTCGCCATCGCGCGCGGGCAGGACGATATCGAGTGAACCTGGATCGACGACCGCCCACTCGATCAGCCCGCGCCGGCCGAGTTCGTCGATGTGACGGTAGCGGTCGACCCCGCTACCGCCCAGCGGAACGGTCGGATACGCGATGACGTCGACGGCGTCGCGTATCGCCGCGATCGTGCGCGCGTAGTTCTCCCAGTCGTCGTTCTGCCGCCCGGTGCTCTCGTCGTAGGCGTGGAAGTGCACGATCGACGCGCCGGCGTGCGCGCAGGCGATCGCTTCGCGCACGATCGCCTCGTGCGAGATCGGGATCCCCGGCTGGATCGCGGTCCCCCACGGGCCGTTCAGCGCGACCTCGATCCAGGTGCCGCCCTTCGACAAGCTCAGGATGACATGGCGCCTACAGCGCTTTTAATCCGGCGATCACGCCGTCGATCGACTTCTTCGCATCGCCGAAGAGCATCACGGTCTTGGGGTCGTCGAAGAGCGGGTTGTCGATCCCGGCGAAGCCGGAGTTCATCGAGCGCTTGAGCACGACGACGTTGGCGGCTTTGTCGACGTCGAGGATCGGCATCCCGTAGATCGGGCTGTTTTTATCGGAGCGCGCCGCCGGATTCGTGACGTCGTTCGCACCGACGACCAGCGCGACGTCGGTCCGCTCGAACTCCGGGTTGATGTCATCCATGTCGTAGAGCGAGGTGTACGGCACGTTGGCTTCGGCCAAGAGCACGTTCATATGGCCCGGCATGCGGCCGGCGACCGGATGGATCGCGTACTTGACCTCGATGCCCCGCTTTTCGAGCTGGTCGGCGAGTTCGCGGATCGAGTGCTGCGCCTGCGCGACCGCCATACCGTAGCCTGGCACCACGATCACCTGGTTCGCGTAGGCGAGCATCGCGGCGACGTCGTCGGTGCTGACGGAGCGGACGTTCTGCTGCTTCGCGCCGCCGGCCGCGGTCGAGGTCTTGATCGCGCCGAACGCGCCGAAGAGCACGTTGGTGACGGACCGGTTCATCGCTTTGCCCATCAGCACGGTGAGCAGCGTCCCCGACGCGCCGACCAAGGCGCCCGCGATGATCAGGACGTTGTTGCCCAGCACGAACCCGGTCGATGCTGCAGCGAGGCCGGTGAACGAGTTGAGCAGCGAGATGACGACCGGCATGTCCGCGCCGCCGATCGGCAGCACGAACAGGATCCCGAGCACGAACGATGCGCCGAGCGCGATCCAGAAGAATTCCAGCGAGTTCGGAACGTTGGCGACGACCAGGCCCCAGCACACCAGGATCACGAGCGCGACCAGCGCGTTGACGATCTGCTGGCCGGGATAGGTGATCGGGCGGCCCGTCATCACCTCTTGCAGTTTGAGGAACGCGATGATCGAGCCGGCGAACGAGATCGAGCCGATCACCGCCGAGAGCACCGAGGTGAACGAGACGTCGTACGTCGGCGTCCCGTTCGCGTTGAACACCTTGAGCAGTTCACCGGCCGCGACCAGCGCCGCCGCTCCGCCGCCGGCGCCGTTGAAGATCGCGACCATCTGCGGCATCGCGGTCATCTTCACGCGCTGTGCCGAGACGATCCCGATCGCCGCGCCGACGATGAGCGCCGACCCGAGCACCCACCAGTTGACGATACCCTGGCTGAGCGTCGCCACGACCGCGATCAGCATGCCGACCGCGCTGATGCGGTTGCCCAGGCGCGCCGTCTTCGGCGAGCTCAGATAGCGCAGGCCGAAGATGAAGCAGATCGCCGTGATCAGATACGCGACGTCGACCCAACTCGCGGCTGTGGTATCGACCGTCACTTCGTGCCGTCCGCCGGCGCTTTGGGCGCCGGTGCTTTCGGCCGGAACATCTCGAGCATCCGCTCCGTCACCGTGTAGCCACCGAAGACGTTGAGAGAGGCCAGCAGCACCAAGATGAAGCTCACGATCGCGTTGAACGGCGCATCGGCCGCGCCGGCGACGAGGATCGCGCCGACGAGCACGATCCCGTGGATCGCGTTGGTCGCCGACATCAGCGGCGTGTGGAGCATGGTCGGTACTCTCGAGATCACCTCGAGGCCGACGAAGAGGGCCAGGACGAAGACCGTCAGTTCGGCGAGCAGATGAACGGTCACGCGGCTCCTCCGGTGAGCGCGGCGCGCGTCGCTGCGTGCACGATCTGCCCGTCGCGCGTGAGCGTGGTTCCGGCCACGATCTCGTCGTCGGGATCGAGCGCGAGCGCGCCGTCCTTGGTGATGTAATCCAGCAGCGCTTGCACGTTGCGCGCGTAGAGCCGGCTCGCGTCGTAGGCGAGATCCGAGGCGAGGTTGAGCAGCCCGACGATCGTGACGCCGTTCGCGGAGGTGACGACCTCACCGGGCTTCGTCCCCTCGGCGTTGCCGCCGGTTTCGGCGGCCAGGTCGACGATCACGCTGCCAGGCGCCATCGCGGCGACCGCTTCGGCGGTGACGAGGATCGGCGCACGCTTGCCGGGGATCGCCGCGGTGGTGATCACGACGTCGCTGGCGCCAATCGCCTTCACCATCCCGGCGCGCTGTTTGGCGAGCGCTTCGGGCGAGAGCTCTTTCGCGTAGCCGCCCTGCCCTTCGCCGCTCTCGCCGACGTCGATCTCGAGGAACTTCGCGCCGAGCGACTTCACCTGCTCGGCGACGACCGGCCGCGTGTCGTACGCGGTGACGACCGCACCGAGCCGGCGGCACGTCGCGATCGCCTGGAGCCCCGCGACGCCGGCGCCGATGATCAGCGCCTTCGCCGGCGGAATCGTGCCGGCAGCCGTGGTGAGCATCGGAAAGAACTTCGGCAGATAGCTCGCCGCGAGCAACGCGGCTTTGTAGCCGCCGATGTTCGCCTGCGAGCTCAGCGCATCCATCGCCTGCGCCTTGGTCGTGCGCGGCACGGTCTCCATCGAGAGCGCGGTGATCCCGCGTTCGGCGTAGCGCTCGACCGAGCGCGGATCGCCGAGCGGCGCGAGGAATCCGATCAGCACGGCGCCGCGCCGGATCCCGTCGAGCTCGGCGTCGGACGGCTTCGCGACGCGCACGATCACGTCGGCATCGCCGTACGCGACGTGCGTGTCTGGTGCGATCGTCGCGCCGGCGCTCTCGTACGCGGCGTCGACGTAGCCGGCGCTCGTTCCGGCGCCCCGCTCGACGGTGACGACGTGACCACCCTTGACGAACTTCGCGACGATCTCGGGGACGAGCGCGACGCGTCGTTCACCAGGGGCGCGCTCTTTCGGGACCGCGATCTTCATGCGTCCAGTATCGTAGTCTGGCGCGCCGGTCCCTCCCGGCCGGGGCCGAGATTCCGGCGGCGCTTGCCCCAGCGCAGGATCGGCTGCTCGAAGCCGTACGTCAACGCGGCGGAAACGGCGAGCGCGACCGGCACCGCGACGAACCAGTACGCGAGCATCCACCGCGTGTCGCCGTGCGGATCGGCGCTCGCGTACGGCGGCAGGTGCAGCTTCAGCAGGAAAAGCGCGAGCGGCTGATGCCAGAGGTAGAGATTGTACGAGATCGCGGCGAGGAACAGCAGCACAGGATTAGCAAGCACGCGCTGGTAGCCGCGCACCGCGAAAAGCGACCCGAGGCCGATCGCGAGGCACGCGAGCGCAACCGCGGAGCGCCACTCGACGACCCACAACTGAGGCCATTCCTTGTCGAAGCGGTGGTCGTAGCAGTTCACCATCAGCAGCCACAGCGCGACGAACCCCGCGATCGAGAGGGCGGTGAACGCCCAGCGCCGGTGCGCGAGCTGCGGCCGGCGCGTCGCGATCGCGACGTAGGCGAACGCGGCGAGCATTCCGGCGGCGAAGAAGTCGATGTAGCCCGGCAACTGCGCGAGGCGCTGCTCGTAGTAGTAGTGGTCGGCCAGCATGCACCACACGCGCCAGCCGTTCGCGATAGCGAAGAGCGCGATCGTCGTGATGATCGGCCGCCGCACGAAGGCGAGGGCCAGGAGCGGGAAGATCAGATAGAACTGGATCTCGACAGCGAGCGACCACATCGGGCCCGCGATCGACCCGTTCGTCGAAGCGAACCAGTTGTGGACGAAGAGCAGGTGGAAGCCGACGTCTTTCGCACCCGTGGCGAGGTTGGGATACGTCTGATAGCCGATCGCGATCAACGCAGCGATGGCGAGCACGTACGACGGCACGATCTTGAAGAATCGCCGGCTCGCAAAGCGGCGCAGGGTCGGCGCCGGCGCGCCCGCGAGGTGCGCCTGCGCGTACGGTACCAGCAGCACGAAGCCCGAGATGAAGAAGAACAGCGCGACGCCGATGAAGCCTGTCTCGGCCAGCGGCTGCAGCGAGAGGTTCACGAACGGGACGACCGCCGATTGCCACGAGATCTGCCAGAAGTGGAACCACACCACCAGCAAGATCGCGATCCCGCGCAGTCCGTCGATCGTCGCGATGCGGCCGCCCCGCACGAGCTCCACGCTACGGCTCGACGATCAGCGCGGCGAGGGCGAGGGCCGCGAAGCCCCCGAGGTGCGCAACGTGCTGCAGCCGGGGCCCGCGGATCGCGAGGACCGCGAACGCGTCGGCGAGCCCGATCAGCGACGTCCAGCCGAGGGCGCGCCGCAGCGCCGGCCGGTCGCCGAGCGAGGTCAAGACGATCGCGCCGAGGATGACGTCGCGCGCGCCGACTGTTCGCACGTACGCCTGCGCGGTCCGGTCGTCGGTGGGCAGGCCGAACACGGCCGCCGAGAACGACGGAGCGATTGCGGCGCCGCCGCCGACCACGACCAGTGCGGCGCCGATCGCGCCCGAGAGAAGTCGCACCATACGCTAGAAGCGCGCGACCAGACGAACTTCGTTCAGCGGCTGCGGGTACGTGAGGATCTTGTCGGCGACGAACTCGCGCTGCATGTCCTCGAGCGTCCCCTGGTCGATGCGCAGGTCCGGCTTGAAGTCGTAGCGCGCCGCGGCCTTGATGACCTCGACCGGCTGCCGCGTGTACTTGGCGTACGCATCGACGTTCGCCGGCGCGTAGAAACCCGGCCCGGCGATCTCGGCCGCCGCCTTGCGCAGCGCGTTCATCACCGCGCTCGCGCTCTCGTGGTTGTGCAGCAGCGCCGGTCCGAAGAAGATCCCCGAAGCGGCGATCCCCGGCGGCGGCGAGGCGACGATCGTGCCGAGATGTTTCTGCTGGAACTCGTCGCTGAACGGTGCCGAGGTGAACAGCGCGTCGATCGCCTTGTGTTCGAGCGCGGTCTGTTGCTCGGGGTTCGGGATGTTCAGCGACTCGATGTCGCTGAGACGCAAGCCGACGCCGCGCAGGATGCGCGCGACGTAGTACGCCGACGCGGCGCCTGAGTTCCCGATCCAGCCGAACTTCTTTCCCTTCAATCCGGCGAGACGGAGGCCGCCGTCGTACAGATCCTGGCGGATCAACAACGCCGATGGCCGTCCCTGCCGCGGCTGGTAGCCGGTCGACGCGACGAACTTGACCTCGAGACCGCGATTGACGGCGTTGTAGAACGCTGCGGAGAGCGCTGCGGCCGCCATGTCGATCTGCCCCTGCGCGACCAGGCTCATCGAGTCGGCGCCGGCGACGATCGGGGTCAGGTTCGCGTCGAACCCGGCGTCACGCAGATACCCCTTCTCGACCGCGACGAAGACCGGTGCGAACAGCGTCGACGGGACGTATCCGATCGAGAGCGGTTTGCGCGTCTGGGCGAAGATCGCGGTCGGGAACGCGCTCGCAGCCGTGCCGGTCGCGAGGGCGCCGAGGAAACGGGCGCGGGACGTCATGGCGATGCCTTCTTTTCGAGGTCGAGGATTCCGTTTTGCCGGAGCACTTCGGCTCGCACCGCGGCAGCGTCCGCCGTCCGGCCGTCTGCGACGAGCGCCGCAGCGATGCCGGCCGCGTGGCCGGTCGCGAACGCCGTGCCCATAACGCGCGCCGACGCGAAAGCGTCGGCATCCGCGTCGATGACGCGTCCGGCTGCGAACAGGTTGCGGTGCGTCGCGCTCTTCAGGACGTCGAGCCCGATGCCGTACGCCGCGTCGTTGCGGAGTCGCCGCCAGGCGCTCGGTAAGCCCGGACCTGGATGCCCTTCGATCGGCCACGCGCCCAGCGCGACGCTGTCGCCGGGCACGCGCGAGTTGATCACGTCGTCGGCGCGCAACCGCGCCCGCGCGATCACGTGGCGCGACTCACGCGTACCGATCGCGGGCCCGGTCGCGATCAGATACGCCGCCTCGTGACCAGGCAGCGTGCGGATCGCCTCGATGTAGGCCCACGCTTGTTCGCGTGCGTGGCGCTCGGCCTCGCTGGTCGAGCGTGCGTCGAGCGCGTCGTACGCTTCGTCGGCGAGAAACGCGAGGATCTCGCCGCTGTGCGGGAGCCGCGCGACCAAACCGCGCTCCTTCGTCATGCGCTTCGCGCCGCGCCCCTTCGCATCGCGCACGGCACCGGCCCACACCGCACGCGAGATGTCGGCGTCACGCGGCACGCCCCCGATCCGCATCGCGAGCGTCCCGTTCTGCACGCGGCCTTCGGCGTCGCCGTAGCGCGTCGCCGCGCCAGCGAGCTCCGCGAGGTCGGCCTCGCCGCTCGCGTCGACGAACGCGGCGGCGTCGAGTGCGAACGTCCCCGCATGGTCGAGCGCGATCGCGCTGCGTACCGTCTCAGCATCGCTCTCGGCAGCGCAAAGGCGCCCGTGCAGGATCACGTCGACGCCGGCCGCGGCGCACAGCCGGTCGAGCGCGAGCTTCACGGCCTCGGGCTCGATCAGCGCGATCACGACGCGCGTCCCCTCGGTGCGAAACGGTCCGCTCATCCCGCCGAGCGCGTCGAGCGCGCCCAGCACCTCCGCGCCGACGCCGCCGACCGCGCGCCGCGGCGGCTCGGCCTGCGTCCAGAAGCCGCAGTACGTCAGCACGCCGCTCCGCGTCGCCGCCCCGCCGAGAAAGGGCGCTTGCTCCAGCAGCGCCACCCGCCCGCCGGCGCGCGCCGCGCCGATTGCCGCCCCGACGCCGGCCGCACCACCGCCGCACACCATGACGTCATACCGCGCGCGACGGCTCGGCGGCGAACATTCGGGCATTCCGCTCCTTTGCGTCCGCTCGGTGGGAGTTCCCTCGGCGCGTAGAGGCACGCGACGATGCATGACGTCCTTGTTTGGGAGTCATGCCGCCGTTCGATGACTTCTCTTCTGCAGCCAGCCGTGGCCGCGTCTCGCCGGTCAGCGGACGGCTCCGTCGAGTGCCGCGTCGAGATCTCGGTCGCTCAGCGCGGCGCGCTTTGTCTAGATAGCTGCGCGTCCTCGATGGCGCGCTTTAGGTCTCCGTGTCGTGGACTGACTGCACGGCCCTTGCGAATCGCTTTAGTACGCCTCGAACTCATCGAACGACAACTCGCACATAGCACTTTCTTCCGTCGGTGATCGTGCATTGCTCTTCAGCCTTCACTAAAGGGTTCCGAAGCCGGCTTCAAATAATCCGGCGCATGGACGAGGACGTCAAGGCTTTAGCTCGAGGATGGTACGGCTACGGCCAATGGGGAGCACCGTATTGGTTCGTGGGAATGGAACCTGGCGGAGACGAGTTGTCGGCGAACTTGCGAATGTGGTCCGCTCTTGGCAAGGCGCAACTGCTCGACATTCAGGCATATCGAGAAGCAGATGACCGCGATTGGTTCAGCGGAGCCTCGAAACCTCAGTCCACCTGGACGCGGCTGATTTGGCTGGTACTTGCGTACAAGGGCAAAGGCACTTCTGCCGAGTCCACTCTCGACTACCAACGGCACTGCCTCGGACGGGCGCACGGAGAGAACGCACTCCTTGAACTTTCGGCCATCTCGACGCCCACCGCGGATACCGACGAGGCGCGTCGCACTTGGTTCCGAGACGAGCGGATCAGCGTTATTCGGGACCGGCTTCGAACGCACAAGCCTCGATTCGTAGTATTCTACTCAACGGCGTCCGCGTACGCGAAAGCGTGGTCCGAAATCGTAGGTGGCAGTGCCCTCGCCGAGGCCGCGCCGCTCACCATCGGTGAGACCGCCGTCGTGATGACCGCACATCCTCAGCGACAGCGGGGACGGAGGTATTGGCTCGACGTTGCAAAGCGGCTACGCCTAGCCAGTCCTCTAGCCTAACCCAACCAGAGGCGCCTGCCTTAATAGCCCGACGTGTCATCTCGTCGCGCGCCGAGAATAATCTCGGCCGACGCCGCACCGCTAAAGTATCTTTGATTCTGTGAATCCCTTGACAAAGGAGCCCATTCGAGGCTATTCTTTGGATTGCAGAGTTTTGCGAAGGGAGGTGATAAAAGATGACAACTTTGCTAAGACGGATGACGACGCTCGCAGCATCCGCACTTGTTCTTGCCGCTGCTGTTCTTCAGCCACAGCCGGCGTCGGCGCAGTGGCAATGGGATGCAGCTGCCCAAGTTTGGGTCGACGTACAGTCGGCGTCCGTTGACTTGTGCGCAAGATATTGCGGTGTCCCTCCGACAACTATCGCCAATAGCGCGGCGCGCACCTACGCCAATCTGCCGACGTACGGAAGATGGGTAGCCGCGGCAGGCGGTCCACTGCGGTATCAGACGACGCCGCAATACGTCTATCCGCAGGTTCGCGTCCAGCCAGCATATCCACGATACTATTCCAGTCCCCCGGTAGTCTATTACATCCGGCGGTAGTCAGCCCACACAGCGAATGGTACCCGACGGTCCGCACGCCTCTGCGCAAAGGCGTCGGAAGTGCCTTGGTCAAGTAGCGATCTCGCGTCGGTCTACAACAGCCTCACTCGGCGGTTTTCGGGGGCAACGGCGTACCGCGGCGCCGTTGCCCTCGATCTTAGCCGGACCCTTCGTGTCGGTGCAATTAGCGATGAGATTCCGCAAACGCGCGCTGGCGGCGCAACCCGACAACAATCGTCACCGTTACTAAACTCCTTGCCATCCCGTCGCTAGAGCAGTCGCCTGAGTTTCTCCGACGGAAGGCCCGCGGCTTTGAGGAGCGCGGACAGCGTCCCGCGGGGAAGGATCTGCGAGCCGCCGTGGTCTGCGACGGTGATTGAGACGCCGTCTTTTTCGAGACGAACGTGTGAGCCGCGCTGTCGCGTCTCGACCCATCCGGCACGGCAAAGCGCCCGCCGAAGCTGACCCGCGCTGATGGCCGGGAGCTTCTCGCTCAATCGCGGCTAAGCGGCCGGGTCGATGGCCACGCGCTCGATAAGCATCGGCACGTCGGCATCGGGTTCGGGAATCGGAAGGTCTCGTTCGCGCAGGACCTCCAGATTGAGTTCGATGGCTTCTTTTGCCATCGCGAGCGCATGTTCGCGATTCGTCCCGAACGTAAAGATCGACGGAAAGGCCGGAATGATACAGCGCAGTGTGTCTTCGTCCGGCTCCAGAATGACGCGATATGCCAGGGAATCCGCCATGGGCGGCTATTCGCCGCCCGGCTTCGTCATTCCTTAGAGCGGATAGATCAGCGAGTTCGGGATCAGCTCGCTGTCGAAGATGCAGAGTTTCTCGCGGAAGCGCAGCGTGCCGGCGTCGTCGACGATGTGGTCGAGATACCGTCCCGCGCTGTAGACCTCGGACAACGATCCGGCCTTGGTGCGGATGACGAGGTAGTTTGCGCGCACGCGGAAGCCACCGTCGTCGGGTTCGGCGAGGATGCCGCTGACGAGATGCCGCTGATAGTACGGTTCGTGGAACAGCGTCTCGGTGATCGCGTAGACGCGGTCGCGCAGCATCCCTTTGCTCTCGAACGAGAGCGTCGCGAGCGGCAGGCCGCGGTCGTAGTTCTCGCGCGGGACGATGCGGTAGGTGCACTCGTCGGTGAAGAAGTCCGGCCACTCGGCGAAGCGGCCGTCGTCGAGACATGCCGCGTAGCGGGCGTACAGCTCGTCGATGCGTAGGCGGTCTTCGAGCGCGATCGTTGCGGTCGCGTTCACAGCTCCATCACCTCGCGATAGTAGCCGTACATCGCGCGGATCAGCGTCTCGGTCACGTTGTGGTCGGCGCCGCCGCGGCCGCGCCCGTCGAGCTCGCAGACGGTGGCGAGATCGCCGTGCTGCGCATAGCCGCGCTGCGAGAACTCGATCACCTCGCCGTCGTCGGCCGACACGTAGCCGGCCGGTCCGAACAGGTTCGCTTGGCGCAGGCGGCGGCGCGTCATCGTGGCGTCGTCGTTCGCGAATCCGAAGTGCGTCCACACGAAGTCAAAGCTGCCGGTCCCGCGCGGGACGATGTGGCGCGTCGAGAGCGAGTTGACCTGCTGCTGCACGATCAGGCTCGGGAAGAGCGTGAGCATCGTGACGGTCGGACCGTTCCACCACGGCTCGACGACGACGTCGAGTACCCGGTCGTCGTTGAGCACCATGTTCTCTTTGAAGCTCGTCACGCCCGCCGTGACCGCGTCGCTGCGGCCGCCGTCGTTCTTGCGCGACACCATCGCGGCGTGCCTGCCGCGCCCGTCGACGATCATCTGCGACTCCTGGTCGGCGCGCCACAACCCGAAGGTGACGAACCACGTGTGCAGGAGCCCGGGATGGTACGGGTCCTTGATGTTCTCCATCATCAGCTTCCAGTTGCCGGGGATCCGCTGGCGCGAATAGCCGAGGATCGTCAGCTCGCGTCCGTCGAAGACGCGCTCGAAATAGCGCCCGACTTCCGGACCGACGAACGCGCGCAGCGGTTCGACGTCGTGGTCGAAGGAGGCGAAGATCACGCCGTTCCACACCTCGACCTTCAGCTTCGTCAGGCCGTGCTCGGCGAGCGCGAAGTCGTCGGGCATCCCGCCGTTGACGCGGTCGCCCTGGCGCACGCCCTTGCGGAACGGCACGCCGATCAGATTGCCGCCGAGATCGTAGCTCCACTGGTGGTACGGGCACACGAACGTCTTCGTGCTGCCGTACGCCTTCTGGCAGAACTGCACGCCGCGGTGCGCGCAGCGGTTCTCGACCACGTTGATCGAGCCGTCGCGCGCGCGTACCGCGACGACCGCGCGCTCGCCGATCGCGGAGCGTTTGAAGTCGCCGTGATTCGGGATTTCGGCCGCGAGGCCGACGTAGCACCAGTGATCGCGGTAGAACAGCCGCTCGAGCTCGCGCGCGAAGATCGCAGGGTCGGTGTAAAGGCGGTACGGGACGTGCGCGCACGCGCCGGCTTCCCAGTCGAGCTCGATCGGACGCGAAAGCGTATCCATCGATCCCTCCTTACGTGTTACGCTCTTTTCGATGCGTCAGCGCACCCCTTTCGCGGGATGGGACGGGCCGCGCACGCGCGCCCAGACCGTCACCGCGAATACGACGATGGCGAGCGCTTGCGCGCAACTCGCAACGATGAGCGCGGCGCGCGGAACGATCCCGAGCGCGAGGTACGGTTCGCTGACGACGCGGAGGCACAGGCCGGCGTTGAGGAGCCACCACACGACGTATGGCGCGTTCGGCGGGTAGCGCCCGGCCGTGCTCGGAAATCGTTCGCGATTGAGCGGAAGCATCCACCAAGCGATCCCGATCACGAGGTTCACGAGCCAGCCGACGAACGCGATGTGCGCGTGCTCGGTCGCCCACACGTCGGGGAAGCCCCAGCCGAGGGCCTTCATGATCGCCATCGTACCGCCCGCGCCGAACGCGACGACGATTGCGACCAGCGACGTCTTGACGAACAAACGGCTTTCGCGCGGCACGTCAGCTCGATCCGGCCAAGCTGCGTGCACGCCGCAGCGCGACCGCACCGTTGGCGCCGACCAGGAACATCGCTGCCAGACCGGTGACGCCCGCGACCGCGAAGGGTAGCGATGCGAAGCTCCACGCCCCGATGACCAGCGCGACGGCGGCGGCTTCGTAGAGCGCGACGAGGGCGAGCGCGAGCGGCGTGGACAGCAGCTCCCACGGCCGCGTCTCGTCGTCCTCGCCCAGCATTGCCGTAGCGAGCACACGCACCCCGATGTGAAGCAAATGCGCCAGTACCATGCTCCCGATCCAGCCGGCCAGCGCCGCGACGACCGCGACGCGCGCAAACGCCGGCGCCGATGCGGCGAACGAGGCGGCGCAGGCGAGGAGCAGCCACGCGAGCGCTGCTCCGACAGCGAGACGCGCGTGGAGCACCGGGGTGGACGCGCGCCGGAGCCGGTCGAGGATGTCGATGGCGTAGGATATCACGCCGGCGGCGACGATCGCGAGGCCGGCGTTGCGGACGGGTGTGAACGAGAAGCCTGCGGCCACGACCGCGCCGCCCGCGAAGAGCGCGCTCCCGGCCACGACGTGCAGCAATCCGAGTCGAGTTCGCGCGCCGAGCATCGGAACAAGCGTGCGCGCCGACACGCCGGTCGTCAGCACGGTCAACCACAACACGATGCCGGCGATCGCGTGAACGGGCGCCAGCGCGAGCAGCGCCGCATCGCCTCGCACGTAGCCGAAAGCCAGCGCGGATCCCAGCAACGCGGTCAGCAAGAGTGCTCCGAGGGTCGCGGCGAGCGCGCGGCCGATCGTCCGGGCGGCTGCATCAGGAGCGGGCGCAGTCAGCGAGAGCAGCGCGAGGCTGACGTACGCGGCGATTCCGGCGGCTGCCGAGACCCCTCCGGCGACCAGCAGCACGCCGCCTGTCAAGAAGCCGGCGACGAGCAACAGAGCGCCCGCGCCGATCAGGACCAGCGAAGCGCGCGCGACCGCGGCGAAGCGCCATTCCCGCTCGGCCATCGCCGGAAGCACGTGCTGCATCACCGCGAGAGCCGTGAGCGTGATCCAGCCGAGCGCGACGGCATGCACCCACGCGAGCGGCAGACCGGGCCGCGGCGAGACGGCCTGCGCCAGGACGATGATCCAGCCGAGCCCCTGGAACGCGAGGCCCGACACCAACGCCGTCGCCGGGATCCACCGCCGCTGCTTCGTTATGTGATCTTCACCGGGTTGCGCAGGACGCCGATCTTTTCGATCTCGACTTCCATCACGTCGCCGTTCTTGAGGAACTCGGGCGGCGTGCGGGCGAAGCCGACCCCTTCGGGCGTGCCGGTCGCGATGATGTCGCCGGGCTCGAGCGTCGTCCCCTGCGAGAGCTCGGCGATGCAGCGGGCCACCGAGAAGATCATCACGCTCGTGCTGGCGTACTGTTTCTGCACGCCGTTCACGCGCAGCGAGACGTCGAGCTTCTGCGGGTCACCGATTTCGTCGGCGGTCACGATCCACGGACCGAGCGGGCACGTGTCGTCGAGCGTCTTGCCGGCGAACCACTGCGTCGTGGCACGCTGCTTGTCGCGCGCGCTCACATCGTTGAGGCACGTGTAACCGAACACGACATCGAGCGCTTTCTCTTCCGGCACGTCCTTGCAGCGGGTTCCGATCACCGCGGCGAGCTCGGCTTCCCAGTCGTATTTCTGCGAAACCGTGGCGCTGAGATCGAGCGTGGCGTCCGGGTCGGCGATCGCGGTCGGCGCTTTGGTGAAGAACGTCGGGACCTTCGGGAGCTCGAGATCCTTACCGAGCGCACGGGCGCCTTCCTCGGCGTGCGCGAGGTAGTTCCGCCCGACGCAGAAGACGTTCTTGCGCGGGTGCAGCGGCGCGTGGAGCTTCGTGCCGGCGAGCCCGACCGGCTCCCCGAGCCGCCCCAGCGCCGCGGCGCGCGCGGCGGGGTCGAGCGCGATCAGCTCATCGAGCGACGCGATGCCCTCGATCGGGCGGATCGTCTCCCCGTCGATGATCCCGGGGCGCGGCCCGGACGAGGGGGTACTGAAAAGGACGAAGCGCACGTGACCTCCGATTCGTATTGCGAAACACGTCCTGCCATGGAGAGGAATTGCGTCCCTCCCTGGGGGGAACAGGAAGTCCGATGATCGCGACCGACTCGCTCGACCGCCTCTTCGCCGAGGCCGCCGCCCAAGACGCCCAGCCGCTCTGGACGATGATGGACGCGATGGTGCCGCCGCACCCGCAGCCCAAGGCGGTGCCGCACGTGTGGCGGTACGCCGCGATGCGCCCGCTGCTCGAGCGCTCGGGGAATCTCGTCGCGACGCAAGACGCGGAGCGGCGCGTCTTCATGCTGGTCAACCCGGCACTGAAGCCGCCGCAGACCACCGACACGCTGTACGCGGGACTCCAGCTGATCTTGCCGGGCGAGGTGGCACGGGCGCACCGGCACGTCGCATTCGCGCTGCGCTTCATCATCGAAGGCGACGCCGCGTACACGGCGGTCGGCGGCGAACGGGTGACGATGCGGCGCGGCGATCTCGTGCTTACGCCGTCGTGGGAGTACCACGATCACGGTCACGAGGGTGACGGACCGATGGTGTGGCTCGACGGGCTCGATCTGCCGGTCTATCAGTTCTTCCCGGCCAACTTCGCGCAGCCGTATGCGGAGGAACGGTTTCCCTCGGAGCCCGCGCCGGCTGACTCGCACCTGTGCTATCCGTGGTCGGACATGGAAGCCCGCCTCGAAGCCGAGGATGGTCCGTACGCGTACGCCGAGTACGCGCATCGCGTCACCGGCGGTGCGGTTTCGCGCGTGATCGGCGCGGCGGCGGAACGCATCGCGCGCGGCGGTTCCTCGCCGACCCGCCGCGAGACCGCGGGGATCGTCTATCACGTCCACCGCGGCCGCGGCTCGACGACGGTCGGCACGGAACGCCTCGACTGGGAAAAGGGCGACACGTTCTGCATCCCGGCATGGATGCCGTACCGTCACGAAGCCGCGAAGGACACGTATCTGTTCCGCTACGACGATCGGCCGGTGCTCGAAGCGATCGGCGCGTATCGCCGCGAGGCGTCGGCGTCGTGAGCGACGTCGTCGCGATCCCGCCCGAGGGGTCGCTGCCGTATCCCGATGCCGACCTGCGGACGCACCCGCCGCGCAGCCCGCGCGTGATGCTTGGCGGTCTCTACTTCCTGGCGCGAACGATCGACAAGACGCGCGCGAAGCTGCAGGGCACGCTGGGCTACTACAAGATCGGCCCTGGGATTTCGGTGTATCTGATCGAGTGGCTCGGGATCACGGAAGAGCAGTTCACCGACGCGGTGCGCGGCGCGAACAACGACGAGGACGTCGTCGCGTGGCTGCACTCGTGCTGCGATCGCGGCACGTTCCCGGCGATCAACCAGCGTCTGATCGAACGCGGGATTCGCGACGACGACCACTTCCGCGAGGTGCTCCCGCGCTACCCGGTGCTGCGCGAGTATCCGCACCTGCGCAACTGGTTCGAGATCCTCGAGGTCGACGACCACTGGATCTTCGACCCCGCCAACGTCGCCGCCGTCGCCGAAACCGCGGTCAGCTAGGGGCAGCATCGACGAACGGCAGCCGTTCGGCCAGAGCGTTTAACGGCAGGACACGGTCGCCGCGAGTGGCGATGAAGGCGACCCGTTCGTTCTCCAAAACGGCAGAGATCCAAGCTGTTTCTCGCGGCGGCACCGCCGCGAAGGCGAGCACTCGCTGCGCGCCGCCGATGATTTCGTCATAGCGATATGAGTAATCCGCGAGTTGTCCGATCCCGTAGCGCATCCGGTCGACGACGGTTCGCGGTGATGTGACGCTCTTTGCTTCGATGAGGAAACGAGCTTCGCCCATCCGAGCAAGGAGATCGATATTGTTATTGTAGAGCGTCGATCCGCCGCCACGAAGCACCGCATTCTGCACGATTCGGAGCGTTTCTTGATGATCGCGTCGAGCCCGTTCTTGGAGGGCGGCCGACTCGTAAATGTTAAGCTGCGCAGAATTGCCGCGGGGAACGTAACCGGCTCCAGCTGGTATTGCCGTGATCTCTCGCAAGGCGTCTGTCGGCGCAGCGACGAGCGGCAACGGGTAAGGGCTCGCCGCGATCGAATCAGTACTTGGCATCGCATCGAGATCATGCTGTGTCACGCCTGCTGCCGAGAGGATGCTCACGTACGCAAGAGGTGACAATTCGCGAACCGCCGACTGAAACTGCGGGCCGGTTACCGATTCGGTTTCGAAGTATTTTTCTCGCTCGTTGCGCAGAGGAACGAGTCGAGGAAAGCGTTGCCCGCGGAGGATGTTCACGAATCGGTGACCTGGTCGTCGATGGTCCTCGTACCATTCTCCGAGAACGCCATGTCCGAAATAGGTCCTGGAGTCGGGACGTCGCTGCGACTCGCCAAGCGGACGATAGTAGATGAACGGGTCGTAGCGTCGGACCCGCGAGAAGTATTGGTTCGGATAGTGATAGAGCGAGAATTCCGCATCCTCATAGATGCGGTCGGCCGGCGAAAAGAGTTGGCTCAGGATGACCGGCACTAGTTCGGCCGGCGGGTGAGGTGCCAGAAGTTGCAGTAGCGGCACTCGTAGGAGAAGAGCACGTCGCCCATGCCGTTCATCAGGGCGTGGACGTGCGCGTCGTCTTCGTCTTTGTACTGCTGCTTCGACGTGCACGAGCGTTCGACGTCGTGGTCGACGCGCGGGTCCGGTTCGAGCCGCTGCTTGACGTACCACTCCATCAGCGCGTCGGCACCCGCTTTCGGATCGGGCTTAGGCGGCCGCACACGTCGCGGCATCGCAAGCGACTTCGGACGCCGGGGAGAGCCGCCCTGGCGTCAGGTATGCGGGGACGGCGACGGGGACGGTTTCATCACCTGGTTCAGGTCGGGCAAGCGTCTGATGGTGACGCTCGGCGCGGGGCCGGGCGTCTGGTTCGCCGCAGGCGGCATGGTCCGGTTGCGGTTGCGGTGCGCGATCTCCATCATCTCGGTGGCAGCGCCCTTCGCCTCGGGGTCCACGCCGCCGGCCTTGACCAGCGCGACATCGCGGCGAACCCGCATCGTCTTGGGGTCGTACTCGTAGGTCAGCCGGTAGGTCCCGAGGACGACCTGACCGTCGGGGGTGCGGATGAAGGCCTGGAGCGCGTTCCCGTAGGTCTTCGCATCGAACGCCTCGTTATGCGACGGTTTGACCGTCCGGACGCGTGCCACTTGACCGAGCTTGTTGATCTCGACGGTGTACTCGACGTGGAGCGCCACCTTCGGAGCGAGCGACTTGGGCTGCAGCTTCAGGGCGTCGATCCGCTGGGGCGGCGTCCCCGAGGGGGCAGGCGTCGCGGCGAGCGCGGCCGTGCCGGCCGCCAGCAGCAGGGCGGCGGCGAGGACGGGGATCCGCATCAGTTCCGGGAGAGCGCGGCGAACGCCGCTCCGCAGGACGCGCAGCCGACGATCACTTGAAATGTCGCACCCCGGTCGCGGAGTTCGTGCGAGCGCAAATCCTTCTCATGGCTCCCGCAGTAACGGCAGCGGGTCGAGGTAGAGTTCCCCCTCGAACGATCGTCGGTCACCGTTTCCCTGTTCCCGGACCGCTCGGCGGCCCCCCTTTCGGGCCGGCCCGGAGCGCTCGGCGCGGGACGGCCGTTCGAAGCCGCCGAACGCACGGCGCGTCATGTTCCATCGTCTCGCCGCCGCACTGGTCCTCGCCCTCAGCCTCGCCGCGTGCAAAGAAAACGACGCTCCCCCGCTCGGGCAGCAGTTCTTCCATGGGGTCGGCGACGTGAAGGTCATCGAAGCGCACATCGTGCTGACCGGCGACTCGTCGGCGCAGATGGGCGCGGGTACGCTCCGCTACGTCATCGCGCGGGTCGAGCTGACCAACGACATGGGCGTCGACCTCACGCCCGACATCTCCCACTTCTACCTGATCGACGCCAACAACAATCGCTATCAGGGGAAGGACAGCGGCTCCTCGGTGTTCACCGGCGTCAGCAACTCGACGATGCCGCTCAAGAAAGACGAGAAGCGCGAGTACACGGTCGGCTTCCGCACCACCGATCCGAACGTCGCCGGGCAGATTCTCTACGAACGCTAAGCGATTCGTCGCCGCGTTCGCTGCGTTCGCGCTGAGCTGCGCGGCGCCGGCCTCCGCGGCGCGTCCGCTGCCGGACTCCGGAAAGTGGGATCGCACGTTTGCGCTCTACGTACGCGACGTCGCCGTTCCGTGGAAGCGGATCGCGGTTCGGCTCGACACGTACAGCGGCGCGCCGGTCGACTTCGCGGCGTACGAGGTCGACTTGGCCGACGTGCTCGTCGCCGGAACGTCGCGCGCCCGAGCGATCGACACCTCGCGGCGCACGCCGGTCGCCAAGTGGCGCTTCACGCCGCCGGCCGGCTTGCGCTACACACCGAACGACGTCGAAGTGCCGCTGCAGAACCGCGAGGGCTTCTTCGTCGTCGAAGCGCGGCGCGGTGATGCCGTGCAGCAGGCGTGGCTCGACCTCACGCGGGTCGGTCTGCTCACGAAAGAATCGCCCGGCGGGATCGTGCTGTACGGCGCCGACCTGGGAACCGGCAGAGCGTTCGCAGGCATGCGCATCACGTACTTGGTGGGGCTCCAGTTCGAGTACGACAAGACCGATGCGCACGGCATCGCACGCTGGAGCGGAACGCAGCGGCCGCGCTTCGCGATCGCGGAGTGGGGGAAGAGCAAGACGTTCGTATCGTTCCTGCCGCAGCCGCCGGTCCCGTCCACGCTGGTCGGCGTCCGGGCCGAGCGTGCGAACGTGCGGGCCGGCGAACGGCTTCACGTCGTCGGTTTCGCGCGCAAGCGCCTCGGAACCGCGTACCGCCCGGCCTCGGGCGACGTGCGCGTCACGGTGAACGCGCGCGGCCGGACGCTGGCGAGCGCCGAGGCGAAACTCGACGGCGCCGGCGCGTTCGGCGCGGAGCTGGCGCTGCCGGCCGATGCTCCGGCGGGCGACGCGGCGGTCTTGGCCGCGTCCGGCGGTGCGAGCGGCGGCGCGGCGATCCACGTCGACGGAGTCGGCGACGTCGTGCTGACGGTCGCGGCGGGCTGCGGCGAGGCGTGCGCGGCCGACGGCCCGGTGCCGGTGACGGTGACCGCACGGCAGCGCGCCGACGGCGGCGTCGCCGCCGGACGCGAGGTGCGGGTTCAGGTCTTGCGCGTACCGCACGTGCTGGCGCCGGGCGCGAACGACGACGGTACCGCGTGGGGCACGGCCGAGGTCGCCGACGTGCGGGTGACCACGGACGATACGGGGACCGCACGCTACAGCATCCCCGCGCCGACCGACGGTCTTCCGTCGACGTACGGGATCGTCGCGACCAGCGGTGCGTCGACGGCATCGGCGCGCGTCGCCGCGCCGAACGCCCGGATCGCGCTCGACGTCGAACCGCAGGAACGCGACCTCGACATCGGCGAGCCGGCGGCGTTCGACGTGCGCGGGTTCGACGCGGCCGACGGCCGCCCGGCGAGCGGGCTCAGCGTGCGGCTGCGCATCGTGCACGGACCGACCGAACAGACGCAGCAGCTCGTGCTCGACGCCCAGGGCCGCGCGCGCGCCGTCTTCCGCAACGTCGCGCCGGGGACGAATCTCGCCTTTGCGCAGGCCGACGTCGACGGGAAGACGGTGGTCGACGTCAACGCGGTGACCGTCGCCCCGCAGGCACTGCTCGGCAACCGCTCGCGGCGGAGCGTCGAGGCGGCGATCGCGACCGACAAGGCGCGGTACCGCGTCGGCGAGCGCGTGCGCGTCGACGCGACACTGAGCGGCGCGGCCGGCGACGCGTTCCTCGATTGCGAAGGTGCGCGCGCTCTCGGCGAACAGACCGTCGGGGCCGGCGGCGGGCGCGCGAGCGCGACGTTTACCGTGCCGCAGACCGTCGGCGACGCAGCGATCGGCGTGGCCTTCGTGCGCGACGGCGCGCTGGAGTACGCGACGCAGCGGCTCGCCGTCGACGGGCCGGGCCACGCGCGCGCCACGACGCTCGCCGCCGACAAACCGGCGTACGCGCCGGGGAGCCTCGCGCACGTGACGATCGCCGACGGGAACGAAGCCGCCGGCGCGACGCTGGCGATCCGGCTCGCCGATACGCGTGCCTCGAACGGCGCGTCGTTCGACGACGCCGCGGCGGTGCTCGCCGGAACCGGTACGACGACGCAGAACCCGGCTTCGACCGACCCCGGCTGGCACGCATCGGTCGTGCCGACGCGTTCGACCGTCGTCGACCTCGCCTCGAACGAACGCAGCGCGCCGTCGGCCGAGGCGCTCGGTGCGCCCTCGGAGCATGCGCTCGTGTGGCGGATCGACCGCGCCGCGAAGGAAGGGTTCGACGTGATGCTGCCGCAGACGCCGGGGCGTTACGTCGTCTCGGTGCTGAAGGTCTCCGACGACGGCGACGTCGGCGCGGCGACGCTCGCGATCGAGGTGCGCTGATGAGCACGCAAACCTCGATGGAACTGGGCGCGGCGCCGGGGACCGCGCGGTTGATGCTGCTCGACACCTATGGCCTGGTCTACCGGGCGTTCTTCGCGCTGCCCGAGCTCACCACCACGCGCGGCATGCGGATCGAAGCGGCCTACGGCTTCACGATGATGGTCAACAAGATCATCGCCGACGAGAAGCCGACGCACGTGATCGCAGCGTTCGACAAAGGGCTTCCGGCGGCGCGCATCGCGCTCTATCCCCAGTACAAGGCGCAGCGCAACGAGACGCCGGATGAACTGCGCGAACAGTTCACGCTCGTGCGGCGCATCCTGGCGACGTACGACATTCCGATCGTCGAGATCGACGGTGAGGAAGCCGACGACGTCATCGCGACGCTGGCGCGTCAGGCCGAAGAGGCGCAGCAGGACGTGCTCGTCGTGACCGGCGACCTCGACCTGCTGCAGATCGTCGACGCGCGGACGACCGTGTTGACGACGCGCCGCGGGATCACCGACCTCGGCCGCTACGACGAAGAGAAGGTCCGCGAGCGGTACACGCTCGAGCCGCGCCAGCTCCCCGACTATCGCGGGCTCAAGGGCGATCCGTCGGACAATCTTCCGGGGATCCCCGGCGTCGGCGAAAAGACGGCGATCAAGCTCGTCAAGACGGCGGGCTCGCTCGACGCGCTGCTTGCGAATCCGGCACTCGCCGGGACACCGAAGCTGGAAGCGCTGGTGCGCGAATACGGTGAGCAGGCGCGCGTGTGCCGCGACGTCTCGCTGATCAGCCGCGATCTGCCGGTCGCGGTCGACTGGGACGGTGCACGCTACACTCCGGCCTCGAACGATGCCTTGTACACGCTGTACCGCGACCTCGAGTTCAAGACGCTGCTCGCCAGGCTCGAGCCGCCCGCGACGCCGCAGCCGGTCGCCAGCGACGAAGTGCTGCAGGGACGGTACTCGTCGTTCACGTCGATCACCGACCCGCCGGACTACGCGAAGCTCGCGCGGCTCATCGGCGAGACTGCGGAACGGGAACGCGTCGCTGTCGCACTGCGCGGCGACGCTTACGCGGTCTCGGCGGACGACGGTACGGCGTTCGCGTTCAACCTGTCGGCGACGAGCTTGGCGCCGGAGGTCGGCGCGGCGTTCGTCGACTTGTGGGAGCGCGTTCCGCACCTGATCGTGCACGACGCCAAGACGGTCGTGCGGGTGGGACAGCTGCCGATTCGGTACTTCGGCGACGACCCGATGGTCGGCGCGCATTTGCTGAGCCCGTCGCGCACGTTCGCCGACGTCGGTCAGGCGTCGAGCGAGTTGCTCGGACGCTCGCTCCCGGACGACACGCCGGCGGCCGCCGCGGACGCGGCGGGACTGCTCGCCCGAACGACGCGCGAAGAGCTGGAACGGCGCGGCCAGCTCTCGCTGTACGCCGACGTCGAGCTGCCGCTGGTTTCGGTGCTCGCGAAGATGGAGCGGGCGGGTATCGCGCTCGATCGCGACGCGCTGCGCGAGCTGGCGGTGCAGGTCGACGCGGCGGTCGAGCGGCTGCAGCACGAAATCTACGAGATTGCCGGGGAAGAGTTCAACCTCGGCAGCCCGCAGCAGCTCGGCCGCATGCTCTTCGACAAGCTCGGACTGCCCGCCGGACGTCAGAACAAGACCGGCTACGCGACCGGCGCCGACGTGCTGCAAGGTCTCGCCAAGAGCTTCCCCGTCGCGGCGAAAGTGCTCGAGTGGCGCGAGGTCTCGAAGCTCAAGAGCACCTACGTCGACGTGCTGCCGGGGCAGGTCGACGCGAACGGCCGCGTCCACACGATCTTCAACCAAACCGCGACCGCGACGGGCCGCCTGTCGTCGACCAACCCGAACCTGCAGAACATCCCCGTGCGCACGGAGGTCGGACGGCAGGTGCGCAAGGCGTTCGTCGCGCCGTCGGACGACCGCGTGCTGCTCGCGGCGGACTATTCGCAGATCGAGCTGCGGCTGATGGCGCACCTCAGCGGCGATGAGGCGATGCGCGCGGCGTTCCACGAGCATCAGGACATCCACGACTTCACCGCCCGGCGCATCTTCGACGTCGGTCCCTTCGCGGAGGTCACGCGGAACCAGCGCACGATGGCGAAGTCCGTCAACTTCGGGCTGCTCTACGGGATGTCGGATTTCGGGCTCGCGCAACGGCTCGAGATCGACCGCGGCACGGCGCGCGCGATGACCGAGGCGTACTTCGAGCGCTTCCCCGGCGTGCGCGGCTACATCGACCGCTGCCTCGAAGAAGCCCGCGAGCGCGGCTACGTGCAGACGCTGCTCGGCCGGCGCCGGTACATGCCCGACCTGCGCTCGAAGAACTATCCGCTGCGGGCCGCCGCCGAGCGCGAAGCAACGAACGCGCCGCTGCAAGGCTCGGCCGCCGACCTGATGAAGCTCGCGATGGTCCGCCTCGACCGTCGGCTGGAGAGCAGCGGGCTCGACGCCGTCATGCTGCTGCAGATTCACGACGAGCTGATCTTCGAGGTGGCACGGCGCGACCTCGACGCCGTCGGCCGCATCGTGAAGCACGAGATGGAGCACGCCCTCGAGCTGAGCGTCCCGATCGAAGCCACCTTAAAAACCGGCAAGACCTGGTACGACGTCGCCGCCTTCGAACTCGACACCGTCGTCGAGGAAACATAGCACCACTATGGCGATTGGCCACACCGTTGTCACCCTGAGCTTGTCGAAGGGTGGCCTTCAGCCCAGATCTCGCCAGAGGAGTTAGCGTAATGCATAACTTCCTGCTCGCGGCCCTTGTCGGCTCGGCTTGGCTGGCGGGGATTTCGGAGTTGAGCCCCACGCCGCTCGGGTCCCGGACCGTTCACATCGCCGGCAGCGGCTCGCCGCCGTTCGCGGTTCGGGTCGCGCGTCTCTCCGTTGTTCCGTCGACGCACTTCGGTTCGCCTCCGACGGCGGCGGATATCGTCGTCGGTGTTGACGGCCGTAACATTCATTTCCGTTACGGGCTCGTTTGGGAGACGCCTCGCCGATAGACCGCCGCATCGCTGGCGCCTGTTCCGAGGGTGCGGATGTCGACGACCCGCTCGACGTCGTGGCCTTCGGCGCGGAGGGCGTTCAGAAGCGAATGCGCGCCGCTGTCTTCATCGAGCAGCAGGCGCACGATGCAGGTGAGGTTCGACGCGGCGACGCTCTTCAGCGGTTTCCGCGGCGATTAGGCCATGGTGGCGTTCGACGTAGTGGAGCGCCTCGACGACGGCGCGACGATCCAAGTCGAATTCCTTGGCGGCGTCATCAGCGTCCCAGCCGTTCGCGCGCATGTCGGCGACGAGCTGGCCGGCGGTCTGGCGGCGACCCTTCAGAACTAATTGACGACGCCAAGCGTGTGGGACGCGTACCAGAAAATCGTACGAGGAGTCGGGCCGCAACGCACGGGTGACGTCGGGGAACGCGTCGATCGCCTGCGGATCGTCGGCGCGGTGCAAGCTCAGCACCTGGCCCGCGCGGACCGCATCAACGACGCGCTTCCAAAAGCCGAGCAGATCTCGCCCGGCTTGGCTCTCGTTCTCGGCGCCGAATGCCTCACGAAGGAGGTCGACCGCCTCCTCGTCTCCGGGGCGCAGTTCGACCTGCCACCGCCGCCGAAGCGGTTTCTGTGTCATGGCTCCAATTATATGCCATTTGGAGCCATGACGCAAATCGCTTGCCTGCTAGGCACTCATCCGGAGCCGATGGAGCCGCCAAGCCCGCCGGCACGCAGCGCCTCCAGCGCCTCACGCACGGCCCAGATGCCGGCGCCGCAAGCGCGCACGAAGATGTCGCCGTCGCGGAGGCGGCCGATCCCAATGCGAACGCCCTCGCAGCGGTCCGCGGTGCGGTCGAGTGCGTCGATGTCGGCCGGGCCGAACATGGCGAGGGTGCCGACGGCGGCGTCTTCCGGATCGTCGGCGTCGAAACGGAGCACGTCGATGAGGGCGGCGCGGCCGCCGCGGTGTACGACCGTTGCGATGCGCAGTGCGGCGCCCGGTTCCCGCCGGACGAGCTCGGTCACGGTCGTGCGCGCGCCGGGTTCGAGGGCGATCTCCAATCGCGCATCGTAGGACGCGCCGGCTGCGACCAGCGTCGGCTCCGCGATCAGTTCGAGCCGCGCGTCGTGTTCGACGACCCAGTTCGCCGTGCTGGTTACCGGATCGGGGCCTGAGAGGACGCGCGTCGCCATCTGGCCGGCGACGATGAGGTGCGCACCGGTCGCGACGCGGCCGGAGGTCGCGAACGCGTCGCCGCGTACCATCCCGGGGCCGAGGTGGCCGACCACGATGCGCGCGGCGGCGCCTTCGGCGAAGGGGCGGCTGGCGCGCAGCAGACCCGTGCCGCGAATCGTGCCGACGATGGTCGCGCCGTCGCGGCCGTGTGCTTCGAGGTGCAGCGTGTTCGCGCTCATCGAGCGGCGTCGAGGAGTGCCGCGCGTTCGACGAAGTGCGCGATCTCGTCCGCGCCGATACCGTGGCGCAGGTCGGTGAACAGGAACTGCCGCGTGCCGCGCGCGGCGGCGGCGTCGCGGCGCATTCGCTCGAGATCGGCGCCGACGTGCGGGGCGAGGTCGATCTTGTTGATGACCAGCAGGTCGGCGCGCGTGATCCCGGGTCCGCCTTTGGCGGGGATCTTGTCGCCGCCGGCGACGTCGATGACGTAGATCGTCACGTCGGCGAGATCGGGGCTGAAGGTCGCCGCCAAATTGTCGCCGCCGCTCTCGACGATCACCAGCTCCAGCGACGGAAAGCGCCGCTCGAGATCGGCGATCGCCTGCAGGTTCATCGACGCGTCTTCGCGGATCGCGGTGTGCGGGCAGCCGCCGGTTTCGACGCCGACGATGCGGTCCGCCGGCAGACATCCGCTGCGGGCGAGGATCAGCGCGTCCTCCTGCGTGTAGATGTCGTTGGTGACGACCGCCATGTCGATGCGCGGGTAGAGGCGGCGCGCAAGCGACTCGAGCAGCGCGGTCTTGCCGGCGCCGACTGGACCGCCGACGCCGATGCGAACGGCGCTCACGACGCGAACAGCCGTCCGTCGAGCCGGCGATGGCGCAGCCCGTCGATCTCGATCGAGGGTGCGCCGGTCGCGAGGTCCTCGAGATCGCGAACGGTCGCGGCACGTGCGACCGCCGCGTCGAGCGCCGGCCGCAGCGTCCATCGCGCGTGCGCGACGGCGCGCTGACCGAGCGGGACCGCGCGAGCGGCGACCGAGGCGAGGGTGGTGACGGTAGACGTCGCGTGCGCCGTCAGCGCGGTCCGCCAGTCGATCGCGCAGGCGTCGTAGCCGAGCGCGGCAGCGAGCACATGCTGCCCACCGCAGCGTTCGCTCGCGATCGCGTCGCGATACCGTGCGAGCGCTTCCGACGTCAGACCGATCGCGTCGAACGTCGCCAGCGTGGCGCGCGCCAAGTGCGCGTTCGCGCGGCGCAGCTCCCCATTGGGCTGCGCGGCGGCGAGCCGGTCGTCGAGGGCTTCCGCGTCGATGCGATCGCGCGCCAGCAGCACGAACGCGGCTCCGTCGAGCGGTGCGAAGACGCCGCGCAGGTATGCCTGCAGCCAGGCGACCAGCGTCGCCTCGTCGCGAACGCTCCCTTCCACGACCGCGGTCTCGAGACCGAAGGAGTGCGCGAACGCCCCGGCCGGGAACGCCGCGTCGGCGAGCTGCAGCAGCGCGGTGAGCTCAGTCATGGCCGTGTGGTGCATGGGCGTGCCGGAACGGTTCGCGCACGACCCGCCGCTCGCGCGCGAACGGGACCTCGCATTCGGCGAACACGCCGGGAAGCAGCGTGTCGTAGCGGACCACGATCTCGTCGCCGTCGATCTGCACCGGAAGGTGCCGGTTCCCCAGCGCGTGCGCGAGCGCGAGCGCCGCGGCGATGGTGGGTGGACGTCCGACCAGCACGTCGTCCGGTTCGACCTCGACGGCGACGACGCGCTCGCCGTCGGCGTACACCACGTCGCCGTCGCGCAGACGCCGGTCTCCCGCTAACCGAACGCCCACGTCGCCGGCCGACGTGGCGAGCCGCAAGAGGCGCTTCGCGCAATCGTCGCTGCGCACGCCGACGCGCTCCAGGTGACGTTCACCGACGAGGAAATCGCTCAGATTGCCGAGCGGCGCGACGAGCACCATCATCAGAACAACGCGTACCGCTGCGCGAGCGGCAGCTCGGCGAGCGGCTCGCAGCGCAGCAGCTCGCCGTCGGCGCGCACGTCGTAGGTGCGCGGATCGACCTCGATGTGCGGCAGCGCGGCGTTGCGGACCATGTCGCGTTTGCCGAGCGTGCGGACGTTGCGCGCGGCGACGAACCGCCGCCCGCCGGGCGAACGTTCCGCGAGGCCCGCGGCGAGCGAGGCGGTCGAGACGAACGTCAGCGCGATCGCCTGCGGCGCGCTCCCGAACGCACCCCACATCGGCCGCATCCGCACCGGCTGCGGCGTCGGAATCGACGCGGCCGGATCGCCCATCGCGGCCCAGGCGATCGCGCCGCCTTTGATCACGAGCTCCGGACGATAGCCGAAGAACGCCGGCTGCCAGAGCACGAGGTCGGCGAGCTTGCCGGGCTCGACCGAACCGACCTCCTCGCTGAAACCGTGTGCGATCGCCGGGTTGATCGTGTACTTCGCGACGTAGCGCTTCACGCGCTCGTTGTCGCACCGCTCGCCGTCGCCGGCGAGCGGGCCGCGCTGCAGCTTCATCTTGTGCGCCGTCTGCCAGGTCCGCGTGATCACCTCGCCGACGCGTCCCATCGCCTGCGAGTCCGAGCTGATCATGCTGATCGCGCCCAGGTCGTGCAGGATGTCTTCAGCGGCGATCGTCTCGCCGCGAATCCGCGAATCGGCAAACGCGACGTCTTCGGGGATCGACGGATCGAGATGGTGACACACCATCAGCATGTCGAGATGCTCGGCGAGCGTGTTCACGGTATACGGCCGGGTGGGGTTCGTCGACGACGGCAGCACGTACGGTTCGCCGGCGATCCGGATGATGTCGGGCGCATGGCCGCCGCCGGCGCCTTCGGTATGGTAGGTGTGGATCGTGCGTCCGGCGATCGCGCGGATCGTCTCTTCGACGAACCCCATCTCGTTCAAGGTGTCGGTGTGGATCGCGATCTGCACGTCGAGCTCGTCACCGACGCGCAGCGCCGTATCGATCGCGGCGGGAGTCGAGCCCCAGTCTTCGTGCAGCTTGAGGCCGCACGCGCCGGCGCGCACCTGCTCGCGCAGCGCCTCCGCACCGGTCGCGTTCCCTTTGCCGAGAAACGCGACGTTGACCGGCAGCGCGTCGGTCGCCGCGAACATCGTCGCGAGGTGCCACGCGCCCGGCGTGCAGGTGGTCGCGTTCGTTCCGGACGCCGGCCCCGTTCCGCCGCCGAGCATCGTCGTCACGCCGCTCGAGATCGCGCTGTCCACTTGTTGCGGGCAGATGAAGTGCACGTGCGCGTCGACGCCGCCCGCGGTGAGCAGCAGCCCTTCGCCGGCGATCGCCTCGGTCGACGCGCCGACGATCATCCCCGGCGTCACGCCGTCCTGGATCAGCGGGTTGCCGGCCTTCCCGATGCCGGCGATCCGGCCGTCGCGGATCCCGACGTCGGCTTTCACGATTCCGGTTGCGTCGATGACGACGACGTTGGTGATCACCGTGTCGAGCACGCCCTCGGCGCGTGTCGCGGTCGGATGCTGACCCATCCCGTCGCGAATGACCTTCCCGCCCCCGAAGGTGATCTCGTCGCCGTAGTGCGTCCGGTCGTCTTCGATTTCGATCCAGAGCTCGGTGTCGCCGAGCCGGACGCGGTCGCCCTTCGTCGGGCCGTACAGCCGCGCGTACGCGGCCCGGTCGATCACGTGCGGACTCGCGGCGGGGTGCGCTCGCCGCCCATCGCGACGAGCCCGACCGGCCGTTCGATCCCGGGCTCGAACCGCACCGCGGTCCCGGCCGGAATGTCCAGGCACATCCCTTCGGCGGCGTCGCGGTCGAACGCGAGCGCCGGGTTCACGTCGCGGAAATGCGCGTGCGAGCCGACCTGAACCGGACGGTCCCCGGTGTTCGCGACGACGACGGTGGTCCGCGCGCGACCGGCGCGCAGCGCGATCTGCCCCGGCGCCGTGACGATCTCGCCGGGCGTCATGGGATCGGCTGGTGCACGGTCACCAGCTTGGTCCCGTCGGGGAAGGTCGCTTCGATCTGCACTTGGTGCAGCATCTCGGGGACGCCGTCCATGACGTCGTCCCGGCCCAGCACGCCGCGCCCGCGATCCATCAAGTCCGCGACGCGGACGCCGTCGCGCGCGCCTTCGAGCACGAACGAGGAGATCACGGCGACAGCCTCCGGGTGGTTCAGGCGCACCCCGCGCCCCCGCCGGCGCCAAGCCAACTCCGCCGCGTAACTGAGCAGAAGTTTGTCGCGTTCTATGTCGGTGAGCCGCATCGCCGTCCATTCTGCGCCTAGGCGCCGCGTTCGTTCTACCACTTGGCCAAACGGGGCGGCCCCGTCCATGAAGTTGCGCCGGTCGTGACGAAACAGCCGCCCGTGACTTCGGCCTCCCCAGGACGCTCCGCCGGCGCGCTGGCGGCGCTCGCCGCCCTGCTCGCGCTAACCGCCCAGAGCCCGGCGCCGGCCGCATCGCCGCTGCCCTGGTGCACGCGTATCCCGATCGCCCACGCGGGCGACTTCTCGCTCAAGAGCGACGTCGACGGCCACACGATCCACCGGGCGCGCGACCCCGAGTGCCGCGCGCTCGAAGTCCGCACGCCGCGGGGCACGCTGCGGCTTGCCGTTGCGAGCACCGAAGCGCAGCGCGAGCACGGGCTCATGAACGTGCCGTTCGTGCCGGCCGGCCAGGGGATGATCTTCGTCTTTTCCGACGGCGACCTGGATCGCGGCTTTTGGATGAAGGACACGATCACGCCGCTGGACATGGTCTTCGTCCGGCGGGACGGTACGGTCAGCAGCGTCGCGGTGAACGTGCCGGCGACGGCGCCGAAGACTCCCGACGAGAAGGTCGCGCGCCGCAACGGGGCCGGGCAGTACGTGATCGAGCTCGGTGCAGGTCAGGCTGGGCAGTTCGGCCTGCTGCCCGGATCGCGGCTGGTGATCCCGCCGGTCGCCGCGCAATGACGCCGGCGCGGACCGTCGCGGCGCTCGCCGTCGCGTTCGCGTGCGCCGCGCAGTCGCCCGCCCCGAGCCCGCCGCCGCTGACGGGCGATCAGATCTTCACGCGCGTGAAGGCCGTCTTTCGCTCGTATCCGCGCCCACCGTACGTCGCCTACACGCTGGTCCGGCGCGATTCGCACAACGGTGCGCCTGATTTCGAGAACAGCTACACGCTCAAGCTCTGGTGCCGCACCGCCGATCGCTCTGCGCTCGCGCGCCGGGCGTGGCGCGGCAAGGCGTACGGCGAGCTGCAGAACATCACGGTGATGTTCGACCGCGAGGTCGACCCCGGACCGCCGACCGCCGACATGTTCGAGAAACGGCTGTTCGGCGCCGTCGCCGCCCGGCGCGACGAGCCGTCGCCCGCACCGCGCGACGAGGCGTCGCCCGTGCCGGGTGAGGAGGCATCACCGTTGCCGCTGATCGGCCGCGTCGGCGCGCTCGACGGCGACTACCGCGCGCGGCGCGTCGCGCGCGAGGGCGAGCTGCTGCACCTCTGGCTCGAACCGAAGAGCGACCGGGAGCGCAACCGGCTCGACGAGCTCTGGGTCGACGCGGCGTCGTACGACCTGCGCCGCGCGCTCGTGCGCGACCACCTCTATCTCGGGATGGGCGGAGCGGCGATCGACGACGAGTTCGACGTGCGCTTCACGCCCGGGCCCGGCGGCCTGCCGCTGATCGCGTCGATCCGCGGCCAGACGCGCTACGGCCAGTTCGAGACGGAGTACACGTTCAGCGACATCACCTTCCCCGAAGCGCTGCCGGAGTGGTACTTCGTGCCCAAGCAGTACGGCGTACACCGAGGCGAGGCCCCGGCGTAGTTCATTCGCAGCGGCCGTCGGCGACGGAGACGATCCGATCGACGAACGGAGCGATGCGCTCGTCGTGCGACGCGATCACCACCGCCGCACCGTTCGTGCGCGCCAAGCCGCACAGCAGCGCCGTCGCCTCGGCGCCGCTGCTGCTGTCGAGCGACGAGGTCGGTTCGTCCGCGAAGATGACGGCCGGGCGTTTGGCGAGCGCGCGCGCGATCCCGACGCGCTGCTGCTCGCCGCCCGAGAGCTCGCGCGGATACCGTTCGGCCTTCGCTCCGAGCCCGAGCGCATCGAGCGTTTCGAGCGCACGCCGGCGCGCGTCGCGCGGCGAGACGCCGCCCGCGCGCAGCACCAGCTCGACGTTCTCCCGCGCGCGCAGCGCTGCGATCAGCTGGAAGCGCTGGAAGACGAACCCCACCTTTGCCAGTCGCAGACGCGCGCGAGCGCCGCGATCGAGCCCGCCGAGATCGGCCCCGGTCACCGTGACGGTGCCGCGCGCCGGGCTGAGCAGCCCGGCCAGCACCGAGAGCAGCGTCGTCTTTCCGGAGCCCGAGTGACCGCGCAAGAGCACGATCTCACCGGCCGCGACATCGAGCGAAGCGCCGCGCAGCACGTCGTCGGCTGCGACGCTGCCCGGATACCGGTAGTAGACCGCGTCCGCCGCGACGACCGGCGGGTGCGTCGTGTCAGGCACTAAACGCGAGCGCCGGGTCGACGCGCACCGCGCGCTGCACGGCGAGGAACGCCGCCGCGACGCACGTGAACAGCGCGACCGCGAAGGCGAGCAATGCGCCCTGCGGCGTGATCTCGATGGGCGTGCCGCGACCCGCGGCGGCAGCGAACGCGATCGCGACGCCGATCGCGAGTCCCGGCAGGTATCCGAGCGCGGCGATCGTCACCGCTTGCAGCGCGATCGTCCCGTACAGCGAGCGGTCGGCGATGCCGAGTGCTTTGAGCGTACCGTACTCGCGCAGGTGCTCGTTCACCGACGCGTACAGGATCTGCGCGACGACGATCCCGCCGACGAACACGCCGAGCGACGCACCGAGCAAGAGCAGAAAGCCGATCTTGGTTCGCTCGACCCAGAACGTGCGCGTGATCGCGGCCATCTCGTCGCGAGGAAACGCGCGGGCGCCGGGCAGCGCGTGCTCGATCGAGGCGCGCACCGTGTCGACGGAACCCGGCGAGCGGACGCGCACCAGCACGTAGTTGATCGGGCTGCCGGAGCCGTGCTGGCCGTCCATGATCTCGTTGAGGCTGAGCGGCGTCCAAGCGACCGCGCTGTCGAGCGAGGTGTAGAGGAACGTCGGCGAGACGATCGGCTGGCTGGCCCGCGTGATCACGGCGACGCGCGCCGGCAAGCCGCGGATCGTGCCGCGCGCGCCGACGCCGGAGGCGTGCAGCGATGCGAGCTGCGCGGCGTCCGTGGCGACGTCGCCGCGCCGCATCGCGGCAAGCGCCTCGGGCGAAGCGCCGAGCCGGAGCGTCGAGCCGGCCGGCTCGAAACCGATCACGCGAATGTAGTCCAGCGTTCCGTCGGCGCTCTGCCAGATCGCGGAGCGCAGCACGAGCGGTTCGGCGTGCTGCACGCCGTCGATCGCGCCGATCTTCGCGACCCACGAGTACGGGATCGGCAAGGTGATCTCGAGGTACGACATCGCGCGCGAGGCGACCCAGAGGTCCGCGTCGGAGTTGTCGACGAGCAGCGTCGTCGAGCGGACGAAACCAGAGTAGATCCCGGTTTGGACGAGCACCAGCGCGACGGCGAACGCGATCCCCGCCAGCGACGCGACCAGACGCGGCACGTCCTCGAGAACGTACCGCAGCGCGAGCGTCCGCACGTTGGGGCCGAGAGTTCGCGCGCCTCGCACGGCCCCCTTGGGGACCTTAGCGGGCCGCGGTCGGACCCCGCGACAGCCGCGCCTTGCAACGCGAGATGCGTCAGCCCGGGTTCTTCGATCAGGTGCCCGAGCTTCCTGAAGTCGAGACGATCGCGCGCGGTCTCGCCAACGCCCTGACCGGCAAGACCGTCGCTGCGGTGGCGGTGACGCTTCCCAAGGTCGTGATCGCCCCTGAGGGCGAGGCGTTCGCGCGGGCCCTCGCCGGCGAGACGATCGCGGCCGTCGGGCGGCGCGGGAAATACGTGGTCTTCGGGCTCGCCTCGGGCCGCCGGCTGGCGGTTCATCTGCGAATGACCGGGCGGCTCATCGTCCAGCCCCCGGGCTACCCGGAGCCCCTTCCGTACACTCATGTCATGCTGGCGTTCACCGACGGGACGCGGCTGAGTTTCGCCGACGTCCGGCAGTTCGGAAGGATGCGCTTGCTTGCGGCCGGCGACCCCTGGGACGCCGACGGGGGCGTCGAACCGCTTTCCGAGGGGTTTACCAGCGAAGCGTTTCTGAGTATGCTGGACGGGCGTCGCACGCCGATCAAGTCGTTTCTGCTCGACCAGAGCCGAATTGCCGGGATCGGGAACATCTATGCGTGCGAAGCCTTGTGGGAAGCGGGGATCCGGCCGAGCCGACCGTCCCACAGGATCAGCCGGCCCGCAAGGCGCCGGCTGCACGGCGCGATCCGAAGCGTACTTCACCGCTCCATCGAGGCGCGGGGAACGTCCGTCGACGATTACGTCGATGCCGAGGGGCTGAAGGGCGGGTTCCAAAACCAACTCGCCGTCTATGGCCGCCTCGGCGAACCGTGTCCGCGATGCGGGAAACCCATCGTCCGCACGGTGATCGGACAGCGCGGGACCTGGTGGTGCCGTGGCTGCCAAAAGTAAGTAAAATATAGAGCGAAGGAAGTTACCGCACCATTTCCACTACACTCGACCTCGAACCGCAGGACCCCCAGGCTCAAGCAGCCGCGCCGGCCCCCGCGGCACCCGAAGTCCACCACGAAGAAGAAGACCAGCTCGCACTCGAGCAGCGCCTGTACGAAGAGAGCCTCAAGGTTCTCGACGAAGGCCAGGTCCTCACCGGCGTCATCGTCGCCAAATACCAGGACGAGCTGCTCGTCGACATCGGCGGCAAGTCCGAAGGGATTCTGCCGTTCCGCGAGCTCTCGCTTGCGATCGAGCCGAAGGAGCTGAAGGTCGGCGACACCCTGGAAGTCATGATCCACCGGATCGACGACCAGGACGGTCAGCTGTACCTCTCCGAGCGCCGTGCCCGCGCGCTGAAGACCTGGGAAAAGGTCATCGAAGCGCACGACAACGACGAAGTGATCGAAGCCACCGTGACGCAGGTCGTCAAGGGCGGTGTGCTCGTCGATCTCGGCATGCGCGGGTTCGTTCCGGCCTCGCAGATCCGTCGCCAGCCCGTCGGCAACCTCGACGAACTGGTCGGCAAGAAGCTGCGGCTCAAGGTCATCGACCTCGACCACAAGCGCCACCGCGTCGTGCTCTCGCAGCGCCAAGTGCTCGAAGAAGAGCTCAACGCGAAGAAGCAGGAGCTGCTCGGCACGCTGCAAGTCGGTCAGATTCGCGAAGGCGTCGTCGTCCGGCTCGCCGAGTTCGGCGCGTTCGTCGACCTCGGCGGCATCGACGGGCTGATTCACAACAGCGAGCTGTCGTACGCGCGGATCAAGCATCCGTCCGAGGTCGTCAAGATCGGCGACACCGTCTCGGTCGAAGTGATGAAGTTCGATCCTGATGCGAAGAAGGTCTCGCTCTCGCTCAAGCACGCGCTGCCCGACCCGTGGGTCGAGCACGCGGACAAGCTGTGGGAGGGCAACAAGCTCGTCGCGCAGGTCGTGAAGGTCACCCCGAACTACCTGCTGGTCGAGATCGTCCCGGGCGTCCTTGCGATGGTCCCGAAGGGCGAGTTCGACGCGAGCGTTCAGTACTCGCCGGGCCAGGAGGTCGAGGTCACGCTGCTGACCATCAACCACGGCACGCGGCGTATCACGGGCTCGATCCAGCACGTCGCCGACGTCGCTCCGGAAGAGTTCGAACAGATTCCGCTCGAGGACGGCTTCGGCCCGATCGGCACGGAACTGCAACAGACCGTCTGAGTTCGATTCGCGGCCGAGGCCGCGTTCGATTCTGATGCACGGGGGAGGCGGAAACGCCTCCCCCGCGTTCTTTGTTGGCCTATTTCGTTGCGTCGAACATGTTCGCGCGCATCGGTGCCTCGATCGGTCCGGGCCCGAAACGCTGCGCCAGCGCGCGCGTCGCAGCCTCAGTGACCTCCGTCAGACGACCGGCGTCGCGCGCCGCGATCTCCATACGCGCCGGCGAGCCCTGACAGAAGCCGATCGCGGGGTCGGCGGCCGACGGCGCGCGGCTCGGCAGCTCGACGATCTCGACGTCGACGCGCGAAAACCCCGCGTCGCGCAGCTCGGCTTCGGTCACCGCGGGGTTGCCGTGCCCGTGCGGCGTGCGCTCGATGAAGCTCGGCGGATCGTCCGGAAACGCGGCCGCGACCGTGTGCGCGATGATCCGCGGAATCTCGTTGTGATCCAGCGACGCCCATATGTTGAACAAGAACCGCCCGTCCGGCACGAGGACGCGATGCGCCTCGCGGAACGCGATGACGCGATCGGGAAAGAACATCGCTCCGAATTGACAGACGACCAGGTCGAACGACGCGGCGTCGAACGGCAGCGCCATCGCGTTTGCCTCGGCCCAGGTGACGTTCGGTGCGGCGAGCCGTTGCGCGGCGTGCGCGATCATCCCCGCATTCAGGTCGGTCGCGACGATCGTCGCGCCCGGGAGCGTCTGGTGCAGCGCACGGGTGACGATCCCCGTGCCGGCGGCGACCTCCAGGACACGTTTGGCCGGCGACGTTCGCACCCGCGCCGCGAGATCCGCGGCGTAGGGCGCGAACAGCATCGGCCCGAGGTGACGGTCGTACAGCGCGGGGATCGACCCGACGAACGCCGAGTCGGTTGCCGTCACGGGCCGTCGTCTTGCGCGGCGAGCTGCGCGACGCTCGCTTTGAGGTCCTCGACGTTGGCTTCGGTCTTCGACGCGATCTGGATCAGGATGCGCTCCTGCAGCTCCTGGTGGAAGAGCAGCCTCGAGATCGAGTCGTGGTCGTGCTCGGCGCGGAGCTCGGCGTGCGCGGCCGACTGCCGCTGGCCCACCGCCAGGATGAAGATCAGGATCAGCTGGAGCACGTTCGAGCACGTCAGCAAGAACGCGAACGGGAACACGTCCCACTTCGAGATGATTCCGACCGGTATCCAGATCGCTTGGACCAGGATGGCGAGCCCGAGCGCGAGCGGCGCCCCGGTCCAGTCGGCGACGCGCTTACAAAAGCGCTCGACGGGGCTGAGGCTGTCCATGTGTTCCTGGTTGACGTCGTGGACCAGCGGGTGTTCGGTGACATCGGAAACCGGCGCGGCCGGGACGGCGGGCGCTGCATTCATGCCCCGAGTATACTACGGCCGATGGCGAAGCTCAGGGTCGGGCTCACCGGCGGGATCGGCTCGGGCAAGAGCGCGGTGGCGGCCGCGTTCGCGAAGCGGGGCGCTACCGTGATCGACGCCGACGTCCTGGCCCGCGAGGTCGTCGCACCGCGGTCCGAGGGGCTAGGTGAGATCGCCGCGCTGTGGCCGCAGGCGATCCGCCCCGACGGCGCGCTCGACCGGCCGGCGATGGCGCGGATCGTCTTCAGCGACGAGGCGGCGCGCGCCCAGCTCAACGCGATCACCCATCCCCGCGTCCGCGCCCGGGCCGCCGCGCTCGAGGCTGCCGCCCCGGACGGGCTGATCGTGCACGTGATCCCGCTGCTGTTCGAAGGCGACGCCTGGCGCGGCTTCGAGAAGACCGTCCTGGTGATCGCGCCCGCCGAGGCGCGCATCGTCCGCGTGATCGCCCGCGACGCGACGGAGCGTGCGGCGGTCGAACGGCGGATGGCCGCCCAGATCGATCCGGAGCTGGCGCGCACGCGCGCCGACTTCGTCATCGAGAACGACGGTGATCTCGAAGCCCTGCGCGAAAGGACCATGCGCTGCTACGACGCGCTGCTGCGCGACCTCGAGGCCAAGGAGGATTCGGCGTGACGACTGCCCCCGCTCCGAAACCGCTCGCGTTCGACGCGCTGCTCTCCCGGTCGTGGGCGCTCTTCAAGGGCAACTGGATCGTCGCGCTGCCGCCGTTCATCGCGGCGGCCGCCGCCATGGTCGTCCTGATCGTCCTCGTGATCGTCTGCGTCACCGCCGCGATCGCGCACGGCAACCCGGAGCATTGGTCCGGCGGGTTCATCGCCACGCTCGTCGGAGCGTACCTGCTCTTTATCGTCTTCGTGATCGTTGCCACCCTCTGGGCCAGCGTCGCGATGTACGGGATGGCGGACGCCGCGTGGGAGCGAGGCGTCGCGACGCTGGGCGACGGTATGGCCGCGTTCGGCGCGCGCGCCGGCGCGACGTTCGTGGCGAGCATCGGCTACTTCGGGCTGGCGATCTTGGCGCTGATCTTGCTCCTGCCGACGCTCGGGCTCTCGGTCCTGGTGCTCCCGTTCGCGACGATGTACGCGCTGCCCGCGGTCGTGTCGGGCGGGCGCGGCGGCTTTGAAGCGATCGGCGAATCGTTCCATCTGGTGCGTGACTTCTTCGGACCCTCGGCGATCGTCTATCTCGTCCTGTACGCGATCGCGTACGGGATCAGCCTGCTGATGATCTGCGCGATCATACCGCTGGAGTTCGCGACGATCCCGCTGAGTTCGGACACGACGTTCCGCATGCCGTCGATCCCGCTGCTCGGCTTCAGCGGCGCGCTGTACGTCGTGACGGTCGTCGCCCTGATCGCATACAACGGCTTCCACACGATCGCGCTGGTCGGGATGTACCGCGATCTGATCGCGCAGCCGAGCCGCCGGGCGCTCCCGCCTGCCGGCGGAGCGATGCTCCAGCCCTAGCCCGGGCAGCAACGGTCCCCGGGGGTAACGCAGAAGCCGAGCGGACTACGGTGGCGGGCTGGGGGCGTTTTCGAAGGCCGGTGCGCTGCGGCCCACGTCGAAAACGCGTTCGTCGCCGATCGCGTCCAAGAACCCGCGCACGACGAAGGTTCCGGTCGTGCGCAGGCCGAGCGCGCGCGAGAGGCGGATCGTGCCGGTCCCGTCGCGCAGGCGCGGCGTCCCGCCGTCGACGTACGGTTCGCCGGCGATGGTGATCACCGTGCCGGGCTTCGTCGAGAGCGCTTTCGCGATCGTGTCGGGCGGTTCGAACGCGATCGGTTTGTCGACGACGATACCGAAGTTGGTGCCGAGCATCGCGACGCGCACGGTGTAGCGGCCGGGCGCGAGCGCGCGCCGGTCGTCGGTCGTCGAGTCGACGATCTCCTGGGCCAGGCGCAGCAGTCCCGGCGGCACGTCGAGCTGGCGGGTGATCGGGATCGGCTTGTGCCCGGTGACCGACGACCACACCGGTGCGTCGTCGCGCAGCACGTCGACGCGGAAGAGATCGGCGGTCGGAAAGCGCAGCCGGACGATGTGGTTCGTCGCGTTGTGGAGGGCGATCGCGACGGTGAACGGCGCGAGCAGCGCGGTGCCTTCGCGTTCCAGCGTGACGTCCGCCCACACACCGTGCGGGGAGGCCGAGGGCGCCGGTCGCGCTGGCGAGGACGGCGAAGGCCGCGCGGTCGCGACGGCGGCCAGTGAGGCCGCAAACAGCTCAGCGCGCGTCACGGGACGTGCCGGGCTCGACGAACGGGGTTCCGGCGAAACGGGAAGGCTCGTGGCTGCACCAGAGTGATCGTCTTGTGCGCCACGCGCAGAAGTCCGCCCGGCTCACCGGGGTTCACCATGTCATCCTGACCCGTCGACAAGCTCACGATGACGTCGACGGGCCGCGGCGCAGCACGCGGCCGGGGCGAGCGCCGGTGACGGCCCCCTCGCGGACGACCGCGAATCCGTTGACGTAGACGTCGCGGATACCGTCCGGCGGCACGAACGGGTTCTCGTACGTCGCGCGGTCGACCACGTGCTCGTCGTCGAACACGACCAGATCGGCGCACATCCCCAGCGCGACCTGACCGCGCCCGCGCAGCCCGAACTGCTGCGCCGGCAGCGAGGTCATGCGGCGTACGGCCTCCGCCGTCTCGAAGACATGCCGCTGCCGGACGTAGCGGCCGAAGACGCGGGGAAACGTTCCGAACGTGCGCGGGTGGGGCACGCCGCGGGCGGTGATCCCCGAGAAGGCGCGCGCCGACGCGTCGCTCCCGACGGAGCAGAAGCTCGCGCTGAACACCGCTGCGACGTCGTCCTCGCTCATCGAGAAGAAAGCCGAATCGACGCGCAGCTCTTCTTCGACGAGCAGCCGGATCACCGCGCGCGGCGGCGTCGTCGACCAGCGCCGCGCGATCGCATCGATGCGCATCCCGGCGAGCTCGGCGTTGCGCTCGCTCGACACGCCGGTGACCAGGATCGTGTCCCAGCCGTCGCCACCGAACTTCGGATCGCGCGCCAGCTCCACCGCGAGCGCCGCGGCGGCCGCCTGTTCGGGATCGCGCAGGCGTACGAGCGCGGCTTCGTCGCCGCCGTCGCGCACGCTCTTCGGCAGTACCGTCGCAAGCTCGGTCCACGACGCGACGTAGGGATAGGCATCGCAGGCGACCGCGATGCCGCGCGTGCGCGCGCGATCGATCGCGGCGAGCGTCCGGTGCACTTTGCCCCAGTTCTTCGTGCCGGCGGCTTTATGGTGCGAACACTGCACGGCGACCTCCGCGCGTTCACCCACCGCGAGCGCCTCCGCGATCGCATCCTCCGCCGCATCGCCTTCGTCGCGAACGTGCGATGCATACAGCGGCGCGCCGGCATCACGCGCGGCGCTCGCGCACGCGACGAGCTCGGCGAGATCGGCATAGCGCCCCGGTTCGTAGATCAACCCGCTCGATACGCCGAGTGCGCCCTCCTCGATCGCGCCGCGAATCAGGCGGTTCTGGGCGTCCAGCTCCTCGCGCTCGAGTCGCCGCGCGTCGGGACCGGCGATGCACAGCCGCGTCGTGCCCAGACCGACCAGCGAAGCGACGTTCAGTGCGACGCCTTCGCGCTCGACCAGCGTGAAGAACGCGTCGAACGACGTCCATTGCACGTCGAGCCGGTAGTCCGCGGCGTCGCGGCGTTTCTTCGCCAGCGCGGCCGCGTACAGCGGCGCGACCGAGGTGCCGCAGTTGCCGCCGATCTCGGTGGTGACGCCTTGGAGAATCTTCCCCTCGCAGCGCGGGTTCACGAGCCACAACTCGTCGCTATGCGAGTGCACGTCGATGAAACCGGGCGCGAGCGCGAGCCCGTCGCAGGGGACGCGTTCGCGCGCATCGCGGTCGGAAAGATCTCCGATCGCGACGATCTTTCCGTCGGCGACGGCGATGTCCGTGGTGTATGGCGTCCCGCCCAGGCCGTCGTAGACCCGCGGGCGCTCGAAGATCGTCCCGAGCAGCGTTTAACCTAGCTTCCGCCGGGTACAGGACAGGCGGTGGGCCGACAGCTCAGGGGGACTATTTCCAACATGGCGACCAACGACAACGTGACGACGACGACGGGCGGCGGAATGAGCGTTCGCGAGGCCGGGAAGCGCGGCGGCGATCGGGTCAAGGCGAAGTATGGGTCCGAGTTCTACGAAGCCATCGGGCGCAAAGGCGGCGAGGCGACGAAGAGCAAGTACGGTCCGTCGTTCTATGAGGAGATCGGCGCCAAAGGCGGGCAGAAGCTGAAGCGCACGACGAAAACGGCTGGGTGACGCATGGCCGACCCCAAGAAGGCCGCACCGAAGGTGCGGACGGAAAAAGTCGATGGCGAGATGTCGGTTCGCGAAGCCGGTAAAAAAGGCGGCGACACCGTTCGTGATCGGTACGGCTCGGGGTTCTACGAAGAGATCGGGCGCAAGGGTGGTCAGGCGACGCGCGAGCGGCACGGGGCCGAGTTTTACGAAGCGATCGGCCAAAAAGGCGGCAGGGTCGTGAAGGAAAAATATGGCGCGAATTTCTACGAGCAGATCGGACACAAGGGCGGTCAGAAGGTCAAGAAATTGATCGCCGAAGCGAAGAAGAACGCGCAGCCCGACGAGACGTAGCGGCCGGCAGCAGGACATTAACCGCATGCGCCCCCACGAACCAGCCGGCGAAACTCGGCATGGATCGTTCGCGAGTCCGCGGATCCCTCGGCAGTGAGCGCCAACACCAGACCGTGCGGAGTCGTCCAAGCGACGCCGCGCGGTTTTGCTTTTCCACCGATCGCGTACACGGACCGGCAGCCGGCCTCCGCGACGTCTCACGATTTCGTCCCCTCGATCGGACCCAGCGTTACGTCACCCGTACGAAAGTTCACCGTCGCCTTGGCGACGATGATCCTCGCCGTCCCCTCGGTGATCGTCGCGGTGTGATTGAGGTCGAGCAAGTGCGTGCCGCCGTTGTAGTGCGCGCCAATCGTCTGGAACGTCCTCGTGCGCCCCGGACCTTCGTCTACCGTGAACGTTACCGGTCCTGCGATCGCAAGGTCGTTGGTCAGCGTGTTCACGGTCACGCCGTCGGCCTTCATCAGCACGTCGGGCTTGTTGACGCGGTGAATCCGCCCGTCGCGCACGTGTGCGATCGTCGCGTTGAGGCCATCGGGGCTCATCGTCACGGTGTCGAAGTCGAGCGACCACGAACGGCGGTCGATCCGCTTGCCGTGAATGCTTCCCCACCGCATTTTGTTGGGCGCGGCGAACGGCGCGACTTTGATGTCGCTGCCGGCGCGGCCGATCTCGAATCCGACCCAGGCCAGGAATACCAGCAGCGCGATCGCCGCCGGCACGCGCCAATTCACGTGCGCCTCATTCGCAGCGCGAACGGCAGGACGACGATCAGCGCCATCGCGAGCCCGATCGGGATCGGTCCGAGCCGGGCGTACGGCCCCGGCGCGGGCGCGCCGACGTCGCCGACGACGACCGTCGCCACGTTCAGCACGGTGCGCTGCGTCCACGTTCCGTCGGGCGCGACGATCCCGCTGATCCCGGTCGCGGCGGAGCGCAGCACCCAGCGCCCCGTCTCGACCGCGCGCAACGTCGCGGCCTGCGCGTGCTCGTACGGACCTTCGGTCGTGCCGAACCACGCGTCGTCGGTCGCGATCAAGAACAGCGACGGATTGTCGCGCAAGCGGCCGTGCGCGATATCGCCGAAGAACGACTCCCAGCAGATGAGCGCCGTCACCCCGTCGTACGTCTCGATCGCGTTGTGCCCCGGGGTGAAGCGGCCGATGAGATCGGCGTACGGAAGTCTGCGCAGCCAGGCCGGACCGGGCACGTGCTCCGCGAACGGAACGAGCTGCTCCTTGATGTAGAGCGCCGCGATGTCTCTGCGGTTCACGCGTGGATCGAAGATCAGCAGCGCGTTCTCGAGCCGCGTCCCGTCGTCCCAGAAACCGCCGGTGTAGAGGGTCGTGCCGAGGTCGGCGGCGAGCTTCGCGAAGCGCGCGCGCAGCTCCGGCGCTCGCAGCAAGTCGGTCGTGATGACCGTCTCCGGCCACAGGATCAGCGACGGATGCTGCGCGCGCAGCGGAAGCGTCATCGCAGTGTAGCGCTGCAGCGAGAGCGCGAGCCCCGTGTCGCTCTGCTTGATGCTCTGCGCGATCCCGCCTTGCACGGCAGCGACTCGCTTCGTCGGCGGCGCGTAGTGCCGCGCCGGCCAGACGGCGTACGCGAGCGCGGTGCCGAGTGCGACGCCGACCCAGATCGCCAGCATCGTGCGGGCCCGCCGCGCGTCCCGCGGGGCCTGCAGCCACCAGCCCAGCGCGGCACCGAGCAGGACCGTCACGAACGTCAAGCCGTAGCCGCCGGCGAACGCCGCGAGCGGACGCAAGGGCGAGTCGACCATCGCGACACCGAGCTGCTCGATCGGGACGCCGAGCACCGTGCTCGAGCGCACCTGTTCGGCGAGCGCGAACGCGGCGGCGGCGACGAACGGAACGGCGCGCGCGTCGCAGCGGCGCGCCGCGAGCGACGTCGCGTACGCGGCGAACGCGAACGCGAGCGCTTCGGCGAGGGCGGGGCCGAGATCGAGAATCGGCGCCGCCGGTCCGACGAGCGCACCGGCGGTCTCACCGAACCACGCGAAGCCGAGCGTGAAGAACAGGAGCCCGCTCGCGTAGCCGACGATCGCGGCCGTGCGTGGTGCCAGGCTGCTCCAAGAATAGACCAAACCGGCGAATGCGAACGGTGCGATCCACCACCACGTTGCAAGCGGGAAGGCCAAATGCAGCCCCAGCGCGCAGAGAAGCGCGACGGCCGTGCTGCGAACGGTCGCGGAGGAGATCAGGGTGCGTCGGCTCGTTACTGCCGTGGTCGTTGCGGCGATGTTGGTGCTCTCAGGTTGCGGACGTCAGGTAACCGGGTTGAACGTTCCGAGTGGTGTGGCGGGCGTCGCGCCGGGACAGACCCTGATTCGCTTCGAGACGAACGGTCCGCTCGACTTCGTGAATCTGAGCTATCTGATCGTCCTGAACACGTCCGGGAACAACAACCAGCCGTACGCTCAGGGCTTCAACAGCGACTTCAAGAACTGGACGCATTACTTCATCGTCGGCGGCGGAGCGAACTTCGCGAACTCGCCCCAGCTGAATCAAATCTTTCTGGACCCCACCACCGGCGCGCCGACCCACTACGCCCCGCCGGTCCCGACCGGCTTCATCACGTTCCTTCCGTCGGCCGCGAGCGCGAACTCGCAGTTCGCCTTCCAGATCACGTTCAACCGCTGCGTGCTCGACGTGCCGCCGCCGTCGACAACCTCGCAGCCCCCGGTCTGCACGAACGGGACGGGTCCGCCGTTCAGCTTCATCGCGCCGGTCTGGAACATCAGCCTGTTCACGCTCGACCGCACGCTCGCCGCGGTCGACTCGCTCGGCACGAACGGGCCGAACGATACGAGCTACAAGTTCTTCATCGACACCACGCAGCCGGTGAACACGAACTTCTTCAAGCCGGCCAGCAACTCGTCGGTCTCGAACCCCTCGGCCTCGATCGTCGGGATCGAGGTGCTGAGCGCGCCGTCCACCAACGCGCCGAGCCCCGGGCCGACGCCGACCGCAACCCCCACCCCGGGCGGGCGCACCGTCTGAGCGCCGCCCGCCGGCGGCGTTATTCAGCGTCGCAGGGCGGGTGGCCGCAGGGGCAGTTCGCTTCCATCTCCTCATCGGTCGAGTCGCGCTTTTCGCAGATCTCGCTGCAGTACGCCGCGCCTTCGACGCCGCCCTTGACGGTGCAGTTGCACTCCTGGAACTCGCAGGGCTGGGTGTAGGTGTTCATGAGACGGTTGTACCCGGTGCGAACCGAACCCGCTCCCCAAGCTCAGATGCCGCCGTTTCCGAACGACTGCGACGAGAAACTCTGCGGGATGATCGAGCCGAGCGAGGTCTGACCGAGCCCAAAGTTCGCGACGCGCGACGGGAACGCCAGCAGGTTCACGCTGGCCGTCACCTGCTTGAGATCCTGATTGTACGCCAGCCGGATCTCGTAGCAGTTCCCGACGATGTGGCGATAGTAGATGTTCTTGCTCTCGAGCCGCCCGTGCGCTTTCCAGTTCACGAAGGTCGAGATCTGCAGATCGCTCTGGTACCCGAACGGGGTCGAGAGCTGCAGGCTGCTGCGATCGAACCCGTTCCCCGACCCCGGCGTGAAGCTACCGCCGAGCATCAGCGTCGAACGCGGTGACGGGCGCGAGGTGAGCTGGTACCCGACCGACTGCGCCTGCCGGTTGAAGAACGTCGTCGCCGTCAGCGAGAACGAGTAGACGTCGCCGTTGAAGATGCGCAGCACGTCGTTGGCCTGCTTCAAGCCGTCGCCGAGCACGTCGATCGACTTGAACGGTTCCGCGAGCGGGCCGTTCACGTGCGACTCGTTGTACGAGATCGTATTGATCAGGTGTCCGAACAGCGGTGTGGTCAGCGTCGCCTGCTGGCCGATCTGCGCCTTGAGATCGCCGGTACCGTACGCGTCCTGCTGCAGCGTCACGCCGGCCGAGAGGTCGCTGCCCAGGACGTGCGCGAGCACCGGCCCGATTTGGAAGCGCGCCTCTCCGCGCGCGGTGTTCAGGCCGTTCTTGTTGATGTCGGGCTGCGCTTGCGGGTCGTCGTAGATGCCGAGCGTGTACTGGGCGGTGATCGGGACCGCGCGCAGGCGCGGGAAGAGCGGATCGTGCGGCCGGATCGCCAGCTCCGGCTCCTTCTGCACGGTGCTCGCCGTCGTCGTGTTGTAGCGGTCGTAGGTCAGCTCGTAGTCGTACGACCTCCCGGAGAAGCGCGTGAGCGTCTCGTAGTGCAGCGTCGTGGAGCGATCGAAGCCGGTATTCTGGCTCGTCGTGTACGACATCGTGAAGTCGTTCGAGAGCTTCGGCGAAAACGCACGGTGGTCGCTGATCCCGTAGTCGTTCGTCGACGCTTGCGTGCCGGTCGAGGTGCGGTGGAAACTGTAGTTCTGCCGGTCGCCGCGCTCGTTGCCGTGATCGATGGCCGCCGTCAGATCGTACTGCGGCGGCAGCGAGACCAGCGGTCCGTAGTTGCCGGTGTAGTTCAGCGTGAACTTGCCGCGCATCGAACGCGAGAAGATCTCGTCGTCGTTGATCGCGAGGTTGTTGTTGTTGCTGCCGTCGATCTTGTTCTTGAGCCGGTAGAAGTTGACGTCGGTCTGGCGCCGTCCGTCTTTGCGGCGCAGCGTCGCGACGTAGCCCAGCCCGAGCCCGATGCGCGTGTACTCTTCGATGCGGTAGTAGCCGTAGTAGTAATCGCTCGGCGAGAACCCGATCCGCGCCTTGATCCAGAAGCCTTCAGCCGCCGAGTACCCGACGATCGGCAGGAAGCCGGGCTGCCGGCGCGAGCCCGGCTCGTCCTGGCGCAACGAGATCACGACGATCGGCAAGTACAGGATCGCCAGCGCGCCCAGGAAGAGCACCGCCGACTTCGCGACCGCCTTGTCGCCGGGGTAGATGTCGAGCGTCTTGGACTCGATGTGGTAGCCGCCGCGCGGGTTCTCGCAGGTCGTCAGGTTCGCGCGCTCGACGTGCGTCACGCCGTTGCGGTCGGTCACGATCGTCGTGCCGCTGAAGTGCAGCTTTCCTTGCTCGACGCCTTGCGTCGACTCGCCGCGCCCGCGGATAAGGGTCGCCTTCTGCGTCATCGAATCGAAGCGCACCGAGTCGGCGAAGAGCGTCGTGTCGCCGGAACGGTTCTTCACGAACGTATTGCCGGTGATGTCGATGTAGCGCTGCCCGTCGTAGTGCGCGCGATCGCCGCCCAGCACGCCTTCCTGGTAGAAGATGTTCACGTGGCCGACGATGTCGAACGTCCCGCCTCGCGTGTTGTCCCCTTCCAGGTGGTCGCCGGTGATCGCGTAGTTCCCGTTTTCCAGAATCTCGCCGACGGCGGGCGAGGGCGAGGGCGAGGGTGAGCCGGCCCCGATCGGTCCGGAACTGAACACCGGCGCCGGCAGCGGGCTGCTCGAAGGCGGGATCGTCTGCGGGGTGATGATCACCGTGCCCGGCGTCCCGCTGGAGGCCGGGGTCGCGCTCGGCACGGGCGGCGGCGTGTTCGCTCCCGGCGACGGCGAGGGCGATGCGACCGGCGGCACCAGGATCTGCGGCCCGCTCGGTGCGCTCGGCGACCCGATGTACGGCGAGGGAGTCGGCGAGGGCGACGCGGTCGGTCCCGGCGTGGGCGAGGCCGAAGCCGACGCCTCCGGTTCCGGCGAGCCGGACGCCTGCGCGTCCGGCGCTGCCTGTGCGTCCGGCTCGGCCTGTGCGTCCGGCGCGGCCTGCGCGTCCTGCGCGTCTGGCGCGTCCCGCGCGGCCTGCGCGACGCGCGCGACCTGCGCGACGTGCACGACCGGCGCGACATGCACGGCCGGCGTTGCCTGCGCGGCCGGCGTCGCCTGCGCGACTTGCTCGACTTGCGCGAGCGGGGCGGCCTGCGTGCTGCAGCCGCGCTGCAGCAATGTCAGCGCGTGCACCTGGTCGGCCGTCTGTTCGTCCGCTATCGCGTCCGGAGGGATCGAGCACAGCGCGAACGAGAGCGCGACAAGGGTCACGCCCAGGCGCCGAACCAGCATTCTCATTGGTCTTCGCGCCAGACCAAGATGCCGCCGACCGCCGCCGTGATGATGTTCGGCAGCCAAGCGGCAAGGTACGGGTTGAGTGCGCCGTTCTTGCCGAACGCGGTGGCGAGCGCGGCCATCCCGTAGTACACGAACAATCCGACGATCGAGAGCACGATCCCGAGCACGCGTCCGTGCTTGCCGAACTTTACCGAGAGCGGCACGGCGAGGATCACCGCGATGAACGCTGCGAACGGATAGGCGTAGCGGGTCGCCAGCGTGAGCTGGCGCCCTGCGAGGTCGCTCCCGCCTTGACCGGTCTCCTTGCGGAAGTCGATCTCCTTGCGCAGCCGCTTCGTGTCCATCGTCCACGTATCGTTCATCGAACTGCTGAGAAAGTTCTGGCCGTTGTCACCCATCGGCAGTGATATCCGCAGTTCTTTCGCGGTCACGTCGATCGCGTTGATCTGTCCGTCGGCGTTGATCCGCGTCTGAATCGCGCTCTTGAGCACGATCTCCGTCCCTTCGATGCGGGCGGACTTCGCGGTCAGCACTTGGACGTACGGCGAGGTGCGCGCGGGCTCGTAGATCTGCACGTTCTGCATCGTCTTGCCGTCCGCCGCGACCGACTGGATGTAGAACATGTTGCCGGTCGACGGATCGGCGCGGAAGATGTTCGGTTCGATCGGCAGCGTCTGCGACCGGTACAGGATCTGGTAGAAGCTGCGCGTCGAGAGTTCCGTCGCGGCCGGCGCGAGGTTTTCGTTGATCCAGAACGAGCCGAGCGCGACCGCGACTCCGGCGATCAGCGGCAGGCGGATGATGCGGAAGAACGAGACGCCCGACGTGCGCATCGCATTGATCTCGTTGTCCGCGGCGAGCCGGCCGAATCCGAGCAGCGTGCCGAACAAACACGCGAACGGGAACGCCAGCGGCGTCGCCTGCGGCATGCGAAACACCAAGAAACGCATCACCAGCCAGAACGGCGCGCCCTTGTTGACGAGGTAGTCCGCCGCGAGCACGAAGATGTTCGCGAACCAGAACAGGAAGAACGCGGCCAGCGCGAAGCCGAACGGCGCGGCGACCTCACGCAGGACGTAGCCGTCGAGGATGCGCAGACGCAGCCGGGGTGGCGCGGCTCGGGTGAGCGTCGGCGTCCCCACTCCGGGATAGGCCGCCATGCCCTACCGGATGCCGGAGACGACGCGGTCGACGTAGGCGCGGGTCTCGGCGAACGGCGGAATGCCGTGCGCCGCATCGACCGCACCAGGTCCCGCGTTGTACGCGGCGACCGCGAGCCGGACGTTTCCTTTGTACCGCTTCAGCAGATCTCGCAGATACCGCGTGCCGCCGTCGACGTTCATGTACGGGTCGAAGGGGTTCGCGACGCGGTACATCGACGCAGTTCCCGGCATCAGTTGCATCAGTCCCTGTGCTCCGACGCGCGAGACGGCGTTCGGGTCGCCGTGCGACTCCGCGTCGATTACCGAGGCAACGAGCTTCGGGTCGACGGAGTTCGCCTGGGCGTAGGTGCGGACGATGTTCTGCAGCTGCGAGGCCGGCATGGCGTGCACCCCGCCGGGCATGAAGCCGCCGCCGCTGCAGCCCGAAAGGCCGGCGAACACGAGGGCAACACTGATAAAGAGGGCGCGCGGAGACACGTCAGGACCTCGATTCGCCGGGGCCGCCCGGCGGCCATGCCGCGACCGTACCACGACGGCCAAACCGAACCGAATCGAGACAGATCAGCCGCGGTCGCCGATCCCGGGCAGCGCCGGCGCGCACAGCTTCAGCGTCCCGCCGCCCGCTTCGACCACGCCGCGCCAGAAGCGGCACAGCCCGGCCAGCTGCGCGTCGCTGGTCTGCATCGACGAGGCACCCGCGGTCAAGCCGACGATCACGACCTCGCTCCCGCCCAAGTCGGGGAGCGCGCCGCTCGCGCGCAGCGAACGAACCGCCGCCGCGGTCGACGCGGCCGGGTCGCGCTGGTAGCTGAACAGGTTGAGGGTCTTGCTCTGTTGCCATCCGTTGAAGACTGCTATCACGACGTGCTTGGAGTCCGTTGTCCGGAGCCTGAGACTTTGCCCAGCCGCGGCGAGGCTACCGAGCGGATCGGACCCAGCTGCCTCTTTTCCCACTGTCGGCAATCGGTCCACGGCGGCTGACTCACGCTTGACGAAACCGCCCAGCTCCGCGTGATAGCGCAGCGGGTTGACCGCGTTCTGCCCCGTCGCTTCGGGGACGGTCCCGCTGAACAGCGGCAGCTCGGTCCAGGCCCGGTCGGTGATCGGCCGCAGCGCGACCTCGGTCCCAGCCCCGGCGCAGGTCGCGACCGCGTTCGCCATCGCCCGGTACGCCGGCCAGCGCCCGTCCGGGATCGTCGGTCCCGCCGCGACCAGCAGCTCCACGGCCGACCCCGCCGGCAGCTCTTGGGCGAGCCACCGGCTCGGACACCGGTCCAGGCCCACGGTCGCCGCCGAAGCGCTCTGCCCCCCATCGCACCCGGCCAGCGGCGCCGCCATCAGCAGCGCGGCGAGCCCGAAAAGCCGGCTACGCCTGTGCCGCACCGGCAACCCCGTTCGCCGAAGCCGCCGCGCCATCAACCTCACCCCGAACATGCCTCGCATTGTCACCCTGAGCTTGTCGAAGGGCGTTGTCACCCTGAGCTTGTCGAAGGGGGACGGCCCCGTCCAGCAGCGCGCACGCGCGTTCCGCCCCGGCCAGTTCGGAGCGCGTCGCCTCGAGGTGATGCTGGTCGGCCCGCAGCCGCGCGTGCAGACTCCCCAGCCGCCGGCGCGTCCCCAGCGCCTCGACCGACTCGCGATAATACCCCGACGTGAACGCGATGACAATCCCGATGAACGCCAGTGTCGTGAGCGCCGCAGCCTGCACCATCGGCTCCATCGGCGAGTTCGCCGCGTCGATCGACGCCCGCGCATACCCGAGCCGCAGCTCGTACCCGACCACCAGGAACGCCGCTACCGCGACGATCGCCATGGTCAGGAACACCCAGTCGAGCGGATCGTGCGCCTGCGGCCTGCGGTGCCGCCGCAGCAGCTCGCCGAGCAAGAGCCCGAGCAAGAACCCGCCGACCGCGAACGCCGCCGTCAGCGCGACCAGCTCGACCGCCGAGGCGAAGAAGAACACCAGGCTCATCATCCGCGCCGGATACCATTCCAGCACGACCGAGACGAGCGCGAGCAGCGCGATCACCTCGAGAAGCCAGCCGCGCTCGTAACCCGGCAAGGCGTCGAGCCGGCTCTGCGCGGCGCGGATCCGCGCCTCCCCGCCGGCGCACTTGGCCTCTAGGTCGGCCAACCGCAGCCGAGCGCGATACGCCGCGTCGTGCATCGCCGAACGATCGTCGTTGCGGTCGACACGCTCCTGATACGTGGGTGACGTCGTCATCTCCGAGCGCACCTCCACCCCGACCTACCGCGCCTCCGCGCCGAATGTTGCGCGATGCCGGGGGCGCGTCTACATTGCGCGCCCGGCCTCGTCAGGTTCGGGGATGAAGTCCTTGTGCGTGACGGACAGGTAGACGACCAGGGCGACGATCGCGCCCAGGAAGAGCGCGCTGGTGACGGTGGTGCCCAGGCCCAGGCCGCCGTCCTTACCGGCCTGCGAGAGCAAATCTCCCAGTGACGTGCCGAGCGGACGCGTCAAGACGTAGACGATCCAGAACGCCAGCACGCCGTCGATCTTCAAGACGTAGTACGCGGGCCGCGGTCACTGCGATCAGCGAGGCGAAGACCAGCACCGCGGGGCCGTACCCCAGACCCGACGCTCCGCCAGCAGATCGCCGGCCGACGTGCCCAGTGCGAACGTGAACAGGATCGCGCACCAGTAGAACAACTCGCGCTTCGTCGTGCGGATCGAATGAACCGACAGCGTACGCTCGCTGAACATCAGCATCGGCTTCGCGCAAGGCGTCGGGGTGACGATGATCGGTGTCGGAACGAAAAGGACGCCGCTCGCCTCCTTCTCGATCGATGCCGTGAACTCGACCTCCGTCACTCGGGCCGCACAATCGCCGCAGCATTCCGCGTTGACGAAGCCGGTCGACGCAGCCAGCCTCGTGCCGCTCCTCTCGAAGCTGCTCTACGCCTCGGCCGACCTCGTCCCGTGAAAAGCCGAGAGCAGTTCCTGCACGGAAGCGAGAACATCCGCCGCGAAATCAACGTCACTGTCTCGAGCGAGGAACGAACAGACCATTCTCGGTCCACGATCGTCGATCGTTCGAAAATCTCGCTCGAGATTACTCGCCATTCGCGTAAGAGCCGGGTGATCGGACAAACCGCCGAGCCAGGTGCCGGCCGATGCGACTCCTCCGTGGAGATGCTGTAGCACGTAGAACAAGTCGTATGCATCTTTGTTCTTATCGCGACCGCCCATCGCGAGGCTCTTGAGAACGACCAGTATCTCACCTCGGCAGACCGGCAGATTGCGCGCGACGCGCCGACCGTCGAGATCGTGTCCTTCGAGCGGCAGCATCAGCTTGTGCGCGAACGCGAGATCCAGCCCCAGCATCTTGATGGCTGCGAGATCGTGCGTGAGATTCTGAAGCCTACCCGCACCGCCGCCGCTCGGCGGATCCAGAGTGATGAGAAAATCGACCTCCGCCCCGGTCGTTATCGAACGCCAGCGTTGCCGCACGATCGTGCCATCCTCTTTGGTGTCGTTCTCGAAGCCGCCGCGAATGAGCAGATCTCGAATAGCCTCATAGCGCCGTTCGTCGAGAATGGCGATGTCGAGGGCGAGATCGAGGTCGTGCGTGCCAACGTGAGCGCCGAGATCGGGATCCGACTCGAGACCAGCGAACAGTAGAGAGGGAACGACACCGCCCACCACGACGATGTCGTTCGTGCAGACTTCGTCGCCTAGCAGCGTCGCAACCGTCAAGCACAGCGAGTGCACTCGCTCGAGGTCTGCTCGGGAATATTCGCTTGCGAACATCAAACGGCGCTCCACATGTCACGAAGAACACGTCGCAGAGACTCTGCGGCCTCGGTGGCTCGCTCCGGTTCGTCGCGAAGGTCGAGATACGTCAAGACCGGGCTGGCATAGGGTATTCCATCGGTCCCAACCGTGCGGCCGATGCGGGCGCGCCCGTCGTCGACGCAAATCGCAACGTTGCGGCCGCGGATGTCATCCGTGATGTTCAGCGCGCGGCGCATATCGAGATCGGGGGCTTGCGGCACGTATAGCCGGACGCGGCGAAATGAGCCGAAGCGAGCGTAATATGCAGCTGCGGGTAGTCCGGTGAACGTCGCCGCCACATTGCGCTCGCTCAACCGCCGCTCCACGTCGTGGAGAGTCTGTTCTCCGGAACGCGAGGAGAGCAAGCCGAAGGCGACGGCCTTGGGTGCGCGGTATTGCTCCGCCCACGCGTCCAGCAACGTGCTCCAGGAGGTGACCGTGACAACCGAAGCGCGGCCCTGGCGCTCCACGTTGACATAGTGCTCGTCGCTGAGTGCACGAATGATGCGGCTCAGCGATCCTTTGTCGAGCGCAGTCGCCCGCTCGAGGGCGGCTCTTGTCCACCGTTGCCCGGGGGCGAGCAGCAGCGCGTGCGAGACACGGCTAGCGGTTCGGCTGAATGCATTGAAGCCTTCACGGTCGGCACGCGGCTCGCTTCGTCGGAGCCCGCGAATCCGAACGCGAACTTCCGGCAACACGATCTCGGCGTTGCCGTCGGCATCGATCCAAGCGATCCCATGCTCTGCGCAAAGTGCGGCGCCGTTCGGCGTCATCCGTTCGACGAAGAGGAGCGGTACCACGCCGTTTTTCAAGGACCGGCTGTAGCGCTCCATCTGCAAAACGACCGCGGCTACGGACGAACTCCGCCCGCTGTTTTTCAACTCGACGGCGTACGTCCGGCCACCGATATCGATTAGGAGGTCGGGCCCGTCTCGTTTGGTGCCTGCGACCTGAGGACTCCGTCTGACCCTGGTGACGGGCGAGGCGAGAACCTCTTCAAAAACTTCGGAAGCCGGCCGGACCATGGTTGTATTTTAGCAAGAGTTGTAGAATTCTGCAACCGTCTTTATTTTGTAACAAACAAACTCACAGCCGAGGACATCGAAATCGAACCTACGTTCGATCTCCCGGCTTCTTGACCAAAGATTGCCCACCGTACGGTTGCCCATGGTACCTAGGTGGGATATAGTGGGACAAAATGGATCGAAGTGGGGGCTAGTGGAGATCCCGTGTCGGATCGTCCTCTATTCACCGGTCTGTCCGAGCACAGCCTTGACGACAAGGGTCGCCTCGTCGTGCCCGCGCGGTTCCGTGAACGGCTAGGCGCCGGCTTCTTTCTGACCATCGCCGAGCCCGACCCGTGTCTGGCGATCTTCCCCGCGTCCACCTGGGCCGAGGTCTGCGCGAAAATCGAAGCTGCCGTGGTCAAGGACGCGGAGCACCGCGACTTCGTCCGCCGTTTCTTCGCGAACACCGAGGAGCTGAGCACGGACGGCAACGGCCGCCTGGTGATCCCCGCAGCGCTGCGCGCATACGCGGGTCTCGAGAAGGACGTCGTCTCGATCGGCGCTCAGAACCGGGTCGAGCTCTGGGCCAAGGACCGTTACGAGAAGCACGCCCGGCAGCCCGGTACCGGCCGCGACTTCATCACCGAGCTGGGGCTGTTTTGATTGTCGCCGCACATCCCCGTCCTCGCGGGGCCGAGTGTCGATGCGCTGGCGATCCGCTCGGATGGAACCTACGTGGATGCAACGTTCGGTGCCGGTGGGCATTCGGCGTTGATCTTGAACCGGCTGGGTGGAGCGGGCCGGCTGATCGCCTTCGATGCGGACCCCTCGGCGGGCGCGCGGGCGATCGCCGACTCGCGCTTCACCTTGGTGAACGCGAATTTTCGCGAGCTTTCGCCGCGCCTCGCAGCGCTGGGGATCGAGCGCGTCGACGGCGTGCTGTTCGACTTGGGGGTGAGCTCGATGCAGTTCGATGAGGCCGAGCGCGGCTTCTCGTTCCGCGCCTCCGCCCCGCTCGACATGCGGATGGACCCGACCCGCGGCGAATCCGTCGCGGAGTTCCTCGCCAACCGCGACGAGCGCGAGATCGCCGACGCGATCTACGGGTTCGGCGAAGAGCGCAAATCGCGCCGCATCGCTCGCGCGATCGTCGCGCTGCGCGACGCCGGCACGCCGGTGCGCGATACCACCGACCTCGCGAACGTCGTCGCACGCGCGGTGCGCGCGCCGGCGCACGCACGCATCCACCCGGCGACGCGGACGTTCCAGGCGCTCCGCATCGCCGTCAACGACGAGCTCGGCGCACTGCGCGACGGGCTCGATGCCGCGCTCGCACGGACCGCGACCGGCGGACGGATCGCCGTCATCAGCTTCCATTCGCTCGAGGATCGCATCGTGAAGCACACCTTCCGCGAGGACCCGCGCGCCCGCGCGGTGACGCGCAAGCCCATCGTCGCCGGCCAGGATGAGCTCGCGACGAACCCGCGCGCGCGCAGCGCCAAGCTGCGCGTCGCCGAGCGGATCGAGGAGGAGGCCGCATGATCGCCCCGCAGCGCATCGCGCCTCAACCCACGCTCGAGCCGCGCCGGCTCGAACGGGTACGTCACGCGACGCAGCGCCGCACGCGCCGCACGCGCCGCCGCCTGCAGCGCCCGGTCTTCGCCGTCGTCACGCTCGCGCTGGCCGTGCTGGTCCCGCTGCTCGCCTACGTCACGCTCACCTCCAACGTCACCTCGCTCAGCTTCGCGATCGTTCGCGCCGAGCGCGAACGCACCGCGCTCGCGAACGACGCGCAGCGCCGCGACAACAAGATCGCGCGCCTGCAATCTCCCGAACGCCTCGCGGCGCTCGCCGGCAAGCTGCGGCTGCACGACCCGCACGTCTACGCCGTCGTTCGCGTCCCCGAGCCGAAAGCGCAGCCGAAACCGACCGGCCTCGCCTTCTTCGGGACCTGGTTCAGTAGCGGAGTGAAGTAATGGCGGCGCGTGCGTTCGCGCGCGTCGCACCGGTACGAGCGAAGGTTTCGCTCGTCGCGGTCGTCGTGCTGGCGATGCTCCTGGCGGCGCGGCTCGGCGAGCTCCAGATCCGCGAGGGGCCGAAGCTCGCGCACGCGGCGCAGCTGCAGCACGACACCACCGTCGACTCGTTCGCGCGCCGCGGCGCGATCCTCGACCGCAACGGCGGCGTGCTGGTGCGTTCGCTCCCGTCCGAGTCGATCTACGCCGCGCCGACCGAGATCGTCGATCCGCACGCCGCCGCGCGCAAGCTCGCCCCGCTGCTGCGCAAGCCCGCCGCCGAACTCGAGCGCGCGATGCGCGGCAAGTTCGAGTTCCTCTGGCTCGCGCGCAAGGTTCCGCACGAGGTCGCGCAGCGCGTCGACGCGCTCGGACTGGCCGGAATCGGCACCAAGTCGGAAGAGACCGGGACGCGCTTCGTCGCCTCGGGCCGGCTCGCGTCGACCGTGCTCGGCTTCACCGGCACCGACGAGAACGGCCTCGACGGCCTCGAGTACTCGCGCGACAAGCTGCTGCGCGGCGCGCCGGGGAAGATGCGCATCGAAGCCGACCAGTTCGGCCGCTCGATCCCGTTCGGCGAGACGCATGTCATCGAGCGTGCCGTCGCCGGCAAGACGATCGTCACCACGCTCGATCCCTACCTGCAGTTCGAGGCGGAGCGCCTGCTGCGCGCGGCGGTGAAGAAGTGGAGCGCGCGCGCCGGCACCGCGATCGTGATGGACCCCTGGAACGGCGAGCTGCTCGCGATCGCCAACGTCCCCGACTTCGACCCGGCGCGCTTCGGCGCGTTCTCGTCCGACTCGTGGCGCGACCGCGCGATCGCCGACGCCTACGAACCAGGCTCGACGTTCAAGCTGATCACCGCCGCGGCCGCGCTCGAGAGCGGCAAGTTCGCGCCGGGGGTTCGCTTCCCCGCGCGCGATTCGATCGAGGTCGGCGGGCGCACGATCTACAACGCCGAGGACGGGATGATGGCCGCCGGCATGGTGGGCGGCAGCGAGTCGATCGAGCAGATCGTCGCGTACTCGCACAACGTCGGTGCGGCCGAGATCGGGCTTGCGACCGGGCCGACGGCGGTGTACCGCACGATCCGCAGGTTCGGGTTCGGCGATCCGACCGAGGTCGAGCTCCCGGGCGAGAACCCCGGCATTGTCGCCGCCCCGTCGGAATGGAGCGGCTCCTCGCTCGCGACGATCTCGTTCGGCCACGGGATCTCCATCACGCCGCTCGCGCTCGCCCGCGCCTACGCCGCGATCGCGAACGGCGGCGTGCTGATCCGCCCGCGCATCGTCGCGGCGATCCAGGACGCGAACGGGAAGACCCTCTACCGGTACAACGCCGAGGTTGAGCACCGCGCGATCTCCGAGCGCACCGCCGCGACGCTGCGCGGGTACATGCGCGCCGTCGTCTTGCACGGCACCGGCAACCCGACCGCGCGCGTGGCGGGCTACACGACCGCCGGCAAGACCGGCACGGCGCAGGTCGTCGAGAACGGGCGCTATCTGAGCGGTGCCTACATCGCCTCGTTCGTCGGGATGATCCCGGCCGAGCGGCCGCGCTACGTGATCCTGGTCAAGGTCGACCGCCCGCACGGCTCGATCTACGGCTCGCAGGTCGCCGCGCCGGTCTTCGCCGAGCTCGCCCGCGCCGCGATGTTCCACGCCGGCGTCATGCCCTCGGCGCAGCCGCCGCGCTTGGTCCGTTCGAGCCTTGCGGCGAAGGGAACTCGCTGATGCGAGAGACTGCCCGGCTCGTCGCGACGCTGGCCGGCGCGCGTGTCGCCGGCTCGCTCCCGCCGTCGGTCGACGCGATCGCCACCGATTCGCGCGCCGTCCGCCCCGGAACGCTCTTCGTCGCCCTCCGCGGCGAGCGCACGGACGGCCACAACTTCATCGCCGACGCCCTCGCCCGCGGCGCCACCGCGATCGTCCTCGAAGACCCGAATCTCGCGCTGACGAACGCGATCGTCCTGAGCTTGTCGGACCGCCGGAGCAACCCAAATGTCGCCCTGAGCAACCCCAATGTCGCCCTGAGCAACCCCAATGTCACCCTGAGCTTGTCGAAGGGTGTCCCCGCGATCATCGTGAGCGACACGCGCGTCGCCGCATCCGCGCTCGCCGACGCGTTTCACGACCATCCCTCGCACGCGCTCATCGTCATCGGCGTCACCGGCACCAACGGCAAGACGACGACGACGCACCTCCTGCGCGACGTCCTCGAGGCCGCGGGGATCGCCTGCGGCGTGATCGGGACGCTCGGCGGTGAGTTCCGCGATCTCCGCTGGCCGCTCGCGAACACGACGCCGCTCGCACTCGAGCTCCACGGCCTGCTCGCGGCGCAGCGCGACGCCGGCGCGCAGGCGGTCGCGATGGAAGTATCGTCGCACGCGCTGGCGCTGCACCGCGTCGACCACGTGCGCTTCCGCGTCGCCGTGCTCACCAACATCACGCGCGATCACCTCGACTTCCACGGCACGCTCGAACGGTACGCCGCCGCGAAGCGCCGGCTGCTCGACCTTGCTCCGGATCAGGTGATCGATCTCGACGACCCGTTCGGCGCGCGCTTCGCGAGCGAGCTCGACCACCCGTTCCCGTACTACATCGACGCCGAACCGCAAGGCGGTCTCCACGCGACCGATCTGCAGCTGCAAGGTGACGGTTCGACGTTCCGCGTCGGGTCGCACGAGTTCACCATCAACCTCCCCGGCCGCTTCAACGTCCGCAACGCGCTCGCCGCGATGGGTGCTGCAGTAATCCTCAACGTTGGGATCCCGATCGAGACGATCGCGCGCGGCCTCGCCACGACGCGCTCGGTTCCGGGCCGCATGGAGCGCTTCGGCGCGTTCGGGATCGACGCGATCGTCGACTACGCGCACACCCCGGACGCGCTGGAGAACGTGCTGCGCGCGGTGCGCGAGACGACCAAACGCGATCTGATCGTCGTGTTCGGCTGCGGCGGCGACCGCGACCACGGCAAACGCGCGCAGATGGGCGAGATCGCCGCCCGGCTCGCCGACCGCGTCATCGTCACCTCGGACAACCCGCGCAGCGAAGACCCGATGACGATCGCGCGCGATATCGCGAACGGCTACCAGCGGACGCACATCGAGCTCGACCGGCGCAGCGCGATCCGCCGCGCGATCGACGAGGCACGCGCCGGCGACACCGTCGTCGTCGCCGGCAAAGGCCACGAGACCTACCAGATCGTCGGCCACGAAACCCGCCCCTTCGACGACCGCGACGAAGTCCGCATCGCCTTCGCGAAACGCGCGGACTCGCGATGAGACTTCCGATGCGCGAGGCGATCGAAGCGATCCACGCCACCGCGTCAGGCGAGAGCGCGTTCCCGGAGTCGCTGCTGGTGCAGACGGACACGCGTGCGATCGAGCGCGGCGCGACGTTCCTCGCGCTGCGCGGCGAGCGCTTCGACGGGCACGCGTACGTGGAGGAGGCGTTCGTGCGCGGGGCGGCCTGCGCGATCATCGACGACGCGGCGGTCGTGCCGCCGGGCCGCGCCGCGCTGGTCGTAAGCGACACGCTGCGGGCCTACCTCGCACTCGGCCGCCTGGCGCGTTCGCGCGTGAAGGGAACCGTCGTCGCCGTCACCGGCAGCACCGGCAAGACGACGACCAAGCAGTTTCTGCTCGCGCTCCTGCGCGGCGCCGGGATCCCGGTCGCCGCGACGCCGGAGAACGAGAACAACGAAGTCGGCGTCGCGAAGTTCCTGTGCGGGCTCGACGACGGCGATGCGCGCGTCGCGATCGTCGAGATGGGCGCGCGCAAGCACCGCGACCTCGACGTGCTGGTCGAGGCCGCGCGCCCCGACGTCGGCGTGCTGACGAACATCGGCGAGGCGCACCTCGAGATCATGAGCTCGCGCGAACGGATCGCCGAGACGAAGTGGGCGGTCCCCGCGGGTGCGCGCCGCGCCGTGCTCAACCTCGACGACGCCGCCTCGGTCACGCGCGCCGCCGGCCTCGCCGCGCCGCCGATCTGGTACGGGATCGACGGCGAACGCCCGCCGCACGGCCAGCGCGCCGTCGTCATCGAGGCCGACGCCGTCTGGACGATCGCCGAGGACGGCACGACCGAGACGTACCACATCGCGATCGGCTTCCCGGGCGACCACAACCGCCGCAACCTGGCCGGCGCGTTCGCCGCCGCGCTCTTGTGCAACGCGACCGCCGAAGCGCTGGCCGACGCGGTGCGCGGCCTCGCGCTCCCGCACGGCCGCTACGAAGTCATCGAGCTCCCCGACGACGTGCGCCTCATTTTCGACGCGTACAACGCCTCGCTCTCGGGAACGCTGGTGACGCTCGCGACGTTCGGCCGCGAAGAGGCGGAGCGGCGCATCGCGGTGCTCGGCAGCATGGCCGAGCTCGGCGACGAGGCGCCGACGATGCACCACAAGATCGGTGAGATCGCGGGGACGCGCGCCGACATCGTGCTCGCCGGCGGACGCTACGCCGAAGACACCGCACGCGGCGTCGAAGCGAAGGGCGGCGCGGTCGTCCGCTACGCGAGCAACGAGGACGCGATCGCCTGGCTGCGCGCCAACGTGCGCCGCGGCGACGCGATCCTGCTCAAGGGCTCGCGCATGTACAAGATGGAGCAGATCGCCGAAGCGCTCGGCGCCGAGGTGTTTGCGTGATCCCGGTTGCGGTGCGCGAGAGCGGCCTGCCCGAAGGGCTGGTCGCGATCCCGGTGCGCACGCGACTGATCGCGCCGAACGACGATCTCGCGGCGCTGGTCGGTGACGCGATTCGCGGGATCGCCCAGCCCGGCGACGTCGTCGCGATCGCCGAGACCGGCGTCGCGATCGCGCAGTCGCGCTTCATCGCCGCCGAGTCGATCCGCCCCTCGCCGCTCGCGCTCGCGCTCTCGCGCCGTGCCGATCCGATGGCCACGGTGAGTCAGCCCGAGTCGCTGCAACTCGTCATCGACCAGGTCGGCACGCGCAAAGTCCTGTGGGCGGCGGTCGCGCACGTCTTCGGCCGCCTGCGCGGGCGGCGCGGCGCGTTCTACGAGATCCTCGGCGAAGCGATCGCCGCGATCGACGGCTACACCGGGACCATGCCGCCGTACGAGCGGGCGATCGTGCTCGGCCCCGCCGAACCCGACCGCGTCGCGACCGAGCTGGCCGATGCGCTCGGCGTCCACGTCGCGATCGTCGACGCGAACGACCTGCGCCGCGCGAAAGCGCTCGGCGCCTCGCCGCACCTCGACCGCGCCGCCGTCGAACGCGCCCTGCTCAGCAACCCCGGCGGCAACGGCGACGAACAAACGCCGATCGTCATCCTCACCTGGCGAGCCCCCGGCCCCAACCCGCTTATCGTACGCCACAATGCCTCCCCGAGCCCATCGAGCGTCGCCACCCCGCCTAATGTCACCCTGAGCTTGTCGAAGGGCGAACGATGAGCGACATCGGGATCAACCTGCCGTGGTGGGTGCTGCTCGCGTTGTACTTCCCTGGTTACAGCGGCCTGTTGTTCGTTCCGTTGCTGATCTGCGGCGGCGTCGCGTTCGCGCTCGCGGTGCTGCTCGGGCGTCCGCTCATCGCAACGCTCCGCAAGGCCGCCGCGCGGCAGACCGCATACGACGACGCGCCGCAGACGCACCAAGCGAAGACCGGAACGCCCACGATGGGCGGTGTGCTGTTCGGCCTGGCACCACTGGTCGCGATCGCATTCGCCCCGTCACGCGAGACGGTCGCACTCGCGCTGCTCGTGTACGGCTGCATGGCGATCGGCGCGATCGACGACATCGCAAAGATCCGCGGCCGGAACAACCGCGGGCTGCGCGCGCTGCCGAAGTTCGCGCTCACGGCGGTCGTCGCCGTCGCGTTCCTGGTCGTCGCCGGCCCCCAACCGACCGTGCTGCTCGGAATCGGCGAGGTACCGGCGTGGTTCTGGTACGGGCTCTCCGTCATCGTCGTGCTCTCGACGACGCATGCGGTGAATCTCACCGACGGCCTCGACGGCCTCGCCTCAGGCGTCGCGGTACCACCGCTCCTCGTGCTCGCGTACACGGCGTATGCCACACTGCGGCAGACGTGGGACAGCGCGCTCGCCGCGCTGGCCCTCGCCGCCGCGACCGTCGGCGCGGTGCTCGGTTTCCTGGTCTACAACAGGCATCCGGCACGCGTTTTCATGGGCGACACCGGATCGCTCGCACTCGGCGGTGCGCTGGCGGGGATCGCGATCCTCACGCATACGCAACTGTTCCTGTTGCTCATCGGCGGCGTGTTCGCGGCCGAAACCCTAAGTGTCATCATCCAAGTCGCCTCGTTCAAGACCACTGGCCGTCGCGTGTTTCTGATGAGCCCGCTCCACCATCACTTCGAACTTGCCGGGTGGCCGGAGACCAAGGTGACGTCGCGGTTCTGGCTCGCATCGCTGGTCCTCTCGCTGCTGGGCTTCGCCCTGATCGTGCGCACCGTATGATCGAATCCACCAGCGGTCGCTTCGACCGCACCGACCACGCTCTCGTCATCGGCCTGGGCCGCAGTGGCCGTGCGAGCGTCGAGGTGCTGCGCGCGCGGATCGGCTCGGTCGTCGCGACCGACGAAGCGCCGCCCGAGCAGCTTGCCGACGCGCTCGACGAGTTGCGCGCCGCGAACGTCACCTTCGTCCCGCCGAGCGAACTCGAGGCGGCGCTCGAGCACGTCACCGTCGCCGTGCTCTCGCCGGGGATCGCGCTCAACAACCCGCTCGTGCGCCGCGTGCAGGCCGCCGGGATCCCGGTCTTCAGCGAGGTCGAGGTCGCGTACCGGCTGTGCAAGGCGCCGATCGTCGCGGTCACCGGGACCAAGGGCAAGACGACGACCACCGCGCTGGTCGGCGCACTGTTCGCCGCCGCCGGCAAGACCGTGCACGTCGGCGGCAACATCGGCAACCCGCTGATCCGCGAGACCGTCGACGCCGCGGCCGGCGACTGGGTCGTCGCGGAGGTCTCGTCGTTCCAGTTGGAGTCGATCCGCTCGTTCAAGCCGCGCATCTCGCTGATCCTCAACGTCACGCCCGATCACCTCGACCGCTACCACTCGATGGAAGAGTACGCCGAAGCGAAGTTCCGCATCTTCACCAACCAAGGCCCGGGCGACACGTTCGTCGGCAACCTCGACGATCCGATCGTCGCATCGGCGTCGGAAGGACAGTACGGCGACCGCATCAAGACCCCCGCGCTGTGGTTCTCGGACGAGCCGCACCGCCAGTCGACGCTCTATCTGCGCAACCACGAGCTGATCGTGTACGCGCCGCCGACCGGCGATCCGCGCCCGGTCGACATCCTGCCGGTGCGCGAGATCGCACTGCTCGGCCGCCACAACGTCGAGAACGTGATGGGCGCCGTCCTGGTCGCGCTCGCCGCCGGCTTGCCGGTCGCAGCGATCCGCGAAGGCGTGCGCACGTTCCGTCCGCTCGGCCACCGGCTGGAGCCCGTCGCCGAAGTCGACGGCGTGCAGTACGTCGATGACTCGAAGGCGACCAACCCCGGCTCGGTGATCGCCGCGATGCGCGCCTTCGCCGAGAAACCGATCGTGCTGATCGCCGGCGGCAAAGCAAAAGGCACCGATTTCGCCGAGATGGGGAAGGTGATCAGCTCGCGCGCGAAGGCCGTCGTGCTGATCGGCGACGCCGCCGAAGAGATCGCGGGCGTGGTGAAGCGCGCCAAAGTCGAGTTGGCGAGCTCGATGGAGGACGCGGTCGCGCGAGCACGCGATCTCGCCGACCCGGGCGACGTCATCCTGCTTTCGCCGGGCTGCGCCTCGTTCGACATGTTCCGCTCCGCCGAACACCGCGGCGAACAATTCGCCAACGCCGTCCACGCCCTCGAAAAACCCGTCGCAAGTGCACGTTAACCCGCAAACCGCCCGAGCTCACCGGGCTAACGCCCCAAACCCTAATGTCACCCTGAGCCTGTCGAAGGGCGAACCCTGGTCCGCCGGCCGCCATCGCGTCACGCTCAAACCGCCGGATGCACTGCTGCTCGGTTCGGTCGCGTTTTTGATCGCGCTCGGGCTCGTCATGGTCTTCAGCGCCTCGAGCGCGACCGCGTACGCCGACTACCACGACACCGCGCACTATCTCAAGCGCCAAGTCATCTATCTGCTGGTCGGCCTGGTGCTGGCGTATGTCGTCTACCGCCTCGACTACCGCAAGCTGCGCGGGATCGCACCGGCGGTCGTCGCGGTGACGTTCGTGCTACTGGTGGTGACGCTGATCCCGCACGTCGGGTTTGCCGCCGGCGGTTCGCGCCGCTGGCTCGGCCTGCACGCGCTCTCGTTCCAGCCCTCGGAACTCGGCAAGCTCGCGCTGGTGCTGTTCCTCGCCGCGAAGCTCTCACAGCTCGGCGAAGGGATTCGCTCGCTCTCGAAAGGCGTCGCGCCGGCGCTGTTCGTCACGCTGCTGCTCGCGGCGCCGGTCTTCGTCGAGCCCGACATGGGGACGGGCTCGCTCTACATCTTCACCGCGTTCGCGATCCTGTTCGCCGCCGGCGCGCGCTTCGAGCACCTGATCATGTGCGCGCTCGCCATGCTCCCGGCCGCGGCGATCGCGGTCGGCTCGTCGGCCTACAAGCGCGCCCGCGTCTTCGCCTTCCTCGACCCGTGGAAGGACGCGCAGAACACCGGCTTCCACATCGTGCAGTCGCTGCTCGCGCTCGGCAGCGGCGGCCTGTTCGGCCTGGGCCTGGGCGCCTCTCGCCAGAAATACTTCTACCTGCCGATGCCGCACACCGACTTCATCTTCGCCGTGATCGGTGAAGAGCTGGGGATGCTGGGCTGCATCACGGTGATCGCGCTCTTCGTGCTGTTCGCGGTCCGCGCCGTTACGCTCGCGATCAAGTGCCCGGACCGCTTCGGCATGCTGCTCGCGCTCGGCTGCACGTTCATGATCGTGATCCAAGCCTTCATCAACATCGGCGTCGTCACGTCGTCCTGGCCGGTCACCGGCGTCCCGCTCCCCTTCATATCGTTCGGCGGCACCTCGCTAGTCGTCTGCCTCATCGCGGTAGCCCTCATCGCCAACATCACCCGCCACCGCCATGCGTAACGCCCTTGTCGTCCTCCATGCGTAGCAAACCCGCGGCGCCGGCGCGAATCATTGTCACCCTTGTCACCCTGAGCTGCCTCATTGTCACCCTGAGCTTGTCGAAGGGGGACAATGCCACCGCCCTCGCCGCCGACGCTCCCGTCCCCTCGCTGCTGGTCGCAACGCCCACGTTCTTGGTGTACGCCGAAGGCGACCACCGCAACGCGGCCGTCGCGGGCGGCGGCGCGACCGGTTACCGCATCTTGGGCACGATCGCGGACGGCAGCGTGGTGGTGAGCTACGACGACGGCGCGTTCGGCGCCGTCGAGACCGTCTCGCCGAGCCTCCAGTCGCGCAAGATCAAGACGTTCGCGCGCGGCACGGCGATCTTCCGCGGCAACGAAGGCTTCCTCGCGCTCGAGTCGGGCTCGCAGCTCGTGCGCCGCTACGACGCGCGCGGCTCGCTGGTCGGCGCGCCGACCGCGGCGCTCGGCGTGAGCGAAGCGCTCGGCGTCGGCGATTCGATCATCACGCTCGGCAGCGGACGGCTGCGCGTGTGGGACCGCAACGGCCGTTTGCAGCGCGACGTCCTCATGGACGGCAACTCGCTGGTCCCGCTCCCCGACGACCGCTTCGCGGTGAACGACGTGCGCGACGGCGAGGTGCGCGCGTACACCACCGCGCTCGAACAAACCGCCACGCTGCGCTACGTCGGCCTGCCGGCGCGCGCGATCGCCACCGCGCCCGACGGCACGCTCGCCGTCCTTGCCGGCAATCCCGGCTGCACGCTCCCCAACGCCGAGATCGACGTCTTCACCGACCTGCACGCGCAGCCCGTCGCGCGCATCCACGACAACGTCACCTCGACAACGGCGCTCGCGGTCGGCCCCGACTTCGTCTACGCCGTCAACGCCCCGTGCCGCAGCGGCGAAGAGGGCTCGATCGCCGTCTTCACGCGAACCGGCGCCCAATACGGCATCATGCACAGCCTCGGCACGCCAACATCGCTCCTCCCCTTCACCGCGAAGCGCTAAAGGTTGGGCGGCGAACGCCGCCCTTCCATTTCAAAGTGGCGTGGCACCACCCCGATGTCACCCTGATCCTTCGACAGGCTCAGGATGACGTCGAAGGGCGAACGATGTGACGGGCGTGCGATGTGCCGGACGCCGCTGCTTCAGGGAATCCTCACGCTTTGGCTAATGGTCACAGCGTGAAGCGGCCGCCCGGGATCCTCGCCGCGTCGCTCAGCGTCGCGTTCTTCCTGATCCCGCTCTATCCGGCGTTCATCGGGTTGACCGGAGCACCGGTCCCGGGAATCTTGCTCCTCCCGCGGTCGCTGACGATCGCGCTGCTCGTACTCGTCGCTGCGATCGTCGCGTATTGGGCGTTGCTGCTCTCGGCGATGCCGCGCCGGCCGATGCCGACGCTGCTCCCCGTCGCTGCGCTCCCCGCCGCGGTGCTACTCTCGGCGCTGCTCGGATTCGATCCGCTCGCCGGCGCCGTCTTCATCGCGATCCTGCTCTTCGGCGTGATCGCGCACGCGACGATCTTGCGCTTTTATCGCCTGCCGAGCGTCATCCCGGCGATCCTCAGGGCGTACTTGCTCTCGGGGATGCTGGCCTCACTGCTCGCGATCGTGCTCGTGTACGCGCGAGAACCGGCCGGCATGTACACGATTGGGCACGGCCGCGCGATCGGAACGTTCGTACTGCCGGGAGAACTCGCGGGATACCTCATCGTGTTCGTCCCGGTCGCGCTCGCGCTCACGCAGGCGAAGAAGCTGAACCTGGACGCGCTGGCGTGGCCCGCGCTCGTGCTCGGCTCGATCGCGTTCGTGATGACGTTCTCGCGCGCGGGCTGGGTCGGCATGGCGGCCGCACTCGCCCTGTTCGCGTTCTTGTACCGCCGCGGTCACGGCGGCACGCGCCTCGCGATCGCGATCGCGTGCGCCGCGGTCCTCGTGCTCGCGCTGATCTTCAACGCGCACCACGATCCGTCCGAGAACTTCACGCGCTCGTCGATCTGGGCCGGCGCACTCCAGATAACGGCATTCTTCCCGCTCACCGGCATCGGACCGTTCGACTTCGCGCGCATGTACCGACTGTTCCGCATGCCGGGCGGCGAGCTGCTCGCGTTTCACGCGCACAGCGTGGTCCTGACGATCGCCGCCGAGACGGGACTCGTCGGGCTCGCAGCGCTCATCTTTGGCTGGTGGCGGTTCGTCGTCGAGCTGCGCGCGCGGCTGCGGCCCGACGCGACCTACGGCGTAGTCGCGCTCGGCATCGCGGCCGGACTCGCCGGCACGTGGGTGCAAGGTCTGATCGACACGGTCAGCATCGTGATCTTCGGGTTGTGGCTGCCGTTCATGGCGCTCGCCCTCGCCTGCGCCGGCCACGAGCGCCCTGCGCAAAACGTCGCGCTCGCCCGTCCGCGCAACCCGCGCGCGCGTCGCGTGATCGTCGCGACCGCCGCGGCGTTCGCGCTGCTGTGCGCGTCACTGCAGTTCGCGTCGAGCGCGCTGTTCTCGCGCTATGCCGCCCCGCTCTCGCTGGTGCGGTATCTCCCGAAGCAGCTCGGGATTCAGATCTACGACGGGCTCACGCGCGTCATTCCGCTGCCGCTGGTCGACCTGTACCTGACGGACGACGCGCTCGTTCGTCACGACCTGCCGTCGGCCGAACGATACGCCGCCCGAATCCCCGCCGGCCCGCTCGCGAGCGAGACGCGAGCGCGCGTGGCGCTGGCTCAGGGCGACGAGGAACGCGCGTTTCGACTCTTCTTGGAAGCCGGCGACGACGCGGCGCTGCAGTCGTACATCAGCATGCGCGCGGACTGGTACAACGGAAACGTGCGCGAGGCGCACCGGCTCGAGGGGATCGTCCGCGACCGTCTCGCCGCCGCCGGAACGCGTCCGGACGCGCTAGCCGACAGCTGGTGGCGGCTCGGCACCTACGCCGCGCGGCTCGGCGATCTCCGCGAAGCCGCGCGCGACGCCGACCACGCGATCGCGCTCGCTCCGCTGAACACGAAGTACCTCAAAGACGCAGGGGCCTTCGCGCTCCGCCGCGGCGACTGGAGCACCGCCGCCGCCCGCTTCTCGCGCGCCGCCGAGATCGACCCCACCGACTACACCGCCGCCCGCCTCGCCGTCTACGCCCGCCAAAAACTCTTCGAATCCCAACCCAACCCCACCCCACCGCATCACCCTGACCCTTCATTGTCACCCTGAGCCTGTCGAAGGGCGGGGGAAGTGCGCCTAGAGTTCGTGCCGCAGCAATTCCCGGAGCGACTCCAAGCCGGCCGTCGCTGTCTGCCAAACGACGGCATCATCCACCTCGTCGTAATCATGCCGGTAGACATTGCCGGCGCCGGCGATCCCCGTCCAGGGGACGCCTGGGTATCGATCTTTCAGGTTATCGGAAAGGCGTCGGCTAGCTTCGGAAATGATCTCGAGATTCCGCAGCACCGCATCGCGAATCATCGGAGTGCGAACGAAGACGTCCTCAGTAACATCTGTCAAATAGTCATCGATCGCACGGATTGCTTTGGCGACGTGCGCGAGATACGTCGTGTCGCGGCCGTTCACGTGCCGAAGATCGGAACGCCGGTTCTCTCCACAGCGATCTTGAAGGCGCTCGGAAACGTCTGCTCGTTGGACAAGTCCACGCGGCGCCCAAGCCGCTGCTCGATATACGCCTGGGTGTCCGCTATGTCAAATGCCGAGAGTCGCAGACCCGGGCGAAAGCGCGCCAGCAGATCGACATCGTTCGGATGCGATTTGCGGCGCGAGACGCTGCCGAACAGTCGCAGCGATTCGATCCCACGTCGGCGCAGTTCGGGCTCCTCTGCCTTGAGCACGCGGACGATTTCGTCGCGCAGGTCGGACTCGCCGGGCGGGGATTTTATCGCGATGATGATTGCGTGATCGTCGCGCGGGTCGCGGGCGACCAGGCCGGCCTCGGGCGAGGGCGGACCTAGGGAGAGGCCTCGCAGCCGAGCGCGGATCCCCTTGATGTGTCGCTCGACCGCTCGATCGGGCTCGTTCGGCAAGGAAACGACGATCGCAGAGGGGCTCCGCGCGAAGGCATACGTCGTCACGCCGTGTCCTTCGAGAAAGTCGACGACGGCTTCGGTGATCGCCCGATCGTTCGCGTCGGGCCCGCGTGCACTGGACGAGGCAGTCACATTCATACAATTCCGCGTCCGGGCTATCGTTCCCGGCCCCAGGCGGCCCGCCCCCGGCCGCTGTCATCCTGACCCTTCGACAAGCTCAAGCGAAGGGCGAACAAAGGTTGGCCGGCTGACGCCGGCCTTCCGTCGTCATGCCCGTGCGCACCCCGCCGAGCGACACCCCCTAATGTCATCCTGACCCTTCGACAAGCTCAGGATGACGTCGAAGGGCGGGGATCGCGAAGGGCGGGGGACGCGCCCCGAAAATCGAACCCCCGTTGACGTGAAGCTGCGCGTCGCGTTCACCGGCGGAGGGACCGGCGGCCACGTCTATCCGGCGCTCGCGATCGACGACGCGCTGCGCGCCGCGGAGCCGCCCGGCGTCTACGAAGCGCGCTTTTTCGGCAACCGCCACGGCCTCGAAGCGACGCTGGTGACGACGATCCCGCTCACGTTCGTTCCGAGCGCGCCGCTGCAGCGCTCGTTCTCGCTCTCCACCGTGCGCACCATCGTCGCGAACAGCGCCGGCGTCGTGGTCGCGCTCGGCGCGCTGGCGCGCTTCAAACCGAACCTCGTCGTCGCGACCGGCGGTTACGTCTGCTTCCCGGTCGTCGTCGCCGCGCGCATCCTGCGTCTGCTGCGCATCATCCCCGCGCGCATCGCGCTGCTCGAGATCAACGTCACCCCCGGCCTGACGAACCGGCTCCTCACACCGCTGGTCGACGAAGTCTGGACGACCTACGCCGCCTCCGAACGCTCCTTCGGGCGGAAGACCGTCGTGACGGGCGCGCCGGTGCGCGCCTCGCTGCGCGTCGTGAAGGACGCGCCGAGCGCGCGCGAGCGTCTCGGCCTCGACCCCGACCGCACCACCGTCGTCGTGATGGGCGGCAGCCAGGGCGCGCGCTCGATCAACGAGGCGGTCACGGCGCTGGTGACCCGCCGCACGCTGCCCTACAACTGGCAGGTTCTGCACGTCTGCGGCGCGCGCGACTACGTGTACATGCAGGCCGAACAGCGCGAGCTCGCGCCCGGCAACCGCGTCGTGCTCGTGCCGTATCTCGACGATCCGGCCGACGCCTACGCCGCCGCCGACGTGCTGATCGCCCGCTCCGGCGCCTCGACCCTGGCCGAGGCGGCGGTCACCGGCACCCCGAGCATTCTGATCCCGTATCCGTTCGCCGCCGATCAGCACCAGGCGCACAACGCCGCCCTGTTCGAAAGCGCCGGCGCCGCGGTCGTCCTCCCCGACGCGAAGGTCGACGGCGACCTGCTGTGGTGGACGCTGCGCGAGATCCTCGACACCGACCAGGTCGTGACGATGCGACGGGCCGCACGGTCGCTGGCGCCGCGCAACGCAGCTGCGACAATTGTCGAACGGATCGGGCGCATCGTTCCCGCGCGGGTGCAAGACGGCGCCGAAGCGAACGAACAACACCCGTGAAAGGCACGGCGTACCATCTCGTCGGCGTCGGCGGGATCGGCATGAGCGCGATCGCGCGGCTGCTCCTCGCCCGCGGCGCGCAGGTGAGCGGTTCGGACGTGCAGCGCACGCCGCTGATCGACATGCTGGAAGCCGAAGGCGTGCGCATCGCGATCGGCCACCGCGCCGAGAACGTCGGCGACGCCGCGGTCGTGGTCGTCTCCTCCGCGATCGCGCACGAAAACGCCGAGTTCGTCGACGCGATCGAACGCAAGCTCGACGTGGTGACGCGCGGCGCGATGCTGGCCGAGCTAGCGAAAGGCCACAAGGTGGTCGCGGTCGCCGGCACGCACGGCAAGACGACGACCACCGCGATGCTGGCCACGATCTTCGAAGCCGCCGGACTCGACCCGACCGTCGCCGTCGGCGGGATCCGCGTCGACACCGGCACCAACGCCCGCGTCGGCAACGGAACGTGGTTCGTGACCGAGAGCGACGAGTCCGACGGTTCGTTCCTGTACCTGAACCCGACGATCGCGGTCGTGACGAACATCGAGAACGACCACGTCGCGTCGGACGCCGACCTGCCGCGCCTGCTCGAGCAGTTCACCGTCTTCGCGAACAAGGTTCCGGCGCACGGGAAAGTCGTGGTCGGCAACGACAACCGCGCAAGCAAAGCCGTCGGCCGCCAGGCGCAGGCGCCGGTCTCGACCTTCGCCACGCGCGACGCCGACGCGGACCTCACCGCAACGGACGTGCGCTTCGCCGACCTCGGCGCGCGCTTCACCGTCTGCGACCGCGGCGTCGAACTCGGCGAGATCGAGCTGCACGTGCCGGGCGAGATCAACGTGCAGAACGCGCTGGCGGCGATCGGCGCTGCGCGCGCAGTCGGGATCCGCTTCGACGACATCGCCCCCGCGCTCGCCGCCTTCCGCGGCGTGCAGCGCCGCTTCGAAGTCGTCGGCCGCGGTGCACTGACGGTCGTCGACGACTACGCGCACCACCCGACCGCGATCGCACAAACGATCGCTGCCGCGCGCAACTTCGCGCACGACGGTCCGCTGATCGTCGCCTTCCAACCGCACCGCTACACGCGCACGCAATACCTAAAAGACGAGTTCGCCACCGCCCTCGCCGGCGCCGACCACGTCTACCTAACGCCCGTCTACGCCGCGTCCGAAAAACCAATCGACGGCGTCAGCGAACGCCTCATCGGCGACCCCCTCGCCGCCTCCGGCACACCCGTCATCTACGTCGCCGACGTAGAAGATCTCCTCGAAACGATCCCCCGCGAGTCCCCCGAAGGCGCGCTGATCCTGATGCTCGGAGCTGGCTCAATCACCACCGTAGCCCACCGCCTCGGCGAACGCATCTCGCGCATCGCCGCACCCCTAATGTCACCCTGAGCAAAAGGTTGGGCGGCTAACGCCGCCCTTCCGTTGCAGAATCCATTGTGCGCTGACGCGCCCGTGAACGTCACGCATCGCCCCAACCCCGATGTCACCCTGAGCTTGTCGAAGGGCGAACGATCGCGACCTGCAGCGCGGCGCTCACCGCGGCGGCGGAAGATACACGCCGCCATGCTGCTGATCGAACGGCCGTATCGGCGGCACGCCGCCCCACTCGAAGAGTCCGGCAATCAAGATCCACGCAGCAGTCAGCGCGATCAACAAGCCAAGCAGAACGAAAATAGCACCGGCCACCTCGTTGAGCGTACGCAAGCCGCGGCCGCCCAGCGTAACGCTCCGAGGATCGGTCGCGGAGTACAGGATCGCAACCGCGCGCCCCTCCCGCAATCGGTTCCACACAACGGCCGGCAACACGATCTTCGCGGAGCGGCTGATTCCGCCGACATCGCGGAAGGACACCAGCGCGAAAAACCGCCCCACAAGATACGGCCCGGTATACGCAAGCCGCTCGATCACCGCGGTCGCGGCGACACCGTCCCGCGTTCTTCGCGACAACACCCAATATGCGCGCCCGATCCACGCCAGACCGACGCCGATGCAACCCGTGAAGAGCAGCCCCGCAATCGTCCCCCACGCAGCGGTGCCGTGACTCTCCACCCGCACCCCATTGCGGTGCCGACGAAGACCACCTTTGCGAAACGATGTCACCCCGCGCGTGTCGAAGGGCGAACTCAGGTGAAAACAGTCCCCCACCTCGACGACACCGACCGCACCGCACTCCACGACCACTTCGGCGAGCGCGCCCACTTCGACGCGCCACTCGCCCCCCACACCTGGTGGAAGATCGGCGGCCCAGCCGACGCCCTCGTCGACGTCGAAACCTCGGACGAACTCGCCTTCGTCCTCCGCCGCGTCTTCAAGCGCAGGCTCCCGATGTTCGTCCTCGGCTCCGGCTCGAATCTGCTGGTCGGCGACGGCGGAATCCGCGGCATCGTCCTCCGCCTCTCGGGCGACTTCACCACGCTAGACGTCCGCGCCGAAGACACTGCCGTGATCGCCGAAGCCGGCGGCAGCGCCAGCCTCCCCGCCCTTTGCACGAAGGTTGCCACCCTCGGCGGCATCGGGGTCGACGGCCTAGCCGGCATCCCCGCGACCGTCGGCGGCTCGATCCGCATGAACGCCGGCACCGACCGCGAGATCGGCGAGTTCGCGACCGAGGTGGTCGTCCAAACCCCCGCCCGCCCCGACCCGCACCCGATCGACGTCGGCTGGCGCTACCGGCAGACCTCGATCCCCCCGGACGCGATCGTCGCCCGCACCAGCCTGCGCTTCGAGCGCGGCGACCCCAAGGCGGTCCGGGAGCGGCTCCAGTCCCGGCTGGTCCGGCGCAAGGCGACCCAGCCGGTCGCGATCCCGAACTCCGGCTCGTGCTTCCGGAACCCCGAGGGCGACCACGCCGGCCGGCTGATCGAGGCCGTCGGGGCCAAGGGCTGGCGCGAGGGCGGGGCGGAAGTGTCGGGCTTGCACGCCAACTTCATCGTCAACACGGGCGACGCGTCCGCACGCGACGTCGCCACCCTCCTCGCCCGGGTGCGGAGAGCGGTGGAAGAGCGGTTCGGCGTCGACCTACACCTCGAAGTTCACCTGGTCGGAGAGTTCACGGCTTGAAAGTCGCGGTCGTCATGGGCGGTCCCAGCGCGGAGCGCGAGGTCTCGATCGAGAGCGGGACGTGTGTGATGCGCGCGCTCGCGACGCTCGGCCACGACGCGAAATCGCTCGACTTCGACGAACGGTTCATCGACGCGCTGCGCGAGATCGCGCCCGACGTGGTGTTCAACGCGCTGCACGGCCGCGGCGGCGAAGACGGCACGATCCAAGGCGTGCTCGAGTGGATGGGGATCCCGTACACCGGCAGCGGCGTCGCCGCATGCGCGATCTCGATGGACAAACACCTGACGAAGAAGCTCCTCGCCGCCGAAGGCCTCCCCACGCCGGCCTGGGACGTCTTCGACCTCACCGGTGGCACGCTGCCGCTGCTCCCCGGTTCACTGGAATTGCCGCTGGTCGCAAAACCGCGCGCAAGCGGTTCGAGCGCCGGTGTCGCGATCGTGAAAACGCACGAAGCCTGGACCAAAGCGATGATCGACGCCAGCTCGCGCACGCCGGAGATCCTGGCGGAAGAGTTCGTCCCGGGGCGAGAGTTCTCGTGCGGCGTGCTGGGTGAAGAAGCGCTGCCAGTGGTGGAGATCGTTTCGACAGACGAGTTCTACAGCTACGACGCGAAGTACAAACCGGGTGGGTCTCGGCATCTGATTCCGGCGCCGATCGATCACGACCTCACCGCGCGGCTGCAGACGCTGGCGTTATCGGTGCATCGGTTGATTGGGTTGCGGGATTATTCGCGCACGGATTTCATCGTAACCGACCACGGACGACCGACGATTCTTGAAGTGAACGCGCTGCCGGGAATGACCCCGCAGAGTCTGCTTCCGGATGAAGCGCAGCACGCGGGAATCTCATACGAAGCGCTCGTGGAACGACTGCTTCAATATGCTCTCGCGCGGCTGAATCAAATTTCCGTCAGCTAGCCGTCTGTGCAGTAGCTGGCACCTCACAAGAACGTAGTCTTCACCGGGAAGTGGTTCGGCGAATGGAGGCCTTATTGAACGGGCTGTTCTCGGCGGGAGGGCGCCCCCGGTTGTTCCGGGCTAATATGCCTTCGCAGGCGAGGCTCGGCGTTTTCAGTGCCACCCAGGTGGCACACCACGGGCCTATGGTGTGGTCGTGAAGCGTGTCCCGGCGCCTTGTTATTTCGCAGCCGCGAGGTATTCCACATGATTCCGCAATTCAATGACGCATCTCTGGACGCGCTCTCGCGAACACTTGGTGAGGCCTTGGTGGGATCCGACATGACCCGGATGTTCCGCGCATGCCACGTCACCGACACTAGCGGAGAGAGCACCAAGTGGAAGCGCATCTACCACACTTTCGCGGGGCGACAGCGCGAGGATCGCTGCGCGAACGCCTTGGGAGCGTTCATCGAGACAGCACTGGCGCCGGCGCGGTGGTCCGGGCGTCGTGACGAGTATGCGCAAGTTCGCGATGCACTGAACGAGACGCTGCTGCTCTCCGGAATCGAGCTCGGCGCTGACGGCAAGCTGCGCCTTGTGAAGGCCGCGACGAACTTGGACGAATCTTCCGAGCGCGCGAACCGGTTGAGCGCGAAGCTGAAGCAGCGTTCAGTGCATCCAAGTGTGTTGAAGTTCTCGCAACGCTTACTGATTCGCGACGGCAACTACTTTCACGCCGTGTTCGAAGCAACGAAAGGTGTCATGGACCGCTTGCGCACCCTTTCAGGGTCTTGCGCGGACGGGAACGCCCTGATCGACGAGACGCTCGAGTGCGGCAGGCGCCCATTTCCAATCGTCGCCTTGAGCCGATACGACACCCCGTCACTCCAAAATGAGCAAAAGGGTATCGCCCACATGGCGCGCGGATTGGTTCATGCATTCCGGAACGTCACGGCGCATGAGCCACAGGTCGAGTGGAACATCTCAGAGGCGGACGCGCTGGACATGATGTCGACAGCGTCGCTCATCCATCGAAGGCTTGACGCAGCGGTTGTTACCACCGCTTATCAACCAGTAGCCGTGTAAGGCCGTTTTCGGACCGACAGATGGCGTAAGTCGGCATGGTGCCCGGTGGCACCACGTGCTCCTGTCGCTGTTCTCCCCGCTATGCCCAGATAGCTGACAAAGCGTAGGAATCGGGGTTTAGCACGGCGACCTAGTCGATCCGAAAAACTTCGTGCCAACGCCCGTTTGCCCACAAGATATTGTGGACTGCCCGTGGAAGCCTGTGGACAATTCACGGGGACCGGGTTCCCTTGTGCGGAGGAGACCACCATCGCCCTCGTCATGCCGGTGCGCCGGGTCACGCCCGTGCGGCCCAACCGCCCCGGGATCGTTGAATTCGATCCCGCGCTCGCGATCGCGGACAACTCGTCCGTGGCGCTTGCACACCTTCGCGCGGTAAACGCGAAGTACCGTCGCCGAATCTGGCCTGAGCCTTTCGACCGGACTACTCATCGCTTGCGGATCGGCGACGCTCGTGACCTCTCGTGGTTGCCTGACGCGTCGGTACACCTCGTTGTCACGTCACCGCCTTACTTCACGCTCAAGGAATACGCGAAGCGCGATGGCCAAATGGGCGAGATCGCCGACTATGAGACATTTCTCTCCGAGCTCGACAGAGTTTGGAAAGAGTGCGCGCGAGTTCTTGTTCCCGGGGGGCGTATCTGCTGCGTCGTCGGCGACGTATGCGTTCCTCGTAAGAAGGGTGGTCGGCACTACGTCCTGCCGCTGCACGCAGACATCCAGGTCCGGGCGCGCAGTACGGGGCTGGACTGCCTCACCCCGATCCTTTGGACGAAGATCGCCAACGGCGCGAACGAGGCGGAAGGGAATGGGGCCGGTTTCTACGGTAAGCCCTACCAGCCGGGGGCCGTCGTGAAGAACGATGTCGAGTACATCCTTTTCCTGCGCAAGGGCGGCGAATATCGCAAACCCGATCCCACGCAGAAGATGCTATCGATGATGAACAGAGCCGAAATGCGCAAATGGCTCCATTCGCGTTGGGCAGACGTACCTGGAGCGTCGACGCGAACCGGCCACCCCGCGCCCTTCCCGCAGGAAATCGCGCAGCGTCTTATCCGCTTGTTTTCGTTCGCGGGCGACATCGTCCTCGATCCATTCGTCGGGACCGGCTCGACGATGGTCGCGGCGATCGAGACCGGCCGGAACTCCATCGGGGTCGATATCGAGCCGATGTACGCGGAGTTTGCCGCGAAACGGATCGGGAAAGCGGTGGCCGCGGTACGGGACCATACCTGCGGCGCCAACAAGCCCGAGATTGTCGCTCTGGAGGGGGATCGAGAGTCGGCCTGATCCAACGTCGAGTAACATAGTGGCCGTCGCCCAGGACTTTCGACTCCTTTCTGCCTTTGAAGCCCTTTATTCCCGGCATCCGTATGTTCATCGTGCCTCCACGCACGGCGACAACATGGCGACCGAACTCTTCGAAGATCTTTTCGTTCGTTCGATGGCGCGCGATCCGGCATCACGATTCGTCGTAAGGGTGAATGACGCCACGCGTGTCGTCGACCGCCGGAACAAGAGCTACAATGTGTCGGCTCGCCGGGGTGACGGCCTTCTTGGTGAGGTCATGCATGGTGCGCCTACGGCGTCGCTTCCAGGCTTCGCAGTGAAGCGCGGCCCAACGGTAGCAACCGAAATCGGCGTCGAGATGAAGATCGTTGCGAAGGCGATGCTCAAGCAGATCGGCCGAGTATGCACGGACTTGAATAATCAAAAGAACGAATTCGCCGCGCACACCGGCTCGCGTCCTCCGATATCGGTCGCGATTGTTGCAGTCAACTTTGCACCGATCTACTGTGGCCTCGAGAAGAAGCGTAAATACATCACTGACGGTAAGACGTACCGTCATCCGATCCAAGAGGCGGCGGAGGCGAAGCGGCGCCTGGAAACCTTCGTGAAGCCAAACTACGACTTCTTCATCATGCTGGAGTACAGCGCTACGAACATGAAGCCATATCCCTTCTCATGGGTCAATCCGACGGGACAGGTCGCCGACTACAATGCTGAACTTTCACGGCTGGCGGTAGAGTATGAAGCACGATTCGGAAAGTAACGCTCGGGCCGCAGAGTTCGCTCGCCGGCTGAGACTTACAGGCCTGCGCCTTACGGAGTTTCAGAAAAGATCTGGACTTACGCGCAATGTGATCTACAATCTGTCGAAAGGTCAAAAGCCTTCGTCGAGCGAGCAGGCAGCGCACTTAGAGAGAGCATTTGCCGAGCTCGAAAACAAATCGTAGCAATAGTGAGGAACACGAACCGCCTCGGCCCGCCTTTTTTGGCAACGAATGCTAAGAGCCAAGGCTGGGGTCCGCGCAAGATGCGAGAAATCATGTGGCTGAAGCCAATCCGGTACATCATGACGGACGTAACGCGGTTCCCTGGTCTCTCCGTGAGAAAGTGAAGAGCACGAGTGGAAATTCGCCAGACCCCCATGACTATTGCCGACTACTGCGTGGCCTTAGAACGCGGTGACATAGAAGTAAATAGAACTTATCAACGAAGTGACAATGTGTGGCCCTCCCAAGCGCGCTCGTTCTTGATTGAGACCATTTGTTCTGGCTATCCAATCCCGAAGTTCATCTTGAATCAAAAGATAGACTTTCGAACGAAGAACCCTATTAAAGAAATCGTCGATGGACAGCAACGGTCGAAAACGATAGCTGACTTCTACAACAACAAACTTCGTCTGTCTCGTACGCTTAAGGAGAAGCACCTTGCTGGCAAGGTGTACGACGAGTTACCGGAGGACATGCAGGCTGTCTTCCTCAACTTCTCGTTGGACATTGATCTCTTTGTTGGCGCGACATTTGCCGACGTTGTGGAGGCCTTTAGACGCCTTAACAGCTACACGTTCCCGGTAAATGCACCAGAAAAACGTCACGCGCGGTATCAACGCGGCATCAAATGGTTTATCTTTTACTTCTGCCGCCAATATGAGGAGTATTTCCGGCGCTCTGAAACCTTCAGTGAGAAGAGCGTCGTGCGCATGCTCGATACGACACTAGTTGCAGAGGTATGGCACGCACTTGAAAACGGAATTCGAACTACGAAGTCTGCCGACTTGGACGCGCTCTACAAGAAGCATGACGTAGAGCCATTTGGTAGTGAGCCGATCATTGGTCTGTTAACAGAGGCGTTCGACACGCTGCAGGGTTGGAGTGACCTCTATGGTACTGCGTTGAGTAAGCCCTATATGATATACGGCCTGTCCCTCGCTATTGTTCATGTTCGACACAAGATCGAGACCCTGGAGCCCGCTTTTCCGCTGGCGGTGCCGGCAAAAATCGACCCCGTTCTTGCAATACGAAACCTCACGACGCTTGCGACGGCGTTTGAATCAAAGGACCTTAGCGGGCCATATAAGAGCTTCATTGACGCGAGCACTGAGAAGACCAATGTTGATACACAGCGTATCCAGCGCTTCCGCTGGTTCTGCGAGGCTTTGACGAGCGAGATTTAAGCATTGCGGCGGGTTAAGGCACTAAGAACGCTGAGGTTGATGGCGTTTTCCCGTCTCGATAAGGCTGAGAGCCTCGTATTCCCGACGGCCCGTCCCCCATTCCGTTTCCAGAAGGCAGCAATTAGTTACTGCATCATTGATCTCGTCGACTTATGGGGCGCCTTCATTCGCGCACTGTACGTGTCAAGCGCCCTGGGTGCGACAATCGGAAAGAGTCGTAAAATCGGTTGCGCCCGACCGTTCACATTGGCGATTGATGCCTTCACGTTTTCGGCCGCTTGGAAGTTTAGCCGGAGTGCCGCTGGCCGCCGTGCCGGCGCCGTCACGCCGCCGTACAGCCGAGAAGCAGAGCCGGCATGGCATCACTCGAACAACGTCGCAAATCTGGCAGTCACGCTCGCGCTTACGAACCAACCGTCGATCTCAGCCGGGCTTGCAAGAGCTGGCTCGACGCCTGATGACCTTATTGCATTCCGAAACTTCTTTGCGCACCGCAACGAGGAGACGAGGGCGATCGCGGCAACACGCCTCTATCGGTACGCGATAACACCAAGGGCCACACTAGAAGAGTCGCTGTACGCTCACGTTCCTGGTTATGCGGTGACGTTGATTGAACTGTGGTTCGGTGACCTTCGTGATGCGATCGATCGTCTGACTCGCTGACAAAAGCTCGGACTCCCTATTGACAAGATAGACCTGGATCACTATCGTCCAGTTATTGCATACCGGCCGGGTTCGCTCGCGCCGGTTTTCTATGTCCCTAGGTGTCCACGACATCGAAGCCGTGAGGGGCGGGCGGGGCGGCCGTTGTCAGGGTCACGACGTCGCCGAGGCGCTTCTGAACCTATGACGAATTGTTCGAACGGGAACGGTTTATCACCGAACATACCGCAGAAACTGGGGGCGATTTCCGACCCTTAGACTCATTACCATCACCATGCGCCGCCTTGAAACTCCATATCTCGTTTCGATTGCTCCGCAGCCATTGCCACCAACCGATCACGTATTTCGGCCAGCCATATCCGTGTAACCGGTTTCCCAAAATCAGGGAGCCGTTGAGTGAATTCAACTCTAGCCTGATAATGCGGGCCCCTTGGACCGACCGATGCAAAACTAATGAGGTTTCCTTCAAAAGCACCCCGCACGTGTTCGTCCTGAGCAAAATGCTCCAGCAGCATATTCGCCTGTGGACTAGGCTGCAACTGCCCCTCCGTATCGGTTGAGAACAGCGACGACGTCTGGGCCACAAAGGCGGGAAGAAACTCCGGAAGGCGCCAGCACGCAGCCAGCAGATCGTCTATCGGCAGGTCGTCAAGGGCCGAGCGGTGTTCGTGTGCCCCGGCTGGCAGGTAACGAAGGATTCCCATTAAACGATACCGCTCGATATCGCTCGCAGTATCGAGCACCTGTAGAAACATGTTCCACGCTATCGCCCGATATTGTGCGAACAGCGAGGGGACGAACTCGGAAAGGCGACTAGAGGCATCGACCTTGATGTCACCCTTCGCAAGGACAAAGATATCTGTCGCCAATGAAGCAGCAAGCTCTTCGTTCTCTGGCGCGGCGAGCAATCGCTTCACGTCCTCAATCACAGACCAATCATGGATACCATTTAGGGGCTGGCGAGCGATATCCATGTGTATGATTGCAGCCTTGATGTAAGGAGAGAAGAATTTCCACCGCTCTCGATGCGACACGGTCTGCATGCTAGCAATGAAATACACAACGTGATACGCCGGCTGCTCAAGCAATGTGTCGAGCAGGCGAACGACCGTCTCGCGCGAACATGATTCTAGCGCGCTTCCGTAAGCGAGAGCTTCGAATTGCTGCGCGTCGATGCGTTTCTCGCGAAGGGCCAGCAGCAATCGTTCAATGTCCGCATCCGTCGGCCGTACGATCGCCGAAAGTTGCGCGAGTCTTTCAAGCAAGAGACCGCGCTCGAGGATTTCATCCATTGTGCGATCGTACCGTGCGCGGTCATGCTGAGCGAGCGAGACGAGCCCGCCCGCGAGTGGTCCGATATTACGCTCATCTACCGGCGTTGCGGCTGTCTGTGTGATCAGTTCCTGGAGCACGCGGTCGTCGTAATCTGTGGCGGCAAGCAAGCCCTGACCAAACTCAATCCCCTTTTGCTGGTTTCCGCGCACAACTAGCGGAAGCACATCCTTGAGCCTTCCGTCTCGGACGACTTCGGCAGCGAATTCGGCAGCGCGCCGCTCCCCAAGGTCGATGTATGCCCCGTCCCGCTCTTCAAAGTCGACGGGCGGGTCTGTTACGATTAGGCGCACGCGCTCCGGGAGGCTTGTTGGGGTGATGGCCGCGAGGATGCCTTCGACGCGCCGCCGCACCTCAGGCTTTCCCTTTGCCTCGTATTGCAACGCAGCGCGAAGGTGGTCGATCGCCTCTTTCCACGGTTGCGGGGCGTATCGATTCATAGTGCGCACGACGTCATCGAGCTCCGCTAACTCCTCGCGCGCAACGAGATGACGGATCGAAGCAGCCACGGCACGTCGAATCACTTCGCCAGCATTGCCGGGCAGCAAGGCTATCTGCTTTCCACGCTCAGTCAACGCGGAGCGATATTCCGCGGCTTCTTGCGCGCTCGGGCGCCACTCGGTTACCGGCCGGCCAATATTCGGCGGCTCAATCCAAGTTGAACCGACGCCGCTATCTGATCTCAAGGCTGCGGCGACACAAGTCGCCGCAACAAGTACCTTAGCGTCATCTCCAGAACGAATGAGTTCATCGATGACCTGCAACCGCAGCTCGCTTGACGCCTCCGTTTGCGCCCCAATGGGAACGAATCTCGCGGCAAGGACGCCGGTTGCGTTATTGGCGATGGATTCGTTCTCAGCAGCCGCGAGTTGGGCGAGGACGCGCACAGCATCAACAAAACACTCTTTGGGGTAGATGAGATACTCCAAAGCGAAAATGACATCTCGTCGTCCATCTTTATATGCCAGCAGATCGTCGCGTTCGCGACGCATGAAGATACGCGTCAGCGCCGCGAGAGCCGCCGACGGGTCGACCTTTGATAATGCGCGAAAGATCCGAGCGCCACGATTCGTGCTCAGTGCTTGGGCATCACCGATCAACCCGTCGACGGCCAACAATTTTCCCGCGATTTCTCGCGCCTCCGTCACCGTGTCTAGATGTGCGAATTGCCTGCAGAGGTATTCGACCAATCTTCGCGGCATCGCGGGATCAAAGAGCCGCTCCCTCATGACGGGGTAGGACTGAATCCATTCTGCGGCGAGTTGCACGGCCATCGGTGGCGGCGTGACCCGCAAGAGGCTCCCGACCTCGACGAGAATTCCGCGTTGGCGAAATTGTTGCACAAGCTCGTCGAACCGCGGAACCTCCATCGGTTGGCACAAGTGGACGCGAAGGTACTCAAGATGATCCCCGAACGGGGCCTCGAAACCGACGTGTTCAAATAGAGCCAATGTGCGGATCACTTGGCGAGCGTCGCGGTCATTGTCTTCGATGCCGAGGATTCTGGCCATGAATCGCTCACCCGGGAGATCCTCCGCCCGCTCACCGTGTTCTCGGACGGCTCTCGCCAATCTTACGGCGATGAGCGGCCATCCGTCGGCACGGGATACTATACGATCGAGTCCCATCGGGCTAAATGCTCCTGGGAATTCCGCTTCGACGATTGCACGGATCTCATCGTGTTCGAGACGCGGAAGGCGGGCCAGAGCCGTCCCGCCGGGCATTCGTGTTCCTCGGTAGTCGATGGTGAGCAGACTGATGTTCGAGCCATGCACCTCGTCCTCGAGGGCCTCGTGAAGTTCGGCGGGACAATTATCAACGATCAACGTTCCGGCCGAGGAATGCCGGCACCAATTCATAATCATGCCGCGAACCTGGTCTGCGACTCCCGCGCGCGCAACATCGATGTATACGCAGCCAACGCCCGACGATTCCAAGGTCTTTACGGTCTCAAGCGCGAGTCGTGTTTTTCCAAGACCCGGTAGGCCATCTAGCCGAAACGCGCCGGCTGGTTCGGAAATCTTCGCCTTGAGTTCGGCCGCGATTCCTTTTGTGGATTCGAGCTCGACGTATCGGTTCGCGTAGGCTTTTTGTCGCGACCATTCCTCTACGGAGCGGAGTTCGTGCGCGTAGGTCCTACCAACACAGTTCGAAACGTACGCGATTGCGGGAATGTAGGAGGCAATCCATGCGGCAATCGTGCTTGCACCCCACACTTCAATATTTCGCGCGCCTTCGCCGAGATACTTCGCTACGGTCTCCCGCATAAGGCGAAGACGTTCCGATACCATCTCTACAGTTAGGTCCTCGGCGCCGGCAATCAGGATGTACCACCCGTCTGACTCAAGGAGTCTGCGAACGGCGGGCTTCAGGTCATTGCCGTCCTGCGTACAAAGCTCGTCGGCGCACTTTTGCGGTCCCATGGCCGTTGCCTTATATTGAAAACCGGTCAAACGCGCAGGAATGACGCCAGCGCGATCGGGATCACCGTCCCAGTGCACGCGGGCGTCGAGTCCCCCGTCCCTAACCGTCATGGCGTGCGTGATGTCCGCGACGGTCGGCGGGAGGCCGACTTTCCGCAGCTCAAAGGCGATGAGCTGGTTGCAAACCGCTGTCAGCTGGTCGTCCGACAACTGCTTCACGTCGGCAGCGTCGATCAATCCCAGTTCAGGCACCTTGAGTATCGGTTCCGTCGTATGTTGCCACGCCTTTGCCCCTCGCCGCATAGTGGGTTGCCATGATTGGCATAGCAAGCCTGTTCGGCGACGGTGGCGACTTCACCTAATCGCTGCGTTCCACTTTGGCATTACGACGAAGGGTTCTCCCGTTCAAGCGCTCGCCCGGGGAAATTCGGCCGGCGTGCTTGTTCCGGACATCCCGGGGGCCAGACCCTCTGCGAGGCCCGCGAATGGGTCCTTGCGCCGGGTGGTTTGAACCGTGGCGTCTCGCGTAGCTACCCGTCGTGCCCGCCAGCCGCAATTCATAGTCAGCCGCTGCTCTTTTCCTCACGGTATCCATGAGTTGGCGCCCAACGCAGAACGAGTACATCACGGCTATGCCAGGTCCGAGTCCATGAGGAAGCACAACATTCGATAGTCGCCGTAAGCGGCGGACTCGATGTACATGCCAGCCTTGCGCAGCAGCGCGATGTCGCGGCGAAACGATCGAACCGACATGCCGAATCGCCGCTGGTAGTCTGCGATCCGCACGGGATCACGACGCGCCAACAGCGCGGTAAGCCAGATGAGGCGTATGACCCGGAAGGCGACGCCTTCACGCTGGGCATACGGCGGGCGCGCGTGGTGGCGCGCCGGGGACATCGACGCGGGCGCGTCGAATCGAGCGGTTGTCATCCGGTGGAGCACTCCATCGGGTGACGGACTCGGTCGGTGTTGCTGCACCGGCCGAGTCGCCTTGTATTGTCCGCGCGTAGCGCGTGTCATCATTGTAGCATCACGCCATGCAGCGAGCAACATCGTCGCATGATCTTCTGCGACGATTACAAGTTAGGTATTGACCTCCGCGCTCGGTTCGTACTTACGTGATGCCATGTCTTGGTTTCACATCGCTTCGTGTCGCTCGGGCGGCGGAACGCCAGCACCGTGCCCGCGCGATCTCTGGCGTTGACGTCCGTGGAATACCAACGTCAGCGAATTCGCCCCGGGGAGCGCCGCCGCCAACCTCCGCGCCAGCGCGTCGGCGAGTCCGGCGCGTTCTATCACATCGCATCCGGCAACTCCATGGACGAGTGACCCTTCAAGCCGCAAACGACCCTCGGTTGGGCGCGCAAATCCGGCGTAGGGACTCAGGCAGTCCGCGATTGCAGGTAGATCGCCTGGCCAATCGCCGCGCCCTAGTGCGCTCGCTCGAAGTGGGACATGCGACCGTCGAAGCCGACCGGGTGGGGCCGCGTAGTGTCGACCTCGTAGGCGACATAGCGGCGCGCGGCCGGAAACGCGCTGAAGCAAGAGGAAAGGTCAGGCCTTGAGGCTCGTTTGTCGCTGTTGCTTGGCATTTGGCGGCAGATACTGGACCGTCGCTCGCGCCGTCTATGCCTTTGGCGATGTAGCGAAGGCGCTGCGATGGCTGCGACGGGAAGCGCCGTCGCTGGGAGGGCGAAAGCCGATCGAGTTATTGCGTACCGCAATGGGGACGCGCGATGTACTCTCGGCTCTTGACCGGATCAAGTTCGGCGGCGTCTCCTGACGTTTGCACCTAAACCCCATGGAAGCCACAGGGCGCCTGCACAGCAGGCCACAGTCGACCTGCGAACGCTCGTCGCGCGGCCGATGCCCTGTCGCGCGAACACTCGCGACCGGACGAGCGACTGTTAGCGGCGGTTCCTCTTGAGGTAATCGGATAGAGATGCTGCTCCGGTGCGATCCAAGAGCGTCTCGAGCTTCATGTCGGACCGAAAGCCGGCCGCAAACTCAGAGCCGTACTTGTCGCGAAGTGTTCCGACGTGGGTATCTCCGCGCTTTCGCAAGATCGTGCCGTCTGAATCACGATAGCGTGCGTCCAACCCTGACCGCGCTGTGCCGCCTCGCGGAGTGTACTCGCCGGAACTCCTCGAGCCTGAGAGTGTCGCTGTATTTTGCGACGGAGGCCTGCCGCCAAGCATCCCGTTGTTTCTCGCGGCCACCGCCTTCGCCGCGCTCTTCGTCATGCCTCCGGCGCGTCCGAGCTCGGCCATCCAGCGGCGGGTGCCAAACACGCCTTGCACGAGTCCCGGGATGTAGTGGTCGACGTCCAGCTGTGGCCAGTGCAGTCCCGTTCCTGGACCTTCGATCACGACATCGCTGAGCCGGTCAGGCGTGGCGTCCGCGAGACCCTGAAGGTTTGCGCGGGCAATATGCAGCGAGTTGCCGTTGTCGAAACCGATCACGACACTTTCGTTCTGCTCGTCGTATCGAACCGATACAGCGCGCGGTTCGCGAGCGATCTTCGCCGCTGCGATTGCGGCATCGATCTCAGCGTCCGAGACCTGTACTGGGCTAGCGTTCTTCGCCATCATGCATATCCTCCCAGGCCTTCGCCAATCGGTCAAACGCGCCGGCCGCCGCGGCGAGCACCTTCTTTACGTCGCTACGACGAGAGCTGTCAAATCTGTCAAAACCGGTCTGGCCTGCCAAACCTGTCAAAACCGTCTGGGCTGCCAAACCTGTCAAAACCCGTTTGGCCTGCCAAATCTGCCAAAATCGGGCGCTGCGGACAAGGCGCAATAGGCTGCGTCGGCCGAACTCGTGAGCTAAGAGAACCAGGCGGCGATGCGGCCGCGAAGCGCATCGGCGTTCTCCTGGAACTGTCGAGCGCGGTGGCCGTTGCTGCCGGATGGATGCGGCACGCCGATTAGAATGCGGTCGCTCGAGAGCGCACCCCGGTCGCGAAGATACGTAACGCCGGTCGTCGCAGCGACGCCGAGCGGCACGACGAGAGCGTCCGGCGCATGGGCGAGACGCGGCCCGAGCAGTTCGTCGATCATGTGTCGGAAGAGTCCGACGCGTGCCAGATCGATGCCGCCGCCGGAGAAATTGCGGAGCTCGGGCCCGACGAAAACCGGATAGACGAGCGCGGACGTCGCCGCGGCATGTGCTCGCGCTTCATCGAACAACTCATTGCTGTCGTGGATCCCGAGGGCCGCTGGAACCCCGATCGCATCGAGCATACTGCAGAGATTCCGGCGCATACTGCCGGCGAAGGCAACGCGATGTCGCAAGATGCCAGCGTAGGTTGCCGGATCTTCTCGAATCGCCTTCGGCGTCTCCGCAAAGGCTCGGGCGGCTTCCGTCACCTGCGACAAGCCGGGCGTCAGCCCCACGAAGACGACTTTCGCATCGGCGGGCGGCATTGCGCCAAATGCAGCATAGTACACGCGATAACGTCCCTCTGAAGCGAGCAAATATTCATCGTTGAGCAGCCCAACCTGATCGAATGAGGCCGGCGCGTAGCGCGCTCGAAACTCCGCCAGTCGCGCTGTGCTGAACGGTGAGGTCGACTCGCTGAACGTCACGGAACCGCGTTGCCTAAGGCTAGATCGATCAAGGCGCCGCGCTGACCGTTCATCTGACGTACGGTCAGGTGCGGCGTCAGGACGACCCGGGTCTTGCCATCGTCGGCAACCTCGAATGGGCCCGACCGCTGCCACTCTCGATGCGTCGGAAACAGCTGCTTGTAGTCGCCCCAGTACTGCGAACCGTAGGCGACGACAATGCGCGGTCCGTATGCGAGGTGCTTGCACAGCAGGTCGATGCGCTTCGGTTTCTGCTCGGCGAGGTACCGTTCGCGCGTAGGATACTCGGGGAAGATCTCGGCGTACGGCCAGTCGACGATCCCACGCGCCGGCAGCGGCAGCAGCTCGATCAGTGCACCGCGTTCGCCCGTGCGCCCGAGCCGATCGCGTTGATACGCGCGGACCTCATCCGTCGAGGCCGAGCGAACGCCCTCGAGTGCGAGCAGAATCCGGATGATCGGATTCCAGGTCGACTGGATCGGCGGCCGATCGCCCGAGAGAAATTTCTCCGGGTGCGCCTTCGCCGACTCGCCAAGGTCCATCAGCTGCTCGAACCCAGACCGTATCACCAACTGCTCTTCGAGTGGCGGCGGCAGCGTGAGCCCCTCCTCCATGCCGATGAAGACCGCCTCGGCCGTCGGGTTCCCGAAGCCGAGAAACGTGAGCAGCCGCTCCCGATCGATGCTGCGTTGCATGGGTCACCCCGTTCGGACTGAGGGGTCCGTGGTATTGAACAGCGCTGCGAGGCTCGCCCGCGAATCGTGCCGCAGCTGCTCCGAAGCGCCCGGATTCGTTACCGATCCGTCGACGGCTCCCCCGCGTGCTATAGGCATGGATCGAAGGGGCTAACACAGGCCCAACGGGAAAACGGGCGCACTTCCCGACCGTCTAACAGTCGCGGCCGTGTCGAAAAGGCGAGGAGCCGCACGGTCCGAAGACCTGCGAGGATGCTCGGAAACGTTCTCCGGGGACTCGGATCCGATACCGCCGCCGGGGTACGGCGCCTCCTCTCCATCATCGTGCTGATCGCCGGGATCGTGTTCCTCGCGTTCGTCGCGTGGATCGTGCTGCAGGTCCACACGTCGAACGACTGGTCGGAGATCCGGCAGGTCTTCGGCCCGATCGTCGCCTGGGCGCTGCTTGCGGTCTTCACCGCGTGCGCGGCGGTGATCGTCGACGCGAGCGAGCGGCGCAACGCGCTTCGCCTCGCAGCGGCACGCGCCGGCGCGGCCGCGGCGTCTTCCGGTCCGATGACGGTTTCGACGCATGCGTGGCGCGGAGCGGCGCTCGCCGGGCTCGCAACCGTTGCGTTCAGCCTCGCGCTCGTTTCGTCGACGCAGATCGGTCACTTGCGGTCGATCACGACGTTCGATCTGCGCGGTCGCGACAACGTGGCGCCATGCGTCGCGAAGGTGTGGTCACCATCGATCGCGCGCACGGACGATCACGTTCCGATCGACCTGAGCGTCTATTGCCCGAGCGCGCCGGCGCAGGGGATGCCGACGGTCGTGGCGTCGTACGGACCGGACGACGTGAAGGTCGTGACCTCGTTCGCCGCCGCCAAGACGACGCGCCCGAACGAACGCGTCTGGCGCTGGTTCGTCACGTTCGGAAGCGGGGAGCAGCCGCTGGACGTGCGTCTCACCTTCATCGGCGATCAGATCGCCGTGCCGCTGGATCGGATCAGCGTATCGAAACCGACAACGTTCATGTCGTTGACCGAGGACACGACCGCGATCGGCGGCCTGCTCGGTGCGGTGATCGGCGTCCTCGGCACGCTCGGCTCACTGTTCAAAGGCTGGCGTGGCCAGCCGTCGACCGTCGAGACGACCGACCCGGCCGCCTAATCGTCGTCCAGATTGTTGACTTCCATGCACTGCAGAAAGTCGAGCAAATCCGCGACCGGAGGACGGCCACCCAGCGCGCGCGAAGCGCCCGGTTATGCAGCTCTAGCGGGTGGAAGCTCATCGTGGTTGGCTTATGGCGAACCGATGACACCGATTGCCTGCGCGTAACTGAGGTGGACACATTTGCCCGGCGAGCAGGCTGGCCCGCCCACGCCGCGCGGAATCGGCCGTGGGTCCAAGTAGCGCGCATCCACCTGTGCGTCTCCGTCAGAGATGAGGTAGTGACCCATGCGCGGATCGGGACCAGGAGCGCTGTAACCGTAGCGTGCGCCGGTGGGACTACCCGGAACGACCGGCACCATCTTTAGATAGGTCGGAGTGAGTGCGTCGAGCGTCTTTGGATACGCGTTTTGGTGGTCGACAGCGTACTCTTCGAGCGCCGTCGCGATCGTCTTGAGAAACGCGAGGTCGACGATCGTGTAGATGGCGCGCGGGTCGCGGCTGACGTTCATGGCGCCCGCGATCTGCACGTCGAGCAGGGGGACAGATGGCATAGACCCTGCGGCACGCGCCCCATCCGACACGCACGCAAGCGCGGCAATCGAGAGAACTGCGAATAGGCGTCGTCTCATGATGCTCTCCTTTATGTCGAACACAGTCTACTTCTGGAACGCGGCTCCGCTGACGCCGTGCCAGCTCAGCTGCACGAAAAACTGCGGCCGCGGCAGCGGGATTGCCACCGTCTGAAAGTACCCGCCGCCCGCGGTGGGGAGCGGCATGGCGTACCGGGGCGTCGCGAGCTCCTTTCAGCTCAAATGTCGCCAGTGCCTGGTGAGGTGCCGGGGGCATCCCTTCAGGTCGCCCGGCTTGAAGCCGGTGCTCGTCTCGCGCGACCTTCATTTTCTCGTCGCTCGCGATTCCAGCGGTCACCTCCGCATCGATCGCGTCAAGCTGTTCGGCCGACACCTTTGAGGAGGTGCGGAGCTGATCCCAAGACCTAGGCATCGTCGCACTTCGCTTGTCGGGCCGCTTCGATCGCGGCCGCAGCAACCAGCGCGTCGATTCGCGCTGCGCGAACCGGATCAGAGCGCGTTCGTTCGACCAGCGTAGGCCCGCCGTCTGCGCAATACCGAAGTTACTTCCCCCAATCGGAGACGAGTTCGGTATTGAACTCTGCGCGTTATCCGTACTTTAATACGTGTCATGAGAGAATTCCACGACAAGGTCGGTCGCACGCGGCGCGATGAACAGAAGAAGAGAGGAGGCGTCTCATCGCCTCCTCTCTCGAAACCGCCTGAAGGGCTCGATCGAGATGCTTGTCGACGAGAAAGCGAGCTATTGCTTTATGTTCCCAACGATCGCCATGTTGGTGTCTGACATCGATTTTTCTATGTTCGACACCGTCTGGAGCAACTTCGAACGCGTATCCATGAGCAGCTGAAGTTGCATGGAGTTCATCTGGGAAATCTCGGAATCAGCGTTCGAGCTGATGTCGACGCCGAGCCGCGCGGCAGCTGCCACCAAGAGATAGTACGCGAGGACGTGGAGTTGGGCGCTCGTCGCCCTCGGAGCGACGACGAGCGCTTCGTGATACGCGACGGCGGTCAGATTCGCAGCCTGCTTCGAGCGCGCCGCGGAGACGACTGCGCCGATCGCGGGCGGCATGCGCGCGCGCACGGCTTCCGGCAGGGCGGCGCTTATAGAGTGGAAGCGTTTGCGCGTGGCGCCGGAAAGGGTCAGGCTCGGCTTGGATGCGATGCCCGCCTTCGGCCCAACATCGGCTGCAAAAACGAAACCGGTCATCACCGCGCTCAACGCGGCCAGCCCAACCAAGAACCTTCTCATGAGAACCTCTCTCCGGCTTCCCACACCACTGCCGGCGCTTAAGATTAGCACGGATACGGTCGGGCTCGCCTGACTGACGGTCGTCCCATGGGCGCCGATGGGCGAACCGGCCTGCGTCGCGAGAGGACTTCAATCGGGACACCCTGCATCGACACGAAATGCTGTCACGACGCCAAGTACTACAATCTGCCGGCGCTACCGCTGTGCTGGCGGCTCTCCCAGCCGGTATCGCAGCGGCCGCGCCGAACACGGGTACGGCGCCGAATGCAGACATCACCGGCCAACTCGCCCGCTACATGATTGCGGCACGGGAGAACGCCCTGCCGCCGACGGTGTTGGCCGCCGGCAAGCAGCGCATCCTCGATACATTTGCGGCGATGCTGTCCGGCTGCCGCCTCAAGCCGGGCTTGTTGGCCGTCGAATATGTTCGCGGGCTGGGCGGGGCGCCACAGGCATCGGTCATCGGCGCCGATTTCCGTACGACAGAGATCAACGCAGCATTCGCCAACGGGATGTGCGCGCATGCGGCTGAGACCGATGATTTTGAGCCGGTCACCAAGGCGCATCCTGGCTGCTCGACGATTCCCTCCGCGCTGGCGGTGGCCGAAAAGGAGGGGCGGAGCGGACAGGAGTTCATTCGCGCCGTGGCGCTGGGATATGACCTCGGCTGCCGCCTGCTGATGGCGCTCGGCCCCGACCTCGTACGCGGAACGCATCGCGCCGCGGAGGGTACAAGCTCGACCTTCTGCGCTTTGGGCGCTGCGGCATCGCTGGCGCGGCTCGACGAGACCGGAATGCGCTACGCCATCTCTTATTCTGCGCAACAAGTGTCGGGATTGTGGAGCTGGGTGAAGGACAAGGATCACATCGAGAAGGCGTTCGACTTTGGGGGGATGGGCGCGCGCAACGGCGTCACGGCGGTAACCTTGGTGCAGGCAGGCGTGACCGGCGTCTTCGATGTTCTCGACGGCACCCATAACCTCTTCATCGCACTCTCGACAGATCCGAAACCGCAAGAGATGCTGAAAGGCCTCGGCAGCCATTTCTATGTCACCGATTCGGCCATCAAGAAATTCGCGGTTGGGTACCCGATACAAGCGCCTCTGGATGCGTTCTTGACGCTGCGCAAGCAGTATAATCTGACACCCGGTAATGTCCGGAGCATTATCGTGAAGCTGCCGCCGGATACGATCGGTATCGTCGGCGACAGTGCCATGACGGATGTCAATTGCGCGCATATCATTGCGATCGCGCTTTTGAAAGGCACCGTATCGTTCGCCGATAGCAACGACGTGGCTCTCATGCGCGATCCCCAAATTCTGCAGCAGCGCGCAAAAGTGACGGTGACCGCCGACCAGGCCTTGGCGGATCCGGCGGCGCCGCGCGGCGCCATCGTCGAAGTAACGTTGACGAACGGTCAGCAAGTCTCGCATCACACGAAATTTCCGCCTGGAACCAAAGAAAATCCGCTGAGCACGGCGGAGATCAACGAGAAGGCGAGGGGGTTGATAGCACCCGTCCTTGGCGCGGAAAAGACGGAGCGGCTGATTGCCCAAATCAACAATCTGGAAAATCTTCGCGATATCCGAGAGCTTCGGCCACTCATCACGGCGTGAACGTTTCGGCGGGATCGAATCCCGTTCGGGCGTTTCGCCCTAATCGTCGTCCAGGTTGTTATCTTCTTTATATTGGAGAAGGTCGAGCGACAATCGGATTTCGGGGTGCTCTGCGAGCCACGGATTCTCCGCGATCGCCTCAGTTCGGTTCCCTTTATCGCGTATCCGCCGGCGGTCGCTTTCATTTTGCGCGCCGCAGAGAGGCGCTGAGCGATAAGCGTCCGCTCGTACTCAGCACTGACGCGAGGATCTGCTGCGTCAGCTTCGAGATCGAGTCGATCCCGTTCGTTTCGGTCGCAGAGAGCGCGCGGACGTCGTGCTGAGACGGGCGATGTTCGGGGGCCTCTTCGAGAGGCGCACCGTTCCGTCGCATCGCGACTCGAGCGGGTTCGAGGTCAGCCGTTCAGAAGATGCGCGACCACGTCTGTAGCGCTGTAGACCAGTCCGTCCGGCGGCAGGAAACGTGTGATACCGGGCAGGTCGTCTCCCGAGGTCACCAAAGCTCGTTCGATGAGCTTTCCCTTTCGTGCTTGGGGATGCCCGATCGTCGCCATCAACGAGTTGCACAGACACTTCTTGCCCACCGTGCTCTCCCGCTTTCCGCCTTTGGAGACGTAGAGCGTCACCGGCTCCGCGGGACAGCGGTAACCGATCGTGCCATCCGGGCTTCTGTAAGCCTCGCGCAGGTAGCCGAGATCGCAGATCCGCGGCCTAGCCGCATAGACTTCCCGCTCCGACAACGAGCCTTTCAACGGCGCGACCTTGAACGGAAAGCCCGTCGGCGAGGCCAGTCCGTCAGTGGAGACTCGGGCCTCTCCGGAAACGACTGATGCCAAGATCGTCGATTTATACTCTTCCTTCAGCCCCGACTCGGCGCAGAACGCGAACGCCGTTCCGACTTGGACGCCTGCGGCGCCGAGCTCCATGGCTTCGCGTAGCTTTCCGGGGGCACCGTAGCCCCCGGCGAGCCAGAACGGCAGGCCCAGCTCGCGGATCTTCTCAAGGTCTACCCGGTCGCGTTCTCCGTAGCTCGCTTCACCCGCCCCGTCGGGCTGAGGTTTCCCGCGCGGGGGCGCGTTGTGGCCGCCCGCAGTCGGCCCCTCGATGACGAATCCGTCTACCCTTCCGTTGGCTCGCTTGCACACCGATGTGGCGAGCGTGTTGGAGGAGACGATAGCGAGAAATTTCGGGCGATCGAGCGGCGGGAGCGCGCGCTCCATAAATTCTCGCGGATCGAATGTCATCGTCGTGTCGTCGCCGTCCTGCGCGCCCGACACGGTCAGGGGGTACGTCGCCGGCTCGTGATCGGCGAAACGATCGAGCACGCCCGGGATCTTCACGGGGACGCCCGCACCGATCAAGACGTAACCGACACCCGCGAGCATCGCACCATAGAGTGAAGGCAGGTGCGGTATCTGGATCTTCTCGAGGTAGTTGATTCCTACCGCATTGCCGTGCCCTTCGCGAGCGAGTTGCACTTCGACGAAGTTGGCCACGATGCAGAGTTCCTGGAACTCGCGCGGGCTCTTTTTCGCCGGCATCGGCAGGGTTTGGTACGATTCGCTCTCCCGCTTGCCGCCGGGAACGTAATACGCCTGCCAGATGCGCTGGGCCATCTTGGGGAAGGGAAAGCGCTCGAGACCGCGGCGCATGTGCCCGCCGGGATCCCCGTCTTGCAACCGCCTGGCCAAGATCAGATCCAGCGCCGTTCCTGAGACGACCCCAAGCTGACCGAGTTCGGACACCGCCCGCGCAAGTCGCCATGAGGAGACGCCCGCGCCCATGCCCCCCTGGATGATCGTCGGATTTCCACCCATATAGTCTTAGCTAACAGAGCTCCATCTCGATGAGCCTGGGACCCTTCTCAGCGAGCGCCTGAGAGAGCTCGGAGGATAGTTCTTCCGCTGTCGCGACCGCCACGGAAGGCACCCCCAGGCCCTCGGCGAGTTTGACCCAATCAACGCCGGACAGATCGGTAAGTCTCTTGACCGTGGGGCCCAGTTGGCGGGTTCCCAACTGGGAAGCTTCGAATTTCAGAATGTCGTAGCTTTGGTTGGAACAGATCAGCGTCACCACGTCCAGCTTTTCTTTCGCCTGGGTCCACAAGGCCTGGACGGTATAGAGCGCGGAGCCGTCGGCCTGGAAATCGATGACCTTTCGGCTCGGACAAGCCACGGCCGCTCCGGTGGCGCAGGGCGCGCCCTGGCCAATAGCGCCGCCGGTCAAAGTCAGCAGCGTGAACGGTTTCGCGAGGGTGGCGAAATAGTGGTAAGATTGGCTGGTGGTGTTGCCTTCGTCCATCACCACAGCTCCCTCAGGTTGCATAGCCGCCAGCAGCGCGCAAACCTTGTCGCGCGTGAGTGCGCCTGTCGGCGTAGGGATCTCGCCGGCGCGGGTCAGAAGCTCTTTTGGGGGCGCGGACGGCGTTCCCAACGCCTCGGCGAGTCTGCCCAATTCCGCGAGCGCATCGGGCCCCTCTCCCAAAGCGACGACCTCTTGAGCGGCGCTCAGAAGGCTGGGGGGCGTATCCTTGTAGCCGAAAAAGGTGACGGGCGCCGGGGCGCCGGCCAAAACGACCGCCTCATAAGAATCTAGAAGGTTCTGCGCGACAGCCGGCACGTAAGGGACTCGGTCAATGTGCGGCATGCCGACGCCGCGCTCCATGCGGGCGGGGAAGGTCTCGGCGATCAGATCGCACCCGCAGGCGGCCTTTATGCAGGCCGCTTTCATTTGTCCCTCCCGCGAAAGGCTCCGGCCCCCAAGTATGATCACCGCCTTCTTGCCGCGCTTCAGGAGTCTGGCGGCGTTCGCGATCGCCTGTTCATCGACCGTTTTGGAAGGCGAGGGAGCCTCTGGCGCCGGCTTTGCGACGACGGGTTTGGTCTGAAGGTCAAAAGGCACGATCAAAGTAGCCACTTGTCCGCGCCGGGCTGCCGCCAAGGCGTCGGAGACGTCCACGCCGAGGTTCTGAGCGCGCGACGTGGTTCTTCGCCATCCGTTGAGAGTGCCGGCGAGCGCTTCGATGTCCATGGCGAGAGGGGGGTCGTAGGGCCGGTGCCAGGTGGCGTGTTCGCCTACGACGACCAGCATCGGTGTATGCGCCCGGCGCGCGTTGTGCAGATTGCAAAGGCCGTTCGCCAGTCCGGGACCGAGGTGCAGCAAGGCCATGGCCGGCTTTTCGGCCATGCGGCCGTAACCGTCTGCGGCGCCGGTGCATACGCCCTCAAACAGACCCAGGATCGGACGTATCTTCGGCGCGCCGTCCAGAGCCTCCACCATGGGCATCTCGGTGGTTCCGGGGTTGGCGAAGCATACTTCGACCCCGCGCTCGGCGGCTGTCTCCATCAGGAGCTCCGCGCCGATCATTGTTCTCTCCGCTTTGATCGTCTGCAGATCTTTATTGCTCGCTTCAAGCGGCGCCGTTTCGTTCCGCCGCGCGACCGGGTCAGCCATGTTGGGACCTCCCGAATGCTATGGGTTGATGACGTAAAGCGGATCCAGTCCGGCGAGCGCGCGTCCGACGTTTCCGATCGCCATGATCATGATCCTACGAGCGCTTTCGCTGGATACGCCGGCGATGTGCGGCGACAGCAGAAGCTTGTCTTCCTCGACCTTGAGCAAGGGATCAGCTGCGCCCGGCGGTTCTTCGGCAAAAACGTCAATGGCCGCGCCGGCGATCACTCCGTCGCGCAGCGCCTGCGCCAGAGCGGTCTCGTCGACGAGACTTCCGCGGGCCACATTGATCAGGTATGCCCCATCCTTCATGGAGGAAAGCTCGTTGGCACCGATCATGTTCCGGTTGGCCTCGGTCGAGGGCGCGTGCAAACTCACGATATCGCTGGATATCAGCAACGTCCGCAGGGCGCAGTATTCCACGCCGCACTGCGCCTCGACTTCCTTCGGAGCTTGGCGCACGTCGTAATAAAGCACTTTGTTCAAGCCGAACGGCCTGAGCCTGAGGGCCACGTCGCGCCCGATCTGGCCGAGGCCGACGATACCCCACGTCTTGTGCTGCAGCTCGGAGGGGTGGAGCGCCGTCTGCTCCCATCGGCCCTCGCGCACGCTGCGGTTGGCGGGAATGAGCTTTCGCAGCATGGCCAGTCCGAAGGCGATGGTGTGCTCGGCTACGCTGACGGTATTTGCGCCTGGCGTGTTGGCCACCCGGATTCCCCGCTCCGAGCAAGCTTTGATGTCGATGTGCTCATAACCGACGCTGGGCTGCTGGATCAGCTTGAGCTTGAGTGGTCCTGCCTTCGCCAGCAAATCTCGCCCGATCCCACGCTTGAAGGTAAAGTCTCCAAGGACGGCGTCCGCTTTGGTGATGGCTTTGGCGAGTTCTTCGTCGCTCATGTCGTGGCCGGCGATAATGTCCGTGTCGGCGGCCCCGGGCGAGAGATTAAGCAGGGACTTGAGCACCGGGACGGGGAGCGGCGCCATTGATAACAGAGTCTTTTTGTTCGGAAGTCCGCTGGTGCCGGGATTCTTTGGCGTTGGCACTTCCATCGTTCATTCCTCCACCTAACCTCGATACGCTGAACGGTTTCGAATCCCGTTCGCGCGTCTCGCCCCTAATCGTCGTCCAGGTTGTTGTTGCTACAAGGTACTCCTCGTCAAGGCCTCTTCACCGATTCCGGCGCACACTCAAGAGAACCAGTCTGTGATGCGGCTGCGCAACGCGTCAGCGTTATCCTGGAACTGCCGCTTGCGGTGGCCATTGCTGCCGGACGGATGCGGCATGCCGGTGAGAACACGCTCGATGGAAATGGCGCCGTGATCGCGGAGATACGATACGCCAGTCGCCGCAGCGACGCCTAGTGGCACGATTAGAGCACCCGGCGCGTGGGCAAGGCGCGGCGCGAGCAGTTCGTCCATCATGCGCCGGAAGAGCGCGATGCGTGCGAGGTCGATGCCGGTGCCGGAGAAATTGCGGAGCTCGGGCCCGACGAACACCGGATAGACAAGCGCCGACGTCGCTGCGGCAGATGCCATCGCGTTGCTGAACAGCTCGTTGCTTTCGCGGATCCCGAGGGCTGACGGGACCCCGATCGCATCGAGCATGCTACAGAGATTCCGGCGCATACTGCCGGCGAACGCGACGCGATGTCGCAGGATGCCGGAGTACGTCACTGGATCGTCTCGGATTGCCTTCGGGGTCTCCACAAAGGCACGGGCGGCTTCCACGACCTGTGAGAAGCCGGGCGTCAGGCCCACGAAGACGACTTTCGCATCGGCCGGCGGCAATGCGCCGAGCGCTGCGTAGTACACTCGGTAGCGACCCTCCGCGGCGATCAGATACTGATCGTCGAGGAGTGAGAGCTTGTCGAACGACGCTGGCGCGTATCGCGCGCGAAACTCGGCTAATCGTGCTGCGCTGAACGGCGAGGGCTGCTCGGCGACCGTCACGGCACAGCGTTGCCCAGAGACAGGTCGATCAGTGCGTCGCGCTGGCCGTTCATCTGGCGTGCCGTCAGGTGCGGCGTGAGGACGACCCTGGTCCTGCCGTCGTCGGCAACCTCGAACGGGTTCCATTGTGCCTACTGGTTTGCGAATAGCCGTGGGAACAGAGCTTCCGCAGCACCTGGAGGAAATTGCAGGGACACGGGTCCTTTCGGCGTTTCCGAGGCGAGGAGACCCTCCTCGACCGTCTGGTTCAACACGCGTCTCGCAGTGCGCTCGGGCAGTCCCGTGATGCGAGACGCTTCCCCTCGTTCAATCTCACCTCGTATCGCAGCCTCTTCCAGAAGCTTAGCCGCCTCGGGTCGTAGCCGATCGTCGCGTTCGACGAACGCACTCAACCGCCGTGTAAGTGTGTTCAATTCGAACAGGCCCGCCATAAATCTGACTTGATCGAGGCATACTTGAAGGAACCACAACACGAAATCAGAGAGCGCGCGGTGCGACAGGTTGCCTCGTCCATCGGTGTCGTTCTGACGCGGGGTATCGGCCATATCCATCATACTCTTGTACTCCGCCCGGTTTTCAAGCCCGCGCGCCAGACCGCGAGATACCGACCACAATCCATGAGCCCCGATCCCCGCGGCGTGGCCCATTGCGTGGCTCATGAGACGGCTCACACGACCGTTCCCATCGGAAAACGGATGAATGTAATTCAAGCGATGGTGTGCCGTTGCGACCGCGATGATTCGCGCAGCCTTTCCCATGTCGTCGAAGCGGTAGCGCGCCTCGAAGTATTGCATAAAGTCGACGATTCGCGCGCTCGACGGAGGCTGGTGCCTACCGACGATGACATCATCGTCCGGATCCGAGCGCCATTCGCCCGGCCGCATCCGGTACTCCCGGTTCTTCTTGCGCACGTTCAGCATCGCGTCGGGTGCGTTCCGGTAGAACTCGCGATGAAGCCATTGAATGAATTCGCCGGATGCCGGCTCCGGTAACTGGCCCGACGCAGCGAGCCGATCGACCTCCGCTTGAACGGTGACGTGCGCCAAAGCCTCGAGCTGGAGATTTCTGCGCCCTTCGTCTTCGTCGAACTCACCAGCGAGAGCACGTTCGATCTCGCGAGGTCGTGTGTTATGACCCTCGATCAAGTTGCTGTAGTACGCGTTCATGATTCGAACGAGACTCGCGAGGCTCGCCGCCGTTCGAGGGTGTAGAGCCGTTCCGAGAGCAGCGGACTCCGCAGCTAATTCCGCAATCACATCGGCTATCGGACCCGAGACGACCTCAAGTCGCGTAGGCTCGATGCGATCGACGCTCTCCGGCCGGTCGTTGGCCGATTTAGCTAAGTCCATTATCCTTGATATTACGGGTCAAAATCGGTCGTGTCCAGCAATTTTGGCCGATCCTGTGGCCGATCCTGTGGCCTGCGATGCCGCTTCCATGGCAGCAACCGCTCGCTCGCCTAGGACAAACATCCCGCTGCGAACGTACCTCGAAGGACACGTCTTAGGGAGCAGTCTGACGTTCGCGCGTCGCGCGTATGAGTTGCGTTCTGGAGTGCACACCATGGGGAAGTTGAAAGCCGGCGCGAGCGAACCCGGCCGGCATGCAATGAGCGGTATCGCCTCACGCCAAAGGGCGACCCCGGGGACATGCATCGCGCGCGATGCAGAGGTTACGCCCGGGGTCTACGCGCTCAGTATACCGTACCGCCGGTCATCGCGACAACCTATGGATGCTCCAATCAGTGGGCACGCGGCACCGTTGCCCCCAGCGCTCCGCGTACGCTCGTTCGGCGACCCTGTCAAGTCAGTCAAAATCCGTCTGAGCTGTCAAAGCTGCCAAAACCTGCGCATAGTGGGCCATGGATTCTGCGGGTCTACCGCACGTCTATTCGGATCATGTCGATCTTGAGTGACCCCTGTCGCCGCACGGTGAACAAAAAAGAGGGGGCGTTCATCGCCTCCCTCTCCAAACCATCGACTCCGGGGACTTTCATGCCGTCGCATGAAGAGGTTGATCCCGGAGTCTGCTCGGGTCAGTGTACCTCACGCGCGATCATGTAGCAAGCGACTTCGTGGCGCTAAGAAAGATCCTGCGCTCCGTCCGTACACCGGCAAACTTGCCGTTTCATGAATTACGCGAAGGGCCGAGGCTAGGCGATCTTTCGGTCGACGGACTTCGTGTGGTTCGACCTGGATCGCACGACCAAGCCGGTTCGGGATTTCACGGGTGCGCTGGCCTTCGCTGGCACGTTCGGAATTAATCCGCGGTACGCCTCAATGAACTTCTCTCGCCTTCGATCCTTGGTGCGCGGGACGAACGCCGGCATGAAGTCGTAGCCTAGGGCTTCAGCGATCATCACGAGCCGACTGAGGGTCGCCCGGCTCAGGCCTCCGTGAAGATCGCGCGAGATCTGTGGCGGCTTCGCGTTCATTCGGCGGGCCAATTCGGCGGCGGTCACATGCTCGAGTTCCATGATTCGCTGCAGCAGCTGCTCGACCGATGCCTCGGCGACGATGGCATTGATTTGTGCCGCACGCACGGGATCGCGTTTGGTCCGTTCGACGAGGGTCGTTCCACCTCGCCGTTTTCTTGCTTCATCCGCGGTCATAATACGTGCCATTATTCACTCGCTTGAAATAGTTGTGCCGTGCTAACAATGTTCGCGCCACGACGCGATCGCCGGTCTTATCGCGCTTCTCGCCTTCTTTGAGGTAGTGGCCGAAGACGATCCATGTGTGCCCGCGCGGTTCGCGGAATGCAGTAAAGCGATGCTTGCCGGCCTTCATTGCGAGCACGAGCGGCTTCTCATGCTCTGCGTTGACCCGCGACTGTGCCGGTCTCTGTCCCGGCTCGACGTTGCCCCAATGGTCCAGACTGCCTTCGAAGTCGTTTTGCTCGCGAGGACGGAGCGATTCGAATGCGTCGAATCCCGGCATCGAACCGTCATCGGCCCAGAACCATTCGAAGCTTCGGTGCATCCCGTTATGAATCGTTAGGTCAGAAGCAGATCGTCGCTTTCCCATACCCGCGTGAAAATGATAACATAAAGGTTACCGTAGAAGCAAGTTGACCGGCAACGTTTAAGTGCCGTCCTAGCGTGCCGATAACGGTACCAAGGCATCCGCGCCGGCCCGCGAGGAGAATTCCTCGCCGCCAAGGTTCGCGCATTGCGGCACGAGGTCGGCGGCTTCTACGCCCCCGACGGCATCATCGACGCTCCGCTCGGCCCGCTTGCCTATCGCGCCGTCCTCGAATGCAAGAGCGCGCCGAACGTCAAGTTCGTCTCCCAACCCCGGCCCGAAGAAGCCGCTAAGTTTCGCGACTCGAGCAAAGCCGACTTCGCGGTCTTGATCGGCCCGGATTTCCACGCCGGCGAATCGTTCGCGCAAGAGATCGAGGCGCACGCGATCTCCGTCTGGACCGTCGAAGACGTCGTCACCGCGCTGCGCATCGACGTCGACACCTACGAATGCCGCGCCCTCTTCGCACCCGGTTTCGTCTACGACCGCCTCGCCGAGCTCGAGTGGAACCGCACGCATGGCGACGAGAAGCGCGCTGCGATCGTGCGCCAAATCCTGCGCCGCGAAGGCTACGCCGCTCAGTCTACGATCGTCGGCCACGTCGCCCCGTCCGACGCTCCGGTCCTCACGCTCGATGCCGCCATGCTCCTCGTCGAAACGGCGCTCACCCACGCCGGCGCCACCGTCTGCGCCACCCGCGAGGAAATCCACGCCGGCATGGAAGACCTCACCCGCGCGGGCGAAGCGATCCGCATCCCCGACCGCGACGGCATCATCATCCGCCGCGGCCTGTGATTGGTTCCGGTGCGGCGAGGGATTCTACGTGAAGAAGCGGATGATGGTAATGCTGGGTGCCGTGGCGATCTCGGCCTGCGGCGTTTCGCCGGTTTCAACCGAGACAGCGCCGACAAACGAGACCTCGACGCGACCGCGCGCCATTCAGGGGTCCGCGAGAGAACGTCCACCGCTGTTTCGAATCGACCGTGGCTTGCCGGCCAGCCTCAAGCTCACGGCCGCCGAACGCCGAGCAATCCGGCTCGTCCAGGCTGGACTCCGTGATTCAGCGCGCCGCGATCTCGCCGTGGCGTTCGTGCCGTCGGACGGCGCCCGACGAATCGTCGTGTTCGTCGCGCCCCGTTCGAACTTTCCATATTGGGCCGGTGCGCGATCGCTGACGGACTGCACGTCCCGACCGGGCGGCAAGCACTACTGCGCGTGGTACTACGTCCAGAGCCCGGACCTCGTCCTCAGCACGATGGAACAAAACCGCTGCGCCGACGGTGAACCAATTTGGCGTCGTAGCTGAAACCCCGCCGATGCAGGCTCGGGTCTCAACCCCGTCATGAGTACCTCTACGATCGCACGTCGCCGCCTCGGCGGGCTGGAAACCTCCGCGCTGGGCATCGGCTGCATGGGAATTTCTTTCGCGTACGGGCCGCCGGCCGAGGAGTCGGGGACGGAAGCGATTCATCGGGCGCTCGATCTCGGCGTCACGATGATCGACACCGCCGAGATCTACGGACCGCTGCGCAACGAGGAAGTCGTCGGCGCCGCGATCGCCGGCCGCCGCGACGAGGTGCAGCTCGCCACGAAGTTCGGATTCTCGTTCACGAACGACGGTAAGCGCATCGACGGTATCGATGGCTCGCCCGCCAACGCGAAGCGGGCGCTCGAGGGTTCGCTCAAGCGTCTCGGCGTCGACCACATCGACCTGTGGTACCAGCATCGCGTCGACCCGAAGGTCGCGATCGAAGAGACCGTCGGCGCGATGGCCGAAGCGGTCGCCGCCGGCAAGGTGCGTTTCCTGGGTCTCTCGGAAGCGTCGGCGTCGACGATCCGCCGCGCGCACGCGACGCACCCGATCGCCGCGGTGCAGAGCGAGTATTCGCTCTGGTCGCGCGACGTCGAGGACGAGGTGCTCCCCGCGCTCCTCGAGCTCGGCATCGGCTTCGTGCCGTACAGCCCGCTCGGCCGCGGTTTTCTGACCGGAACGGTGAAGCCCGAGGCGCTGTCGGAGAACGACTTCCGTCTCACGCTGCCCCGCTTCACCGGCGACAACGCTGCGCGCAACGCTGCGATCGTCGAGATCGTGCGCAGCGTCGCCGCCAAGCACGGCGCCACCCCGGCGCAAGTCGCGCTCGCGTGGGTGCTGGGACGCGGCGAGCATCTGGTCCCGATCCCGGGGACGACGAAAGCCGCCCGCGTCGACGAGAACGCCGGCGCGCTCGAGCTTCACCTCGACGCCGACGATCTACAGCGCCTCGACGGCATCGCGACGCGCGTCAGCGGCGACCGCAACAGCGTAGCGGGCCTGGCGACCATCGACCGCTGAGCGTCGTCACGGCAGCGCGACGGGTGGCGGACAACAACCACAACAACTTCGATTTCACGCAGCTCGGGATTCGCGTGCCCGCCGTCGTGATCTCGCCGCTGATCCCCGCCAACCTCATCGATCACCGCGTCTGCGGGCCCAGCGACTCCCGCCGAAGCGAAAGTCCATCAGAGCACGCAAGGTCGCGGCGCAAAGAGCTCGAGCCGGCTAGCGTCGAACCCAGCCTGTCCGGGGTTACACCAGGGAGGCTGCGATGGCGTGGATCGCTCGACTGATTGTTCTTGCGCTCGTCGCCGCCTTGGCGGACGCGGCGTACGCGACCGGGCACGGGCCGACGATCTCGCTCGCCGCGGTCGGGACCGGCGCCGTCCTGGCCCTGGTCGCCCTCGTGCTCTTTTGGGCGCGTCCCTGGATCGCGGTCGCGTTCGGCGCCTTGATGCTCGCTTGCGCGTTCGCCGCCGGCACGCTGGCTGGCGTCGGCAGCGGTCCGTCATTCACAGGCGTCGCAGCCACGGATGCCGCGGCGCTCGTGTTCGCAGCCGCGATTCTCATCGCCGCGATCGCGACGTGCGTCGCCCTGCGCAACATCATCGTACGCGTGCTGGTGCTGATCGTCGCAGCGTACCCACTGGTCACGACGCTCGCGTCCGTCCAACACGGCGGACTCGCGGCCGCTTTCGGGTCCGCACCGCTGGCGTGGACGCGCGGACCCTATGTTGCCGCGGAGATTCTGCTGCCGCTCTTCGCCGCCGGCGCAGTGATCTACGCGCTGATCCAACTCTTTCGCAAGCGCGGCGCGCAGGCCGCCACGGCATTCGTGCTCGCGGTGGCGTTTGCCGCCGCAACGCAACTGGGCGCGCTCGCGGCAGGCGCCGCCGGCTTACCGACGATCGTCGCCTTCGAGGGGACGTCGGCGTTCGGGAGCGCGACCGCGCCGATCGGCGCCGGAGCGAAGCCGTCGAACGCAACCGGCGCGAGCGATGCGATCGCGCCGGAAACCGGTCCGCTCTTCACGCCCAAGGGCAGCGGCGACGTGCCGGCCGAAGTCGCCGCCGCCGCCGCGACCATCCCGAAAGACCCGCAGCACGCGCTCGAAGCCGTCGCCGGCCTCGCCGACGACCTCTACTCAGGCGCGCTCGGCGGATCGGTCGAGGCACTCCGCAGCGGCAGCGCGAACAGCGTCGACAAAGCGCTGCTGCTGCGCGATCTCGTGCGCGCCGGCTCGCCCACCATCGAGACGGCGTTTGCGCGGTGCACCCTCTCGGTCTCGGATTCGGATGCGCTGATCGCGCAAGCGCGTGCCGGGCGCACTCCGCATCCGAAGATCGTCATGCAGGCGGCCGACGCTGCAGCCTCGACCACCGGCAATTCCGCAGCGCGAGCGACGCTGCAGCGCTGGGCGAAAGCGTGGAAAGCGCTCGTCGCCCAGACGCAAGACGAAGGCAAGAAACTCGCGGGCCAATTGCAGACCGCGGGCCTCACGCTTCCGACCGGCCAACCGGCGCCCGATCGTCTGCGTGCCCTCGCGGCGCAGCACGTCTGGGTGCGTGCGCGGGTGAACGGAAACTGGACTGACCTCGACCCGACGATCGAGCCTTCCGTGCCCGGCAAGACGCGCTGCGCGTCGCAGTCCCAAACGCCGGCGCTCCCCGACGACCTCTACGACGTTCTCGGCGTGCGCATCGCCGTCGAAGTGCAGGCCGGCGGTGGAGCGCACCGCACGATCGTCCTCGATCGCACGATGCGCACCGCCGACCTCGGCGACCGCGACGTCTCGTTCATGTTCGCCGAGCCCGTCGGCGTGGTCAGCGGATCGGCTCCGGCGACACCGCCGCCGGCCGGTATGTTGACTTTCACGCCGCTGCTCCGCGTCGGCGATGAGAACGTCGCGGGAACGCCGATCGTCCTGCCCGTTCCACCGCTGACCACCAACGCAGTCGCCAAGAGCGTGAACGCCGCCACCGGTGCACTCGATCGAATGGGAGCATCGCCGAGTCCCACCGCCGCAGCCGCGCCCGCGACGGGATTGCCGGTCGTCACCGGCGTGTGGATGGAACTCTCGGTCACTGCGCCGGGCAGCGCCGCGACCACCGTGCAAAGCCCGATCTTCGACCGCATCGGCTACGTGGCGCGCGCTGCGCACGCAGCACCTCCCACGCTCGGCGCGCAACCCGACGGCGCCTCCTATCGCGCGATGCAAACGATGTGGAACATCGCCGTTTCGGCGGGCCACACGGCGAGCGCCGGCGGCCCCGCGAGCATCGCGCGCGGCATCGACGTGCCTGCGGTCAGCGGCGCGCTCGCGCGGCTGCACGGCGCCTACTATGCGGTGCGCCGCGCGCTGATCGATGATGTGCGCAGCGCGAACGTCGGCGTCGCCGCCGCGCGGCCCGGAATCAGCCTGCTCGCCCTGACGAACGGCGGCCTGACGATGGACGTCGCGAGCGACGACGCGCTCCCGCTCGCGAGCGACGAAGCGCGCCCGGCGTGGGCCGCGGCTTCCGTTCTTGCCGAGCGTCAGCTCGTCAACGGGGACACGCTGCTCACCACCGGCAACCCCGCCGCGATCCCCGGCACCGACGCGCTGACCGCATTCGATCGCGCGACGCTGGACGGCACCCGTATCGTCGCGCTCCGTCCGTCCGACGGCGCACCGCCGCAATCCGCCGCCGTCCCCGCCGAAGCACGCGCGCGCATGTCGGCGCACCTTGCACAAGGCGCGTCGCTGCTGGCGCTCGCGCCCGCCACCGCGCAATCCGGCGCACCGCCGTACGCGTACTGGATCGTCGATCCAGCGACCGGAACGCTGCGCGACGAAAACGCTATCGGCCGTCATCAGGAGGCTGCCGAAGAGACCGTCGTCCAGGAAGAAGTCGCGATCAAGAACATCTCGACGTGGCGCAAGTTCACGTGCAAGATCCTGCCCGTGATTCGCGTGGTGGCCTTCACGCTGAGCGTCGCGCACGGGAGCCTCCCGTTCTCGCCGGCGGGCGCCGGTGGGCTCGCGGGAGTGAACAAGGCCGCGACCGACGAGGCCGTCCGACAAGCACAAGAGGGACTCGACCAGCCCGTCGCGTGCGGAGGCCCGTAACGGAAGGACGCGCGGTACGCATCGCGTACGCGGATGCTGTCGTATTCAGCGTGCGTCAGATAGTCCACTTCGCGGCCTCTGCGATCCGGTAATTCTCACAATGGGAACCAGGTGTCAAGCGCTGTCGATTGGTCGAAGCGGTATGACGGGCATCGGCGGGCTCATCCACGAAAGGCCTACGGGAGCGGCGGGCCCGCACGGCAGCCCCAACCATATCCGAGGGATTACAATGAGTCACAACGATTTCTCGAGACGAGCATTTGTCGTCGCTGCGGCAACCGCCGCTGCCGCCGTGGTTCCAACCGCAACACCGGCCGCGACCCCTACCATGCTAACGCCCGCGCAAGTTGCTGAACTCCGTCGACTTGCCGCCAAGGTGCCGTTCCACTTCGATTTGGCCGGGTTCAATGCCGTCCTCAGCCGACCGTTCGATCATCGACAGGTTGTCGCTGCAACGACATTCGAGAGCGCGGGTTACGCTCTGAGTCACATACGAAACTCGATTGAATCGTACGCCGACCCGGCCGGTTTCGCCGGAGGGCCCAATGCGCTGCACGTCGCTTGCGTCATGTACGCGGGAGACTCGCCGCTCATCGCGCTCGACGACGCGATGTATGCCAAATACCCGATTGGCGTCATTCTCGAAAAAGAAATGAATCCCGGAAACCCCGTGTACGCGGAGCGGGCGAAGAGCATGCACACGAATCTGGACGGATCGTTCTACCGGAAACTCGTTGCGGATCATGGCGCGTCGTTCTTCGTGTGCAATAATGCGTTGAGCGGCCTCGCGTACGACGTCGCGCGGGAGGTGACGCCACCTGGCACCGCAATCACGCGCGAGCACGTCGTTGCGATCCACGATGAGCTGGTCGAGCACTTCTTACCCGGAACGATGCTCGTGCCTACCGGTGTGGGCGCGCTAAACGCGATTCAAGAGCAGCGTTTCACGTTTCTCCCGGGATAGCGCTTCCACATCTCGGCGTCTCAGCTCTTCGGACCGGTGCGGACCTCGACGAGGTTGTCGGGGTGGAAGTAGGTCTTCGCAGCGCGCTGCACGTCGGCCGGCGTGATCTTCGCGTAGCGCTGCGCGAGCATCGCGTAGTATGACGGCGTCAGGTCGTCAAGCCCGATCAGCATCAGATCGCCGGCGATCGCGCTCGTCGCCTGCTCGGCGTCGATCGCCGCCGCCACGACGCGCGTCTTCGCCTTCGCCAGCTCGTCGGCGGTGACCGGCTCGGTCTGCATGCGCTTGAGCTCGGCGCGCACGACGGCGTCGGCCGCATCGACCTTCGAGGGCACCGCGCGGAACGAGATGCGGACGGTGCCGCGGTCGCGTCCGGCCTGCAGCGCGCTGAACGCGAAGTAGACCAGGCCGCGCTTCTCGCGCACCTCGTGCAAGAGGCGCGCGTCGAACGAGCCGCCGCCGTAGATCGCGTTCGCGAGCACCAGCGCGTCGTAGTCCGGCGAGCTGCGCGCCAGCGCCGGCGCGCCGAGCTCGACCGAGATATCCTGCGCGGCCGTCTCGACGTTCTGGCGCTTCGGTTCCGGCAGCGGGATCGCGGGCAGGTGGGGATCGGGTTTCGGCCCGGTCCCCGTCCAGTCGCCAAAGCGCGCCGTGACCTCGCGCGCGACGGCGGCCGGGTCGACGTCACCGACGACGACGAGCGTCGTCATGTCCGGGCGGACGTACTGCGCGTGATACGACTTCACGTCGTCGAGCGTGATCGCGGCGAGCGACGCCGGCGAGTCCTCGCGCAGCTCCGGATCGCCGGCGGGGAAGAGCGCCTCGCGGAACGCGCGCTGCGCGCGGTAGTCGGGCTGCAGCGAGCGCCGCGAGGCGACCGCGGTCTGCTGCTGCTTCACGAGCGTGAACTTGTCGGCCGGGAAGAGCGGGTGGCGCACGTCGTCGGCGAGCGCGTCGAGCAGCGTCGGGAAGTCCTCGGCGCGGCCGTGCGCGGAGAACGACGTCCCGAACGAGAGCGACGCCGCGCGGTCGTCGGCGAGCTTGCGCTGCGCCGCGTAGTCGTACTTCGCGCTGCCCCAGCCCATCAGCGCCGCCGTTGCCGCGCCCAAGCCTTCTTTGCCGGTGGGATCGTATATCGGTGACGTGCGCACGACGCCGCGCACGAACACCGTCGGGTTCGAGCTGACGCGTTGAACGAGCAGCTTGAGCCCGTTGGGCAGCGTCGTCACGACGGGATCGACCGCGCTGTGCAGCGCGAGCGGCTTGGCGAGCTGCGCCTTGAGCCACGCCGGCTGCACGATCGGGCCGTTCGGCACGCGCGAGCCGAAGCTGTCGGTGACCGACGACGCGAGGTTCGAGGGCGGTTTGAACTTCGTCGGATCGGTCGTCGTCGGCTCGAGCACGCCGACGATGCTGGGCTTGGCGTAGATCGAGCGCGCGACGGCGTTGACTTCATCGGGCGTGATCGCGGCGATCATCGCCGGGTAGCGCGTCGGATCGGTGTCGCCCGGGAACACGTACGCGGCGCCGATGCCGTCACCGAGCCCGACGATCGAGTCACGCGCGTAGGTGAGCCTCGAGATCGAAGAGCGCTTCGCCGCGTCGATGAACTCCGGGTTGATCCCCTTGGCGAGAATGTCGGCGGTCGTCTTGTCGTACACGGCGCGCACTTCGTCGGCGGTGTGGCCGGGTGCGACGATGAGCAGCACGTGGACGACCGATGCCCGCCGGTCTTCGAGCGGGAGCGGAACCAGCCCGAGCGTGAGCCCGCTCTCGACCAGCGCCGCGCGGTACGGACCGCGTGGATTCGACATCGCCGCGACGGCGATGTCGTTGCGGATCTGGTCGTGCTCGGTCGCCGGCGCGTCACCGGGCGCGGCGTACGCCTCGTCGACGAGGGTGAACGGGAACTCCGCCTTCTGCGAGACGGTCGCGCCGGTCGCCGCTACGGCGGTATACTGCTTGCGCGCGGGGAGCGCGTGCGCGGGGATCGGACCGAACCACTTCTGCGCGGACGCGAACACGTCGGCCGCCTTGACGTCGCCGGTCACGACGAGCGTGGCGTTGTTGGGCCGGTACCAGGCGTCGTAGTAGCGCTTCAGATCGGCGACCGTCGCCTTCTCGATGTCGGCTTTCGCGCCGAGCGCGGTCTCGCCGAGCCGCGATCCGGGATAGACCTTCTCGGCGACCGAGCCGAAGATGAACGAGAAGATCGGGTTGCTGTGATCCTGCGCCCACTCTTGCAGGACTGCGCCCCTCTCGAGCGTCCAGTCCTTCGGGTCGAGCTTGAGGTTGCGCATGCGGTCCGCTTCGACGTGCAGGAGCGTGTCGACGCGGTCGGCGGGCACGACGAAGTAGTAGTGCGTCACTTCGTTCTGCGTTTGCGCGTTCAAATCGGCGCCGAGGCGCGAGTTCATGTCGTCGAGGCCCGCGCTGGAGATCGCGTGCGTTCCGCGGAACATCATGTGCTCGAGCGCGTGCGCCAGCCCCGTCTTCCCCGGCGTCTCGTCGAGCGCTCCGAACCGGTACCAGGTGTGCACCTGGACGACCGGCGCGGCGTGATCCTCGAGGACGACGACGCGCATCCCGTTGGCAAGCGTGCGAAGCTGCGCACTCGGCGGCGCGCTCTGCGCGTCTGCGGGAAGCAGGCGAGCCGACGCAAGCAACAACGCCGCGGCACCAAGGGCGGCAGCGATTCGGCGGATCAGCATCATTGGGCGTCCTTCAATCCGCGGTCGCCGGTTTCAGCTATGGCGTCGGGATTGGCGGGATTGCCTCTGACTCCAGCCACACGACCGTCGCCGCGTACGATAGCGAGAGCACGTACGGTACCTGATAGATCTCCGACCACAACCGGACGAGCTGTTCCTGGTCGAGCGTGAGCGGAGCGAGACGGATCGGCTCCGGCGCGCGGTCGAGATCGGAGCCGTCGAGCGCCGGCGCTTTGCTCCCGATCGTCGCGCGGATGCGTTCCACGGTGAGAACCGGCTCGCTGATGAGCGCGGTGATGACGCGGCCCATCAGGAGCTGCGCTTCGTACCCGGTATCCGCCCCGCCGAAGAAGCTCAGCAAATATTCCAGGTCGGCGGGATAGCGCGCGCGTTGTATGAGGCGTCCGCCCGGATCGCGCGTCGGGAGATTGTCATTGCGCACCGACCCGTTTGGCACGACGCGGTAGAGAAAAAGCCGCGCTCCGACGAAGGCTGGATCGACCTCCGTCCGCGTGCTCCTCACCTCCGCATTCGGCAGCACCGTCTGCATCGCTTCACGCACGACCGCCTCGAACGTCGCGGTGACCGTCGCGATCGCAAGGTGGTTGCTCACAGGTCCCCACGAGATGCCATCGGCCGCTCATTTGTCGTCAGGCGCGGATCATCCCGCGTCGAGCGAGTCCCGCTGTTTTACGGAGACGGCACGACCACGGTATTGCTGTCCAGCGTCACGGCACCCGTTTGGGTCAGCGCTCTGCCGTTGAGCGTGGCGCCGGTTGCCAGGGTGATCGATTGGGACACGAGCAGATTACCGTAAAAGACGGAGTTCGTTCCCAACGTTGCCGAGCTGCCGACGGACCAATAGATGTTGTTCGCTTTCGCGCCGCCGCTCAAGATCACCGCGCGACCCGTTGTCACGGTGAGCGTGGACGCCATCTGGAAGACGAAAACGCCGTTTGGGTTCCCGCGCGCGTCGAGCGTCAGATCCCCCGACGATATGGCGAGCGAAGAATTCGAGTTGTAGAGTCCCGGCACGAGCGTTTGGCCGCCGATATTTCCGGCCACCGAAATAGGAGCACCGGCGAACACCATGGCGTCGTTGAATCCCTGGGTCAAATCCAGCTCCGCTTGGTGCGCGACCGGATCCGCGACGTGCAAGTTTCCGTTCAGATTTCCGGGCGGAAAACCGGTTATTGCGCTGCCGGGGGAGATTCCTATATCACCGGTGATGTTGGTGGGTCCGGTGCTCGTCACGGTTGAGCCGGCGAGAATTGCGAAGTTCGCAGCACAGCCGAGGTTGACGCCCAGCACCGTCACGGGCGCCTGATAGATTCCGCCCGCGGCCCCGATGACGTAGAGGTTCGAGCTGTTCGTCGCGATGCTGATGCCCGCACCCGCTTGCTGCGTCCACGTACCGGAGACGAGGTCGTCGTAGTAGATCGGATTGCCGAGCGAACCGGCCGGCACGCCGAGCACGAAGAGCCCGCCGTTGGCCGTCGGCGCGACTTGGATGCCCGCGCCGGGTACTTGCGTGAACCCGAGCTGCGGGTTGAACGCGAAGAGCGAGAGTTGCGCGTTGACGATGTAGAAGCTGCCAGGCGCGACGTTGTATTTATTGCAGCTCGCGGTGTCCCAGGACGCGGCGATCCGCGTGCCGGCTCCCGGCAGCTGCGTCCACACGCCGTTGACGTAGTGCCAGATCCCGTTACCGTACTGACCGCCGGAAATGCTCGAGATCACGTAGACCGAGCCGTCCGACCCGACGGTGATATCGCTCGCGCCGCCCGCGATCGTGCTCCATGCGCCGTTCTTGTAGTTGTAGATACCGCCCGACGAATTCACCGCCCACAGGGTGTTGTCGGGCCCGACTGCGAGGCGCATCGCGGCGCCGGGAATGTTCGTCCACGTTCCGTTCGCGTAATGATAGATGTCTTTGTCGACCGGGCCGCCTTGCGTCGAGAGAACCCAAATCGAGCCATCCGGACTGGCCGCCACGAACACGCCGGCCCCGGGGAGCTGCATGAAGCCCACCGGAGTGATAATGCTCGCCGGACGGCGCAGCGACGTCATCGCCGACGCCGGCCGAGGTGCTGTCTGCGCCATCGGCGGCGCTGCGACGAGCGCGGGCGAGATCGACTTCGGCATCGTCGTCATCGCGGACGAGACCGTGTTCCCAGCGCTTGACGGAACCGCAGACGCGCCCATCGTTCGCCCGCCGCACGATTCGAGCAGCAACATCGCCATCAGCAGCGAGAGGGAACCGAACCGAGCCGTTATCTTTTGCACGCAAAACTCTCCGCAAACCCGAAGCGGAACATCCCGCAGATGGCGTGGAGCCTTTCACTAATCTTGCCCAAATGGCGAAACCTTGAATCCGCTAGCGTCGCCGCGTACGGTAGCGAGAGCACGTACGGCACTTGATACATCGCGGCGAGAGACCGCGATTCAGGCGCGTCGCGGCTACCGTCGCGATCGCTAGGGCGTTGCTCATATTGAGAGTTAGATCAAGCAAGCTGAAGTTCGCAAGTAGGCGAGCCATAATAGGGCTAGTTCCGAGACGCGTCTGCCGGGAGCGTCCCGAACGATTCTCAGGGAACCGCCGGATACTGAGCAGACTTTTCCCGCCCGATGTTTTTTGACGGAGTCGTCCATGAAATCGCTCCTTCGCCTCGCCATCGTCTCGCTCTCCGCCCTCGCCGCCGCGTCACTGCTGTGGAGCGGCGTCGCGGTCACCAACGCCGCCCTCGGGCTGGTACCGTCCGCATCCGCCCAAGCAACGGGCGGCAGTACCGACCGATCGGGCGGACGTCAGCGCTTCGCGAAGATGCTGATGAGCATCCGGCCGCCGCTGAGCGACGGGCAGAAGGCGCAGATCCGCAAACTGCGCGAGCAGATGCGCGCCCAGTACAAGAATCAGCCGGCCCCGCAGGATCCCGAGCAGCGCCGCGCGCGTTTCAACGGGTTCATGGACAAGATTCGCGGCGTCCTGACGCCTGCGCAGCGCACCGACTTCGACGCCAAGCGGGCGGCGATGCGCAACCGCACCGGCCAGCGCTGATCGCGTGAGCCGCACAGCGGCGACGCTCGCGCTCGTCGTCGTCGCCCTGTTCGTCGCCGGGTGCGGTCCCCGCGGGGGCGGCGGCCGCGCGCGCTCGGCCTCCTCGCCGAACCCGGTCCCGACCGCGGCGGCGCGGGCGACGACCGTGCACGCGACGTCGTCGATCTCGGGCGTCATCGCGCCGCTGCAGAACGTCGCGATCACCAGCCAGCTCGCCGAGCCGGCCGACGACGTGCGGGTGAACGAAGGCGATCGCGTCCGCGCGGGCGAGGTGATCGCCGTGCTCGACACCGAGGATCTGCGCGCGCAGCTCGCCCAGGCCCAGGCGACCGTCGAGACCGACATTCGTACCGCCGCTGCGGCGGACGCCAAGGTCACCCAGTCGCGCTACACGCAGCGGCTCAACATCGGCCAGAGCAGCGATCAGGTGCGGGCGGCGAGCGCGGCGCTCGCGCAGGCGCAGCAAACGCTGGCGAACGACGGTACGAACCTGACCCGCGATCGTCAATTGCTCGCCGACGGCTACATCGCGCAGAGTCAGTACGACCAGCAGGCGACCCAGGTCGCCAACGACCGGTCCGCGGTCCGCACCGCGCAGGCGAACCTGCAGTCGGCGCGCACGAACGAGCAGGTCAACGGAACGCAGACCGTCGGCCTCCAGGCCGCGAACGTACAGTCGACGTTGGCCGAAGCGAACGCGGCGCACGCGACGATCGGTCAAGCCCGGGCGCAGGTCCGCCAATTGCAGGCGCAGATCGCGAAAGCGACGATCCACTCCCCGGTCGCCGGCGTCGTGGTCAACCGCAACTTGAACCCCGGCGAGTATCCGGGCGGACGGACGATCTTCACGGTCCAGCAGCTCGACCACGTCTACGCCGCGCTCAACGCGTCGAGCACGGATACGTTCGCGATCCCGGTCGGCGCGCCGGTCACGCTCAGCGTCGCGGGGAGCGGTACGCGCACGTACTACGGTGCGGTCGTCGCCGTGCTCGGGCAGGTCACGCCCGGTTCGACGAACTTCACCGTGAAGGTGCTGGTCGCCAACGCGGACGGGAAGCTGCAGTCCGGGCTGCCGGTCACGGCGATCTTGTCGCTCCCGCCGGTGAGCGGCGTCGGCATTCCGACCACTTCCTTTCTCGACGAGACGCACACGACCGTGATGATCGCCGACGACCAGCTCGTCGACGTCGTCGCGAAGACCGTGCACGTGCACGAGCTCGCCTCCGACGGGACGACCTCGATCGTCAGCGGCCTCAAAGCCGGCCAGGTCGTCATCTCCAACGGCCAGCTCGGCATCAGCGACGGACAATCGATCGCGCAGAACTGATGCGCCTGACGCAGCTTTTCGTCAACCGGCCGCCGCTGGTCTTCGTGGCGATCGCGCTGGTGACGCTGATCGGAATATTCTCGCTGTCGACGCTCGTCCAGCAGAACTTCCCCAACATCGACTTCCCGACGATCAACGTCAGCGTCGGCTATCCCGGCGCGCCGCCGTCGGAGCTGCGCGACGCCGTCGTGCGCCCGATCGAAGACGCGATCGCGGGCGCGCCGAACCTCGACCACATCAACACCTCGATCCAGCAGAACCAAGCCTCGATCTCCGCGACGTTCACCCTCGACTCCGATCAGACCACCGATCTCGTGCAGGTGCAGAACCGCGTGCAGACGGCGCGCGCGGCACTGCCCGCCGACCTGCCGGCGCCGTCGATCCGCACCTTCGATCCTGCGCAGGCGACGGTCGTGACGCTCGCGCTCACCTCGAATACGCTGAGCAGCGCCGGGCTCTCCGCGATCGTCACCGACAAGATCATCCCGGCGCTCGAACAGGTCGGCGGCATCTCGAACGTCGGTGCGAGCGGGACGGTCACGCCGGCACTGGAGGTGACGGTCGATCCGAACGCGCTGGCCGCGTTCGGCTTCACCGCGAACGATGTCGTCAGCGCGATCCAGTCGAACAACGTGCGCGCGCCGGGCGGCATCGCGTACCTCGGCAACCGCGAGACGTCGATCGACGTGCGCGGCGACGTGCAGACGCCGCAGTCGGTCGCGAGCCTGCTGATCTCCGGTTCGACGTCGGTGCTGCGCGGCGTGACCTCTCCCTCGGGGACGGTCACCCAGAAGTACACCGGAACGAACGGAACCACGAACCAGGCGCTCGCGTTATCGGCGGGCGCGACGTCGGGCGCCGGCGGCACGGCGACGAACCCGTTCTCGACCGCGCCGCGTTTGCCGCGCGTCGGCGACGTCGCGGCGGTGACCGATTGGTACCAGCCCAAGCGCACCGCCTCGTACGTCGACGCGCGCCCGGCGATCACGCTCAACGTGCAGAAGGCGACCGGCGCGAGCGAAGTGACCGCCTCGCGGGCCGTGCTGGCCGCGCTCCCGGCGATCGAAGCGCAATTCCCCGACATCGCGTTCCGGGTGCTCAACGTGCAGGCGGACTTCACCGAGCAGCAGCTCTGGGGCGTCCTGCAGACGCTGATCGAGGGGATCGTCTTCACCGGTGTCGCGATGCTGTTCTTCTTGCGGTCGTGGCGCAACGCGCTGGTGGTGATGATCGCGATCCCCACCTCGCTGTTCGTGACGTTCTTCGTCATGAAGCTGTTCAACTACACGATCGACACCGTCTCGCTGCTCGCGATGACGCTGATCATCGGGATCCTGGTCGACGACTCGATCGTCGTGCTGGAGAACATCGGGCGGCACTTCGAGGACGGTGAGGCGCCGCGCACCGCGGCGATCCTGGGGCGCAGCGAGATCGGGGCCGCGGCGATCGTCATCACGCTGGTCGACGTCGTGGTGTTCTTGCCGATCGCGTTCCTGCCCGGGCAGACCGGCCGGTTCCTCAGCGAGTTCGGCGTGGTCGTCGTGATCGCGACGCTGACCTCGCTGGCGGTTTCGTTCACGATCACTCCGGCGCTCACCGGCAACTGGTCGCTGCTCTCACGCTGGCGTCCGCCGCGCTTCATCGACGCGTTCAGCCGCGGCTTCGCGCGGCTCCGCTCGTTTTACGCCGAGCGCGTCCTGGCCGCGGCGCTGCGTCATCGCGTGCTCGTGCTCGCGTTCGCAGCCGTGCTGACCGCCGGCGCGATCGCGCTGATCCCGCTGGGCTTCATCGGCTTCGAGTTCATCCCGGCCGTCGACCGCGGCGAACTCTTCGTGACGGTGCAGTTCCCGACCGGGACGCCGCTCACCACCACCGACGCGGCGATCCGCACCGTCTCGAGCCGGTTCCTCGAGTTGCCCGACGTCCAGCGCATCACCTCGACCTCGGGGACGAGCCAGGCGGGCTTCGGCGGCGGCGTCGCGCTCGGCTCGACCGGCCAATTGCGCGTCTTCCTCGATCAGAACCGCAAGCACTCGACCGTCGAGATCGCGCGGATGATGACGGGCCTGGGGCACAAACTCGTCCCCGACGCCCGGGTCATCGCCGTCCCCGCTACCGGCACGCGCGGCGGCAATGCGCAGCCGATCGACGTGACGGTGACCTCGACCCGCGGTGAGCCGGATGCCTACGCCGGCGCGGTGCTGGGGGCGCTCGAGGATACGCCGGGTACCGCGAACGTCAACAGCTCGGCGCTGCAGTACTCGCCGCAGATCGACATTCAATTCGATCGCGATCGCGCGCGCGCGCTGAACGTCGACATCGGTTCGGCGTCACAAGCCGTTCGGGCGGCGTTCGGCGGGACGCTGGCGACCCAGTTCGACACCAACAACGGCGCGAAGTACGTGCAAGTTCTCTATCCGCGCGCGGACCAGACCAGCCTGCGAACGCTGCGCGCGATCGCGCTGCGCTCGCGCAGGGGGACGATCGTCCACCTCGGCGACATCGCGGTGCTGCAGAACGCGCCCGCCCAAGCGCTGATCACGCGGGTCAACCGCCAGACGGTGATCCACATCGGCGCGAACGTGCAGCCCGGCGTCGCGCAGACGAACGTGCAGCGCGCGTTCATGCAGCGCGTGAAAGCGCTCAACCTGCCGAACACGGTGGTCGTCGGCGCGGCGGCCGGCGGCAACCAGCAGAACATCGCGCAGACCGTCAACGGGCTGGGGACGGCCCTGATCCTCTCGTTCGCCCTGGTCTATCTGCTGATGGTGGCGCTCTATAACGCCTACCGCGCCCCGCTGGTGATCATGTTCTCGATCCCGGTCGCGGCGATCGGCGCGTTCGGCGCGCTGGCCCTCACCGGCCAGACGCTCAACCTGTTCTCGCTCATCGGCGTCATCATGCTGGTCGGACTCGTCAGCAAGAACGGGATCCTGCTGGTCGACTTCGCGATCCTCAAAGTCGAGGCCGGACTCGACAAGCTCAGCGCGATTCAGCAATCCGCGCGCGAGCGCTTCCGCCCCATCGTGATGACCACGGTCTCGATGATCGCCGGGATGTCGCCCCTGGCGCTCGCCCTCGATCCGGGCTCGGCGGCGAAGCGTTCGCTCGGAACCGTCGTGATCGGCGGGCTCATCAGCTCGCTGCTGCTCACGCTCGTCGTCATTCCGATCGTCTATCTCTGGATCGCTCCGGGCCCGCCCAAGAAGGTCGAGCAGCATCGGCCGGCCGGCGACGGCGTCCCGGTCCCCGTCCCGGTGGAGTCGCACTGATGTCGCTCACGCGATTGTTCGTGGAGCGGCCGACGCTGGTGACGGTCTTTCTCGCGTTGGTCCTGCTGGCCGGTGCGATCGCCGGTTCGACGCTGGTGCAGCAGCAGTTTCCGAACGCCGACGTGCCGTCGATTCAGGTGCTGGTCAGCTATCCGGGCGCGTCGACCACCGAGATGCGCGACGCGATCGTACGCCCGCTCGAAGACCAGCTTGCCGGATCGCCCGACCTCGACCATCTCGAGACGTCGATCCAACCCGGCCAAGCCTCGGTCGTGGCCGTCTTCGCGCTGACGTCAAACCAGAACAACGACTTGGTGCAGGTACAAGGGCGCGTGCAGAACGCGCAGCGTTCGCTGCCCAACGACGTCACGACGCCGCAGATCGCGATCTACAATCCGAGCCAGGCCGTCGTCGTCTCGCTGGTGCTGCGCTCGCGCGGCCTCTCGGTCGGCGACCTCTCGTCGCTGACGATCAACAAGATCGTTCCCCAGCTCGATCAGGTCGCGGGCGTCTCGTTCGTTCAGGAGAACGGAACGGTGACGCCGTCGATCCAGGTGAACGTCGACCCGCGGCAGCTCACCGCCTCGGGCTTCACCTTGACCGACGTCATCAGCACGATCACCAGCAACAACGTTCGCTCGCCGGGCGGGATTCTCTACTCGCCCAATCGCGAGACGAACCTCGACGTGCGCGGCGACATCCAAAACGTTGCCACCGTCGCCGGCTTGCTGCTCAGCAGCGGCGGCGCGGCCACGTCGACGGCGACGAATCCGTGGACGACCCAGCCGCGCTTGTTCCGGATCGCCGACGTCGCGAACGTCCGCGACACCTTCGAGACGCAGCGCGTCTACGCGTACTCCAACGGCGAACCGTGCATCACGCTCGACGTCCAGAAGTCGGCCGGTACCAGCGAGGTCGAAACCTCGCGCAACGTGCTGGCCGCGCTCCCCGCGCTGCGCCGCACCTATCCCGACGTGCAGTTCGGCGTGCTCAACGTCCAGTCGACCTACACCGAGCAGCAGCTCGTCGGCGTCGTGCGGACGCTGATCGAGGCGATCGTCTTCACCGGGATCGTGATGCTGCTCTTCCTGCGGTCGTGGCGCAACGCGCTGGTCGTCATGATCGCGATCCCGTCCTCGCTGCTGGTGACTCTCGCCACGATGAAGCTCGCGCACTTCACCCTCGACACGGTCTCGCTGCTGGCGATGACGCTGATCATCGGGATCCTCGTCGACGACTCGATCGTCGTGCTGGAGAACGTCGAACGCCATTTCGAGCGTGGTGAGCCGCCGACCGAGGCCGCGGTCACCGGGCGCAGCGAGATCGGCGTCGCCGCGATCGTCATCACGCTCGTGGACGTCGTCGTGTTCTTGCCGATCTCGTTCCTGCCGGGTTCGGTCGGGCTGTTCATGCGCGAATTCGGGTTGGTCGTGACCGTCGCGACGCTGACCTCGCTGTTCGTCTCGTTCACGGTGACGCCGACGCTCGCCGGCCGCTGGGCGCTGCTTTCGCGCTGGCGGCCGTGGGGAATCATCGACGCGTTCACCGAGCGCTTCGAGGCGGTGCGTGAAGCGTACGTGGAGCGGCTGCTGACGTGGGGGCTCGATCACGGCCGCACCGTCGCTCTCGTCTCCGCGCTCTCGCTCGTCTTTGCGCTGGCGCTGATCCCGCTCGGACTGGTCGGCTTCGAGTACATCCCGCCGGTCGACCGCGGCGAGCTGTACCTGACCGTGACGTACCCTAGCGGCACGCCGCTCGAGACGACGCGCCGCGGAACCCTCGCGATCGAAGGGATCGTCGATCAGGTCGACGATCTGCGGTCCGAGTCGTCGACCGCAGGTGCGTACCTGGGACAGCTCTCCGGCTACATCAACAATCCCGCGGTCGGTCAGATCGACGTGTATCTCAAGGACGGGCGCGCGCATTCGACGGCGTACTGGGTCGCGCAGCTGCAATCGCAGGCGCAGCGCGTGGTTCCGCTCGCGAAAGTGGTCGCGGTTCCGGCGACCGACATCTCGGGCGGAAACGCGCAGCCGATCGACGAGGTGATCTCGAGCGTCGACGGTCACCCGGAGCCGTACGCGCCGAAGATCGCTGCCGCACTCGCCGCGACGCCCGGCGCGATCGACGTCACGACCTCGGGCGTGGCCGACGCGCCGCAGGTGGCGGTGGAATTCAACCGCGAGCGCGCGCGCGCGCTCGATGCGAGCATCGGCACCGCCTCGACCGCGATCCGCGCCGCGTTCGCCGGCGACCTGGCAACGCAGTTCACCGGCCAAGACGGGCTCAAGAACGTCCTGGTGACGTATCCGCAAACCGCGCAGACCTCGCTCGCCGCGATCGAGGCGATCCCGATTCGTGCTGCAAACGGCTCGATCGTCCGCGTCGGCGACATCGCGCACCTCGTTCAGGCCCCGGCGCCGCCGATGATCGAGCGCATCAACCGGCAGAGCGTGATCTATGCCGGCGCAGACCTTGCACCGGGCGCGAAACTCTCGAACGTCCAGCGTGCCTTCGCGCAGCGGCTCGCCGCATTGCAGCTCCCGGCAACCGTCACGGTCGCGGCCGCGGCCGGCGGCAACGAACAGCAGGTCAGCGCCACCGTCAAAGGGATGACGATCGCGCTGCTGCTCTCGATCGTGCTGGTCTACCTGCTGATGGTCGCGCTCTACAACAGCTACCGGACGCCGTTCATCATCATGTTCGCGGTGCCGGTCGCGGTCGTCGGAGCGCTGGGATCGCTCGCGCTCACCGGCCAGACGCTGAACCTGTTCTCCCTGATCGGGTCGGTGCTGTTGATCGGGCTCGTCACCAAGAACGGGATCCTGCTGGTCGACTTCGCGAACCGGCGCCGAAACGCAGGCCTCGATCGCATCGCCGCGATCCGCGACGCGGCGCACGAACGGTTCCGTCCGATCATCATGACGACGGCCGCGATGATCGCCGGGATGCTTCCGCTTGCGCTCGCGCTCGATCCCGGGGCGCAAGCGGAGCGTTCGCTCGGCACGGTCGTGATCGGCGGACTCGCCAGCTCGCTGCTGCTCACTCTGGTCCTGGTCCCGATCGTCTACGTCGCGCTCGCCCCGAAGCGAGAGCCGGCTCCCGTGCGCGGCGACGGCCCGTTCGCGCCCGTCACCGAACCGCCGCTCTTCGACGCGCCGACGCACTGATCGCTGTGGTGTCGCGAACGGTTCGCATCGCGTACGCGGACGCGCTTCGTGCGCTCGCGATCTTCGCCGTCTTCCTGCACCACATGTTCCAGCAGACGCGGCTGGCGGCGAAGGCGCCGGAGGCCGCGGTTTTCGGCTACTGGGGCGTCGACTGCTTCTTCGTACTGACGGGCTTCCTGCTCTGCGGTCCGTACCTGCGCGCGATCGCCGACGGCACGCCGTTGCCGGGCTGGCGGCAGTTCGCCGCGCGGCGTTTCTTGCGAATCTATCCGTTGTACTTCGTGTGCTTGGTTCTCAGCATCGCGGACCTTTCGGTGCACGCGCAGGCACCGTCGTTCCTCGACATCGGTGCGCACCTGACGATGCTGCACGGGTTTGTCGTGCCGTATGTCACGCAGATCAACGGTCCGCTGTGGACGATGGCGGTCGACGCGCAGTTTTATGTGCTCATGCCGATCGTGTTTTTCGGCTTGAGCGCGCTCGTCCGGACTCGGTCGGCTGCCGTGCGCGTCCGGTACATCTGGCTCTTCTTGGCGGTGATGTGCTGCGTGAGCGTGCTCGAACGGTTCGCATCGATCTCCGTCCTGACGAACACCGGAACGGCGACGTGGGACGCCGACGCGGTCTATGCGCGAAACGTCGTCGGCATGGGCACCAACTTCGCGATCGGTGCGGCGCTTGCGTTTCTGTCGATCCGCCGCCCGAAGCCCGGGCGGCCGAAAGCGTGGTACGCGGCCGCTGTCGTCCTCGGCGTAGTTTTCATCGCTTTGCAAATGACGTCGCTCGGCGTTGACACGACACGCCCCGTGCTGAGCATCGGAACGTACGGCCTGATCGACATTCTCGGCGCGTGCTCGGCGGGTTTGCTCTTGTACGGCCTGACGAGGGGTGGCTGGACGAAGCTCGATGCCGTGGTGAACACGCGATTCGTGGCGGGGTTGGCCGCCCTCGCATACGCGGTCTACCTCTTTCAGGAGCCGCTCATCAACCACGTCGTATCGTTCTATTACGGGCCGCTCGGAAACCCGGTGGTGACGCTGGGCTTAGGCGTGGTCTCGCTCCTGGTCGTGTACTGTGTCGCCATTCCGATGCATCGCTTCGTCGAGCAGCCGTTCCTCGATATGCGCGAGCACCACCGCGACATCGTCCCGACCCTGCCCTGACGCGCGCTCAGGCCGGCTTGAAGACCATCAGCACGACGATCGCGAGGATGACGATTCCGAGGATCGCCGAGAAAACGGCGCCGCGTTTCGCCGCCGCCGCTGCCTCGGGCGAATCCGGCCCGTGCGCCTCGATCGCCTGAATCTCTCGCGCGAGGCTCGGGGTGTATCCGAGATAACCCAGCAGCACCGCGAGCGCCCAGAGTGCCATCGCCCATGCAATCCAGCGCGTGCTGAAGCTATAACCGGCGATCCAAACCATCGCCGCCCCGGTGGGGAGCAGCAGCAAGTACGCGGGGTTTGCGATCCGGTCGTCGATGAGCTTCACGCCGCGCAGCGCAATCGGCGCGAACGCAGGGTACTTCCGCGCTCGGAAGATCCACACGCCATACGTGAAGTTCGCTCCGACCGCCGCGATCGCGAGCAGGATGTGGAGCAGCTTGAGCGCGAGGTAGGCGTAGCTCATGGGAGGCTCCTTCGTCCCCGTATCCTACTCGGGGCCTAGCGCTTCATCCCCCAGCGGACGACGGTCCGGGATTCGACCGCGCTGAACAGCCCCTCGACGAGGATTCCGAGCACCGAGATCACCACCAGGCCGGCGAAGATCTGCGGCGTCTGCAGATAGTAGCGCGCGGTGTTGATGTACCAGCCCAGACCGCCTTGCGAGCCTGCTACGCCGAAGACGAGCTCGGCGGCGACGACGGTGCGCCAGCCGAACGCCCAGGCGGTCTTGAGGCCGGTGAGGATGTACGGCATCGCGGCGGGGAGCAGCACGTCGACGACCAGCCGCGGGCCGCGCAGGCCGAGATTTCGCGCGACCATCTGCGTCGTCGCGCTGATCGTGCGGAAGCCGGTGTCGGTGTTGATCGCGACCGGCCAGATCGTCGCCAGCGTCACGATAAAGATGATCGAGCGATCGCTCAGCCCGAACCAGATGATCGCCAGCGGCAGGATCGCGATCGCCGGGAGCGGGTTGAGCACTGCCGTCAGCACCGCCAGCAGGTCGCGCCCGACCGAGGAGAACACTGCCAGCGACGCCAGCGCGAACCCGATCAGCGCGCCGATCAGCAGCCCGGTCAACAGCGTTTGCAGCGTGTGCAGCGTCGCGGCGGGGATCTTCCCGTTCGCCACGTCGGTCCACAGCTGGTTCGCGACATCGAGCGGTGAACCGACGAGCAGCGCGGAGACGTGCGAGAACGACACGTACGCCTGCCAGATCGACAGCAGCACCACGATGACGATCGCGTACCGCAGCGGGGCCGGCAGCCGCAGCCAGGGATCGTGGACGCGAGCCCTCATTCGACCGCCGTTTGGACCGAGCGGTGCGCGGAGTCGGGCGTGATCAGCAGCGAGCGCAAGTGGTGCGAGAGGCGCAGGAACTCCGGCGTGTCCATGTCCTGCGCGGCCGACGTGTCGACGGTCTCGACGATGCGGGCCGGCGTCGTCGACATCACCGCGACGTGATGGCCGAGAAACACGGCTTCTTGGATCGAGTGCGTCACCAGCACGATCGTCACGCCGGTCTCGCGCCAGATCGCGTTGAGGTCGAGCTGCAGTTGCGAGCGCGTGATCGCGTCGAGGGCGCCGAACGGCTCGTCCATCAGCAGGATGCGCGGTTCGAGCGCCAGCGCGCGTGCGATCGCGCCGCGTTGCTTCATCCCGCCCGAGAGCTGGTGCGGGTACTTGTCGCCCGCAGCCTCGATCCCCACCAGCCGCAGCATCGCACGCGCGCGTTCGCGCGCGGCCTCGCCGCGCATCTCCTTCGCGACGCCGAGCGCGTAGACGACGTTGTCCAGCACCGTCCGCCACGCGAAGAGCTGATCGAAATCCTGGAACACGACGGTGCGATCCGGACCGGGTTCGCCGATCGGCACGCCGTCGAGGCGAATGCTGCCGGCAGTCGGGTGCAGAAAACCAGCGATCGCTTTGAGCAGCGTCGTCTTGCCGCAGCCCGAAGGCCCGATCAGCACGAACTTCTCACCGCGCCGCACCACGAAGTCGGCGGAATCAACCGCGCGAAATCCGTCGTACTCGATCGCGACGCCCGCGCCGACGACCAGTGGCTCGCCGATCACGGGTTCCGTCACGCGGCGCACTTCCGCAACAGATCGATCAGCGCCGGCTTCTCCTCGAAGCCGACGCCAGGCGCATCCGGCAGCCGCACGTACGAGTCCTCGACCGGAATCGACTCGGCGAAGCCGCCGAACGGCTGGAACACGCCGGGATACGACTCGTTGCCGCCCAGACCCAGGCCGGCTGCGATGTTCAGCGACATCTGGTGTCCGCCGTGGGGGACGCAGCTGCGCGGCGACCAGCCGTGTTCACGCAGCATGTCGAGCGTGCGCAGGTACTCGACCAGCCCGTAGCTGAGCGCGCAGTCGAACTGCAGCACGTCGCGCCCGGCGCGCATCCCGCCGTAGCGGATCAGGTTGCGCGCGTCTTGCATCGAGAACAGGTTCTCGCCGGTCGCGGTCGAGTGCGGATAGCGCTCGCCCAGGCGCGCCTGGAGCTCGTAGTCGAGCGGATCGCCGGCTTCCTCGTACCAGCGCAGACCGTACGGTGCCAGCGCGTCCGCGTATGCGAGCGCCGTGTCGAGATCGAAGCGTCCGTTGGCGTCGACCGCGAGGCGCGAGCCGTCGCCGCCGAGCACCTCGATCACCGCTTCGATCCGCCGCAGATCCTCGTCGAGCGGCGCGCCGCCGATCTTGATCTTCACCGTGCTGTAGCCGAGCGAGAGGTACCAGCGCATCTCGTCCTGCAGCGCCCGCACGTCCTTGCCCGGCTGATAGTACCCGCCGGCGGCGTAGACCCAGACGCGCTCGTCCGCCTCGCCGCCGCGATAGCGGTCGGCGAGCAGGCCGTACAGCGGCTTGCGTTCGATCTTGGCAACCGCGTCCCACAGCGCCATGTCGATCGTGCCGACCGCGACGGAGCGTTCACCGTGCCCGCCGGGCTTCTCGCCGCTCATCATCAGCGCCCAGATGCGGTGCGGGTCGAAGTTCGTCTGCTCGTCGTTGAGCAGCGCCGCGGGCGGCGCGCCGAGGACGCGCGGCACGAAGCGCTCGCGCATCAGTCCGCCCGCCGCGTAGCGTCCGTTCGAATTGAAGCCGTAGCCGATGACGCGCTGACCGTCGCGCACGACGTCGGTGACGACCGCGACCGTCGAGGCGGTCATCTGGGAGAAGTCGATCCAGGCGTTGCGGATGTCGGAATCGATCCGCGCCGGCCGCTCGACGATCTCGACGATGCGCACCGTGCTAGTCGCCGACCCCGCCCAGGGTGCCGGGATAATCGATCTCGTGCATCGACGCCGGGACTTTGCGCAGCGCGCCGATCGACTGCATGAACTTCGCCATGGCCAGAAAACCGTGCGGCGTCGTGCTGAAGATGACGTCCTTGCGGCGCAGCCAGCCCTCGAAGTCGTGCGCCGAGATCTTGCCGCCCGAGTCCATCGAGAGGACCTCCGAGGCCTCGCGCGGGTGCGCCTTGAGGAATTGCGTCGCGTCGAGCAGATCGCGATAGAACGTCTTGACGAACTGCGGGTGCTCGTCGGCGAACTTCGGGTTCACGTACACGCTGTTGAACGTGTGCGGGCCGAACACGTCGAAGCTGCGCGCGATGACGTGCCCGCCGGCCGCCACTTCTTGATACTGGAACGGCGGCGCCGAGAGGTGCGCGGTGAGCTGGCCGACCTGCAGCGCCTGCATCCCCGAGGGGTGGTCGATCGCGACGATCGTGGTGTCGAGCGCGTGCGCGTTGCCGAGCTCGTTGGCGGCCGCCTTTCGCAAGGTCAGCGACTGCAGCGAGTCCAGCGACGGCATCCCGATCTTCATGTCGGGCTTGAGGTCCTTGACGCTCTTGATCGCGTTGTCGCGGGTGACGAGCCAGACCGACATCTGGTTGAGCGACGCGAGCACTTTCCAGCCGACGCCGCGGTCCCAGCCGGTCAAAAACGGCGGGATGCTGCCCGCGCCGATCTGGATCTGGTTGGCGATGAACCCGTCGCGTACCGCGGCGGTGCTGCCGAGCACGATCCAGTTGACCTTCGTCTGAGGAAACTGCTTCTCGAGCGACCGCTGATCGCGCATCACGATCAGGTTGCTGTAGCTCAGTCCCGGCTGGTACGCGATCGTGATCTCCGCCGGTGCGTCGTTGGGCGGCGGCGCGCCGCTGCCGCTCAACGGCAGAGCGGCGAACGCGACGGCGAGGAACGCGACGGCGAGCGAGCGGGATAGGCGCATGCGGTCTCCTTCGGGATCAGGCGTGGACGGCGGCGAGCGCATCGCACACCGCGGCGGTAACGTCCGCCGTGCGTGCGGTCCCGCCGAGATCAGGAGTCCGCACCCCCGACGCGGTCACCTCCTCGATCGCGCGCATCAAGCGCGCCGCGTTCTCGCGTTCGCCCAGGTGTTCGAGCATCATCACGGCGGTCCAGAACGCGCCGATCGGGTTCGCGATCCCTTTGCCGGCGATGTCGAACGCGGAGCCGTGGATCGGCTCGAACATCGAGGGGAAGCGGCGCGAGGGGTCGAGGTTCGAGGTCGGTGCGATCCCGATGCTTCCGGCGAGCACCGCGGCCAAGTCGCTCAGGATGTCGGCGTGCAGGTTCGTCGCGACGATCGTGTCGAGACTCTTCGGCTTGGCGACCATTCGCACGGTCATCGCGTCGACCAGCTCGCGGTCCCAGCTCACGTCGGGATAGTCGCGCGCGACCTCGACGGCGACTTCGTCCCACAGCACCATTCCGTGCCGCTGCGCGTTCGACTTCGTCACGACGGTCAGGTGCTTGCGCGGCCGCGTGCGCGCCAGCTCGAACGCGAACCGCTGGATCCGCTCGACGCCGGCGCGGGTGAAGACCGCGACCTCGGTGCCGACCTCGATCGCATGGCCGCGATGCGCGCGGCCGCCCATCCCGGCGTACTCGCCCTCGCTGTTCTCGCGCACGATCACCCAGTCGAGATCGCCGGGCTCGCAATCGCGCAGCGGGCTGGAGAGTCCCGGCAAGATCCGCGTCGGGCGGACGTTGGCGTACTGGTCGAACGGCTGGCAGATCGCCAGCCGCAAGCCCCACAGCGTCACGTGATCGGGGACGACCTGGTCGCCGACCGCGCCGAAGTAGATCGCGTCGAACGAACGCAGCGCGTCGAGCCCGTCGGCCGGCATCATGACGCCGTGCTCGCGATAGTAGTCCGAGCCCCAAGGCAAGTGCGTGAACGCCAAGCGCAGGTTCGGGTCGAGCCGCTGCAGCGCCCCGAGCACCTCGATCCCCGCGTTGATGACCTCCGGGCCGATCCCGTCCGCCGGGATGGCCGCGATCCGATACGAGCCCATAGGGCTGAGGATACCTCGGAAGGACGGCGGAAGTCCTCGGCCGCACCGCGTCCTCGATTCCAGCGGGTCGGCGAGCGCTGGAGCTCCGGCTTGGCGTGCCGCTGATCGAGCTCGACGGGCGACAGGTGACCTGGCCCGTCAAGGTGGGATGGGTTGGCGGTTTTCTTTACAAATAAAGTGGGGTCGCTAGGACCTCACAATGATATATTGCTATCATTATGGCTTTGAAGCAGATTGGGCTGCGCCTGGACGAGGCCACGGCCGAGCAGTTAAAGCTCCGGGCTACCCTCGAGCACCGGTCCGTCAACGACATCATCGGCGATGCGATCCGGGAATACTCGAAGTCCCACCCGGTCCCGCGCGAACGCATGCTTGAAATGGTTCGCGCGATCATGAAGGAAGATGCCTCGCTCCTCAAGGCGCTCGCTGACGTATAGGTGCAGTATCTCAGCGAAGATGACGTTAAGGCATTCTACAAAGAGGCCATCGGGAACCCGGTTCTGCGGTACCCCGATGGTCTCGCTCCGGCCGTTGGGCGCCCCCAACAGTCGGCCTTCGGTGAGGACGCATACCCGACCGTCACGCTGAAGGCGGCGGCCCTCATGCAGTCGCTAGCTGAGAATCAACCATTTATTGATGGCAATAAGCGGATCGCTTGGATTTGCGGAAAAGTCTTCTTGCAGCTTCACGGCTTCACGATGCACGCGACCGACGAGGAGGGGCTCGATCTCTTTTGCAATCGCGTTGCGAACGGCATGACCATCGAGGAACTTGCCGAGTGGATCAGTCGCCATTTGTCGGCTAGTACGCTTGCGCCGATTTGCGAAGACATAACAGATGCGGACGCGACCCAGCGCTAATCTCTTTCGTTTGCGTACGATTTGCCGAGCCCTCCGCTCGTCGTGATCCCTTTGGATCTGCGGGGCCCGGGATGGACGCTACGCCTTCGCTGAAACGGGAGGATCAGTGACGTTCGATTTGACGGGCCGTGTGGCGATCGTCACCGGCGGCAACGGCGGGATCGGGTTGGGAATCGCGCGCGGGCTCTGGCAGGCGGGGGCGGCGGTGGCGATCGTTGGGCGTGATGCCGGCAAGTCGGAGGCTGCCGTCGCGGAGCTGCGGGAGGCCGGCAGCGACGCAGCGGCGTTCACTGCCGACTTGCTCGATCGGAGCGCCGTCGACGCGATGGTGCGTGCCGTTGTGGAGCGCTTCGGCGGCGTCGACGTCCTGGTCGCGAACGCGGGGACGAACACCCGCATGCGTCCCGAGGAGTACACGATAGAACTGTGGGACGCGATCGTCGACACCAACCTCGGTTCGGTGTTCGCGTGCTGTCAGGCGGTCTACCCGATGATGCAACAGCGTGGCGGCGGGAAGATCATCACGCCTCGCCGTGGCATGGGCCGCCGATAACATCCAGGTCAACTGCATCGTGCCGGGCTTCATCGACACGGCACTCACGGAAGCGGCGCGGCGCGACGTCGCCGGTCTCGAGCAGCGCGTCGTCGAGCGCACGCCGGCCGGCCGTTGGGGAAAGCCCGGCGACGTCGCGGGCGCAGCCGTGTTCTTCGCGAGCTCGGCGAGCGATTTCGTCACCGGCACGGCGCTGCCGGTCGACGGAGGCTACTCCAGCTTCATGGCGTAGCGGCGTATCGCATGACGCGAACCGTCGGATTCATCGGCGCCGGCCGCATGGGCGGCGCGATCGCGCGGCGCATCGCCGACGATCCGGCGTGGGACGTGCTCGTCTACGATCCGTCCGCCGAAGCCGTGAGCCGCTTCGACGGCAGCCCCGCGCGCGCCGCCAGGTCGGAGCGCGAGATCGCCGAGCGCTGCGCGTTCGTCGTCAGCAGCTTGCCGTTGCCCGAGGACGTCGATCGTCTCTACTCGGCGGCCGGAATCGCCGGTGCCCTGCGCCCGGAAACCGTCGTGGTCGACCTGAGCACGATCGACCCCTTCACCGGGCGGCGCGCTGCCGGCGCGGTCGAAGCGTGCGGTGCGGCGTTCGTTGCCTCGCCGCTCGGCATGGGGCCGCGCCAGGCCGCCGACGGGACGCTGCCGCTCTATCTCGGCGGCGAACCCGCTGCGCTCGAACGTGCCGCCCTGGTGCTCGACGCGATCTCGAAAACGCAGTACGTCATCGGCGGCGTGGAACAGGCGTACGCCGCGAAGCTCGCGATCAACTACGTCAGCATGTCGAACCTGGCCGTCTTGCTCGAAGGCTTCGGGATCGGCGCCGCCGCGGGGGTCGATCCCGACCTGCTCTGCAAACTGATGCAAGACGGCGGTGCGCGCTCGTTTCAGTCGGACGTTCGGTTGCCGTGGATCCTCGCCGGCGACTTCACGCCGCGCTTCGGCATCGACCTCGCGCAGAAGGACATGCGCCTGGCGATCGATCTCGCCGCACGCTATCACGCCCCGGCCGCGACGGGTGCCGCGGCGCTCCAGCACTTCTCGAGCGCGCAGCGCAGCGGCCTCGGCAGCGCGGACATCGGCGCACTCTGGAACGTCGTCGGCGCGAACGAGCGCGCGGAGCGCGCGTGAGCACGCTTCGCGAGCGACTGAACACCGGCGTCGCGGCGGGCGTCGGCCTCACGTTCGCGACGCCGCAGCTCGTCGAGCTGTGCGGCCGCGTCGGATTCCACTGGGCGTTGATCGACTGCGAGCACGGCGCCTTCTCCGCCGAGGGGATGGAGCACGCGATCGTTGCGGCCGACGCGGTAAATCTGCCCGTCATGGTGCGGCCCGCGTCCGATCGCCCCGAAGCGATCCTCGCCGCGCTCGATCGCGGCGCCGCCGGTGTGCAGGTCCCGCACGTCGCGACCGCCGCGCAAGCCGACGCGATCGTCCGCGCGGTGAAGTACGAGCCGCGCGGCAACCGCGGGCTCGGGACCAGCGTGCGCGCCGCCGGGTACGGGATCGACCTCGACCTCGCCGCATACATGGCGGACGCGAACCGCGAGACGATCGTCTGCGTGCAGATCGAGGACCGCGAAGGCCTCGCGAACGTCGCCGAGATCGCAGCGGTCCCCGGCGTCGACATCGTGTTCGTCGGGCCGATGGACCTGTCGCAGGCGCTCGGCTATCCGGGTGAGCTCGCTCGCCCGGAGTTCCGCCGCGAAGTGGAGCGCGCGTTCGACGCGGCGCACGCGGCGGGCGTGATGACGGGGACGTCGGGCAACGCCGCTTGGGTGCGCTACGGCGTCGGACTCGGCGCGCGCTACGTGTACACGAGTCTCGGCGGCGTCCTCCAGCCCGGCGCGCGCGAGTTCATCGCGAGCACCCAAACGGCACCGTCGCGGTGAGCGCTCAGGCTTCGCCGACAGCTCCGCGTTCCGCTCGTGACGTCGACGTCGTCGTGTGCGGGGGCGGGAACGCGGCTCTGTGCGCGGCGATCGAGGCGCGCCGCGCCGGTGCGACCGTCATCCTGTTGGAGCGAGGGCCGCAGCACATGCGCGGGGGAAATACGCGCCACACGCGCGACATCAGGCTCGCGCACGATGCGCCCAATGCTGCGGCGGACGGAGCGTACGGCGAGGACGAGTTCTACGCCGATCTGCTCCGGGTCACCGGCGGTGAGACCAACGACGTGCTGGCGCGGCTGACGATCCGCGAGTCCGCCACGCTCGCGGACTGGATGGCCCGGCAAGGCGTCCGCTGGCAGAAGCCGCTCACCGGGACGCTGAGCCTGGCGCGAACGAACGGATTCTTTCTCGGCGGCGGCAAGCATCTCGTCAATACGTACTACGATACCGCACAGCGCCTGGGCGTCGAGGTTCGGTACGGCGCCACCGTTCGCGCGTTCGAGCTCGATGGGGATCGCGTCGCGTCCGTCATCTACGAGCGTTTCGATCGTGAGCATCGGGTGGCGTGCGGCGCGGCGGTCATCGCCGCGGGCGGGTTCGAGGCCGACGTCGACTGGCTGCGCGAGTACTGGGGCGACGCCGCCGACCGGTTCACGATCCGCGGCACGCCCTACAACACCGGCGTCGCGCTCAAAGCGCTCTACGATGCGGGTGCGAAACGGGTCGGTGATCCGCGCGGCTTGCATAGCGTCGCGGTCGATGCGCGTGCCCCGCGTTTCGACGGCGGCATCGTGACCCGCATCGACTCCATACCGTTCGGAATCGTCGTCAACGCGGCCGGCGAACGCTTTTACGACGAGGGCGAGGATCTCTGGCCGAAGCGCTATGCGATCTGGGGGAAGCTGATCGCCGACCAGCCCGGCCAGGCGGCCTACGCGATCTTCGACGCAAAGGCGGCGGGGCGGTTCATCCCCTCGGCGTTCCGGCCTCTGTCGGCTGCGTCGATCGGAGAGCTCGCGCGGCAGCTCGACCTCGATGCGAACGTCCTCACCGCGACGGTCGAGCGCTTCAACGCGTCGATCTCCGCCGGCGGCGAGGTCCGGATGGACCGGCTCGACGGCCGCAGCACCAGCGGGCTGATGCCGCCCAAGTCGAACTGGGCGCAGCGCATCGACTCCGCACCGTACTACGCGTACCCGCTGCGGCCCGGCGTGACGTTCACGTATCTCGGCGTCGAGGTCGACGCGGACGCGCGCGTGTCGACGAGCGAGGGTGGAGGCTTCGAGAACGTATTCGCGGCCGGCGAATGCATGGCGGGGAATATTCTCACGCGCGGATATCTGGCCGGTTTGGGTTTGACGATCGGCGCCACGTTCGGCCGGATCGCCGGTGTCGGGGCGGCGCAGTATGCTCGAGCTTGATCTCACGGCCGAGCTCGACCGCCAGCTCTCCGTGTGCAACGCCTGCCGCTACTGCGAGGGGTTCTGTGCTGTCTTCGGAGCGGCGCAGCTCCGCACCGCGATCGGATCGGGCGACGTCGCATACCTGGCCAACCTCTGCCACGATTGCCGCATGTGCTTCGACGCGTGCATGTTCACGCCGCCGCACGAGTTCGCGCTGAACATCCCCGCGGTGATGACGCAAGCGCGCGTCGAGACCTACGTCGAGTACGGCCGGCCCGCCGTGTTGGCCGCGATGTTCCGCCGGCCCGGACGCGCCGCCAAGCTCGCCGTCGCGGCGGCCGTCGTGCTCATCGCGCTGGCCGTCGCGCTCTTCGCCGGGCCCGAGGCAATCCGGCCGCAGCTCGGGCCCGGAGCGTTCTATCGCGTCATCCCGTTCGCCGCAATGCTCGCCGTGGCGCTCGGGCTCGCACTCTACGGTGTCATTTCGATCGCGCTGAGCGCGCGCAGTTTCGCGCACGACATCGGCGGCGGCGTCCCGTTCGTAACGGCGGCGACGCTGCGCACCGCGCTGCACGAGGCGATCTCGCTCGTCTATCTCAAAGGCGGCGGCTCCGGTTGCTACGACGAACACCGCGAATCGGGCCGGCGCCGGTTCTTCCACATGCTGGTATTCTGGGGATTCCTGGCGGACTTCGCGGCGACGATCAGCGCGGCCGTCCTCCAAGACTTCCTTCACGATCTTCCGCCGTATCCGCTCTGGAGCGTCCCCGTCGCGCTCGGCACGGGCGGAGGCCTAGCGATCGTCGCCGGCGCGGCGGGTCTGATCGCCGTCAAGAAGCGGAGCGACCCGCGGCCCATGTCGCCCCGGATGATCGCGCTGGACTATGCGTTCCTCGGCCTGCTCGAACTCGCCGCGATCACCGGGCTGGCGCTGCTGGCGTTTCGCTCGACCGGCGCCATGGGATCACTCTTGGTGCTGCACTTGGGCGCGGTGGCCGGGCTCTTCATCACCGCGCCGTACGGCAAGTTCGTCCACTTCGTCTATCGTTTCATCGCCCTGGTCAAGCACGCGCACGAGCAAAAGAACTAACCCGGCGGACAGACCAGCACGTGCGTCACGGCGTTGGTGAAGCAGCCGAGCGACTGGGGGAACATCTGGCGCGGCAGCCACAGCGTCAGATCGGGGAACACGATGATCAGCGCGATCACCGTGAAGAAGATCACATAGAGCGGCAGGCACGCGACCAGTGCGCGCGACCACGCGACCTTCGCCAACGCCGAAGCGAGCAAGAGCTGCAGCCCGTACGGCGGGGTGATGTTGCCGAACGCAAGCGTCACGATGATCACCACGCCCATGTGGACCGGCTGAATGTGTCCGAGTTTGACGAGCCCGAGGATCAGCGGCATGAAGATGATGATCGCCGGGATACCTTCGAGAAAGTCTCCGACGATCACCAGGATGAGCACGATCAGGAACATGATCGCGACGCCGTTGTGCCCGGCGACCTGCTCGATCCAGCCGGCGACGACGTCGGGGCCGCGCAGGTAGGCGAGCACCCAGCCGAACGCCGACGCCGACGCGACCGCCATGAGCGGCAGCGCGTACAGCGCGCCGGCGTGCATGAAGCTCTGCGGCAGGCGCCGCAGATGTCCGCGGCTGTACAGCGGCATTAGGATGACGATCACGTAGAGGATCGCCACCATGCCCGCTTCGACCGGCGTGAACTGTCCGGTGAGAATTCCGCCGACGATGATGAACGGGATCAGCAGCGGCAGCGCCGCGCTCTTGAACGTCCGGGCCAGGTCGACGAACGTTGCCCGCCCCTTGCGGATGCCGACCGGCCCGAAGTAGTAGCTGTAGACCATCAGCCCGATCGCGACCAGAACGCCGGGCGTCGCGCCGGCCAGAAACAATCCCGCGATCGAGACGTTCCCGACCGAACCGTAGACCACGGCGAGGATGCTGGGCGGCACCATGTTCGCGATCGTCGACGCCGACGCGATGAGCGCGGCGGTAAAGGCGGGATCGTACCCCTCACGCTTCATCTCGGGCATGAGCACGGTGCTGATCGCGACGACGTCGGCCGTCGACGAGCCCGAGATCCCGGCGAAGAAGAGGCTGAACACGCTGACCACTTGCGCCAGGCCGCTGCGCAGATGGCCGACCAGCGCCTGCGCGAAATGAACGATGCGCACGGTGATGTCCGCCGAAACCATCAACTCGCCGACCAGCAAGAAGAACGGCACGGCGAGCAGCGTGAGCGTGTTCACGCCGTTGAAGAGCTGGCCGACGATCGAGGCCAGTGAAAGATGCGTGAACAGCACGACGACGACGAAGACGCTGGCCATCAGCGCGAACGTGACGGGGACGCCCAGATAGCCCAGCGCCACCGCGATCGCCGCCATGACGAGGATCGCGATGCCGGAGTTGGCCGTCACGGCCGGGGCTGGTCCATCGCCGTGCTCGCTGCGATCGCCCGCTCGACGTCGGTGAGCTCGACGGTGTCGAAGCCGTTGCGCAGACCGCAGAGCAGTCCTTCGACGACGAAGAGTCCGATCAAGAGGCCCGACACGGGGAGTGCCGCATAGAGCACGGCGATCGGCGTCTCCGACGGCGTCATGTAGCTGCCGAACCCGTGCAGGAAGTTGACGTAGCCGAACACGGTCAGCACGCCGGCGACGGCGAGCATGACGGCGCGCTTGACGAGTTCCGCGACCAGCCGCGGAGTGCCGGTCCATTTGTCGCTGATCGCGCCGATGCGGAAGTTGGTGTCGCGGCGAACCGCGACCGCGCCGCCCAGGAAAATGCCCCAGATGAAGAACCCGCTCGAGAACTCTTGCGCCGACGCCAGCGGATGGTGGAGAAAGCGAAAGAGCACGTCGGCGAACTCGGAGAGCGTGAAACCGAACAAGCAGAGCCCGCAGACCGCCATGAGCACGTGCTCGAGCCGGTCGAGGGCGCGCCATTTGAGATGGCGCTGCGTCTCGAAGACGATCGCGTCGGGCACGCGATCAGCCCAAGGCGCGAATCTGCTTGAGAATCTGCTCGGCGAACGGTCCGAGCGCCGTGGCTTCTTTGTCGATGATGGGGTGGGCCATGTTCGACAGGCTCTTCTTGTCGACGTTGACGTTGACCGTGACGCTGAGCTTGCGGAGTTTGTCGAGGCTATCGCGATCGATCTCGAGCGACTTCGGCACCTCGTAGTGCTGCGCGAACGCGAATGCCTGCTCGACCCAGCGCTGCTGGTTCTTGTCGAAACTGTTCCAGGTCTTCTCGCTCACCAAGATGACGTTGTTGTTGGCCTCGTGCTGCGTCAGCGAAAGCACGGGCGCCACTTCGTAGTGCTTGTTGGCGAGATAGGTCCCGATCCCGTTCTCCGCGACCTCGACGACCCCGGTTTGCAGCGCAGTGTAGACCTGTCCGAACGGCATGTGCGTCGGGAGCGCGCCGTAGGCGTTCATGAACGCGTCTTCCGTCTTGGTCGCCTGCACGCGGACTTTCTTGCCCTTGATGTCGTTGACGCTTGCGATCGGGAACTTCGCGTACATGTTGCGCAAGCCGGTCTGCATGATCATGCCGAGCGCGATCGCGCCCGTCGCCGTCGAACGGAACAGTTTGCGCACCGTGTCGTTGATGCCGGGATCGAGCACCGACTTCTCGAGCAGCTTCTCGTCGGCGTAGAGATATTCCAGCGAGAAGACCGCGATCTGCGGGGCGATCGTCGACGCGTTCGCCGCGGCGTTGACGGTGAAGTCGACGTCGCCCGAGCGCACCTTCTGCGCGGCCTCGGGCTCGCTGCCGAGCTGTCCGCTCGGGTATCCTTGAACTTTGAGCGCGCCTTTGCTGAGTTCGCCCAGCTTATCAGCGAATTTGTCGGCGAAGATCCCGTAGGCCGTCTCGCGCGGCTGATCGTAGGCAAAGCTGAGCGTGCGCGGCTCGGCGCCGAGCGCGATGGCAGGGAAGGCGAGGCCCGCGGCCGCCGCGGCCGAGGCACCGACGAAGCTGCGTCGCGTGAGCGAAAGACGATCGGTCATGATTGCTCCTATTTGTCCACGCCGCCGAAGCACATGTACTTGATCTCGACCCACTCGTCGATCCCGTACCGCGAGCCTTCGCGGCCGATCCCGGACTCTTTGATGCCACCGAACGGGATCGACTCGTTGGCGATCATCGGTGTGTTGATCCCGACCATTCCGCTCTCGATCGCCTCGGCGACGCGCCACGTCCGGCCGACGTCGCGGCTGTAGAAGTACGCCGCGAGGCCGAACGGCGTGTCGTTGGCCATCGCGATCACGTCGGCTTCAGTCTTGAACGACGCGATCGCCGCAACCGGTCCGAACGTCTCCTCATTGCTCAGCCGCATCGCCGCGGTGACGCCGGTGAGGATCGTCGGCTCGTAGAACGTGCCGCCCAGCTCGTGCTGCTTCCCACCGTGCACGACCGTCGCTCCGCGCGCGCAGGCGTCCTCGACGTGTTCGGCGACCTTGGCGAAGCCTTGCTCCTCGATCAGCGGCCCCAGCGTCACGCCCTCGTCGAAGCCACGGCCCGGGCGCAGCTTGCGCACGCGCTCGGCGAGCTTCTCGACGAACGCGTCGTGCACGCCCTCCTGCACGAACAGCCGGTTCGGGCTGACGCAGACCTGGCCCGCGTTGCGAAACTTCGCGCTCATCGCGCCGGAGACCGCGGCGTCGAGGTCGGCGTCGTCGAAAACGATGAACGGCGCGTTGCCGCCCAGCTCGAGCGAGACTTTCTTCACCGTCTGCGCGCACTGCGCCATCAGCAGCTTCCCGACCGCGGTCGAACCGGTGAAGCCCAGTTTCCGCACGATCGGGTTGGACGTCATCTCGCCGCCGATGATCGGCGCGTCCTCGGCGTCACCGGTCAGGACGTTGAACACGCCCGCCGGCATCCCGGCCTGTTCCGCGAGCGCCGCGACCGCGAGCGCGGAGAGCGGCGTCTGCTCGGCGGGCTTGAGGACGAACGTGCAGCCCGCCGCGATCGCCGGCGACGCCTTGCGCACGATCATCGCGTGGGGGAAGTTCCACGGCGTGATTCCGACGCACACGCCGATCGGCTGCTTCACGACGACCATGCGCCGGTCGTTCGCGAGCGTCGGGATCGTGTCGCCGTAGACGCGCTTCGCTTCCTCGGCGTTCCACTCCACGTACGCTGCGCCCATCGCGATCTCGCCACGCGACTCGGCGAGCGGCTTCCCTTGTTCGAGCGTCATGATGTGCGCCAGCTCGTCGGTGTGCTCGACGATCAGCTCGAACCAGCGCCGCAGGATCTTCGAGCGTTCCTTGGCGGTCGTCGCGCGCCAGCCGGGCAGCGCGGCGTTCGCCGCCTCGATCGCGCGCCGCGTCTCGGCCGTCCCGAGCCGCGCCACGTCCGCGATCCGTTCCCCGTTCGAAGGGTCGTAGACCGGGAAGGTCGCGCCGGAGTCGGCCCCGATCCAGCGTCCGCCCACATACGCGAGCGTCTTCATCAGCGTCGAGCGTTCCAGCACCGAGGTCATGGCGGCGGCTTCCTTTCAGGGCGTCAGGCGGACCTGAACGCTTCGCGCTCCGCTCCCGGACGCCTCGGAGAAGGTTGGGCGGCTAACGCCGCCCTTCCGTTTCATGCCGGCGCGGCACGAACTCCAATGTCACCCGAGCTCATGTCGACGCGCCACCAACCCAAATGTCACCCTGAGCCTGTCGAAGGGCGAACGATCGCGCCAAACGCCGGATCTCAACGTTCATTCCACCGTGTCACGCGTCGGGGCTTGAGCGGACGCCTCGGCGCCTACGTCCGCGCGTGGACCCGCCACGCGGCAGTGAGCGAGCCCTGTCCGTAGCCGGATGAGAGATCGCTCCACGACGCCGGAAACGCTCCGTAGCGCGGGTCGACGACGGCGTAACTGTCGCTCGTCACGCCGGTGAGCAAGGCGTAGTGGAACGTGCTCGAGAGGTCGAGCAGCAGCTGCACGAGCGGACCGGCTTGCAGCGCCTGACGCAGGATCGGCTCCGTCACGTTTCCCGCGGATGCCAATGGGACGGCGACCATCTTGAAGGCGCTGTAGAGCTGTGGGATGAGGCGTGCGTCAAGGGGCTTGTTGCACGCCTCGCTAGCGCCGTTCACGCAGCAGCCGGCAGCATTCAGGAACTGTCCCACGATTTCGCACTGCTCCGGCGGCGCGGAGCCGGCGCCTCGCGCGACCATGCGCGCGCAGGTCGCCCAGCACCAATTCGTCTGCAGCTGCGTTTCGGGGACGATCGTCACGGGTGCTCAGTCGCGGGGTTCGGCGGCGCAGCCGCTGTCGCCGGTCGTCGCTGAACCGAACCGGAAGCGATTGGATCCTTGCGCTACGATATTTGGGCGTAACGCCGTATCCGACATCACGCCGCTTTTCATCATTTGCGTGATATCAGCGACGATCGTCGTACTCGCCGACCAGTAGCCGTGGCCGAGGATATCGCAACGAAAGAACGACGAATCGACGGCATTCACATTAGAGGGTAGCAGGAAAGCATCGTTGCACCCGGTGAGTCCGGCGCGGCAGTGTCCGTGCAGCAGCCGTGAAAGCTGCAGCGCCTCGTCGTGGGCGCTCGAATAGACCGTGACGCCGCGCGCAACCGACGACATCGCCGGAACGCCTTCCCAAAACGTCGTAGCATCGATGTCGGGCGCTGCGAAGACGACCTGCCCGATGCGGCCACTCAACGCCGGTTTCGCGTTGCCCAGATACTGCAGCCCGGCGAGGACGACCCGGCTCCCCATGCTATGCGCGATGATGTGGACGGTCTTCGGTGCGTCCGGAGCACTGAGCAGGCCGACGAGGAAGTCGCGGAAATGTTCGGCGTCCCACTGGTTGTTCGACTCGTCATCGATGTAGCGGGCGGTTGCGTGTTTCGAAGGCCAGCTGTATACGATCGGCACGGCGTCGGGGGCGAGAGATGCAACGACACCGGCAGTGAGCCGCGCCGGACCACCGAAGTCGTTGTTGAACCCGTGCACGAAGACGATCGCGGTGTCGGCGGTCGGATACGCGGTCCGCATTGCGGCGACAAAGCCGTTGAGGTCGGCGAGCGCCGCCGGCGCGGCGAGGATCGGTCCGGTCGCCGATACGAATGCGAAGTGCATGCACGCAGCTGAAACCTGACAGGCAGCGATCGGGCGGTCGTTCGTGAACGCGTTGTCGACGCTGGTGCCAGCTGCGTTTACCGTGCGGTCGGTAACGAGGAACGTCGTCCTGGGCGGCGGCGGCGCCGCGCCGCCCAGCCGAACGATGTCGCCCAACTCGATGTTGCGCTGCTGCGTGCGACCTGGCTGCAGCGACACCGTGCCCGCCGCGCGCGTGTTCGCGCGATACTGTGCCTCCAACGAATAGACGCCGGCCGAGATCGTCGGTGGTACGCCCGAGCCCGGCGCCGCATCCGCGAAGCGGTAGCTGCCGTCGGAACCGGTCAGCGTGTTCGCCACGACGTTTCCGCCACGCACGAGCCGCACGTTCGCGTGCGTTACCGGCTTGCCGCGGGCCGTGACGCGCCCCGTTACGAGCACGGTTTCGCGGATCGGCGGCGCGAGCGGGTTCACGTCTTGCACCACCTGCGGCGTCGCCGTGGGCTTCGGTCCCGGTCGAGCCGGTGTCGCTCCCATGAGCGCCAGACCGAGCACGATCGAGCCGGCGATCGTAACCGTCGCGTTCGTGCCGCGTTTGCCAAGCGTCATATGCACCCCCTGTGTCAGAGGATCGTAGCGAGCGGAGCAACGTTCCTCCTGCCTCCGTGCCGCCCGCGGTTACGTCCCGGGCAGCGGACCGACGTGGAACACGTACTTCACGATCGCGCGGTCGAGCGTCGAGGTCGCGGCGGGCGTGCCGAAGTCCAGGTAGAGCTCGTTGCCGTTCGCCCAATGCCGGTGGAACGTCGCGGCGAGGTTGGTGCCGGGCGTCGCGAAGCCGCCGTTGCCGTTGATCGAGCGCAGCGAGATCGAGAAGTTCGCGTCTCGTCCCAGCGAGGCACCGAGCCCGACACGGCGCAGGAACTGCGAGTCGAGCCGACCGGTCGCGAACGAGCGCTCCCACGTCCCGTCGTACTCGAGCGTCAGTGCCAAGTGCCCGGCGAGCGGCCGCGAGGTCGTCGCGTTGAACTGGTGCAGCATCACCCCGCCGAACGGTCCCCACGCGTAGCTCCAGTCGACCGGCGCCGGCGTTCCGTCGCGATATCCGAACCCGGCGTTGAAGAAGTTGAAGCGATCGGTGCGGCCGTTGAGATAGCACGGCGCGCCGGTGAAGAAGCTGCGGAACACGACGGCTCCGCCGCAGCCCGGCCCGGCGGTCACGTCGTAGCTGCGCAGCACGCCGGTCTGCGGGCCGAAGCCGTTCAGGCTGAATCCGTTCTTGAACGTCGCGCTGAGCGTCAGCGACGTATCCGCCTGATGCACGGCACCCGAACGGTCGGCGAAGCGGTCGTCGTAGAGCGCCAGCACCCAGTTCTTCACGCGCGTGCCGTTGCCGAGCAGAAAGATCGTTCCGGTCGGCCCGCGGATGTCGGAGTTCGCGGTGAACCCGTCGAGCGGGTTGTAGTTCGGGCTCACGTCGACGTAGCCGGCGTTCACCTCGTAGTTCGGCTTGTGGACGTCGAGAAACGCGTTGGTGCTGTGCGCGACGTCGCTGCGTACGCCGCCGCCGAGCGCTGTCCCCTGCTCGACCGCGTGGTCCGCCATCCAGATGAACCCGCTTTTGAGGTTGCGCCCCTCGACGCCGAACTCAGAGGTCGCATCGCTGCCGATGCCGCTGTGATGGGCCAGCACGCCGTCCGCCCAGTACAGGAACGTGCGGTCGGGCAACGCGTGCTTGAACCCGTACGCGACGTCGTCGAACAGCGAACCGGTGGTGAGATCGTAGCCGCGCGCGCTCAGCACGCCGAAGCTGTCGTTCTTGCGCGTCCCTTCGATCTTGGCGCCGCGATCGAACGGGCCGATGCTCGGCGAGTAGAAGATCAAGTTCTGCGGCGCGACGAAGCCGCCGACCGGCGCCGGATTGGGATTGAGGAACGACGCGCCTTGCGCGAAGAACGGGCGGAACTCCGCGAGCGCGCGCCGGAACTCTTGCGGCGCGATCGTTTCCTGATCGATCTCGACGTTCGAGAAATCCGGCGCGAGCGTGCCGACGAACGTGATCGTGTCGGTCAGCGGCGCCGCGACGTCGATCCCCACCGTACGCGCGCGCTCTTCGCGAAACGATCCGTCGGCCTGGCGGAACAGCGCGCGATCGCGGCCGGCGCTGCCCAGGGCGTACAGATCCGCGCGCGGCACCCGCGTCGCCCGCGCCGTCGTCAACGTGAACGGAGCGAGCGACGGCCAGAAGCGCACGTCGTTGAAGTTCGGCCAGCCTTGGCCGATCGGGCCGTCGTTCATGATCCCGTCGAACGCCCACGTCAGGTGATCGCCGGTCGCGGCCAGGCCGCGCACGAAGTTGATGCGCCAGTGCTGCGGTCCGGCGTGCAGGCGCAACGCGTCAAGCGGGATCACCAGCACGGCGTCCCACCCGTCACCCGCGATCCGAGCCGCGGCGTTCCAGGCCGGTGCGTAGCGCGCGTTTTCGCTCGCCTGCTGGTAGCGTATCCCGCGCGGCGTCGTCTCGAAGTAGTAGACCTGCGATCCGCCGCCGCTCGGATCGATCCCGATCCCGACGAAGTCGTCGATCCCGAAGCCGACGCCGTTGGTCGTCTGACTCGCCGCGATCGGGATCCCCGCCTGGACGGCATGAAAGGCGACGTACAGCGCGCGGTCGTCGTACAGCAGGTACGCGGTCGTTCCGACCGGAGCGGCGCGCCGCGTCGTGAGGTCCGCGAACCCCGAGCCCGCGGCGATCTTGCCGGCCTGCCAAGCGGGATCGGCGAGCGTCGGATCGAGCGGAAGCGGCTGCGCCGCCCGCGCAACGGCGACGGTGTCGGCGGCCGTCGTCGACGCGCCCGCGGCAGCGGCGCAGCAGAGTGCCAAGGCGGCGGCGAAGAGGGCGGCTGTGGCTCGCATCGGCGCCATCGTCGCAGACGACACGCGCCCGAATCTTCAAGAAGTCGTCAAACGGTACGCAATCGGCCCGTTCGAGCTCGACGCGGCTCGCGGCGTGCTCAGCCTCGACGGTGAGCCGCTCGCGCTGGGCCCGCGCGTCGTCGCGACGCTGACCGCGCTGGTCGAGCGCGCGGGCGACGTCGTCACCAAGGACGAGATCCTCGACCGCGTCTGGACCGGCCAGGACGTCTGCGAGAGCAACGTCTCGCAGAGCGTCTACACGCTGCGCAAGGTGCTGCGCGACCACGGCCTCGGCACCGCGATCGTGACCATGCCGCGCCGCGGCTACCGTTTCACCGCGCCCGTCGAGCTTCTCGCCGAGGCGCGGCTTCCGCCGATCTTCGTGCGGCGGCAGAGCGTCGCGCCACCGCGTGGCCTCGCCGGGCGCCTGCTAACCGCGGCGTTCTCGCTCGCGCTCGTGGTGCTCGCGGCGGTCCCCGCGGCGCGGGCGGTCCCCCATGCGCCGCAACTGAGCGCTCACGGTGCGGAACTGTACCGACTAGGGCGCTACTACTGGAACCTGCGCACGCCCGCGGGCCTCGCGAAGAGCACACAGCTGTTCGCCGCGGTCGTCGCGAGCGATCCGCGCAGTCCCCTCGGTTACGCGGGCCTCGCCGACGCCGACCTCATGATCGCCGACTACCAGCACGAGCACGTCAAACCCGCCCGTTATTTCGCACGAGCCCGCACGGAGATTCGCACCGCGCTCGCACTCGACCGCGACTCGGCGGTCGCGCACGCGTCGCTCGGGATGCTGCGCTACGCCGCCGATCGCGACGTGCGCGGCTCCGCGGCAGAGTTCCAGCGCGCGATCGCGCTCGATCCCGGGTATGCGGTCGCGCACCACTGGTACGGAACGACGCTGTTCGAACAGGGACGGCTCGCCGACGCGTCACGCGAGCTGCGCGCGGCGATAACGCTCGAGCCCGTCTCCGCCGCGACCGGTGCGTGGCTCGCGGAAGCCTCCTACTATGGCGGCCGCTACGCCGACGCGATCGTCTACTCGCGCCGCGCGCTCGACCTCGATCCTCATCGCGGCGGCGCGCTGCGACGGCTGGGACTCGCATACGAGCTGGCGGGCGACCTTCCGCGAGCGATCGCGGCTTTCGAGCGTCTGCGGCGTATCGGCCCCGACGCGTCGGCCGCGCCGGCACTCCTCGCCGAGGCCTACGCGCGAAGCGGGCGCCGCCAGGCTGCCCGTGCGGCGTTGCGCGACGCGCTGCGCCTCCATCCGCGCGACGGTGATACCGCATTCGCGATGCTCGCGCTGGGAGAGCGCAAGCGCGGCCTAGCGATTCTCGCCAGGATGCCGACCACGATGTACAAGACGCCGACACTGACCGACCCGCGTCTCGAGCCATTCCGCAGCGCGCTCCACCTGGTCAGCCGCCTCCCCGAAACGTCGAGTTAGCGCGCGGCGGTACAGTCGGGGCAGCGGGCGCCTTGCAAGTACGTGCCGGTATTCTCGTATTTCAGGCCGCACTGGCGGCACACGAGCGTCGGTTTCGGGCGCGCGGCGTCGCCGTCGTCGAGCGCTTGGAACATCGAGTCGATGGCGCGCTTTTCGCCGCTGCCCTTCGAACGGCCGAGGCGGCCGAGCAGATTCCACATTCTCCTGAGTTGTCGACCGTCGTCGGCCCGAGCTTGAGCCGGGACGCTCCCGGCGCGCGCTAGGCTCGCGTCAGGGCTGCGTGCATGCCGGCCCAATCGTCGAGATCGTTGAGCGCGACGGCTTTCGTGTAGCCCGGTTCGTCGAATCCGAGCTGGGCGCGGCGATCGGCGAGCATCGTGTCCGGGAGATCGGCGTTTGCCACGCGCGCATTGATCGCCGCGATCGCCTCGGCCGTCAGCGCCGTCGCGTTCGCGCGCACCCACGCCTCGAGCGTGAGATAGTCCGGTTTCTCTGTCTCGATGTACGATACGAAGGCGTCCCGGTCGATGCCGAGCGTCGTCGTGAGAAACTCGTCGAAACCGCCGACGCCGTGCCGGTACCCCTCCGGCAACCTCCCGCAGCCGTGCAGGAGAATCTTCAGCCACACGCGCGGCAGGTGCTTCACTCCGAGCGGGCCCATGACGGACGAGCTCAAGACGGGGACGATCGGTGCAGTCATCTCGAAACGCCACTTCGCAGCTCGGCGCCAGGTATCCGGCGGACGGTCGGCGAGAAATTGCACATCTGATGCCGACCCCCGCCGCCATCGAGTTCTCGGGCGTCCAAAAGTGGTTCGGAACCAACCACGTCCTGATCGACATCGACCTCACGATCGCGACCGGCGAGGTGCTCGTCGTCATCGGCCCGTCCGGTTCCGGCAAGAGCACGCTGATCCGCTGCATCAACGGCCTCGAAGCCGTTCAGCAAGGCACCGTCGTCGTCGGCGGCAAGCAGCTCACTGCGAAGGGTGGCGAGCTCGCGGCGATACGGCGTGAGGTCGGGATGGTCTTTCAGGCCTTCCACCTCTATCCGCACAAGACGGTGCTGGAGAACATCACGCTGGCGCCGATCACCGTCAAGCGCGTACCGCGCGAGCAGGCCGAGCGCGAAGCGCGTGCGCTGCTCGAGCGCGTCGACCTGCCGGAAAAGGCCGACGCCTACCCCGCGCAGCTCTCGGGCGGACAGCAGCAGCGCGTCGCGATCGCACGCGCGCTCGCGATGCAGCCCAAGGTGCTGCTCTTCGACGAGCCGACCAGCGCGCTCGATCCGGAGATGATCGCCGAGGTGCTCGACGTCATGAAGGCGCTGGCGCACACCGGGATCACGATGGTCGTCGTCACCCACGAGATGGGGTTTGCGCGCGAGGTCGGCGACCGCGTCGTCTTCATGGATGACGGCCGCATCGTGGCACAAGCCCCGCCCGAACAATTCTTCTCCGCGCCCGGCAACCCGCGCGCGCAGCTCTTCCTCTCGAAGATCCTCGCCCACTAAAGGAGTCCACCATGACACTCGCTCGACGCGCCGTTCTCGCGGCGACCTGCTCCCTGGCGGCGACGCTCGTGCTGGGCGCCTCGGTTCCGTCCCGCGCCGCCGACGACAACTCGCTCGACGCGATCAAGAAGCGCGGCACGATCAAGATCGGCGTGAAGTACGATGCCCCGCCGTTCGGCTCCCTGAGCCCGCAAACGAATCAGGTGACCGGGTTCGACGTCGACATCGCGCGCGCGATCGCCAAGAAGATCTTCGGCTCGCCTGACAAGGTCGAGCTCGTGCAGGTGAAGAGCGACAACCGCATCCCGCTGGTGCAGAACGGCGACATCGACGCGTTCGTCGCGACCGCGACGATCACGCCCGCGCGCATGAAGACGATCGACTTCTCCAACGTGTACTACCGCGCGGGGCAGTCGCTGCTGGTCAAGAAGAACTCGACGATCAAGAGCTATAAGGACCTCGACGGCAAAGGCGTGTGCTCTGTTCAGGGCTCGACGCCCGAGCAGACGATCCGACGGCTCGTCCCCAAAGCCAACGTCGTCGTGTTCGAAACCTACCCCGAGTGCCTGACGGCGCTGCGCGGCGGCCGCGTCGACGCGGTAACGACCGACAACGTCATCCTGGGCGGCTACGAAGCGCAGGACCCGAACAACCTCGAGCTCGTCGGCGGACTGTTCACCTTCGAGCCGTACGGCATCGGGATCCGCAAGGGCAACACGTCGCTCACGAAGGCCGTCAACGACACGCTGGCCGATCTCAAAAAGAGCGGCGAATACGCCAAGCTGCACCAGCAGTGGCTCAAGAAGCCCCTGCCGGCCGACTTCAACCAGTGGTACGACATGCCGGCGGCGACCGCGGCCGACCAGTTCGCGAACCAGAAGCCCGGCTAGGCGCCGATGGATTGGTCGGTCCTGGGCGAGAACGCCGGTGCGCTCGCCCAAGGGCTGCTGATCACGCTCGAGGTCTCGGCGCTCGCGCTGCTCCTGGCGCTGGTGCTCGGCGTGATCGTCGCGACGCTGCGCGTGGCGCCCTCGCCGGTGCTGCGCCGGATCGGCACGGCGTACGTCGAGTTCCTGCGCAACATCCCGCTGCTGGTGCAGCTGTTCTTCCTGTTCTTCGCGCTGCCGAGCATCGGGATCCGGCTCGACGCGTTCGTCTGCGGCGTGCTCGCGCTCGGCGTCTACACCTCGGCGTTCGTCGCCGAAGCGATCCGCAGCGGGATCGCCGCGGTTCCCACGGGCCAGCTCGAAGCGGGCTTGTCGAGCGGGATGGGCTACGCGACCGCGATGCGGCTGATCGTGCTCCCGCAGGCGATCGCCAAGACGATCCCGCCGCTCGGCAACACCACGCTGAACCTGATCAAGAACTCCTCGCTGGTCAGCACGGTCTCGGTGCTCGACATCCTCGGCACGGCGAACCTGCTCGGCGCGCGCTCGTTCCAGTACGTGCCGATGTTCGTCGGCGCGGCGATCTGCTATTTGATCCTGACGCTGCCGACGGCGTTCGCGGTGAACCTGCTCGAGAAGCGGTACGCGCGATGACCGATCTCGGCTGGCTCTTCAATCGCGGCACGCTGACGTTCCTCGCCGGCGGGCTCGGCGTCACCCTGGAGCTCGCCGCGATCGCGATCGCCGTCTCGTTCGTCGCCGGGATCGTGCTCGCGCTCGGGCGGCTGTCGCGCTTCCGCCCGCTCAGCGTCGCCGCGACGATCTACATCGAGGGGATGCGCGCGCTGCCGGTGCTGCTCGTCATCTTCTTTTCGTATTTCGCGCTGCCGCGCATCATCGGCGTGAAGCTCGATCCGTTCGCCGCCGGCGCGATCGCGATGTCGGCGTTCACCGCCGCGCTGGTCGCGGAGATCGTACGCGCCGGGATCCTCGCCGTCCCCAAGGGCTTGGTCGAGGCCGCGCAGTCGCAGGGCCTCTCGGCAGCGCAGATCCTGCGGATCGTCACGCTGCCGATCGCAGTCCGGCAGATGATGCCGGCGCTGGTCGCGCAGTTCGTGACGCTGCTGAAGGACACGTCGCTCACCGCGGTCATCGGGATCCTCGAACTCACCCGCCGCGGCCAGATCGTCTTCGCGCAGCCGCCGTTCCAGCCGATCCCCGTCTTCGCCCTGATCGCGCTCGTCTATTTCACGGCGAACTTCGGTCTCGCGCAGATCGGCCGCCGGCTCGAAGCCCGCACCCTCTGAAGCGGCCGCTGCCGGCGATAGGGAATACGGGGTGACATGAGCGATCAACCAGGCGGCGTTCGGCCGACGCTCGACACGGCGCATCCGCTCTTCGGCCTGGGCTACGCGGAGCCGCTCGTCCGCCGCTCGTTCCTGCGCGTCTCGGACGACGGGGCGGCCGAGGACTCGGCGACGGTCGCCGAGGAGACGCCGGTGGCGCTGGTCTACAACGGCTGGCCGCACGTCGTGATGATGTGCACGCCGGCCGACGTCGAGGATTTCGCGTTCGGGTTCACGGTGACCGAAGAGATCGTCTCCGCGCTCGGCGAGATCGAGCGCGTTGTGGCCGTCCGGAGCAGCCAAGGGATCGAAGTCGAGATCGTGGTCCCCGAGGCCGCCGCCGACGCGCTGCGTGGCCGCGGCCGCGCGCTGGTCGGCCGGACCGGCTGCGGTCTCTGCGGGGTCACCACGATCGACGACGCGCTGCGCCCCGGCAAGTCCGTCACGCCGCGCGCGACGATCGCGCCGGCCGCGCTGTTCCGGGCCGGCGACGAGTTGCCGAGCTGGCAGCACTACAACGAAGGGACGGGCGCCGTCCACGCCGCCGGCTGGGCGACCGGGGAGGGCCGAATCGTGCTCGCCCGCGAGGACGTCGGCCGCCACAACGCGCTCGACAAGCTGATCGGCGCGATGCTGCGGTCCGGCCTCGATCCGGCCGACGGGTTCGCGATGGTGACCAGCCGCGCCAGCTACGAGCTGGTCCAGAAGTGCGCCGTTGCCGGGATCTCGCTGCTGGCGGCGATCTCGCGCCCGACCGGTCTGGCGATTCGCATGGCGGACTCAGCCGGCATCACCCTGGCGGCGCTGCTTCGCGGCCACAGCGTCAACGTCTACAGCCACGCCGAGCGACTGGAGCGCTAACTCGGACAAGGGAACCCACGGTCGATCCGGAAGCCGCTCGGCTGGACGGTTAAGCTCCACAGACGGCTGCTCGAGAGGTTGTTCGCTGATGGCGACGGTTACACGTCGAGGGTTTCTCAGCTTGGCGGGAATTGGCACCGCCGGCGTCCTTGTCGGTTCTGAACTGGGTTTCGACCTTGCGCAGGCGACGCAGATCAAACAGCAGCTCCGCATAGCTGGAGCGACGGAAGCGCACTCGGTGTGCCCGTATTGCGCGGTCGGTTGCTCGATCATCGCGTACACGCGCAAAGCAGCCGACGGCAGCGTCAAAGTGCTGCAGATCGAGGGCGACCCCGACAGTCCGGTCAACGAAGGCCGGCTCTGTCCCAAGGGCGCGACCGCGATGCAGCTCGCGACGTCGGACCGGCGCGTCGAGCAGCCGCTCTATCGCGCGCCCGGCGCGACCGCGTGGCAGAAGATGTCGTGGGACGACATGCTCGACAAGCTCGCGCACCGCATCAAGGATTCGCGCGACCGCACCTTTGTCGCGACCGACAAGAAGGGCAACCTCGTCAACCGCACCGACGGCATCGCATTCGCCGGCGGCGCGACCTTCAGCAACGAGGAAGGCTACCTCGCCGCGAAGGTGATGCGCAGTCTCGGCCTCGTCTATTTGGAGCAGCAGGCCAGGGTTTGACACGGTCCGACGGTCGTCAGTTTGGCGGCCACCTTCGGACGCGGCGCGATGACGAACCACTGGCGCGATATCAAGAACGCCGACGTCATCATGATCAACGGAGCGAATCCTGCCGAGGCGCATCCGGTCGGGTTCCAGTGGTTCATGAAAGCCAAGCTCGACCCGACCAAGGGCCCGGGCAGCGGCGGCGGCGCCAAGCTGATCCACGCCGATCCGCGCTTCTCGCGGACCTCGGCCGTCTCCGACATGTACCTGCGGATCCGCACCGGAACGGACGTCGCGTACTTCGGCGGCCTGATCAACTACGTGATCCAGAACAACAAGTACCACGACGAGTACGTGAAGAACTACACCAACGCCTCGTTCATCATCAACAAGGATTACAAGTTCAAGGACGGCCTGTTCTCCGGTTACGATGCGAAGAAGCGCACCTACGCGGTCGAGACCTGGGCGTACGACAACGAACCCGGCCCCGACAAGTACGCGAAGCGCGACGAGTCGCTGAAGGATCCGCACTGCGTCTTCCAGCTCATCAAGAACCACTACTCGCGCTATACGCCCGAGATGGTCCAAACGATCACCGGGATCCCGAAGGAAGATTTCCTGAAGGTCGCCCAGATCGTCGGCGAGATGGGCCGGCCCGACAAGGTGATGACGATCGTCTACGCGGTCGGCCTCACCCACCACACCACCGGCTCGCAGCTCATACGCTCGGCGGCCGTGCTGCAGCTGCTGCTCGGCAACATCGGCCGGCCCGGCGGCGGAATGAACGCCGAGCGCGGCCACGCCAACATCCAAGGCAACACCGACAACGCGATCTCGTGGGAGATTCTTCCCGGCTACCTGAAGGTGCCGCTGCCGGGTCAGAAGACAATCGAAGACTACGTGAAAGTCAGCGCGTCGAAGCGGCTGCTGGGGATCTCGTGGAACTTCTTCGGCACGAACTACAAGAAGTTCATCGTCAGCCTGCTCAAGACGTGGTACGGTGATTCCGCGAACAAGAGCAACGATTTCGCGTTCAGCTATCTGCCGAAGCCGGCCGGCAACTCGTCGTGGATGACGATCTACGATCAGGCGCTGCAGGGCAAGATGGAGGGCGTGATGCTCTCCGGGATGACTGCGGCGAGCATCGGCCCCGACAGCAACCAAGTGCTGACGGCGCTCTCGAAGCTGAAGTGGCTGGCCGTCATGGACCCGTTCCCGACGACGAGCTCCGAGTTCTGGCACGCGTCGGGGCTGAACCCGGCCGACGTCCAGACCGAAGTCTTCATGCTGCCGACGACGCACTGGATCGAGAAAGACGGTTCGTTCGTCAACAGCGGCCGCTGGATGCAGTGGAAAGACCAAGTGATCCCGCCGGTCGGCGACTCCCGTCACGACCACTGGATCGTCGCCGAGCTGTTCCACCGCGTGAAGGCGCTCTATCAGAAGGACGGCGGCAAGTTCCCCGATCCGATCGTGCACCTCACGATGGACTACAAGGATCCACTGAAGCCGAGTCTCGACGAGATCGCGCGCGAGGTCAACGGCAAGGACCTCAAGACCGGCAAGCGCCTCGCGACGTTCGCGAAGCTGATGGATGACGGCACGACGACCTCCGGCAACTGGATCTACGTTGGCAGCTATCCCGAAAAAGGGAACATGGCCAAACGCCGTAAGGGCGTGCAAGATCCGGCCAAGAACGATCCGACCGGGATGGGCTTCTATCCCGAATGGGCGTGGACGTGGCCGCTCAACCGGCGCATCCTCTACAACCGTGCCTCCGCGGACATGAGCGGCAAGCCGTGGGATCCGAAGCGCGCCGGGATCGCGTGGAACGGTTCCAAATGGGTCGGCGACGTCCCTGACTACCCGCCGAAGATGAACCCCAAAGACCCCAAAGCCTGGCTGCCGTTCACGATGAACGGCGAAGGCGTGGCGCGGCTGTTCGCGTCCTCGATGCTCGACGGCCCGATACCGGAGCACTACGAGCCCGTCGAATCGCCGGTGAAGAACGCGCTGCACCCCGACATGTCCGCCTCGCCGACGGCATTCCTCTACGACAAGGCGGCGAAACGCGAGAATCGCTTCGGGACCCCCGATGAGTATCCGATCATCGCCACGACGTACCGGCTGACCGAGCACGAGCACTACGTCACCCAGCAGGTTCCGCACCTCGTGCAGCTACAGCCGGAGCCGTTCGTCGAAATCCCGACGGCGCTGGCGAACGAGCGCGGCGTCAAGACGGGCGACATGGTTCGCGTGCGCTCCAAACGCGGCAAGATCGAAGTGCGCGCGGTTGTGACCAACCGCGTGGGCCAACTCGACCTTGGCGGCAAGAAGGTGTACCAAGTCGGAATTCCGATCCATTGGGGCTACGTCGGCATCGCCGCCGAGATGCACCCCGAAAAGTCGAAGTTCTGGATGGCGAACAATCTGACGCCGTTCGTCGGCGACGCCAACTCGCGCACGCCGGAGTTCAAAGCCTTCCTGGTGCAGATCGAGAAGCTCGCGTGACCGCGGTGCTCCTCGAGACCGGCGAATGGTCGAAGCGCCGCCACCGGGCCGAGGACCTGAAAGCGCGGTGGCCGTTCTCGACCGACGTGCTGACGTTCTACGCGGCGCTCCTGGAGGTCCAGGAGCGCGCGTTCCTCGGCGCGCTCGAGGACGCGCCGCGACCGGCAGCGGTCGCGGCGTACGCGGCGGAGCGCGTGATGCCGCGAATCATCGAGCTCAGCGCCGCGAGCGGGCCGCCGGCACTGGTCACCGCCGTGCTCGGGCGTTTCGACGAACTCGACTTCGCAGCGACGATCGCCGGGTGGCTGCGCAGCGATGAGCTCCCGGCGATCGAGCGCTATCTGGCTCGCGCCGCGGCGGGTCCGGTCCTCGAAGCGCTCGGCGACGCCGCCGGTGCGGCCTGCGATGGACCGCGCGACGACCGCATGCACTGCCCGACCTGCGGCGGCCGCCCGCAGGTCGGCTACTTCGCGCCGTCGCCGGAAGATCTCGTGACCGCGCACCGCTATCTGGTGTGTTCGCGCTGCTCGGCGTCGTGGGCGTACGCGCGCCTGACGTGCGGAGTCTGCGGCGAGAACGACACCGACAAGCTCGTCGTGTGCGGCGAGGTCGGCACCTCGCAGGCCGAGCTTTCCTCCACCCTCGTGAAACCGGGCGCGCCGCGCGCGGTGGTGCCGCCGGATGCGCGCTTCCCGCACCTGCGCATCGACGGTTGCCGCACCTGCTCGCACTATCTGTTGACCGTCGACGTCGAGCGCGACCCGTACGCGGTCCCGCTCGTCGACGAGATCGGCGCGATCCCGCTCGACCTGTATGCCAGAGACCTTGGTCTCACGAAACTCGTGCCCAATCTCATGGGGATTTGAGTGATGCCGGAACCAGTCGGATTCTTCACCGATACGAGCATCTGCATCGGTTGCAAGGCCTGCGAAGTCGCCTGTAAGGAGTGGAACCAGCTCCCGGGCAACACGCCGAAGTTCGGCGACGGCTTCGACAACACAGGCCAGCTCGATGCCGAGAACTACCGGCACGTCAAGTTCGTCGACCTCGTCGGCGACACGCCCATCGTGACCGGCAACGGCAACGCGTGGCTGATGATGTCGGACATCTGCAAGCACTGCACGAACGCCAGCTGTCTCGAGGTCTGCCCGACCAACGCGATCGTGCGTACCGAGTACAACACGGTACTGATCCAGCAGGATGCCTGCAACGGCTGCCGTGATTGCATCTCGGCGTGCCCGTTCGGGGCGATCGGGTTCAGCGAGAGCAGCGGGACAGCGCGCAAGTGCACGATGTGCTACGACCGCCTGCAGGCCAACATGCAGCCGGCCTGCGCCAAGGCGTGCCCGACCCAGTCGATCCAGTACGGCACGCTCAGCCAGCTGCACCAGAAGGCCGACGCGCGTCTCGCGGCTCTCAAGAAGCAAGGCTATGACAACGCGCAACTCTACGGCCGCGACGATTCGATCTACGGCGGGCTCGGCGCGTTCTTCCTCCTGATGAACAAGCCCGAGGTCTACGGCCTGCCCAACAAGGACAACGCGGTCCTGCCGAGGCGCAACAACCGCATGGGCTATTTCGGAGGGTTCGTCACCGCCGCGATCGGGATCGTCGCCGGTTTGGTGGCGTTCCGCAGCCGCGCCGACGCACCGCCCGCGAAGGGCGCCGAACCTCCGGCGAGTGCACCGTGATGGCCGAGCATTTCGTGCAGCCACCGCACTGGGAGTGGTACATCGTCGGATATTTCTTCTGCGCCGGGCTCGCCGGCGGACTGTACGTGCTGGCCACGCTGTTGCGAATCACGGGAAGCCCCCGCAACGACGCGGTCGTGCGCGCGGCGTTCCTGGCGGCGTTTCCGCTCGTCGTCGCGTGCGGGATCCTACTGACGATCGACCTCGGTCAGCCGCTGCGCTTTTGGCACATGATGATCAACACCACGCCCGGCGACGGCGGCCTGAACTTCAAGCCGTGGTCGCCGATCTCGCTCGGAACGTGGGCGCTGCTGGTCTTCGGGATCTTCTCGTTCGTCTCGTTCCTTCTGGCGCTGTGGCGGCGGGGCTCGTCGACGATCTTCGAGGTGATCGGCTCGGTCGTCGCGCTTTTCCTCGCCTCGTACACCGGCGTCGTTCTCAGCGTCTCCAACCAGCCGGTGTGGAGCGATAGCTGGGCGATCGGCGGGCTGTTCGTCGCCTCGGCGCTCAGCGGCTCTGCCGCGCTCTTGGTCCTGCTCGCGCATTGGCGTGCGAATAGCAGCTGGAGCGAGCCGCGGCTGGATCGCGCCGACCGCTACTTCGTGCTGCTCGAGGCGGCGTTGATCGTGGTCTTCTTCGTGACGCTCGCGCAAGCGGGGACGCTCGCCAAGACGTTCTCGGGCGTGTGGCTCGTGATGTGGATCCTGGTCTTCCTCAGCCTCATCCCGGCGCTGCTGGGGTCGGCCGGCAGCCGGCGGACGCTCTCGGCGGTCGCCGTGCTGGTCGGCGTCCTGCTGATGCGCTACGTGGTGATCTTCAGCGCGCAGTCGTAACCGTCAGCGCTTGCGGATCAGGTCCTGAAGCTCGGCGTCCATCCGGTCGGGTGAGACGACGCGCAGCGGCGTGACCTTCTTCGGTCGCGGAGCGCGCGGCGGGCGCGTGCGCGAGCGAACGAAACGGCCGCGCACCGCCGACTTCAGGACCAGGGTGATGATGAGGGCCAGCAGCAGCAGCGGCAGCGCCGCGAGGATCGGACTCACGCTAACGAGCCACCGGCGAGAGTTTGCTCGCGAGCTCGCGGTACAGGACGCGCGTCGCTTCGCTGAGCAGCCCGCTGATCCGGAACAGGCCGTCGCCCGAAAGCCGTAGTCCCGTCCACGGCATCCCGGCATGCCGCTGCACCAGCCAGAACGTGTCGTCGCCGGCGGCGTAAATCGCGAACTGACCCGACTCCGCGACGAACTTCATCGCGGCCAAGTCTTTCTCGCCGATATCGGTGACGAAATCCACCTTCCGAGTATACCACCGACTGTCCCCGGCCTTCGCGCGGAACGGGTATCCAATACCCAGAAGCGACAGAACGTCCAATTATTTCGCTAGGTAACAGAAGCGTCGCTGCGAACCCGTAGCGTCACTACCAGGCACCTTGGAAGGGCGGGATCTTATGGCTTACGGTATGTTGAGAGCGTTGCGCCTCTGGGCGCACACGCGAACAGCGTTCTTGGTCGTCTTCGCCGCGATCGGTTTGATCGTCGCGGGAACCGTCGTCGTCATCGCGTGCTGCGACCCGCCCATCGTGGTTGACGGCATGCTGGGGGCGGACCATGGGCCCGGGGGTAAGCACATTCGCGCGATGACCGTTCCAGGTCCGCAAAAGCACGCGTACACCATCGATCCGAACATCAAGCCCTTCGTGGTGAAGCGCGACGGCGTTCCGTGGTTCACGATCTGGCCGACCTACGGAGGTGTCGTCGAGATCAGCGATCCGAACGGTACTCCCGGCGTGGTCGTGATCAAGGCCTCCGCGAGAGGACGCTGAGCAGTTCGGCGCGAGAGCGAATGCCGAGCTTCCGGTATGCGGCGGCGAGGTGAGCTTCGACTGTCCTCTCGCTGAGCGAGAGGTCGGCCGCGATCGCGCTGTTCGTCATGCTGCACAGCGCGAGTTCGACGACCTCTCGCTCACGTGCGGTCAGCTGGGTCGCGGCCGCTCGCCGCCCGGATCGCGGTCCGAGCCGGCGCGGTAGGCGCAGCGCGCCGATCGTTTCGCACAGCGCGACCGATCGCGCCGGCTGTTCCGCGAGCTCGTAGGCCTCGGCCTCGAGCAGCGGCATGCCAAGCAGCTGAAACGACCTCGCGGCCGCGGTCGCATGGCCCAGCTTCGCGGCCCGGCTCGTGAACCGCGCCGCAGCGTAGGCATCGAAGAGCTCTCGGCATGCGTCGACGAACGGATTTTTCGCTGCCGCTCGCGCTCCGTCGAAGCGCGTACGCGCCCGTTCGACGTCCGCTCGCGCGCAGCACACCGCGACCGGAAGCAGCACCTCGTAGTCGTCCGAGCCGGCGGGCAGCACTGCGAGCATCCGTTCGAGCAGTGCCACCGCTGCGGTCTCGTCGCCTTCGGCAAGGTGGTGTTCCGCGATCGCCGCCGCAAGCGGGGCGTATTGGATCGCCTCGTTCGTCGAGAACGCGGCCTCGAGGGTCTCGGGCGCATAGGAGCGCCGGAAGAGCGTTTCATCGCGCAGCACGATCGAAAGCGCTGCGCCGAACTGCGCGACCAGGATTCGAATCGGCATCGACTCGTGGAGATCGGCGAGCACGTCCAGCATCTCGTCGCGGGACGCGCTCAAATCGCCGGCCAGATACGATACGTTGATATATCCGAGTCGCGCGATCGTCGCCACGTACAGCGGCCCGTAGGACCGACCCGCCTCGGCGGCCTCGCGAAACGATCTCGACGCGAGCTTCAGCTCTCCGAACTTGCGGGCGCCGATGCCGAAGTTCGTGAGCGCGAACGCGATCAGCGTCGGATCGCCGTGCGATCGCGCGATCGAGGCAGCCCGCTCGAAATCGTCGCGCCAGCGAGCGGTGTCGTGGTTCGCGAGGTAGAGCGAGCCGCGAGCAACGTGAAACCGCACGGCGTCGAGCGCATCGCCCTGAGCGATGTGAGGCTCGGCGTCGCGTACGTACGCCTGCACCTCGGACCACTCTTCGGCCAGCGCATGCAGCTGCGCGAGTTGAACCGCGCTCTTGAGCACGAGCTTCTCGTTGCCGGTGCTCTCGCTCAGGGCGGCCGACCGCCGCAAGACGTCGAACGCGCGCTCCGTCTGCGCCGTGCGGCGGTATGCGAGCGCGAGGTCGAGATACGTCTCGACGAGCCGCTCCGTCTCCCCCCGTGCCGAGTAGTACGCGACGGCGACGTCCAGGTGTTCGAGCACTCTTTGCGGGCTGCCGAGCAGCTTGTACGCAGCCGCCGCCTTCTCGTGCAGGGTGACGAGGCCGTGCTGATCGGCGACGCCGCACGCGAGCGCACGCTCGTAGAACTCGGCCGCTTCCGAGTAGGCGTGACGCGCCATAGCGAGATCACCCGCTTTCTCGGCGTAGCGCGCGCACTCCGCGAACGATGCGGCACGCCAGTAGTGGTCGGCGAGCTCGACGACGCGGGCGTCCGGGTCCGCTTCGTGCTCGATCGCCTCGGCGATGCGGACGTGCATTGCGCGTGCGTGCATCACGAGCACGCCGCTCAGGATCGTGTCGCGCGTCAGCGCATGACGAAACGCGAACCAGCCCGGCTCGGCGGCATCTTCGACGAGAAAGTGCTCGTCGAGCGCGAGGCGCAGGAACCCGTCGATCGATTCGGCCCGGCGCCCGCCGATTCGCGCCAGGAACGACGCTGCGAACCGGCGGCCGATCAGCGCCGCGATCTCGAGCAGCCGCAGGTCGTCCGCGGCGAGCCGCTGCAGCCGTTCGAGCAGCAGGCTGCGCAGCGACGCGGGCAGCACCGAGCGAACGCCGCCGAAACGGAGATCGTCCACGACGGTCTTGAGGTACTCTTCGGCGAACAGCGGGTTCCCTTCGCTGCGGTCGCGGACGTCGCGCAGCGCTTCGGCCGGAAGGCTCAGGTCTTTCGGAACCGTGGCGTCGATCAACTCGCGAATGTGCGCGTGGCCGAACGGCTCGAGCTCGATGCGCTGCACGTGCGGAGCGCGCGCGGCGCGGGCGACGAGCGCGTGCAGCGGATGCGTCGGCGAGAGCTCGTCGGTCCGGTACACGACGAGGATGAAGATCCGGGACTCGCCGAGGGTCGCGAGCAGGTACTGCAGCAGCTCCAGCGTGACCGTATCCGCCCAATGCACGTCGTCGAGGATCAGCATGAGCGGCTGCGCCGCCGCGGCGAACCTCAGCGCCTCGCCGACACCTTCGAAGAGAAGTCGTTTGTCGACCGGATTTTCCCCGGCCGGCGTCAGCCCCGCGATCCTCGCCGGTGCTCCTCGCTCGGCGTCGAGCTCGGCCAGGATCTCCAATACCGGCCCTAGCGGCGAGGGCGCATAGTCCAGGCATGCACCTTGAACGCTCCGCATCCCGCGCGGCAGGTGGCGGCGCAGCTCTTCCACCAGCCGCGTCTTCCCGACCCCGGCATCACCGCAGACGAAGGCGAAGCTGCGCGTGCCGCCGGCGGCCCGGCGCGCGCAGTCCAGCAAGGCTGAAAGCTCGCCGTCACGGCCGATGAAGCGCGGGCAATAGAGCGGCGTTCGGACCACCTCGCGTTCTGAGCACGCGAAGAGGAGGACTCCTGCTCGGCCGCCCTTCGTCTAGGTACTGAAGACGGGTACCGCCCCGAATGGCCCGGCCTTCGCACGGAGGCTACGCTCCCCTCATCAAACCACGCGCCGCTTTCGCGGCAGAGATGGGGCCGACCGTGAACGCTGTCCAGATCGAGGTCCTGACCGGCAGAGCGCTGGTAGACGGCGCCGAGATCGTCCTGTGCCCGGCGCACAGGCTGCTCGTCTGCGCCCTGGCGCGCTGCCGCCACCCGGTTCCGCGCGAGCAGCTTCAGGCGGTTATCTGGCCCGACGACGATCCGGCTCGAGCTTCGAACCTGCTGAACATCGCGCTCCATCGGCTGCGCAAGCGCCTGGGCGATGGCGCAATCGTCCAGTCGCCGGATGGCTATCGCTTCGGGGACGCGGTCGTGCTCGATCTCTGGGAGGTCGAAGCGCTCGCGACGCAACTCCGCCGTGCGCGGACGCCGGACCTCGCAACCGCAGCACGATGGTTGCCGGTCGCGCGGCGCGTGTGCTGCGGCTGCGTGCGAACCGCCGCGGATCCGGAGTTCGTCTGCGCTCTCGAGCGCCGCATGCAGGCCGCCGCGCGCGAGATCACGGCCCGATTGGCCGAACACGCGCTCGCGAAGCGGTGCGCCGAGATCGCGCTCGACCTCGTTCGCGTCACGCTCGACTTCGATGCCTGCGACGAGGACGCGCGAGAGATCGCGATCCGCGCGCACGTCGCACTCGGCGATCGCGCCGCAGCGATTCGCGAGTACCGCGACTACACGCGCGCACTGACCGAAGACCTCGGCCTGGCGCCGTCGTTCGCACTGCGCTCGCTCGTTGCCTGACGCGGTGAAAGCCGCGTGAAAGCCGCCCGGCTAGGATCGAGCTGCGGTGACTCGATCATCGCGACAACGCACCTCTTCCTTCACACAGATTCGGAGAACGAACATGAACAAGTCATTCGCAGGCTTCGTCGCCGCGATGTCCCTTCTGTCCACGCTGTCCTTCGGCTCGGCGCCTGCCGGCGCCCAGGGTGCAGACGAACGCGGCCCCGCTACGGCGGGTATGCCCTGCCCGAACCCCATCGTCGTCACGCTCACCAGGGGCGGCTCGACGGCCGCGACGCCGAACATTGCCGATTTTCCGTCCGGCGCGCTGACCGGCTTCGCGTACAATCAAACCGCGGCGAACCACAACTTCCGCGACACGATCGCGTTCAAGAAGCCGGACTCGAAGTGCTGCCAGTTCCGGCCCGGCAAGCTGACCGTCGTCTACAAGGCGCTTCAAGGCGGCACCGTCAAGCCGCGCTCGGGAGGCGACGCCGGCAACGACTCCGGCGGCCTCGTGCACCACGGTGCGAGCGTCTCCGGGCAATCCGGATACATCTGGGCCTTGCCGCAGTTCACCGGTAACACCGTGCATCCCGGTGACACGGTGACGATCTTCTACGCCGTTTCGCCGTCGATCATCGCGAGCGGCCAGGTCAGCTTCGCGGTTCAGGACGACACCGCCGTCGTGTCGGCAAAGCTGGAGATCTCCGGCTGCTGCCTCGAACCGACGCCGGCCAGCTGAGGCGGGTCGCGTCCGACCGGAAAGGGACTCGGCATACCGCCGAGTCCCTTTCCTCGCTTCCAGGGCGTTCGTTGCGGCGCCGACGAAACCGGGACGGCATGGTGACGACGATCGTTCGTGCCCGGCGCATCGTCACTATGACCGGCGACGAGCCCGAAGCGTTCGCGGTGAGCGGCGAAACGATCGCAGCGACCGGATCGCTCGCCGAACTGCGCGAGCGCTTCGCCGGCGCCGAGGTGGTCGACCATCGCGACGGCGTCATCGTTCCCGGCTTCAACGACGCGCACGCGCATCTCGCCGTCGCCGCCGAGGACATGCTGCACCTCGACCTCTCGATCGACGCGGTGTCGTCGCTGGCCGAGATCGCGGCGAAGCTCCGCGCCGAGCTCGCGCACACGCCGCCCGGCGGCTGGCTTCGCGGCAGCCGCTACGACGATGCGAAGATGGCGGAAGGACGCGTGCTCACGCGCTGGGATCTCGACGAGATCAGCCGCGACCACCCGATCCTGGTGCTGCAGGTCGCCGGACACTGGGGCGTCGTCAACTCCAAGGCGCTCGAACTGGGCGGGATCGACGAAACGACCGAGGCGCCGCCCGGCGGGAAGTTCGGTCGCGACGGCAGCGACCGTCTGAACGGCATCCTGTTCGAGATGGCGATCTTCGACTTCGCGTACCCGCAGGCGACGCATCGCGCGCAAACCGTTGCGCCGGCTGCGAGCGCGGAGGACCGTCAGCGGGGACTCGGGCTCGCGATGCGCGCCTTTCACGCGGCCGGGATCACCTCGCTGACCGACGCGATGATCGGCCCCGACGACATAACGCTGCTGCAAGAGGCGCGGCGCCGGGGCACGCTGACGATGCGGGTCAACATGCTCCTGCACTTCGAGCACTACGGGCTGCTCGCGCAGCGCGGGATCCGCACCGGCTCCGGCGACGGCCGCCTGCGCTTCGGCGGAATCAAGACCTTCGTCGACGGCGCGATCGGCGGGCGCACCTGTCTGATGGAAGAGCCGTTCGAGGGCACCACCGACGACTTCGGGATGCAGACGCTTTCCGACGGCGAGCTGCGCGACGTCGTGCGCATGGTCCACTTCGACGGCAACCGCGTCTGCACGCACGCCAACGGCGATCGCGCGATCGGCAAGCTCCTCGACCAACTCGAAGCCGCGCAGCGCGAGCGGCCTAAGCCGCATCTGCACCACCGCATCGAGCACTGCAGCATGGTCAACGACGAGATCCTGCGCCGGATGAAAGCGCTCGGTGCGATCGCCGCCCCGTTCGGCAGCTACGTCCACTACCACGGCGGCAAACTGCTGGACTGGTACGGCCCGAAGCGGATCGAGCGCATGTTCGCGCATCGCGCTTTTCTCGACCACGGCGTCGCGGTCGCGGGCTCCTCGGACTACCCGTGCGGGCCGTTCCAGCCGCTACTGGCGCTGCAGTCGTGCGTCACGCGCACCGGCTTCGACGGGACGCCGCTCGGGCTCTCGCAGCGCATCACGCCGCAGGAAGCCCTTGCACTCTACACGACGAGCGCCGCCTACGCTTCCGACGAAGCGGGGACGAAAGGGATGCTCGCGCCCGGCTTCCTCGCCGACTTCGTCGTGCTCGACGACGACCCGCTGACGGTCGATCCGTCGACGCTCGGCACGCTGGGCGTTCGCGCCACCTACGTCGGCGGCGCAAACGTGTGGCGACGGCTCGACAGCTACACCGGCCTCGCGGCCGGCATCGTCAAACCCGCCGGCTGAGCCCGGCAGTTGCCACGCTGGGCAGCCATGCGGGCGCGTAGTCGTCCTTGAATTTCGCGATCTGTGCTACGATGACCGCGTCGAGGGGCATTCCTCTCGGTGCGGACACTCCGAGCTTCATGCCCGGGGTGCTGCGGTGCTTCAGCGGCGAGGGCGTGTCTTCCATGACCCCGTTGTTTTCCGTCGATCTCGTATCGAACGCAGCGTATGTCAGCTACCGTCCTTCGACGGAGATCGCCCGGCAGGTGAGGGTCGTGCGCGGCCGCACCGGTCGTCTGGGCGCGATCCCCTTCGGTCCTGCGCTCGACGGAACGCCGCACGTCATCGCCGAGTTCGATGCCGCGGGCGACGTCGTCGGCGTGCAGATCGACGCGATCTCCGCCGAAACGCTCAGCCTCGCGGACGAGTTCCTCGGGTTGCTCGACCTCCCGCTGCCCGGCCCGCTGGCGCGCACGCTCCTCTCCTGACCGCTCGCTCGAGCGAGGCGTCTCAACCGGCGACCCGAAGCAAGCGCGCATGGAGATACGCGGCCTTGCGCGCGGGCTCACCAACTATGGCGACCGGGAGTTCTCGTTGTACCTGCGGCGCGCGTTCGCGAAGTCGATGGGCTTCTCCGACGCGATGCTGGAGCGACCGATCGTCGGGATCGCCACCGCGGGCGGCGGCTTCAACAACTGCCACCGCACCACGCCCGAGCTGCTCACCGCAGTCTCGCGCGGCGTGCTGGCGGCGGGCGGTCTGCCGCTCGAGTTTCCGACCATCTCGCTCGGCGAGCCGTTCCTCTCGCCGACCAGCCTCGTCTTCCGCAACCTGATGGCGATGGACGTCGAGGAGATGATCCGCGCGCAGCCGATGGACAGCGTGGTGCTGATCGGCGGCTGCGACAAGACGCTCCCCGCCCAGCTGATGGGCGCGATCTCCGCCGGCAAACCCGCGATCTCGCTCGTCGTCGGGCCGATGATGACCGGCAGCTTCCAAGGGACGAGACTCGGCGCGTGTACCGATTGCCGCGCCTGGTGGGCGCGCTATCGCGCAGGCGAGCTCGACGATGCGCGCATTCGCGAGCTGGAGTCGAATCTCGCAACGACCGCCGGAACGTGCGCGGTGATGGGCACGGCGAGTACGATGGCCTGCGTCACCGAAGCGCTCGGCATGAGCCTGCCGGGCTCGGCGACGCCGCCGGCGGTGCACGCCGAACGCCTGCGCTTCGCCGAAGCGACCGGAGCGCGCGCCGTTACGCTCGCGCACGAAGCTCTGACGCCCGATCGCATCGTCACCGAGCAGAGCGTCGACAACGCGCTACGCGTGCTGCTGGCGCTCGGCGGCTCGACGAACGGTGCGATCCATCTGACCGCGATCGCGGGCCGCGCCGGCATCCCCCTGACGCTCGAGCATTTCAACGAGATCAGCAGCGACACGCCGGTGCTGGTGAACCTCAAGCCGGTCGGCGAGCACTACATGGAACAGTTCCACGCCGCCGGCGGCGTCGGTGCGCTGCTCCGCGAGCTCGCGCCGCTGCTGCACGCGGAGACGATCTCGGTCGCCGGCGAGACGCTGGGCGAGAGGCTCGCGCGGGTGCCGGCGTACGTCGACCGCGCGGTGATCCGCAGCGCCGGCGAGCCGATCGTGGCGCGCGAAGGGCTCGTCGCCCTGTTCGGCAACCTCGCGCCGAACGGCGCGATCCTCAAAGCTGCCGCGGCGGATGCGCGATTGCTGGAACACGAGGGCCGAGCGGTCGTCTTCCGCGACCTCGCCGACATGGCGGCGCGAATCGATGCGCCGGATCTCGACGTCGAGCCCGACGACGTCCTGGTGCTGCAGAACGCCGGGCCGATCGGCGCCGGGATGCCCGAAGCCGGCTATCTCCCGATTCCGAAGAAGCTGCTCGCGCGCGGCGTGCGCGACATGCTGCGCATCAGCGATGCGCGCATGAGCGGCACGGCGTACGGCGCCGTCGTCCTCCACATCTCGCCCGAGTCGGCGGTCGGCGGGCCGCTTGCCGCGGTGCGTACCGGCGACCGCATCCGCATCAGCCTGCGCGAGAAACGTCTCGAGGTCGCGCTCTCCGATGCCGAGATCGCAGCGCGGCTGGCCGAGTTCGTCCGCCCGGCGCCGCCGCGTCGAGGGTACGCGAAACTATACGCGGAGCACATTCTCGGCCCCGAACGCGGCTGCGACTTCGACTTCCTCACGGTCGAAGGGCAGGGATAGCGGCCGGATGGCCAATACCTCTCACACTCGCGCGTGATTTTGAGAGGACGCCCATGACCCATCCTGACCGACGCCGTTTTATAGAGCTGTCCGCCGCCGGGATCGGCGCGGGTGCGATGGCCGGGGGGTTGCCGGCGCTCGCGTCGGCGGCCGACGCCTCGCCGTTCAAGCCGGAGAAGGATGCGACGCTCCAGCTGCTGCGCTGGACCGGGTTCGTCAAAGCCGACGACGTGATCTGGGCGGAGAACACGAAGAAGTTCGAGGCCGCGTCGGGTGTGAAGGTGCAGATCCAGTCGCTGAGCTGGCCCGACGTCACGCCGAAAGCCGCGCTCGCAGCGCAGGTCGGTTCCGGGCCGGACATCATCATGGGCTGGAACGACGACCCGTTCGTCTATCCCGACAAGCTGGTCGACATGTCCGACCTGGTCGACCACATGGGGAAAGTCCACGGCGGCTGGTACGACAACGCGCGTTCGTATTGTTACGACACCGACGTGAAGCACTGGGTCGCGATGCCGATCGGTTGCACCGGGAATGCGATCAACTACCGGGTAAGCTGGGCGAAAGAAGCGGGCTTCAACGAGTTCCCCAAGGACCTCGACGGAATGCTCAAGCTCGCCCGCGGGCTGAAGAAGAACGGTCACCCGACCGGCTTCGCGCTCGGCCACGCCGTCGGCGATTCGAACAGCTGGACCCACTGGATCCTGTGGGCGTTCGGCGGCAAGCAGGCGAATCCGGACAACTCGATCGCGATCAATTCTACCGAGACGAACAACGCGCTCGACTACGCCAAGCAGCTCTACGAGACCATGATCGCGGGCGTCTCGGGTTGGCTCGACCCGAGCAATAACCAGGCGTATTTGGCCGGGCAGATCGGGATGACGATGAACGGGATCAGCATCTGGTACGTCGCGAAGACCGACTTCCCGGCGATCTTCCCGGACTGCGCGAACGCGATTCCTCCGTACGGCCCCGTGAAAGTGCACACGGTCTCGAACAACTTCACGTCAGCGTACGTCTTCAAGTACAGCAAGTATCCCAACGCGGCGAAAGAGTACTTGCGCTTCATGCTCGATCAGGCCCAGGCCGGCCCGTGGGTAACGGGGATGCTCGGGTACGTCACGCCGGCGCTCAAGGGATATGCCAGTCTTCCGATCTGGACGTCGAATCCGAACATCACGCCGTATCGCGACGTGCTGTCCGGCGCGAAGTACGACGGCTACAACGGGCGGCCCGGCAAGGCTGCGGCGCAGGCACTCGACGAGTTCGTGCTGGTCGACATGTTCGCCGACGTGTGCGTCAACAACATGGCGCCCAAGGATGCGATGCGTAAAGCCGAGACGCGCCTGTCGACGATCTATAAACGCGCTTGATCCAGCGGTCCGGGCTGCTCTCGCGGCTCGACTCGCCGCGGGTGTTGGGCTATCTGCTCATCACACCCGCGGCGATTATCTTGCTGGGCCTGCTGGCCTATCCGCTGCTGCTGGGTGTGTGGCTCAGCCTCACCAGCGCTACGCTCGGCAAGACCGGCGAGTTCGTCGGCCTGCAGAACTACGCGACGATCCTGGCCGACCCGATCTTCCGCGGTGCGGTGGGGTATTCGGTCCTGTACACGGTCTGCGCCGAGCTCGGCAAGCTCGTGCTGGGGCTCGCCCTCGCGCTGCTGCTCAATCAGCGCTTCCGGGGCTATCGCTCCGCACGCGCGCTGATGCTGCTGCCGTGGGTCGCGCCGACCGTGCTCTCCGCGCTCGCCTGGCTGTGGCTGCTCGACCCGCAGTTCAGCGCGCTGAGCTGGCTGCTGATTCAGCTGCACCTGATCCATAGCAACATCGACTTCCTGGGTCATCCGTGGAGCGCGCGGTTCTCGCTGATCGTGGTCAACATCTGGCGCGGCCTGCCGTACTTCGCAATCGGCTATCTGGCCGGGCTCCAGTCGATCTCCAAAGACCTCTATGAGGCCGCGGCGATCGACGGGGCGGGCGGCTGGCAGGCGTTCCGGCGCATCACCTGGCCGCTGCTCTTGCCGATCACGACGATTCTGGTCGCCTTCTCGTCGATCTTCACGCTCACCGACTTTCAGCTGATCTGGACGATCACGCGCGGCGGTCCGACCGATGCGACGCAGGTCTTCACCACGCTGGCCTACCAGCGTGCGATCACCGGCGGCCAGCTCGGCGAAGGTGCGGCGATCGCGATCTCCCCGATCGTGTTCATGGTGGTCCTCGCATTCTTCGTCGTCCGCTCGGTGCGGGACCGCTAAGGATATGCGCAATCTCCGGATCTATGGTCCGCTCACCCTCTACGGTATCTTCCTGCTGCTGCCGTTCTACTGGATGGTGCTGACCACGTTCAAGTCTCGCCAAGAGCTCTTGAACACGCCGAACCCGTTCTGGATCTATCACGCGACGTTCTCGCACATCGTCGACCTGCTGACGACCACGGCCTACCTGCAGTGGTTCGCAAACACGCTCTTTGTCGCGGTGGCGTCGACCGTCGTGAGCGTCTTCATCTCGTACATCACCGCGTACGCGATCATCCGGCTGCGCTTCCCGGGTTCGGAGGTCGTCAGCACGGCGATCTTCCTCGCGTACATCGTGCCGCCGGCAATTCTGTTCATCCCGCTCGCGACGGTCATCATCCAGCTGCACTGGTTCGACAAGCTGTGGGCGCTCGTGCCGATCTACTGCACGTTTTTGGTCCCGTTCTGCACCTGGCTCTTGATCGGGTTCCTCAAGAACATCCCGCGTGAGCTCGAAGAGGCGGCGCGCGTCGACGGCGCGAGCAACCTCGCGATCTTGTGGCGCATCATCTTCCCGATCGCGGTGCCGGGGTTGATCTCGGCGGCGATCTTCTCGTTCACGCTCTCCTGGAACGAGTACCTCTACGCGCTGGTCTACATGTCGTCGTCGTACAACAAGACCGTCTCCGTCGGCATGACGACGGAGCTGATCCGCGGCGACGTCTTCCAGTGGGGCCAGCTGATGGCCGGCGCACTGATCGGCGTGCTCCCCGCCGTGCTCGTCTATTTCTTCTTCGTCGAGTACTATGTCGCCGGCATGTCCGGCTCGGTCAAGGAGTAACAGTCGAACAATCGCGCCGCGCACACAAGGGTTGGGCGGCTAACGCCGCCCTTCCGTTTCAACGCACGAACCATCGCGCGGAACGTCGCCCGAGCTCATGTCGCGCGTCACCGAACCCCGATGTCACCCTGAGCCTGTCGAAGGGCGAACGATCGCGCGGTGTCTACCGTCAATGCTCAACCCGGCGTGAAGGGAACCGAGGAACCGCATCTTCCGGCGGGGCAGTACGCGGTGGAAGCCGCCGTGCTTGCCGCGCAAGCGTCTCACAGTGCGGCGGCTTCCGCACGTTAGAGGCCGCCGTCCGCGAGATATTGCCAGAGCGCAGTCTGCGCGTGACCGAGGTGTCGGCCCCAATGCGAGTAGTATGTGAAACGCCAGTGCCATGCCGCCTCGCGGACGTGGCCGGCCTCGTAGTAGCGAAAGCCGTCGAGCAAATCGAGATAGATGTCGGCGAGATCATCCGACAGCGCCCCCTGTACTGGTTGCTCGTCCGCAACGTCCAGCGGCGCGAACATCATCGTATACGTCGCGACCGGGAGATCGGCGAACGCTTTCACGATGTCGGCGTACGCCGGCCGCGTGTCCAGTGTCTCCACCACCGGCTCGTCATCGACGCTAATTTCCGGCAGGGACGCCGCCGCGAACTGTAAGCGCGCGAGGATGGCATGGAGTGCTCGGAGGTCATGCGCGCCGCCCTCCACCCACGCGATGTAGGCGCGTGCAGCATCGACGATGGTCATCGCGCGGCACATACCCCAGTGACGTCGCTGCACCCGCGCGGAGACGAGGGGCAGGAGGAGGAATCGCAAAGCTTGGGAAGATAAGCAGACCAAGCTTGCCGAAACCGGGGTGCAACCATGGCCGACCTGTCGACCCCCTTCATCGTCGCTTCCTATCCCGAACGATGTTCCGCGCCGCCTCATCCGGAGGTGCTCAGCCGTTGGCGCCACCGGCACCTCGGGGCGGAAGGCGCGGTCCTCAAGCTGTTGGCGCCGTTGCTCGGCGACGACGTCCCCCTCTTGGCCAACGGGCGCCCGCGCGGGCGCGGCGACGGCGTGATCTATCCGGCCGGCCAGGAGCCGCCGGCGCGAGCCGGCCTGGCCCTGAGCGCCCCCGGCGCCCCGGCGGTCCCCCGCACGGTGCGGGCGATCGTCGTCGCGGCCGAGTTCGCCGACGTCAAGCTGACGAAGACGGTCGCCTATTTGAAAGATCTCTTCTTCTCGACGGGGCGCACCGTCGCGACGGGCAGCGTCCGCGAGTACTACGAAGAGGTCAGCCGAGGCGCCGTCGTGCTCGACGGCGACGTCATCGGGCCGGTGACGGTCCCGAACACGCTGGCGTACTACGCCAATCACGCTGCCGGTCAAGCTGCGGCGCCGCCGAATGCGCAATCGTTCGCCGCGGACGTGCTCGCGGCGGTCGGCGCGCGGGCCTACGCGCCGTACGACAACGACGGCGACGGATTCGTCGACGCGTTCATCATCGTGCACGCCGGCCGAGGTGCCGAACGCACCGGCAGCAAGGGCGATTTGTGGTCGCTCAAGTGGATTCTGAACGGTGCGCCGGTGTCGGGAACGGACGGCGTCAAGGTCTATGGCTTTCTGACCGTCCCCGAGGATACGCCGGTCGGCATCGCCGCCCACGAACTCGGCCACCTCCTGTTCGGCTTGCCCGATCTCTACGACCTCAGCAGCCGGACGAACGGCATCGGAAACTGGTGTCTGATGGCGGGCGGCTGCTGGAACGACAACGGCGACACACCGGCGCACCCCTCGGCGTGGTGCAAGATGAAGCTCGGGTGGACCGACCGGCACTCGATCGCGGCTCCGGCGGCTGTTTCGTTCGGACCAAACGGCGCGGCCGGGGGACAGACGCTCGACCTCGCGGTCAACGGGTCGGAATACTATCTCGCCGAGCACCGGAAGAAGACGGGCTTCGACGGCGCGCTGCCGGGCGAGGGTCTCCTCATCTGGCACATCGACGAGACGCGCCCGGAGAATCGCGATCCCGACTACCGGGTCACGCTCGTCCAGGCGGACGGCGTCGAAGGGCCCCTCAGCGGCACGGACGGCGGCGATGACGGCGACCCGTACCCGGGAAGCACGCTGAACACGGCCTTCGATGCGCATTCGACCCCTCCGCAAATCCCGCACACGGGAGCATCGACGGTGGCGATCACGAACATCGCCGCATCCCCCCCGAACGTGACGGCGGATTGCACGCCGTGAGAACGGATCGATGGCACCGATTCGACCAAACTGGTCCGATGCGCGCGGGCGCGTCGTGTCGATCGAGCCCGCGGACCACGACTACGTGCGTCTGCAGCTCGCGCTCGACGCTGCCGACGACGTCGCTGATTATCCGAATCTGCTGCACGACCGCGTCGGCGAAGAGCTGCCCGTCGAGATGCCGGGCGACGTCGCACGCGCCGCCGGTCTCGCGGCCGGCGATCGGATCGCGGCGCGCCTGAGGCTGGGCGCTATCGACCTCGCGTTCGCGGACCCGGCGATGGTGCGACGGACGACCGACTAATCTTCTACGCTGATCCAGGGGGGTACTCGAATGGCACCACAAGGCTTCAATCCCGCATTGAACCTCGCTGCATTCGCGGCGCCGAGTCCGCAACCGGCGCCGCCGGCGCTCAACGCCCTCTACTTGCGCGACGGCAAGTACGACGGTATGACGCGCGCCGGAGTGGCCGCGTCGTTCGCGGCGTTCACGGGCATGCCCGACGGCAAGCGTTTGGCGCTGTTCTTCCATGGCGGCCTTGTCGACAAGCCGACCGGCCAAAAAGCCGGCGCGCTCCAGTACGAGCGCTACAAGGACGTGGCGCTCCCGATCTTCGTGATCTGGGAGTCGGGGATCTGGGAAGTGCTCGCGCACCATCTGCCGCTCATCTTCGCGGAGACCATCTTCGGCCAGATCAAGAGTAAAGCGATCGCAGCTGCCGTCGCGAAGGTCCCCGCCGGCGCGCCTCCGGTTCCCGGGCAGCCCGCGGCGTTCGCAGCGCCGGGCGTCCCCGCAACCGATGAGCCCAGCGCGGAAGCGCTGGCGAACGTTACCCTAACAGCGGCCGACGTCGATGCCTTCATGTCCTCGATCGCCGGCGATCTCACGATCCAGAACGCCGCTGCCGCGATCGCGATGAACTCCAACGATCCTGCGGTCGCGCTCGCGGCGCCTGGGTTCGCCGGAGCGCCCGCCGTCGCATCGCCGGTGACGATGCTCTCCCCGTCGGTCGTCGGCGCGATCCGCGGCGCGTATTTCGAAAGCGCCGGTTCGGCGGGATTCTCAGCGGCACCCGGTCTGTTCCGCTTCGACCCGCTCGCCGCGATTCGCGCGGCGGCCGCGCTCGCCAAGGCCGCGGCCCCCGTCCTGATCAACGTGTTCAAGCGATTCCAGGCCCATCGTGACCACGGCTTGACCTGTACCGTCGTGGAGGAACTGCTGCGGGCGCTCTACGGAGCGAAACTCGGCAGCTCGATCTGGGAAGAGATGAAGAAGGAGACGGAAGACGCCTTCGGCGCGGACAGCGCGATCTTCGGCGGAACCGCGCTGATCGAGGAGATCGTCGCGTTGCCGCCGGCCAAGCGGCAGAAGATCACGCTCGTCGGGCACAGTACCGGCGCCGTCTACATCGGGAACTTCCTGCGCCATGCGGACGCCGCGCTGACCGCGGCCGGCGACGTGACGACGAAATTCGACGTCGTGCTCATGGCGCCGGCGAACACGATGGACTTCTACGAAGCGAACTACGGGAAGCGGGTCGCCGGGATCCGGCTGTTCGGGATGCAAGACGCGACGGAGCAGCGGGATCTGCTGATGTCGAGCGACGTCGCGGGCGGACCGAACGCGTCGATTTTGGGTCAGGTCTATCCGCGCTCGTTGCTGTATCTCGTCGCAGGCGTCTGCGAGTCGTTCGAAGGCGCGGGCGGCACAGGGCTCCACAACCTCGACTCCGCCGACATGCCGCTCTTCGGGATGGACCGGTTCTTCGCGCAGTCGACGACCTTCCCGAACGCGGAGTATCCGTCGGTCAAGGACGCGCGGGCGCGATTTGCGGATCCGCACGACTTCGGATACCAGCGCGTCCTCTCGCCGACCGACCCGGCGGCCGGCCGAGGCCTTCGCTCCACGTCACTCAAGCACGGCAACTTCCCGGGTGACGATCCGACGATCGACAGCGTCCGGTTCTGCTTCACGACCGGCCTCGTCGCGCCGCACGCGTGATCGCCGCGGTTCAGCGCGGCTGGACTGCAGGGATGCGGTAGCTCCCGTCGAGGCCGCTCGGGCGCGGCCAATACATCCGCAGCGTCACGACGAACGGACCGGCCGGCGCCGGGAGCCAGTTCGTCGTGTCGCCGCTCGGCGCGTCGTGCTGGATCGTCACGTCGATCGAACCGTCGGCGTTTCGCCACACGGCCGAATCGCGCAGCGTGTAGCGGTCGATCGGGTTCGGCACGAGGTAGTGGTCGGGCGAGTAGAGCGTCAGCGACCAGAACGCGTTCGCCGGCGGCAGGTTCGCCGCGTCGAAGTGCAGCGCATAGCGGCGGGCGCCGGTTAGTGGCGCACCGGACGCATCGACCGACGTCTCCGGGTACACCGCGTCTTCCGGAAGATTCGCAGCGAGGAGCGTCTGCGCGATGAAGGCGCGGTAGAGATAGTCGGTTCCAAAGCGCCCCGTGTTCGTCGTCCAGCGCCACCCGTTCGCATGCGGAACCGACGGCGCGTCGTAGCGGTCGAGCTGCGCTTTTCCGTCCAGCACGCCCTGGTCGAGCAGCGCGGCGTTTCCGGAACCCGCCGCGCTCGGATCGAACGGTTTCCCGGCGGCGACGCCGATCTGCGCCAGACGCGCGACGATCGGGCCGTCGGCGGCGCGCGGCGGGTTCTGCGCCAGCGCGGTGGCGAGCACGGTGAAGAATGCTGCCCCATTCATCCCCGCAACGAGCGAGGGAGGCGTCGGCCCCGTATCCACGTTCGGGTTGCCGAAGATCCCCGGCGCACCCTGATACGATCCGTCGCCGAACCGGCTCAGCGGCACGACGGTGTATTGCCGTTGGATGCTCGTGATCGCGCTCGGATCGTCGTCGGCACGGGGGCGCGTTCGGGCGAGGACCCAGACATCGTTCGTCGACGAGCGCACCATCCGGACGCCGGTGGGCAGCACGCCGCGCCATGCCGGTCCGACGATCGCGTAGTCGGCCGGCGCGGCGTTCGGCAGCCGCGGTGTGGGATCTGCGATGACGTCGGTCCACGCGTCCATGACCTGGGCGACGAAGTACCTCCCGCCGGCATCGGGCACGTGCAGCACCTGCGGCTCAGCGGAGACGTCCATCCACGTCGAGGAGTACCGCGTGTCGCCGTTGGGTGCGACGACGATCCGGAACGGCGGCGTCGGCGCAGTCTGCATGTGGACGAACTGCCCGTTGGCTCGTCCGAACGACGCGATCCGCTTGGTGATCGCCATCATCACCAGCGGGTACCCGTAGACGAACCCATCGCGCGCGATCGCCCGGACGTCGGGGGCGTCAGCGGCCGTCGCTCGGATAGGCGCAAGGAACGCGACGACCAGCGCCGCGACGATGAGGCTCGTCAGAACGCGTCTTTTCGCCATGAACGTTCTCCTCCGACTCGCTAGAAGTACGCTGCGCCGGTGGTTCCGTCGAACAGGTGCATCCGTTTGGGATTGATGCCGAGTGCGATCGCGTCGCCCGAGGCGACGGTCGCCTCCGCCGAAGCACGCGCGGTGACGCGTTCACCGTCGCAGGTGAAGTAGAGCACTTGCTCCGATCCGAGCGGTTCGACGACGTCGACGACGGCGGCGATCGAACCGGCATCGTCCGCGTGCAGTAAGATGTCCTCGGGCCGCACGCCCAGCGTCGCGTTCTGCACGTTTGCGGTGCCGAGCGTGGCGCGGCGCTCGTCGGGTATGCGGACCGAGAATGACGGGCCGCGCGCGTAGAGCGCACCGTTCTCAGCGACGAGACTGCACGAGAGGAAGCTCATCGTCGGCGAGCCGATGAACCCAGCGACGAACTGGTTGGCGGGCCGATCGTAGACCTCTTGCGGCGGAGCGACTTGCTGCACGATGCCGTCCTTCATCACCACGATCCGGTGTCCCATCGTCATCGCCTCGACTTGATCGTGCGTGACGTAGATCATCGTGGTCGCGACGCGCTTGTGCAGCTTGACGATCTCGGAGCGGGTCTGCACGCGCAGCTTCGCATCGAGGTTCGAGAGCGGTTCGTCCATCAGGAAGACCGCCGGATGGCGGACGATCGCACGCCCGAGTGCGGCGCGCTGCCGCTGTCCGCCCGACATCTCCTTGGGCTTGCGCTTCAGCAGCGGCCCGAGGCCGAGGATCTCCGCCGCTTCATTGACGCGCTGGTCGATCTCCGGCTTCGGGACCTTCCGCATCTTGAGCCCGAACGCCATGTTGTCGTAGACGTTCATGTGCGGATACAGGGCGTAGTTCTGAAACACCATCGCGATGTCGCGGTCCTTCGGTCCCAGATCGTTCACCCGCCGGTCGCCGATGAAGATATCGCCGCCGCTCATCGTCTCCAACCCGGCGATCATCCGCAGGGTCGTCGACTTGCCGCACCCCGACGGCCCGACGAGCACCAGAAACTCGCGGTCTTCGATATCCAGCGTGACGTCGTCGACGACGACGGTCTCACCGAACTTCTTGGTCACCGACTTCAGACGTACTGCTGCCATTTGCTACGGTCCCTTCGCTCAGGGCTGCAGACGCTTTAGCGCGTCCAACTCGAAGCCTGGGGACTGGCAAAGCGAGATGATTGTGCGCTCCTTCGCGATGATCTTCTCGGCGGCGTCCGGAATCTCGCGCGCGATCGCTTCCGGAATGACCTGCACGCCGTGCATGTCGGCATGAATCAGATCACCGGGCCGGATCTCGAGACCGCCGATCGTCACGGGCGTCCCGAAATCGACCATGTGGACGTAGGCGTGCGAGACCATCACCGAACCCGCATAGTAGTGGAATCCGAGTGGTTCGACCTCACGCAGGTCGCGGACACCGCCGTTGGTCACGCATCCGGCGCAGCCCAGCGCCCGGTGGATGTTCGACTGGACCTCGCCCCAGAACGCGCCGACCGGCGGATCGTCGAGGTCCTGGATCACGGCGACCCGCGGGGCGGGCGCGGCGGCGATCGCGTCCCACCACCCATGCCGCGAGTAGTTCCCGTCGCCCGACTGGTTCGCACGAGCGCGCGCCGTGACGGCATAGCCGACCATGACGCCCAGCTGCGGAAAGATGCTCTTGATCGCGGGCGAGGCGAACCCCGCCGTGCGCGGCCGGATGTCGAACGTCTCGATCGCGTTCGCCACGGTGCACGTATCGTAACGCCGCAGGCGCTCCAGCTCCTCGGCCGTCAATCGCGTGGTCTGCATGGCGGGGCCTTTCTCGCGGGGTGGCCGATCCACTTCCTGGCCGAGCTCGCTGGAGCATCAGCCGCGAGCGGCGAATGACCGGCCATGCTCGGGTGGACGCCGTTCGTCATTGCCGCGTCGGTCGCGCTGGCCGCCGACGCGCCCGCCGCGACGCCGACGCCGGCCCCGACGGCATGCCGGCGACCCAGCGTGCCGGCGATTACGTTGCGCGCCGCTGAGCCGGTTCTGCCATGGACGGTCACGCGGCTCGGTCTGAGCGGGACCGTCATCGTCCGGATCACGCTCGACGCGCAGAGCCACATCACCGACGCTCAGGTGCAGAGCTCGACCGTTGAACAACTCCGTGCTCCGGCGTTCGAGGCGGCGCGCCGGTCGGTGTTTCAGACGGAAGTCCGCGATTGCGTTCCGAGACCGGGAACCTATCTGTTCTCCGTGGACATCGTGAACGATCTGCCGCCCGCGTACGTCGATGAAAAGTCGAATCCGCCCGTCGCAGTCGTCAACGGGCGAGGATCGGTTGACGCACCGGTTGGTCCGACGTCGCTCTCCCTCGAGTTCGCGGCTGAGGATACCGACGCCGCGCCGGCGCTCGCAGCCGTCGATGCCGCGTACACGAGGTTTCAAGCGAAGATGACGGAGCGCGGATTCTCGTGGTACGGCGTCACCCAGTATCGTCGATCGCGAGGCGGGTGGCGTACGACCGCATCGCCCGCCAAGGTGGGCTACTTTGCGGAGCTCCGCGTGCAGGGTCGAATCCCCAGCGACCAGGTGACCCAAGTCCTGGGGCTCGCAGTCGATGCCGGCGCTTGGAGCGGTCGGGTCATGTACGGCATGCAGCCCGAGGCCTCGTCGGTCGCCGCTGCCGCAGCGCGCGCCGTGGCGGACGGCGGCGAAGTCGCCGCGCAGCTCGGTGGCCGGCGCGGATTGCACGTCGGGCGCGTCATCACGTCGGAGACCCTGAGCACGTCGCATGGACCCGTCCGGGACATCACCTATGCGAGTCTGCGCAGCCATGACTTTGGGCCCGAAGTGCGTACGTTCGAGCTGAGCGTCGTCGTTCGAACGACCTTCGCACTCGAGCCCTGATCCCGCTAGTGCATCTCGCGGGCGACGCGCGACCCGCTGCTGCCGACCAGGAAATCGAAGTCCGCACCACGCTCGGCGCCGAGAACGTGCTCGGTGTAGAGCTTTGCGTAGCCGCGTTCGAAGGCAGGCGGCGCGGGGCGCCACTCTGCCTGGCGGCGGTCGAGCTCCGCTTCGTTCACGATCAGGTCGAGTCGCCGGTTCGGCACGTCCAGCTCGATGAGATCGCCGTTTTGCACCAGCGCCAGCGGGCCGCCGACGGCGGCTTCGGGCGAGGTGTGCAGCACGACCGTCCCGTACGCCGTCCCGCTCATTCGGGCATCGGAGATGCGGACCATGTCGGTCACGCCCCGCGCGAGGATCTTCGGCGGCAGCGGCAAGTTGCCGACCTCCGGCATCCCCGGATAGCCGCGCGGTCCGGCGCCCTTGAGCACCAGCACGCACGTTTCGTCGACGTCGAGGCCCGGATCGTCGATGCGCGCCTTGTAGTCCTCGATGTCCTCGAATACGACCGCGCGCCCGCGGTGCGTCAGTAGCGCTGCGGTCGCAGCGGACGGTTTGATCACGGCACCGTTCGGCGCAAGGTTGCCGTGCAGGATCGCGATCCCGGCGTTCGCCTTCACCGGCTCCGCCATCGCGTGGATGACCTCGCGGTTCCAGCACGGCGCCGCCGCGGTCTCTTCGCCGATCGTCTTTCCGCTCACCGTGAGCGCGTCGCGGTGGATCAGGTCGCCGAGCTCGCGCACGACCGCGGGGACGCCGCCCGCGTAATAGAAATCCTCCATCAGGAATCTGCCCGACGGTTGCAGGTCGACGAGCAGCGGCAGATCGTGCGCGAGCCGGTCGAAGTCGTCGAGCTCGAGCGGCACGCCGATCCGGCCCGCGATCGCGAGCAGGTGCACGACCGCGTTCGTCGAGCCGCCGATCGCCGCATTCACGCGGATCGCGTTCTCGAACGCCTCGCGCGTAAGGATGCGCGACATGCGCAAGTCCTCGCGTACCATCTCGACGATGCGCCGCCCGGCGAGCTGCGCGAGCGCGTAGCGGCGCGAGTCGACCGCCGGGATCGCGGCGTTCCCGGTCGGCGCGATGCCGAGCGCTTCCGCCATGCTGGCCATCGTCGAGGCGGTCCCCATCGTCATGCAATGGCCGTTGCTGCGCGACTGACCGGCCTCGGCCTCGAAGAAATCCTCCCACGTCTTCTTGCCGCCGCGCACCTCTTCCGAGAACTGCCACACCATCGTCCCGGAGCCGATCTCGCCGCCGCGGTACTTGCCGTTGAGCATCGGTCCGCCGGTGACCATGAGTGCGGGCAGGTCGACGCTCGCCGCACCCATCAGCTGCGCCGGCGTCGTCTTGTCGCATCCGCTCAGCAGCACGACGCCGTCGATCGGGTTCGCGCGGATCGACTCCTCGACGTCCATGCTCATCAGGTTGCGGAACAGCATCGTCGTCGGCCGCATGTAGGTCTCGCCGAGCGAGATCGTCGGGAACTCGAGCGGCCACCCGCCGGCCTCCCACACGCCGCGCTTCACCGACTCCGCGACCCGCCGCAAGTGGACGTTGCACGAGGTCAGTTCCGACCATGAGTTGCAGATCCCGATCACCGGCCGCCCGTCGAACACGTCCGGCGCGAATCCCTCCGCGCGCATCCAGCTCCGGTGGATGAAGCCGTCGCGATCCTGCTTGCCCCACCACTCCGCGCTGCGCAGGGTGCTCTTCCCGTTCATCGTACGCTCCGTCTATGAATCAGTTGGATGTTCGAGGTCGCGTCGCGGTCGTGACCGGCGGCGCGTCGGGAATCGGCCTCGCGATCGCCCGCCGTCTCCTTGCCTCCGGAGCACGCCTAAGCCTGTGGGACGCGAGCGCAGGCGCGCTCGCGAACGTCACCCTGACCGACAATGTCACCCTGAGCCTGTCGAAGGGTGCGGGCACCCTGGAAACGCACACCGCGGTCGTCGACGTACGCGACTATGCGGCCGTCGAACGCGCCCGCGACGCGACGCTCGCCGCGCTCGGCCGCATCGACATCCTGGTCACCAGCGCCGGGATCACCGGCCCCAACGTCGCGACGTGGGAATACCCGCTCGACGCCTGGCGCGACGTCCTCGACGTCAACCTGACCGGCACGTTCCACTGCGTGCGCGCCGTCGCCGAACCGATGCGCGCCGCAAACTACGGCCGCATCGTCACGATCGCGTCGGTCGCCGGCAAGGAAGGCAACCCCAACGCCCCCGCCTACAGCGCCTCGAAAGCCGGCGTCATCGCGCTGACGAAGTCGCTCGGCAAGGAGCTGGCGACGACCGGGATCCGCGTCAACGCCGTGACGCCGGCCGCGGTCGAGTCACCGATGTTCGCTCAGATGACGCAGGCGCACATCGACTACATGCTCTCGAAGATCCCGATGAACCGCTTCGGCACCGTCGACGAGATCGCGGCGCTCGTCACCTGGCTCTGCACCGAAGAATGCTCGTTCTCAACCGGCGCCGTCTTCGACCTCAGCGGCGGCCGCTCGACCTACTGAGCGCCGTCATCCTTAAACTTCCGTCGTTGATGTCCTGAGACCTACCGTTGTCATCCTGAGCTTGTCGAAGGGCGGTAGATCGCGATCGTCTCAGGCGCTGTCGTCGCCTTCGATGGGCTGCTCCAGAATTGCCAGATTTGGTGACATGGTAAACCCTACCAAACGGGAGACGAGTGCTCGGACACTGTGTAGGATGGCGTCAATGTTCAGGGCAAGGTCGAGGCGGTCGATCATTTCTTGAAGTTGGGGAACCCACCCATCGCGCAGGTCGATGTTGGGTGGCCAAGCGTGGGTCGCGCGCTCTTCGAACGTTCTTATGCACTGATCGAGAAGGTCCGCATTCGACGGCCGCAGGCGGGTGTCGAGAAGATAGATATCGATGAGGTCGCGCGGCCGATTTTCGCTTGGGTCTGAGGCGGCGTGAAGCTTCTGCGCAATTTGCTCGGCCGCCGTCATGCACGGAATGTCGGCGGCCTGCAACAGCCCGAAGGTCGAGAGGTCGAGTGGAGGGATCGCGTCCTGGTCGGTGACTGAACCAAAGACAAGCTCGACCTCGAACGTTGCCCACTCCTTATTCTGGTAGAGCGAGTTCAGCTCGAACTTGAAGGAATGGTCGCGACGATCAGGTGTGCCTTTGATCCGAAACGCGAATCCACTCCACTCGATGCGCAGCGCTTCGACTGCGGCATCCATAAGCGCTTCACGTTCGAGCGGCAAGACGATGTCGATGTCGCGGCTAGCGCGCGCTTCGCCGCGGAAGCGAAGTTCTAGCGCGAATCCTCCCTTCACGACGAATGCCGGTAGGATCCCACGTTCGCGTGCAATATTGAAAACTTGCGCAAGAGCGATGACGGCGATCCATCTGCGCACGCGTCGCGAGGTGAGCCCGTCGGCAGCGGCAGCTCCCTCGACTGCCCGTGAGAGTTCCTTCGAGGTCGGCAGATTCATGGCCGGCTGCGCAGCATTGCGAGGAGCTGATCGTCGAGCCCGCGGAGGGCCGCGATACTTCTGAGTTCTTTGCTCGTCAGCAATGCTGCGGTCCGCGCGTGCTTGAGTGCTTCATCGACGAATTGCAGGTCGCGACCGTTCACGATGAGATCGATCAGCGTTCGGTATAGCGTCGTGGCCGGTAAGCCGGATATGACTGTTAGGTCCGATGGTTCGTAGTCGCGGCGATTGACGCGAACGCCGGCCGGTGGTTCCCGTCGCAGCCGAAGTGAGCGCGGAATGGCGATGTCGATCGTACTTGGATTAATCGTTGAGACGTCGTACAGGGCCAAGGCGGTGCCGTCGGAGAGAACGGCTGGTCTGTCGGAGCGCTGGAACGTCGGCCAAAGAACGGCTCGCCAAAGCTCCGCTCGGTCGCTTTCGGGGAAGGGTGCGAGCCTGTAGAGTCCCGGCCGATCACGTTCCAGGAGCCTTTGTTCTACCAACCGCTGGAGTTGATGACGATCGACTCCCGCGGCCGCCGCTTGGCTGGCGGCGAAGAGGCCGTCCTGAGCGCGGGCAAGGTCGGTGAGAGCCCCGACCGTGCTCCGGTCGCTCCGTCTCGGCATCACGTATTGCCCTGCGACATGTCAATATGGTATCACATAGCGACCAGATTGGCAATGGAACAGCCAATACGGTACCCTAGGTGCGGTAGAACTCGATCGTTTTGCGCGTGCCTTCGGCTAGCGGCGTCCGGTGCACGTCCGGGAACACCGCGTGAAGCGGTGCCTCGTCGAGTTCCGCCGCGAACATCAGCTCCGGTCCCTCCGCGCGCACCTGCGAATCCGGCACCTCGGCACGGATCGCGGCGACGACCTCGTCGATGCGCGCAAGCTGGCCCTGCAGACTGAACGCGTGCGCGCCGTCCGGCGTGTCGGTCGCGGCGCGGGCGAAGATCCTCGCGACGTCCTCGACGTAGTCCATCCCGGTTGCGCCGGTGAAGCGAATCGTGTACGGCTGCCCTTCGGCGGCAGCGCGCATCGCGAGCGTCGGGTCGGCCGTCACGCCGATCTCGCGGCCCGGCCCGTAGACCGTCGACGGCCGGAGCCCGACGCTGCGGATCCCCACATCGTCCCAGTAGGCGCGCGCGTTGCCTTCGTTGCAGGCCTTGTACGCGCCGTAATGCGTCCGCGGCTCCGGGTGGATCCCGTCGTGCGCGCCGAACACCGCAGCGCTCGAGGCATACGCGATCCCGCGCACGCCGGCGCGTTTCGCCGCCTCGAACACGTGCAGCGTCCCCAGCACGTTGATGCGCGCGCCGAGTAGCGGGTCCTTGCGTGCCGTCGGGATCAGCACCGCTGCCAAGTGCACCACCCCGTCGCAACCGTCGACCGCCGCGTCGACGGCCGCGGGATCGGTGATGTCGCCCGTACGGTGTTCCACCTGCCTACTGTGTGTGTCGCCGGCGATCGCGTCGAACAGCGCGCGCTCGGCGTGGACGTCGAAGGTGCGAACGTCGTGTCCCTGCTCGAACAGCACGCGCGCCGTCCACGCGCCGATGAAGCCCAGCCCACCGGTGATCAGCACGCGCATCAGGCGAGGACGCCTCCCGGATAGGGCGCCAGGTCATCGTCCGCGAGCATGAGCGCGTCGGTCGGGTCGCCGACCGCATAGCGCGCGTCGTCGCGCATCGCGGCGAGCGCCGCCTCCGACGCGACGAACGTATCGACGTGCAGCGTATCGCGCACGCGAACGACGCGCGCGTGCGCCGCGTCGGGGACGCCGGCGGCGTTCAGCGCGTGGCGGATCGCGTCGCGATCGTGCTCGCACACGACCGGTAATCGCACCGCCGCCGGTTGCGCGGCCGTCAGCGCGTTGAGGTACGTCGCCTCCCAGTCGATCGCGTCGGCCAGCCGGCGCGTGCAGAAGTCGGCCAAGCCGATCCCGGTCGCGTTTCCGTCCGACTCGGCTGAGAGCTCCCGCACGTACAGCTGATCGATCACCGGTTCGGGCACTTTTTGCGTGCGGCCGTCGACGGCGCGGCCGGTGACGTTTGTATCCATCCCGGTGCCGGAGTAGTTCTTCCCCATCCGATCGACGATCAGCAGGTCAAGCTCGGCGAACGGCAGCTTCGGCATCAGCTCGCGCGCCTGCCGCAACAGCCGCTCCTCGCCCGCGACGACGGCGTCCGGGGCGAACGCTTCGAGCGCGTGCGTGCCGCCCCGATTGTCTTCGACGATCGCGAGCCCCGCGACGATCGGCACGCGCGCCATCAGGAAGCCCGCGACCTCGCGGATGATCGGCTCGTACCCCCAGCGCGCGAACGCCGCGTGGTAGCGCGCCGCGCCGATCGCCTTCCCGAGGCCGATCGCCGTCATCTTCAAGAGACCGCTCTCGATCGTTCCGGTGAAGTCGGTGTGCGGCTTGACGCGCCCCACCACGACGATCGCGTCGGCCCGTGCCGCCCGAGCGTCGCACGCGACCGCGATCCCGTGCGCGTCCGTCGTGCCGACCTCGATCACGTCCATCTCGCTCTCGATCACCGCGCCGATGCTGTGCTCGCTGACACCGAGGTGCGCGAGCATCGCGCGCTGCCCGGCGCCCGTTCCGCCGCCGTGCGAGCCCATCGTGGCGACCAGGAACGGCACGGCGCCCGCTTCGCGGACGGCGTCGCACGCGCCGCGCAGGACCGCGTCGATGCGCGCGATACCGCGGCTTCCCGCAGTGATCGCGACGCGCGCGCCGGGCCGCAGCCGCGCGCGCGCCAGGACCGGCGCGAGCGTTGCGCATGCGGCGCCGGCGACGTCGGCGATCGCGTCCGCTTCCAAGGTGTCGCGGACGAGGCGTGCGTCGATCGTTGTCATGGAGCCTCCGTGATCGAGATGATGTCGCGCTGGGTCTGTTCGAGATGCTCGCGCATCGCGGCGCGCGCGCCGGCGGCGTCGCGCCGCGACACCGCGGCGGCGATCGCCTCGTGCTCGGCGAGTGCGCGCGTGAGCACGCCCGGGATCGCGTCGGTAAGTGCCTGCGAGAACGACAGCAGCTCGTGCATCGGTTGCGTCATGCGTTCGAGGACGCGGTTGCGCGCCGCGCGCAGCAGGGTCAGGTGGAAGCTGGAGTCACCGATGACGAAGCGGGCCGGATCGCCGATCGCGTCGCGCATGAGCCGCAGCGCCGCTTCGAGGGCGTCGCGTTCGCCGGCCGTGGCGCGCTCGGCGGCGAGGGCGGCGACCTCGCACTCGACGATCGTCCGCGCCTCGAGCAAGTCGTGCAGTACCGCCGCACTCGAACCGCGACCGCGCAGCGCGCCGAGGATCGACGGGTCGAGCGGGTCCCACCGGTCGGGCGCCGTGACCCGCGTCCCCGACCCGTGCCGAACCTCGATCAGGCCTTTCTCGCCCAGCACTCGCAGCGCTTCGCGCACGACCGACCGGGACACGCCAAACCGCGCGCCCATCTCGGGCTCGGTCGGCAACAGGCTGCCGGGGGCCAGCTCGCCGCTCGCGATCATCGGCACGAGCGCATCGACGACGTGCGCGTGGAGGCGCCGCTGAACCCCGATCGCGTCCATGGCGGCAGGAGTTGTCCGATGACCTGACGATTCCTAGCGCGCACATGCCGCTTTCGGAGGATGGCGCCGCCCTGCGCTTGATGGACGACGACGATGTCGCGGTCGCCTTGCGGCCGCTTGCAGCGGGCGCCTCCGTCCGCTTCGGGGGCGGGCCCGGAGTCAGCCTCGCGACGGCGATCCCGACCGGCCATAAGTTCGCGACGCGTCCGATCGCAGGCGGAGCGCTGATCCGCAAGTACGGTCAGGTCATCGGCCGCGCGACTGGACCGATCGCGGCCGGCGAGCACGTCCACGTCCACAACGTCGAAGGCACCCGCGGTCGCGGCGACCTCGCTGAGCCCTTCGACAAGCTCAGGATGACACGAGCATGAGCGATCGTACCTTCCTGGGCTACAAGCGCGCGAACGGCACCGTCGGCGTGCGCAATCACGTCGTCGTGCTGCCCTCGGTGATGTGCGCGAACCACGTCGTCGAGCTGATCGGACGCAAGGTGCCCGACGTGATCACGATCGGGCACCCCACCGGGTGTTCACAAGTCGGCGCCGACTTCGAGCAGACGAAGCGCACGATGGCCGGGTTCGCGGCGAATCCCAACGTCGCCGCGGTCCTCATCGTCGGACTCGGTTGCGAGACGAACGAGTCGAAGGCGCTCGCCGAAGAGATCGCCGCGCGCGGCCAGCGCGTGGAAGTGATCGGGATTCAGGAGTCGGGCGGAACGACCGAGACGATCGCGCGCGGCGTCGCGATCGCGCAGGGACTGCTGCGCGAAGCGGCGGCGCACGAACGGACCGAGTGCCCGGTCAGTGCGCTGATCGTCGGCACGGAGTGCGGCGGGAGCGACGGCTTCTCGGGGATCACCGCGAACCCGGCGCTCGGCTACACCAGCGACCGCATCGTCGCGGAAGGCGGCACGGTGATCCTGGCCGAGGTCCCCGAGCTGGTTGGCGCGGAGCATTTGCTCGCCGCCCGCGCCACCGAGCCGGTTGCCGCGAAACTCTACGAGATGATCGAGCGCGTCGAAGCGCGAGCGCGCGCGATGCACGTCGACATTCGCGGCGGAAACCCAACCCAGGGCAACATCGCCGGCGGTCTGACGACGATCGAAGAGAAGTCGCTCGGCGCCGCGTACAAGGGCGGCTCGACGGCGTTGCGCGAGGTCGTCGAGTATGCGGAGCGTCCCAGCGAACGCGGGTTGGTCGTGATGGATACGCCGGGTCAGGACATCGAGCAGCTCACCGGGATGATCGCCGGCGGCGCGCAGGTCGTCGTGTTCACCACCGGGCGCGGGACGCCGACCGGCTCGCCGATTGCGCCGGTGATCAAGGTGGCGACCAACACGACGATGTTCGAGCGGATGCGCGAGAACATGGACGTCAACGCCGGCACGATCGTCGACGGGTCGCGCACGCTGGAGCAAGTCGGCGACGAGATCTTCGATTGGATCATCGAGGCGGCCAACGGCCGCGAGCCCGCGGCGGAAGCGCTCGGCTTCCGCGATTTCGCGATCAACCGCATCGGCCCGTCGTTCTAGCGGCGGAGCCCGTCTGATTCTGAAAGGAACCCGCACCGTGAGACTCGACCGGAAGAACTTTCTTGCGACGACGGGGGCCGCGGCGGCGGGCGCCGCGATCGGCTTCCCCGCGATCGTGGGCGCTGCGCCCGAGCCGATTCGACTCGGAACGATCCCATGCCTGACGGGCTCGAACGCGCTGCTCGGCCAACAGGAGCACGAAGGAGCCGCGCTGGCAGTCGAAGAGATCAACGCGCGACCCGACAAGGTGTACGGCGGCCGCCCGTTCGAGATCGTCGAAGAAGACGCGACGAACGACAATCAATCGGCCGTGTCGGCCCTGAACAAGCTGCTCGGCGAGAACGTCGTCGCGATCGTGTGTCCGGTGCTCTCGACCCAGATTCAGGCGATGGCTCCGGTGATGAAGACGCACGAGATTCCCTGGATGACCGGCGGGACGGCCGTGAAGAACACTCAGCTCGGCGTTCCGGGGATGTTCCGGCTGCGCGGTTCGGACGGCATCACCGGCGCGGGCATGACGAACTTCGCCGTGAAGGACAAGAAGGGGAAGAAGATCGCGATCCTGCACGCCAGCGACGCGTTCGGCGTCGGCGGCGCCGATCAGATCGTCCAGAGTCTGAAGAAGTTGGGGATGGAGCCCGTCGCCAACGAGCAGTATCCGAAGGACGCCAAAGATTTCACGGCCGAGATCCTCAAGATCAAGCAGGCGGCGCCGGACGTCGTTTTGATGTACATCCAGAACCCGAGCGACACCGCGATCATTTTGAAACAGGTCCATTCGCTCGCTCTCAACGTTCCGATCGTCGGCTCGCCCTCGCTCGGAAACCAGACCGCGATGGAGGTCGCCGGCAAGGACGCGTACGGGACCTACTGCGCCGTCGACTTCATCGTCGGCTTCAACTCGAACGTCGCGACGCACTTCCTAACGTCGTTCTTTCGCAAGTACCATCACCTGCCCGACGTCGGAACCGGCTCCGGTTGGGTCTACGACGCGGTATACATGCTCGCCGACACGTACAAGAAACAGAAGGGAACCGATCCGAAGCAGACGATCGCGTCGCTGAAGGGGATCAAGAATTGGGACGGTGTCCTGGGGACGTTCAGCGCCGACGCCGAGGGCAACATGGTGCACTCCGTCTCGATCGGCCAGAATCAAGACGGTAAGCTGCACCTCGTCAAGAAGGTCTCCGGCTGATGCACTTCGACCCGGTCGCCAACATGCAGCTGCTGGTCAGCGGTCTGGCGTTCGGGTCGATCTACGCGCTCGTCGCGCTCGGGTTCGTGCTGATCTACAACGCGGTCGGCGTGGTGAACTTCGCCCAGGGCGAGTTCGTCATGTTCCCCTCGTACATTGCGGTGACGTTCCTGCTGCCGGCGATCACGGTGTTCGGCACGGTCGTGCACTGGCAGTTGCCGATCGTCGGCGTGTACCTGCTCGTGCTCGTGCTCATGGTTGGCTTCGGGCTGCTGTTCAACCGGATTGCCTACCACCCGCTGCGCGATCGAGGTTGGATGCCGGTCGTCATCTCGACGATCGGCGTCTCGATCTTCCTGCGAAACGCAGCGCAAATGATCTGGGGCAGCCAACCCATCGTGATGCCGAGCCTCTTTGCGGTGGATACGATCTCGGTCGGTCCGCTCCACATCCGCCCGCAGGACTTGCTGATCATCGGCGTCACCGCGGTGCTGATCGCCTTCCAGTTCTTCTTGTTCGAGCGCACGACGCTCGGCAAGCAGATGCGGGCCACCGCCCAGGACCGCGCCACCGCGCGGCTGGTCGGTGTCCGGGTCGGCCGCATCGTCGCGATCACCTTCGTCTACAGCGCGCTGCTCGGCACGATCTCCGGGCTCCTCGTCGCGCCGCTCTTCACGGTCACCAAGGAGATGGGCGCGCTCATCGCGCTCAAAGCGTTCGCGGCGAGCATCGTCGGCGGCTTCGGCAGCATCCCCGGCGCGATCGTGGGCGGGCTTGCGATCGGGGTGATCGAAACGTTCGGCGGATTCTACATCTCGTCGGCCTACGTCGACGCGATCGCGTTCATCATCCTGATCAGCGTGCTGCTCGTGCGCCCGCAGGGCCTGTTCGGCGAACGCGTGGCGGAGAAGGCGTAGTGACCCTTCGCCACGCTGAGCGAAAGTGGGCGGCGCTCGCCGGGCTCGTCTTCGTCCTCGCGCTGTTGCCGGCGTTCGTGCATTCGGACTATCTGCTCAGCCTGTTCGACACGGCTGGGATCTATGCGATCGTGGTGATGGGGCTGGGGATCCTGCTCGGCTTCGCCGGTCAGCTCTCGCTCGCCCAAGCTGCCTTTCTGGGGATCGGGGCGTACACGTCGGGTTGGCTCACCACGCATCTCGGCTGGTCGGCGTGGCCGTCGATGGGAGCCGCGATGGCGCTGAGTGCGATGGTCGGATTGGCGGTCGGCTATCCGTGCCTGCGCCTCTCGGGCCACTATCTCGCGCTGGCGACGATCGGCTTCGGCATCATCACCCAGCTCGTGCTGATCAACTGGAAGAGCGTCACCAACGGCAGCGACGGGATGGGCAACATCCCCGCGCCGCAGATCGGGTCCTTCGTCTTCGACAGCTACGCCCGGTACTATTACATCGTCCTCGTCGCCGTGTTGGCATGCGCGTACGTGGCGTGGCGAATCAAGACGACGCGGGTCGGCCGCGCGCTCGAAGCGATCCGCGAGAACGAGATCGCCGCGCGTGCGACCGGGATCGACGCCACGCGGTACAAGATCATCGCCTTCGTACTGGCCGGCGCGTACGCGGGGCTCGCCGGCAGCCTGTTGGCCCACATGACGAAGTTCATCAGCCCCGACTCGTACTCGTTCGATCAGTCGGTGGTGTTCCTCGTGATGCTCATCGTCGGCGGTTCGGCGTCGATTAGCGGCGCGATTCTGGGCGCGGTGCTGCTGTGGTTCTTGCCCGAGGTCTTACGGCCGCTGAAGACGTCGTACATCATGGTGTACGGCGCTGCCGTCGTCGCGATGATCGTCTTCATGCCCCGCGGTCTGGTCGGTTTGCTCGAAACGCTGCGGTCGCGCTTCGTGCGCCGGCGGCCGGACGCGGCATGAGCAGCGCCGACGACGTCGCGGCGGCGGCGAGCGGCCTGCTCGAGGTGCGCGGCCTGGTGAAGCGTTTCGGCGGCGTCACGGCCGTGAACGCGCTCAACATGACCGTGCGGGCGGGCGACGTTCACGCGCTCATCGGGCCGAACGGTTCCGGCAAGACGACCACGCTCAACGTGATCTCGGCGCTGTACCGCGCCGACGGCGGCTCGATCCGCTTCGACGGCGGCGAGCTGGCCGGGCTTCCCGCGCACGCGATCGCCCGGCTCGGCGTCGCTCGCACGTTCCAGAACATTCGGTTGTTCGGCGACCTGAGCGTCGTCGAGAACGTGATGATCGGCCGCCATGTCCGCACGCGCGTCGGCTTCATCGGCGCGTTGCTTCCGGGCGGTGCGACTGCGCGCGAGGAGCGCGAGACGCGCGAGAAGGCGCACGAGCTGCTGCGCTTCGTCGGGCTCGAGCCCGTCGCCGGTCTCCCAGCCCGCAGCCTGCCGTACGGTGACCAGCGGCGCGTCGAGATCGCGCGCGCGCTGGCGAGCGAGCCGCGCTTGCTGCTGCTCGACGAACCGGCTGCCGGGATGAACCCGGCCGAGACCGATACGCTGGTCGCGCTGCTGCGCAGCATCCGCGAGCGGGGGACCACGCTGCTCCTGATCGAGCACGACATGAACCTCGTGATGTCGGTGAGCGACCGCATCACCGTCCTCAACTTCGGCCAGCACATCGCCGAAGGCCCGCCGGCCGAGATCGCCCGCAACCCCGACGTCATCACCGCGTACCTCGGGGGGACGCTCGATGCTGCTTGAGATCGAGGGGCTCGTCGCGCGCTACGGCGCGGTTGAAGCGCTGCACGGCATCTCGCTCGACGTCGCCGAAGGCGAGATCGTCTCGCTGCTCGGCGCGAACGGGGCGGGCAAGAGCACCACGCTCAAGGTGATCTCGCGCGTAATCGCGCCGGCCGCGGGCGAGGTGCGCTTCGACGGGCGTTCGCTCGACGGGCTCGATCCCGAGGACGTCGTCGCGCTTGGGATCGCGCACGTCCCCGAAGGCCGCCGCATCTTTCCGGGGCTCACCGTGCTCGACAATCTGCGTCTCGGCGCGACCGCGCGGCGCGCGCGCCGCGTCGAGATCGAGCGCGACGTGGACGAAGTTCTGACGATCTTCCCGAAGCTGCGCGGGCTCGCCGCGAAGCTGGGCTGGACGCTCTCCGGCGGCGAGCAGCAAATGCTCGCGATCGCGCGCGGGCTGATGGCGCGCCCGAAGCTGCTGCTCCTCGACGAGCCCTCGCTGGGGCTCGCGCCGCTGGTGGTCAAGGACGTGATGGAGACGATCGCGCGGATCGCGCGTGCCGGAACGACCGTGCTCCTGGTCGAGCAGAACGCTCACCTCGCGCTGCAGATCGCGCGCCGCGCCTACGTTCTGGAGACGGGACGCGTCGCGCTCAGCGGCGATGCCGGAACGCTCCTCCAGAGCGAAGAGATGCGCGCCGCCTACCTCGGCAGCGCCGTCCGCGTCGCCGCCTCGACGTAGCGCTCGCTTTCAGAGTAGAATGAACGCATGAAGCGTTATGACGTCTTCCTGAGCGACGGCCACCGGCTCACGACGAACGAGGACGGATACCGCGCGATCCGCGCCGGCTTCGCCGCGACGCTCGAAGCGCGTTTGGTACGGCTCAACACGGTCCGCGGCGAGCGCGTCGCCCACAACGTCGAGGTCAGCGTCGACCACATCGTCACGATCAGCGCCGTCGACGAAGCGTAGGAGTCCGCTCAGGCCCTCGCTGCCGCCGGCGCGACGTCGACCGTCGTGACGCGGCGCAGGTCGCGGCGCTGCGTCGCCTCGTCGAACGCGAGCCCGCGGTGCATCGTGCAGCGGTTGTCCCAGATGACGAAGTCGCCGGCGCGCCAGGTGTGGCGGTACACGAACTGCGGCAGCGTCGCCAGCGCCGTCAGCTCGCGCAGCAGGATGCGGCCTTCGGGGACCGGCCAACCGATCACGTGCGAGGCGTGCGAGGCGAGATAGACGCTCGTTCGGCCGGAACCGGGATGGACGCGCACCAGCGGCTGTTCCGCGCCGGGGAATAGCGCGCGCTCCGCGTCGCTGAAATCGGTGAACCCGATCGTCGAACGCGAGTAGATGATCGAATGAAACGCGCGCAGCCCTTCGATCTCCGCCTTCATCGCGGCGGGCAGCGCGTCGTAGGCGGCCCGCATGTCGGCGTACTCGGTCTCACCGCCCACGCGCGGAACCTCTTTCGCCGAGAGCATCGAGTACCGCGCGATCGGCTCTTGGAACGAGGAGTCGGTATGCCACAGGCGGTTGCCGAGCGAGTACATCCGGCGCCGGTCGTCACGGGCGATGATCTGCTGGTGTTCGTCCAGGTTGGAGATGTCGGTCATGCCGGGCTCGGTCAGCCGTGCGGCATGGTCGATCACGCTGCGCCCGACCTTGGTGACGATCTCGCCGCCGCCGAGCCGCCGCGCGAACGCGACCTGTTCGGCATCGTCGAACGGCTGCTCGCGCACGACGAGCACCGCAAACCGATCCATCAGCGCACGCATCTCGTCGATCCCGCCGCCGTCGAGCGCCCGGAGGTCGACGCCGCTCAGCTCGCCGACGAAGAACGGGTGCAGTTGCCTGAGCTCCGTCGTCCTTGTCATCGTGCCTACGACGGGCGGGCGACGGCGCGGGGTTTGCATCGGGGTCACGTCCCCGCGGCTGCGACGTCGAGGCCCATGAGCATGCGGATGCGGTCGCGGTCGGCGGCGAGCTCGGCGGCGGCACCGGAGTGGACGATGCGGCCGCTGTCGAGGACGTAGGCGCGGTCCGCGATCTTCAGCGCCAGCAGCGCGTTCTGCTCGACGATCAGGATCGCGACCCCGGTATGCTTGAGCTCGCCGAGGATGCGGTAGACATCCTCGACGATGAGCGGTGCGAGCCCTTGCGAGGGCTCGTCGACCAGCAGCAGGTGCGGGTTCGCCACCAGCGCGCGCCCGATCGCGAGCATCTCCTGCTCGCCACCGGAGAGGCGGCCCGCCTTGCGCCCGCGCAGTTCGGCGAGCTTGGGCAGGTGCTCGAACACGCGCGGGATCGTCCACGCGCCCCCGCGCCCGTTTTCAGCGAGCTGCAGGTTCTCGAGCGTGGTCAAGTCCTTGAACATCCGGCGCCCTTCGGGGACGTACCCGACGCCGAGCCGCGCGACCCGGTAGGCCGGCCAGCCGGTGATGTTCTGCCCGGCGTATTTCACCGTGCCGGCGAGCGGCGGCGTGAGGCCGAGGATGCTGCGCATCGTCGTCGTCTTGCCGGCACCGTTGAGCCCGAGCAGCGCCACGACCTCGCCTTCGCCGACCGTCAGCGAGACGTCGCGCAGGATGCGGATCTTGCCGTAGTTGGTGCAGACGCCGTCGAGCGCAAGCAGGTCAGACATGATCGAGCACACCTTCGCCGAGGTACGCGCTGCGCACCGCTTCGTTCGCGGCGATCTCCGCCGGCGTCCCATCGGCGAGCAGCTTGCCGCGATCGAGCACGGTGATACGGTCGGCGAGGCTCAGCACGACGCGCATGTTGTGTTCGACGAACAGCACCGTCAACCCGAGACGTACGCGCAGGTCGCGGATCACGCCGATGATGCGGTCGGTCTCGGCCTCCGCTAGCCCGGCCATCGGCTCGTCGAGGAGCACCAGGACCGGATCGGTCGACAGGCTCATCGCGATCTCGCACAGCCGCTGCGAACCGTGGGCCAGCTCCGCCAGCGGCCGGTCGCGCTGCGCGATCAGATTGACGAAGCCGAGCAGCTCGTCGACGCGGCCGTCGACCGCCGCCTTCGCCTCGCCGCGCGGTGCGCGCAGCCGGAACGCCTGCTTCGCGTGCGCGCTCACGCCGAGCCGCACGTTTTCGTCGACCGTCAGCTCGGGGAAGATGCTGGGCGTCTGGAACGTCCGCCCCATCCCCATCGCGATCCGCCGCCAGTTGACCAGCCGCGTCACGTCTGTGCCGCGGAACGTCACGCGACCGCGCTCGGGGAACGCGAACCCCGAGATCGCGTTGAAGAACGTCGTCTTGCCGGCGCCGTTCGGCCCGATGAGCGCGTGGATCGTCCCTTCGCGAACCTGCAGCGAGACGTCGTCGACGGCCCGCACGCCTCCGAACGCCTTCGTTATCCCGGTCGCTTCGAGCAGCACGCCGTCAGACGCCACGACCGGCCTCCCCCGCCGCGTTCGGGTCGAACGCCGCGTTGGCGTCGACGTCGTCGTCGCCGAACGCCTGCGGCGCGCGCCCGAGCGCTTGGAGCGTCCCCAGGATCCCGCGCGGAAAGAAGAGGACGCATGCGACGAACAGCGCGCCGAGGAAGATCTGCCACCACGACGTGATCGTCGAAATGATGTCGTTCCCGATCACGTAGATGAACGCACCGACCAGCGAACCCCACACGGTCCCCGCGCCGCCGAGGATCATCGAGAGCACGAAGTAGCCGGACTGGTGCCAGTCGAGCTGGAGCGGAAACGCGAAGTTGATGAGCAGCCCGGAGAGTGCGCCGCTCAGACCGGCCATCGTCGAGGCGATGAGCAGGGCGACAAAGATGAACCGATCGGTGTTGAGCCCGAGGTAGCGAACGCGCGGTTCGTTCTGCCGGATCGCGATCAGCGTCCGGCCGAACGGCGAACGCACAATCGTGCGGAACGCGATCACCGCGATCACGAAGAACGCCAGCGCGACATAGTAGAACCCGAAGTCGCTCACCGTCGCGTGGGCATTCGCGAGCACGAAGAGCGGCCGCGGAACCTGCATGCCGTCCTCACCCCCGGTCACGTCCGTGTAGCGGTACGCGATGAAGTAGAAGACTTGCCCGAACGCGATCGAGAGCAGCCCGAAATAAATCCCGCGCCGGCGCAAGAGGAACGGCGCGAGGATGAGGCCGCCGAGCAGGCCGGCGACCGTGCCGATGACGATCGCCTCGGCGAAGTGTACCTGGAAGTACTTGACGGAGAGGGCCGCGCCGTACGAGCCCAACCCGAAGTAGGCGGCGTTGCCGAAGGCGGGCAGCCCGGTGTACCCGAGCAGCAGGTTGACGCTCATCACCGCGATCGCGATCACCAGCACGCCGCTCACGATCGAGACGTCCAGATGCATGAGCGGCGAGATCCAGGGGCCGAACGCGAACAGCACGACGACGGCCGCTGAGAGGAGAAGCTCCTTGCGTGCGGTCACCCGAAGATGCCCTCTTCTCCGAAGAGGCCGCGCGGCCGCACCAGCAAGACGATCGCCATCAGCACGTACATCGAGACTTCGCTCGCAGCCGGGATGAACAGCGTCGTCATCGAGATCGCGATCCCGACCAACAGGCCGCCGATGATGCTGCCGAACAGGCTGCCCATCCCGCCGATGATCACGGTGACGAACGCCGGCATGAGCAGGTTGTTACCGCTGGTCGGCGAGAGGCCCAGCATCCCGCCGGCGAGCACGCCGGCGATCCCCGCCAGAAAGATCCCGAGGCTGAAGTTCACCGCGTACAGGACCTGCGTGTTCGTCCCCAGCGCCGCGATCATCTCGGTGTCCTGCACGGCGGCACGCAGCCGCAGGCCGAAGCGCGTGCGGGTGAGGAACAGCGCGAGCGCCGCGATCGCGATCAGGAGTACGACGACGATGAAGATGCGGAAGGTCGGAAACTGCATGAAACCCAAGCTCGCCGCGCCCGCCAGCGCCGGCGGCGGCGAAAACGGCACGCCGTTCGGTCCCCAGATCAGGCGGAAGGCCTCCTCCGCCATCAGCGAGAGTCCGAAGGTCATCAGCAGGCTATAGAACGGCTCGCGCTTGTAGAGCGGACGCACCAGCGTCCGCTCTACGATGATCCCGACGAGGACCGCGATCAGCGGCGCCAAGATCAGGGCCCAGCCGAACGGGATCTTTCGCAGCACCATCGTGTACGCCAGGTAGCCCGCGAGCGTCATGAAGCTCCCGTGCGCCATGTTGATGGTGCCGGTGAGGTTCATGATCAGCGAGAGCCCGAGTGCGACGATCGCGTAGAACGCGCCGAGCACCAGCCCGTTGAAGAGCTGGGGCCCGAGGTGCTCGATCATGCGGTGTTACGCGCCGGGGTAGCCCAGCTTGCAGACCGCTTCTTTTTGCGCGATCGTCTGCTCGACGGCTTCCGCCGCGTTGATGTCGGTCACGTCGAACAGGTCGTATTTGTCGCCAGGCGTCCCGTTCGGCCGGATCTTCGCGACCCACATCGGCCACATCAGCTGGTGATCCTCTTTGCGGTAGTACGCGCTGCCGGCGAAGATCGAGGTGAAACGGACGCCCTCGATGGCTCGCGCGACCTTCACGGGATCGGTGCTCTTCGCGTCGTTCATCGCGTGCGCCAGGCGGTCCAGCGTGATGTACCCGAAGGCGTTGCGCGCCGTCGGCGGCCGGCCGTAGCGTTTGATCGACTCGGCGACGAACTCCTGAGCCACCTTGTTGTTCTTGCCCAGGGTCTTCTCGCTCTTGTAGTACCATTCGATGCCCCAGTAGCCTTCGCGCGCTTCCGGGCCGAGGCCGAACAGCGGCTCGAGCTCGACTTGCGGTCCGCCGACCGGGTACTTCTTGAGCAGCCCGAACTGGTTCATCTGCTTGAGGCAATTGGTGTAGTCGTCGCCCTGCACCAGGACGAGCACGAGGTCGGGCTTCGCCGCATCGATCTTGGTGAGGTACGAGCTGAAGTCGGTCGTCCCCAGCGGTGTGAGCTCGTTGCCGACGATGCGACCGCCGTTGTGTGCGAGCACGTCCTTGAAGCCCTCTTCGAGAGAGTGGCCGTACGCGTAGTCCGGCGTGATGAGGAACCACTTCTTGCCGAAGCGCTTCTGCAGCGCGTACCCCGTCGCGTGCGTCTCCATCCACGTGCTGTGACAGGTGCGGAACACGTTCCAGTGACAGCTCTTGCCGGTCACGTCGTCACTGTGGCCGCCCGAGTCCATGAAGAGCGTGCCGAGCGTGTTCGCGACGCCGGCGACCGAGAGCGAGACGCCGCTCGAGACCGTGCCGCAGAGCGCGGCGACCTTGTCCTGGTTGACCAGCTTGCGGGCCTTCTGGGCGGCGACGCCGGGGTCGTTCTGCTCGTCTTCCTTCACCAGCTCGATCTTGCGGCCCATGATCCCGCCGCGCTTGTTCCACGCGTCGGTAGCCATCTCGAAGCCATGGGTCTCGTTCTCGGCCGGACCCGCGTAGACGCCGGTGTACGGTTCGAGCAGACCGATCTTGATCGCGTCGGCCGCCTCGCCGACCCGCGGGATGTAGGCCGGGATTCCGAACACCGCGGCGGCACTGCCGGCCCCCGCGATGGTGACGAACTTGCGGCGATTGAGAACCGGACGGCTCATGGGACCTCCTGAGCAAACGCGCGAGGCGCCCCGCTGAGCTGGGCACCGGTGGAGATTCCCAGTTAAGACTTTCGTCGCAGCGAGCCCTCTCGTCGGCGAGGAAAAAGATGCGCGTGGGAGAGACGCCGCCCGTCGAGAATCCTTCCGGCCATGTCCACGGTAGTCAATCCTGGCCTCGAAGGCGTCGTCGTTGGCGAAACGGTCCTGAGCAACGTCGAGGGGGAGGCGGGCCGGCTCACCTATCGCGGCTACGACATCCACGACCTGGCCGAGAACGCCAGCTTCGAAGAGGTCATGCACCTGCTGCTGTTCGGGCAGCTCCCGACGCACCAGGAGCTGATCGACCTGAACGCGCGCCTCACCGCGCGCCGGGCGCTCCCGTCCGGGCTCCTCGCGATGCTGCACGCGATCCCGCGCGACGCCTGGCCGATGGACGTGCTGCGCACTGGGGTCTCCGCGGTCTCGCAGTTCATCCCGCACCGCCCCGACGGTTCGCACGAGACGTCGGTCGAGACGGCGATCGACTTGATCGCGAAGTTCCCGACGATCGTCGCCGCTTGGGACCGCATGCGCCGCGGCCTCGAACCGATCGCTCCCGATCCGAAGCTGAGCACCGCCGCGAACTTCCTCTTCATGCGCACCGGTGAAATGCCGATCCCGGAGGCCGAGCAGGCCCTCGACACCTATCTGGTGCTGCTGGCCGACCACTCGTTCAACGCATCGACGTTTTCGGCGCGCGTTACCGCGTCGACCGGTGCCGACATCTACTGCGCGGTGACGTCCGCGGTCTCGACGCTTGCCGGCGATTTGCACGGCGGCGCGCCGAGCAAGGTCATGGTGCACCTCGAGGAGATCGGCTTGCCGGAGAAGGCCGAGCCGTATGTCCGCGACCTGCTCGCGCGACACGAGAAGATCATGGGGATGGGGCACCGCGAGTACAAGATCCGCGACCCGCGCGCCGCGCAGCTCGAGCAGATGGCGAAGAACCTGACCGAGAAATCACACACGAAGTGGTACCTGATCGCGCGCGCGCTCGAAGACGCGGCCGACAAGGTGCTGCGCGAGCAGAAGCCCGGCAAGCAGATCTACGCGAACGTCGAGTTCTACACCGCGCCGACGCTCTCGAGCCTCGGCATCCCGGCCGACGAGTTCACCTGCATGTTCGCCTGTGGGCGCATTGCGGGTTGGACCGCGCACGTGCTGGAGCAGTTCGCGCACAACCGGCTCATCCGGCCGCAGGCGACGTACACCGGCCCCGCGGTGCACCCGTACGAGCCGATCGCCACGCGGCGCTCGACCGCCGCGCCCGGCACGAACGGCCACCCTCACCCTTCGACAGGCTCAGGGTGACATTGAAGCGTAGCGCGCACGTCACGCGGGAGACGCGCGAGACGCGGGTCGAGCTGCGGCTCGCGCTCGACGGCGGCCCCGTCTCGATCGCGACCGGCGTCGATTTCTTCGACCACATGCTGGGCGCGCTCGCGACGCACGGCGGACTCGGTTTCGAGTTGACCGCACGCGGCGACGGGATGGATCACCACCACGTGATCGAGGACGTCGGGATCACGCTCGGGCGCGCGATCGACGAATCGCTCGGCGACAAGCGCGGGATCGCGCGCTTCGGCTCGATCGCGATCCCGCTCGACGACGCGCTCGTGCAATGCGCGCTCGACCTCAGCGGACGGCCGTACTTGAACTACGACGTCCCGCTCTCGGTCCCGGCGCTCGGCGCGCTGCCGACCGAACTCGTCCCGCACTTCTTCCGCAGCGTGGTCGACCACGGTAAGTTCAACCTGCACCTGCTGCGTTGGGCCGGCACGAACAACCACCATCTGTGCGAGGCGGCGTTCAAGGCCTTCGCTCGCGCGTTTGCGCAGGCGAAGGTGCTCACCGCATCGAGTGAGGTCCCGTCGACGAAAGGCTCGCTGACCGAAGGGGGCTGAGGGGCTTCGACGTGGCTAAGCCCCGGCTCGAGCCGGCGTCAGACGCTGAACATCACGGCGATCACCACGCAGACGACGGCGATGCCGATCCCGGCGACCGAGAAGTCGTGTTCCGGCGGTAGGCTTCGCTCGCGTCTGCGATCCTTGCGCGAGCGCCGACGCCCCGCCACGTTCGTCACCCCCACTGCCCTCCTAGCTCCGGGTCGGTTCCGTTACGAGGCTCTTTCCGTGATGAGCGAGGGGCCTAACGCTTTTTGCAACGGAGCGCTGCGTGAGGTTCGACCTGTCCTGTTTCGCCCGATCGGCGCGCTCGCCGGAGGGGCCGGGCGCCTGCGACCGGTAGAGCCGAGCATGCCGGTTCGGCGACTGCTTGGTCCGCTTGCCTTGATCGTCCTCGTCGTCGCGGTCGGTTTCGCCATCGTGCTCTCGACGCGCGAGGCCGGCCGGCAGCGGGCGGCCCGCGCCGTCGTCGCGGTCCACGGCCTCGTCGGTTCCGAAAAAGAAGCGTACCTGCGCGACCCGCGCGTGCTCGACGAGCTGCGCAAGAACGGCTTCGATCTCCGCATCGAGACCGCCGGTTCGCGCGAGATGGCCAAGCGTACCGATCTCTCGACCTATGATTTCGCGTTCCCGGCCGGAGCGCCGGCCGGCCAGCGGCTGAAGGTGATCGTCAAGGCCAAGGACGTTTATACGCCGTTCTTCACGCCGATGGCCGTCGCGTCGTGGAAGACCATCGCGAACATCATGATCGCGAACGGCATCGTGAAGATCGACGGCGGACACTACATGATCGTCGACATGCCGAAGCTGCTCGCGGCAGAGAACGAGGGAAAGCGCTGGCACGATTTCAAGGCCTCGAGCGGCTACGACGTCAACAAGTCGGTCCTGGTCACCACCACCGACCCGCGCAAGTCGAACTCCGGTGTGATGTACGCGGCGCTGGCGTCGTACGTCCTCAACGGAAACCAGGTCGTGCAGAGCGACGCGCAGGTCCAGCGCGTGCAGACCCAGATCAACGGTTTGTTCCTGCGCCAAGGTTTTCAGGAGTCGTCGTCGGCCGGCCCGTTCGAGGACTACGTCGAGATCGGGATGGGGAAGGCGCCGCTGGTCATGATCTACGAGTCGCAGTTCATCGAGTACTTGCTCGCGCACGCCAACGACCGCGGCGGCCAAAAGGTGCTGCTCTATCCGCGTCCGACGATCTACACGAAGCACACCTTCGTACCGATCGACGAGGCGGGCGACCGTCTCGGGCAATTGCTGCAGACGGATCCGGTGCTGCAGCACTTGGCCGTGGAGCACGGCTTTCGCATCCAGGACTCGGCGTACTCGAGCGACTTCTGGAAGCGCAACGGGATCTCGGTCCCCGAACAGCTGATCGACGTCGTCGACCCGCCATCGTTCGAGTTCCTCGAAGATCTCATCACCGGCGTCGAGCGCGCCTACACCTCGAATCAGGAGGTTCCCCGAGATGGATCCAACGACAGCCGCCCCGGCCGCAACAGTTGAACCGCTGACCCCACCCGCCCCGGTCGCTGCGGTGACGCCGCAGACCGCGCTCGCGATGGTGCAGCTCACGCCGGATCAAACGGCGAAGCTCGACGCCCAAGTCGACGGGTTCGCGAAGGATTTGCTCGGGCTGCCCGTCCACTCGGACGACTTCAAGAACCGCGTCAATGCGATCTCCGCGATGGGAAATGAGGAGATCGCGCATTCGGCCGGACTCGCGAACCGGCTGCTCGACCGGCCCGCGCGGGCGATGAACGGCGGAATCTTCGACAGCGGCTCCGACGTGGCCAAACAGCTCGTGTCGCTGCGCGATACCGTCGAACGGCTCGATCCCGTCTCGCACGGCGATCTGTTCGCGCCGCGCAAGCTGCTCGGCTTCATCCCGTTCGGTTCCGCGATGCTCGACTATTTCCGGTCCTATGAGTCTTCGCAGACGCATCTCAACGCGATCATCAACGGTCTGTACGCCTCCCGCGATCAGCTGCTGCACGACAACGCCGACATCGAGCAAGAGCGCGAGAACCAATGGACCCTGATGGGGCAGCTCGAACAGTTCGCCTACCTCGCGAAGAAGGTTGCCGACTCGTTGGACGGACAGATCGCGAGCGTCGCGGCGACCGACCCGGAGCGCGCCAAGATCCTCAAGGAAGACGTGCTGTTTTACGCGCGTCAGAAGCAGGTGGACATCGCGACCCAGCAGGCCGTCAACGTGCAGGGGTACCTCGCGCTCGACCTGATCCGGAAGAACAACGAAGAGCTGATCAAGGGCGTCGACCGCGCGACGACGACGACGGTCGCCGCGCTGCGCACCGCCGTGATCGTGGCCCAAGCGCTGACCAACCAGAAGCTGGTGCTCGATCAGATCGACGCGCTGAACGCGACGACGAACAAGGTGATCGCGGACACCGCGACCATGCTCAAGCAGAACACCGAGCGCGTCTTCGAGCAGGCGTCGAGTTCGACGGTCAGCATCGACACGCTCAAGCAGGCTTTCGCCGACACGAAGGCCGCGATCGACGGCGTGAGCGAGTACAAGGAAAAGGCCCTGGTCTCGTTCCAGCAGACCGTGCAAGCCCTGCAGCCTGCGATCGACGACGCGCAAAAGTACATCGCGGCGCACCGCGACACCGGAGCGTAGCGGCGGTGCGCCCGCGGATCCTCGCTCCTGCCCTGGCGGCGTTGCTGCTCGTCGCGGCGGCGGCGTGCGGCGGACCGTCGGCGCCGAAGGAGACACTCGACGTCTTCGCGGGCTCCGAGCTGAAAGATGTCGAGCCGATCCTGGCCGATGCGGAGCGGGCGACGGGCGTGCACGTCGCGATGACGTACACCGGGACGATCTCCGGGATCGACCGGCTCGCCGGCGGCGAACGGCACGATGCCGCCTGGTTTGCGCAGGACAAATACCTCGCGCTCAGCAGCGCCGGCAAATCAGTGCGCACCCGCACGAGGATCATGCTCTCGCCGGTGATCCTCGGCGTCAAGCACTCGGTCGCCGAGCGGCTGGGCTGGAGCGGCGGAAAGCGCGTCTCGTGGCGCGACGTGCAGGGCGCGATCGCGGCGGGCCACTTTCGCTACGCGATGACGAACCCGAGCACGTCGAACTCGGGCTTCTCCGCGGTGCTGAGCATCTCGACCGCGCTCGCCGGCACCGGCGATGCGCTGCGGCCCTCCGAGGTGAACCGGGCTGCGATCGCGGCGTTCTACCGCGGCCAAAAGGTGGTCTCGGGCAGCAGCGGCTGGCTCAGCGACGCGTTCCTCGCCGCGCAGGATCGCGTCGACGGGATCATCACCTATGAAGCCAGCATCGCGGCGCTGGACGCGAACCCCGCGCTGCGCGAGAAGCTCGACCGCGTCTATCCGTCCGACGGTCTCGTCACCTCGGACTACCCGCTGGATCTGCTCGACGAGTCGAAGCACGACGCGTACGACCGGCTCGTCGCGTATCTCAAGAGTCCCGAGGTGCAGAAGCGCATCGCCGAGACGACGTACCGCCGGCCGATCGACCCCTCCGCCGCGACGCAGCAATATCCGGCGGTCCTGCAAGAGACGGCGTTCCCGGCCTCCGCCGCCGCGGTTCAGCAGCTGCTGCTGCGATTTCTCAACCAGGATCGCGTTCCGGCGCACTCGTTCTACGTGCTCGACAAGACCGGGTCGATGGACAATGAGGACGGCACGGGGAAGAGCCGCATTCAGCGCGTGCGCGAAGCGCTCGACGTCCTGGCCGGTGGGGACGACTCCTTGACCGGACAGTTCGCGCGATTCGTCGACCGCGAGCGGATCACGATCATTACCTTCAGTCAGGCCCCCGAGATCGATCGAACGTTTCAGATGACGCGGGCGAACGATCCGGGGGTGTTCGCGGCGGTGCGCGCGCTCGGCGCCTCCCTCGCCCCCGACGGCAACACGGCGATCTATACCGCGCTCGAAACGGCGCTGCAGGAAGCGGTGCGCGACGAGACCGACGATGCCGGTCGGTACGCGACGATCGTACTGATGACCGACGGTGAGAACAATCGCGGCGACGACTTCGCGCGTTTCCAGCGCAAGTGGAACGCGTTGTCGCAGTACGGGCGGCACATCCACATCTTCCCGATCTTCATCGGCGAGGCGAATCCCAAGGAGCTGCAGCAGATCGCCGACCTGACCGGCGGACGCGCGTTCGACGCGCGTTCGCAGTCGCTGGCCGAGATATTCAAGGAGATCCGGGGCTACCAGTGAGGCTCCCCCTCTACGTCTACAGCAATCGGAACATCGCGGGGAGCGCTCTGGGCCTGCTCGCGCTCGGCGCGTACTTCGCCGGCGCGATCCACGAGCTGTGGTACGTGATCGTCGTCGGGAGCTACGGGATCGGCGCGCTGCTCGGGCGCGACGGCGGCGAGCTCGAGACGCACTTGAACGACGAGATGAGCGTGCAGGATGCCGTCGACGGCGTCGGCCGGCTCGCCGCCGAAGCCCAGAAGCGCTTCCCGCCCGAGATCGCCGCGCTGGTCGCCGAGATCGCGACCGACGTCGCGACGGTTCTTCCGCGGCTCGCCGCGCACGGCGTCGCCGACGCTACCTTCGCCGACGTGCGCTCGACTGCGATGAGCTATCTGCCGGATACCCTCAACGCGTTCCTCGCCGTGCCGGCGGCCTACCGGAATACCGCACCGATCGCCGACGGCAAGACAGCGCGCCAGATCGTCGTCGCGCAGCTCACCGTGCTCGCGGCGAAGATGAAGGAGATCGCCGAGAACGTGACCGCCGACGACGCGCAAGCGCTGCTCGCGAACGGGCGTTTTCTCAAGGAGCGTTTCGCGGCGGCCCCGATGTTCAAACCGGCATGACGGAGCCCGCGATCATCACGTTCGCCGGCGATCTCGAGCTGGCGCGTTATCCGGCGGCGCACGGCATCCTCGAGGCCGCAAAGCTCTCGAAGGGGCGCTCCCTCGTGCTCGACCTCTCGGCCGCCGATCGCGTCGACCCACTGATCGCCGGTGAGCTCGTCCTGTTTATCCGCCGTTCGCTGCGTTACGGCGCCCTGGTGGCGGTCGTCCCGCCGCACCGCCCCAACGAATGGCTGACCCATGCCGGCTCGATTCGCGACGCGCATTTCCGCCAAACGCGCGAAGAGGCGCTCGCGCTGGTCGGCGGCGCGGCTCCGTAGGCGTCAGGCGGCGGCGCGGTAGTAACGCCGCGCGCGCCCGATGATCTCGTCCGCGTACGCCGGCAGGTAGGCGCGCAGCCAAAGGATCATCGCTTCGGCGTTCGGGAGCGCCGGCCACGCCGGGCGCCCGTGGCGATCGCTGAGCTCACGCACGCCGTCCGCGCGCGGTCCCAACACCTCGTCCATCGCACGGTCGACCGCGCGCTGCAGCGCGGCGTCTCCGGCCGGCAGGAGGTGGGTGTGGTTCGCCAGCAGCGCGTCGACGTCGTCGGGCCGAAACCCCTCGCCGAAGACGTCGATCGGGTAGGCGCAGAACAGCTTGAAGCCGCCTTCCGCGAGCAGGGCGTTCCAGAGCTCCTCGAGACGGATCGCGGCGGCGTAGCGCTCGGCCGACCAAAGGACGCCGACCATCTCGCCGTAGGCGCGAATCCCCCGGCTTCCCGTGCGCGCGCCAAGGTCGCGCATCAGCGAACCGACGACCTCGGTGAACCGCTGCGGATTGGGCTGTCCGTCGACCATCAGGCGGTCGAGTGTCTCGTGCGCGTCGAGCAGCACGAGCTGCCCGTCGCAGAGCGCCGCCTCGGGGGCGAAACCGGCCTTGGCAACCGCCGCGGGGACACCCGCCCGATGACCCTCCGTTGCGATGACGAGCGCGACCTCGCCGCGCACCAAGCCTTCGGCGAGGTAGCGTCCGATGTTGGCGAGCAGGACGGCATCGTCGGTGGCGTCATGCAGCTGCACGAAGTGCGATTGCGGGCGCGCTTCTCCGAGCAGCTCCCGCGTGACATCGGACATATCGTGAACGCCTATACCCAGCCCGGGAGAGCCTTCCTACCTGACAGCGGCTCGTTCGACGGCGCCGGCGGACGCCGCGCGCTCATAGCACCGCGTCCCGGCTGAGGCTCGCGGCGCCGCGGTAGTGCGTCTGCCCGCGCAGGACGGCGCGCGCATGGCTGCCGCCGCCGCGGCGCCGCTCGACCGTCAGCTCTTCGGCGAACGCCGTGACGAGGAACAGACCGCGGCCCCGCTCGGAGAGGAGGTCGGCCGGCAGCCGCGGCCGGAACTCGAAACCGCGGCCGTCGTCGACGACGTGCAGCACGGCGGCTTCGCCCGAGACGTCGAGGATCACCTCGATCGGTCCGGGTGCGTATCGCACGACGTTTCCGAGCAGCTCGCCGAAGACGAGCTCGGCGCTGAACACGTCCGCTTCGCCGAGCCCCGCTGCGTGCAGCTGCACGATGCAGTCGCGGCGCGCACGCTGCGCCGCGTCGGAATCGGTGACCCCGAAGCGCCACCGTGAGGCGCGGCGTGGACCGTCGATCGTGGTGAGCGGCCGGTCGAACGAGACGGCGAGGATCGCGACGTCGTCGTGCGGCGGAAGGCCGCCCGAGACGCCGGCGTAGATCGCGTGCGCGATCTCCTGGTCGGTCGTGGCGAGCGCGGCGGCGACGACCGACTCGCCGAGCAGCGCGTCGCGATCGAACTCGGTGAGCCCGTCGGTGTAGCACAGCAGGACCGAGCCCGGCTCGATGTCGACCGTCGTCCCCGCGCCGTCGGCGTGCCCGCGGATTCCGAGCGGCAGATCCGGCGCGAAGAGCGGACGCACCGTGCGGTCCGGGCCGCGCAGCAGCGGCGGCGGGTGTCCCGCCGACGCGAACGTGAGCTCGAAGCAGACGGGATCGAGCACGCCGACGAACGCGGTGACGAACGGCGCACGGCCCATCGCGCGAACGATGCGGTCGACCGCGTTCAGTACCGCGACCGGCTCGGGGTTGATGAGCGCGGCGGTGCGGATGCTCTGCCGCACGCTCGCCATCGCGACCGCCGCGTCGAGCCCCTTGCCTGCGACGTCACCGACCGAGAGCACCAGGCGCCCGTCGGGGAGCCGGAACGCATCGTACCAGTCACCGCCGACGGTCGCCTCCAGCATCGCGGCTTGATAGATCGCGTCGAACGCGATTCCCGGGATGTCGGGGAGCGACGCGCTCAGCGCCGCCTCCTGAAACGTCGTCGCGACGCGCCGTTCGCGCTCGTACGCCGTTGCGTTGCCGATCGCCGGCGCGATGCGGCGCCCGAGCTCCTCGAAGAACGGCACGTCGGCGCGCGTATATGCGCGGCCGCTGCTGCGCAGGACGGCGTTCAGCGTCCCGACGATCCGTCCGCCGGAGATGAGCGGTACGATCAGCGCCGAGTCGTACCCGATCCGTGCGAACGCCTCTCCGAACGGCGCTTCGATGCTTTCACGACCGAACTCTTCGGTCAGCGCCTCGTAGACGACGGGCCTCCCGGTGCGCAGCACCTCCGCCGTCCCGCTGCGCGCAGCCAAGTTCGCATACGGCTGCCCCCGCAGCTCGTCGAGCGCGGCGCGCAGCGCTTCATCGCGGTGGTACGCGGCCGAGAGACGAACCTCGCCGCGATCGTCGATGAGGTTCACGGTCGCCCAGTCGGCGAACTCAGGTACGATGCGCCGCGTGATGACGCGCAGCGTCTGATCGAGAGAGAGCGCGCCCGCGAGCTCGGCACCGAGCTGCGAGAAGAACCGTTCGCGAAGGCGCGCGCCGCGCGCACCGTCGATGTCGGTATTCGTTCCGAACCAGCGCACGACGCGGCCGTCGTCGTTGCGCAACGGCGTCGCGCGGGTGAGGAACCAGCGGAAGCGCCGGTCCGCGCCGCGCAGCCGGAACTCCATCTCGAACGGTTCGCCGGTCGCGATCGAGCGCGCCCACGCGCGCATGACCTCGGGCAGATCCTCGGCGTGGTGAACCGCTTGCCACCCCCAGCCTTCCGCTTCGTCCCGCGTCTGCCCGGTGTAGTCGTACCAGCGCGCGTTGTACCAATCGATCCAGCCGTCGGCCAGCGCCGACCACATCATCTGGGGCACGGCGTCCGCGATGACGCGGAACGACGCCGCCTCGGTCCAGGCGAAGGGCTGGACGTCCATCAACCGCGCATTAGAGCCGCACCGGCCTCACACGGTAGACGGCACCGTTCGCGTCGTCACTCACGAAGAGCGAACCGTCGTTTCCGACCGCCACGCCGCTGGGCCGGCACGCGCGCGCACCGTCGGCGCTTTGACAGCCGCCGCCGAACTCGGTCCACTGCGCATCGGGATTCGACCAGTCGACGGCCTTCGCGGGTTCGCCGTTCCTGAACGGGACGAAGGCGACGCGCGGCGGGACCGGCGGCTGGTGCCACGAGCCGTGCAAGGTGACGAACGCTCCGCCGCGATACCTCGCCGGAAACGCGTGCGCGCCTTTGAGGTCGAGCGGATAGAACGCCGCGCCGATCGGCGTGTCGTACGCCGGGAACACGACTTTCGGCACGACGACGTTCGCGCAGCTCGCGCCCCCGATCGGTTTGCGGTCGTCGTAGCACTTCATCCAGCCGTAGTCCGGCGTGCCGGCGTGGGACGTGACGTCGTCGAAGATCTCGTACGGGTGGCCGTGCTCCAGATCGTCGCGCCCCGCGACGCCGGCCCAGAGCGCGCCGGTCTCCGGTTTCACCGCGAGCGCGATGGCGTTGCGAATGTCGACTGCGCGCGCGCGCACGTTCTTGCCGTCCGGCGTCATCGCTTGAATCGTCGCGCGCGTCGGATCGCTTTCGTCGCACGCGTTGCACGACGAGCCGACGCTCGCGTACAGCGTTCCGTTGGAGAGCGCGATCGTCGTCGTCGAGTGGCCGCGGCCGCCGCCGGTGCGGACGCTCGCGATCTTTTGAGGACCGCTGCGCGCTTCGCGGTCGCCGGTCCGGTATGCGATCTTGTACACTCCGCCCTGGCCGCCCGCGAATACCGCGTCGCCCGCCACCAGCACGCCCGCGACCGGGCGGTCGTCGACCGACGCGAACCGGCGCGGTTCGCCGGGATTGCCCTCGGCGTCCGGAACGACGTAGATCGCGTTCCCCGACGTGCCGACGAACAGATCGCCGTTCGGCGCAACGGAGAGTTCGCGCGCCCAGGTGATGGTCGCGATGCGCTCGGCGACGAAGCCGGTTGGAACGGTGAGGGCGACCGCCCCGGCCGCCTGGCCGGTGAGCGGTGCGGCAGCCGGGGCCGCGGCGACGAGGACGCACGCCGCAGCGAAGGCTAGGAAACGGTGCGAGACCATCTCAGCCCTGGTTCCCCCGCGCGCGCGTTCTCTACCGGCGGTCAGCCCCCGAGGTGGCCGTCCCGGCCGGCCGGATCCGGTAGACCGCGCCGGCCGTATCGTCGGCGACGAACAGGCTCCCTTGCGCGCCGACCGTTACCCCGGTCGTCCGTCCGATGCGGGCCGTCCCGTTCTGGAATCCGGTGAAGAAGTCGTTCCACTGCGCGGTCGGATCGCTCCAGTTGACCGCGCGCGCCGGTGCGCCGCCGGCGAACGGCACGAACGCGACGTGCGGCGCATCGACCGGGTTCCCGTTCGCGGCCGTGTGCCACGACCCGTGCAGGCTCACGAACAGACCGCCGCTCCAGGCGGACGAAAACGCGTACGGGCCGGGTTGCGCGGCGGGGTAGAACGCGGCGCCGATGATCGTCGAGTAGGCCGGAAACGCCACCGCCGGGACGACGACGTTCGCGCAGTTCGCGCCGCTCGTGTACGCGACGCGGTTCTCCTCACAGTCCGGCCAGCCGTAGTCGGCCGGCGCGCCGTGCGCCGAGACGGGGTCCATGAACTCGTACGGATGGCCTGGCGCCAGACTGTCCTGACCGGCGCCGCCGGCCCAGACGGTGCCGGTCGACGGATCGGTCGCGAGCGCGATCGCGTTGCGCCAGCGCTTCGCCTGCGTCGTCATCCCGAGCCCGTCGATCCCCATCCGCTGCACGGTCGCGCGGGTCGGATCGGTCTCGACGCATGCGTTGCACGACGAGCCGACACCGACGTACAGCGTCGAGCCGCTGACCGCTGCCGAGCTCGTGGTGTGGGTGTCGCCGTCGGTACCCGCGATCGAACCCGTCCGCACCGACGCGATCGGCGTCACCGTCCCGCTGTGCGCGCCAGCGGCATACGCTATCTTGTAGACGCCGAGCTTCGTCGTCACGAAGACGAAGCCGGCGCCGTAGGCGACACCCTGCGCCGGCCCCTCCGGCAGCGTCGCAAACGTCAACGGAGCGTCGGCGGCGCCGGGGCTTTCGGCGTTCGGGACGATGACCACCGTCTGGCCGAGCGTCCCGACGATCAGGTCGCCATTGGGCAGCGCCGCCAGCTCTCGCGCGCCGCCGACCTGCGCGATGACGCTCACGATGAAGCCCGAAGGGACGTGCAGGCTCGCGTTCGCCGACGGCGCGCTCGGTCCGGTGAAGGGCGTGGGGCTCGGCGTGGGGCTCGGCGTCGCAGTCGGCAGCGGCGCCGCGGCCGGCTGCACGCCGCTCCCGCCGCCGCTGCACGCGGTCAGCGCGCAGGCAAGCAACGCCGCCCCGGCGAGCGAACGCAGAAGCCGATGACGGTTCCGAAGATCGCGGTAATCGACTACGGCGGCGGCAACGTCGGCTCGCTGATCGCCGCGCTCGAGCGGCGCGGGGCCGCGTTTACGCTGACCGAAGACCCGCGCGACGTCGACCGGGCGCAGGCGGCGATTCTGCCCGGCGACGGAGCGTTCGGGGCGACGATCGACGCCATTCGCGAGCGGAAACTCGATGGTGCGATCGACCGGGCGATCGCCGCGGGGCGACCCTTTCTCGGGATCTGCGTCGGTATGCAAGTGTTGTTCGACTCCAGCGACGAGTACGGCGGCGCCCTCGGCCTCGGTATCTTACCCGGCGAGGTACGCCGCTTCACCGGCGCTCCCCGCGTCCCGCACATGGGCTGGAACGATCTCGTGATCGAGCGCACGCACCCGTTCGTCGACGGCATCGCGAGCGGAGCGTGGGCATACTTTCTCCACTCGTACCGCGTCACCGGAGCCGACTCGGTCGTCGCGTCGTGCGAGTACGGCGAGCGCTTTGCCGCGATCGTCGCCCGCGACAACGTGATGGCCACGCAGTTCCACCCGGAGAAGAGCCGCTCCACCGGAGCCCGTCTGCTCGACAACTTCCTCCGCATCGCCGCCGCGTGAGAACGCTGACGCTTTATCCGGCGATCGATCTGCGCGGCGGACACGCCGTGCGTCTCGAGCGCGGCGACCCGTCGCGTGAGACGCGCTATGACGCCGATCCCGTTGCGCGCGCGCGCGCGTTCGTCGCCGACGGCGCGCAAGCGCTGCACGTCGTCGATCTCGACGGAGCGTTCGGCACCGGCGAAAATCAGCGCGCGCTGCGGGAGATCTGCGCGGCGGTCGACGTTCCGGTCCAAACCGGCGGCGGGATCCGCAGTGCGGACGACGTCGCCGCGCGCTTCGCCGCCGGCGCGAGCGCGGTCGTGATCGGCACGCTGCTGGTCGAACATCCGAACGACGCGCGCGTGATCGCCGACCGCTGGGGCGACCGTATCGTCGCCGGGATCGACGCGCGCGGGGAACGCGTCGCGACGCGCGGCTGGCTCGCCGAAACCGCGATCTCTCGCGACGACCTCGTCCGCACGGTCGCATCGTGGGGCGTGCACCGCGTCGTCTACACCGAGATCGCGCGCGACGGCATGGGGGCCGGCTACGACGTGGCAGCGCTGGCCCACGTCGCGTCGCTCGCGCCGCTCCACATCACCGCCAGCGGCGGCGCACGAACGCTGGACGACCTGCTCGCGCTGCGCGACGGCACGCCGCCGAACGTCGACGCGGCGATCGTCGGACGCGCGCTCTACGAGCAGACCCTGCACCTCCCCGACGCGCTGGCCGCGCTGCGATGACGAGCAAACAAGTCATCGTCGTGCGCAACGACTTGAACATGCGCAAAGGTAAGATGATCGCGCAGGGTGCGCACGCCTCGCTCGCCGCGTTCATGGAAGCCGATCCCGACGACCCCGCACTGCTCGACTGGCTCGACGGCGCCGGCGCGAAGATCGCGGTCTCCGTGCCGAGCGAAGAGGCGCTGCTCGACGTCTACGAACGGGCTCGCGCCGCCGGCCTTCCGTGCGCGCTGATCACCGACGCCGGCCGAACCGAGTTCGGCGGCGTCCCGACGCGCACCGCCGTCGCGGTCGGCCCCGCCTGGTCCGACGCAGTCGACGCGATCACGGGAGAACTGAAGCTGCTCTAATTGTCACCCTGACCCTCGATGTCACCCTGAGCTTGTCGAAGGGTGCGGCCCCTACGTCGGAACCGGTGACGGCGGCGCAGTGCGCCGGATGAGCGGCCGCCGCGTGCGGACCGGCGACGGTGTCGGAACCGGCGTTGCCGTCGGAGCCGCGGTCGGGGGCGCCGGCGTGCGCAGCAACGGCGCGCGCGTCGGCACGCGCGTCGGCACCGGACCAGGCGTCGCGACGAGTATGCTGCGCCGCGCCGGCGCCGGCGTTGCGCCGGGAAGCGGTGTCGGTGTCGGCACGACGACCGAACGGCGCACCGGAATCGCGCGCGGGATCGGCGTCGGTGTGCCGTACGGATTGACCGGAGCAGGGAGCGCCTTGGTGAAGATGTTGACGAGCTGCGGCATCACGATCGTCGTGGTCTGTCCGTTCGGCAGCGTGATCCGCGCGGCGACGCGCGCGTTCGGCTGGTACACGCCGGGTGGTACGAAGACGTGCGCGACGTACGAGGTCGCGCTGTTGACGACCAGCGGAAAGAACCCGCCGATCCCGTCGACGCCGACGTAGCCGGTGATGCCGGGCGCTCCCTCGACGTAGACGTCGAACGCGCTCGTTCCCGGCGTGATCCAGCGGTCGATCCAGATCGCGCCGATCGGGAACGGCGTCGGCGCCGGAGCCACCGCGAAGGTGAAGCTGTCGTTGAACGACCACTGCTGCGCGAGCGGCGTGCCGGTCGCATCGCGTCCGGTGATCGAGACGTCGTGCGGGCCGGGCGGCAGCGCGCGGCGCGGCGTGAACAGCACCTGATCGCCGATCACCGCCACTTCGGCCGTCACGTCGCGCCCGTCGACGATCACGCGCAGGGAGTGCGGATCGATCGAGGCGGCGCCGGCGAAGCGCGCCGAGATCGCCGGATACGGGTCGTGGACCTCGGCCCCGGACGGCGGCTGGAGCGTGACGGTGTAGGTCGCCGGCTGCGCGTACGACGACGGCGGCGGTATCGTGGGCGGCGCGGTCGCGCGTGCGAGCGGCGGCGCGGCGGCGCTCTCGTGAAGCGCGACGACCCGCGCGCCGGCTTCGTAGCCGACGCTGAGCCCGAAGGCGGCCGCGACGAGCCGCAGCGGCACGTACGCCTTGCCCCCGATATTGCAGCCCGGGCAGTTGAACGCGATGCGCGCCGTGTGGGATCCGCGCTGCACCGTGATGATGTGTGTGTGACCGTCGTAGCCGATATCCGCGCCGACCGCATTTCCGAGCGTGCGAATCGGGAGCAGGACGTGACCTGCCAAGACCGCCGCGCGCGCGTGCGGCAGCACAGTCTTCCCGTCGAGGGTCACCGTGTAGGCGGCGAAGGTGAGTGCGTGGATCACGGTTCGGTAACGACGTACGAGCGCGGAACGTGCGCCGGGAGCCGCGCGACGATCTCGTAGCCGATCGTCCCGCAGCCGGCCGCGAGTTCCTCGGCGGTGATCTGCGCGCCGCGGTCCGTTCCGATCAGCGTTACAGGATCGCCGTTCGCGGCATCCGGAACGCCGGTCACGTCCAGGAAGGCCATGTCCATGCAGATCCGCCCGACGAACGGCACCCGCGTGCCGCGGACCAGCGCGTGCGCCGCGTTGCCGGCGGCACGCGGGAGGCCTTCGGCGTAACCGATCGGCAGCGTCGCGATGCGCGCACCCCGCTCCGCCCGCCAGCTCCGCCCGTAGCCCACCGTGGTGCCGGCGTCGATCTCGTGCAGCGCGACGATCCGCGTCGTCCAGCGCAGTGCCGGTTCGAGGGCGAGCCCGCGCTCGCGCATCAGCGTCTCCGACTCCGCGCTCGGCCAGATGCCGTAGAGCCCGATGCCGCAGCGCACCGCGCCGAGCCGCGCCTCGGGCCACAGGATCGCCGCCGCGGTCGCCGCCGCGTGCCGCTCGACCGCGACATCGACGTTCGCCGTCGCGTGCAAGAAGCGCGAGAGCTGCTCCAGCGTGAAGGTCGAGTCGATCTCCTCGGCCGCCGCCAAGTGCGTGAACGCGCCGGCGAGTTCGAACTCGGGTGTCGCGGCGTAGCGCGCGAGCACCGCCGGCGCTTCGTGCGGGGTGAGCCCGAGCCGGATGACGCCGGTGTCGACCTTCGCGTGGATGGCGAAGCGCCGCCGTCGCCGGCGGGCGACGCTCGCGACCTGCCGGGCGTAGAGCCCATCGTCCCACAGCGTGATCGCGGCGCCGCTCGCGTGCGCGACGTCGAGGTCGCCCGGCGCGATCGGCCCCAGTACGTGGATCGGTGCGGTGATCCCGGCGTCGCGGAGCGCGACCGCTTCTTCCAGCGCGTAGACACACAGCCGCGCGGCGTGCGGGGCGAGCGCGCGCGCGACCGGGACCAGACCGTGACCGTAGGCGTCGGCCTTCACCACGGCGGCGAGCCGCGCCGGTGCGGCGAGTCGCGCCAGCGCGCCGGCGTTGCGGGCGATTGCGCCCAGATCGACCGCGAGTTCCGCGATCACTCCGTCATCCCGAGCCTGTCGACGGGCGCAGTTGTCGTGACGCAGTCACCGCGAGCGGGATCCCGAACCAGACGATGTAGGCCGCGAGCTGGATCAGCAGCACGTCGAAGTCCGGCCGGTGATAGAGGCCCGCCGTCAGCAGCATCACCTGCATGACGATGTAGACGATTAGCCCGAACGCCGCTCCGGAGAGCCACGGCCGAGCCAGGAGCTGCGGCGACGTTTGGCTCGCCGAGACGTAGCCGACGCCCCAGCCGGCCGAGATCGCGAAATGGAGGAGGAACGCCAACCCGATCGCGACATCGAGGCGGGAACCGGGCGGCAGCACGGTCGTCGTGACGTAGCCGGTGACCAGCGGCACCTGATCGGCCTGGACCTTGAACGCCCAGTCGGCCGCGCGATAGAACGCCTCGATCACAAGGCCGCCGGCGAGGCCCGCGACGAGCCCCGCCGTGAGCTGGGCGCGCAAGGTAACGGTCCGCTCCACGGCGTCGGCCCTTCGCGAGGGCTAGGCGGTGGTCCCCGACGCTGCGCTGCCGCGGAGCGACGCCTGGCGCGTCTCCATCTCGACGGCGAGCCGGTCGAGCAGATCGCCCATGGTGGCGCGGGCGATCCGGCGGCCGATCAGGGCGTCGAAGACCGCTCCCAGCGCGCCGAACGGGGGCCGGTACTCGCCCTCGAGGGTCAGCAGCGTCTCGTCGACCGAGGCGATCCGCAGCCGCAGCGTCCCGCGGAAGTCCGGGAAGAAGCGCGTCCCCGCGGTCCAGCAGACCTCGAAGGCATCGTGGGCCCGCCCGGGTTCCGCGTCGTCGGGGCGCTGCATCGCCACGATCCGCACCGGCTCGTGCAGCCGTCCGCCGAGCGTGGGGACCAGGCTCTTGAGCGGTACGCCGACTTCGGCGCCTCCTGCGGCCGCGCGTGCGAAAAATGCCGCCGCGTACTCGTGCGCGACAGAAAACGGGCAGCGCGTGCTCCGCTGGACGAGGACACGGGAAACGGCGGTCACGATGGGTTCTTCTACCCGTTTCGGCAAACCGGACGAGATCGTGGCCAGTCAAGATTCTATGGCCGGCGGGCCGTCGATTCCGGCCGGATGGAACGTCCTCGTCCGGCATTACGAAGAGTGCATGGCGCAGCACGGCGCCACGCCGCGCGGCGTTGATTGGCCGAACGGTGACGACCTTGCGGCGCGTTTCGGCGTGATGCTCGAGGTCCTGGCCGAGACCGGCGAACGGCCGAGACTGCTCGATCTCGGTTGCGGGCCCGGCCTCCTCCTCGACTACCTCGCCGCGACGAGCGGTGTCGATCGGATCCGCTATCAGGGCATCGACCTGTCGAGCGCGATGGTGGACGCGGCCCGTGAGCGCTGGCCCGAGCACGAGTTCTCATGCCGGGACATTCTCTCAGCCCCGCTTCCGGAGCAGAGCGTGGACGTCGTCATCATGAACGGTGTGCTGACCGAACGGGTTTCGCTGAGCGTTCCGTCGATGACGGCTCTGGCGCAAGCCCTCGTCGCGGCGGCGTTCAGCGTCGCGCGCGTGGGCATCGCGTTCAACGTGATGAGCGCGCACGTGGACCGGGAGCGTGACGATCTTTTTCACTGGCCGTTCGACGCGCTGGCCGGGTTCCTCGAGCGCGAGGTGAGTCACAACTACACGTTCCGGGCCGACTACGGGCTCTACGAGTACACCTGCTTCGTCCGGCGTCAGCCGCACCGGCCTTCGGCGGGACCGCCGGAAACCTGGTGGAAGCGATGAAGGTTTCTCACGTTCGCCGATCGAGGATGGCGCACCCGAACCCCTCCGCCCCAAAGCCGTTGCCGTTGTAGAACATCATCAGTTTTCCGTCGACGTCCAGGACGGCGGGGTACGCCTGCATCAGACCGTCCCAGCATCCGGGAGCGCCCACTTGGATGCCCGCATTCTCATCGTCGCGCCGCCAAACGATCCCGTCCTCGGACTCGGCGTAACCGATTCGGTACGCGCCCGCTCCGTCGCGAAAATCCTCGCTGCTGCGGAAGCAGAACCACATGCTGTAGCCCGCCTCCGACTTGACCACGGTCGCGCGCGTGTTCGCTTCGTGAGCGGTAGCCGGGTGTATGCACGTAACGTTGTTGCGCGTCCAACGGATTCCGTCGTCCGACTCGCCGTACTTGATGACGTAGAGCGGCTCGAGCACATCGGTTCCGACGTCGAGCCAGTCGGTTCCCGACGAGTACCACATCCGAAACCTCGCGCCTTCGCCGAGAATCCACGCGCCAACGGCAAAATAGGGTTCCTGCGCGGTCCGGTCGATGATCGGTCCTTCAAAGGCCCTCCGAAACGGCGCTGCGCCGCCGTCGCTCACCGCGAGTCCGATCGCGTTGCCCCAAGGAACGACGACACGCCGGTTATAGCCGTGGTAGTAGAGAAAAATCTTCCCCTCGCGCGCCATGGCGAAGTTGGTGAGCGTCCCGCTGTCATCGAACGAACCGGGTCGTCCGATCTCCAAGATCGGTTCATCGGGCACGTGGACGACACGCGTGGGATCCTTCCGGTCCAGGTCGACGAAACTCATGCGACTGATGTTGGACTGTTCGCGCGTCGTGAAATAGACCCGGATCACGTCTTCCATGAGCAATGGAGTAGGAAGCATGGCGTGACTTCTCATCCACCCTTTGCCGTGTGTTCGAACCGAGAAGACGAGCCCGAGTTTTTCCCACATTCCGATCGGGACGCTATCGAGTGCTTTTCTGCATGAACCGGCTCGAGGCCAGGAGCTCTTGGCCTTTCCCGATCGCGTCGCGGCGCCGCTCTTTGATCGGTCTCGCCGGTACTCCGCCGTAGATCGTCCACGGTTCGGTCGACCGTCCGATCAAACTCAGCGCGCCGAGCACCGAGCCCTCCGCCAGCGTCACCCCGGGCAGGATGATCGCGCCGGCGCCCGTGATCGTGTGCTCTTCCATCACCACTGCTCCGTGACTGAGGCAAAGCAGATCGGGCGGGATCGTCGGTCCCATCAAATGTTCACCCGAGTAGTCGTCGTTGATCGTGTAGATGCGCGCGCCATGCGCGATGTTCGCAAAGTTCTTCATCTCGAAGCCGGCTTTGGCGGCGATGAAGACACCCGCCGCAATGTGCGTGTAGCATCCGACGGTCAACGGCCCGGTCGCGAGAAGGATGACATCCGGATCGATCCGCACGTGGGATCCAATCGAGATGTTTTCAATGCCGACGAGCGTTACACGTTCGTGGATCATCACGTCATGTCCCAGTGATTTGAAGGGCATGCCGGCGAGCACCTCGGGAGTAAGATAGTCAGCGCGATAGTTCGTCATCTCGCCCCTCGGTGCAGAGCCAGCGCTCGAAGAACGTCGAGCCTCGGCGGGAGTTGGGTCTCGCGGCCGAAGAGCTCGGTGAGCTGAATCCGGCCGTTCTTGCCGATGCGCGCCAGCGCGCCCCGCTCCGCAATGAGGGGCGACAGTCGTCGTACGATGTCATCGACGCTCGGTTCTACGAGCACGATGTCAACGCCGTCTCGATAGTCGGTATTCATGTTGAGGACGTCGGTACAACAGATGACGCCCTCTTGAAGCCCGACCGCAACGCAGCTTCCGGTCGGAAAGCCGTCAAAGGCGCCGTTCCCCAGGACGCCCGGCCGATTCGGTGACAAGACCACGTCGAGCGTTCGTCCGATCTCGCGTAACCGCTCCGTGCCCACGAAGCCGTGAAACACGAATCGCGCGGAGAGATCTTCCATCGGCACGATGCTCCCGTCCCACGGACCGACGACATGATATCGTGCGTCCACGCCGTTCCGAGTGAGCGCGCGGGCCGTTTCAATGAAGAGATCGTAGCCCTTGTCCTCGCCCTTCGCCGTGTATCGATTGGCCACGAAACCGATGTCGAGCACGGCCTTGTCGATGCCGAAGTATGTGCGGTCTTTCGGTATGCCGAACGCCGCGGAGGGGATCACGCCGCCGGGCACATGGCAAATCTTTGATGCAACGAGCGGATATCTCTTGATAAGATAATCGAGCGTATAGCGCTGCGTGACGATGATCCGTTGCAAGAACGGGCTGTTGCAAACGCGATCGAGCCGATCGTCCGAACCCTTTTCGCCGACGCAGAACCCTCCTCCGGGGTACAGGGTGAACGCAAACGGCTTCTCGGTCCGCTCGATGGCATCCAAGTATTGCGCCGTATTCTGGAGAAAGACCGCATAGTATGCGTCGGCGTCCGGGATCTGATCCGGGCTGAGCGGATGGACGCGGCCCGCGTGGCGAGGGTTCGCCGCAACGTATTCGGCGATGACGGCGTCGACCGGGCGCGGCCCGCCTACCCAGTGAAAAGCGTTGCCGTCACAGTAGGCGGAGACGGATACCTCCGGCATGTCGTCCAGATACGCGACAAACTCTTCGAGACGAATCCCGGACATCGGATGGGGGAACAGGTCGTCCAAAATCGCAATCCGCGGTCGCACGACGCGCCGGCGCGAATGCACGATACGCTCGAGAAACCTCATCGTGAGTCCCGGTACGGCGGAAAATAGCCCGACGACCGGTCTTCCGCTCGTGCCTCGCGACAGAGCGCCGCGAATCGCTCGTGCATGTAGACCTGCTTCAATACCGGGACGCCGACGGATCTCCCGCCGAAGCGTCGCTTGAATGCATCCAGGTCGTCGCCGCTGCGCGCGCCGCCGCCGAGATTGAAGAAGCGGACACCGCGGCGCTTGAGTTCGCGAAGGGCGGCCCAGAGCAGCGTTCGCGTGTGGCTGCGCCCCTGGGTCGTGCCGGCGCTGATGAAGAAATCGGCGATCTCGCTCGTGTAGAGGCAAAGGACGACGGCCTGCGGCGGTTCGCCCACGCCGAGCAACAGGGAGCCGGGTGAAGAGAGCCACGCGTTCAGCGTCGTTCGTGAAAAGCGATACGTTTCGGAGGCGCCGACGCGTGCCAGCGTATCGACGTAGAGCGACGGCAATGCGCGCCGAAGCGAATCACCGTCCGTCACGACGGATTCGAGCAGCACGAGGCTCTTGCGGACCTCGCGACGGTGCGTCGGATGCATCGACGCAAGCAAGAGATCTTCGTCGAGCGACAGATCGAGCGCGTATATCGTACTGCCGCGTTCGAGGCCGTCAGCGGCGGCGAATGGGTGCGGAAGAAGGGGATTCAGCGCGAGGTATCCGCAGATCCAGCCCTGCGCGCTTGCGAAGCGACGAAATGCATCCGGCAAACCGTCGCAGCGGCCTTGAGTAGTAAAGCCGCCGAAACCGTAGGGCGTTGCGATGTCGACCGAGTCTCCGTAGCGACGCAGCAGAAGAGGGCAGGCAGCCCGATTCTCACCGTCGCCATAGTCGAACAGCACGATCTGGTCGTCCGTGCTTGCCGACAGTGCAGCGTTGTACCAATGCGTGTGGCCCGGGCCGTGCGGCATCCGGCTGATCGTGGCGGCCCATTCCTCGGGATTCGCGAGCGAGAGCAGCCGTACGCTCACGGCACCGGCTTGCGGGTGCGCCACGGAGCCGCGCGCTGCCACTCCCCTTCGAGCGGAAACACGCCGTGCCCGGGACGAATGCGCTCGGCGATCTGCGGGTGCAGGGCTCGGTCGACCAACGCTTGCGGATTCCGATTGTTGAGATCGATATACGTCTCGAACCAAAACCAGAAGTGCGCGATCTCCAGGCGAAACTCCCCGTGCTGCCGGTTTTCCGCTGCCCATTGGATGTTGTTCAGCAGCACCTTGCCCTCCAGCACCGCGGCCCAAAGGGATTCGCGGATGAAGAGCTCTTGATCGACCGGCGCCTCGTCGTCCCATGCGGCCTCGAATCCCGTTTCCGGCGTACAGCGCATGACGAAGGCGAAATCGCTGTTTGGTCCCTCGATGTTGACGCGAATGCGCGTGCGGAACGTGACGTTGCCGCGATGGATCCAGGCGTTGATGTGCGCGATGAACCGTTCGCTGCGACGACGCATGTCCGAGACGTCGGAACCGTCGATCCACTCGCGGATCGCCTCGACCTTCGGCTTCAGCCGCAGCCGCAGGCGCTCGATCTCTCCCAGATAGTCGGTCCAGTCGATCTCCGGATGATTGCGCTCGAGGCCACCTTCCAGCGTCCACCTGTCGGAGGGGTACATGATCACGACCTCGATCTTCTTGTCGGGATAATTCGTCGTGACGAAGTCCTCGAACAACGTGGGGGTCGCCCGGTTCGACCAGTTGCAGTGCATCATCCGGTCGTCCAGCCAAGCGAAGTCCCCGGCAAACGGGGCGAGGCGCCGGACGCGCAAGAGTTCGATCGCATTCTTTTGCTGGATCCAGCTCACTTTACGGCGGGCCGATGCCGCTCGCATTTCCTCCACCGGCATGCGGTAGCAGCCCGGGAACATCGAAACACCGGAATACTGCACGAAGGCGATATCGATCTCACCGAAGCGGCGATCGATCTCCGCACACAGCTTCGCGTCGGTCGGGCAATCGTTCAGGTTCAACAGCGTGCAATCGCCGTGTTCGAGCACGAAACCGGAGTTTTCCCAGTCCCACCATTTGGTCTCACAACCGGGTATGACCGTGAGCGACGTATCGTTGCCGAGCTTCACCGTCTCCCAAGGGCGAAGCTTGCGAATGCGATGGAAGCCGAGCTCTCGCATGGTGCGTTCCACGGTCTGCGCGCGCAGGCCGGGATCGCTCAGATACTCCGGCAACAGGACCTCGACGTCGCGCGGGAGGCAGTCCAGCGAGGGAACGTGCAGATGATCTTCGTGGGGATGCGACAGATACAGGTAGTTCAGCCCGGCCGTGAGTTCTTCGGGAGGGAGCACGGCGGCTGGAAATTTCCACGTCGTGAACGCATAGACCGGCTCGTTCAGAATCCACGGATCGCAGATGAGACGGCCGAAGTCCCCGTCGAAGAGGAGCGAAGCATGCGAGACGTAAGTAACGGTGAGATGTTCGTTCACTGGGCTGTCACAAGGCCGCTCCCAGGGAATAGAAATCCACGTTATACCAATGTTTCGGGTGCGTCCCCTCGACGCGCATTCCGCAGCGCTCGTAGAAGCGTTTGGCTCGCTCCGATGGAGCGGTGAGCTTCATCTTATGAGCACCCACGTCGCGGTAGACATGACAGGCGGCATCGTACAGCGCCCGGCCGACCTCATGGCCGCGCCAGCGAGCGTCGACGAGCAGCCACACGATCGTGCCGACGCCTCCTTCCGGTGCGTTGCCGGAGACGAGTCCGACGATTTCACCGGCAGCGAAAGCCGCGATGAGCAGATCGGCACCATGTGTCAGCCGGGAGACCACGGCTTCACGCGTCCACGGCTCGAGATAGCTTTCGACGGCGTTCGGCGGGAACATGGGAAAGCTCGTCACCACGATCTGCCTGAACACCGCGCGCAAGGCCTCTGCTTCGTCGGGATTCGGACGCCGGCAGACGACCTCGCTACAGGATCGTCGTGACACCGACGATGGTCGCGATCATGCAGCCCTACTTTCTTCCCTATGCGGGCTATTTCCGCTTGTTCGCGGCCAGCGATCTGTTCGTGATCTATGATTGCGTGCGGTTCCCGAGGCGAGGCTGGGTCCATCGCAATCGGCTCCACGCCGCTTCCGGCGAGGAGCGTTGGCTGACGTTACCGCTCGAAAAGGGATCGCGGAACACGCTGATCCGCGACCTCCGGTTTCCGGCGAACGCCGGCCAGGTATTGGCGGATCGTTTGCGGCAATTTCCGCTCGACGCGAAGGACGGCGACGGAATCGAGCCTATTCTGTCCGCGCTGCGCGAGGTCGAGGGCAGCCCGCTGGATTACATCGAGCGTCTGCTCGAACGCACGGTGGCCTATTGCGGACTCCCCTGGAACGTCGTGCGATCCAGCTCGTTGAACGTTCCGCCGGAGGTCCGTGGACAGGATCGCATTCTGGAAGTCGTGCGACGCCTCGGTGCCCGTTCGTACGTGAACGCTTCGGGCGGGCGCAACCTGTACGATCCGCGCGCCTTTGCGGATGCCGGGATCGAGCTGCGCTTCCTTCCCGACTATGCCGGGCCGCACGTCTCGATTCTGACTCGCATCTTACACGAGGATCGTAGCGTCCTCACGCGGGAGATGCTGCTGCCGCACGGTTAGCGGCCGCAGACCTCACGCACGGTCTCGCCGATGCGAACGATGGCGTCGTTCGGGAGATCCTCCCAGCACGGCACACCCAGCACGGTCGCGCTCAAGCGCTCGGTAACCGCGGTCCGGGTTCGTGGACAGTTGGAAAACGCGCGATGTGCGGTGAGACCGTCTCCCCACCAGCGGCGATGGCCGAACCCGCCCGCACTCAAGGCGTCTTCGAGCGGGTCGATGCAACCGTTTGGGAGCGAGACGTTCGTCGTCGCAGAAACCCACTCGTCTCCGTAGCCCGGCTGCAGCGCCACCCCGGGAATGCCGTGCAACGCGGCCGCATACTCTTGCGCAACGCGACGGAAGCCGGCGCGTCTTCGCTCCCAGCCGTCGAGGCTCGCGAGCGCGACGGCCGCGGCGTACTCGCTGAGCTTCGCGTTGGTCGCGTTGATGCACGCCTCCCGGCTTCCCGAAAAACCAAAGTTCGCGCGCGCCTTGATTCCAACCGCCGTGTCGGCATCGCGGCAAACGACAAACCCGCCCTCGCCGGCGCTCAGCACTTTCGTCGCGTGAAGGCTGACGACGACCGCACGCGAGCACGCGCGAGCCGAGTCGAACGCAGCGGCTCCGTCAACGACGACGGCGCACTCTTCCGCGGCGTCCAATTCGTCCCAGCCTTCGGCGTCCACCGGGTACCCGAACGGGGCGACCGGCATGATCGCTCCGACGGTGCCCGGCGCTTCGCGCAGGAAGTTGCGAGCAAGAGCCGGCGTCAAGCTCCACGTACGCTCGTCGACGTCGACGAACCAGGGGATTAGACCGGCCGCAAGCGCGGCATGCGCGGACGCCGCGAACGTCCAGGCCGGCATCATGCACAGCGTCCCCCGCGGGACCTCGAGTGCTTCGAGCGCGAGCGTCAAGCCGGTCGTAGCGTTTGCCACGAGCGCCACGCGCGAGCTCGAAACGCCGAATCGCTGCGCGATTCGGGCTTCGAGTTCGCAGACCAGCGGGCCGCCGTTGGAATACCAGCGGCTCGCATCGATGCGCTCCAGGTACGGCATCACATCCGACGCCGCAGGTAGACGCGGCCTGGCGACGGGAATGCGCACGTCCTCCGGCCAGCTGCGCCAAGCACGCGGCACCGCGTCGCCCATCGTACCGGCTATGAACTCGTAGTTCTCAAGGATATTCCAGCTTGCGCGCAAGAAAGCCACTCCTCCTCCGACCGGCCAGGGGGTCGACGCAACTAGCGGGGGATGATGTCGCTCACAATCCTCATCTTCACGATCAACGGCGCTGAGAAGCTCGCCACGATCGTACCGCCGTTACTGGGTGTGGCGGACGAGCTCGTCATCGGCGTCGATGACAGCTCGAGCGATGGATCGTTCGACGTTGCGCGAACATTTACCGATACCGTGGTCTCGGTCCCGCATACGGTGCTCGCGTCTCGTTCCACGAGCATTCCGTTCATCTTGCCGTATTGCACGGGCGACTGGGTTCTCCGGATCGATCACGACGAGACGCTCAGTCCTCAGTGGAGCGAGCGCAACTACGTACACCGCCTGCTTTCGAACCGCTCGGTCACGCATATCTGGATTCCGCGGCGCTGGATCCTACCGCCGGGAAACCGGTACATCGCAAGCTTTCCATGGCAGCCCGACTATCAAATCCGCTTATTCCGCAACCTGCCGTCCTTTCTCCAGCTGAGCCCGGACCTGCATGGTGGGGACGTCATCGTCGGGGAACCGTATTTCGTTACGGATTCCTGGATAAACCATTGGGATCTCGTGTGGCACGACCGAGCCGCCAGAGAGGCCAAGGTACGATTCTATGCGCAGCGGGGGTACGCAGGAGCAGAGCACTATCTCTATGAGGAGTGCCCGTACGAGACGAGGCCGCTCGAGTGGCTTCCCGACGCAGCGCGTCTGCCGGCTCACGAAGCGTCGGCGAGCCCGTTTCACGCTTCGCTGCGATGTGTGGACGTACCGAACGACTTCTATGCGGCGAGTCGCGCGACGGTGATTCTCCACGTTCGAAACGACTCGTGCCGCAGCTTCATCCCCGGGAACGGCTGGTCGCGCGACCCGAACGTCCGGGCTTCGTACCATTGGCGTGCCTCGGATTCCGACGTTGCCATGTTGGAATATCCGCGTGTGTCGTTGCCGTACCGGCTCGATCCCGGGGCAAGCGCCCTCATGTTTCTCGTCGTGAAAACGCCCACCGAGCCCGGCCGATACCTTTTTCAGCCCGACCTCGTCGAAGAGCACGTCGCGTGGTTTTCGCACCACTGCGCCATCCCGGCGCTCGAGGTCGTCGTCCGTGAAGCCCCGCCGGAAGCCGGCGCCAGCCCGGTCAAGTAGCACACCTGCTCGAGCAGTCCTCCGTTTCCCGGCAGGGCCGGCCGATGCAGGGCAGAGCCCCCCTTTAAGTGTTGCACTCAGGTCCAGTGTCTGCTAATCTTGATATCCGGCTGGCACTCTCGTGCTAGAAGTGCCAAGCCACATCACCCCCTACCCTGAACCGTCAGCCAATGCTAGCGGAGGAATGGTTTTCGTGAATCTCAAGCCACTGGGCGATCGCGTGGTCGTCGAGCACGTGGAACAGGCCGATAAGAGCGCCGGCGGCGTCTTCCTTCCCGACACGGCCAAAGAGAAGCCGCAGGAAGGCCGCGTTCTCGCAGTCGGCACCGGCCGCACGCTCGACAATGGCACCAAGCTGCCGATGGACGTCAAGGCTGGCGACCGCATCATCTACTCGAAGTACTCGGGCTCGGAGATCAAGCTCGAAGGCAAAGAGTACCTCATCATCTCGGAAAAAGACGTTCTCGCGGTCATGACCGACGAGAAGGTCCCGGCCGGAGTTAATTAAGCAGACATGGCAGCCAAACAACTCGTCTTTGACGAGAACGCACGGCGCGCGCTCGAGCGCGGCGCCAACATCCTGGCCGACGCGGTCAAGGTGACGCTCGGACCGAAAGGGCGCAACGTCGTCCTCGACAAGAAGTTCGGGAGCCCGACGATCACCAACGACGGCGTGACGATCGCCAAGGAGATCGAGCTCCCCGACACGTTCGAGAACATGGGCGCGCAACTCGTCAAGGAAGTCGCGTCCAAGACGAACGACATCGCCGGCGACGGCACGACCACCGCGACGGTGCTGGCCCAGGCCATCATCCGCGAAGGTCTGCGCAACGTCACGGCGGGATCGAACCCGCTTCTGATCAAGCGCGGCATCGAGGCGGCGGTCGAAAAGGCCGTCGAAGAAATGCAGAGCATGGTCCAGCAGGTCGACACCACCGAGAAGATCGCGCAAGTCGCGTCGATCTCGGCGAACGACAAGACGATCGGCGAACTCATCGCGCAGGCGATGAACGAAGTCGGTAAGGACGGCGTCATCACCGTCGAGGAATCGAAGACGATGAAGACCGACGTCGAGACCAAGGACGGGATGCTCTTCGACAAGGGCTACATCTCGCCGTACATGGTCACCGACTCCGAGCGCATGATCGCGGAGCTCACCGACCCGTTCATCCTCGTGACCGAGCGCAAGATCTCGGCGATCGCCGACATCCTCCCGCTGCTCGAGAAGATCGTGCAGATGCAGAAGCCGCTGCTGATCGTCGCCGAGGACGTCGAGGGCGAAGCGCTCGCGACGCTCGTGGTCAACAAGCTGCGCGGCACCTTCACCACCGTCGCCGTCAAGGCGCCGGGCTTCGGTGATCGCCGCAAAGAAATGCTCAAGGACATCGCCACGCTGACCGGCGCAACGGTGATCTCGGAAGAGCTCGGCCTCAAGCTCGACAAAATCACGCCGGACCTGCTCGGTGCCGCGAAGACGGTCAAGGTCACCAAGGAAGAGACCACGATCGTCGACGGCAAGGGTAAGCCGGAAGCGATCAAGGGCCGCATCGAGATGATCAAGCGGCAGATCGAAGACACCGACAGCGACTTCGATCGCGAGAAGCTCCAGGAGCGCCTCGCGAAGCTGTCCGGGGGCGTCGCCGTCATCCAAGTCGGCGCGGCCACCGAGACCGAGCTCAAAGAGAAGAAGCACCGCATCGAGGACGCGCTCAGCGCGACCCGCGCTGCCGTGCAGGAAGGCATGATCCCGGGCGGCGGCAGCTCGCTGGTGCACGCGATCAAGGCCATCGAGAAGCTCGCTTCGGAGACGAAGAACCACGACGAGAAGATCGGCGTGGACATCATCCGCCGCTCGCTCGAAGAGCCGCTCCGCCAGATCGCGGAGAACGCCGGCTTCGAGGGCAGCGTCGAGGTGAACCGCGTGAAGTCGGCGGCCCGGGGTCAAGGCTTCGACGCCATGACCGGCGACCTGGTCGACATGCTCAAGGCGGGGATCGTCGAGCCGTTCAAGGTCACGCGCTCGGCGCTGCAAAACGCGGCCTCGATCGGCGCACTGATCCTGACGACCGAGACCCTCATCGCCGACAAGCCCGAGCCCAAGAAGGACTCTGGCGGCGGCGGCGGCGGCGGCGGCATGGGCGGCTACGACATGATGTAGTCTTCGCTCATCGCGAAGAATGCAAGACGGCCCCGGGAGCAATCCCGGGGCCGTTGTCGTTCCCGAGTCGGTGCCCTGGCCAGCCTTCTCATCCTGAGCCTAATCGAAGGGTCGTCGAAGGGTGAGAGCGGGACGCGAACGAGAACTAACGGCCCCGGGCAATCCCAGGGCCGTTGTCGTTTCAATCAAGCGCGACAGGCTAATTCGAAATCTGCAATACTCGAGCGGCACGCCCCGAACGAAGGAGACGGGGTTCGGAGCCACGTCTCCTACTTGCGCGGCGCTACTCGATCACGTTGCGCCGACAGGTCCACGAGTGATCAGTGGCGGAAATCGATTCCACCGCAACAGCGTGAACCTTCCTGAGCATCTTCCAAGTCATTCGCGACGGAGTGTGGCCTCGTGATCGCCTCGTTGTATTTCCGGCATTTCAAAGCGTTTCAAGAGGCGCACGACATTGAATTGCGCCCATTGACCCTGATCTACGGTTCGAATTCAAGCGGGAAAAGTTCTTTGCTTCAGGCTTTGCTTCTCTTAAAGCAGACCTTGGAGCCTTCGGTTGCCGGTGCGACGGTATTGCAATTTCGAAGTGAAGATTACGTTGATCTTGGAAACTTTGCGAACGTAGTCTACGCACACAGAAAGTCTGAACCGCTCGTCATTGGCTTGACCTGTCGTACGGCCGACGTCGTAATCGGGCAACTTGAAGGTGTCGCGGAATTTTCGGCGCGGTTCTATTTCGTGGTCGGGCGCGACAATGATGTCGTCCTTCAAAAGATCGACATATTCCTCAACAGGGAAGAGGCATCGACGTTTTCTCTTGTCGCTCGAGTCACGCAGGGGTCCGCGGACGCAGCGTCTGTCGACGAGATTCAACCTCGGCGACTGCGCCGTCGCCGGAGGTTCGAGGTGGCTGGTATCAATGCCAGCTCACCGTTCATCCGTGGACTCTTCGATAAGTTTGTCTCGACGCAGCTACCACGAGCTCAAACGCGCCTTTCATCAGAGATCGACCTTTATAATCGATTTGCGATACTTGAGGCCGGTGATGAAACACCTCACGCAAGGTATCTGAATCAGTTACATAGCCACCAAGCGTACTTGTCTAACTATTCGTTCCAAAATTACCTGAACGATTTGCTAGCGGAATCAACGAGTCGAGCATTCGACCTCTATCATTTTTTTGCCAAACAACCTAATCTTTCGCAACCCGAAAGATGAGACAGAGGCGTACCGTCCGTCCGATGTTGGCGATCTAAGCATCATTGCTCTAAGGATCAGTCGAGCAATCAGAAGCGAACTCGCCAACATCTCGTACATTGGGCCGCTTCGCGATTATCCCGAGCGCACATATATCTACACCGGGAATCGGCCCGAAACAGTCGGCACTCACGGACAGAATCTACCGGACATTCTTTTCGGCGAGCAACACTATCACGCCGAGTTGAACCGACTTGCCCGTCTCCTTGGGATCGGTTACGAACTGCGGTTAACGCGACAGAAGTCGGGGGCGCTAAGCGACGTATTCGCGGTGAGGCTTTACGACAAGAAGACGCGGATAAATGTGGGCTTAAACGACGTGGGATTTGGAGTTTCTCAAGTGCTGCCTATCTTGCTCGAATCCTGTCTTGAGGGGACGAGTGTCGTCCTCGTTGAGCAGCCTGAAATTCACCTTCACCCTAGCTTGCAATCTGCACTTGGATCGGTACTTGCGGCTGCGGTAAGTGGCCGTACGCGGCGTCAGTTTATCATCGAGACGCACTCCGAACATATTTTACTTCGCCTCCAGCGATTAATTCGTGACAATAAACTAGCTTCAGATAAGCTTCGAATTCTGTTTGTTGACAAGCAGCGAGGTGGCTCAACTGTTTCGGAGCTTAGAGTAGCGCCGAATGGAGATCTCCTGGATCATTGGCCTGGGGGGTTCTTTGACGATGCCTTCAAAGAGGTCTTTGGTGTAGAGCAATAATGAGTGGACGCGTCCTGGTCACGACGCGCCGTTCCGCGGACTATGCCTCTGATGCATTCCTGGAACTCCTTGATGACGTTGCCTTGGCGTCGTTACTACAGCTTGGTCCGGTCGACGTTTCGAAAGTCGACAAGGCAGCTTTTTCGCCGAACGGATGGACTCGTTTTACCGAGGCGATGTTGCGGCTTAACACGGCAAATCGCATAATACGATGCGCCGACGTAGCCCCAAAGTGCGCTTTCGCGGCGGCCGCTGCGTGCCCGCACGAGCTCTCGCACTCTACGGTCGTTGTCGGCCATGCTCCAGCGAGCGCGATTGACCTTCGGGACTACCTGACAGATGTTCGCCGTGTTGCGGTCCGTGAGCAAGACTTATCGTATCGTGCTCGGATTTCCGAGGGGGATTTTGCCGTACTGGTGTTCGATCAGTTTTTTCGGTATGCGAGGGAGCTGAAGCTCATCGATCGAGCACTCGGCCAGTATTGGGCAGCGAACGCAATATACCGGGACACGTTGCAGTGGTTTGTCACCGAGGCGAATGCGCGGGGAGTCCGCGACATTGCTTTGGTCACGGCGTTTCACTATGGAAATATGGCGAATGAACCGCTGGTTCACGCAGAGTGCGTCCGACTCGGAATTCGCCTAGAAACGAAAGTATATCCCCGCTTTCCGCATTGGCGCGCAATCATTTCAGATCGCTTCACATTGGTTGTTGATCACGGCTTGGATCTGCGCCTCGGGAACGGCCTAGTTCGGGAAACAGAGATGCATGTCAAGGGAATAGCGGACGCGTCTATGTCGTTTGTGAAGGCGCTCAGGATCGCACCCCGCAATTCGGCTTGTACACAATGTTAGAGCATTCCGATTGGAACTCGTCGGAGGACGTCCCGTGCGCTGCGCCAGCGACAAGGGGACTTTTCAGGTCATGTCGCTTGTGGCGAGGGCAAGACTGGTCCTTACTGTCGCGCGTTCTGATCTGGGCGCCGGAACCTACCTGATCCGGCCCTCGCCTAGAGCACCGGGTCCGCCAGATCGCGGAGAACGCCGGCTTCGAGGGCAGCGTCGAAGTGAACCGCGTGAAGACGGCCAAGCCGGGTCAGGGCTTCGATGCCGTGACCGGTGACCTGGTCGACATGCTCAAGGCGGTAATCGTGAAACCGTTCAAGGTCACGCGCTCGGCGCTGCAAAACGCGGCCTCGATCGGCGCACTGATCCTGACGACCGAGACCCTCATCGCCGACAAGCCCGAGCCCAAGAAGGACTCCGGCGGCGGCGGCGGCGGCGGCATGGGCGGCTACGACATGATGTAGTCTTCGCTCATCGCGAAGAATGCAAGACGGCCCCGGGAGCAATCCCGGGGCCGTTGTCGTTTCAGGATGGCGCCGGCTACCGGCTTTGCGCGATCATCGTGCGATGGACGAGCTTTGCGACGCGCAGCTCGTCGGCGATCGGACGCACGTCGTTCGCGCCTTGCGGCACGACGATGAACGTATACGCTCGCGCGCCGTAGCGCACGTAGAGACCGCTCGAAGACCGCACTGCAGCGTCGCCGACGCCTTGCACCTCGACGCCGTTCTGTGCGATCGACGCCGGTATCGCCGTGTCGTGACGCGCGATGACGAACAGCGCAGGCGCCCCCGTGCTGCCGGTCGAGACGTAGCGGCAGACCGCGCCGCTGGTCGGCATCAGCAGCATCGGCGCGCCGAGCGCGGCGCTGATCTCCGCCTCCGACAGCACCGAACACGGCAAGCCGCTGACGACCTTTGTCGCATCGTGGCGCGGTGCGATGAGGAAGACGGCGCACAGCGCAACGATTGCGCCGACGGCACCCAGCACCCGCGCGATCGTCGGTGAATCAGGATGATCTGTTCCGTAGAGCTCGTGATAGACAAACATCGTAGTGCCATGAAATCACGGCCGCGGTGCGCGGCGCATCGTCCGATCGTTCAGCATATTCACCGAAATGTCATCATTTTCGACAACATACGTGCACATCGTTGCGACGATTGTCGCACGTTCGTGAAACAAATATGCGCGCGCAACGCGAGCGGCGTCGCGTTCGTTGAAGGCTCATGGAGCGTACACTCTTGCGGCGCGGCGCCGCACCTCGCGTCGCGCTCATCGCGCACGACGGACGCAAGCACGATCTCACCGAGTGGGCGACGTTCAATCGCGGAACGCTTGCGCGTTGCGCCCTGGTTGCGACCGGAACGACGGGCGCGATGGTCGCCGAGGCGACCGGATTGCCGGTCGACTTGCTGCTCTCCGGACCGCTGGGCGGCGACGCGCAGGTCGGTGCGATGCTGGTCGACGCGAAACTCGATCTCATCGTTTTCTTCTGGGATCCGCTGACGACGCAGCCGCACGACGTCGACGTGAAGGCGCTGCTGCGTCTCGCCGTTCTGTACAACGTGCCGATCGCGTGCAACCGCGCATCGGCCGACTTCCTGATCTCTTCGCCGCTGTTCATGGATGCCGCGCACCTCGTCCACCGCCGCTCCGAGCGCGTCGCTTCGCCCACGACGCCGTAACATAGGCGGGCCGCTGCGTGCGGCGAAGCCCTCGGCATGAAGGTGATCGCGTTCGTCGACGTGCTCTCGCATTGGTGCCTTGCCGCGCAGCCGGCGCTGGATGCGCTGCGGGCGACGCTCGCCGACGACGTCGAGCTCGAGATCGTGCTGGCTCCGCTGGCCGACGGCGCGCCGGTCGGCTTCACGCATGAGGCCGAGGCGTGGTTCTACACCCGCGGGACCCTCGCATACGGTCGCGAGCTCGACCCCGGCTGGTGCGAGGGCAGCGAGACGACGACCTGGCACGCGAACGCGGCCGTCGCCGCGGGCGTCTCGTTCGGCGCGAATCCGATCGTGCTCGGTCGCCGCGTCTCGCGCGCCGCGATGGTCGACGGTCTGATGCTCGGCCGCGAGGGCGAAGCGGTCCGTGCGGTGGCGAAGTTCACCGGTGTCGACGACGCGGCACTGCGCGACGCGATGCGCAGCGCGAGGATCGTCGATCAGCTGCACGCCGGGAACGCGCGCCTCGCCGAGATCGGCTGCGCGGAGCGGCCGAGTTGGGAACTGCGCAACGCGAACGGCGACCGCGCGGTGCTGCAAGGCGTGTGGCAGGCCGAAGCGATCCTGCCCCTCGCGCGCGCGCTGCTCGACGACGAACGCGCGTACAAACGCGCCGGCCCGCCGCCGCAGTGAGCGCCGAACCGGTACGCTGCGCCTGGGCGGGTGCCGATCCGGCGATGATCGCCTACCACGATCGCGAGTGGGGCACGCCGGTCCACGACGACCGCGTGCTGTTCGAGTTCCTGATCCTGGAGGGCGCGCAGGCGGGGCTGTCGTGGTCGACGATCCTGCGCCGGCGCGACGGATACCGTCGCGCGTATCGCGGTTTCGATCCGGCCAAGGTCGCGCGCTTCGGCGAACGCGACGTCGCGCGTCTGCTCGCCGACGACGGGATCATCCGGAACAAGGCGAAGGTCGCGTGGTCGATCCGCAACGCGCTCGCGTTCCTCGAACTGCAGAGCGAGCGCGGGTCGTTCGCAGCGTACCTTTGGGCGTTCACCGGCGGCGAGCCGATCGTGAACCGGCCGCGCACGAGTGCCGACCTTCTGGCGACGACCGTGCTCTCCGACGCGCTCAGCACCGACCTCCGCAAGCGCGGTTTCGGCTTCGTCGGCTCGACGATCTGCTACGCCTTCATGCAAGCCGTCGGCGTCGTGAACGACCACGCGGCGACGTGTTTCCTCGCGCCGCCCGCCGCCGGGAAGTCACCCCGCACCCCGGGAACGTCGCGGAGATGATGCTCGAAGGCGATGCGATCGTTCTGGCCGGTGCGACCGGCCGCGTCGGCGGCGCGACGCTGGCGACGCTGGTCCACGAAGGCGCGCGCGTCATCGTGCTCTCGCGTGCCGTCGAGCGCGCGCGGGCCGCGATCGAGGAGATTCTCGACGACGCCGAACGCGCGGCGGCGATTCCGTTCGCGGCCGACTTGAACGACCCCGCGCAGGCGGCGGCCGCGATCGCGGCGTGCGTCGAGCGCTTCGGCCGGATCGACGCGGCGGTCAGCCTCGCCGGCGACGGGCACGTCGTCGCGCTCGCCGATTCGACGCTCGACGACTTGCGCGCGAACCTCTCCGCGTTCACGGAGACCGCGTACAATCTCGCGCTCCCGGCGCTGCGCGCGATGCTCGCGCAACCGTACCGCGACGGCGCGCGCTCGCGCGGCCGCATCGTCGTCGTCACCGCAGGGTCCTCGAAGCAGCCGGCGCCCGGACGCGGCCTGTTCGGCGTCGCGAAAGCCGGCGTGAACGTCCTGATGCAGGCGATCGCCCGCGAGCACAAAGCGGACGGGATCGTCGCCAACGCACTCGTGCTCGGCGGCGTCGCGACGGATGCGGCCCGCAGCTACCTCGACGCCGATGACTTCACGGCTGCGGCGACACCGCAGGAGGTCGCCGACGCGCTGGCCTTTCTCGCAAGCGACCGCGGCAGCGGCGTGAACGGCGCGCTGGTCGATCTGAACGCGCGCGAGGTCGACTGATGCGCCGGCCGCCGTGACCGCGCTCTACGCGATCCCCATCTGGCTGCTGCTCGCGCTGGCGATCGTCGTCGCGGCGGGCCTCGCCTGCGCGGGCCAACTCGTCGTACGCCGCCTGTTCCCCGGCGCCGACTTTCGCGCGCACAACGAAGTAGCCGGGATCGTGCTGGGGATCATCGGCGGACTGTTCGGCGTCACGCTCGCGTTCATCATCGCGATCGTCTGGCAAGAGTTCGACGCGACCCACCAGCGGGTCGCGGTCGAGTCGAGCGCGGCGGCCGATTTGTATCACACGGCGAGCGGCCTTCCCGCACCAGTGGGGCCGAACGTGCGGCGGAATCTGGTCGCGTACGCGAAGCTGCTCGTCGAGGACGAGTGGCCGGCGATGCGCAGCGGCGGGAGCAGCGCGCGCGCCGAGCAACTCCTGACGCAGACGTACCGGGACATCGCCCAATTTCATCCGCGTGACATGGGCGCGAGCAACGCGCAAGCGGCCGCACTCGTCTACGTGGGTGTCCTGCACGACGCTCGGCATCACCGCCTCGACGACAACGACAGCGGCGTATCGCCGTTCGAATGGTCGATCCTCGGCATCAGTGCGGTCATCATCGTCGGTCTGTGCTATCTGGTCGGGTTTCCGGACGTGCGCACACAATTGCTGATGACGGGCGCGCTCGCCGCGATGATCGCGGTGATGTTCACGCTGATCTTCGAGCTGGACTACCCGTTCCGCGGCGATCTTGCGATCGCGCCCGTCGGTTGGCAAGCGTTCTTCGACGAAAACAAGGAGGGAGTCTGACGCATGCGGGTGCGGTCGCGAGGCTCTCGAGCGGTTGCGGCGCTTGCCGTGCTGCTCGCAGGTGGAATCCCGGCCGTCCAGGGCGCATTGCCGGACGACGTTGCGACCGGCCGTTGGACGGTCAGTGTCGCTCCGAAAACGATCGCCGAGTTCTCCGGTTCGGCCGCGCCGTGGACCGGCCCGGCGTGGGTCGTCGCGTTGGCCGCGGTACGCGACTCGACGTTTCGCACCGAGATCCGCGACTGCAAGCCGCTCGTGGCCGATTACATCTTCACCGTCGATTTCGACCCGATCTGAGCGCGACCGATCAAACCCCCGCGCCGACCAGTTCGGCGAGCGACGCCGAGGGTTCGCACTGCAGCTCCGATTGCAGCACGTCGCGGTACTGGCGGAAGTGCCGCAGCGCCGCGGCCCGGTCGCCGCTCTCCAGGTAGGCGCGGATCGCGATCTCGCGCGCCGGCTCGTCGCACGGATCGTAGGCGATCATCTCGTTGCAGAGCGTGAGCGCATCCTGCGTGCGGCCGTCGTCGAGCGCATGCTTCGCGAGCGTCTGCGCGACGTCGCAGCGCAGCTCCCGCAGGTGCCGCTCGGTCGGCTCGAACCATTCCCACGCCTCGAATTTCGGCGGGCGCGAGGGGCGCAGCCGTTCGTAGAGCGCGCGCAGACCGGCGACCTGACGCGCGTCGAGCACGTCGGTGCGCAGCGTTCCCAGCGCGCGGTCGATCTCCCACAGGTCGACGCGCACCTCGCTGCCGAGCCGGTAGCCTTCGCGCGTGCGCATCACCACGTCGTCGTCGCCGAGCCGCGCCTTGAGCCGGTGGAGGCACACGTGGAAGGCGTTTCGCGCGGCGCTCTCGGCGAGATCGGGCCACAGCAGATCGGTCAGCCGGTCGCGCGAGAGCGGCTCGGCGCGCATCGCGATCGCGGCGAGCAGCGCGTGCTCGCGCTCGGCCAGCGTCACCGGCTGACCGTCGCGCAGGACGCGTCCGGTGACGAGCTCCACCGTCAGCCCGGCGCGCGGCGTCTCACCGTCCGTGCTGCGGCGGAAGCGGCGCGCGAACGCTTCGAGGAATCCGCCGTTCTCGCCGCGCGCGATCGCGTCGACCGCGTCGTGCAGCTCGACGGCGTCGACACGGCGCGCGATCGTCGCCGCCTCCGCGCGCAGCGCCTTCCGGCGCGAGGGGTTCAGCTCGGCGACGGCGAGCGCGGTCAGCACCTGGTAGAACGGCGCGCGGCTGTTCGCCGCCGCTTCGCGTGCCGTGTCGGCGTAGCGCAGCGCGGTCGCGTCGTCGGCGGCGTTCCCGGCCGCGATCAGATACCCGGCTGCGACCCACTTCGGCTGATCGGCCTGCTGCGGCTCGACCACGTGGCCGCGTGCGCTCGCCGAAAGGAACGCGAACCCGCCGACACCTTCGCGCCCGACCTCGGCTTCGAGCGCGAACGCGTGCTGCATGAAGTCGACGTCGTCGCCGGCGAGCCAGCCGCCGAACGTCGCTTCGGCTTCGTAGAAGGCAATGAAGTTGCTGAAGCCGGTCTTGCGCCCGATCTCGATCGCGCGTTCGAGGCGTTCGCGCTCGGTGGCACGGTCGCCGCGCACGCGCGCGACGTCGGCACCGAGCGTGACCAGCACGCCGCCGGCCATGAAGCTGGTCTCGCTGACCAGCGGCCAGGCCGCTTCGAGGTCGCGCTCCGCCTCCTTCGTGCGGCCGAGCCGCGCGGTCATCAGCGAACGCAGGAACAGCAGCCAGCCGTGGATGCGCGTCACGGGGACCTCGGGTGCGGCGATCTGCGCGCGGAACTCGTCGACCAGCCGGAGCGCCGTCTCGAACTCGCCGACGTAGCTCAGCATCAGCACGCGGAACACGTACAGATAGATGCGCATCACCGGCGGCGCATCGGCCGGCAGCGCCGCCCAGATCGACTCGACCTCGTCGAGGAGCAGCCGCGAGTCGACGGTGAACGTGCGCAGCAGCGCGGTGACCGACCACAGGCGCGGGCAGCGCAGCACCACCGCACGATCGAGTGAGGCCAGCACGCGCGAGTACGCGATCGGCGGCGGCAGATCGGCGTCCATGATCTCGATCCGCTCGAGCGCGTCGGCGGCGGCCTGCTGGTCGCCGCGCGCGAGATGGATCTCCGCGGCCCGCTGGAACTCGTCGCCTTTCTCGTACGCCGCCGCCGCCGGCTCCAGCAGCGCTTCGACACGCGCCGGGTGCCGCTCCAGCAGCGTCGTCGCGACGAGCGGATGGACAGCGTACGTGTCGTCGCCGCGCGTGACGAACGGCGATGTCTTGGTGAACGCGTCGAACGTCTCGAACGCGGCGCCCTCACCCAGCGCCAGCCGCACGTCGCGCTCGGTCGGATTCGGGATCGCCGCGCAGGCGAGGATCCCGTCGATCACCGCGGCCGGCGCGTCGCCGAGGACCTGATCGGCGAGGTACTCGTGCAGCTCCTCATAGGCGACGTCGTCGAGTTTGTCGAGCAGTGCTTCGAGGCGGCGCTCCTGCGCGAAGCGCGCCAGCAGCAGCACCGCGATCGGCCAGCCGCCGGAGATCGCCGCGACACGCTCCACCGCGCCGGGCGCGGCACCGGCCTCGGCGAAGATCGCCGCGATCTCGTCGCGCGTGAAGGCGAGGTCGGCGGCGCGCAGGCTGAGGATCTGGTGCGGCGGGGCGAAGCGCGAGAGGTGCATGCGGACCGACTCCCGCGAGCAGATGACGATCGTGCGCCCGTCCGGGCGGCTGGCCAGCAGCTTGGCCAGGAAGTCGCGCGCGCCGGGCTCGGCGATCGCGTCCTCGGTGTTCTCGAAGATGAACGCCGAGGGGTGGGTGCGCACCCGCCAGGCCGCCAGCGCTACCCCGATGCGGTCGGAGGCCGATGCGTGCCCGTCACCGAGCATCGTCTCGCTCTGCGAGAGGCTGGCGCTTCGCTCGGGGTCCTCGTCGGCCAGCGCCGGAACGACCCGGCGCGCGAGGTCGCCGTCGGAGGCGACCCCGCGGCAGTCGCAGATCGCGAACGCCGGGACCCCGTCCAGCAGCTGGCGGGCGAACGTCGACTTCCCGAACCCGGCCGGCGCGACGAGCGAAAGGATCGCCGGGCGTGCTGCGCGGACGCGATCGACGAGCGCGGTCCGGATGAGATCGGTCCCGATGGGCGTCGGAGACGGCAGCGTCGTGTCCATTCGGTGGTGCCCGTAAGCGTTCGGCGATCGGCGGCGGAACGACTTTCGTCGTCCCCAAGCCCGTCCCCGTCCACCACCGTGCTCTCGTGCGCTCGCTTACATTAAGGCGCGATTACTTTGCACACGCCCTTGTGGACGGTGTGGATTGAGCGCTCGGGCGAGCCCCGGTTCGGGCGCGGAAAGAGGAGGGGCCGACGGAGGGGTATGAGGGAGTGGTCCAGCAACTCCGGGTCCTAGCAGAGTGTTGATGAGAGTGCTAACCCGACCGGAAAGGAAACTCGCGCGTGCGTAATCACGACGAGATGTTGGAGTTCGAGCGCCTGTTCGCACCGCGCGGTGGGCACGGGCGTTTCGAACCGAATACGGACGTCCACTTGGACGAGTCCGACGGCATGATCGTCGTACACGTCGAGCTTGCCGGCGCGGACGCCGACTCGCTGCACGTCTCGATCGGCGACGCGTATCTGACGATCGCCGGATCGCGCGCGCTGCGCGATCTCACCCGGAACGCCTCGCTGCTCCGCAAGGAGATTCAGTACGGCGAGTTCCTCAAGCAGATCCGCCTTCCGGCGCCGGTCCATGAGGACGGCGCAACCGCGGTCTACCGCGACGGCATCCTCGCAATCCGTCTTCCGCTCGCGCAATCCAAGAAATTCCCGATCGTGCGGACCGAGATCCGCATGACGGTCAGAAGGACCTCCACGTAATGGCGAAGCCCGAAAAGGCGCCCGAAATCCTCGGCATCCTTCCACTGCAGGACGCGGTGCTGTTCCCCAACACCGTGATCCCGCTCGCCGTGGTGAAACGGCCCGGGATCCAGCTGGTCGAGGAGGCGCTGCGCGAAGGCAAGCAAATCGGCCTCGTCGCGCTCAAGGACAAGGAGACCGAAGATCCCGGTCCGGACGACCTGCGCCGGGTCGGCACGATCGGCACGATCCAGAAGATGCTGAAGGTTCCCGACGGCACGCTGCGCTGCATCGTCGCCGGCGGTCCCGTGTTCCGCATCGACCAGTTCGTCGCGACCGAGCCGTATCTCGCCGCGACGTACACGGAGTTGCCCGACATCACGCGCGAGGGCGACCAGCTGGTCGCGATGCAGCGCAACTTGGGCTCGCTGTTCCAAAAGCTGCTCGGTTATCTGCCGCAGGCGCCGCGCGAGATGGAGATGGAGGTCAACAACATCTCCGATCCCAACCTGCTGTCGTACTTCGTCGCGTCCACGATGCGGCTCGAGACGGCGGACCGCCAGGCGATCCTCGAAGAGCGCGACACCGCGAAGCGGCTGCGCAAGCTCACGATGCTCATCACCAAAGAGCTCGAAGTGGTGGAGCTCGGCCACAAGATCCAAGCCGACATCCAGCGCGAGATGGAGAAGAACCAGCGCGAGTTCTACCTCCGCCAGCAGCTGCGTGCGATTCAGGAAGAGTTGGGCGAAGCCGACCCGCAGCAAGCCGAAGCGAACGAGCTGCGCAAGAAGATCGACGAGTCGAACATGCCCGAGGACGTCAAGAAGGCGGCCGACCGGGAGCTGGACCGCCTCTCGAAAGTTCCGACGGCGAGCCCAGAGTACAGCGTGATCCGCACGTATCTCGACTGGCTCACCCAACTGCCGTGGAGCATCTCGACCTCCGACCAAATCGACATCGGCCGGGCACGCGAGATCCTCGACGAGGATCACTACGACCTCGAGAAGATCAAGGACCGCATCGTCGAGTACCTCGCCGTCGGCAAGCTCAAGAACAAGCTGACCGGACCGATCCTGTGCTTCGTCGGACCGCCGGGCGTCGGCAAGACCTCGCTCGGACAGTCGATTGCGAAGTCGATGGGCCGCAAGTTCGTGCGCCTCTCGGTCGGCGGCGTGCGCGACGAAGCCGAGATTCGCGGACACCGGCGTACCTACATCGGGGCGATGCCGGGGACGATCGTGCGCGCGCTGCGCGACGCCGGGACCAACAACCCGGTGATGATGATCGACGAGATCGACAAGGTCGGCGGCGACTTCCGCGGCGATCCGCAGAGCGCCCTGCTCGAAGTGCTCGATCCCGAGCAGAACAACACGTTCCGCGACCACTACCTCGATCTGCCGTTCGATCTTTCGCGCGTGCTCTTCATCTGCACGGCGAACACGCTCGACTCGGTCAGCGGTGCGCTGCGCGACCGCATGGAGATCATCAACCTCTCCGGCTATACCGAGCTCGAGAAGCTGCAGATCGCCAAGCGGTATCTGGTGCCCAAGCAGAAGAAGGCGAACGGCCTCAAAGAAGCGCAGGTCGCGATCACCGACACCGCGCTCAAACAGATCATCGGCGACTACACGCGCGAGGCCGGCGTTCGCAATCTCGAACGCGAGATCGGTACGACGTTCCGCAAGGTCGCGCGCAAAGTCGCCGAGGATTCGAAGTTCAAGCTTCGCATCAAGCCGGAAAACCTCGTGGACTTCCTGTCGAAGCCGCGCTTCTACAACGAAGTGAAGCGGCGGACGGCGTCGGTCGGCGTCGCGACCGGCCTGGCGTACACGCCGGTCGGCGGCGACATCCTCTTCATCGAGACGACCGCGATGCCGGGCAAGGGCGCGTTCACGCTCACCGGTCAGCTCGGCGACGTGATGAAGGAGTCGGCGACCGCCGCGATCTCGTTCCTGCGCTCGCGCAGCAGCGAGATGGGGTTGCCCGACGACTGGTTCGCGAAGCACGACCTGCACATCCACATCCCGGCAGGGGCGATTCCGAAGGACGGCCCGTCGGCAGGCGTCTCGCTGGCGACCTCGATCGCTTCGCTGCTGACCGGGCTCAAGGTCGATCCGGAGCTCGCGATGACCGGCGAGATCACGCTGACCGGTCAGGTGCTCCCGATCGGCGGCGTCAAGGAGAAGGTCCTGGGCGCAAAGCGGGCCGGGATCAAGAAGGTGCTGCTGCCGCGCCGCAACGAGATCGATCTCGACGACGTGCCCAAGGAAGTTCGCGACGCGATGCAGTTCACGTTCGTGGACGAGCTGAGCGAAGTGTTCGAGAACGCGCTCGGCAAGCGGGTGATCACCCCGGTGCTGCTCGGCGCGACGGACACTGCGCCCAGCCCGCGCCGCGCGAACAACGTCGTCGCGCTGCGGCCGAGCAAGAAGCGCGGAACGCCGCAGCGCACGGCGCGCACGTCGCGCAACGGTGCCGCGACGACCCCGAAACGTGGCCGCTGAGGGTCATCCTGACCCTGTCGAAGGATAACGTTTCGTCGGCCCCGCGACCCGGTAGCTGACCCCGTCGTGGTCGCGCCGCGCGCTCTCGTGCAGCGTGCGCGCGGCGTGGCGCTCGGAACCGGCGATGACGCGGCGCTCTTCGGCGGTGTCGTAACGCGTGATCGTGATCGCCTGCAGCCGGTCGAAGCTGCGCTCGGACTCAACTGCATGATCGAGCTCGTGGGCGAGCCCCAGCGCCGGCGACTGTCGCCCGCCGTCCGTCGTCCGCAACGCGCTGGTGGGATCCCAGCGGATCGTGTGCGACCACGGCAGATAGGAGTCGTCGTGGCGGTGATCGATCGCGATGCGGTGGCCGACGCGGCTGCGCTCGAGCCGTTCGATGACCGAGCGGACGACCGGATCCCGCGCGAGGTACGCGAACGCCTCGTCGATCGCGCGCTGCGCGGGCAGCGGTATCCGCAGGGACCCATAACGGACGGTGCTCGCATTCATGCACCGTCCCATCACGCGTGCAACCGCGGCGGCTAGCCCGTGTTCGTACAAGCGTGGCCGGCGAAGCGATAGGACGGACGGTCGAGGCGAGCGCGCCTGGGATCGGCGTCGGGCCGGATCGTCGAATCGTCGCGCGGCTCGACACCGGCGTGCTCGCCGCGGTCGCGGCGGTGTGGATCTTGTGGGGCTCGACGTTCGCGGCGATGCGCTACGTGGTCGCCACCGTACCGCCGTTCGTGATGGCGTCGGGCCGGTTTCTGCTGGCGGGCTCGATCCTCTACGCGATCTGCCTGCTGCGCGGGCGCGCCCGGCCGACGCGCGACGACGTGGTCAATGCCGCGGTCACCGCCGTGATCCTGCTCCTGTTCGGCAATGGCGTCACGGCCTGGACGGTGCAGTTTCTGCCGACCGGGATCAACTCGCTGCTCCTCTCGCTCTCACCCGTCTGGATGGCGATCATCGCGTTCGCTTGGGGTGGCGAGCGGCCGACGCGGCTGGCGGTCGTCGGAATGATCCTCGGCTTTGCCGGGCTCGCGTTGCTGCTGCAACCGAAGGCGACGAGTGCGCTGCCCGTCTGGCCCGCTGTGCTCGCGCTGCTGTCGAGCATCACCTGGGCGTTCGGCTCGGTGTACCAGCGCCGGATCGCGAAGAGCAGCAGCCTCGTGCTTTCGACGGCGCTCCAGATGCTGTTCGGCGGCGTGCTGCTGGGGATCGAAGCGGCGGTGTTCGGGGAATGGCGGATGGTCGACGTGCACGCGATCGCCGCCGCGTCGTGGGGCGGCTTCTTCTGGCTGGTCATTTTCGGCAGTCTGATCGCATACAGCGCGTATCTCTACACGATGCGGACGGCGAGCACCGCGCTCGCCTCGACGTACGCGTACGTCAACCCCGTCGTCGCGGTGATCCTGGGCATGCTCCTCTTCCACGAGCGCTTCACCCCGCTCGAAGCCGCCGCGAGCGCGATCATCATCATCGGCGTCGCCCTGATGATGCTTCCGCTGCGACCCAGCGCACGAGCGAGCCCTGGAGCGGCGAGCCCGCGAAAGGCCGCCACCGTGTAAGCTGCAGCCGCGATCGACCGTTTTCGTTCCGCGAAGGATTCCAGCAGCCTCACGGTATCGCCGCGCCGGCCTTGGTTCGAGCGAGTTTCAAGACAGGCGCGTTGTTGTCAGGGTAGCCGTGATAGCCCACGGAGTCGGCGGCAAAGTTGTAGTCTGCCTGTATCGTAACGTTGAACCCTTGGCTCTGGGCGATGTGACCCATGATGAGGTAATACGTCTGATTATTGCCGTTCGCGTCGCGTCGTATTCTGCCGATCTCGGCAGTGATCGCTGTCGTCAGGATTGGATTGACCGTCGCCATGTTCGCTGTGAACTTGTTGTGCCACTTCGCCGTGCCGCCCTGATAATGTTTCGGGATGGCGTGGGCGTCAAGGGTGTAGGGCGGGACCGTCGTGTTTACCGCGGTCGTCAGCGCAGCGGTGTACCACAAGATGACGTCGGCCTGCGTAATGCTGTCATAGATCTGATTATTGTCCGCGGCGATCGCGGCGTTGACCATCGCCGTCGTGACGCCTGGTACTCCCAGGTTTGCCAAAGTGATCGCGGCGACGGCCGGATTGAGATTGGCGAGCGCGGCGTTGAGTGTGGTCAACGTGTTCAAGCGCGTCACGAAGTCGCTGCCGATGCTGCGCTGCACGACTGTACCGCGCTCGAGCGCGACGTTGGCGATCGAGAACGATGACCCGACCGCGACCGCACGGTGCACCTGCGGGTTCGCAGTTTTCCCCTCGCCAATTGTGGACGACGGCTCGCTGTGAGCCTGCGGGCGCCGGGCCGGCGGAAGGTACATCCGGCATGCTTCCGCCCGTCGTCGTCCGCGCCTTCTCGGTGTCACGACGCGAGCAGCCGACCGGCCTGGTACGTGCGTGACTTTACGCGGAGTCGGCCGGGACGCTCGGGTTCGTGAAACGCGTCGGGCTGAACAGGGCGAGCGGAAAACCCGGATCGTCACCGGCGAGGAGCGCGGCAACGATCTCGCCGACAACGGGGGTGAACTTGTAGCCGTGGCCGGAGAAGCCGCCCGCGATCGCGACCTGCGGTACCTGCGGGTGCAGCCCGATGACGAAGTGCTCGTCCGGTGTGTTCGTGTACATGCACGGTGCGGCACGCAAGAACGCTCCCGCTGCGGCTGGCACGAATTCCGCCAGCGCATCGCGCACCTCCGCGATCTCGTTCTCGCTCACGCTGCGATCGAGCGCATCCGGGTCGGCCTCGACGCCGCTGCCGTGGAATGCCGCCTTCACGCCTTCACCGAAATCCGGAAACCCGTACAGCAGACGCCCGCCGTCGCGCTGCAGCCCGTAGATCGGCATGCGTTCCGGTGACAGCGCGTCGCGGTCGAGCGGCGCGAAGAAGAACTGTACGTTGCGCTCTACCTTCAGCGGTAGCTCGAGTTCCGGCGCCAGGCGCGAAAACCACGGCCCGGCGCAGATCGCCAGCCGTTCCGCCTCGACCCGCGCGCCGTCGGCGAGCGTGACGTGGACCCCGCCCTCGCCGGCATCCCAGCCGGCCGCCGGTGCGCCGAACCGAAGCTCGGCGCCCGCGTCCGCGGCGACGTCGAGGTGCGCTTGCACGCCGGCCTCCGGAAACACCGCGCCCGCGATCGCTTCGTAGACGCCGATCTCGTCGTCGCGCGGCGTCACCATCGGATAGCGCCGGCGCAGCTCGCCCGCATCGTACACCTCGTGCGCGAGCTGCCACCGCAGCGCACTCGCGAGCGTGCCGGCGACGACCGGCGTTTCGGGGCGCCCGACGAAGAGTCCGCCGGTCTGCGCGCGCAGCACGGTCCCGGTGCGCGCGGCGAGTGCGTCCCACAGCGCGTACGCGCGGCGCAGCAGCGGCACGTAGTCGGGCGACTCGAAGTACGCTTGGCGAATGATGCGCGTGCGGCCGTGCGAGGAGCCGTGCGCGTGAGCGGGGCCGAACCGCTCGAGCCCCAGCACGCGCATCCCGCGCTGCGCGGCGTGCGCGGCGACGGCGCTGCCCATCCCGCCGAGGCCGAGCACGATCGCGTCGTATCTCACCGCACGACGATCGCACCGCTCGGTCCGTCGAGCACTTCGCCGATGACCGCGACGGTGCCGAGATCGGCGAGATCGGCGAGCACGCGCTCCGCTCCGTCCGGTGCGATCGCGATCAGCAGGCCGCCCGAGGTCTGCGCGTCGGAGAGTGCGATGCGATGCGCTTCGTCGACCGCGTCCGCATACTGCGTGAAGCCTGCGTGCTCGGCTAGGTTGTCGTGCGTCCCGCCGGGGACCGCTCCCTGCGCGATCAAGTCGAGCACGCCCTCGAAGAGCGGGACGCGGTTTGCGTCGATCGCCAGCGCGACGCCGGATGCGCGCGCCATCTCGCCGGCGTGACCGATCAGCCCGTAGCCGGTGACGTCGGTCGCCGCGTGCGCACCGTGCTCGAGCATCGCGCGCGAGGCGCGGTCGTTGAGCCGCACCATCTGCAGGATCGCGGGCGCGAGCGCATCGTCGTCGATGAGATCTCGCTTGCGCGCGGTGGTGAGGATACCCGTCCCGACGGGTTTTGAGAGAAGCAGCAGGTCGCCGGGACGGGCTCCGCCGTTTCTAACGATGCGTTCAATCCGAATGGTTCCGGTGACCGCCATACCATACTTGGGCTCGTCGTCCTTGACGGTATGGCCCCCGATGATGACGACCCCCGCCTCGGCCGCCACGGCGGCGCCGCCTTCGAGGATGCGCGCCAGGATCTCGGTGCCGAGCTCCTCGACCGGGAACGCGACGACGTTGAGCGCCGTGATCGGAACGCCGCCCATCGCGTACACGTCGCTGAGCGCGTTGGCGGCCGCGATCCGGCCGAAGTCGTACGGGTCGTCGACGACCGGCGTGAAGAAGTCGACGGTCTGGACGAGGGCCAGATCGCCGGAGATGCGGTAGACACCGGCATCGTCGTTCGTTGTGTGTCCGACGAGGACGTTCGGGTCCGTGACGGGCGGCAAGCGGCGCAGGACCTGCGCCAGGTCGGCAGCGCCGACTTTACTGGCTCAACCCGCGCAGGACGAATACGCTGTGAGCCGGACGCGGCGACCGGGGGACTCCATCGTCTCTCCGAATACACCGCGGAGCCTCGAACGTCCGCCGGAGAAGTCGTGTCGAAGAACCTGTTGTTCATCCCCGGTCCCGTCACCGTCGCGGAGTCCGTGCTGGCCGCGAGCGCGCAACCGATGATCGACCACCGCGGCCCCGAGTTCAAGGCGCTGCTCGAACGGATCGCCGAGCGGCTGAAGCCGGTCTTCGGCACCGAGCGGGCCGACGTGCTGGTCCTCGGTTCGTCGGGGACAGGCGGCCTCGAGGCGGCGGTAGGGAATCTGTTCGGGCCTGGCGACCGTGTCCTGGCCTGCCCGATCGGCGTCTTCGGCCAGCGGCTGATCGCGATCGCGCGCAGCTTCGGCTGCGAGGTCGAGGTCCTCGAGACCCCTTGGGGGAGCGGCACCGATCCGGCGGCGCTGCGGGCGCGCTTGCACGCGGACGGTGAACGGCGATTCGACGGCGTGCTGCTGACCCACAACGAGACGTCGACCGGCGCCCAGAACGACATGGCGGCGCTCGCGGCGGCGGTCCGGGGGCACGGAGCGTACACGGTCGTCGACTCGGTCAGCGGCCTCGCCGCGAGCGAGTTCCGGATGGACGAGTGGGGCTTCGACATCGTCGTCGCCGCGTCGCAGAAGGCGCTCGCCGCACCGCCCGGTCTCGCGATGGTCGCGGTCGCGCCTCGCGCCTGGGAGCGCATCGACGCGAACCTCGGCGCGCAGCGCTTCTACTTCGACCTCAAGAAGGCGCGCGAGTTCGGGGCGCTCGGCCAAACGCCGTGGACGCCGCCGGTCTCGGTCGCGTTCGGCCTCGACGCCGGCCTCGCGGAGTTCGAACGGCTCGGTGCGGCGGCGGTCCACGAGCGGCACGCACGATACGCGCAGTCGATCCGCGCGGCGGCCGAAGCGCTCGGCCTCATCCTCTTCTCGCAGGCCGGCGCGCACTCGCCGACCGTCGTCGCGATCCGCCTCCCCGAGGGTATCGACGGCGACGCGATCCGCAAGAGCCTGCGCGAGTCGCGCGGGGTCGTGATCGGCGGCGGCCAGGCGGCGCTCAAGGGCAAGATCGTCCGCATCGGCACGATGGGCGATCTCACGCAGACCGATATCCTCGGCGCAATCGGCGCGCTCGAGATCGCATTGTTCGAAGCCGGTGCGCCGATCCGCGTCGGCACCGGCGTCCAGGCGGCGCTGAAAGTCTTCCTCGAAGCGGATCAGCCCGCCGCGGTGTGAAACAGAATGGAAACTTTTCTGCCGCCCGTCCCGCCGGTGCGCGAAGGAAACTTCCCATTCGACGAAGCACTTTTCCTGAACTTCCGCAGGTCCCCGTTCTGAAACCCGTGTTCTCGCACGTACCAGGAGGCTGACCGCTTTTGCACGACTTGGCTCAACAAATCGTCAGCGGTCTTGCGCAGGGATCGATCTTCGCGAGCTTGGCGCTGGCGCTCGTCCTCATCTATCGTGCGATGGGGATCATCAACTTCGCGCAAGGCGAGCTGGCGATGTTCACCACGTACATCGCGTGGCAGCTCACGCAGATGGGTCTGCCGATCTGGCTCGCCTTCGCGGCCACGGTCGTGGTGGCGTTCGCCGGCGGCGTCGCGCTCGAGCGCATCGTCATCCGGCCGGTCGAGCGGGCGAACCAGCTGACCGTCGTGATCGTGACGCTCGGCTTGTTCATCAGCATCAACGGACTGGCGGGCTGGTTCTGGGGCTACATCGTCAAAGCGTTCCCGACCCCCTTCCCGACGACCCCGCTCCAACTCGGCGGCGTCGCGTTCAGCGCGCAGGACGTCGGCGTCATCGTCGTCTCGGTGATCACGCTGGGGCTGATCTCCCTGTTTTTCCAGAAGACCAAGCTCGGTCTCGCGATGCGCGCGGCGGCGCTCTATCCCGAGCAGAGCCGCGTGCTGGGGATCCGCGTCGGCTGGATGCTCGCGCTCGGCTGGGGGCTCGCCTCGGCGGTCGGCGCGATCTCGGGGATCATGATCGCGCCGGTCGTCTTCCTCGACCCGAACATGATGCAGAGCGTGCTCGTCTACGCGTTCGCAGCCGCAGTGCTCGGCGGGATCGAGAGCCCGGTCGGCGCCGTCGTCGGCGGGCTCGTGCTGGGCGTCGTCATCAACTTGCTCGGAACGTATGTCGAAGCGATCGGAAACGAACTGCGGCTCGCGGCCGCGCTCGCGATCATCGTCGTCGTCTTGCTGGTGCGCCCAGCCGGATTGTTCGGCCACGTCACGGTGCAGCGCGTCTAGTGCCGCGTCCCAACGCCGGCCTGCTGACCCGCGTCGCGATCGCCGTCGCCGTGATCGCACTCCTGCCGTGGGTCGTGCCGTCGTTTCTCGTCTTCGATCTGATCTACGTCGCCTCGTACGCGATCGCGATCCTGGGGCTGATCATCCTGACCGGGATGAACGGCCAGATCTCGCTCGGGCACGGCGCGTTCATGGCGCTCGGCGGCTACGTCGTCGCGGTCCTCGCGCACAGCGCGGGCTGGCCGTACTGGATCGGCGTCCCGCTGGCCGCGATCGCGAGCGGCGTCGCGGGGTTGTTGATCGGGCTGGTCGCACTACGGCTGGCGGGCGTCTACCTTGCGCTGGCGACGTTCTCGCTGGCGGTCGCGACGCCGTCGTTTCTGAAGCACTACAAGTCGATCACCGGCGGATTCGACGGGATGTCGCTGCAGCCGGTGCAGGCGCCGGCCGGCGTGCCGCTCAGCGGGCAGCAGTGGCTGTACTACGTCGCCTGGGCGGTCGCGGGCGTGGTGTTCCTTCTCTCCGCGCTGCTCGTGCGCGGTCAGTTCGGGCGCGCGTTGCGCGCGCTGCGCGACAACCCGATCGCCGCCGTCTCGTTCGGCGTCAACCCGTATTTCTACAAGACGGCCGCCTTCGGCTGGAGCGCGGTGCTGGCGGGGATCGCGGGCGGGTTCTACGCGATCCCGACGGCGTACGTCAGCCCCGACACGTTCACGTCCGCGCTCTCGATCACGCTGCTGATCGGCGCGGTGCTGGGCGGCATCTCGACCTTCTGGGGCGCGCTGGTCGGGGGGATCGTGGTCGAGTTCCTGCCGCTCGTCGCGCAGCAGATCAACGCCGCGGCGCCGAGCGTCGTGTACGGCGTCGCCTTGATCCTGGTCATGATGTTCCTCCCCGACGGGATCGTCGGGGGCTTGCTGCGACTGACCTATCGATTCCGTCGCGCGCCGCCGCAGCCGGCGCTCGAGTCGTCCACCCCATCCGCCGCTCCGGTAACGGTCGGCCCACAGTCGCGCGAGTAGCGCAGTCGAGGAGTAGAAATGACATCACCTGTCAGAAAGGCCGCGATCGGTATCTTTGCAGCGGCGTTCGCGCTCGCAGCAACGGGGAGCACGATCGCGCCTGTCTCTGCGGCCGATCCGGGCGTCACCGATACCGAGATCGTGCTCGGCGGCACGCATCCCTACAGCGGTCCGGCGTCGGCATACGGCAATATCGGGAAAGGCATCGGTGCGTACTTCAGCTATGTGAACGATAAAGGTGGAGTGAACGGCCGCAAGATCAAGTACATCGACAAGGACGACGGCTACAGCCCGCCGCAGGCGGTGCAGCTCGTGCACCAGATGGTCGAGCAGGACAAGGTCTTCGCGATCTTCGACACGCTCGGCACCGCGGTCAACACGGCGATCCGGCCGTACCTGAACCAGAACGGCGTGCCGCAGCTGTTCGTCGCGACGGGCGCGTCGACGTGGGGCCATGACTACCAGAAGTTCCCCTGGACGATCGGCTGGCAGCCCGACTATCAAGCCGAGGCGGCCCTCTACGCGCAGGACATCCTGCTGAACCATCCCAAGGCGAAGATCGGCGTCCTCTATCAGAACGACGACTACGGCGAGGACTACAACGTCGGACTGAAGCGCGGCCTCGGCAAGCATCAGGACCAGATCGTGAAGATGGCGTCGTACGAGACCACCGATCCGAGCGTCGGCTCGCAGATCTCGACGCTCAAAGCGTCCGGTGCGGATGTGTTCCTGATCTTCGCCACGCCGAAGTTCGCGATTCAAGCGATGGTCATCGCGGCGCAGCAATCGTGGCACCCGACGATCTACCTCAACAACGTCTCCGGCGCGGTCCCGTTCATGAACGCGGCTGCGAAGGCGGGCGGGCTCTCCGCGGTCAACGGCGTCATCAGCACGATCTACCTCAAGGATCCGGCGAACCACGCGCGTTACGCCGGCGACGCCGGGATGAAGCTCTACAACGAGATCATGACCAAGTATCTGCCCAGCGCCGACAAAGACGATGGCAACTACCTCTACGGCGTGTCGATCGCGTACACGATGTGCGACGTGCTGAAGAAAGCGGGCAAGGACCTCACCCGCAAGAAGGTCATGGACATCGCCACGAACCTCGTCGAGAAGGACAACCCGTGGGCCTACCCCGGCGTCATGATCCGCACCTCGCCGACGTTCCGCTACCCGATCACGCAGATGATCGCGGCGAAGTGGCTCGCGACGGATTGGTCGCCGACCGGCCTGCTGGTCGACACTCGTGCGATGACGATGGCCGAGAAGTAACGTCTCGTGCCGGCGCTGCTGACGGTCCGCAACCTCACGATCCGGTTCGGTGGGATCACCGCGCTGAACGATGTGTCCTTCGACGTCGCCGAGGGCCACATCACGGGGTTGATCGGGCCGAACGGCGCCGGCAAGACGACCTGCTTCAACTGCATCACCCGGCTGTACCAGCCCACCTCGGGCGAGGTGCTTTTCAAGGGCGAGGATCTGCTGCGGTGCGTTCCGCAGCAGATCGCCGGCAAACGGATCGCGCGGACGTTCCAGAACGTGGCGCTGTTCGATCACATGTCGGTGCTCGAGAACGCGTTGGTCGGGTACCACACGCGTTTCCCCGGCGGGCTCGCCGCGTGGGGCGCTGAAACCGCCGCGACGCGCGAGGCGATGGACGTGCTCGACCGGCTCGGGCTGGCCGGCATTGCGAACCGGCCGGCGCACGGGCTGCCGTTCGGACTGCGCAAGAACGTGGAGCTCGCGCGCGCGCTGATGGTGCGCCCGGAGTTGCTCCTGCTCGACGAGCCGGCCGCCGGGCTCAGCCACGACGAGGTCAGCGCGCTCGGCGACACGATCAAGCGCATCGCGCGCGACTTCAGCACGACGGTCCTGATGGTCGAGCACCACATGGCGCTGGTCATGCGGATCTCCGACCACATCGTCGTGCTCGCCTCGGGGAAGACGCTCGCGGACGGACCGCCCGACGCGGTGCGCGCGAACCCGGCCGTCATCGAAGCCTACCTCGGCGCCGTCTGATCGTGCCGCTGCTCGAGACCCAGGCGCTGCACGGGCGCTACGGCCAGATCGAAGCGATCCACGGCGTCGACATCAGCGTCGAGCGCGGCGCGATCGTCGCGCTGCTCGGCGCAAACGGCTCGGGGAAGACCAGCACGCTGCGTGCGATCACCGGCACGATCAAGACCGAAGGCACCGTCCTGTACGACGGCGTGGCGCTGCAGCAGCGCACGCCCGAGGACGCGGCGCGGCTCGGGATCGCGCACGTGCCGGAAGGCCGCGGGACGCTCAGCGCGCTCACGGTGTGGGAGAATCTCTCGCTGGGCGCGTTCACCAAGAGCCGCAAGCAGATGCAGGAGCGCTACGAGCGCACCGTCGTCTACTTTCCGTGGCTCGCTGAGCGCAAGCACCAAACCGCCGGGACGCTGAGCGGCGGCGAGCAGCAGATGCTCGCGATCGCGCGCGCGCTGATGATGGGACCCACGCTGATGCTGCTCGACGAACCCTCGCTCGGCCTCGCGCCGTTGATCGTGCGCCAGATCTTCGACCTGCTTCGCAAGATCAACAAAGAGGACGGTGTCAGCATCCTGGTCGCCGAGCAGAACGCGACGGTCGCGCTCGCGGCCGCCGACCATGCCTACGTCCTCGAGGCCGGCAACGTGGCCTTGCACGGCCCGGGCGACGAGCTCATGCGCGACGACCGCGTGCGAAGATCGTACCTCGGTTACTGATCAGAGGAGAAAAGAAAAAGCCCGGGAGCGGATGCTCCCGGGCTTTTTCTTATGTCAGGCTGAGCTTGTCGAAGCCTTACTTGAACATGTTGTTGGTGTCGATGTGGAACGTGCCGATCACGTCCCATGATCCGACGTGGATCGCGTTGGGGGGGGCGAACGGCGTACCCTGAGGCACCGAGTGGTAGTCCTGGTGGCGCAGCGCGAGCGTGAAGCCCGGGCTGAACCGCTTGCTCAGGACCATCGCCAGCGCCGAGTTCCAGCGATACGGAACGCCGGTCGTCGTACCGAACGCCGGGATGATACCGGGGTTCTCGTAGAAGTTCAACGCGCCCCAGCGCACGTTTGTGGTGAACGTCACGCCGTGCTTGATGTCGAGGGGAAGGATCCAGGTGACGCCCTGGGTCGACTCCCAGTACGCGCTCACGCCGGGGTTCTCATCGTAATACCCAACGTTCCCATTCCCGTTCGGGCACGTCAGCTGCGAGGCCGCCCCGGCCGCGGTGAGCGCGCCGATCAGCGCCGCGCTGCAGACCATCCCGACGTGGTGGTCGACGTTCTGATGGTCGGCCGTCATCGTCAGCGCGAACACGCTGTTCCAGAGGTCTTTCCACGGCTTCGTCGCGTAGGTCAGGCCGGCGTAGCCGTAATGATGCTCGGTCGAGCTGACCGAGCAGTTCGCGCCCGTCGACTGGCCGTTGTTGTTGCACAGGTACGGCACCGTGCTGACGCCGTTGCCCCCGTTGGTCCAGATGCGATGGCGGAACGAGTCGCCGACGTCGAGCGTCCAGTACCGGTCGAAGGCATAGGTCGCGTGGTACTGCAGGATGACGTCGCGGCTGTCGCTCGGACAGATCCGCGCCGCGACGCCGCCGGGCGCGGCCGGCTGAAGGACGCACTCCAGCGGTTGGTTCACCGTGCCTTCGACGATACGGTCGAAGTACAGGTTCATCTTCCGCGTGATCGGGAAGCGGACGGTGCCGCCGACGTCGAGCGGGTCATACTGGTTGATGGGGCTGACGGCCGGGAACGAATTCCGGCTGCCGTAGTATCCCGGCTGGGTGAACGTCGTGACGACGTCGATGACGGGGAGGAAGCTGAACGGCGTCGCCTTCGGGGCCGGACGCGGGGCCGGGCGGACCTGTGCGACCGTCGGGTTCGGCGCGCTCGCGTCTGCGGGCGCGGGGATCGGCTGGGCGACCGGAGCGGCCGGGTTGGCCGGTGCGACTGGCGTAGCCGGGTTGGTCTGATCGACCGGCGCCGTTGCAGTCGTCGCCGGGACGTCAGGCGCTACCGTTTGAGCCTGCGCCGTCGTGGTCGCGGCAAAGATGAGCGCCGCCGCGGCGAACGCCGCTCGGATCGACGCCGAGTGGTGGCTGGGGACTCGCAACAATATGGCCTCCATGGTTTATAGGAGGGCAAAAAACGCGATCCGCGCGCGTCGTTGGAACGCTGCATCCTAATGGCATCGCGTCCCGCCGCGCACGGGCGAAATTTCTTTCCCTCCGAATGTATTACGCAAGGAGTAACATTCAGAGAGGCCCCTTGTCAAATGTATAGTGGCTCTTTGAGGGGGGAGTCCTAGGACCTATCTGGGACGGCGCGGGACCGCTCGATCGGAAAAACAGCATTTCCTAACATAGGGTGGGCCCCAGAGGTACTCGAAGGGTCCGGCCACCCGCACCAAGACGGAGAAGCGTTGTGGCGCCGACATTGCAGAGTGGGGTAGCCGTCCTCACCATCGAGAACCCGCCCGTCAACGCCCTGGGGCCGGCTTCGGTCGCGCCGGTCCTGGCCGCGCTCGAGGCCGCCCTCGCCGACCCGGACGTCTCCGCGATCGTGCTGGTGGGCGCGAACGGGATCTTCAGCGCCGGCGCCGACATGCGCGGCTTTGTGCGGCGTCATCCTGAGCCCGTCGAAGGGCCGGCCCCGCGGCCGAACACGCGCGACCTCATCGACGCGCTCGAAGCCTCGCCGAAGCCGGTCGTCGCCGCGATCGAGGGCGTTGCGATGGGCGGCGGCCTCGAGGTCGCCCTGGCGTGCGACTACCGGGTCGCCGCACCCGGGGCGCGCCTCGGCCTGCCCGAGATCACACGCGGGCTGCTGCCCGGTGCCGGGGGCACGCAGCGTGTCCCGCGCCTGGTGGGCGCGCAGCCGGCACTCGCGCTGATCCTCGGCGGCGAGCCGCTCGACGCCGCGCGGGCGAAGGCGATCGGGCTCATCGACGAGGTCGCGACCGACGTCCTACCGGCCGCGACCACCCTTGCGCGCACGCTGAGCGGTGCCGCGCGCCGGCGCATCAGCGCGATGGACGCGCCGCCGGACGACGGCGCGATCGCCGCGGCGCGCGAACGGGCGCAGCCGGAGGCGCGCGGCGGGCTCGCGGAGCATCGCGCGATCGCCTGCGTCGCCGACGCGCTGACGCTGCCGTTCGCCGACGGCCTCGCACGCGAGCGCGACCGCTTTCTCGAACTGGTCGCCTCCGAGCAATCGCGGGCGCGGATCCACCTGTTCTTCGCCGAGCGCGAGGCCGCGAAGCTCGCCGACGGTACCGTTCCCGCGCCGTTCGGTGTTCGTACCGCGACCGTGGTCGGCGGTGGAACGATGGGGACCGGGATCGCGATGGCGTGTGCCAACGCGGGGATCACCGTGACGCTGGTCGACCTGCAGCCGGAGATCCTCGAGCGCGCGCGCGGGATCATCGCCGGCAACTACGGTGCGACGCTGCGTAAAGGAAAGCTGTCGCAGGACGAGCACGACGCGCGGCTCGCGCGGATCGCGTTCGCCACCTCGCTCGACGCCGCGGCCGGGGTCGATCTGGTGATCGAGGCCGTGTTCGAGGAGATGGCGATCAAGCAAGACGTCTTCCGCGCGCTCGACCGCATCGCGTCGCCGGGGACGATTCTGGCCAGCAACACCTCGACGCTCGACGTCGACGCGATCGCCGCCGTCACCGCGCGCCCGCAGGACGTGGTCGGGATGCATTTCTTCAGCCCGGCGAACGTGATGAAGCTGCTGGAGATCGTGCGCGGCGCGCGCAGCGCGCCGGAGACGATCGGGCACGCACTCGGGATCGCGAAGCAACTGCGCAAGGTCGGCGTCGTCGCTGGCAACTGCGACGGCTTCATCGGCAACCGCATGCTGCACTCGTACGGCCGCGAAGCGGCGTTCTTGCTTGAGGAGGGCGCGACACCGCAACGCGTCGACCGCGTGATCCGCGAGTTCGGTTTCCCGATGGGGCCGTTCGCCATGGGCGACCTCGCCGGGCTCGACGTCGGCTGGCGGATTCGCAAAGGCCGGCACGCGAAGGCGCCGCCGGCCGGGCGCTATTCGAAGATCGCCGACGAGCTGTGCGAGCTCGGGCGCTACGGTCAGAAGACCGGCGCAGGGTACTACCGTTACGAGAACGGGAGCCGCACCCCGCTCCCCGACCCGCTGGTGGACGAGCTGATCGTGCGCTGCGCTCGGGACGCCGGGATCGAACGGCGTGAGATCTCCGACGACGAGATCCTCAAGCGCTGCATGTATCCGCTGGTCAACGAGGCCGCGAAGATCCTCGCCGAGGGGATCGCCGTCCGGCCGGGCGACGTCGACGTCGTGTGGGTCTACGGCTACGGCTTCCCGGCCTGGCGCGGCGGGCCGCTGCGCTGGGCCGACAGCATCGGGCTCGCAGCGATCGTCGGTGACTTGCTCGCGTTCGAGCAGGAGCACGGAGCGGATTGGACCCCAGCACCGCTGCTGCGTGAGCTGGCTGAGAGCGGCGGGAGCTTCGCCGGGTGGAAGGCAGCGGTGGTGGCGCATGCGTGAAGCGGCGATCGTCTCGACCGCGCGCACGCCGATCGGAAAAGCCTTTCGTGGTGCCTTCAACGACACGCACGGCGCGACCATGGCGGGACACGTCATCGCTCACGCCGTGCGCCGCAGCGGTTTGGACCCGGCCGAGATCGAGGACGTCATCCTCGGCTGCGCCGAGCCCGAAGGCGCCACCGGGCACAATATCGCGCGCCTCGCCGCGATCCGCGCGGGGTTGCCGGTGACGACCGCCGGCACGACGATCAACCGCTTCTGCAGCTCCGGCCTGCAGGCGATCGCCTTCGCCGCGCAGCGCGTCGTGGTCGACGGCGTCCCCGCGATGGTCGCCGGCGGACTCGAGTCGATCAGCCTCGTGCAGCCGAACGCGAACCGCAGCTACCTCCGCGAAGATTGGCTCGCCGAGCACAAGCCCGACCTCTGGATGGCGATGATCGAGACTGCGGATATCGTGGCCGAGCGCTACGGCGTCAGTCGCGAGCGCCAGGACGAATATGCGCTGATCAGCCAGCAGCGTACGGCGGCCGGTCAGGCGGCGGGTCGCTTCGACGCGGAGATCGTTCCGCTCCCGACGCGCAAAGCGGTGACGAACAAAGAGACGGGTGAGGTAACCCACGAGGACGTCATGCTGACGCGCGACGAGGGGAACCGGGCCGACACGACGCTCGAGGGATTGGCGAAGCTGCAGCCGGTGCGCGGCCCCGGCAAGTACATCACCGCCGGCAACGCCAGCCAGCTTTCGGACGGGGCGTCGGCGTGCGTCGTGATGGACGCGAAGCTCGCCGCGCAGCGCAACATCGAACCGCTGGGATTCTTCCGCGGCATGGCGGTGAGCGGTCTCGAGCCCGACGAGATGGGGATCGGTCCGATCTACGCGATCCCGCGGCTGCTCGAGCGCCAGGGGCTGACGATCGACGACATCGACCTGTGGGAGCTCAACGAGGCGTTCGCGGTGCAGGCGCTGTACTGCCGTGAACGGCTCGGCATCCCGCTCGAGCGCTACAACGTCGACGGCGGCGCGATCTCGATCGGCCATCCGTACGGGATGAGCGGCGCGCGGATGACCGGCCATGCCTTGATCGAGGGCAAACGCCGCGGCGCGAAGCGCGTCGTCGTCACGATGTGCATCGGCGGCGGTCAGGGCGCCGCGGCGCTGTTCGAGGTGGCCTAGAGGCTCCCGCGCTCAGCGGGCTTCGCAGAGCGGTGCGAGGGTTCATACTGCGAGCACGGAATTTGGTGACGTGACGTCGCCGCCCGTCGCTACGAAGAACTCGGCTGCCAATGCATATTCGTTTCGAGCAGCATGCTGATGTTCGCACGGTCGTTCCAGATCCTGGTCGCGACGCTAGCGGTTGCCGGAGTAGCGCTCGTCCCTCCTCCGGAGCGAGGCTCGTTCCCGCCGCGTGAGCTCGTCGCGCCAGGGCGGGAGCAGCGCACGGTGCTCCCTGCTAGGGTGAAATCCTCTGTCTGGACGCAGCTACTCTACACGTCGTCACCGCTTCAAAAGGCGGACTTCTCGGAGCCGGCCCTCGCGGTTGGAATCGATCAGATTGTCTTTCGCTCCGGCGGGCACATATGCGCCTTTCGGATTGCGGACGGCCACCGGCGGTGGTGCTCCGGCGCGGGTGATCATCCGGTATTCGGCGGCAACCGTTTCGCATACATAACCGATAACAACGTGGTCGAAGCCGTCGACGCCGAAACCGGCGCTCACCGATGGACGTTTCGATTCCACATCGATCCGAAACTCACGCTACCAGGCGCCCGCACCTTCGTGTGGGCGTTCTCGGATACATTCGTCGCCACGAGTTATGCGCGCACCGATGCGGGACACGTACCGTACGCCGTAGTAAGCGCGGCCGGGAAGACGCTGTGGAGCGGTCGCGATCAAGACGCCGTTCATGGATCGCTTGTTTACCTCAGCCCAGGACGCGTTCTCATTCCGCAGCAAGGCTCGGGAGCGATGATCGTCACGCCGTGGAGGCTAGTGCGCCTCGAACCGCGCTCTTCCTTCGGCGCTTCCTTCTGGAGCGCGACAGCCTTTCTCGGGCGCCGCGGCGGGCTCGTGTTCGCGGATCCGAATTTGCTCGCGCCCATGGACGAGCGGCTCACCTCGTTCCATGTCCGTATCGACGATGAGAGTGGCCGCACGCTGCAAGACCGGCGCTTTAGCCCCGGACTCATCACGCCACGAAGCGACCCGTGCGTGACCACGTGCGAAGGCGAGGCCGTCGCGATCGATCGTACCTTTGTCTACGGGCGGATACACGATATGCTCTATCGGTTTCCGTGGGCCAAGTCCGGTGCGGATTCATCGGTATCGCTCGGAGAAGCGACGTCGTTCGCCGGACGAACCTCGGGCGGTGCGCTGATCGTGACACGGGCCAGTGGAACGTGGCTGATCGATTCCAGCGAGAATGCCGTGCGGAGCCATCAGCTGAGCAAGGACAACGTCGTCGTCTTGCACCGTAGGTTGGCCGAGCTCGACGTGCTCGGCTTTGCCGGAGGAGAAGTCATCGCCCTTGACGCTCGGCAACACGTGGTCGCCGAGCGATCCCGCTGCTCCCTGCTGGATGCCGCTCGCGTCGGTACGCGCCTGGTGTTCGCCTGTGGCGCTCCAAACGCTCGTGTCGACGCCCTCGTGATTCAACGGTGACCTGCTCGAAGGGGCAGCGGTCCGCTGCTGAACTCCTTGGCATAGATCTGAAGTACAATGGTCGACGGCGGCGCGATCTCGATCGGCCATCCGTACGGGATGAGCGGCGCGCGCATGACCGGCCAAGGCGCCGCCGCGCTGTTCGAGCTCGCTTGACCGCCGCTACGGGACGATGACGGCGGCGTCCGGCGACGCTGCGTAGAGCCGCGCCACCTCGGCGGCCCGGTTCGCCAGCACGCGGCGCTGGTTCAGCGAGCCTTTGTCGGTGATCTCGCCGCGCGCGGCGTCGGGCGCATCGGTCGCGATCACCGCGCGGGCGACGCGCGTCGAGCTCGCCGGGTTGCGCGCGTTGTGCGCGGCGAGGACCGCGCGCACGCGTTCCGGCGCAGTGGGATCACCGGTGAGCGCGCGCGCGGCGAAGACGAGCGCGGTCAGCTCGTCGCGGTCGGCGCCGGCGAAGACGATCTCGTCGATCGTTCCTTGGCCGGTCTCGAGCACGTCGAGCCGCAGCAGGCCCGCGTTGACCCACGTCCCCGACGAGAGCTTGAAATTCTCGCTGAGCCGTCCGCCGAAGACGATCCCGCGCGAGGGATCGGCGGAATCGAGCAACGCGCCCGCGTCGCCGCTCTTGAAGAAGCCCTCGTCGTCGAACGCTTCGCGCGTCGCTGCGTCGTCGCGCCAATATCCGGGCGTCACGCTCGGCCCGCGCACGCGCAGCTCGAAGCGGTCTTCGACCGGCGCGAGCTTGATCTCGACGCCGGGGACCGGCGTTCCGATCGTCTCGTGCGACGCGGGTCGTTCGCCCCAGACCGCGGTCGCCATCGGCGCGGTCTCGGTCGCGCCCCAGGCGGAGACGACCGGGATCTCGCGGCCGGCGTAGCGCTGCGCGAGAACCGCGAGCCGGCCGCGCAGCGTCTCGGGGATGCTCGCGCCGGCGTTGAGCAGGATGCGCACGCGCGAGAAGAAGCGCCGCGCGAGCGCTTCGTCGTGCTCGAGCGCTTCGAGCAGTAGCGTCCACCCGCGCGGCACGTTGAAGTAGAACGTCGGCGCGATCTCGCGCAGGTTGCGCAGCGTCGCATCGAACGCACCCGGCGCCGGCTTGCCCGCATCGACGTACATCGTGCCGCCGTTGCGCAGCACCAGGCCGAAGTTCTTGTTGCCGGCCGCGGTATGGCTCCATGGCGCCCAGTCGAGCAGCACCGGCGCGCGGATCGCGTCGGGCCATACCTCCTCCAGCATCGTCTGGTTCGCGCACAGCATGCGGTTCGTCGTGATCACGCCCTTCGGCGTCCCGGTCGAGCCCGAGGTGAACAGGATCTTCGCAATCGTATCGGGTCCGACGGCGTCGTGCGCGTGATCGGCCGCCGCCGGATCGCCGTCGAGCGCCAACAGGTTGGGCACGATCATCAGGCCGGGAACCGCCGCTGCGATGCGCTTTACGTGCGCAGCGTCGGGGACGACCGCCGCGAACGGCTGCAGCACCGCGAACAGCGCCGCGGCGCGCGCCGGGTCGGCGTCCTCGCGCGCGTACCCGGTCGAGATCGGCGAAACGGGGATCCCAACGTGCATTGCGGCCAGCGCGACGGCGGCGTGGTCGATCCCGTTCTCCGCGACGATCGCGAGCGGGCGCTCCGGCGAGCCGCCGGCGGCGAGCAGCGCGCCGGCGATCCGCCGCACGCGCTCGAGCATCGCAGCGTAACCGATCGTCTCCCAGCCCGCGCCGTCACCGTCGCGCTGCGCGAGGAAGATCGTGTCCGGCGTTTCGCGCGCCCAGCGCACGAGATCGCCGGTGACGCGATCCGGGTACGGCAGCAGCGCGACCTCGGATCGCAGCGTGCGCGCCGCCGGCTGCGACTGCATTCCGCTCAGCGCGGCGGTAGCCGCAGCGCGCCGTCGAGGCGGATCGTCTCGCCGTTCAGGAACGCGTTCTCGCAGCAGCTCACGACGAGCTGCGCGTACTCTTCGGCGGTACCGAGCCGCTTCGGGAACGGGATCGACGCGCCGAGCGAGGCTTGGACCTCCGGCGGCAGCTCGCCGAGCAGCGGCGTCTGGAACAAGCCGGGCGCGATCGTCAGCACGCGGATCCCGAACTGCGCAAGCTCGCGCGCGAGCGGGAGCGTGAGCGCTACGATCCCGCCTTTCGACGCTGCGTAGGCGGCCTGCCCGATCTGGCCTTCGAACGCCGCGACCGACGCCGTCGAGATCACCACGCCGCGCTCGCCGTTCTCCAGCGGTTCGAGCACCGACATTGCGGCGGCGGCCAGGCGCGTGACGTTGAACGTGCCGACCAGGTTCACGCGCACGACGCGCTCGAACTCGGGCAGCGGCATCGGTCCGTCGCGGCCGATCATCCGCCGCGCGGTCCCGATACCGGCGCAGTTCACCAGGACGCGCGCGATGCCGTGATGTGCGGCGGCGGCATCGAGCGCCGCAGCGACGCCGTCGGCGTCGGCGACATCGCAACGCGCGGCGAAGCCGCCGATCTCGGTCGCGACCGATTCCGCGCGCGCGCCGTCGATGTCGAAGACGCCGACCCTGGCTCCGAGCGCGGCGAGCCGTCGCGCCGTCGCGGCGCCGAGCCCGGATCCGCCGCCGGTGACGATCGCGGCGTGTCCGGCGACGTTCACGAGCGGGTCACCTTCGCAGCGCGCTTGTCGAGAAACGCCTGCACGCGGCGCTTGGCCTCTTCGTCGGTCGACGCGGCTGCGGCGACCAGCGCTTCGGTGAAGTAGCCGATCGACGTCGGAGCGCCGGCGATGCGCTGCAGCGCTTGGATGATCGCGAAGTTGGAGATCGGCGCGTTGGCAGCGATGCGGTGCGCAAGCTCGAGCGCTTTCGCGCGCCCGGTCCCGTCGTCGACCAGGTACTGGCTGATGCCGAACGCCTGACCGGCATCGGCGTCGTACACGCGGCCGGTGAGCAGCATGTCCATCACGCGCGCCGTGCCGATCAGCCGCGGCAGGCGGACCGATCCGCCGCCGCCGAGGAAGATGCCGCGCTGTCCTTCGGGCAGCGCGTAGAAGGCCGAACGCTCGGCGACGCGCATGTGACACGCGGCGGCGAGCTCGAGACCGCCGCCGATCGTCGCGCCGTGCAGCGCGGCGACGACCGGGAGCGCGCCGAACTCGATCGCTTCGAACGCGCGGTGCCATAGCCGCGAGTGCGCGATCGACGCGGGCAGGTCGCGCGCCGCGACGTTCGTCAGATCGAGCCCGGCCGAGAAGTGGTCGCCGGCCGCGCACAAGACGATCGCGCCGGCGCCGGCCGGCGGCGCGCTGACGAACTGCTCGAGTCCCAGCACCGTTTCGTCGTCGAGCGCGTTGCGTTTCGCCGCGCGATTCAGCTCGAGGATCGCCACGTCGCCGTCGCGGCGGTACGCCAAGGACGGCGGCAGCTCGGGTTTCATTATGGGATATAACCATGAAGCCCGCGCCGGGGTCAAGGCGCCCGCGCCGCGAAGAGCCGGGCCGTGGACGCGCTTCATCCCGAGGTCGCAGGCGAGTTCGGACCGCTCACCGAGTACGTGGGATACGCGCTGCGGCGCGCGCAGCTCAAGGTGTTCCAGGATTTCATCGACACGCTGGATGAGCTCGACCTGCGTCCGGCGCATTTCTCCGTGCTGACGGTGGTCGACGCCAATCCCGGGATCCTGCAGTCGCGCGCGTGCGCGGCGCTCGGAATTCAGAAGGCGAACTTCGTGCCGCTGCTCGACGGCCTGCAGCGCCGCGGCTTGCTGCGGCGCGTCGCGCTGAACGGCCGCGCGAACGGACTGCACCTGACCGACGAGGGCCGCAAGCTGCTCGCGCGCGCGCGCCGCTTGCACGACCGTCACGAACGGCGCGTGCTCGGCGTGATGTCGGCGCTCGAGCGCAAGCGGCTGATCGCGACGCTGAGCCGGATCGCCGGACTCGACGAGGTCAGCCCGCGCGCAGCCCCAGCAGCCGCGCGGCGTTCTCCTTCAGGATCAGCGGCCGCACCTCGTCGCGGATCGGCAGCGAAGCGAAGTCCTTGAGCCAGCGGTCGGGCGCGATCATCGGATAGTCCGAACCGAACAGCACCTTCTCGCGTAGCAGCGTGTCGGCGTAGCGCACGAGCGTGGGCGAGAAGTACTTCGGTGACCAGCCGGAGAGGTCGATGTAGACCTGCGCCTTGTGCAGGCAGACCGAGATCGCTTCGTCCTGCCACGGGAACGACGGGTGCGCCATCACGATCGGCAGATCGGGGAAGTCGACGGCGACGTCGTCGATCAGCATCGGATGACCATACTTCAGCCGCACGCCGCCGCCGCCGCGCATCCCGGTCCCCATCCCGCTGTGCCCGGTGTGGAAGATCACCGGGAGCCGCGCCGCCTGCACGAGCTCGTAGAACGGGTAGATGCGGCGGTCGTTCGGCTCGAACTGCTGCAAGCGGCGGATGGAGCTTGAACCCGCGCGCGCCCGCTGCGATCAGCCGCCGTGCCTCCTCGAGCGCGGCGGTCCCGCGCGTCGGGTCGACGCTCGCGAATGCGATCAGCACGTCGGGATGCGCGGCGGCGGCGGCCAGCACGTCGTCGTTTGGCACGACGGGACGTCCGGTGAGGCGCTCGTCGACGGTGAACAGGACGCACGCCATCGTGCGCTCGCGGTAGTACGCCGCGAGTTCGTTCAGCGCGAGCGGGACGCCGGACTCGCCGAAGTAGCGGCGCGCGGCGCCGGTCACCGCCTCGCCGGAGTCAGGTGCATGAGCGTGGACGTGGACGTCGATCGCCGTCAGGGCGTCGACGGCGAGGGCGGCGGTGCGCATGGAGCCCACGATCCTCCGGCTGGAGCAAAAGGTTGTTTGACAGAACGCTTCGCCTGATGCTACGTTGCGAGCGAGCGGGACTCCGTCTCCTGCCTGGAGGACTCGTATGTTCAGAACGTTCGCGACCGCGTCTGCCGCGGTGTGCGTCGCCGCCCTCCTCGCCGGCGCGTCGACCGCCCCGCTCACCGCCGCGCCTGAACCGCTCAAGCTGGCCGCGATCCTTTCGACCAGCGGCCCGTCGGCGCCGCTCGGCGTCCCGGAGATGAACGCGGTGAAGCTCGCCGAGCGCGAGATCAACGCGCACGGCGGGATCGACGGCCGCCAGATCCACTTCGACATCGTCGACGACGGCGCGAAGGCCGACATCGCGGCGCAGCTCGCGACGCAGATGATCGCCAGCGGGCACGTCGCGATCTTCTGCGGCACGCGCACCGACACCAGCGTCGCGGTCGCGCGCGTCACCGGCGCCGCGAATGTACTGCAGGTTTATACCACGCCGACCGAGTCGGTGTGGCACACGCAGCGCGGCGTCGTGAAGAACGTCTTCCAGGTGAACCCGCGCGACCAGCTCGAAGCGATCGCGCTGCTCTCGTTCGCGAAATCGCGGCTCAAGGTGAAGACGATCGGGATCCTGCACGACGAGAACCTGTATGGCAGCGGCGGCGCGAAGATCGCGGCCGCCGAGGCGCGGGCGCTCGGTATGCAGGTCGTCGGCGACGAGTCGTATCCGGGGACCGCGACCGACTTCACCCCACAGATCGTCAAGCTGCGCGACGCGAAGCCCGACGCGATCGTGCTGTGGGGCGCGACGACGACGCCCGGGCTGGCGATCCGCTCGGCCCGGACGCTCGGCGTGAAGCTGCCGATCCTGGGCTCGTCGGGGATTCTCTCGCCGGCGATCCTGAACGTCGCGGGCGGCGCGGCGGCCGGTGAGGTGTACTCCGCCTCGCCGCTGGCGGGGTCGCCGAGCGCCGAGCAGCGCGCGTTCGCCGACCTGTACGACAAGGAATATCATCTGCCGGTCGTCTCGTTCGCGGCGAACGGCTGGGACGCGGCGCAGCTGATCGCGGCCGCGCTGCGCGACGCGCACGGCAAGACCGACGGCACGAGCCTTGCGAACGCGCTCGAAGCGGGCCGCTCGATCCCGCTCGCCGACGGAACGTTCAAGTTCTCACCGACCGACCACAACGGGCTCGTCCCCGGCGACGTGCGCATTGCGATGGCGCGCAACGGGAGTTGGGGCAGCCCCTAAGCGATCGCGGCGCGACGTAGTCCGTGCTCCAGCTGCTGATCGCCGGCCTCACCGTCGGCAGCGAGTTCGCGCTGATCGCGCTCGGGATCCACATCATCCTGCGCGCGACGCGCGTCGTGAACTTCGCGCAGGGTGAGTTCTCGATCGTCGGCGGCCTGATCGCGCTCACCTGCGCCGAGGTGCTGCACGCGAACGCGTGGTTCGCGCTCGCGGGCGCGACGCTCGCGGGGTTCGTGCTCGGACTCGTCTTCGAGATCGTTGTGCTGCGGCCGGCCGGGCGAACCGGCGGCGAAGCCGGCGTGACGATCGCAACGATCGGCGCGGTTTTCGTGCTGCTCTACGGCCATGCGCTCGTCCCCGGCTGGGGCTCGGACTCCCATCCCCTGCCCGGCTTCGGCGGCCCGGCCAATATTGTCATCCTGAGCTTGTCGAAGGACGGCGGCGCGGTCGTCCAGGTGCAGTCGCTGTGGGTCTTCGCGCTGTTGATCGCGGCGCTGGCGGCGCTGTATGTGTTCTTCGAGCGCACGTACTACGGCAAAGCGATCCGCGCCGCCGCCGAAAACCCGCTCGGCGCGCGCTTGGTCGGGATCGACGTGAACTCGGCGCGAGCGATCAGCGTCGCGCTCGGGATCGCGCTCGCGGCGTACGGCGGGACGATCATCGGGCCGATCACGCTCGTCGGCGGCGCGGCGGGCTTCGCGCTCACGATCAAGGGGTTCGTCGCCGCGATCGTCGGCGGGCTCGAATCGCCGGTCGGCTGCGTCGCCGGCGGGTTCGTCGTCGGCGTCCTGCAAGTGTTCCTGCAGTCGCGGATGTCGTACGACGTCGCCGATCCGCTCGTCTACTCGGTGCTGTTGCTGATGCTGCTCGTCCGGCCGCAGGGGCTCTTCGGCCGCCGCGACGTGGTGCGCGATTGAGCGCGCGCCTGCGCGACGACGCGCGCATGCTCGCCGTGTTCGCGGCGATCGTGATCCTGTTCGGCGTGCTCGCGCAGCACGACGCCGGACTCTCGCAGGCCGGCACGTATGTCGCGATCTTCGCGCCCGCGGCGATCGGGCTCTCGATCCTGCTCGGCAACGTGAACCAGATCTCGGTCGGGCAGGCCGGGTTCTTCGGGATCGGCGCGTACTCGGTCGGGTATCTCACCGTCGAGCGCGGCTGGCCGTTCTGGACCGCCGCACCGCTCGGGATCGCGCTCGCGGCGGCGATCGGCGTCGGGCTCGGTTTCATCGCGCTGCGCTTCCGCGGCCACTACCTGGCGATGGCGACGCTCGCGTTCGGCCTGATCGCCGCCGGCGTCTTCCATGCTGCGCCGTTCCTCGGTCACGCCAGCGGGATCACCGGGATCCCGTACCCGCAGGCCGGACCGCTGACGATCAGCGGACACGTCGCGTATTGGTTCGCCTGGATCGTCGCGTTCGTCATCGCGCTGCTCTCGCTGAGCCTGCTGCGCGGGCGCGCCGGCCGCGCGTTCGAGGCGATACGCAACGATGAGCTCGCCGCCGAGACGATCGGGATCCCGACGCGCCGCTACAAGATCGTCGCGTTCGCCTACGCCGGTGCGCTCGCCGCCGCCGGCGGCGCGACGTTCGCCGCGTACCTCGGCTTGGTCAACCCCGACGCGGTCGGGATCGCGCTGTCGGTCGACGTGCTGCTGATGGTCGTGCTCGGTGGGAGCGGTCTGATCTCCGGCGCGCTGTTCGGCGCGGCGCTGATCGGTTACCTCAACGTCGTCGGCCACCAGTGGGACAACTGGCGCGAGGTCGGCTACGGCGCGCTGGTCGTGCTGTGCGTGATCTTCGCGCCGGGCGGCGTGCTCGGAACGCTGCGCCGGCTCGCGTTCGCCCGCGCGCCGTCCACTCGCGCTGCGCCGCCGCCGCCGGCGGTCATCGCCGCGCCGCCGGTGCGCGCCCCGTCGGCCGAGCCGCTCGCGGTGCGCGGCGTAACGAAGCGGTTCGGCGGGCTGGTCGCGCTCGACGACGTCTCGTTCTCGTTGCAGCCCGGGACGCTGACCGCGCTGATCGGCCCAAACGGCGCCGGCAAGACGACGCTGTTCAACGCGATCTGCGGGATCGGCCGGCCGACCGCGGGACGGATCGCGATCGGCGGCGCCGACGTCACCGGCCGGCAACCGCACCGGATCGCCGCGCTCGGCGTCGGGCGCACGTTCCAGAACGCGCGCCTGTTCGGCGCGATGACCGTTTTCGAGAACGTCGCCGCGGCGGCGGCCGCGAACCGCCGCGTCGCCGACCGGCGCGCGCGCGCGGTGCTGGCGCGCCTCGGCCTCGACCATCTCGCCGGTGTGCTCGCGAAGGACCTCGCGTTCGGCGACCGGCGGCGCGCCGAGCTGGCGCGCGCGGTCGCCGCCGAGCCGTGGCTGCTGCTGGTCGACGAGCCGGCGGCCGGCCTCAATGGGCCCGAGCGCGAGCGGCTGAACGCGGACTTGCTGGCGCTGCGCGACGCGGGGACGACGCTGCTGCTGATCGAGCACGACATGAAGCTGGTGATGGCGATCTCGCAGCGCGTCATCGTGCTCGAGTTCGGCCGCGTGATCGCCGACGCGGCGCCGGCGGAGGTGCAGCGCGATCCACGCGTCATCGCCGCCTACTTGGGGACCGCGACGTGAGCGGCGCGCTGCTCGAGGTGCGCGGACTGCGCGCCGGCTACGGCGCGCTCGAGGTGCTGCGCGGCGTCGACCTCGACGTCGCCGCGGGCGAGCTGGTCGCGGTGCTCGGTCCGAACGGTGCGGGAAAGTCGACGCTGCTGCGCGCGATCTCACGGTACGATGTGACACTGCGCGGCGGGACGATCGTCTTCGACGGCGCCGACCTCACCCGCGCGAACACCGAACGCACCGTCCGGCTCGGTTGCCTGCAAGTCCCCGAAGGACGGCAGCTCTTCGGGCGGCTCAGCGTCGAGGACAATTTGCGGCTCGGCGCGTTCGTGCGCCGCCGCGGCACACTCGAAACGGACCTGCGCTCCGTCTACGAGCGCTTTCCGCCGCTCGCGCAGCGCCGCGCGCAGCACGCGTACACGCTCTCCGGCGGGGAGCAGCAGATGTTGGCAATCGGCCGCGCGCTGATGGCGCGGCCGAAGCTGCTGATGCTCGACGAGCCCTCGACCGGGCTGGCACCGCAGATCGTCGAGCAGATCTTCGCGATCGCGAGCGAGCTGGCGCGCGGCGGGACGGCGCTGCTGATCGTCGAGCAGAACGCGTATCTCACGCTGCGCCACGCGGGCCGCGCATACGTCCTCGAAAACGGTGCCGTCGCGCTCGCCGGAACCGCGGCCGAGCTGCTGCGCGACGAGCGGGTGAAAGCGATCTACCTCGGCGGTTCGACCGCTTAGCCGCCGTCGCCGATCGTGACGCCGCCGTCGACCGTGATCACTTGGCCGGTGACGAACGCGCCGGCGCGTGAAGCCAGGAAGATCGCGGCGCCGGCGACTTCGTCGGGCTCGCCGATTCGGCGCAGCGGATACCCGCTCACGGCCTTGGCGTAGATCGCCGGGTCTTCCCAGAGCTTGCGGGCGAAGTCGGTGCGAATGATCGAGGGGGCGATCGCGTTCACGCGGACGTTCGACGGCCCCCACTCGACGGCGAGGTTGCGCACCAGCTGAAAGTCGGCCGCCTTCGAGATGCCGTAGGCGCCGAGCACGGTGTTTCCTTTGAGGCCGGCGATGCTGGAGATGACGACGACCGCCCCTTCGCGGCGCTCGGCCATCTGCGGGATCACCATCTTGCACAGCCAGAGGTTGCTGCGCACGTTGCTCGCCATGATCTTGTCGAACGCTTCGTCCGGAATCTCGAGCAGCGGGCCGTAATAGGGGTTGACCGCGGCGTTGCAGACCAGCACGTCGATGCGGCCCCACTCGTGGAGGGTGCGGTCGACGAGGCCCTGGAGCGCGGCCTTGTCGGAGATGCTGGCCGCGTGCGCGATCGCCGTCCCGCCGCGGGCGGTGATCCCGGCTGCAACCTCTACGCAGGCGTCCGCCTTCCGGCTGGAAATCACGACCTTCGCGCCGGCTTCGGCCATGCGCTCGGCGATCGCCCGGCCGATCCCACGCGAGGACCCGGTGATCAGGGCAACCCGGCCGGTCATGTCGAATAACATGTTTGTCACTTCCGTTCGTGCGAGAGGAACCGAGGGAAAAAAGCGATGGACCTGGCCTTCAGCCCCGAGGAGCGCGCGTTCCGCGACGAGGTTCGCGAGTTCATCGCGACCCATCTGCCTCCGGACGTCCGCCGCAGGGTGCAGGCGGGCGATCCGCTCGGCAAGGACGACTACGCTTGCTGGCACCGGATTCTCCACGAACGAGGCTGGGTTGCGCCCGGCTGGCCGGTCGCGCTCGGCGGAACGGACTGGGGACCCGTCGAGAAGCACATCTTCCAGGAAGAGATCAGCTACGGCTGGGCGCCGCGGCTGCTGCCGTTCGGTCTCCAGATGGTGGCTCCCGTGATCATCGAGTTCGGGAACGACGAGCAGCGCGCGCGGTACCTCCCGAAGATCCACAGCGGGGAAGAGTTCTGGTGCCAAGGCTACTCCGAGCCGGGCGCTGGGTCCGACCTCGCTTCCTTGCAGAGCAGCGCCGTTCACGATCCTTCGACAAGCTCAGGACAGGCTGAAACATATGTAATCAACGGCACCAAGACGTGGATCACCGCCGCGCAGTGGGCCGATTGGATCTTCGTCCTGGCGCGCACCGAGCGCAGCGCGAAGAAGCAGGACGGGATCTCGTTCATCCTGGTCGACATGAAAACGCCCGGCGTCACCGTGCGCCCGATCGAGACGATCGACGGCGGTCGCGAGATCAATGAAGTCCATCTCGAAAACGTCCGGGTCCCCGTCGCCAACCGCGTCGGCGGCGAAGGCGAGGGCTGGAACATCGCCAAGTTTCTCCTCGAGCACGAACGCACCGGGACCGCCGGAATCGCCGGCTGCCGCCAGCAGCTCGAATCGCTGCACGAGCTGCTCGCGCACGAGAAGATCGACGACCGGCGGCTGCAAGAGCGCGTCGCGCAGGTCGAGATCGAGCTCGAAGCGCTGGCGTTCACCGAGCTGCGGACGCTGGCGGCCGAGTCGGCCGGCAAGCGTCCCGGCCCCGAGTCCTCGATCCTCAAGATCAAGGGGACCGAGATCCAGCAGGCGATCAGCGAGCTCGCGCTCGACGCGCTCGGCCCGTACGCCGAGGCGCACGTCGCACCGAAGTATTTCAACTATCGCAAGACGTCGATCTACGCCGGCTCGAACGAGATCCAGAAGAACATCATCGCAAAGCGCATCCTGAAGCTCCCGTAGGAACGAGTGCTGCTGTGGACTTTACGCTCTCACCGGAACAGCTGCTGATCAAGGACAGCGTCGCGCGCTTCGCCGCGGGCGACCACGCGGGCGGCGATCACTGGCCGACGTTCGCGGAGCTGGGCTGGCTCGCGATCGGCGCGCCGGACGATCTCGGCGGCTTCGGCGGCCCGCTCGAAACGCTGCTGCTCATGGAGCAGTTCGGACGCGGGCTCGTCGTCTCACCGTACGTCGCGCAGGTCGTGCTCGCCGGGACGATCCTTCACGCGGCAAACCGCCCCGATCTCTTGGGGCGTGTCGTCGAAGGCGAGCAGCGCATCACGGTCGCGTACGAGGAACCGCACGCACGGTACGATCCCGCGCGCGTCGCGACGACCGCGGTGCGCGACGGCGACGACTACGTGCTGACGGGGACGAAGGTCCGCGTCCTCGATCCCTCGACTGCGGGGACGCTGATCGTCTCGGCGCTGACCGGCGACGAGATCACGCTCTTCGCAGTCCCCTCGGACGCGCCGAACGTCGTCCGCGAGCGCTACGCGAGCGAGGATGGGTACGACGCCGGGAACGTCCGTCTGGGCGGCGTGCGCGTCGCGGGCGCGGAGATCATCGGCGGGGTCGGCGGGGGGCTCGCGCTCCTGGAGCTCGGGCTCGATCACGCCACCGCGGCACTCTGCGCCGAAGGACTCGGGCTGATGAGCACGATGCTCGAAGCGACGGTCGAGTACACGAAGCAGCGCCAGCAGTTCGGCGTGCCGATCGGCTCGTTCCAGGCGCTGCAGCACCGCATGGCCGAGATGTTCATCGAACTCGAGCTCGCGCGCTCGATGGCCTATCTCGCCGCGACGACGCTGGGCGAAGAGCGCGATCCGGTCGCGCGCCGGCGCGGGATCTCGGCCGCCAAGGTCCAGGTCGCAAAGTCAGGGCGCTTCGTGGGCCAGAACGCGATCCAGCTGCACGGCGGGATCGGGATGAGCGAGGAGTACAAGGTCGGCCACTACTTCAAGCGCATGACGATCGTCGAGCGCCTCTTGGGCGACGTCGATTTCCACCTCGGCCGCTACCTCGCGGCGCGCAGCACGAAGACGCAGGCGCAGACGCCGGCGGCGGTCGGCTAGCGGCTTTTTTATTCCGGCGCGACGGCGCCGTCGAGGCGGAGGGTGCGAATCCAGAGCGTCGTGATCGTCTCGGTGAGCTTCTCGACGGACGGCCGGCGCGGGGCGAGCACCCATTCCAGCAGCAGATCGTGCGAGGCCCCGGCGATCGCGGCGCTCAGCAGCCGGCTGTCGATCGAGCTCGAGACGCGCTGCGCCGCCTTGGTCAGCTTCTTGACGAAGGCCTCGCGCTTCGCGCGCCGGTGGGTCTCGAGCTCGGCGTGCTTGCCGACCGCCTCGATGGTGTAGATGCGCGCTAACCGCGGATCGCTGGTGAGATAGCGGAAGTAGGCCGCGCTGCTGTCGTGGATGCGCTCGCGGACGTCCTTGTCGCGCCGGCGCAGGGCGTCGATCACTCGGTCGAACGCGGTCTCGGCGATCCGGTCGTAGAGCGTGCGGAGCAGTTCCTCGCGCGAGTCGAACTCCTCGTAGAAGTGGCGCGCGGTCACCCCGGACGCGCTGCACAGCATCGGTATCGTCGTCTTTCCGAAGCCGACCGTGCCGAATAGCTCGAGCCCCGCCTCGAGGAGCCGTCCGCGCCGCTCCGCGCGGCGCTCGGGCGCCGACAACCCCGCATAGAGGCGCCCCCGCCCCAAAGGAGACGGCTTCGTGATGGCCATGACGGCTGGTGTTCTTTGCCAGGGAGCAAGCGCCCCCGCAGGGACGCGCCACGCTCTACACGCGGTGGCGAGCGAAGATCGGCTGCACGAGCGGGCGCACGAACCAGGGCATCGTGTTCTTGACGACGCCGTCGATGTAGGGGTTCTCGGAGGTGACGATCGCGACCAGCTGCGAGTTGTGCAAATCGGTGCGGAGGTCGCCGGTGAGCGGGAAGAAGAGCGCGACGTAGAGCACGATCCAGACGCCGACGGCGGCCTTCACGATCCCGATCGCCGCGCCGCCGAGCGAATTGCCGATGCCGATCACCGGCAGCTTTGCGATCCCGGAGAGGATCACCGAGATCGCCAGCAGCGCGACGTAGACGATCAGCGCGAAGGCGATCATCCCGACCACGTGCGCGCTCCCCTCGTTCACGTGCGCGTAGTCGCGGGCGGGCTGGTCGAGCACGCCGGGGTAGTGCAGGGCGGCCCAGATCGCCGCGCACAGCGCGATGAACCCGCCGATCTCCGCGACGAAGCCGCGCTTCCAGCCCTTCATGGCGAAGAGCAGCGCGATCGCGGCGATGACGAGATCGGGCCAGGTCACGAGCGGGGCACCGCGCCGAACCGTTCGCGCAGCGTGGCGACGATGCGCTGCATTGCGGCGTCGGCCGCTTCGTCGGTCAGCGTCGTCTCGTCGCTCTGCAGCACGATGCGTAGCGCGAGCGATTTCTTCCCGTCGCCGATCTGCGGGCCGCGGTACTCGTCGAACACGGTCGCGCTGCGCACGAGCGGTTCCTCACGCACCGCGCCGGCGAGGTCGCCGGCGAGGACGCTCTCCGGTACGACGACCGCGAGATCGCGGTCGACCGGCGGGAACTTCGAGGGCGCGACGTACTTCGGCGTCACGTAGGGCGGGAGCGCTTCGACGAACAGCGTCGCGAGCGCGGTCGTGTCGGCGACGTCGTAGGCCCGCGCGAGACGCGGGTCGACGATCCCGACGTAGCCGGCCAGCATCTCGCCGACGTGCAGCGCCGCGGTCTTGCCGGGATGGAGCGACGCGAACGTGCCACGCGCGACGCGCGCATCGAGCCCGGTGATCCGCCGCAGCAGCGCCAGGACGTCGGACTTTAGCCGTCCGAACGCGCTCTCGCCACCCGCGTGTAGCGCCGTGAGGTGAACGGTCTCCCGCGGGTCGGGGTTCGATTGCGCGAAGACATGGCCAAGTTCGAAGCGCAGGTACGGCCCCTTCGACGAGCTCAGGGCAGGCCAAGCCGCACGATCGCGCGCGGCGAACTCGAGCAGCGCGGGCGCCAGCGAGAAGCGCATCCAGCGCTGGTCTTCGCTCAGCGGGTTCGTGATCTCGACCGGCTCGTCGATCGCGATCCCGCTCGCGCGCCAGGTTTCGGCGACGCTGCCCGGCTGCAGCGAGAGCGAGAGGACCTCGGTGTAGCCGAGGCCGGCCAGCGTCACGGCGAGTTCGGTCTCGCGGTCGAACGCCGCCGAGTCGACGTCGTGCGGCGCGACGGCGGGCGTCTCGGCGCGCACGTGGTCGTAGCCGACGACGCGCGCCACTTCCTCGACGAGGTCGGCGGCGATCGTGACGTCACCGCGCCAGTACGGCGGCGTCACGACGAACTCCGCGTCCCGGCGTGCGACGGCGAACCCGAGCGAGGACAGTGCCGTCTCGATCTCGCCGGGCGTCAGCGTGAAGCCCAGCAGCCGTTCGACCTCGCTCGCGCGCAGGGTGACGGGGGCGGGCTCCGTTGCCGGCATCCCGGCCGCCTGCGGCATCGCCACGCTGCCGCCTTCTTCGGCGAGCAATGCCGCGGCGCGGGCCGCGCCGAGGTCGGCGAGTGCGAGCGGCAGCGACTTCTCGAACCGGCTCGAAGCCTCGGTGCGCAGCTTCAGCCCGACCGACGCGCGCCGGATGCGCGGCCCGGTCCAGGTCGCCGCCTCGATCAGCACCTCGCCGGTCGTCGCCTCGACCTCGCTGCGCTGCCCGCCCATGATCCCGGCGATCGAGGTCGGGCCCTGGTCGTCCGCGATGACGATCGCGCGCGTGTCGAGCACGCGCTCCTGACCGTCGAGGGTCGTGAAGCGCTCGCCGTCGTTCGCGTCGCGCACGATGAGGTGCTTCCCGGCGACGCGGTCCCAGTCGAAGAAGTGCAGCGGCTGACCGAGCTCGAGCATCACGAAGTTCGAGACGTCGACGACGTTGTTCAGCGGCCGCTGTCCGGCGAGCGCGAGCCGCACGCGCATCCACGCCTGTGCCGGGCGCACCCGCAGCCCGCCGACGCGCTGGTAGACGAAGCGCTTGCAGTCGACCGTCTCGATCGTCACCCGCGCGTCGTCGCCACCTTCTTCGTAGTGCACCAGCGTCGACGGTTCGTGCAGCGGCACGCCGAACGATGCGGCGAGCTCGCGCGCGAGCCCGACGATCGAGAGCGCGTCCGGCCGGTTCGGGGTGACGTCGACCTCGAGCACCGGTTCGCCGAGCCGGAAGTGGGCGATCAGATCGGTCCCGAGCGGGATCGACGGTTCGAGCTGCATGATCCCGTCCTCGAACCAATCGGCGGGAAGCCCGATCTCTTCGGCCGAGATCAGCATCCCCTCGGAGTCGACGCCGCGCATCTTGCGCGGCGCGATCTTCAGGCCGCCGGCGAGCTCGGCGCCGATCGTCGCGACCGGGATCGTCTGGCCTTCGGCGACGTTCGTCGCCGCGGTCGCGATCAAGAGTGTCTTCGCGCTGCCGACGTCGATCGTGCAGAGCTGCAGCCGGTCGGCGTTCGGATGCCGTTCGAGCTTGACGATTCGCCCGACGACGACGTTGGTCAGCCGGGGCCGCATCTCGATGTCGTCGACCGGGAACCCGAGTGCCGCGAGCCGTGCGACGATCTCGTTCGCGTCGGCCGGAAGGTCGGCGTAGTCACGCAGCCATGCGATCGGCACGCGCATCAGGCCAAACCCTCGGCGAAGCCCGGTGTGTTTTCGATGAACGCGCGGATGTCGTTGATGTCGTGCCGCTTCATCGCGATGCGCTCGAGCCCGCAGCCGAACGCCCAGCCGGTCACGGCGTCGGGATCGTAGCCGACCGAACGCAGCACGTTCGGATGGACCATCCCGCTCCCGCCCAGCTCGATCCAGCCGCTCCCGCCGCAGGTGCGGCATTGTACGGCGGCGACCTCACCGGTGCCGGCGCAGGCTGGGCACTTGACGTCGATCTCCGCCGACGGTTCGGTGAACGGGAAGAACGACGGCCGGAAGCGCACGTCGGCCGACGGTCCGAACAGCTCGCGGCACATCCCGACCAGCATCCCCTTGAGATGTCCGAAGTGGATCCCGTGACCGACCATCAGCCCTTCGACCTGGTGGAACATGAACAGATGGCGCGCGTCGTTCGCGTCGCGGCGGTACGCCTTCCCCGGCACGATGATCGCGATCGGCGGACCGTGCTTGCGCATCGCGCGCACTTGCATCGGCGAGGTGTGCGTGCGCAGCACGAGATCTGGGCGCAGGTAGAACGAGTCGAGTCCTTCGCGCGCGGGATGATCGGGCGGGATGTTGAGCGCGTCGAAGTTGTTCGCGTCCGTCTCGATCTCCGGACCCAGCACGACGGCGAAGCCATGGCGCGTGAAGTAGCGCGCGACATCGATCGCAACGTGCCGCACCGGATGGATCGCGCCGATCTTCGCGGGCGGTCCCGGGAACGTGACGTCGCTCGTATCCTCGAGCGAGCGTGTGAGCGCGGCGTTCTCAACGCGTGCGAGCGCTGCGGCGAGCTCGGCTTCGAGCGCCTGGACCGCCTCGTTGATCACTTTCCCGGCGCCGGGCCGCTCGGACGGCGGCAGTTTGCCGATCCCCTTGCGAACCTCGGTAACCGCGCCGCTGCGCCCGAGAAACGCAATGCGAACCTCGTCCAGAGCGCGCGCGTCGGACGAGCGCGCGACCGCGTCGCGGAAGCGCGCGGTCAGCTCCGCGAGGTTCATGTCGAGTTCACTCATGCCGGGCTATGTCATCCTGAGCTTGTCGAAGGGGGTCATACAGAAATGCGAACGCCCAGTCCTGGAGGACCGGGCGTTTCACACCATCTTTCGTTCTTGGTCCCCTTCGTTTCTCGAAGGGGTGGCCCGCGTCAATTCGCGGGCGAAGGATGCAGGTGCCGGTACATCAGGTATGCGCTGATCGAGCCTGTCGAGCTAAACAATTTCCAGAATACGTCGGAGGTGCGCATAGGCGTCGGCGGTTCCCTCTCCTGTCTTCGGTGCGCGCGCAGTTCGCGTCGGCAGGGGTGAGTATAGCACCACCCCAAGTGCCCGCCAAGTCTTGACAGATCAGGGTTTTTCGGCGACTTGACAAGGGTCTTGACAGCGCATCGCTTCGTACAGAACGATGCTTCCCGCGACGGCCGCGTTCAAGCTCTCCGCCGGCGACCGCTGCCGAATCCGGACCGCGCGGTCCCAGCGTGGCAGCCAGTCCCGCACCCCCCGCCGCTCGTTGCCGACCGCCAGGACCGCGTTCGCCGGAATCCCCACGACGCCGAGGTCCTCGCCCTCGGTGTCGGTCGCGATCACCGGCCGCCCGGCGGCGGCCGCGGCGGCCAGCAGTTCCTCGGGGTCGACCACCGCAACCGGGACCCGAAACAGCGAACCCATCGCGGCCCGAACCACCTTGGCGGCGAACGGATCGGCGCCGCCGCGCCCGAACAGAACGCCCGCGGCCCCGAAGGCCTCGGCTGACCGGACCAGCGTCCCGGCGTTCCCGGGGTCGTTCACGCCGGCCAGCAGCAAGACCGGCCCGTCGCCTGCGAGAACGTCCGCGACGGCTCGCGCCGGCAGGTCGAACACGGCGAGCACGCCGGTCGGGGTCTCGAGGTCGGAGAGCCGCTCGAAGACGCGATCCGGCACGAGGTACACCGGGATTCCGTCGGCCTCCCAGCGGGCCGCCGCGAAGCGCTCGAGACCGCCGGCGGTGGTAAAGATCTCGCGCGGGTGCAGCCCGCTCCGGTCGGCCTCGTCCAGCAGGGTCGGGCCCTCGGCCGCGAAGCGGCCCTCGGCACGCCGTCCCCGCGGGGTCCGGAGCTCGCGCACTTGGGCGACGCGGGGGTTGTGCGGGCTCAGCTCGGTCGGCACGCGCGTCCCTTCGACACGCTTAGGGCAGGCTCCACGGGGTCGCGGTCCGGTGGACGAGCTTGCCCCGAGCGTGTCGAAGGGCCGGTGGTGAGGGACAGCCGCATCGCCGAGATCGTCTGGATGGTCGTGATCGCCGTGCTCGTTGCCGGCGGCGGGAACATCGTCCTCGGACTGCTCGGGGAGCATCGCGGCTTCGCGGCGGTCGCGCTCGGCGTCGTCGTCGTGCTGGCGTTCCTCGCACTGCGCCGGGCCTTCGTCGCGAACGCGCCGAGCGCGCGGCTGGACGTCACGAAGGCGGCCGCGTACTTCGTCGCGGCGATCCTCGCCTTCGTCGCAATCGGGCTGCACGTGCACTGGGCGATCGGCGCGTGCATCGCGGCCGCCGAGGCGGCGCTCGTCTTCGATATCGTCACGATCGCCGCGCGTCCGCCCTCAGCCGGTCCTGAGCCTGTCGAAGGGGGTAAAGAGAGGACCTGATGCCGGTTTTCATCACGGGCGGTACGGGATTTATCGGCGCGAGCGTCGTCCGCGAGCTGCGCCGCCGCACCCACGTCGTGCGCGCGCTCGCGCGCAGCGACGCCGCGGCCGAGAAGCTGCGCGAGCTCGGTGCCGAGCCGGTGCGCGGCGAGATGCGCGACCTGCAGCGAGGCGCGTCGGTCCCCTACGTCGAGGTCGCGCACGCCGCTTCGCGCGCCGCCGGCCGCGAGGGCCGTGTCGTTCACGTCGCGCTCGAGGACGCGCGCGCGCAGATGGGCCCGTACGCCGACGCGCTGGCGTGCGATCTGCAGCTCGACTGCGGGAAGGCCGTGCGCGAGTTGGGGTGGGAGCCGCACCGCCCGACGCTGCTCGAAGAGTTCGCCAACACGTCGGTCATCTGAGGTGCAGCTGCTCCGTTCGCGGCGGATCTACGACGGCAACGTCGTCAACCTGCGCGTCGACACGCTGCGCCGCGCCAACGGGGAACCGCACGACATCGAGGTGGTCGAACACGCCGAAGCCGTCGTCGTCATCGTGCGGCCTCGGCCGGACGAGATGCTGCTGGTGCGCCAGTACCGGCATCCGCTCGCGCGCGAGAACTGGGAGGTCGTCGCGGGCGGGATGAATCCCAGCGAGTCGCCCGAGGACGCGGCGGCGCGCGAGCTGCGCGAGGAGACCGGCTACGTGGCGCATCACGTTACGCGGCTGTGGTCGGCGTTCTCGGCGCCCGGTTTTTGCGACGAGCTGCTGCACTTCTGCACCGTCGATGGCTACGATATCGGCGACGCCGAGCCGGACGAAGGCGAGGAGGACATGCAGCTCGGCATCTTCGCGATCGACGAGCTGTGGCGAAAGATCCGCGCGGACGAGCTGCCGGACGCGAAGACGCAGATCGCGGTGCTGTGGGCACTGACCGCGCGCAGCTAGTCGTTGCGCTGCAGACGGCCTTGCTGCGCGCCGTCGCCGAGTTCGGCGACGACGAGAGCTTCGAACCCCATCGTGCGCGTGTACTGGCGACCGCCGCCGCACTCGACTACGTGCTGATGCTCGCGACCGGGACGACCGGCGTGCGAATCCCCGCCCGTGACGCCGAGCGCGCGATCCACGAGGGGATGGCGCGAGCCGTCGACGACCTGATCGCTGTCGCGACGACGATCGGGCGGATCGGGACGCCGCCCGCGATCGGGTTTTCGCGCGAGGCCGCGGCGTCGCTGCGGGCGATCCTGCGCGACGAACAGCTGGAGACCGACGACCGCAGCTTCGCGGTGATCGCGCTGGCCAACGCATGACCTTCGACCGCGAACGGATCCTCGAATCGCTCGACCAGCCGGAAGCGGCGCTGCTGGGTGAGGAGATGCGCTCGATCGTCCTCGACCGCGGCGTGCGCACGCCGCGTGTCACCGTGCTGCTGCACGGCTTGACCGCAAGCCCGCGCACGTGGCGCGAGTTCGCGCGCGTGCGCCACGAGCGAGGAGAGAACGTCCTGGTCCCGCGGCTCCCGCGCCACGGCCACGCCGACCGCATGTCCGAGGCACTGGCGGGACTCACCAGCGAGGAGCTCCTCGCGCAGGGCGAGCGCATCCTCGATGCTGCGGCGGCGCTCGGCAAGGAGATCGTGCTCGTCGGTCACTCGCTCGGTGGATCGCTCGCGCTGCACGTCGCGCACCACGATGCGCGGGTCGACCGGGTCGTCGCCGTCGCCCCGTTTCTGGGGTTACGGCTTCTTCCACGCGACTGGCATGCGTGGGCCCGCGCGGTCCTCGAGAAAACGCCGAACCGCTTTCTCTATTGGAATCCGATCGACAAGGGCCGCGGCGTCCCCGAGCACGGCTACCACCGCTACACGACGCGCTCGCTCGCAGCCGGTCTCGCGCTCGCCGACGCACTGCGCGAGGACGCGAGGACGGGGCCGCCGCGCGGCCGTCACATCGAGATCGTCCGCAACGCCGGCGAGAGTTCGGTGAACAACCGCGCGATCGACGATCTCGTCGCGCGCTGGCGCGCGGCCGGCGGCGAGGGCGTGCGCGTGCTGCGGGTGCTCGGCCTCGGGCGCTCGCACGACATCGTCGAACCCGAGCGCAGGCACGCGCCCGCGGGACGGTTCCTGCCGATGCTGCACGCAATCCTCGACGCGCCACCGGCCGAGGCGGACGCAACCCTCGACGCCACGGCGTAGGTGCCTAGTGAACCGCCTCGATCGTGACGTTGAGGGTCACCTCGTTGCCGACGATCCCGCGGGCGTAGGTCATTCCGTAATCGGAGCGCCGGAAGCGGCCGACGGCGTCGTAGCGGACGCGCTGTTTCCCATCGGCCTCGCGGCGCAGCGCGACGAGACGCGCGTCGAACGTCATCGGACGGGTCACGCCGCGCATGGTGAGCTCGCCCTCGACGTGAAACGTTCCGTGGCCCGTTTCGAACACGCGCTCGCTCGCGAAGGTGATCTTCGGAAAGCGCGAGACGTCGAAGAACCGCTCGCCGCGCAGCTGCGCGTCGCGCTGCGGATCGCCCGTGTTCAGCGCCGCCGCGTCGAGCATGGCGTCGATCAGCAGCGGGACGGTCTCGGCGTCCGCGGTGACGATCGTCGCCGACACGATCGGGATCGCCCCGGTGATCCTCGCGATCAGCAGATGCGAGACGGAGAGCGAGACACCGGAGTGCGCGCCGTCGGCTGACCATACGACGTCGGCGAGCGCAGGCAGCGCCGATCCGCCGAACGCCGCCGTCAGAGCGCAGATCCCGAGCGTGCTGAATCGCAGCATACTCGGGTTGTACGGGTCAAAGTTTAAGAAAGTATGATCGGCTGGTTATTGGCTGACGAAGCGCGGGTCCCGGAAGCGGCGGCCCGCAGCGGCCCCCGGCGGAAACAGCGCATCGACGCGCGCGCGAAGCGCCGGCTCGAGGCGCACCGCGGCGGCGCCGGCGTTCTCCTCGACGTGCGCGACGCGTTCGCAGCCCGGCAGCGCGATGATGTCGTCCCCTTGCGCCAAGAGCCAGGCCAGCGCGAGCTGCGCCGGCGTGCAGCCCAGCTCTCGCGCGATCGCCGCGAAGGCGTCGACCAGTACGAGGTTGCGTTCGAAGTTGCCGGGGTCGAAGCGCGGCACACGCCGGCGCAGGTCGGTTTCGGCGAGCGCGTCCGTCGAGCGAATCGTGCCGGTCAGGATGCCGCGGCCCAGCGGCGCGTAGGCGACCAGCGCGATCCGGAGTTCGCGCGCGGCCGCGAGCACGCCGCTCGTCTCGACGTCGCGCGTGAACAGCGAGTATTCGCTCTGCAGCGCGGCGATCGGGGCAGCGGCGGCCGCGCGCCGCAGCGCCGGCGGGTTCAGCTCGGAGACGCCGAGGTGACGAACCTTTCCGGCCGCGACGAGCTCCCCCATCGCGCCGATCGTCTCTTCGATCGGAACGTTCGGATCGGCACGGTGCAGATAGTACAGGTCGATGTGAGCGACGCCGAGCCGTGCTAGCGACGCATCGCAGGCTGCGTGGATATATTCAGGACGACCGTTCACGCCGCGGTACGCCGGGTCGTCGGCGCTGCGCACCATCCCGGCCTTGGTGGCGAGCACCGCCGCGTCGCGACGATCGCGCAGCGCGCGGCCCACGAGCTGTTCGTTCTCGCCGCGGCCGTACATGTCGGACGTGTCGATCAGCGTCATCCCGAGTTCGAGCGCGCGGTGAATCGTCCCGATCGCCTCGCCCTCGCCGACCGGATCGTAGAACTCGGACATCCCCATGCAGCCCAGCCCGATCGCGCCGGCCGCCGGGCCGCACGCGCCGAGACGGCGCTCGGTCACCGGCGTTTCTTGCGCGCGGCCCGATCCGCGGCGAACGCGTCGAGCGCTTGCAGGTACGAGCCGATCCCCGCGCCCGTGAAGCGATGGACGCACACGTCGCGTACGACCGAGATCTTGCGGAAGTCGCCCTCGCGGTTGTCGACGTCGGTGAGGTGGACCTCGGCGGCCGGCAGCGCGACCGCGAGGAGCGCGTCGCGGATCGCGTACGAGTAGTGCGTGAACGCGGCGGGGTTGATCACGATAGCGTCGGCCCACCGGCGGCGGCGGTGCAGCTCGTCGATGATCGCGCCTTCGTGATTCGACTGGAAGAAGCGAACCTTGATGCGCAGCTTCTCGGCGTGCGCCTCGACCTCGCGTTCGAGGTCGCGCAGCGTCTTGCGCCCGTAGATCTCCGGCTCGCGGGTGCCGAGCAGGTTCAGGTTCGGCCCGTTCACGATCAGGACGTTCACGCGACGCCGATCTCCGCCAGGGCGGCTCGGACGTCCTCCGGACGGATACCGTCGTGCACGCGCGCACTCCCGATCGCGTCGAGGAGCACGAACTGCGTCCCGCCGGCGTGGCGCTTCTTGTCCCGGCGCGTCGCGTCGACGAGCGCAGCGGCATCGAGGTCCCGCCAGGCTGCCGGGACCGGTAGTGCAGCCAGGTGCGCGTCCGCCTCGGCGCGCGCGGCGTCGTCCAGTCCGCCGTGCGCGACCGAGAGCGCGAGCGCGGCGCGCATCCCGACGATCACCGCCTCGCCATGCCGCAGCGTACCGTAACCGGCGACCTTCTCGATCGCGTGCCCGACGGTGTGGCCAAAGTTCAGGATCGCGCGCGTGCCGGTGCGATCCTCCTCGTCCTGCGCGACGATCTCGGCTTTGAGCTCGACGCAGCGAGCGATCGCATCGATCGCGGTCGCCGGATCGTCGAGCAGCGCCGCTTCGCCTGCGCGCAGCGCGCGGTACAGCGCGGCGTCGAGCGCCAGCCCGCATTTCAGCATCTCTCCGTAGCCGGAGACGACGTCGCGCGGCGGGAGCGTTCGCAGCAGGTGCGGCGCGATCGCGACCAGCGCGGGCTGCGTCACGGTGCCGACGAGGTTCTTGCCGCCAGGCAGGTTGACCGCCGTCTTGCCGCCGATCGCGGCGTCGACGGCGGCGAGCAGCGTGGTCGGCACGGCGACGAACGGGACGCCGCGCTGGAACGTCGCGGCGGCGAAGCCGACCGCGTCGCCGATCGTGCCGCCGCCGATCCCGATCACCAGACCACGCCGGTCGAGCCGCTGCTCGACGAACGACTCGTACAGCGCGCCCAGCGCGCCCAGCGACTTCAGTCCTTCATCGGCTCGTACCGTCAGCACCGAGGCAGCGAAGCCCGCGGCTTCGTACGCTCCCGCGACGCGCTCGCCGAGCTCCGCCATGCGTTCGTCGGAGACGACGATGACGCGAGCGCCCGCGAGCGGTGTGGCGCGCAGCGGAAGCTCGTCGACGACGCGCGGACCGATCGCGACGTCGTACGGCTTCGCCGTCTCGACACGCACGACGCGCTCCTCACGCAGCGCCGCGTCGACCGTGCGCGCCGCGCCTTCCGGCGCGAGCCCGTCGACGGTGACGCGAATCGGGGCGTTCAGGTAGTTCGCCCGGCGTGCGGCGTGGAGTTGCGCCAGGGCGCCCGGCCGGCGCAGCAGCGGCCGCGTCCCGGCCGCGAGCGCCGTCCGGGCTTCGCACGTCGCGACCGCCGCGTCGAGGAAGACCAGGATCCCGCTCGCTGCGACCGCCCGGCGGTTCGATGCATCTTCGAGCGCACCGGCGCCGAGCGCGACGACCGCGCCGCCGCGCTGCGCGAGTGCGGCGATCGCCGCCCGCTCGCGCGCGCGAAAGGCCGGCTCGCCGTCCTGGTCGACGATCTGCGCGATCGCGCGCCCGTCCTCGGCTTCGATCACCGCGTCGACGTCGACGGCGTCGAGCGCGTGCAGCGCGGCGAGCAGCGGCGCCAGCGTCGACTTCCCGGCGCCGGGCGGCCCGCACAAGTACACGTTAGCGCGCACGAACGGTCCGTTCCCACGCTTGGACGCGTTCGCGCAGCTCGGCGATCGAGTCGCCGCCGAATTTTTCGAGCACCGCGCTCGCGAGCGCGAGCGCAAGCAACGACTCACCGATCACCGCGGCGGCCGGGACCGCACACGTGTCGCTGCGTTCGATGTGCGCTTTCGTCGCCTCGCCGGTGCGCAGGTCGACGGAGTCGAGCGGCTGCATCAGCGTCGCGATCGGCTTCATCGCGGCGCGCACGACGACCGGCTGGCCGGTCGTCATCCCGCCCTCGATCCCGCCGGCGCGGTTGCTGCGGTAGCGCGTGCGGACGCCGTCACCGGGTTCATACTCGTCGTGCGCTTGCGAGCCGCGGACCGCCGCGGCGCCGAAGCCGAGCCCGATTTCCACGCCCTTGATCGCGTTGAGCGCCATGAACGTCCGCGCGACCTCGCCTTCCAACCGGCGATCCCATTGCACGTACGAGCCGAGCGCGACCGGCACGCCGTGCGCGACGACTTCGAAGACGCCGCCCAGCGAGTCGCCGGCCGCCTTCGCCGCCTCGATCTCGGCGACCATCGCCTGCGTGGCGGCGGGGTCGAGCGCGCGCACCGGCGACTCGTCGATCGTTTCGGGTGACACGTCGCGCCACGGCGTTGCATCGACCGCGCCGCCGATGCGCACGACGCGGCTCGCGATCGTCACACCGAGCTCGCCGAGCAGCGCGCGCGCGACGGTGCCGAGCGCGACGCGCATCGCGGTCTCGCGCGCGCTCGCGCGCTCGAGCACGTCGCGCAGATCGTCGTGCCCGTACTTGATCCCGCCGATGCGGTCGGCGTGTCCGGGCCGCGGCACGTGCACCTGACGGCCGGGCGGCGTGTCGTCGGCGGGCGGTTCGACGCGCATGATCTCGGCCCACCGCACGTGATCCTTGTTCTCGAGGATCAGCGCGATCGGGCTGCCGATCGTGACGCCGCGGCGGACGCCGGCGACGATGCGGACCTCGTCGGTCTCGATGTTCTGCCGGTTGCCACGCCCGAAGCCGCGCTTGCGGCGCCGCGCCTGGCCGAGCAGCAACTGCGCGTCGAGCGCGAGCCCGCTCGGGATCCCTTCGATGATCCCGACCAGCGCCGGACCGTGCGACTCCCCCGCCGTGAGAAAGCGCAGTTCACTCATCTTTCGTTGTCATCCTGAGCCACCACAGTGTCACCCTGAGCCTGTCGAAGGGCGGGAACGACGCCGAACCAACGGTCGAACGTCGCCGCGGCTTGCGCGAGGAACATCGCGGTCCCCGGCACGGTGCGCAGCCCCCGCGCGCGCGCATCGATCAGAAACGGCGTCTCCTCCGGAGTGTACACCAGGTCGAACGCCGCCGCCCCGCGCGGCGCATCGGCCGGCAGGAGCGAGTGCTGCGGCTGGCCCTGCATCCCGACCGGCGTCGCGTTCACGTAGACGTCGGCGAGGGGAATCGCATCGAGGGCGCACGCCGATGCACCGAAGTCCGCTGCGAGCGTCGCGGCGCGCGTACGGTCGCGCGCCCCAATGACGATCGCCGCCGCGCCGCCGCGGCGGGCTGCCTCGGCGACCGCTCGAGCCGCGCCGCCGGCGCCGAGGATCGCGACCCGCGCGCCGCGCAGCTCCACGCCGTACTGCGCGAGCGCCGCTTCGACGCCCGCGACATCGGTATTGTCCGCGACGAGCGTAGCACCGACGCGCGTCAGGACGTTCGCCGCGCCGCACGCGCGCGCGGCGGGTTCGACCCGATCGGCCAACGCCAGCGCGCGCTCCTTGTGCGGCAGCGTCACGTTGCAGCCGACGAACTCCGGCGTCGCGCGCCAACGTGCCAGCGTTGCAGCGAGGTCGTCGGGCAGCACGTCGACCGCCTCGTACGCGAGCGCGATCCCGCTCTCCGCGGCGAAGCGTGCGAACAGCGCCGGCGAGCGGCTGTGTGCGACCGGATGCCCTATCACGGCGGCGCGCCGCACAACGCTCACGCGACGCTGTCCAGCGCCGCGGCGAAGTTCGGGAACGACACCGCGACGCACTCCGGATCGTCGAGCTGCACCGCGATCTCCGCCGCGCGTCCTGCGACCGCGAACGCCATCGCGATGCGGTGATCGCCGGCGGTGACGATCGCGCCGTCGTGGAATCGCGCCGGGCCGTGCACGGAGAAGCCGTCCTCCGACGTCTCGACCTCGACGCCGATCGCGCGTGCCGCGCGGGCGAACGTCTCGATACGGTCCGACTCTTTCACCCGCAGCTCGGCGGCGCCGCTGACGACGGTCGTGCCGCGCGCGAACGCGCCGAGCACGCCGATGAGCGGAAGCTCGTCGATCAGACCGGGCACCTCGGCCGGTTCGACGACGATCGCATGCAACACCGCACCGCGTACCGCGACGCGCCCGCGCGGCTCGGGTCCGCCGTCGCTCGCGTGCACTTCGACCTCGGCGCCGAAGCGGCGCAGCACGTCGAAGAACGCGATGCGGGTCGGGTTCAAGCCGACATCCTCGACGACGGCGCGGGCGCCCGGAACGGCGGCCGCCGCGGCGAGCAGGAACGCCGCGCTCGAGACGTCGCCCGGCACGGAGAAGTCGGTCGCCTGCGGCGTCTGCGGTCCGTCGACGACGAGCGCACCGCTCTCGTCGGCAGCGCACGCGATCCCGAACGCGTCGAAGAGCCGCTCGGTGTGATCGCGCGTCGCAAGCTGTCCGGTGACGCGGCTGCGGCCGTGCGCCCCGAGCGCGGCGAACAGCACCGCCGACTTCACCTGCGCGCTCGGCACGACGACCTCGACCTGCGTGCCGCGCGCGTGCGCGTTGCCGTGGACGACGAACGGTGCCGTTCCGCCCGGCGAGAGTTCGATCTGCGTGCCGAACGCCGCCAGGGGCGCCGCGATGCGCCGCATCGGGCGCGCGCGCAGCGAGCCGTCGCCGTCGAGCGTCACCGTCAGGCCGCGCGTCGCGAGCACGCCGGCGAGCAGCCGGATCGTCGTCCCGCTGTTTCCGCAGTCGATCGGCGTACCCGGCGCGACCAGCGCGCCGCCGCTCCCGTGCACGATGAGCTCGTCTACCCCGTTGTCATCCTGAGCTTGTCGAAGGATCGTCACGCCGAGCGCGCGCAGCACGCGCTGCGTCGAGAGGACGTCGAGCCCGGCCGGAACGTTGAGCAGCCGCGACGCGCCGCGCGCCAGCGCAGCCAGCATCAGCGCGCGGTGCGCGATCGACTTGTCGCCGGGGACCGTTATCGGAGGGGTCGTCGCGGTCACGTTCCTTGATGCTTCGCAAAAAGCACGAGCCCCTCGCCGTGTCGGCGAGGGGCTCGCGTGCAGTGTGTGGCCGATTACCTTGCTGCTACGCGGCGCCGAACTCGACCGACACGAATCCCGTGTAGCCGTAATAGAGCCGGTACCAAAACGCGCAAGCGGACATGTGGGCTGAGTAGAGCACAGCCCTCGCCGCCTTGTCAAGCCGAGGAACGCCTCAGAAGAAGGTCACGTTGCCGGTCGTCATGCTGTAATAGGCGCTCACGACGTGCAGAGCGCTGATCTGCGGCTGGCCCTTGAGCGTCCGCGCGACGTGCGCCGCGTTCGCCTTCACCGCCGCCTCGAGGTTCATATCGCGGTGCACCCCCCGGCTGACGGCCGCGACGACGGAGTAGATGCTGGGCGGCGGGGTCGGCGCGCCGTTGAGCCAGTCGAGCGTCGCCCCGACCGCGCCGCAGTTCTCGTGTCCGAGGACGACCAGCAGCGGCGGGTGGTAGTGCAGCACCGCGTACTGGAGCGAGCCGATCACGATCGCGTCGGCGACGTTTCCGGCGGTGCGGCAGACGAAGAGATCGCCCAGGCCGCGGTCGAAGACGACGTCCGGCGGGACGCGCGAATCAGCGCAGGTCAGCACGAGCGCGAACGGGCACTGGCCGGGCACGGTATCCACACGGCGCTCGACGGTCTGATTGGGGTGCGCCGCCGTCTCCGAGACGAAGCGCTGGTTCCCGTAGACGAGCCGCTGCTTCGCCTCGGGCCAGGTCTGCGCCGGACAGGTCGCGTGCTCGTCCAGGCGCGCCGGGGAGGCCGCGCCGGCCGGTGCGGCGAGCAGCAGCGCCGAGGCCCCGGTGAGGAACGTGGATCGCGAATGGTGCATGGTCACCCCTATGACTGCCATAGGTTCCGAGGATGACAAGCATCCCCTCGCCGTTTCCACGGAACTGTTCGCCGAGACGGTCGCGATACGGCGCGATCTCCACGCGCATCCGGAGCTCGCGTTCGCGGAGCACCGTACCGCGGGGATCGTGGCCGAGCGCCTGCGCGCACTCGGGATCGAGACGCACGCCGGGATCGGCGGCACCGGCGTCGTCGGGCTGCTGAGCGGCGCGCACCCGGGGCCGACGATCATGCTGCGCGCCGACATGGACGCGCTGCCGATGCCCGAGGAGAACGACGTCGCGTACGTGTCACAGACCCCGGGCGTCACCCACGCCTGCGGTCACGACGCGCACGTCGCGATGCTGCTCGGTGCCGCGCAGCTGCTCTGCGCGAGCGCGAGCGAGATCCACGGCCGCGTCGCCTTCGTGTTCCAACCGGCGGAAGAGGGCGGTGGCGGCGCGCTCGCGATGCTCGAGGACAGGCTGATCGAGCGCTTCGCGATCGAGCGCGCCTACGGACTGCACATCGGAACCGTCCTGCCGAGCGGCGTGTTCGGGCTGCGTCCCGGCCCGCTGATGGCATCGGTCGACTCGTTCGACCTCGTCGTCGAAGGGGTGGGCGGACACGGCGCGATGCCGCAGTTCTCGGTCGATCCCGTGGTCGTCGCGGCCGATGTCGTCGGCAGCCTGCAGCGCGTCGTGAGCCGCGAGATCGATCCGATCGAACCGGCGGTCGTGACGATCGGCGCGATCAACGGCGGCACGACCTACAACGTGATCCCGCCGCGGGTCGCGCTCAAGGGGACGGTCCGCTCGCTGAGCGACGCCACGCGCAGTTCGATGGAAGGCCGTATCCGCCGCATCGCCGAGCACACTTGCGCCGCCGCGAACGCGACGTGCCGGCTGGATTGGCATCCGTCGTATCCCGTCACGTCGAACGATCCCGTCGAGACGGCGTTCGTGCGCGCGACGCTCGCCGCCGAGTTCGGCGACGCACGCGTCCTCGAGATCCCGCCGATCATGGGCAGTGAAGATTTCTCGTACTACGCGCAGCGAGTCCCGGCGTGCTTCTGGTTCCTCGGCGCAGCCGATGCGACGCATCGCTTCCCAAACCACCATCCGGCCTTCGACATCGACGAGCAGGCGATGGTCGCCGGGATCGCCGCGCACACCGCCGTAGCGCTGGCCGCTACCGCGCCTGCGACTCGTCGATGATCAGAATCGCGCGGCGATCGGTGGACTGCATCCGCTCGAGCGTCGCGACGATCGCCCCGACGGGACTCTTCGTGTCGAGCATCTCGGTCACGCTGTAGCCGAGCTGTTTCTTCGCCTGGTCGTCGATCGGCCCGCGCATGACGCCGGGCATCTTCGAATAGCTGTCGATCAGTGCGAACGCCGGTCCGAGCGCTTCGCGGATCTTCTTCGGGTCCGCTGCGACGACGAACACAGAGCGGGCGCCGCCTGCGGTCTCGAACTGCGCCCCGACAGCTTGGTTCGGGGTCGTTCCGAGGCTCCCCGACGACGTGCTGCTGCCTTTGTCGGTGACCTTGTGGAAGCCGGCCGGGGGCGCGTTCTTCAGACCGTTCACCCAGGCGCGCAACTGCGCCATCGAGGCACCGGTCTCGGCGATCACCTCGTGGCCCCGAAAATTCTTCGGCAGGTCGGCCTTCGGATCGCTGGCCTTGATCGCGGCGAACATCTGAGCGGAGTTCACCGGCACGACCGTCGCGAGCTTGCTGCCCGGATAGAGCGGGAAGGTGCTCGGGTTCGCCAGCGAGCGGTGTTCGACCGACGAGGTCGTCTGCTGCGATGCGCCGTGACCGCACCCGCAGACGAACGCCGCGACCAGAGCCGCGGCGAGGGCCGTCTGCGCGTGCGTGCGCGTCATGCGGCTAGGCCGCGTTCGAACCAGCGCCGACGGCGTCTTTCGCCAGCGTCGTGAGGCGGGCGAATGCGGCGGCGTCGTGGACGGCGAGGTCCGCGAGCGCTTTGCGGTTCAGCGCGACGCCGGACTTCTTGAGGCCGGCCATGAGCTTCGAGTAGCTGAGGCCTTCACGCCGGGCCGCCGCATTGATGCGGGCGATCCAGAGCGAACGGAAGTCGCGCTTGCGGACGCGGCGGTCGCGGAACGCGTACGCCAGCGAATGCAGCAGCGCTTCGTTCGCGACACGGTAGTTGCGCCGGCGAGCGGCGCGGAAGCCCTTGACGAGCTTCATCACCTTGCGGCGGTTTTTGATCTTGTTGAGACCGCGCTTGATGCGAGCCATGTGTCAGTCTCCTTAGAGCAAGTATGGGATCTGCGGCGCAAAGCGCTTCAGATCACCCTTGAACGTCGGCTGATCGCGGCGGAAATTCCGCTTGCGCTTGCGCGACTTCTTGCTGAGGATGTGACCGCAGCCGGAGAACTGGTGTCGGTGCAACACCTTGCCGTTGGCGGTCACTTTGACGCGCTTCGCTGTGCTGCGATGCGTTCTGATTTTAGGCACTGGCTCCCCCGATGGTCTCGACCGCGTCCGTTCCGCCCTGTTCTTCCGTTTCGGTCTCGTGATCATCGTGATGATCGACGGTCTCGATTTCGTGGTGCGCCGTGTCCGTCTTGAGGTGAACGAACTTGGGCGGACCGAGCGGGGTGGCGCGCGGTGCGAGGATGAGAAACATGTTCTTGCCTTCGAGCTTCGCTTCGCGTTCGAGCGTCGCGACATTTTCGAGGTCTTTCGCGACCCGGTCCAGCAGCCGTTTCCCGAACGCGGTGTACGTGATCTCGCGTCCGCGAAACATGATCGTGACCTTGACCTTGCCTCCGTCGAGGAGAAGACGTTCGGCCATCTTCGCCTTGACTTCGTAATCGTGGACGTCGATCTTGGGACGCAGCTTGACCTCGCGCAACTCCCAGTTGCGCTGCTTCTTCCGCGCCTCTTTGTCTTTTTTCGACTGCTCGTACTTGAGCCGCCCGTAATCGCCGATGCGGCAGACCGGAGGGATCGCCGTCGGGGAGACCTCGATGAGGTCGAGCCCCTTGGTCCGGGCCATGTTGAGGGCTTCCTCGGTCGTTATGACGCCCAGCTGTTGGCCTGCGTCGTCGATGACGCGGACTTGGCGGATTCTGATCTGCTCGTTGACGCGAAGCGGTCTTGCTATGACTTGCTCTCCAGAAAGAACGTTAAAAAAGCGAAGACGCCGAAGCGGTCCCCGCTGTTCGAGAAGAACCGGATCGCCCGCAGGCATCCGGTGAGGGTTGAGGACTCAGCCTGAGCTGAATCCGACCCTGCTTCGGCCCGCGGAGCGTACCACGCCGCCTTGGCACCAGTCAAGAAAGCGTGCCTTACTCCTTCCGTAAGCAGCCGAGGTAAGCAGGCGGTACGCTCGGCCGCATATCAGGGCGCCGGGGTCAGGGAAAGCCGGGGAGCCGGACCGGTGGGGGCTCGGGCTCCCGGGTCGAAGCAAGCGGCTGTGCGCGTGAAAAGGATCGCCGCGATCGTGACCCTTGCGGCATCGATCGCTTGGTGCGTGCTTCCGGCGGAATCCGCGCACCAAGCCGTCGTCCGGGTAGACGGCCTGGGTTTTCCCGTCTTTCCACATGCCACCAGCTATGCGGTCTTCGGAATGGGAATTGCGTACGTCGCCGTCGGCGACATCGAGCAGATCGTCGGCTGGTACCGCGAGCACAGCGGCCGGGAATGGGCAGCGGCTCCGATTCAAGCGAGCGGAAAAGAGCGAGCGGCGGAACTCAGCTTCGACGACGCGACCGGGACGCATCGCATGCGGATAATACAGCCGGCCGGTAAGAACGCGCTGATTCAAGAGAACCTCGAACTCTCGTCCGCGGCATCGGAGAAGGCCCAGGAAGGCGGCCGCGCTTTGCGCGGACCGGCAGACCCGCTCGGCGTGACGCTGTATCCCCGCCGCCTAAAGGGTCAGTCCGTCGCGCTCGTCGACGGCGGGCGCGGTTTCGTCTCGTACGCCACCTCGGACGGTTTCCAAGCCGTCCGCACGTGGTTCAACGCTCGGCTGCCCAATCGTTTTGCCGCTTCGTACCACGTCAGCGCGGAGGCCGGCTCCATGCAGACCTTCCACGGCGGTGACACGACGGTCACGATCGCGCGAAGACTTCGCGACGGCATGACGATTGTGGGGGTCGAGACCGCGAAGTAGACCCCGGCTCGGGCGTTTTAGCGTCGATTGGCTCGATTCGGTTTCTGCGGAAACTCCGGGCGGGCGGGTGCGCTCGCGAGCGCTTCGTCGACGAGGCGCAGTGCTTCGGCGAGCTGCGGGTCGTCGCCGCGCAGCGTGTCCTGCGGCGCGACGTCGACTTCATGCGTCGGATCGGTGCCGTAGTTCTCGACGCCCCAGCCCGCGTCGGTGAACCAGAACGAGAACTCCGGCTGGGTGGTCTCGGTGCCGTCGACCAGCCGGTGGCGCGGGTTGATTCCGATGACGCCGCCCCACGTGCGCATCCCGACCAGCGGCCCGAGTCCGTACAACTTGAAGCAATGGCTGAAGATGTCGCCGTCGCTCCCTGCGAATTGGTTCGTCACGGCCACGATCGGCCCGGGGACGGACTCTTCGGGGTACGGGAACGGCGGCGTCCAGCGCGAGACGTCGTAGCCGACGCGCTTGCGGGCCAGCTTCTCGAGTAACAGCGCGGAGACGTGTCCGCCGCGGTTGTAGCGGACGTCGACGATCAGCGCGTCGCGGTCGAACTCGGTCAGATAGCCGCGGTGGAACTCGGCGAACCCCCACGGTCCCATGTCGGGGATGTGGACGTAGCCGACGCGGCCGCCGGTGCGGTCGTGCACCAGCGAGCGGTTCGCCTCCACCCATGCGCGGTAGCGCAGCATGCGTTCGTCGCGCAGCGTGCGTACCAGCACGCGGCGCGGCGTGCTGCCGGCGCCCCGCACGACGGAGAGCACGATGTCGCGCCCGGCCTGGTTCACGAGCAGTGCGCCCGGCCCGGACTCGGCGGTTACCGCGTGTCCGCCGATCCCGACGATGAGATCGCCTTCCTTCACGTCGACGCCGGGCTCCGCAAGCGGCGAGTCGGCGTCGCGGTTCCACGGGTCTCCGCGCAAAATGCGCTGGACACGATACGCACGCAACGCGTCGTCCCAAACGACGTCCGCGCCAAGGAAGCCGCGCTTGTACTGCGGAGGGATCGGCTTGTCGCCGCCGGTCTCGTACGCATGCGAGGTGCCGAGCTCGCCCTGCATCTCCCAGATCACGTCGGAGAGCTCGTTGCGCGTGCGTACCTTCGGAAGCAGTGCTTCGTAGCGCGGCAAGACGGCGTTCCAGTCGATCCCCGACATCTGGGGGTCCCAGAAGTTCTCGCGCTGCAGGCGCCAGGCTTCGCGCACCATCTGCAGCCACTCAGCACGCGGTTCGACCAGCACGCTGATTCGGCCGAGGTCGAGCCAGCCGGTGCGCCGTCCGATCTCTTGCCCCGGCTTGTCGTCGGCATCGTCTTCCGGAAGATCGGCGCCCGCGTCGATCGCGCGCAGCTTGCCGTGCGAAAGGTAGACCAGCGTGCGCGCGTCCGGTCCGAGCACGAAGTCGTCGACCTCGGTCGCGAGCGTCGCACTGCGCTGCTGTTCGAAATCATACGCGAAGAGCTCGCCTTCGGATTCTTCGTGATCGCGGTCGCTCGGCCGGATCCCGCGCACCGGAAAGCGCGTGAAGACGGCGCGCCCCTTCGCCGCCGCGATGCGGTCGTACGCACCCTCGTCGACCGGGAACGCCAGCATGCGGAGCGGCATACCCTCCGCCTCGACGACGACCGGCGGCTTGATGTCGCGCTTGTCGTCCGCCTCGTCGTCGTCGTCGTGACCGTGTTTGTGCAGCGGCGCGGGCTTGGCGACGAACGGGTTCGCGAGCGTCTCGCGCAAGGTCACCAGATACGGGCGCCACGCCTCGGGGAAGCTGAGCTCGAACTGCAGCGCGTCGTACACCGGATGAAAGTCGCGCGTCGAGAGGAAGTAGAGGTAGTTGCCCTCCGGATCCCAGGCCGGCGAACGGTCCTCGCGCAGCGCGCTCGTCGCGTCGATGACGCGGCCGCTCTCGCACTCGGCGATGCGCACGATCGTCGTATGCGCCTTCGGCGACCACACGTACGCGAGCCAGCGCCCGTCCGGCGAAAACGTAAGGTCGTCGATGCGTTCGCCGACGCTCAGATCGAGCAGCCGCGGCTCGCTTCCGAGGTCGAGCAGCCACAGCTCGTGGCGGTTGTTCGCGAACGCGAGCCGGTCGCCGGCCGGTGAGGCGACGAGCTGATGCAGCACGCCCATATCGTGATCCATGACGAACCGCGGCGGCGCGCTCTGATCGACCGGTGCGATCGCAATCCGCTCGAACCCCCCGCCGTCGTCGACGTACGCGACGCGCTTGTCGTCGTGCAGCCAGGTCAGCAGCCGGCGGCGCGCCGCGTGCTCGGGCTCCGGTGCGCGTCCGGATGCCGGATGCTCGGTGACGGCTTCTTCCCACAGCGGCATCGTATAGACGCGCCCGCGCGTGACGATCCCGAGCGCCGTGCCGTCGTGCGAGGGCGTCCAGGTCTCGAGCAGCTCCGCGGCGTCGACGAAGCGGCGCGCGGTCTCCCACGCGTTCGAGGGCATCTCCACCGGGACGCGCGACACGCTCCCGTCGCGCGGGTCGAGCAGCACGAGATCACCGCCGCAGGCGTAGACGACGCGCGTGCCGTCGGTCGCGGGGAAGCGCACGTAGTGCTCCCGCTCGTCGGTCAGGCGGCGCAGATCGCTCCCGTCCGGCGCGACCGAATACAGGTTGCCGATCCCGTCGTGATCCGACAGGAACATCACGCGCTCGCCGAGCCACATCGGCCACACGAGGTTCCCGTCGAGCGCGCGGCAGATGCGCAGGTACTCACCGTCGCCGCGCGCGTCGACCCACAGGTGGCCCGCCGTACCGCCGCGGTACCGCTTCCAGCGCGCCGGGTCGATCGCGTTGCGCCCGAGCAGCGTCGCTCCGTTCGCCGTGACGTCGATCGTCATGGCATGGCCGACGTCCAGCGCGACGGGTTCACCACCGAACGCGTCGACCCGGAACGGAATCGTCTCCTTGACGAACGGCGAGCCCGCGTCGGAGGTGAAGTAGATGAAGCGCCCGTCGCGCGACCAGCCGCAGCAGTTGAGCGACTCGCTGCCCAAGTACGTCAGCCGGCGCGGCACGCCGCCGCCGGTCGGCATCACGTAGAGCTCGGGATTGCCTTCTTCGCGACCGACGAATGCAAGGCGTGCGCCGTCCGGTGAGAGGCGCGGCAGGGTGCACTCGCCGTCGGTGGTGGTAAGCCGGCGCGCGATCCCGCCGCCCGTGTCGACGATCCACAGATCGTCTTCGCAGGCGAAGACGATCGCGTCGTTCGCGATCGTCGGGGTTCGTACGTAACCGGAGGGACTCACCCGCGACGGGTACGCGGGCGGGGTGAGGGAGTCCCGGGTACCCGCCGTGAACGCGGAGGCGCGATGGACGACCCAGCCGGGCTGCTGACGGCGTTTCGCGCCGGCGAACCGCGTGCGCTCGCACGCGCGATCTCGCGCTGCGAATCGGGCCGCGGCGCGGATCTGATCCGCGCGCTCTACCCGCTCACCGGGCGTGCGCTTACCGTCGGGCTCACCGGTCCCCCGGGCGTCGGCAAGTCGACGCTCAGCGGCGCGCTGATCGCCCACGTTCGTGCCCAAGGCAAGACGGTCGGCGTCATCTCGGTCGATCCGAGCTCGCCGTTCTCGCACGGCGCGTTGCTCGGCGACCGGATCCGGCTCCTCGAGCATTTCACCGACCCCGACGTCTTCATCCGTTCGATGGCTTCGCGCGGACATCTGGGCGGCCTCTCGGGAGCGACCGCCGATGCGGTCTCGCTGATGGACGCGTTCGGGAAGGACGTCGTGCTGATCGAGACGGTCGGCGTCGGTCAGTCGGAGATCGAGATTGCCGAGGTTGCCGACACGACGCTGGTCGCATTGCAGCCCGGCAGCGGCGACTCCGTGCAAGTCCTCAAAGCCGGCGTGCTCGAGATCGCCGACGTGTTCGTGGTGAACAAGAGCGATCACCCGATGGCGCTGCAGCTGCAGCGCGAGATCCGCTCGATGATGGAGATGCTGAACTACGACGGCTGGGTCCCGGCGCTGGTCAGCACGCAGGCGGTCGAAGGCAAGGGCGTCGACAAGCTCTGGGACGCGATCGTCGCTCACGACGCGTGGCTCCGCGAGACCGGCGCGCTGCACGCGAAACGCCGGTCGGCGTTCGCGCACCGCGTGCGACAGCTCGCGCTCGGTACGCTCGAAGGGCGTATCGAAGACGCGATCGCGCAGCTCGGCGACGACCTCGATCCGTATGCTGCCGCCGAGATCGTGCTGGCCGAGTACGGCGTGCGTGGCGGAGTCAGCGCGCTCGGCAACGTGCGCGCCCACGGCGACGTCCGCGCCCATGTGAAGGGGCTGTAGGGCGAGCAATGGTTTCGTGGGTCACAACAGTCTAACGCGAGGTAAATAGTTAATGGCAAAGTGGAAACCGCCGCGAGCGAGTAGCGGAGAAGTAGTGATAAATGATGGAACGGGATCGTGCAAGATCGACGAATTGCCAACCTTCTGTCCGCGCTGTCAGAGAAATGCGATTCCGAAACCGCTTGGTAACGGCGCGCGCTCGACGCACCCAGACGAATGGATGTTCCCGACTCTCGATGTCCCCGTTCGCTGCACGAACTGCGACTTGGTTTACATCGCCGAATATGAAGGCGAACCGATTCAAGCCGGGCCCGATCTAGGGGACGTTGAAATCGTGTTTCACTTCACCAGGACAGTGCCAAATGCGATGCAGGGCCGACCGGTATCGGGAACGCTTCAAAAGATCTCACCCCGCTTTTCCCAGGTATTCGACCAAGCGGCGGCGGCTGAGAATGACGGACTGACCGAGATTGCCGGCGGCGGATATCGTCGTGCTTTGGAAATTCTTGTCAAGGATTATCTGAGCTACAAAGAGCCCACCAGCCGAGATACATATGTTCGCACGTGGCTCGGAGAGTGCATAACGAAGCATATCGCTGATCCGACGATCCAGGATTTGGCAAAACGCGCAAACATTATCGCGAATGACTTTGTGCACTATGAAAGCTACGGTGCGAATGAGCTTTCTGACTTGGTATCTCTTATAGATTTGACAAGGGCCTGGATCGAGCTGCAAGCGGAGACGGAAACGGTACGGGCCAATCTTGATTCCCCAAGAAAAACTCAGCGGTAGGATCGTATCGCATCGAACGCGTTCCGGGCTCGCTACTTGGTCGCTATTGAACCCACTCGGCGATGTCGTCCAACGATAGCGGAGTCGACCGCTCTTAGCGCACGGCGCTCTATTTCAGAGACGTTTCGCCGCCGGGCCCCGGGCTATAGTGTCGCCGTAGCCATCGGCAGAGTCCGTCGAGGCCACCAAACAGCACTCGTTCACTGATGTTTGCTTGGTCGAGCTTATCCCGGACCTCCCACTTGAGCGACGCCGGAATGATGATTTTCCGGTATATTCGATCACCGCGACGCTGCTCCAACCAATCCTCAAGATTGGCCTCCGATCTCGACATCACGGAGAAGAGCGCATATTGGTTCACAATGCGATTGTCGAGTGACGGAGGCTCAAAGAAAACGACAAAGTCGTCTTTCCTCAGCGCTTGCAAGGACTCGAGAGATTCCGCTACCTCATTCATCATGTCCACGCTGAATGCGTAAGCATGGTTTCTCTCGCGTACCTCTGCGAACAGCGGCGGCAGGTGTGTTCTGGCCACGGAAAGGTCAACGCACCAAATGATCCCATCATCATCCATCCGGCGCATGTCGTCTGTCGCAAAATGCAAAGCGACATAAGGCGAGTATGTCCAATCCATCAACCGGGTAGGCAATCCGTGATGTTGGGCTAGCGAAAGCCAGTTCCACTCCGAATTTCCTAGTGCTTGCTCTTGATGTGCGTACTTCTTGAAATTCCTGAGTAGCGCGCGCTCCAGCACAGCGTATGGTCCACCGAGGCGCATAAGCGATGTTTCGAGAGCCCATCCGCGGTTGACCATTCCTCGGAACGCGAAATTGGAACGATACCGCTGAATTGTCGGGTCGTAGGAGTCCTCGAACAGGACGTCCTGCAGCTCTGTCCAGGTCCTTACAGTAGTCTCCATCGCGCCCGGCTTCCTCATAGCCTTGGTAATCGACACGAGATTGCCTGACCCTGCGAGAAAAACGGCGTCGGTGGGGCGCTCGCCCGTTTGGGGCGAACACGTTCTTATGGTAGCGCCACAGGAGCGGCATATGGTTCTCTCCGACGGTGCGCGGACCACGGTACAGCAATGGGGTACGCACGGACCGATCGTCGTCGCAGTACACGGGCTCGGTTCTTCGCGGCGCGGCTGGGCGCGGATCGGCGAGCATCTCGCGGATCGGTATCGCGTCGTCGCGTACGATCAGCGTGGGCACGGCGACAGTTCGGTGACCGGGCTGATGACGCTCGAGCGCAGCGTCGCCGATCTCGCCGAGGTCGCCGCCTCGCTCGACGAACCGGTGCACGCGCTGATCGGACACTCGTGGGGCGGCGCCGTCGCTGTCGTGGGCGGTCGCAGTCTCGACGTTGCACGCGTCGTCGCCATCGACCCCATGCTGCACGTCGAGCGCGGCGTGTGGAGCGCGAACACGCTCCCCGAGTACCGGCGCATGCTCGGGCAGCCGCTCGCCGAGCGCGAGGCGTCGATCCGGCTCTCGCACGCCGGGATGCCGGAGGTCGAGATCGAGTCGAAACTGCACGCCGCGCGGCGGATCACGCTCGCGCCGGTGGTCGCGCTCGGCGAGGAGAACGCGATCGACGAGGGACGCTGGGATGTGCGCGAGCAGGTCGCCGGCTATCCGAAGCCGCTGCTCTTCGCCCTCGCCGATCCGCGCCGCAGCGTCGTCATCGCAGCCTTGCGTCCGCCGCTGCGCGAGCGCGGCGGGCCGAACGTCCAGGTCGAAGTCTTCGAAGGTGCGAGCCACTCGCTGCAGCGCGACGCTTTCGACCGCTTCATGCCGATCCTCGAGCGGTTCCTGAATTCGTAGTCAGTGCCCGTGACAGATGAACTGCCGTTCTGCGGCCGCTGGATCTACACCCAAGCTGGTGGCTTTGTTAGGATCGTACCATTTGCCTCAGTGACCATTGGTGGCAGTCACCCGCCCCATGAAGAACGACCAGAAGCCGCCCGTGAGGGCGGCTTCTGCAACCCAGGCGCACTAGTCGCCAGGGGGGATCATGACCAAATGATAGCTCATACGGGTAGGCGCGAGTCAATACCTCAATAGCTCAGGACGAGGACGATCCTGCCGTGTGATAGAGCGCGGCCGCGTCGGGCAGCGCGATGCGTTCGTCGGTCGGCACCCACTTCAAATTCGTGCCGAGCCGCTCGAAGGCGCGAATCGCGTCGCGAACGCGGGCGCCGCCGGACGAGCCGTCGGACGACGTGAAGTACCGCCACTGGTGCGGACAGCGCACGGTGACTTTGTAGTAGAACGCATCGTTGGCGATGCCCCCGGCGGAGTGAAACTCAGACGCCGGCCGGTCGCAGAGGCCCAGGTCGTCGACGATTTGCTGGACACGCCCGATCTCGGCACGGGCGCGGAACGTGCCCGGCTCAGTGACGGCTAAACCATGGGCGCGGGCGGTCCCGTCGGCGTCGTACCAAAGCCACCGGTGGACGCCGGCAAACCCCCCGTCCTGACGGACGACGACCGTTAGCGGCATCGGCGCCCCGAAGGGGCCCGGACTGCCCTCGTGCAGCTCGGCCGGCGCAGCGGGCGCCGGCCCCTCAGCGACCGCCGGGCCGGTCAGGGTGAGCGTCGCGAACACCAGGACCGCGAGGGGAACGAACGTCCTCATGACGCCCAGTCTAGCACCGTCGCCCCTCGGGAAGCGACGGGGAGCGTCGACCTCGAAGGAAGAGCTCGTGGCCAAGATGATCGATCGCGCGTCCGGGCTCGGGCCCGACGTCTCCCCCGAGTACCGCGAGCTCGTCGAGCGCTGGGAAGCGAAGGCCGAGCGCACCCCGCCGCGCAGCGGAAAAGGCTCCGGCGCGATCGACCGCACGATCTCGGACGTCCCGCTGAAGGCCGTCTACGGCCCGGACGACGTCGCCCACCTCGATGTTACCCGCGACCTGGGCGTCCCCGGCGAGTATCCGTACACGCGCGGGATCCACCCGACGATGTACCGCTCGCGGCTCTGGACGATGCGCCAGTTCGCCGGCTTCGGCAACGCCAAACAGACCAACGAGCGCTACCATTTCCTGCTCTCGCAGGGTCAGATGGGTCTCTCGGTCGCCTTCGACATGCCGACGCTGATGGGCTACGACTCCGACAGCCCGAAGTCACTCGGCGAAGTCGGGAAGTGCGGCGTCGCGATCGACAGCGTGCGCGACATGGAGACGCTGTTCGCCGGCATCGACCTGGGCGCGATCACGACGTCGATGACGATCAACGGCCCGGCCGCGATCGCGCTCGCGCAGTACGTCGTCACCGCCGAGAACAAGGGAATCCCGCGCGCCAACCTGGGCGGCACGCTTCAAGCGGACATCCTCAAAGAGTACATCGCGCAGAAGGAATGGATCTTCCCGCCGCGGCCCCACGTGCGGATCATCGTCGACATGATGGAGTTCTGCACCAAGCAGATGCCCAAGTGGAACACGATCTCCGTCTCGGGCTATCACATCCGCGAGGCCGGCTCGACCGCCGCGCAGGAGCTCGCGTTCACGCTCGCCGACGGGTTTGCGTACGTCGAAGCGGCGGTCGCGCGCGGGATGGACGTCGACGAGTTCGCGCCGCGGCTCTCGTACTTCTTCAACTCGCACATCGATTTCTTCGAGGAGATCGCGAAGTTCCGCGCCGCGCGCCGCATCTACGCGCGCCACATGCGCGAGAAGTATCACGCAAAGGATCCGCGCTCGTGGCAGCTCCGCTTCCACACGCAGACGGCGGGTTGCAGCGCGACCGCTCAGCAGCCGGAGAACAACATCGTGCGCGTCTCGTTCGAGGCGATGGCCGCGGCGCTCGGTGGAACGCAGTCGCTGCACACCAACTCGATGGACGAAGTGCTGGCGCTCCCCAGTGAGAAGTCGGTCGAGATCGCGCTCCGCACCCAGCAGGTGCTGGCGTACGAGACCAACGTAACGAACGTCGTCGACCCGCTCGGCGGTGCGTACTTCGTCGAGGCGCTGACCGACGAGATGGAGCGGCAGGTCGAGCAGTACTTCGCGCAGATCGCCGATTTCGGCGGGATGGTCGAGGCCGTCGAGGCCGGTTTCCCGCAGCGCGAGATCGCCGACGCGTCGTACCGCTATCAGCGCTCGATCGAATCGGGCGAACGGGTGATCGTCGGAGTCAACGCCTTCGAGCGGCCCGACGAAACGCAGCCGGGCGACTTGCTCAAGATCGGCGCCGAGATCGAGCGCGGTCAGGCGCGCTCCGTGCAAGCGGTGCGCGGCAACCGCGACACCGCGGTGGTCGAAGCTTCGCTGGCCGCGCTCAAGCACGCCTGCGCCGGAAGCGACAACGTCATGCCCTACCTGATCGACTGCGTCAAAGCGGTCGCCACCGAGGGCGAGATCGTCGATGCGATGGTCAGCGTCTACGGCCGTTACACCGAGAACACCCAGTTCTGATGCCGGCTACCAACGCACCGGCTCGGCCGCTGCGGGTCATCGTCGCGAAGGCGGGGCTCGACGGACACGACCGCGGCGCCAAGGTGATCGCCCGCGCGCTGCGCGATGCCGGTATGGAGGTGATCTACACCGGTCTCTTCCAGGCGCCCGAGCAGATCGTCCAGACGGCGATCCAGGAAGACGCCGACGGGATCGGGCTCTCGATCCTCTCGGGCGCGCACATGACGCTCTTCCCGCTGGTCGTCGAGCAGCTGAAGGAGCAGGGCGCGGAGGACATCGTGTTCTTCGGCGGCGGTACGATCCCGGCCGACGACGCCGCGGAGCTCAAGCGCCGGGGCGTGCGCGAGATCTTCACGCCGGGCGCACCGCTCTCGGAGATCATCGCGTTCGTCGAGCGCGAGTGCGGCAAACGACGCGAAACCGTCGGCTAGCATGAGCGCTTCCCCCAACGATGCGAGGCGCGTGCGAACGCGCGTCGCACCGTCTCCCACGGGCGATCCGCACGTCGGTACGGCCTATGTTGCGCTGGTGAACTACTGCTTCGCGAAGCAGCACGGCGGCGATTTTCTGCTGCGCATCGAGGACACCGATCAGGCGCGCTCGACGCCCGAGTCCGAGCAGGCGATCCTCGCGGCGCTGCGCTGGACCGGCCTCTCGTGGGACGAAGGTCCGGACGTCGGCGGCCCGCACGGACCGTACCGCCAGAGCGAACGCTCGAAGATCTACAAGCGCTACGCCGACGAGCTCCTCGAAAAGGGGCACGCGTTCCGGTGTTTCTGCACGCCCGAACGGCTCGACGCGATGCGTGCCGCGCAACGCGCGGCCGGAACGCAGCAGAAGTACGACGGGCTCTGCGCCGGAATCGGGGCCGAAGAGTCGGCGCGGCGCGCGGCGGCCGGCGAGCCGTACGTCGTCCGGATGAAGATTCCCGCGACCGGGGTGTGCGTCGTCAACGACGTCGCGCGCGGACCGGTACCGTTCGACTACTCGAGCGTCGACATGCAAGTGCTGCTCAAGTCCGACGGGCTGCCGACGTATCATCTCGCCAACGTCGTCGACGATCATCTCATGGAGATCACCCATGTGATCCGCGGCGAAGAATGGATGTCGTCGGCTCCGAAGCATCTGCTGCTCTACGAGTACTTCGGCTGGGAGCCGCCGGTGCTGATGCACCTGCCGCTGCTGCGGAATCCCGACAAGTCGAAGCTCAGCAAACGCAAGAATCCGACCGGGATCCTATTCTATCAGCGGATGGGCTACTTGCCGGAGGCGCTGCTGAACTTTCTGGGGCTGCTGCTCGCCCCGGCGCCGGAAGGGCAGGAGATCTTCGGCGTGGACGATCTCACGAAGCGGCTCGACCTCGCGAAGATCTCGCTCGGCGGTCCGGTGTTCGACGTCGCCAAACTCGATTGGCTCAACGGTCAGTATCTGCGCGCGATCTCGACCGAGGAACTGTTGGAGCGCACGCTCGCATGGGGCTTCGACCGCGCGCGCGTCGCGCGCATCGCCTCGCTCGCGAAGTCGCGCGTCGAGCGGCTCAGCGACCTCGTGCCGAGCACGGCCTACCTGTTCGCCGGGTGCGTCGCGGTGACGAAGGAGTCGTTCGCCGGGACGAAGCTTCCCGTCGACGAGATTCGCAAGGCGCTGGCCCTCGCGATGTGGCGCCTCGACGCGGAGCGGACCTTCGACATGGCCGCCGTGGAGCGGGTCCTCAAGGGCGTCGGCGAGACGCTCGGCGTGAAGTTCCGCGACCTCTCGAGGGTGTACTACGTCGCGATGACCGGGAGTGCGACGGCGCTGCCGCTGTTCGATTCGATGGAACTGCTCGGGCGCGACATCGTCCGTGAGCGCTTGCGGGTCGCGCTCGAAGCGCTCGGCGGCGTGACGGCGAAGGAGCAGAAGGAATGGGGGCATTCATGAACGTCGCGAGCGCACGGGCGATCGTCCTCGCGGCCGGCAAGGGAACGCGCATGAAGTCGGCGCGCCCGAAGGTGCTCCATGAGCTCTGCGGCCGGCCGATGCTGTGGTGGGTGCTGGAAGCGCTGCGCGCGACGGGTGTTGACGAGATCATCGTCGTCACGAACTCCGAGCTCGACCCGCTGCTCGAGCCGTTCGGGGTGCGCACGGTCGTGCAGGCGGAGCAGCTGGGCACGGGTCACGCCGTGCGGATCGCGCTCGAGAGCATCGAACCCCGCGGCGGCTTCGTCGTCGTCGCGTACGGCGACATGCCGCTGGTCGACCGGGCGATCTTCGAGGACGTGCAGGCTGCGGTCGATGCCGGCGAGGGCACGCCGCTCGCGCTGGTCACCGCGCGGATGCCGCTGCCCTCGGCGTTCGGCCGTATCGTGCGCACGCCGTCGCCGGGTGGTGAGCACGCGATCGTCGAGCGCATCGTCGAAGCCAAGGACTGTACCCCGGCGCAGCTCGGAATCGACGAGATGAACGCCGGGATATATGCCTTCGGCGAGGGCGCGCTGCGCGAGGTGATCGCGCGCGTCGGGAACGACAACGCGCAGGGCGAGTACTATCTGACCGACACCGTCGAGCTGCTGATCGCCGCCGGCCAGCGCGTCGTCGCAGTGCCGGTCGCCGACTATCGCAGCGTGCTCGGCGTCAACGACCGCGTCGAGCTTGCCGAGGCGCGCGCGATTCTCAACCGGCGGCTGTGCGAGCAGCACATGCGCGCCGGCGTCACCATCGTCGATCCCGCCACCACCTACCTCGTGCCCGGGCTCGTCATCGGCGCGGACACGACGATCCTGCCCGGCACGACGATCGCCGGGGCGACGCGCATCGGCGCGCGCTGCCGCATCGGGCCGCACAGCCGGCTCGACGGTGCGATGCTCGCCGACGACGTGACCGTCACCGAGAGCGTAGTCGTCGACTCGATGCTCGGCGAGCGCGTGTGGCTCGGCCCGTTCGCGCACGTGCGCGGCGGCGCGGAGCTCGGTGCCGACGTGCGCATCGGCAACTTCGTCGAGGTGAAGAAGTCCGATCTCGCCGAGGGCGTCAAGGCGAACCACCTCGCCTACATCGGCGACTCGACGGTCGGTCCGCGCTCGAACATCGGTGCCGGGACGATCACCGCGAACTTCGACGGCGTGAAGAAGAACCGTACCGAGATCGGCGCCGACGTGAAGATCGGCTCGAACAACACGCTGGTCGCACCGGTCACGATCGGCGACAATGTCGTCACGGGCGCCGGGACGGTGGTGATCCGCGATGCCGAACCGGGCGACAAGCTGGTCGGGAATCCCGCTCGTTCGATCGCGAAAAAAACCACCGATACCTGACCGGCCCCAAAGGAAGCGGTCGCCGCTTCCCCGGAATCTCCGCTACCGGCCAGTCCGGTGGGAGGTTTGCCGTGGAGCGTTCTTCTGGCCCCGATCTCGTCGCGCGTGTCGCGCGGCTCGAGTCGTCCAGCCGCCGGGATCGTGCGATCGTCCTCGCCGTCGCGTTATTGGCGCTCGCGACCGCACAGGCGCCGGGTCCTGGGTCGACGCCGGTCGTGATCCGCGATAGCTCGGGCAGCAGCGCGACGCTGACCGGAAAGGGCCTCACCGTACGCGACGCCGCGGGGCACGAGCGTGCCTTCATCGGGATCGACGCGGACAATCGTCCGTCGGTCGATCTCGGGGACTCGACCGGCCGGCTGCGCGAATCGATGTACCTGCTGAACGAGTTGCCGGTGCTGCGACAGTTCGATACTGCCGGGAAACGGCGCGCGGAGATTCGGCTCGACGCGAGCAACGACGGCGAGCTGCTGCTCAACGACGCAAACGAGAAGCTGCGGCTCGCGCTCTTCCGCACCAGCGGCGGCGATCCGCAGCTCGGCCTGTACGGGAGCGACGAGAAGCTGCGAGCGTACTTCGCCACCGACGACGACTCGCCGTACCTGGTGATGCGCGACAACGCCGGGACGACCCGCATCTACGCCGGCGGCTACAAGGACGGCACGATCGGCCTCGACATCCGCAACGCATCCAACACCGTGCTGTGGAAGGCGCCGTGAGCGAGAGCGCGCTCACCGAGCGCATCGCACGGCTTGAACGCACCGCGCGCCGCGACCGAATCCTCGCGCTCGGCGCGCTCGCGCTGGCGCTGGCTACCGCGCAAGCGCCGGCGGCGACCCCGCTGGTCGTTCGCGACGCCGGCGGCGGCACCGCGACGCTCTCGGCGACGGGGCTCGCGGTCCGCGACGGTGCGCGCACCCTGCGCAACGTGATCGGGCTCGACAAGGACCTGTACCCCTCGCTCGATTTGTACGACTCCACCGGCGCGATTCGGCAGTCGATGTATCTGCTGACCGACCGTCCCGTGCTGCGGCAGTTCGACAAGGCGGGAAAACGGCGCGCAGAGATGTTCCTCGCATCCGACACGCAGAACGGCGAGTTCGTCATCCGCGACGCGAGCGACGTGACGCGCGCTGCGGCGTTCATCGGAACCAAGGGACTCCCGGAAGCTGCGTTCTACGGAACCGACGGCCAGGTCCGCGCGTACCTCTCCACCGACGACGTCTCGCCCTACCTCGTGATGAAGGACAAGGCCGGCAACTCGCGCGTCGTGATGGGCGGCTATGCGTCGGGGCGGATGGGAATGGACGTGCGTAACGCCGCCGGAACGGCGGTCTGGTCGAAGCCGTAGAGGGAGGAAACCCGGCTCGGCGAGCCGTCTCTCTCGGCAATGGAGCAGCATCCGCGCGACTTTGTCGGCTACGGGGCAACGCCGCCCGATCCGAAGTGGCCGGGCGGCGCGCGCCTCGCCGTGCAGATCGTGATGAACTACGAGGAAGGCTCGGAGTACGCGATCGGCGAGGGCGACGAGTCCTCCGAGATGTACCTGACCGAAGTCCCGGGCGCAACGCTGGGACCGGGGAAGCGCGACCTGATCGTCGAGTCGGTCTACGAGTACGGCAGCCGCGCCGGCTTCTGGCGGCTGATGCGGATGTTCCACGAGCGCGACCTTCCGATCACCGTGTTCGGTGCGGCGCTGGCCCTCGAACGGAATCCGCAGGCCGCAGCCGCGATCCGCGAAGCGGGCTACGAGGTCTGCTCGCACGGCTGGCGCTGGATCGGCTTCCAGAACATGGCTGAGGACGAAGAGCGCGCGCAGATGAAGCGCGCGGTCGAGTCGATCGCGCGCACGACCGGGACGCGCCCGTACGGGTGGTACTGCCGCTACGCGCCGTCGGTCAACACGCGCCGGCTCGTCGTCGAAGAGGGCGGATTTCTGTACGACTCCGACGCGTACAACGACGACCTGCCGTACTGGACGCGCGTGGACGGCAAGCCGCACCTCGTGATCCCGTACACGCTCGACAACAACGACATGAAGTTCTCAGTCGCGCCCGGCTTCACGTCGGGCGAGGGGTTCTTCCACTACTTGAAGGATGCGTTCGATGTCCTCTACCGCGAGGGGAAGACCACGCCGAAGATGATGTCGGTCGGACTGCACACGCGCTTGGCCGGGCGGCCGGGCCGCGCCGCCGCGCTCGAGCGTTTCCTCGACCACATGATGTCGTTCGAAGACGTGTGGATCTGCCGGCGCATCGACATCGCGCGCCACTGGATCGCCACCCATCCGGCACAGACCTGATGGGGCCGAACCTCTACGCGCTGCCGAAAGCAGAGCTCCACTTGCACATCGAAGGGACGTTCGAGCCGGAGCTCATCTTCGCGATGGCGGAACGGAACCGCGTGACGCTCCCGTATCCGTCGGTCGACGCGCTGCGCCGCGCCTACGAGTTCACCGACCTGCAGTCGTTCCTCGACCTCTACTACGCGGCGATGAACGTGCTGCGGACCGAGCGCGATTTCGCCGAGCTGGCCGAAGCGTACTTCGCGCGTGCCGGCGAGCAGGGCGTCGTGCACGCCGAGATCTTTTTCGACCCGCAGGCGCACACCGCGCGCGGGATCCCGTTCGAGACGGTGATCGACGGTTTGTGGTCGGCCGTGCGCGAGAGCGAGCGGCGTCACGGGATCAGCTCGAAGCTGATCATGTGCTTCCTGCGCGACCAGAGCGCCGAGTCGGCGATGGCGACCCTGGACGCGGCGCTGCCGTACGGTGAGCGGATCGTCGCGGTCGGCCTCGACTCGGCCGAGGTCGGCCACCCGCCGGCGAAATTCCGGCTCGTCTTCGAACGCGCGCTCGCGCACGGCTGGAAAACGGTCGCGCACGCCGGTGAGGAAGGTCCGCCCGCTTACGTGTGGGAGGCGCTCGATCTGCTCAAGGTCTCGCGGGTCGATCACGGCGTGCGCAGCCTCGAAGATCCGGCGCTGGTCGCGCGGCTGCGCGCGGAGCGCATGCCGCTGACGGTGTGCCCGCTCTCGAACGTGAAGCTGCGCGTCTTCGACACGCTGCGCGATCACACGCTCCCGCGGATGCTCGCCGAAGGTCTCGTCGCAACGATCAACTCGGACGATCCCGCCTATTTCGGCGGCTACGTCGGCGACAACTTTTCGGCCGTCGCCGACGCGCTCGAACTTGCGCCGAGCGATCTCGTGACGCTGGCGCGGAACAGCTTCGAGGCGTCCTTCATCGACGACGCGACGCGCAAGGTGTATCTCGCACGGCTCGACGCCGCGATGATTGCGGCACCGGCCGCCGCGAGCGAGGCATGACGCTGCACGAGCGGCTCGCCGAGCTCGCAACCTTCGGTGCGACCGCGGAGGGGATCGACCGCGCGCTGTTTACCCCACCCGAGCGCGAGGCGCGCGAGCGTTTTACCGCCTGGGCGCGCGAGGACGGCCTGCACGTCGAACAGGACCGCGCGGGGAACGTGTTCGCGCGACTCGGCGGCCGCGCGGCCGGCGCGCCGGTGCAGTGCGGATCGCACCTCGATACGGTGCGCAACGGCGGCGCCTACGATGGTGCCTACGGAGTCGTCGGCGGGCTCGAAGCGCTGCGCCGCATCGCGGTATCGGGCGAGGCGCCGGCGCGCGCGCTGGAGGTCGTCGCCTGGGCCGGCGAAGAGGGAAGCCGCTTTCCGCTGGGGTGTCTCGGCAGCGCGGTGTACGCGGGGCTCACGTCGTACGACGAAGCGGCGGCGCTGGTCGCGGACGACGGCGAAACGTTCGCATCCGCGTTGCGCGGCCCGAGCGGTTTGCTCGACGGCGTCCCGGTGCGCGACGGCTTTCCGCCGCCCGCTGCGTACGTCGAGCTGCACATCGAACAAGGCCCGGTGATGGAGCGCGAAGGCGCGCGGCTCGGCATCGTCAGCGCGATCGCCGGGCAGCGGCGCTTCCGCGTGCGGGTCGACGGCGTCGCGGGGCATTCCGGGACCGTCCCGATGAACGGCCGTGCGGACGCACTCTGCGCCGCCGCCGACCTTGTGCTCGCCGTCGAAGCCGCTGCCCGTGCGCAAGAAGACACCGTCGCGACGGTCGGGCATCTGAACGTCGAGCCGAACCAGACGAACATCGTCCCCGGCCGGGTGGTCTTGCGGATCGACCTGCGCTCGATCGATGACGCGCGCATCGCCGCGGTCGAGCGCACGGTGCGCGCCGAAGCTGCCGAGATCGCCGTGCGCCGCGGCGTTCACGTCACGATCGAGGTGCTCGAAGCGCGGGCGGCGGTCCCGATGGAGACGCGGATGCGGCTGCTCGTGCGGGCAGCCTGCCTCGAGCGCGATCCGAACGCGATCGAGATCGCCAGCGGCGCCGGGCACGACGCGATGTGCATCGCGCAGATCGCACCGGCCGCGATGATCTTCGTCCCCAGCATCGGCGGCCGCAGCCACGTCGGCGACGAGCGGACCGCACCGGCCGACCTCGAGCTCGGCGTCGAGGCGCTGGGTGCGACCCTGCTCGCCGTCGCAGCGAGCGGAGTAGGAAGCAGCGGCGAAGCCGGAGCATCGAACCCCTGATGGAATTCTTCATCTGCGGCTCGGCGTTGCGCGGGCAGCCCGATCACGGCAACCTCGGCGGCGCGCGCCTCGTGCGCGAGGCGAAGACCAAACCGATCTACCGGCTGCACTCGGTCGCCGATCAGCATCCGGGGATCTACGAGGTCGCCGAGGGCGGCGTTGCGATCGCGGGCGAGGTCTACGAGCTCTCGGACGAGCAGCACGCGCACTTGCTCGCCACGGAGCCGCCCGATCTCTACGAAGCGCCGATCCAGCTCGACGACGGCAGCACCGTCAACGCGATGATCTACCCGCGCGAACTGGTCGAGCAGCGCGGCTACTCCGACATCTCCCACCACGGCGGCTGGGCCGCTTTCAAGGCGGCGAAAAGCTAGCTGCCGCGGTACGTACTGTAGCCCCACGGTGAGAGCAGGAGCGGGACGTGGTAGCGTCCGCCGCTCTCGCGGATGTGGAACCGGATCGGGATCTCGTAGAAGAACGTCTCCACCCCGTGGCCCGCGAAGTACTCGCCGACCTCGAACACCAGCTCGTAGTATCCCGGCTCGAGCGTAGCCGAGAACGGCCCGGTGCGTCCGTCGGGGTCGGTGACGGCGTGGGCGAGCTCGCGGCGCTCGCCGTCGAGCGCGAACAGCGCGACGGGGATCATCGCGGCCGGCTTTCCGCGGGCGGTGTCCAGCACGTGCGTCGACAGCGTGGCGCTCATCAGATCTTCGCTCCCCCGGCGATCCACGCGCCGAGCGTCGCACGTTCGGCGTCGGTCATGTTCGTGACGTTTCCCAGTGGCATCGCGTGCGTTTCCACCGCCTGTTGCTGGATCAGCTTGGCGTTCGCGCGCACGTGCTCGGGCGTGTCGAGCAGCACGCCTTGCGGTGCTGCCGTAAAACCGGGCTGGCGCGGCTGCGCCGCGTGGCAGACGGCGCAGCGCTGCGCGACGATCGGCGCGACCTGCGCGTAGCTGACGGCGGCAGAGGTTCGCCCGCGCGGTGCCGGCTGCGCGTGCGGCGCGACGACGAACGCGGCGGCCCCGATCAGCAGCGCCGCCGCCACCGGAAGGGCGACGACGTAGCGGAGCTTGTGCGAGAGCACGAAAAAGCGCCGCACCAGCACGCCGGCCGCGCTCAGAATCGCCAGCGCGATCCATCCGTTTGCCGACGAATACGTCATCGGGTAGTGGTTGCTGATCATGATGAACAGCACGGGCAGCGTGAGGTACGTGTTGTGCACCGAGCGCATCTTGCCCAGGCGTCCGGGCCGCGGATCCGGTTCGCGCCCGGCGCGAATCTGCGCCAGCATCCGCTTTTGCCCCGGAATGATGACGAAGAAGACGTTGGCGACCATGATCGTCCCGACGATCGAGCCGACGTGGATGTACGCCGCGCGCCCGCCGAAGACGTGGAACAGCGCCCAGTCCGCGAAGAGCAGGAACGCCGAGAGCGCGGTCCACATCACGGCCGGACGCGAGCCGAGCAGACGGCACAGGCCGTCGTAGACGAGCCACCCGATGACGAGTGAGGCGATGCTGATCGTGATCGCCGCGCCCGGGCTGAGATCGAGCACGCTCTTGTCGATCAGGTACGTCGAGGCGCCGGCCCAATAGATGAGCGCCAGCATCGCCATCCCGGTGATCCACGTCGCATAGGCTTCCCACTTGAACCAGTGCAGGTTCTCGGTGAGCGGCCCGCCGCGCGGCCCGGTCGGGTACTTCTGGTTGTGGTAGAAGCCGCCGCCGTGCACGGCCCACAGCTCGCCGAACATTCCGCGCCGCGCGTCGTCCGGCTTCTCGGGCGGCGTCAAGCTGTCGTCGAGCCAGACGAAGTAGAAGGATGCGCCGATCCACGAGATCCCGGCGATGACGTGCGCCCAGCGCGCGAGCAGGTTGAGCCAGTCGAGGAGGTAGGATGCGTTCATGCGGTGATCGCGTCTTCGAGCCGCAGCCGCGCGATCTTCGCGATCTCCTCGAGCGCCGTCGCGATCTCCGCCTCCCGGTCGTTCCCGGCGCGCCGTTCGAGGGCGGTGAGGATCGAGGTCTTGTCGTGCTCGCGGGCGCAGATCACGAACGGGAAGCCGAAGCGGCTGCGATAGGCGGCGTTCGCGGTTTCGAAGCGCGCGAGCTCGGCGGCCGTCAGCTGATCGAGCCCCGCGGCAGCCTGTTCTCCTCGTGACGAGGCCGTGAGGCGCCCTTCGCGGGCGCGGCCGGCGAGGTCAGGGTGCGCGGCGATCAGGGCGACGTGCCGTGCGGCGGACGCTTGCATGACCACGTCGACGAGGGCGGTGTGCAGGTCGTCGACGTCCGCGAACGGACGCCGATCCCACGCCGCGCCGGCGATCCACGGTGAGTGCTCGAAAGCGAATCCGATCGCGGCGACGAACGTGGCGCGATCCGCTGCGTTGAGCGCGGCGATGCTCGTCATCACGGGACCATTCCATTCGCACGCTGCTTCTCCGTCACGCGACCCTCGTCGCGACCTTCGACGACGCCGGCCGGGAGATCCGTGACGGCGCCGTGCTGCTGCGCGGCAACGTCGTCGAAGCGGTTGGCCCGACCTCGGAGCTCACGGCGCAGGCCGACGAGGTCGTCGACGCCCGCGGGCTGGTGCTGCTGCCGGGACTGGTCTGCACGCACCATCACTTCTACCAGACGCTGACCCGCAATCTGCCGCAGGCGCAAAACGCCGAGCTGTTCGACTGGCTGGTCGCGCATTACCCGATCTGGGCGCGGCTGACCCCGGAGGCGGTCCGCGCGAGCACCGCCGTCGCCGCCGCCGAACTGCTGCTTTCCGGCTGCACCACTGCCGCCGATCACGGCTACATCTGGCCCAACGGCGCGCGGGTCGACGACCAGATCGCCGTCGCGCGGGAGATGGGGCTGCGCTTTCACGCCTCGCGCGGCTCGATGTCGCGCGGCCGCTCGCAGGGCGGGCTCCCGCCCGACGACGCCGTCGAAGACGAGGACGCGATCCTGCGCGACTCCGAGCGCGTCATCGCCGAGCATCACGATCCGTCACGCTACGCGATGACGCGGATCGTGCTGGCGCCGTGCTCGCCGTTCTCGGTGACGCCGGAGCTGATGCGCGCCAGCGCCGAACTCGCCCGCCGGCACGACAACGTGCATCTGCACACGCACCTGTGCGAGACGGTCGACGAAGAGAAGTACTGCCTGGAGCAGTACGGGAAGCGCCCGGTCGAATTCGCCGAATCGCTCGGGTGGAGCGGACCCGACGTGTGGTTCGCGCACGCGATCTTCATGGCGCGCGAAGAATTCGAGCGGCTCGGCGCGCGGCGCACCGGCGTCGCGCACTGCCCGACCTCGAACATGCGGCTCGGTTCGGGGATCGCGCCGGTCCTGGCGCAGCGCGATGCGGGGATGCGCGTCGGGCTCGGCGTCGACGGCTCGGCCTCGAACGACGGTTCGCACATGCTCGACGAAGCGCGGCACGCGATGCTGCTGCAGCGCGTCGCGCACGGCGCCGACGCGATGACCGCGCGCGAAGCGCTGCGGCTCGCGACACGCGGCGGCGCCGAGGTCCTCGGCCGCGACGACATCGGGCAGTTGGCTGCGGGAATGGCGGCTGACCTGATCGGCGTCCGCGTCGACGATCTCGCCACCGCCGGCGGCTCGGTCCACGATTCGCTAGCGTCGCTCGTCTTCTGCCGCATCCCGAACGTCGATCTCAGCATCGTGAACGGCACGGTCCGCGTCCGCGACGGCAGACTCGTCGGCGTCGACATTGCATCGCTCGTCGGCGCGCACGAGCGGGCGGCGCGTGATCTCGTCAGAGACGCGCGATAAGGTGGGCGCGATGGTTCTCCCGTAGGGCTTGCTTGCCATTAGTACCGTCTTCATCGGAAAGCCGCTGATGTGCCGTCACAGCCACGATCGACCGGCGCCGTCTGCAGCCCTCGTACTTGAGAGGGAATAGCACAATGACGGGGACATCTTGCCGCTAATGACACTCGAAACGCTGCGCGAAATATCGCGACGCCCAGCCGAGATTCAGCCTGAACTCCGGAATGCCGAGGCACGCTACGAGGGGACTCGTATCCCGCTGACCGGCCTCGCGACAGTCGACTTCACGCGGGAGTCGATTTACGCGTACATCGTTAACTCGGGCGAATGGAACACCTCGATGTTCATGAGCATGGAGCCGGGCTCCATGCAGCAAATAGGGGGGTTCTTCCGCGACGTGGCGCCGAGCTTCTTGCTCGGACCGGGCGCAGGCGGAATCATCGTGCCCGTCGGTGGTGGTTGGGAAGCACGAGACGCGAAGTGGATTGGTGAAGGATCGAGTGCGGATCCGCCGGGAGATCGTTTTCGTTTCAATATTGGAAGCGTGGTCATTGATGGCCCTGCCGCCGGCAAAGTCGCAGCATCATGCCGCCTCTTGTATGGTGGAGGCGAATGGGACCTCGATACGACTTTTGCTGGCAACACGCTTCTTGTTCGTGAACTAACCGACGGGGCACTGCGGCGCGAAGACGAAACGCTCAGTGCGGCCATTGATAGGACGCTGAACGATCTCGAACAGCACGCATTGTGGGTGCTGCTTTCATTTATTACCGGGAATCGTCTGAACAGCCTCGCAACCGAGTTCTACTGCGATTCGGGAGCTCTCATCCGAACCGTACATCGCCGTGGCGCGAACGTGAGCGTCGGTAGGGGCGAGATATTTCACCGGCATCACGGTCCACTCACATCCCGGGGGTTGCAGCTGCTCGGAGCCGGCATTCTGCGGTTGATGGTGGCACCGCAGCCGTTTCCGATCGAGAATGTGATCCATCACCTCCTCGATGCGAATACCGGAAACGTAGACACGGACGCGCAACACCTTGTGCTCGCAATACACGCCGCGTTCGAAGCCTGGAATAGAACTTATGGACGAAACGAGTGGATCGAGGATCGTCCCTGGAAAGGAATGGCACGGCGCATCCGTCACAGCATTAGCGAAGAGGCCTACGAGGCGATCCCCGCGGACGTGCGATGCGAAATAGTGCGCAATATCGTCTCGGATGTGAACCATTCGAATCGAACGACTAGCGGCTGGCGTCAACGATCAATGTTCGACGCGCTGCAAATTGACGTCTCTGACGGTGACAACAGGCGTGCACTGAAACTGCGTGACGAGTTGATCCACAATGGATACTTCCTTACGCGGTGGCGTCAGCTAACGCAAGTTCAAGCGCAAGAGCGGATGGACGACATTCAGCGATTGCGCCGCCTCGCGATACTGATCATACTGCGGCTAACGGCGTTCGAAGGCCGGTTCGTCAACCCCGTGAGATTGCAAGGTGAGAACGTCACGCCCGTGCCCTTACCGCCAGACATCGCGCCACCGGTCGAGGTCTAAGCTGACCCTCGTGAAGTAGCCGCTTGGACGATGTTCGTCATTTGCGCCCCGCATTTTTCGTGGGAGGATGTCACCGGAGGTGCGTCTGCGCTCGGTGGTATCTGGCATGAAGTCGCCCGGCCTCGCTATGATCAAGAGTTCGGGTGATGGGTATCGACGTTCGTCGGCTGTCCGAACCGCCGGTCGCGCCTCGTTATCACCTGAGCAAGCGTCTGAGGTCGTCCGGGGTGAGTGCGGCGTCGCCGAGTATCGCGCTCAGCGTTCCCGGTGGTAGATCACGCCCGGCGTGCACCGGTACACTGATGAAGGCAGCGGCGCGACGGAGTCTGACGTGCGATCCACGGCGCCGAACGATAGTCCAGCCGGCACGCTGAAGCGCGCGAACGAGCCGGTCGCCAGTGACGACCGGGAAGTGTCGGGACACCGCGGTTTACGCGGCCGGTACTTCGACGGTGATGGTTTCGAGGAGGAGCGTTTCGACGTCGCTCGGGGGCACCGGCTCGCCGCGCTCCGTCCGGTCTTCGATCTCGAGTTCGATGACCTCGCGCGCGTGGGCCAGGGCCTCTTCAACGGTTTCGCCCCAAGTGTGCGCCGTCGGAAACGCCGGAACGATCACGTTGTACGCTGATCGGTCCGGCTCCGGCTCGAGGACGACCCGGTACGCAACGTCCATGCCGTGAGATTCGATACTGCTGAAATCGTTCATGCCTGCCCATCCCTCCTGATCGGTGGCCGGCAAGGCCGCCTCTCGTGATCGTCGTAGGAACGCGGCGGTTGAGGTCGAGTATAGTCCGTATGGACGGCAGGACGCTGCGGCTGACGGTGCCGAGGTCGGCGCATGCGGTGTGGGACGCGGGGCACGACCGCGACCCGCAAGGGATCTTGCGTGCGATCTTCGCGACGCTCATACCGGAGCTCGTTCCGATACGGATCGATCGGATGAGCCATTCGCCGTTCACCTTCTTCCGCGGTTCGGCGGCGGTGATGGCGGCCGATCTCGCGACGCTTCCGCAGACGGGGATCGTTACCCAGATCTCCGGCGACGCGCACCTCGCGAACTTCGGCGGGTATGCTTCGCCGGAGCGCCGGCTCGTCTTCGACATCAACGATTTCGACGAGACGGTGCGCGGGCCGTGGGAGTGGGACGTCAAGCGGCTGGCCACCAGCATCCTGCTCGCCGGGCGGGAGCGCGGCCTGCGCGAGCGCTCCTGCGTCCTCGCCGTGCGTACCGCGATGGAGACCTATCGCGATCGGATCGCCGAATACGCGGCGCGGCCGTCGATCGACGTCTGGTACGCCGCGATCGACCTCTCCGGAGCGGTTCGAAGCGCGCTCGACGATCGCGCACGACGTAGCTGGCTGCGTGCCGAACGCGACGCCAGGCGAAGGACGGCGTTCGCGCTGCTGCCGAAAATCACGGAACTGGCCGACGGCAAGCGGCGCTTCGTCGAAGACCCGCCGCTGCTCGAACGCGTCGAGGACCCCGAATACGGACGGCGCGTGCTCTCCGCGTACCGATCGACACTTCGGCCGGACGCACACCGCTTGCTCGAACGTTTCGCCATGGTCGATATCGCACGCAAGGTCGTAGGCGTCGGCAGCGTCGGAACGTGGTGCGCGCTGATGCTCCTGCTCGACGGTGACGGAAACCCGCTGCTCTTGCAGCTCAAGGAAGCGCGGGCGTCGGCGCTCGAACCGTTCGTTGTCCCGCAGGAGCTCGCGACGCCCGGCGAACGGGTGGTGGGCGGCCAGCGCATCATGCAAGCAGCGAGCGATCCACTCCTGGGCTGGGCCGATGTCGATGGGCGCTGCGTCTACGTCCGTCAAGACCGCGACATGAAGGCTGCCCCGGACGTCGCCACGCTCGACGATGACGAACTGCGCGACTACGGGGCACATTGCGCGTGGGCGCTGGCGCGCGCGCACGCTCGCGCCGGCGATCCGCGCCTCATCGCCGGCTACATCGGCCGCAGCTCGGCGTTCGTCACGGCCGTGACCGCGTTCGCCGCCGCGTACGCAGAGCAGACCACCCGCGACCACGCGCAATTCGTCGCTGCGACGACGCCCGCCTAGACCGCTACGCCGGGCTGCTCGACGCTCCGACCAGCGATGCCGCGGACGCGGTGGTGCGCTCTCGCGCCGCGGTGATCGCCGCCAGAATGCGCTCCGGCGTCATCGGCAGGTCGTTCACCCAGGCGCCGGTCGCGTCGTAGATCGCGGCGGCGACTGCCGGTGCGAACGGGACGAGCGGCATCTCGGCCATCCCGCGCGCGCCGTACGGCCCGTGCGGGTCGGCGAGCTCCATGATGACGGGGACGATCTCGGTCGGCATGTCGAGCGTCGTCGGAAGCAGATACGTGCTGAAATGCGGCGTCAGGATTTTTCCGTCGCGCACTTTGAAGTTCTCGGTGAGGGCGTACCCGACCGCTTGCGCGAGACAGCCCTCGATCTGTCCTTCGACCTGCTGGCGGTTGATCGCGCGCCCGACGTCGTGGACGCTGACGATTTTCAGTACGCGGGTCACGCCGGTGGTCACGTCGACCTCGACCTCCACGCCCTGCGCCGCGTAGCCGTAGCAGTAGTTCGGCGTTCCGGCTCCAGTCTCGAGATCGAGCGGCGTCGTCGCCGGCGGGCGGTACTGTACGGTCGCCTCGGGTGGTTCGCCGCGCTCCCACGCGCTTCGGGCTGCAAGCGCCGCGTCGTGCACCGCGCGCCCGGCCATGAACGTGAGCCGCGAGGCCGACGCGGAGCCCGCGTTCGGCGCCTGCGCCGAGTCGTCGCTCACGATCGCGACCGACTCGAGCGCGAGCTCGAGCGTCTCGGCGACGATCTGGCGTAGGATCAGGTGCACGCCCTGGCCCACGTCGGCGGCGCCGATGCGCACCACGGCGCGTTCGATTCGCGCGGACGCGATCAGCTCGACCGTCGCCGTCGACTGCTCGGGAAACCCGAACGAGTACCCGACGTTCTTGATCCCGCTCGCGATGCCGACGCCGCGGCGAAGGCTCGCGTGCGCGTGTCGCTCGGCGCGCGGCGTGAAGCGGCGATGTGACTCCTGGGCGCAGCGGTCGAGCACCGCGATCGCGCTGACGCCGGCGGGGAGTACGTTGCCGGTCGCTTCGGTATCGCCGTCGCGGTAGAGATTCTTGCGCCGCACGTCGACCGGATCGATCTCGAGTGCGTGCGCGATCCGGGTGATCATCGACTCGGCCGCCCAGTGCGCCTGCGGCGAGCCGAAGCCGCGGAACGCACCGCTCGGGACGTTGTTCGTGTAGACCACGATCGCGTCGGTAGCGACGTTCGGCATCCGATAGGGGCCTTGCGCGAAGATCGCCGCGCACTTCAGCACTTCGACGCTGGTCGACGCGTACGCGCCGCCGTCGGCGATCGTGCGCGTGCGGACCGCGACGACGGTGCCGTCGCGCTTCGCGCCCCAGGTCGTCTCGATGTGGAACGGGTGACGCTTGTGGTGACCGACGATCGATTCCTCGCGGTTCCACACGATCGCCGTCGGCCGCTTCGTCTTCCAGGTCGCGAGCGCCAGCAGCGCTTGCACCGAGAGGTCTTCGCGCCCGCCGAACGCGCCGCCGATCTTGGCGTACCGGATCGCGACGGCGCTCTCTTCGAGGGCGAGGATCGCGGCAATCTGGCGCAGGTCCTCGTGCAGCCATTGTCCCGCGGTCTCGACGACCAGCGTCTCGCCCTCGTAGTACGCGATCCCGGCGTCGGGCTGCAGGTACGCATGCTCCTGCCACGAGGTCGTGAACGTTGCGCTCAGCACCACGTCGCAGTCGGCGAAGGCCTGCTCGATGTCGCCCTTGCGGATCTTCTGGTGCAGCAGCACGTTGGTGCCGCGGTGCTCGTGAACGAGCGGCGCATCCGGCTCGAGCGCGCTCAGCGCGTCGCCGGCGATCGGGAGGTCGGTGTACGCGACCTCGACCAGCTTCGCCGCGCGCTCGGCGGTCTGCGGATCGGCGGCGACGACCAGCGCGACGCGGTCGCCGACGTAGCGCACACGCTCGCTGCACAGCACCTCTTGATCGGCGTCGATCAGGCCGTAGCGGTTGTACGGAACGTCCGCCGCGGTCAGCACCGCGACCACCCCCGGCAGCGCGATCGCGCGCGCCGCGTCGATCCCGTCGATGCGCGCGTGCGGCCGGTGCGCGAAGATCGCCTTGCAGTGCAGCATCTCGCTGCGCACGAGATCCGCCGGATAGCGTGCAGCGCCGGTCACTTTCGCGCGCGCGTCGTGGCGCGCGACGGGACGTCCGATCAAGCTCATACGTGGAGCGCGTCCGGCACCGGCTCGTGCGCGTGCAGCTCGCGCGCGGTCTCTTCCATCGCGTCGAGGATCTTGCGGTAGCCCGTGCAGCGGCAGATGTTCCCGCTGATCGCCGCCTGGTGGTCGTCGAGCGACGGGGTTCCGCGCTCCTCGAGCAGCTTCGCGCCGGCCATGATCATGCCGGGGATGCAGAACCCGCACTGCACGGCGCCGCAGTCGATGTACGCCTGCTGCAGCGGGTGCAGCTCGTCGCCGATCGCCAGCCCTTCGATCGTCGTGACCTGCGCGCCGTGCGCCTGCGTCGCCGGGACGAGGCACGACATGACCGCCGCGCCGTCGAGCCACACCGTGCACGCCCCGCACTCGCCCTCGCCGCAGCCTTCTTTCGAGCCGGTCAGCCCGGCGTTCTCGCGCAGCGCGTTGAGCAGCGTCTTGTGCTGTGCGTCGTGCAGCGTCCGCGGCTCGCCGTTGACGACCGCCTCGATCGTGCCGCCGAACGGGCGCGGCGCTGCGGCGGGGAAAGGCGTCTCCAGCAGCACCGGCGCGTCCGGATATCCGCTCGCTTCGCGCCCGCTCCGGATGCGCTCGAGCGCCGTTGCGATCAGCGCGGCGAGCGTCGTGCGGCGGTAGGCCGCGGAGCCGCGGATGTCGTCGATCGGCGCGGCATCGTCGCATGCCAGGCGCCCGGCTTCCGCGCACGTCGAGGCGTCGAGCCGTTTCCCGGCCAGATACGCCTCCGCCGAGAACGCGCGGACGACGGTAGGCGCCAGACATCCGAGCGCGATCCGGGCCTCGCTCACCGTGCTATCGCTCGCGAGGGTGAGCACGACCGCGATGTCGATCACCGAGATCGCCTGGGCGCGCCGAAGGCCGAGCTTGAGGAACACGCCGTGACGGCCGGCATCGAGCGCGCGGAAGCGAATCTCGCGCACCAGCTCGTCGGGACGCAGCTGCGTCGCGCGGAATCCCGTATAGAAGTCGGCCAAGGCCACGACCCGCTCGCCGCCCGCGCGCGAGAGCAAGACGAGATCCGCGTCGAGCGCGATCAGCGGCGCGATCGTGTCGTTCGCGGGAGACGCCGTCACCAGGTTTCCGGCGATCGTGCCGCGCGTGCGGATCTGCGGCGCACCAACTTCGATGCAGGCCTGCGCGAGCGGCAGCATCGCCTCGCGCGCGAACGGGGCCGCGAGCACGTCGTTGTGGGTTGCCAGTCCGCCGATCGCGACGGCGTCGCCGCCGCGGCGCACGTACTTCAGCTCGTGAAGCGCGGAGACGTCGATCAGCGTCGACGTCGGCTTGACGCCACGCTGCAGCTCGACCAGCACGTCCGTACCTCCCGCTACGATCCGCGCCCGCTCGCCGTGGGCCGCGAGCTCGTCGAGCGCGTCCGCGAGGCAAGTGGGCCGGACGACCCTACTCCACATCCCTGTATCTTCGCTGGGAGCGGCGCCGAGCCCGCCCGCTGAGGGTTCCGACCCGCCGCGGCGAAGTTCTCGGCATGCCGTTTTCCGCGCGGATTCTCCTCGACAGCCTCTCCCCCGCAGGCGTCCGGCTCACCACGATGGAGGTCCGCTACCCGCGCTTTATCCATAGCGAATTGATGACGCATCGCAATTTTTCTCGGAATTCGGCGAGCTCGAGGGCCCTCCCGATCCGGAAGATGATCGACGCGGTGCGCGCCGAGCCGGCGATGCCGCTCTGGTGGGGTCGAAATCAAAGCGGGATGCAAGCGCGCGAGCAGATCGACGAGAACGCGCGCACGCTCGCGGAGACGGAATGGCGACACGCGCTCGACGATGCCCTCGTGCACGCGGAGCGGCTTGCCAAGTCCGACATCAACTTGCACAAACAGCTCGTGAACCGAATCCTCGAACCCTTCGCGTGGATCACGGTCATCATCACGGCGACCGAATGGTCGAACTTCTTCACGCAGCGTACGCACGAAGACGCGCAGCCGGAACTCAAGCACATCGCGACCCTGATGCTGGAGAAGTACCGTGCGAGCGAACCCCGCGCGCTGAGGATCGGTGACTGGCACACGCCGCTGATCTTGCCGGACGAAGAGGCGACGCTGGCGGTCGAGACCCGCCTGAAGATCAGCGTCGCGCGCGCCGCGCGTGTCTCGTATCTCTCGCACGACGGCACGCGCGATCATGCGAAGGACGTCGAGCTCTACGAGCGGCTGGTCGGCGGTGGTGCGAACGGACACTGGTCGCCGTTCGAGCACGTCGCGACGCCGCTGCCCTCACGCGCCGAGTGGTCGGGCAATTTCCGCGGCTGGGAGCAGTATCGCAAGCGCTTTCCGCAGGAGCACGCGTCGTCGTTCCCGGACGAGACGCCGGCCGAGGCGTTGCGCTGACCACCGTGCGGCGGCTGCTCCTCGCAGCTCTCGTCGCGTCGCTGCTGCTCTTCGCCGGTCAACCGGCGCTCGCCGAGGGGCGAACGCGGCTCGATGCGCGCGTCGACTCGCTGACGCAGCGCGATCTGCTGACGCGGAATCCGGCCGGGCTCGTCGATCCGGGACGGCAGCGCCGCGCGCGAGCGATCGCCGACCTCCGTCACCTCGCTTCGGCCGGGTGGGGGATCGCGCAGATCTTGGCGTTCTGGTGGTTGTGGCGCTCGGGGACGGCGGCGCGGATTCGCGACTCGATGCGGCGCCGCACGCGCAACCGCACCGCGCAACGGGCGGTGTTCGGTGCGGTGCTCGGGGCGCTCGGCCCGCTCGCCGCGCTTCCGTTCGCCGCAGTCAGCTATCGCGTCGGCTTCAACGTCGGCGTCACGGACGAACGGCTGCCGCAGTGGTTCGCCGACTACGCGATCCGGATCGGCCTCGACGCGCTGCTCGGCGCGCTGATCGTGGTCGTCGTCCTCGCGCTGGTCGACAAGGTGCGCATCTGGTATCTCATTCTGGCGGCGTTCTTCTACGTGGGCACGGTGGCGGGTGTCGCGCTCGCGCCGCTGCTGCCGTTCGGGCCGTCCCACAAGACGACGCCGAACGCGGTCGCGGCGGTCGGCGCGGATCTCGCGCGCGTCCTCGCCGTCCCGGGGACGCCGATCGTCGTGCTCGCCAGCTCGCACCACAGCAACGCGATGAGCGCGCACGCAGCCGGTATCGGGCCGACCGCGCGGGCGCAACTGGCCGACGTGACGCTCGTGCACTTGACCGCGCCCGAGCTGCGCGTCGCGATCGCGCATGCGATCGCGCAAGTCCGTTACAACGACACGCTGCACCAGACCCTGATGGCAGTGACGCTCTTCGTGCTCAGCGCGGCGATCGCCGTGCTGCTCAGCGATCGGGTCGGCTTCCGGCGCGACGACGACGCGCTCTCGCGGCTCGCGCTCGTCGCGACGTTTCTCGGCCTCGTGCTGGTGGTCGCGTATCCGATCTACAACGCGTACGCGCGGACGATCGAGACCCGCGCGGATAGTGCCGCACTCGCCGCCGACGGTGATCGCGCCGCGACCGTGCGCGCGATGATCCGGTACGCGGACGACGACTTGGTGCCGCTCTGCGACCGCCGCTCGATTCGCTGGTACTTCGACGATCGTCCAGCGCTCGGCGGACGGATCGCGCTGGCGGCCGGGACCGCCGATCCGTGCCCGGGCGGTGGGCCGGCGAGCCCGTCGGAGAGCGGGCGCCCCTAGGCCACCTCGCGGCGATCAGCTGCCGGGGAGGCCGCGGCCGAGGAGGGCGCCGAGCGAGTTCACGCGCGTGTATCCGTCGGGCGTACGGAACATCGCGTCGTCGGGGTTGTCGGCTTGGATGCTGGTCAGGTCCAGCTTCGCGGTGCCGCCGATCGCCGAAGGCGTCGCCGGCGTACTCTGCAGCACGATCTGGAGCGGAAACTCGCCCAGGTCGTCCGCGAGCGCGAGCTGCGCGTGGTAGTTCTCGAGCGGCTTGCCCGGGAGCTGGCGCTTCATCTGGAGGTCGAGGTTGGTCGCCGGGTGGCCGTTTACGGGTGCGTGTCCGACCAGCTGGATCGTCGCACTCTGCACGTCGTGCAGCGCGCTGGCGACCGACCCCAACGCGGCGAGCGGATCGCTCGGGCTCGCCGCTGCCGACGGCGCTGTTGCCGGGGCGGAGCTCGCGTTCGCCGGGGTCGCACTATAGTAGGTCCGGTTCGCGTTGGACCAGGCGGTGAGTGCCCCCGAGCCGCTGTCGTAGACGGCACTGACCCCGCCTTGACCGATGAACGACGCGGCGAGCGCGCTCAGGTCGCCGCTCGTACCCGGGATCCCGAGCGAGAGCACGTCGAGCCGATAGAGGGTTCCCTTGTGATAGAGGGCGACGTTTCCGCCGACGGTGAGCGGCGTTCCCGAGATGCTCGTCTGAACGACGAGGGTGCCGGTCGAGCGCAAACTCGGAACCGGGGCTGGGCGCATCTGCGCCATCGGGGACCCCGCTCCGATGAGGACCGGGGTCGTGAAGAGGAGGGCCGCGGAGGCGGTGAGTGTGCGAACGTTCATCCCGTGTACACGGTACCCGCGACTTGCGTCCCGAGATGCCGTGCGGTGAGAAACTCGACGATCGCCGCGTGGGCGACCCGTCCGTCACAGATCTGCGCCGCGCCGACGCCCCCGCGCACCCCCAGGGCCGCCGCACGTACCGCCGTGCGCAGATCCGCGGCCAGCGAGCTGTCGTCGGCGATCGCGAGGGCCTCGGCCGGGGTGAGCTCGTCCACCAGGAGCTTCGTCTTCGCGTCGATCACGCCGCCGTGGTCGTTGAAGAAGATCGCGCGGGCCGCGCCGACGGCGCTTGCGAGCGCTTGCGCGACGTCGTCGGCCGCGACGGCGACGTCGGTTCCGGTGAACCCGAACGCCATCGGCTCGATCACCGGGACGTAGCCGGCGTCGAGCAGCGTCCGCAGCAGCTTGGGGTCGACCTTCCCGATCGTCTCGCCGCGGGCGGCGGGGATCATCCCGGCGTCGGCGCCCGAAAGTCCGACCGCGGTGTCGCCGCTGCGGTTCATCGTGCGGACGAGCGCGCGGGCGGCGTCCTTGGTCGGCGCTACGACGACCGGGCGCATTCCGAGGTTTCCGAGGAAGACGAGGTCGCTGAAGAACGTGGCGTTCGAGGCGCCGAGGGTCGCTTCGTCGACGCGGATTACGAGCGTCCGTCCATGCAGGTCCATGGGTTCCTCCCTCGTTCCCGTCAACGTCGTTGGGGCGGGAACCGTTCAGGGTGGGCGGGCAGGCAAGCCCCCTTAGGACCTAATCGGCGAATTCTTCGACGTAGAAGACCTCGCCGTCGCCGGCGGCGACGACCGCGACCCCGAGCTTGTGCGGGAGCGGGTCGACGATGTTGGCATAGTGGCCGGGGCTGCGCAGGAACGCCTGGTTCGCGTGCGCCTCATCCTGGTCGAAGGCCAAGTTCTCGGCGGCGAAGCGGTAGCGCAGCCCCGAGCTCCGCAGGCGGTCCTGGAAGGTCACGCCGTTCGGGTCGGTGTGCCCGAAGTAGTGACCGTCCGCCATCTGCTGGGCGACCTGCAGTGCGAACTGCGAGAGCCCTTCGTCGGGGACCAGCGGCGGCAAGCCCCGTTGCGCGCGGGCCGCGTTCACGTCATTGAACAGCGCGCGCGACTCGACGGCGACGATCTGCGGCCGGTGCGGCCGGAAGTAGGCAAGCTGAATGGAGTCTTCTTCGGATGCCGCCACTGCGATGGGAAGCAGCGAGACGAGCACCGCGAGAAACGCGATCACCCGAGACATACCAGGTTGATCGGGCGCCGGACGTCAGACTTTAGCGTTCAGGAAGTTCATGGCCGCGGTCACACCTTGGGTCAACCAGGTCTCGACGCCTGCCACTGCGCGGTCCACGATCGCGCGAAATTCCATACGTTCGGTTTCTGTGAAGTCGCCGAGAACGCGCTCGACCGCGTCGGGGTCGTGACCGCGACCGATCCCGATGCGAAGGCGCGGAAAGTCTTGTCCAAATACTTCAATTAGGGACTTTAGCCCGTTGTGCCCGCCGCTCGAACCGTTCGCGCGCAAACGCAGCGTGCCGAACGGCAGATCGAGATCGTCGACGATCACGAGCATGCGCTGGGGTGGTATCTTGTAGAACGTCGCGATGCTCTGCACGGGACGCCCGCTCAGGTTCATGTACGCCTGCGGCTTGACGAGGATCGCGCCGCGCGAACGATCGATCGCGTAGCGCGCATCGGCTTTCTTCTGCCAGTCGCGGACGCCCCAACGCTCGGCTTGCGTGTCGACCACGATGAAGCCGGCGTTGTGGCGTGTGCTGGCGTACTTCGAGCCCGGATTGCCGAGCCCGACGATGAGGGAGAGCTCGCCGATCGCCGGCTAGGCCTCTGGCGGCGGTGCTTCGGCCGGCTGTTCCTCGACGGTCGCCGGCGTTTCCGTTTCAGCCGCACCGGCGCGCGTGATCGAGACGGAGACGACGATCGTATCGGGGGGCGTGAGAAGCGTGAATCCGGCAGGGAGAGCGATCTCGCCCGCGCTCACGTGCTGGTGCACGGCGAGTTCGTTCACGTCGACCGTGATCGAATCGGGGATCGATTGCGCCGGTCCCTTGATTTCGAGCGCGCGCGTGACGACGTCCATGACGCCTTCCTGTTCGCGCACGCCGATCGGGTTGCCGACGGTGACGACGTTCACCGATGCGGTGATCGCTTCGTCTTTGGTGACGCGCTGAAAGTCGACGCTGAGCGGTTTGCGCGTGAGCGGGTGCGCCTCGATACGGCGCAGCAGCACGGAATCTTTCTTCCCGCCGATCGATGCCTCCATGATGTGGCTGCGGTGACCGGACAAGATGAGGTCGGTGAGCTGCTTCACGTCGATCGCGATCGGTGTGGCCTGACCGTGGCCGTAGACGACGCCCGGGATCTTGCCGGCGCGGCGCAGAGCGTGCGAAGCGGTGGTTCCGATGCCGGTGCGCGGCTCGAGGACGAGGTTCGTGAGGGTGTGCGGTTTCGACATGGTTTCCTGACGTTGTTAAACGGCTGCGGCGACGGGAAGCTCGGGCTCGATTTGCGCGGGTGGGGGTTTTTCGGGCGGCGGCTCCGTATCGTCGGCGTTGAACAGTTCGGAGACGGAGCGGTTCGAGGTGATGCGCTTGATCGCGTCGGCGAGGATCTGCGCGATCGTGAGGTGCTCGACTTTCGCCGAGTCGATCGTGCGCGGGATCGTGTTGGTCACGATTACCCGGTTGATCTCGGACTTCTCGAACTGCGCGATCGCGTCCCCGGCAAAGATGCCGTGCGTTGCAAGCGTGTAGACGTCGGTCGCGCCGCGCTTGCGGAGCGCCTCGGCCGCTTTCACCAAGGTACCGCCCGTCGAAATCATGTCGTCGACCACCACCGCGACCTTCCCCTCGACGTCACCGACGATGTGCGTCACCTCGGAGACGTCCGGCTCGGGCCGGCGCTTGATGATCACGGCGAGGTTCGACTTCAGGCGCTTGGCGAAGAGCTCCGCCCGCGGCACGCCGCCGGCGTCGGGCGAGACGACGACGATCTTGTCGCCCTGCAAGTCGAGGTTCTTGAGGTGGTTGCAGAGGGTCGGCGCCGCCATCAGGTTGTCGACCGGGACGTCGAAGAAGCCCTGGATCTGCGCGGCGTGGAGGTCGAGGGTGACGATACGCTCCGCGCCCGCCATCTCGATCATGTTCGCGACCAGCTTGGCCGAGATCGGCTCGCGGCCTTTCGTCTTCTTGTCCTGCTTCGCGTAGCCGTAGTACGGAATCACCGCGGTGATGCGGTTGGCCGAGGCGCGGCGCAGCGCGTCGATGATCAGGAGCAGCTCCATGACCGAATCGTTGACGGTCGCGCCCTGAGGGGACCGGCACAGCGACTGGACGACGAAGACCTCGGCGCCGCGCACGTTCTCGCGGATCTCGATCCGGCACTCGTCGTTCTTGAAACGGTCGACCAGCGCGTTCCCTACGCGCGTCTGCATCCGTTTGGCGATCTCGTCCGCCAACTGGCGGTTGGAGGTCCCGCTGAACAGCAGGGGCGGCTGGATCACGGCGGCTGGCTCCTTCTGCCTCCGGACGGCGCCAGAGCGCCAGGGGGAAGCGGGGCTAACCTGCGTCACCGGACGCTCAGTGTCCTGGGTTGGTAAAGGTCGCGGGCCTCAACCCGGCCATCGTTGCCCGTGTCTAAGGAGGAGCTTCCATGCCTAAATTCGAGCTGGTTTCTACGTACCCGCTGGCCGGTGACCAGCCGAAAGCGACCCAGGCGCTCGCCGAGGGTGTGCTGCGGGGCGACCGCGCCCAGACGCTGCTCGGCGTGACCGGTTCGGGCAAGACGATGGCGATGGCGCGGGTCGTGGAGCTGGTCCAGAAGCCGACGCTGGTCCTCTGCCACAACAAAACCCTCGCCGCCCAGCTGTGCGCCGAGTTTCGCGACTTCTTCCCGAACAACGCGGTCGAGTATTTCGTCTCGTACTTCGATTACTACCAGCCCGAGGCGTACATCGCCCACACCGATACCTACATCGCAAAGGACAGCTCGATTAACGACGAGATCGAGCGCTTGCGGCACTCGGCGACGCAGTCGCTGCTGACGCGGCCCGATACGCTGATCGTCGCGTCGGTCTCGTGCATCTTCGGGCTCGGCTCGCCCGCGGATTACATCGAAATGGCCGCCGACATTCGGGTCGGAGAGTCGCTCAACCGCGACGAGTTCCTGCGCAAGCTGATCGGGATGCAGTACCGCCGCAACGACATCAACCTCGTGCGCGGAACGTTCCGGGTCCGCGGCGACACGCTGGAGTTCGTCGGCGTCGACGAGGAGCTGGTGCATCGCATCGAGTTCTTCGGCGACGAGGTCGAGGCGATCAACGTCGTCAACCAGCTGACCGGCGAGTACGTGACGTCGAAGGACGAACTGAAGATCTTCCCGGCCAAGCACTACATCACGCCCGACGAGAAGCTGCGCCGCGCGGTCATCTCGATCGAGAACGAGCTCGAAGAACGGCTGAAGTTCTTCAAGAGCGGCGGAAAGCTGCTCGAAGCGCAGCGGCTCGAGCAGCGCACGCGCTACGACCTCGACATGCTGCGCGAGGTCGGCTACTGCAACGGTGTCGAGAACTACTCCGGTCCGCTGTCGGGACGCGAGCCGGGCTCGATGCCGTGGTGTCTGCTCGACTTCTTCCCCAAGGACTGGCTGCTGCTGGTCGACGAGTCGCACGTGACGCTGCCGCAGGTGCACGGGATGTACGGCGGCGACCGCTCGCGCAAGCTCTCGCTGGTCGAGCACGGCTTCCGGCTGCCGTCGGCGCTCGACAACCGGCCGCTCACCTACGACGAGTTCGACCAGAAGCACGTGCAGCAGGTGATCTACGTCTCGGCGACGCCCTCGACGTACGAACAGGGCAAGTCGACGCAGGTCGTCGAGATGATCATCCGTCCGACCGGGCTGGTCGATCCGGAGGTCGAGGTCCGTTCGACGCGCCATCAGGTCGACGATCTCATGGACGAGATCCGCGTGCGCGCCGAGAAGAACGAGCGCGTCCTGGTCACGACGCTGACCAAGAAGATGGCCGAGGACCTGACCGACTACCTGCTCGAGAACGGGATTCGCGTGCGCTACCTGCACAGCGAGGTCGAGACGCTCGAGCGCATCGCCATCCTGCGCGATCTGCGCAAAGGCGAGTTCGACGTGCTGGTCGGGATCAATCTGCTGCGCGAAGGACTCGACTTGCCCGAGGTGTCGCTGGTCGGCATCCTCGACGCCGACAAGGAAGGCTATCTGCGTTCCGGGACGTCGCTGATCCAGACGATCGGCCGCGCCGCGCGCAACGTCGAGGGCAAGGTGATCATGTACGCCGACGTCGTGACCGAGTCGATGGCGCGGGCGCTCGGCGAGACCAAGCGCCGCCGCGAGGTGCAGGTCGCGTTCAACCTCGAGCACGGTATCGAGCCGAAGTCGATCCGCAAGGAAGTCCACGACATCCTCAGCGTCCTCGGCGGCGCGCAGAGCGGCGCCGATGCGGCGAATGCCGTGCGGGCGGAACATCTCCCGCGCGAGGTCGCCGAGGCGATGGCGAAGGAGATCGAGCGCAAGATGCGCGAGGCGGCCGCGAACCTGGAGTTCGAGAAGGCCGCCGCGCTGCGCGACGAGCTCGTCAGCCTGCGCCGGCAGATCGGCGGCAACGAGAGCCTGCTGTTCCAGGGGAAAGCCCCGAAGATCTTCCAGCACGCGCTCAAGGAGCTGATCGGAACGTAGCGAGGGTATACGCTAGTGCAGACCAGTTACCGGTGGAGGGCTTCACATGCATCGTCCGTTCGTCATCGCGGCGGTCGTCCAAATCGCATCCCTCACGAGTACGGCGCCGGCCGGAGCCGTCGCACCGCCGCCGATCGCAGCGCAGGTCCCCGCGCCACCGATTCGCCACATCGCGCTTCCGGGCGGAATCGATCGGCCGCCGCCGCCGGCGGCTCTCGGTACGACGACCGATGCGAAGGTTTGCGGTGCGCACAACGTTTTTCCGCTCCTGTGCCGGACGCTGGTCGAGTCCGGCGGCGCATTACTGACGTTCACCTGGAACGGCAACGGACGATATCCGCACGTCGACGGCTATCGCGCCTACCGCAGCGTCGGCTCGAAGCTGACCCTGCTCAATGCCCCGAAGACCGACGACACCTCTACGGCGATTTACTTGGACAAGTCGCAGTCCGCGCCGGGAACATGCGTCGTCGTCACAGCCTATAAGGGGTCCGTGGAATCGGTACCGACGCCGGCGCTGTGCCTGGGAAGCGGCGCGGTTGCTCACCGCGACGTCCTCACTCCGTCGACCATTAGAAACGTCGCGCTGAACAACGTCAGCGACTCGCTCGCGCACTGGGCAACGGCGCTGTCGGGCACCACGAACACCCCGGTCTCCAACCTCTTCGCCGTCGGCCTCGAGACGTCGTCGCACGGATTCGAACGCTGGGCTACCGGTCTGTCCTACGATTTCTCGCCGTACGCGAACCGCAAGATCCTCCGCGCGACGCTGTCGATGAGCGTAGACACCACCGAAAACACCGGCTCGCATACACAGTCGTGTCTCGACAACGTCGGAACCGGAACCGCGCGCTGGTGGGAGTATCCCGGCGCCATCGAATACGTCAAGGCCGTCGATGCCGCGCGTCAGGGGCCCGACATCGCCATTGAAGTGACGAGCATCGTGCGTGGCTGGCAGAACGGCGGTTCGAACTTCGGGTTCGTGTTGCTTCCCCCAGAGAGTGCGCCGTACTACGGCTGCCTGACGTTCTACCGCCGCGATTCACTGCGCTTCGAGATCGTGTACTCGTGAGCCACGGGAAGTTCGGGTGCCTGAGTCCGATTGCGGCTGTTGCCGTCCTTTTCACATGCGCGTCCTCTTCGCCGGCGCTCTCCGCGGTCGACCAGCCGCCGGCCGCGTCTGCTGGGCAGGCAGCGCAACTCGTGCGCCGGGTCGGCGCGGCGTTCGCCGAGGAGTCGCGCGGCGTGATCGCTTTTCGCTCGCACGCGGTGGTGCGCACGTCGCCGCATTTCGCGCGGCCCGACCAAGTCGATGACGCCTGGATCGTCGACATCGACGGCCGTGCCGTGCACGTTCGCGGCGGCGACGCGGCGGGGCCGTCGGCGACCGAGGCGATGGTGCACCAGCCGTACGACGCGCGCTACGTGGGCGAGTACCGCTACGCGCTCGCGCCGTGCGCGGCGTGTGCGGCGGGGAGCGTCACGGTCGCGTACGATAGCGACGCCCACGACGCGGCGCACGGTCGCGGCGTGATCGTCGTCGACGAGCGCACGGCGCGCGTGGTGCGCGTGACGGCCACGCCGTTTGTCGTGCCGCGGCCCGCCAGCAGCGGGACGGTGACGACCACCTGGGGACCGACGGCGGCGGGCTGGTTCCCGGTCGCGACCGACGGCACGTTCAGTGCCCACTTCGGCCCGTTCGGCGGGCACGCCACGCTGACGCAGCGCTATACCGGCTACAAGCGCTATCCGGACGTCCGAACGGCCGAGCGCGATCCGCCGGGACACTCCTAGAGGCCTCGCCGCGCGCTCGTGCCAAGCGAGCGCGATATGCTCGGACGAATGCGAACCGCGACGCTCGGGACGCTGCTCGGCGCGTCGCTGCTCGCGGCCTGCGGGTGCACGCGCACCGTCGAGGGCGGGTCCGGCACCACCGGAGGCCGGCATCCGTGGACGCAGCCGGGGGTCCTGCGGATCGCGAGCAGTCTCGCGCCCAATACGTTCAATCCGATCCTCTCGACGCAGCAGGTCGAGGCGCTGCTGCAGGCCTTCTCGTTCGATCCGCTGATCGCGACCGACGAGCGAGGTCGCGACGTACCGATCCTGGCGGCGGTCGTGCCGACGCTCGAGAACGGCGGGATCGGCCGTGACGGCCTCACGATCACCTACCGCTTGCGGCGCGGCGTGCGCTGGCAGGACGGCGCGCCGTTCACCAGCCGCGACGTCGCGTTCACCTATCACGCGATCATGAACCCGGCGACGGCCGTCGCCACGCGGCACGGTTGGGACGAGATCGCCCGCGTCGACACACCCGATGCGTACACGGTGGTGTTCCGGCTGCGGCGCCCGTTCGCGCCGGCGGTCCACACGTTCTTCGCGCACAGTGACGCGCCGTATTACATCATGCCGGCGCATCTGCTCGAGCGCTACCACGATCTCAACCGGATACCGTTCAACCAGAAACCGGTGGGAACCGGGCCGTTCAAGCTCGTCCGCTGGCTGCGCGGCGACCGCATCGAGTACGTCGCGAACGACGGCTACTTTCTCGGCCAGCCGAAGTTGCGCAAGATCGTGGTCCATCTCGTCCCCGACGAAAACACGATCGCGAGCCAGATGCGCGCGCGCGAGATCGACTGGTTCTCGGCCGCGACGCCGCGGATGTACCCGCAGCTCACCTCGATCAGCGGGCTCGACGTGCGGCTCGTGCCGATGAACGCGAACGATGCGATCATTTTCAACACCCGGCGCCCACCGTTCGACGACCCCAGCGTGCGCCGCGCGGTCGGACTCGCGATCGACAAGGCGCTGCTGGTGCGCGAGGCGACGTTCGGCACGACGGTGCCGGCGACCGAGGATCTCCCGCCGTTCATGTGGGCCTTCGATCCGAAAGCGGGGACGAGCGCGCGCGATCTGCCACGCGCGAACGCGCTGCTCGAAGCGGCCGGCTGGACGGCCACCGCCGACGGGATCCGCGTCAAGGGGGAGAAACGGCTCACCATGGGGCTCGCGTTCAGGACCGACAGTATCACCGATCGCAATCGCGGTGTGTTGATCGCCTCGATGCTCAAGGACGCGGGGATCGAGACCGAGCTCAAGGGCTATACGACCTCGCTGCTCTATGGGCCGCCGGGTTCCGGTATCCTCGCCGACGGCAAGTTCGACGCCGGGCTGCAGACGTGGTACGCCGGCAGCGATCCCGACAACTCGACGCAGCTCACCTGCGATCAGGTCGCGCCGAAAGGCTTCAACTGGTCGCGGTACTGCAATCCGGCGATGGATACGGCGCAGCGCGTCGCGCTCGCAAACTACGACCGGCCGACGCGCAAGCGCGCCTACGCGACGATCGAAGAGCTGCTCGCGCGCGACGCGCCGTTCGTCTATCTTTGGTGGCCGCGCCAGATCGAAGCGGTGAACACGGATCTCAAGGGGTTCCGGCCGAACGGTATCGTCGAGAACTGGAACGCCTACCAGTGGTCGATCTGACGTTCTCAGGAGGGGTGAAGTGATGGCGACAGAGACCGACTATCAGGTTTTCGTGACCTTCTCGGGCGAGGCGAGCAAGGGCGGTTCGACCCCGGTCCCGCAGGTGACCGCGATCCGCGTCCTGACCGGCTGGCTGGCGTCGCCGACTACCTCGGCCGTGACCCCCGCGCTTCAAGAGCCGCGCGGAATGGCGATGGACCAGTGGGGGAACCTGTACGTCGCGCAGGCGGAGAAGACAGCGACGGCGATCTTGGCCTACGCCCCGCTCGGCGGCCAATACCTGTCCGTCGGCGCACCGCTCGTCGTCGCGCCGTCATACCCTCAGGGCTCGGCGTTGCAATCGCCGGCGCTGCTGCACCCGTACGGCCTCGCGCTCAACTACGCGGGGATGTTGTTCGCGTCCAGTCAGGATACGAACGTCGTTTCCGCCTACAAGCTGACCTTTCAAAACGACATCCCGCACGCGGCGACGGCTGCGGAGACATCGCCGGCGCTGAGCGCCGTTTACGGCGGCTCGTTCTATGCCGGGCAGTACGTCATGACGTTCGTGCCGCTGAAAGAGAACGACAAGATCACGACGGTCCCGCAGATTCTCGGCGGCCTGGACTACACGTCGAACGCCAGCGCCCATTCGGTGCGGGGCATCGCGATCCTGAACCAGACGCTCTACGTCGTCGACGAGGCCGCGGCGCTCGTCGGGACGTACGCGCTGCCGAGCGGAGCGTTCACCGGCTGGATCACGACGTTCGGCTTGAACATGCCCGCGATGGCGGGGCCGGTCGGGATCACGACGTACGGCGGAAAGGTCTACATCGGTGATTCGGGGAGCGCCACGGTCTACGAGTGGACCCCGGCGAGCGGTTCGACCCCGGGGGCGCTGTCGGTCTATCTGAGCGACAGCACGCTGAAGAAGGTCTCGGGGATCGCCTTCCTCCCCGACGGCTCCCTCATTTGGGGCAGTCGCGAACCGGTCACGTCCGCCGACCCTGCGGCGCATAAGGGATCGTCCGATACGTACTCGATCTACCGGTACGCGTCCGGGAGCGTCCAGACGTGGGCGTCAGGCTTCACCGATACGCCGGAGTGCCTGCTGCTCGTACCGCCCTTGTTCTGAATCGCCGGCGGGCGCCTGCTCGCGAGAGACACCGTGCGCGCGGTCGACGTTACCCCGGCGTTACCGATGACCGCTAGCGTGGGAGCGTGAAGCGGTTGCCCTTGGTGCGTCCGAAGCTTGGCGCATCGTCCCCGACCCCGCGAGCGCCGTCGCCTGCCGACATCGCGCTCGAGCGCGCGCCGTTCGGGATCTCGCTGGTGAGCGCGCGCCCTGAATCCTACGGTACGTACATCTTTGCAAACCCGACGTTGTGCAAAATCAGCGGCTACAGCATGGAGCAGCTCAACGACGTCACCTTCCGTGCCCTCTGCCACGCCGACGATTTCGAGTCGGCGAAAGAGACGCTCGAACGGCTGAAGTCCGGTGCCGTCGACGAGACCGATGCGGAACTGCGAATCTGTCGCCGCGACGGTTCGCGGATATGGGTGCGCCAGCGCCGCAGCGTGATCAAGGACGCCGCGGGCGCGCCGTTGTTCTACCTGAGCCACACCGAGGACATCTCCGAGCGCAAGGCGAGTGACGCGGCCATCAACGCCGCTCGCAGCATCGCCGAGGATGCACTGCGCGAAAGCGAAGCGCGATACCGCCTGCTCGCCGATCACGCAGCCGACATGATCGTGTGCACGCGAGCCGACCGAACCCGTTCGTATGTGTCGCCCGCGTCCCAGCGGCTGCTCGGATACACGCCCGCAGAGATCATCGATCTCGATTTTGCGACGTTCCTGCACCCGGACGACCGCGAACGGGTCCAGGCCGAATACGCCGACTTTCTCGTGACCGGGGGCGCCAGCACGCACACGTACCGCCTGCGCCACCACGACGGCCACTACGTCTGGGTCGAGGCGCACTGGGTGGCGACGTTCGGCGCGACGCTCGCGAAGAGCATCGCCTGTAGCGTCGCCGTTTCGGTCGTCCGCGACATCTCCGAGCGCAAAGCGGCCGAAAGCAAGATCGCCTCGATGGCCCGCCACGACGAACTGACCGGACTGCCGAATCGGGTGCTCCTTCGGGAGCGTCTCGAACAGGCTCGAACGTTCGTCGAGCGGGGCGGGTCCGCGGCCGTGCTCTCGATCGATCTCGACAACTTCAAGGCCGTCAACGACACGCTCGGGCACGCGATCGGGGACGCGCTGCTTCGTGAAGTTGCCGAGCGGCTCCAGCGCTGCGTCCGGCAGAACGACACCGTGGCGCGGCTCGGCGGCGATGAGTTCGTCGTCGTGCTGCTCGGACTCGAGAGTCGCGAAGAGGCCGCGCAACGGGGACAGAGTATCGTCGAGCGGCTGAGCGAGCGCTACGAGCTGGGAGGGCACCAGGTCCTCGTGAGTGCCAGCGTCGGCATCACCACGTCGCCCCGGGACGGCATGTTCGCCGACCAGCTACTGAAGAACGCCGATGTCGCGCTCTACTGCGCGAAGGCTGACGGGCGTCGAGCCTGCCGCCTGTTCGAACCGAGCATGGCAGCGCACCGGCAGCGGCGGCTCGATACGGAGGGCGAACTGCGCGACGCGCTTGCCGACGAGACGTTCGCGATCTTCTACCAGCCGATCGTCAGCGTCGCATCGGGCGCCGTCGTCGGCCTGGAGGCACTCGTGCGCTGGCGACACCCCGTGCGCGGCTTGGTCTATCCGGATGAGTTCATCCCGATCGCAGAAGACACGGGGATGATCGTGCCGCTCGGCGAGTGGGTGCTGCGCGGAGCGTGCCGGCATGCATCGCAGTGGCCGGCAGCGATCAGGCTCTCGGTCAATGTCTCGCCGACCCAGTTGCGAAGCGCGACGTTTCTCGACGCCGTGTGCGGCGCGCTCCAGGAATCCGGTCTGTCCGCCGATCGGCTCGACATCGAGATCACGGAATCCGTGCTGCTGCAAGCGTGTGACGGGACGCTCGCGGTGCTCAACGAGCTGCGCCGGCTGGGTGTCGGGATCTCGCTGGACGACTTTGGTACCGGCTATTCGTCCCTCGGATACCTGCGCAGCTTCCGTTTCGACCGGATAAAGATCGACCGGTCGTTCGTCGGCGATCTGCTCCAACGCGCAGAATCCGAAGCGATCGTGCGAGCCGTCATCGGGATCGGCAGTGCGCTCGGAATCTCGACGGTCGCGGAGGGCGTCGAAACGCGCGGCCAGCTGCAGCGGCTGCGCTCCCATGGATGTTCCGAAGCACAAGGCTACCTCTTCAGCAAAGCGAGGCCGGCCGAGGAGATCACCGCGATGTTGGCCGCGTTCCCAAGCCCGCAATCAGACCGGGACACGCTGGCGTCCGCGTGAGCGTCGGTTTCATTCCTTCTGGGCCGACTCGTCGATCAAGGCTGTAGAGGTCGAACGACGGCGCGCAACCCGCCGCGAGGGACCGGCGGGATCAGCGCCCAGTGCGGCGCGAGATCTTGCTGCGGCAGGACCCAGCTGAACCCGCGCACGAGCCGCGCGGTGAACAGCGCCATGAAGATCGTGGTGAGGTCGAAGCCCGGACAGCGGTGGCCCTCTGGCGGACCACCGCCTTGCGGCGTGTAGGAGTAGGGACGCGCGGCTTCGTCACGCGCGCCGAAGCGGTCGGGATCGAATCGTTCGGGATCGCGGTACGTCGCGGCCTCGCGGTCGTTGGCCCACACGGCGGCCGCGACGCCCCAGCCTGCGGGAATGGCGAACCCGTCAACGACGAACGAACGCCGCGCCTTCCCGAACACGATCGGGACGATCGGCGTAAGCCGCCGCACTTCGTCGACGACCTCCATGAGGTACGCGTTCGCGGCGAGTTCGGCGGCGGTCGGTGCGTCGGAAAGCGGCGCGAGCGCCGCGGCAAGCCGTTCGTGCGCGTCCGGGTGTTCCGTCAAGTGCACGATCGTCGCGGCGAACTGCGCGAAGACGACGAAGCCTGCCAGGAAAAGATGGTGCAGTTCGCCCGGTGCCTCGTCGTCGCCGATCGTCGTGCCGTCGGCGCGGCGCGCGGCGAGCAGGCGGGTCAGCCCGTCGTCGTACGCGCGCTCGCGGTGCGTGCGCACCAGTTCGCGGTAGTACGCGAGCGCAGCGTCCTTTGCGCGCAAGCCGATCGTATAGGTGGTCCCGGGGAACGGAATCGGCAGCGCGGTGAACCCGGCGGCGATCCGTTCGCAGCGCGTTACGAGCGCGGTCAGCTCCGCTTCGGATTCGATGCTCGCGAGGACCGCTCCGAGGGTATGGATCGTGAGCCGCTTGAGCTCGAAGTTCCAACCGATCTCGCCTGCTCCCACCCAGCGCGCGAACGCTGCGTCGACGAAGCGGGTCATCGTCGGCATGTAGGCCTCGATCGCGTCGCGCGAGAGCGCGGCGCTCACCGATCCTCGACGCTGCGCGTGCGCCGCGCCGTCGAGGTTGTTGATCACGCCGCCGCCGCCGAAGAGCGTCTGCACGTTGGATGGGTTCGCGCCGTCGCGCACGACGTTGTCGGGATCGTAGAACGCTTCGATGGGTTCCGGTCCGACGAGCACGGCCGTCATCCGACCGAGCAGGCTCGTGCGAAACACCCGGCCGTACCGGGCGCGCCGCTCCTGGACGAACCCGAACGGGTCTTTGGTGAACACCAGCGTCTCGCCGATACCGGGGAGCCCGGCGCTCCCAGGCGGTTGCGGCGCGCCGGCCGGCGGGGTCGCGGTCGCCATGATGAGGCGTCGGATTCCGCGGCGTCGCCCGCGTCCCTTGGCTGCGCCGCGGCGACTCGTGCAGGACGACCGTGCTCTTTCCGCCGAGGATACGCCCGCCCCACTTGAACGAAGGAGACCCGTATGCACGCACGCCGACTGAGCGCGCTGCTCGCAGCAGCGTTCGCGCTCGCCGCGATCGGCGGCGGGGGCGCGACGCCCGCCGCCGATGTGCCCGAGATCGTGATCGGTTCGGTCCTGCCGCTCACCGGCACGCTGGCCCAAACCGGTGCCGGCCTGCGCACCGCGCAAGTCCTGGCGCAAGATCTGGTCAACGGCCACGTGAGTTATCCGCTCCCGCTGGTCGGAAAAAGCGGTCTGCCGCACCTCGGCCACGCCCGCATCCGCATCGAGTTCGCGGATTCGCAGGGCAAGCCCGACCAGGCGCGCGCCGCGGCCGAACAGCTGATCACGCAGCAGCACGTCGTCGCGCTGATCGGCACGTACGCGTCCTCGACGACCGCGACCGCGTCGCAGGTCGCCGAGCGCTACGGCATCCCATTCCTCAATCCCGACTCTTCGGCGCCCGGCCTGACCTCCCGCGGGCTGAAGTGGTTCTTCCGCACCACGCCGCACGACGGGACGTTCGCGGAGAACTTCGTGCAGTTTCTCGCCGACCTCAAGAAGACCAAGGACATCGGCGTCAAGCGCATCGCGGTGGTCGGCGAAGACGGGTTGTTCGGCTCCGGCGCCGGCGACGCGGAAGAGGCGAGCGCGAAGAAGGGCGGCTACGAGATCGCGACGCGCGTCTCGTACCCGGCGACCACGACCGAGGTCAACGCCGAGGTGCAGAAGGTGAAAAGCGCGACGCCCGACGTCATCATGCAGGCGTCGTACCTGCCGGACGCGCTGCTCTACATGCGCGGCTACAAGCAGCAGAGCGTCGCCGTGAAGGCGATCCTGGCGCAGGACGCCGGCTTCATCGATCCCGGCTTCATCCGGACGCTCGGGGCCGACGCCGAAGGCGTCTTCACCCGCGAGGTCTTCTCGCTCGACATCAAGCACCGCAACCAGGCGGTCCCGCTGATCGACCAGCTGTTCCGCGAGCGGTTCGCGGGCAAACCGCTCGACGGCAACACCGCACGCGATTTCATGGGCATCCTGGTCCTCGCCGACGCGATCGACCGCGCCGGCTCGACCAAGCCCGACGCGATCCGCGAGGCGCTGGTGAAGACGAACATCCCCGGCAAGCTGACGCTGATGCCATGGAACCGCATCCACTTCGACGCGACCGGGCAAAACGACGGCGGCGCCGGGATCATCGAACAGGTGCAGGACGGCAAGTACGAGACCGTGTGGCCGTTCGACGTCGCGGTGCGGCCGGCGATCTGGCCGATGCCGGCCTGGAAGCGGTAGAGCGCGCGGCGTAAACGGCGTTGGACACGTTCGCGCAGCTGCTCGTGGGAGGGCTGCTGACGGGGCTCGTCTTCGCGCTGGTCGCCGTAGGATTGACGCTGGTCTACGGCGTGATGGACGTCGTCAACTTCGCCCACGGTGAGTTCCTGATGCTCGCCATGTACGCCGCGCTCGGACTCGCGCTGATCGGGATCGGTCCGCTGCTGGGGCTGCCGCTGGTCGCGATCGCGCTCTTCCTGTTCGGGATCGTGGTGTACCGGGTCTTCATCCGGCGGCTCCTCGCGGGACCGCCGGAAGCGACCGTGTTCGGAACGTTCGGACTGCTGGTGCTGCTGCAGGGCGCGGCGCAGGCGACGCTGACCAGCGACTTCCAGTCGGTGCCGAATCCTCCGTTGCAGGGGACGATCCACCTCGGTCCGATCGCGCTCTCGCAGGCGTCGCTGGTCGAAGGGATCGGCGCGCTGGTGCTCACCGCCGCGCTGTTCGCGTTCGTCGAGTACACCGAGACGGGTCGAGCGATGCGCGCGCTTGCGGAGGATCGCGTCGCCGCGACGCTGATGGGGATCGACGTGCAGCGCGTGAACGGCCTCGCGTTCGGAATCGGCGCGGCGTGCGTCGGCGCGGCCGGCTCGCTGCTGATGCTCTCGTATCCGGTCTATCCGACGGCGGGTGCGCCGTTCGCGCTGACCGCGTTCGTGGTCGTCGCGCTGGGCGGTTTCGGCAGCATCCAAGGCGCGCTGGTCGGCGCGCTGCTGGTCGGCCTGCTCGAAGTCTTCGGCGGATTCTATCTCGCACCGGAGCTGAAGATGGTGCCGGTCTACGTCGCCTATCTCGCCGTCGTGCTGCTCCGCCCGCAGGGACTGCTCGGCCGCCGATGACCGCGAAGCCGCATCTGTACGCGCTCGGCGCGATCGTCGTGCTCGGACTGCTGGCAGCGTTCGGCCTGCACGAAGCGGTCGTGCTCGACCTCGTTTTTACGCTGCTGCTGTACGCTGTGCTCGGCCAGTCGTGGAACTGGATCAGCGGGTACGCCGGGAACATCTCGTTCGGGCACGCCATCTTCTTCGGCTGCGGCGCGTACGCGTCGGCGCTCTGCGTCACGCACGGGCTCTCGCCGTGGCTCGCGATCCCCGCCGGCGCGCTCGCTGCGGCCGCGCTGGCGCTGGTGACGGGGTTCCCGACGCTCGGGCTGCGCGGACACTACTTCTCGATCGCGACGATCGCGGTCGCGGCGCTGGTCGAGACGTTCGCCCGCACCACGCCCTGGCTGGGGAAAGCGAACGGCTTCGAGCTGCCGATCGCATCGGGCTGGGCGGCGTTGCAGTTCCCGCAGAAGGGTCCGTACGTCGTGCTTGCGCTCGTGCTCTTCGCGGCGGTGCAGTTGGCGACGATCGCGCTCGAACGCTCGCGGCTCGGCTACTATCTGCGCGCGCTGCGCGCGAACCACGCCGCGGCGGCCTCGGTCGGGATCGACGAGCGGCGCTGCAAGCTGATCGCGTTCGCCTGGTCGGCGATGATGGCGTCCGCGGCGGGCGTGCTTTACGCGCAGTACACGCTCTTCATCGATCCGCCCTCGACGCTCGCGCTGGCGATCTCGATCGACATCGCGCTGATCGGCGTCGTCGGCGGGATCGGCACGCTATGGGGACCGGCGGCCGGCGCGCTGGTGTACGTCGTGCTGGCGAAAGCGGTGGCGCTGCGCTTCGGCGGCGCGGGCAAAGGCTACGATCTCGTCATCTACGGCGCGATCATCTGCCTGATCGCCGCACTGCGCCCCTACGGTATCGTCGGCACGATCGTCGACGCGCTTCGCCGTCGCCGCGGTGCGGTCGCGTGAGCGCGCTGCTCGAAGTCCGCGGGCTCGCAAAGCGCTTCGGCTCGCTGCGTGCGCTCGACGGCGTCGATCTCGACGTCGCGGGGGGTTCGCTCACCGGGTTGATCGGCCCGAACGGGGCCGGCAAGTCGACCGCGTTCGCCTGCATCGCGGGGGCGGAGAAACCGAGCGCCGGAAGCGTGTGCTTTCGCGGGCGCGAGATCGCCGGGACGGCGTACCACCGCGTCGCGGCGCTCGGGATCGGCCGCACGTATCAGCTCGTGCAGACCTTCGCGGACATGACGGTGCTCGAAGCCGTCACCACCGGCGCGCTGTTGCGCCGTCCGCGGCTGCGCGACGCGGTCGCGCACGCCGAAGAGGTCCTCGCCTTCGTCGGCTTGTCCGAGAAGCGGTACCGGCTCGGGCGCGCGCTGACGATCGCCGACAAGAAGCGGCTCGAGGTCGCGCGCGCGCTCGCCACCGAACCGGCGCTGCTGCTGCTCGACGAGGTGATGGCGGGGTTGACGCCCGCCGAATGCCGCGACGCCGTCGACCTGCTGCGGCGGATCCTCGCGCGCGGCGTCACCGTGCTGATGGTCGAGCACGTGATGGAAGTTTTGATGCCGATCGCGGAGCACGTCGTGGTGATCGCGGCGGGCAAGACGATCTTCAGCGGGACGGCCGCGGACGCCGTGCGCGACGCGGCGGTGCTCGCGGCCTACCTCGGTTCGCCGCTCGAGCACGGCGAGATCGCGGGGCACGCGCCGTGAGCGCGCTGCTCGAGATCGACGGCCTGGCGGTCGGCTACGACGGGATGCGCGCACTGCAGGACGTCTCGCTGCGCGCCGAGGCCGGAACGATCGTCGCCCTGGTCGGCGCCAACGGCGCCGGCAAGACATCGCTGCTGCGCGCGATCAGCGGTCTGGTCCGCGCCGAGCGCGGGACGATCCGCTTCGACGGCGGCGACATCACGCGTATGCCCGCGCACCGCATCGTGCGCCGCGGGATCGCGCACGTGCCGGAAGGACGCCGCGTCTTCGCGAGCGCGACGGTCCACGACAACCTGCTGCTCGGCGCGTACGTCGACCGCAACGCGGCGCACCGGAAAGCGCGCTTGGAAGCAGCCTTCGCCGCGTTCCCGATCCTGCGCGAGCGGTTGGAGCAGCGCGCATCGACGCTCTCCGGCGGCGAGCAGCAGATGCTCGCGATCGCCCGCGGCACGATGAGCGGCCCGCGGTTGCTGATGCTCGACGAACCCTCGCTCGGCCTCGCGCCGATGCTGATCCCGCAGATCTACGCCGGGATCCGCAGCGTCGTGGCGAGCGGAACGACGGTGCTGCTGGTCGAGCAGAACGTCCGCGAAGCGCTGCGCGCCGCCGACACCGCCTACGTCCTGCAAACCGGCCGCGTCGTGCTGCACGGCCCCGCGAAAGACCTGATCGGAGACCCGCTCGTGCAAGAAGCCTTCCTCGGAATCAGCGCTGCATGATTCGGACGATCGTCATCTGTTGCGTCGTCGTCATACTGTTTGACGCAGTCGCGGCAGTCATTTCCAAGGTTACTGGTATCTCGTACGGGTCTTTTACGATCGCGCAGGTCATCTTGTACTTTGTACTCGGCTTCGCGCTGCGTCGGACCGGCGCGACCGTACTCGGCGCGCTTGTTCCGGTCGTCGTTGCCTCGTTCGCAGAGGACACCGTCGGACTGTGGGTTTCCGTCGAGATCCTCCCTGGACAATTGCACGTCCTACCCGTCCCGCTCATGGTCGTGTCCGGCCTAATCGTCCTTGCAGCAATGACGCTAATCGGAGCCGTCGGAATCGCAGTAGGTTCGATTAACCGGCGGAGCCGCGTCTCATGAGCTGGCGGGTTGGGATGGATATCGGCGGGACGTTCACGGATCTGGTCGCGCTGGCCGAGGACGGCAGGCTGGTGCGGCACAAGGTCTCCTCGACGCCGCGCGCGCCCGAGGAGGGATTGCTCACGGCGCTGGCCGCGCTGCTCGAAGAGGTCGCGGCGAGCGACATCGTGCTGGTCGCGCACGCCAGCACGATCGCGACCAACGCGCTGCTCGGACAAGTGCACCTCGAACTGCCGCGGGTCGCGTTCATCACGACCGAAGGCTTCCGCGACGTGCTCGAGATCGGGCGCCAGAACCGCAGCGCGATCTACGACCTCAACGTCACCCGGCCCAAGCCGTTGGCGCGGCGGGAGGACCGGCTCGTCGTCAGCGAGCGGCGCGCGCACGACGGCGCGGTGCTGCGGCCGCTCGATCTCGCCACCGTCGCGCGCGCCGTCGAGACGGTGCGGGAGCGCGGGATCACCGCAGTCGCGGTCGGGCTGCTGCACGCGGACGTCGACGGCGAGCACGAGCGCACGATCGGCGACGCGCTGCGCGCGGCGATCCCGAACGCCGAAGTCTCGCTGTCGTCGGAGGTCGATCCGCAATACCGCGAGTACGAGCGCTTTTCGACGACGGTGCTGAACGCCGCGCTGGCGCCGATCGTGCAGGCGTACCTCGAACGCGTCGCGCGCGGCGTACGCGCCGCCGGCGTGCAGGCGCCGATCTTCGTGATGCGCTCCGACGGCGGGATGGCGGCGCTGAAGTCGGCCTCGAAACGGCCGGCGACGCTGATCGAGAGCGGCCCGGCGAGCGGCGTCATCGGCGCGGCGTACGTCGGCCGCGCGCTCGGGATCGAGAACGTGCTCTCGTTCGACATGGGCGGGACGACGGCGAAGGCCGGCATGATCCGCGGCGGAATCCCGGAGATCAGCCCGTCGTTCGAAGCGGCCGGCGCGACGCACAGCGGCCGCTCCGTCAAAGGGAGCGGCTATCCGGTGCGGTTTCCGTTCGTCGACCTGGCCGAGGTCAGCGCGGGCGGCGGGACGATCGCCTGGACCGACTCCGCCGGAACCTTGCGCGTCGGCCCGCTCTCGGCCGGCGCCGAACCGGGGCCGGCATGCTACGGGCACGGTGACCGCCCGACCGTGACCGATGCCAACGTCGTGCTGCGCCGCTTGAACCCGCGCGCGCTGCTCGACGGTGCGTTCCCGATCGACGCGGCGCGTTCGCGCACGGCCGTCGCAACCGTCGCCGCGCCGCTCGGCGGCGACGTGGAGCGCGCCGCCGCGGGGATTGTCGCGCTGGTCGACGCCGAGATGGCGAAGGTGCTGCGGATCGTCTCGGTCGAGCGCGGCCACGATGCGCGCGACTTCACCTTGCTGGCGTTTGGCGGCGGCGGGCCGCTGCACGCCTGTGCCGTCGCCGCCGACATCGGCGTCGCGCGCGTCGTCGTGCCGCCGCTCCCCGGCGTCTTCTCGGCCTACGGGCTGCTCGCCGCGGACGTTCGCGTCACTGCGGTGCGCTCGATCGTCGCTCCGGCCGACGACGCGACGTGGTCGCGCGCCCGTACGCTGTTCGACGCGCTGGCGCGCGAGGGCGACGCCGGGCTCGGCGAGCAGGGCGTCGCGAAAGCCGATCGCAGCTTCGTGCGCGAGCTCGATCTGCGCTACGTCGGCCAGTCCACCGAGCTGCTCGTCACCGCGCCTCAATCGCTGGCGGACGCCGTCGAAACGTTCCACCAGCGTCACGAGCAGCGCTACGGGTTCGCCGCGCGGCGCGATCCGGTCGAGATCGTCACCGCGCGGGTCGTCGGGATCGGCACGACCCCGAAGCCGCGTCTGATCGCCGCCGCCACGCCGGCGCGCCGCGCACCCGAGGCGCGCGCGCTGCGCGAACCGCGCAACGTCTTCGACGGTGCGGCGTTCGTCGACACGCCGGTGTACGGGCGCACGCAGTTGCGGCCGGGTGACGGGTTCGACGGGCCGGCGGTGATCGAGCAGTACGACGCGACGACCTACGTCGCGCCCGGCTGGTCGGCGAGCGTCGACGCGTTCGGCAACCTCGTCCTGGAGCACGCGCCATGACCCTGGCCGCCGGTCTCGACCCGATCACCGCCGAGCTCGTCGCATCGGCGCTGGTCTACGCGAGCGAGGAGATGGGGATCGCCGTCCGCGACGCGGCCTACTCGCCGAACATCAAGGAGCGGCTCGACCACTCGTGCGCGCTCTTCGACGCGCGCGGGCGGCTGGTCGCGCAGGCCGAGCACATCCCGGTCCACCTCGGTTCGCTGCCGTGGGGGCTGCGCCGCTCGATCGCGTGGCTCGTCGAGCGCGAGCGCCCGATCGCGCGCGGCGAGATGATCGTCGTCAACGACCCCTACCTGTCGGGGACGCACCTCAACGACGTCACCGTCATCCGCGCGATCTATCACGGCGCGCAACTCGTCGGGTACGCCGCGAACAAGGCCCACCACACCGACGTCGGCGGCTCCGTCCCCGGCTCGATGCCGCCCGACGCTCGCGACCTCTTCGCGGAGGGCGCGGTGTTCTCGCCGACCGTGCTGGTACGCGACGACCGCGTCGTCGACGAAACGGTCGACCTGCTGCGCGCGAACTCGCGCACGCCCGAGGCACGCGCGGGCGACTTGCGCGCGCAGATCGCCGGGAACAACGTCGGCGAGCGGCGCTTCCTCGAACTCGTCGAGCGTTACGGGATCGAGGTCGTCGAGGCATCGCTGGACAAAGCGCTCGCCGACGGGGAACGGCGCACGCGCGCGGCGCTGCGCGCGCTCCCGGACGGCACCGTCGAGCACGAGGACGTGATGGAGGACGAGCGCGGGGAACCGACGATCGTGCTGCGCGTGCGGCTCGAGAAGCGCGGCGACACGCTCGTGCTCGATTACGCCGGCACGTCCGCGCAGCGCGCGATGCCGCTCAACGCGGTGTACGGCGTCACGCTCTCGGGCGTCTACTACGCGGTGCGCGCGGTGACCGATCCGCGCATCCCGATGAACGACGGTTCGTTCGCGCCGATCACCGTCAACGTGCCGGAAGGGACGCTGCTCAACCCGCGCCGCCCGGCGCCGGTCAGCGCTGGGAACGTCGAGACCTCGATGCGGAACGCCGACCTCGTGCTCGGCGCGCTGGCGAAGCTCGCCCCGGGCCGCGTCCCGGCGCAGAGCGGCGGCTCGATGAACAACGTGATGATCGGCGGGCTCGACGGCGAGGGCCGCTCGTGGGCGTTCTACGAGACGAACGGCTGCGGGATGGGCGCGCGTCCGAACGCCGACGGGATCGACGGCATTCACGTCCACATGACGAACACGCTGAACACCCCGATCGAGGCGATCGAACGGCAGATGCCGATGCTGATCACCGCGTACGAGTTCGCCGAGGCGAGCGCGGGCGACGGTCGCTTCCGCGGCGGCTCCGGGCTGGTGCGCGCGTTCCAGCTGCGCGATGGCAGCGCAACCGCGTCGCTGCTCGCCGAACGCCATGCGGTGCGACCGCGCGGTACCGCCGGCGGGCACGACGGCGCGACCGGCGCGCACGTCATGGTGAAGCGCGGCGGCGCGCCGAGCGATCTGCCCGCGAAGACCAGCGTCGTGATGGAACCCGGCGACGCGATCATCGTGCGCACCGCGGGCGGCGGCGGCTTCGGCGATCCCGCGCAGCGCGACCCCGCCGCGCGCGAACGCGACCGCGCCGATGGGATCGGCCTCGCCGAGTGACCGCCGCTCAGGTCCGCGGCGCGGTGCGCGACGGCACGATCGCGGGGCCGACCGAGCGCCTCGCGCCGGACCACGTGCAGGCGAACCTCGTCGTCGTGCCGAGCGAGTACGCGGACGAGCTGGCCGACCTGTGCGCGCGCAATCCCGTTCCGTGCCCGCTCGTGGAGCAACTCGTGCCGGGCGCGTTCGAGCCGCGCTGCGCGCCGGGCGCCGACCTGCGCACCGACCTCGGCCGGTACCGCGTGTGGCGCAACGGCGAACTCGTCGATCGGCCGCGCCATGTGCGGGAACTATGGTCCGGCGACCTCGTCGCCTTTCTGATCGGCTGCTCGTTCACGTTCGACCACGCGCTCGCGCAGGCGGGCCTGCCGCCGCGGCACTCCGCGCTGGGCCGCAACGTCCCGATGTACCACACCCGCGTCCCGCTCGCGCCGGCGGGCCGCCTGCACGGTACGATGGTCGTGAGCATGCGGCCCTATCGGGCTGAAGAGATCGAGCGCGTGCGGGACGTGACGCGCCCGTACCGTATCGGTCACGGCGAGCCGGTCGCGTGGGGAGATCCGCTGCAGCTCGGGATCGCCGACGTGCTGCACCCCGACTACGGTGACCCGCCGGTCCTGGGCCCCGGCGACGTGCCGGTCTTCTGGGGCTGCGGCGTGACGCCGCAGAGCGTCATCGTCGCGAGCGCGCTGCCGTTCGCGATCACGCACGAACCCGGGCATATGTTCGTGACCGACCTCGTGCACGCCGACGTCGCACGACGCGAGCGTACTCGAGCGGCGGCGGAGATCTAGTCGGGGTATCCCGGCGGGGGCGCCGCGGACGGATCTGTCACGTAGCCGGGCGCCTCGGTGCAGTTTCGGCAGAGCGGGCTCATGTTGTTCCCCGAACGCTCCGCCTCGCGCAACGCGCGATATGCCTCACCGTTCCAGATCTCCGCCAGCGACTGTTCGCGAACGTTCCCCATCGGCATGACGGTATCGTAGTCATAGCAGCACGGTACGACCGTACCGTCCCACGCGATCACGACGCTGCTCCACATGTTGTAGCATGCGTGCGCACGCGTCGCGGCTGCGAGGCGGCTGCGCTGTTCCAGCGGCGCCAACGCGGTGAAATCGTGCTCGCTCTGATTTCCCCAGGCCGTGTACTGCTTGAACAGGATTTCGTCCGCGCCGGCGGCGCGCCAGATGGCTTCGAACTCGGCGACCTGATCCCGCGTCTCTTCCATCACGATGATCTGAAGGATCGTGTGCGGTTTCGGCCGGCCGGCGCGGCCCCGAAGACTGAGAAAACGGCGAACGTTCGCGCAAACCTCGTCGTACGTGAACGCCGCGCTGCGCCGAATGTGTTCGTACGTCGCAGCGTTCGTGCCGTCGATGCAGAGCATCAGCGTGTCGAGTTCCGAGTCGAGGAGTTGCGAGGACCGCGCTTCGGTCAGCAGCGTGGCGTTTGACGAGATACCGAGATTGCGGACACCGGCGGCTTTGGCGTACGCGATCTGCTCGAACAGGCGTGGATGCATCAACGGTTCGCCGAACCAATGAAACCAGCACGGCTCGGTGAAGAACTCCCAGCCGTCGACGATCTTGCGGAACACCGCATCGTCCATGTGTCCGAGCGGGCGCTCCATGAGATCGGGTTCACCGCGTGGGCACATGACGCAGCGAATGTTGCAAAAGTTCGTGGACTCGATCGCGAACACGTCCGGCAGGCTCCGCAGCGTCGTGCGGCCCGTTTCGTACTCGTATGTTCGTCGGCGCAAGTTCTCGGCAGCGCGCTCAGCCGCTGACAAAAGCATATTCGAGAGGCGATTGGCCGTTGCGGACGGCAGGACCCGCAACCGCCCCAAATCCTTACTCGCTCGAGGCGGGGCTCGCGACGGCGCCCGCGTCGCCCGAAGGCGTCAGTGCGCGCCCGCCCCGAACAACGGTGCGATAACCAGACCGACGCAGTCGACAAAGGCGTGCATGGCGGCGCACACCCAAAAGTTTCGCCGCCACACGTACAGTGCCGTCAGAAACGCCGCGATGATCGCCACGGCGACGAGCGAGAGATGGAAACCGTAGCGCGGGACATGTGCAAGCGTGAAGAACGCGACCGTCACCGCGCCTGATATCCAAAGCTTCCCCGTGAAAAGCGTGAGGCGCTCGATCGCGTAGGCGCGAAACATGAGCTCCTCGCAAAAGCCGGCCGTCAGGAATAAGGCGATGCGCAGCGTCAGCGGAACCGCTACGATTTGGGCCGACGTTGCTCCGCTCGCCGTCGCCGTCAAGGCCGAGAAGATCGCCGTGGCCACGAACATCGCCACAATGGCGATTCCCATTGCGCCGGCGTCGCGCCACGACGGCGTGCGGAACCCGATCGAGCCGAGCGGCAGCCGCTCCCAAAAGAGAACGATCGCCAGGATGACGAGTGCGACGATCCATTCGAAGAGAACGACGCCGAGGTCTTGCTTGACGTCGGCGATATTCTGGTGCGCCTGACCGGGCAGATATGGGAGCAGAAAGGCGCTGCCGAGCGCCACGATCAGGCCGACGATCGGTGCCGTGCGCGACCGGGGCCGGGCCGGTGGGGACGTCATTGGGGTCACCATACCCCGGGCGCCGGCTTGACGTTCTCTTAAAAGCGTAGTAGAGTAGCGCCGCGGTAGTCTTAAATCAATAAGAGTCGTGGGAGCGAGGGCCCGAGTGAAGATTGCGATCGGTTGGGCGGTCTGCCTTCGAAGCTCGGGCCTTGTTCTCGCCCTGACCGCCGTCGCGTGCCGAGGTGCGCTGGCCCAGAACGCGCCGGCCGCTCCGACCGTCCTCGCGATCCCGACGGTCCAGGCGCCGCCGCCGCTCGACCCCAAGGCCGATCCCGCCGGCTGGAAAGACGCGGCGAGCGTCACGCTGCCCTGGGACGTGCAGCACCAGAAGCCGGCCTCCGAACCGACGACCGCTCGCGTCCTGACCGACGGTGCGAACATCTACGTGCGCTTCGACGTACGGCAGCGCGAGGCGCTGCTCGCGCAGCAGCACACGAACGACGTCGGCGACGGTACCGACGACGAAGTTTGGATCGATCTGTGGCCGAACGGCAACAGCGGCTTCTACTATCAGTTCGCCGCGACGTCGAACGGGACGCACTTCCAGTACTCGTCGGAGAACACCGCGTACTCGCCGACCTGGACCTCGTTCGGCGTCGCGTCGAACGGCGGCTTCGTCGTCACGATGCAGATCCCGCTCAAGATCATGCGCGGCGGCGGAGCGGGCTGGAAAGCGCAGTTCGTACGGATCGTGCGCTCGACCGGCGAGCGGCAGATCTGGACGTACGGTCCCGCCCAGACGAACGGCGACGACGTCACCTACGCCGGCGCGCTGAGCGGCCTCGCGCCGGCCGCCGGTCTGCGGCCGCGGCCGCGCGTCGCGCTCTACGGCCTCGGCGCATTCGGCTCGAGCAGCTCGGGTCTGACGACCTCGCGGATCGGCGGCGACTTCTCGCTCCCCGTCACCGCGACGTCCTCGATCTACGGAACGATCCATCCCGACTTCTCGAACGTCGAAGTCGACCAGCAGACGATCTCACCGACCGCGTACCAGCGCTCCTTCAGCGAGGTGCGCCCGTTCTTCACCCAGGGCGCGAACTTCTACGAGAACCTCGACTGCGACGCGTGCCCGTTCGTGGCGCAGCTGTACACGCCGGCGATCCCGACACCACGCGACGGCTACGCGTTCGAGGGCAAGCAGGGGCAGCTCTCGTTCGGCGCGTTCGACGCGGTCGGCGCGGGCCGAACCGACGGCGCGGCGGCGGTCACCTACCGCACGCCCGACAGTCACTGGCGGCTCACCGCGCAAACAGTCGCCGCGAACCTGCCCGGGATCACCGACCACGTCGACGTGACCGGACTGTCGTACAACGACAGCAAGCACACCAGCGCGTACTTCAACTACGGGAGCGACAGCGGGACGAACGTGCGAGACGGAAGCCGTGCGCAGCGCTACGACGCGGGCACGTTCCTGTACACGAACACGTTCGGGTTCGCCGCCTCGATCCGCAAGGTCGGGGCGTACTACGAGCCGGTCGACGGGTTCGTGCAGCACGCCGACATCGCCGGATACGCGCTCTACGAGAACAAGATCTGGCTGTTCGACAAGAAGTCGTGGCTCAACAGCATCCAGTTCGGCTCGTTCCTCGACCGTTACCACGACAATACCGGGGCGCTGAATCAAACCGACACCACCATCTTCCTGGACGTCCTCACCAGCAGCCGCATCGACGTGCAGGGGACGGTCGGAGCGAGCTACCTGCTGCTAGACAGCGGTGTGTTCACGCCGATCTCGCAGAACGGCGTCAGCGCGACGTGGCACAGCGGCACGGCGAACAATCCCGGGAGCAACGGCTATCACGGCTCGTCCGCGACGCCGACGACGATCTCGTGGAACACCGGCCGGTTCGGACCGGGCCGGGTCGATGCGTGGTTCCGCAGTTCGACGATGCGGGCTGGGCCGCGCGGGACGCTCTCGCTCGAGGCCGACGATACGCGCGGCTACGAGGACAACGGCAGGACGAACGTGCAGTGGCTGGAGCGCGTCGGCTACACGTACGCGACCGGCCGGAACTCGTCGTTCGCGGTCGGCGTGCGCCGCATCATCGGAACGCCGCCGATCGTCGACGTTCGCAGCCTCCCCTCGTTCACCGGCGCCTGGAACGTCTCATTCGCCTACCACCGCCGCTCGCCGCACGACGAGCTGTACTTCGCTTACGGCGACGCCAGCCAGCTCTCGACGCTCCCGCAGTTCATCCTGAAGTACATCCACTACTTCGGTGCCGAGAAGGGCACCTGACCGATCAGCGCGCCGCTGCGGAGGCCACTTCCGGGACGACGCGGTAGGCGCCGATCCGCCCGTTGGGGTCGAGGCGCAGTTCCACCAGCATCGCGCCCTTGTCGAACGCCGCTTCGAAATCGTAGCGCTGCTTGTCGGGCTGGCTCGCGGCTTGCTTGAGGCCGCGGTACGCTCCGAGCGCATGCATCTGAGCGGCGAGCGCGTTCAGGGAGGCGCGCGTCACCTGGAGTTTCAGCGCCGCGTCGAAGTGTTCGGTCGTCTTCGCGTAGTCGGCGTCGTAGACGCCCCGGGTCGTATCGCTGGCGAGCGCGAGGGGATCGTCGTGGCGCGCACACCCGCACGCCGCGATCGCAAGCGCGACCGCGACGTACGCGAGGGGATTCGGCCGCACCGCTAGAGGATGCCCCAGCCGTACGAGACGTTCGCTAGGCGCGTCGGCCCCGGCTCGCTCACGCGTGCTCCGGCGACCAAGGGGTGGAACGCCGGCTGACCCTGTGCGACGTTCGCGTTCGAACGGCCCTGCGTCAGCGCGAGCTCGTGCCGCAGCCGCAGCACCTCCTGGTGCTGGATCGCGACTTCGTGCTGATACGACGAGACCAGCGCGGCTTCGTGCGCGTACGCCGATCGCTCGGACTCGTACGCCGCCTCGGCGTTATTCGCGGCGGCCTGCGTCTGCGCCTGACGCCGGTCGTACTCGGCGTACTTCTGGTGAACTTTCTTGTTGTGGTTGATGATCAGCAGCGTGCCCGCGACCGCGGCACCGCCGAGGATGATGTTGCGCGTGCTGGCAGCGCCGTCGGCGAGCGCCGGTGCGGCGGGAACCGCCGTCGCCGCGAGCGCGGCGCACAGCGAGAGACAAGCAAGGCGGCGTTTGGTCATCGAGTCGTTTCCTCCAGAGTACACGTACCCAACGAGTGCGACGGTGTGCACGGTTCCGTACCCGGCCTCGTCATCCTGAGCCTGTCGAAGGATGTGACGGGTGTCCGGCGGAGAGTCGCGGATGCGGCAAACCGTGGTCTCCGGGGTCTGGTCGTGGTCGCAATGGCAGCCCGACCGTGGCCTGGACTTCAACAGCTTCTTCGCGGAACACGCGGACGGGAATCTGGTCGTCGATCCGCTCGAACCCGACGAGGAGACGCTCGCCGAGCTTCGTTCCCGTGGTGTCGCCGCGGTGCTCGTCACGAACCGCGATCACGAGCGCGCCTCGGCAGCCGTCGCCGAGGCGACCGGCGCACCCGTCGTGGCGAGCGCGCTCGATGCGCCGTTGCTCGCGCGCCGGCCCGATCGGACGGTCGAACCGGGCGACGTGCTGTGCGGCTGGTTCGTGCGCGGTTTCGAGGGCTTGAAAACCCCCGGCGAGATCGCCCTCGTCGACCGCGCACGCAAGGCCGCGATCGTCGGCGACGCCTTGTGGGGAAAGCCGGCTGGAGCGCTGACGATCATGCCCAAGGTCGCGGATCCGGACCGCGCCGCGTTGTCGTTGCGCGCCCTGCGGGCCGCGCACGTCGAGCACCTCTTGGTCGGCGACGGTGCCTGCATCTTCGGCAACGCGTACGACGCGATCGGGGCGGCGCTCGACAGCCGCGACGGTGTGCTGGCGAGCCGCGTGAACATCGACGAACTGCGCTACGTCCGGTTCCCCGATCCGCCGCCGTACAGCGGCGAGGCCGCGGAGGTCGGCTGGCTGCTGGGCGCGCGGAAGCTCTCGTACGCGATGGGCCGCTTGCAGCCCGGCGACCACTACTGCCCGTACCACTGGCACACCGCCGAAGAAGAGCTGTTCGTGGTGATCTCCGGGGCGCCGACGCTGCGAACCCCCCGCGGCACGTTCGCGCTCCGCGCCGGCGACATCATCGCGTTCCCGGCGGCTCCGGGGGGCGCGCACCGGATATGGAACGACGCTCCGCACGTGGCCGACGTGCTGATGATCGCGAGCGCGGATCCCGCCGACGTGTGCTACTATCCCGATTCCCGGAAGTTCGTCGTCGAGGCGACCGGGACGCTGGTGCGCGATCATCCGCAGCTCGACTACTTCGAGGGCGAGACGTGAGCGCGGTCCCGGCCCAGGTGCAGGCGCGCCTGCGCGCGTACGGAGGGTCGTGATGCTGCCGTTCCTGGTCGCCGCTGCGCTCGCCACCGCTCCACCCTCACCGTGCCCGTCGGATCTGCTGGTCGCAAGCCCGCGCCTGCGGGTCGTGCGCGCGATCGACAAGACGCGCGACAACTACGTCGTGACGGTCGACGTGAAGAACCGCGGCGTCGCGCCGCAACCCGACGACACCCGCCAGCACCTCTCGCTGGTCCGCGACGGCAACACGATCGGAAGCCAGCCGATCCCGGCGATCGGAGCGAACGAGAGTTACGCCGCGGCGTTTCGCCTGCAGTTGCCTCACGAGCGCAAGCGCGGGCCGTTCACGGTCGAGTTTCGCTACGTGCTCGACTCGAAGAACGCCCCGCGTGCCAACTGTACGAGCGTCAACGACCGGCTGACCGCCACGCTCTGATGCGCGTCCGCCTCGCCCGGCGCACCGCCGACGAGGCGACGGTCGCGCTCGTCGCGCGAGCGGTGTTCCCCAACGGTCTGCTGCGCGTCCGCTATCGCACGCGGACCGGTGCGCTGCTGCGCATCGACGGCGCCGTGCAGGGCGCGTTCGACGCGATGCACGAGACGATCGACGTTTGCGCGCACCCGGGCGAGCACGAGATCCTCCTCGAGGTCGAGCGGCGCTCGCTGCCGGTCTCCGGACTCCCCGCCGGCGACGGGGTCCGCTGGCGCCTGATGCTCGCGCGCGCCGCGCAGAGGCCTGCCGAGCACGTCGAGCTCGAGACGCGCGAAGGCGCCGCGCCCGGGATCGGGATCGCCGTGCCGCTGGTCGGGCACGCGCATCTCGACGTGGCGTGGCTGTGGACCTACGACGCGGCGCACCGCAAAGCGCAGCGCACCTTTGCCACCGCGCTGCGTGAGATCGAGGGCGATCCGCGCTACGTCTACGCGCAGAGCCAGCCCCAGCTGTACGCATGGGTCTTCGCGAACGATCCCGCCCTCGGCGACCGCGTTCGCGCCCTCGCATCGACCAGCTGGGACGCGAGCGTGGCGACGATGTGGGTCGAGCCCGATCTGCACGCGCCGAGCGGCGAGTCGGTGCTGCGCCAATTCGCGCACGGCATTCGCTGGACGCGCGAGCACCTCGGCATCGAGCCGAGCGTTGCCTGGCTCCCCGACACGTTCGGCTTTCCGTCGACGTTCCCGGCGCTCGCCGCGCATGCCGGCGTGCCGTACTTCGCGACGACGAAGCTGCAATGGAACGACACGACGCGCTGGCCGTACCCGCGCTTCCGCTGGATCGCCGACGACGGCTCGTCGCTCGTCGCCGTGGTGCTGAACAGCTACGACGGCGAGCTGAGCGACGATCGGATCGCCGCCGCGCGCGAGCGCGACGAGCTGCTCGTCGTCGGATACGGTGACGGCGGCGGAGGTCCGACCGACGCGGACCTCGCGCGCGTCGGCGACGGTTCGCGCGGCTGGACGCGCGTCGCCGACTGGTTCGCCCGCGAGGTCGCGCCGGGACCGCTTCCGGAGCACCGCGGCGAGCTGTACTTGGAGACGCACCGCGGCACCTACACGACGCACCACGACGTCAAGGCGCGCAACGCCGAACTGGAGCGGGCGCTCGCGCACGCCGAGGAACTCGCCGCATGGTGCGTCGCTGTCCGCGCCCCCGAAACGGTCCGCCGCTCGCTCGCGGGCGACCTGCGCAATGCGTGGCGGATCGTCCTGCGCGGACAGTTTCACGACGTCGTCACGGGCACGTCGATCGGCGCCGTCTACACCGACGTCCACGCAGAGTACGACCGCGCGCTCGCGATCGCGGAGCGCGTGCGTGAAGCCGCCGCGTCGGTCCTCCCGCGCAGCGACCTGCAATACGTTCCGCCGCATGCCGTGGCGCCGGTCCGCGACGGCGACGGCTGGTCGTTCGCCAACGCCTACGTCCGGGCGCGCGTGCGCGACGACGGCACGATCGTCGAGCTGGCGGGCTTCGAAGGGCCGAACCTCGTCGCGCTCGCGAACGGGATCGCCGCGTACGTCGACAAGCCGAAGAAGTGGGATGCCTGGAACGTCGACCGCGCGTACGTGCGCAAGGCGGTTCGCGTGCGGCCGGAAGGAGCCGCGCTGGAGGACGGCGCGCTGCTGGTACGGCTCGCCGTCGGCAAGGCGTCCCGGTTGACGATGGCGATCTCGCTGCTCGTCGACGAGCCATGGCTGCGCGTCGAGATCGCCGCCGGCTGGAACGAGAACCACGTGCTGCTGCGTGCCGAACACCGGATCGCGCTGCAGGCGCGCGAGGTCCGGTACGGCCAGCAGCACGGCTCGCTGGTGCGCACCGCGTACCCCGCGACGGACGCCGAGCGCGCGAAGTTCGAGGTGCCCGCGCAACGCTGGGCCCACGTGACCGACGGCGAGCACGGCCTGGCGGTGTTCACGCCCGACCTCTACGGCTGGAACGCCGCGGGGCTTGCCGGAGGCGGAATTCGCCTCGGCACGTCACTGCTGCGTGCACCGCGCTGGCCCGATCCGCTCGCCGACCGCGGCGAACAGCGCCTCGCGTATGCGTTCGTACCGACCTCCGGCGCGACGATCGCTGCGCTCGAGCACGCCTGGGTGACGTATACGAGCGAAGAACGCGTCAGACTCTTCACCTGCGAAGAACCCTCGGTTCTTATCGTCGCGACCTACCCGTCGGAAGACGCCGGCGGCGTGATCGTGCGCGTGCGCGAATGCGACGGCGTGCGGCGGCGCGTCGCGCTGCGGTGCGGCGGCAGGATGCGCGAGGCGATCGCCGTCGACGCGGTCGAACGTCCGATCGCCGGCGATGCGGCGATCGTCGAAGAAGACCTCGTGTTCGAGCTCGGACCGTTCGCGCTACGCTCGTTCCTCGTCCGCTTCTGACCATGCGCGCGATCGACACCGTCCTGTTCGACCTCGACGACACGCTCCACGACGACACGACGGCCTACCGCTCCGCGGCACGGGCTGTCGCTGAGACGATCGCGCCGCAGCGCGGCATCGATCCGAGCGCGCTGGTCGACGCGTACGAAGTCGAAGCGATGCGCTTCTGGTCGGAGCTCGCGAGCGAGCACCTCGCGCAGTCGATCGAGGTGGAACGCGAACGGATGTGGCTCGCCGCGCTCCGCGCGGTCGGAATCGACGACCGCGAGCTCGCGCGGACCGCTGCGGACGGTTACGTGCGCGCACGATCGGGCGCTCTGACGCTCGCTCCGGGCTCGCTCGACGTGCTCACCGCGCTGCGTGAGCGCGGCTGCAAGCTCGGACTCGTCACCAACGGCTTCGCCGCGACGCATCACGACAAGATCGACCGGCTCGGGCTGCGCGAGCGGATGGATGCGTTCTTTCTGGCCGACGAGGTCGGGATGGTGAAGCCCGACCCCGAGCTGTTCCGCCACGCCTGCCGCGTGCTGGGCAGCGAGCCGGCACGAACCGCGATGGTTGGCGACCGCTACGCACGCGACGTGGTCGGGGCGCACGAGGCGGGACTCTTCACCGTGTTGCTGGACGTCCACGCGATCCCGATCCCGGCGGGCGGAGTCCGCCCCGACGCCGTCGTGACCGCGATCGCCGAGGTGCTCGAGGTGCTCCCGCTGGCGGCGACTACCGGTTCTCGTCCGGCGGCTTCGGGGCAGCCTTGATCACTTCAAGGGAGTCCGAGGCCGGCTGGGGTGCCAAGGCGGAGCCGAGATGGCGATGGCGTCGTTGGCGTAGGTGCGCATGTACTGGAACGACACAAATCCGTAACCCTTGTTACCGAAGCTCGGGCCGAAGCTGTTGCGAAAGATGAAATACCCGCCGCCGGGGAACGCGTGCGACTCGCGGAAGCCGACGAGGTCGATCGAATGACCGTCGAACATCGGCGGGTTGGGGACCGAGTTGGCGCTCCGCGGATAGTCCTTGAGCAGTGGAACGCCGCCAACGGTCACCGTGGCGAAGGTATTGAGCCACCAGATTCCGGTGGCCACCGGACGCCCGGAACGCAGGATGGCGAGCGCGTTTTGTAACTCCGCGGCGGTCATCCCCCTCGTGTTGTCCCAGACCTTGACGACCGTGAACGGATACTTCACCGGGAACATCGCCTGAGCCGCCGCAATGGTGGCCTTGTTCGGCGTAGCGGGGTGTTGGGGATCGTACGCTGCACGATAGGACATCTCTCGTGCAGTGGCAATGCCCCACGCGTGATACCCGCTCATGAACTTTGTGAAGAATCCGCCGTCGGAATCTTCGCCCGTTGCCTTGTTGCCTGCCCAGTTGAGATACTCTTCCGACAGATTGCGCCCCCCGCGCGCGCCTAGCATCCCGGCCTTCTGGTATTCGATCAGAAAGGTCGTGGCAAAGACGGTGCAGGTGCCGCGGTTACTCCCCTGATTGCGCACGCGCAATCCGCGATGCGTGATCTCGGCGCGCAGATCGACTTCCGGCGCGAGACCGGAAACGAAATGCTCGTTGAAAACGCGCAGGATGGGTACAGCTGGGCGCCACCCGGCGGACGCGGCCGGCGCTACGCCGGTGAACAGAAATGTCCACGCGAGGAGCGAGGCGAGAAACTTGTACATGAGCTTGCCTCCTTACGATGCGCGCAACTTCTCGGTGGCTCGCCGACGAGTCGGGGTCCGGCTCCCGCGGCCGGGCGCCCGCCGGTGCCGCGCAAGGCTCGAATTGCGCGGTTGCCTCCCTGCCTCCCTGGCACCCCGGCAAAGGCTTGACGTTGGAACCGTTCGCACGTCGGGCTCTGTTGTAAGCCGGTAATGCCGGACGGGACCACGCACGCCCTCGATGCGATCGTTATCAAGGGCGCGCGCGAGCACAATCTCAAGAACGTCGACCTGACGCTGCCTCGCAACAAGCTGATCGTGGTGACCGGCCTGTCCGGCTCGGGCAAGTCCTCGCTCGCCTTCGACACCATCTACGCCGAGGGCCAGCGCCGCTACGTCGAGTCGCTCTCCTCGTACGCCCGGCAGTTCCTCGGGCAGATGGAGAAGCCCGACGTCGACTACATCGAAGGGCTCTCCCCGGCGATCTCGATCGACCAGAAGTCGACCTCGCGCAACCCGCGCTCGACGGTCGGCACCGTCACCGAGATCTACGATTATTTGCGCCTGCTCTACGCACGGATCGGAAAGCCGCACTGCTACGAGTGCGGCCGCGAGATCAGCTCGCAGACCGCCGAGCAGATCGTCGACCAGATCCTGGCGTTCCCCGAAGGGACCCGGATCCAGCTGCTGGCGCCGGTGATCCGCGGCCGCAAGGGCGAATACACCAAGCTGTTCGAGGAGATCGGGAAAGAGGGCTTCGCGCGCGTCCGCGTCGACGGCGAGATCCGCGAGCTCAAAGACAAGATCGAGCTCGACAAGAAGCGCAAGCATACCGTCGAGGTCGTCGTCGACCGGCTGGTCGTGAAGCCCGACGTGCGCACCCGCTTGACCGACTCGATCGAGACGACGCTCAAGCTCTCGACCGGGATCGTCACCGTGCTGTACAACGCGCAGCTGAAGGCCAACGCCGGCACCGCCAAAGCCACGGAGACGTGGACCGAGGCGACGTTCAGCGAATCGTTCGCCTGCGCGGCGTGCGGCATCTCGTTCCAGGAACTCGAACCGCGCCTGTTCTCGTTCAACTCGCCGTTCGGGGCCTGTCCGGCCTGTACCGGGCTCGGCGAGAAGATCGAGATCGACGAGTGGAAGGTGATCCCCGACCGCACCAAGTCGATCGCCGACGGCGCGATCGTTCCGTGGTCGAAGAACATGGGTTCCGGACGCTACCCGTCGACGAATCCGTACTACATGCAGCAGGTCGAGCGGTTGCTGCGCTCGCGCCGCTGCAAGGCCTCGACCCCGATCGATGATCTGCCCGAGGACGTCGTCGACACGATCCTCTACGGCGCCGACAAGAAGCAGAAGTTCGTCTATGAATCCCGCTCTGGGCACCAGTGGGAGTACGAGTCGCAGTTCGAAGGCGTCGTGAACAACCTGCAGCGCCGCTACACCGAGACCTCGTCCGAGTACGTGAAGGAAGAGATCGAGAAGTTCATGTCGGCGTCGGTCTGCAAGGTCTGCAAAGGCGCGCGGCTCAAGCCCGAAGCACTCGGCGTGACCATCGCCGACCGCAACATCGATAAGACGACGAAGATGTCGGTCGAGGCGGCTGAGGCGTTCTTCGCCGCCTTCAGGCCGAACGAGCGCGAAGCGACGATCTCGCACCAGATCCTCAAGGAGATTCGCGCGCGGCTCGGCTTCCTCAAGAACGTCGGGCTCGGCTATTTGAACCTCTCGCGCAGCGCGACGACGCTCTCGGGCGGAGAGTCGCAGCGGATCCGTCTTGCCACGCAGATCGGTTCGTCGCTGGTCGGCGTCCTCTACATCCTCGACGAACCGTCGATCGGGCTGCACCAGCGCGACAACGACCGGCTGCTGGCGACGCTCGAGACGCTGCGCGACATCGGCAACACGCTGATCGTCATCGAGCACGACGAGGACACCATGCGTTCGGCCGACATCGTCGTCGACATCGGACCGGGCGCGGGCGCCGAGGGCGGCCGCATCCTCTCGGTCGGGACGATCGCCGACATGGAGAACAACCCCGAGTCCCTGACCGGCGCGTACCTGTCGGGACGGCAGTTCATCGCGATCCCGAAGCACCGCAAAAAAGGCCGCAGCACGCTCAGCGTGATCGGCGCGAAAGCGAACAACATCCGAGGCGTCGACGTCGACATCCCGCTCGGCGCATTCACCTGCGTCACCGGCGTGAGCGGCAGCGGTAAGTCGACGCTGGTGAACGAAGTCGTCGTCAAAGCGCTGAACCAGTACCTGCACCACCAGCCGGCGGGCGGCACGTACGGCCGCGTGAAGGGTGCCGAGGCGCTCGACAAGATGGTCGTGATCGACCAGTCGCCGATCGGACGCACGCCGCGCTCGAACCCCGCGACCTACACCGGCACGTTCGACCTGATTCGCGAGCTGTACTCGCTCACGCCCGAGGCGAAGATGCGCGGCTACACGCAGGGCCGGTTCTCGTTCAACGTCAAGGGCGGGCGCTGCGAAGCGTGCCAGGGCGACGGTATCATCAAGATCGAGATGCACTTCCTCCCCGACGTGTACGTCCCGTGCGAGGTCTGCAAAGGGAAGCGCTACAACGCGCAGACGCTCGAGGTGAAGTTCAAGGGCAAGTCGATCGCCGACGTGCTCGCGATGCGCGTCGACGAGGCGGCCCAGCTGTTCGGCACCATTCCGCGCATCAAGAACAAGCTGCAGACGATCTGCGAAGTCGGCCTCGGCTACATTCACATGGGCCAGCCGGCGACGCAGCTCTCCGGCGGCGAGGCTCAGCGCATCAAGCTCGCGACCGAACTCTCGCGCCGCGCGACCGGGCGCACGTTCTACGTGCTCGACGAGCCGACGACCGGACTGCACTTCGCCGACATCCACAAGCTGCTCGAAGTCCTGCAGCGGCTGGTCGGGATGGGCAACACCGTGCTGGTGATCGAGCACAACCTCGACGTGATCAAGACCGCCGATTACGTGATCGACCTCGGCCCCGAAGGCGGCGACAAAGGCGGCAACCTCATCGCGACCGGAACGCCGGAAGAGATCGCCGCGAATCCCGCCTCGCACACCGGTGAGTACCTCAAAGGAGTCCTCACCGACGAACGTGCCAAGGGCCGCATCCGCGTCAGCGCGGAGAGCATCGCCAAACTCGAGAGCGCGAACTTCGAAACGCTCGGCGACCTCACCAAGAACGGCCGCATCCCGGTCGAGGCGTAGTGGCTAGCAAGTCGTGAGAGGCTTGCCGTCCGGCCCGAACGACTCGAGGCTACCCTGCCCGGCCGGGCGCCGCCATGGGGAGAACCCCCACCGAATAGTGTCAGCCCAGCGTCTCAACGTCAGCGCGGAGCGCATCGCCAAGTTCAAGCGCGCGAACTTCGAGACGCTCGATGACCATATAGCGCATCATATGTGATATAATAGGTCGAGTGATTAGCGGTAGCGCATCAGATATGATGGACAACGTGCTGGGGGCGTCGCCACGCATGATTCGGCAGCGCATCGGGCGGCGGGCCCGGGATGCTCGCCTAGCTGCTCGGCGCTCGCAAGCTGACGTCGCACGCGCCGCGGGCGTGTCGGTGCCGACCCTGCAGCGGTTCGAGGCAGGGGCGAACGCCAGCGTTGATGCGCTGGTCCGAATCGCCGTCGCACTCAACGCCGAACGCGATCTGCGCGACCTCTTTCCGCTGCCCGACGCGCGCACGATCGAGCAGGTTCTGGAACGTCGGCGACTGCCGCAGCGTGGACGCACGAGGTGACGACGCCGGTCCTGCACGTCGCGCTTGCGTTTTCGCCGGATCATCAGGTTCCGGTCGGCCGCCTCGCGCTCGACGGCAACGTCGTCGTCTTCGAGTACGACGGCGCGTTCGCCGCGTCGGGGCTTTCGCTCAATCCGGCGTTCGGTGCCATCGGGCCAGGGTTGCTCCACCCGCGCGATCCGCGGGCATTTCGTGGATTGCACGGAGTCTTTGCCGATAGTCTCCCGGACGCGTGGGGCGAGCTGCTCTTGGAGCGCCGACTCCGTAGCGCCGGCGTCCCGATCACATCGCTGACGGTCCTGGACCGTCTTGCGCTCGTCGGTCGGCGCGGCCGCGGCGCGCTGGTGTACGAGCCTGCTGATGATGACACCGCCGCCACGGGTGAGGTCGATTTGAATCGACTGGCGCAAGACGTCGTCGAGGTGCTCGAGGGGCATGAGAGCGCGGTTCTGCGCGAGCTCGAGCGGCTGGCCGGGTCGTCAGGGGGCGCGCGCCCGAAAGTCCAGGTGGCGCTCGACGATTCTGGACGCGCCCGCGCAGACGACGGCGACGCGTTGCCGCTCGGGTTTACGAGCTGGATCGTCAAGTTCCGCGGCAACGTCGATCGCGTGGACATCGGTCCGCTTGAAACCGGATACGCCGAAGCGGCGCGGCGCGCCGGAATCGACATGCCCCGTACCCGCTTGATCTCCGCGTCCGGTGGTCCGGGATACTTCGCCACGGAACGGTTCGATCGGACGCCGGAGGGCCGGCGCCTGCACATGCTTTCGATCGCCGGGATGCTCGACGCGGACTGGTCGGTGCCGTCGATCGATTACGAAACGCTCTTGGACGCAGTCCGCGGCGCCACTCGCGACGAGCGGGCCGTGCTGCAGATGTACCGGCGCATGGTCTTCAACGTCCTGGCGGTCAACCGCGACGATCATACCAAGCAACATGCCCTTCTTCTGGACCGCGACGGGGCGTGGCGGCTCTCACCGGCTTACGACCTCACCCTTGCCTCCGGGCCCGGCAACGAGCACTACCTGACGGTCAACGGGCGAGGGCGCGACGTCACGCGGCGCGATCTTCTTGCCGTTGCCGACGCGCAGTCCATCAGCCCGCGGCGCGCGAGCGCGATCATCGACGAGGTAGCCACGGCGGTCAAGGAGTTGTCCTCGATCGCAAGCGACTTCGGGGTCACGCGCGCGACGTTAGGCGAGATGAGACACGCAACAGCAGGGCAGCTTTCGCTCTTGGCAGCATCCGCCACCAAGAAGCCGCACTAGCGCGTTCGCCTACGGCGGCACGTGGCGCTAGGGGCCGGGGCCGATTGCCGGCGTACCTTGGGCGTTGAGAGCTGTTGCTCGAGCGGTCCTACATCAGTCGCGGCGGTCGAGCAAGGCGTTGGCGTCGGCGTACGAGACGCTCGGCTCCCGCGTGAACGAGAACGTGCCGCTGTCGCGCAGCTCGTGCGCGATCTCGCGCAGGACGCCGAGCGTGCGACGCATCGCCGACGAGCCGACGCTTACGCGGTGCACGCCGAGCCGCTGAAGCGCGGCGGCGTCCGGTACCTGCGGCCCCGCGAGGACGTTCAGCGGCAGCGGCGCCGCGGCAGCGAGTTTTCCGATCGTCTCGGCGTCGGCGACGCCCGGCACGAAAACGCCGTCGGCGCCCGCCTCCGCGAACGCATGCAGCCGTTCGACGGTCCGTTCGAAGCGCGTGTTCTCCGGTCCGATGCGCGCGAGGTACACATCGGTGCGCGCGTTCAGGAACACGGCGGGTGCGGCGTCGCGGGCGGCGCGAACCCGTTCGCGCGCCTCGGCGAGATCGTACAGTTCGCCCTCGGCCTTCACGTCCTCGAGGTTGTAGCCCGCGACCCCGGTCGCGGCGAGTCGCGTGACGAACGCGGCGAGCGAGGCAGTGTCGGCGGCATAACCGCTCTCGACGTCGGCGGAGAGCGGGACGTCGAGGGCGCGCGTGAGCCGCTCGAGCGTCGCGAGGTGCAGGTCGACGTCAAGCACGTTGCCGTCCGCGTACCCGAGTGAGTTCGCGAGCCCCGCGCTCGACGTCGCTACCGCGGGGAAACCCGCATCTTCGTAGACGCGCGCCGAGATGACGTCCCACGCGTTGGGGAGGACGAGGATCGCCGGCCCGTCGTGCAGGGCGCGAAACGCGCGCCGCCGGGATGCGACCGTCGAGCGATCGAACGAGACCATCGTTGACCCCACCTTCCGAGGAGAGGAGTTGCTACTTTCCGAGCAGCGCCGCCACCTGGTCGACGTACGGTTCCGCGAACGCGCGCCGCGCCGCCCACCGATCTCCGCTCGCGGCGTCCCGCGCGCGGGCCGCCTCGTACGCCGAGCGCACCTCGCTGTCGTGCGGCTGACGGTCCGCGGTCGCGAGGACGAACGCGCGGATCCACGACGCGAACCCGGCGCGATCGCGCCCGACGCGGTCGAGATCGGCGTAGACGACGCCCCAGCCGTGCGGCGCTCGGCGGTCGGCGTCGCGACCGGCGTAGACGGCCGCCTCGCCGGCCGGCAGCTTCGCGGGGGGCGGAGGGAGCGTCTCGACGCCGCCGATCTCCGGCGTCAGCTGCCGGAGCACGGCGAACGCGAACGCGCGGCGCGCGAACTCCGCGTCGTCGACCGCCGGGAACGCCGTGAAACGGGTGACCACCGCGACGCGGCCGGCGAGCGCCACCGCCGCGAGACGCCGGCGATCGGGCGGGAGGGCGTCGAGCCCGAGCGACGGCACCCCGGACGCCCGCACGTCGACCGATGCGAGGAGGAGCTCCGTGAAGAGCGGGATCTCGTCGGTGAGCCGTGCGAGCCGCGGGCTGACCAGCTCCGGATGATCGGGGTTGAGCCAGATCGCCGGATCGTCCGGATTCGCAGCGTCCCCTCCGCGGCCCGCGTAGTAGGCGATCGCCTCCAGCGGGGGAAACGCCGCCGGCGGCTTCCACACGATGCGGACGCGCGGGAGCGTCGCGAGCAGCACGTCCACGGCGTCGAGCGCCAGCCGGCCGTCGGCGCTGTTCCGCGTCGTGCCGGTGCTGGTTTCGACGGCGGCGCCGGCGTGTGGAACCACCGCTGCGATGAATGCGACCGCGCTGCCCACGAACGCGCGCCGGCTGACCATGCACGCATAACGCGGCGAGCCCGCGCCGGGTTCACTTCGCGACCCGTCGAAGCGACGGCGGGTGGCTACCTTCGCCCTCGCGATGATCGTCTGCGCGGACCTCGAGCGCTCGAAGCAGTTCTACCGGACGATCCTCGAGCTGAAGCTCGGGACCGATGCGGCCCCGCACTGGGTCGACTTCGATCTCGGCGACGGGCGGAAGCTCGGACTGCATCCCGCCAGCGAGAGCCTCACCGTCAAACCAGGCTCGCTCCAGCTGGGTTTCCACGTCGACGATGTCGACAAGTTCGTGACCGACGCGCGCACCGCGCACGTTACCATCCTCCAGGAACCGCACGACGAGAGTTTTGGGCGCATCGCCGTGATCGCCGACCCCGACGGGTACCCGGTGCAGGTCGCCACCCCGAAGCCGTGGCGCTGAAGGCGCTCGAAAAGCGTGCGCGCGAGCTGCGCGCGATCCTCGATGAAGCGAACTACCGCTATCACGTGCTCGACGACCCGCAGCTCAGCGATCGGGACTACGACGCGCTGCTGCGCGAGCTGCTCGACCTCGAGCTGGCGCATCCGGAGCTGCAGACGCCGGACTCGCCGACGATGCGCGTCGGCGGCACGCCCTCGACGGGGTTTCCGCCGTACGTTCACGCGCGGCCGATGCTTTCGCTCGGCAATGCGTTCGGCGAGGACGAGCTGCTCGCGTTCGACGCGCGGGTGAAGAAGCTCGGCGGGATCGAGGGCGCCGTCGCCTACACGTGCGAGCTCAAGATCGACGGGCTCGCCGTCTCGCTCCGCTACGACGCGGGCAAGCTCACCGCCGGTGGAACGCGCGGTGACGGCAGCGTCGGCGAGGACGTGACCGCGAACCTGCGCACGATCAAGACGATCCCGCTCGCCGTGCGCGCGAGCGGGGTCAAGACGCCCAGGCACGCCGACGTGCGCGGCGAGGCGTACATGCGCAAGAGCGACTTCGAGCGGCTCAACGCCGAGCGCGAAGCGCGCGGCGAGGCACGCTTCGCGAACCCGCGCAACACCGCCGCCGGCGGGATCCGCCAGCTCGATCCGAAGATGACCGCGGAGCGCAAGCTCTCCTTTTATGCCTACGCGCTCGGCGAGATCGACGCCGACGTTCCGCCGCGATCGCAGCACGAGCTGCTGGCGTACCTGAAGGCACTGGGCTTTCGGGTCAACGAGCACGCGCAGACCGCCGGTTCGATCCGCGAGGTGATCGACTTCGTCGCCGAGTGGGAGACCGAACGCGACGCGCTCGACTACGAGATCGACGGCGTCGTCATCAAGGTCGACGACCTCGCGCTCCAGGCGAAGCTGGGCAGCGCGGGCAAAGACCCGCGCTGGGCGATCGCCTATAAGTTCCGGGCGCGTGAGGCCCGCACGAAGCTGCTCGACATCACGGTCAGCGTGGGGCGCACCGGCGTGCTGAACCCGAACGCCGTTCTCGAACCGGTTCACATCGGCGGGACGACCGTCTCCAACGCGACGCTCCACAATCAGGATTACATCCGCAGCAACGACATCCGCATCGGCGACGTGGTGACCGTCATTCGCGCCGGCGACGTCATCCCGCGCGTCGTCGGCCCCGTGCTCGAACTGCGCGTCGGCGATCCCCCGGTGTACACACTCCCGGAGACGTGTCCCGTGTGCGGCGCCGACGTCGACCATCCGGAAGGCGAGCCGATGGCGCGCTGCACGAACGCGTCGTGTCCGGCGCAGCTCGTCGAGCGCGTGCGGCACTTCTGCTCGCGCGGTGCGATGGACATCGAAGGCATCGGCGATCAGCTCGCGGCGGCGCTGGTCGATTCAGAGCTGGTCCGCGACGTGAGCGAGATCTACCAGCTCGACCTCGAGAAGCTGCTGACGCTCCCGCGCATGGCGGAGAAGTCCGCCGCCAACGTGCTCGCGGCGATCGAAGGGTCGAAGCACCGCGGTCTGTCGCGGCTGCTCTCTGGGCTCGGGATCCGCTTCGTCGGCTTGCAGAACGCCGCGATCCTGGCCGGCGACTTCGGTTCGATGGAGGCGCTCGCGCAAGCGACCGAAGACGAACTCGTGCGCAGCGAAGGCATCGGCGTCGAGATCGCGCGCAGCGTGGTGCTGTTCTTCGCCCAGGAGCCGAACCGCGCGATGATCGCGCGGCTTAACGCGGCAGGCGTCGACCTGACCGCCCCGCTGCGCGCGCGCGAACCGGCCGGCGCGCTCGCCGGCAAGACGCTCGTCTTGACGGGCACGCTGCCAAGCTTGACGCGCGACGAAGCCGCCGAGCTGATCGTCGCGGCGGGCGGAAAAGTCACCGGCTCGGTCTCGAAGAAGACCGACTACGTCGTCGCCGGAGAAGAAGCGGGCAGCAAGCTCGCCAAAGCCGAGCAGCTCGGTATCCCGATCCTCGACGAAGCCGGCCTGCGCGCGCACCTCGACGGCACCGAGTCATCCTGAGCTTGTCGAAGGGCTCAGCGCGGGCGGTTCACGCGCAGCACGTCGAACATGACCGGCAATGCGAACGTGAAGCCCGGCAGGGCCGCATGCTCGAACGTGTCAGCGCCTGAAAAGATCCGCTTGCCCTCGGCATCCCGTGCGATGACGGTGCGCGTGCGAGGGTTCACGATGACGACGACATCGGTACCGGCGCGCAGCAGCGTCGCGGCCTTATCGTCGAGATCGGCATAGCTGTCGCCGGGCGAGCGAATCTCGATCGCCGCGTTCGGTGGAACGAGCGGTGCCTGTAACTCCTCAGCCGTCGCGTCTCCCATCCGGGCGTACGAGAGGTAGGCGACATCCGGGACGAGCGGGCGAATATCTTCATCCGGCGGTGCGACGCGGAACCGCCATTCAGGACCCACTTCTCCGCGTTCCGCAGCCCACTCGCCCAGAACGCGGACCCACCAGGTTTGCATCCGCGAGTGATCCCGAAGCGGACTCATCTTGCGCACGGCGCGGCCGCGGAGCCACTCCGTCTCCGGCTTGGTCTCAGGCAGGACGATCTCGCGGATGCCGTGTGCCATGATCTCTCCACGCAGAGCCTATCACGCGCGTACGGTTGCGCGTCAAGGCCGGGTCAGAAGATACGGATCAACTCGGCCGCTTGGGGTGCGAGGAGCGTTGCTTCGCCAAGCGCGTCGGCGACGTCGCGGGCGACGACGCCGCGGTGACGGCGCGCGAGCGCGATCTGTCCGGCGCGCCCGTGCCAGTACGCGCCGGCTCGCGCGGCGTCGACCGGGGCGAGCCCCTGCGCGAGGAGCGTCGCGATCGCGCCGGTGAGGACGTCGCCCGTGCCGGCGGTGGCGAGTGCGCTGGTGCCGGTCGGATTGACGTGCGTCGCGTCGCGCGTGCCGACGAGCGTGGTTGCGCCCTTCAGCAGCGTGACGATCCCGTGTTCGTCGACGAACGAACGCAGGCGGCGCAGGTGATCTCCCGGTGCGATCGTCCCGCTTCCGCTGATGCGCGCGAACTCGCCGGCGTGCGGTGTGAGTACCAGCGGCTTGTCGCGGTACGCCGGCAGCCGCTTCGCGAGATGGTAGAGCGCGCTCGCGTCCGCGACGACGGGGAGCTTCGATTCGCCGATGACGGTGTTGACGATCGTGCCGAACGCGTCGGAGAGTCCGAGCCCGGGTCCGATCGCGATGCTCGTGCAGCGAGCCGTGAGGTCGAGGATCGTGCGCGCAGCGCGCTCCGGATCGCGCTCGTCGTAGGTGACGACGACCTGTTCGACCAGATGCGCGCGCAGCGCGGCGGCCGCCCCCTCGGGCGCGGCGACGGTGACATACCCGGCGCCGGCGCGCGCCGCACCCCATGCTGCGAGCACCGCGGCGCCCGGGAATTGGGTCGAGCCGGCCACGATCAGCGGCGCGCCCGCGATGCGTTTGTCGGCGTCACGGGGACGCAGCGGCAGCAGCGCCGCGAACGCTGCCGGATCGAGCACCTCGGTGCGCGGATCGTCGACGCCGAGCGCGTCGTCGTCGCGCATCCCGATCGGCGCGCACCACAGCGCCCCGGTCGCGTCGCGTGCAGCTCCGAAGAAGCAGCCTAGCTTCGGACGCCCGAGGGCGATCGTCGCCGTCGCGTGCACGACGTCGTCGCCGGCGGCACCGCTGGTCGGATCGATTCCGGTCGGCAGGTCGAGCGCGAGCACTGGCGCACCGCTGCCGGCGATCGCTCGGACGAGTTCCGCGCTGCGCGCGTCGAGCGGCAGCCGTGCGTTCGCTCCGAGGATGCCGTCGAGAACGAGTGCGGCGCCGCGCAGCTCCGCCGGATCCGGCGGAAACGCGCGCTCCTCGGCGCCGGCGACCAAGGCACGGCTGCGCGCATCGCGGCGCGCGGCGCTGCCGGCTGCGTTCGCATCGCCGTAGACGATCTTGCGCCGCGGGCCGCCGTACGCGGCCAGCGCCGCGTATGCATCGCCGCCGTTGTTGCCGCTGCCGGCGATCGCAACCAGCGGACCGTCGCCGCGCGCGCAGCGATCGATCAGCCGCGCGATCGCCGCGCCGGCCGCCCGCATCAGCGCGATCTCGTCCTCGCGCGCGACCGCCGCCGCATCGATCGCCCGCATCTGGGCCGCCGTCACCGCGCGCATCGCGAGCGCCGTCAGCCTTCGAGGACGACGACCGCGGCGGCGGTCGTCGCAGTGTGTGTGATCGTCAGGTGGATCGCGCGAATTCCGCGCCGCTCCAGGAGCGCCTCGTAGCCCCGGTAGAGCCGAATCACCGGCTTCCCGCTGCGTTCGTGCGAGACGCCGACCGCGTTCCACGGAATGGCGTGGCCGAACGCCTTGCGCGTCGCCTCCTTCGCCGCGAAGAATCCGGCGAGCCGTTCCGGCCAGTGGCGCTTGCGCATCGCGTACGCCATCTCTTCCTCGGTGTAGACCTTGCGGGCGAAGCGCGCGCGCTCCGTCTCGTCGAAGCGATAGCGCTCCACCTCCGCGAGGTCGATTCCGATCCCGACGATCATCCATTGCCCTTTCGACCAACCTCAGCCCAGGACCGCCGCGTGCGGATACCGAAACGAGCACTCCGGCCGTGCGCGAGATCAGCATCGTTCCGATCAATGCGATTGACGCCGGATTGCTCACTCGGCTGGCCTTGTGCCTCGAGGAGCGATTCCTGGCGACGGCCGTCGTCCGCGCGCCGCTCGCGGTGCCGAGGAACGCGCTCAACAACGCGCGCGGCCAGCTGTTCTTCGGGTCGCTGGTCGGGCGCCTGGCCGCGGCCTACGAGGCGCGCGAGGATCTGGTCCTCGGGGTCACCGACTTCGACCTCTACAAAACCTCGCACCAGTTCGTCTTCGGGTCGTCCAGCGAGACGCAGCGCTGCGCGGTCGTGTCGCTGCACCGTTTGCGCTCGGAGTTCTACGGCGATCCCGCCGACGAGAACGCGCTGTTCCAGCGGCTCTTGAAGGAAAGCGTCCACGAGATCGGCCACGCGCTCGCCCTCAAGCACTGCTACAACGCCCGCTGCGCGATGTACTATTCGAACTCGGTCTTCGACACGGACAACAAGTACTCGCATTTCTGCGAGACCTGCGAGCGGCGCAGCCGCGCGAACCGCTCCGCCTAAACGGCCATCCTTCGCCCAGAGTAGGGCAAGCGGACCGGCGGGACTCAAACCATCCGGGTGATCGTCCGATGTTCGTTTAGAACGGATCGTGCGGTCGCGCACGAGTTCCGTCGCTGCCGTCATGCCGGGGGACTCGTTGGGACTCACTCTGGAGCGTCTCGCCGCCCGCCGTCGCCCGAACCCGGCGCCGCGGTTCGTCGTGGCTGCGCTCGGGCTCGCGCTCGCGGCGGCGGTTACCGTCATGCTCGCGCGCGCCGCGAACGGCTCGCCGGCGGCGATCGGCTCGTGCGTCGCCCTGTTCCTGTTGGGGGCGCTGCTGATGTGGCTGCTCAACGTCCCGCGCCCCGCCGCCGGGGAGGCGGCCGACGGACCGGCGGCGACCCGCGGCACGGACCGTTTCGCGCTCCCTGCCGGGTCGGCGCTCGGCCGCAGCCTGTCGGCGCTGACGACTGGGGTCCGCGACGTCGCGAGCGGTGACCTCACCAAGAATCTCGCGGTCGCCGACGGCCCGCTCGCCGATCTGGCGATCGGCCTCAACAAGCTGATCTTCGGGATGCGTGACTTTCTCGGCACGATGCACGAGGAAGCGCAGCGCCTGGGATCGGCCGGCGGCGAGCTGCAAGCGACCGCCGCGTCCTCGCTGGCGGTGATCGAGGGCGGCGCGATCGCGCAGAAACAGCTCGAAGACGGGATCGTCGAGCAGTCGCAGATCGTCGAAGGGGCGCTGCGCAAAGTGCGCGCGATGACCGATGCGATCAGCGAGCTGGCCGGCTCGGCCGAACAGCAGACGCGCTCGCTCGACGAGACCGCGCTCAACGTCTCGTCGATGTCCGCCTCGATCGAAGAGGTTTCGGCGCAGGTCGACTCGTTGCTGACGATCTCGTCGGAGACGACGCTGACCGCCGACCGCGGCGGGACCGCGATCCACACGATCGTCGACGCGATGTCGACGATCCGCACGACGATCTCCGACCTCGGCGACGACATCCGGCGGCTCGGAGAGAACTCGGATCAGATCGGCGACATCGTCAAGGTCATCGACCGGATCGCCGAGCAGACGAACCTGCTGGCGCTCAACGCGGCGATCGAGGCTGCGCGCGCCGGCGAGCACGGCCGCGGCTTCGCCGTCGTCGCGAGCGAGATCCGCAAGCTCGCCGACGGCAGCGTGCGGGCGACCAAGGAGATCGCCGGCCACATCGGGTCGACCCAGTCGGTGGTCGCGCAGGTCACCGACGCGATGACCCGGCTGACCGAACGCATCGAAGAGAGCGTCGCGTCGACCGACAACGCGTCCGGGGCGCTGCGCGCGATCGTCTCGACCGTCATGGACGCGAACCGGCAGATCACGCAGATCACCTCGGTGACGCGTTCGATGTCCGAGAACACGTTTCGCGTGATCCGCTCGATCGAGGAGATCACGAGCTCGGTCGGCGCAACCCTCGCCGCGACGAAGCAGATGGCCTCCCACTCGGGTGAGGTTTCGCACGCGTTCGACGCGATCACCCAGGTCAGCTCGCAGAACGCCTCGTCGGTTGAGGTGCTCACCTACGTCAACGCCGAGGTCGCCTCGGCGGCTGCGCGCATGCTGGACTCCGTCGAAGAGATGGGCCGGCGCACGGCCGCGATCGACGGTCAGCTCGGCCGCTACACGATCACGGATGTCGAACCCAAAGTCACGGAGGAAACCGCGGTATGAAACTCGGGCTGCGAGCCAAGCTCGTCGGGACGCTCGTCGGAGCGATCGTGATCTCGTCGGCGATCAGCGCGATCGCCGCACGCAACACGATGGCGACCGACCTCAACAAGCTCGCCATGCAGCAGGTCGGGAGCGGGTCGACCGGCTTCGCCGGATACTGGGACGGCAAACGCGACCTGGTCAAGCTGATGGTCGGGCAGGCCGCGATCAACGACGCGATCCGGCGCGGCACCGCGGCGCATGCGAAGAACCTCGAAGGGACGCTGACGGGGATCGCGCATCAGGGCGGGCTCTCGTTCCTCACCGTGGTCGATGCCCGCGGCATCGTCGTCGCTCGCGCGACGGGCGGCCGGCCGGGCGTGAAGCTCACGTCGCCGTTCGTGCGGCGCGCGCTCTCCGGCGAGACGGTCAGCACCGCCGCGACGATCCCGCACGACGAGCTCGAACCCGAGCTGCTCGAGCCGCAGATCGAGTCGACGACACCCGGCCGCGAAGGCCTCGTCGAAGGGCTGGGCATCGTCTCGGCGGTTCCGATCTCCGACACCAACGAACGGACGATCGGCGCGGTCTACGGCGGGATCGTCATCGACCACTACTACGACGTGGTCGATCAAGCGGCGCACTCGCTCGGCGGCAAAGCGGCGGTGATCTTCCAGAACGAGCTGATCTCAAGCTCGATCACGCGCCCGGACGGGACGCGTCTCGTCGACGACGCAGCCTCCGAGCGCGTGCGCGATCTGAAGCAGCCGTACTACGGCGTCGATCGCGAAGGCGGCGTCGAGTATCTCGTGCGCGTCGAACCGATCCTCGACGACCAGATGCAGGTCATCGCGTCGCGCTGGTTCGGCGTCCCGCTCGCCACCTTCACTGATATCCAGGGTCACACGCTGATCTCGCTCCTGTCCTGGGGACTGGTCGGGATCCTCCTCGGTTTGGCGATCGCGATGCCGGTCGTGAACCGCATCGGCCGCGGGCTGGTCGCGCGCAGCCGTCAGGTCCGCGAGTCGGCGAAGGAGCTCTCGGTCGTCATCGTCGGCAGCGAGGTGTCGGGCGATCACGTTGCGCAGACGCGCGAGGCGATCGAGCGGCAGGGCGATCTGCTGATGCAGGCCGCGACCGAAACGGTTGAACCCTCACACCCTTCGACAAGCTCAGGACAGGCTGTCGCCACCGCGCGCGGCGTCTCGGAGAAGCTCCTCGCCGCGTCGGCGCTCAACGCCGAAATCCTCGGCGACATCGTCGTGATCGATACGCTCGCTGCGGAGATGGCGGCGCGCACGCAGCAGGCTGTCGCGCGCGTCGCCGAGCTGAACGAGGTCGCCGCGGGGCTCGACGAACTGGTGAACGGCTCGAAGTGAGACGCGATGGCTGACATCGTCCTGTTCTTCTCGTCGAACGCCGACACCATGATCGCGACCAAAGCGCTCAAGGACGGCGGCGTGACCGCGAAGATGATCCCGAAGCCGGCGCACGTCACCGCCACGGCGAACCTCGCCCTGAGCCTCGACGGTGCCGCCGAGTCGATGGCGATCGCCGTACTCGGCAAAGCGAACGTCGCGTTGGGCGGCGTCTACAAGTAGGGCGGTCGCGGCATCCCGCCGCCAGAGATAATCGTGCATGTGCTGCCCGCGGTGCCCGGAGGGCGGCGAGTTTAGACCACCCGTGCGTCGGCGAGGTGGATGATGCGTTCGCGGCCGCCGGAGACCAGCACCAGACCGCCGTCCGGGCCGAGCCGCACCGCCGTCCCCTCGACCACCGAGCCGTCGGCGTCGAGCCGTAGGCGGTAGGGCCGGCCGCACAGACCGGCGCGTTCTTCCCAAGCCCGCGCCACGTCGTCCGGCCGGTCGAGCAGGTCGACCAGTGCGTCCATCGCGCCGAGGACCCCGGCCAGGACGTCCTCGCGCGCGATATGCGGCGCGGCGTCGGAGAGGTACGCGGGCGGCGGGTCGATCCCGGGCGCCGGCCCAGCCGGTCGCCGGACGTTGAGCCCGACCCCGCAGCCGACGTGCGCCTCCGCTCCGCGGACCCGCGAGACGCAGAGGATCCCCGCTGCTTTGCGGCCGGCCAGGTCCAGGTCGTTCGGCCAGCGCAGGTCGAGGCGAACCCGGCCGGCCGCCTCGACGCCGTCGGCGACGGCGAGCCCGACCCAGAACGGCACCGCCCAGAGCGCGCCGGTCGCGACGGGCACCGGGAGGAGCGTGGTGAAGAGCAGCGCGCTGCCCGCCGGGGCGATCCACGCCCGTTCGGCTTTCCGGCCGCGGCCGGCGAGCTGGAACTCGGCGACGAGCGTCACGCCGGCAGCCGATGGTTCGCCGAGCAGTGCCGCGGCGTCGTCGTTCGTGCTGGCAGTCTCCGCGACGTAGCGCACGTCGGCGAAGCGCGTGCCGCCGAGCGCGTCGCGCACGCGCGCGAGAGCGAGAGGTGCGTCATCGTCCGGCACGTATAGCACGTCCGCTATGGCACTCGAACGGACCTTGATTCTCGCAAAAGCCGACGCGGTCGTCCGCGGACTCGCCGGCGAGATCCTCGCCCGCTTCGAGCGCCGCGGTTACACGATCCTCGGGCTCAAGCTGATGCACGTCACGCCCGAGCAGGCGAAGCGGCACTACGCCGAGCACGAGGGCAAACCGTTTTTCGAGGGTCTGGTCGCGTACATCACCGGCTCGCCGATCGTCGCGATGGTGATCGTTGGAGAAGATGTGATCGAAGGCTGCCGTGCGACGATCGGCGCGACGAACCCGATCAAAGCGACACCGGGAACGATCCGCGGCGACTACGGTCAGACGATCGGACGCAACCTGGTGCACGGTTCCGATTCGGCCGCCTCGGCAGAGCGCGAGGTCGCGATCTTCTTCCGCGACGACGAATTGTTCCCGTGCGCGAACGTCCTCGGCGACTGGGTCGCCGCGAAGTAACGGCGTCGATGTCGATCGAGTCGCTGCGCGGCGGGGGACGGCCGCTGATCGAGAGCGTCCGCGCGCGTGAAGTGCTGGATTCGCGTGGGAATCCGACGGTGGCGGTCGCGGTCGCAACCTCGTTCGGCGCGGTCGAAGAAGCGCTGGTCCCATCGGGCGCGTCGACCGGCGCACACGAAGCCGTCGAGAAACGCGACGGCGATCCGAAGCGCTACCGTGGGAAAGGCGTGCTCAAGGCCGTCGGCGCGGTGAACGAGATCATCGGCCCCGCGATCGAGGGGATGGACGTCACGTCACAGCGCGAGATCGATCGAACCCTGATCGAGCTCGACGGCACGCCCAACAAGGGCCACTTCGGCGCCAACGCGCTGCTCGGCGTCTCGCTCGCCGTCGCGCGCGCGGCCGCCGTCTCGCTCGGCGTCCCGCTCTATCGCTATCTCGGCGGTCCGTCCGCCGCGACGCTGCCCGTTCCGATGATGAACGTGATCAACGGCGGCAAACACGCCGAAGGCGCGCTGCAGTTCCAGGAGTGCATGATCGTCCCGGTCGGAGCGCTGACGATCGCCGAGGCCGTGCGCTGTGGCGCGGAAGTCTTTCACGCGCTCGGTGCGATGCTGCACGAATCCGGACACCAGACACTGGTCGGCGACGAGGGGGGCTACGCACCGAAGCTCGACTCGATCGATGAGGCGATGAGCATCATGGTCGCCGCGATCAAAAAGGCCGGGTACGCGCCCGGCGACGACGTCGCGATCGCGCTCGATCCGGCGGCGAGCGAGTTCTACCGCGACGGCAAGTACTGGCCGCACGTCCCCGACGACCACCCGCTCGACGCCGCGCAGATGGTCGGGCTCTACGAAGGCCTGTGCGCGAACTACCCGATCGTCTCGATCGAGGACGGTTTGGCCGAGGACGATTGGGACGGCTGGAACCTGCTCACGCAGCGTCTCGGGGCGCGCGTACAGCTGGTCGGGGACGACCTCTTCGTGACGAACGTCGAGCGGCTCGAGCGCGGGATCCGCGAGGGCTGCGCCAACGCGATCTTGATCAAGGTCAACCAGATCGGGACGCTGACCGAGACGTTGGACGCGGTCGAGACCGCCCACAAGGCCGGGTACCGGACGGTGATCTCGCACCGTTCGGGCGAGACCGAGGACACGACGATCAGCGACCTGGCCGTGGCGACCGGGGCCGGCCAGATCAAGACCGGCTCCCTCTCGCGCAGCGACCGGATCGCGAAATATAATCGTTTGATGGCGATCGCCGAAGACTTAGGTACGGGTACGGCGCGCTACCCCGGGAAGAAGGCCTTTGCGTCTCTGGCGAAGAGCTAGGGTGCCGGGCCCGTAGCTCAGCGGTAGAGCAGCCGGCTCATAACTGGTAGCGCGCTGGTTCGAATCCAGCCGGGCCCACAACTCTCCGGCCGACAGTGTGATCGTTTCGCGAACCTCTCTCTTTCCGCGTGACCGCATCTTCGCGCGCCTCGACGCGGTTCGCGCCGCGCCGGTTGCACTCGTCTCGGCGTCCGCCGCGAGCGGGAAGAGCACCGTTCTGCGCGAGTACGTCGCGCATGCGCCGTTCGAGCACGTGCGCTTCGACGGCGCCCCCGAGCACGCGCTCCCCGAGGAGTTCCTGCGCGGGTTCGCCGCCGCGTTCGCGACCGTGCTCCCCCCGATGGCGTCCTCGATCGGCGCCGCCGCGGCGCGGTTCGCGAAGGGCGACGACGACGACGAAGTGCTGGCCTGGGCGTCCGAGCACCTCAGCGCGCTCCACGCAACGGTCGTCCTCGACAACCTGCACCACGCGCTGGCGCACGAGCGCATCGCGCGCTTCGTGCACCGTCTCGTCGACGCGACGCAGCCGCGGGTACGTTGGATCCTGCTGACGCGCAGCGCCGATCAGCTCCCGGTCGCGCGCTGGATGGCGACCGGCGTGATGGAGCTGCCGCTCGACGAGGGCGACCTCGCCGTCACGCTCGACGAGTTCCGCGTCGCCGCCGAACGCTGCGGCGTGCCGCTCGACGCCGCGGCGCTCGCGCGGATCCACGACCGGATGCAGGGCTGGCCGCTCGGGCTCGCCGTCGCGCTCGGCGCGGGCGGCAGCGCGCTCGATCCCGATCTGAAAGGGCGCGACGCGCTCTACGACGCGGTCGTCGACGCCGCGCTGGGCCCGCGCACGGCGGCCGCGCAGGACGAGCTCTACGTCGCGGCGCTCGCGGCGCGCTTCGACCGGGGGCTGCTCGTTCGGCTCGGCCTCGAGGAGCGGGTTTGCGACGAGCTCGAAGCCGCAGCCCTCGTCTACGAGCTCGAGCCCGGCGTTTTCGCGTTCCACGAACCGTACCGCGACCGGCTCGTCGGGCGCATCGATGGGCTCGACGAGCCGCGGCGGCGCCGGCTGGTGCGGGTTGCCGCGAGCGCGCTGCTCGGCGCGGGACGGTGGAGCGAAGCGATCGCGCTGCTGCTGCACGAGGGCGACGTCATCACGATCGCGGACGTGGTCGAGGAGCGCGGCTTCGCGGCGTTCGACCGCGGCGAAGCGACGCTGCTGCGCGATGCGCTCGCCGCGTTGCCCGACGACGTCGTGTCGAAGCGCCCGCGTGCGCTTGCGATGAAGGCCGCGCTGGCAGCGCTCGACGACAACTTCGATCTTTCGGAAGCGTGGTTCCGCATGGCGATCGCGGCCGCCGAAGGCGATGCGCGTCGCGAGATCGTGGTTCGCTACGGGCTCGATCTCGTTCGGCGCGGTCGCGAAGACGCCGTCGCGCTGCTCGAAGCCGAGACGTCGCGTTCGAGCGAGGAATCAGAGTGGGATGCGGTGCTTTGGGGTCTGCTCGGCACCGCGTTCGTCGGCGTGCACCGGATGGACGACGCGCGCCGGGCGGCGCGCGTCGCGCTGGGCCGCATCGGCGACGTCACCGACGCGACGCGGCGCTCGCGGGTGCTGCACCAGGCCGCCTACGTCGCGCTGAACGACCACGATCACGTCTCGGCGAAAGATCTGGCGGAGCGCGCCGTCGCCGAGGCCGAGGCCGCGTTCGCGTACGACATCGCGGCGCGTGCGCTCAGCGTGCTGTACGTGCTCGCGATCGACGTCGACGACGACGCGGCGGCGAGCAGAAAGCACCTCCAGCGGCTCGACGAGACCGCGCGCAAAGCCGGCAACGGGCAGCTCCGCATGTACTCGATCCTCAACGCGTACGAGCTCGAGATGCTCGCCGGCAACACCGCCGCGATCGAGCGGCTCGACGCGGAGCTGCGCGAGCTGCAGGTCTTTCTGACGCCGCTGGCCAGCGAGACGATCCTGCCCGCGCAGGCGCTCCGCGCGAGCTGGGACGCCCGCTTCGAGCACGCCTACCAACTGCTGGCGCCGAGCGCCGAGAAGCAGTTCGACGACGACCGCCGCGCGCAGCGCTGGGCCGAGGCCGCCGTCTACGCGGCGGCGGCCGGGATGCGCGGCGAGAGCGTCGCGGCGATGAAAGCCAGCCGCGAGGCGCTGCGCAAGGTCGACCCCGGCGATCGCTGGGCGTTGCGGACCAGCGCCTACCTCGCGATCGGCGAGATCCTGCTCGCGCACGACGGCCGCGCCCGCAGCGCGGTCGCCGACCTGCGGCGATCGGCCCGGCGCGCCGGCCCCCGCTTCGCGGCGATGGTCGACGCGATTCGCGGGCTGCACGCGCGATGGCTGACCGGTTGGCATGCCGATCCGCCGCTCGGCGACGCGATCGAGCGACTCGAAGCCGTCGACCTCGGCGGGTTCGCCCGGTTCTTGGGCGCCCTGCCGCTGCCGACGACCGACCGCGCCCGGGTCGGTCTGCTCTCCGAGATCGAGAAAGACGTCCTGCGCCTGGTCGCGGCCGGCGCGACCAGCAAGGAGATCGGGGCCGAGCTCGACCGCAGCCCGCAGACCGTCGACGTCCACCTGCGGACGATCTGCCGGAAGCTCAACTGCAGCGGCCGGCGGCAGGCGGTGGCGTTCGCAATTCGCGAGGGGCTGATCAAGGAGCGCCGCTCTCCGTAAAGACTCGGCACGTGACGAGGCGGAAGTGGGGCGATTCGCGAGAAGAAGGGTACTCCTCTTTTACTCTCTACCAAGAGTTGGGTAGTGATGAGGGCCCGCACGCGGGGTAGTTTGAGCGTGGAGACAGTCCGTCTGCCCTTCAGCCGACGGACCAGCATGGAGGCACTTCCCCCTTGTATCAGACCCGATCGGTCCGCCGCGGAGACCCGCGACTCTCGGCCGCGCTGAAGGAGCGCGAGCGAGAGATCGCGTCCGAGGCGTTGGCCCGCGTCAGCGCCCAGACCCGCACCGTCGCCGCCGAGCTCCTCGCGGTGCGGTTCGTCGAGCGTTTCGCCGCATCGGTCGAAGTCGCCGACTGGACGATCCTGCTGCGCTGGGTCGACGGCGCGTGCCGGCGCTACGCCGGCGTGCTGGCCGTCGCCCCGCTGCTGATCGCCGTCGCCGAAACGGTCCGGATCACGGTTGCCTCGGCCGCGGGCCTGCCGTGCGACATCCGCGAGATCGATCTCGTCCATGCCGAGATCGAACGCCTCGCCTCGATCCCCCGGCTGGTTCGCGAACCGGCGCTGCACGAAGCGATCGACGAGATCGACGTCGCGCTCGACGACCTGATCGCCCGGCTCGACGACAGCGACCCGCTGACCGCCGAGCACTCACGCGCGGTGTCGTCCTGGTGCGCGCGCCTCGGCCGCCGCCTCGCACTGGCAAAGCACGACATCGTCGGGGTTTCGCGCTGCGGGCTGATTCACGACGTCGGCAAGATCACGACGCCGCTCGAGATCCTCAACGCGCCGCGCCGCCTCAGCGACGAAGAGATGGTGGTGATGCGGCGCCATGCGGAAGACGGCGCGAAGCTGATCGCTGCGATGCCGCTCGTGAACCACATGACGCCGGCGGTGCGCAACCACCACGAACGTTTCGACGGACGCGGATATCCCGACGGCTTGGCGGGCGGCTCGATTCCGAGCTTCGCGCGCATCGTCTCCGTCGCGGACGCGTTCAACGCGATGATCGGCCGCCGCCCCTACCGGCCGCCGTTCGCGCCGTCGGTCGCGCTGGAGCGGCTCGTCGAGAACCGCGGCACCCAATTCGATCCAATCGTCGTCGACGCGATGGTCGACGTCGTCACCAATCGCGGATAACCTCGGATACCCCGGCAGAACGCCACCTCTCGAGCAAAGGAATGCAATGAGAAAGCCGATCATCCCCCGATCGTTTACCGCCCTGGTCGTCGTCGGACTGCTGGCGGGTGTCGCTGCATGCAGCGGCGGGATCGGTTCCTATGTTCCGTCGGGTGGTGAACGGTCTACCGAATCCGGTCGCGCGCTGCCCGGAGGCTCGCCGACGCCGACGCCGATGCCGGGCGAAACGCCGGCGCCGCCGCCACATCATCACATTCTCTCGGGACGCGCGCTCCCCGGGCAGCCGACGCCGACGCCGACGCCGACGCAGGCGCCGCTCGTCACCTCCGTGCTGTGCACCGCAGGCGTCGGCGCGAACTGCCACGTGCTCCAGAACACCGCGCTCGCGCCGCTGCTCGATGCGCTGGGAATCCTCATCCCCGGCTACCATCCGGCCGACCTGCGCAGTGCATACGGTCTCTCGCCGCTGCCGCTTCTCAGCGGTCTCCTCGGCGGCGGTTCGACGGCGCCGAACGGGCCGACGATCGCGATCGTCAACGCATTCGACGATCCCAACGCCGAGCACGATCTCGGCGTTTACCGGAATCGCATGGGCCTGCCGCCGTGCACGAGCGCGAACGGCTGCTTCAAGAAGCTCAACGCAGCCCTACAGAAGGGCCCGTATCCGTTGTCGAACCGCGGATGGACCGCCGAGACGTCGCTCGATCTCGCGATGGCGTCGGCCGCGTGTCCGACCTGCCGTATCGCGCTGATCGAAGCCGCCGACGACAACCTCGAATCGTTGGCCGCGATCGTCGACAAGCTGGCGCAGCCAGGTTCCGCGATCGCGCCGGCTGCGATCAGCAACAGCTGGGGTGCACCGGAGACGAGCGACGTCACCGAGCTGGAACACTCCTTCGCACATCCCGGCGTGCCGATCGTCGCGAGCGCCGGTGACGACGGGCGCGTCGAGTTCCCGGCGTCGTCGTCGAACGTGGTCTCGGTCGCCGGCACGACGCTCTCGCGGGGGTTGCTCTCGGGCTGGAGCGAGACCCCGTGGACCCCGTCGGGGACCGGCTGCAGCGGATACTTCGTCGCCGGCTCCTGGCAGCACACGAGCTGCGGCAAGCGCAGCGTCGCGGACGTCTCGGTCGTCGCCGACCTGAACCCCGGGATCGCGGTCTACGACTCGGCCGCCGGCGGCTGGGTCGTGTACGGCGGGACGAGCGCGGGCGCGCCGTTCATCGCCGGCCTCTTCGCAGCGGCACACGACTATCCGTCGAACGGCGTCGGTGCGGCACCGGTGTACGCAAAGGCGTCGCATCTGAAGGCGCTTGCGGGCTCGACCATCTCGCTCGGTTCACCGAGCGGATTGGGGGCGTTCTAAACGCAGGTGACGCACCGGCTGGTGGGCAAGTGGCGCCGGTCCCCGGCGCCATAGTCTATCGGTTAGGACGCCGCCCTTTCAAGGCGGAGAGACGGGTTCGACCCCCGTTGGCGCTACCAACACAATGCTCACTCCCAAATTCGTCCGAACAACCCGGTGGATTTGGGAGTAGAGCGGTGCTCTTGATCCGATGTCGATGCCGCCTCATGGCTTCAGCTGGGCTTCGAAGTAACGCTTTACGAACAATTCGACGGCGCGTTCGGCGACCCACGGCTGGAGATGACGCGCGTCCTCTTCGTATGCCGGCCGGTCGCCGAAATTGTGTGCGATCGCATCGTACGAAGCGAAATAGTCGACGTTGTGGTGGCGGCGCGCGGCCTCCTCGGCGACGACTTTGAGGACCGCCTTGCTGTAGAGCGACGCGCGCGCGACATGCGTGGGCTCCATCGTCAAGGCGATCGGCACGGGAGACACCGTAAGGATCACGCGAGCCGTCGGGTTGATCGCGTTCAGGCGTCCGACGAAGGCGTCGAGTTCCGCAGCGTTCGCCGCTACGTCGAGGTTTCTGAACGTATGCCGTTTCGGATCGAAGATTCCGCGTCCACGCCCCGGCGGCGTCGGAAACGCGGCACCGTCGCGAGCGTCACACCACACCTCGGTCAGTCCCATCGTGAAGATGAACACGTCCGTCTCTTCGAACATCCGCCGGACGGCGGCGAGATGGACGCGGCGTGCGCGCTCCATTTCCGGAATGGTACTGAAGCCCGCGCGATCGACGAGCGGCCGAAAGGGATCCAACCAGCGGCCGTGCGGTGTCGGCCACGCAAGCTCCGCCGGCGTGAAGATTCCCAGCGCTCGTTCGAGCAGTTGTCGCAACTGAAGGGTGGTATAGACGTTCCCGTGACGGGCCGAGAGTGGCTCCGCGCCCGGTTCGTACACCGGGTAGTGCAAGCCGGATGCCGCGAGATACGTCGCCAAGCGGTTCGCGAAACAGCTGCCGGCCGATGCGACGGATGCTGTGCGCGCAAACTGAAATTTCACCGGCCCTTGCAGATCGATGGCCGCGCGATCGGGTACATCGTTCACGGCGAGGTTCCAGTTCTGACGCGGCTCTACCGAATCGTACGGAGACCGCAAATCGAACGTCACTCGACGACGCCTTCCAGAACCGACACCACCTGCCGCGCGACTTCGCACGCCCCTCGAGCGTTATAGTGAACGTCGTCCCAGGTGAATTCCTGGGGAAGCTCGCCGTCGACGGTGGTTGGTCCGGCAACGTAGCGTGCCGACGTCCGCTGCGCGATCACCCGCATCGCCCGATCGAGGATCAGCGACACTTTCGGCAGAGCGTTCGGATGGTATTGCCGTAGCGACTTGAGCTGTCCGTAGACGCGCGCGAACCGCTCTCCCGATCTCGGTCGGGGATACCCGTGAACGAAGATGCGTTCGAAGCCCATCGCTTGGAGCGCTTTGACTCCGAGCGCGAACGGCTCGAGAACGTCGAGCACGCGCTGGAGTACGTGATCCGGGTGTAGAACCTTCGATGCCGGCTTGCTGCTCAGGTCGTAGCCGCGGGAGACGTCGTCCCAGGCAAGGACGTCGACGTCGGAGCCGAGTTCGTCCAGCACGCGTATTCCGTCGAAAACGCCGCAGAACAACACGAGCGGAGCGGAGCCGCGCTCGATGTTGCGGCCGTCGGCGTCTGCTTCGAAGTCGCGCCGATTGGCGATCCAGGTCGCACCTTCGTCGTACGTGATCGCGGCCTGGTCGGTCGCCAAGATCGTCAGCAACGAGAAATTGAGTCCGCTTTCCGGTGAGTAGAAATCCGCGCCGTAGAGATTGCGCAAGAAGACCGAGCGCAGCTGAAACACGTTCGACGTGAACGGCGATACGTAAGTACTGTTGCGGAAAATGAGCGTCCGGCTATCACCGATGAAATAGATCGGCGAGAGCTTGTGAAACTCGTTCGGGAGGGAAGGGGCGGATGCCGCGTACGACTCTGCAGAAATCGCGTTGAGAATTGCGTCCTCGTCGCACAGTGCCTCCGCGGTCGCGTCAGTCAAGTGAGGACTACCGTTTCGCGACATCAGCCGGGCGGGATGTGGAAGACGCGAAAGTTCAAGACGCGCGGCTGGCCCGGCATCGTCGCACCGCCGCCGTCGGCGTGAAGCTTTATCGCGTACGGAACCGTCGGCGACACCGGAAGGTCGATCGAGATGCGCCGCCGCGCCTCGACAACGTAGCGTGTCAACTCGTCACCGGTCGCGCCAAGAATTGCGAGCCTGAGCGGTTGTGAGCGCAAGCCCGGCCCGGGCTCGACCTCGACCTCGAGTGTCTTTGCGCCGGCGTCGGTTACGACAATCTCAGCGTCGTTGTTGACCCAGCGGAACGTGTCGTTGCCGGATTCTTCGAGAAGATACCACTCTCCGCGTCCGATCTGAAACCCGGCGACAAACGACACGACGTCGGGGCGCAACGGCTCTGCACGGATGCTGAAAACGCGAAAGTTGAGAATTCGCGGATCGTGCGCCGCCGCCGGCCTGTTCTCGTTCTGAACGTGGAAGCGTAGCATATGCAGTTTGGGCCGGCCGGCGGAGAGATACAGCTGAATCGTCTGGCGCCCGCCGACCGCGGCTTGGGCGATCAGCCGATCGTCTTCATCGAATACTTCGAGGGCGACGGGGAAGGGGAGCGAGTACCCCGCTTCGAGTTCCACGTTCACGCGATGCTCGATCCGCTCCACTGCGGGAATGTAAGCAGTCGCATCGTTTGTCACCCAGCGAAAATGGTCGCCGTTGACGAATTCCGCCGGCAGCCAATTGGGGCCAAGCAACACATCACCGGTCCCAGAAACGATATCGGACACGTTTCCGGCGCTTCGGCGCTCTTATGCATCGGCCTTCGCAAACGCGACCGCCGCCCCCGGCACCGAATATGCGCGCCGCCGCGTCAGCGGCGGCCGCGCGGTTTCGAAAACGTTCGGAATAGCGCGATGTCGCCTATGAAGATGGCCGCGTCAAGATAACCCCAGGCAAGCCGGGTGCCCAGCCGTCGATGCGACTCCATGACCTGACTCCGGCTCTTGAAGCCGCGGTCCGGGGTCACTGAATGGTCACAGACTGAGGCGTGCTCAGGCCCGTCACAGCTCACCCAGCGCACGGAAACGGACGGGTTTGGCCCAGCTGGACGCCCGCAACGGCTTCAATTCCCGTTGGCGCTACCAGTGAAAACGCCCTGAAATAGGGGCGTTTTCTTCGTTTTCGATCCTGGTGGTCACCGAATTGGTCACGAACGAGCGCGTACGGAAGCACTCCCGGGGGACAGCGCCGTGTCGAGGCAGACGGAGGGCGCGTCGGTCCCGCATCAACTCTTGTTTGAGTCCCGTCCGCCGGCACACGCTTTCGACGGTGATCGGCGCGCTCGATCCGAGCCCCGGGTGATCATAGGGATGACGAGTCATCTATCCGTACGCGCTGGAGCGTCGCGCTTTGCAGCCAAAGTTCGCTTACCCATGTGCCGGACATCATGCCGTTCCCGCCGAGCGACAAGTTTCTCGTAGCCGTCGCCCAAAGTCGGTCCAATATGCATAAGTCCTCGTCGGTCGAGACGGATGCATTGTTAGTGCGCACAGGGTCCCGCCATTCCAGCGAAGGCCATCGGAATCAAAAGGACCACCCGCAATCCGCGAATACTGCATCGTGTACGTCGTTCCATAGAACACGGCAAACATCGGCGTCGGCATTGCATTTTCAAGTTGACCACGAATCACGTCGATGCGTTTCGACTGATAGCGTTCTCGCTCCCTCGGAGACGACAGGCTCTTCGACGCAATTGAAGAGAGTTCGATCAGCGCCATATCGCCGTCGGCTCGGCCCAACTTGTCGCGCTGATACTGGTGAGCGTTTTCGTTGCTCCCGGTAAATCCAATGAGGATATGAATCAGCGGTTGCCAAGTGCTCTTTTGAATTTGAGGTTTTTCCGCAAAGTGGTGCATTTGCAACGTGGCGGGAACGCGAGCATTCCACTCGTCCTCATGCCTTTTGGCGTCGATCAGCTTTCCAGCACCGCATGCTTCCCAGGATGTGTAAAGCTCAGGATGGTCGGTGCCGCCCGGCTCCATTCCGATAAACCAATACGGCGCATTCCAACGGCCATAGCCGAACCAGTTTTTAGCCGCGCGTGACTTTGGGTTATCGTCGTTCAAGTGCCACCGCGTCGGTAGGTTCTAATGGCCTCCAAACGACCTTGGGGGGCCTCAGATCCACCGCCTAATTTAGCCGACAATTGCGCCAGGCCTATCTGGGCCCCCAAAGGGGGTCAGGACAGGAGTTCAGCCCCGCCACCTCCACCACGTCCAAGCCCGCTATGGCGGGCTATCTCTTGGCTAACTTGATTTTGCTGCAGGGCCTATGGCCAATCTGCCGCCGATAATGCCGCTGTACGGCATAGCCGTCCTGGGAGGTGCCTCTCAACACGCCCACCGGTCAAAGGCTCGAGGCTCGGTGCAACCGCACGGGCCGCCAGGCTTCATCACGGCCTACGATGGAAACCCACGTGATGCTCTCGCGGTCAGCAGCCGGACGCCTCGGCGAGAGGCTACGGCAAGGAACCAAAGATCCGTCGGACTTTGCCGAACTCGTAGTCTATTGTCAGCAGGTAAAGCTGGCGACGGCCCAGGTGTTGCCGATTGTTAGGAGCGCGACCGTGGCGACTGCTGTAGACCGCTCCGGAAAGTCGTTTCTCTCTATTGTTGAAAAACTTAGACGACAATCAATACGGCTTCCCCAGATACAAGACATCGAAGGGTGCCGCGTTATTGTCGACTCGCGGTCGGAGCAGGACGCCCTTTCGCTTCGGTTGCAGGCGTTGTTGGCAGACCCACAGGTTGACGATCGCCGCGCGAACCCCACGCACGGCTACCGAGCCGTCCATATAGTGCCCCGCATAGGCGGTGAGCGCTATGAGATCCAGATCAGAACGAAGTTGCAGCATGTGTGGGCGCAACTCGTCGAGCTATGGGCCGAGAAAGTTGACCGCGACCTTAAGTACGGTGGCGGCCCCGAAAGTCTTGCCAAATCTCTTTTTGTCCTTTCGGAGCACATCAATCAGCTCGAATCATGCGAAGTGATTCTCTTTAATGCGTATACCGGACAGGATATTGATGACGCGGATTTTACGGCGCTTCATGACAGCCTTGTTCCGGGCGACGACTCGGAAACTATAGCATCCTGGTTTGAACGGCTCGAGGAACCGGGCATCGTACCTCGGATATCCTCGCTTGTGCTGAAGCTAAAAGATGATGTGCTGCGGCAATTCGACGAAATTGATCGAGCGGGCCGATGATATTTGTCATTTCGTATGACCGCAGGTCAGGGCGCGCAGAATGGCTCGCGGAATATCCCGACTCGGAGATGGGCTGCGCTCAGCAGCATCGCCTTGAGGTTGAACTTGAGGCCCTAGCAGCGAACGAATCGCCCGAAATAGTGGTCCTTAGTGCAGAGAGTAAAGCGCAAGTGCTAAAGACCCACGCGAAGTATTTTGGAAGGCAAACGCTGGAAGACAGCCTCAAGGCGAGCCTCCAACAGGCGCGTGAAACGCGGCAATAAGGATGCACTCAAGCAAGGCGATCAACGGCGCGCACCCTAAAGGAACCAGGCCGTTCGCGGCAGACGAGTGCAATAGTCGCTCAAACGAAAAGCGTGGGATCGCGCATGCCGCTTCATGCCCCGACTGTAACGGCACTTCAACGTCCGTTCAAGAGATGTAACGACGCGCTTAAGACCCCGGGGGATGCCCTGCGGGGGGAAACGGTCGAGGCCCACACACCAGGGCCACAACCATGTTCCCGCACGCCTTCCCGACGGAGCCTCTGAGACCAACCCCTTTGCCCACCCCTACCCAACCCGGTGCCAGGGGTCGGGCTACACGACCGTTCCGTGACCGCGCGTCCGACGGCCCGGAAGCGCCACCTCGCCAAAAGCATTGCGAGGTGGCGGTACAGTTCCGGTATAACTTGACTTTTATGTTAGAAGCGCTGCCCCCGCCGGACGATGCGGTCCTGGCTAGGCCGTCCGCGACAGTCGTCGTGTTCTCGCTCGGAATCGAGGAAGAACGGGATCTGAAGCCAGCCGATGGCATCGGCTGGCAAAAGGCGCTTGCCCTGCATGGCTACGCGACAGGAACCCTTCAGAAGGTCTTTCAGAGAAACATCAACGTCCAGACATTACTCCTTCAAGGGGTTGCCGCCGCGCCGCCGGCCATCAGTTCGAGAGACGGATGGCAGGCTGGGTATCGTGGTAAGCCATCGCAGGCCGCGCTCTACAGAGACGGTGTCACTCTGGAGCGGTTAGAATACCCCGGGTTTACGGAGTTTAAGAAAGAAATTCGTTCAGTCTGTACCGCGCTTCGGGATGTCCTGCATCCATCGCTTCGTACACGATTGAGTTTACGCTACTCGAATGCGTTGAGTTCAGAGCAGGCAACGACAGCCGAGTTTTGGTCCGACAAAGTCGAGCGGTCGTTCCTGTCGGTTGCGGCTGATGCGAGGCTACGGCCTTCAATGGCACGGTCGTTTTCTGTTACGGATTTCAATGACGATGAAGTGACCCTTCAGGTTCGATCTGGCGTGCAGCCAGACGCCGCGATTCCCGGCAATGTGGCTTTCGTATTCGATATTGATCTATCTCACCTCGGCCTAACACCCTTTGACATTGATTCGTCAATGGACGACGTGGCTTTGCTAAATCGCTACGCAAGACAAATGTTTCAAGCAATAATCACACCCGACTACTATGCTGAAATGAAGGCTGGCGCCCATGCCTGACCCGGAGAAACGCTTTACGTTTCAGAGTTTGCTAGGACATGATCGGCTATGGCCCTCGGAAATCTTGGACGCTTTTGGCAAACCGAGGTCTGCCTCTAATCTATCCGAAACCAACTATCCAAGCATTATAGGTGCGCCAGCGAACTACGACGTTCTCTTTGCAAACCAGCACGGCATTTTTTCCGTTGAGGCGAAAAACGTCAGCGTAGGTGGCCCCACATACTCAATATCTGGCTTTCCGGGTGATTATTCCTCGGCGTACGCGCATCTCCTAGACGCCGGGCGTGTTCCATCTACGCCGTCCTCGAGCGCATTTCTTGAGGCGCTCGGCACCCTGCAGGTCGGAACTCAAAGCGCTATCCGCGCTTCCCAACTCGCAAACAGCACGCGAGGCGTGTTCTTACACGTCCTGAGTGACGAGCGCGTGGTGCTCGACCGCGACCAAGTTGACGAGCTTGTTGAGGAGCAAAGTCGGCGATTGCACGAGATGGCTCGCGAACGGGCAAATATCGAGGCATTTCAACGTAACCTACGCGCCTACTTGGGCGACCCTCAGGCCCTTCAACCGCGCCCTCCTTCGGAGGGCGCTGCTCCACGACTCGGGCCTCAATATTGGAGCAGAGTTCGCGATGACCTACAGGAATGGTTCAGCGTAGGCTTGCAACCGCTGAGCGAACTGATTGGTGTCGCCAAGGGAACGCTGCTCGCGTTAGTTCAGCCTGACCGTGACCTCCGTGGTCCGACCGTGCGAAAACTACAGGCAGTCCACTCCTCAGCGCGCGCGATCGTACAGACAGAGGGCAGCCGGGGATTGACGTGGCTACGAACAACCGGTAGCGCTGTACTGCGGGACGATGGCTTGGAAAAGTTCGAGGAAGCAGTTGACCGACGACTTCTCACCCATCGCCCAGAGGATCATCCAATTGGTGCAGCCTCTATCGAAGACGAATCGCCTCCCGCGACTCGGGCCGACGCGGACCTTTCTCCGTACACGGGAATGAAAGGACGCTTCTAAACTGCTGTTCGCGCCCGGAACGTACAACGTACCTGACGACGTAGTTGCCGCATCGAAGCGCTTTCGACAGGGCGACCTCCTAACCGACGTCCCATTTGCGTTTCTTGCGCGTCGTTCCAGTGCGATCACATCAGAGGCACAAGAAGAACTGCAACGCGGTGGCGACGAGGAGTATGTCGGAGTAAAGCGGGCGCTCCCATTTGCTCTAATTGCGACCCAAACGTGTGATCTGCAAGAGGAGGCGAGGGTCAGAGAGAGCCCGCTGATCAACGTCGTCTCGGTCTACGATGCGCTTCCTCTCTATGATGAGCAGAAGCGTGGAATTATCCCGAAGGAGAAGGTAAAGTTTCTCGTCCCGCTAGACGGACCAGCGTTGAATCATGAGGGTACGCTTTGGGTTGCGGACGCCAGGGTAGACATCTCGGTCGACCGCGCTGTCTTGCTCGATCGCGACCCGCTGCAAGCGCTGACCGACGACTCATATGTAAGGCGCTGCCGGATGCTCGCGGGATATAGAGCGCGCGCTGCACTCAGCAACGAACTGCTAGCAGAGCATATCCGACCGCTCGATGCGTTTGTCCGAGGCGCAGCGTGGCGTAGGAAGATCAAAGAGGCATGGGTCCTTTGCTTTCCCACTCCGCTGAATCCCGCGGTAGTTTTCGTGTATCTTCTGGCAGATACCGAAGCTAAGCTCGACGAAATCCGTGGTGCCGTCGCAGACTGGTATTGGGAGCACGTTAAGGCAACGACGTCGACAATTCGTTTGCGGCCGCCGGAGGTCCAGCTGATCGCCACGTTTGTACCGAATCCTTCTGCGATCGAATTGGAGGACTTCGGGCGGCGATAGAGCGCCGTCCCAGCGCCGAGCACGACCGCATCTTCTATGTCCCTTCACCCGATGCTCAGGGTAGACCGGGACTCGGAGCCGACCAGGCCGGGGCCATTTGTGGGCCATTTACGCGGTCAACTCTAGCCGAACGCGGCGGTTCGCGCTGTGTGCAAGTCGAATCGCTCGATCGCACGTCGGATCCATCGCCTTCATCGCCAGCGTGCCTGCCAAGGCGCGCTCCGAAGTCCGAGGCGTCGCATAAGCGCGACGTTGCCGACGCCGGATGCGCGCGCCGCATCGATGAAACCCGCCCTGATCGTCCGCGAGCGGCAAAAGGTTTCCGGCGCGCCGACGCGGCTCAACCGGGCTCGCACAACATTGTAGATGCTTTTCACGTCCATTCGCCTCGCGGACGCGTTGCCAGCGTAGTCGGCGGACCGAAACAACGGGCCGTCGCCAGTGCTGCGACAATGAGCGTGCACGGCGCCCAGGACGATCCCAGTGCGCCCAGCGGTGATCGAGACGCTGCGATCGCCGAAGCGCAGGATAGCGTGATCCCCTTCGTCGCGGTAGTCGCATCTATCGAGCGCGCAAAGAGCAGCCGGCAGCGCTCCCGTAACGAGCATGATCGCCAGCAACGCGGCGTCTCGTGGACCTCGAAGGTTGGTTCGCACGCCTCGATCGCCATCACGACCCACACGATCGGGATTGGCGGCGTCGCGTTCGTCTCGAAGGATCGCAAGCCACGGAGAAAGGCAATGAGGTGAGGATCGCGGGTGATGTCGCGCCAGCGACGTCGGCGGTAGGCGAAGGCGATGGCGGCGATCGCGACCATTCGGGTGTTCGGAGCGAGCGTGTCCAGGCTCATGACCCAGCGGGTGACGTTTGACGTGCTGGCGGGCAACGCAATGTCCCAGCGGTGACACCACGCCTCGAACGCAAACACCGGCAGCGCTTGAACGCGGTCTGCGAGACCTACGGCGCACCACATGTGCAGCGTGCCGGATCCGGACACCGCATCATACCGTGGCCACAAGGGCGAGCGGCGCGGTGAGGCCGAACGCCCACGCCGCAACGTCAGGTCAATGCGCCGGCGTTGCAGCGGAAGCATCGGGTTTACTGCACTATTTTTCGGGTAACTACCGCCATGAAATTACATCACGCAACCAGCACGACGAATCGTCGAACACTAGCCCAGATGAATCGCACAACTAGCATGAGCCACAAAGGCTACTTCATACCTAGAGAACCATCCAGGAAATGCTACATTGTTCCGCGTCAGTAGTCCGTTCCATCGAAACAGAGCGTGCGGACCGATGCGAGTTCAGCAGGTAGGGCTAGTCATAAGAAGCTCTATCGATATGAGGGCGAAAGCGAGTTCTAAACGGCGCCGCGCGCCAATGTCGTTACAAGTAAGCGCGCAGCTTGGTGTTGACCTCGACGGCGCATAGGTATCAGAGACAGGCGGCCGATCTGTGCTAGCGGGGGATCCGCACGCCCCTCCTTAGAAAGAGAAGGCTGGTGATGCAGGTTCCCAACGGGCCATTGCCCATTGCGGCGGTCATGGCGAAGCTAGCGTCCACGAAGCCGGCTCTTGTTCTGGAATTATCCTCGCTTTTACGGGATACGGCGCGCCTAAGCCAGCGACCTGAAAGAGGAAGAAGGCATCACTTGGAACGCGATGCTGCTCTAGCCTCCCGTATTGGCGGTACGCCAAACCATAGATGTCTTCAAACTCGATGACCACAGCGGCGATCACATCGTTTGGGAGACTGAAGGCTCTCTTGTGGTCAGCTCGGGTGCCGTTCTTGTACTGCTCCTCCTTTCTTAAGGTTGATATAGATTCGATCGACAAACCGGGCAGAAAGATCTTGATGTTTCGGGCTGTGCCGGCTCCTAAGTTATCAGCTTGCCAGTTTACGGCCCAGCCGCCTCCGATCGATTGATGATTGGTGAAGCGAAAGTCAATATACGGCTGGACCGCGGCAAATTCTGGCCGCAATTCTCGAATGTCGTTTGGTGGTGAATTGTAGCCGCCCAATCCGACGTATGTATCCTTTGTGGACGGGACGTCAGCCGTCGCACCCTGCAGGTTCGCTGCAGGCAGCACTACAGGCGACACCGGCATTGCGATGTCACCTCGTACGATGCTCACTAGATCGTCAGCAACTCTGCCAACGCCGACGGAAGTTTGCAGCGCCACAACATCAGCGAGGAGAGCTGAATACTGCGCCACGTCCGCGGCGGAAATATTGTGCCAGATAGGGAGAGTTAGCCGCCGCCCCGCCTGGGTTTCACGAGTGAGCAGGGCGCGCAACTCTCTTTCCGGCCAACGTTTCGCGAAAAAGTCGCGGCTTAGAATTACAACGCCGAATCGAGACCGCATCAACCCGGCGTCGATGCTCTTTGATAGGCTGTCGCCGACCTTTAGCGTAAACTCGTCGAACCAAACCTTTAGGCCACGGGCCCTTAGCGCTTCCGCAAGAGGTCTAGCAAAACTCTCTTTATCCTCGGAAGCATGGGAGATGAAGACGTCGTATTCGTCCTGGTCGCTATTAGCCTCCCGGCCATCTGCGTCCCCACTGTCATATCGCGCGACGTCTGCAGTTCGGCGCCGAGCATGCGCTTCAACGACGTCGAACACAGGCTCAAATGCCTGGTGCAGAGCGGCACGGCGTTCTTTATAACCTCCGAGCGTCTGCATGTACGCGCGAAACTGGCCCAGGCTTCGATATTTCTTGACGAGATCCGGTAGACTGTCACTGATTTCTGGACTACTAAGTGCCGCGACCCTGGCTTTGTCATAGCCGGATTGATCCATGTCCCGCGCGTATGTCGCAGCGTCTTCGAGATGAGCAATGAGCGTTTGGAGTGTTTCTAAAGGACCTGCTTCATGTTCCATTGAGCTACACCTTGGGAGCTACTATTTGCTTCGCGGTATCGTGAGCAACTCAACGTTACGCATCAGGGGCGACTTTGACCCTCCGGACAACGGGAGCACGGGCTGCAAGACGCTCCCGCTCGGAATGGCATCGCGCGTAGCCTGGTCTCCAGGATTTGCCGCGGAGTACCCATCGTTTTGTGCTGTCATCCTGCCTTGTCCGGTTTTGGCCCATCGAGCCCACAAGAGGGGAGAAGGGCCGTCACAGCTTCTTTGAGATCCGGAAACGCTGCCTCGGCCGTCCTTCCCTGGACGTTGACTAGCCGATCTGCGAGGCCATAGATCGCGTTCCGGATGTTGGACAATTCAATGGCAGAGTAATCGTCGAGAGAGCGGTTAAGCTTGTCGCGCTTGGCGATCTCTACCGGGTCGTCAAGGATCGCGATGATCTTGCCAGTCTTAAGCCATTCCTCGACCGCGGCAAAGTTCTCTTTCGCATACTGCAAGGCACCCGCGCCAACATCTATGATAACATCCCCATTTGCCAGAGCATCAGTGTCCTTTCGAACGCAGTCGACGGTATCTTCGAAGAATCGTTTGTTACCAACGGCCGGCAGATGCTTCCCGGCGGAACCATGTCGCTTCGAGACTGAGTCGTCAGACGTGATGACCCTGCATCCTGTGGTTGCCATCAACATCCCCAGCAGGGTGCTCTTGCCTACGTTGGATGGCCCCACCACGAACAGAAGCGCCATGCTACCGACCTTTCTTTAGCGCTGCGGAGGAGAACAACTTCATCGGGCGTTACGTCTCGTTCTACAATCAGCAACGGTCGCATTCGTCGCTCAACGGCCGGGCGTCGGACGCGGCAGATTTCAATCAGCCGACCGCAGAGGCGGCATAACCGGCGCGGTCATCACATAGCGGGCCCCGATTTCGTGTCCGAAAAATCGGCGCCACCTCTCTCGACTCGCAGACGAACTACGCCCTGGCGGCTCTGGTGACCGCAGCCATGCCGGTCACGTGCGCAGTGCTCGCGCGCCTCGAGCGATCACGATTGCCGGAGGCACGGCGGCGAATCCCGAATGGCGTTCGCATGGCGAGCAACCAGAAGACCCTAGCCGACCGAGCGGGCTGGTTCGCGGTCCACGCGGACGACCCGAACGCAAAGGCGATCTTCGCGTTCGCGCGCCGGCACGGCGTTACGCGTCCGAGCGACCCGGACGACCTCGACCGGCATCTCGACGCCGCGGAGGCGGGGAATCTCGGCTCGCTGCAGGATGCCTACGACCAAGGGGTGCGCTGAGCGCCTCTCTTTCCGGGGTCTCGGCGTGCGCGGTGGCGCCGCGCCCGGTCATGCGGCGCGTCTGCCTATGAGCGAGCGGGTGTCGATCAGCCCGCGCGCGCTGGCGCCCCACAGGATGCCGGCGACGGTTCCGATCCGCAAGCAGAGCTCGTCCGCTGGGGGCGCGCCCGTGGTGCGGAGCCGCCCGGCTGCGGATCCTTTCTGGCCCATCTCCTAGCTCCGCTCGTCCCGCAGCTGTTGCGGTATGGGCACTGAATGGTCACAGACCACGGGATGCTCCGGCTATCTCCCGGTTCTTCAGCGCACAGAAGCGGACGGGCCGGTACCACCTAGGCCCCCGCAACGGCTTCAATTCCCGTTGGCGCTACCAGAACGAAGACCCCGTCGAAAGGCGGGGTTTTTCGTCATTCGGCCCTGCCGCTACACCGTTTGCCGCAAGGGTGCGGAATGCCCTGAGGACGAAACCGCGCTGCATGCCGCGGAAGGCGAGTTCTCCGTGAGGGCGGTTCTGGCCGCGGTCGTGGGCGCGTTCGCGATTCGGATTTCGTGAAAGATTCGGAGCCCGACTACCGGTTCACCCTTGCAAACGAACGCACGTTCTTGGCATATGTTCGAACGGCGCTCGCCCTCGACGGCGCAGGGCTCGCCGTGGTGCAATTTCTGACCAAGGTCGGAAGTCAGCGCGGTCGTGAGGTCGTCGGCATCCTGCTTGTCCTCGGCGGCCTCGGCACGCTGCTCGCCGGTTTCTTGCGGTGGCGAATGGTGCAGGCCGCGATGCGAGCTGATGATCCATTGCCGACCTCATGGATCCCGCTGGCACTCACCGTCATCCTCGGCATCGGCTCGCTCGTCGCGGCGCTATCCCTCGCGTTGCGGTGAATCACACGATAACGCCACCCGGTGCGGCACGCGAGCGGACGTCTCTTGCGTGGCGACGTACGTCGCTGGCGTTCGCGGTCAACAGCATCCTGCTTTTGCGCTCTCCCGATGCATGGGTTCAGGTCGCCGCGTTGACTGCCTTGGCGGCGGCGGCCGGCATCGCAGCGGTGTCGTCGACGAGTTTTCGCAACCCTGACACGCGCGGGTGGTTCGCCGGCGGAGATCGTCGAGCCGAAGTTCTCGCGCTGTTGGCAGCCGCGGTCGGGATACTCGACTTGATAGCCATCACCCGATGACGCGCACCGTGCGAATCCGGCAAGCGCGCTCGAAGCGGATTCGCCGTTCCGAAGGGTGAAGTGCGTTCGATGGCTAGCAGCAAATGAACCGTGGCCTGATCGCATTGGGCGGCCTCGTCATCATCGTGGTGATCGTGGGGATGACGCTGGCCGGGACGTACAACCGGTTGGTCACGCTCGACCAGGCGGTCCAGTCACAGTGGGCTCAAGTTGAAAGCGTCTATCAGCGACGCGCCGATCTGATCCCAAATCTCGTGGCGACCGTCAAGGGTGCCGCGAATTTCGAGAAGAGCACGTACGTCGCCGTCGCGGAGGCGCGCTCCAAGGTGGGCCAGCTCAACCTTGGGAGCGGGGTGCCGAACGATCCCGCCGCGTTCTCGAAGTTCAGCGCCGCTCAGGATGGTCTCTCGTCGGCCTTATCGCACCTGCTCGCGGTCGTTGAAAACTATCCCGATCTCAAAGCGAGCCAGAACTTTGCCGATCTTCAAGCGCAGCTCGAAGGGACGGAAAACCGGATCGCCGTCGAGCGAATGCGCTTCAACAAGGCCGCTCAGGCCTTCAATACCACGCGCGACTCGTTCCCGACCGTCATTGTCGCCGGCTTGTTCGGATCGCGCTTCAACGAGAAGACGTATTTCAAATCGCAGCCGGGTTCGGAGGCTGCTCCGACGGTGAAGTTCTAGCCGGATGAGTGTGCTCCGCTGGTCCCTGGCGCTGCTGATGCTGATCGGCCTGGGGACCGCGGCGAACGGCGCCGAGGTCGCCATCCCGCCCTCGCCGACGCAATGGGCGACCGACACGAGCGGCTTTTTGAAGCCGCAAACCGTTGCCGCCCTCGACGCTCGCCTGCGCGCGTATCAAAGCAATACCGGACATCAGGTTCTGGTCTACGTGGCGCCGACGACCGGGACGACGCCGACCGAGGACTGGACGGTGCGCGCGTTTGCACGCTGGAAAGTCGGGCGGAAGGGATTGGATGACGGTCTGATCCTGTTCGTTTTCTCGACCGACCACAAGGTGCGTATCGAGGTCGGTTACGGGCTCGAGCAGACCGTTACCGATGCGACGGCAGCGCGCATCATCCGCAACACGATCACGCCGAAGCTTCGTGCCGGCCAACCCGACGCAGCCGTGGTCGCGGGCGTCGACGACATTCTCGGTACCATCGGCGGCGAGGCGCCGAACCGGCGCGCCACACCCGCACCGGCCGGATCGGACACCGGTTCGGACCCGGTAGGAGTCGCAATCGGAATACTGCTGGGCCTTCTGATTGTGATCGGGGTTATCGTTACGGTCGCGCGAATGCCTCGCGGTCCTTTCATCGGTGGCCGTAGCGGCGGAGGCGGCGGCTGGTGGAGCCTCGTCTCCTTGGGCACCAGTTTCGTGGGCGGCGGCGGCTCGGGCGGCGGATTTTCCGGAGGCGGCGGCTTTTCGGGCGGGGGAGGAGCGACCGGCTCATGGTGAATGCGCAACTGCACCGGTTCGTCGACAAGAAACGCGTTCGGGACGCGATCGTTCGGGCCGAAGAAGCGACGGATGCGCCGATCTCCGTTTCCATCGTGCCGCATGTCTCGGGAGACGTTCACGCGGCGGCGTTGCGCGCTCTCCACGCCCGTGGTTTGTCACGCGCGCGCGATCGCAACGCAGTGCACTTCTTCGTCGTGCCGTCGCGGCGCGAGTTTGCCGTCGTCGGCGACGCGGGCGCGCACGAACGGCTCGGTCAAGAAGCGTGGAATGGCGTGGCGGCGACCGTCGAGAAACATTTTCGTCTGGGCGATCCGACCGCCGGCTTAGTTGCGGGGATTGAAGAAGTGGGCCACCATTTGGCACGGCACTTCCCCCGAAAGCCGTCTCCCTCGCGCTAAGCTCGATGCGGCGCCGCCGTAGCTCGTGCGTTCACGCTTGTCCGTTGCCGACGCTGATTTCGTCATCGGTGAGATGACAGCCGGGATCGGATGCCCAGACATTGCCGGTCATCGCGTAGGCCCGGGCTCGAAAATTGCCTCCGCACACGTCGAAGAACCGGCATGAACGGCAACGGCCCTCGATGTGGTCCTTGCGGTTGCGCAGCGCCTGGAGCATCGGGTTCGACTCGTCGCTCCAGATCTCGCTGAACGGCCGCTGCTTGACGTTGCCGAAGCTGATCCAGCGCGAGAACTGGTCGGGATGGACCTCGCCGAGCCAGTCGATGTCGGCGATGCCGGTCCCTGACGAACTGCCGCCGCCGCCGTTCCAGCGCATCAGCTCGTAGGCGCGCGCCGCCAGCGGATCGCCGGCCTCGGCGAGCCGCAGGTATGCGTACGGTCCGTCGGCATGATTGTCGACCGTCAAGATCTCACGCGGATCGCCCTTCGCGACCAGCTCGCGCGTGCGCCGGAAGATCGTGTCGAGTGCTGCGCGCGTTTGGGCGGCGGAGAGCTGTTTCGTGTCTTTACCGCGCCCCGACGGCACGAGGTGGTAGAAGCACGCGCGTTCGACGCCTTCGCGTTCGATGAAATCGAAGGTCGCGTCCAGGTCGGCGACCGTGTGCGGCGAGAGCGTGAGACGCAGACCGACCTTCTGTCCGACGGCCTTGAGGTTGCGGATCCCCCGGACCGCGCGATCGAACGCCCCGGTGACGCCGCGGAAGAGATCGTTCGTCGAGCCGACGCCGTCGAGCGAGATGCCCACGTACGCGAAACCGAGCTTCTTGATCGATCGCGCGGTCTTCTTGTCGATCAGCGTCCCGTTGGTGGAAAGCGTGAGCTTGAGGCCGCGCGAGCGCGCGTGCGCGGCGAGCTGCAGCGTATCTTTCCGCGCCAGCGGTTCACCGCCCGACATCAGCACGGCCGGTACGCCGAACGCCGCCAGATCGTCCAGCAGCTTGCAGCCCTCGTCGAAGCTGAGCTCGCCGTCGTACTTCATCGCCGCCGAATCGCTGTAGCAGTGCATGCACTTCAGGTTGCAGGTCCGGCTGAGGTTCCAGACGACCACGGGGCGGCGTGCACGTGCCGACTGCGGAGCGCCCGTGCCGTGACCGTAGCGCAGCGCGTCCATCGGCTGATCGAGCCCGCACAGGATCTTGGTGACGTTAAACATGCGCCGGCGCCTCCGCGGTGGGTGCCAGATAGATGCACGAAGGATCGCTTGCGAACGCGTCGCCGCTCGTCAGGAACGCGCGCGAGCGTGAGCCGCCGCAGATCCCTCGGAAGTCGCAGCGGCCGCATTTCCCGAGAAAGGTCTCGGGCCGTCGCAAGCGCTGCATCAGCGGGTCGTCGCGGTAGAGCTCCAAGAGCGACCGCTCGCGCACGTTGCCGATGCGCACGGGCAGGAAGCCGCTGGGATAGACGTCGCCACGGTGCGAGACGAAGACGAAGCCGCGGCCGTCGCCGATCCCGGCGAAGCGGAGCGAGCGCCCCGGCGCGCCGGCGTGTTCGCCGTGCCCGGCGCCGTCCGCCGCGTGTTGGGCCAGGTAGCGGCGATAGTGCGGCGCCTCCGTCGTCTTGACGTCGAAGGGCGCGTGCTCGGCGACCGCGGCGAGCCGCGCGAACGCGTCCTCCGTCGCGTGCGCCGAGAGACAGAGATCGGCCGTCGCGCGCCCGATCGGCAAGACGAAGAAGACGCTCCACATCGCGATATCCCAGTCGACCAGGAGAGCACCGAACTCTTCGATTCGACCGAGGTTCACGCTCGAGAGCGTCGTGTTGATCTGGACGCTCATCCCCTGCTCCCGTGCGACCCGCACCGCTCGAAGCGTTCGGGCGTACGAACCTTTTACGCCGCGGAACGCGTCGTGCTCCGCCGCGCCCGGGGCGTCGAGGCTGAGCCCGATTCGCCGTACGCCGAGCCCGGCGAGGCGGCGAATCGCGGCGTCGGTCAGGCGCCCCGTGGCGCTGGGCGAGATCGACACCGCGAGCCCGCGAGCGCAGCCGTATTCGACGATCTCGTAGAGATCGTCACGCATCATCGGGTCGCCGCCGGTCAGAATGAACAGCGGCCGTGCGTTCGCGATCCCGTCGATCAAGGTCCGCGCTTCCGCGGTCGTCAGCTCCAGCGGGTCGCGACGAGGTTGGGCCTCGGCGCGGCAGTGACGACACGCGAGCGCGCATGCGCGCGTCATCTCCCAGATCACGATACGCGGCGCCAGGTCGTACACCGGCGCGGCCATCTTGTCGGCTTGCATGCGACAATTCAAGCACCGTGGTACGCCCTGTCGTGTGAAGAACCTGCGAAGGCTGCCGCACATCTGGTCGAGCGTCGCGGTATTGCGACAAAAGCGGCAGCGCCGCGCAAACCAATCGCATCTTCACACGATGTTCGCACGACCTTCACCGCTCGTGCCGTATTGCGCTTGTACGCTTTGCGCGCCGGATTCTCGGTAGAAAGCGCAGAGATGCAATGACCCTTCGGACTTTTGTCGCAGCGTTGGCCGCGACGTTCGCGCTTTCGATCGCCGGAGCAGCCGCCGACACGACGACGACGCCCCTGGCGATCGACCTCACTGCCTCCAATTGGAAGTTTACGCCCGGTACGATCGTAGCGCACCCGGGACAGACCGTCGTGCTGCACGCGAAGTCGGTCGAAGGGGCGCATGCCCTCATCTCCGACGATCTGGGCATCAAGCCGGTGATGATGCTTCCCGGCCGGACCGTCGACGTCACGTTCGTCGCACCGGCAAAACCCGGCAAGTATTACATGCACTGTCACCTCCCGTGCGGCCCCGGGCATGACAAGATGATCGTCGAGGTGGACGTCCAGTGACCAACCGCGTCGTTCTCTTCGCAATGGCCTGCATCGCGCTGCTCGCAAGCGCTTTGTTCGGGCCGTCGACGCAACAGGCAACGGCGCTCCCGACGTTCGCACAAGCTTATCACGTCGACTGCAAGGCTTGTCACACGGCCATTCCCGGGCTCAATGCCTATGGCCGGTACATCCAACGGACAGGCTTCGCCGCGCTCGACCCAACCGTCATGAAACAGGTCCTGCCGCTTCTCGTCAGAGAGGCGGTCAGCGGACGAAGCACCGGCAAGCTGGACGCCACCCAGCCGAACAAGAAGGTCACCACCACGAGCGTTTCCGCCAATGTGGTCGGGTATATCGGAACCTCGGTGACCTATCGTGCCGAACAGTCGTTCTACAGCAACGATGTGAGCGGCGGCGGCCTCGGCAGAGCCTGGTTCGGCTACCACGATCTCTTCAAGCGGAACGGCCACCTCTTCATCGGGAAGATCGAGCCGGCGACGATGCCGATGTACGCCAATCAGGGTGACCTAACCGGCTTCTCCAGCTCGAGCGTCGCGGTCGGGAAGCACTCGTACGCGCTCGCCTCGGCGCGCTGGGGGGTCGGATTCAACTACGTCCACGCTCCGGTCGACGCCGAGATCTCGTGGAGCGCGGGAGGCAGCAATCTCATCAATGCCGCCGACTTCACGACGATGCCCGGTGCCGATAAAACGGTCCACTACAAGCTCGCCTACGCGACGCCGAACAAGCCCTTCGAAATCGGTGTGTTCGGTGCTGCCGGCGGATTCGTGCTCCCGTCGAAGGCGCTCGACAACTACACTGCCAACGGCGTGTACGCGCAACGCGATCCGGTCAACGGCGTTCCGGGCGTGGTGATGTTCTATCAAACCACGTACGATTCGAACGCGGGGACCGGGAGCAAGGGCGCAATCGTTTCGGCTGCGGGCCACTCCTACGCCGTCGAGCTCTTCCAGCCGGTTTTCAAGGGTAACGTGATGATCGGGCTCCGTCCCGTGGAGTTCACGAACAACGGCCTTGGAACGTATCGCCACTTCGGCAACGTCGACATCTACTGGCACGACCCACGCATTCCGTATCTGTACGTGGCCGCGGAGTCGGCATTCGCTGCAAGCTCGAACGCACCCAGCGGCCGGCCGACATGGCGGTTCTCGGTAAAATGGGCCGGACCGTTCCGGGGACCGTTCAAGCAGTAACGGGACAGGAGCCCGAACGGAAGGGCCCGCGCACGTCGCGGGCCCTCGCCGTTCGGCGTAGAATCCTCGATCATGCGGGTCAAACTCGGACACGTCGGCCACTTCGGTTTGGCCGTTCACAATCCGGAGGCGAGCGCGGCCTGGTGGCAGGCGAACTTCGACCTCGATGAGATCTTCCGCTTCGACGACGGGATCGGCCTCAGCAACGACAACGTCACGATCGTGCTGACGAAGGGCAGGGCGCATCCCGCGACGATCGGCCACATGTCGTTCCATGTCGCCGACATGAAAACGCTGCAGCGGGCGCTTACGGCGCTGCGGAATAACGGTGTCGACCTCGAGGACCCCGGCGACGAGATCGGTCCGGAAGCGCCCGGCTCACCGCATGTGGGCTTGTGGTTTCACGACCCCGACGGCTACCGCTGGGAATTGTCGGTCCAGAACGCTCGCCGCTCGGCGTAACCAGCCAAGCACCAGCGCGCCGGGCGGGTACGATCGTTTCGCATGCAGATGATCGAAGGCAGTCGTCTCTTCGGGCGCTCGGCGCTAGAGCGCCTCATCGGCGCGGGGACGTTCTTTTTCAGCGACAGCAGCGGTCGCGGACGTGCGGCGCATATTGCCTTCGACTGCGGCTGCAGCGCGGAAGAAGATGAACCGGATCGATTCCGCATCGAGGCCTGCGGCGCTCATCGGGACTGCGTGTAGCCGGGCAGCATCTCGGCGTACCAGGCGTGCACGCGAGCCGCTATCGCGTCGCGGACCTCGCGCGTTCGCGCCAGGACGTCCTTACGGTTGCCGCTGAACGATGACGGGTCGGCGAACGGCCAGTGCAGCCGCTCGCCCCGGGTCGGATAGATCGGGCATGCTTCGGCGCTGGCCTCGTCGCAGACGGTGACGACGTAGTCGTAGTCCCGCGAACGGATCTCCGGGTCGTCGACTCCCTTGGCCGGATTCCGCGAGACGTCGAAGCCGATCTCGCGCATCACCTCGATCACGGCCGGGTTGAGCGTGCCGGGCTGCAATCCCGCGCTGTACGCGCGCAGCGAATCGCTGCAGCTCGCGTTCACGAACGCTTCCGCCATCTGGCTGCGCGCGCTGTTGTGGATGCACACGAACAGGACGGTTCGCGTCATCGTACGGCAACCTCCGGGTGCGGGACCACCACCGCCTGTGCTGCGGCCTTCGAGATCGGGGAGAGCCACGCGAAGAGAGCGGTCGCGGCGAACGCGCCGGCGAGCTGCGCGGCGATGAACGCCGGTGTGTCGGCGGGCCGGATGCCGGCAAATGTGTCGGTGAGCGACCGCGCGATCGTGACGGCGGGATTCGCGAACGAGGTGGACGGGGTGAACCAGTACGCACCGACGATGTACGCGGCGACCGCGAACGGCGTCCCTGTGGGTCGCGAGCGCACGCAGCCCCAGATGACGGCCAGCAGACCGAACGTCGCGACGAACTCGCTGACGAGCATCGGCAGCCCGGCGCGAGCATGATGCGATGCGAAGAACGGCGGCAGGCCGAACATGCCGTCGGCGAGCGCCGTTCCCGCGAGCCCTCCGGCGACCTGGGCAGCGATGTACGGGATGACCGCGCTCCACGGAAGCCCGCCCTGCCACGCATCGGCGAGCGTGACTGCCGGGTTGAAATGCGCGCCGGAGACCGGGCCGAACGCGAGGATCAGCGCGACCAGCGCACCGCCCGTTGCGACGGCGTTCGCCAGCAGCGCGAATCCGGCGTTGCCGCCGAACAGGCGCTCCGCCATGATGCCGGAGCCGACGACCGCGGCGAGCAGGAACGCCGTGCCGACGAACTCCGCGACGACGGGGCGCAGATTCACCTACGGAACTCGCCGAAGCAGCGTGCGAGCACGCCGCTGCGGCGCAACAGCAAGCACCGTTCCAGCTCCGCGATGGCGAGGTGCGCCTTGGCGCGGTCGAGCGCGACGGCGCGGCTCAAACTCGCTTGGAACCACTCGACGTTCGGGATGTAGCCGAAGAGCATGCGCGTCTGCAGTGCGAGCCGGCGCAGCATGATGCTACGCGCAGCACGCTTCAGCGTCGCGTGCTTCGGATTCTTCGTGCACGACGTAGGTCTCCCAGCGGCGGCCTTCCGGGTCGCTCGCCCACACTTTCGTCTGCACCGCGTAGCAGCACGTCTCGTCGCGCTCGACGTCGGTCGCGTATCCGGCGGCGGTGAGGCGGGCGATCTGCGCGTCGACCGCGTCAGAAGATTCGACCACGATCCCGAAGTGCTGTCCGTGACCCGCGACGGCGCCGGCGTCGAGATCGAGCGCCAGTTCGAGGCCCGGCTGTTCGGTCACGAAGAGCGCGTAGTCGGCGAGCTTCTTCATCGGTTGCGCGCCGAGCAGCGTCGAGTAGAAGGCAACGCTGCGATCGAGGTCGCGGGTGGCGAGGTTGAGGTGCATCTTCATGCGAGAGCTCTCTCTGGGATCACGGAGCGGAAAGCGGCGTCGATGCGCTCGCGCGCGTCGGCGGCGAGGCGGTAGTACACCCACGTGCCGCGACGTTCGCACGTCACGAGCGCGGCTTCACGCAGGATCCGCAGGTGGTGCGAAACCGTCGGCTGTTCGAGCGGCAGCGCGCCGGTGAAGTCGCAGACGCAGACCTCGTCCTCGGCGCGCGCCAGAGTCGCCAGCATCGCGAGCCGGTGGGGGTCGCCGAGCGCCTTGAACAAGCCCGCATCGGCGGTTCGATCGGTCCGGTCGACCGTCGCCGGCGGACAGCATCGCTGCATCGACATCGTTCGATACTAAGCTCTGCATCGGCATTTGTCAATATAGCGGCGGGAGCACCCACCCCGGCAATTACCAGGCAGTCTACTACGAAACAATACGGAGGTTGCCGACGTAGCAGACGGCATGCGACTGCGGATTCTCACCCTGGCAGCCGGACTTTGCGCGTCCCTCACCCTCCCCGCGTTGCCGGCCGGGGCGGTGACCGGCCCGACCGGCAGCTACCCCGCCGCCCGCACCGAGAAACCGCCGGCACTCGACCCCGCGCTGACCGATCCGGCGTGGGACAAGGCCGTGGTCGCGACCGAGCTCCAGACCGTTACGACGCAGAAGCCGAGCCCGTTCGCGGCGCGCTTCATGCTGTTGTACGACGACACGAACCTCTACGTCGGGATGAAGCTCCAGCAGACCGGTGCGGCGATCACGGCGACCCAGAGTGCGAACGACGTCGGCTTCGGCCTCGACGACTTCGCGGGGATCGGGATCGACCCCAGCGGGAACGGCGGCCAGGTCTATTTCTTCATGACGACGCCGCGCGGCACGCGCTACCAGCAGTCGACGGAATCGGTGCGCTTCGCGCCGCCGTGGAGCGCGGTGGCGCAGCAGAACGGCGACGGCTGGAGCGCGATGCTGGTGATCCCGCTGCGCGTGCTGCGCCGGCCGAGCGGTGCGGTGCAGAGCTGGCGCTTCGACTTCATCCGCCGCATCGCCGCGCTCAACGTGAACGAGTCCTGGGCGTACGACGCGACGATGAACGACGGTGGCGGCGGTACGGGCGGATTCCCGCAGCCCGCCGACGCGCGCTTCTGGCCGCGGCTCACCGACCTGAAGATCGCCGGTGCCCCGGCCCGGCGCCCGCCGCGGGCCGAGTTCTACGGCCTTGCGAGCGGCGGCGAGGACCGTCGCCGGTTTCAAGCGGCGCTCGGAAACTTCGCCGACACGGGCGCGCGCCACGTCGGAGCCGACATCGTCGTCCCGATCACCGGAACCGCCGCGTTCGTCGCCGCGCTCGCACCCGACTACTCGAACGTCGAAGTCGACCAGCAGACGATCGCGCCGCAAGAGTTCCGCCGCGCGCTCAACGAGTACCGGCCGTTCTTCACGCAGGGCGCGACCTTTTTCAACCCGATCTCGCTCAACGGGATCAATCAGCCCGCAAACGTGATCTTCTACTCGCCCGCGATCGGGCCGTTCGACCGCGGGCTCAAGCTCGAGGGGACGCAGGGGCTGCAGTCGTTCGGCCTGCTCGAGACGCAAGGCGCCGGCTTCGACGACATGGTGTTCGGCTACAAGCACGCGACGCCGAACCGTGCGTTCGCGTGGTCGCTCGACGGCGTGACGACGCACCATCAGCTCGGCAACGACACGATCGACCAGCGGGGGGGGAACGACGCCACCTGGGAAGCGCAGGTCGGCGGGCGGAACAACAACACCGGGTTCGTGTACGCGCTCGACTACGCGCGCGAGAGCGGGTCGTTCGTCCGCGATTCGCGCCTGGCGTACAAGAGCGAAGATTTCATCGACGTCCACCAGCACAACTACGAGGTCTACACCGGGTACCGCACGATCGGGCCCGAGTACGCCCCGGCTCTTGGCTTCACGGTCAACAGCGACGTGCGCGGCCCTCAGGCGTACTTCGATCTGAACGGCACGCTCGCGCCGCACGGCTGGATCAAACGCGCGGATCTGTTCATTACCGCCGAGCGCCTCGTCGACGGCAGTGGCGCGGTACACCAGTCCGACTCGAACATCAACCTCGACCTGCAGTTCAAGAACGGTCTCCATCTCTCGGGCGGACCGTACAGCTCGTTCCTGCGCACGTACGACAGCGGGCTCGTCGGTTATCCGTTCTACACCGGCGGCGTGACGCGCTCGTACGCGTTCCACAACGTCAACCTGGGCTGGAAAGAGGGGACGCCGGCGCCATACAACGCGAGCTACTCGTACGGCCCGTTCGGCGACATGTTCCTGCAGCAGGTCTCGCTCTCGACCTCACGCGCGATCGGTACGCGCTGGAGCATCGGCGGCGAGGTCGACGGGACGCGCGAGCGACCGACGTTCGGCGGGCCGACCGACGGTCAGTGGCTGCGGCGGATCACGGTCGGCGAAACGATCGACGCGAACACCAACTTCTCGGTCGCGCTGCGTTCGATCAGCAGCACCGGCGGCTTCGCGCAGCCGGGCGTGAACCTTGCCGCCTCGTTCCACCGCCGCTTCAAGAACGACAGCGAGCTGTTCTTCAACTACGGAACGCCCGCGGCGGCGACCACGCTGCAGCGTGTGGTGCTGAAGTACGTCCTGCGCACGGGCGGCGGCGCAGGAACGTAGCGGGTTACGCGAGCGCCGGCGCGTCGAGCGCCGGTCTCCCTTCGTCGAATTTCGCCAGGTCGGGTGCGCGAAGCTCGACGTGCGTTGCGAGCAGCAGCGCGGCGATCGCGATGATGCCGGCGAGCGAGAGCGCGAGCACGATCACATACGCGTCGTCGATACCCAGCACGAGCGCGTGTTTCAACGCTGCGACCGGTGCGCCCGGCGGCACGGTGCCGCCGGTGACGAACGCGCGCACCGCCTGGTCGGCGAGCGGCGCCGGGAGCGAGGGATCGAGCACGTGCAGGTGCGTCTGCGCGCGCGAGCCGATCGTGTGCTCGACTCCCGGTGCGCTGACGAATCCGCCGGTCAGGCGGAAGAGGTTCAGCAACGCGATCGCGCGACCCACGAGAGCCCGCTCGAACGACAGCGTCACGACAAAGAGGCCGGGCGAGACGCTCATCCCTGCGCCGAAGGCGCCGATCATGCAGATCCATCCGACTGAGCCCGCGTCGAGCGGAGCGAGGGCGCGCGCGAGCGCGGCGGCGATGCCGATGCACCCGAGCCCGATCGCGCCGGTCAGGACGACCCACTTGCTCGGGACAGCACGGCCGAACACGTACCCGCTGGCGATCGCGGTCAGGAACTCCGGCCAGAACGCGAACCCCGTAGCGTGCACGTCGAGCGCGTCGACGCGCAGCAGCGTCAGGCTGAAGCATTGGGTCAGCGCGCTGAAAGCGGCGCTGCCGATCACCGTCGCGATCGTGCCGACCAGCGCGAGCGAGGTCGCCAGCTTTCGCACGGGAACGAGCGGTCGTTTCTTGGCAGCCTCGCCCACGATCAGCGCGCCGTAGACGAGCAGCCCGGCGACGAACGGGATGCTGCCGATCGGATCGCGCCACTCGCTGCCGGCGAGCACGCCCGCGCCCGCGAAGAGCAGCAGCGAGCCGATCGCCGATGCGCCGAGTGCGAACCAGTCGACGGGCTCCTCGGAGCCGACGGGGTCGCGCTGTTCGAGCACGCTGCGAGCGAGCACCACTGCTGCGAGCGCGACGACGACCTCGAGGGCGAAGATGACGCGCCAGGCGCCGGGCGATGCGACGGCGGCGCCGATCAGCGGGCCGAGCGTGATCGCGCCGAACAGCGCCGGCACCATGACGCTCGCGGTCGCGCCGAGCTTATCGCTCTTGAAGTTGACGAGCAGCGGCGGCAGGACGACGATGAAGAGCATCCCCGCGGCGAGCCCGTGCGCGGCGTGTGCTGCCAGCAGCAGCGGGAACGACGGCGTAACCGCGCTGACGAGCGACGATCCGATCGTCACGGCAAGCAGCCAGAAGTACAGCGTCCGGCTCGGCACCCGGCGGACGAGCTCGGCGGCGAGCAAACAGCCGAACGCGAGTGCCGCGTCGCTGATCAGCGGTAAGCCGGCCGCCGTATCGGGCGCAACGCCGAGGTCACGGCCGATCACCGGCGCCGCGAGCGCGATCGCGCTCGTGTTGATCAGCCCCGGGAAGAGGGTCAGCAGGACGAGCGTGACGTTCGCGGCGTAGGATTTCGCCAGCCGCGGACCGTGCGGTTCGGGCATCTACGTGGCGACGGGCTCGCGCGGCTTCGTATCACCAAGCAGGGTCGTCAGCTTCTTGCGCCGCCAGAAGCCGAAGTAGTAGATCGTCTGGAACAGCAGCCCGGCGCAGAACGCGACCGGGTACGCGATCCAAATGCCACGCAGGCCCAGGTGCGGCGCGAGCGCGTACGCGACCGGCACCTCGACGCCCCAGATCGAGACGATCGAGAGCGCGGTCGGCCAGAGAACGTCGCCGCTGGAGCGCATCAGCCCCGACAGCACGCTCGACGTTCCGAAGACGACGTAGCCCCATAGCGTGATCGCCAGCAGTTCGTGCGCGGTCTCGATCACGCGCGCGTCGGTGATGAAGAGCGAGAGGAACGCATCGTTGAAAACGTAGATGATCGCGATCAAGGCGCCGCAGATCGCCCAGTTCAGCGTGACGCCGGCGCGCGCGATCGTGCGCAAACGGTCGAAGCGCTTGGCGCCGATCGACTGTGCGCCGAAGATCGACGCCGCGATCCCGATCGAGATCGCCGGGAACTGGACGTACGAGACGATCTGGTTCACCGCGCCGTACGCCGCGGTCGCCGACGAGCCGAACCGGTTGACGATCGAAATGACCGCGATCTCGGCCAGCGAGACCATCACCATCTGCAGCCCGGTCGGGATTCCGATCCGGATCAGCGTTCGCAGCAGCCGCGGCTCGATGTTCATGTGCCGCACGATCGACATGTCGAGCGCGAGCGGGTTCTTCTCGAGCGCCAGCGCGACCAGCAGAAAGACGAGCGCCAGCGCGTTCGCGATGATACCGGCGATCGCCGCACTCACGATCCCGAGCTGCGGCAGCCCAAACCAACCGCGGATGAGGGCCGGCGTCAGGATCATGATCAACACGGTGCTGACGATCAGCGCGAGGAACGGCGTGCGCGAATCGCCGGTGCCGCGCACGAACGTCGTGTACGCAATGTACGGGAAGAAGAGCGGCAGGGAGAGGAACCACACCCGCGCATAGAGCAGCGCATCGTCGTAGACGTCCAGCGGCGTCCCGATGAGGTGCAGCAGCGGCGGCAAGAAGAACCAGCCCGCCGCGCCGATGACGATCCCGGAGCCGACCGCGAGCGCAAGTGTCGTACCGGCAACCGCCTTGATCCGCTCTTCGTTCCGCGCGCCGTACGCTTGCCCGATCAGCACCGAGCTGGCGCTCGCGATCCCGATGAAGAACGCGATCATGAAGAAGATGATCGGGAAGAACGACGACGCCGCGGCGAGCGCGTGCACCCCGATGAGCCGGCCGAGATAGATGCTGTTGAGCGTCGCCGACGCCGACTGCAAGATGTTGCTGAGCATCAGCGGGACGAGAAACACCAGCATCGCCTGCCAGATTGGGCGAGAGTCGTCGAGGGCGAGCCGGCGCTGCATTCCGGACCCTATGCGCGCTCCGGGGAGGCGTTCCCCGCCATGGAGAATCCTGCAAAGCGGCGGGCGATTAGCTCAGCGGGAGAGCAGCTCCTTTACACGGAGAAGGTCGGCGGTTCGAATCCGTCATCGCCCAGATGCAATGATCGAGCCAGGAGAAGCCAACGTGAGCCAACGCGCATTTTCGATTACGGGTCTCGACCTGAGCGGCTACATGGTCAAGGACGGCGCTCGGACGAGCGCCTTCTATCGCGACGTCCTTGGACTCGAACCAACGACGGTGTATCCCGACAACGCGGGCGCGGAATACGAGTTCGCGGACGGCACGACGTTCGGGCTCTGGAGCGCGGGCGACATGATTCCGTTCCAGCAGAGCAACGGTGTCCTGTTCGCGGTGGGCGATCTCGATGCCGCGGTGGCAGCCGTCAAGGCGCGCGACGTGCCCGTCCTCATGGAGCATGAAACACCCGTGTGCTTCATGGCGATGATCAGCGACACCGAGGGCAATAGCGTCGTCCTGCACAAGCGCAAGACGTAGGTGCTAGCGGACTCTTAGAAGGCGCCGAGCCCGTTCGGGCTGCCGGGTGTCGCCGGATTTCCCGCCGGGTCGACCGCGTTGAGTGACGCGAGGTGTGCGTAGATCGATGGCGCGCCGACAGCATTCGTACCGAAGTCGCTCGCTTGGGCGTAGAGCCCGGCCACGAACGGCGAGCCGACGCTGGTTCCACCCAGCACGATCCAACCTCCGTCACTGCTATCGTAGACGGCGATTCCGGGATTGAGCGCCGCGACGAACGAGACGTCGGGGACCGATCGTGTGGTGCATGAGGTACCGGTCTGCCAAGCGGGTGCAACCGTCACCGTGCTGCAGCCGGCACCGGAGCTGGCCCATGACGACTCACTCCAACCGCGCGAACTGCCGTCGTGCGTGAGCGTCGTTCCGCCGACTGCGGTGACGTATCCGGATGACGCCGGGTATTGGACGGTGCCGTCATCACCCGTGCTCGCGACGATCGCGATACCCGGATGGTTGTAGTGGCCGTTGAGGTTGGCACTACCCTGCGCTTCCGGGATGCCGTAACTGTTGCTGATTGCCGCGGGGTTCAGCGCAGCGGCGGCATCGACCGCGAGGGCGAGGACGCTCGGGTTCGCGTTTTGTGCTTCGATGAGCGTCAACCGGCAGGTGGGGCAGGCCGCCGACGCCATTGCGAGGTCGAGCGACATCTCCTCGGACCAGCTGCGGTTGTACGGCGTCCAGACGCTGGGATTCTTGATCTTCGTGAAACAGCCGTTGGCCGAGGTGCACGGCGCCAGCCCGAAGCGCTGGCGATAGATCGCGAGGTCGGATTCGGCGTTCGGATCGTCGTAGGCGGCGACGATCGCGATGAGCGGCCCGGTCGCCGGGGCACTCGTCGCCGGAGACAGCCCGTATGCGGATCGCAGATCGGCCGGCTTCAGGCCTGCGATCGTCGCCGCGTTCGGATCGGCGATGGGAAGGATGTCGACGTTCACCTGCACATAGCAGCCGAGCTCGCCGAGGACAACCGTGCACGCCCCGGGCAGGGCGCGAGAGTAGAGCGGTGTTCGCGCCGTGCCTTGCACCGCGCCGCCGCTTTGCGGTGGTACGGCGGTCGCAACGCCGTTCGCACCGCACCCCGCCAAGAGCGCGCCGGCGACGGCGATGAAGATAGTACGATTCACGGTAGGTCTACTCGATTCAGTGGAAGTTGAGTGGTGTTTACGACATCGATCATTGCATCGACGACGATCGGGTCGAATTGTGTGCCGCGGCCTGCGACGAGGCGCTCGAGCGCGACGGCCGGTCCGAGCGGCGGGCGATACGGACGCCGCCCGATCATCGCGTTGAACGCGTCGGCGACGCAGACGATCCGGGCGGACACCGGTATGCCCGTCCCGGCCAACCCGTCGGGATAGCCGGCGCCGTCGATGCGCTCGTGATGGTTGCGAACGGCGGGCAACAGGTGCGCGACCAGCGGGAGCCCCGCGACCGTATCGCCGCCGTCGGCGGCGTGCCGCTTCATGATGACGAACTCGTCGGCGGTGAGCTTGCGCGGGGCGTTCAGAATCTCCGGCGGCGTCCAGATCTTCCCGATGTCGTGGATCAGACCGCTGCGGGAGATCTCGATCGTGTCCTGCTTGCTCAGCGACATCCGCTCGGCGAGCCGCGCACACCACGCCGCGACCGCTCGCGAGTGCTCCGCGGTCAGCTCGTCGCTCTGATCGAGGCGTGTTATCAAATCGTCGAGCGCGACGTCGACTTCGTCGATCGCCTCATGGTGTGCGGCATGGACCAGGCGGGGCAGCGCCGTGAGGCGCTCGACGTCCCGCCGTAGACCCTCGAGGTCGGCGTCCGAAAGTCCGGCGTTCGGCACGTTCTCGACGACGTCGCACGTGGCGCCGACCGCGACCGAGATGAGCTCCGTCATCGGGAGAATGCCGGCATACCGCCGGCACGACGCGTCGACGAACGAAAGCAGCGGTGCCCATTCCCCGGACGAGACGGACGCCGAAAAACGCTCGACGAGGCGGCTCGCGACGATCTCCGCGGCGACGGTTCGATGACGCGGTGCCATCGCGTTGAGGGCGCTCGCAGCGATGTCGGGAAGGCGCGCATTCAGCGCGGAACTGAGCCGAGCGTCCGAAACGGGGGCGCTGCGAATCGTCTGGTACACGAGGGCCTTTCCGCGTTGCGCAGGTACGTCGCACCGTGCTTCGCCTACCGAGCGTATGAGATCGCCTCGATTCGTGCACTACCCGCAATGGGGTAGGGACCTGCGAGAGGGCCTCCTGCAGAGCGTCCGCCGGGCTGGCGCCGTTCGTCGATCAGTCCGGAACGAATCGCGAAACCGACGGCGCGCCGGCGCCCGCTGCAGCCGAGCTTTCGGCAAATCGTTCGCACGTGGACGTCGATCGTCTGCGCGCTGCGGTCGAACTCCGCTGCGATCTCCTTGCTCGTCTCGCCGGTGGCGATGCGACGGATGATCGACTTTTCCAACTCGCTGAGCAGTGAGACGCGCCCTTGCGGCGACGTCGGCAGCGAAAGTGCCTCGATGAAACGCGCTATCCCGCCGAGCTCGACGCGTTCGAGCCGTTCGAGCGCGTTGGGGAGGGAGAAGGGTTCTTCCGATCTGCCGCTCCAGCGCGCGTAGAGCGCGCGGATCGCCTCGACGAGCGCGAAGAACCTCGGCCCGGCGCGGCGCGCCGCCACGCGCAAGCCGGCGATCGCGGTGCGGGCGCGCCCGTCATGCGCGAGGAGGATCTCGGCGATCGTCAGGAATGCTTGCGCACGCAGCGACGAGCGGTCGGACGCGTGCGCCTTCCGCAACGCTGCTCGGCATTTCCCAATCGCGCGGGTGCTCTCGGTGCGCATTCCCGCTGCCGCGGCGTACGCCGCGACTTCCGCCCAGCGAACGGCTCGGCGGTCCTCGTCGAACTGTTGCTCGGCGCTTGGGGACAGCAGCGAATGAGCGTGCTCGAATCGACCCTCCCACGCGGCGCGGAGCGCCTGCGCCGGCAGGAGCGATTCGCTCGCCATCGGGGTCAGAAAGATGCGGAGCTGCGCCAGTTCCGAGTCGAGGATCTCGATGCCGTCGAGGTTGCCGGCATCGACGTCGAGCTCGTACAGGTTCATGATCGCGTACAGGGCGAGCGCGGGATTCGATGCTTTTCGCGCGCAGTCGGTCATGCGTACGAGATACGCGCGAGCGGCGGCCGGGTCGTCCTGGACGCCGACCGAAAGGTTGTGCAGGACGCTCAGCGCGCGCGCCGCGACATCGTACAGCTGGGCGCGCTCGGCGTGCTCGAGCGCCATCTGCGCCAGGTCGAAGGCTGAGGTCATGTCGCCGTCGTTCAGCGCGACGAAGGACGCTTGGTGAAAGATGCGGGCGCGCACGCCGTCGTCGTGGACCGCGTGCAGAGCGCGTAGCGCTTTCCTTGCCGCCCGTCGCGCGTCGTCGAGGCGGTGCGCGCCGACGTAGGCCGTTGCGAGCAGCGCCGCGAGCGGAGCCGAGCTTGCTTCATCGAGTCCAGGGCGCTCGATCTCGGTGCAGAGAAACGCGACGGCGTCCGACCGCGAGCGGCGCACGAGATCGAGCCCGAACCGGACGACGATCTCCCTGCGGGTATCGCCCATCGCGTCGCCGAGCGCCATTTCGAACCAAACATCGGCGAGGTCGAAGCGGCCGTCGAGCGACGCGACCATCGCCTTGAGCGTGAGCGCTGCGGGGTTCTTCGCGAGCACATCGTTGGGAACCGAAGCGAGCGTGGCGCGCACGACACCGACGTGGCCGGAGTCAAAAGCGCGAAAGCCGTGCAGATCGAGCCACGACGCGACGAGGCCCGGGTCGGCAGCCGCTGGCAACGCCGTTATCGCCGACGCTGGTTCGTCGGGTGCCTGTGTCCCGGGGCCTGCCATGGAGCGATCGTAGCGGCGTCCGGTAACGGCACCGTTACCGCCGACGGTCACCGGGTAACGCGGAGGTAACGGGAGCACGAAAGCGCCGAGCGCTCAGCGTCTTGCGAGCGAAAAAGGGCCGCGGCGCAATGCGTCGCGGCTCTCTTTCGGCTTTGCCCGAGACCTTAGCCCCTAGTGGCCGTGGTCGTCGCCGTGGTCGCCGTGATGATCGGCGTTGTGCTTGGCGTTGTCGTGGCGCACTTGCCCGCTGTTGCCGCGCATCCCGTTCTGGTTGCCGTTGCGGCCGTATGCGTTGCCGTTGTTATAGGCATTCCCGTTATTGGCGCTCCCGTTGCCGTGGCGGTGCGTGCGGTCCCAGCGGCCGGTGCGCTGCGTATCGTACGTATAGCCGCTTGCGTTCTGATTGTAGTACGCGGTCTGGCCCCACGGGTACGTGCCGTTGCTGTTGGGATAGACGGTCTGCCCGTTCGGCATCACGATGCGGCCGTCGCCGTAAACGGTCCCACCGTTTGCGGTGTAGCCGACGATGCTGTTCGCTGCTTGCCGTTTGTGCTGGTAGTTGTTGTACAGGATGATGCCGCCGATGACGGCAGCGGCGCCGAGGAGGGTGTTCATCGTCGACTGCGTGCTTGCTGTCGCCGGCTTGGGAATCGAACCGACCGCGAGCGCGGCCGCCATGCCGGCTGCGGTGATGAATTTTGAAAGACGTCGAAACATGATTGCGTGATCCTTCCGGCGGCCGAGCGTTCGCCGCCCTAGAGAATAATCGTACCGCGATTGTGCTCCCGCATCATGGCAACTCGCCGATGCGCCCGCGGAGTTCCGCCGAAAAGGCGGGGCGCCGAGCGGCGCGAAAGACCGTCTTCTTGCTTCGCCTAGGATGGAGGAGCGTCGTTCCAACCGAGCAATGGAGTCCTGTTTGCGGTGGACGATCTCGATGCCGCCGTGGCAGCCGTCAAGGCGGGGAACATTCCCGTGCTCATGGAGCATGAAACCCCGGTGTGCTTCATGGCGATGATCAGCGACACCGAGGCCAATAGCGTCGTCCTCCACAAGCGCAAGGCATAGCGGTTACGCGGGCCTTTCGCTCCGCGGCGTCTACGGAGAGACCGCGGCCCACTCAGCGGACGGGAGTCCGTTGAGCGTCACGCTGTTGCCGTTGGCCTGGTAGACCGAACTGGGCGTGACCCATCCGGCGATCGCGACGTCGCCCTGCGGGCCGACACCGAGCGCGACGGGGTCCTGGTTCGCGAGCGTTCCGGCGAGCGTCGATGAACCCGCCGCGAAGATGGAGACCCCTGACGCCGTGCCGACCAGCAGTCGATTCGCGTTGTCGAACGCGAGCGATTTGGGGGCGCTGCTCATTGTGACGGAATACGCCGGCGACGTCGCGCCCGGAGCATAGATGCCGATCGTGTTCTGCGTGAAGCCGCCGACGGCGAGATTGCCAAGTCCGTCGTAGGCGAGTTCTGCGGAGTTGCTGCCGCCACCGGCAAGGAGGTTCACCGCGATCGTGCGATTCGATGTCGTCGAGCCGCGCGGATACGTTTGGACCCCGCCGTTCGCGGTCGCGGTCGCGAGTTCGCCCGACGGGCTGAGCGCAAGCCCCTGGAAGGCGGGCGCCCCGGGGACGGTGACTTTGGCGGTGGCCACACCGCCCAAATACACGACGACATTCGGGCCGGAATTGTATCCGCCGATCGCGATGTCGCTCTGCGGATCGGTTGCAAGCGAGAAGCCGCCTTGAGCCGACAGGGTGCGCGTCGGCGCGCCGGTGTTCCCGGGAGCCCAGATCTGAACGCCCTGGTTCTGTGTTGCCGCGAGGAGGTTGCCTTGCGGATCGAATGCGATCTGCCAGATGCAGCAATTGGCATACGAGATCGTCGCCGACGCCGTCGTTTGCCCGGGCGAGAAGATCCCGATGTTGTAGGGCGGGTTACCCCCATTGCTGTAGGCGATCGCAACGTAGTTCTGATGACGTGTCGCGGTCCACGACATCGGACCGCCGGCTGGGATCACCGGTGCCCGATAGATGCCGCCCCCGCCGCCGATCACGTACACGCTCGAACTGTTCGTCGCGATGCTGACGGCGGCGCCGGCTTGCTGCGTCCACGTGCCGGTCTCCAGATTGTTGTAGTAGATGGGATTGCCGTTCGAACCGGCGGGAACGCCGAGGGCGAAGAGCCCGCCGTAGGTCGTCGGGGCAAGCTCGGTCGCGGCGCCCGGGATCTGCGTGAACCCAAGCTGCGGGTTGTAGTAAAAGATCGAAAGCTGCGCGTTGATGACGTAGAAGCCGCCCGCGGCGACGTTGTAGTTGTAGCTCCCCGCGTCCCACGATGCGACAACGCGGATGCCGGCGCCCGGCAGCTGCGACCATGCACCGTTGGTGTAGCGCCAGATCCCGTTGCCGTACTGACCGCCGGCGATGCTCGAGATCACGTACACCGAGCCGTCGGCGCCCACTCCGATGTCGCTGGCACCTCCCGCGATCGTGCTCCACGCGCCGTTCTGGTAGCGATAGATGCCGCCCGACGAGTTGACCGCCCAAAGCGAGTTGTCCGGACCGACCGCGAGCCGCATCGCAGCGCCCGGAATGTTCGTCCAGGTTCCGTTCACGTAGTGATAGATGGGCTTGTCGGCCCCGCCGCCTTGCGTCGAGAGCACCCAAATCGAGCCGTCCGGGCTCGCCGTCACGAAAACTCCGGCGCCGGAAAGTTGCGTGAACCCGACCGGAGTGACGTCGCTCGACGGACGACGGAGCGAGGTCATCACCGACACCGACTGCGGCGGTGTCTTCGCCATCGGCGGCGCGGCGATGAGGGCCGGCGAGATCGACTTGGGCTTCAGGTTCATCGCGGACGGGACCGTGCTCCCCGCGTTTGACGGCACCGTACCCGCGCCCATCGTTCGGCCGCCGCACGATTCGAGCAGCATGACCGCCAACAGCGAAAGGGCACCCAGCCTAACCGACATGGTTTTCACGCGAACTCTCCAAACACGAAAGAAGCCCCGGGTGAACGCTCAAGAGCGCTCAGAGCTCGCGCATTGGATACGGCAACGGCGGTACCGGCGCCTCTCCATTGGAGGGTTGTTAGGGGGGCTTTCCAAGCTTAGCGGACGACAGTCGCCCAGATCGCGCTCGTTCGCATCGTCGCGCGGATGAGGACCGCGACGCATCGAGCGTCGCGGTCCCTCGCGTTAGGCCCTAGTGCGGATGATGATCGTCTTTCTGGTCCGGATGCTGGCCACGATCGTTCTTTCCCTGATGCGCGCGGTCCGCGGGCTGCGGCCGCTGAGCGGGGCCGTGCATATCGTTTCCCTGGCGCTGCGGGTTGTATTGCACCGTGCGCTGCGGGTGGTATTGCGTCGCGGGCTGCGTGTTGTATCGCACGCTGTTGCCGTTGTCGTGGCGCACCTGACCGCTGTTGCCGCGCATCCCGTTGGCGTTGCCGGTATACCCGTATGCGTGGCCGTTGCCGTGGCGGTGCGTCGTGTCGTATTGCCCCGTGCGCTGCGTGTCGTACGTGTAGCCGTTCGCGTTCTGATTGTAGTACGCTGTCTGGCCCCACGGGTACTGGCCGTTGCTATTCGGATAGATCGTCTGTCCGTTCGGCATCACGATCCGGCCGTCACCGTAGACGGTGCCGCCGTTGCGGGTGTAGCCGACGATGTTGTTCGCTGCCTGCCGCTTGTGCTGGTAGTTGTTGTAGAGAATGATTCCACCGATGACGGCCGCTGCGCCGAGCACGGTGTTGAGCGTCGACTGCGTGCTTGCCGCGGCCGGCTTGGGAATCGAACCGACCGCGAGCGCGGCCGCCATACCGGCTGCGGTGATGAGCTTCGAGATACGATGGAGCATAATTGCGGAGTCTTTCTAGCGGCGGAGTCTCCGCCGCTTTTCATGTCGTACCCAGATTGTGCTCCTCGATCATGGCAAGACGCTGACGCGAAGTCCCTCTTCCGCGAAGCGACCGCTAGGTGGTAGAGTGGCGATACATGAACCATGCGCTCTCTCGTCGTCTGACCGCCGAGTTCATCGGCACGTTCTGGCTGGTGCTGGGCGGATGCGGGAGCGCCGTCCTGGCGGCGGCCTTTCCGAAGCTCGGGATCGGCTTCGCCGGCGTCGCGCTGGCGTTCGGGCTCACGGTCCTGACCGGTGCATACGCGTTCGGACCGATCTCCGGCGGGCATTTCAATCCGGCGGTGACCGTCGGGCTGTGGGCGGCACGCCGCATCCCGGGCCGCGACGTGCTGCCCTACGTCATCGTCCAGGTCGTCGGCGGGATCGTCGCCGCGGCGGTGCTGTACGCGATCGCGAGCGGGGCGCCGGGCTTCAGCACTGCCGGCGGTTTCGCGAGCAACGGGTACGGCGATCACTCGCCGGGGTCGTACACGCTCCTCGCCTGCGTCGTGTGCGAGCTCGTGATGACGTTCATGTTTCTGATGGTGATCCTCGGCGCGACCGACGCGCGCGCCCCCGGCGGCTTCGCACCGATCGCGATCGGGCTCGCGCTGACGCTGATCCATCTCATCAGCATCCCCGTCACCAACACGTCGGTGAATCCGGCCCGCAGCACGGGTCCGGCACTGTTCGTCGGCGGCTGGGCGATCGCGCAGCTGTGGATGTTCTGGCTCGTGCCGCTGGTCGGCGGCGCACTCGCCGGGTGTCTCTATCCGCGTGCGTTCGGCGCGGCCGGGATCGCGCCGGAGAAACCGGCGCTCGGCGCCGAGGGCCAGCCGGGCTGATGACCCGGCGCGAGTCGCCGGACGCGATCGCGGATCGCGCGATCGTGGTGGATGGTCTCGTCAAACGCTACGGCGAGCTCGCGGCCGTCGCCGGGATCACGTTCTCCGTGCCGCGCGGGACCGTGTTCGGGCTCCTCGGCCGCAACGGTGCCGGAAAGACCACAACGCTCGAGTGCTGCATCGGGATCGGCAGACCGACGGCGGGCTCCGTCCGCGTCCTCGGGCTCGATCCGACCCGGCGTCGCGAGCTCTCCGACCTGCGGCCGCGGATCGGCGTCCAGCTCCAGGCGACCTCTCTTCCCGAAAAGGCGAACGTGCGTGAAGTCCTGGAGCTGTACGCCGCTTACTACGGAATCGCGTCGCGCGCAGAGGAAATGTCTGAGCGTGTCGGACTCGACGGAAAGCTCGACCGGCAGATCGCGCAGATGTCGGGCGGCGAGCAGCAGCGTTTGGCGCTCGCGCTCGCGCTCCAGCACGATCCCGAGGTGCTGTTCCTCGACGAGCCGACGGCCGGCATGGACGCCTTCGGGCGGCGCATCCTCTGGGGTGAAGTGGAACGCCTGCGCGACGGTGGGAAGACGATCGTGCTGACGACGCACTACATCGAGGAAGCCGAACGGCTCAGCGATCGGATCTGCATCATTCAGCGCGGCCGCATCGTCGCGGAGGCGGCTCCGGCGGAGCTCGTCGCGCGCTACGGCGGCGACGCGACGGTGTCGATCGCCGCGGAAGGATTCGCCCCGGATGCGACGCTTGGGGCACTTGGTGTGTGGACCCAGGCCGGCGCTGGGTGGAAGCTCGCGACCCGCGGCGAGCCCGGGCTCGCGCTCGCTGCGGTCGTCACGCACGCCAACACGCTGGGCGCGAAGATCGTCTCGCTCGACATGCATCGCCCGACGCTCGAAGACGCGTTCATCGCGATCACCGGCGAGACGATCGAGGAGACGGGATGAAGCTCCTACGAATGTTCCTCATCCAGACCAGGGCCCACTTCGTCTGGTACTTCCGGCGCGACGGCGAAATGATGTTCTGGACGCTCGCGATGCCGGTCTTTTTCCTCGTCCTGTTCTCGTTCGCGTTCTCGAGCGGGCCGAACGCGGGCTCGTCGCGATTTCTCGTGCCGGGGATCATCGGCGCCCAAGTGCTGAGCTCGGGGTTCTGGGGTATCGGGGTCATGCTCGCGACGTTCCGCGAGAAGCACCTGCTGCGGCGCATCTACATCACTCCGATGCCGCCGTGGGTGTTCTTCGCGTCGCTGGTCGTCTATCGGATGGGGCTGCTGGCGGCGCAGGCGATCATCCTGGTCGCGGTCGGTGCGGTGGTCTTCCACGTGCGGATCATCGGAAACCCGATCGAGATCCTGGCGATCCTGCTGCTCGGTACGGCGACCTTCGTTTCGCTCGGCACGATCATCGGCGCGCTCGCGCGCACGACCGAGAGCGCGAACAACATCGCCTCGATCCTCACCGTCCCGCTCGCGTTCCTGTCGGACGCCTACGTGCCGATCGACCGCTTTCCGCACGCGGTGACCTCGGCGCTGCGGCTGCTCCCGTCGACCCAGTTCATCGATACGTTCCGCGACGTCTCGGTCTACGGCGCGTCGCTGACGCACTACGGCGCGTGGATCCTCATGCTGGTCCTGTGGACGATCGCGGGCACGGTGATCAGCGCGCGGACGTTCCGCTGGGTCTAGGCGCGCCCGCCCTATGGCATCTCTGGTGAACGGTTCGGCGGCGGTCGTGGTCATCGGCGGCGGCGTCATCGGCGCGAGCGTCGCGTACCACCTCGCGGCGCGGGGCGCGCGCGAGGTCGTCGTGCTCGACCGCGCCCCGGGTCCCGGTGACGGCAGCACGGGACGGGCGACCGGCGGTTTTCGCGTGCAGTTCGGCTCGGCGATCGACGTGCGGCTCTCGCTGCTCGCGCGCGAGAAGCTGCGCCGCTTCGCCGCCGAGACCGGCGGCGATTGCGGCTACGTTCCGGCGGGTTACTTGTGGGTCGCCGAAACCGCACCCCAGCTCGCAGCGCTGCGCGACGCGCTCGCCGTGCAGCGCGCGAACGGCGTCGACGACGCGACCGAGGTCGACGGCGACGCGATCGGTGCGCTCAATCCGGCGCTCCGCCGCGAGCAGCTCGTCGGCGGGACGTACTGCGCGAACGACGGGTTCATCCGTCCGCTGCAGATCCTCGACTGCTATCGGCGTGCGGCGGAGCGGCTCGGCGTGCGTTTCGCGTGGGAGAGCGAGGTCGTCGGACTCACGCGCGGCCGCGGCGGGCGGATCGTCGCCGTGCGCACGCCGCGCGGCGAGATCGCAACGGAGGTCGTCGTGAACGCGGCCGGGCCATGGGCCGCGCACGTTGCGGCGTTCGCGGGCGTCGATCTGCCGGTCGTTCCGCTGCGCCGCCAGGTTGCGGTCACCGTCCCGACCGGCGCGCTCCCCGCGACGATGCCGATGACGATCTTTGCGGGCGACGGCTTTCATCTGCGCGTGCGGGACGGGCGCGTGCTGTTGCTGCTCCCCTCGCCAGGCGCGGCGGATCCGTTCGACGTCGGCGTCGACGCAGCGTGGGTCGATGCCGTGACCGGCGTCGCACGCGCGCGCATTCCGCCGCTCCGCGACGTAGCGATCGAGCACGATGCGTGCTGGGCGGGACTCTACGAGATGTCACCCGACGGCCACGCCATCGTCGGCGTCGCTCCGGGCGTGCCGAATCTCTATCTCGCGAACGGCTCGTCGGGGCACGGCGTGATGCACGCGCCCGCGCTCGGTCAGCTGCTCGCCGAGATCGTCCTCGACGGTGCGGCGCGCTCGCTCGACGTCACGGCGCTGCGCCCGGATCGCTTCACGCTCGGCGCGGCACCGCGCCGCACCGAGCTGCTGTGATCTCCCGCTACTACGGCTTTGTCGGAGTCGCCCCGCTTCCACTCGAGTTTCCGCCGGTCGTGCCGGTTCCCGTGGTGGTGGTGGTCGTCGACTGACCGTTCGTCGTCGTGCTTGAATTCGACGTCGTTCTCCACGGCTGCCACATGAAAAGGCCGACTGCGAGCAGTACCACGACGATGACGGCCGCGATGATCGCCGTCGAGTTGCCCGAGGAGCTGGAGGAGCGTTCGACCATGTGTATGCCTTCCGATGAGAGCGATGTGACGCTCACTGTACCCGCGGAAGGCGGTACGGAATCCGGGCGTCAGCGCGGCGGCATGCGGATCGCACCGTCGAGGCGCACGCACTCGCCGTTGAAGTAGGCGTTCGCTAGCATCTCGAGCACGAGCGACGCATACTCTGCGGGGTCGCCGAGGCGCTTCGGAAACGGCACCGAGGCGGCGAGCGCCGCCTTGACGTTGTCGGGCAAGCCGTCGAGCAGCGGCGTGTCGAACGTCCCCGGTAAGATCGTGTTGACGCGGATCCCTTCGTTCATCAAGTCGCGCGCGATCGGCAGCGTCATCCCGGCGATCCCGGCCTTCGATGCGGTGTACGCGGCCTGTCCGATCTGACCGTCGACCGCCGCGACCGACGCGGTGTTGACGATCGCGCCGCGCTCGCCGTCGGTGCCGAGGGGCTCCAGCGCGAGCATGCCGGCCGCTGATTTCGCGAGGCAGCGGAACGTCCCGATCAGGTTGATGCGGATGATGCGCTCGAACGCATCGATCGGGAAGTGGGCGATCGCGCCCGTCTTCTTGTCGCGGCTCGCGGTCTTGAAGGCGTTGCCGGTCCCGGCGCAGTTCACCAGCACGCGCTCCTGACCGTTCTGTGCCCGCGCTCGCGCGAACGCCGCGTCGACCTGATCCTCCGAGGTGACGTCGGCGGAGCAGAAGACGGCGCCCAGCTCGCGCGCGACATCTTCACCTTGCGCGGCGTTCACGTCGAAGAGCGCGACGCGCACGCCGCGCGCGCGCAGCGCCCGCGCGGTCGCCAGCCCGAGCCCCGATGCGCCGCCGGTCACGACCGCGCTGACGCTCGCGTCGAGCTTCATCGCGCGAGCCGTTCCACGATCGTCACATTGGCGAGGCCGCCACCCTCGCACATCGTCTGCAGGCCGTAGCGCCCGCCGCGGCGTTCGAGCGCGTGGAGGAGCGTCGTCATCAGCTTCGTCCCCGAGCTCCCGAGCGGATGGCCCAGCGCGATCGCGCCGCCGTGCACGTTGAGCTTCGCGGGATCGGCGCCGGTCGCGCGCAGCCACGCGAGCGGGACCGGCGCGAACGCTTCGTTCACCTCGAACAGGTCGATCTCGTCGATCGTCAGCCCGGCCTTGCGCAACGCGCGCTCCGTCGCCGGGATCGGCGCCTCGAGCATGATGACCGGGTCGTGCCCGAGCACGCTGAGATGATGGATGCGCGCGAGCGGCTTCACGCCCAGCGCCGCGAGCCCGCGTTCGTTGACGACCATGCACGCGGACGCGCCGTCGCTGATCTGGCTCGAGCTCGCGGCGGTCACCCGGCCGTCGGGGTGCAGCAGCTTCACCGCGCGGATCGCTTCGAGGCTGGCGTCGAAGCGTATCCCTTCGTCGACGGTGTGCGACGCGGTCGTGCCGTCGGACAGCTCGACGTCGACCGGAATGATCTCGTCGTCGAACCAGCCGGCCTGCGTCGCGTCGCGCGCCTTGCGATGACTCTCATAGGTGTAGACGTCGAGGTCGTCGCGCGAGAGATCGTACTTGCGCGCCATCGCCTCGGCGCCGGCGAACTGGCTGAACTCTACGCCGGGATAACGTTCTTCCATGCGCGGGCTTTTGTAGACGCCGTAGCCGTTCTGCGCCGGCAGCGCGACCGAGAGCGTGATCGGGACCCGGCTCATGCTCTCGACGCCGCCCGCGATCACGACGTCCATCGCGCCCGACATCACCGCTTGCGCCGCGAAGTGCAGCGCCTGCTGCGAAGAACCGCACTGCCGGTCGATCGTCGTCCCCGGAACGCTCTCCGGCAGCCGCGAGGCGAGCACGGCGTTGCGCGCGACGTTCATCGCCTGCTGACCGATTTGGACGACGCAGCCCAGGATCACGTCGTCGATCTTGTCGGGCGACACGCCGGAGCGCTCGACGACCGCGTCGATCACCTTCGCTGCGAGGTCCGCCGGATGCCAGGCGGCGAGCTTCCCGCCTTTCCGTCCGCCCGCGGTTCGGGCTGCGGCGACGATGTACGCTTCGGGCATGCGCTAGTCTACCGCGGGCGGCGTCGTCGACCTGCGCGCCGAACGCTGTCGGCATGGGGGCCTTCGTCAAGCCGCATGTCGGCGCTGGCGCGCGCGCGCTGGCCGCCCGCTGGTACAACGCGCCGGAGACGTTCGCGACCGAGCGCGAGCGGATCTTCGCCCGCGACTGGATCTGCGCCGGGCGGCTGGAACAGCTCGAGCGACCCGGCGATTTCCTCGTGACCGAGCTGGCGGCCGAGAGCATCATTGTCGTACGGGGCAAAGACGAGCGCGTGCGCGCTTTCTACAACGTGTGCCGTCACCGCGGTACGCGGCTTTGTACCGAGCCGGACGGGCGCTTCGCAGGATCGATCCAGTGCCCGTATCACGCCTGGACGTACGGACTCGACGGTGCGTTGATCGCGGCGCGCACGATGGGCGACGTCGCCGGTTTCGAACGCTCCGCCTTTCCGCTCCAGCCGGTCCGCCTTGCGACGTGGGAAGGATTCGTGTTCGTCTCGCTCGCGCCGTCGCCCCAACCGTTCGAGGACGCGTTCGCGCCGCTGCTCGGACGCTTCGCGCGCTGGCACCTCGGCGAGCTGCGCGCCGCGCGCACCGTCAGCTACGATCTGGCCTGCAATTGGAAGCTGGTCTTCCAGAACTATTCGGAGTGCTACCACTGCCCGCTCGTCCACCCGCAGCTCGACGAGCTCTCGCCCTCGGACGGCGGCCGCAACGATCTCGCCGAAGGTCCGTTTCTGGGCGGCTATTCCGAGCTGCGCCGGCCCGGCGCGAGCCTCACATCGAGCGGCACCACCTCGCGCGCGGCGATCGGCGAGGTCGACGGTGCCGATCTCGAGCGCGTCTTCTACTACACGATCTTTCCGTCGCTGCTGCTGAGCCTGCACCCCGACTTCGTGATGGTGCACTACGTGCGCCCCGTCGCACCGGACCGCACCGCCGTCACCTGCGCGTGGCTATTCGATCCGGCGGCGATCGCGGCGCCCGGATTCGATCCCAGCGATGCGGTCGACTTCTGGGACCTCACCAACCGTCAGGACTGGCGGATCAACGAGCTCACCCAGCTCGGCCTGGGCTCGCGCGCGTACGTCCCCGGACCGTACGCGAACGGCGAAGCACTGCTCGCCGCGTTCGACCGCCACTACCTCGGCATCATGCGCGCTGATCAAATCGACCAGGTGTAGGCGTTCCACCACGGCGCGGCGACCGGGCCCGGATCGTAGCCGCGCAAGTCGTCGTTGAAGACCGAGACACGGCGCTGCCGGAACAGCGGGATGTACGGCACGTTCTCGTGGATGCGGCGGCCGATCGCGCGGTAGATCGCGGCGCGCTTGCGCGAGTCGTCGGTTGCGAGCCCCGCGCGCTCGAAAGCGTCGACCGCCGGATCGCAGTAGCGCGCTTCGTTCTCGCCCTTGGGCGCAAACTGCGCGCAGGTCAACGTGCTGGTGCTGTCCGGATCGTACTCGAGGGTATTCGCGAACACCGCGAGGTCGAAGCGGCCGGTCACGATCGGCCCGTCGAACGCAAAGATCCCCTTGTACGGATAGGACTTGATCGTCAGGCCGATCCCGACCGCGCGCAGCATCTGCTGGAGCTGCACCGCGACCGTCGGGCCGATCCCCGTCGGGCCGACCACCATCACGAGATCGAGTCGGGTCTCGCCGTTCGCGCGAATCCCGTCCGGGCCGGCGCGCCAGCCACCGCGCTCGAGCAGCGCGTTCGCTGCGCGCGGGTCGTATGGGTACGACGGATTGTTCGCGTACCCGAGGGAGCTCGGCGGAACGATGTCGTGCGCAGGCAGCGCCGTTCCGTACGAGAGCTTCGCGATCAGGACCGAGTAGTCGATCGCGCGCGCGATCGCCCGGCGCACCTCGACGTGCCGCAGCGCCGGCCGCGCGTCGTCGAGCATCAGGATCTGCTGCGAGTTCCAGTCGGTCAGCGTCGCGCGCAGACCCGGCACCGCCTTGAAGCGGTCGTAGAGAAAAGCGTTGGCCGAGACGGGCATGTCGACTTCGTGCGTGCGCAGCTGGGTGGCGACCGTGTTGATATCCGGCAGGATCGCCAGCTCGACGCGGTCGAGCTTCGGGCGTCCCTTGAAGTAGTCGTCGTTCGCGGCCAGAACGATACGGTGTCCGCGGTCCCAGGCGACGAACCGGAACGGTCCGCTTCCGACCGGGTGCGCGTTGAAGGGCGCATCGTTGAGGTTCGGCGTCCCGGCCAGCACGTGCTCGGGGACGACCGGTTTCGCGCCCTCCTGCAACGTGGTGAAGAACTGCGTGACGAACGGCGGATAGCGCCGTTTCAGGTGCACGACGACCGTGCGTTCGTCCGGCGTCTCCACGCGCACAACCTGATCGTAGCCCTCGCGGTGCAGCACGTTGTTGCGCGGATTCATGATCGCGCGCCACGAGAAGGCGACGTCGCGTGCGGTGAGCGGGACGCCGTCGTGCCACCGCACGCCCGCGCGAAGGTGGTACGTGTACGTCGTTCCGTCGCGCGCGATCCCGCCGTTCGCCAGGGTCGGAACCTCGGTTGCGAGATCGCCGGTCATCGTGCCGTGCGCGTCCGCGACGACGAGGTACGAGAAGACGAGCGAGGAGAGGTCGTAGCTGAGGTCCATCGTCGAAAGCAGCGGGTTGAGGCTGTCGGGATCGGCGACGTCGGCCAGGCGCAATACGCCCGGATGCGTCCACGGATGGCGCGCACCCTCACCGCCGTGCGTGCGCGCAGGCGAGCACGCGCCGAGCATCGCAAGGCCGGCGATCAGCACCGCCAGCGCGGGGAATCGCACTAGGTTTTCGGCTGCGTCTCCGCCCAGTGCCCGAACGCGTCTTCGATCGCGGACGACACCCCCGCTCGATAGTTGGACCCGTGATGCAGGTGCTCGCCGATCGCGTCCTGCGAGGCGACGACCTTGCCGGTGCAGTCGACCGTCGTCAGCATCACCTCGGCGTGCGTCGCGATCCCGGCGAACTTCGACGTCTGTTCCGTTCGCAGCGTCCCCATGACTAGCTTCGCGGCACCGTACCGCGCGCACATCGCGGCGGCGTCCTTGGTCGCCGCGAGGTGATCGGCCGCGTCGGTGACGACGACGTCGGCGCCGCGCGCCGCGAAGCGTTTGCGCGCCTCCTCGGTGGCGAAGTCCAAGCTCGGATCGGCGCCGCTGCCCGCCTGCGTGAACGGCACGATGGCGATCTTCGTGCCGGCGGGGCCTGTGGACACGGCGGCGGCCGACGGTGCCGCGGGTGCGGCTTCCGCCGCGCGTGCGGCGTACGAGTCCAGCGCCTTCACGATCGCCTGGCCGAGCGAGTCGGCGACCGCGGCTTGCACGTTCTTGAAGTAGTAGTCCTTGTCGCCGGTCGTTACGGCCGTCCACGCGACAGTGCCGTCGCAGCGCAGCCGCGAGAGCCGCAGCTCGGCGTGCGTCGCGAAATAGGTTATCGACGTGACGATATACTGTTTCACGCGCACGGCCTGCTCGGTGCGCGCGGTCGGAACGAGGATCGCGACCGCGCCGGTCTGCGCGCAGATCTGGGCCGCCGCTCCGACGACCGAGAGCCGGTCGGTCGCCGGAAGGACCTTCGGGGTATCGCCGCGCTCGGTGAGCTTCGCGGCGAGAATACCGGTCGCGTCGTCGAGCACTTCATTCTTTTCGGAGCCGGGGACGGCGAACGGCACCACGGCGATCACGTCGGCGGCGAGCGCGGGACGCGGCTGGGCCCACACGGGAAGGACGGCCAGCGCACATGCGGCGGCCGCGAGGCGGCGATGCATGCCGGTGCGATTCGGCACGGCACCGGCCTCGCCTCGTGCGCCAGACCGCGCCGCTACCGCGAGATGAGGCCGAACGAGAGCGTCCGCGTCGCGTCGCTCCGCAGATACGAGCCGGCGGTCAGCGCGTAGCGCCGGCCGAGCGGGACGCGGACGCTCCCCTCGAGTACGCCGCCGCGGAGAAGCAGATCGAACCGCGTCGGTGCGTCCCAGGTCAGCCAAACGACGTCGCGGTCGAACCGGCGGCGCACGACGATCGATTGGAGCGGTCCTCCCGGATACGCGGGCGTCTGCGCGTCGAGCGCGTCGCCGTCACGCAGCGTCCACGCGCGCAGCGAGACGCGCGGCGCGATCTCCCAGCCGAGCGCGGCGGCGAAGCCGCGGTTCACCGCGGTCGGTGCGGTGGTGCCTTCCGTGTACGCCAGCACCTCGGCGCGGATCCGCCGCCGGTCGGCGTAGGCAACGCCGATTTCGCCGAGCGAGCCGCGTGCGATGGCGTAGCCCGGCGTCCCCAGGCTCGACGCGCCGGCGCCGGCATGCACCGTCCAGCTCGCGCCGAGCGGCGCGTCGAGCGCGAGCGACGGCAGCACTCCGTAACCGCGTTGCGTTCCGGTTTCGTAGGAATGTTCGTCGCCGTACGCCAGCGCCAGGGCCGCGGTCGCGCGGACGACGTTCCCGCGCGAGGTACCGAAGACGAGCGCGGCGTCGTGGTGTTCGGCGTCGGACGTGCCGAGCATACCGCGCTCGTCGCGCCAGCGCGCGCGCACGGCGATCGCGTTCGGTCCGCGACCCGACGCGTCGACCGCGACGTCCGCGACGCTGCCGTCGTTGCGGGTCGCGTTCGTGCTCGCATCGTCGGCCGTGAGCGCGAGGTGCGCGCCGAAATCGTAGAGGCGGCCGGCCGCGCGCAACTGCACGCCGGCGCCGCCGTAGGTCGCACCCGGCGCGGTCCCCACCAGGGCGACCGCGTCGGCGCTCAGCGGCCCGAACGTTTCGGACCCGCGTGCGGCGAACAGCCGGCGCGCGCCGTCGGGATCCCACGACGCGGCGGCAAGCGCGGAACGCTGGCCGCCCAGCTCCAGCGCGGCGTCGCCGTTCGCCGCGCGGGCCGTGTCGGCGCGGTCGAACAGACGCGCGTCGATGACCCCGCCCTCGGCGCGGTCGCCGTACCAGGGCGCCTGCAGCGCGTCGCGCACCTCGATCGACCCGATCGCGTGCGAGGGGAGCAGCGAGGTGGCGTCGCCGCCGTCACCGCGGCGGTAGAACGGAAGCCCCTCGACCGTGCTCACGCTCCGTCCGCGCGCCAGCCAGCGATCGCTGATCGTCGTCGGGAACGTGACGCGGTAGGGGGCAATCGAGGCGATCGCGCTCAGCGAGCCGGCCGGGAGCGCCGCGACGTCGGCGACCGACGGGATCAGGTCGGCGGCTCGATGGCGCCGCACGATCGCGGCGAGCGGCGACCCGTCGGCCGGCACCGGGACCCGAAGCACGTCAGCGTTCGGAGCCGTGATCACGACGGCGGCGGGACGGGTCGGGGTCGTCAACGCGAACGTCCCGTCGGCGGCGCTCCGGTCGCGCCCGAGCACGTGGCCGGCGGCGTCGAGCCCGGCGACGCCGGCGCCCGCCACGATCGCTCCGTCTTGATCGCGGACCGCGCCGACCAGCAGCTCGTCCGCTACGGCGGGGAGAGAACCGCTCGCCAGCGCGGCGGCGAGCACCGGCGCCAGCGCAATCTTCAGGAACCCTTCACGTGCGCGGCGTACCATAGCCGGCATGAGGATCTTCGGGCGCTCGGCAGTCGCCGTGGTGCTCGCGCTCGGCGCGTGCGTCGGCGCCGCTGCGGGCGCGGACCTGCTCCTCGACGACCCCGTTGCTGCGCTCGTCGGCAGCGGGCCCGCCGCCTGGCTCGGTCCCGTCACCGAAACCGGCCGCACCGGCTGGAATTGCGCCCCGGAGCATGCGGCAACCGCCCGCACCGCCTCGGCGGCGGGCCTGCCAAACGACTGACGTGACGCACCGGTTGGCGATCGCGGCGGCATGCGCGCTCGCTTTCGCCGCTCCGATTGCCGGGGCATCGGCTCAAACGTATTCGCGTCCCACCGCAGCGCCGCGCACCACCGATGCGTCGGCGCTTTCGGCGCAGGCGCGGCAGCGCGAGATCCACGAGCGCTTCGAACGCGGGGTCGGCGCCGAGGAGCGAAGCGACTGGGCCGCCGCAGCGACCGAGTTCCGCCGGCTGGTCGTCCTCGATCCGCCCGAGCCGAAAGGCTCGACGGCGCGGTACGACCTTGCGCTCGCGGAGATCCATCTCAACCATTTCGACGCCGCCGCGGCGCTGCTCGAAGAGGCGCTCCATCGCGACCCGCGTTTCGCGGCGGCCGCCGCGAACCTCGTCGCCGTCCATCTCCGTCGCGGCGACCTGACCGCCGCACGCGCTGCCGCGGACCGTTTCGTCGCCTTCGCGCCGGACTCGGTGCTCGCGCTCTACTCCCGCGGGATCACCGCGCTGCGCGCCGGCGATTTGGCGGCGGCACGGAGCGACTTTCGCAAGCTCATCGACACCGACCCGAGCTATGCCGTCGCACACTACGACCTCGCGCTCGTCGAGCTGCGCGCCGGGCGCGACGATGCGGCCCGCGTCGAACTCGAGCACGCGCTGACGCTTTCGCCGGCGTACGCGCGCGCCCGCTTCGCGCTCGGCACGGTGCTGATGCGCGGCGGCCGGCGTGCCGACGCACGCGTGGCGTTCGACCGCTGCGCGCACGATGCCGTCGATCCGGCGCTGCGTGCGCTCGCGATCGATCTCCGGGACCGCCTCTAACCGAAGCAGGTGCGGTCAGCCGCGCGGTACGGTGCGGAGGAGATCGAGCAGTTCGCGGTCGGTGTTCGTCGAGAGCATCACCAACCGCATCGGCCGCGCTTGCGCGTCGAGCACGTACGCGAACGTACCATGGAACTTGCCGTCGAGCCGAGCGACGTTGAACGCGTCGAGCAGTCGGCGGACGTCGTCGGGATTTCCGCTCGCCCAGCGCCAGCGCGACGCGTCGGCACCGAACGTGCGAGCTTTCGACGCCATGACGATCGGGCGGTCGAACTCCGGGTCGAGCGTCACCGTCAGCAGGCGCGCGTCGACGTGCGCTCGTGCGAGCCGATCGGAGAGACGCGAGAAGAGCCCTTCCGCGATCGGGCACGCGTCGCCGCAGCGCGTCGCGACGAAGATCACCGCGGTCGGCCGGTGGAGGTCGCGCAGTGTGAACGACACGCCGTTTTGATCGACCAGCGGCACGTCGCGCGCGTCGCGCGGAGCGCCGGCCGCCGCAGGTGCCCCGTACGCGATCGCCAGGAGCAGCGCGAATGCGATCGCGACCGGCCCCTTGAGGTACCCCGCGGTCCGCCTGCGGACGGCAGCGGCCCCCGGGGGACCCGTCACGCCGGTCCCGAACGCGGCGGGAGAGCGATGCGGGGACATGCGAGACCTCCGGAGAGCGATCGACCCTCACCGTAGGTGCCGGTGCTGAAGCCCGGGTGAAGCTGCCGCGCGCGCGCTTTCAGGGTTTCTTCACACAACGGAGCGGTCCGCACGCGAGGCGAACGACGATACCGTGCGCATCCTCGTCGTCGAAGATCAGCGCGAGATCGCGGAGGGGCTTCGCGCGATGCTCGAGCGCCGGAAGTATGCCGTCGACGTCGCGAGCGACGGTCAGACCGGCTACGATATGCTGCTGCGCGGCACGTACGACGCGGCCGTCGTCGACGTCGTGCTGCCGGGACGGGACGGGTTCGCGTTGTGCCGCGACGCGCGCGCCGAGGGCGTCGCGACCCCAGTGCTGTTCTTGACCGCTCGCGACGCGGTCGAGGACCGCGTGCGCGGGCTTGACGCCGGTGCGGACGACTATCTGGTGAAGCCGTTCGTCGAGGACGAGCTGGCCGCGCGCCTGCGGGCGCTGCTGCGCCGCTCCGCGCTGCCGATCCACGCCACGCTCGAAGTCGGCGATCTGGTCGTCGATCGCGGGGCGCGCGCCGTGCGCTTCGCCGGGCGTGAGGTCCCGCTCGGTGCGACCGAGTTCCGGCTGCTCGAATATCTCGCCACGAACGCCGGGATCGCGGTGACCCGCGCGCAGATCCTCGAACGCGTGTGGGGCGACGACTTCGAGGGGTCGAGCAACGTCGTCGACGTGTACGTCAGTGCGGTGCGCAAGAAGCTCGCAGCGGTCGGCGCACGCGATCGTATCGCGACCGTCTGGGGAGTCGGCTACTCATTGCACGCGTAGTCGCGCGGCTCTGCGCGTCGTATCTGGGGATTTTCCTGGTCGTGCTCGTCGCGCTCGACGGCGCGGCGTTCTGGCTCTTGGCCGGACGGTATCACGATCTGCTGCAGCCGATCCTGGGCACCGACGTCGGCCGCGGCGTCTATGCTGCCGAGCTGCGGAAGACCGCGCTCGCGCTCGCGCTGCTCGATCTGCCGCTGTTGCTCTTGGTCGGTGCGGCGTCGTACGTGCTCGCGGTGATCTCGGTGCGGCCGCTGGTCGCGGGGCGCGAACGCGAGGCGCGCTTCGCCGCCGAGGCGGCACACGAGCTGCGCACGCCGCTCGCGCGCATTGCGAGCATCGCCCAGACCGCCCGCGAGCGGGGGGACGACGACGCCCGCGACGAGGCGTTCGCGCGAATCGCGGCGACCGCGGTCGACGCCTCCGGCACGATCAGCGACCTGCTCGCGCTCGTCCGCGAGGAGCGCGTTGCGCCCAAGCTCTCCGAGCCGGTCGATCTCGGCGCGCTGGCGCGCTCCGCGGTCGAGGGCGCGCGAAACAACGGGGTCGCCTACGACGTCGCCGCGGGCGCAGACTGCTGGGTCGAAGGCGACGAGCGGCGCTTGCGCCGCCTCGCCGAGAACCTGCTGGAGAACGCGAGCCGCCATGCTCGCGCGCGCGTGCGCGTCGCGGTCGCCCCCGACGGCCGGCGGGTCGCGTTCAGCGTCGAAGACGACGGGCCGGGCGTTCCGCCGGCACTGCGCGAGCGGATCTTCGAGCGTTTCGTCCGGGCTGACGACGACGAGCGGGGGAGCGGTCTGGGACTCGCGATCTGCCGTGCGATCGCACGCGCGCACGGCGGCGACGTCGTGCTCGAAGATCGCAACCGTTTCGTCGCGCGCCTGCCGCGTTTCGAGCTGACGTGAGAAGAGTGTGAAGCCGCCGCCGCCGCCGCTTCATCTCCTCCTCAGGTGAGACCCTGACGATCCGCTCGTGCGAGTCGTTTCGCTCCTCCTCTTCTCTGCGCTCGTGGGCTGCACTCCCGGTGCGCCGCCCGCGGGTTCTGGGAGCGCCGCCGCCGCGGCCACGACGATCGACGTCTCACTCACGTCCTCGTCGGTCGCTGCGACGGCGTACGGGAGCGCCGGGGGTTTTGCGCCCGCCGTGACGACGATCGCGCTCGGGACGAGCGTGCGGTTCGTCAACGTCGACTCGTTCTCGCACACGTCGACCTCGATCTCAGCAGCGACGTTCCCGGCGGCCTCGCCGTTCGGCGGCGCCGCGCTGAACGAGTCGGGAAGCACGCTCTCCGGCGGCTGGAGCAGCGGAACGCTCGGAGCCGGAACCGCCTCGCAACCGCTCCTCGCCGACAAGACCGGAACCTACCTCTACGGGTGTTTCTTCCACTACTCGGCACCGATGCGCGGAGCGATCGTTGTCAAATAGGCGTGCCGCGCTCATGGTGGCGACCGCGAGCGCGGTGCTTGGGTTCGTCTGCGCGCCGCGCACAGCGCAGGCGATCCCGATCTTCGCCCAGCGTTACGGGATGCAGTGCGGAGCGTGCCATTCGGTGCTGCCCGAGCTGAACCAGTTCGGCAACGAGTTCCGCAATCGCGGCTACCGCCTCGACGGCGCGCCCAAGCACGGGACGACGATCGTCGCGCTGCGCGAGCAGGTCGGGTACACGCCGACGCCGACCGACGGGACGACGCGCAAGACCGTCCCGGCGGGTGCGGCGCTCGGCGCGCTCGAGGTCGGGCGCGTCGAAGCGTTCGTGCACGAAACGCTCGGCAGCGAGGGGAGCTCGGCCTCGCTGTTCCTCGGCTATCTCGCCTATCGCGATGCCCACTCCGGCGTGCTGTACCGCGCCGGTCTGGTCGAGCTTCCACTGATTCACTCGCCCGCGCAGCGCAACGACACGCTGACGACGTACGGCTACGAAGGGACGCTCGTCGGCCTCAACGATCTCACGCTCGCGACCCCCCGCTGGGCGCTCGAAGCGGAACGGAACCTCGGCGCGGGGCGCATCGCGGCGACCGTTGCCTTCGGCAACGCGACGGGCTCCGTGTACGGCGGTAAACCGGTCGTCACCGGCCGCAGCGAGTCGTTCGCGGCCCCGGAGTTCGGCCTCTTCGCGCGCTTCCCACTCGGCGACGACGTGCACGTCGGTGTCGACGCGCTCGCCGGATCGCGCTCGATTTCCGTGCTCGGCAGCCCGGCGTTCGCCGATCCCTACCATCGCGTCGGCGCCTCGCTCGAAGCTCGGCGCGGGCGGCTGGAGCTGCTCGCCGAGCAATGGTGGGGACGCGACCAGAACGGGGACGGTGCAGGCGGGCTCATCGACTCGACCGGCGGCTTCGCGCGGCTGCGGTGGCGGATCGGCTCGCACGCGTTCGTCGGGATCCGCGAAGACGGTGCTGCGGCACCGGCGGCGACGCGCAGCTTGCTCTGGTATGCCGAAGCGCACGTGACGCCCCACGCCCGCGTGCTGGTCCAGCAGCGGCGCCCGATCCCCGGAGGCCCGACCTCGCTGGAAGGCGCGCTCACCATCGGCGTCCCCTGGCCGCGCGGCCTGTAGACGGGTCTCCTCCCGCGGCGTCGAAGAGAACGCCGATGATCGCCGCGACGCCGTATCACTTCATCCAGGTCGAGACCGCGGACGACGGCGTCACCGTCGTCACGTTGAACCGGCCCGAGAAGCGCAACGCGCTCTCGCTCGACGTGATGCGCGAACTGATCGCGGCGTTCGAGGCGATCGGCGCCGACCGCTCGTCGAAGGTCGCGATCCTGCGCGGTGTCGGGCCGGTGTTCAGCGCGGGTCACGACCTGCGCGAGATGCTGGAGCGCAGCGTCGAGGAGTACCGCACCGTGTTCGACACGTGCGTGCGTCTGATGGAGACGCTGCAGGCGATACCGCAGCCCGTGATCGCGGAGATCGCGGGGATCGCGACCGCCGCCGGATGTCAGCTCGTCGCGACGTGCGATCTCGCGGTCGCTTCGAGCGACGCGAAGTTCGCCACGCCGGGCGTGAAGATCGGCCTGTTCTGCACGACGCCGATGGTCGCGCTCACCCGCGCGATCGGCCGCAAGCGCGCGATGGAGATGCTGCTCACCGGCGAGATGATCGACGCGCAAACCGCAGCCGACTGGGGTTTGGTCAACCGCGTCGTCGCGCCCGGCGAGCTCGCGTCGGCGACGCGCGCGCTCGCCCTGCGCATCGCATCCGCGGCGCGCTTCGTCGTCGGCCTCGGCAAAGCGGCGTTCTACGCACAGATCGACCTCGATCAACCCAAGGCGTACGCGTATGCGAAGGAGGTCATGTCGATGAACGCGCTCGCCGACGACGCGCAGGAGGGCATGGGCGCATTCGTTTCAAAGCGCGCACCGGCATGGCGCGCCTAAGTCTAACGGAGTCTTAACCAAGCGGTAGGCAGCGCGCAAGGATTCGATAGCGTACTTTCAAACAAGGCATTCGTCGTCGGCAGAGGTGGGCCGCGTCGTATCACGACGCAACACAGATCGTCGCCCACACCCGGTAGTAGGGCAACCTGCTACGCGACGGCAGCAAGGCCCGCCTCACGGCGGGTCTTGTTGTTTCCCAGGATATTCACAGCTTCGACCGCGCCCGATCCCACAGCCGAGCGGTCCCCGCAGGGCTCCGGCGAAAGACGCCGCCCGTGACCTACCGCCGCCTCCTGCTGGCCGTCCTCGCGATCGGTCTGCTCGCGTGTTTGTACGTCGCGGCGCGCCGCGAACGTCACGAGCATCGAGCGAATCGGGTCGAGATCGTGATGGACGATCAGGACTTTCAGTCGCTCGCGCGTTCGTACGCTTACGACCAGCGTGCTTTCCTGATCGCGCTGCGCCGGGCCGGCCTGACGTCGCTGGCCGTCCAGGAAGAGCTGGGCGGTCAGGTATCAACGTCACCGAGTGCGGCGGCGTACGCGGGTTCCGCGCTGCTCGACCAGGCCAAGCTGACCGGTTTCCGCGATCCGGTGTTCGCGCGGCTCGCCGTGCACGGAATCCGCAACGATGAGATGTACCTCGTCGCGTACGACAAGGCGACGGCGGCGCGCTACGCGCAGCAGCTTGCGCTCAAGTTCTCGGCGCACGCGGTGCGGGTGCTGCGCGCGCAAATCCCGGCGGTCTTCGCGATCCGCACGCAAGCCGATTATTTCGGTTCGGTCGGACTCGGACTCCCCGCCGATCGGCTCGCGCTCGCGCACGACCTCGGCTTGAAGCTCGTTCCGCGCCTGCAGAACGACGAACGCTTCAAGCAGCCCCAGATCGATGCGCTGCTCGGCGACGCGGTACGAGGGCACGACGCGCACACCGTCATCTTCTTCGGCCTGCGCAATCAAGTGCTGGGATATCCCGATGCGATCGACGCGACGGCGAACGCGATGAGGGCGGCGAAGGTGAACTTCGGGACGATCGAGACCTACGACGTCAAGCAGAACCAAGCCGGCAACGAGAAGCTCGCGCAGGACCTCCCCGACCGCACAGTGCGCGTCCAGGCGATCTCGAAGCCCGAACAGGACAAGCTCCGGCCGGAGGAGATCGTGCAGCGCTACGATCTCGGCGTGCGCGAGCGCAACGTGCGCGTCGTGTACCTGCGGCCGTTCGGGCACCAGTGGAACGGCCGGACGATCGAAGCGACCAACGTCGAGCTGGTGCGGCAGATCGCACAGGGCGTGCGCGCCGCCGGGCTGCGCGTCGGTACGGCTTCGCCGTTCGAGCGTTTCGTGACGCGGCCGTGGGAGATCGCGCTGGCGTCGCTCGCGGTGCCGGCGATCCTGCTGCTGCTGCTGGCCGAGTTCGGGCTCGGCCGGCGCCGTTGGCTGGCAGCGTTCGTCGTGCTCGACGTTCTGCTCGTGCTGGCGGGCTTCGCCGTCCATCATGACATGGCGGTGCGCAAGCTGCTCGCGCTCGCCGGCGCGATTGCGTTTCCGATCGCCGGTTTCGCCGCGCTCGCGACGGTGTTCCGCGCGCCGCAGCCGGGCTCGACCGGGGCCGCGATCCTCGACGGTATCCGCGTCCTCGCGATCGCGCTGGCCGTCACGCTCGGCGGTGCGCTGGTCGTCGTCGGGCTGCTCTCGACGCCGCTGACGATGCTCGAGATCGATCGCTTCAGCGGGGTGAAGCTCGTCCTGGCGGCGCCGCCGCTGCTGTGCCTGCTGCTCTACCTGTTCACGCGCCGCTGGGGCTCGCAGTTGACGTTCCGCTCGTTCGCCGAGTCGCCGGTGACCGCGGCGCCGCTGCTGGTCGGCGTGGCCCTGATCGGGGCCGGCTACCTCCTGCTCGCGCGCAGCGGGAACCAGAGCGACATCGCCCCGTCCTCGCTCGAGCTCGTCCTCCGCTCGCACCTGACCACGCTCTTGCAGGTGCGGCCGCGTTTCAAGGAGTTCGTCGTCGGCTTCCCGGCGCTGATGCTGGTCGCTGCCCTGCTGCCGGCGCACCGCGCGCGCTGGGGCTGGCTGCTGGCGCTGGCGATCGGGGTCGGTCTCGCCGACGTCGTCGACACCTTCTCGCACCTCCACACGGCGCTCGCCGTTTCGGTGTTGCGGCTGGCGAACGGGGCCGTCCTCGGGATCGCGATCGGGGCGCTCGCGATCGTCGCGTACCGCGTGGCGCTGCGCAAGCAATCGGCGTGACCCCGCGTTTCCTGCTCAGTGGCTACTACGGCTTCGGGAATCTCGGTGACGAGGCGCTCTTGGGGGTGATCGTCGAGCGGCTTCGCGCGCGCTGGCCCGGCTGCGGGGTCGACGTGCTGAGCGGCGACCCGCCGGCGACGGCGCGCACCTACGGCGTCGACGCGACGCCCCGCATGGATCTCGGGCGCGTTCGCGCCGCGATCGAGCGGTCCGACGTCGTGCTCTCGGGCGGCGGCGGCCTGCTGCAGAACTCGACCAGCCTCAAGAGCCTGCTGTACTACAGCGGCGTAATTCGCGCCGGGGTCGCCGCGGGGAAGCCGACGATGGTCTTCGCCCAGTCGATCGGGCCGCTGGACTTCTGGGGCCGGGCGGTGGTGCGCACGTTCTGCCGGGGCCTCGCCGGCGCGACCGTGCGCGACGAACGCTCGCGCGCGCTGCTCGCAACGCTGCTGCCCGGGGTGCCGGTCGAACGCACCGCCGATCCAGTGTTCTTGTTCCAGCCCGGCGGCGAACCGCTCGATCTCGCCGCGGAAGGGCTCGCCGGCGACGACGCGCCGCTGGTCGTCGTCTCGGTCCGCAAATGGCACGGCGGCGCGGCCACCGCTCAGACCGTGGCGCACGCGATCGACCGGCTCGCGGGCCGGTACGGCGCCCGGGTCGCCTTTCTGCCGCTCGGCGGCCCGCCGGACGCCGAAGCGTCGACCACGATCATCCGCCGCTGCGCATCGACGCCGGTGCTGCTGCCGGACTATTCGCTGGACCAAGCCGCGCAGGTGATCGGCCGCGCCGCGCTCGTGATCGGGATGCGCCTGCACGCGCTCATCATCGCGGCGCGGCTCGGCGTCCCGTTCTTGGCGCTGCCATATGACCCGAAGGTCACCGCGCTGCTCGAAGACCTGCGCTACCCGGCGCGGCCGCTCTTCGTCCCCGGCGAGCCGGTGCCGCCGCCGAGCGAGATCGACGCGCGGGTCGACGACGCGTGGAACCGGCGCGACGCGCTCGCCGCCCACCTGCGCAGCGTGCGCCCGGAGATCGAGCTGCTCGCCGCGCGCAACTTCGACGTGCTGAACGAACTCGTGACACGAACCGCACATAAGGCGGCAGGCACCGAGCGCTGACGCGCGAACGGCGAGCGAACCGTGGCGCGGCAGACGTTGTTCTTGGGCCGGCTATTCGACATCCGCGTAGGAGTCCACGTCTCGTGGCTCGCCGTGTACGCGTTCATGACGATCGCCCTGGCGCGGGCGCTCGGGATGCTGCCGCCGACCGAAGCGTACGCCTTCGGCGCGGTCTGCGCGCTCGCGCTGTTCGCGAGCGTCGTCGCCCACGAGTTCGCGCACGCGCTGGTCGCCCGGCGTTTCGGAGTACGGACGAGCGCGATCACGCTGTTTCTGTTCGGCGGCGTCGCGACGCTAGAGCGCGAGCCCTCCTCGCCCAAGGCCGACGCCCTGGTCGCGCTCGCCGGCCCCGCCATGAGCGCCGCCTTGGCGCTCGCCGCGCTCGTCGCCGTCGCGGCGCTCGACCGGTTCGCCCCGGACGGCCTGCTGCACGACGCGCTCGGGCTGCTCGGCACGTACGTCGCGCTGGCGAACGCGGTGCTGGCGGTGTTCAACGTCCTCCCAGCCTATCCGATGGACGGCGGGCGCGTGCTGCGCGCCTACCTCTGGCGCCGCTCGCGGGATCGCGATGCCGCCACCAACGCCGCCTCGCGCGTCGGGATCGTCTTCGCACTGCTGTTCGTCGCGGCCGGTGTCTTCGTGGTCGCGGCGACGCACGAGCTCACGTACGGCTGGTACATCCTGCTCGGCGCGTTTCTGCTGCGCCAGGGTGCCTCGCAAGAGCGCGCCACGCGGCCGACCGCTCCGCGGGCCGACACCGAGGCCGTCGCCGTCGCATAGGGGCCTCGGCATGGCGGGAGCGCGGCACCCCTGCGCCCGAAAACCACAGTTCGATGTCCGAACCGAAGCCGACCGATTACCGCTGGAGCCTGAACCTTCCAAAGACGGATTTTCCGATGCGGGCCGACCTCGCGAAGCGCGAACCCGATCGGGTTCGGTGGTGGACCGAGCACGGCACCTACCTCCAGCGGCTGGGGCGGAACCGGGCCGATGGCGGCGCGCCGTTCGTGCTGCACGACGGGCCGCCGTACGCCAACGGCGATCTGCACATGGGGACCTTCCTCAACCGCGTCCTGAAGGACACGCTGGTCAAGATCCATCTGCTCGACGGCGAGTACGCCGACTTCGTCCCCGGCTGGGACATGCACGGCTTGCCGATCGAGATGGAGACGCTCAAGCATCTCAAGCTCGACTTCCGCACGGCGGACCCGATCGAGCTGCGACGCGCCTGCCGCGAGCGCGCCCTGTACTGGATGGACCGCCAGCGCGAGCAGATGCTGCGGATGGGAACGTTCGGACGCTTCGACGACCCGTACATGACCCTCGCACCGGCGTTCGAGGCGACGATCGTCGAGACGCTCGCCGATCTGGCCGAGAACGACTACCTCTACAAGGGCTTGCGCTCGACGCTGTGGTGCGTGTACGACGAGACCGCGCTCGCTGAAGCCGAGATCGAGTACAAGGACCACGCCTCGCCGTCGGTCTACGTGCGCTTCCGCGCGAGCGACGCGCAGCGCAAGGCGCTGCTCGAGGCGTTCGGGCTCGACGACGACGGGACGCCGCTCTCGGTCGCGATCTGGACGACGACGCCGTGGACCCTGCCGGCGAACGTCGCGATCGCGCTCAAGCCGGAGGCGACGTACGGCGTCTACCGCGCCGGCGACGAAGACGTGATCGTCGCGCAAGCGCTCGCCTCGTCCGTCATTACGCGGCTGGAGCATCCCTCCCGTCACCCTGAGCCTGTCGAAGGGTGTCGCGCCGAGGCGCCCGGGAGCGCGCTCGAGCGGCTCGCGGTGCGGCATCCGTTCCTGGACCGTGACTCGCTGATCGTGCTCGCCGACTACGTCGAGCTCGAGACCGGGACCGGCGCGGTGCACACCGCGCCCGGACACGGCGCCGACGACTTCGAGACCGGCGTCCGCTACGGCTTGCCGATCATCAATCCGGTCGACGCGGCGGGACGCTTCACCGCCGAAGCCGGGCCGTATGCCGGTCTGCACATCTTCGAAGCGAACGCGCGCATCGTCGAGGATCTGCGCGCGTCGGGCGCGCTGATCTCGGCCGAGTCGTACGAGCACAGCTACCCGCACTGCTGGCGCTGCAAGAACCCGGTGATCTTCCGCGCGACCGCGCAGTGGTTCATCGGAATGGACCGTCACGATCTGCGCGCGCGTGCCGAGCGCGCCGTGCACACCGTGCGGTGGCTCCCCGAGTGGGGCGAGAACCGGATGTCGCAGATGGTCGGAAACCACCCGGAATGGTGCGTCTCCCGCCAGCGCGCATGGGGGACGCCGATCCCGGCCGTCGCCTGCACGGCCTGCAACGAATCGCGGCTCGATCCGCTGCTCGCACGCTCGCTCGCCAAGGCGATGCGCGCGCGCTCGTTCGACCAGGGCAATGCATCCGACCTGTGGTGGACCGAGCCGCTCGAGACGTTCGCGCCGCCGCGGATCGCGTGCGCGGGTTGCGGCGGGACGGCGTTCCGCAAAGAGCACAACATCGTCGACATCTGGTTCGAGTCCGGCGTCACCTGGCGCGCGGTGCTCGTCGAGCGCGGCATGAAGTTTCCGGCCAGCGCGTACCTCGAAGGCGGCGACCAATATCGCGGCTGGTTCCGCTCGAACTTGATCACCTCAGTGGCCACGCGCGACGTCGCGCCGTACGAGCAGGTGATCTCATACGGGTGGGTGGTCGACCAGCACGGGCACGCGATGCACAAGTCGGCCGGCAACTACATCGCAGCCGACGAAGCGATCGAGAAGTACGGCGCCGACCTGCTGCGGCTTTGGTCAGCCTCGACGGACGTTTTGAACGGCGACGTGCGCCTCGGTGCGGCGCTGCTCGACAACGTCGCGAACGTCTACAAGAACCTGCGTTTCCGGCTGCGCTACTTCCTCAGCTCGCTCGACGGGCTCACCCGCGCCTCGATCGTTCCACGCGAGCGAATGGAGCCGATCGACCGCCTCGCGCTCGGCGCGCTGGACGCGCTGTCGGCACGGGTGACCGCCGCGTACCGCCGCTTCGACCTGCACGATGCCTACGTCGCGCTGCAGCAGTTCGACAAGGAAGACCTCTCGGCGTTCTACGTCGACGTGCTCAAGGACCGGCTGTATTCGTCGGCGCCGGACGCGCCGCGCCGCCGCAGCGCGCAGTCGGCGCTGCTCGAAATCTTCCGCACGATGTGCGTCCTGCTGGCGCCGATCCTCTCGTTCACCGCCGAAGAGGCGTGGCAACATCTCTCCGAGGATCTGCGCGGCGCCGACGAGTCTGTGTTCGATCTCTCGCTGCCGCGAATCGCGGAGCTCGACGAGGACGCGCTCGCGGCGTGGGCGCTGCTCAAGGACCTGCGCGCGCAGGTCGCAGCGAGCGAGGGCGTGCGCGACTTCCAGCTCGACGCGAAGGTCGACGTTCACCAGCCGTTCTACGACCGCTTCGTCACGCTCGGCGACAACCTGCGCGAAGCGCTCGTCGTCTCATCGCTGCGCGGCCTCGGCCTCTCCTCGAACGGTGCCGCCACCGTCGTCGTCGTCCCCGCCGCCGGCGAAAAATGCCGGCGCTGCTGGAAGTACCTCCCGCTCAACACCGACCCCGACCACCCAACCCTCTGCGAAAGCTGCGCGGGGATCGTGCGAGGGCTAGAAAAGCCCGCTTGACGCCCATTGTCGCTCTGAGTTCGCGCTCCTCATTGTCACCCTGAGCTTGTCGAAGGGTGAGCCACCATCGTCGCAGATTTAACCCCGAATGTCCCGTCGGTGCATCCAGTACATCGTATCAGTGACGCCGGTCCAGCCGTCGCGCACGGAGCTGATCAGTCCCGCATCTTCTAGCGCGGTCAAGTCGCGGGAGAGGGTCTTTTCGGTGGTGCGGCCATAGAGTCGTGCCAGGGCCGGGGAGAGCGCCGTGAGGCGCGTGCGCGGAACTGGCTTGCCTGCGCGGGCGATCGCGATCGCTAGCTCCTCCCTGCGTTTGATCACCTCTGTTCCGTGTCCAGGCGTGTTCTTGCGCACGATGTCGATGTAGACCAAGTCCGCGTATTGCTTGTGCAAGAAGTCGAGTTGTGAACCGAGTTGGTCAACGAGCCCTTCGACGGCATAGCAGAGAAACGGCGTCATATCGCGTCCCATGCTCGCCCTGTCGAGCATGTCGTAGTAGCGAGTCCGCGTCAGATTATAGTGGTTGCTGAGGACGTGCGTGGCGACGGACACGATCCCGCCGTGATCGAGCGTCCGCCACTCGATGAGGCGCGCGGTTCGTCCATTGCCGTCACCGAAGGGATGGATTAGCACGAAATAGATGTGTGCGGCGATCGCTTTGATGATCGAAAACGAGACGGGGTCGATGCCGGCAGCGTCCGTTGGGAAAGCGTTGTACCACGCGACGAATCTCTCCACGTACCGCGGAAGGTCTCCGGCCGAAGGACAGACGTAGCGCCCAACCGTGACCGTTTCGCGGCGGTATTCGCCGGGAGTAACGTGGGCGCCGACTTCGAGACCGTTCAAGACTTGGCCATTCATCTCACGAATCTCGGCACTGGAGATCGCCTCGCGCAACGGCTCGGCCCAGGCGGAGCCCATCGCGGCGATGATGTTGTCGACTTCGACACCCTGATACGCTCGCGAAGGCGGCAGCGTGAGCTCGCGGCGATAGATTGCCATGACCTCAGCCTCGGTGAGCGTGTTGCCCTCGATCGCCGTGGTCGAATGTACGCCGCGAACGAGGTAGACGCGGTGAAGCTCCCGCCATGTCTCGGGCAAGAGGGGCGCTCGGGAGAGATGCTCGCATTTCGACCGCGCCTCCCCGAGTAGTTTCCAAAAGGAAAATGGGAGAGCGTTTAAATTAACCGCGAATTTGTCCAGGTCAAGGGCATCTCGAAACCCGGGTAGGGTCGCGTCACCAGGCGGCATACTCCGATTATTCGACCCGGATTGTCCACTGGCCTGTCCTGTTGAGTGTCCAGGGGCCCGGGATACCTCTCCGTCGCCGATCCGACCGGTGCGGTTGCTACACGCCCATGCGCACCGAGGCTTCGTTCAAGGCGTCTGATGGACGTAGCCGGTACTGAGCTTGTCGATAGGGTGCGCAGAGCTGGATCAGCGCGTCAGCTCTGCGAGTGCTTCCTTCGCGCTAGCGTAGTCCGGATCGATCCGCAGTGCTTGGCGGTAGTCCGCTCTTGCCAGGTCGTTCTGACCCTTGTTGCGATAGGCGTTGCCGCGGTTGTAGTAGACGACCGCGTTGTTCGCATCGATGCGCAGCGATTGATTGTAGTCCGCGATCGCCAGGTCGTCCTGACCCTTGCCGCGATAGGCGCTTCCGCGATTGCTGTATGCGGAGGCGTCGCTCGGGTCGATGCGCAGGGCCTGGTTGTAGTCTGCTATCGCCAGATCGTACTGACCCTTGTAGTAGTTGACGATTCCGCGGTTGTAATAGGCGAGGGGGTGGTTTGGATCGATGGCAGGGCCTGGCTGTAGTCTGCTATCGCCAGATCGTACTGACGCTTGTTGAAGTAGGCGAGTCCGCGGACGACGTAGGCGTCGGCGTAGTACGGGTTGAGCCGCAGTGCTTGGCTGCAGTCTGCTATCGCCAGATCGTATTGAGCCGTGTTGTTGTAGGCGAGTCCGCGAACGTAGGAGGCATAGGCGTAGTTCGGCTGGAGCCGCAGTGCTTGGCTGCAGTCTGCTATCGCCAGATCGTACCGGCCCTTGGTGTAGTAGGCGCTTCCGCGGTTGTAGTAGGCCACGGCGCGATCGCTCGCGGTCGTCTGTTGGGCCCCAATCACTTCAGTGCATGCGGCGATCCGGCTATCGGGAAGCCCTGTGCCTATGCCTATGCCTGCGCATGTATCGCCCGCTGTCTGCGCGTATGCCGGCATGGTGACGGAGACCGCGATGGCGAGAACCGCGAACGCGATGAGTTCGGAACGCCAGAGAATGCGCCGCGATCGTCTCTGGTCATGCTTCGACAGGCTCAGCATGACAATGGGGGTGCGCCACGATGGTGGCTGATGCTTCGACAGGCTCAGCATGACAATTGGGATGGCGCGCCGCGATCGTCGGCGGATCAGACGCCCATGCGGAGCGCGGCTTCGCTGACGACGGCTGCGCCGAGCCGGCCGATCACGGCTGTGGTGAACGCTTCGGTGCTTGCGGGGGCGGTGTCGTCGAGGTCGGCGGTTCGGGGGCCGGCGGCGAGGGTTTCCGCGACGGCGCGTTCGATGCGCGCGGCGGCGTCGTCTTCGCCGAGCGAGAAGCGTGCCAGCAGAGCAGCGGAGAGGATCGCGGCGGCGGGGTTCGCGATTCCGCGGCCGGCGATGTCGGGCGCGGTGCCGCTGATCGGCTCGTAGAGCCCGAAGCCTCGTTCGTTCGGGCCGGCGCCGACGCTCGCGCTCGGGGCGGTGCCGATCGTGCCGGTGATCATCGCCGCTTCGTCGGACAGGATGTCGCCGAACATGTTCTCGGTGACCAGCACGTCGAAGGCGCGCGGGTCGCGCACCAGCTGCATCGCGGCGTTGTCGACCAGCATGTGCACGACCGTCACGTCGGGGTAGTCGCGCGCGACCTCGTTCACGATGCGGCGCCAGAGCTGCGAGCTGACCAGCACGTTGGACTTGTCGACGGAGGTCACGTGTTTTCGCCGCGTGCGGGCCAGGTCGAAGGCGAAGCGTGCGATGCGCTCGATCTCGAAGTCGTGATAGGTCAGCGTCTCGGTCGCGTGGACGCCCAGGTCGTCGCGCTCGATCGTCTTGGGCCCGAAGTAGAGGCCGCCGGTCAGCTCGCGCACGATCACGCAGTCCATCCCGGTCACCAGCTCGGGTCGCAGCGGCGAGCGGTGCTCGAGCCCGGCGAACGCGCGGGCGGGGCGCACGTTCGCGTACAGGCCGAACGTCTTGCGCAACGCGAGCAGCGCCGATTCCGGCCGCTGCGCCGGCGGCACGTCGTCAAAACCGGGGCCGCCGACCGCGCCGAACAATATCGCGTCGCTGGTTCGGGCTGCGTGCAGCGTCTCGTCGGGGAGCGGTTTCCCATGCGAGGCGATCGCCGTCGCACCGACGGGCGCCTCCGTGACCGTGCAGGCCGGCAGTGCGGCGTGGAGGACGCGTACCGCCGCCGCGGTGACTTCCGGACCGATCCCGTCGCCGGGCAGGACGGCGACGCGATGCGTCAACGTGCGGCCTCCCACGAGCGAATCTCCGGGATCTTCGCGTTGAGGAACTGCAGGAACCCACCGCCCAGCACGAACTGCTTGCGCAGCGGATCGAGGCTGAACGAGACCGGTTCGCCGCCGTCGGCGCGCAGCGTCTCGGCGGCGACGTCGATGACGATATGCTGCGCCGACATCAGCTCTTCCGCGACCGCCGCCGGAACGACGATGGGGACCAGCGCGTTCGTGTACGCGTTCTCCTCGAAGATCCGCGCGAAGCTCGGCGCGATCACGGCTTTGAAACCGCGGCCCAGCAGCGCCCAGGCGGCGTGTTCGCGCGACGATCCGCAGCCGAAGTTCTCGGCCGCGACGACGATCGACGCGCCGGGGTGCTGCGCGAGCAGGTGCGGACCGTCGGGCATCCCCTCGAAGAGATGCTCGCCCATCCCGTCCGCGTCGATGCGGGTCAGATAACGCGCCGGGATGATCTGGTCGGTGTCGACGTTCGCGCGCCGAACCGGGAGGACGCTGCCCTCGACGATCACGCGAGCACGGTCTCGCGCACAGCAGGCAGCTCCGCGGGAGACGCGATCCGGCCGAGGATCGCCGAGGCCGCGACGACGACCGGCGCGGCGAGGTGGACGCGTCCGCCGTCGCCCATGCGTCCCGGGAAGTTGCGGTTCGACGAGGAGACGCAGCGCATCCCAGGCGCCAGCACACCCATCGACATCCCAAGGCACGGACCGCACGAGGAGTGCGTCCACAGCGCTCCCGCGTCTTGGAAGATGTCGTGCAGCCCCTCGCGTTCTGCTTGGCGGCGCACGACTTGCGAGCCCGGCGTCACGATCGTCGGAACGGTGACCTTTCGCCCGCGGAACACTTCGGCTGCCGCGCGCAAGTCGGAGATCCGCGAGTTCGTGCACGAGCCGATGAACGCCTGATCGATCGCGATGGTGGCCATCGCCCGCCCCGGCTTCAGGTCCATGTACGCGAGCGATTCCGCCGGTGCGTCGAACGGCACGATCCCGTCGATCGGCGAGCACTCGCCGGGATTCGTCCCCCACGACACCATCGGACGCACCGCGCTCCCGTCGATCGTGACGGTCTTCGCGTACTCGGCGTCGGGGTCGGCCTGGACGTCGAGCGAGAACGCGGGGGTGTTCGGCGTCGCGGCGAGATACGCGGCGGTCGTCGCGTCAGCGGCGATCATTCCGGTCGTCGCACCGGCTTCGATCGCCATGTTGCACAGCGTCATCCGCTGCTCCATCGTCAGCGCGCGAATCGCCGAGCCGGTGTACTCCAGCACGTAGCCGGTGCCGCCGCGGAAACCGATCGTCGCGATCACGGTCAGCGCGAGGTCCTTCGCGGTCGCACCCGCTTGCAGCTCGCCGGTCACCTCGACCCGCATCACCTTCGGGCGCTGCAAGATCAAACAGCCGGCGAGCATCGCACCGGCCTGCGCCGTCGTACCGATGCCGAGCGCGAACGCGCCGAACGCGCCGAGCGTGCAGGTGTGGCTGTCGCCGCAGCACGCCGTCATCCCCGGGCCGATGTAGCCGCGCTCGGGGACGATCACGTGGCAGATCCCGTTGTCGCCGATGTCGTGGAACACGATGCCCTGGCGTTTCGCCCAGTTGCGAACCGTCTGCCCCTGCAGCGCGGTCGCGGAGTCCTTCGCGGGCGAGACGTGGTCGATCATCGCGACGATCCGCCGCGGGTCGTAGAGCCGGTCGTCGAAATCGCGCTCGATCGCGATCGCCCCGGGCGGCGTCGTGATCTCGTGCGCGACGATGAGGTCCATGAACACCAGCGCGTTCCCGCCGGGAAGCTCCTCGACGACGTGCGCGTCCCAAACCTTGTCAAACAGCGAGCGCGGCATGGGGGTCCTCCTTGCGGAGTGCTTCCAGGGTCGGGATCGTCCTCCCCACCGCGCTGACGATGGCGGCCAGGGAGGCGGTGACGATGTTCGCATCGATCCCGACTCCCCACCGAACCTCGCCGTCGACTGCGACCTCGACGTAGGCGACCGCGGGCAGGTCTTCCGCGCCTGATATCCGCCCTTCGACAAGCTCAGGATGACACGCTGTGTCGCGCAGCGCGTGTTCGTAATACTCGCGCACGTGGACCTCGATCCCAAACGCGCGCGCCAGGCCGTCGACGAAGGCGTCGATCGGACCGGAGCCGTCGCCGTAGATCGTGCGCGAGACCGCGCCGTCGGTCAGCGTCGCGTCGATCGTGCACGGCGTTCCGGCGACGCCGTCGTTGGTCGTCGCGTACTGGACGAGCCGCACGCGGCCCGCCGCAATGTAGGCCGCATCGAACGCTTCGCCGATCTCGTGCGGCGCGATCTCGCCGCCCGAGGCCTCGGTGCGCGCCTGGATCAGCCGGCTGAAGTCGACCTGCAGGCCGCGCGGCAGATCGAAGCCGTGCTCGGCGGCGAGAACGTACGCGACGCCGCCTTTCCCCGACTGGCTGTTGACGCGCACGACGGTATCGTACGTGCGGCCGATCTCTTTCGGATCGATGGCGAGGTACGGCACTTCCCAACGCGTGCCGTCCCCCGCCTCGATCGCCGCGAACCCTTTCTTGATCGCGTCTTGATGAGAACCGGAGAACGCGGTGAACACCAGCTCGCCGCCGTAGGGATGGCGCTGGTGCACCGGGAGGCGGTTGCACTCCTCGACGACCCGCACGATCTCGGGGATGTCGGAGAGATCGAGCTGCGGATCGACGCCTTGCGTGTAGAGGTTCAGTGCGAGCGTGACGAGGTCGACGTTGCCGGTGCGCTCGCCGTTCCCGAACAGCGTCCCTTCGACCCGATCGGCGCCCGCCATGAGCGCCAGCTCGGTCGCGGCGACCGCGGTGCCGCGGTCGTTGTGCGGGTGCAGGCTGAGCACGACTGCGTCGCGGCGGGAGAGGTTCCGGTCGATCCACTCGATCTGGTCGGCGTAGACGTTCGGCGTCGCCATCTCGACGGTCGCCGGCAGGTTGATCACGATCGGATCGTCCGGCGTCGGCCCCCAGACGTCCATGACCGCTTCGCAGATCTCCTTGCTGAACTCGAGCTCGGTCGCCGAGAACGTCTCCGGTGAGTATTCGAGCCGGATGTGCGTGCGCGGCGCGACCTCGGCAGCGCGCAGCTTGATGTGCTGCACCGCGCGCACGGCGACGTCGACGATCCCGGCCCGGTCGAGGCCGAAGACGACGCGCCGGAAGAGCGGCGAGGTGGCGTTGTAGACGTGCACGATCGCGCGCGGCGCGCCCGCGATCGACGCGAAGGTCCGGTCGATCAGGTCCTCGCGGGCCTGCGTCAGCACCTGAATCGTCACGTCGTCGGGGATGCGGCGCCGGTCGACGAGCTCGCGCACGAAGTCGAAGTCCGGCTGCGAGGCGGACGGAAAGCCCACCTCGATCTCCTTGAACCCGAGCCGCACGAGCAGGTCGAACATGCGGTGCTTGCGATCCGGTCCCATCGGCTCGATCAAAGCCTGGTTCCCGTCGCGTAGATCGACGCTGCACCACAGCGGCGCGCGCTCGATCGAGCGGCTGGGCCAGCGCCGAGCGATCAGCGGGATCGTCGGAAAGGGTCGGTAGCGATCGATCATGTCATGCAACCGTTTCGTACTCGAGGATGCGGTCGATTTGGGCGCGTAGCCGCGTTAGGGCGATCGCGGGACCGTCGAACGCGAAGCTGGCGCTGGTCGTCGACTCGCCGACCGCCGCCTGGATATGCGTGGTGCGGCAGTTGAAGCGGTGCGCGAGGTTCACGATCCGTGCCACCGATCGGACATCGCGCAGCGTCAGCTCGCAGGTCACCCACGGGCCTCCATCAGATCGTCGACCGACATCCCCGCGGGGATCATCGGCCAGACGTTCTCGGTCGGATGGCAGGCGCAGTGCAGGAGCGCGGGGCCGCGCGATGCGATGAACCGTTCGATCAGATGGTCGGCGTCGGCCGGCGACTCGAGCCGGTACGCCTCGATCCCGTAGGCGCGCGCGATCGCGACGAAGTCGGGGTTGTCGGCCAGGTTCGTCGCGGAGTAGCGCTCGGAGAAGAAGAGCTCCTGCCACTGCCGCACCATGCCGAGGTTGTGATTGTCAATCAGGACGATCTTGACCGGGACGTCGTACCGCCGCAGCGTGGCGAGCTCGGGCAGACACATCTGGAACCCGCCGTCGCCGACGATCGTGAACACCGGCGCCGCCGGGTGCGCGAACTTCGCGCCGATCGCGGCGGGGAAGCCGAACCCCATCGCACCCAGCCCCGCCGATGTTGCGAAGTTGCGGGGATGCGCGGGATGGGCGCGCTGCGCCGCCCACATCTGGTGCTGGCCGACGTCGGTGGTGACGATCGCATCGGGCGGCAGCGCGGCGAACAGCCGGTCGAGGACGTCGGTCGCCGAGAGGACGTGCGCCTCGACGTGGTCGCTGGGCAGCGCGCCGCCGAGCAGCCGCGCCTCCGCCGCCCAGTCGTCGAAACGGGGAACGTGGCCGCGCGAGAGCTCGTCGATGAGCGCCTGCAGCGTGTCGTCCAGCCGGCCGTGCAGCGCGACGTCGGCCGAGACGATCTTGCCGAACTCGGTCGCGTCGATATCGGCGTGGATCACGCTCGCGTCGCGCGCGAAGCGCTCCGGTTTGCCGGTGACGCGGTCGTCGAACCGCATCCCCAGCGCGATCAGCAGGTCGGCCCGCTGGACGGCCTTGTTCGCCGCCTTGAGCCCGTGCATGCCGAGCATGCCGAGGTAACTGGGATCGCCGGGCGCCGCCGCACCGAGCGCGTTGATCGTCGCCGTGTGCGGCAGCCCGAGCAGCGCGACGAACATCCGGTACAGCTCGACCGAGTCCGCGCGCACGCCGCCGCCGATGATCGCGACGGGCCGCCGCGCGGAGCGAATCCGCGCGACGGCGTCGCGAACCGCGGCATCAGACACATGCGGTCCCGCACCTCTCCGCGCGAACGGCTTTGCCGGCGGCGAGGTGACGTCGGTGACGGCCGCTTTGAGCACGTCGTTCGGGATGTCGATCAGCACCGGGCCCGGACGCCCGCTGCGGGCGAGCGCGAAGGCTTCGGCGATCGCGGGGGCGATCGCATCCGCGCTGGAGACCAGCACGTTGCGCTTGGTCACCGCCTGCGTGATCGCGCAGACGTCGGCTTCCTGGAACCCGTCGGTCCCCATCAGCTCGGTGCGCACTTGTCCGGTGATCGCGACGATCGGGACGCTGTCCATCATCGCGTCGAGCAGCCCGGTCACCAGGTTCGTCGCCCCGGGACCGGAGGTCGCGCAGCACACGCCGACGCGTCCCGAGGTGCGCGCGTAGCCGCTCGCCGCGAACGCGGCGGCGGCTTCGTGGCGCACCAGGATGTGCCGTACCGGATGCTCGTAGAGCGCATCGTAGAGCGGCATGATCGCCCCGCCCGGGTAGCCGAAGATCGTCTCGACTCCCTCGCGTTCGAGTGCCGCGACGACGGCCTGCGCGCCGTTCATCGTGCCGGCCGTTCCCAGCGAATCTCCATTACAACACCCTGAAGCGGAGACCGTCGTCGGCCTCGGCCGCGGTCTGGCCGCCGTTCAGCCAGGGCATGAGGCCGCGCAACTCGGTCCCGACGTGCTCGATCTCATGCTGCGCCGCCTTCGCGCGGAATGCGCGGAACGACGGTTTGCCCGCGGCGTGCTCGGCGACCCACTCCTGGGCGAACGTGCCGTTTTGGATCTCGCCCAGGATCTTGCGCATCTCGGCCCGCGTCTGCTCGGTGATGATCCGCTCGCCGCGCGTGTAGTCGCCGTACTTGGCGGTGTTGCTGATCGCGTCGCGCATCCCCTCGATCCCGCGCTCGTACATCAGGTCGACGATCAGCTTCACCTCGTGCAGGCACTCGAAGTACGCCATCTCCGGCGCGTAGCCGGCCTCGACCAGCGTCTCGAAGCCGGCCTTGACGAGCGCGCTCATCCCGCCGCAGAGCACGGCCTGTTCGCCGAACAGATCGGTCTCGGTCTCCTCGCGGAAGTTGGTCTCGAGGATCCCGGCGCGGCCGCCGCCGATCGCCGAGGCGTATGCGAAGGCGATCGCCCGCGCGTGTCCGGTGGCGTCCTGATGGACCGCGACCAGACACGGCACGCCGCGCCCGTTCTCGTACTCCGTCCGCACCAGCCGCCCCGGTCCCTTCGGAGCGATCATGATGACGTCGACGTCGCCCGGCGGCACGATCGTGCCGAAGTGGATGCCGAAGCCGTGCGCGAACGCGAGCGCGGTCCCCGGCCGCAGGTGCTCGACGACGTCGCGAAGGTAGACCCCGGGCTGCTCCTCGTCCGGGATCAGCATGATGACGACGTCGGCGGCGGTCACCGCATCCGGGATCGATGCCACCTGGAGGCCTTCTCTGCGGACCTCGTCGCGTTTGGCCGAACCCGGCCGCAAGCCGACCACGACAGCGTGACGGGAATCATGCAGGTTGAGCGCGTGCGCCCGGCCCTGGCTGCCGTAGCCGATGACGGCGATCGTCTTCCCGTCGAGTGCGCCGCGATCCACGTCGCGGTCGTAGTAGGCTTCCATCCGGTCCTCCGAAGAACGAAAGCCCCCCGCCTTCCGGCGAGGGGCTTTGCATTTTGTAGTGCGACTCGAGGTCGTTCTATGCGAAAGCTGCTCGCCGGTCCGGTGGATCGGTAAGGATAACGCTAAGAACGAGGACGAGTCGGGCGAACATCGTTGCACGGTAGTACCACGATCCGCGCCTGCTTGTCAACCGCTCGCCTCGCCTGGTGTCGGCGGCGAGGCCTTCCAACATGGAGACCTTGCTGGTGGCCAAGCGAGACCTCATCATCGCTGGTGGGACCAAGCGTCTACCCCTGGCCAGATCCACGCCAGAACGCGACAATCTGGGCGTGTTCCGCGATAGGCATGTGGATTATGCTAAGTTTTCGCCAACCCGCGGCCTCCAACGCACCGTAAGCAGCAAGCACCGGACCGTCCTTTTCGTCGTAGTCACTCTTCGGTACGACACTGATGAGGAGTCCGCAACCATCGGGCAAATCGATCACCGTTCCGAGATACATCTCCTCGCCGGTCCGGCGAAGATACGTCAGATGTGGCGATGAGAATTGGCTCATGAAAACGCATTCCAATGGCGCACGGCCGCTTTCCCTTGTCCGGCGTCTCCCGAGCGCCAAGAATAGGTTTTCCTGCCTCGCCCTATAAGAGAAGCATCCTCCGGGAGGGTGTTTGAAAATGAAAATCGCCAAACGGCTCGGGCGAATGCTCCCTTGGTTCGCCTGCTTCTCCGTCAGCGTCTACAGCTGTTCGCCAACTGGTCCGTCAAGCGCCGGTCACGCGAGGCCGGTTGCGGGGGCGCGTCAGACCCTGGAACAACATCATTGGAACATCACGCTAAAGGATCATAGCGTGCTCGATTTCGTGGGCTTCGTACTGGTCAGGAAAACGATGAAGGACCGGGTCTTAGTGGTCCGACCTCCTAGCGGCGAATACCAAGTTCCACTTGCTGACGTCGTGGTTGGACACATCGCGGGCGGCCGACACGTATCGTACATTCCGGATTCGTGTTCTGATCCGACGACGTGCCCGGGTGGCGGAGATCCGTTCCCTGAAGATAGCTGTGATCCCGGTACTACGTTCTGCTGCCCGGTGCGGGGTGGAAACGGCTTGTCATATCCGTGCAACGGACCGCCGCTTGTGGTTGGCGGAGTCGGGTGCTTCGAAGACCAGCCATGTGGTACAGATGACAATGGTAACGCTACGGGTATGGGGTATTTCCCATTTCCGGACGAATACTGCTGGTACGACTTTCAAACGGATGGGGCATCATGTTATGCAAACCCCCCTCCATCGCCATCGGCGGGACCGCCTAAGGACCTATACCAGGGATGGGTGCTTCGGTTAGGCCTCGATGCGACGCTATTTTGTTCGCCAGATGGTAAAAGCGGTTGGGCCTTCGCGCGCTATGAGGATCCAAAAAATCACGGGGCTTCCGTCATCCCCAAACTCAAACACTTCATAAGCGTTGGGAATTTCACGCTTGCGTATCCCTACGACATTCCGCGGTTCAACAAACCACCGCCAGGCTCCATCGATCCGTCCGAACAGGCTAGGATCGAGTCAATAGAATGGACATCAATTATTCCGATAACCCAAGCGGGCAGCCAAATCGGGTTTTGTAATACGCCATGAAATCTCGAGGCTCTGAGTAACCTAGCGATTGCGCGATGGGCAACGAGGCTGGAATTCGATAACGAAAGTTCCGCGCTACTCGGGGACAAACGAGCCCGCGGCGAGCTCGTTTGTCCTGCCAAAATTGAGCATCGAGCGGCTCACGAGGTAGTCCCAAGGGCCGTTTGCCGCCGATCCCGACGGCCGTCGGCGCTCAAGTCGCGTGAAGTGCGTGCGTGCGAGTGACACGCGTATGGCACCCCGGTTGCGTACGATCGGTCCGTGGCCTTCCCGTTTCCGGCCGGCGTCTCGGGTCTGATCGATCCCGACGACGAACCCATCATCGCCATTCTGGAGCTGTGCGCCGAGGACCGGCGGCGCCTCGGGCTGCCGACCTATTCGCGTGCCGATCTCGAGCGCTTGTTCCAAATCCTCGACGCCCCGGCGCCCCGTGTCGAGCTTCCGGCCAACGTGGTCCCGCTGCCGCTGAACCGGCAATCGCGCGGCGTTCGCGACCGCAGGCGCTGAGCTCCGCGGGCGCGCGGACACATCCGCGCGCGTCCGCTCAAGACCGGATTTAATTACGTTTCGCTCGCGGAAAATGTTGGCCGATTAGGAGCGTGCTGTTGCGAGGAGGTGCTTTGCCTTCACGGTAACGGCTGGCTATGGCTCTACGCGGAGCGGGTCGCGCAGGAGGGTCAGTCCACATGGAAGCGTTCGCGTCCATCAGCACCAGCGCAGCATTCTACGCATGCGCGCTTGGTTCGTACGACGACGTGAAGTCGATGCTCGCACGCGCGGATCGGACCAGTACGGCCGGTCTGATGCTGGCGGCGACGGCATGGCAATGCGAAGGCGACGTCTTGCGCGCGGAGTCGACGCTCCGCCGTGCGGCGGAGACCGCATCGGAGGGCGAGCGGCCGTACGTCGTCGACATGCTCGCGCCGATGATGATCTCGCGCGGCGTCTTCACCCGCGCGGCGATGCTGCTCGGTACGGTCCGCTCGCCGAAGCTCGAACTCGGTCGCGCGGCGCTGCAGGCGGTGATCGACGCGGCGAACGGTGCGGTCGCGAGCTCGGAGGACCGCGCGACCGCGATTCGCGACGCGCTGACCCATCTCGACGACGACGTGCTGCGCCTTCGCATCCACCAGCGCCTCGCGCTCGCCGCGTATTGGCGGCGCGACACGGCCGATGCGCTCGACAACGTCGCCGAAGGGCTGCGCGCGGCGAAGCTGCTCGGAGCACACCGCTTCTCCGTCACGCTCCACTCGGTGGCGTACGCGACGCACCAAACTTGCACCGGCGACGTCGAGGCGGCGTGGCGCCACGCGACGGCGCTCGCCGAACAGGCCGCGATCGGCGGAGACGCGTCGTACCGGGCGTGGGCGCGCGTCACGCTGTACGAGCTCGCCGCGGAGCGCGGCGACGATGCCGAGCTCGCCGAGGCTCGCGCGGCGTTCGAGGCCGAGCCGCTGCCGGAGCAGTACCGGGAGCGGTTTCCGGCCGGGATCGCGGATGCGCTGCGGCTGGCCTGGCGCGAGGATTTCGGAACGGCGCGCAACGTACTGACCGTGCTCAAGGACACCGCGGGCCGCACCGAGGGTGAACGCGCGATGTGCCGGGCGCTGATCGCGCTGGCTTCGCTCGCGCTCGGCGACGACGACGCGGCGCGCCGGTTCAGCCGGCAGGCGATCTCGGGCTCCGCGCGTCCCGACCGGCACCTCGCCGCTCACGAGCTGCGCTATCACCGGCTGGCGCGCGCGCTGGCCTGCGCGACCGGCGAGATCGTCGGCGACGTCGTTCGCGGCCGGCGGGCGGCGGCGGCCCACTTTCTACGCGGCGATCGCAACATCGCGGTCCTGGCGGCGCTCCCGCCGGGCGCGCAGCCGGCCTCGATCCCGCGCAGCGTACGTGGCTACGGACGCTTCTTGCTGCTCGCCCGCGACCGGTTCGAACAGCGGCCCTCGACGGGCCCGTTGACGTCGATGGAGCTTGAGGTCCTCAGACTCGTCGACTCGGGGCGGAAGGCTCCGGAGATCGCCGCCCTGCTCGACCGGAGCCCCCACACGATCCGGACCCATCTCCGCAACGCGAGCGCGAAGCTCGAGACCCACGGCCGGATCGAGACCTTGGCGCGGGCCCGCCAGCTGGGAGTTCTACGCGAGCCATAACTAACGGGGTTCGGCGGAGCGTCTACCTAAGTTATATCTCGCGGGGTGCTGCATTCGCGTTTACGGTGCGGAGGTCACCACCGCATCCGCCGAGGTATCCGCCATGCTCACGATTCTCGCGACCATCGTCATCATCGTCGCGACGAACATCCCGCTCTGCGGCTGACGCTGCATCGCGGCAGCGACCTGGGCTCCGGCTGACGTCGATCGCGCCGGGAGGCCGATGGAACTCGACCCGCTCCTCGTCCTGCTCGACTTTCTCGTCGGTGACTCCGTCGAGACGCTCGCGCGCAAGAACCGCATGCCGAGCGAGCACGTCGAGCAGGCGCTGCGCGCCGCGCTCTCGTCGTACGGTTTCGACGCCGAGCGCGACGTGCAGCTCGACGCGCGCCCGTGATCGATGTTATAGCTCGCCGAGTGCGTGGAGGTATCGGCTGAGGCTGCGTTTCACGCTACCGATGACGAATCTCCGAAACGCTTCCCCGTCCACGCCGCGCTGGACCGCCGCGATCGCTTCGATGTAGGGCTGGCGGTCCTTTGGGTCGATGATCGTCAGCGGGAAGCGCCGCTGCAGGAGATGGAGGTTCATCGCGAGCCGCGCGGTGCGGCCGTTGCCGTCCTCGAACGGATGCACGTCGACGATTCCTTGGTGCAGATCGGCTGCGACGATCGCCGGATGCTCAGCATCGCGTCGCGATTCGTAGGCAGCGAATACCGCATCCATCTTCTCCGCCACCAGAATCGCCGACGGTGGCCTGAAATCCGTCCCCGCGATGGTCACCGGGATGTCGCGATAGCGGCCGGCGGCTTCGGGCTGGCTACGGCGCATGACCAGGGCGTGGATCTCTCGCAGGCTCCGCTGGGTCAGCGCGGGAGCCTCGATCAGCTCTTCGATGTATCGGAGCGCCTCGATATGATCGAGCGCTTCTAGATGGTCCTTGAGCGGCTTGCCGCTCACGGTGATTCCCTGTTGAATGACCATAGCGGTCTCGCCGAGGGTCAAGGTGTTGCCCTCGATCGCATTCGAGGCGTAGACGGCCTCGATCTCATCACCTTTGAGCATGCCGCGGAGCGCAGCCACCTGGTCCGGGGTCAGGGGGCGCAATGATTGCAGTTGCTGCTGGAATGCGTCCAGGTCGCCGGCGTCCATGTCCCCTATGATACGCCGTTAGAACTTCAGACGATAGCCCAGCGAGGGTGCGAAGCCGACGTTGCGGTCCGCGAGTTGGCCTGGAAAGTCGTCGTAGCGTGCCGTGAAGTTGAGGTAGCGCAATCCGTACAGGATCTCGCCGTGCTTCGACACCCGTTGCGCGATGCGGGCGGTGAGGTCGACCTGCGCGGCGGTCTCTCCGTCGGCGAAGGTGTCGATCAGCTGGCTGCACGCGGCGAGCGTCTGTGCCCCCGGCGGACACGCGAACCCGAACGTCGGCACGCGCGTGGACGCGATCCCGTGCATGCGCGGGTTGAGTGCCGCGAAATACTCGATGCTGTTGCGGCCCACATTCACCCGCTGGCCGGCTTCGATCCGCAGGCCGACGACGCGCGAGTACTGGCGCAGCGAACCGTCGACCGCCTCGAAAAACGATCCGCGCTCGAAGAAGAGGTTGGGGCGTGCCCCGAAGCTCGTGTCTTGATTGTAAACCGTCTCCCCGATCCCGGCGAACCAGCCGCCGCGCAGCGCGTGGCGGTAGGTCGCGTTGAGGATCGAGAGACGCGTCGACGACCCGCCGGGAAAATTCTGGTTGAAATACCCCACCGTCAGCGGCGGCAGTCCCTCGAACCGCACGCTCTCGGTCCCGTGCCGGAGCGTCAGCTCGGCGAGCGGCAACGGCGCGAACGAGAGGCGGTCGGCCTCCCCGTTCCCCACTTGGTGTTGGCCGCTCAGCGCGTTGACGCTCAACGCGACCGTCGTCTCGAGCGGCTCGGCGCACGCAGCGCCCGCGAGCCCCGTGAAAATTACCGCCGTGATGACGGCGAGTCGCCCACTACCCTTGTTCACCCGGCTCGTTTTCGAGCAGCCGCATGGACGCGCCTTCGCTTCCGGGCGCGAGCAGCGCATCGCGGAATGTCACCCACCGATCGTTCTCGATCGCCGCGCGGGCCGCGCGCACGAGCCCGGTGAGCGCGGCGACGTTGTGATACGAGAGCAGGCGCTGACCGAGGGTCTCGCCGGCGCGGAAGAGATGGGCGACGTAGCCCTTCGTGTACGTCGCGCAGACTCGACAGTCGCAGTCCGGATCGAGCGGTCCGAAGTCGCGGACGTTGCCGGCGTTGCGCACGTTGAACTCCGGGCCGGCGCGCGTCAGGGCGCGCCCATGGCGCCCGCTGCGCGTCGGGTAGACGCAGTCGAAGAGGTCGATCCCGCGATCGATCCCCGCGACCAGGTCGCGCACGGTTCCGACGCCCATCAGGTAGCGCGGCTTGTGCGCCGGCAGCAGCGCCGCGGTGAAATGCGCCAGCCGATCCATTTCGGCGCGCGTCTCCCCGACCGACAGACCCCCGATCGCGTAGCCGGGAAGATCGAGCGCGACCAATCCCTCCGCGCTGCGCGCGCGCAGTTCTTCGTCGAGCCCGCCTTGCACGATCCCGAACAGCATCGTCCGGTCTGAGCGCCGGCGCGCCGCGGCGCAGCGCTCCGCCCAAGCCGTGGTGCGGTCGACGGCGCGCTCGAGGTCCTCACGCGGCGACGGCAGCTTCACGCACTCGTCGAAGGCCATCGCGACGTCGACGCCGAGCTCTTCTTGAAACTCCACGACGGTCTCGGGCGTGAAGCGGTGCGTGCTGCCGTCGAGATGCGAGCGAAACGTGACGCCCTCGTCGTCGATCGTGCGCCGCGACTCCAGGCTGAAGACCTGATAGCCGCCGGAGTCGGTCAGAATGGGACCGTCCCAGGCCATGAAGCGGTGGATCCCGCCGGCGGCGGCGAGCGTCTCGCGCCCCGGCCGAAGCCAGAGATGGTACGCGTTTGCCAGCACGATGCGCGAGCCGATCTCATGCAGATCGCGCGGCTCGAGCAGCTTCACGTCGCCGAGCGTTCCCACCGGCATGAAGCACGGCGTCGCGACCTCGCCGTGCGCGGTCGTCAGCGTCGCGCAGCGCGCATCACCCGACGTCGCGTGCACCACAAACTCGCCGATCATTGCGGGATGCGGAACATCGCGAGCGTCGCCAGGTACTCGGGCGGCGGCTCGCTCTCGAAGGCCATCATCTGCTTGGTGCGCGGGTGCTTGAAGCGCAGCCGCCAGGCGTGCAGCGCCTGGCCCGGCAGCGGCAGCCGCGAGTCGCTGCGCCCGTAGATCGGATCGTTGAGCACCGGGTGACCGAGCGCCGCCATGTGGACGCGAATCTGGTGCGTGCGTCCGGTCTCGAGCCGGAACGTCAGCTCGCTCGCACCCTGCAAGCGCTCGCGCAGCGTATAGTGCGTCACCGACGGCTTCCCCTCGGCGCGGATCGCGTACTTCATCCGGTTGTGCGGGTCGCGTCCGATCGCGCCGCGGATCGTCCCCTCGGGATCGTCCAAAGCGCCGATCACGATGCCGCGGTACTCGCGCTCGATGTAGCGCGCCTGCATCGCACGGCCGAGGGTCCCGAGCGCGTCCTCCGTCTTCGCGACCAGCAGCAGCCCCGAGGTGTCGCGGTCGAGCCGGTGCACGAGCCCGGCGCGCACGCGCTCGCCGGGGAGCGCGGCGACGTGCGCGAGCAGCGCGTTGACCAGCGTTCCGTCGGTCGCGCCGTGCGCGGGATGCGTCACCATCCCGGCCGGCTTGTCGACGACCAGCAGATCGTCGTCCTCGTACACGACGTCGATCGCGATCTCTTCGGGCTCGGCTTCGATCCGGCGCGGGCCCTCGATCGCGTACTCGATGCGATCGCCGGGCTCGAGCAGCGTGCTCGGCTTGCCGGAGGCGCCGTTCACGGTCGCGGCGCCCGCGCGCAGTGCGGCGGCGACGTGCGAGCGCGAGTATCCGCACAGCCGCGTCAGCAGCACGTCGAGGCGGCCGGTCTCGTCGTCGCCGACGACGTGGATCAGGCGCGCCTCTCGCGGCGCAGCGACGTCAGCACGAGCAGCGCGACGCCGATCGTGATGCAGGCGTCGGCGACGTTGAACACGTTCGGCCAGATCGTCCGGAAGTCGATGAAGTCGACGACCCATTGGTGCTGGAAGCGGTCGACGATGTTGCCGATCGCGCCGCCGGCGATCATTCCGAACGCGATCCGCACCACGTTCGAGTGCCGCACCGCATCGCGGAACGCGTAGGCGAAGACGCCCAGCACGATCAGCGCGAGGACGATCAGGATCATCGGCGAGTTCCCGAACAGCCCGAACGCTCCGCGCGTGTTCTGGACGTAGGTCCACCACAGCAGGTGCGGCACGACGATCCGGCTTTCGCCGGGCACGAACGAGTGGAGCACGAGCGTCTTCGTCCAGCGGTCGAGGAGGAAGACGAGCAGCGCGACGAGCCAGAGGACGATCACAGGCTCGGCGGTTTGACGTATTGGTAGAAGAAGCCCGCGACGCGCCCGAAGGAGCCGGTCACGATCACCAGCCCGGCCAAGATCAGCAGGATGCCGGCGCCGACCTCGATCGCCCCGAGGTAGCGCTTGATGCGGTTCAGCGCCGTGAGCGCCTGGGTGACGGCGGCCGCGGTGATGAGCAGCGGGACGGCGAGCCCCATCGAGTAGACGAACAGGAAGAACGTCGCCGCGCCGTAGTGCTGCTGCGAGGCTTTGAGGATGATCAGCGAGAGGATCGGGCCGATGCACGGCGACCAGCCGGCCGCAAAACCGATCCCGACCAGGAACGAGGCGAAGAGCGAACGGTTCGCGCTGCGAAACTGGAGGCGCTTGTCCATCATGAGCGCCGGAATCTTGAAGACGCCGACCATGTTCAATCCCAACAGGATCACGACCGCGCCGCCGATCCGGGCGATCCAGTCCTTGTAGTCGATGAAGACCGAGCCCAGCGCGCTCGCCGACAGACCGATCGCCATGAAGACGACCGTGAAGCCCGCGACGAAGGCCAGCGCGTGCAGCATCGTTCGGGCGCGGCTCGCCGCGTCCGACTGCGCTTTGAGCTCCTCCAGACTCGACCCGGTCAGGAACGAGAGATAGGCCGGGATCAGCGGCAGCACGCAGGGCGACACGAAGGAGACCAGCCCGGCGAGGAACGCGGTGAGAATATTGAGGTCGGCGGTCACGGTGCTCCCATGGTAGACGGTTCCTCAACCCGGGTCGTCACGCCGCGGTGGCGCGCCCGGTTCTCGCAGGAGCGTCCTCCTTCGCGCCGTTCGCAAAGGTTGCACGGCCTTGCGCCGTATCCACCGCCAGGTGAGCCATTGGTTCTATTATCCGAACATCGACCCGATCGCGTTCCGCCTCGGGCCGGTCGCCGTGCACTGGTACGGCCTCTCGTATCTGTTTGGCTTCGTCTGCGTCTTTTTGTGGATGAACCGGCCGGCGGGCCGGCGGCGGCTCGGTCTGACCAGCGACCAGATCCAGGATTTTCTCGTCTACGGGCTCGTCGGAGTGCTGATCGGCGGGCGGATCGGGTTCGTCATCGCCGACGTCATCACGAGGCACAACCTCGGCGACTACCTCGCGCACCCGCTGAACTTCATCGCGATCTGGCAGGGCGGGATGGCGTTCCACGGCGCGCTGGTCGGGGTGATCCTGGCGATCCTGCTCTTCCTGCGCAAGCACCCCGGGCTCACCTTCGGGATCCTCGGCGACGAGGTCGTGCCGATGCTCTCGCTCGGGATCTTCACGACGCGCATCGTGAACTTCATCAACGACGAGCTCCCCGGCAAGCTGTGCATCCCGGACCACCCGTACTGCATCCTGTTTCCGGCCTATGCCGACGGGTACCGCTACCCCTCGCAGATCTTCGAGGCGATCCTCGACATCCTGACGCTGCCGATCATCCTGCTCGTCTACCGCTCGCGCCCGCCCGACGGCGTCGTCGCCTGGACGTGGTTCACGATCTACGGGATCACGCGCGCGATCGCCGAGATCTGGCGCGAGCCGGGTTTCACCGTGATCGGTCTCGACGGGGGGCAATTCGTCGCGGTGCTCCAGATCTTCGTCGGGATCGGCTTGATCGTCTTGTCGTACCGGCGCGGGACGCGCACCGTCACGCGGACGAGCGCGGCCGCCTGACTCCCAGCCGTCCGCCACGCCTGCGACCGGCGGGGTTTCCGAGCGCCGTTCGGCGAAGGTGTCCGTCCATGTCCCTCGCCACCGGTACGGTCGCCGAGCGCGTGGCGACGTTGCGCGAGCGCGTCGACGAGGTCACCGTCGCGTCCGGACGCGAGCCGGGCTCCGTCGCGATCCTCGCGGTCACGAAAACGCAGCCGCGCGACGCGGTGTTGGCGGCGCTCGACGCGGGCGTGCGCGACGTCGGCGAGAGCTACGTTCAGGAAGCGCGGCGCAAGTACGACCACCTGCCGCCCTGTACCACCCATTTCGTCGGCCACGTGCAAACGAACAAGGCGAAAGCGATCGCCGGCCTGTTCGACGTCGTGCAGAGCGTCGACCGGCTCGAGGCCGGCCTCGCGCTCGCCAAGGCCGCGCGCGACGCGGGGCGGCGTCTGCGCGTTCTGGTACAAGTGAACGTCTCTCCGACCGAACGGTTCGGCGCCGCCCCCGCCGACGCGCCGGGGCTCGCCGCGCGGCTGCGCGACGAAGGCCTCGCGGTCGACGGCGTGATGGCGATCGGGCCGCTGCACGGCGATGTCGATGCGGCGTTCGCCGCGGCGCGCGACGCGTTCGAGCGCGTCGGCGGGACGACGCTGTCGCTTGGGATGTCCGGAGATTGGGAGCGCGCGGTGCGCCACGGTTCGACGATGGTGCGGCTCGGCACCGCGATCTTCGGCCCGCGACCCGTGAGAGAGAGGAGCCTGGCATGAGCATGTTCGCGCGGTTCGGATCCTGGTTCGCGGTCCACGACGAGGAGGACGACGAGCTCTACGCCCACGACGAGGTCGGGGCGAAGCGTAACGTCGTCCCGATCGGCGACGCCTCACGGCGCGGCGGCGGCTCCGTCGCGGTGTTCGCGCCGCGTTCGTTCGGCGACGTCACCGAGATCGCGGACGCGCTGAGAGCGCGCCAGGTGGTGATCGTGAACGTGCAGGGCGCCGATCGCAATCTGCTGCAGCGCGTCGTCGACTTCACCTCCGGCGTCGCGTACACGATCGACGGCCGGATTCAGAAGCTCGCCGAGGCGATCTACCTCGTCGTGCCGGCCGGGGTCAACGTCAACTCCGCCGGCGTCCGCGAACAGCTCGACAACGACGGCATCCTCGGGATCAGGGACCTCCGCTAATGGCCAGACTCACGATCGTCGACATCCAGCACAAAGAGTTCAAGAAGTCGCTGCAAGGCTACGACCGCAACGAGGTCAACGAGTTTCTCGACGAGATCATCGAGGCGCTCGAGGACGAAGCGCAGGCGCGGGCCGCGCTCCAGGGCGATATGGCCGATCTGCGCGAGCGGCTCTCGCACTTCAAGGCGATGGAGGAATCGCTGCAGTCGACGCTGCTCCTCGCCCAGCGCACCGCCGACGAGGTGAAAGCCGCCGCCCACAAGGAGGCCGACCTCATCAAGCAAGAGGCGCGGCTGGTCGCGGAGCGCGAGATCTCGGCGCTGAGCGACCGCATCGACGAGGCGCGGCGCGAGGCGCAGCGCCACGGCGACACCGCGGAGAAGGCGAAGAGCGAGCTGCGCTCGCTGCTGATGACGCACCTCTCGCTGATCGAGCGCACGCCGATAACCGAGGCGAGCGCGCTGCCGGCCGCCAGCGCGGCGCCGCCCGCGGCGGAGACCGAAACGGAGCAGCTCCCGCTCGGCAACGGGTCCGCGACGCACCAGATCGTCGAATAGCGCGCGGTGGACCTCGGGCTCGCCGGTCGCGTCGCGCTCGTGCTCGCGGCGAGCAAAGGTCTCGGCCGCGCGACCGCCGCCGCGCTGGCGGCGGAAGGCGCCGATCTCGCGATCGGCGCGCGCAACGCGCGAACGCTCGAAGCGACCGCGGCGGCGATTCGCGCCGAGAGCGGACGGCGCGTGCTGGCGGTGCCGGTCGACGTCACCGACGCGGCGGCGAGCGCAGCGTTCGTCGACGCGGCGGTGCGCGAGTACGGCCGGATCGACGTGCTGGTCAACAACGCCGGTGGTCCGCCGTTCGGGAGCTTCGACGACTTCGACGACGCGGCGTGGCAGCGCGCGTTCGAGCTGAGCCTGCTCGCGACGGTGCGCATGACGCGGCTCGTGCTGCCGCACCTCGCGCGCGACGGCGGCGGACGCGTGATCAACATCGTCAGCTTGTCGGTGAAGTCGGTACTGCCGCGCTCGATCCTCTCGACCGCGATGCGCGCCGGCGTGGTCGGTATGGCGAAGCTCCTGGCCGACGAGCTCGGCCCGCACGGCATCACCGTCAACAACGTCGCTCCGGGACTGATCCTCACCGATCGCCTGCGCGAGACGGGCGCCGGCGATCGCGCAAACGAGTCGCCGCTGCGCCGCGCGGGGCGGCCGGATGAGTTCGGCGCGGTCGTCGCGTTCTTGGCGTCGGCGCGCGCATCGTACGTGACCGGGGCGACGATCCCGGTCGACGGCGGCTTGATCCGCGCGATAGGCTAGCGCGGCGCGCTAGGCGCGCGCGAGCTCGGCCCGCATCTCCGTCGCCCCGATCGGCTGGTTGTAGATCGACGACCCGGGCTGCTGCTTGCGGCCGCCTTCGATGAGGCCGCCGTTGTCGACCGGGTCGAATCCGATCTCGTCGATCAGGTCCATCACGACGCGTTTGGCCGCCGCATCGTCCGAGGCGACGGGGATCGCGAGCCGGCCCTTCTCGCCCTTCGGCTTGCCGTCACCGGCGAGCCGCTTGTAGTAGATCGTGTTGAACGCCTTGACCACGCGCGCGCCGGGGACCAGCGCGCGGGTGAACTCGGTCGCGGTCTTCGAACCGAGGTCCTCGATCTCGAAGTCCTCGGTGTAGGGGTTCATCGCGTCGACGACGATCTTGCCGTCCCAGCCCTCGATCTCGCCGAGCGCCTCTTCTCGCTTCGTCCACGGTACCGCGATCAGCACGAGGTCGCTCGCGTCGACCGCGTCCTGCGCGCTGGTGGCCTGTGCGTTCGCGCCGATCTCGGCGACCAGCGCCCGAAGCGACTGCGGCCCGCGCGAGTTGGCGATGCGCACCTGATGCCCCGCCTGCGCGAACAGGCGCGCGGCATTTCCTCCGATGTTGCCGGAGCCCAAGATCCCGATCTCCATGCGCTTCCTCTACTCGTCCCGCGGCGGAAGGTCGCTTCCCGCCGGTTGCAGGCGGGGTTTCCGCCACCGGGGCTTGAGGTCCCGCGGCTCGGCGTACGGCTTAGCAGAAGAAGCGAGCCCCCGCGACCCGCCGCCGACCCCTCCCATAGGGCAGCCGCGTCCCGGATCCGATAGCGGCAATCGGTCACGCCGGGTTCTACAAGGAGGTACGGGCAGGAGCAGGCCATCCGACCCGGCGCGGTGCCACGGACGCTGACCATGGCTGCGTACGTGGGTGCTGCCAGGCCGGTTCGAGACGCTCCATGGTGCCGCCTGAGCGTGGCTTCGATTAGAATCCTAAGCAGGACAAGGTAGCGCTGGGAGCGCAGACCCCTCGTCCTCCGTCTGGGTGGCGGAGATTACGAGGGGGTGGCATGCTTCGCTCCATAGCGACCGCATTCAAGTACGCGGTCCCGTTGCTTTCCCCGAGACTCCTCGGGGCGATCGTGACGGGTTTGGCGCTCATGACGCCGACATCGATCTACGCCGATACGACGGACGTTCGTCTCCGGGTCGTTATCTATCCCGCTGTCGGCGTGCAGCCGCCAGTCGTCGGTCAGGCGCTGCCGTTCACGGTGAAAGACGTACACGATGACGTCTTGGTGAAGTTAATGAACGCTATCACGTCGGCGTATCCACTGTACTCCGCCTGCGTTTACGATCTCACGAAGGTGCCAACCCCGGATTGCGATCCGACAGTTGCTAACATTCTCATCACGACGCAATTCAACCCGGAACCTCAACCGAAAGACCCCGCGAGCCCCAACCTCATCGTTACCATACGCTCGTTCGACGTGATCAACGGACGCGTGATCGCGACTTTGCCCCCGATACCACTCAACGTCGGGGCTCTGACCTCAGCGGACGCACCAACGATAGCCAAAGCGCTCTCGGCACTCGTTCCGACGGACAAATTGAACGTCTTGCTCGGCTCCGCAGTGATTAACAATGGGCGCTTGAGCCTCTTCCAAGGCTATGAGCCCTACGTCCAACTGGTGCCAACGCTCGACAATTCCAACACTCCGACGTATCTGTCCCTCATGTCGAATCTGCTCGACCGTCGCGGCATCCCATCCGTTCCCTCGCAGTTTAATGCCGGCGTGGTGGCGTCTGGAAGCACCCCGCTCGATACGGTCTGCGGGCGCGGCCAACGCTATCTCGTCTACAGCGTCTCCAGCGAGAATTTTTCGCATACCGTGAGCTTCAGCACGCGCGTTCAGACGCACGCGAGCGCGCAGCTCTACGACTGCACGACGATGTCCGTGATTCCGGTCGGACTTGACCAACACATCTCGGTACTCACCACCGCTGGGCCGCTTGGTTCACTGCTCCATATTCTCAGTTTAGCGTTCGTGTCGAAGTCGAACTCGTGGAGCGGCACATCCGCAGTCGCGGCCTTAGTGTCGCCGTTCATCGACACCGACGTCGACAAGGATTCGTTCAAAGATGGTGTCGCCGACCGTGCGCTGCAAGGAGTTGTCGACCGCCTCTGCGTTAAACTGAAACAGTTGCCCGCACCTCCACCTCCGCCCGAACTTCCACCGCTGATCATGCGCGTTCCCTTATCATCTAACCCAGCTACAAAAATGACGCTGCAACGAGCGAAGACCGACGCAAAAGGCCATCTGGATAGGGCGAACGCCGCGCTCGCAAAGGCTACCATAAAGGGAACGCCGGCTCAGCAAGATACGGCGTTCAAGATACAGGCCTCGGCGGTCCAGATGTATGTGGCTGCAGCCCTCAAAGCACCCAGCGCTTCCGCCGACGGCGGATCCAACTCGTCGAGCCCGCCGACAACGACCCAGACGCCCAAGCAGCCGGGGACAACACTCGTTAGCCTGAACGTCTCAGGATTTCTCGCTCTGTCGCCTCCGCCATTGACATGTCACGGCCGGCGGCTCGACCGGTGGAGCGGTTCGTCAGCAGATCCTGGCCGCTGGATACAACCTCAGTGAGAACGGCCTGCCGGTGACCTAACAGATTGCCGTCGTCGTAGGGCTCGTTCACCTCTATCGGTTTCGCGGAGGTCGCGAGGGTCGTTCTGTGGTCTAACGAGTAGCGCTTCCAGGTTGGCGCTTCCCCGGCACGCCCGAATGGCACGACCTTCAGGCGCAGATCGCCCGCCACAAACGGAATCCCGAGCGTCACGCGCGCGCTCTTCGCGCGGGCCTCACGTTGCGCCGAAGGCTGCCGTGCGCTGACGCGTGCCGCCCGGCGCGCACGGCGCGGTCAAGACGCGGACATGAGGCGGCAACGCGCACCAGCCATCATCGGACGATGGACGGACAGCATTGGATGGCGAGCGCGATGCGGGCGGCGCGCGCGCAGCTCGACATCGCGACCCACAACCTCGCCAACGCCTCGACCGACGGATTCCGCCGGACCGCGGCGACGACGGCGCTCGCGCGCGACGGGCTCACGGTCTTCGAGCGCGCGGTGCGCGAGCAGGGCGCGGTGCGCACCACCGGCCGCCGGTTCGATCTCGCGCTGCTCGGAGAGGGCGCGTTTCACGTCGGCGCGGCCGCGACGCGTGAGGGCGCGTTCACCCGCGACCGTGACGGCTTCCTGATCGACGACCGCGGCCGGAAACTGCGCGGCGCCTGCGGCGTCTTGCGCGTGTCCGCCGATGCGACGATCGCCTCCGACGGCAGCGTGCGCGACGGCGGCCGCGTCGTCGACCGGATACCGCTGCCGGCCGGGACGCGCGTCCTCGCGGGCGCGCTCGAGACGAGCACGGTGAACCCCATCGGCGAGACGCTGGCGATCCTCACCGCACAGCGCGCGTTCGAGAGCGCGCAGAAGACGCTGCTCGCGATCGACGCGACGCGGGAAAAGGCTGCCAACGACGTGGTGCGCGTGCGATGAACCGCGCGATGTTCGCCGCGGCGAGCGGTATGGCGGCGCAGCAGACGCAGCTCGAGATCGTCGCCGACAATCTCGCCAACGCCGACGTCGCGGGCTTCAAGGGCGCCGCGGCGACCTTCGCCGACGTCCGTGCCGGGGCGCTCGGACTCGGCACGATCGGCGTGGGGCGGCACGCGGTCTTCGCGCAGGGCAAGCTGGTTCGCAGCGGCGGCGCGTTCGATCTCGCGATCGACGGGCCGGGCTTCTTCGCGGTCGAGCGCGGCAGCGCAAAGGCGTACACGCGCAACGGTGAGTTCGCGCGCGACGCCGACGGAACACTGCGCAACAGCGCGGGCTGGGCGCTCACCGGCGTGCGCATTCCGGCCGACGCGCTGAGCGCGCGGGTCGAGCGCGATGGCCGCGTGATCGTCGACTCGCCGGCACAGAAAGGGCGCACGATCGCGCAACTGCGGCTGGCCTCGTTCCCCTCGCCCGAAGCGCTGCGGCCGCTCGGCGCGACGCTGTTTGCGGCGACCGACGCGTCCGGGCGTGCGCGCACGTTCGCGCCGGGCGCGCGCGGTGGGCCGTCGATCGCGTTCGGGATGCTGGAGCGCTCGAACGTCTCGATCGTCGAGGCGATGATGCAGATCCTCGGCGCCCAGCGCGCCTACGAAGCGAACGCCAAGGGAGTGCAGGCACGGAATGCCTGACCAGCTACGGAATCAACTGAATCGTCGTCGGGTCAGCGTCGGGCGTGGTGACCGCCGGCCGCGGATGGCCGTCGGGACTTTGTAGCGCTGACGCCTGGCCAGTCGAGCCCATACGTCGCCTTCTTGCCAGACCCACGGCCGCCGAGGGTGAGCCGCCGCAAGACCGGATGCGAACCCAGAGCTGCGCACAGCGCCCGATTCAGTATGTTGCGGTCCCGAGGAGCCATGGTCTCGTACATTTCACCGTATCGGGGCAGGAGCGCGGCCAGCGCGACGACATCGTGCGTCGGCGCGTCGAGTGACGCGAGTTCGCCAAGGACGGCCTCACGGGAGGCCCATAGAGCGCTCTCGTCGCGATCCAGTTCGGCGAGTGCGGTCCGCACCTGTCGAACCACGCCCGGGTTCTTGTCGAGCATCAAGTCGAGAGCTGCATCTCGTCGTTCCTTGAGCGCTGCCGCCTTCTGGTCGATGGCCGCAAGGCGATGCTCGAGCTTGCGCCGTTCAGGCCGCGCGACGGTGGCTGCCGTTGTCCATCGTTCGACTGCCCCCGGGGCGCTGATCTCTTCAGTGTACCTGGCCCACAGTGGGGCGACGCGCTCCGCGTATACGAAGACGCAATGCCCGCGCTCGGCGCGATTACGCCGATCGCAAATGATCCTTTCGCGCGGCACACCGTTGATCATGACGCCGGCGCTGTGCATGAGCTGTCCGCATTCGCAGCGGAAGACCCCCGTGAATTCCAATTCGTACTTGCGACGCGTCAGTCCGAAGCGGGCGCTATTCGTTGCGAGCAGGCTATTGAGAGCCGCCTGCGTCTGCACTTTTCGAACGCCGGCCTCGACGTACGCCGTATTTGACATCGCGAGCATGACGCCAGTTCGCGTCTGCCAGGCCGCGGGGTCGATCGAGCGCGACCAGCTGTTCAACTCGCCCATTGACTCGCCGGCCAGTAGACGCCGATCGACCTCCGCGACGATCCACGCCCGGTCTGGATCCGGAACCAGCTGGTCCCCGACCTTCACAAGGCCGAACGGGGGCTTGTTGGTCTTCGTGGCACCGCGCTCGCCTCGCGCTTCGTACGAACGGCGAATGGTCCGCGAAAGCTTGCGACGGAACGCTTCGGCCTGGGTGAATTCCGCGACGACGTCAGCCCAGTCGCGGTCGTCGTCAAGGTCGATCGGACGGTCACGCCGCCAGTCGAGTGCGATCAGCCCGACGTGGTGCCCTCGCAATTCCTCGAGTAGGTTTAGACCCTCGCGCAGGTTTCGCGTAAAGCGGTCCAACGTATCGACGACGATCGCGGCGGGCTTCGTGTTCGCGAGCTCGGCGATCATGCGCTCAAACTCGACGCGTCCTTCGACGGTACCCGCGCTCGCCGCCTCGCGGTACGTACGCACGCGGGTCCACGTCGCGCCGTCAATGGCTCGCATGAACGCACGCTCTTGGTTCTGAAGCGATTGACCTTCGGTTTCCTGGCCGATCGTCGAGACCCGCGCGTAAGTGACGACTCGTATCATAGCCGCAGTGCCGCACTAGACCTGGTTGTCGCGCACGCAGCGAGAGACGACTTCGGTCCATTTCTCATCGCGCGCTCACCTTAGCAAGATGAGCAAACTCGAGAACTCGTCGCTGAATACGACGCAAAACGGACCGGTACTGCCGGGTAACCTGAGGTCCGGGAATGCCAAGCTCCGCGACTATCTCCGCCGAGCTCAGGCCTTCATCTCTTAAGAGGAAAATTTGCTGGTCCGTAACCGTACACCGTTCGAGTATGCGTGCTAGCTCAGCTACGATTTCCGGATGCCCTGGATGAGATATCGATAGCCGCGTCGTGAGCTCGGCCCCCGTTAGGGCGCGCGCGTTATCCGCCAACGTCCCAGCGGTGTGATCGACTTTTTCGCGAAGCACGCCTTGTTCAGTCAGGGAAAGCTCGACTTCATCGTCGATGTCGATCCCCTTGCTCTTCAGGATTCTTTCGAACGCACCGAGTCGTGATTCGCTGAGCCACTTCTCCTCAATTAGCTCCATAACGTGAGCTTCGTGCCGCTCTTTCTCCGAACGCTCGTGGTTGAGCGCGTCCTTTAGACGACCGATCTCCTCGCGCTCCGGTGCGCTGTCGACTCCAAAGGCGAGATAGTCCGGCGAAACCCCGAGCGCGCGCGCGATCCTCACTCCGTTCTGGAAAGTAGGCTGCTTCGAACCCCCGGTTTCAATCTGCCGCACCGCGGCCTCACCGAGTCCGACCTCGGCTCCAAGGGCGGTGCGCGTCTTCCGCCGCTGCAGGCGAAGCCACGCGATCCGATCGCCGATCGTCTGGCCGGCTCCCGGTGCACCTTCGGGCGCGTCGTCGCTCATGAGACCTATGGTAGCAACCTTAATGCGAACCATGACTTGACTCTATGGTGCGAACCATAGTACGATTCCCGCAATGCTTGCGCTCGAAGAGGCGCCTGGTGAACGGGCGGCAGCGAAACGGCTGGTCCTAGACGCGCTCAATGCCGCGTGCGATGAACTTGGATGGGGGTCTCTCAGGGCGACAAGGCTAGGGGCCGAGGCTGGTGCTAGCGCCCAGGCCGCGACGAAGTGGCTCAACCCACGGTACGGCACCACCCCCTCCGGTGAGGTCATCGTTGTGCTGATCCGGCGCAATGCGGTTTTCCGTAGGCACCTTCTCGGTGCCACTGAAGCCGCGAGGTGACGCCGCGTTGATCGTCTTGCCGGACACGGCGGAGACGCAGCGCTTCCTGGCGCTGTTCGCGGCGATGGCTGCCAAATATCAACGCACTGCCGGCGACGTGGACCCGCTCGATCCGACGCGAACCGCGATCACCGATGGTGCATCGTGTGAATCGCAGCGATCGGGGCGCGGCGTCGATGTTCCGATAACCGCAAAGCGGTAGCGCGAATGAAAGCATCGCCGGACACGGATGGCCGCGATGCCCCAACGTCGGCGCTGAGACCACGTAAGGGTGGCCACACCAAGTCGTCCGGTCCTCCAGCCATCGGATGGCGCTGCGGCCTCGTACGCCCCAATTCTCGGCTGATTCTGCCCGTATCCGCGGGAGCGCAACGCGAAATAGGCGGGCGCCGGTGACGAGTGACTCTCAGGGCGCACTCGTCGAGCTGTTTCGCGTGATGGAGCGACTAACTGGGAAGTGGCCGACAAACGCAACCGTCTTCGTGACGGCGCGCGCGCTCGGCTTTCGGTTCAAGGACGCCGATGGAAAGCGGTTGCTCTCGAAGTTCCGCCCCAGCGGGGCCCCCACCGCGCCCTCACAGCGCACCAATGACGCGCCTGAGCCGCCCCTACCTCGCACCAACGGCGCTGGGGCGAACACGCCCGAATCCGGGGGCGGGGCCCCCGCCGCGCCCTCACAGCGCACCAATGACGCGCCTGAGCCGCCCCTGCCTCGCACCAACGGGGCTGGGGCTACACACGCGCGCGGTAAAGGTACTTCTAGTCCTGATCCTGATTCGCTCTCCGGCGCGAGCGCGCGCGAGAGAGCCGAACCCCATGGGTTGCCGTCGAGTCCGGCCTCGCCGACGCGCGACCTGATCGCCTGGTTCTTGACGGCCGGCATCGAGGCTGGTGCCATCAAAGGGCACTTTGCAATACTTCAACGCAGCCCAAAGTCCGCCGAAATCGTCGCAGCGGAAGCTCTACTAGCGCACTGGAGCCGTGCGGACATCGAGGCCATGGCGCATCGACTCTTCGCGCGCAAGCTGAATAAGCGACATCCACGCGGCCCGGTTCTGTCGACGCTGTCGTTAGCGCTGCTCGCGGAATGGTGGGACTCGCTCGAACCTGATGTGCCTGTGCCAATCGTCGACGGCGAAAACCTCGACGACTACACCCGTCCCGGACTCCTGAGCGCGTGACGGTCGAGCTGAAGCCCTGCCCGCGCTGTAACGCGCCAACGCTGCCGATCGCGGTGCAGGCCGGCGGACTGGGGCAGCTGTGGATCCGGGCGATGTGCTCGCCCTGCGTCCTCGCCGACGCGCAGGAGCGGGCAGCGAAGAGCCACGCAGAGCTCGCCTCGATGGTGCACGAGCGCTGCGAGATTCCGTTCGAGTTCGCTGGCGTGACGATCGCTTCACATCCGAGCCCGGGCGCGCGCGAAGTCGGCGCGGCATACGTCGCGACGCTTCCCGACCCGCTCGGCGATATGCTCGCGCTGCGCGAGTGGAGCGGCGGCACCGATCAGCGGCTGCACCTTGCCACGCTGCAGCGCGAGGCGATGCGCGGCCATCGCGGGATCGGGATCTTCGGTGCCCAGGGACGAGGCAAGACGGGGCTGTACGCCGGCATCGCTCGCGAGTTGGAGCGCCGCGGTGTGTCGAGCGTCATGGCCAACGTCGCCCTGCTGCTCGAGGCGATGCGCGAATGCCGCGCCGACGGCGCTGGCCAGATGCGTTTGATGCGGCCGTTACGCGACACCGCGTACCTGGTGCTCGACGACATCGACAAGGTCTCGAATGCGACGTTCGGCGGCAAACCGACGTCCGACTCGCAAAGAAGCTTCTACGCGTTACACGCGCTGCTTGAGTACCGGATGGAGCATCGGCTCCCGATCGGCGTCACGGCAAACCGCTCGCTACAGCAGCTCAAGACCGAAGTGTTCGCCTCGTTCGAGGCCGACGGTGCAGCCTTCTGCGACCGGTTCCTCAAGACGACGGGAAGCTGGTACGAGTTGACGGCGTCGCGATCGCTGCGTGCGCTGATCGGTGCCGCATGAGCAGCGTCACCAGGATCCTGACCGCGAGCAACGCCGAAGGCCAAGGAGCGGCGCGCAGCGACGCGACTACATCCGTCGTCTTCGAGGCGGTGAGCAATGCAAGCTAACCGCGTACGCCTCTCCGCCGAGCTGTGTGAGATCACGCCGGAGATATTCACGACCGCCAGCGCGATCGTCGGTGTGCGTGGCAGCGGCAAGACGAACGACGGCGTACTGCTCGCCGAGGAGGCGATCCGCTTCGGCGTCCCGCCCGTCATTATCGACCCGACCTCGGCCTGGTGGGGGCTGAAGTCGTCGCCCGACGGCAAGTCGGCGGGCCTGCCCGTCTACATCTTCGGCGGCGAACGCGGCGACGTTCCGCTCGAACCGACGTCCGGCCCGATCATCGCGCGGTTCGTCGTCGAGGAGCGCGTGCCGGTGATCCTCGACGTGTCGGACCTCACGAAGGGGAAGCAGCGCCGCTTCGTCGGCGAGTTCTGCACCACGCTGTACGACCTCAAGAACCGCCGTCGCGATCCGCTGTTCCTCATCATCGACGAGGTCCCGCGCTTCTGCCCTCAGCAGCTGCAGAAAGACCCCGACCTGTTGCAGTGCGTCGGCGCCGTCGAAGACATCGTCGCGCTCGGACGCAGCCGCGGCCTCGGCTGCGCGATCATCGGCCAGCGATCGGCGACGATCAACAACAACGTCCTCACGCAGGCCGACAACCTGTTCGCGATGCGCTCGGTGGGCACGGCGGACCGAAAGGCGATCGACGCATGGGTCGTCGAGGCGCAGGGCGATCAGCAGCAGCGTGACGAGATGATTCGCCATCTCGCGGCGCTCCCGCAGGGCGAGGGCTACTTCTGGTCGCCGGCGATCTTTGGTGTCTTCCGCCGGGTGAAGTTCGCGGCGCGCAGCACGTTCGATTCCTCGCGGACCCCGCGAGTCGGCGAGAAGCGAGTCGAGCCGAAGGTCTTCGCGTCGGTCGACCTCGACAAGCTGCGCGGCGAGATAGCGGCCACCGTCGAGCGCGCCAAAGCCGACGACCCGAAAGCGCTGCGCGCGACGATCGCGGACCTGCAAAAGAAGCTGGCCGTGAAGGGCGCGGCCGATCCTGCCGAGGTGATGCAGCTGCGCCGGGACATCGCCGAGGCGCGGCTCGCGATCGTGGAGCTTGAAGCCCGGCCGGTCGAGCGCGTCGAGGTGCCCGTCGTCGGCGAGAAGGCGATCGCGGCTCTCCGCGAGATCGTCGAGTCGGTTGCCCTCGCCGTCGACGCGCTCCAAGGTGCATCCGCCCAGCTTCCGGCCGTCGTCGCGCCGATCGCCGATGCGTTGCGCGCTGCGCGAGCACCGATTCCCGTGCGCCCTGAGCCCGCGGTGAGGCCGCAGCGTCCGGTGCTGAGTTCTGTACCAGCGAAGCCTGCGACGGCTCCACGGGCCGCTAATCCGTCGGACGACTCGCTCGGCGGCGGGGCGACGAAAGTCCTCGTCGCGCTCGCGCGCGTTCTGGGCGGGCAGGCGACGCGCGATCAACTTGCGCTTCTTTCCGGCTACACGAACACAGGGGGATTCCGCAACCTGCTCTCGGAGCTGCGCGCCGCTGCTGTGATCGAGGACGTGGATGGCGCTAGGAGTGTCGCCATAACCGCACACGGTCAGGCGCTACTCGTCGGTCATCGCGTCGAACTACACCAGCACGAGGAGCTGGTCGATCTCTGGCGCCCGAAGCTCGACGGCGGAGCCACGAAGCTGTTCGATGCGATGCGCGAACTGCACGCGGCGGGTGAGGAGTGGGTGACGCGCGATCGGTTAGCGGCGAAGACCGGCTACGCGAACGCGGGCGGCTTCCGCAACCTCCTCAGCGACCTACGGAAACCCGGCCTGATCGACGAGCAGAAGATCGGCAGCGAGCTCACACTGCGGCTGCATCCGACGCTCTACGCTGAGGGAGTGCGGTGATGGCTCACGACATCGAGGCCGGTCATTGACGGCGACGGCAAGCCCCCGGTCATCCTTGCGCGCCTACTTTCGCGAAAGGATGATCGCAAGGACGGCGCAAGTGCGAGGCTGCTCGAGGGAGACCTCTGTACTAGAGAAGCGAGGCGTCGAAGTCGATGCGAGCGCGCCCTCGAAATTGCGTCGCGTTCGGCCGGAAAACGCAATGACGAAAGTTTACCCGGCGAAAGTCTACTGCTCTCTCCACGGCTTGTTCCGGTGGTTGCGCAACTTCCGCAACTTCCGATTTGGAACGTCGAACGGAAGGTTCGGAAGGACCGATGGAAGTTGCGCAACCAGACAATGGGCTCCGGCGGAGACTTCACCAATAGAGAAGGCGGCCGTCCAAGTCGCACCGGGACCGCCCCCGGAAATGACTGAGACGAGACGCGAAACGGAAGGTCCGCGGAAGTTGCGCGCAGGTTCGTTCACGGTCACGGAGCCTGGCACATAGCGGCGTGACTTCGGCCGACGTGACCGTGACCGAATGAACGGTCGACGTCGCGGCTGCCTGCGCAGCGCTGCTTCGAACCCTGCGACCTTGCGAAGTGAACCGCGATCAGGCCCAGACCGCCTTCGGCCGGAGCGCATGACCAATGCACTTGCAGTGACGCCGTGAGAGGGGTCTTGACACGGAGTGATACGCTAACAGTAGGCAAGCCCGGTGCAGCCGGCACGCTACGCAGGTCGTGGGTGTCGTGAACGATCGAGTTACCGCGGACCCGCGATGGGACCGCGTGCCGAGGAAAACCACGCCAGGTTTTCCGTCGTCCTCGCTGGACAGGTGCCGGGTTGACGGTTTGATCGACAGGGGCGCGACGCTCCAAGGCAATCGATCACCGAGGCGGTTACGCCGACTACCGGAGAGCGTTCGTGCAGATAAGCGCGTTGTTGGACAAGAAAGAGCCGATCGAAGACGGGCTAGTTCGCCCATATCCCGAGGGAGCGCGCTTCCTCGCGTGCTCGCGAGCGCATATCATGCGGCTGATGGCGTCGGGGCGGTTGCCGTACTGCACGGTCGGCGTCAACGGCGGAGAACGCCGCATTCGGATCTCGGCGCTCCGTGAATTCGTCGACCGCAACACAGTTTGCTTGTCCGGCGATTCGGCGCCCGCGCATGTCGAACGTGCGCCGATTGCGACGGTGTCGCAGTGAAGGCGTCGCAGCGATCCGACCGAGTGCCGGCAGAGACGAACGCCTTCACCGACTTTAGAGACCCGAACGTCTCGGTCGAAGAGCTCGAGCGGCGATCGAACCTACAGCGGTTCGGCACGGCGCATATCGCGGTCGGCAGCGACCTGTTCGCCCTCGAACGCGAGGCGCAGCTGAAGAGACAACGGGAGGCCGGACACAATGCCTGAACTACCTTTGGGGCTCCGCGATAGCGCTCAAGAGTTGTTCAGACGATTCGGTGCGCACAGCGCCGACGACGCGCTGAAGATTTTCGAGGCCGAAGACCGCAGCGCCATCACCGATGAGCGCTCTCTCGACGCCGCGCTGCGCGCATTCGAGCGCGACCACTGTCATCTCTTCATGGGGTCTGACATCCACGACGAATCTCGGTCACTCGACCAGCGGACGGCGAGTTTCGCCCGGGACATCGAGCGGCGTGAACAGCGGCTTCTGTTGGATTCTGGCCGCGCCCGCCTAGGCGACGCGAAGTTCGGCGATGCGTCTGTGTCGGACGATGAACTATTCGCGCACGTCTTGAGGGAGGTGTTCGAGTGACCTTCATCCAGACGCGGGCCCTCCGCCGATGACGTCCGTTTTCCAGGATCGCTCGCTCCAACAGCTCACGGCGCACTTGAAGACAGCGCGTTCAGTACTTTTGACGGAACGCGCGCTGTACGCGAAGGTTCTACGAAATGCCGCGCGCGGATTCTACCCGACGGCCTCATATGCCGGCCTCTTGCAGGCGTCGACGAAGCTTGAGGTCGGCGGAACGATCGAGCAGCGCCGACAGGGGATCACCGACCTGGGGGACCTGATCGCTGGGCTCGAGCAGCTGCTCGTTCTCGCTGAGGTGCGCGAGCTGCGCGCCAAGATCGCCGGTGTCGACGCGAACGCTGGCTTGCTCCGGGTCGAGCGGAAGCGGCTTCACACGCTGGTGGAGGAGCACCCAGATCTGCTCGCCGCCGAAGGTCTGCTGTAGGTTATGCAATCGTCCGCGTCGATCGCGACGCTCGCAAGCGGGGCGATCGCGGGTGGCCATACCGCGCGCGCTACGCAACGAGCCGCGGCTCGCGAGCGCGACGCGGCCGCCCTCTCGTCCCCGCCGGCTAAAGCCGGTCAAGCTCGGCGGGGGCGTGAGGGCAGCGTGACGACCGATAACACTCGCTCGATCCATTTCTCGGCCCCTAGGCTCTTTGCTCCGCTTTGCGAGCTGCGGAATGGATAGGGACGAACTCGCCGCCGAATTCGACCGGACGGCTGACGAGGTGCGTACCCTCGGCGAGAACCTCGCGCAATCGAATGCGCTCTTCCGTGCCTCTCTCACCGAGCTTACCGTGTTTCGCGAGCAAATCGAGGCGGTTCTGCCGAACGTACAAGCCGTCGCCGAACGGGCCGCTGACGCGGTTACGCGTGGGCGCTCGCTTTTGAACGACACTGCGAAAGCTCTTACCGCGAGCGTTGAAATACTCGCTGGCTACGAAAGCTACGTCGTCGCACTGAAGGAGAAAGAGCTCACCCTGCGCGGCGAGGCGATGGCGTTGCGCCGACGCGAAGAGAGTGGTCCGAGCTGATGCCCTTTGATTTTTTGGTCGGCTTTGGAATTGAGTATTTCGACGGCGGGGCGCCGGCGAAACTCGCGGATCTGGCCCGTAAGGCGGGAACCCTCCATCCGCTGCTTCAGGCTCTGGCTGTCGACGTCAAGGGCGTTTCTTCGGGGTTCTGGGATCTCAGCAAAGCCGCGATGGCGAGCGGTGCGGCCGTCGGTGGATTCGATGCAACGCTGCGCGCCAACGCAGCGACGTCGCGCGCGGCTGAATCCGGCGCGCGCGGTCTGTCCTTCGCGTACATGAGCGTCGCTGCTAGCGCGACCGCTGCTGCGGGCGCCGTGGCGCGGTTAAATGCAATGAGCGCGGGTGGAGCCGCCGGATTCGGCGCCGGCGCCGCGTTCGCCGCGCCGGCTGGAGCCGGTCGCGGCTGGCAGAATGTCGGTGCTGGCCTCACGCGTCAAATGGCGCTCCCGTCGGCGCCGACGATGAAGTGGGCTGGCGCTTCACCTCTCGCAACTGGCTCCGGCTGGGCTAGCCCATGGGCTTCACGGCTCATGGGGCCGCCGGGCGCGGGTAGCGGGGGGACGATTTACGGTACCCCTGCATTCGGCCGTGGCGCCGGCGGCGGCTTCGGCGGTGGAGGCGGAGGCGGTGGTATGCCGCCCGGCGGCGGCTTCGGGGGCATCCCCATGCCGCCCGTCGGTGGTGTTGGAGGAATGATGGCCCGCGCAGCGGTCCGCACCGGCGTTCAGGCCGTCAAGTACGGCGCAGAAGCTGGGCTTGGGCTCGCGTGGGATGCCATCCACGAAGCGGGTCGTTTTCAAACGATCATGACGTCCATCCAGAACGTCACCGGTGCGAACGCCGGGCAGATGGAGCACGCGCGGGGTTCGATCTTCGACGCCGGCGACATGTCGGGGACGTCACCCGCTCAGTCGGCTGAAATGTTTCGCGAGATCGCTCGGCAGTCGCAAGGCGCCATGTCGTTCGACGCGATGCTCTCACTGCTTCCGCAAGCCGCGAAAATGCAGGTCGTGCTCGGCGCGGTGCGCGGCTTCTCGCCGACTCAAACCGTCGACAACACAATGGCGCTTGTCCACCTCTTTCGTCAGTACGACCCCAAGGGCGTACCGAAGATGATGGACACGGTGCTCAAGATGGGCGAGCTCATGCCGTCCAATCTGAGCCAAGCCGTCACGCAGATGGGCTACTTCCTCCCGACGCTCAAGAGCCTTCACGTCTCGAACGAAGACGCGGCGACGATGATGATCGCAATGTCGCGCTTCGGCATGGGGCGAGCGAAGGGCGGATCATCCCTCGCGCAGTTGGCTAGACAGGCGCTCGGGCCGCTACAAATGACCACGCATGCGCAGAAGGGCAAGGCGCTCTTACTCGGGGCCGGGACGAAGGAGCATCCTGGCCTAGACGTGCTCGATAAGAAGGGCAACAGCCGGTACTTCACCGACAAAGGCGGTGACATTTTCGGCTTCCTCGACAAGCTCGCCGACTACGAGCGCAAGCATGGCTCAGTGATGGCCCAACAAGTATTCCAGGGCGCGTTCGGGACAACGGGCACGCGCCTTGCCTCGGTGCTCGCGGATCCGATCATGATCGACCAGCTCCACAAGATCCACGACGCGATCACGAAGCAGAAGTCGCTCGGCCTGGACGCTCAGAGCCGTTCGATTTTTGGGACCGCGCAGTTCGCCGAAAAGCGCTCGTGGCAGAACTTCCAAGCGATTATGACGGAGGTCGGGACGATGGCACTCCCCGCTGTCACCAAGGGGTTTTGGGATCTCGGCAATTCCCTGCACGACGGCCAAAAATGGTTGCATGACAACCGCTCCATCACGAAGCGCATTTCGGATGAGATGCTCGCTGACGTTCAGGGCGTCGAGAAGTGGATGCTCCACCACCATAGTGAGTGGGAGATGTTGCGCAACGACGCGATCTGGGCGTTCGATAATCTCGATAAGGTCGGTCATTCGCTCGAGGTCGTCGGCGACAAGGCGCTGGCGTTCTACAAGTTCTCCCACTGGGACAAGACGCCGGCCGATCAAGACGGGTTCGACCCGGTAACCGGTAAGCGCAACCTGCCCGGGTATGATCCTGCCCTTACTGGCGGCAGGGCAACGCTGAAGGCGCCTCCTGATCCGAGGTTCCCATTCGGTCACCCGCAGGGTACTCCGCCAGTCGGGCCGACCGTTGAGCGAGCAAAGTCGCTGCGGGAGCCACTCGTGCGTCGCGCGCACGAGCACCATCGGCAGAGGACGGTTCGCCACGAACTCGTTATTCGCCACCAGATCGACGGTCCGAATGATGGGGCAAAACACGCGCTGAAAACTGTCGTCGGCAAGGCGCTCGAGGAGATCTTCAACGGATCGTCGCGCGACCAGCGCTCCGCAAGCGGTCGGCACGGCTCGATCCCTACGTCACCGCGTCAACCGACGCGGTTGACCACCCCGAACCCACCATGACGGTCAGCGTCTCCGATCGCGTTCCACTCGAGCCCGTCACGTACGAGTCGTGGAGTGAGGTCAACGCCCTTCGGATAGTCGTCGTCATCGACGGCTTGCGATACTCCGTCGTTGACGCGCAATGGACCGAGAACGGACATGGGGCCGGGGATTCGGCGAGCATCGTCGTCCCGCTCTCGACGAATCCGGACTTTCCGGTGCAGCTCTTCCGCGGTCAAGCCGTCAATGACTCTGGGCTCTCGAACGCGCAGGGCGTGATCGATCTCGTGAACGCGACAGAGGGCGCCGCTCAGCAGGCCGACGTCGTCGTCGAGCTCTGGCTCGGCTTTCCGCAGAATCCAACGGTCGATCCGACGAGCATCGAGCAGCTGGATCGGTGGTTCCTGGGCGAGGTCGACCTGTACAAAGGGGTCTTTCAGGACAACACCGTCACCTTCTCGTGTCGTTCGCTCGCGGCTCACCTACTGGACGATCACATCACCGCCGTCTCGATGAATCAGACGGTGGGTGCGTTCTTGGCGCAGCAGGCGACGCGGCTGGGGCTGCCGGCGCCAGTGGTAAAACCCCTTCCTGGGAACAAGCCGGCGACAATCCAGGAGGTCCTTCAGTACGACCAGGTCGGTGGTCAGCAATTCAGCGCTGCGCTCTACGGGATGCACCCAATGGACCTCGCGATCCGCGGTGCACAGGTGGACGACACCGACGTCTGGGTCAACGTCCGCACCGGGACGATTCGACGCGGAGCTCATCGACAACACTGCGGTGCAAACGGCAGCGAGGAAGCGCTGTGTCATCGACGCCGAGCGCGGGCCTGGGGCACGACGACGAGCTCCTTGCGGAACTGCAGCCGGTCGGCGAGGTAAAGGACGACCGCTTTGCGCGGCACCAGGAGCGGGGTCGTAGCGCGACACCGGCAGCTCGCCGCGGTCGATCGCGCGCTTCCAGGTCTTGACGCTCCGGCCGAAGGTCTTGACGACGGCGGCAAGCGTCATCGTCCCATCCGAGAGAAGGTCGATCGGGTCGATCGGCTGCGCTGCGCGCCGCTCTATGCGGTGCTGGACTGTCTCGCGAATCGCCATCGAACTTAGATCTGAGCGAGTGCCGCTCTTCGGCGCGTCACGTCAGTGTCTATTCGCCTAAAAATGGCACCAATGTCGTCACTCAGTGCCGCGGATGCGGTCTCAGCGTGGCTGAGTTCACGAGAAGACCGGTCGTAGTATGCGACCAGGTCGATAGGCGGCGTAAGATATCGCCCGTTCAGCGCTGCGCGCATCTCTTCATAGATGACTTCCGCAGCGCGCGACCAGTCCTGAATCCCATCTGACCGCCCAGTCTCAACCTCGCGTAGATGTTGCCGTGCCGTGGAGGTCAGTGCCGCACCATAGCGCTCATCGACGCGATTGAGCAGATCATGAATGTTTGCAAACTCCGCGTCGGTGACGGCCTGCATCTGGCCGACGTCGAGGTATTCAACCCGAGCCTCCTTATTCTTGAACGCGAGCTCGTGCGAGTCGTGGCGGGCTGCGCTCGCGGCGTCGGCATCCCTGGAGAGTGCGTCAAAGCGTTTGAGGAGGCGCTGGTTCTCGTCGAAGAGGTGCTGCAGCGATGCTCGGTACGTTGTCCAATCGATCAAATCTAGGCGAGCGGCGACGAGCCGTGCGTCGCGATCGTGACGCTGCTTGATCCCGAGCCCAAGTGCCAAGATGAGAACAACAACAACCGCCGCCACCACCGCGATCGCGATATGCCCCGGACGCGGTCGATTGGTCACCGTCGTCAAGTCTGGACGGTCCACTCAGTTGCCTTCCCCCCTCTTGGTCTTCGGGCGGGCTTCGTTATGCTCGGCTGCCTTACCCGGTGCCGCTGCCGTTCGCTCGACGATGAGGCGCGCCCGAGAATCGAACAATTAATCGGCCATGACGTGTCGGGTCTGTCGGGCGCGGCCTTGATGCCGTTCTGGCCGCGGAAACCCAAAGTGGCGGGTCTATGCCGGCGGCGGCGAGAGTCTTTCGGTTGAGCACGAAAATGGCGGCCGGAGCCGCCTTCCACCGACGATTCGGCTCTGCTTTGCATGATAAAGTGGCGGGGGTTGCAGGGCGCGACTTTCGAACGCTTCCGGCGCGTGGTCGGCGAGGTAGGCGACGCGGTGGACGGTCGAACTGCCGACACCGATCTCGGCTCCGACTTGCTCGTACGATTTTGGGGCTCGCCCCGATAGCTTGGGACCAATTGGTCCCAAGCTATTTTTGACGCTACCGCGCCCTGAACGCTGACCGGCCTCGACTTTACGGTGCCGCGCTTCTTCCCGTGCCTCTTCGAGTTGTCCGAGCTTCACCGCCAGAGCAGCTCGTTGTCCGGGGTTTAGGTTGCGACGGCCACGGATCGCAGCGCTCCACGCGATTCCCGCCGCTCAGACGGGCGAAAGGCCGGGGCGCGGCGGTCGGTACCGCGCGTCGCGGTGAAGCCTCACTACAGGCCGCGCGCGGCCTGGTTCGGTGCGAGCGCGCGGTACAGCGTCGACCGTCCAACGCCGAGCGTACGCGCCACGCTGCCGACTGAGGCGCCTGGGTCGTCGAGAAGCGTTCGCGCTGCCTCGAGCTTCGACCGCGTCACCTTGACCGGCGGACCGAACTTCACGCCCCGGCGCTGCGCAGCCGCGATGCCGGCGTGGACGCGTTCGCGGATCGTCTCGGCCTCGAGCTCGGCGACCGCTGCGAGGACGGTGACGAAGAATCGGCCCATCGGGCTGGTGGTGTCGATCGCTTGCGTGAGCGACACGAACCCAACGCCGCGCGCGTGGAGGTCCTCGACGATCTCCAACAGGTGGCGGGTCGATCGAGCGACGCGGTCGACCTTCCAGACCACGAGGACGTCGCCGGCGCGCAGCTGCCCGAGCAGGGAACCGAGCACGGGGCGATCGCGCCGGCGACCGCTCGCGGTTTCCTCGCGGATGTCGACCAGGCCGGCGCTCTGCATCGCGTCGCGCTGAAGCGCAAGGTTCTGTTCGTCCGTCGAGACGCGGATGTAGCCGATGCGCTGCGGCGCGAGACTCGGGACGGGATCATGAGACGCCGGCGCCCCGCCGTGACGGGAAGCCTCGGCGCGTTCCATGACCTGTAGGTTTCGGGACGACGAGCCCTGTGGCAGCGTCACGTTCACACCACGCCGCCGAACATTTCACTGGGCATGGGGCTTCCGGCAGCGAGACGGTACTCTTCGATTGCATCGATGACATCTTCGCGGAATGCTGCAAACGTTGGCGGCTCGTCAATGTCGCAGAATATTCCGCCCGTAACGAGCAGCCGGGATCCAGAGACGGCACCCAGAGCCATACCTGCGGTTTCGGCGAGCCGCGCGAGTCGCTCTGACGTTTCGCAAGTGCCGCCTTCGCAGTACGATTTGTAGAGAACGACGCAGGCCGCGTCCCAAGTCGCGCGTGACCCTGGATCCGTGAGCACAGCAGGCTCATCGTCCGCCCGCTGTGCGAGGAGCAACAGCGATCGGTGAGTGTCGAGCATCTGGCCGAGCTCATTCGTAAGCTCCTCGAGCGCGGTGATCCCGCGCGCGAGCTGTTCGCGGCGCACTTCATCAGTAACCGAATGGATTCGCACGGGCTGATGGGGCATATGAAACTTCCTCCTTAGGTTGGTTGCGGGTTGTCAAGAAAAGGGGTGGTGATTCGATTCGGACCGACCGTCAGGCGAAAGAGCCGCAGTGGCGCTCGTGCGACGTCGTCGGCCGGACTTCGACTGGTGGGAAATCGGACGACGTCGGCCCGGCCTCGATTGGCAGGGAAACATATTCTGCCGGTGCCTGGATAGCCGGGCGAACTACCGCGACCGGGCCGGGCTCGATACCGAGCATTTCGCGGCACTCGACGAGGTAGCGCGCCTCGTTCGCGGCGTGCTCCTCGAAGGTCCCGTGCATGAGTCGGTCCCAGGTCTCGTGCCGAAAGTCGACGAGCTTGGCGCAGCTGAACGTGATGCGGAACGAGCCGTGCAGCCTCTCTCCCGCCGCGACGCGCTGCTCGGCGATCTCGCGCACGCGGGCTACCTCGGCGCGGAAGCGGTAGGTGAGGCTCGCGACATCGCCTGGCGAGAGACCAGCGGAAAGGCGGATGATCTCGCCGACGCCCTTCGCGGCGCGGTTCTGGATCACGGTGACGGTAGCGGACATGCGGTATCTCCCTCTGTTACGGTGCGTGAGGCGTTCGGGCTGCGGATCTGCAGAATGACAGCCCGGGTCCGCGCTTTCCGAGGCTCCGCCGTTGCCTGACGATCGCGAGCGGGCGGAAGTCGCTCGGGTTAGGCTCGACCCAGCGATCGTTCTCGTCTTTGACGTCGAGTGGGCCTAATGCGAGCGTTCGTTCGATCGCGATCGCGTAGCACGTAACGTCGAGACCGGCCCGGATGCCGGCGCGGGTATCTTCCACGAGCGCTTCGAGCTCGTCGGTACGCGTCCAGGTGCTCATTGCGGAACCAGCCGGTAGGTGAACGAGACGCCTGCTAAACCCGCGACGGTCTGTTCGTTCTCGCCGGCGAGCAGGCCGTGCATCGCAAGGAGCACGTCGGGCTCGCTCTCGTTTGCTTCCACGATCTCGCCGAGCATGGTCGTCCGCACGGTCAGGCTCGCGGAGTCGCGTTCTTCTACCTCGACGATGCGGGCGCGCTCTGCGTCAGTGAACGTCATCGCGACCCCGACACTTTCCCGTACTCAGGCGGCGGGGCGATCTCGATGCCATTGCGATCGGCCTCGAACGTCACGCCATGCTGGCGCGGGTTCCCGTCGATCACCGATTTACCGGGATCGAGGTTGACCGGCCAGAACTTGTAGTCGATCGGCGCGTCGTCCGGTAAGCCGCGCATCGCATCGCGAAGCTCGCCGACGGTCTTCGCATGGCCCTTCATCGCGCCACCATGCCTTCATCGGCAGTGCGGCGCAGCAGCGCTGCGGCGAAGTGGTAGCAGACCCGGCCGTGCGTTCCGGCGGGACAACTACAGGCCCCGAATCTCCAGCCCTGGAGCGTGACGCTGTACGTTGCGCCGCGCTCACCGGCGACCCGGTAGCGGCCGTGGCCGAGCGGCGTCACGATGCGCGGGCCGCCGCAGGCCCAGGCCTTGCGGAAGCGGCTTTCGATCTGGCCGCGGTTGACGTCGATCGCGTGCATCACGCGTGCGCCTCATCGGGGTCTGAGCAGTCGAGCAGAATCCCAATCCGCGCGTCCAGAATCTCCGCCTCGACGTCGATACACTCGTCGTGTTCCCGACCGTCCGCGTCGTCGGTGACGGAACCCCGCGCGACGCAGCCGGGGCCGCAGGGGTCCGGGTGGTGCTCGATAGGCTGAGAGGGGCGGGTCAGAGCGTCAACCCTTAGCGCGCTCGCGCGGTGGTGCGCGGCAAGATTCGAGAGCCGCATACCCTTAGCGCAGAACTTTTCCGCGTCGCACTCATCGCAGGTGCCGTAGTGCTGGTCGAAGTTATGCTGCGCGAGCGCAACGAGGTCGGCAGCGGTCATCGTCGGCCGAAGCGGGTCGCAGGTCGAGCAGCCGGGGCAGGACGGACCGAGGCAGGTGAACGCCACGTCAGGCCGCCGTCCGCGAGGCTTCGAAGGTGCAGGCCGGGCAGCGCCACGTCTTGTCGGTGAACTGCTTCATCTGGCCGCCGAGCGGAATCCAACACGTCTCGCTCACCATCGAGCAGCCCGCGGTCGCTTCGTACGACACGCCGCAGTCGGGGTCGTAGTCGACCGCGACGCGCTGCACGATCCCGACCTCGCATTTGTCGCAGTTGAGCAGCTCGGGCAGGCCGGCCTGGTGCCGGTCGAAGTCGAGCCACGTGTCGCGACCGCGGAAACGGGCGACGGTCCTCTGGTCGAGGTCGCCGGTCGGCGACGGAGAAATCGTATGTGCCATTCGAAGCTAACCCCTTCGGTTGGCGGGCCCCGTCGGTCTGATCACCGGCGGGGTCGCTTGTTTTTATGAAACTATCATAAGATATGCGACGGGTTGCGTCAAGTGGTATCCTATGATAAATTCATAATATGCCGAGACCGAAGAAGGCGAAGGCAAGTCAGGCGAGGCCCGTCACCGTTTCGCTCAAACCACCGGTGCTCAAGCAACTCGACGCGATTATGCTCGAGGATGGTGAGGACAACCGGTCCGCGATCGTCGCCCGGCTGGTCGTGGACGAGGCGGCTCGGAGGGCTCGGAGGAGCGCTCGGCGACCGTAGTGCAAACCGGCCCCGCGGCCCCGATGCGAAAGAAGGGTGTTCCTATGCTAAAGCGCGTCTTGATTTCCGCTCTCACTGTCTGCGTCTGCCTCGGAGTCGCGGCACCGGTGCTCGCTGGCGATTTCGGAACCGTCGGCCAAAAGGGCGTTGTGAAGAGGGAAGGCAACGGCTTCCCGTGTTTCGATTCCAAGGACGCCTTCGATGCATACTGGGCGGCGAAGGCGAACGGCGATCGGTACGGCATGGCCGACGCAGCGCGCGACGCAATCAACCTGAGGCCGGGCTGGCACGTCCGGCTCTTACGCTCCGAGGTTGGGTTCTTCCAGGGCGGTCACAGCGCGATCCGCATCGAGTCGGGACCGAAAGCAGGCGCAGCGTGCTGGCTGAAGTTCAATCCCGCTGGAATCATCGTGTAGCGCAGGCTTTTCAGCGCCTTTGAGGAACCAGATGAAAATGACCTGGTCGACCTCGGACGACGAGGGACACCGTGACTTGCCAGCGCGGGATCAATGCTCTGCAAGCCGACACCCAAACGTGTCGCGATCGCGGCAACTCATGTCAAGGCTACGATCCGAGACTTTCAACCAAACGGAAGTCTCAACATGACACCACTGGAATCCCGTCCTCGCGTACTATGCGTCCCCGCGTTCATCGAGACCGAATCTGACCGGTTTACGCCATCAGGCGACATAACGCATGAGGAAGTTCTCCGCGCATATCGTAGGTCCGACTCGGTGCGTTACCGTGCGAGCCTACAGCCGCTTCTCAAGCTGCTCGCGAAAGCTCCAGCTCAGGCTGATGGCAAGCCCGCGAGACTTCGCGACGTGTCCACAATCGTCGCCGCGACGACGCACGACGAAGTGGACGATCCAACGGGAACCGAAGCGGCCCGCGACCGCTAGCGCCGCGTAGCCGTTGGCGGATCCCGGCCCTGAAACCGTGCACCAGTTGGTGCGCGGTTTTCTTCGTTGCCCTTCAAGGCGCTAGGTGAGCGCGCTCGCGATCGTCACCGCGACGTTCCCCGCAACGAACCGGTCCCGCCGCTCGCCGATCGAGAGCATGATCCGATCGCTAACCGTCTCGTCGTAGACGATCCAGGACGAGGCGGTCCGCTCGATCGCCATGCCGCGACCGCCGTGGCGCAGCGTGACAAGCCGAGCGCCGCGGCGGGTCGCTTTCACGGCAGGCAGCCGGCGGTGCACCTCGGCGACGACGAGCTCCGCGAATGCATCGAACGAGAGGCCCGCGCCCGCCGGCGGTATCGCGGGATCTCGAACGGCCATTGCCTATGCCTGGCGCGCGATCGACCGGGAATCGCGATTGGCGATCCACCATGCTGCCTCAGCGCGGTAGTTCTCCGACGCGAGGTGACAGACCGCGCCGAACGCGATGCGCGAGGCGGCCCTCTCCGAGCGCGCTGGGAATGCGACGGCGGCGCCGTCGTCGCTCCCTACAGCGTCGACGTCGCACGAGCGCAGGAAGACCGCGATCGCGGCTGCGGTCCGCGCGTCGGCGGGGATCATGCCCTCCTGGTTGACGTGCCGATCACACGGCTCGAGGTCCACAAGCGGGACGGTGTAGCGCTTCATCATCCGCTAGCGTAGCGGCTCGGCGACGGAGCATGGTAACGCGCAATCCTACGCGCGACCCGGCCCGCTGAACGCGCCGGATCGCGCGGTGAGCGGTCATCACCGCCTACGCCCCGGCGTCGGCGCTTCGGCCATTCCGCGTCGCCGGCCTTGGCGACACCCGGCGCGTCGGTTATGATGGGCTCGGGGCGGCGGCTTGACTGCCCGCAACGGCGTCCTACACCCGAAGTCGCCGCCCCGCCCAAACGACCCTCACGGGGTGTTCACATGAAAATCGCGCCGGGCCTCATGGCCCTGGTCCTCATCGCCGTCCCTGCCAGCGCTCTCACCAGCGCATCGCTCCTGCTCTCGCCGGCCGTCGCGTCGGCGACGACGCACAAGACCGCGGCCAATGCTCCGGTCAAGACCGGGTCGCTGCAGCTGTTCTCGACGGAGTCCGCCGCGCAGAAGCACTGCCCGCGCGACGAGGTGGTCTGGCTAAACACGAACAGCGGGATCTACCACGAGCGAGGAATGCGCTGGTACGGCAACACGCGATCGGGATACGAGGAACGGTCAATGAAAATCAGGGTCGCGGCGCTCGTCACGCTGTTCGTGGCTGTTCTTGCGGCGAACGCCAGTGGGTCGGACACATTCAAGACGGTGCAAGATGCGAACGCGTTCCGCGATATCGGGAGGTGTCAGGACCTCTTCAATGCCATGCATGATGACGCTGCTTATAGGCGCGCCAAGGCCGCCCACACCGCGGGGCTATACACATTCTGGCCAGCAGGGACGCGGGTTATGATTGCCAGCGGGAACATGTCGGACGTTTTCGTGATGGCTCGCGACCGACGTGGTCACACGGGTTGCATTGCGTCCGCCTGGCTAGCGCGTGTAAGGTGAAGCTCCGGGGCCGGCCAGGTCGTCTTCACCTATATGGGTGCCGACGAAGCCGCGCGGATCTACTGGACCGAACGCAAACGGGCGGTCGAAGACCGCTCGCCTAAGGGCTATCGATTACGCGGCATGCGAAACTGGCGAAGCCGAAGTGATCGTGTCCGTCCGTCCGTTACGTGCACGAGTGCCGTCCGTCCGTCCGCCGGGTCGGCCGGTGTCCGTCCGTCCGCATTGACGACGGCGACTCAAATCACCGCCGACGTCGACGAGTTTTGTTTAACGGTCGGCTTCTTGTGGGGTGTCCAGACAGGTCGCCGCGAGGGCCGACGACCGAGGGTTTTTGTGTGACGATCGCCTTCTTGCGGGTACCCTAGACCCCTCGGCGTCCGGTCGCCGAAGAGCGTGCGCGCTCGAGGATCACTGAACGGCAAACTCAGATCACCGGGTAGTGTCCGTCCGTCCGCACAAGCATTGTCCGTCCGCCCGCGCTCCCCCGAAACAGTGCTTCGACACGAGGGTGAAGCCGGTCTGCAATTTCGTGCAGGCGGCAGATGAGATGCTGCGGATCGCCAACAACCTCCACCGCGGCTGAGCAGGTCGTGAGCGCGCGGGACGTTGCGAGCGCGGTGCTGTTTCGGGAGATCCTGAAGCCGCTCGCGCAGGGGCTCGGGCCGGTCGGTGAGATCGCGCTGGGCGCCGTCGCCGATTCGCTGTTCGTGAAAAAGCCGCGATGAGCGCGGACGATCGCGAAACGCACATTCGCGCGCTGCTGCCGATGGTCAAAGCGATCGCTCGCCGCGTCCATCGCATGGTGCCGATGAGCGACGTCGACGATCTGATCGGCGACGGCTGCGTCGGCGCGATCCGCGCGGTCGACGCGTTCGATGCGGCGCGCGGCGTGCCGCTCGAGCAGTACGCGCGTCGCGTGATCCTGGGCGCGGTGCTGAACGGCGTGCGCCGCATGGACCCGGTCTCCGAACGGATGCGGCGGACGATGCGCGGCGCCCAGGCGGCGCGCTACGCGCTCGCTCAGGAGCTCGGGGCGATGCCGACGATGAACGCGATGTCGCGCCTCACGCCCGCCCTCGCGGCGGCGCGCACCGAGGTGCACCGGCGCACCCCGCTTTCACTCGACACGACGCTCCCGAGCGGCGAACGGCTCGACCTCGACCACTCCGCAGATCCGCAGACGATCGTGGGCGAGCGGGTCGAGCGAGAGCTCGTGCGCGGCGCGGTCGCAAAGCTGCCGCCGCGCCAGCTGCGCATCGTCGTCGCGCACTACTTCGCGGAACGCAAGCTCCGCGAGCTGGTCGCGCCGATGCACGTCTCGCCGCAGCGCGTCTCGCAGCTCCACCTGCTCGCGCTGCGACGGCTTCGCGCGGCGCTGGCGGTGCGCGCGTGAACGACGCCGCGCGATCCGGACCCGCACTCGAATCCGCCCCGCTCGCGATCGCCGCGCCGACGATCGCACCGCCGCAGGTCGCGGACGGCGGCGCGGAGATGCCGGCGACGCTGCCGCGCGACCACCCCGCCTGGCAACGCGATATGCTGGCCGTCTCGGCTCGCGTGCGCGCGCTCCTGGCTCAGCTCCGCCCGGTCGCCGTACGCGTGCTGACGTTCTGGGATCACGCCGTCCGCAGCGTCAGCCTCGGCGGACGCCGCCTCGAGGTCGACCCGAGCGGCTGCTACCGCCTACGCTAAGGCGCCCGGATCCGCTGGACGGGCGCCATCGTCCGGTTTGCGGAGGAAAGGCGTGAGGAGGTCGATCGGGATCGGAAGGACCACCGTCGAGTTGTGCTCCGTCGCGACCTCGGTGAGCGCTTGGATGAAGCGGAGCTGGAGTGCCACCGGCTGCTTCGAGATCATCTCGGCTGCGAGCACCAATTTCGTCGCAGCTTGGTACTCGCCTTCGGCATTGATGACCTTTGCGCGGCGCTCCCGTTCGACCTCGGCCTGCCTCGCCATCGCGCGCTTCATCGATTCCGGCAACACGACGTCGCGGACTTCGACCAGCGTGATCTTGATGCCCCAAGGCTCGGAGTGTTCGTCCATCACGCTCTGAAGCTGTTGGTTGATGCGGTCGCGCTGGCTGAGCAGCTCGTCGAACTCGTGCTGTCCGATGACGCTGCGCAGGGTCGTTTGGGCGAGCAAGAACGTCGCCTTGGAATAGTGCTCGACTTTCACAACCGCGTCTTCCGGATTGACGACGCGGAAGTACATGACGGCATCGACGGTCACCGAAACGTTATCGCGCGTCATCATCTCTTGGCGGGGAACGTCCAGCGTGACGACGCGGAGGTCGATCCTGATCATGCGATCGACGATCGGAATCAGGAAGATGACGCCGGGACCCTTGGCGCGCAGCAGCCGGCCGAGACGGAAGATCACGCCTCGCTCGTACTCGCGCAGTACCTTCACCGTCGCGGAGAGCAGCGCCAGCAACACGATGACGCCCACGATCGGAACCAGAATCGCCGTAGTCATTCCATCTTCTCCTTCGTAGCCACTTGTGCGACAGCGCGCACGGTCAGGCGTAGTCCGGTGCTCCCGACCACACGAACGGGCGTGCCGGCCGGGATGACGCCGTTCGCCGCCTCAGCTTTCCACAGTTCGCCCACAACGAACACGCTGCCGCTCGGCGCAAGTTCGCTGCGTGCGACGCCCACCGCGTCGATCAACCCTTCGCGCCCCGTTTGGACCTTGCGGGCTTGGGCGCGCAGTCCGGCGCCGACCGCGACCATGAAGAAGGCCGCGGTCAGTACGGCGACGGTGATGATGAGGGTGAGCGAGATGCGCATGAACGGCGCGTTCTCACCGGTGAGGAGCAGCGAACCGAAGACGAACGATGCGATTCCGCCGGCGGTGAGGACGCCGTGACTGGGCACCTTGATATCGGCGATGAACAAGATCAACGCGAACCCGATCAGCAGCAGCCCGGCGACGTTCACCGTGACCACCGCGAACGAGGCGAACGCGAGGATGAGCGCGAGGCCGCCGATAACTCCGGGGAAGACCGAGCCGGGGTTGCTCAACTCGAAGATGATCCCGTAGAGCGCGATCGTCATGAGGATGAAGCCGACGTTCGGGTCGCCGAGCAGGAGCAGAAATTGCTCCGTCGCGTCCATCGGGATCTCGACGACGCTCGCGCTACGCGTCTGGAGACGTCGAGCACCCGTGGCGGTGCGAACGTTCCGGCCGTCGATCTTGGCGAGCAGCTCGCGCGGGCTCGCCGCGATGAGGTCGATGACGTGCAGGCGCAGCGCCTGCTCTTCGGTGATCGAGACGCTCTGCCGCACCGCCTGTTCAGCCCAGGCGGCGTTACGGCCGCGCTGCGCGGCGAATCCCCGAATCTCCGCGGCGGTGTCGTTGGTGAGCTTGGTCATCTCGGTCTTGTCGGCACCGCCGCCGCCGACCCCGAGCGCGACGGGGTGCGCAGCCCCGAGGTGCGTCGTCGGCGCCATCGCGGCGATGTTGGCTGCGTAGGTGACGAAAACGCCGGCCGACGCGGCGCGCCCGCCGCTCGGATAGACGTACACCACGACCGGTACCGGCGAGTTGAGAATCGCCTTCGTGATGTCGTCCATCGACTTCAGCAACCCGCCCGGCGTGTCGAGCTCGATGACGAGCGCTTGCGCGTTGCGACGTTTCGCATCGTCGAGACCGCGCAGCACGTAGCGGGCGGTCGCGGGCCCGATGATGCCGTCGACTCGGACGACGTCAACCGCCGCCGCGATCCGCTGCGCGACGGCGGTCGCCGCCGGCGCGGCGATACCAGGCGCCATCCGGGCGACGAACGCCGGCGGGATGACGATTGCGACGAGAGCGAGCGCGACAAGGCGGATGCGCGACACCATGGCCATGGCCTTTCAGGTATCTACAGAGACCACACGCTTACTTGGCCCGGCCCGCCTCGGAGCCGGTACTACTGATTATGCATCCAAGACGTGCGCGACGCCATCGTTCGCCGCACGGGGCCGGAACCGGCCTCCCGGGCGAGCCGAAATCCTACTTCCCATGTTGGAGTGCGATGTAGAGTGCGGCGAACGGCACCGCGTTCTCACCCGAACGCGGCTTCGAGGGCGGCATTCCGAACAGCGTCCACGTGCGCTCGACGAACGTCGTCGCGGAACCGAACACCGGGCACTGATTCGGCGCGAACGCCAGGAGCTGCCAGTCGGCGGCCTTTCCGAACGGTGAGACCTCGGCGAGTGCTTTCGTATACGAACAGGCGGCACGCGGGATCTCCGTGCCGGGGGCGGTCCCGGGCCGGTCATCATAGTGATACACGTGCAGGACCTCGGTGCGCGTCCTCGTGCACTTCGCGCTCGTGCAATCGTAGACTTCGTTTCCGATGACCCCGTACGCCCCGCCGACGATCGTCCCCGGCGGCAACGACTTCGTCAGCTTGGGCATCAAGGAGCGCGCACGGAACGTGGGATCGGTCGCATAGTCGGGCACCCGGCCCTTCGCCGCGAGTGCGTGCGGCATCATCCGCGCCATCGCCATCTGCTTCGCGAGCTGCGGCGGCAGCCATGTGCGCGCGGACAACCGAACGCTCGTCGCGGTGGCGACGGCGTCGAAACCCAGCGAGTAGATCGTGAACCGCCACTGCACGGAATTGGTCGGCACGAACACGTGTCCGTCGGCGACCGTCGGTCCCGCGAAGTGCGGCACGGCGCCGATCGGATCGTGCCACAGCAGCTTCAGCGAGCGGGCATCGAACGCGTAGAGGCTGTCGGAGCTGAGCAGATCGTACGCTCGCAGGATCGCCCAGACGATCCCCGAGCTCTGGGAGCGTCCGTTTGCCGAGACCGCCAGCATCCCGCCCGGCATCGCGTTGAGGCAGAGCAGCTTGTCGCACGGCGCGGCGAGGATCGCGGTCTCGCGCGCGACCCACGGGTGCTGAACCGGCTCGCGGAAGATGAAGCGGCCGCGATCGATGTCGAACGCGTACTTCTTGAGGTAGTCTTTCTCGGCCCATTCGTACACGTATCCCGTGTGGTCGGAGGTGCGCCAGAACGTCGGCGAGCCGTGCAGATGGGGCCCCTGATTCCACGTTTGATATCGCAGGTGACCGGTCGGATCAGGCGCGCGGTGGTCGATCCCCGCGACGATGCTTTGCACGTACGCGAGCTGGTCGTCGACGACGTAGAAGATCCCCGTCTTTCCGCCCGCGACGACGCGCTTCGCGCCGTCGACGATCATCGGCCCGGCGGAGCCCAGGTCGACGTCGTACGTTTCGTCCTGGTCGCGCTCGTGCGGCGGCGCGTACGACCCCGTCACGCCGAACGCGTCCGCGCTCGTCCCCGGTCCGGTACTGTGGAGCTTGACGATGCTGTCGCCGTACGAGCCCGACGCGGTATCGTAGTGTCCGTTGCCGATCATCGCGTAGACGTTGCCGTCGCGGTCGGCGGCGGGCCCGGCCCCGCCCTGCCAGATTCCGCCGCCTTCGCCGACGCACGCCATCGCGAACACGTTCGGCACCAGCCAGTCGGACCGCCACCACTCGAGCCGGCCGCCGACGGGCTGATAGCACACGAAGCCGGCGGAGACCGGAACGGGACTCGGATGCGTAGCGGGTTCCCAGTGCCAAGCGTACGGTTCGGTGTTGAACGCGCCCGCATAGCTCAGATTCGCCGCGTCGTAGCGCACCATCCAACCATAGTACTGCGAGACGTTTTCATTCTGACGGGCGCTGAACGACGCGTACAGATAGCCGTGGTCGAGCAGTAGCGACGCGGTGTCGCTCTCGTTCCTCGGCACGAAGGTCATCGTTCGACCGTCCGTGCGCTTCATCGAACCTTGCACCTCGACGGGTCCGGCCAGGGTCTTGCCGGTCGCGAGATCGAGCTTGACCAGATAGTAGTGAACGTCGAGCGTCTCCAGCATCTTGAGCTCGTCGGCGATGCCGGCCGAGCTCCACGGAAACTGGTTCGCCGTACTGTACAGGACGTCGATCGTGCCTTTGCCGTCGGCGAACTCGAGCACCGGCGTCGCGTTGATCCCGCGCGCGAGCGCCGGCGGCGACGCGCCGGGGTCGGCGAACGTCCGCCTCCAAAGCATACCGTTCTGCAGCCCGGTGGACCGGTCGTCCGCGTCGAACGCGTACACGGAGTTCGCGCTCGTCGTCACGTAGGCGACGTTGCGCTCTCGTCCCCCGGACGATACGCCGTGCGCGTACAAGATCTGTGTGTTCATGGCGCCGTCGACGGCGCGATCGACGCGCCGCAGGCCCAGCTGCGTCACCGTGGCCGGCGTGAGCACCGTCTCCGCGAGGTTCGCTCCGGTGCGGAAGTTGTCGTTGTGCTGCGTCGGCACGACGACGCCGGCGCGCGCACCGCTGACCGTGCCGAGCAGCAGCGCAGCGGCGATGAGCGCAGCGGAGGCGCTCGACGGGACCCGATTCATCGCTGCTCCTCTACGGGCACGTGCCGATGACGTAGTAGTTCGTCCCCGTCTTCTTGAGCGTGGTTTGGTAGAAGACGTTGTCGAGGCCCATGTTCTGGTTCGAGCCGTTGGCGAGCGCGTAGCCGAAGTTGTCGTGCGCGCGACCGGCTTGCACGTGATACCAGTTGGCCGTGGTGTAGCAGACCGGCGGCGGGGTCGGCGTGGCCGTCGGGGTGGGTGTCGGCGTGGGGGTCGGCGTCGGCGTGCCGTGGCCCGTCGGCGTCGGGGTCGGCGTGGGCCCGCCGGTCGGCGTCGGGCTGGGGGTTGGCGTCGGCGTGCCGGTCGAGCCGGACTGGATGCGGTCGACCATCTTCTTGATCGCCGCCATCTGCGGACCGGTCTTCAGCGCGTAGGTCGAGGTCTCGTAGCCCCACCAGTCCCAGCACCCGTTCGGGTTGTTCGGGGTGCTGCTCGAGACTTGGTACGGATAGAGCACCAGGATGTTGTTCGTGTCGGCGTACTTGTTGAGGCCGGCTTCGGCGATGAACTTCGTCCCGATGTTCGCTTGCGTCTGCACGCAGCCGTCGAGGGCGACGATCAGCCGGCACTGCGTCCCGTTCGCGCAGTTCGCCGGCACGTACAGGTAGCCGTTGGTGTCGAGGTCGTTCGCGCCGCCGCCGTACGGCGTTTGGTCGAAGTTGATCAGCGTCCCGCCGAGCGTCCCGGTGTTGCGCGCGTTCACCGAGCCGTAGAAGTACGTCAGCCACGTGTTCTCGGAATCGTAGTTGCTGCAGTCGATCATGTACGGGCTGGCCGTCGTCCCGCATGCAACCTCGCCGTCGAGCGATTCCCAGCCGTGTCCCGACGCGAACGTGTTGTCGTACTTGGTCGAGACGCCGTAGTGCTGGTACTCCGTGTTGAGGTCGTTCATCGTCTTCTGTTCGACGGTGAAGTCCATCGTGCCGGACCACAGGTATGCTTTTTGACCGCTGAGATTGCTCTTGGGATCGATGGTGCCGGCGCTCGACTGCGCGTCGAGGTAGCTCTCCGATGCGGAAAGCGAGCTGGAGGTCGCGTATTGGCAGACGATCTGCGCGGTCGTGAGGCTGTCCTGCGCGCAGTAATACGGTCCGCCGGCGTACACCGCCGCGTAGTGGAACGTACCGGAGAACGCGACCTGCAGCTGCACCGCCATGAAGCCGCCCGACGAGATCCCGGTGACGGCGGTCTTCGTCTTGTCGACGTTGTACGCACCGAGGCTCGACAGACTGCGGACGGCGCGTTGCGCCCCGTCCGCGGCAAATCCCGGGGCCGGTGTGGAGACCACCCCCGATCCCGCGCAGCCGGCCGCGACGGCCCCCAAGAGCACGGCGAGTGCAGCCGTCCGAACGACCGGCGTGGGCAGCGACATGAAAATCTTCTCCCCGGTGAAGCGAGCCCGTCTGAAGAAAATCTCCCTCGCGGGCGGGTTATCCTGCGCCCGCCCGGTATCACCCCAAGCCGTGAAGCTCGCGCCCGGACTCGACGTTCGCCCCTCGCCGATCACCGGCAAGGGGTGTTTCGCCACGAAACTCTTCCCGAAGTCGCGGAAGATCGCGGAGTACGCGGGCGAGCGCATCGCGCGCGCCGAAGTCGCTAGGCGCACACGTACGCGCCGCCTGCGCATCCTGCGCATCTGCTCCGTCGACTACTACTGGAGTCTCGACGGGTCACGCGGCGGCAACGGCACGCACTACGTCAACCACTCGTGCCGGCCGAACGCGTACATGCGAACCACGCGCGGACACATTCTCTTCATGGCGCTGCGCGACATCCGGCCGGGCGAAGAGATCACCGTCGACTACGAGTTGACCCTGCACCCCAATACCAAACGCTGCCGCTGCAAAGCCCCGAACTGTCGCGGCACGATCAACAAGAGCTAGGTACCAAGTTATGCACGACGTCTACATCAACGGATTCGGGGCATTCTTCCCCGGGCCGCCGGTCGGCAACGACGAGATGGAGACGTACCTGGGCCGCATTGGCGGCAAACCTTCACGATATCGGCCCATCGTGCTGCGCAACAACAAGATCAAGACGCGCCACTATGCGCTCGACGAGAACGGAGTCGCGCAGCATTCAAATGCGAGCATGGCCGCCGCCGCGATCTCGGCGGCGGTCGACTCGTCCGAGCTGCTGCTCCGCGACGTAACGTACCTCGCCACTGCGACGACCCTGGGCGACGTCCTCCTCCCGGGCCTCGCATCGCAGGTGCACGCGGAGCTGGATCTGGGGCCGATCGAGATCGCGAGCTTTCAGAGCGTGTGCACGAGCTCGCTCATGGCGCTCAAATCGGCGTACGCGCAAATCCGCATCGGCGAGCACCGTGCGGCGACCGTCTCCGGCAGCGAGTTCGCCAGCCGCTATTTCCGGCCCGGCTTCTACGAGCATGCCGGTGACGGCGCGACCGCCGAACCCCCGTTCGAGGCGGAGTTCCTGCGGTTCACCCTCTCGGACGGCGCCGGCGCGGTGGTGCTCGAGCCGGCGCCGAACGCGCGGCATCGGTCGCTGAAGATCCACTGGATCGACATCCGGTCGTTCGCGGACCGGTTCTTGCCGAGCATGATCGCCGGCGGCGCGTACGACGGCGAGCGCTTGCGGTTCTGGGGCGACTACGGAAGTCCGGCGAGTGCGGCGCGCGCCGGCGCGCTGATGCTCACCCAGGACATCGCTCGGATGCGCTCGATGCTGCCGGTGTGGGTGTCACACTTCGTGGAGCTGGTCGAGCGCGGCCGCATCGTGATCGACGAGATCGATCACGTCTGCTGCCATTACTCCTCGCAGTCGTTGCGGGACGAGACCATGAAACTGCTCACCGCCGCCGGCGCGCTCATCCCGCCAGAGAAGTGGTTCAGTAACCTGTCGACGCGCGGCAACGTCGGCGCCGCATCGATCTTCGTGCTGCTCGAGGAGCTGGTACGCGTGCGACCGCTGGAGAAGGGGCAGAAGATCTTGTGCAACGTACCCGAGAGCGGTCGCGCTCTGAACGGCTTGATGCTCCTGGAGGTCGCATGAACGGCACGGCTACGTCCCGGGCGGCGCAATCGGTCATGCGGCGCCTGCTCATGGTATGGGTCGACTTCGAGACCTCGCTCGACACCGCGCCGCTGATCGACAAGCTGCGGCGCGGGAAGTTCAGGCTCGACGACTACCGCACGCTCCTGCTCAACCACCGGCAGCAGGTGATCGAGGGATCGCGCTGGATCGCGCGGGCCGCGTCGAGCATCACCAACGAGTTCGCCGCCCAGCGCTCGGTTTTTCTCCAGCACGCGCTCACGGAACACCGGGACTACACGATGCTGGAGGCCGACTTCGTCTCGGTCGGCGGGGACCTCTCGCACATGCTCAGCTTCGAAAAAAACGTCGGGACCGAGGCACTGCACGCATTCATGTTCCAGCGGGCGACCGAGCCCAACCCGTTCGATCTGCTCGGGGCGATGTTCATCATCGAGGGCGTCGGCAACAAGAAGGCTGCGGTCTGGGGCCGGCTCATCGCGGAGCAGCTCGCGCTCGATGAACGCCAGGTCAGCTTTCTGCTGTACCATGGCGAAAACGACGCCGGGCATCTGGCAGGGTTCGAGGAAACGCTCGGCTCGGGCATCCTCGAACTGCCCGGGATGGCCGACCGCATCGTCAAGACGAGCGCCGTCGTCGCACGGCTCTACCGTCTGCAGCTCGAGGAGCTGACGCCGGCATGACGCCGTACGACCTCGCCACGCACGACTACTCGAACCCCGATCCGTGGACGGCCCTCGCGCTCGATCACAGCACGTTGTTCGATCCGTCCGCCAAGGCGGCGCTGATGCGCAACAACCGAACGTGGTCGCGGCGGTTTCTGCTGCCGGGCGTTCGGGTCGTCGCGCGTTTGGCCGTCGCGCTGACGCAGGTCGTGCGGATCTTCGTTCCGCACTGGTTCGCTGCGCCCAAGCTGCTGCACCGATCGATCGCCTGGGGCATGGCAACCTTCGTGAACCCCGATGCCAATTACCTCATCCTGCGGCACTTCAGCATCGGAACGCAGATGCTGCGCTTCCTGAGCGACAATATCGGCGGCCTCGAGATGAAGTCGGTTCCGCTCCAGCCGCGGACGATCGACGCGCTCGTCGACAACGTGTTCGTCCAGCACGATCTCAACATCTACAACTTCATCATCCAGGTGAACGCGCAGCTCAACGCGCAGGGCCGCGCGATCGCTGCGCGGCCGCGCAGTGAGATGGACTTCAGTGCGATCGAGGACTTCGATTCGACGCTCGGCGCGATGCCGTGCCGCTGGCACAACATCCTGGACATCCAAAGCGCTATCGAGCTCTACACGCCGCTCTACAGCCTGCTGCTGACGCGCGCGGATTTCAACCGCGCGAGCGATTCGCTCCAGCTCGACGAGACGATCGCGATCTACGTCTCGCGCATCTTCGGCAACATCGCGCCGCTCGGGCTGGTGAACAACCGGCACCCGGTGGTGCCGTTCTCGACGGTCCAAGCCGGGTTCCGGCTGATGTTGCACGGCATCGATGCCGAGCAGCTCTACGGCTTCGTCAAGACCATGCGCGACGCGCCTGAAACGGTCGGGCTGGGAATGTCCTAGAGCGGCTCAGAGACTCGCGACGATCCCTTCGACCAGACGCGCGACGTTCTCCGAGCTGCTCGCTGCGGCTGCGAGGACTTCTTCGTGCGACGTCGCTTCGCCGGTGCCGTGGACGTTGGTGATCAGCGAGACGCCGGCGACCTCGCAGCCGAGCGCGCGCGCGGCGATCGTCTCGAGCACGGTCGACATCCCGACCGCGTCGGCACCGATCGTGCGCAGGTAGCGCGCTTCGGCGGGCGTCTCGTACGTCGGCCCGACGAGCCCCGCGTAGACGCCCTCGCGCAGTGTGAAGGCGTGCTCCGCCGCGACGCGGCGTGCCGACTCGCGCAGGTGCGGAGCGTACGCATCGACCATGTCGACGAACCGCGCGGCCTGCCCGGGCAGCAGTTCCGTGCCGATCAGCGGGCTCGTCCCGGTGAGGTTGAGCTGGTCCGCGATCAGCATCAGGTCGCCCGCGCGGTAGTCCGGGTTCAGGCCGCCGGCCGCGTTCGTGAGCACGAACGTTTTCGCTCCGGCATGCGCCGCTGCGAGCACGGGATAGATCACCTCGCCGGCGTGGCGGCCTTCGTAGAGGTGGAAGCGGCCGCTGAACGCGACGACGCGCCGTCCCTGCAGCATCCCGACGTGCGCCTCGCCGGCATGTCCGGCGACGCTCGGCAGCGGCATCCCAGCGATCTTCTTGTACGGGATCGTCGCGCCATCGATGCGCTCGCGCAGCACCGCGCCGAAACCCGAGCCGAGCACGATCGCGCACTCGATCTCGCCGCCGGCTTTCTCGCGCAGGGTGTCCGCGGCGCGTTGGAGACGTTTCTGTTTCATGATACCGCCGGTGGGGTGACGATTCCGGGGCCGGGTGCGGCGACGGGGGCGAGCAGGTTGGCGCCGGTCATCTCGAGCGGGACGTCGAGCCCCAGGAGCGGGAGCAGCGTCGGCGCGACGTCGCCCAGGCAGCCTTCGCCGATGAACGCTCCGAGCGGCTGCTCCGAGACCAGCACCAGCGGCACCGGGTTCGTCGTGTGCGCCGTCAGCGGATTGCCCTGCTCGTCGATTTTCTCTTCCGCGTTGCCGTGGTCGGAGGTGATCGCCAGGATCCCGCCGGCGTTCAGCACCGCCTGCTCGAGGCGTCCCAGCGCGACGTCCAGCGTCTCGAGCGCCGAGATCGTCGCATCCCAGACGCCGGTATGGCCGACCATGTCGGCGTTCGCATAGTTCATCACGATCACGTCGTGCCGCCGGCGCGCGAGATCTTCCACCGCGGCGATCGTAATGTCGTTGGCCGACATCTCCGGCGCGAGATCGTACGTCGCGACCGCGCGGTTGGACGGGATCAGGATGCGGTCCTCGCCGGGAAACACCTCTTCACGTCCGCCGTTGAAGAAGTAGGTCACGTGCGCGTACTTTTCGGTCTCCGCGAGACGCAGTTGCGTGAGCCCGGCGTTCGCTACGATTTCGCCGAACACGTGATACTGCGGACGCGGCCCGAACAGCACGGGGTTCGGGAAGTGCTCCTCGTAGCGCGTCATCGTCGCGAACACGAAGTCGAGGTAGTGGTGGGCCGGGAAGCCGTCGAAGGCGGGATCGCTGAAGGCGAGCGTGAGCTCGCGCGCGCGGTCGGGCCGGAAGTTGAAGAAGATGCAGGCGTCACCGTCGTTTACCGGACGCGGGTCGCCGACGATCGTCGGCAGCACGAACTCGTCGGTCTCGCCACGGTCGTAGGCCGCCTTGAGAGCCTCTTGTGAGGTCGGAAAGCGATACTCCGCGTCGGCCTTGGCGAGCGCGTCGTACGCTTTGCGTGCGCGCTCCCAGCGCTTGTCGCGGTCCATCGCGTAGTACCGCCCGCAGATCGTCGCGATCGCGCCGGTGCGGTCGCGCAGCGCGAGGTGCCGCTCGAGCCGCGCCAAGTACGTCGCCGCCGAGCTGGGCGGCGTGTCGCGCCCGTCCAGAAAGGCGTCGATCGCGAGCGCGGCCCCGGAGGCTGCGATCACGTCGATCAGCGCCTCGACGTGATCGAGCGAGCTGTGCACTTTCCCGTCGCTGACCAGCCCCATGAGGTGCAATCTCCCGCCGGTCCGATGCACGTGCTCGATGCACGCGCGCAGCGTCTTGTTCTGCCCGAACGTGCCGCTTGCGATCTCTTCGTTGATCACGACGACGCCTTGCGGAACGACGCGTCCGCTGCCGATGTTGATGTGGCCGACCTCGCTGTTCCCCATCACGCCCTTCGGCAGGCCGACCGCCTCGCCGCTCGCTTCCAACAGCGTGTTCGGATACCGCTCGACGATGCGCGTCCAGTTGGGGAGATCTGCGGCGCGGATCGCGTTGCCGCGTACCTCGGTGGTGCTGCCCCAGCCGTCGAGAATCGCCAGCACGAACGGGCGGCGGCGCGTCACGCGAGCACTCCTTTGCGCGCCCCTTCGAGCAGCGCGGCGAACGAGGCAGGATCGAGGCTTGCGCCTCCGACGAGACCGCCGTCGATGTTGGGCTGTTGCACGTACGCGGTCACGTTCTCCGCTTTCATGCTGCCGCCGTAGAGCAGCCGGCAGTTCGCGAGGCCGTCGACCGCGGCGCGGATCTCGCCCATGATGTGGTTCGCTTCGTCCGGCGAGTCGGCGTTACCGGTCCCAATCGCCCAGATCGGCTCGTACGCGACGACGCAGCGCGCGACGTGCGCCGGCGGCATCCCCTCGAACGCGGCACGAACCTGCGCGCACACCTTGTCGCGCGCTAGCCCGGCGGCGTGCTCGCCTTCCGTCTCGCCGACCGCGACGATCGGCGTGATGCCGTGCGCCAGCGCGGCCAGCGCCTTCTCGTTGACGCGCTCGTCGAGCTCGCCGAACATCGCGCGGCGCTCGGAGTGGCCGATCACCACCCACGTGACGCCGCACTCGACCAGCATCCCGGGTGCGATCTCGCCGGTGAACGCCCCGGCCTCGGCCCAGCCCACGTTCTGCGCGCCGAGCCCGACCTCCGAACCGGCGAGCGCGTCGTGCGCCGCGCACAGCGCGGTGAACGGCGGGCAGATCACCGCGTCCACCGCCGCCAGCGGCAGGGTCCGCGCCCGCAGGTCCCCGATGAACGCACGCGTCTCAGCCACCGTCTTGTGCATCTTCCAGTTCCCGACGATCAGCGGCTTGCGAGGTCTCACGGGCGCTCCAATGCGGCGACGCCCGGCAGGGTTTTGCCTTCGAGGAACTCGAGGGTGGCGCCGCCGCCGGTCGAGACGTGCGTCATCGCGTCGGCGAAGCCGAGCGCGTGGGCGGCGGCCGCCGCGTCACCGCCGCCGACGACGCTCGTCGCGCCGTGCCGCGTCGCGTCAGCGATCGCTTCGCCGACGACGCGCGTACCGTTCTGGTACGCCGCCTTTTCGTAGACGCCCATCGGCCCGTTGAAGACGATCGTCTTCGCGCCCCGCAGCACCGCGGCGTAGGCGCGGGCGCTCTCGGGGCCGATGTCGAGGATCATCCCGTCGCCGACCTGCGAGACCGCGACGATGCGCGCGGTATCGTCGGCGTCGAACGTGTCGGCGACGACCGCGTCGGCCGGAAGGTGGAGCGCCACGTTCTGCGCGCCGGCGAGGCCGAGAATCTTCGTCGCAGGGCCCAGGTCGGGATCGCGCAGCGACGTGCCGACGTCGATCCCTTGCGCAGCCAGGAACGTGTTCGCCATCCCACCGCCGATCACGAACGCGTCGACCTTCGCCAGCAGGTGCTCGAAGACGCCGACCTTGTCGGCGACCTTCGCGCCGCCGATCGCGCAGACGAACGGATGCACGGGATGGTCGGTCAAGCGCGCCAATGCCGCGAGCTCCGCCTCCATCAGGAAGCCGGCGTACGCGGGGAGATACGACGCGACGCCGGTGGTCGAGGCGTGCGCGCGGTGCGCCGTCCCGAAGGCGTCGTTCACGTACAGGTCGCCCGACTTTGCGAGCTCGCGCGCAAACGCGGGATCGTTGGCCTCTTCCTCGGGGTGAAAGCGCACGTTCTCGAACAGCGCGAACCCACCGTCGGGCAGCGCCTTCGATGCGGCGATCGCCGCTTCACCGACGCAGTCGTCGACGAAGCGAACCTCGCTCCCCAGCAGCTCCGTGAGCCGAGCGGCGATCGGGCGCAGCGAATACCTCGGATTCGGCTTGCCGTCCGGGCGGCCGAGGTGCGAGAGGATCACCGTCTTCGCACCCCGTTCGCGCAGCCAGTGCAGCGTCGGCAGCGCGGCGTCGATCCGGGTCGCATCGGCGATCGCGCCGTCCTTCATCGGGACGTTGAGGTCCTCGCGCAGCAGGACGCGCTTCCCGCTCACGGCGGCGTCGCTCACGCTCTTGAAGTGCATACCGCGGCTACCGTTCGACCTCGCCGCCGCGATCCCACGGCGCCGCGATGCGGAGGTACGGTGCGCTGGTCGGCGGCCCGGCCGCGAAGAGCAGGACCGGGCTTGCCTGCGGCGCGGCCGGGAGCGCCAGCAGCGAGCTGCAGACGGTTCCGAACGCCTGTGCGGTCACGACCGTCATCGCGCGGTGCGGGTCGTCCTCGTCGGCGTGCCGCAGCAGCTCGGTCCAGCTCGTCCAGTCATCGGCGCCAGGATCGGGCGGGGCCGCGTCGCGGAACGCCGGAAAGTGGCTGGCGTAGCGCGGCGATGCCGCGATGTCGACGCCGTCCGGCGTCACCATGTGGTGCCCGGGCGGGAGCTCGTCGACGCGAATCGCGCGCTCGTCGCTGCTCACCGCGAACGCTGCGCTGCGGTCCGCGACCAGCAGCGTGAAGCCGCGATAGCGCACGGCATCGAGCGCACCGATCGCTTTCGCCGCACCGTGCGCGTCGCGCTCGCGCAGCGCGCGCATGACAAGCCCGCCGCGACTCGCCTTTCCCTCGAGCGGTCCGAGCCGGTCCATCCCGTTCACGATCGTCGCGACCACGCCGTCGTCGTTCACGCCGAACCAGCTGCCGCCGCCGAGCACGTCGCGCCCCGCAACGACGCTCGGCTCGTCCGCCCAGTACCGTCCCGGCGGCAGGAAGGCGCGGTCGAGCCGCTCGTCGCGGTTCGCTCCGATCAGCAGCGGCCAGCGATCGCCCGGGCGCAGCAGCAGCAACACCGTACACATGTGCTAGCTCAGCGTGCTCACTGCAGGTGGCGTGCGAAGTACTCCATCCAGCGGCCGAAGACGTCGGCGGTTCGGACCGGATCGGTCGGGAAATGCCCGTTGACCGGATACGCGAAGAACGTCGCGTCCTTGCCGTTGTCGCGCAGCGCGCGGTAGTACATCGACGAGGTCGCGAACGGATCGCGGTTGTCGCCGACGTCGGAGACGATCAGCACCGGCGTCGTGACGTCGTGGACGTACGAGATCGCCGACGCGCGCCGGTATTCCGCCGCGTTGTTGCCGACGAACGGCGAGCCGTGGAAGAGCGCCGCATCAGAGGCAGGGTCGTCGGCGGTGCCGTAGTCGGTCGCCCAGTCGTTCACCGACGCGCCGGAGAACGCGGCGCGCCAGAAGTGATACTTCGAGATCATCCACGCGGTCATGATCCCGCCGTAGCTCCAGCCGCCGACGACGATCCGGCGCTCGTCGACGATCCCGCGTGCCCGCACCGCGTCGAGCGCGCCGATGATGTCCTTCCCGGGGCCGTCCTCGGGGTCGTACAGCACGCCGCGCTGGTAGGCGAGACCGAGGTTGTCGCTGCCGCGATAGTTCGGTTCGAGGACGAGCCACCCGCGCGCCGCCATGATCTGCACCTGACGGCTGAACTGCCGGGTCGATGCGGAGGTCGGGCCGCCGTGGATGTGCACGACCAGCGGGTACTTGCGTCCGGCGACGTAGCCGGGCGGAAACGTCAGCACCGCATCGCCCCGCGGCCCGAGCGAGGTCGGATACGCGATCGTCTCGGCCGTCCCGAGCTCGAGCGCGGCGACGACGGCGTTGTAGTCGGTGAGCTTCACCGGCAGGCCGTTCGGCGCGCGGTAGTACAGCTCGGCGGGCTGCTTCGTCGCCGTCGCGACGAACACCATCGCGCCGTCTCGCGCGATCGCCCCGTCGAGCGCGGAGCTGATGTTGAGATCGCCCAGGTCGATGCGCGCCGGTGAAGCGGCGAGCGGTGCGCGCACGAGCGCCGTGGACGTTCCGTCGTGCGCCGTGAACAGGATCGCGCTCGAATCCGGCAGCCAGGTGAGGTCGTGGACCGCCCGGTCGTACGGCTGCGAGAGCGCCGCACCGCTGCCGCCGCCGGGCGTCGTGACCCACCCTTCGGTCAGCGTGATCTGGTTGTCGTCGGCCGAGTGGGTGTAGGCCAAGTGCTTGCCGTCGGGCGAGAAGCGCGGTCCGGACTCGTGCGCGGCGTGCGTCGTCGCCAGGCTCAGCGTTCCGCTCGCGACGTCGACCAGCTCGACGTGCGCGCGATCGGCGTCGTTCAGCACCGCGTTGGGCGCGAGCACGAACGCGATCGTCTTTCCGTCGGGCGACCACGAGAGCGTCGACTGCGCTTCCCCGGTCGCGACGCTCGGCTCGCCCGCGGTTAGCGCGCGCGCCTTACTCGCGCCGTCGGCATCGATGACGAACAGGTGGACGGGACGCGGTGCGGTGCGGGTGGTGATCGGCGTGTTGCCGACGACGAAGCCGTCGCGGAAGCGCTCGGCGCCGGTCTTCTTCGGCAGCGCGTCGGTCGCGGCGTACGCGATCGCCCCGCCGTCAGGACGCCACGCGAACTGCTCGACGCCTTCGGGCGCTTTCGTGACCGGCCGCGCGTCGCCGCCGTCCATCGGCAGGACGAACACCTGCGCGTGCGCGTCGGCTCCGGTCCCTTCCGAGGCGATGAACGCGAGCTTCGTGCCGTCCGGTGACCAGCGCGGGTCGGTGAGGCCCTTGCGGTCGTACGTCAGCGCGCGACGGGCGTGCGTGGCGAGGTCGACGACGTCGAGCTCGCGGTCGTTGCGGTCTTCGTTCCAGTTGACGCGCGAGACGACCACGACCGCCCGTTTTCCGTCGGGCGAGATCGCCGGCGAGCTCAGCCCGACCAGCTTTCGCAGGTCGTCCAGCTGCATGGTGCGCGCAACGGCGGGAGCGCTCACGCACGTCGCCGACGCGAAGACCGCGGCGGCGACGGGGACGGCGGTGAAGAAGCCGTGCTTCACGCGACGGTGGTCGGGATCTTCGAGGCGACCATCTGGGTGAGGTCGGCGAGGCGGCACGAGTACCCCCACTCGTTGTCGTACCAGGCGGCGATCTGGATCAAATCGCCGTTCGCGTTCGTCAGCTTACCGTCGATGATCGAGCTGTGCGGGTTGTGCTTGAAATCACTGGAGACGAGCTCTTCCTCCGTGTACTCGACGTAGTTCTTGAGGCCGTTCTCCGCCGCGCCGCGCAGAATCGCGTTGAGCTCGCCGCGCGTTGTCGCCTTCTTCGTCTGCACGACTAGGTACACCATCGAGACGGTCGGCGTCGGGACGCGCAGCGCGAAGCCGTCGAACGTCCCCTCGACCTCGGGGATCGTCAGGTACAGCGCTTTGGCGGCACCGGTCGAGGTCGGGATGATGTTGGTCGCCGCGTTGCGCGCGCGGCGCAGATCCTTGTGCGGCGCATCGAGGATGTTCTGGTCGTTGGTGTACGAGTGGATCGTGCACATGAAGCCCTTGACCCAGCCGAGGCTGTCGACGATCGGCTTCACCGCCGTCGCAAGACAGTTCGTCGTGCACGACGCGTTCGAGATGACGTGGTGTTTGACGGGATCGTACATCGCGTCGTTCACGCCCAGCACCAGCGTCACGTCCTCGCCCTTGGCGGGCGCCGAGATGATGACTTTCTTCGCCCCGCCGCCGTCGATGTGCGCGCGCGCTTTCGCGGCGTCGGTGAAGAGCCCGGTCGACTCGATCACGATCTCGACGCCGAGATCGCGCCACGGCAGCTTGCCCGGGTCGCGCTCGGCGAGGACCTTGATCGTCTTGCCGTCGATCGAGATCGCGCCGGCGTCCGCGGTAACGTTCCCCGCGTACGTTCCGTAGTTCGAGTCGTACTTGAACAGGTGAGCGCACTCGGCGGCGCTGGTGAGGTCGTTGACGGCGGCGATCTCGACGCCGGGATACCGCTCGAGGAGAGCCTTCGTGAAGTTGCGGCCGATCCGGCCGAACCCGTTGATACCGATGCGCATAGCCTGTTCGCTTTAGGCGAACGAAACTTCAGGCTCCTCTCGGCCGCCGCGCAGCCGCTTGACGAGCCGCATCAACGAGGCCAGGCGGCCGTTGATGGTGGCCTTCCCGACCGGCGGGTTGCAGCGGCGCCCGAGCTCCGCCAGGGTCTCGTCGGGGTGCGAGAGGCGGAGCTGGGCGGCCTCGCGGAGGGCCGGCGAGAGGTTCCGCAGGCCGTAGGCGTCGGCCAGGTACTGAATCGCCTCGCGCTGCGCCGCGGCCGCCGAGGCCGCTCGCACGACGTTGGCCGCTTCGGTGTTGACCAGCCGGTGGATGCGGTTCTTCGTCTCCTTGACCGCGCGGACGTCCTCGAGGTGGAAGACCGCGCCTGACGCACCGATCGCGCCGAGCACCGTGACGATCGCGTCCAGGCCCTTGAGGTAGACCACACGCCGTCCCTTGCGCAGCATCGTGCGCGGCTCGATCCCCTCGGCCGCGAGCAGGCCGCCGATGCGGTGCGCGCGCGCGTCGTCGGCGGTGACGAACTCCAGGTGGTAGCCGTGCTGCGGCGCGGCGACCGAGCCGGCGCACAGGAACGCCGCGCGCAGCTCGGCGCGCCGCTCGAGGCGGCGGCGCGGCTTCGGGGGCGCCGCAGCCGGTAGTGGTCCCAGGTCGATCTCGAACGTCGTCGCCTTGTAGAGCCGCTGGTCGTGCCCGCGCCGGACCGGCGAGGCGGCGCGCTGCTCTTCGAACAGCGTCCGGGCCAGGCGCGCGACGGCCGGCCGCCGCGTGCGGAACACGAGCTCGCCGGCGACCTCGACGCCGCCGTAGTAGGCGAGGCCGTTCCGCAGCGCCAACCGCGCACCGGGATCGGCCGGGACGTCGCGTGCGACCGCATCTTTCGCATCGGCCGACAACCTCGAGCGTTCGGGCATCGTCAGCGGAGCCAGTCGACGGGGTCGTCTTTGCGTTCGTCGACGATCTCGTACAGGTCAGCCGGCTTCAGCGAGGGCACCACGCGCTCCGGAACCATCAGCACCCGCACGGTGAGGAACTTGGTGCGGTAGTGGATGACGAGCACGTCGCCGGATTTCACCTCGTAGCCGGGCTTGAGCGGACGCGCGTCCTTGGTGATCCGCCCGGCCTCGATCCCGTCCTTCGCTTCGGCACGCCTCTTCGCCAGCCGCGAGACCTTCAAGTACTTGTCGAGCCGCATCTGGCCGGTCGATTCGCGCGGCAGGGGCGCCGGACCGCTCCGCGAACGCCGCGCCCGTCGAGGGGGGAAAGACGATGCTCTTGGGTGTTTCCGGGGCCGGACTGCCGGCGGGGCTGACGTACGGCACGGAGATCGCGGCGGCTGCCGACGCGGCGAAGTTTCCGCAGTGCTGGGTTTACGCGCACGGCTGGCAGGAGACGATCAAGGTCGCGGGCTGGATCGGCACGCTCGGCGCGACGCCGGCGACGTTCATCTCCGGTGACGGTGGGCACGGCGTCTTTCAGCTCACCGCGAGTTATCCGCCGACCTGGCAAGATCCGCAGGCCAACGCCGCGTATGCGATCGCGAACTTTCTCACGCCCGCGATCCAGTACTGGAACTCGACCTTCGGTGTCACCGGCGACGCGTTGATCAAGTGCGTAGCGGCGGAGTACAACGCCGGCCGTGCGAACGCACAGGCGGGACACAAGCTGGGTGACGTCGGCAAGTACACGACGCATACCGCCGGCGTCTCGTACTCGGACTTGGTGCTGAAATACTTCCACCAGTTGGCGGGAGGCCAAGCGCCCAGCGGCTGAATCGAAGGCAATGCCGTTCTCCACGACGATCGCCGGAAGTCTGCCGAAACCCGCCTGGCTCGCCGAGCCCGAGCGCATCTTCCCGAACTGGCGGCTCGAGGGCGACGAGCTCGCAAGTGCGCAGCGTGACGCGACCCGGATCGCGGTCTTCGAGCAGCTGCGCGCCGGGATCGGCACGGTCACCGACGGCGAGCAGGCGCGCAAGCACTTCGTGCACGGCTTCTCCGAACGGCTCGAAGGGGTCGACGCCGGAAAGCGGCAGAGCCGCGGGATCCGCGACGACCGCTACGACGCGGTTTGCCCGACGGTGACCGGCGAGGTGCGCCGGACACGGCCGGTATTCGGCGAGGACGCGCGGTTCGCGCGCACGCTGACCCGCGGCCCGCTCAAGATCACGATCCCGGGCCCGATGACGCTGGTCGACACGGTCGTCGACGAAGCCTACGGGAAGCGCTCCGAACTCGCGTTCGCGTTCGCGCGCGCGATTCGCGACGAGATCGCCGATCTGGTCGCGGCCGGGGTCGACGTCGTGCAGCTCGACGAGCCCGCGTTCAACGTCTATTTCGACGAGGTCGCGGAGTGGGGGATCGACGCGCTCGACACCGCGCTCGGCGGCGCGCGCTGCACGACCGCGGTGCACGTCTGCTACGGCTACGGAATCCCCGCGAACGTGCAGTGGAAGTCGAATCTCGGCGACCGCTGGGACCAGTACGCGCACGTCCTGCCGCTGCTCGCGCGTTCGAGCGTCGACCAGATCTCGATCGAGTTGGCGGGTTCGCACGTCCCGCCTGGCGTGCTGGAGCTGGCCGGGACGAAGACGGTCGCGATCGGCGTGATCGACGTGGCGAACGAGCGGGTCGAGACGCCGCAGGACGTCGCAGCGACGATCGAACTTGCCCGGCGTCACCTGCCGGACGATCGAATCGTGTGCTCCACGAACTGCGGGATGGCGCCGATGCCTCGCGAGATCGCATACGCAAAGCTGCGCAGCCTCGCCGAGGGTGCGCAGCTCGCGAGCGAGGGTCTCTGGGCCGGTTAGGCTACCGGGGTGCCCGCCGACCAGCGGTCGGCGTACGCGGCGACGACCGGCAGGCGCAGCGCCTTACCCTGGAACGCGTTGATCGTCATCATCAGCCACGCGATGAAGTATGCGATCCCGACCGCGAGCTGGACGAGCCCGAGCAGGAGCGATACCGCGCCGAGGTGCGCGATCGCGAGCATCGTGCTGATGACCGTCAGGGCGATGATCGCGACGATGTAAAAGACGAACAGAACGATCGCCTGAACGGCAACGAATCGAACCCACTGCTGCGGCGGCTTGCCGAGCAGGATGATCAGACCGCCGAGCCAGGTGAAGAAGGAGGCCAGACCGGCGGCGACGTTGGGCGCGAGACCGAACGACGACTGGTTTGGATCCTGAACCATGTTTGAGACCCCTTTGCGGAGCGAGAACGGCGTACTCGAAAGCGAATGGCCCGCAGTCTAACCCGGCTGACGGGCGCCGGAGATTGTCCCGGCCGTCGCTTACGTTTCGCTTACGGCCGGGAGGTTGCCTCGTTGGCCCCGTCACCCTGGTCGGCGCCCCGCTGGCTCGCCCTCGGGGTGACGCAGGTGCCGCGCGCCCGGACGACCAGAACGGGCTCGTCCAGTACCTCGGCCGCCGAGGGCGAGAGGTCGGGCCGGGCCGAGATCACCTTGTGCGCGGTGAACTCCATCGTCCGGGACGTCGCCCCGGCCCGCGTGATCCGGCCGCGCGCCTCGATGTAGTCGCCGGCGTGGACCGGAGCCGTGAACTCGACCAGGTCGTAGGCGACGAAGAGCCCTTCGTCGCCGTCACGGCGGATCAGCAGTTCCGTCGCGACGTCCCCGAACAAACCGAGCACGCGCGCGCCGTCGACCAGATCGCCGCCGTAGTGCGCGTCGTGCGCGCTCATCCGCACCCGGATGAGCACCTCCCCTACGCTGCCGTCTTCGCCTGCTGCCACAGATCCTCGAGTTCGTCGAGCGTCATGTCGTTCAGTTGCCGCCCGCTCGCGACGGCGTAAGCTTCCATGTAGCGGAAGCGGCGTTCGAACTTGTCGTTTGCGTCGCGCACCGCGCCCTCGGCGTCGACGCCGAGCCGGCGCGCGAGGTTGACGACGGTGAAGATCACGTCGCCCAGCTCCTCGCGCACGTGCGGATCCTCGGGCTTCAGATCGCCCGCCCGCAAGCGTGCGTCGGCGAGCTCGCGCAGTTCTTCGTGCAGCTTCTCGGTGATGTCGCGTGCATCGGGCCAATCGAACCCAACGCGCGCGGCCTTCTCTTGCATCTTCTGTCCGCGCTGCAGCGCGCCCATGTGCTTCGGTATCCCGTCGAGCTTCGAGGACCGCGAGAGACCGGCGGTTTCCTGCGATTTGAGCTGCTCCCAGTTCACCCAGACGGCGTCGATGTCGGCGACCGCGACGTCGCCGAACACGTGCGGATGACGGCGGATCATCTTGTTCGAAAGTCCGTCGATCACGTCGGCGACGGAGAATTTCCCGCGCTCGGTCGCGAGCTGCGAGTGGAACACGATCTGAAAGAGCAGATCACCCAGCTCTTCGCTCAGCTCGCCCTCGTGGCCGTGCTCGATCGCGTCGACGACCTCGTAGGTCTCTTCGATCAGATACCGCACGAGCGACGCGTGCGTCTGCTCGCGGTCCCACGGGCACGAACGGCGTAGCCGCGCCATGATCTCCACCAGGTCGTCCCAGGTATGGTGCGTCGAGCCGGGCGGGAGCGGAAGGAGCGGCATCGTGATCGACGCCGACAGCGTCGCGCGCGGCATCCCCGGGATGATCTCCGCCTCGATCGCGCGACGATCGAGCGCGCGCAGAAACATCGGCAGCCCGAGGAAATCCGAGAGCGGGTTGCCGAGCACGCCCAGGCCCAAATCCCGCTCGTCGATGCGCTCGACGAAGGTATCGATCACCTCGGCGGAGCCGCGCAGGAACAGCCCTTGGTCGACGATCAGCGCACGCTCGATCGTGACGCCGTCGCTCTCGAGGAAGCGGACCAGCTCGGGCGGTGCCAGGACGGTTGCGGCGCGCCCGACCGCACGCAGCGCCTCGCGGCTGCCCAGCGTGAGCAGCCCGGGATCGCCCGGCCCCAGACCAACGATGCGGATCACGGGGCGAGATTCGCGAGGCGGGGTCGTTCCGACTCCCGCCTCGCGTGACCCTACTTGGTGCCGGCGGGGGCGGGGGCGGCGCTGGCGGGGGCTGCGCTGGCGGGGGCTGCGCTCGCGGGGGCTGCGCTGGCGGGGGCTGCGCTCGCGGGGGCTGCGCTCGCGGGGGCTGCCGCGGTGGGCAGCGGCGACGGGAACGCGTCCTTGTAGCGGTCGTCGTAGATCTCGATCTTCGCGGCAGAACGCAACTGCTGGAGAAACAGCGGCTGCTGCTGCTGCATCTGCTGCTGCGTCAGCGTCTGCTTGATCTGATCGTGCGTGCTCGCGAGCGACGCGATCGTCGGCGGCTTCTTGTCGGTGACCTGGATGATGTGGTAGCCGAACGGCGACTTCACCGGACCGACGATCTGGCCGACCTTCGCGCCGAACGCTGCGTCCTGGAACTGCGGCACCATCTGACCGCGGCCGAAGTAGCCGAGGTCGCCGCCCTTGTCCTTGGAGGACGGATCTGTCGAGTATTGCTTCGCGAGCGCGAGCCACGTCGCGTCGGTCGGGCTGGCCTTGACCTTCGCCAGCACCGTCTTCGCGGTGGCCTCGTCGGCGACCAGAATGTGGCGCGCCTTCACCTGTGCGGGCTTGTCGAACACCGCGTGGTTCTTGTCGAAGTACGCCTTGATGTCGGCGTCGCTGACGTGTACCTGCGGCGCGACGGCCTTCTCCAGGACCAGCGAGCCTTTGATGATGTTCTGCACGTCCTGCGTGGTGTAGCCCTGCTGCTTCACCATCTGGTCGAACTGGCCGGCGGGGTACTTCGCCTTGATCTCGCCGATGCGTTTGTCGATCTCGGCCTGCGAGACGTCGACCTTTTTGTCGCGGGCGTACTGATCGATCAGCGTCTGCTGGACCATCTGGGTGAGCGCTTGCTTCGCGGCGGCACTCGACTCGAGCTTGCGGTCGAGCTCGGCGCGACTGATGGCTTGGCCGTTGACGGCCGCGACGTTGCCGCCGCCATTGTTGCAGGCGGCGAGCGAGACGCAGAGCGCGACCACGCCGAGCGCGGCGGCGGTGCGGAGTGTACGGGACATCGGATCTCCGTCAGGGTGGACGTGAAAGAGCGGAGGCCGTTTGTCCTCCGCGACCTGCCCCGGATTCGGGGCGTCAGCGACTACTCCTGTGGCGGTTCCCCCCGGTTCGGGGTGCGCCTTTCGAGCTCGTGGGCGACCTCGTGCGGGTCGGCCGGAAGGGTCAGTTCCGCGGCCTCGGGGTCCTCGCGGTTCTGAACTTGCGGCATGTCGTAGCGCAGCTCTTCGAGCAGCTGGATGATCTTCGCGGCTTTGCGGTCGGCCGTCATGGTGATCTGCAAGTGCAGACGCGAACGCTGCTCGTCGACCTCGCTCTGCCGGTTCTCCGTGGTGAGGATCAGGATCGTCATCACCAGCGCGGCGAGCGCCAGCACACCGTCCAGCCAGTAGAACGGCGGCGGGTCGATCGGCCGGCGCCCGCTCAGCGCTTCGATGCCGTTGATCGCGATCCACGCTGCGACCGCCGCAAGCACGACCCACAAGGTGCGCGGGCGGCCGATCGCGAGCGTGAAGCGCTCGATCGCGCGCTGATGGAGCGACGCGCCCGCCAGCGCGCGCCGTTCGAGCTCGGCGATCGACTCGATCGTTTCGTCGATATGACCGGAAAGCTCATCGTCGCGCCGCACGTTCTGCCGTACCCGGTATCGCCGGTCGTCGCACGGCACGCTCGCCGCAGCGAACGTGACAGAGCAACCGCCGCCTCGCCGGTGGGGGCACCTTTACGTCCGCCTCTTCCGCTCGGCACTGCGATCCGGTAGAATTGCCGCGGTGACCGATGGGACTGCGAGGGGGTCGAAGTCCTACTTGCGGCTCGTCACGTTGGCGGTGCTCATCCCGAGTTGGATGGCGCTCATAGACGGGACGGTCGTTAACGTTGGCCTCGACACGATCGCCGGCAATCTGGGCGTATCGATCGACGAAGCGTCGTGGATCTCATCGATCTACGTCCTCGCCGCAGTATTCGTCATGCCGCTCACGGGGTGGCTCGCGGCGAACGTCGGCCGCAAACGAGCGTTTCTCTACGCGATAGGCTGTTTTACCGCGGGCTCGCTCCTGTGCGCGCTGTGCGGGTCGTTGCCGGAACTGGTCGCGATGCGCTTCGTGCAAGGGGTAGGCGGCGGCCTGATGCTCCCCCTGGCGATGGCGGCGCTGGTCGACGCGTATCCGGCTGAGGATCTGCCGTCGGCGTTCAAGGTGTACGGCGCGTCGGTGATGATCGGACCGGCGATCGGTCCGGCGCTCGGCGGCTGGATCCTCGCGAACGCGACCTGGCCCTGGATCTTTCTGCTCAACATTCCGCTCGGCATGCTCTCGCTGCTGTTCGTCTCGGCTGTGCTGCCTGAACAGAGCGAGCGCGGTGAGCGCAGCGCATTCGACTGGACCTCGCTGGCGATCATGGTCGCGGGTTTCTCGGCGCTCCAGTACGTGCTGCAAGAGGGCCCGCGTCACCAGTGGTTCACGTCATTCGACGTGACCGTGGCGGCCCTCGTCGCGGTCGCGGCGCTGGCGATCTTCGTTCGCATCCAGCTGACCGCCGCGGTACCGTTCGTCGACTTCCGGCCGCTCGCGATCCCGTCGTATTCCGTCGCGATGCTGCTGGCGCTCATCACCGGCGTCGGCTTCACCGGCATCGCGCTGATCGTGCCGCTCTACATGCAGGACGTCCTGCGGTACGGTCCGGATATTGCCGGCTTCATCATGGTGCCGAGCGCGCTCGGCACCGTGATCGGGACCGAGCTCTCCGGCCGCGCCGCCAAACTGTTCCCTGCGCCGCTCGTCGCCGGCGTCAGCCTCGCGCTTACCGCCGCCGGGACCCTGTGGTTCGCCACGCTCGGCGACCGGGCGGGATTCGATTCGTTTCTCGTGCCGCGCTTCGTGCAAGGGATCGGCGTCGGGCTGCTCTATGTGCCCCTCAACGTGCTGATGATGGCGCAGGTCCCGAAGCGGCTGGTCGATGCGGCATCGGGGCTCGGTGCGCTGATCCGCCAGATCAGCGCGGGGTTCGGGTTCGCGATCCTTGGCAGTTTGGTGGTGCAGAACCGGATCGCCGCGACGTCGATGACCGCGAGCCGCTTCCGCCACGTATCGCTGTTCGACGATGCCGGCTTCGCACTGCTGCGGCGCTGGTTCGCCGCGCACGGGTACGCGAACGCGGACGCGACGACGCTCTCATTCAACGTGCTGCAAGAGCTCGTCGCGCGAGCGGCGACGTCGGCGGCGTATTCGGAGACGTTCGTAATCGCCGCGCTGCTGTTCGTCGTATCGATCCCGTGCCTCGCGCTCTTCCTCATCGTCCCCCGAAAGGCACGCGCGGCATGAGCAACGTCGCGGACGCGACCGAGACCGGTGATCCCGGCCGCGAACCGGCTGGCCGGAAATCGGAGATCTCGACGCTCGTGGTGACCGACGAGCGCGTCGATCGACGCGCGCTCTGGCTGCGCCTCGCCGCGGTCGCCGCGGTCGCGGTGGCGCTCTACTTCACCGGTCACTGGTTCCTCGTCGACCGCCATCGCGTCTACACGGACGATGCGTCGATCGACACCGATCAAGTCTACGTCACGAGCCGCGTGGCGGAGCGCATCGCGCGCATCCTCGTCGACGAGAACCAGTTCGTGCGCCGCGGCCAGACGCTGGCGATCCTCGACGACGCCAACGAACGAGCCGCCCTCGCGCTCGCGCGCCACAACCTGCGCTCGCTGCGCGCGACGGCGAGCGCCGCGGGCGACGCGGCCTCGCTCGAGGGTCAGCTCCAGTCGGCGCAGGTCCACGAGCAGGTCGGCGGGATCGACGCGGCGCGCAAAGGCGCGCTGCTCTCGCAGTCGCAGGCGAGTGCGGCGCTGCGCGGCGTCGCGGTCGCCGAGGCTCAGCTCAGCGCCGCCCGCTCGCAGCTCCAAGCCGCGCTCGCGGCGGTGCCGGCGGCGACCGAAGGTCTGCGCAAGGCCGAAGCCGATCGCGCCCGGTTCGCCGCGCTCGCGCACGAGGGGTATGTCGCCGCCACGACGCTCGACGCGGCGGTCGCGGCGGTCGCGCAGGCGCGCGCCACCGAAGGCGCTGCGTCGGCACAAGTCGAGGCGGCGCGAGCCGGCGTTCGCACGGCGGAAGCGGCGCTCGCGCAGCAGCGCGCCAACGTCAGCGCGGCGGCGAGCGGCACCGTCGCCTCGGCGGCGCAGATCCCGATCGCGCAGGCGAAGACCGACGAGGCCGCCGCGCCGTCGCGCGTCGCGAACAAGCGCAACGCCGCCGTCGCCGCGGAATCCCAAGCCGACGCGATGGCCGACCAGGTGCGCATCGCCGAGCTCGCCCTGCGCGATACGCGCATCACCGCGCCGGTCGACGGCTGGATCTCGGCGCGCAACGCAGCCGACGGCCAGATGCTGACGCCGGGACAGGCGCTGGTCACGATCTCGCCCTCCGACCGCATCTTCGTGACCGCCAACTATAAGGAAACGCAGATCCATCGCATCCGTCCCGGCATGCCGGTCGACATCTCGGTCGACGCCTGCGGCGGCGCGAAGGTGCGCGGCACGGTCGTCGGGTTCGCGCCGGTCGCCCAGAACGCGCTCTCCTCGCTGCCCACGCTCTCGGCGCCGACCAACTTCGTGAAGGTCGCGCAGCGCGTCCCGATCCGCATCGCGCTCCCGCGCGCTACCGGCTCCTGTGTCTTCCGCCCGGGCACGGCCGTGGAAACGTCCGTGATAGCGAATTGAAAATAAGAAGTGAGGACGCCCGCACGTACGTTTGCGGGCGTCCTCGGTTGAGCTCCCAATCATTGAGTGATCGGGTTTCGGCAAGCCCTCGCGTTCGCACCGAAGAGCCGGGGGCTCTGCTGTGCGCCGTCGCGGCTAGAGTCCGAGAGGTGGAAGACCCGGCTTCATCCGTAACCCCTTTCGAAAGCGAAGCGCCCCCCGCTCAAAGTTTTCATCGCGCGAGGGATGCCGTCGCGGTACGACGGTCGCTGGCCGCGGCCCTTCCGCGAGGCGCGAGAGGAGTTCAGCGCGGCGTCGGTAAGGTCTGGGCAATGGGCCGCGCGTTGGCTTTCCGCGGCTTGCCTCGTTCCTCGATAGCTCCGCGGACGGTGGGGGAGCGTTGCGGCCGCGGCTGCCGCTTTGTGGTCGAACGGTGCTGAACGGGCACGAGCAGGATCACGGATTGACCCTCGAGCGGTTCTATGAGATCGCGATCGAGGCGCGGCCGGCCGCCGTCGACGCTGCGCTTGCACGTTTCCCGGCGTCGGCGCGGATCCGGAGCCCGATAGCGATCGGGCTTCGGGCGATGAAGGCCGTCACGGGCGGTGACCTCCCGGGTGGGATCGCGCTGCTGAAACGTGCCGTCGCCCATTGCGACGGCCAGGCCCGCGAGTACTTGCTGGAACTGCTCATCCCGCTGCTGCTCGCCACGAATGCGCTCGCCGACGCCGAAGACGCCCTCGCATTAGTCGAGGACACCGTACCCGAGCTCATCCCGGCTTTTGCGGCGTCCCGGGCCTTACTGGCTGCCAGACAGGGCGACGACAACACGAGCTCGCTGTGGGCGACGGAGGCGCTCATGACGGGGCGTGCGGTTGATCAGCCTATGATCGTCGGCCGCGTGTTGCAGCGCGCGGCGGTTGCGGCATTTTACCGGGAGGACTTCGCGGAGGCGCAAGACCGGGCGCTCGAAGCTGCGCGTTGCTACGAGCGGCTGGAGTCCCATCGCAACGCCGCAGCCTGTTACTCCATCCTGTGCATCATCGCGCAGGACTGGATTGGCGATCCGGACGTCGCGCGATATCATGCGCGGCGCATGACAATGAGCGCTCATCTCGGCGGCGACGTCTCGCTGGAGAACTGGGGACTGCTGGCTCAACTCGACATTGCCGCGGAGGCCGGCGATACTCGACGAGTCGCATCGCTGCGCGGTCGCCTCGCCGCGAATCCGATGAACGAGCAGTATTACCGCGAGCGGTTCACGTACGGAATCATCGACGTCCTCGCGCACGGCTGGGAGGGCCACTTCGACCTTGCGCGCGTTTCATTGAACTCATTGCGGAACAAAGACGATCTTTCGCTCTCTGAGAGGGCTCTGTGCGATGGGCTCCTGGCCATCATCGCCCTCTCGAACGGCAACGCAGATCTCGCTCGGCGACTCGCCCGGCGCACGCTAAGCCAAACGTCCGAGCGGTCGGGAAAGGAGCCGCTGTTCGATTCGCGCCGCCGGCGGATCGCGCGCATCCTCGGTGCCGCCGTTTGCATCATCCTGCGCGACACCGTCCGCGGTCGGCGCGCGTTGACGCGGTCGATCGATCCCGAACAGCGCTTCGCGCCTCTGATCGACGCGTCGGGGATGGATGAGGAACGCACGCCCGCGTTGATGCGCGGGTATGCCAAGTTCCTGAATCGCGCGTGCGCGATTGCGAACACAGCGCGTCCGTCGCACGGCTTGACGGAAGCTGAACTCGAGGTGCTGCGCGCTCTGCCCGCCGGAATGACGCTGGCGACGCTCGCGGCGTCGCTTGGTAAGTCAAGGAAGACTGTCGAGCGACAAGTGGGAAACATTTACGCGAAACTGCACGTCGGCAACCGGGCACAGGCGATACTGCGGGCGCGCGAACTGGGAATTCCCTAAGATGCTAGCGAGCTAAAAACCGCGTCGTGGCGCGGCTTTTCGGAGCGAATGAGGCATACGCCTCATGCGCGCAGGCGCTCCCGGGGATATGCTCTGCTCACTTCCGCTGCTCACCGCCTTTTGGAGAGAGCCAAATATGGATGTCAGCCAAATCGCGTTTTCCCTTATCCACGCGGTCATCGCGCTCATCGCCCAGCCCGGGCTGCCCCCCGTCAACCTGTAAGGTTCATTCATGTATCAGCTCGCTACTGACGGGTATCCCGTCGACCGCACGGGCCTGTTCATTGCGTCGTGCACCTCGATGCTGCCGACCACCGAGAACATGAATCTCGTGCGCTCCGCGAAGAAGCTCGTGCGCAGCGTACTCGACGGCGCGGACATCAAGCCGCTTCGCGACCTCATCCACCGCGCCGAAGCGTGGTGCAGCGACGTCGACGACGTGCTCGCCGCAGCCGGACAGGCCGTTATCGACGAGATGCACGGCGTGTCGCGCGCAAGCCTTCACGACGCCGTTCGCCGGGTCGCACAAATCGAGCGTGACGTGTTCGCCGTCATGCGCCGCGACATGGAAGGCACCGTCCGCGCGGCGTACGCCGGCTAAGCAGACGGTAGCGGCGATGCGCGATCACGACGACCTGTACGAAGCGCCGCACTCCGGACGCGCACACGTCGCAGAGCTCCTCGACGAACGGCGCACGCAGATCGCTGACGACATCGTCGCGCGTTTGCGCCGCTGCGACGAGATCATGGTCTCGCCGATCGTCGTCCGCACGCTCGTTCACGCGCTGGCTCGTTCGATCACCGAGAGCTCGCCCGAGATCCTCGTGCACTGGTCGCGCATGGTCCATCACGCGCACTCCGCCCCGGTCGTCGTCGCGATGATCGATACCGCCTGCGAAGTCACCGAAGAGCTCGCCCACGCCGAGCATGGTGACGTCGCGATGATCGTCGTGTTCCTCGAGATCATTCGCTCGAGTGCCGTCTCGCTGGTCGTGCACGATCTGCCGTCGCTGACCGGCGAACCGGCGATGCACACTGCGATCGAGTCGCTGCTCGCGATGCTCCGCGCTCGCGACGACGCGACCTGCACCCACTCCCGCGCCACGGGCGATTGGTCGCGCCGCATCGCGCTGCGGATGGGCCTCGGCGCCGAAATGACCGATCGGGTCGCGAAGGCGGGTGTCCTGCACGACATCGGCAAGATCCGTGTCCCGGACGCGATCCTGTTCAAACCGGGCCCTCTCGACGAGGCGGAGTGGGCGATCATGAAGCGGCACGCCGAGTCCGGCGCCGAGATCCTGGCCCAAATCCCCGCGCTCGCCGTGTATGCGCCGATCGTCGCCAGTCATCACGAATGGTTCGACGGCCGCGGTTACCCGTGCGGCCTGCGGCGCGACGAAATCTCGCTCGAGGCGCGCGTCGTCGCCGTCGCCGACTCGTTCCACGCGATGACGTCCGAACGGCCCTATCGCCGGCCGCTCTCGTACGGTGAAGCGATCGCGGTCCTCGGGTCCGGTCGCGGGAGCCAGTGGGATCCCGAGATCACCGACGTGATGATCGCGCTGGCCGCCGAGGACCGCAACAGCTCCGCCGACGCGAACCTCAGCGCGCTGTCGACCTCGTTCTTCGGCGACCGGCTGCGGAGCGGACAGATCGCGCGCGATCGCCGCGCGATGTGAGCTGAGCTCGGGTTCTAGAGCGCTTCGAGCAACATCCGCAGCGTCGGGAGCTGCTCGGTCGCCGTGCGCGCCGGGAGATCGATCGTGATCCGCCCCTCGCTGAAGCGAAACTTGTTCTTCGTGATCGACTGGAGCTTCGCGATCGAGGCAGGATCGAGCCGAAATGCGCTGCCGACGCCGAGCGTGAGCCGCTGCTCGTTGATCACGACGCGGGTCACCCCGACTTTCAGCGCCATGACGCGCAGCCCCGTGATCTCGACCAGCGCGTCGAACTCCGGCGGCGTCGGTCCGAAGCGGTCGCGCACCGAGGCGACCGTTTCCTCGACCTGAGCCAGCGTCCGCGCCGCGGCGAGCTGCTGGTAGATCGCGATCTTCTGAGAGACCTGCGGGATGTAGTCGTCGGGGACGTAGGCGTCGAGTTTGACGTCGATGACCGCCTCGCGGACCTCCGGAGCTGGTCGAAGGGCTGTCGAACGACGGTCGGCGACGGCTTCAGCCAGCAGTTGCACGTAGGTCTCGAAGCCGACGGCGCCGATGAACCCGGACTGGGCCGCGCCGAGCAGGTTGCCGGCGCCGCGGATCTCGAGGTCGCGCATCGCGATCTGGAGCCCGCTGCCGAGATGGGTGAACTCGCGAATCGCCTCGAGTCTCGCCTTGGCCTCCTCGGAGAGCGCCTTGTGCGCTTGGTAGAGCAGAAACGCGTAGGCTTGATGGTTCGAGCGCCCGACGCGGCCGCGCAACTGATAGAGCTGCGCCAACCCGAACTTGTCGGCGTCGTTGACGACGATCGTGTTCACGTTGGGGATGTCGATCCCGTTCTCGATGATCGTGGTCGAGACGAAAACGTCGATCTCGCCGTCGATGAATCGGCTCATGACCGGCTCGAGCTCGTGCTCGCGCATCTGCCCGTGGCCGACGGCGACGCGCGCCTTCGGAACGAGCTGCTCGAGCGCGCGGGCAACGCCGTAGATCGACTCGATCCGGTTGTGGACGTAGTACACCTGCCCGCCGCGATCGATCTCGTTCACGATCGCGCGCTGCACGACCGCATCCGACGCGGGCACGACGACCGTCTTGATCGACATGCGGTTCTTCGGCGCGGTCTGGATCAGCGAGAGGTCGCGCACGCCCATCAGCGACATCTGCAGCGTGCGCGGGATCGGCGTCGCGGAGAGCGTCAGGACGTCGACCGTCGCCTTGAGCTGCTTGAGGCGCTCCTTGTGCATCACCCCGAAGCGCTGCTCCTCGTCGACCACGATCAGCCCGAGGTCGCGGAACACGACGTCCTTCTGCAAGATCCGGTGGGTGCCGACGACAACGTCGACCTTGCCTTGCGCGAGGTCGTTCAGGATCGCTTGCGCCTCTTTCTTGGTCTTGAAGCGCGAGAGCTCTTCGATCCGCAGCGGGAAAGAAGCGAAGCGCGCCGTGAACGTTCGGTGGTGCTGCGAAGCCAGCAGCGTGGTCGGGCACAGCACCGCGACCTGCTTGCGGTCGGCGACCGCCTTGAAGATCGCGCGCACCGCGACCTCGGTCTTCCCGTAGCCGACGTCGCCGCACACGAGGCGGTCCATCGGCTTGGGTTCCTCCATGTCGTGCTTGGTGTCGACGATCGCCGTCGCTTGATCGGGGGTCGGTTCGTACGGGAACGACTCCTCGAGCTCGGCTTGCCACGGCGTGTCCGGACCGAACGCGTGGCCGCGCGCGACCTCACGCTCCGCGTACAGCTCGACCAGCCCTTCGGCGATCGCCGCGAGCTTCTCCGAGACGCGCGTCTTCGTGCGCGCCCAGTCCGAGCCGCCCATCTTGGAGAGCCGCGGCGCGGCGCCTTCGCTCGCGCTGTACTTGGTGACTTGGTGCATCTGGTGCACCGGCACCAGCATGCGGTCCGTCCCCGCGTACCGCAGGTCGAGATAGTCGCTCGTCGCGCCGAGGATCGTCTCGGTGCGCAGCCCGAGATACTGACCGATGCCGTGAACGGCGTGCACGACGTAGTCGCCGACCTTGAGGTCGGCGAGCGTCACCGGCACGCCTTCCTTCACCGCGCGCAGCTTCACGCGCTTGGCGGGCTGCCCGTAGATCTCACGGTCGCCCAAGACGTGCAGGTGCAGCGCCGGGATCGAGAAGCCGCTCTCGATCGAGCCTTGGTCGACAAATACCGTGCCCGTCTTGCGCATCTGCGCGACGCCGTTGGTGCCGGCGGCGCGCAGATGGACGAGCGTCGCCGAGCGTTCGACGGTGACGTCGGCGGCGCGTACGATCTCGGCGAGGCGCGAAGCGCCGGTTGCGACCAGCCACACGGTGTCGCCGGCGGCGACCCACGCGCGAACCTGCTGGGTGAACAGTTCGATGCGGCGGTTGAAGTGCTCGGCCGGGCGCGTTTCGAGTACGAACGTGTCGACGGCGCGCGGGAGCCAAGCGAGATCGCCGGCTTCGATCCCGCCGGTCATCGTCAGGACGCGCCGTGCGGCGAGCCGCTCGCGATGGCCGACCAATCGCGGGTACGGCGCGATGACGTCGGCGAGCAGTGCTTCGCCGACTTCGTCGTCACGAACGTCGAGCTCGCCGGAGTCGACGCCGGCCATCAGCGCCTCGGCGCCGCGCGCGCGTTCGTCGTCGAGACCGTGCTCGACCGTTTCGAGCATCCCGGGTTCTTCGAGGACGACCAAGGCGTCGCCGTGGAGGTAATCGAGGATCGTCGCCTGCGCGTCGTAGGCGAGCGCGAGCCACGGCTCGGGGACGTCGGCTCCGCCGCCGAGATACGCGCGCAGCGCCGAGATCACGTTCGCCTCGCCGGCGGCGCGCGCCAGCACGTTCTCGCGCAGCGCTTCGTCGCGCAGGATCTCGAGCCACGGCGTGACCGAGACCGCGTCGAGCGTCCCGGTCGAGCGCTGCGACTGCAGGTCGAACGGGCGAATCGAGTCGACCTCGTCGCCAAAGAACTCGACGCGCACCGGCTGCTCCGCGGTGGCGGGGAACACGTCCAGAATCCCACCGCGCACCGCGTACTCGCCGGCCGCGCTCACCACGTCGACGCGCGCGTACCCGAGGCGATAGAGTCGTTGGAGCGTCGTCTCCCAGCCCGCGCTCTCGTTCGCGCGCAGACGAAACGAGGCGTCCTCGAAAACGCTGCGCGGGATGACGTACTGCCGCAGCGCGGCGACCGGGGCGACGATCACCTGGGGCTTGCGCGCGCACATCTCGGCGAGCAGCGTCATGCGCGCGCTGCGCTCCGAGGGCGATTCGATCGCGCCCAGCGTCTCGTCGCGCGCGCGCAGCAGCGCCACCGTCTCGGCCGCGCTCGCACCCAGGTAGTAGGTGAGGTCGGTGAAGGTCCGCTCGGCGACGTCGGTCGTCGGGACGACGACGAAGATCTGGCCTCGCAGAACGTTGTGCAGCGCCGCCAGCAGGTACGGCCGGGCCGTGCTCGTCGTCTCGTGGAGCGCGAACGCCAGCCCGCGCCCGGCCAACGGCGTCCGAAGCCGCTCGATCAGCTCGGCGAGCGGACGAGAGGAAGCAGGGAGGGCTCGAACGAGGCTCGGCGCGAGGGCAGCTTGCGGCACGGCCTCCAAGTGTACCACGTGCGTCCGCATCATCGCGGCGGTTCCGAGCAGCGTTCGATCGTGAGCGCGACGATGCCCACGGTCAGCGCGCGATCGTCGTTCATGCCCAGCGAGCGAGGCGTGGCGGGCGCGATGCCGTCGATCTCGACGAGGAGTTCGGACCGTCCGGCAGTGCGGTCCGGGGGCACGGATATCTCATAGCAGCACGGTCCGTCCAGGCGCTCCTCGATCTCCGCGATCGCACTGCCGTTGACGGCGACTCGGACGCGCGACACCTCCCGGCCGACTCCGACGAGGTGCACGAGCTCGAGCACGACCCGGAGCGCGACCGTCCCCACGCGATCGGCGGCGCGCACGGGCAGACAGATTCGCAACGCTCCGCGCGCCCAGCTCCCCCACCCCTCGGGAGGGTACGCCCCGTTGACCTTGTAGCGAAATGCGTTTCCCGCCCGCGCGAAGATCAGCCGCTCGCCGAGCGCATACCGGTTACGCCGGCGATACGCCTGCGTGGTGAGCGTCGCTGCGATCTCGCGCATCTCCGCGTTCATCCGATCGTGCGCGGCGTTCAGGCTGCGCCGGACGAGCTGTTCACGCCACACCGGGTCGCCCAGGCGCGCCGCGATGCCGGCCAGCTCGGCCGCCCGCCGCGACGCCGTCCAGCGCGGCGGGACGCCCGCCGAGTGCACGACGTCGGGCCACCGGTGCACCCCGTAGCGGCACCACGGTTCGTCGAGAAACTGCAGCCAAAAATGGAGATCGGAGTGGATCGCTTTCGGGGCAGGACGCCAGCCGTACGGCAGGCGGCGATACGCTGCTATGGTATGTCCCCCGCTGGCCAGCCCGAAGCCGACCTCGTTTCGGCGCATGCGTTTGAGCGCGTTTGCGTCGTTGCGCGCGTCGAACATGACCGTGTCGGCGTGACCCTCGGGCGTGACGTCGATCTGCATCGAGTGCGCGAGATCGTGATCGGCCAGCAGGCCGGCCAGCGTTTCGAGATGATCGGGAAACCACAGATCGTCGTCGCACTGATAGGCGACGTAGCATCCTCGCGCGTGCTGCAGCGCGGCGTGGCGGCTCAGCTCGCCGTGGCGCTCGCCCTTCGGATTGGAAACGTAGCGCACCCTCGGGTCGCGTTCGGCGATGGCGGCGACGATCTCGGCAGTGCGCGGTGGTGCGCCATCGCCGACCACGATGAGCTCGAAGTCGCGCACGGTCTGGGCGAGAACGCTTTCGATCGAGAACCAGAGCGTATCGACGTGGTCGTGGGTCGGGAGGATGACGGTGAATTGCGTCATGCACCGACAGCGATGCCGGCCAGGGCCCGCAGCTCTGCGATCGCGCGAACGATACGCAGACCGTCGGCAGCCGAGCTCTTGGGTGGGGGCCCCATCCCTTGGACGAAGCTGATGAACGCTTGCAGTTCCGCAACGAGCGGAAGGGTGTTCGCAAATCCCCGGAACTCCGGTTCGGGGACGGCGTCGCCGCGGAGTGCCCCGGTCGTGCGATCGATCCGCAACGCCTCGTCATAAGCACCACCGAGCGTCGCGATGCCGTCCCGGCAGCGCAGCTGAACCGAGCGCACGCGCTCGGGCGATCGTACGCTGAGCTCGAAGCGAAGCCACAACGGCTCCCGCAACAGGCCCGTCAAGGCCAGGAGCCGGCCCCCGGCGATCTCCGCCGCAGCCGCAACAGGCCGCGGGATCTCGCCCAAAATCTCCAGCCCGATCGCCAGCTCGTGGGGCAGCAGGATCCACGCCGCGTCGGCGTCGGGATGCGGGTGGCCCCAACCGAGCCGTTGGGTTGCGACGCCGCAGACCGGCCCGAGCTCTTCGGAGCGCGCGATCGCGGCGAGCGCGACGACGCCGGGATGATAACGCCACTTGTCCATCACGAAAACGCGGTCGCCGGCGGTCTCGACGATCCGCCGCGCCGCCGCCACGTCGTCCGTCAACGGCTTCTCGCAGAAGATCGGGATGTTCGTCTGCGCGAGTCGCATCACGACGTCCGCGTGGGTGGACGTCGGGGTGGCGACGACCGCGGCATCGACGGCCGGCAGCGAATCGATCGAATCGACGACCGCCGCCGCTCCGCCGTCGCCCGCTCGAGCGACGGCGGCCGGATCGCGTGCGACCACGACGACGCCCACGCCGGCCGTGACCAGATCGCGCAGGATGTGCGCGCCCCACCGGCCGCAGCCGACGAGCGCGACCGTCAGCATCGCGTCGTGCGAACCCGTAGCTGGTCGAGGAGTTCCGCCAGCGGCTGCGCGGAGGCGTCACGCTCCGAAAGGAGCGGCGCCGTCAGGGGCCACCGCAAGCCCAAGTCCGGATCATCCCAACGGCACCCCAGCTCGTCGTCTTGGGGATTCCAGTACGACGTAACGCCATAGCAGAACGTCATCTCCTGCGCGAAGCAAAACCCGTGCGCGATTCCGGGCGGGATCTTCAAGAGCGCCCGCCGGGTGCCGGCGAGCTCGATCATGTGAGTCGTTCGGAAGCCTCGGCTCTGCGCTCGCAGGTCGCACAAACCGACGATCATCGTTCCGGCGATCGGGACGAGATAGTCGAAGTGCCGCAGGTGTACGTGCACGCCGCGAAGCGTATTCGGACGCGACTGAACCAGATTCCATTGCACGGGTCGATCGGCGAGCCATTCATCGCGGAAGAGTTCGGTGAGGTCGCCCCGCGCATCGGAATGGGTCTGCAAGGCTATGAGCGCGACATCGTCCACGAGGGCCCCTCCAGCGGCGGGTGCATCCGCAGGTCCCGAATGCGACCGGCTGACGAAAAGTCCTCGCCGGTGCGGCGTACGATCCGCCTCCCCGGGACCGCTGCCGCTAACGGACCGCGGAGATTGCTACCGGGGCTATTAATGCTGCGTTAGAACGGAGAACCGCGTTGCCGTAGCAGGTTGGGGAACCGGGCTCATCGGCCGCGAAGCCGTCGGCATGCCCATCTGCCACGAGCGCCGCTTCGTGTTTCTGCACGTGCCGAAGACCGGCGGCGTCTCGGTCACGCAGGCATTGCGCCGTGCCGGCCTCACCTTCACGTTCGACCGCAGCGTGAGCGTCTGGCCGAAAGTTGCACTCCATTCGCACAATGGGGACTTGGTGCGGCGATTAAAGGCGGTGTATCCGCTCAACACCGTCAGCGGCTTCCGCGAGCCCCATCTGCCTGCGAGCGTTCTTTTCGACCTTGCCGAACCGCAGGCGCGCGAGTATTTCACCTTCACGTTCGTGCGAAATCCATGGGCGCTGGTCGTTTCGACGTATCACTATTGGGTGAAGGTCTTCGCCGAGCACGAGGAGCTCGGGCGCCTCGATCCGGACTTTCCGCCCTTGCTCGACGGCGACTTCTCTGCGTTCGTGCGCCGCTATCCGATGGCCGCGACGGACCAAACCGCGTTCATCTCGGACGAGCAGGGACGCTCGCTGGCGAACTTCGTGGGCCGATCCGAGCGGCTGTACGATGATTTCGAAACGGTCTGCAGCCGGATCGGCGTCACGGCGACGCTCCGGCACGAGAATGCGACCGAGCATGGCCCTTACCGCGACTATTATACCGGCGAAACGCGCGCGATCGTCGCGCGGCATTTCGCGCGGGACATCGCGGCGTTCGGCTACCGCTTCTAGTGCTCTGCCACGCCGCTCGGGAAAGCTCCGCGGGTTGACCCTCAGCGCTCGAGCCGGATCGGCATCGTGAAGGCGGCGCTGCGGCCGTCGGCGGTCGAGGCGACGAACTCGATCTGATAGGTCCGGTTGAGCAAGAAGAACGGGATCCCGCTCGGCATCTGCTCCTGACCGGCGAAGTATCCCGGCGCACCCTGCGGGACGATGATCTCGTGTCCCATCGTCCGCGCGATCACCGCGGTGACGTCGGCGCTCGTCGTCACCCGCACCAGCAGCAGCCCGCCCTTGTGGATCACCCGGTCGTTGAGGGCGATCTCGACGATCTGCGGCGCGCCGCTCGGTCCCGGCGCCGGGGCGACGATGTAGTTGAACAGGCTGGGCGTCGCGCTCGGTTGAGGCGTCGGGGTCGGCGGGGCCGGCGTCGTCGTCGAGGCCGGTTGAGGCGCCGGGGTCTGCGTGGCGGGCGCGGCCGGGCCCGGCAGCGGCATCGGCGACGGGGCGGGTGCGGCCAGGGCGAGCAGCAGCGGGAGCGCGTACAGGGCGAGCATCGTTCCTCCGAGCAACGCCGGGTCCCGCAGCGCGGTTCCGGCCACGACGTCCGGGACGTACCCCGCCAGACCGGTAAACGACGCGGCGAGGAGGGCGGCCGAGGCCGGCGTCCGCCCGGCGATCGCGACCACCGGGACCAGCCACACCGCGTACCACGGCTCGGGCGAGGGCAGCGCGAGCCAGCCGGCCAGCGCGGCGCCGGCGAGCAGATCGCCGCGCCGGACCGCCGCGACGAGCGCCACAACTGCGGCGACCGCCAGCACCAGGCCGATGACGATCGGAAGCCCCGAACCCGACCACGCCGCCAGCGCCGGGGCGTGGATCAGCGAGATACGCGGCGGCCCGCTGCCATGGTCGAAGCCGTGGGTGATGACGGACCAGCCGAGCGGGGCGTACGCCAGAACGAGGATCCCGAGCGCGGCGGCGGCCGCCCCCGCCCGGCGCCGCGGCGGGAGGCGAACGAGCGCCGCCGCCAGCGGGACCAATGCGACCGCTTTGACCGCGGCGGCGGCGACGAGCGCGCCGAGCCGCGCCGGCGCGCGGCGGCCGCGATCCGCCACCAGTACGAGCGCCAGCCAGAAGACGTCGTTGTGCCCCTCGAGCGCGCTCCACAGCACCACCGGGTGGAAGGCCAGCAATGTCGCCAGCCGCGGCCGTGCGCGGGCAGCGAGACGGACGCAGGCCAGCAGCGCCAGCGCGGCGAGGAGGCGCAGCGTGAGGATCGTGCCGCCGGAGCCGAACGGACGCGTCAGCGCGACGATCAGGGCGCACGGCAGGGTGAACAGCGGGCCGTAGACGTCGCGCGGCAGCGAGCCGTCCCAGGCGCGCAGAGCGGCGTCGAGCAGCGGGTCGTGCAGCGGCGCGACGTCGGCGGTGCGATACGCGTGCGCCCACGGATCAGCCCCGTGGGCGAGCAGCGCGCCGTACGCGGCGTACGCCCAGACGTCGGCCGAGATCACGTTGACGGCGAAGACGCACGCCAGCGCCAGCGCCGCGACGGTCAGGCGGGTCGGCACGCCGGGGCGAGCGATCACCTCCGAGGGCTTCGCGAGTCCGGCACACGAATCCGGATTGCCGATGGACGACGGTTGGCTGCGGCGTGCGTTGGCGCAGAAGCGCGATGGCGCGGCTCTCGACGATGCGACGTGGGATCGGATCGTCGACGGCTACGTAAAGGGCGAGATCGACGATGCGCCGGTCGCGGCGCTGGCGATGGCGTGCACGATTCGCGGGATGGCCGACGCGGAGATCTTCGCCCTGACCGGCGCGATGGTGCGCTCCGGCGACACGATCGTGTTCCCGGCCGGGCGCATCGTCGTCGACAAGCACTCCTCGGGCGGGGTCGGCGACACGGTCTCGCTGGTCGCCGTCCCGCTGGTCGCCGCGTGCGGCGTCCCGGTCGCGAAGCTCTCCGGTCGCGCGCTCGGCCACACCGGCGGAACGCTCGACAAGCTCGAGGCGATCCCCGGGGTGCGGACCGATCTCGAGCCCGCCGCCTTCGTCGCGCAGGTCGAGGCGATCGGCTGCGCGATCGCCGCCCAGTCGGAGCGGCTCGTCCCGGCCGACCAAAAGCTCTACGCCCTCCGCGACCGCACCGCGACGGTCCCGTCCGTCGGGCTGATCGCGGCGTCGATCGTTTCGAAGAAGATCGCCGGCGGGGCCGGGGCGATCGTGTTCGACGTCAAGGCGGGACGCGGCGCGTTCATGCACACGATCGCCGAGGCGAGGGTGCTCGCCGAGACGCTGGTGCGGCTCGCGGCGGCGTTCGGGCGCCGCGCGAGCGCGGTCATCAGCGACATGGAAGAGCCGCTCGGCGCGGCGGTGGGCAGCGGGATCGAGGCCGTCGAGGCGCGCGATTTTCTGCGCGGCGACGAGCGCGATCCCCGGCTCTCCGAGGCGGTCTTCGCGGTCGTGCACGAGATGCTGCGCGTCGGCGGGATCGCCGAGCGCGAGATCGAGACCCGCGCGCTGGACACGCTGCAGTCGGGCGCCGCCTACGAGCGATTCGCGCAGCTCGTCCGGGCGCAGGGCGGGAGCCCGGGGGCGCTCGACCGGATCGCGGCCCACCCGCACCGCGCGACCGCGACCGCCGCGCGCGGCGGCGTCGTGACCGCGATCGACGCGGCCGCGATCGGCGAACTGGCCCGCGATGCGACGGTCGCCGACGGCCCGTTCGCCGGGATCCGCATCCTCGCGCGGGTCGGCGCGCCGGTCCGCGCCGGGGAAGCGCTCGCCGAGTGCGCCGGGCCGTCGCTCGACCCGTTCGCCGTCGCGCGCGCCTTCACCATCGGTGTGCAGGCGCCGCCGGCCCGCAACCTCGTCGAAGCGGTGGTGAGGGATGAACTCCCCGCCGCGGTGGAACTACGACGGTAATGGCGATCGAGCGAATGCAGACCAACGGTCCGGTGGCCGGCCGGGTCGTGGTGACCGGCGCGGCCGGCCTCATCGGTAGCGCGCTCGTTCGGCATCTCAACCTCGAGGGCGTGGACGACATCGTCGCGGTCGACCGGCTCGGCACGAGCGAGAAGTGGCGGCACCTCGTGCCGTTGCGCTTCGCCGACTACCTGGACGCCGAAGAGTTCTTCGCACGCATCGCGCGCGAGCCCGATGCGTTCGGCGAGATCGCGACGGTGTTCCATCTCGGCGCGTGCTCGTCGACGACCGAGCGCGACGCTTCCTACCTGATCGCGAACAACGTCCGGCGCTCGCAGGAGATCGCCGGCTGGTCGGTCGCGCGCCGGGCCCGTTTCGTGTACGCGTCGTCGGCCGCGACGTACGGCGCGCGCGAGAGCGACCTGCGCGAAGATCTCGATCCGCACTCGCTGCGCCCGCTGAACATGTACGGTTACTCGAAGCACCTCTTCGATCAGTGGATGCGGCGCGAGGGGATGCTGCAGGGCGCCGTCGCGCTCAAGTATTTCAACGTCTACGGCCCGAACGAAGACCACAAGGGAACGATGCGGAGCGTCGTCGCGAAAGCGTACGATCAGATCCGGGAGCGCGGCGCGATCGAGCTGTTCAAGAGCTATCGGCCCGGGATCGCCGACGGCGAGCAGACGCGCGATTTCCTGTACGTCAAGGACGCCGCCGCGATCACCGCCTTCCTGGCGCGGACGCGCAGCGCCGGCGGCATCTTCAACGTCGGTGCCGGGATCGACCGGACCTGGAACGATCTGGCGCACGCGGTCTTCACGGCGCTGGAGCTGCCGCCGCGGATCGAGTACGTCGAGATGCCCGACGTGCTGCGCGGAAAGTACCAGTACCGCACCGTCGCCACGGTCGAACGGCTCCGCGCGGCCGGCTGGACGCAGCCGTTCACCCCGCTCGAGGACGCGGTGAGCGACTACGTGCGGAACTACCTCGTGACGGGGAGCGTGCTCGGCGGTGAGGCCGAGACTCCGGCGTCGAGCCCGCGCCCGACGTTCTCCGCGACGAGGTAGAGCGGACGGCCCTTGATCTCGTCGTAGACCCGCCCGACATACTCGCCGAGGATCCCGATCGTGATCAGCTGCACGCCGCCGAGGAACAGGATCGCGAAGATCGTCGACGTGTACCCCGGCAGGTTGTAGCCGGTGAAGACGCGGAGCGCTACCTCGTACAGCGCGACGAAGAACGCAACGGCGCTGACGATGAACCCGAACCACGTCGCCAGCCGCAGCGGAATCTCGCTGAACGCGGTGATCCCGTCGATCGCGAACTTCAGCATCTTCGAGACCGGGTACTTCGACGACCCCGAGAAGCGCTCGGCGCGGTCGTATTCGATCCCGGTCTGTTTGAAGCCGACCCAGGAGACGAGCCCGCGGATGAAGCGATGCCGTTCGCGCGAGTCGCGCAGCGCCGCCGTGACGCGCCGGCTCATCAGCCGGAAATCCCCGGTGTCGACCGGGATCGAGACGTTCGTCAGCCGCCGGATGATGCGATAGAACAGCGCCGCGGTGATGAGCTTGAAGCGGCTCTCGCCGTGACGGCGCCGGCGCGTCGCGAAGACGACGTCGTAGCCGTCGCGGAACTTGGCCAGGAACTCGTCGATCAGTTCCGGCGGGTCTTGCAGGTCACCGTCCATCAAGACGACGGCGTCGCCCCGCGCCGCGTCGAGCCCCGCCGTCGCTGCGATCTGGTGCCCGAAGTTGCGCGAGAGCGAGATCACCCGCAGGTGGGGGTCGTCGTGCGCGGCGGCCAGCAGCTTCTCGAGCGTGGCGTCGCGGCTGCCGTCGTCGACCAGGACGATCTCGTAGGCGGCGGGCGCGACGGTCAGGCCCCCGATCACGTTTCGGATGCGGCGAAGGAGCTCGTCGATGTTGTCGGCCTCGTTGAAGAGGGGAATGACGACGCTGAGCGTCGCGTCCGCACCTCGGCGGACGAGGACCTCCTGCGAAGGGGAGAACACCCCGCGTCCTTCTCGCCGGGGGCTCCGGCGCCTCGCGGCGGAAGAAGACCGCGCTGATGATCGCCGTGCTCTTCGCCCTCGCGCTCGCTTTCGGCGACGGGGCGCCCGTCGCCGCGAGCCCCTACTTGCACGTCGGACCGACCCCGCCGCCGCACGGCTACCCGGCGATCAACGCGGTCGCGATCTCGACGACGACGATTCGCGCGGGCCGCCCGGTTCACGGCAGCGTCGAGACCTCCGACAACGTGAACTACGTCGAGGTGCGGATCGAGTACCGCGCCGTGGCGATGCACCAGGACGCATCCGGAAAGTTCTCGCTCACCTACACCGTGCCGTGGTGGCTGCCGCCGTGGCTGCGCCATGGTTACACGCTGCAGATCATCGCGCGCAGCGTCGACGGCGTCGAGACGCTGCGCGAGATTCCGATCACCGTGAGGTAACGGCCGCGTCACCGTGCGCTGAGGCCGGCGATCGTCTCGTGCAGGAACGCGGCCTGATACGCGATCGTGTCGGCGACGCCGGGGAAGCGCGGGTCCGCGCGTTGCGAGCCGAGCCGGTAACGGGCACCCTCCGCGAGCAGCGTCCCGCGCGCGTGGAGACTCTCGAGCGCCTGATCGACGCAGCGTGCGGCGTCCTGCGCCAGTTCGGGATCGACGAACGCGCCCGGCGGCAGCGCGTTGCGCAGCCGGACCACGCCGTCGCGCGCTTCATCGCGTTCGAACGGGAGATCGACCGCGATCAGCCATTGCGCGAGCAGCGCGCTCGTCGTGACGGGGCGCGCGGCTGCGAGTGCCGATGCGAGGTCACCGCGGCCGTCGAACGGCACGACGCGGTACAGCATCGAGAGGCGCCGCCCGCGGAACGGGTCGAACGCGATCGCCGCGAACCAGACGCGCGCGATTGGGACCAGGTGATCGACGATCCCCTTGAGCGCGCGCATCCTGCCGTCGGTGCTGTAGAAACCCTCCGGCGTGACGAAGAACGTCGCGCCGCGCCGCACGACGTCGACGATGCGCGCGATGTCGGCATCGACGCCGGCACGCAGCGCGGCGAGCAGTTCGCCGCGGTACGGCTCGTTGACCGACGCCAAGCGGACGCGCGTCTCGCCGGCGGCAAAGAATGCCGGCCGCAACAGATCGGAAAGGTTCCGCGCGCGGGGCGGGAGCGAGGCCTGCGCATCGGCGCGGAAGACGATCTCGAGCGGGAGATCGTCGTGGTGAGCCTGCAGCGTCCAGGCGATGCTGCGCAGCGGGCGCGACGAGAGCTCGTTCTCGAGCGGCAGCATCCCGATCGCGACGAACAACGGGCCCGCGTTCACCGAGCGCATCAGCGGCGCGAGCCACGGCATCCGGATCGCGAAGAAGCCGGGCTCGTACATCCGGCGCGACGATGCGGTGAAGAGCGGCCGCAGCCCGCCCTGTAGATACCCGCGCTCGACGATGATCTCCGACTCGTCCTCGTGCTGGTGGTTCGCGATCAGCACGGTCGGACCGCGGCGCACCGGGAGGCGTCCCCACTGGCGCACCCGCATGCGCGGCGCGAACAACGGCTGGCGGATCGCGCTGGTCAGCCCGACCAGCAACACGGACCAGATCGAGACGAGCGGCTTGCGCCCGACGCGCAGCACCCACAGCGAACCGATCGCGAAGCTGAACCCCGCGGCGGCGAAGAGCCAGCGGTAGCCGTCGGCCGTCGTCGCGCCGCGCGCGATGATCCAGGCGCCGAGCAGCGGCGCGGCGAGCGAGGGCAGGTACGAGAGCGTTCCCCACACGCCGAGATCGCGCGCGACGTCGCCGAGTTCCGGGATCGCGTCGAGCGCGAGCGCCCACCCGACCGAGAACACGCCGCCGAAGCCGAGTCCGAACAGCGCCGCGTAGACGAAGATGAAATGCACGTCGGGGACGAGCGCGAAGCCGAGCGCGGCGAGCGTCATCGGGACGCCCGAGAGCGCGACGACCACGCGCCGGTCGAACCGGTCGGAGAGCTTGCCGGCGCCGATGCTGGAGACGATCGCGCCGAGCAGCGCCGAGCCGGCGACGAGCCCGGTCCCGAGCGAGGCGTCGCGCACGCGCAGCACGTCGCTGAAGAAGTACAGGATGTAGGTGTTGAGCAGCGTCATGCCGAGCACGATCCAGCCGCGCGCGACGACCGTGACCCAGAGATCGTGACGGTCGCGGATCACCGCGTGCGGCCGCGGTGCGCTCGGCGCGGGACGCGGGATCCGCGCCAGCGAGACGCCGGCGACCGAGACGGCGACGGCCATCGCGAGCAGCGCGTGCTGCGGTGAGAGCAGCGCGGCCGCGGCCAGTCCGAGGACGGTCCCCACCAGCGTGAAGACGCCGCGCGCGCCGGCCGAGGTGCCCCAGGCCTCGCGCGGGACGACGTCGGGGAGCAGCGCCTGATAGATCGTCTGCGCGGCGGTGATCGCGACCGTCGCCGCGACGAGCGCGACGCCGAGCGCGCCGATCGAGAACGCGAACGCCATCGCGCCGACCGCCGCGACGTCGACGGCCAGCGCGATCGCGGTCTCCACCCGCCGGTCGCCGCCGCGCCGACGCGCGCGGTCGGAGAACCAGCCGGCGAGCGGCGGCACGACCGCGACCGCGACGCCGACCATGGTCGCGAGCACGGAGAGCACCGCGGTGTGATCGAGCGGTGCGAGGCGCAGCACCAGCGCCGGCACGACGATCGAGATCAGCGCCGTGTCCTGGAAGTGGATCCCCAACCACAGCGCGTTCAGCGTCGCGTGATCGCGCAGGCGGAACGTGCTAATCGATGTCCGCCCAGGCCGCGACGTCGATGCGCACGTGGGCGTCGGGTTCGCCCTTCGCGACGTGCGCGCGGGGGAGTGCGCGGTTCTCGTCGCGTTCGATCGTCCCGAACGAGCCGCGCGTGACGCGGAACGCGACGCGCGCGCCTTGGCGCAGCTTCAGCACCAGGCGGAAGTGCCGCGCGTCGACGCGATCCATCCGCACCTCAGCGGGCGACCAGCCGCTGCGTTCGGTGCTCAGGAAGATGTCGTCGCCGGGCGGCGTCCGCGGCGGGACGAAGACGTCGATCGTCGAGGTGACCAGCTCGGTCTGGTCGGCATCGCGCTCGGCGGCCGGCGCGATGAGGTATGCGGCGCGCGGGATCTTTGCGGCCGGCAGCGCGTCCGGCGTCAGCGTCTGCGGTGTGGCGCGATTGTCGGCGTCGAGCGAGATCGCGATCGCGCGGCCGGGGACGATCGCGGCGCACGACGCGCCCTCGGCGAGCCGCAGCACGCCCGCACCGGCGACCGCGAGGCGGTCGCCCGCGCACGCCAGCGGCACGACGCGGAACAGCGTCGCCGCGGCGGCCGCAGCCAACAGCATCGCGTGCGTCACGGGGTGATCGCGAAGCTCCAGCGCGGCTGCCAGCGCATTCCGCCCCAATCGAAATCGTAGGCCCGTCCGACGTCGATCCCGATGTTCGGGAAGGGCCGGAACTTGACGTCGGCGCGCGCCTCCCACTGTGGCCGGCCGAAGCCCCCGAACTGCGGGAAGTCGGCAGCGTGCGTGACGGTGAGACGATACGACGTGTTCCCGTTCGGCGTGAACTGCAGCACGCCGCTCTCCGTGCGCGACATGCCGGCGCCGCTGAACGCGGCGTAGCCGAAGTACGGCGTACCGTCCGGCAGCAGCAGCGGCGGGTTCAGCGTCGGATAGAACAGCGCTTGCGCGTTCGGGTACACGTTCGCGTTCCAGGTTGCCAAGTAGTAGCCGAACAGCGTGACGGTGCGCGTCAGCGGACGCGTCACGGCGGCGTTCGCGCTGAACGAATCGTTGTAGTGCGGGAACGAGTACCACGTCCGGGAGACGTCGTAGGTCGTCGTGAGTGTCGCGCCGAGCGGGATGTGCACCGTCGGCGCGGCGATCGAGAGATCGAGCCCATGGCGCCACACGGTCGCGTACCTGCGCGCGTCCGGTAGCTGGCCGAGCAGCCCGCCGTACTGCGCGTCGAAGCCGGCATTCCCGCTCAGGCGGTACGTCACGCCGCCGAACAGCGGACGGTCCCGCGTACGCAGCGCCGCCGTGAAGCTCGACGAGCCGAACGTCGAGCGGAAGTAGTCGAGCCCGAGGAAGCCCGAGCCGAGCCCGACGTGCCCCGACGCGCCGTACTTCGAACCGCTCCCGTCGACGCTCAGCGTGTAGCGCGAGCCGAGCCGCCGGTACGCGTTGAAACCGGAGACGGGATAGCCGCGCAGCGGCGCATCGATCGCCGCGGTCGCGTACGCGTCGTCGCCGGAGACGAGCTGCTGCTGCAGCCCGAGCGCCGCGCCGGGGCCGCTCTCCCAACGCGCGTGAAGCGCGGTCAGCGCGTTCTCCGAGCCCCACAGCCCGTACGGCTGGTCGAACGTCGCACCTTGGAGGCTGCTCGAGCTGAAGCCGGCGCCGGTCGAGAACGAGTGCAGATACGACGGCACGGGGACCCCGCCGACCGACGTCGGGAACGACGCCGGCGAGAAGCGCACGTCGGCGTGCGGAACGATCGTCGCATGGCGTGACTTGATGAACGCGTAGCGGTCGTCGACGTCCGGGAACGCGAACCGCTGGGCGTCGAACTCGGCCGGGCTCGCGGGACCGAGTGCGCGACTCGTGCGCGTGACGCCGGACGCAGCGTCGAGCAGGTCGACGCGGTCGGCGTCGATCTCGAGCGCGATGGCGTCGGCGTTCGCGCTCGCCTCGCCGCGCGTGACGCGCGCATGTCCGGCCAGCACGACGCGGTCGGTCTTGAGGTCGACGTACGCGGCGTCCGCGCTCGCGCGCGTGCCGTCGGCGAGCGCGAACCGCGCGCCTCCGCGCGCGACCAGCGTCAGCGTATCGGAGAAGAAGAACACCGACGCGCCGTCGAGCGTCGCGGTCGCCCGTGCGCTCGCACCAAGCGGCAATCCCGCCATCACCACAAGCGCCAGCGCGACTCGGGCGAAGCCCGAGCGCGGCGACTTTGTGCGTAAGCGCAAAGTCACCTAATGCGGCGGCTGGTTGGGCTGCGAGGGCGGGCGCGGCGTCGGGAACCCGCCCGGCGGCGACGCGTGCGGGGCCGGGAAGATCCCGCCGGGCTGGAACGGGTTCGGATTGTACGGTGTGGGGACGGCGCCGGGCTGCGCGCCTTGCGGAGCGTTGCCGCGATCGTCGGTCCAGGCGAACACGTCCGTCCGCGCCTCCTGCGCATCGACCTCTTTGGTCACGTATTCGAGCGCCGGCGCCTGCAGGCCGTCGTTGCCAACCGCGACGGAGTTCCACGAACCCCGCGTGACGCGGTACGCGAACTTCGTCCCCGATGCGAAGCGGCGCACCGCGCGATAGCGATTGCCGTCGATACGGTCGAGCTTGATCGCCTGCGGGTTCCATCCGCTGACGTCGGTGCTGATGTAGACGCTGGCGTTGAGCGGCGTCGTCGGCGGCACCGTCACCAGGAACGCGACCGCGACCTCTTTGCCGGTCAGCTTGACGCCGACGATCTCCGGCGCGCGCTCGGTCGTGGGGCGCGTCGCCGCGAGCGGTTGCGCGACCGCCGCGTAGGCGACGTCCGGTGCGAGGTGCCGCGCGGTCAGATCGAGCTCGACGACTTGTTTGGTCGCCGGGTCGAAGAGCGCGCGGGCGAACAGCTTCGCGCGCGGCTTCAGTGTCGTCGGTTTGCCGGTGTCGTAGTCGGCGATCCGCGGGGTGTCGGCCAGCTTGAACGCGTCGCCGGTGGTGAAGTAGACGTAGCCGTTGCGGACGTCGAGGAGCTGACCGGTGAAGCGCACCAGCTCACCCTGCGCGAGCGAGGGCAGCGCGAGCGCGGCAAGCGCGATCGACGCGAGGAGGACGGCGAGCGGACGCATCGTCATGGCGTGAACTGGATCACGAACTGCGGCGTCCACCGCTCGTTGGCGAAGTTGAAGTAGTACGAGCGGCCGAGGTCGAGCAGTATCTGTCGCGAGAGCCGCACGCGCAGATCAGCGGCGAACTGCCACGGTGGTTGTCCATAGAGCCCCGGGACCGGTGCCGGTGTGTCGTAGAAGCGCGAGAGCATCAGGTTGAGCTCGAAGGATGGCGTGGGGGTGTAGATCACGGAGGAGGTGTAGCCGCGGGAGGTCGCCAGACCGCGGAAGGCCGCCTGCCCCGAGAACGTGCCGAACGGCGTGACGGTGATGTCGGGGCTCGGAGTATACGCCGCCAGCTGGGCGGACCCCCAGTAGTCGTCGATCGTCTTGATCTCGTACGCCACGAAGGCGCGCAGGTGCTGCCGTTCGCGCACGCCCCCGAGCGTCAGGCGCAGGTCGCCGTTGTCGAGCTGGTGCGGCAGGCTGTACCAGGTGCGCTGGCGGTCGTACGAGGCGGTGAACGCGAGCGACCTCGTGAGGTTGATCGCCGGCGTGTAGAGCGAACCGCCGAGGTAGCGGTACGAGACCGTCGGCGGCCCCGGCTGCTCGTTCGGGTAGCCGCCCTCGCCGTAGATGTCGTGCGCCCACCCGATGCCGGCGCGCGGCCGCAGGAGCAGCCGCGTCGAACCGTGGGTGAGCGGCGTCGGACCGCCGGTGAACACCAGCGAGGCGTCCGTCGGGTGCTCTTTCCAGCGGGTGTCGAATTCCGGGGTCGAGACGTTCAGGTCGGTGATCCCGTGCGGCAGCCCCAGCAGATATTGATAGTAGTTGTCCTGCGTGTAGGTCAGGCTCGAACCGCGAAAGCCGCCGGTGAGCTGGAGCTGCGCGAAGCCGGCCGCGTTCGTCGGCCGGTTGATGATCCCGGCCTGCGCGGCCGACTCTTGGAGGAACAACCGGCTCTCGAACTTCGGTGACCAGCGCTTGTAGCCGATCAGATTGTACTGGCGCTGTTCCTGCGTCAGCGGGTCGACGCCGAAGACGATCCAGTCCTGATCCCAGACGAAGTGCTGGTCGAACGCGAGGTAGGTGCCGTTGAACGCGTCGTTGCGTACGTGCAGCGCGGTCAGGCTGTGCGCCGAGCCGTTGAACGGAACGCCGACGTCGAGGCGGCCGCCGGCGAACGCGTTCTCGTAATAGTGCGAGTTCGGCCCGAACGTGACGACGTAACGCGGTGCCGGGAGGTAGACGCCCGCGGTGTAGACGCGCGCCATGTCGAAGAGCACGTTCGTCTTGGGGACGATGCGCGCGCCGTCGGCCTTGATGTACGCGCGCTCGCCGGTGAGGTCGGGGAAGTAGAACGCGTCGCCGGGCTGCTCGCGGTTCGCGACCGGGTGCGCCCAGTCGATCCCGAGGTAGGTCGCGCGGCTCGGCGTCCCGCTCGCCGGCAGGAAGTACGAGCGGTCGAGGTCGGGATACCCCGCAAAGGCTGCGCCCGTTTCGTGGACCGTCGGCCCGTCGAGGTGGACGTCGCCCGCGACTAGATAGCGGTTCAGCTTGAGATCCATCGTGAACGTCTCGCCGCTCACGACCGTCCCGTCGGAGAGCCGGACGCGCACGTTGCCGTCGGCGGTCACGATGAATCGGTTGTAGTAGAAGTTCACGGCCGATGCGGTGACGTCGAGGCTGGTCGGTGGTGTTGCTGACGCAGGCGAGGTCGCGCTCGCAACGAGGGCGGTCGCCAGCGCGATGAGGAACGAAATGCGCATCTGCAGCATCACGCGTTCAGCGATGCGGGAGGCGCGATCCTGCGCGGAATGGAACCGCGACGAACGGCATGCCGCGCATTCTCACCTTCGTCATGGACTCCGCCGGCGTCGGTGCCCTCCCCGATGCAGTCGCTTACCACGACTCATCGAACGCGAACACGATCGGAAACGTCGCCGAGCGGTTGGGCGGGTTGGTGCTCCCCAACTTCGAGCGGCTCGGGCTCGGCCACATCACCCCCGTCCGCGGCCTCTCGGGCTCGGTCGAGCCCCTCGCAGCGGTCGGCCGCCTTAGAGAACGATCAAAGGGCAAGGACACCATAACCGGTCACTGGGAGATGGCCGGGGTGATCACCGAGGTTCCGTTTCCGACCTATCCGGACGGTTTTCCGCCGGAGGTCGTCGAGCGTTTCACCGCCATCTGTGGGAAAGCGCCGCTGGGCAACGTCGCGGCATCCGGGACGGAGATCATCGCAGAGCTGGGCGAGGAGCACCAGCGGACCGGCCGCCCGATCCTCTATACCTCGGCCGACTCGGTCTTCCAGGTGGCGGCGCACGAGGAGACCGTCCCGCTGGCGACCCTCTACGATTGGTGCGAGCGGGCGCGAGCGATGCTGGTGCCCCCGCACGAGGTGAATCGGGTGATCGCCCGGCCGTTCGTCGGGACCCCCGGAAACTACGCGCGCACGCCGAACCGTCGTGATTACGCGATCCCGCCGCCGCCGACGGTGTTGGATCGGCTGGAGCAGGCGGGTGTACCCGTCCACGCAGTCGGGAAGATCTGTGACATCTACAGCGGTCACGGGATCGCGTCGTCCATCCGCGTCGCCGATAACAGTGAAGCGGTGGATCGCGCGCTCGCCTTGGCAGACGCCACGGATCACGGTCTGGTGTTCGTCAACCTCAACGATTTCGACACCAAGTTCGGGCATCGCAGAGATGTCCGGGGCTATGGTGATGCCCTGGCGCGGCTCGATGCCCGCATCCCGGAGCTGCTGGAGCGGATCCGGCCCGGCGACGCCCTGATGTTCACCGCCGACCACGGCTGCGACCCGACCCAGCCCGGGACCGACCACACCCGCGAGTACGTGCCCTACATCGAGTACGGCCCGGTCCCGGGCGGCGAGCTCGGGGTGATCGAAGGGCTGGGCCACGTCGGCGAGCGGATCGAAGCGATCCTCGGAACCGGCCGATGAGCGTCGTCGAGGTGCGGTCGCCGGCGCCCGCCGACCTCTCCGACCTCCCGGTCGGGGTCCCGTTCCCCCGGGCGCCCGCGCGGCCGGGCTGGTTCGCTCCCGCGAAGCGGGGCCTCGACGTCGTGCTGGCGGTCGCGCTGCTGCTCGCGAGCTCGCCGGTGATCCTGGCCGCGGCGGTCGGGATCGTCGCGGTCAGCGGCGGCAGCCCGTTCTACCGGCAGGACCGCGTCGGGCTCGGCGGACGCCGTTTCCGGATGTTCAAGCTGCGGACGATGGTGCGCGGCGCGCACGCGATGCTCCCCAAGCTGCGCCGGTTCAACGAGGCCGACGGGCCGGTCTTCAAAATGCGCGACGATCCCCGCCTCCACCGGCTGGGCGCGTTTCTGCGGCGCACGTCGATCGACGAGCTGCCGAACTTCTTCAACGTGCTGCTCGGCGACATGGCGATCGTGGGACCGCGCCCGCCGCTCCCCGAGGAAGTGGCGCACTACGACGAATACGCATTGCGCCGGCTGGTCGTGAAGCCGGGCGTCACCTGTCTGTGGCAGATCTCGGGCCGCTCGCACCTCTCGTTCGAGGAGTGGATGGCGCTCGACAACGCTTACATCGATGCATGGTCGCCGTGGTACGACCTCGAGATCGTCGCGCGGACGATCCCGGCCGTGCTGCGAGGGGTCGGCGCGCATTAACCGCCGCCTGACCGTCGTCGCGGAAGGCCGTACCCCGCGGCGGCTCGCGCTCTCGACGGTCGTCGTCATGGGCGCGACGCTGGCGTCCACCATCCTGGGATTCGTGCGCGAGGTCGTCTACGCGAAGTTCTACGGAACCTCGTGGGAGCTCGACGCGTTCCTGGTGGCCTCGGTCGTCCCGGTCATCCTGTTCGGCGTGTTCACCGGCGCGCTCGTCACGGCGCTGGTCCCGCTGTTCTCCGACTACATCAACACCGAGCGCGAGGACGAGGCGTGGAAGCTCGCTTCGACGACGATCGCCGTGCTGGTCGTCGTGCTGGGTGCCTCCGCGGCGATCGGCGCGCTGCTCGCACCGTGGTACGTCCCGAAGATCGCGCGCCTCACGCCGGCGTTACACGCGCAAACCGCGGTCGAGATGACCCGCTGGCTCATGCCGACGATCGTCGCGACCAGCCTTGCCGGCGTCGTCGGCGCGCTGCTCAACGCGTACCACCGGTTCGGCGCCGCCGCGCTGCAGGGCGTGCTCGCCAACATCTGCATCATCGCGTTCGTTTGGTTCGCGCAGCCGCACTACGGTGCGTACGCGCTCGTCTTCGGTGCCCTCGCAGGTGCCTTCGCCTCGCTGCTCGCCTTGCTGCCGACGTTCGTCGCGCTGCGGCGGTTTCGCTTCGCGATCGACCTGCACCATCCGGGCCTGATACGGCTCCTGCACGTCCTGGCGCCGATCGCGATCGGTTCCGCCGCCGGGCAGATCGCGATGTTCTTCGACCGCTACTTCGCGTCGCAGATGTCGGAAGGGACGATCGCGGGGATGAACTTCGCCGTCAAGATCGTCGGCTTTCCCCAACAGCTCTTCGTCACGGCGATTGCGACGGTGATCTTTCCGCTGTTCGCGAGCCAGTTCGCGAGCAAGAACCGCGCCGCGATGAAGCGGAGCGTCGGAACCGGTTTGCAGATGGTGATCTTTCTGACGCTCCCGTCCGCATTTGGGCTGTGCATGCTCGCCGGTCCGATCGTGCAGACGCTCTTCGAACGCGGTGCCTTCACCCCCGAAGCGACGGTGCTCTGCGCGCAGCTGCTGCCGTTCGCGGCGGTCGGGCTGGTTGCGCTGGCCGCGAACGTCGTGCTGACGCGCTGCCTGTATGCCTGCGGCGAGGTGCGGATCGCGATCGTGATCTCGGTCGCGACGGTCGCGCTCAACGTGATCCTCTCGCTGGTGTGGAAGGGGCCGCTCGGAGCGCGCGGGCTGCTGCTCGCCAACGCCGTTTCGCAGACGCTGCAGACCGTCGCGTTCGTCGTGGTCGCCTGGCGCGCGCTGGGCGGCTTCCCGCTGCGCACGGTCTCCGTCTCGCTGCTGAAGGTCGGCGCCTGCTCGGCGGTGATGGGCTTCGCGCTCGCCGCCGTGCAGCTGACCCGGACGCCGCCCTCGCCGACGGCGCTCGCGCGCATCACGAACTTGGGCGAGCACTTGCTGTTCGGAGCGTTCGTCTTCATCGCGCTCGCCCGGGTCGTCGACTCCGAAGAGCTCCACTTGGCGCTCGACGTGGTGCTCCGCCGCCGACCGCGCGATCTCGTCCCCCTGCCGTGACGAAGTCACGCCCGGCATGACGAAGTCACGCTTCGCGTGATCCTTCACCCCTGGACCGTCACGCTGCGCCAAGAGACGCACGTGCCGGTCGACGTGCTCAGCGCGCTCGTCTACCTGCTGTGCGCGATCGCGGTCGGCGCGCTGACGCGCCGGCGTCCGGCGCTCGGCGTCGCCGCGCTGCTCGTCTTGGCGCCGTTCGACCTCGCGCGGTACGTCGGACCCACCACGATCACGACGCTCAAGGCCGGACTGGTCGGGATGCTCGTCGCGCTCGCGTTCTCGCGCCCCGATCTCGCCGCGTTCCGGACCCTGCCGGTCCGGGCGATGCTGACCGCCTTTGCGGCGACGCTGGTCGCGATCGCGCTCTCCGCGACCCACGCGCAGCATCTCGGCGAGGTCGTGCGCGAGGCGTTCAAGGACGGCGAGTATCTGCTGCTGTTCCTCGGCGCGGTCGCCGCCTTCGCGACCGATCCCGACGACCGGCCGTTCTGGCGCACGCTGGAGTTCGCGGTCGTCCTCGTGTGCTGCTCGGCGCTCGCCGAGTACGCGCTCGGCGCGCACAGCGGCCTGTTCGTGCGCGGAGAGTCGCTCCCGCGGATCGCGGGAGCGCTCGAGGGGCCGAACCAGCTCGCGGGGTACCTCGACGTCGCGCTGCCCGTGCTGGTCGCGCGCGCGCTGGTCCACCGTGACCGCGTGCTGGTCGGCGTGATCCTGCTGGCGACGATCACCGACGTGCTCACGATTTCGCGCTCGGGGATCGTCGGTGCGGCGATCGGCGTCATCGTCGTGCTGCTCGTTCTGCGGCCGTTCTCGAGCGCCGCGTGGCGCTTCGCCGGCGTCATGGTGCTGATCGCGGCGTTCGGCATCGTGCTCGCGCTTCGCACCGGCGTCCCGACCGGTTACTTCACCCTCGATCAGGCGACGCAGTCCGCCGACCATCTCGGCAACCGCTCCCAGCTGTGGCGCGCCGCGATCACGCTGTGGCGCACCTCGCCGGTGGTCGGCGTCGGTGCCGGCAACTACGAGCTCGACCTCGACCAGGTCGGGCTCATCGGCGTGCGCACCCACGCCAACAGCATCTACCTGCAGAGCTTGGCGGAGACCGGAATCCTCGGCCTCCTCGCGACCGTCGCGCTGTTCGCGGTCACGATCGTCACCCTGGCGCGGAGCCGCGTGCGCAGGCCGCTGGTGGTCGGCGCGCTCGGAGCCGCCGTCGCGCTGGCCTCGCATCAAGTGCTCGACGATCTGTTCTTCTTTCCGAAGGTCGCGTCGGCGTACTGGCTGGTCGTCGGCGTCGCGATCGCCGAGATCGCCGCGCGCCGGCTGTTCGAACGGCGCCGGGCGGCGTCGTACGTCTCCGGACCTTCTTCGTGACCGGACGCGCGCGGCAAAGCGTCGCGCTGATCGCGCCGTTCTTCGGCCGCGACCTGCGCGGGCGCAAGGAACGGTTCGCCTTCGCCTACGCGACGCATCTGGCGCTGGAAGGCGTGGCGATCGAAGTTCTCACCACGACCACGACCGCCGATGCGCCCGACGCGAACTTCTTTCACCCCGGGACCGATCACACCGAACCGTTCCTGGTGCACCGTTTTCGCGTCAACGCGCCGGACCGCGTCGCGTACGAAGAAGCGCTGCTCGCCGTGCGGCGCGGCGTACCCACCGCCCCCGAGCGCGCGCAGGCGCTGCTCGACGAACGGGTGCGCAGCCCCGATCTGCTCGCGCACGTCCGCGCCTCCGCCGATCGCTACGATGCATTCCTGTTCCTGGACCTGACCGCGCCGACGACGGTGCATGCGATCGCCGACGTCGCCGAACGCAGCCTGCTGGTGCCGCTGCTCGACGACGAGCCGGCCGCGCGGCTCGCCGCCGTCGCCGCGGCCGTGTCGCGCGCGCGCCTGATCCTGTGTACGACCGAGGCCGAGGCGCTGCTGGTCGCCGAGCTGTTCGGGCCGGCACCGCGGGCGCGGACGCGCATCATCGGGCTCGGCGTCGACGTCGTCCCGCGCGGCAACCTGCACGACGATCGCGTCCGCCGGCTGACGCACGGGCATCCGTACGTGCTGGCGACGCGCGACGATCCGCTCGCGTTCGCACAGATGCGTGAGAGCGGCGCCCAGGTCGTCGCGGTCGACGAGATCGAGGAGCGCGATCGGGCCGCGTTCTTCGCGTTCGCGCGCGCGGTCGCGGTCGGCGGCGCCGGGCTCGGCTTCGTCCCCGAGGTCGTCGAAGCGTGGGCGTACGGGAAACCGGTCCTGGCCGCCGCCGACGCCCCCGGTGCGGCCGCGCTCGTGCGCGAGACCGGCGGCGGGCTCGTCGTCCCGCGTGACGGCTGGGCGAAGGCGCTGCTCGCGCTGCCAAGCGACGACGCGCTCGGCGTGCTCGCGCGGGCGGGGACCGCTTATGTCGAGACGCGCGGCGGCTGGCGGCGCGTCGCCGCGCGAACCTCGGAGGCGATCGACGGGCTCGGCGCGCTCGAAGACGGCCGCTCGCGCGACGAGCTGCTCGCGCAGGTCGCTTACCTGTATCCGCTGGTGCAGCGGCAGCGGCGCACGATCGAGGCGATGCGCGTCAGCCGGTTCTGGCGGCTGCGCGACGTGTGGTTCGCAACGAAGCGGCGCTTCGGGATCGGCCCGGCCGCGGATCCGGTCCAGATCTCCGAGGGTGACGTGCGCGAGGTCGAGCTCGCCGCGCTCGGCGATCCGTACCAACTTTTCCGCGAACACCATCGGCTGCGCGGCGAGGACGTCGCGCGGATGCGCGCGATGACGCGCTTGCTGCCGAAGCCGATCGCGTTCCGCTTGGTGATCGACGCGCGCGGCCGCGGAACCGACGGACTGGCTTCGACGCTGCGCTCGCTGCGCGATCAGGTGTACGACCGCTGGACGGTGTCGGTGCTGCTGGATGCGCCCGACGGCGCCTCGGGTGCGGCCGAGCTGAGCGCGCTCGTGGGTGAAGAACCGCGGATCGCGGTCGTACCGCCCGGCGGCGACCGTTTCGGGCAGGCCGATGTGGTCGGCGCACTCGATCCGTACGACCGGCTCGACCCGCACGCGCTGTTCGAGCTCGCGCTCGCGCTCCAGGACGACGCCGACGTCGTCTACTCCGACGAGGACCGTATCGACGACCGCGGCGTCCCGAGCGACCCGTGGTTCAAGCCCGACTGGTCGCCGGAGACCTTGCTGACGCGTGACTACACCGGCCGCATCTGCGTGATCCGCCGCGAGCTGCTCGAACGCGCCGGCGGCGTTCGCGACGTCTTCGAAAGCGCGACGTGGTACGAGGCGCTGCTGCGCGTCAGCGAGCTGACCGATCGGGTCGTGCACGTCGCGCAGGTGCTCTGCCACCGCCACGTCGGCAACACCGTCCGCGAGACCGACCTCGCACTCGCGGTCGAGGTCACGCTGCGCCGGCGCGGCGAGGCCGCGAGCCTCAACGTCGTGGACGGCGGCGTCGACGTTCGCTTCGCCGTTCCGGGCGACGAGCGGGTGTGCGTGATCGTCCCGACGCGCGACCGCGCCGATCTGATCGGCCCGTGCATCGCATCGATCTTCGAGCGCACCACCTACCGGGACTTCGAGGTGCTCGTCGTCGACAACGGCAGCCGCGAGGCGGCGACGCTGGGGCTGCTCGCCGAGTGGGAGCGCCGCGAGCCCGAGCGCTTCCGCGTCCTGCGCGACGCGACGCCGTTCAACTTCTCGCGGCTCAACAATGAGGCGGCCCGGACGACCGGCGCGCCGTACATCCTGCTGCTGAACAACGACACCGAAGTGATCGCGCCCGACTGGATGGAGACGATGCTGGGCCAGGCGCGCCGCCCTGCCGTCGGCGCCGTCGGTGCGCTCCTGCTCTATCCCGACGGCACGGTGCAGCACGGCGGGGTCGTGCTGGGGATCCTCGGCCTCGCCGGCCACGCGCACCGCTTCCTGCCCTCGAATACCGAAGGCTATCACGGCGCGCTGCAGCTCGACACGAACTATCTGGCGGTGACCGGCGCGTGTCTGATGGTCGAGAAACGAAAATATTTCGAAGTGGGTGGGCTCGACGAGTCGCTCGCCGTCTCGTACAACGACGTCGACCTCTGCCTGAAGCTGCACCGCGCCGGGTACCGCAACGTCTTCGTCCCGCGCGCCCGGCTCTACCACTTCGAGTCGAAGAGCCGCGGCGGCGACGACACCCCGGCCAAGGTCGCGCGCGCGATGGAGGAAGTCGGGACGATCCGCAAGCGTTGGCCCGAATGGGCCGCGCGCGACCCCTACTACAACCCGAACCTCACGGTCGACGCCGAGGATTTCGGCCTGCGCCTGTGATCTCGCGGCTCAAGCGGAGCGACGTGGTCGCGCACGGCTCGCTGGTGTTCGGAGGCGTCGTCGCCGCGAACATCTTCAACTACCTGTACTACGTACTGCTCGGCCGGCTGGCCAGCGTCGAGGTGTACGGTGAAGTCACCGCGCTCGCCTCATCGATGCTGCTGCTGGGCGCGCCCGCCACGGTAGGTCAACTGATCGCGGCTCGCATCGCGGCCGATCTCGACGCGCGCGGAGACCGCGCGGCATTGCGTCGCCTTGCCGACCTCGTCACGGTACGAACGCTCGCCGCGGGCCTGGTCGTCATCGTTTTGGCGGCGCTCGCGCGCGACCCGATCGCACGTTTTCTGAACTTGGCCGACGGAGCGCCGGTGGTCGCGACGGCGGCGGCCGCGGCGATGCTGTTCTGCGCCTACGTTCAGCGCGGCGTGTTGCAGGGCGCGCACCTGTTCAAAGACTTTTCCGCGTCGATGACGATCGAAGCGATCGCCAGGGTCGGCATCGGGATCGCGCTCGTGATCCCGTTTGCGGCAACCGGCGCACTCGCCGGAACCGCGATCGGATTGGCCGTCGCCGTCCTGTTCAATCTCTGGCGCTTTCGCGCCCATTTCGGCCGGCGCAGGGGACGCGTTCCGGTCGAGCGCGCGGTCCTCGCGCGGATCGTCACCGGGGTCGGGCTCGGCCAACTCACCTTGACGGTGCTGACGTTCTACGACGTCCCGCTGGTGAAGCACGCGTTCGACGAGCGCTCGGCGGGCCTGTACGCGGCGGCGGCGCTAGTCGGCCGCGCCGTGATCGCCGCGGTCGCGTTCGTGCCCACCATCGTCCTCCCGAAGGTGACCTCGCGGGTCGCTGCGGGGCGCTCGCCGTTGCCGTTGTTCTTCTCGGGGCTCGGCTTGGCGGCGATCGTCATCGCGATCGCCGCGGCGGCCGGGCTGATCGCGCCGCGTTTCGTCGTGACGCTGATCGCCGGGCGTCAGGCTGCGGACGCGGCCCCGCTGGTGCTGCGGTACGTTGCAGCGAGCGGCGCGCTCTCGCTCGCCACGGTCGTGGCGGCCTATAACTTCGGGCTCCACCGGTACCGTTTCGTCCTGCCGGCCTGTGCCGTGGCGTGCGCCGAGGTGGTGGCGTTGGCGTTCTGGCATCCGACCCTGGCCGCAACGGTCGGCGTGCTCGCCGTCGGGCACACGTGCGTGTTTGCCGCCACGCTCTATGGCATCACCGATCCGGTTCCGCGCGCGGTGCTCGAGGACGCGGACGAGCCGCCGCTGGCGCCGGCCGAGCCGATCGGCTGACGCCGAGTGCTAGCAGGCTAGAGCGTGTAGCCCGCGGCCGACGCGTCGCGGTGGAACATCTTCACCGTGTCGAGCGAGTACTCGTCGAGGTCCTTGCCGACCAGCTCGAGTTTGGCCAGGATGTCGTGCGTCGCGGTGATGATGTGGACTCCTGCGGCATGCGCTTGAAACACGTTGAGCAATTCGCGCGGGCTCGCCCAGATGAGCTCGACGTTCGGGACCGCGGCGCACAGCGTCGCGTTTCGGCGCATCATCGGAACCGGATCGCGGCCCGTATCGGCGACGCGACCTGCGAAGACCGAGACGTATGCACCCGGCGTCCCGGTTAGCGCCGCCAGCACCGTGCCCACCTGGGCCTCCGTCATGAGTGCGGTGACGTTGAGCTTGACGCCGTCGGCGGTGAGCTCCCGCACGACGTCGCCGGTCGGCCGCGCGGTGGTGTCGGTCACCGGGATCTTCACGTAGACGTTGTCGCCCCAGGAGGCGAGTTTGCGCGCCTGGCGCACCATCTCGCGCGCTTCGTCGGCGAACACTTCGAACGAGATCGGACGGTCGCCGACGATCTCGAGCGCCCGGCGAGCGAAGCTCTCGTAGTCGGAGATCCCGGCCTTGCGCATCAGCGTCGGATTCGTCGTGAAGCCTGCGATACGAGGATCGGCGGCCAGCTTCTCGATGCCGTCGAGGTCGGCGCCGTCGGCGAAGAGTTTGACCTTGAGACCATCGAGGGCGACCACGTCGGAGGCGGCGTCGAGTGCGTGCATGGTACTCCTGGAATGGGCGATGATCCACCCCGCGGCCTCTCCGATCGAGGCGACGCGGGCGGCGGGCGTGGAGGGAGCGCGCTCGGCGTAGCCGCGATCGATGAAGATCGTCGTGCAGCCGGCCGCTTTGCCTGCTTCGATGTCGCGCCAGCGATCTCCGACCAAGTAGCTGCGCGCCAGGTCGATGCAGTGGAGGCGGGCACCCTGCTGCAGCAGCCCGGGCTTCGGTTTGCGGCACTCGCATCCGTCGGGGTCGTCGTGGGGGCAGACCAGAACGTCGTCGAGCGGCAGGGCGCCGCGCAGCCGAGCGTTGATCGCCTGGACGCGCCCAAGCGTCGTCGTTCCGCGCGCGACGTCCGGCTGGTTGGTGACGACGATCAACGCGAAGCCATGCTCACGCAGTAACCGCAACGCGTCGGGAGCGCCCGCGTACACGACGAGATCGCCGGCGGTGCCGGGCGGGTGCGGCCGGCCGTCCCGGACGACCGGTTCGTTGAGAACCCCGTCGCGGTCGAGAAAGACCGCCCGCCGCACTCAGACCGCCGTCGGCGCGACGACGCTTTCCCACTTCGTCGCGTTGGCCTTGAGCGACGGATGGGAGACGATGCAGTGCCACACGACGCCCTGGAACGCTTCGGAATGCGGCGTGATGTGCGCGTCGTTCACCGTCGGGATGATGACCGTCGCGTCGGCCACCGTCGCGGTGAACCCCCCGTCGCGTCCGACGATCCCGAGCACGACCGCACCGACTTCCTTGGCGTGCTGCACGGCGCGCACCAGGTTCGGTGAGACGTTGCGCTCGAGGCTGCCGCCGCCGACCGAGAACACCAGAACGGCGTCGGTCGAACGCAGCTTGCTCACTTTGAGCCAGGCCGAGAACGTCGTCTCCCAACCCTCGTCGTTGGTCCGCGCGGTGAGTTCCGAAACGTTGTCGGTCGGCGCGTAGGCTTCGATTCCGACCAGCTTGCGGAAATCGTTCACCGCGTGCGAGGCGTTGCCGGCGCTGCCGCCGACCCCCAAGATGAACAGCCGGCCCGCGCGCGCGCGCAGCGCGGCCAAATGTTCGACGACGCGTTCGATCGCGCCGGTATCGAGGCGCTCGATCACGGCTTTCGCTTCGGCGAGGAACTCCTGCGCGAACGTCATGGTACGGATTTCTCCCCTGCCGAGCGGGCCATGATGAACCGCTCCGTCTCCGCGAACCCTTCCGGCGAGCCGATCTCGTGCCAGCGCTCGAGGACCGGGAAGGCGCGCAGCGTGCCTCGCGCGATCATCGCGCGGTGGACCTCCGACAGGTCGACGGGCCGATCGTCGGAGACGGTGGCGAACGCGTCGGCGCGAAACGCATTGATACCGTAGTCGATATGCGTCATCGTCCCAGGAGCCGCCTCCTTGTCGTACGCGCGGACCCGTTCGCCGTCGACGGCGACATTGCTCGGCAGGCCGCGATCGTCGTTGCGATAGAGCGTCATCACGCCTGCGTACGGCGCGGTCAGCGCGCCTGCGACGGCGGCGAGATCGGTGGTCGGCAACGAGTCGCCGTACACGGTGAGGAAGGCTGCGCCAAGCAGCGGCAGCGCTCGCTGCACGGCACCGGCCGTTCCCCGCGTCGCGTCCCCGTCTTCACTGTATCGGACGTCCAGACCGAACGAGCGGCCGTCGCCGGCAAAACCGCGGAGCAACTCGCCGCCGAACCCGGTCAGGAGAACGACGTCGGTCGCGCCCTCGCTGCGGAGCCAGCGGAGCTGATGCGCGAGAAACGGCTCGCCCGCGACGGGGACCATCGTCTTGGGAAGACCCCCGGCGATCGCCGAGATTCGTGTTCCTTGCCCGCCGCAGAGGATCGCAACCGGTAGCACCCCGTTCTGTTTCCCGTGTGCGAGCCCGTTCCTCGCGCGGCGCGCCCGACAAGGAGTTCCGTGCACGCGTGGTGACAGTTTCGGTCCGACACGCATGAAATACGTCGTTACCGGCTGTGCCGGATTCGTGGGCAGCACGCTGGTGGACCGGCTCGTGGCGGACGGTCATCACGTGGTGGGGCTCGACGACTTCTCCACCGGGCGAGAGGCGTTCGTACGGCAGGCGTGCGAGGCGCCGGGTTTCGAGCTCGTCCGCGGCGATCTGCGGGATCCTGGGCTCGCGCTGGACGCAGCCCTCGGTGCGGACGCGATCTTCCACCTGGCGGCGAACGCCGACGTGCGGCACGGCACGGAACATCCGACGCGCGACCTCGAGCAGAACACCATCGTGACGGTGAACGTCCTCGAAGCCGCGCGGCGCAACGGCGTGCGCGACTTCCTGTTCTCGTCGACCGGTTCGGTCTACGGCGAGGCTCCGGTCGTTCCGACGCCCGAGGATGCGCCGATGCCGGTGCAGACCTCGCTCTACGGTGCGTCGAAGGTCGCCGCGGAGGGCTTCATTCAGGCGTACGCGGAGGGTTTCGGGATCCGTGCGCTCATCTTCCGCTTCGTCTCGCTGTTGGGCGAGCGTTATACGCACGGCCACGTCATTGATTTCGTCCGACAGCTCAGGGAGCACCCGGACCGCTTGCACGTTCTCGGGAACGGGCGCCAGCGCAAGTCGTACCTTTATGTCGGCGACTGCATCGAAGCGATGCTGACCGCGCTGCGCGCGGCCCCGGGAAAGGTGGGCGTCTACAATCTCGGGGCCGGCGAGTACTGCCAGGTGATCGACTCGGTCGGCTGGATCTGCGAGACGCTGCGCGTTACTCCGACGCTCACGTTCTCGGGCGGCGATCGCGGCTGGATCGGCGACAACCCGTTCATCTTTCTCGATTGCGCGCGGATGCGCGGGCTGGGCTGGGAACCCACCATGACGATCCGCGAGGCGGTCGTGCGCACCGTTGGCTGGCTGCAGGAGCACGACGCGTGAAGATCGCCGTCGTAGGGCTGTGGCACCTGGGCACCGTGACGGCCGCCGGACTGGCGGCCGCCGGGCATGACGTCGTCGCGATCGACGACGCCGCGATCGTCGAGGAGATCGCGCACCTGCGCCTCCCCGTCGACGAACCGGGGCTCGCCGAGCTGATCGCGGCCGAGCGCGCCGCCGGGCGCCTGACCTTCGCGGCGCACCCGTCGGCCGCGTCCGGCGCCGAACTGGTGTGGATCTGCTACGACACGCCGGTCGACGACGACGACCGCCCCGACGTGGCGTCGGTCATCGAGCGTGCGTCGGCGTTTCTCGCTGCGTTCGACGGCGCTGCGGTCGTCGCGGTCTCTTCGCAGCTCCCCGTCGGCAGCATCGCGGAACTCGAACGCCGCGCGGGGAGCGCCCGCTTTTGCTTCGCGTCGATCCCCGAGAATCTGCGGCTGGGTTCCGCGATCGCGTACTTTCGCGCACCGGACCGCTTCGTGGTCGGCGTGCGCGATGCGCGTGCGCGCGCAACGATCGAGCGCGCGATCGGGTCGTTCGCGCCGTCGATCGTGTGGGTGAGCGTAGAATCGGCCGAGGTCACCAAACACGCGATCAACGCCTTCCTCGCCACATCGGTCGCGTTCGCCAACGAGCTGGCGTCGGTGTGCGAGCGCGTCGGGGCCGATGCGCGTGAGGTCGAGCGCGGTCTCAAGAGCGACGTGCGGATCGGACCGAAAGCCTACCTGCGGGCGGGCGAAGCGTTCGCCGGCGGGACCCTCGCGCGCGATCTGTCGTTCTTGGCGACGCTGGGAGATCGCGAGCAGCTTGCGCTCGAGCAGATTCGCGCGACGGCGGCGAGCAACGAGCGTCATCGACGCTGGACCGCCGAGCGCGTGGCCGAGGCGACGCGCGGCATCGCCGCACCGCGCGCGGCGATTCTCGGCCTCGTGTACAAGCCGGGAACCAATACGCTGCGCGCTTCGACCGCGGTCGCGCTCGCGCGAGCGCTGCGCGACGGGGGCGCGGCGGTGAGCGCGTACGACCCGGCGATCGCCGCCGGCGACGCGCGGCTCGGCTCGATCGCGACGGTCGTCGCATCGGCGGCGGAGGCGCTCGACGGCGCCGACGTCGCGGTGATCGCGACGGCATGGCCGGCGTTCCGGGAGATCGACGTCGCGCTCTTCGAACGGATGCGGCACCCGGTGGTCGTCGATCCTGCGCGCTTCTTGGAAGACCGGTTGGCGGACGCGCATGCAGTACGGTACGTCGGCTTCGGCCGCTCCCCGCACGCGGTGACGCGATGAGCGCGCGGCGGGTTCTCATCACCGGCGCCTCGCAAGGGATCGGTCTCGCGATCGCGCGTGCATTCGCGGCCGCCGGCGACGACGTCGCGATCTGCGCGCGCTCGGAGCCGGCGCTCGCCGCCGCCGCGGCCGAACTCCGCGAGTGCCATCCGGGCGCGCGCGTCCATGCGCGTGTCGCCGACGTGGGGTCCGAAGGCAGCGTCGAGGCGTTGGTCGACGACGTCGTCGCGGCGTTCGGCGGGCTCGACGTGCTGATCGCGAACGCCGGGGTCTATGGACCGAAGGGGGCGATCGAGGACGTCGACTGGGAGGCGTGGGTCGACGCGATTCGGATCAACCTGCTCGGCGTCGTCTATTGCGCGCGCCGCGCGCTGCCGGCGCTCCGCCGCAGCGAGCGCGGAAAGATCGTGATCCTGTCCGGGGGCGGTGCGACGAAGCCGCTGCCGTTCCTCAGCGCGTACGCGGCCTCGAAGGCCGGCGTCGTGCGCTTCGGCGAAACGCTTGCCGAAGAGCTGCGCGACGCCCGAATCGAGGTCAACATGGTCGCGCCCGGCGCGCTCAACACGCGGCTGCTCGACGAAGTGCTCGACGCCGGGCCCGACGTCGTCGGGGCGGCGTTTCACGCTGCGTCGATGAAGCAGCGGGAGGCCGGCGGCACGCCGCTCGAGATCGGCGCGGCGCTGTGCGTCTTTCTCGCGTCGCGCGCCGCCGACGGGATCACCGGGAAACTGATCTCGGCGCCGTGGGATCCGTGGAATCGTTTCGCGGCCGAGAAGGAGCGCCTCGACGGGGACGTCTACACGCTGCGGCGCATCGGCCCCGAGGAACGAGGATGGTCGTGGTGATCCCGCGCGTCGCGATCGTCGGGTGCGGTCTGATCGGGCACAAGCGCGCAAAGGTGCTCGCCGCCGGGTCCTTGCGGTTCGCGTGCGACGCCGACGAGAAGCGAGCGCGCGCGCTGGCCGCCGCATTCGGTGCCGAGCCCTCGACCGATTGGCGCACCGTCGTGGCGCACCCCGACGTCGACGTCGTGATCGTCGCGACCTCGCACGACGCGCTCGCCGAGATCACCGCCGCGGCGGCGGAGCACGGCAAGAGCGTGCTGGTCGAAAAGCCCGCCGCGCGCCGCGCCGCCGAGCTGGACGCGGTCGCTGCAGCGGTGGCGCGCACCGGCGCGAAGGTTCGCGTCGGGTTCAATCACCGGTATCATCGCGCGTTTCGGCAAGCGCGAGCGATCGTCGATGGCGGAGTGCTCGGCCCGCTGACACACGTGCGCGCGCGCTACGGTCATGGCGGACGGTTGGGGTACGAGAAGGAGTGGCGCTTCGTCCCCGAGATCTCGGGCGGCGGCGAGGGGATCGATCAAGGGATGCATCTGGTCGACCTCGCGCGTTGGTTCCTCGGCGATTTCGACGTCGTCGCCGGCGCGATGCCGACCTACTTCTGGGATGCACCGGTCGAAGACAACGCCTTTTTCCTGCTCCGGACGGCGCGCGGTCAAGTCGCCTCGCTCCACGCCTCGTGGACCGAGTGGAAGAATCTCTTCTCGTTCGAGATCTTCGGCCGCACCGGAAAGCTGGAGATCGGCGGTCTCGGCGGCAGCTACGGCCTCGAGCGGCTCGCGCAGTACGCGATGACGCCGGAGCTGGGCCCGCCGCCGACGACGATCTGGGAATACCCGATGGGCGACGACTCTTGGGAGGCCGAGTGGGCAGCGTTCCTCGATGACATCGCGCTCGATCGCGTACCGGAGCCGAGTGTCGCGGACGCGGCAGCGGCGCTCGCGATCGTCGAGCACATTTACGCCACGGAGAAACGCTCGTGATCATTACGCGCTCGCCGCTGCGCATCTCGCTGGGCGGCGGCGGCACCGATCTCCCTTCGTACTACCGCGAGCACGGCGGTTTCGTCGTCGCGGCGGCGATCGATCGCTACGTCTACGTCACGCTGCACCGGACGTTCGTCGAAGAGTGCATCATCAAGTACGCGCAGATGGAACGCGTCCACGCGATCGACGAGATCGCGCACCCGATCATCCGCGAGGCGCTGCGGCTCACCGGGACCGCGTGCACGTCGCTCGAGATCGCCGTCATGTCGGATATCCCGGCCGGCACCGGCCTCGGCTCCTCGGGCAGCTTCGCGACCGCGCTGCTCGGTGCGCTGCACGCGCTCAACCATGAGATCGTCACCAAGGCGCGCCTCGCCGAGGAGGCCTGCCATCTCGAGATCGAGGTTCTCGGCGAGCCCGTCGGCAAGCAGGACCAGTTCATCGCCGCCTATGGCGGCATCACGGTGTTGACGTTCAACCAGGATGGAACCGTCGACGTGACGCCCGCGCGGCTGGACGCCGAGACACGTGCGAACCTGCAGGACAACACGATGATGTTCTTCACCGGCTACACGCGCTCGGCGTCGGCGATCCTCAAGGACCAGGACGACCGGACGAAGAGCAGCGAGCGCGGCATGATCGAGGAACTGCACCGCATCAAGGAGCTCGGCAAGGACAGCCTGGCCGCGCTCGAGAGCGGCGACCTGCGGCGGTTCGCCGAGATCATGCACGAGCACTGGGAGCGGAAACGGCGGCGTTCGACCGGTATGACGAACGAGCGCATCGACCGCTGGTACGAAACGGCGCGCGCGAACGGCGCGCTCGGCGGCAAGCTGATCGGCGCCGGCGGCGGCGGGTTCTTGCTGTTCTACACCGAGGACAAGACGCGGCTACGCCACGCCATGCGCGAGAGCGGCCTGCCCGAAGTCCGCGTCGATTTCGACTCCCAAGGCACGACCGTCGTCTCGATGAGCTGACCGGGAACGCGAGCAGGTGGTTAGGCGTGTAGTACCCTGCGGGCCGCGATTCGCAGTCCTCCAAGGGCTTGATTCGGTACTCGCGCTCGAGCTCTGCGCCGAGATCTTTGATCGCCTGGGAGGGTCACTGCCGTCAGTTGGGTGCGGGGACTCAAGAGCGCAAGACCTAATGCGGCGCTGAATGTTGAGCACGTGCGCGAAGGGAGCAGTGAAGACGTGGTATCTTGACGCGCGCTTGATCAAGCCCCCAACACTAAGCCGCGGGTAATTGTGAAGTAATAGATTCCGCTGAGCGCGTTGGTGACCCAGAAACCGCCGGGCGCGATGCTACCCGGGTACGTGCCGGTGTCCCAGGAGGCCGCTATGCGCACGGCTGCGCCCGGAAGCTGCGTCCACGAACCGCCGGTGTAGCGCCAGATCCCGCGCCCGTATGTGCCGCTGCCCTGGTTCGAGATCACGTAGACCGACCCGTCCACACCGACGGTGATGTCGCTGGCGCCGCCCGCGATCGTACTCCACGAACTGCCGTCGTACGCGTAGATGCCGCCGGCGGAGTTGATCACCCACAGCACATTGTCCGGCGCGACGGACATGCGCATCGCGGCTCCGGGGATGTTGGTCCAGCTGCCATTCACGTAGTGCCAGATCGAACGGTCGAGGCCGCTGCCGATGCTGGAGAGCACCCAGACGGAACCATCGGGGCTAGCGGCGACGAAGATGCCGCCGCCCCGCAACTGGGTCCACCCTACCGGCTGAATCGCACTCCGGGGAATGCGGACCGACGTCATCGCGGAGGGCGGAAGGATCGGCGTTCGGGACATTGGCGCGGCCGGGACGGAAGCCGGCGAAACCGACTTCACCATTTCGAGCGGCGCTGGCGGCAGCGCACCGACCGACGACGAGCCTCGGCCGCATGCGTTCAGCAGTACCGCTGCCAACAGCAAACCCGCGCCTGCTCGAAGCCCTACAGCGCCCACGGACCACCTCGTTTCCGACCGGCTGGGGCCCGCGGCGTTCTACGAGTTAAGCGAGCGGCACCTTTTTCTGCTCAGCAAACCTGGGTGGGGCCCTTCCGCCCTACTGCTTGACGACGCCAATCTGCAAGCCGAAGCCGCCGCCTAGGTCCTTTCCCGACAGCGTCTGTCCGTTCGCCGATGGCGTGAGCGAGTAGTATACGAACGACCCCAGGTACGGGGACGGCGACGGTTGGAGACCGCTCACGATCTGGGGGGCGCCGGCTGCGAACATTCGCCCGAACTGGTCGGCGTACGGCGTAGGCAGGCTCAGCGTCGTGAAGCCGAACCGTGGGTCGGTCGTCTTCCCGGTCCCGGACGCTGCGAGCGCGATCGCGAAGTCGGAGATCAGGACGTGCGGATCGACACCGGTCGCTTGCTGGAGGTTCGCGTAGCTATAGTTTGCGCCGAGCATCTTGGACAGGTACGTGTCGCCGCCGAAACGGTCGTAGAGGTAGCGCTGGAACAAATACTCCGCACCATAACAGCCGTTGCAGTTGTACTTCCAGCTCGTGGACGTCGAGTCCATTCCGGTGAAGGCGGTCACGCTGAAGTTTTGCGGGGCGAGCAGGTACTGTTGCGCGTAATAAAAGGCATCGTCGACGTCGTGCGCGATCCCGAACTTGCGGTTGAGCGCGAAGTCCTGGGAGAGCATCGACAGGCCTTCGTTGATCCACGAGTCCTCGTAACGCACGTCGTTCAGTAGGACGTGGTCGACGTAGTTGATCAGGTGCTGCATCTCGTGCGACGTGCTGCGGACGAGGTCCTCATCCGTGTTGTACAGCACCGACGTCGAGCTGCTGGTGTTCCAGCCGATGTAGATCATCGGCGCTTCGTTGGAATGCGGAATCGTTTGGGCGGTGTATGCCGGCCCGCCGCCCGTCGGGTATGTACCGATGAAGCAGTTGTACGCGGCCTGCGGCACGTAATTAAATGGGGTGAAGTAGCCGCCGACGCCGGCTCCCAAAGATCCCTCGTTCAAAATGAAGGCGTGGATCTTCGAGTCGGGCGGAACGACGAAGCGCGGGACGCCTACGGGTAGCTGAACACCGTTCGTATCACACGCGTAGTAGCCGCCCGGGTGGTTCACGATCCCCGGCGCGCTCGCGGTAAAGCCTGTCGGACCGAAATGCGCGGTGTCCGACGCGTAGGCATTGTCGAGGTCGCCGGCGATCTTGGCGATTGTCGCCGCCGAGAGCGACAGCGTGTCGTCGACCCAGACGTACCCACTAGTTGGTGTCGCCTGCAGCGTCGCGGGGACTTGGATGTCGTAGCCGCTGCTCGAGCCGATCGCGGAGACCGTCAGCCAGAAGCTCGTATGCGAGCCGAGCGTCGTCGGCAGGGCGCTCGCCCGTCGATAAGCCAGCGCTCCGCGCCCGATCGACGTATTCACGCGCAGCTTCGACATGACCGCGTCGATCTCGGCCGCGCTCTGGACGGGCCGTTCCCGATACCCGTGATGGATGCTCGGCGCGGCTGGGAGCGCAGCGGGACGCCGCGAGGTGCTCAGGACGTTCGAGCCGAGCGAGAAGGCCAGGTTCCCTTGTCCCACCGTGTTCGAGGGGCTGCCGACGAGCTCGTCGGTCGAGATGCCGACCACGGTCGCGCCCGCGGTGAAACCGGTGAGCACGCCCGCGAACGAGCCGGTTCCGGTCGGCGCAAGGTAGCCGACGGCCGGCGCGTCCGGTGTCGTGCGCGGGGTGACCGCCGCTTTGTAGATGCCGCCGGCGGCGCCGGTAACGTACACGCTCGTGCCGTCGGTCGAGATGCTCGTTGCCGCGCCTGGCTGCTGAGCCCAGTTGCCGGTGGCGAGATTGTTGTAGTAGATCGGGTAGCTGCCGTCCGGGTTCACCAAATACCCGAGGGCGAAGAGCCCGCCGCTCTTGGTCGGGGCGACCTGCGCGACGCCGCCGGGGATCTGGTTGAATCCCGCGATGGGGCTATAATAATAGATTCCGCCGAGCGCGTTGGTCACCCAGAACCCGCCCGGATCGATCTTGCCGGGATACGTGCCGGTATCCCACGATGCCGCGATGCGCACGGCGGCGCCCGGCAGCTGGGTCCACGAGCCGCCGGAGTAGCGCCAGATCCCGCGACCGTAGATGCCGTTGCCCTGGTTGGAGACCACGTAGACCGAACCGTCGGCGCCGACGGTGATGTCGCTGGCGCCGCCTGCGATCCCCGTCCACGAGCCGTTGTAGGCGTAGATCCCGCCGGCGGAGTTGATCACCCACAACGTGCCGTTCGGCGCGACCCACATGCGCATCGCGGCGCCCGGGATGTTCGTCCAATTTCCGTTCGCGTAGTGCCAGATCGAGCGGTCGGGCCCGCTGCCGATGCTCGAGAGGACCCAGAGCGAGCCGTCGGGGCTCGCCGCGACGAAGATCCCGCCGCCCGGAAGCTGCGTCCATCCCAGCGCCTGGATGTCGTTTTGGGGATGCCGTGACGCCATGACCGACGCCGGCTGAATCGGGGTCTGGACCATCGGCGCGACCTTGAACGAAGCCGGCGAGACCGAGTTCGGCGTCTGCATCCGGTCCGGCGGGATTGCGCTGGAACTGCCGCGGCCGCCGCATGCCGGCAGCATCAAGGTGAGTCCTAGGAGCAAGAACGCCCCGAGCCGGCCGCCGGTGTAACGCACGATCTGGTCCCCCCGCAGGAGCCGCGAAAACGAAAATCAGCGGCGGGATTTTCCCGTCGGCACCTACCGATGCTACTCGAAATCCGCCAAGCCCGAAACCCCCGCTGCGTTCAGCTTTTGTTCTATGAGCCCATTGAATAATCCATAACGGCAAAGCCAGAAGACCCGGCGGCTTCACCGCCAATAGGTTCGGTGAGCCCGGCCGGGTTCGGGCGTTTGGCCCGACGACGACCGGATTGCCGTCGTCGGCGAGCCCGTACGTCGGCACGTTTGTGTACTAATCGGTCGGTGCGAACGCGCTCAACCAGAATCTCTCCGGAAAGGATCTCGGCGGCAGCTTCGGCCTGAACGTCGGCGTCGTCCAGCGGTGATCTAGTCGAACGCCAACTCCTTAGTGGGTGCGCGCGGCTAGCGCGTCGCGACGAGAGCGAGCGAAGGGCCGTTCTGATGCTCGGGCGTTTCAAAGGCGATCGCGATGTGCTGGAAGCCGAAATGCTTGAGGCCGGCGATGATGTCGTCGCGGGTGAGCCAGTAGGCGGTTCCGCTCGGGCCTCCGCAAAATCCGCCCCACGAGAGGCTTTGATCGTGGTACTGATGGACGTACCGGTCGTATCGGAAACCACTCAGCTCGACGGGTTCGGGCGGGACAACGCGATGTTGGGTGACCGGGTTCTGCGCCATGATGTCGGCTTGGAAGTAGTGGGTCCAGATGAAGGCACCCCGAGCGGCGACCTTGGCGATGTCTGCGATGAGCTGCATGGGATCGGATTGGTGGTAGAGCACGCCGCTGGCGAACACGACGTCAAACCGCTCAGTCGTTGTCTTAAGGTATTCCACGAAGTCACCGTACGCGAAGCGAACGCGCTGCAGGCCGAGCACCTCTTTCACGATGAGGCAGCGAAGGTACGCTCTCGGATTCCCCTCGACCGCGAGAACCTGACCCGCCCCCGCTTTCTCGAGCATGTACGAATGGCCGGCCTCCATGGGGCCGAGTTCGAGGACGTTTTTGCCTTCGACTCCGCCTAATTGCTCGATCGCCCACGCTACCCGAGCATCAGCGAAGAGCGGTACCGGACCCGCCTGATACCCTGGCACTGCCGAGCTCCACTCGTTCTCGAAAATATCGAGTGCGTTTTGCGCGCTCGGGGCATCGGTGCAATACGAGTCCGTGAATCGCATGTTCGTCAACGCAGCGTGTCGGCCGGCTACAGGTGCGCGGCTGCGACGGCTCTCCCGGCGTTGAGCCGACCGGCGCCTTGGCGCGCGCTCGAGATGCCGGGGAGTACGTCGGCCGTCGCCGTCAACAGCGCCGTCGCTTGCGCCGGTGTCAACGAGCGCGCGCCGCCACCGTGATAGATTTCCATCAGCGCGACCGTCCCCGCGACCTGCGGCGTGGCCTGCGACGTTCCGTTGAACAGAATGCGACAAACCTTTGGCGTTCCCGCGTTCTGGCACTGGTCCAGCACGAACGGATCGGTCGTGGTCGAGTATCCCTCGATCCAGTGCAGGAAGTCGGGGGAGGCATTGGGGTCGTCGTTCGACGCATCGCCGCCGGGCGCGACCAGCGTCGCGCCGGAGTTGGAGTAGTACGCGATCGTTTCCGCCGTGATCGTCGTGTAGTCGTTTTTCACCGTGTTCTGCACGGCGGACGCGCCGACGGCAATCACGCCGGGGTACGCGGCCGGATAATCAGGCTGATTGCCGTCCTGGCCCGGGCATTCGTTTCCGGCCGCGGCGACGACGACGACGCCTGCCGCGAGCGCGCTCTCGACTGCGTCCTGCTCGCCGGCGTCGGCGCCTTGGCTCTGCGGAGAGCCGATGCTCAGGCTGATGACCGAAGCACCGTGCGAGACCGCGTCGTTGATCGCGATCGCTTCATCGACCGTGCTCGCCGACGGCGTGTCGTTCGTGGCGGTGTTGTCCGGGAAGATCTTGTACGCTTGGAGGTGGATCGAGAAGCCGACGCCCGCATAGCCGTACGTGTTGTTCGCCAGCGCGGTCGCCAGGCCCGACGTGTTCGTGCCGTGGCCGTCCGTGTCCTGAACGGCCGCGTTCCCGGCCGTTTTTTTGCTGTTGATGACTTGCTCCGCGAAGTCGACCACGAAATCGTCCTGGCCGAGATTGGCTCCGGTCAGGTCGACGCCGGTGTCGATCACCGCGACCGAGACGCCGGCGCCGCCGGTGGTGAGGTTCCACGCGCCGTTGACGGCCGCGTTCTTCACGACGTTCGTCTTGTAGAAATACCACTGATCGCGGTTGTTGAAGAACGTGTCGTTCGCCCCGGCCGCCGGATCGCTGGTGAGCCCGCGGTAGTGCGCGGGTGAGACCTCGACGACGTTCGCATTGCGACGCAGCGCCGCGGCCGCCGCGTTGGCGTCGGCACCCGCCGCCAGCGTGATCGCGCGCAGTCTGCCGCCTTTGAAGGAGCCCAGCTCGGCGGCACGCACGACCGTCGAGGCGCGTTCGATGCTCTCGATCGCGCCCGTTGCGGCGGTTGCGGCGTAGCGCACGTAGAGCTGGTTCGGGACGACGCCGCCGCGGCCGCGCGGCGCGAGCCGCTGTCCTTTCACCGGCAGGCGCGCGACGCTCGAAAAACAAGTGGTCGCCGGCGTCGCGGTCGGCACCGGCGTGGGGGTCGGCGGCGGCGTCGGCGCCGTGATCGGCGCCGAATAGATGCCGCCGGCTACGCCGATCGCGTACACGTGCGTGCCGTCCGTCGCGATGCTGATCGCTGCGCCCGGCTGCTGCGTGAACGCGCCGGCGCTCAGATCCTCGTAGTAAATGGGATAGCTGCCGTCCGCGTTCGCGATGTAGCCGAGCGCGAACAGCCCTCCGCTCTTGGTCGGCGCGACCTGCACGACGCCGCCGGACAGCTGCGCGAATCCGGAGGATGGATTGTAATAGAAGATCGCATTGGTCGCGCTGACGACGTAGAAGCCGCCGGGCGCGATGTTGGGAGCAAAGCTGCCGAGATCCCACGACGCGGCGATGCGCACCGCCGCTCCGGGCAACTGCGTCCATACGCCGCTGGTAAAGTGCCAGATGCCGCGCCCGAATTGCCCGCCGCCTTGATTGGAGATCACGTACACCGAACCGTCGGAGCCGACGCTGATGTCGCTCGCGCCGCCGGCGATCGTGCTCCACGCACCGTTGGCGTAGTCGTAGATCCCGCCGGCCGAGTTGACGACCCACAGCGTGCCGTCCGGCGCGACGGAGAGGCGCATGGCGGCGCCCGGGATATTCGTCCACGATCCGTTGACATAGTGCCAGATCGCACGATCGAGCCCGCCGCCCTGGTTTGAAAGGACCCAGATGGAACCGTCGGGACTCCCCGCGACGGCGATCCCGCCGCCGGGAAGCTGCGTCCACCCGAGCGGCCCGATCGCGCTCTTCGGCAGCCGTACGCCCGACATGGCGGACGGCGCGAGCAGCTTTGTCTGCACCATCGGCGGGGCGGAAACGGTCGCCGGAGAGATCGACTTCGCCGTCTCGAGCTGCACGCCGGCGGCACTCGGCGTCGTTCCGGCCGAGCGGCCTCCGCACGCCTGCAGCAAGAGCATGGAACCGAGCAGCGAAAATGCCGTCAGTCGAGCCCGCACACCGTTCACGGACAGCCTCATCTCTTGTCGCAAGGGAGCAGGCGCTCTACGTTCGCCTACGCTTCGTCGCGCACCCGCGCGAACGCCATCAGCTCACCGATGTTCACGTTGACCGGCGCCGACCGCACCTTCTCGGGGATCGCCTTCGCGGCTGCGCGGTAGAGCTTTACGGCCAGCGGGAGATACATGTCGACTTGGCCCGCTAAGTAGTCCGCGGTCAGCGTCTTGGTTGCCGGTCCGATCTCGATGTCGCTGAATCCGGCCCGCGTCAGCGCGAGCCGCAGCCCGCGGCGCGAAAAGAGCACGGTGTGCTGCATCGGCTGGAACATCGGCCAGCGCGCGCGCAGCACGTGGCGGAGAACGTGTCCGACGTCGGGTGTCGTGATGACGAGCAGGGCACCGGGCCGCGCCACGCGGCGAATCTCTTGGAGGAATCGGACCGGGTCGAAGACGTGCTCGATCAGATCGAAGGCGGTGACGACGTCGAACGGCGTCGTCACCTCGAGCGCGAGCGCATTCACGTCGCCGACCGTCAGACGTTCGCGGACGCGCGGCGAAGCGCTCGACACTGCTTCGTTCGAGAGCTCCACGCCGTACGCATCGAATCCCGCGTCGAGCGCCTGCTCGACAAAAAAACCGGCCGAGGCGCCAACGTCGAGCAGCCGGCCGCCGCGAACGCGAGCCGCGATCCGCCGCGCCCGCGTCGCGAAGGTGAGCGCTTTGAGGTTGGCCGCCGCGACGTAGTCGTTGTAGACGCCGCGAGCGTACTCTGCCTCGACGTAGGCGCGCATCTGCTCGATCGTCGGCATCGGATGCTGGAAGAGCGTCTCGCACACCGGACAGCCATAGTAGGTCGCGGGCGGGACGCGCTGGGCAATATCGGCGGGGACGCCGCAGATCGGGCAGTTGACGTCGGTCTTGGCGGCTTTAACGGCCAGCATCGGCATAGATCCGTTCGATACGAGATTTCATCAGGAGGGAATAGAGCGGCCGGGTCACGGGACCGAACGCTTCGTAGAGCCAGGTCGCGAAGCCGAGCGACGCCGGCAAGAACGTGACGGGCCGTGCACGTTCTATGGCCCGGAGCGTCGCCGCCCCGACGCGCTGGACGGAGAGCGCAGACCGGTTCTCCGGGCCGAGCTTTCGTTCCCGGAAGGTCGGGTCGTCGAAGAACGGAGTGTCGACCCGCCCTGGGCAAACGGCCGTCACCTCGACGCCAAAGCGCCGCAGCTCGTAGCGCAGCGCCTCCGCCAGACCGAACATTCCGTGCTTCGCTGCGCAATAGGTGGCGTTCGGCGTGATCGGGATGCGGCCCGCGGCGGAGGCGACGAAACAGATTGCGCCCGACCGGCGCTCGACCATTTGGCCGAGCAGCCGCTTCGTCAGCCGGACGTGTCCGGAGAGGTTGACGGCGAGAAGGCGGTCGATCTCCTCGTCGGGCGCCGCCTCGAAGGTGCGATAGGTACCGTACCCGGCGTTGTTCACCAGGACGTCGACGCCGCCGGCCGCGAGCAGCCGCTGGGCGAGCGCGTCGATCTCTGCGCCGCTCGCGAGATCGCATTGCTCCCACGTCACCGCTGCGCCGGAACCCCGCAGCGCCTCCGCGGTTCGCGCGAGCCGATCCGGATCGTTCGCGACGAGCACGAGCTGGTTTCCGAGCAGCGCAGCTTGGCGCGCGAGCTCGGCGCCGATCCCGCTGGATCCACCCGTAATGACGATCCGCTTGTTCCGCAGTTGCACGTTCGTGACTTCACCGCACGCTCGGCTCTCTCCGGCGTCGGCAGGATTTGGCGCTGCAATCCTGGAGTGTAGATGCCCTATGCGCGGATACTCTGCGCCGCCGAGCGTCGTCCGGGTGCTCGAACGCTGCCCGTCATGTGAGTCTTCACGCCTCGAATACGAGTTCCGGATCGACGACGGCCGTGTTTCGCGATGCACCGATTGCAGTCTGTTGTTTTTGTGCGAGATGCCCCCGCGTGCCGCGCTGCCGGCGGTCGACTACAGCGATCGCGTGAGCGAACGTATCGCGCACCTCAAAGCGTCGACGGGAGCGGCGCCGCGCACCGTCCTCGCCGTCGTTCCTCCCGGAGCCTTCGGACGCGTCGACGGGGCCGACGTCGTCGCGGCGAACGATCTGGTGGCGGAAAAGCCGCCCGATCCGCCCTACGACGCCCTCGTCTGCATCGACGCGGTGGACCGGGTCGACGATGCGTCCTTGCTGCTCGAGCGCATCTACGCCGCGCTGGTGCCGGACGCACCGTCCTCGTTTACCGTCGCGTCGGTCGGGAGCACCACCGCACGGTATGCCGGAGCCTCGTGGCGGGGTTTCCGGTCCGGCGCGTCGACGTTCTATTCGATCGACACGCTGCAGTCGATCCTCATCCGACACGGCTTTCGGCAACCGAAGACGTACGCCGACGGCAGCCTGCGGCCCGGCTCGCTGCGCGTGCGCACGGCCGCGCGACTCCTCGGCGCGTTGGGTTTGCGCGCGGTTGCGGTCGCGGCGCAGCACCGCTCGCGCCTGCTCGACGAGGCGATGACGATCGTCACGGTCCGCGGCGAGGCGATCGCGCGTCCGCGCCTCTCCGTGATCGTCCCGGTCTACAACGAGCGCTCGACTTTTCGTAAGCTCATGGATCGCCTCGTCGCGAAGCAGATCGACGGTATCGACATCGAGATCATCATCGTCGAGAGCAACTCGACCGACGGCTCCCGCGAGGAGGTCGTCGATTTCGCCGGGCATCCGCGCGTCACGGTGGTCTTTCAGGACCGGCCTTCGGGAAAGGGTAACGCGGTGCGTGCAGGACTGGTGCGCGCTACCGGCGACATCGTGCTCTTCCAGGACGCGGACCTCGAGTACGAGATCGACGACTACGACGATCTGCTGCGGCCGATCTGCCTCTATCAGCGCAACTTCGTGATCGGCTCGCGCCACGTCAAGGGCAGCGCGTGGAAGATTCGCGACTTCAACGACGCGCCCGTCCTCTCGCAGGTATTCAACCTCGGGCACGTCGTCTTTCTCGGGTTGCTCAACACGATCTACGGTCAATCGCTCCGGGATCCGTTCAGCATGTTCAAGGTCTTCCGCCGCGATTGCATCGCAGGACTGGACTTTGAGTGCAATCGGTTCGACTTCGACTTCGAGATCGTCATCAAGCTGCTGAGAAAAGGCTATCGTCCGCTCGAGATCCCGGTGAACTACCATTCGCGGTCGATCCGGGAAGGGAAGAAGGTCACGATGATCCGCGACCCGCTGACGTGGTTCAGAGCGCTCGCGCGGTTTCGCCGCAGCGAGCTGTATCGCGCCGGCGCGAAGCCGTCGACGGATCGAGCTTAGGCGGGGCTCGGCTTGCGCGACCGGCGCAAGCGCTTGAGCGTGGGCGCTGCCAAGACCATGCAAAGCAGGACGATAAGTCCTGCGACCGACGCGATCGTCCCGATCAGAGCGGCTCGCGACTCGTACGAGATCGTCACGACGTGCCGTCCTGCCGCGACGGAGATTCCGCGAAAGAGCGCGTCGGTGTGGATGATCGGAACGACCTGCCCGTCCACCCTCGCGACCCAGCCGGGATAGTCCGTGTCGTTTTGGAGCAGGAGGGCCGGCGCGCTCGCGACCACGTCGGCCGTCACGGAGTCGCTGCGCGAATTGGTCACCGTCACGGATTCCGGCCCTCGCTGTGCGCCGACCGGGACCGCACGATCCACGACCGCGATATGGACTGCGTCGAAGCCGGGGTTCGCGAGCATCGACCGGGCCGATTCGTCCGTGTTCGCCGTCACCGTCCGGTGAAAGAGCGAGATTCGAGGCAGCACGCCCGGGACACGGTAGACAAACGCACCCCTCGAATGAAACGCGGGCTCAAAGATCCGATGTGTTGCTTGCAGCGTCCCCCAATCCTCGCGCCGCTGGAAGCGCGGTTCTCCCCAGATCGCCCAGGCCGCGCACGCATCGTCGGCTGCCGTAATGAATCTGAGCGTCACGTCTCGACCCGTGAACGCCGAGAGGTCGATTCGAAACGGAATCCATCGTCGCTGCGTGAGAACATGTTTGGGATCGATCGTGCGAGAAGTGCTTAGGACCGAACGCCCGCTTTGCTCCAGGTCCACGGTAAACGTGACGGGGCCGCCGCAAATGGGCATGTCCACGTACGAGCCGGGATCTAACGCGATATCGGCGGCAAACACGGGGCGGGCGCCCGAAATGAGGGCCGAATACCGTGCCCCGGCGTACGGCGCGTGCTCGAATAGGACGTCTTCGGAGACACCATTGAGACGCGCCGACGCCAGCCGCACTGATCCGCTGTTGTTGCGGGGCACGAGCGGGGCTGTTTGCTCCCATAGGCTCTCGAGAAATCCCCCAGGCGGTCGCTGAATCGAATCGATCTGCGCGGGAGAGATGAGCCAGGCGATCGACGAGAGCGTCATCCATCGTCGCACGAGCCGCGCCGCCAGATGAAGCGGACGCCCTCCGGTGACGCGGTCGGCTTGATCGCCGGGCACCGGACCCTCGTTCGCGGTCAGCGCGTTCACGAACGGTAAGAATTCTTGGGGATAGAGTGCGTTGATCGCGCTCGGGTCGGCGAAGCCGTACGCGCCCGCCCACTCAGGATACAGCATTCCGGAAAGGCCGAACACGCGCTCTCGACTTCGATCGACGTGGTCTCCAAGATACGAGAGATACGGTGCGCCAGCGTACGGATCGTTGCTGATCGGCGGCATGTCGTCCCAAAGCTGCGGTACGGCATAGGCGGCGGAAAGCTCGGCGACGACGAGGAACGCCAAGCCGGCGCTTGCGATACGTCGCCGAGTTCCCTCAGAGGCGACGATCGCAAACGCAAGGCCGCTCGCACAGACCAATGCAGTGACTGCGATCAACATCGCCGCCGGATCGCGCCACGCCTCGGGTCCCGGACCGATCGCGTGTTGCGTCTGGAGATCCAGATACGTCACGAGCGCGAGCACCGAAGCAAATGCCGCGGTCACGATGCGAGCTCTCGCGCGACCTTCCCACAAGGCGGCCGCTCCGAAGCCTGCGAGGATCGCGACCGAATCGCCGAGACAGAATTCGGCGTACTTCGGAAACTGGATCAGTTGAAAAAGCGGAAGTCCCCCCGTCCAGTTTACCAGTGGATTGCCATACCGCTTGAGGACGCAATAGAGTGCGATCGCTCCGAAGAACAGCACGATCGGAGTTCGCTGGTCGCGGCGCCGCACCGCGGCGATCAGTGCGACGACGGCGAGCACCAGGAGCGTGCATCCGAAGAACCCTCGCACGCCCGTCGGCGCGACGCCAGCGACGATCGAGCGCCACGGCAATCCGAACACGAGCGGGGCAATCTCGGTGATCACCCCGAAGGACCAGCCGCCGTCCGCGGAGAGGCCCGGGATGCCTCCGCCGAGCGTGCGCGGGTCGTGTTGATTGTACGAACGGCTGACGTACTCGACGAACGGCACGATGGCGATCGCGCCGACGAGCATCCCGCACGAATGGCTCGCAATGAGGGCAAGCGTTGCCCGGACGCGTCCGGTTGGAACGGAAGCGACTCGCAGAACTGCGTAGAGCGCCGCAACGGAGAGCGAGAGAAGCGCCGATTCAGGCATTCCTCCAAGGTAGGTCAGGCCGCTCGCCAGCGCGAGGGCTGCGCAACGCGGCCCGTTGGGGCGGCGTACGACGAGCTCCGTTGCCCACAGCAGCGCCGGCAGCCCGATATCGACCGAAAGATGCGGAACGTTGTTGTAGAGCAGATAATAGCCGGTAAGAGCGGTTCCCAGACCCGTGACGGCAGCTGCGTATCGATTGGTGAAAAGTCGCACGAAAAGCGCTGCGAACCAGCCCGCCAGAAAGAGCCGGAAGACGACGAACCAGTTGTATGCCCGCGGCGTCGGGTTCACCGCCAACAGCGCGGTAAGCGGGTAGAATGGTTGCGGCTGCATGGCGCCGTCGAACGGTACGCCGTACCCGGCGTACGGGTCCCAAAAGGGAAGGCGATGTTCTTCCCACACGATGCGGTGCTCGACCGCGAGCCACGGTTCACTTTGAAACGCGGGCGCGCCTGCGTCTAACGTATGGTAACGCTGTGCATGCACGTCCGGCGCGGCTCCCGTCGGATAGATGCTCGGGGCGTCACTTGCGCTGCTGAGGAGCGAGTAGTTGCCGAAGAGATACGGTGCGAAGATGACCGAGAGCACGAGAGCAATGACGAGCGCCAGAACCGCCGCGTCACGCTGGTAATCGTTGGCCGCTGTCAAGGTGCTACGCCATGAAATTCCGGTGCGATGAATGCAGAAGCTATGCGGCATGGTTCGGTGGGCAGCCTTCTCCGAGGAGGGACTCGCCGATCGCTGGAACGCCCCCACTCCTCATCCGGAGGACCTGCTGTTGAGAACGTTCGCCAATCTCCTCTTCGTGCTCGCGTGGGCCGGCCTCGCGTTTCTCGTCGTGCGGGCGCTCATTCTCACGTTCGTGAAGGACCGTCATCTTGCGGGCTTAGCGAGCAGTGGAGTGGCATTGGCGTACATCCTCGGTGCAGCGTCGCCGTTCGGGATGCACCAGTCCGGTGAACCGCCGGCGGCGTCTTCCGCGAACGCCCCGGCGGCGATTACGTGGGAGACGCCGGTCGCCGGTCGTTGCCGCCCGGGGACGCACGTCTCGGCGGTTGCTGCTCGGGGAAGTATCGATGCGGTCGCGGTAGGTGCAATGCCCGCGGCCGGCCCCGCGCCGGCGATCGAGATCGCATCGGGTACGCCGCTTCACTTCGTCGGGTGGGTGGCATTACACGACGGGCCTGCGGAGTCCGCATGTGTCGTGGTGGACGATGTGGTCGCACAGACGTCGGGCGCGTACGGTCTCAGCCGGCCCGACGTCGCCCGCGCCATGCAAGCACCATTGCTTCAAAATGCCGGTTACAGCCTGATCGTAACGCTGCCGCGCGGTACGCATCGCGTGACGATCGGCGGCGTTGCTGCGGACCAGTCCGTTCAATATATCGCTCGGCCGCTAGCGGTTCAGGTGCGATAGAACCGATGATCTCTCGTCGCGAGGCGCTGTTCGGGGCCGGCGTCCTTTTTCTCTTAATCAACGCCGTCTTCGCTCCGTTTCTCTGGAGCGATCGCAGCATGATGAGCTCGTCCTTGGAGGCGGCGAGCATCTTCGAGAAAGGTGCAGCACCGCACCCCTCGGTGCGGCTGAGCGCGTTCAAGGAATTGGATCCGGGCGCGGCCGCGTGGCAGACGGAGCCTGTGTTCGCGCTGGAGCACCGCCTGCTCGCGCAGGGGTCGGCTCCGCTGTGGAATCCTTACGTCGGCTTCGGCCAGCCGCTCGCCGCAAACATGCAGTCGCAGCCGTTCTATCCGCTGGCGTGGATCGTAGAAGCGCACCCGTCGATTCGCGCCTACAACTGGTACATCGCGCTGCGGTTCTGGGTGGCGGCGCTCTTCGCGTTCCTGTTCCTGGGCTGCTACGTGAGGTTGTGGCCTGCGCTTGGCGGAGGTATCGCCTACGCATTCACCGGCTATCTCGTTATTTACTACGACATGCCCGAGCTCAGTGTCGAGGTGCTCGTCCCAGCTCTTTTATGGGCGATCGAACGCCTCGTACGGCGTCGCGGGCCGAACGCCGTCGGGGTGTTGGCGCTCGTGGTGGCTGCGACGGTGTTGGGCGGGATGCCGGAATCGGCGTTTCTCGCGTTCGCTTTCGCGGCGGCATACGGAGTCGTGCGCGTGGCAGCGGATCCGCTCGTTCGCCGACACGGTCTCGCCATCGCGGCGCTCGGCGCGTCGGCGACCGTGTTGGGAGCCCTTAGCTCCAGCGTGCTCACGCTTCCGTTCTTGGAGTTCTTGCAACGGTCGCTTAGCCAGCATGCGACGACCGCGGGAGCCGGTTTGGCCTCGGACTCCTGGGATATCCGACTCGCTGCCATCTATCTGGCACCGCTCATTTACGGACCGCCCTGGAACGATATCTTCCATGGCTTCTCCGGACACACCGGAATCCGCGGCTACTGGGGCGTCGCGGCAGCCTACTTTGCGCTCGTCGCGGTTTGGTCACGAATTGCGGATTTGACCCGCGCTCGGCCGGTACCGTGGACGCCGGAGCTGTTCTTTGCTTCGGCCGCGATGATCTTGCTGCTCAAGCGCTTCGGATCGCCCCTCGTCAACTCGATCGGCGCCCTGCCGGGGTTCGTGCAAATCTACTTTGTGAAGTACGAAGAAGCGCTGATCGGGATGTGCGTCGCCGCCCTGGCGGCCTTCGGCATCCAGCGGTTTGCGACCGGGCGCGTCGGTCACCTCACGCCGATCGCGGCGGCGCTGATCATCCTGACCCTGCTCACGATTGACGCGGCTATTGTCGAGCCCGCGGTTGTCGCGCTTGCGCACTATCGCGAATACTTCAGCAACGCCCTCGTATGGGCGCTGCTCGTATTCGCGACTGTGCTCGGACTCGGCTTGTGGACTCGGCGTAGCGATGCACGCTTCGCCGGCCAGGCGGCAACGCTGCTTGTGACGATCGATCTTTTCGCTTGCTACTTGGTCCCGATGTGGTACATCGTGAACGAGCCGCCGCCGATGTCGCTCAATCCTCTGAACGGCGCAGCGTACGTGGCGTACGTTCAGCGGGAAACGCGACGCACTCATGAGCGGTTCCTCGGCCTCGACTATCTCCTGTATCCGGAATGGTCGTCGGCCTTCGGCATCGCCGACGTGCGCGATCTGAATGCGCTCTACGCGCGGGACTATCTGCCGTTCGTGCGGACATTTTTTCCGGATCAAGGAGCAACGACTGAAATTCGCGACCGGTTCCCCGGAAGCAGCATAACGCACCTTGACGATCGCCTCTCGCGGCGCTTTCTGGCCCTGAGCTCGGTGCGATTTGTCGCGGCACGGCCGGGAACCGCGGTCCGGTTCGACGCGCCCGCCGGGGACCGGGTGTCCCCGTTTTCAGTGGTGTCGGAGACGCTTGGCGCGCGGGTACTGCGCTACGCGAGTCCGCTGCCTCGTGTGTCGCTGTATGCGCGCGTCGTCCGTGCGGCGAACGTTGATGTCGCCCTGACAAGGCTGGCGGCACCCGATCACGACATCCGTCGCGTCGGCGTCGTGACCGTGAGCGAGCCGGAAGCCGCCGCGATCGTTGCGGACTTCGCGTCGGGGCCGGATATGCCGGCCGGAGCAGGGAGGCTCGAGCGTTACGAGAGCGACGATGTCGTCGCATCCGTCGACGCGCAGACTCGGGTCCTCGCGGTCCTCAACGACACGGACTATCCAGGCTGGCGGGCGACCGTCGACGGGCGTGCGGTACCGATTGTACGGGCCAATGCCCTATTTCGCGGCGTGGAAGTCGAGCCCGGTCATCACACGATCGAGTTCCGCTATCGACCGCGTTCATTTGAAATCGGTTTTTTGCTGACCCTGGCCGGACTTGGGACTGCCCTCGCTCTTGCGCTGAGCGAACTCCGCCTGCGGTTCGCGAGCAGATAACGCCGAATCGGCGCAGGGAACGCACGTTGCGTGGCGCAGACCGCGTTCGTGCACTGGCCGGTAGTTCTAGGAATGTTCGGCCTTCTTTGGGCCGCTGTAGCCTATCTCGGCATCCGCACGATCGCCGGGCCGCGTACGGATCGTGCGAATCTGTATGCTGGTGGAGGTGCGCTCGTCGCGGCGCTCATCGTCGGAATCGTGCTCGCGGCGAGTCATCATCCAGCAGAGCCGCCTGTCGGATCCGCGGTGGTCGCAAACGGCCAGTCGTTTTCTTGCGCCGGCGTTCTCAAGCCGGTAGCCCGCGTTGCACACGGATATGTCGACAACGTGCAAACGCTGCCGAACGGCGCCCCTGTAACTCCCGGGACGGCGATCGACCGAACCGCGACCCTAGTCCTGCGCGGGTGGGCAAGCGACGCGGGCGTCCACCATGCTCTCGCCGGTGTTTGCCTGCTGGTCGACGGGAAAGCGTTGAAGCAGCAACTCGTCAGCTATGGATCGCCCCGATCCGATGTGGCGCAGGCGTTTAAAGATACGACCCTGCTCGACACAGGTTATGAGATCCGCATGCCGGCCGCCGACGTGGTACGCGGCCGGCATCGCCTCGAGGTCGTCGGTGTTGACGGCAGCGGTCGCGCATCCGCGATTGCGCCGCCGTTGCAAGTGACGTTTCGCTAATTCGCCAACGGCGCGAGTCTGCTCAGCCCTCCGTTTCGAGGACGCTGACCGTGCCGAGATCGGCCCGCGCGAAGCGATAGCCACCCCCGGCGACGACCGCCAGGCTGAGGCAATAGATGCCGCTCGAGAGCTGCGTGTCGAGCTCGTAGCTGAACCACGCGTCCTCGTGCGGCGGTGGTGTGAAGTCGCGCGGCGGCTTCTTGCGCCGGTAGCCGCCGATCGGATGATAGCGCGCGGGCGGGACCGGGACGCCACGGGGTTGCATCTCGATCACCACCTGCGCCGCCGGTTCGCCGTCGGGGAGCGCTGCCCACCCTTCGAACTCCAGTACGTCGCCGCGGGCGACGACGAGGCTGCGCTCTGGGCTCAGCAGGGTCAGGGCACCGCGGGCGCTCCGGCCGCGCACGCGGACCAGCACCTGGGAGCAGGCCGCGGTGGGCAACGGCTCGGCGAATGCGGGGAACGGCCGCAGCGGCATGACCACTTCGAAGCTGATCGGGCAGGGCCGCCCTAAGCGTCGGCCGCCGCCGTCGAAAGCCCAGACATCGGCGGTGTGAAGGCCGCGCCCCAGCCCGTCGGTCGGGATTGGGATCTCGAATCCGAAACGATCGTTGCCCGCGCCGAGCGCACTGCGCACGTCGGGCCGCGACAGGTCGCAGGGGGCCGTCCAGCGGCCGCCGCGGTCGTCGATCGCGCACACCCCGGCCGGCGCGGCCAGCGTGTCGCGGTCGGCGGCCCATCCGCAGAGCAGCGCGAACTGGCCGAACGGCACGACTCCCGGAATCGTTCCGCGTCCCTCGCCGGGAAGGGCCGCGCGGACGACGTCGATCTCGACCCGCATCCGGCGCGGCGCGACCGGGAGCTCGGGCAGCATGCGGGCGTAGAGGGTGAATGTCCGTCCGCCGGCTTCATACCAGCGACCGTCGGCGCCGAGCGCGTAGGTGATCAGGGCGTGGTCGCCCGGCGCCATGCGATCGGTCGGGATCAGCGCGCGGAAACCGATCATCTCGGGCGTCTGTGGACCGAGCAGCGCCTTCACGTCATAGCGCGACAGCCCGGCCTCCGCGGCATGTACGATCGTATGGTCGAGCACGACCGCGACCGCAGCCGGCGGCAAATCGCACGTCGGATCAACGGCGAAGCCGGCGACGAGCACCGGAGCACCGCGCGGTATTCGCGAGGGAGCGATGCGCACGAATAGCCCGCGCACGGCGTCGACGCAATCGAACATGTCGATCGCGCCTTCCGTCGTGCCGGAAACGGCGCGCGGGTCGAGCGTGGGCAGCGAGACGGAGTTCTGCATGATGGCCGAGAAGGCGACATCCACTACTGCGACGCCGCGCAAACAGCGGCCTCTGACTGCGGAGCACATGGATACCGAGGACCGCGGAACCGGCGCGAACGAGCAGGCCGCATCGTCCCCCGACGCCGAGCGGTGGCGCGGCCTCAGCGAGCGGCTCGCAGCGCAGGTCGAACAGGCCCGAGCGGACGCGGCGCAGGCGATGCGCCAGCGCGACGATGCCGAACGGAAGCTCGGCGATCTGCGCGTGCGCTGGGTCGAAGGACGCGTCGCCCTCTCCGGTTCCGAACGGGAACGGCAGTCGGCGGAGTCAGAGCTGGCGCGCGCGCGTTCGCATATCACGCGGACGCAGCCGGCGCTGCGCGAGGCCAGGACGATCCTGGAGTCGATGCAGCTCAGCAGGTTCTGGAAGCTGCGCAACGCATGGTTCGCGCTCAAGCACCGCCTGGGGCGGCATCCCAGCGGGCCGCAGCCGTTCTGGGTTCCCGAGGCCGACCCGGCCGCGGACTTCTGGGAAGGCCGAGATGTTGCGTACGAGCGCTGGGAGCTGGCGCATCGCGTCGGGCTCTCGGACGTGCGCCGCATGCGCGACCTGCTGCCGCTGCTCGCGCTCCGGCCGACGTTCAGCATCCTCATGCCGGTCTACAATACGCCGCAGAAGTACCTGCGCGCCGCGATCGAGTCGGTAATCGCGCAGGTGTATCCCGATTGGGAACTCTGCATCGTCGACGATGCCTCGCCGGATCCGGAGGTTCGCGAGCTGATCGAAGATTACGCGCGCGACGAGAAGCGGATCAAACCGGTCTTTCGCGCCTCGAACGGACACATCGCCGCCACGAGCAACAGCGCGCTGGCCGCGGCGACGGGCGATTTCGTCGTGCTGTTCGACCACGACGACTTGCTGACGGTCGATGCGCTCTTCGAGAACGCGCTGGCCGTCAACCGCCGGCCCGACGTCGACGTCATCTACTCGGACGAGGACAAGATCGACGACTACGGCCGATTGCGCGATCCCTACTTCAAACCGGACTGGTCGCCGGACTCGCTGCTCTCGCGAAACTACGTCTCGCACCTGGGCACGTACCGCCGTTCGCTGGTCGAGCGGGCCGGCGGGTTCCGCGTCGGATTCGAGGGCAGCCAAGACTACGACCTCGTCCTGCGCGTCACCGAGCTGACGAAGAACGTCGCGCACATTCCGCGCGTGCTCTATCATTGGCGCGTCCATCCCGAGTCGACCGCATCCGCACGGGGGCAGAAAGACTATGCCTACGAGGCAGCCGTTCGTGCGCTCCACGAGGCGCTGGAGCGGCGGGGCGAGCCGGGACGGATCGAGACGCATGACCGGATGCCCGGTATCTACACGATCCGCTACGCCCTGCGCAGGCCCGGTCGTGTCAGCATCATCATGCCGACCCGTGACCACGGCGACGACGTCGACCGTTGTCTGCGTTCCATTTTCGAGCGCTCGACGTATCAGGATTTCGAGGTGGTGCTGGTCGACAACGGCACCCGTGACCGCGCGTCGCTCCACACGTTCGGCGCGTGGGCGGAACGTGAGCCGCGCGTCAAGGTCGTCCCGTACGACGTTCCGTTCAACTTCTCGCGGATCAACAACTTCGGCGCCCAGCAGTCGTCGGGCGAGTATTTGCTGCTGCTCAACAACGACACCGAGGTGATTACGCCGGACTGGATCGAGGCGATGGTCGAGCAGGCGCAGCGCCCGTCGATCGGCGCCGTCGGCGCAAAGCTGCTCTACGATGACGGTACGGTCCAGCACGCCGGAGTGATCATCGGGCTGGGCGGCGTCGCCGGACACAGCCACAAGTATTTTCCCGGCGACGCGCCGGGGTATTTCGGGACGCTGCAGACGGTCAACAACTTCTCGGCCGTCACCGCTGCGTGTCTCATGGTGCGCCGCGCCGTGTTCGCCGAGCTCGGCGGTTTTGACGAAGCGCTTCAGATCGCGTTCAACGACGTCGACTTTTGTCTGCGGGTGCAGGCGGCCGGTTACTACAACGTGTACTTACCGCACGTCGAGCTCTACCATCACGAATCCCGGAGCCGGGGCCACGAGGACACCCCCGCGAAGCAGGCGCGCTTCTTGGGCGAGCTGCGCACCATGCAAGCGCGCTGGTCGACCGACACCATGCCGGACCCGCACTATAGCGTCAACCTAACGCGAGATACGGAAGACTTTAGCATCGGTGTCTAAGAGCGGTTTCGGGGAGCGGGAGGGCTCCTCACGGTTGCGGTATACGGGAAAGAGAATCAATGCGCACTACTTTGGCTGCTGACCGAGCCAGGCTTACCGAGACGCCGGCGCGCGCCGCGATCGTCCTCGACGGCGTTTCGCTCACCCGTCGTACGCAGCAGGAGCTGCAGTACGACCTGAAGCGCAGCATGTTCCGCCTCATCAGCGGTCGGATCGCCCGCGTCCAGCGCCGTACCGTGCTCCAGAACGTATCGCTGCGCGTCGAGCACGGTGAGAAGGTCGGGATCATCGGGCCGAATGGCAGCGGGAAATCGACGCTGCTCAAGGTCATCGCAGGGATCCTGACGCCGACGCGCGGCACGGTGGACGTGGACGGGACGATCGCGCCGCTGATCGAGCTCGGCGTCGGGTTCGACCTCGACCTATCGCTGTTCGATAACATCCTCTACTACGGCGTCCTGCTCGGCCATTCGGAAGATCTCGTGCGGGCGCACGCCGACGAGATCCTGGATTTCGCGGAGCTGCGCGAGTACCGCGAAGAGCCGACCAAGACGCTCTCCTCGGGGATGGCGGCGCGGCTCAGCTTCGCGATCGCGACCGAGTTCCGGCCCGACCTCCTGCTGGTCGACGAGGTGCTCTCGGTCGGTGACGAGCGGTTCCGGCGCAAGTGCGCGGCGCGCATCGACCGTTTCTGGGACGAGCAGAGCACGATCATGCTGGTGAGCCACGACATGCTAACGGTCGCGCGCACCTGTGACCGCGTGATCTGGCTGGACTGCGGCGAACTCCGCTTCGACGGCCCCTCACAGCGCGCAGCCGAGCTGTATCTTTCGACGATCCCGAGCGTCGCGAACTTTCGGCGCGGCGAAGATCTCGTCAAGCTCGCCGAGACGAACCCGCGCGGCGAGGTTCTCGTGCGCGGGACATCGGGGCATCCCCAGCTCTACCTCGTGCGCGACGGCTGCCGGCATCCGATCGCGTCGGTCGAATGGTGCTTGCTGCACGACTACAGCGATACCGATCTCGTCCTGATCGACGACGAGGTGATCATGCAGGTCGCCGAGGGCGAAACGCTGCGCTAGCCTCGTTTGCGGCCGATCAGGACGTTGAGCGCGGCGAGCTCTTCGTTCGCGGCTTCGGGAAGTTCGCGTACGAACGGGCGGTCCACCAGCATCATCGGATCGACGGCGAGATCGGCGACGCGCATCTGCTCGAAGTCGTGAGCCGCGGCCGGCGGAAGCTGAGAGCGCCAGGCCTGCAGCATCCAACTGAGCAGGAAGATCGGCCTGCCGGAGGCCGGTACCCCGAGGTGTTCGACCTCGCATCCCGCGAACAGGTTCTTGAGTCCGCCGGCGGTCATGTTGTAGTAGTGGTGCGGATAGCCGTGATACGGCTGGAGAAACGGAACCGCTGCGAAGACGTGGCCGCCGGGCCGTAAGACCCGCTCGAGCTCGCGCGCGGCGGCGAACGGATCGCGGACATGCTCGAGGACGGCGACGCTGATGACGACGTCGAACGTGGCGTCGGCGAACGGCAGAGACTCGGCGCTCGAGATCACGTCGGTCGTCGGATACGGTAAGATCTCGAGGTTCACCACGTCGTCGCGATAGTCAGGACGCAGACCGGCGCCTGCATCGAGGATCGGACCCGTGCTGCGCGCGATGAGGTCCCGCAGGGACGCATCGTACCCGTGCGCCGAGACGTCGTGGACGGGCAGCCGGTCGAGTTGCGAGCGCAATTCGGCGTCGCGAAGGTCGAACGCTTCGTATGCGGTGCCGAAGGTGTGCCCGTTCGCGCAGCGTGGCTCCGGCAGGCCGCGTTCGAGCGGTGCGCGGCACGTAGGGCAGCGCAGCAGCGGCTCGATTCGCGCGAGCTTGCGCGCCTTCGCAGCGCCGAATGCGTCGGCTTCGGCGGCGTCAGCCAGCAGCTCGACCGACGCTTCATGCGGGCGTCCGCCGAACTCGAACCGGACGGTCCAGGGCCCGTCGAGCGCGCGACGTGCGTCGATCCAGCCCGAAAAGCCCACGGTCGCTCGACCCGACTGAGCGGCTCGGACGTCCGGGCGGTTCACCAGCGCGAGCGGGATCGTAACGCCGCTTTCGTTCACGAGACGCACGCGGTCGAAAGCGCCGGTTCCCTCGACGGCCAGCCACCCGTGGACGACCGATACCGGCCCGGTGATGAGGCCGCCGGCCGGCGTGTCGAGGTGCACCATGACGAACGGGCTTGCTGCTTGCTTCATGAGTGGCTTGCGGACGGGAGTTCCCGGTCGGCGCGACGGCCCCCGTCGGCGACGAAGGAGCCTCGGCGAGACGACGGGCAAGAAGACGGCGATGAGTGCTGTCCTCGACACCCGCCGCACCGGAACCACGATCTGGTCGCACCGGCAATTCGAGCTCGTGCGCATGTCGGCGATCCGGCAGCTCAAGGCCCGCTATCGGGGGACGGCGCTCGGCGTCCTGTGGTCGTTCGCGAACCCCTTGATGATGACCGCGCTGTACACGGTATTGTTCGGCACGGCGTTCGCATCGTACTATGGCGGCTCGACGCACCGCTACCTGTTCTCCGTGTTCGTCGGCGTGGTCGTCGTAACGCTGTTCCTCCAGGCGACGGGCGAGGCAATCGTCACCGTCGTCGCCAACGGCGGGCTGCTAAACAAGATCGCGCTCGACCCCGAAACATTCCCGCTCGCCGCGATCATGGCCAACGCGTTCCAGCAACTGGTCACGACCTTCCCGGTGATCCTGGTGTTGGCCGCCGTCGTCACGCACGACCCGCTCCGCGTCGTGCTGGTCCCGTTCGTCCTCGCGGCGGTCGTCGCGCTGTGCGCGGGATTCGGGATCGCGCTGTCGGCGCTGTACGTATTTTTTCGCGACCTTTCGTACCTGTGGGGGATCATCGGCTTCATTTTCTGGATGACCAGCCCCGTCTTCTATCCCGCCGCGCTCGTGCCGGCGGGGGTGCGGCCGCTGCTGTCGGTGAACCCGATCGGGCTCGGCATCGCAGCGCTGCGCGAGGTGACGCTCGGCAAAGGTCCGATCGATCTCGGCGTGGTCGGCATGTTCTTGCTGATCTCGGCGGTGGCGCTGGTCGCGGGGCACCTGATCTTCCGCTCGCTGCGTCGCGACTTCATGGACTTGCTCTGATGGACATGACGAGGGCCTCTACGCGAATAAGTGGATGAAGGCATGATACGCATTCGGAAATGACGGAGCGGCGAACAGAAGCCATCCGACCACGACGAACGCGAAGGTCGTTCCGACCGAGGCCAACCGAACGAACCGGCCACCCGCCCGCAGGATCGCGACCTTCGGCACAACGGTGAGTTGCCAAGAGCGATGGACGGCGAGCCCGACTCCGTGCCATAGCCCCCATACCACAAAGGTCCACGCCGCGCCGTGCCAAAGACCGGCGATTCCCATCGCGACGAAGAGGTTGCAGGCCGTCACGAACCGCGAACCCCGACTGCCGCCGAGCGGGATGAAGATGTAGTCGCGGATCCAACTCGAAAGCGACATGTGCCAGCGGCGCCAAAACTGTGCGATGTTCGGCGCGTGATACGGTCTCTCAAAATTCTCGGGAATCCGCAGTCCAAGCAGCCCAGACATTCCGATCGCAATGTCGGAGTAGCCGCTGAAGTCAAAGTAGATCTTGGCGGCGTACGCAAACATCGCGACCCAATAATCCAACCGGCCGTAAATGTCGCTCGGCAACAGGATCGGCTGAATGAACAGCGTCATCGAGTCCGCAATGACCGTTTTCTTGGTCAAACCGATGACGACGCGGTACGCGTTCAGCAAGAACGTCTGCGTAGAGGGCATCTCGATCGAGCGCACCTGCGGCGCGAAGCTCTCGAAACGTTTGATCGGTCCCGCCACGAGCGTGGGGAAGAACATGGTGAACACCGCGAAATCAAGCAGGTCCAGAGCGACGATCTTCCTCAGGTAGATGTCCACGAGAACATGGACGAACTCGAACGTGAAGAACGAGATGGCGAGCGGCACAACGATGTTCGGAAGCGGGAGTATGTTATGCCCAGCCACCTGATCCACCGTGGCCGCTAGGAACTTCGTGTACTTGAAAAAGAAGAGCGTTCCCGCGATTGTCGCGACGCCCAGAATGAGGAAGAGCTTGCGCTTTCGCTGCGACCCGTCCGAACGAAGCATCGCATGGCCCAGCGTGTAGGTGATCGTCGCAAGTGCGACGATCAATAACAGATATGCCGGCACCGAATACGCATAGAACATCGCGCCCAGCGCGATGAGGGCATGCGGCCGATTGCGCGCCGGGACGATGCTCCAGTACACGAGCAACCCGATCATCGCGAAGAGCCCGAACACCCAGGTGTTGAAGATCATCGGGCCAGCACGTTCCGCAGGACCGCCGCCAGGTGGCGATTGCCGGCGATCGTCAGATGGTCGTTGTCGAGGAACTCGGCCGGGGCGAAGGCCCGATCGAGATCGATGACTTGCACGCCCGACTGCTCGAGCAGCGCGCGGGTCCGCGCGAGGTTGCTCCGGTATTCCGGTGCGTCGATGTAGTCGTGCAGCAACGCATGGTTCGTCGGCGTCAGAATCGCAATCGAGCGGATCCGCTCGTGCCTCAGGAGGCGGATCGATTTCAGCAGGAATTGGAGCGACACGTTCTGTTCATCCAGCGGTGAGAGATCGTAGGTGCCTTCGAACTGGGCTGCCGTCGGCCGATGGGCCGCGTCGCCGCGAGCTTTCGCCCCGCTCAGTGTCTGTACGAAATCATCGGCCGCATGGACGGCGTCGACTTGATCAAAGATCGCCTCGCGCAGATCGGAGCGCAACGCGTAGAGCTTCCAATGTGCCGTCATCTCAGAATCAAGAGCGTGTTCGAAGGATCTCTGCGGGCCGGTTTGGTCAAGGAGTCCGCGCTCGCCCGGGGTGAACAGCGACCCCGCTAAGGCATTTAGCGAGGGATGAACCGTCCGATACGCACTGTCCGCCGGACTGAATTCCTTTTGATTCACGTTGAAGACGACCGTACTCGGATGCACGCCCTCGCTCAGCATCAATCGCAGCAGGGCATACAAATTGACCGGGCTGCCACCCTGAAAGGCGAGATTTCGCGCAGGTAGGCCGCCGGCACGCAACAGGCTGACTGCTGATTGGGACGGCCTAACCTTATATCCCCACAGGACAGAATCGCCGATGAAAAGCGCCTGCGGCGACTCCCTCGCGAGTGCGTGCACTTCACGCTCGAGGTAAGCCGCTGAAAAGTTATCGCTGAACCGCTCGAAACGTGGAAACCACGTACCGATCGCTACATCGGTCGCAGACAAGAGCACGACAAGCACGAGCATGGTCAAGCCCAGGGGTGCAAGCGCGCGCATCTTCAGAAGTCCGTGTAGATGAAGCGCGATTCGGTCGACGGGCCGAACACGATGATCGCAATGACGAGTAAGAAGAGGACGACGCCCAGGACGAGCGGCCGAGCAAGCAATCGTCCGAAGGCGCGGTACATTGGGTCGTCCGCGAGCGCCTCTTCCACGCTCACCGCGCCCGGGACAGGCTCAATCATCGATACCCGAGCCGCGTTCTTGAGAAGCGAACTGCGCACCTGGCGTCGCATCGTGGCCCGAGCGAAGGACTGGCGCTCGACGCCCGAGTATCGTTGGCGTCATATGAGACCGCTCGCGCTGCTGGCAGCGATCAGTATGGTGCTGCTGTGCCGCGACGCCGTTATTGCAGAGACGAATGTTTCGACGTTCGCCGGATCGGGCGCGACCGGCTACGCGGACGGCTCCTCACAAAACGCGTCGTTCATGTTACCGCTAGGAGTAGCGTACGACGCGGATGGCAACCTGTACGTCGCCGATGCCGCTGCGCAGCGGATCCGGAAGATCGCGCGCGATGGGAGCGTACGAACGCTGGCCGGCGGCGGAAGCGTCGACGCGTCCGGCGTTTGGACTCCGGGTGGGTACGTGGACGGCGACGGGTCCGTCGCACGCTTCAACCATCCCTCGGCGGTCGCCATCGGTCCGGACGGGCGGGCGTACGTCGCCGATAGCTATAACCATTGCATTCGAGTCGTTGCGCAGGACGGCACCGTCTCGACGCTCGCCGGCTCCCCGACGCGGTCCGGCTTGCGCGCCGGACCTCGCGACGTCGCCGAGTTCATCATGCCGATGGGACTCGCCTTCGACCGCAAAGGCAACCTGTACGTCGTCGATGCGGGCCTGGCGAACGCGGTGCGCAAGATCGATCGCGACGGTGTCGTGAGCGACGTGAAACTGCCGGGTCACGTCCAGCCGCCGGGCGGGCTCGCCGTCGTCGATGACGCGAATGGACTCACGTTCGTGCTGGCAGATCTCTCGGGGCTGTACGTTCGTCATGCGGACGAATCCGTCACGATCTTTCGGAACGAGTATTTTCGCACGAAGTGCGCTGCTCGGACGGCTCCCGGCTACGTGGCATGCGATCAGCCCGAGACGATTCTTCGAGAACACCGCGACATCGGGACCCCGATCGGGGTCGCGGCGTTCAACGACCACATCTTTGCGTACACTGATTTCCGGACGAACTCCGTGCGGTTCGTCGACGTGCGCTCGTCGACGGAGCGTTTGCTCGCCGGATACGCGCTCGAGGACGGGTCCGGCCGGGGCGCCGGCGCACGCGACGGCGAGGGGCGAAGCGCGACCTTCAACATGCCGTTCGGGATCGCGATCGGACCGAGCGGGGAGCTGGCTATTGCCGACGGCGGGTCGCGTCGCGTCCGCGTCATACGCGACGTCGACCGGACGGAGCCGCTGGCCGTCGCGGATGCGGCGCGCACCTCTGCGCCGAGCGGGAGGCGTGTCGTCGCCTACGCAGGCGACGCGACGGTATGGCAGGGGACGGAGTGGGGTGATTCGATCGAAGGCCGGCTGCAGCGGCGCCTCAACGAGAGCGCGTGCGCGGGGTGCAAGACGCTCCAGGTCGTCCCCGTCGTGCTCGGGCCTTCGTTCAAGGACGGCCTCGCGGTATTGGGATCGCTCCCGAACCATCGCTTCGACGTCATCGTGCTGCAGTTGAACGTGCTCGATGCCGCCGGGCTCGCCAATGTCGACGTTCGACGGCTGATCGCCTCGCCGGGCGTTTGGCGGACGAGCGTGACGCCGGCACTGCAGCGGCTCGCCGCGGCCGTGAAGCGCCGCGGTTCTCGATTGCTCGTCCTCGCGCAGCCGTTACCGGCGGATGTTGGCCCGGCGACCGCGCTTTGGGCGCGCGAGAGGGCGGTCTCGTCTGCCGGCGAGACCGGCGTCGCAGCGCTCGAAGCCGCCGTCGTCGCATCGGGTGTGCCGCTCGCCGATGCCGTGCGTGAGTTCGCGGCGAGCGAAAACTCCGCTGCGCCGGCGGCGCTCTTTTCGACCGACGGCACGGAATTTGCAAGCGGCGGTCGCGAAGCCCTCGCCGCGAGCGCCGCTCGTGCACTGCTGAGCCTGCGCGAATGGTGACGAGTATGTCGGCGAAGAGACTGCGAATCGTTGCGCGAACGGCCGCGTTCGCGGCGTTGGCGTGGGGCGGCGTCGTCGGCGGGGCTCAGGCGGGCGTCGTCGCGACGCTCGCCGGCTCGGGATTACCGGGACTTGCCGATGGTGCTCATGCGTCGGCGTCGTTCTTGATGCCGGCCGCGCTCGCGTACGACCGTGCCGGGAATCTGATCGTCATCGATTCCGCCGCCCAGCGCGTACGCCGCGTGCGGCCCGACGGTACCGTGGAGACCATCGCGGGTTCCGGTGTGCTCGTAAAAGGCACCGGACACGTAGCGGGAGGTTTTGCGGACGGTGCCGGACCCACAGCCCGATTCAACTGGCCGCGCGGTATCGCGATCGCCAAAGATGGAACGATCTACGTCGCGGACACAGGCAACCATTGTATCCGTGCGATCTCATCATCGGGGCGCGTCTCCGTCTACGCGGGTTCGCCCGCACGTGCGGGTCGCGAGCTCGGTTCGCGCCGAGCGGCGACGTTCACGACGCCGATGGGTCTCGCGGTCGACGCGAAAGGCGACCTGTACGTCGCGGACCCGGCGGCGGGGCTTCGGAAGATCGATGCCGACGGCAACGTGACGGCGGTGCCGCTCGGTCACAATCCGACCGGAGTCAGCATCGGCGAAGCCGGCGGACTCACGATGTACGTCGTCGATCGCGACGGGATCCTGATCGCGTATCCCGACGGCCGCCATTGGCGGCTGCGTTCGCTGAATCAAGAAGGTTCATTCGACAGTGGGGCCTCTTTGCCGGACCCGCCGGGCACGGTCGAACGCGACATGGCAATGCAGCGGCCCGTCGGCTACGCGCAGTCCCTCACGGTGCTCCCTGGCGATCAGATCTTTTTCGCGGATCCGCGCGCGAACACGATCCGGTACGCATTTCCGGCCTACGCGTTCTCCGAAACGCTGGCGGGAAGCGCAACCGAGGATGCCGCCGGTGAAGGTGCCGGATATCGCGACGGCGCGAATCGTGAGGCCCGCTTCAATGGGCCGCTCGGGACCGCTGCGAGCGCCGACGGGTCGACGATCGCGATCGCCGACGCCGGCAACCGGCGAGTGCGCCTGCTTCGAATCGACGTCCCGCGCGATCTCGTGCAGCAGGCTACTCTCGTCCCACTCGGCGACGCGCCCGAGAATGCGTACCGCATCCTGTACCTCGGTCCTTCGTGGACCTGGTACGACAGTACGGGCTCCGACTCGATATCGAGCCGGCTCGAAGAGCAGTTGCAGGCTGACGGCGCGTTGGCTTCGGCAAAGCTCGTACCGAACGTTCGCTTCTTCGGCGGCGTCGGTTCCCTGGACCCGATCGAGTCGGTTGCTCGAACGGTCGCCGATTTGGGCATCGACAAGCTCGTCCTCCTCGACGTCACGGAACTCACCATCCAGTCGAACATGCAGACCGAGCTCACCGAACCGGCCACGTGGCAAACCACATTCAGTTCGCGCCTGCGAGCCGCCGATGCCATCCTGCGCGCCGCGCACGTGCGCTTTGTCGTCGACATCCATCCGTTTCCGCTCGAGTTCTCGGCGAACGAGTATCCGCTTTCGCGCATGGGCCTGCCCGCGCTCGGCACGGGCCGCATCCCCGAGACGCGACTCCGGCCGCTGCTCAGGCAAGCCGTTCTCGCCGCCGGCGTCGAGCTGATCGACACCTATCCGGATTTCCAAGATGAGGCGCGGCATCCGAGCGCGCCGATGACGGGGACGGTCGACTCGCACTACTCGGTGTTCGGACGCGCCGTCCTCGCGCGAGCCATCGCGCATGGGCTCGAGAAGCTCGCTCCGTGGGCGAGCGAGCGCTGAGTGTACGCATGAATCCGAACGGCCTGGCGCCGCTGGTCGTCGCCGTGATCCCGACGTTCCGGGCCCGTTCGACGATCGGCCGCGTGATAGAACGGGCACTCGAGGTTGTCGACATCGTCATCGTTGTCGATGACTGCTGTCCGGAGTTGAGCCACGAGGTTGTCGAGCGTTCCGAGCGCGTCCGGGTAATCTGTCACGACGTCAACCGTGGGGTCGGGGGCGCGACGAAGACCGGGATGATCGCGGCCTTGGAGATCGGCGCGGACATCATCGTCAAGATCGATGCGGACGATCAGATGGACGTGTCGTTCGTGCCGGCGATCGTGAAGGTATTCGGGCAGTATCCCGAGGTCGACTTGGTGAAAGGCAACAGGTTTGCCGACGCTGCCACGCTGCGCACGATGCCACTGGCTCGGCTCATCGGAAACGCGGGGTTGACCTTGCTGGTGAAGTTCAGCAGTGGCTACTGGACGATCACCGACCCGACCAATGGGTTTATCAGCGTGCGCGGCGACGCGCTCCGCCGCATCGATGTCGCGTCGCTTGCCGATCGCTATTTCTTCGAGATCGATCTGCTCTGCGCGATGGGCCTCCGCCGAGGCGTCATTTGCGAGCTCGATATGCCGGCGATCTACGGTGGTGAGACAAGCTCTCTTTCGATCCCGTCGGTCCTGTTCTCGTTCCCTCCGAAGTTGTTCATGCGGTTCCTGCGGCGTCTCCTGGTGAACTATCTCGTCGTCGAAATCAACGTTGGAACGTTGTGCGGGGCACTCGGATTTCCGCTGCTGCTCTTCGCGATCGTCTTCGGCGGGCACGAATGGTACACATCGCTCTCGACCGGTGTCTCGCGGCCGACCGGCACGATCGTGCTCGCACTGCTGCTCTTCATGATCGGTTTTCAGCTCTCGCTCCAGGCGCTGCTGTACGACGTGCAGTTCTCCACCAAAACGATCAAGGCCACGCGCGAGCATCACCCGGCGCGGCGAACGGCGTACGACCCTGAGGTACGGCGATGAGGGCTGGTGCGAGCGCCGGACAGGGATCTTCGCTGTACGTTCTCGCCCACCAGGACGACGAGTACGGATGCGCAGCGCAGATCTCGCGTGACGCCGCGTCGGGCCGTACGATCGCGGTCATTTTTCTCACCGACGGCAGCACGCCCGCCGTCTCGGAGAGCGTGCGAACGGTGGAGAGTCGGGCCGTCCTGAGTTCGCTTGGCGTCGCAGCCGCTGACGTGCACGTCGTCGGCGCGGGCTTGCAGATCCCGAGCGAGGCGCTACCCGAGCGCATCGACGACGCGTACCGGGGCCTGCGCGAACTCGTGCAGAGCTTGGAGCTACGCTCGCCGCTCCGCATCTATGCGCCGGCCTGGGAGGGCGGACACCCGGATCACGACGCGACGCACCTCGCCGCCGCGCGGTTGGCTCGCGAGCTGGGCGTCGAGCAGATGTGCGAGGTAGCGCTGTACAACGGATTCCGGAGGCCGGGCCCGTTCTTTCGCGTGCTGTCGTTCTGCGATGGTGCACGCGTCGGTCCGGAATCAGGCCCGCCGCTCTCGATACGGGAGGCGATCCGCTACGCGCTCCTGTGCCTCCGCTATACATCGCAGCGGCGTACATGGTTGGGGCTCTTTCCGGGAGCATTCGCGCGGCTCGTGACGCGCCGGCGACATGCGATCAGACTCGTCTCGACCGACCGGCCGATTCGGCGGCCGCACGAGGGCTCGCTGTACTATGAGCGGCGCTGGGGCTTCCCGTACGAGCGTTTTGTGGCGCTCACGGCGAGGTTCGCCCCGATGGAAGAACGCGCCGCTGCCCAGTAATCAAGGGGCCTCTGAGGGTCGGGCGAATACTCGAAATCTCCCGTCACGAAGGTAGATGAATCATCCCCAAGACGCCATTCAAGTCGGCCAATTCAGTGCCGCGCCAAATTCTCCAATCGATCCTTGCACGAACGCTGAATTTGGTTCCCGTAATGGCAAGTCCATTTAGCCAAGTTGGTGTCTTGGCGGACTATGCAGCGTGGAAGCGTGCGCGCCTGGAGCGGAACGGTAATCCCCTATTCGCTCACCGCGAGAAGCTTTGGGAGACGATCGTACCGACGCTCGCGCGCAAGGATTCGCTCGTGGTGATGGAGTTCGGCGTCGCCTGGGGTTATGCGACGAAGTGGTGGTTATCCCGCTTGAGCGATCCCCGCTTGGAGTGGCACGGCTTCGATACGTTCACCGGCCTTCCGACGACCTGGGATCGTGCGGGCCTGACGATCTATGACGCCGGCTCGTTCAGTGCCGGCGGCAACACGCCGCCGATCCAGGATCCTCGCGTGCAGTGGCACGTAGGCGACGTAGGCGCGACCGTCGGCGAGGTCGACTGGGACCAGGCCGGAAAACGGCCGCTCTTCCTGTTTCTGGACTTCGACCTGTATGAGCCGACGCGGATAGCGCTCGAGGCCGCTGTGCCTCACCTCAAGCCCGGAGACGTGATGTACTTCGACGAGGCGTTCGACGCCTGGAACGAGCGCAGGGCGATCGACGAGATTCTCGTGCCGCGGTTTACACTGCGGTGCCATGGATCGACAGCGACGGCGCTCGCATTGGAAATCACCGGGCCGCGCGCCGGCTGACTTCCCCCGTGCGACGCCGAGGCCAGGGACTCATCGTACGGTGATTTGCAAGGCGCTCGCGTAGCGCGTCGCTGCGCCGCGCGACGGAGTGCAGACGACCGTCGCGCTGTGTGCACCGGTTCCGAGGCGAGCGGCGGGCACCACGATCGAGTAGCCGACATCGGTGCGCGAAGCGTCCTTGTAGAACGCGGCCACGTCCGATCGTGCGTATCCGTACAACCCAGGATAGATCGTCTTTCCGTCGACGAGGAGGCCGACGGCCTCGCATCGCACGTTGCGCGGTTCGAAGAACGCCCAGCCGATCACGTGCAGATTCTCGCCGGACGCAATCGTCAGGGCGTCGTGATGCGCGCCGTCGGCGCGAACATCGAGCACGTCGACCGACACCATCCCGCTGGTCTTCGCGTCCCGTGCGGCCTCGAACTCCGACCGCGTGAACTTGCTGACGCGTGCAGCCGCCGGCGGCCGCGGTGGCGGAGCGACCTCCGGTGAGGCTGGCGTGGAGACCGTGCTCGTCGTCTGCTTCGGGCCTCCGCAACCGGCTACGAACGCGAGCACGCCGCACACAGCGATCGCGGCGACCGCCCTCCAGCGGGGGCGGGCGACGATCGCAGCTCCGAGCGCGGCGAGTGCGATCGGGACGCAGATCAGCAGACCGAATGCCGGATCGACCGTCATGGGCGAACCTTAATTGCGTAAGTAGATGCACCTTCATACGTATGACCCGCCCCGCCGAGACAGCGCACGCTTACACGATGCGAGCCCCGCCCGGCGGCCCGTGCCGGCACGACGACACGAAAGCCGGTGAAGCGGTGGTTCACCCCGAAGACCGCTGCTACATCGGGGCGTTCGAGTCCGTATGGTCCGGTGAACGGCCTGCCGTCGACCAACGCTGCGACGCCTGCGCAACGCGCATGTTCGGCCGGCGCGAACGCCCAACCGGCGATCACGACGCTATCGCGTTCGGAAAGCAGGAGCGGCGAGGAAACGCCGCCCCGCGGGTCCACCACATTTGCGAATACGTCGACCGAGAGCTCACCGTCGCGACCGTCCGCCGCGCCAAGCTTCGCTGGCACGGAGACGATGATCGGTGCAGGCGCGAGCGCAAAGGGCTCTCCGCTGACGTCGTACTGTGTTCCCCGCACGGCGAGTCCGGCGCACAGAGCGGCAACGGCGGTCGCATAAGCGGCGAGCGCGACGGCGACGTTCGGCGCCAAGCGGCGGGAAAGCGTAATGACGATCAATCCTGCGGCGAACGCCGTGAGGTAGAGCGGGCCGAACCACGGTGATGCGAAGGTCATACGAACGTCAGCGAAATGCGTAGCACAGGGCGGTTTGGACGATTCGCCGAACCCGATCCGCATGCCTGTTCTCCGGCGAATAACGCCGCTTGCGGTGCTCGTCGCTGTCGCGGTAGCCTTCGTCGTCTTACCGATCGCCTCAACGGCATTTCTCGGTGACGACCAGTTCAACTCGACGGTCAACGGTTCGCTGCTCGAGTACGGCATCTCGCTGAACCAACTCGCGTGGCAAACGACCACCGGCTTTTTGCACCAAACGTCGCGTTTCGTACCAGGGTTCTACTATCAGGCGTACGGGCTCTTCCACTTCTTTCCCGGCCTAGCTGAGTACAAGGCGATCCAGATCGTGCTGTACGGTCTTAGTTTTGCGTTGTTCGCACTGCTGCTGCGCCTGCTCCGGCTCGGTCCAGCAATGACGGCGTCGGCGGTCCTGCTGTCCCTGACGGCCGTGCAGTTCTACGGTCACTACGATGCGTATCTGGGCTTCTCGGCGACGATTCCGTACTGGCTGGCCTTAACGCTGAGCTCATGGATCGCCTTCACGCTGTGGCTTCGGAATCCGCAGGGGAACTGGGGCCGCCGCATCGCGGTGCTCCTGTTCGTGTTTTCCGTGCTGAACTACGAGACGCTGTATCCGATGTCGGTCGGCCACCTCCTTATCGCGATGCATATGCGCGGGCGTGCGGCGTGGCGTGACGCGTGGCCTTTCCTGGCGGTTACCGCCGCGGCGCTGGCGCAGATTGCGATCGCGCGCTTGGTGATCCCGCAGCCGGCGAACGCCCTGTACTCATTGCACGTGCTTTCGCTCGAGTACATTCGGACCGTGTTTTATCAGGTCACCGCGTCACTGCCGCTCATGCACCTCGCGTTCTTCGGCTGGAGGATGTTCCCGCCCGGCACGCCGTTCTGGTCCGTGGCGCCATGGTGGTTACTCGCGTGCGTCGCCGCAGTTTCGGCGGCCGCGGCATTTCTAGCGTTCCGCGCGCTCGGGGGATCGCCGCCCCGGCAACTCGTGCTGCCCGCCGCTTTGGGCGCGTGGCTCTGGGTTGAGGCGGCGCTCTTGCTTGCGGCGATTCCCCGGTATCAAGTGGAAGTTCAGCTGGGATACGGATACGGACCGATGGCGCTGGGCGGATTCGGTGCGGCGATCGTGCTCGCGTGCGCACTTGCAGCAATCGTCGCTCGAATCCCGGAACGGCGTCGGCAGGTCGCCGCGGCAGGGCTCGCCGCGCTCTACGCGCTCGTGGCGACGGTGTCGTTCGAGGCAAACCAGCGAACGCTCGCACTTTTCGAGGGCGAGCGGGCTGCGCTGATCAACCTCGTCGCCGCACTCGACGACGGTGTGGCGTCGAGCGTTCCGGACGGGGCAATACTGCTGAGCGCTTCGCCGCTCGCGATCATGAACCGGTACGACGCGATGCGCGATAACATCAGCGAGCTCGACAACCCGCGCTTTTTCGTGCGCGAGCACACCGGACGAGCGGTTCGTGTGCGCAGCCTGGCGGAGAAGCCGAATGCGGTCGCGTGTGAATCCGAAAGTTGCCCGGTCGAGGACACCTACGGATTGTACGACGTCCCGCTCGACGTTCGCGACGGGTATACGGCGGTCGGACGCCTCTCGCGCGTTTCGCGGCTCGGTGACGGAACGCTGCGGCCATGGGCCGACGACGTACGCGTTCACGTCCGGGGCGACCGCATCGCGGATCTCGGCGAGCACGTTCGGATCGTCGTGGCGTACGTATGCGCCTCCGGCGGCGCGGAGCACAGCACGCCCTTGACTGCGTCCCCCGCGGCGATACGGCATGGCGTCATCGTTCGGATCGCCGCGAGTTGTCCCGTCGATCTCACGAGCGTCCAAATCGCGCAATCGCCAGGTTAGCCCTTGTGCCTCGAAGGATTGATGACCATCTCGCAGCCCACGTCGAAGAAGTCCGATTCGGGACCACGAAGGACCCCGGATGCGTGCGCCTGTGGGGGATCGACACCTCGCGCTTCTCGCCGAACGACGCGCTGGGTTTCGAGGTATTCCTCGACGAGCCGGAACGGCATCGAGCCGCGCGCTTCGGAGCTGTCGCGTATCGTGCAACGTACGTCCTTGCGCACGCGTCGGCGCGCCTGCTGCTCTCGTCGATGAGCGGCGTCGACCCCGGCGTGCTGGCGCTGCGTCGCACGCCGCGCGGCAAGCCCTTCATCGATCCGGCAATGAACGCGTGCGGGATCCGGTTTAGCATCGCCCACACCGACGGTTTCGCGGCCGTCGCTGCAGCGTTCGGCCGTGACGTCGGCGTCGACGTCGAAGCGATCGACCGCAGCGTCGAAGGGGCGCGAATCGCGCAACGGCACTTCACCCCGCGCGAGCGGCGTGAGCTCGCCGAGCTCGAGGGCGAAGCGCAACACGACCGCTTCTTTGCGTTCTGGACCATGAAGGAAGCAGTCTTGAAAGCAGCCGGAACGGGTCTGCATACACCGCTCGACGCGCTCGACGTCTACCTCGCGCCGGCGCGTATCGCCACTCGGCACGCAGCGTTGGCTGCCCCGGGTGGCTGGTCGGTCGAGACGTTCCGCCCGACGCGTCGCCACCTCGTTGCGCTGGCGCACCGGCCGGGGCAAGCGGAGACGACATGCTAGCGAAAGACGAGATCCTCAGCCTGCTGCGCGAATCGATCTTGAGTTTGCGGCGGAGCGGGATCATCGAGGTGGATATCGCGGTCGACGCCGAAACGATTCTCCTCGGCACCGGCTCGTCGCTCGACTCGATGGGTTTCGTCACGTTCGTCACCGACGTCGAGGAGCGTCTCAACCGCGAGACGGGGAAGGATCTGTACATCGTGTTGACCGAGCTCGAAGAACGCTTCCCCGGCTCGACGACACTCACCGCTGACATGTTCGCCGATTACCTCGTCGAATTGACCGCCGCATGAGCCCCATGCCGCCGGGTTCTCCGGTGATGGTCGTTACCGGCAGCAGCCGCGGAATCGGACGCGGAATGGCGGAGCACTTCGCGAACGCGGAGTACATCGTCGAAGGCTGCTCGCGCGGTGAGTCGACGTTGACGGACGTGCCGAACTACCACCACAGCACGGTCGACGTCAGCGACGAGTCGCAGGTGCGCGATTGGGCGCGCGCGGTGAAGCGGCGGCAGGGCCGCGTCGACGTCGCGATTTGCAACGTGGGTCTGGTGAAGCTTGGAACCGTCACCGGAATGACGACGCTCGAGTCGTTCCGTTCGTTCGTGGACGCCATTCTGACCAGCACGTTCCTCGTCTGTCGCGAGTTCTCGAAGGTCATGGCCCTCCAGCGCTACGGCCGCATTATCAACATCAGCTCGATCATGACCGAACTGCACGCGCCGGGAACGCCGGCGTATTCGTCGGCCAAGAGCGGCGTCGTCGAACTGACCAAGGTCCTGGCGCGGGAGCTGATCAACACCGGCGTGACGTGCAACGTCGTTTCCCCTTCGCTGGTGCTGACCGAATCTTCGGAAGCGTTCGGCGAAGAGTGGAAGAAGAACATGCTCGCGATGCAGACGCTGCAGCGCCCGATCGAGATCGCCGAGCTGTGCAACATCGTGCGCTTTTTCGCATCGCCCGAGTCTGGCTGCGTGAGCGGGCAGGTCGTTCACACATGCCTCGTCACGTGAGCTTGGGATCCGCGGCCCTATGGGTGTAGTCCGACCCTCGCAAACGATCTCCGGCTTCGAGATCACTCCGTTGACCAACGGCACGTTCAAGGAGAACTGCTACGTCGTGGTCCATCTCGCGTCGAACGATTGTCTGCTGATCGACCCCGGGGCGGAGGCGCCGTTTCTGCAGGAACACCTCGACGCGCGTGGCTTGGCGCCGCAGAAGATCGTGCTGACGCACGGCCATTTCGATCACGTCGGCGCCGTCGACGCACTGATGGAGCGCTTCGGGATCGCGTGCGAGGTCCACGCGAACGAACAGCGTCTCGTCAGGCAGGCGGCGACGTACGCATTTCGCTTTTCGCGCGAGCCCCTGCGCGTGCCGCGCCGCCTCACGTTCTTCAGCACCGGATCCGCGCTGGACTGGAACGGCCGTTCGATCGACGTGCTGGAGGCGCCCGGCCACACGGCCGGCAGCGTGGCGCTCTCGCTCGGCGGCGCATTCGTGTTCACCGGAGATGCGCTCTTCCATGAGAAGATCGGGCCGACGACCTATCCGGAAAGCGATCCGGCCGCGATGCAGCGCTCGGTGGCGAACCTCCTCGATTCCCTCCCCGATGATTGCGTGATCTTCCCCGGCCACGGTCGTCCGTGGTCCATCGGAGCCGCCCGGATCTGGTGGAACGCGCTGCGAGGACCGGCGCCGGCGCAGGTGATCTTTTGACCCGACGGCCGATCCGGACGGAGACGTCAACCAATTCGGGCCTCGAGGGGTCGTGTCTGACATGACGGGGATCGGTATCCTAGGGATGGGGAAGACCGTTCCGACCAACCAGATCACGAATGAATCGATCGAGGCGGCCGCCGGACTGCCGCCGGGGACGATCGAGCAGAAGACGGGCGTGAAGGCGCGCTACGTCGCTCGCGAAGGCGAGACGGCCTCCGCGCTCTCGGCCGAGGCATCCCGGCAGGCGATGGAAGCAGCCGGCGTGTCGGCGGACCAAATCGGACTCGTGCTTGCGGCGACGTTCACCGCCGACTACGTCATGCCGGCGCTGGCGTGCAAGATCCACCAATTGCTCGGAACGAAACACGCCGCCGCCTTCGATCTCATGGCGAACTGTACGGGCTTTCAAGTCGGCCTCAGCGTGGCGTCCGAGAAGCTCACATGCGATCCGTCGCTGACACATGCCCTCGTCGTCGGAGCGGCGCTACAGTCGCGCTTCGTCAATTGGAACGATCCCAATTCCGCGCTCTATTTCGGCGACGGCTTCGGGGCGGCAGTGCTCGGCCGTGTACCGGACGGATACGGATTTCTCGCGCACGACATCTTCTCGCACACGGCGGTGTACGAGTCGGTGCGAATCCGGGGAGGCGGCTCGAGCCACCCGATCCGGCCGGAGAACGTACACGACCTGCTCAACTACTATGAGATCAACGGGATGGACGTGTGGAAGCAGGTCGCGCAGCACCAGCCGACCTCGATCAAGCGCGCGCTCGAGAAAGCCGGGTTGGCGGTCGACGACGTCGATTTCTTCATCTTTCATCAGGCCAATCTGCACCTGATCACCTATTTGATGGGCAAGATGAAGGTTCCGATGAGCAAGACGTACACCAACGTCGCGGAGATCGGAAACACCGCGGAGGCGTCGATGGCGATCGCGCTCTGCGAGGCGGTGGAGAAGAAGCTGATCAAGAAGGGCGACGTCGTCGTGATCTCGGGCGTCGGAGCCGGCTTCACGTTCGGGGCATCGGTGATGCGCTGGTGGGAACCGTGAGCTATACGCGCGAGAAGACGACCGTGCGCGTCCTCGACTTCGACACGATCGCGGTCGGCGACCGCGCCGAGTTTCGTCATACCATCGAACAGGCCGATGTCGAGGCGTTCGCCGCGCTGACCGGTGACTACAACCCGCTGCACGTGGACGCGACCTTCTCGCGGCGCACCTTGTTCCGGCGCCCCGTCGTGCACGGAATGCTGAGCTCGTCGTTCATCTCTACGATGATCGGTACCGTGCTGCCCGGCAGCGGGGCGCTCTGGACCTCGCAAACGCTGGATTTTCTGGCACCCGCCTTCGTCGGGGACACGATAACGGTGATCGCGACGGTCGAGCAGAAATCCGTTGCAACGCGGATGCTGACGTTGCGAACCGTCGTTGTAAACCAGCATGGGCGCGAGCTCGTCGCCGGAAAAGCGCAAGTGAAGGTCCTCGATGTGAGGGAAGAGGAGGCTGCCATCCCAACGACCGACACCCCGCGCGTCATTCTGATCACCGGGGCGAGCAAAGGAATCGGCGCGGCGATCGCCGCGACGCTCGCGCGGGCGGGCCATGCCGTCGCCGTGAACTATCACCGGTCCGCCGAGGAGGCGCGTGCGCTCGTCGCGGAGCTATCCGCCGCCGGGCATCGGTCCGTGGCCGTCGCCGCGGACGTTGCGAACGAGTCCGCGGTTCGCGCGATGTTCGCTTCCGTTGAGGAATCGCTGGGCCCCGTCGACGACGTGATCCACTGCGCCGCCCCGTTGCCGGTGCCCAAGCCGTTCGAGTCGCTGTCGTGGGACGACTTTCAGGCGCAAATCGACACGCAGCTCCGCGGCGCATTCAACTGCGCAACGGCCGCGTTGCCGGGCATGATCGGGCGCGGCGGCGGCAGCCTGCTCTTCATCGGGTCCGTGTTCGCCGACGGAGTTCCTCCGGTGCAGCAGTCACCGTACGTGGTCACGAAGGCCGCGCTCGTCTCGTTCGCGCGCACGCTGGCGGTCGAGTACGGGCCCAAAGGCATCCGCGTGAACGTCATCGCGCCGGGAATGACGCAAACCGACATGATCTCGAGCCTCCCCGACAAGGTGAAGATGCTCACCAAGATGCAGACGCCGCTCCGGCGGCTCGGCGATCCGCAAGACGTGGCGAACGCGGCCGAGTTCCTGGTCAGCTCGCGAGCGCGCCATATCACGGGTGAGACGATCCGGGTCGGCGGCGGCATCACGATGAGCTGACGCTGCCGTGTATCGTAAGACGATCCCTCAATGAACGCCGACATCCTCGCCGACTTCCTCAGCGGCAGTCACGAAACGAGCACTTACGCGCGTTACGCCGCAGTCGCGAACGTGCTGGAGAGCAGCACACCCGAGCAGACCGGGCTGCCCGTGCTCAAAGTCGCATTGCTGCGCAATTTCACGGCGGAACCGCTCGTTCCGGTCCTTGCGGGCGAGATCTTCCGCGCGGGATACCATCCGCGCTTTTACGTCGGAGACTTCGACGCAATCCAGGCCGACGTGCTCGATCCGAACAGCCGGCTATACGCATTTCAACCCGACTTCATCATCCTGGCGCAGTGGCTGGAAGCGCTCAGCCCCGCGCTCACCACCGCCTTCATCTCCACCTCGCCGCCGGACCGGGCGGCCGAGGAGGAACGCATACGCCTGCACGTTCGCACGATCGTCGGCGCGTTGAATGCCAACGTGCGCGCGCCGATCTTGCTCAACAATTTTCCGCTTCCGACGCAACCGACGCTCGGGATCTTGGATTCGCAGTCGACCGGCTACCAGACGCACACGATCCTGCGCCTCAACGCCGCGATCCTCGCCGATTCCGCGGAGACGAGCGACGTCTCGATCGTCGACTTCATGAGAGTCTTCGCGGCGCACGGGACGGCGAACTTCGTCGACGAGCGCTACTGGCACGTTGCGCGGGCACCGCTCTCGCAGAAGGCGCTCGTCCCGATCGGCACGGAGTACGTCAAGTTCATCCGAGCCCTCCGCGGTCAGGCAAAGAAGTGCCTCGTCCTCGACTGCGACAACACGTTGTGGGGCGGAGTCGTCGGCGAGGACGGGTTGGCCGGCATCCAGCTCGGACCGACGTACCCGGGCTCCTGTTTCGTTGCGCTGCAGCGGGAGATTCTCAACCTGCACGATCGCGGCGTGATCTTGGCTCTGTGCAGCAAGAACAACGAAGCCGACGTGCTGGAGGTCTTGCGAGATCACCCGGACTCGGTGCTGAAGGAAGAGCACTTCGCGGCACGCCAGATCAACTGGGACGACAAGGTCACCAATCTGCGCCGCATCGCCGAGGAGCTCAACATCGGGCTGGACAGCCTCGTCTTCGTCGACGACAATCCGTTCGAGGCGACCTTCGTGCGCGAACAGCTCCCCGACGTAGCCGTCATCGCACTCCCCCCGAAGGCGTTTGCATCGTACCGCTCGCTTCTGACGGCCCCCGGCTACTTCGACACGCTGTCGTACACGGCGGAGGATCGCCGCAAGAACGCGATGTACGGGGAAAACCGCCGGCGAAAGGCGCTGGAGTCGACGGCGTTGTCGCTCGATGCCTACTTGTCGAGCCTCGACCTCGAAGTCGACATCGGGAATCCCTCGGAAGTGGATGTCCCGCGCGTCGCGCAGCTCACCCAAAAGACCAACCAGTTCAACTTGAGCACCGTGCGCAATACCGAGGGTGACATTCGCGCCTTCATGGCCGCCGACGCGTTCGACGTCTTCGCCCTCAAGGTGCGCGACCGCGTCGCGGACCTCGGCCTCGTCGGCGTGGCGATCGTCGCGTACGACGGTCCGACGGCGACGATCGAGAGCTTCCTCATGAGCTGCCGCGCGATCGGGCGCGGTGCCGAGGATGCCTTCCTGGCCGTCGTCGTCCGCCATGCCGCGGAGGTGCGAGGTTCGGAGGTGATCGTCGGAACCTACGCTGCGACGAACAAAAACGAGTTGGTTCGCGATTTCTATTTGCGGCACGGCTTCGTCCGGATCGACGAATCTAGGGATGACCGGTGGTCCCTTACCACGACCGGCGGACACGGGCCGAACGTGCCGGCCTGGATTCGCGTAACGAACGGAGTAGACACCCATGCCATCCGGTAACGACACGAAGTTGAAGCAGACGCTGGCGCAGGTCCTGGGCGTTCCGGAAAGCGGTATCGGCGATGAAACGTCGATGGACACGGTGCCGCAGTGGGATTCGCTGAAGCACCTCAACTTGGTGCTCGCAATCGAGGAGCAATTCGGCGTGTCGCTCACCGAAGAGCAGTCGTTCGAGATCTTGAGCTACCCCCTCGCGAAGGCCGTCCTCGCCGAGCACGGGATCGACTTCGCAGCATGAGCGCCGCGAACGATCGCGCCACGGTCGCGATCGACACCGTGATCGCGCGAATGGCGGGGTACGGTCCGAAGCCGGCGATCTTCTTCAAAGGCATCGAGTACAGCTACGAGCGGTTTCTAGAGCTGGTCGCGGGCTGGCGGGCCCGCTTCGCAGGGCTGGGCATCAGCGCCGGCTCGGTCGTGGCCGTGCTCGGTGACTACTCGCCGAGCACGTGTGCGCTCTTCTTCGCGCTGATGCAGGAGCGCGCGATCGTCGTTCCCTTCACGAAGAGCATCCACGCCGAGTTGGAGCGATTCATCGAGATCGCTGGCGTCGAAATCCTGATCACCATCGACTCGGACGACCGCGATGAGGCGCGACGCATCGGCGGCCTGCCCAAGAACGCATTGATCGAGGCGTTTCTGGCGGAGGGGATGCCCGGGCTCGTCGTCTTCACGTCAGGGTCGACCGGCGAACCGAAGGGCATCCTGCACAACTGCGAGCACGTCATGAAGAAGTTCGCCACGGAGCGGCCGGGGTGGCGCTCGATCCTCTTCCTGCTCATGGACCACTTCGGCGGGTTCAACACGTTTCTCGGAGCCTTCGCATACGGCGGCGTTGCGATCTGCGTTCGCGACCGCAGCCCGGAGGCGGTCTGCGAGTCGATTCAGCAGGCTCGCGCGACGCTGCTGCCGACGACGCCCACATTCATCAATCTGCTGATCGCCTCGAACGTCTATCGTGCGTTCGACTGCTCCTCGGTTCGGATGATCACCTATGGAACCGAGGTGATGCCGGAAGCGACGCTCGCCAAGGTCCGCGCGATCTTCCCGAACGCGCAGATCAAGCAGACCTACGGGCTCTCCGAGCTCGGCGTGCTGCGCTCGAAATCAGAGAGCGACGCGTCGCTATGGGTCAAAATCGGGGGCGACGGGTTCGAAGTCAAGATCATCGACGACGTGTTGTGGGTTCGGTCCGAAGCGAACATGGTCGGGTATCTCAACGCGCCGAGCCCTTTCGACGACGAAGGCTGGATGTGTACGGGCGACCATGTCGAGACGAAGGGCGAGTACATGCGCATCATCGGCCGCAAGTCGGAGATGATCAACGTGGGCGGGCAGAAAGTGTTCCCGGCCGAAGTCGAGACGGTGCTGCTCGAGGCGCCGAACGTTCGAGAGGCGACGGTTTTCGGAGCGCCGCATCCGATCATGGGGCAAGTTGCGCACGCTCGCATCTCCTTGCACGCGCCGGAGTCACCCGAAAGCGTCACCGAGCGGCTGCGCGCGCATTGCATCCGGCGCCTTCAGAAGTACAAGATCCCGGTCCGTTTCACGATCGTCGCGGATGAGACGCTGCGATCGGACCGCTTCAAGAAGATCCGGTCCGGCCTTTCGGATGCCCCGATATCGTGAAGATCCGCGACGCCCAGGACGGCGATTTCGCGGCGATAGCACGAATGGCTCAGCGCAGCGATCTGTTCGTCGGTGAGCTGAGCGAAGCCGGCTTTCCGTCGATGCTTGCGTGGCTGTACGTCGAAGCGCCCTCGAAGATACGGCTGCAGTTCGTCGCGGAACACGAAGAAGAGGTGGTGGCGCACTACGGAGCGGCGTCGATCGAGTACAAGCTTTACGACGAAACCTGCGTCGCCGGATTCGCCTCGAACTTGGTCATCGACCCCGATCATCGCGCCGGCATGCTGTTCATTTCGCTCCAGTCGTACCTGCAGCGAGAATATCAGAAGAAGAACTTCCGCTTCGTGTACGGTCTCGTCACCCGAGCCAACGTACTGGAGCCGCACCTGCGTACGGGGTGGAAGAAGATCGGGATGGTGCCGGTCTATGCCAAGCCGTTCGACTTCCCGGCCGTGGCGGCGTCGGCGCTTCGTCATCCGCTGTCGCGAGCGCTCGCGTTCGCTCCGCTGAAGGCGGCCGAGTCGCTCTGGCGTGTCCGGTGGTCGCGGCGCTCCCGCACCGTCAGCGTCGACGAAGCAGCGCGCTTCGAGGCCGACGCCGATCGTTTCTTGGCCGAGTTCACCGCCTCGCTCGAGATCGGCGCGGTCCGGTCGCGCGAGATCCTCAACTGGCGATTCGCCGGGTACTCCGAGCGCGGCTACCGGCTCTTCGTGGCCCGGCAAGACGGACACGTGGCCGGCTACGTGGTGACACGACGTATGCCGCTCAAGCACTTGGATGCGCTCGTCCTGGTCGACATCGCATTCGATCCCGCTCGAACCGAGGTCGGTGAGGCGCTCTTGCGCCACTGCGATCGTGAGGCGATGCGAGCGGGAGTCGACGTCTCGGCGGCGATCATGAATTCGTCTTCGCCCTTCGCTCCGTACCTTCGGAGATTCGGGTACCTCAAGACGCCGGAGTCCTTCACGCTGGTGGTCCACGCCCCCCGGGGTGCGCCGGGACCGCCGTTCGCTGAAGCGCTGTTCCCGCACTGGCACGTCACATGGTTCGATCACGACTACGTATGACGACGGAGAGCGCCTGGCCGCCCGGGGCGGCCTGAAGGGGGCGGCGATTCCGGCGGAGCATCGTCTTTTGCGATGGGTGAGTTTCGACACATCGAACCGCAGGCTGCGCGCCACCTGATCGCAGGGCATCCGACGTGGTATCACCGGATCGAAGTCGCGCCGGGTATCGTGACACCCGGAATCAACGACTCCGAGCGCACGCTGGCGGCGCTCGAACTGCCCGAGGATCTCCGAGGCAAGACCGTGCTCGATATCGGGACGCGCGACGGTTTCTTCGCTTTCGCCTGTGAGCGGCGCGGAGCCGACGTGCTCGCGGTGGATTACATGCCCGTTGAAGCGACGGGCTTCGGGATCGCCGCCCAGCTACTCGGCTCGCAGGTGCGCTACCAGCGCGAGAACATCTACAATCTGCGTGCCGAAACGATCGGCAGCTTCGACATCGTGCTCATGCTGGGGCTTCTCTACCACCTACCCGACCTGGTCGGCGCGCTCTCGACGGTGAGGCCCCTCTGCCGCGACCGGCTCTACGTCGAGTCGCACGTGTGCGACGTAGACTTCCCGGATTTGGCGGACAAGCCGTTCGCGCACTTCTGCCAAGGTTCATCGCTGAACGCTGATCCGACGAATTACTGGGCGCCGACCACGCGGTGCGTCGAGGCAATGCTCGACGAGTGCGGCTTCAGCGTCTCGAAGACGACGCGCCTCGGAAGCCGGAGCATCTGCGAAGCGGCCGCCACGGTCGACTCCGGACGCTATTACCGCGCCATTGCTCTCGGCGAAGAAGTGCCCACGATCGACTGAGCTCCTCTCCGAGCGGGCCGCCGATCGGGTAGCGGTCCCCGGCTGGAGGTAACTCGCCCTGGCGATCTGAACGTCCGCGTGTGGCGAATCCGTGGCGATCCGCGGCGGTGACGATTGTGGCGCGCAACTACCTTCCGTTCGCGCGCACGTTGATGGCGTCGTTCGCCGCAGCCGACCCTGCGGTGGACCGCTTCGTGTTCGTCGTCGATGCCGTCGAGGCCGTGCCCGAGATGCGCGACGCGACGGTCCTCGTTCCCAGCGACGTCTTCGATTACGAAGAGTACGCGGGCCTCGCGTACTCCTTCGATATCACCGAGCTGTCGACGTGCGTGAAGCCGTTCGTCCTGCGTCATCTCCTCGACCGAGGATATGACCGCGCGTTCTACTTCGATCCGGACATCGAGGTCTTCGGGCCCATCGACGTGGTGCGCGACCCGCTCGACGCCGCCGATATCGTCTTGACGCCGCACACGACCGAGCCGATACCCCTCGACGGGAAATTGCCGGACGAGATCACGCTGTTGCGAGCGGGTTCGTACAACCTGGGTTTCATCGGAGTCGCGAACCGGGCGCCGGCGCGGGACTTCCTCGACTGGTGGGCGGCGCGGCTCGAGCGTTACTGCGTCAACGACGTCGTATCGGGACTCTTCACCGACCAAAAGTGGATCGACCTCGTCCCCGGACTGGTCGAGCGCGTCGCAATCGTGCGGCATCGCGGGTGCAACGTCGCGTACTGGAACCTGCATTCGCGCCGAATCGATCCGACGGTACCCTTGCAGCTTGCGAGCGGGGAGCCGATCGTGTTCTTTCACTACAGCGGCTTCAATCCGCGCACCCCGGAGATACTCTCGAAACACCAGACGCGGATCGATCTGGCGGGCGAGCCCGGGTTGGCGAAGCTCCTCAGCGAGTATGCCGGGCGTGTCATGGCGAACGGTTTTTCGGATGCGTCCCGGACGGCGTATGCGTTCTCTCGCTTCAGTAACGGCGTAGCGACCGACACGTTCAGCCGCTCGGTCTTGCGCGAAGCGCGAATCGGCGGATATCGTTTTCCCGACCCCGCCGACGTCTTCGCGGAGCCGTCCGCGTGGCGTTTTCTCAATGAGCCGGTCGACGAAGATGCGACCGCGATACCGCAGCCGCTGACGCGCTACCTGTACGAACTCTGGAAGAAGCGCCCTGACCTGCGCGCCACTTTTCCGCAGGTCCTGTCGGGCGATCGCGAGCGATTTGTGAACTGGCTGCGCAACGACTCGACAACGGGAGTCGATCGAGCGTATCTGGCCGAGGCGGGATTGCGTGTTCGCCCGCAGCGGCTGGGCCCCAGTTTCGAGGGTGTCAACGTCGCGGGCTACTTCAAGACCGAATCAGGGGTCGGCGAAGCCGGGCGGGGGCACGTCGCGGCTCTGCGCGCGGCGGGAATTCCGACGCGACTGGTCGATTTCTCCGCGCATTCTCCGAGCCGGGCGGCGGACACGAGCATCGCCGGGCGCGAGGGTGACGGTGTGTATCCGATCAACCTCGTGTGCGTCAATGCCGATCAGGTCGCCACATTCTTGGCCAAGAACGGCGACGGGTTCTTTCGCGGCAAGTACAACATCGGGTCGTGGTGGTGGGAACTCCCGGAATTTCCCGACGCGTGGCTCGACGCGTTCGAGCCGTTCGACGAGATCTGGGTCGGAACGCAGTATATTGCTGCCGCGATCGCGCCGAAATCGCCGGTTCCGGTGGTGATCGTGCCGCCGGTCGTGAGCGTCGGTGCGGTCCGACTTGGCCGCAAGGCGGATTTCGGCCTCGACCCGGACGACACGGTATTTCTCTTCGTGTACGACTACTTGAGCGTATTCGGACGGAAGAATCCGCTCGGCGCGATCGAGGCGTTCAGACGCGCCTTTCCCGATCGCCGCGCGCGTGTGCGGCTGGTGATGAAATCGATCAACAGCGAGTTCGATCTTGCGGCGTACGAGAGCGTGCGAGACGCCGCCGCCGAGGACGACCGGATCGTGCTCATCGACGGTTACTTATCGCGTCGGCAAAAGAACGAGCTGCTGGGCGCCTGCGACGCATACCTTTCGCTTCACCGCGCTGAAGGCTTTGGATACACGCTAGCCGAGGCGATGACGCTCGGTAAGCCGGTCATCGCGACCGCGTTCTCCGGCTCCGCCGATCTCGTCACCGGCTCGAATGCCTTCCCGATCCCATACGACTTGGTGCCGGTCGGTCCAGGAAACGGCCCGTACGCGGCCGATCAAATGTGGGCCGAGCCCGACCTCGACCACGCCGCAGCGGCGCTGCGCCGCGTCTACGAGCGCCCGACCGATGCGCGCCGTCTCGGGGAACGCGCTCGCTCCGACGTTCTCGGCAAGTACGGGACGGCAGCCGTCGCTCGCATCGCAGGCGAGCGCATCGAACGCATCCTGGGCCGGCTCCCCGAAAGGATTTCCGTTTGAACGGTCGCATGGTCGACGAGGACGTGCAGCCATCCGAAGGGACCGTCCACAACGGCAACGTCCCGGGGCCGGCCGAGACGAGTACAGTCGCCCGGAACGGCGCCTCCGCTCACCCCGTGAAAGCGCCGGTTGAAATTCCCGCCGCCTCCGGTCCGGTCGGCGAGGAGGCCCCCTCGTCTGCGCCGATCGCCCCGGCGACGCCCGCGCTTCCGGGCGCGCCCAGATCGTTCTTCGGACGAATCATCGGGCGCGTAACCCGGTTTCAGACGGCGCGGCAGGACGCCGTCAACGCGCAGCAGGACTCCGTCAACGCGCGGCAGGACGCCGTCAATGCCCGGCTCGCGGCGCAGCTCGGTCATCTCGAGGCGATGCCGCGCGAGATCGTGGCGTTGCGCCGCGACCTTCACGACGCCGCGATCGATTTCGGTGTGGTCGCGGACCGCATGCGCGCGTTCGAGAACACGCGCCGAGTCGTCGACCGCATGCCCGCGTATCGGTCCGAGGTTCGCAACCAGCGGCGGCAGATCGCCGAACTTCGCGAGCACCTGGCCGCGCTGTCGGCTCGGCTCAGCTTTTTCCAGCGCGAAGGCACGCCGCTGCGCAGCGATGTGAGGGCGATCCGCAACGAGATCGCATCGCTGCGTACCGGATGGGGGAAGCTCGAAGATGTCGTCGGTGAGACGCAAGATTTTAGCCGAAGCACCGCGGAACGCCTCGACGAGCTCGCACGTGATGCTGAAGAAAACGCCCTCCGCAGCTCGCTTGGGGAAACGGAGCTCCACGCCGCGGTCGAAGAACTCGAACGGCGGTTGTCGGAGGCGGCGCAACACGTGACGTCGCTGATCGAAGCGCGCGGCCGGGAGAGCGAGATCGCGCTCGGCGAGCTCCGGTCCGAACTCGCGGCGAATCACGACCACCTTCGTCGCAGCCTCCACGATCCCATCGACCGCGCACTGCGGACGAGCGCGACGCTGCGGACCGCATTCGACAGCATGACGGCTGAAGTTGCCGGCGATCGTGAGCGGTCGGCGGCGGCCGGACTCCGTTTGAATGCCGCGGAAGAGCAGTTGCAACGCCTGGAGTCGGCGGCTGCCGAACTCGCCGGGCAAGCCTCTGCGCTCGAGGAACGAGCGCAGGTCTTGATGGCGGTTCAACAGCGGGTCGCCGAAATTGCCGACGCGGTCGACCGCATCCGGCATGCCACCGCCGCCGACCAAGCGGTGATGTCATCGCGCATCTCCGACATCGCCGGCGCACTGAATGACATGCGCGATTCGGCGGCCGCAGACCGCGCGGCGACGGCGAGCATCCTGGAGGATGGCGCACCCATCCGGAGCGAGCTGGAGCGGCTCGCCGCCGAGCTCGCGTCGCTGCGCAGCCGGCTGCTGGCGACGCCGTACATGAGCGCGCCGCCGGACGCTTGGCCCGCGCTTCGACTCTCGACCCCGGATGACTTTGATTACCTCGGGTTCGAGAACGTATTTCGCGGTCCCGAGGCGTTCATCCGCGAACGATTGCGCGCGTATCTCCCGCTCGTCGAGGGTCGAGCGCCCATCGTCGAGCTCGGCTCCGGACGCGGCGAGTTCCTGGAGATCATGCGCGAGAACGGACTCGCGGCGACCGGAGTCGAGCTCAATCCGGATGCCGTCGCTCGCATGCGCGCGAAAGGTCTCGAAAACGTCGTCACCGGCGATGCGAACGCGTACCTGGCCGGGCTCGCGGAAAGCAGCGTCGGCGCGATCTTCTCGGCGCAGTTCGCCGAACATCTGCCGTTCGCAGAGCTCTTGCGCTGTTTGGAGCTCGCCCGGACGCGTCTCGTTCCCGGCGGCGTGTTCATCGCTGAAACCGTCAATCCGAATTCAATCGAGGCGTGGAAGACGTTTTACGTGGACCTCTCCCACGAAAAACCGCTGTTCCCCGAAGTGTTCGTGTTTCTCTGCCGGTCGATGGGGTTCTCGGACGTGCGGGTGTTCTATCCGAACGGAGGCGGTTTCGAAGAGTCGCTACCGACCGGCCAGCACGAGTATGCCGTGGTTGCGACCGTCCCTAGCCTGGATGGATCGCAAACGGAAACAGCTCCCCTTGCGCGCGACCCTCGCCGTCGGCCGAAAGCGCGATCACGCGAATAACGTGATCGCCGAGCGCGAGCGTGCCGGCGTCGATCCGGACCTCGTAGCCGGCGTATCGTAATGGGGGTTGATCGAGCTGTTCGGCGACGTCCGGACGCTCGGCGCCGATCCGGCCTCGAAAGAGGTGAACGTCATCGACGAGCGCGTAGACCGCGGCGGCCGGCTCCCCGCGCATGTGGTCGGCAGCCCAGCCGACGATGCTGAACGTCGCATCGTGCCCGAAGCTCGGAATCCCGGCCTCGAGTTCGGGCGACTCGCCCGTTTCGGCGACGTAATCGACGTGGATCGTCACGCCGTCGACGATCGGCGTCTGGATCGTCAGCGACAACGCGCTTGCGCCGATCGTGATCTGCCGTTCGGGACCGCTGCGATAGGTCATCGCATCGACGAGTTGTGCGGCGGCGATCGTTCGAGCCCCATCCGCGAGCCCCGACGGCAGAACGCCTTCGAACCCCGAGTTCAGTGCGTCGGGCCCGTGCACGGCGGCGACGTCGGGGCGCGGATAGCCGCCCGTCGCCACCACGCCGAATGCCCCGTCGACCGTGATGACGATCTCCGGTGGCGCGGGGGCGTCCGGCACGTATATCCAGCCCGAGACGAAGATCGGCGCACCGCGCGGAATGAACGTCGGCTGCGCGGAGAGGTCGCTGATCCGGCGGCCCGTACCGTTGACGTCGTCGATGAACCCGTGCGCGCGCTCGCCGCTGCTCGTCATCGAAGGGAAGCGCAATCTCAGCAGCGCCGGCGCGAACGGGACATGGCCTTCCGGTCTGGGCACGTGCGATCCCGGATCGGCTAGAACGTCTTGACCTTTGCCAGGCCGCTCGCGCGGAAGATCCCCTCGACCGCGGCGACGGTCTCCGCTTTCGCGAAGTAGGCGACGACGCTGCGGCCGGCTTGGAGCGCGTCAACGTAGTTCTCGACCTGGTCGTCGGGGATCTCGAGATCCCCGAGCCGGTCGCTCAGCGCCTCGTTGCGGAAGTACCGCGTGCCGTATCCGCCGGCGGTCGGCACGCCGCTCGTCACGCCGGGAACGCCCGTCCCCTGCCCGTCGCCCGTCATCAGACCCGGGTTCGCCATCCCCATCGACGACGCGGCGCCCTGCGTCGAGTCGTCCGGGCCGATCAGTTGGATCGGATCGAGCGGGAGTCCGGCCGCCTTGAGTGCGGCTTCGAGCGGCGCGATGTCGCCGCTCTGGGAGATGCCGGTCACGACCAGACCCACGAGGTACCTCTCTCGGGACGTTGAGTGCAGACCGTCCTGTTTTTGCGACCTACAGCCGCTCCTGCCAATTCTTGCGGGAAGGGCTCAGAACCGCCCGGTCATTGCGAGCCGGCGATCGGGACGCGGCGGACGGCCGTATCGAGCGAGGTCGAGCGAATGAACGAGAGGATCGCCGAGCCGAGGCCGACGAGCCACACCAGCGCGGAGACGGCCCACCCGATCAGCGGGACGATCTCGGCGGCGGAGACGACGACCAGCCCGAGCACGAGCGCGACCAGCGGCGAAGGCGTCGTCGCCGGCATGACCAGCTCGCACAGCCGGCGCCCGACCAACAGGCCGATCGCACCGGTGCCGATCCACACGCCGGCGATGACCGCGGCAGCCTCGAGCACGATCAGCGGGATCCCGATGATGCTGACAAAGAGGACGATCCCGATCGGGATGATCGCGACGGCCGCGATCGCGCCCGTCAGGGCCGACAGCGCGGGGTGACGTTCGACGCGCGAAAGCGCGACGCGCATCCGCAGCGGGAAGAGCAAGAAGATCAGCAAGACGATCGCGCTCGACCACAGCTTCGAGACCAAGTGATGGTCTTGCTCGGCGAGCAGGCCGAAACCGCGATCGCGGTTGACCGCCCACGGCAGCAGCGCGCGGACGCCGTCGTTGTTGAAGCTGTTGATCTTCCCGTCCACGATACCGCCGTCGACGATCGTGCACTGACCGAAGACGGTGTTGCAGTCGCCCGTGACGAGACCCGCGACCTTGACGTCGCCGAACACGACGTTGACGTCGCCGGCGATCATTTCGCCGGGTGCGACGTAGATATCGCTGAAGACCTTGGTCTCACCCGCATCGCGTCCGCGCGCGTCGGCAGGCGCTGCCTGGGCGAGACCGGCGAGCGCGAGCAGCGTCGTGACGAGCGCGAGAAAGCGAACGTTCACCAACGGAGGCGTTCCGCCAGCCGGGGTCGCACGACCGTGAAACCGACGACGAGCGCGAGCGCCACCGCGACGTCGAGGACGATCGCAGCGCCGAGGAAGGCACTGACCGGGCCGAAGTCGCCCAGGGCGCGCGCGCCGGCATGGCCGACGACGCCGAAGGCGCGCGCGAACTGCGCGCTCACGTTGAGCGCGGTTTCGCCGAACGCGCGCATCGCGTCGGGCGCCAGCAGGAAGCCGGCGCCGATCAGCAGCCACGATGCGACCAGATAGGAGACGAGATACGCGTAGAGCGGCACCGGCGAGACGTGCGGGCGCGGCAACGACCGCACTTCCGCCATCGTCGCGAAGGTGAAGTTCTGCGGCAGCTCGATCTCGCGCGGCGAGGCGATCAGCGCATCGACGACGCGCAGCTCCTCGAGCACGCCCTTGCAGCGGCCGCAGCGGTTCAGGTGCGCGAGCAGCCGGGCACGCCGTGCCGGGAGCAGCGTGTCGTCGAGGTACGCCTCGAAGGCGGCTTCAGCCGAGCTGCAGCTCACCGAGACCCTCGAGCACCCGGAACATCCGGGTCGGGGAGTTTCCCACGGCAGCCGCCTCTCGCTGGCGCAGCTTGTGCGCGAGCGCCAGCTTACCCCGATGGATCAGCGTCTTGACGTTGCCTAGCGACAACCCCATCGTCGAGGCGATCGTCTGGTAGTCCATGTTGTCGTAGAAGCGCAGCGCCAGCACGGTGCGGGTGCGTTCGGGCAGCTCCGCAAGCGCCGAGCGGACCTCGGCCTCCGCTTCGGCACGCAGCACGCCGCCGGTCGGATCGGCCTCGCGGGAGAGGTCGGCGACGGTGTTCTCGAGCGTCTGCTCCTCGCCCAACTCGGCGAGCGGCGGGCGGCGCAGGGAGCGCCCCAGGAACGTGCGGACGACGTTGCGGGCGATGTGGTAGAGCCAGGTCGAAAAGCGGCCGAGGTCCGGGTTGAACGTTCCGAGATGCGCGTACGCGCGCAGAAACGTCTCCTGCGTCAGGTCGGCGATGTCCGAGGGCTGGCGGACCGACGCCCCGATGAACGAGGCGATCCCGCGCTTATACCGCTCGACCAGGTGGCCGAAGGCGTCGCGGTCGCTGTCGAGGACCGCTCGGACGAGCCGCTCGTCCGTGAGATCGGGGACTGACTGCACAGCCATCCTGACCCTTAGTACCGCCGTCGGGATCGGAAGTTTCCGGCTCGGGTACGGGGAGACTCGGAGGGCGCGAACGAACACCGCGGCGCGTCATGATCCATCGGCGCTGGCTTGTCACGGGTGGTCTCGGTTTTATCGGTTCGGCGTTCGTACGGATGATGCTGCGCGAGCGCCCCGACGTCGCGATCGCAGTCCTGGACGCGGTGACCTACGCCGGGAACCCGGCCAACGTCTCCGAGGTCGCGCACGACCCCCGCTACAGCTTCGTGAAGGGCGATATCGCGGACGCCGACCGGGTCGACGAGGCGATCGGCCAGGGGGTCGACGCGATCGTCAACTTCGCGGCGGAGACGCACGTCGACCGCTCGATTCTCGATCCGGAGGCCTTCATCCGGACGGACGTGATGGGGACGCACGTCCTCCTGGAGGCGGTCCGCCGGCATAAGATCCAGCGCTACCTCCAGGTCTCGACCGACGAGGTCTACGGCGACGTCGAGCTCGGCGCGTCCGCCGAAGGCGATCCGATCCGGCCGCGCAGCCCCTACGCTGCCTCGAAGGCCGGCGGGGACCTTCAGGTGCTCGCCTACCACACGACCTTCGAGGCGCCGGTGCTGGTCACACGCGGCTCGAACACGTACGGCCCGTATCAGTATCCGGAGAAGCTGATCCCGTTGTTCATCACCAACCTGCTCGAAGGCGAGCAGGTCCCGGTCTACGGCGACGGGCTCCAGGTGCGGGACTGGCTGCACGTCGACGACCACGCGCGCGGCATCGCGCACGTGCTCGAACACGGTGTGCCGGGTGAGGTCTACAACCTCGGCGGCGGGAACAGCCGGACCAACATCGAGATCACCCGCGAGCTGCTGCGCTTAACCGCACGGTCCTACGAGGGGAGCGTGCGGCACGTGACGGATCGTCAAGGACACGACCGCCGGTACGCCATCGATTCGTCGAAGGCCCAGGCGCTCGGCTGGGCTCCGCGGGTGCCGTTCGCGAACGGCCTCGCCGAGACGGTAGCATGGTATCGCGACCGCGAAGATTGGTGGCGTCCGATCAAGTCCGGCGAGTTTCGGGAGTACTACAGGCGCCAATACGCGCTTCGCTGACGAGAGAAGAGCACGTGAAAGGGATAATCCTGGCAGGGGGGTTGGGGTCGCGGTTGCGGCCGCTGACGAAGGTCACCAACAAGCATTTATTGCCGATCTACGACCGGCCGATGATCTACTATCCGCTGCAGACGCTGTGTGATGCGGGGATCCGCGAGATCATGATCGTGACCGGCGGCAACAACGCCGGAGACTTTCTGAAGCTGCTGGGCAACGGGCGTGAGTTCGGGCTGCCGCACATCGCCTACACCTATCAAGAGGGTGAGGGCGGGATCGCCGACGCCCTCAAGCTGTGCGAGCACTTCGCGTCCGGCGATTCCGTCGCGGTCGTCCTCGGAGACAACATCATCCAGAACAGCATCTCGGCGCACGTCGAGCGTTTCGCGCAGCAGCGCACGGGCTGCCGGCTGCTGCTCAAGGAGGTCGAGGACCCCGAGCGTTTCGGCGTTCCGGAGTTCGACGGCGAGCGCATCATCGCGATCGAGGAGAAGCCGAAGGTCCCGAAGAGCAACTTCGCGGTCACCGGAATCTACATGTACGACAACCGCGTCTTCGACTACGCGCGCGAGCTCAAGCCCTCGGCGCGCGGCGAGCTCGAGATCACCGACGTCAACAACGCCTACATTGCGGCCGGCGACTGCTACTACGACGTGCTCGAGGGCTGGTGGACCGACGCCGGGCAGTTCGAGTCGCTCTACCGCGCGACGCAGCTCGTCGCCGAGGAGCGGATGAAAAAGGCGCTCGCACCGGCATGAGCGCCGCGAGGATCGCGATCGTTGGTGCGTCGGGCCAGCTCGGTTCCGCGCTCAGCGAGGCGTTCGCCGGGCGCGAGATCGTGACGCCCACGCACGCCGAGGTGCCGTTCGAGGACCCAGCCGCGGTCGGGCGACTGCTGGAGCTGCAGCGCCCCGACGTTCTGATAAACTGTTCGGCCTTCCATCACGTCGACACATGCGAGCGCGAACCGGCACGTGCGTTTGCGCTGAACGCGCTCGCGGTCGACGCGGCCGCCGCCGCATGCGCGGCGCGCGAGGTCGCGTTCGTGACGGTGAGCACCGATTTCGTGTTCGACGGAACGCTGGGACGCGCGTACCGCGAGGACGACGCCCCGAACCCGCTCACGGCGTACGGGACCTCGAAGCTCGCCGGCGAGCTGCTGACGCGCCGCCACGGGCCGCGCCACATCATCGTGCGGGCGAGCGGCGTTTTCGGAACGGGCGGGACTTCGAACAAAGGCTACACGCTGATCGAGAAGGTGCTCGCGCAAGCGGAGCGCGGCGAGCGGACCCGCATGGTCGACGACATGGTGTTCTCGCCGTCGTACGCGCCACACGTCGCGCGAGCGATGCGCGATCTGATCGACGCCGAGCAATTCGGAACGCATCACGTCGCGAACGCAGGTTGTTGCAGCTGGTATGAGTTCGTTGCGACGGCCTTCGAGAAAGCCGGACTCGGCGGCGCTCCGCTGGAGCGCATCAGCTATGCGTCGTTGCAGAATCCGACGCGGCGCCCGATGTACTCTCCCCTGGAGAACACGACCTTCGCCCGCGCCGGCATCGCGCCGCTCCCCTCGTGGCAAGCGGCGATCGACGCGTTTCTCGCGAACCGCAAGGCGCGCATGGCTGTCGCGGGGGCGTGAGCCGTGCCCGTTTAGTGCAGTTCGGGCGGAAGCTTGCCGGTGACGACGACCGTCACGCCGTCGGGGACTTTGCCGGCCTTGAGCTGTTGCACCCAGCCCGCGCCGTTCGTTGCTTCGGTCCCTCCAACCGCCGCCTTGATCGTAAAGAGCCGCTCGATCCCCGCGAACGTGGCGACCTGATAGGTGGGGCTGACGGCCCCGGTGCGTTGATAGATCGTCTGAACCGTGAGCGTTTTCGCGTCGGGAGCGAGCACTTTTGCTTTCTGGATCAGGACGGTCAACGCGTCGGACTCGAGGCGGCGAAGCGTCTCCTCGGCGGAGCTCTTCGCATTCACTAACGTCGCGAGATCGGTGGTCGCGTCCCATACGGCCAGCGCGTCGCCATGCGCTCGCGTCAACACGACCGGACCAAGCGAGTCGGCAGCGTTCGCCTGCCCGCTCGTAGGCGGAACCGACGAGAACGCGAGGATCACGAGCGCGGCGCAGAGCGCCGCAGGAGCACGATAAAACGTCTTCATAAGTGTCCGAAGGACGGTACGGTGCAGAGCGAGCGCTCCCCTCCGATTGCGGAAGCGGCGCCCACGCTCGTGAAACGCCGCGTTCACCGGGTCGGTTCCTAGGCCACCTCAATCGGAACGTCAGCCGTCGGCGCAAACCAGCGCACGAACTCCTGGACGAGCGAGAGCCGCAGAATGTAACGGCCGGGCCGCGCCGGCGCGACCGCGCGCACGGGGTAACGCGTCGCCGTTCCGGGGCCGGCCGCCGGCGCAATCAGCGAGCGGCTGGACTCGCCGACCTCGGTGCCGCTCTCATCGAGCCAGCGGTCGGCGAAGCGGACCGGATACGGGAAGAAGCTTGCGAGGCTGAAGTCGCCGTCATTTCGCAGGGCCACGGACGCAGCGAAGGGCTCTCCGGCGCGCACCCGCGGCGGCGCCACGGCCAGGCTGAGCTCGACCAATCCGTCTTGCTCCCGAAGTGCCGGCATCGTGATGCGGGCCAGCAGCGCCGCGTCGTCGATCGGCCGGTGCGATGCGACGGCGAAGAGATCTGCCGCGTCGCGCATCTCTGCGACGGTGAACGGCGTCGCGAGCGATCCTCGCGCGTCGGCGGCGGACCCGAACCATACGCGTGCGTGGGGAAACCACGCTCGCAGCTGGCGTCGCAACACGTTCGCGCGCTGTTCGTTGATGTGCATCGCGCGCTCGTATGGGGTGCGCGGATCTTCCGGCCACGACTCGCCGTGCCTGGCGGCTTCCAGGCGCCGCCGGGCATAGCCGTAGCGATACATCCACGCGTTGGGCCAGGTGTGGAGAACGAGACTTCCGTCCGGCCACAACATCGCCGCGAGGCGGCGGTAGAGTCCGTCGAGCTCCGTCGCGGCGAGATGCTCGATGACGTCAGAGGCCACCGCGAGGTCGAATCCGCCGGGATCGACGAACGTGGTGACGTCGGCGCAAACGAAACGCACGGGAAGATCGCCGGCGGTCGCGCGCGCGAGCGTGAGAGCGTCCGCCGAATAGTCGATCGCGGTGACCTGCGCACCGTTCGACGCGAACGCGAACGCGAGCTCGCCGCGACCGCACCCTACGTCGAGCACGCGCGCTCCGGCGGACGGAGCCGTGAGGGCGTGGATCGCGGCGAGCCGGGGATCCTCGAGTTTGCGACCCGCGAAAAGCGCGTACTCACGATAACCACCGCAGTCGTCGAGGTAGTAGGCCGAGTCGTACTTCTCGCGGATCTCCCGGGACGTGGTCATGCGCCATGGTTCGCCGGGCGCGGGAGTTGCGCCGCTCGCACCGTAGAGGTGGAGCGATGAAGGTCCTGGTCACCGGCGGAGCCGGCTACATCGGCGTCGTGCTCTGCCGGCAGATCCGCGAAGCGGGGCACGAGCCGGTCGTGCTCGATCGTCTCTTCTGGGGACGAAGCCCGCTCGCCGGCCTCGATGCGACGGTCATTCGCGGCGACATCCGGCAGCTGGACGACCGCTGGTTCGAGGGGATCGACGCCGTCTGTCATCTCGGCGGACTCTCAAACGACCCGACGGCGGAGTACAACACCGAGGCGAACCGGCAGATGAATACCGAGGCGACCGATGCGCTGGTTCGTGCCTGCAAGCGGCACGGAATCCGCCGTTTCACCTTCGCTTCCAGCGCGTCGATCTACGATCGCGAGGCCTGTTCGGACGACGCGCACCGCTCGCCGATCATGTGCGATGAAGCGACGCCGGTCGAGCCGCGCGGTGCGTATTCGACCTCGAAGCGGCGCGCGGAGGAACTGATCCTCGCGCAGGCGGACGACACGTTCGCCCCGGTCATCTTCCGGCAGGGAACGGTCTACGGGTACAGCCCGCGGATGAGATTCGACCTCGTCGTCAACACGTTCATCAAGGACGCGATCCTCGCGCGGAAGCTCTTTCTGCACGGCGGCGGCTGGATGTGGCGCCCGCTGGTCGACGTGCGCGACGTCGCCCGCGTCCATGTGATGGCACTGACGGCACCGCTCGATCCGATCCGAGGGCAGATCTTCAACGTCCTCGAGGAGAACTATCAGATCCGCCAGCTCGCGATGCTCGTTACCGGATCGCTGGCGATCCTCAAGCCCGACTGGCGTGTCGAGATCGTCGAAGCGCCGGCGCCGGCGACGGTGCGGAATTACCGGATGAGCAACTCCAAGCTCAGCAACGTCTTCGACTTCACGCCCTCGGTAACGGTCCTCGAGTCGATCGAGGACATGCTGCGGAGGCTTCCGATCGACTTCCCGCAAGAGTTCGGAAACCCGCGATACTACAACATCGCCTGGATGTCGCTGCTCGAGGAGGTCCACGCGGAGCAGCGCGAGTTCGGCTCGATCTACTAGCAGCCCGCCGGGCGCGGCTCCGCGACCTCGCCGCCGAAACGCGGCGGGTGACCGGAGAGCTGCGCAAAGTGTGAGACCAAATAAAACCGCGGCGGCTGGTAGTGGTTCTCCGCGTCGAACGGGGCGGCGAAGCGGTCGACGGCGAGATCCGAGCGGACGAAGAACGCATTGACGCCGGCGATGTTACAGCCGACGAGCGAGTACCCCCGTTCGGTCATGAGATCGTCGTACGCATTGAGCGAGGCGCCGAAGTAGTTCGTACCATCCCAGCGGTGGTCGGGGTCGTAGGACATGATCCAACGCACGGGCGGCCGATACGAGGCGTTGTACTCCAACACGACGACGCGCGGCTGAATCGCTTCGATTCGGCGCAGCACGTGGTAGTCGTTGCCGTCGATATCGAGGCTGAACAGGTCGATCTCGCCGGAGAGCCCCGAGTCGCGGATCAGCTCGTCGACGGAATCCGGCGTCGCGGCCCCGCCGACGAGCGCGAGCCGGCCCTCTCGGATCTCGCCGTCGCAGTTCCGCAGAATCGCCGCGATGCGACCGGGGTCTGCTTCGATCCAGGTTCCGGACCATCCGCATGCGAGCAGATACGCGGTGTTGTTCTCGAGGCCGTCACCGACGCCGATCTCGAGAAAGCGCCGGCTGGTCGTCCCGATCCGCCGGAAGATCTCCTGGATCATTCCGTCTTCGTCGGTCTGGGAGAATGCGCGCCAGCCGAAACGGTGCAGGCGCCCGGCAGCGGCATAGCGATCCTCCCCGAGGATTCGCGCGATTTCAGCCGAGGGGCCGGCCGCAACGGGGGCCGGAACCGGTATGCCTGGCTCCACCGGTCGAAAATTCGGCTTGTTCTGCGTAACGCCCGCCAGGCCGGGCGGTTGCGCGATAAAAAACCGCGACGAGCTCCCCCGTGAACTCGCCGCGGTTCGAGTCGTGCTATTCCGTAGGCCTAGAGGATCCCGACCGAGCCGGTCTTCGAACCGTCGCCGCTCGTGTTTCCGCCGAGCCAATTGTTGTTCCCGGTCAACATCTGACCGCTGGTGTCCACCAGCATGCCGGTGCCGTTGGTGAAGTAGATGCTCGTATTCGTCACCCGCATGATCCCGCTGTTGGTAGCGTGAACGCCGAATACTTGATTGTTCGAGACCGTCGAGATATCGACGCTGATCTGGCTGGAGCCGCCGTTTGCTTCGACGCCGCCGCCCGCGTTGTTGCTGACCATCGAATGGTGAATGACCACGTCGCTGTTTGAGGTCGCCTGCACACCGATCCCGGAGCGTTGTATGGTCGACTTCTCGACGTTGATGCGGTTCGTTCCGGACGTGGTCGAGCTCTTGATGCCGCCGCCCGCGCAGTTCTCGAGATTTGTGTTGTACATGATGAGGTTCATCGAGTTCGTCGGCTGGAAGTTGATGCACTGCTGCGTGAAGTTCTCGACGTCGACGTTTTCGAGGGCGACATTCTTGCCGGCGAGCACGTTGATGCCGAACGTTCCGGTAACGCCGCCCACACCGGGTCCGTTGATGTCGAGGTTTCGGAGCACGTCATAGTTGCACACCGCGCTCGAGTTGTTGATGGTAACTCCAACCGTACCGCTCGCCAGGATCGATGCGACCTGGCCGGCTTCGCCGCCGCCGCCGTCGATCTTGATGCCCTTGGTGATCGTGATGGTGCCGAATCCGCCGGGGTCAAGGGCGTCGATCTCACCGCAGTCCGCGGTCTTCGAGATTGCGCCCGCGAACGTTTTGCAGGGCGCGGTCCGGCTGCAGGGGTTCACGTCGTCGCCCACCCCGGAAACCCACGTGCGCGTCGCCTGCGCCTGGGCCTGCGTCGTCATGGCGCAGAGACAGAACATCATCGCTGCGACGACCCCAAAGATAGTTCTCTTCATAAGGTTCCTTTTATCATAGGCCAAAGTAAGGGGGGGCCTGACTTCGCTTGCTGGGACGCGGGGCCTTTCGGCCGGACGGCAACCACGACGAAAAAGAAACGCGGCGAGTTCGAAAACTCGCCGCGTCCGGTTCGTGCGCTGGCAGGGGTCAGAGGATGCCGACCGACCCCGTCTTGGAGCCGTCGCCGCTCGTGTTTCCGCCGAGCCAGTTGTTGTTGCCGGTCAGCATCTGGCCGGAGGTGTCGACCAGCATACCGGTGCCGTTGGTGAAGTAGATGCTGGTGTTCGTCGCGCGAATGATCCCACTGTTGGTCGCGTGCAGGCCGAACGTTTGGTTGTTCGACACCGTCGAGAGATCGACGCTGATCTGGCTCGTGCTTCCGTTCGCCTCGATGCCGCCGCCCGCGTTGTTCGAGACCATCGAATGGTGAATGACCACGTCGCTGTTCGACGTCGCCTGGACGCCGATACCCGATCGCTGGATCGTCGACTTCTCGATGTTGAGTCGGTTCGTTCCGGTCGTGGTCGCGGCTTTGATCCCGCCGCCCGCGCAGTTCTCCAGGTTCGTGCTGTACATGATCAGATTCATGGACGACGACGGCTGGAAGTTGATGCACTGCTGGGTGAAGTTCTCGATGTCGATGTTCTCGAGGCTGACGTTCTTGCCCGCGAGCACGCTGACGCCGATCAGTCCGGTCACACTGGCGCCGCCCGCGCCGTTGATGTCGAGGTTTCGCAGGACGGTGAAGTTGCAGGCCGCGCTTTGGTTGTTGACGACGACCCCGTTGGTCCCGCTCGCCAGAATCGATGCGACCTGACCCGCTTCGCCGCCGCCGCCGTCGATCTTGATGCCTTTGGTGATCGTCACGACGCCGAACCCGCCAGGATCAAGGGCGTCGATCTCACCACAGTCCGCGGTCTTCGAGATTGCGCCCGGGAACGTTTTACAGGGCGCAGTCCGGCTGCACGGGTTCGCATCGTCGCCCACACCTGAGACCCACGTGCGCGTCGCCTGAGCCTGCGCCTGCGACGTCATCGCGCAGAAACAAAACAGGACGGCCGCAAAGATGAAAAAGATGGTACGCTTCATGAAATTCCCTCTTTTGAGGAACTGGTCAAGCTAAGGGCGGGCTTTCTTCGGCTGGAGGGCCGTAACGCCTTCCCGAAGCGATCGCATCATTCTACGGGTCGCGGACGCGCTCGACCGCGTGCGGATCCGCCACGATCAGGACATTCTGTCTCGTTGAGTCCCTCGGCGGGCAACGATTCGTTCGACGCGCTGCCCGGTGTATTGCGCCGGGGCCGAACAAAGCGCTGCGGCCCCGCATCCGCCGAACATTCCTCGGCGGAAAGCCGCGGCTCGTCCCGGAACTGTTCGATTCGCCCATGGAACTGCGCATCGACCAGAACGCCGTCGCGGGGGCGCGTTCGCTCGCCGCCGCGATCGTCGATCCGATCGTCGACTTCGTCGCCGGCCACTCGACGCTCAGCGTCGAGCGCGCCGTTACGCGCCTGTGCGGCGTCGACGGCGTCGACGGCGAGGGGGTCCCGCTGCCGAACCGCCTGGTCGATGCGCTTGCGCGGCCGGGGCTCGGCGTCGCGCGGGCGCTCGGCGCCGCGCTCGCCGAGACCGGCCGGTCGCCGCAACAGGTCGCCGAGGCCGTCGCTGCCGGCGAACCGCTGCCGGACCCGGAGCGTACGCCGGAGGGTGCGCTCCGGGCGGCGCTGCGGTCGCACGTCGACGCGGGGCTCGCGCGCATCGACGCTGCGCGGGGCACGCGTGACGCCATGCTGGCGCGCCTTCCGCAAGACGAGCCGCCGCTGCTCTACGTGATCGTCGCAAGCGGCAACATCTACGAAGACCGCACCGCCGCGGTCGCCGCCGCCGAGGCCGGGGCGCAGATCATCGCCGTGATTCGCTCCACCGCCCAGTCGCTGCTCGACTACGTACCGTACGGGGCGACGACCGAAGGCTTCGGCGGCACCTACGCGACGCAGGAGAACTTCCGCATCATGCGCGCGGCGCTCGACGAGATATCCGAGCGGCTGGGCCGATACGTGATGCTCACGAATTACGCCAGCGGGCTGTGCATGCCGGAGATCGCCGCGACGGCCGCCCTCGAGCGGCTCGACATGCTGCTGAACGACTCGATGTATGGGATCCTGTTCCGCGACATCAACATGCAGCGGACTTTCGTCGATCAGCATTTCTCGCGCCAGCTGAACGCGCGCAGCGGGATCGTGATCAATACCGGTGAGGACAACTACCTCACGACCGCCGACGCCGTCGAGCAAGCTCCCGCGGTGCTGGCCTCGCAGTTCGTCAACGAGGCGTTCGCGCGCCGCGCGGGCCTGCCGGACGCACAGATGGGGCTGGGCGACGCCTACGAGATCGATCCGGATCTCCGGGACGGGTTTCTGCTTCAAGTCGCGCAGGCGCAACTCGCCCGGCAGATCTTCCCGAACGCGCCCCTAAAGTACATGCCGCCGACCAAGCACATGACGGGGAACATCTTCAAGGGCCACCTGATCGACGCGATGTTCAACCTCACCTCGGTCATGACGCACCAGACGATCCACCTCTGCGGGATGCTCACCGAGGCGATCCATACGCCGTTCCTCGGCGACCGCGCCCTCGCGCTCGAGAACGCGCGCTACGTCATGAACACGGCGCGCAGCTTCGGCGATGAGATCGAGATCAAACCCGGCGGACGGATCGAGCAGCGAGCGCACGAGGTTCTGAGCGGCGCGGTGCACATCTTGAGCGGTGTCGCGCAGCGCGGCTTGATGAACGCGATCGAGGACGGGACGTTCGCCGACGTGCGGCGGCCACGCGACGGCGGGCGCGGCTACGACGGCGTGTTCGTGAAGGAAGCGGCCTACTGGAACCCGTTCGCCGACGCGCTCGGCGGGGTCACGGTGCGGGCGTGAGCATGGTGCGACCCTACGGCGACACGCACGACGACGGGGCCGTCCAGCTCTCGTTCACGCTCCCGATCGCATGGAGCGAAGCCGCCGACGAAGCTGCGCGTCAGCTCGCCGTGAAGATGGGGCTCACCGAGGTCTCCGTCGTCGAGGGCCGGGCGATCGCTGCCGGCTTCTCGTTCTTCGTCGTGTACGCGCGCACGCCGGCCGCGATCGAGGTCTCCACGATCCGCGCGCCGTCCGCGGCCGACGCCCCGCTCTCGATGGAACAGGTCGACGATCTGATCGCGAAGCGAGTCGGCCGCAAGCTCAAGGTCGCCGGCGCGTGCATCGGGACCGACGCTCACACGGTCGGCATCGATGCGATCCTGAACATGAAAGGGTACAAAGGCGACTACGGGCTGGAGCGCTACCAGGGATTTGAGGTCTTCAACCTCGGCAGCCAAATCTCGGTCGAAGATCTCGTGCGGTTTGCGCGCGAGCGTGACGTCGACGCCATCCTGGCTTCGCAGGTCGTCACCCAAAAAGGAAGCGATATCGCGAACTTCACCGCGCTCGCAGAGCTCCTCGAAGCGGAGAACGTGCGCGAGCGTCTCCTGCTGATCGCCGGTGGACCGCGCGTGACGAATCTGCTCGCCGCCGAGCTCGGGTATGACGCCGGATTCGGACGAGGAACGCTCCCCTCCGACGTCGCGACGTTCATCGCGCGACGGCTCAGCGACGCGGCATCTCGGAGGTGAGGGGAGCGCCCGCACCGTGCGCCAAAAACGGTGGAATCCGTGTTGTCGCATGACCGCTTCGTCGCCTCGATGCTGCTTGACGGCGCCGACCAGCAGCCGTACCTCGCCGAGGTGCTGGTGCGATCCCTCCTGCGCATCGGCGAGATCGCTGCCGGGAACGTCGTCCTATACGTCGCACCCGGCGTGCCGGAGGCGGCAATCGAACCGCTGCGCCGGCTTGGCTGCGAGGTCGATCCGGTCGTTGCCGAACACGGTGCCGTCGCCGGAAACGACCTGCTGAGGCAGCTCGACGCGTGGAACGAGAGGTTCGACGCCGGCGTCGCGGGGGCGTGGTTGTTCTCGCTCGGAACGGCAATGAGCGCGCCGTTGGTGCCGCCCGCCGAGCCCGCGGTCGCGGGGAAGAAACCTGAACGGGAGCTGCTGCCGCTTCCCGTCGTCGAGCAGATCTTCTCCGCCGCGCGCGTCCGGTTCCCCGCCGTAACCCGCTGCGACGCCGATCGCGGAACGACGGTCGCGACGCATCTCGACGGCGGATTGATCTACGTTCCGCGCGAACGCTCCGGCGCGCTCGCTGACGAATGGCGGCGATGTGCGAATGCAATCGCGTCGCGTCCCGAGTTGGCCGCCGTTCCGGAGCGCGACCGCACCGTCCGGGATCTGTCTCTCGCGCTGGCGCTCGCGGCACTCGACGCTCCGATCGCGTATCTCGGGGCGAACGAGAGCTTTCCGCTCGACGCCGGCGTGCTGCCGCCGTCGTTCGACCCGTCCCAGCCGGTTCGCGCGCTGCGCTGCGGCGCGCGGATCGACGAGTTCGGGCTCGTCTCGGCGCGGGTGCGCGACGCGAGCGTCGATGCAGCCGTCGCGTCGCTCAACGAGGTGCTCGTCGAGCCCTCGGACACATCGTCGTTCGCTCGCTACAAACGCGCGGCGGCGCGCAGAACGAGGCCGCCGGAGCTCCCTTCCGACCACCCGTTCGTGACCGCGCTGGCGGAGACCGCAGCCGCGTTCGGCGGGCGCTTGCGCGTCGTGCTGCACGCGGGAACGCCGAAGACCGGGACCAAGGCGCTGCAGCTCGCGCTCTACCGGGAGCGTGCGAGACTGGCGGAGCTCGGCGTCTGGTATCCACCGATCAACGTCGATCCTGAAACCAAGAAGCATCAGTACTTCATCCCGCTGCTCGAACACGGCGACGGCCCCGGACTCGCCGCCGCGCTGGACGACGTCGTACGCTCCGCGCCGCCGCAGACGAGAACGATCGTCCTATCGACCGAGGGGTTTTTCAATCACTGGTGGGACTTCCCGCCCTCGGCGAAGGCGATGCTCCGCCACCTTTCGTCCGTCGCGGACGTCGAGATGTGGGTCTGTTTTCGTGAACCGGTCGCGTTTGCGATCGCCCAATATGCGCAATTGCTGCGTAATCCTCGCGTCTTCTCACCCGCATACGGGCTCGACATCGGGTTCGACGAGATGCTCGAAAACAAATGGTTCGTGAAGCGCCTCGATTACTACGGCTTCGTCCTCGAGGTGGAGGACCTGATCGGAGCGGGGAACGTGCGGTCGTTCCGGTACGGTCGCGACATCGTGGACCGCATCTTTCGTGCGCTCGGCGCAGGCCCGCCCGACGATGCGCACGATACGGTCAACCCGTCGCTACGGCAGCCCGGCGTGGATATGATGCGTATCGTCAACCGCTACGATCTTCCGCCGGATCGGAAAACCCTCGCGGCGGCGCTGGTGCTGCAGCTCGACTCGCTGGTGGGCGAGCGCGCCGAGCCATTGCGCGTGAGTCCGGAAGCCGAGCGCCGCGTCCGTGCGCTCGCCGGACGCAGTTGGCGAGAGCTGGACGCGCTGCTCGACGCGGCGGAGATGCGATGATCGACCTGTCCGTCGTCGTGTCCGCGCACGACTTGCGGCGCGAGCTGCCGCGCACCGTCGTATCGCTCTCACCTCCGTACCAAGTCGGGATCGACCCGGCGCGTATGGAGATCATCGTCGTCGACAACGGATCCAGCGAATGGGTGCACCGCGACTGGTTCGACGGCGTCGCGGCCGACGTGCGGATCATCCGGTTTCCACCCGGCAATCCGTCACCGTGCGCGGCGCTGAACGCCGGGGTCGCAGCGGCGCGCGGCACGATAGTGTCGCTGCTGATCGACGGCGCGCGCATGGCCAGCCCGGGGCTGTTCGCGCAGGCGCGTACCGCGGCGCTGATAGCGGACGACGTCTTCGTCTTGACGATGGGCTTCCATCTAGGTCACGAGACGCAGCAGGTCTCGCTCGGAAAGGGCTACGGTCCCGACGTCGAGGACCGGCTGCTCGACGGGATCGACTGGCAGAATGACGGCTATCGGCTGTTCGAGATCTGCGCGCGCGGTGAGTCCTATCGCCACGGCGTCCTCTCTCCGTTTCCCGAGACGACGGCCTGCGTGATGCGCCGAACGACCTTCGCGCGCGTCGGCGGCTTCAACGAAGGGTTTCGCTATCGCGGCGGCGGCTTGGCGAACTTCGACTTCTTCGAGCGCGTCTTGGCTGATGCGGCGATCACGCCGGTCGTCCTGGTCGGCGAAGGGACGTTCCATCAAGTCCATTACGGAAACTCCACGCGCGCCGGCGGCGTCCGCAACCGCGAGCGGCCCGACGGCCCGACGATCTGGGACGCGATGGCGGAGGAGTTCGTCGCCGTCGTCGGTCATCCACCGTTATCGACGCAGCTGCGCAAGCCGCTGCTGTTCGGCCGCTGTGAAACGAGGGCTGCCGAGCGCTGCTTCTTTGCCGAGACGAATGCCGACGTGCCCTTGTAGACGCCGATCGCGCTATGCGTGCTGCCGCTCGAGTGCTTCCCAGTGCTCGCGTATCGCGGCGAGGTCGACCGGCGGCGCGTTAGCGCGGCTCCAATTTGCGAAGTCGCGCAGAACCTGATCGAGCAGCGACGTTCGGAACTCCGGCCCGCAGGGTTGCTGCAGCAGGACGTGGGCGACGCTCACCCATGCGACGAGCGCCGGATCGACCGCACGCGCGTCGATTGCGGCCGAGCGGTTATGGTCGAGATCGGGTGACAGAAACGCCGCGACGCTCGCTCGCATATCGGCGCGAACCTCCAGGCCGATATCGAGCTCGGCAACGCACCTCGCGACCACCGCTTCCCAGCCGGTCATGAGCTCTTCGTAGCTCACGAACACGCGCGGCGCGCCGCGCGTGTCCCGCTCGCCGATCAGGTTGTATTTGAGCCACAGTGCGAGCGCGTGCTGAAGCGACAAGCGGTCGCGCGCCGCGAGCGAGGCCGCGACGCCGGCCGGATTGCGCACGATGTGCACGAACGAAGGACGCACGCCGCAGGCGGTGAGCGCTTCGATCCAATACGGGAGCAGCGCGCTGATCCGCGGCTCCTTCAGCACGACCGGGCGCCTGGACGCGAGCGCCGGCGTGAGAAAGGCCACGATCTGCTCGACGAAGCGGACGCGATCGGGACCGGTGACGGGTTCTGTTTGGAGCGTCAGGCCGGCGTCGAAAAACGAGGACCCTTGCGCGTCGAGGAAGGCGTTGTTCAGGTCGACGGCGCGCTCCGGCTCCCAAAAGCCGGTCGGATTCGCGAAATTCGACGGCAGCAGTGGGAAGGGGAGCGCGCCGCCGCAGAGCGTGAGCACGCGCGCCAGCGCGGACGTGCCGCTACGGCCCATCCCGACCACGACGATCGCATCGCGCGATCTCACCATGCGAGCGGCGGGCGGTACACGGTGCACCACGACAGCCCGGCCGCCTCGCAGACGGCTGGGAGAATCTGCTCGATCGCGTGGATCATCGAACCATCGTACGGCAGCGGCTCCGGCGGCAGATCCGACGATCGCAGCCCGAGATCCCACAAGGACCGCAGCGCGGCCGGACGGGCCCAGAACATCGAGCCGATCGGGAAGACCGGAAACCGCGGCACAGCCGGCGTCGGCGTCAGAACGCGCGCGAGATCCTCGGCGAACGGCAAGTTCTTCGTCCAGCCGACGGACCGGCGGTCCTCCGGGAAAAGCAAACCCAGCGTAGGATCGTCCGCAAAGAGGCGGAGGATGCCGGCCAAGTGCGATGCATCCCCGAGGAGCGTGTCGAGGAGATAGGCCCGCCACCGGTCGCCGATCTCCGAGCCGACGTCGAGGCTCCGCTTGCCGTGCAGATGTCCGATGACGTCGTAGCGGCCGGTCCCGAGGAGATCGGGCATCGTCGTGAGCATCGGCCCCAAGTCGCGCCCGCGGTTGGCGACGGCGAGCACTTCGACGCTGCCGCCGCCGTAGCTTCGAAACGCACGAGCGATCGATGTCCGGGAGCGCGCGGATGTGGTCGTGATGCAGAGGTCGGCAGTCAACCCCGCTTGCGCGAAGCGCGCGACGAACTCGGCCGCGAGCTCGGGATAATGGAGATGCAGGTGCACCGCGATCCGCGGAATCGGAGCAGAGCTCCGAATGCCTGGTTCTAGAACGACGCATCGGTGCGTCGTCGGCAGTGCGTCGCCGCCGCGATCCAACGCACGGATCAGCGGCGGATCGGCGGGGGACGCCGCCGAGGTATCCTGCGAGCGGTAGTACCCCTCGTGAAATCCCGGTCGAGGATTGCACGCCGTCAGCGCCTTGACTCCGCGCGCTGCGTACGACAGGGCCGCGCGACGTGCCTCGGGTACGGCTCGCGTGCACGGGGTACCCTCGTGGAACGACGAATCGAATGCGCCTGACGCGAGCACGCGTTCCGCAACGCGATCCGTTTGCGCCCTCAAGCTGCAGGCCCGCCAGATCTGATGCTCGACGAACTTCGCATACTCGGAAAAGTCGAAGCGGGCCGCCAGGGAAGGCTTGCGGTCCGGCTTCGCGCCCCCCTCGTCCTGCGCAAAGAGCTCGACGATCGCGCGGGCTGCGTCCGCGACGTTTCCGTAGCGTGCGAGGCGTCCTAGCGTGCTGTCGTGTCGAAGCTCCTCGGCAAAGCTCGTCGCGTCCTCGAAGCAGACCACCGGCTTACCGGCGAAGAACGCCTCGATCATGACGTTCGGATACGGGTCCAGCCGCGATGAAAGATAGAACACGTCCGCCAACTCGAACAGCGTGCGCAGATCGGACTGAGCCGCGATAAAGACGACGTGCTGCTCGAGATGGAGTTTCCGCACCATGTCCTCGAGCCAAAACGAGTAATCCGCATCGGCGCGGTCGCCGACCCACAGAAACCGGACCGCGTCTCCGTACGTACGGCGGACCTCGTCGGCTGTTTGAACGAAGAGGTCGACGCCCTTGCGCATGATGACCGAGCCGGCGCCGAGGACGATTCGCGTCGCGCCGCGGTCACGGATCCCGAGCAAGTCGGCGAGGTCCTGATACGAATGGTCGGCGGGATGTTCGTCCGGCGGTATGATCGGCCGGCCCTGATGGCGGACGACGACGTTGTTCGGCGCCTCGAGGCGGTGGAGCACCACCTCCCGGTTCAGCGACTCGCGGACAAGCTCGCTCGCGACGACGACGACATCGGCCGCCTCGACGATCCCGGTGACCTTACCGTGCGGCGTGACGTATTCGGCGAATTCGTGCACGAGCGCCACGGACGGGATCCCCGCGTGCAGCGCGGCGGGCGCGAACTCACTCGTCTCGACGCTGTTCAACACGATCGCGAAGACCCCGTACCGGCGCCGCATCTCCGCGAGGATGTACTCGGCCTCGAGCGGCGAGGCCTTACGCGACACGATCGCGACGCTGAACGCGCGAAAACGGTCTTCGAGCGGTCCGCCCTCGCCGAGGGCGACCACGACGTTGTAGCGCTCGGAGAGCGCTCCCACGAGGGCGAGGCAGACGAAGGGCGCACCCGTGCGCGAAGCGTCGTGGCTCGCTACCGCGATCGTCGGCTTCGACGGATCGACGGCGCGCTCGCCGGAAGAGAACCATTCGTCACCGTCTAGCCGGGCCACGCGGCCCTCGCTCCGTCCGGAGCGAACGAAGTGGACGAACGGATCGACGTGAGAGCCTGCAACGTCGGGATTGGAACGCAGGTAGTAGTCCGACGAAAGATCGGGGCTCGCGTCCCGACCCTCGCGGGCGCCGTGGAGCACGTAGTGCCGTAACGGATCCTGCGGCAGATCCGCGGCTGGGAGTTGCGCGCAATAATAGGACGCGCTGAAGTGCGGAGCGAGGACCTCCACGCGCTCGCGAAGATCGGCCGGTGACCCGACGCGCGCTTGCAGCCGGCCGACCTCGACATAGTGGATCAGCGGGCGTCGCGAGGACGACCCGACGTCGTCGTACATTGCGGCATAAAAATCTTCGTCGCAGTCGATCCCCGCGGAAACGGATCGCGGCTGCATCAGGAGGTACGTCTCGACGGCGGAGAATCCCGGGCGAGCGGAAACGCCGGCGCGCCTGAAGGAACCGAAGTCGAACAGCCCGCTGCGCTCGATCGTCTCGGCGTCGGCGCGTAACCGGCGCCGGTTCGGGTACCGATGCTCGGCGCGGCCACGGCGTATGAAGTGGGCCAGCGAACTCATACCGGCCGCCACGACGTCGGGATTCGTCAGCCGGTAGAAGGCCGGGCTGAACTCCGCGGACGGGCTGAGCATGGCGGACTCGCCGAACTCGAGGTAGTGCCGGACCAGGAGGTTGCGTTCTCCGACGATGCCCGAGCGCTGCGAGTAGTAGGCATCGTCGAAGAGAGCGTCAGATTCGAGAAGCGGAATCCGGTCGTCGACGGGCGGACCGGTTGTCACGTGCCGCCGAACAGACGTCGCAGCGCTCGGCCGATCGAGCGCAGCGGCTGCGTCGCACGCCAAGAACGCGACGCGAGAATCTCGCGCAAGAACACGCTGTCGCGTGCCCCCGCTTCGGCCTTCTCGCGCAAACCGGCGATCTCATCGCGCACCTCCGCCAGCGCCGCTTCGTGCTCGCGGGTGAATCGCGCGTACCACGTTTGGTGCTCGGCGATGAGCTGCGCGCACGTCTCTTCGTGTTCGGCGAGCTCGCTCGACAGCCGCGTCGCCCACGTCGCATCGGACGCCGCGCGATCCGCTGCGCCGCGTTGCGTCAAACGGAGGTTCTCGGTCTCCAACTGGTCGATGCGGGCGGCGAGGCGCGACGCCGTCTCCGATTCTTGCGCGGCGCGCAGCGGGTCCGGCAGTTCGTCGGCCGGATCGTGGAACGCGGAGCCTACGCGGTCCGAGATCGCCACGACCTGCGCCGGGACGCCGCCGGAGACGTCGCTCGCACGCGCCGGTCTCTTTCGTTCACGCATTACCTGGGCATCCACCGCTACGGCGCCAGCTTCCCGCTACGACGATGATACACGTAGCGCCGGACTTGCTGCAAGAAGCCCGTCGGAGCGCATCCTGCGGGAAGGAGACCCCTGCTTCAGACGTGGAACATACGTTCCCGTAGGCTATGGCGATTCATCCGGATCCAGCTCTTATCGCGCCGGTCCCGTTCAACCGCGCCACGGTCGTCGGCAGCGAGAGACGCTACCTGCTGGAGGCTCTTGCGAACGAGGACTTCGGCGGGACCGGGCCGTTTGCGAGGCGTTGCGAGGCGTTGCTGGAGAAGCACATCGGCGTTCCTCGGGCGCTCTTGACGACGTCGTGCACGCACGCGCTCGAGATGTGCGCGCTGCTGCTGGATCTGGGTCCCGGCGATGAAGTGATCATGCCGTCGTTCACGTACGTCGGTTGCGCGAACGCCATCGCGCTGCGTCAAGCCCGGCCGGTCTTTGCGGATATCCGAGCCGATTCGTTCACGCTCGATCCCGCCGGGATCGAACCGCTGATCACGGCCCGGACGAAAGCGATCATGCTCGTGCATTACGCCGGGATCTCACCCGACGTCGAAGCGATCGCGGCGCTCGCGAAGCGGCGCGGACTCGTCCTGATCGAAGACAACGCCCACGGTGCGTTCGCCCGCCAGGGTGGCCGGCAGCTGGGAACCTTCGGTGGGCTTGCGACGCTGAGCTTTCACGCGACGAAGAACATCACGTGCGGCGAAGGCGGTGCACTGCTCGTGAACGATCCGGCGCTCATCGGAAGGGCGGAGATCATTCGCGACGGCGGGACCGACCGGTCTCGCTTCCGGCGGGGTGAAGTCGGTTTCTATGCATGGCAGGAGCTTGGCTCCAGCTATACGATCGGAGATCTTCTGGCGGCGGCATTGCTGGCGCAACTGGAATCGCGCGACGAGATAACCGCGCGCCGCCGAACGCTCTGGGAGCGCTACGCGCAAGACCTTCAGCACTGGGCGGCGGCGGCAGGGGTCGCGCTCCCATACGTCCCGGCCGGCGCCGACCAGCCGTATCACGTGTTCTACCTCGTCATGCCCACCCGCGAGGCGCGCACTGAGTTCATCGCGCAACTCCACGACGACGGGGTGCACTGTGCCTCACACTACGTGCCGCTTCACCAGTCGGCCCCAGCGCGCCGGTTGATGCTCCGTTCCCAGTGCGAGCTCACCGAAGACGTCGCCGCCCGCATCGTCCGCCTGCCGCTGTACACCAACATGACGGAAGCCGAACAATCTCGCGTTATCGAATCCGTCCTCGCCGCCCGGCTCTGACGCGGCGGGCGCTTGCCGCCGCGCTCGCGGCGTGTGCGGTGCTCGCCCTCGCTCCGCCGGCGCTGGCCGTCGACCGCAGCGTCGGCGCGGACGTGCCGAAGCCGGTCGTGACCGGGACTCCGTGGACCGATGCCGAGATCGCGGGGCTCGATGCCGCCGTCGACGTCGCGCTCGCCGGCGCGAAGACGCTGCGCGGCGCGCACGCCGGCCTCTACGCCGTTGACGCACGCGACGGCCACCTGCTGTACGCGCGCAACCCCGACGACGCGTTTCAGCCCGCGTCGACGCTCAAGCTGCTGGTCGGGAGCGCGGCGCTCGACCGGCTCGGGCCGGGATTTCGCTTCCGGACCGAGGCCGTCGTCCCGGGCTACGAGGAAGTGCGTGGCGGCGAGCTGAGCGGCGCGCTGCTGTTGCGCGGGAGCGGTGACGTGCTGCTCGACGACAAGGCGCTCGACGAGTTGCCCAGCGCGCTGCGCCAGAGCGGGATCGACGCCGTCCACGGCGTGAGCTTCATCGACGATCCCTCGTTCCCGCCGTATTTGCCGGGGTGGTCGTGGGACGATCTCCCGTGGTACTACGCGGCGCCGGTCACGCCGCTCGGGCTCAACGACAATCAAGTGACGCTGAACGTGACGCCGGCCCCGGCGCCGGGCGCCCGGGTGAACGTCACCGTCTCGCCATGGGGCACGGCGTGCGTCCCCGACGCCGTGTGCACGCCGGATCTGGGCTTTACGATCTCCGTGCGCGCGACGACCGGCGAGAAAGGGACCGCGAATACGCTCGACGTCGAGCGGCAGCCGGGGCCGGGCGCCGAGGTCCGGCTCGTCGGCTCGCTGCCGGCCGGCGCGCCGGCGCAGCACCTCTCGATCGCCGTCCCGTGGCCGCCGGCCTACGCGGCGTGGGGCGCCCGCCGCGCGCTGCAACGCGCCGGACTCCGCGTGCTGCAGGACGTGATTGCGGCGCCGCCTCCCGGCCCGGCCGTCTGGGGCGTCCTTTGGTCGCATCAGTCGGAACCGCTCGCCGACATGCTCGCCGATCTGTGGCTGCCGAGCGACAACGTGCTCGCCGAGGAGCTGCTGCGCGCGCTCGGCGCGCCGGTGCCGCCCCTCCCGTATCCGGTGCTCCAGGGCAGCTCGGCCGACGGGATCGCGTTCGAGAAGACGTGGCTGAAAAGTCTCGGTGTCGACACCGATGCGATCGCGCTCGAGGACGGCAGCGGCCTGTCGGTCTACGACCGCATCACGCCGCGCGATCTGGTCGCGATCTTACGGCACGACTGGGACGGTCCGAACCGGGATCTGGTCCTCGACGATCTCCCGATCGCAGGCGTGCGCGGAACCTTGAAGTCTTCGTTTACCGGTACGCCGGCGGAGAAGCGCGTCTTCGCGAAGACGGGATCGCTCTCGCACGTGAGCGCGCTGGCGGGATACGTCGCGAACCCCAAGCACGGGGCCGTCATCTTCGCATTTCAAGTCGACGACTGGCTCGGTGCGAGCGCCGATCTGCGCGAGCTTCGCGGCCGGGTACTCTCGCAGTTCGTCGAACGGTAGCAGCCTGATGCTCGGCGCGCACTTCGAGGCGGAGATTCGCGAACAGCCCGACGTCTGGCGCCGCATCGCCGCGTCGGACGGTGCGCGTCGCTTCGCGGCCGCGGTCGCGGGCCGCGACGTGCTGTTCGTTGGCAGCGGCAGCTCGCTGTTCGTCGGGATGCTCGGCGCGCTGGCGTTCCGCCGGCGGGGGATCCGCGCCTCGGCGCTGGCCGCGACCGAAGCGCGTTTCGACAACGCGGCGTATCGCGACGCGTGCGTCGTCGCGCTCTCGCAGAGCGGGCGCTCGGCCGACTCGCTGGCCGCGATCGACGAGCTCGCCCCCTTGCGGCTCGTCGCGCTGACGAACGACGTGACGTCACCGCTCGCCGAGCGCGCCGAGATCGTCATCGACTGCCTGGCGGGTCCGGAGTTCGCGGTCCCGGCCAGCAAGAGCGTGAGCTCGATGGCGGCGATCCTGCTCTGGGCCGCCGCGCTCACCGGCGGAAAGAAGAACCGCACTGCCGCGACCCTCGAGCAGACCGCCGAGGACGTTCGCGATTGGCTGGGCGGCGACGGCGTCGCCGACGTGGTCGAGGCCGCGCGCCGCATCGCCCGGCGGCGGAGCGTTGCGGTCGTCGCGGCCGGTTACGGCGTGCCGATCGCGTACGAGCTGGCGCTGAAGATCAAGGAGGCCAGCTACGTGCACGCCGAGGGGTTCGCGGCCGGCGAGTTCCGGCACGGGAGCTCGGCGATCCTCGACCCGTCGAGCGCGATCATCGGGATCGTCGACGAAGCCTCGCGGGATATCGTCCACCGCCCGCTGGCCGAGGCGGTCGAAGCGGAGGCCGCACGCTACGTGATCGGCGCCCGCAGCGGCGAGATCCCGCTCCTGGGTCCCGCGACCGGCGAGGCCTTCAACACGCTGGCCTGGCTGGTCGCCGGCCAGTACTTGGCCCTCTCGATCGGCCGGGCGAATTTCGTCGAGTCGGACGCGCCCCGCGGCCTCTCCAAGTGGGTTGGCTAAGCAGAGACCTTTCATGCGGACTCCCTTCACTGGACCGGCTGCGGCGGCGCTCGCGGCGACGGTGCTCGCACTGTTCACCGCGCAGTCGCCGGCGCCGTTCACGTGGCCGACGCCGCTGCCGTCCAGCGCTCCCGCGCCGCAGCCGACCGTGCTTTGGAACGGAGCGCCGGCCGCTTCGTTTGCGCTCGACGTCGAGCCGCTCGGCGTGACGCCCGATGGCGACGCGCGCGCGCTCGTCCGGGTCGTGCTGCGCGACGCGCAAGGGAACCCGACACGGCTGCGGCGCGGCGCGGACTTCGACTACTTCACCGACCGCGGCGCGGCGCAGTGGCAGACGCGGTTGCGTTACGGCGGACCGGCTGCGATCGTCGCGGTGCGCGACGACGGTCCGGCGCACGTGCGCGTCGTTGCGAACCGTCCCGCCGGACTCGGCGAGCAGCGCACAGCGTTCGACACGCGCGCCTGGCGCGGACCGCGCGTGGTCGCCGCCGCAGTCGGTCCGCACCTCGTGCGCGTCGGCTGGTTTCCGCAGGTGCGCGAGGGCGCGGCGCGCGTGTATCGCGCCGACGCCTCGGGGCGAAGAACGCTCGCGGCGATCGTGCGGGCGCCGGCGTCGTCGTGGGACGACGGAACGGTACGACCCGGTGCGACGGTGCGGTACGTCGTCGTGCGGCCGCGCAGCGCGGGTGTGCCGGTGCGCGCGAGCGTGCCGCCGGAGCTGCCCCCGAGCGGCGCCGACGCGATGCGCGGCAAGTCCGCGTGGCTCGCCTTTTCCGCCGATCCGCTCGACGACGCATCCTACGCGAACCTCGACGTCGAGCACATCGTGGCGACCGCGGTGCACGCCGGGCTGCGATCGGTCGAGCTGCGGCTGGCGTACGGCGCGTTCGACGAGGTCGGTCCGGCGGCGAAACCCGTCATCGACCGGCTGATCGACGGTCTCGTCGCGCACCGGATCGCGGTGATCGGATGGACCGTTCCCCGCGCGACGAGCTTCGAAGATCTCGCGCGCAACGCCGAGATCGCCGCGTATCGCACACCGAACGGCAGCCGCATCACGGGATTGGCCGTCGACCTCGAGCGCGGCGGCGAGTTTCTCGGCGACGGATCGCGCGGCTATGCGGCGCTCCGTTCGTACCTCGCGGTGCTGCGACGCGCGGCCGGCCCGCACGTGCTCCTCGTCGCGACGGTCGAGGACCCGTACCTCGCGCACCTCGATCAGACGAAGTTTCCGTACCGCGAGATCGCGCGCGACGCGGACGTCCTGCAGCCGATGACCTACTGGCGCATGATGGGACCGTGGGACACGATCCCCAAGGTGCAGAGCGCCGTCGCCGGCTCGGTGGCGCTGCTCCGACGGCTCGCCGCCCGTGACGTCCCGATCGACGTCGGCGTGCAGACCGGCGTGCTCTCGAAGCGCGGAGCGCCGCCGGGCGACGAGCTCGCGGCGGCGATCGACGCCGGCCGCCGGGCGGGCGCGATCGGGGTCACGTTCTACGACTGGAGCGGGACCGGTCCGGAGCAGTGGGACGCCATCGCGCGGGCGAGCTGGTAGCGTGGGTCAGCGAGCGACCCAGGGACTTCGGGCTCCGGGCCGCCAACGTAGCGGCATCCTATGCTCCCTGAGCTCCTCGCCTGGTTCACCGGAAAAGAGCAGAACCGGCGGAAGTTCCCTCGCAAGCGCAAGCCGTATCGCGCGGCCTACAGCCTCGACGGCACGTCGACCCGGGCCGCGATCGGTCTCGACATCGGCGGCGGCGGGCTCTGCATCCTGACGCAAGAACCGATCCCGCGCGACGAGGTCGAGGTTCGGTTGCAGGTCGAGGAGCGGCACCTGCGGGTCCGTGCGAAGATCGTCTGGCACGACAACGTGCAGCATCAGGGGCGCAAGGTCTGGCGTTACGGGATGCGGTTCACCGGGATCCCGGCGGACGACTGGGACGCGATCATCCGCTACACCACCGACCGCCCGGTCGCCGAGACCAACAAGGCGCAGGAGGAGCTGGCCGCAGTTCGGATGACGCCGGACGATACGGCGCGCCTGCTGCCCAAGGAGCTGCAGAACCGGCTGCTCTCGATGCTCGTCGAGCGCAGGCGCCTCGCGCCGCTCGACGACCGCGTCACGCCGCTGGTGCAGTATTTCTACTCCGGGATCGTGCGGCACAACGAGAAGCTGATGCACCGTCTCGTGATCCAGTCGAAAGTGGTCGGTCCCGAGACCGACGAGCTGTTCGAAACGCGGTTCGTCTTCGACGAGACGGGCAAGAACGTCCAGATTCTGAACTGAAAGGCTGATCGTGCCCCAGAAAACCGCGCTGATCACCGGCATCACCGGTCAGGACGGATCGTACCTGGCTGAGCTGCTGCTCGCCAAGGGATACCGGGTCGTCGGGATGACGCGCCGCTCCTCGACCGACGTGCACGAGCGGATCCAGCACATCGTCGACGACATCGAGTTCGTCTCCGGCGATCTGCTCGACCAGAGCTCGATCACGACGATCGTTGCGAACGTGCGGCCCGACGAGATCTACAATCTCGCCGCGCAGTCGTTCGTCCCGACCTCGTGGACGCAGCCGGTCCTCACCGGCGAGTTCACCGCGCTCGGCGTCACGCGCGTGCTCGAAGCGATCCGCGCCGTCGATCCGAAGATCCGCTTCTACCAGGCGTCGAGCTCGGAGATGTTCGGCAAAGTGCAGGCCACGCCGCAGAACGAGACCACCCCGTTCTACCCGCGCTCGCCCTACGGCGTCGCGAAAGTGTACGGCCACTGGATCACGGTGAACTACCGCGAGTCGTACAACATCTTCGCCGCAAGCGGTATCGCGTTTAACCACGAAAGCTCGCGCCGCGGCAAGGAATTCGTCACCCGCAAAATTTCGGACGGTGTCGCACGGATCAAGCTCGGGCTGCAAAAGGAACTCCGGCTGGGGAACCTCGACGCACAGCGCGACTGGGGCTTCGCCGGAGACTACGTCCGAGCGATGTGGTTGATGCTGCAGCGGGAGAGCGCCGACGATTACGTCATCGCGACGGGGCGCACGCACGCCGTTCGGGACTTCGTGCGGCTCGCGTTCGCGGCGGTCGATCTCGACTGGGAGCAGCACGTCGTCGTCGACCCGCGCTTCTATCGTCCGGCGGAGGTCGATCTGCTGGTCGGCGATGCCTCGAAGGCGCGGCGCGAGCTGGGGTGGGAGCCCGAGGTCTCGTTCGAGCAGCTCGTCGAGCAGATGGTGCGCGCCGATCTCGACCGCCTGCGCGCGATCGTGCCGGGGTAACGTGCGGGTTCTCGTCACGGGGGCGCGCGGGTTCGTCGGAGGTCACCTCACCGCGGCCCTGCGCGCGCGCGGGCACGAGGTGATCGAAGCCGACCGCGCCGCACACGACGACGAGGTGCTGGAGCTCGACGTCACCGACGGGCTCGCGGTACGTGCGGCGTTCGACCTCGCACGGCCGGACGCCGTCGCACACCTCGCGGCGCAAGCGTCGGTCCCCGGATCGCTCAAGGATCCGGACGGGACGTTCGCGGTGAACGCGGGCGGGACGCTGCACGTGCTCGACGCCGCGCGCGCCGTTGCGGCCGGAGGTGCGCGCGCACGGGTGCTCGTCGCAAGCAGCGCCGACGTGTACGGTGCGCAGCCGCCGGCGTCGTATCCGCTGCGCGAAACGGCGCCGCCGCTGCCGCGCAACCCCTACGCCGCGAGCAAAGCGGCCGCCGAGGCCTTGGCGCAAGCGTACGCGCGCTCGTACGGCGTCGACGCGGTCGTGACGCGCGCCTTCAACCACATCGGCCCGCACCAGGACGAGCAGTTCGCCGTCGCGTCGTTCGCCGCCCAGATCGCGCGCGTCGAGGCGGGGCTCGACCGCGTCGTCCGCGTCGGCAACCTCGAGGCGAGCCGCGACGTGCTCGACGTGCGCGACGTGTGCGCAGCATACGTGCTGCTGCTCGAAGGCGGCGGTGAAGCCGGCGAGGTGTACAACATCTGCAGCGGAACGGCGACGACGATACGCGAGCTGCTGCGCCGGCTGATCGAGATCGGCCGCGTCCCGGTCGAGGTGCGTGAAGACCCGGAGCGAATGCGCCCGTCGGACGTTCCGGTCAGCGTCGGCGACGCGTCGAAGTTGCGCGAGGCGACCGGCTGGACGCCTCGCTTCTCGCTCGGAGCCGCGCTGCGCGCCGTCTACGACGATGCGCGCACGCTGACGAAGAGGTGACCAGGTGAACGAGCGAACCCCGGACGAAGCCGGTCTCGACGCGTTCGTGTTCGGCAACCGCGGTGCGCTGCTCGCGCTGCCGGCGGTCGTCCTGGCGGCGCTCGGCCGGCCGAGCGCGTTTTCGATCGCGATCGGCTTGCCGCTCGCGTTCGCCGGCGAAGCGGTACGCATGTGGGCCGTCGGCTACAGCGGCGTGACGACTCGCGGTGATACCGTCATCGCGCCCGCACTGGTCACGGCCGGACCGTACGCCTACGTGCGCAACCCGCTCTATGTCGGCAACGTCATGACGGCGGCCGGCTTCGCGCTCGCGTTCACCGGGAAGAATTCGGCGCCGATGCGCTTCGCGCTGGTCGGCGGATCGCTCGCCGCGATGCTCGGTGTCTACGCGATCATCGTGCCGCACGAGGAGAAGTACCTGCGCGCGACGTTCGGAGAAGCGTTCGACGACTACGTCGAGCGCGTTCCGCGCATCGTGCCCTCCCTGGAACCCGGCGAACCCCAGCAGGGGTCGTACGATCCCGACGTGATCGGCAAAGCGGAGTCTCGAACCTGGATCACCTTGGGCGTGATGCTCGGCGTGCTCGCGCTCAAGGCACTGCGGGGGTGACCGCGCACGCCGGCGGCTCGACCGCACGCCTGAAGGTCGCACTCGTCGCGACCGCGGGCGTTGCCGTGCTCGAGCTGGTCGGCGGCATCCGGGCGGGTTCGCTCGCGCTGGTTTCGGACGCCGCCCACGTCGCGATGGACGTCGTCGCGCTGGCGATCGCCCTCGCCGCTGCCGTGCAGGCGAAGCGCCCGGCGACGCACCGGCAGACGTACGGCTTCGCGCGCTACGAGATCCTCGCCGCGCTCGCCAACGGCGGCCTGCTCACCGCCGTCACCGTGCTGATCGCGGTCGAGGCCGTGCGCCGGCTGCTCCATCCCGAGCTGCCCGCCGCCGGGCTGATGGCGGCGGTCGCCGCGATCGGCGTCGCGGTGAACGTCACCGTCGGCATCGTGCTGGCCCGTGGCGCCCACCAGAACCTCAACCTGCGCGCGGCGGTGCTGCACGTCGCCGGCGATGCGCTCGGCGGGCTCGCGGTGGTCGCGGGCGGCGCGCTGATCGCGTTGACCCGCGCGGCGTGGATCGACCCGGTCCTCTCGCTGCTGGTCGCGGTGATCATCGTCGTCGGCATCGCCGGCGTGATCCGCGAGGCGACCGGCGTGCTGCTCGAGAGCGCTCCCGGACACGCCGAGGTCCCCGCGGTCCGCGAACGGATCGGCCGCGTCACGGGGGTCGTCGGCGTCCACGACCTGCACGTCTGGACGATCGGATCGGGGACCCACGCCCTCTCCGCGCACGTCGTCCTCGACGACCGCAAGCTCAGTGAGGCGAGCGCAATCATGCGCTCGATCGACGCGGCGATGCGGGACGACTTCGAGATCGCCCACGTCACCGTGCAGTTCGAGTGCGAGAGCTGCGATCCCGACACGACGATCGTCTGCACGCAAACCTCGATGAGCGGGTAGCTCGAGAGGCCAGGATGGCGGCGGTTCCGCGGCGCGCTCACGCCCAATTCGAAAATTAGGCGGGCCGAGTATTCGTGGAGCGCAGTGCGGCGCTCGTCGGGGCCGTCCATGAAGTGGGTGCTCGGCGATGCCCCGTAGTGCCATGACGCTGGCACAACGTCGCAGGAGGATGACCTCGTGGCATCGCGCTTCGATGGGCAGCTCCGTTGGCTGCACAAAGTCCGGCTTTATCCGAGCTGCGCGCAGGAACGGTCGCTGATCTCCATGTTGCGCGTGACCCGCGAGCTCTACAACGCGTTGCTTCAGCAGCGTCGCGACGCCTGGACGACGCGCCACGTTTCGCTGGCCGGCCGCGAGCAGTACGCGCAACTCACGGAACTGCGAGAGGCTGAGCCACGGTTCGAGGGCGTCTATCGCGAGTGCGAGGATGCGGTCCTGCACCGGTTGGATCTGGCGTTCGCGGCGTTCTTCCGACGGCTCAAACGCGGCGAAACTCCGGGATACCCGCGCTTCAAAGTCGCCGCCCGCTGGAATCAGTTGGAGTTTCCGCACGGCGACCGCGCGCTCAAGCTCGATGTCGTGCAACGGAGCGTGCGTGTGCCGGGTGTCGGATCGATTCGACTCCGCAAAGGACGGGCTGTACCGGAGTTCGGGCGTGCCTTCCTCGTGACGAAGAACGGCCGCTGGTACGCTATCTTCGAGGCGCACCGCCTGCCATGCGCCTTACCCGTAACCGGGCGAAGCGTTGGGATCGACCGCGGTGTCCGGGTGCTTGCCGCACTCTCCGACGGCACGATGATCGAGAACCTGCGGGCCGGTTCCCGCCGCAGAGCCGTCGTCGAAAGGCACCAGCGCTCGCTCGACACCGCCACGGTGAAGGACGCGATCGGCAGACCGCTCAACAGGAAGGACCCTGCCCGCATCGCCGCAGTGCGTCGACTTGCTCGAGCCAAAGAGCGCGCGGCAAACGCACGGCTCGACTGGCTGCATAAGGTCAGCCGGACAATCGTACTGCGGTTCGATCGCATCGTCCTGGAAGCACTGCGGCTACGTTCGATGACGCGCAGCGCCAAAGGAACGCAAGAAGAGCCTGGGGCTAGGGTACGGGCCAAGGCGGGCTTAAACCGGGCACTCTTGGATGCCGCGTTCGGGACGCTGGCGACCTTGATCCGCGAGAAAGCAGAGTATGCTGCTCGCACGGTGATCGAGGTGGACGCCAGATACACTTCGCAGACGTGTGCCGCGTGCGGATGCGTCTGCAAGGAAAGCCGGAAGGGAGCACGCTTTGCTTGCGTTCGCTGCGGCCATGTGGCCGACGCGGACGTGAATGCGGCTCGAGTGATCCTCCTGCGGGCGGAGTCGCCGCCCATGAGAGCGCCGGGTACCGCCCGGGGCGGGCAGCACGATGCAGCCTGGCCGCGCTCACGACGTTGGGAATCCATCGGCGGTCTGACGAAGTCTGTAGGGCTATGAAAGCCGGTACCGTCATCCTCTCCACCGTCCGGACGCCCTTCGGGCGGCTCGGGGGCGCCCTTTCCTCGCTCGCGGCGACCACGCTCGGCGCCGACGCCATTCGAAACGCAATCTTGCGCGCCGGGATCGACCCCTCCGACGTCGAGCACGTCATCATGGGCGAGGTGATCCAAGCCGGCGTCGGGCAGGCGCCCGCGCGCCAGGCCGCGTTCAAGGCGGGGCTCGCGAAGACCACGACCGCGGAGACGGTCAACAAGGTCTGCGCCTCCGGGATGCTGGCCGTGGTCTACGGTGCGCGCACGATCGGCGACGGCGACAACCGCGTCGTGGTCGCCGGCGGGATGGAGTCGATGTCGAACGCTCCGTACCTGCTCCCCGGCGCGCGCAACGGCTACCGCTACGGCAACGCGACGATGTTCGACGCGATGATCCACGACGGGCTCTGGGACTACTACTTCGACGAGGCGATGGCGGCGCAAGGCGCGCGCGTCGCAGCCGAGCTCGGCGTGACCCGCGCGGTGCAAGACGAGTTCGCGTACCAGAGCCACAAGCGTGCGCACGCAGCGCACGAAGCCGGCTACTTCGCCGACGAGATCGCACCGATCAACGTCGCGACCAAAGCGAAGGGGAAGATCGTCGTCGACGCGCTCCCCGCCCAGGCCCGGGCGCGCATCCCCGTGCTCGCCGGCGCGGGCGGTTCGAACTCGGTGTGGGACCACGTCGCGCCCCAGAACATGATCGCCGATCCGTCGCAGTACTCGCCGTACGTCGCCGGCGATCTTCCGTTCACCCGCGTCGACCGTGACGAGCCCGTGCGCGCCGACGCATCGATCGAGTCGATGGCGAAGCTGAAAGCTATCGACGCCGGCGGTACGATCACCGCCGGGAACGCTCCCGGGGTCAACGACGGCGCCGCCGCGCTCGTGCTCTCCAACGCCCGCTATGCGAGCGCCAACGGCATCGAGGTGCTCGGCGAGATCGTCGACCACGCCACGGTTGCGTGGGACCCGCCGTACTTGGCGCTCGTCCCGGCGATGGCGGTCCAAAAGCTGCTCGACCAGCAAGGGCTCAAGACGAGCGACATCCACGTTTGGGAGATCAACGAGGCCTTCGCCGCGGTCGCTCTGACCGCCGCCGCGAAGCTGGGCCTCGACCCGGCCGTCGTCAACGTCCAAGGCGGAGCGGTCGCGCTCGGGCATCCGATCGGAGCCTCGGGGGCGCGCATCGTCGGCGCGGTCGTGCAGCAGCTGCGCCGCCGCGGCGGCGGGTACGGCATCGCGGCCATCTGCTCGGGCGGCGGCCAAGGCGACGCGATCCTGATCAAAGTGGCGTAGCCGGAGCCGCCGCCGTGCGAGTGTTGGTGGTCGGGGCCGGTCAGATGGGCGGCGGCATCGCGCAGGTGCTCGCCGCCAAAGGCCACGAGGTGCTGCTCAACGACGTCGACGAGACGCGGATCCGCCAGGGGATCGACGGAATCGCGAAGCGCCTCGAGCGCGACGTGGAAAAGGGCCGGCTCTCGCCCGCGCAGCGGGGTGAGATCTTGGCGCACATCGATCCGCGGGCGCACGTGCACGACCTCGACGTCGCGCTGGCGATCGAAGCGGCGACCGAGCGGCTCGATCTGAAATTGGATCTGTTCCGGTTCCTCGACGAGAACACGCCGCCCGAAACGATCCTCGCCAGCAACACCTCGTCGATCTCGATCACCGTGCTGGGCGCGGCGACGTCGAAGCCGGGTCGCGTCATCGGCATGCACTTCATGAACCCGGTCCCGGTGATGAAGCTGGTCGAGGTGATCCGCGGGATCGCAACCTCGGACGCTTCGTTCGCGTTCGTGCGCGACCTCGCGCTCGAGCTCGAGAAGACGCCGGTCGAGGTCCGCGATTTCCCGGGCTTCGTCGCCAACCGCGTGCTGCTCCCGATGATCAACGAAGCGATCTATGCGCTGTACGAAGGCGTCGCGTCGGTCGAAGCGATCGATACGGTGATGAAGCTCGGCATGAACCATCCGATGGGGCCGCTCACGCTCGCCGATTTCATCGGGCTCGACACGTGCCTCGCGATCATGAACGTGCTGCACGAAGGGCTCGGCGACTCGAAGTACCGGCCGTGCCCGCTGCTCAAGCAGTACGTCGCGGCCGGCTGGCTCGGGAAGAAATCCGGCCGCGGCTTCTACGACTACGCCGGGGACAAGCCCCTTCGACAAGCTGGGGACAAGCTGTGATCGAGGCGAGCCGCACCGCCACGTTCGAGGTCACCGAGGACCAGCGCGCGATCGGCGACGTCGCGCGCGACGTCGCGCAGCGCGAGATCGCGCCGTACATCGCGGACTGGGACAAGCGGCACGTCTTTCCGCGCGAGCTGTACGGAAAGCTGACCGAAGCCGGGCTGATGGGGATGCTCGTCCCCGAAGCGTACGGCGGCGTCGGCGCCGACTACGTCTCGTTTGCGCTCGCGATCGAGGAACTGGCGCGGGTCGACGCGGGGACCGCGGTGACCGTGTCGGTACACTCGATGATCTGCAACGCGATCGCGAAGCTCGGATCGGCCGAGCAACGGGTGCGCTGGCTCGAACCGCTCGCCGCCGGCGACGTCATCGCGGGCTTCGGCTTGACCGAGCCCGACGCGGGCTCGGACGCCGCGGCGATCCGCGCGCCGGCGCAGCGCGACGGCGACGGCTGGATCCTCGGCGGGCGAAAGCAGTGGTGCACGAACGGGGAGTGCGCCGGCGTCGTGATGGCGATGTTCCGTACCGGTGGACCGGGTGCGAAGGGGATCAGCGCGTTCCTGGTCGACACGGCGCTGCCCGGGATCGTGGTCGAGAAGACGACCGAGAAACTGGGGATCCACACCTCGAACACGGTCGACCTCGCGTTCGACGACGTGCGGGTGCCGGCGTCCGCGATGCTCGGCGCCGAAGGCGCGGGCTTCACGCAGGCGCTGATGACGCTCGCGTCCGGGCGGATCGGGATCGCCGCGCAGGCGGCCGGTATCCTGGCGGCGTGCCTCGACGCATCGGTCGCGTTCGCGAAGGACCGCGTCGCGTTCGGCAAACCGATCGGCGCCTTCGAAGGCATCTCGTTCAAGCTCGCGCGGATGGCGACCGATCTCGACGCGGCGCGGCTGCTGGTCTACCGGGCCGCGGCGCTCGCCGACGCCGGGCGGCCGTTCGTGACCGAAGCGTCGAAAGCCAAGCTCTTCGCATCGACCAAGGCGCGCGAACACGCTTCGGAAGCGATTCAGATCCACGGCGGCTACGGATACACGACCGAGTTCCCGGTCGAGCGCTACTACCGCGACGCGAAGATCACCGAGATCTACGAAGGCACCTCCGAGATCCAGCAACTGGTGATCGCGCGCGCGCTGCTGGGGCGGCTCGGCTAGCCCTCGACCGGGTCCGTGAGGAAACGTTCGCGCAGTCCGGGCGGCGGCAGCGGGCACGTCTCTTGGCGGCCGAACCAGCGGTAGCGGTTGCGCCCGAACCAGCCGTACGCCGCGTCACGCCACGCACGCGGCACGAGGATCAGGGCGAACGCGAACGGCCACGGCGCGCGCAGCCCGAGCGCGAGGTGCAGCACCGCGTCGCTGCGTTCGTAGCGCCGCCCGTGGTCGAGCAGCACGAACGTCTCGGGATCGCGCGTCAGGTCGACGGCGTCCCCCAGCAGCGCGCGCGCTTCCGGCGACTGCAGCGGCGCGAACGCGAACCGCCCGGCGGGATCGTTCGCGGCGATGAAGCGCACCGACCCGTTGCAGAAGTTGCAGACGCCGTCGAACAGGACGATCGAGCGCGGAGTGCCTTCGATCGAGAACCTACTTCTTGTAGAAGTTGTCGCTGATCAGCTTTGCGACGAGGTGCGCGTCGGTCGTGATCGTCTCGTCGGAGGCGAGCTGGCGGCGAATGTGCGAGTTCAGGTCGTACGAGAGCGGCGAGATGAGATCGGTCGCGTAGGTCGTCGTGCCGCGGTCGCTCTCGTCGAAACCGTTGACCCCACCAACCGAGATCGATCCTTCGAGCGCGATCGTCGCGTTGGGGCCGTCGATGCCGCTGACGCGGTACGTCGTCGCGCCTTTCGCCGGCGGCGGCGCTTGGACGGTCCAGCTCGCGCCGACCTGGACGGTTCGGTCCGCCATGAACCCGCGCGCGAGCAGCGGGAGGATGTGCAGGGCTTCGGGGCCGAGCGTTTTCGTCGGGTCGGCGGTCAGCCGCCCGTCCGGGTACAGCGCGACCCGCATCTTGGGCGCGTTGTTCAGCTTGCCGGAGTACGCCACGTCGACGACGAGTCCGCCATCGGGGGTCGCCGCGATGACGTCGATGGTGAGGCGCCCGCTGTCGCTTCCGTCCATCGCGACGCTCGCGGTTCCGCTGCCGCCGACCCCGGGCGCCGCGGCATCGCTGCCGTAGCCGCCGTTGAACCCGGAAGTCTTCTTGTCGTGGCGCGTGTGCGCCGCGTACGACACGTCGTAGACGAGCGACCGGAGCACGCGAACCGGGGCATCGGGCGCGGCGAGGGCCGCGGTCGGAGCTGCGAGCGCGACGAGAACACCAAGAGCAAGCAGGCGGCGCATACGACGTCCCTCCCGTCGCCAGGGAATTTCGGCGCGCGGGCCGCGCCTCCGCCTCGCGCGCGGATGACGGAAAAGTCGTCCAGGGGCCGACTTTGGCGGCGCGGAACGGAGCGCGTCCGATGAAACTGATGGAGTATCAGGGCAAAGACCTGTTCCGCCGGGTCGGCATTCCGACGCCGAGCGGGGTCTACGCGACGGCCGCCGGTGACGTCGCATCGTACATCGCCGCGCACCCCGGCTCGTGGGTGCTCAAGAGCCAAGTGATGATGGGCGGCCGCGGCAAGGCCGGCGGGATCAAGTTCGCCGACGACGCGCAGCACGGCGAGGCGCTCGCGCGTGAGCTTTTCGGCAAGGTCCTGAAATCGATCCAGAACCCCGACGGCGAGGAAGTCAAATCGCTCCTCGTCGAGGAGAAGGTCGACATCGCGAGCGAGGCCTACGTGTCGATCGCGATCGACCGCGCGGCGCGCAAGCCGGTCGTGCTCGTCACCGCGCAAGGCGGGATGGACGTCGAGGAGGTCGCCGAGCGCGATCCCGGCGCGATCGAGAAATACTGGATCGATCCCGCGATGGGTTACTCGCCGTTCATCGGCCGCAAGCTCGCGTTCGACGCCAAGCTCCCCGAGGGTTATCGCAAAGCGTTTCCGTCGATCCTGGGCGCGCTCTACACGCTGTTCATGGACTACGGTGCGAACCTGGTCGAGATCAACCCGCTCGTGCTGACCAAGGACGGCCGCGTGATCGCCAGCGACGCGAAAGTCGAGCTCGACGACAACGGCCTCTACAAGCACCCTGACATCGCGAAATGGAACAAGGAGCAGCCGACGGACGACGATCAGGCGGCGGCGGTCGCGATCGGTCTCGGAATGTCGAACTACGCGAAGCTTCCCGACGAAGACGGCCGCATCGGCAGCGTCGGCGTGATCGCGAACGGCGCCGGCCTCGGCATGGGCACGATGGACGCCGTCAAGAACGCGGGCGGGGGCGCTGCGAACTTCCTCGACATCGGCGGCGGCGCGCAGGCCGACCTGGTGAAGAAGAGCTACAACCTGGTCACCTCGGATCCGCGCGTCAAGGCGATGTTCATCAACATCTTCGGCGGGATCACGCGCGGCGACCAAGTCGCCAAGGGGATCGTCGAAGCGCTCGCCGGCGATGACGTGCGCAAGGTCCCGCTCGTCGTGCGGTTGACGGGAACCAACGCGGAAGAGGGCCGCGCGATCCTGGCCCAGGCCGGCTTCGTTCCGGTCGAGACGATGGACGAAGGCGCCGCGCGCGCCGTAGCGCTCGCGAGCGGAGGCAAATAACGTGGCGATTTTCGTCGACAAGAACTCGAAGGTGATCGTTCAGGGGATCACCGGCCGCGAAGGCGCGTTCCACACGCAGCGCATGCTGGCGTACGGGACCAAGATCGTCGGCGGCGTCACGCCCGGCAAAGGCGGCACCACGATCGAGAGCGGTCAGCCCGTCTTCGACACGGTGAAGGACGCGGTCGAGGCGACCGGCGCCACGCATTCGATCATCTTCGTTCCGCCGTTCGCCGGCGCGGACGCGCTGTGGGAAGCGTACGACGCCGGGATCGCGCTCGCGGTCTGCATCACCGAGGGGATCCCCGCCCACGACATGCTGCGCGTCGTGAACACGACGCCCGGGATGCGCATCATCGGCGGCAACTGCCCCGGCGTGATCTCGCCGGGCAAGTCGCTGATCGGCATCATGCCGGGCCACGTCTTCAAAGAAGGCAACGTCGGGATGATCTCGCGCTCGGGGACCCTGACGTACGAGATCGTCGACGGTCTCACCCGGGCCGGCTTCGGCCAGTCGACCTGCGTCGGGATCGGCGGGGACCCGATCATCGGGACGACCTTCGTCGACTGCCTCCGCGCGTTCGCCAACGATCCCGAGACCGAGGCGATCGTGGTCGCCGGCGAGATCGGCGGCTCGGATGAAGAAGACGCGGCCGCCTTCATCAAGGAGCACATCACCGGGAAGCCGGTGATCGGGTTCATCGGCGGCCGCAGCGCGCCCAAGGGCAAGCGGCTCGGGCACGCCGGCGCGATCATCTCGGGCAACACGGGGACGCCGGAGTCCAAGGTCAAGGCGTTCGCCGAGGCGGGGGTCCCGGTCGCGGACCGGCCCTCCGATATCCCCAAGCTCCTCGCGAGCCGGCTCAAACCCGTCCCCGCGTAGGGGTCATGCGCTTCGGTTACAAGTGCGAGGAGTGCGAAGAGGCGATTTGGCTCGCCACCACGCGCGCGGAACTGCAGTGGCTTCGCAGCCGGCGCCACGTCGTACGGGAAGTCCAGCGGCACCTGAGCGCCGGGCTCGACGGCTGGATGGATGAAGGGCTGGCGTTCCTCGACGCTCATGACGGCCACAGCGTGGTCGTCGTGGAGCGCCCCGGTCGCTGAGCGCGCCCCGCGCCGGCCGTCGCCGAGCCGTCCCGTCGAGGGGAAGCCAGCTCAGTCTGTCAGAAGAGTGCCAGGTCCGTCCAAGGCTTGACACGGCTATTCCTCACGGAATTCCGAGCCCGGCTCTCGGCTCGGTCAAACCCCACCCACCCATCGAAAGGATAGGTGCCCGTGGCAATCCCCTATTCGGTGAGACGTGGTATCGTCGCGGTTCTGTTGCTAATTGCGTTCGTGCTCCAGGGAACGACAAGCGTTCTGGCAGGCACAACGGGCGTGATCAACGGTTCCGTCGTCGACCCGCAGTCGAACCAACCCATCAGCGGCGCCCGCGTCACCGCGGCAAGCCCGTCGCAATCGGCGACGACGACATCAGACGCGACGGGACGCTTCTCGTTCGTCTCGCTCAACCCTGACACGTACACGGTCTCGACGCCGGCGACGGCGTTGCGCGACGCCGTCAACGTCAGCGGCGTCACCGTCCAAGCGGACGCGACGGTCAGCGTGAGCCTCCCGCAGCCCACGAAGCTCAAGGTGATCGGTTCCGTCACCTCGCGCGCGGCTTCCGCGCTCGTGAAGCCCGGTACGACCGCCGACGTCTACTCGATCAACGCGGTCACCCAGGACAAAGCGTCGGCGATGGGCGGCGGCGGCACGCTCAACAGCGCGTGGTCGGCGATCTCGACGGTCCCCGGTGTGTACGTCCAGCCCAACCAGGCCGGCTACATCGGCGCGGGTCCGCAGCTCTCGATCCGCGGCGGCGACTACGACCAGATCGGCTACGAGTTCGACGGCGTCCCCGTCAACCGTGCCTTCGACAACTACCCCTCGGGGCCGGCCTCATCGCTCGGCCAGCAGGAGCTCCAGGTCTACACCGGAGCGCCGGCTGCGAACGCCGAGGCGAACGGTATCTCGGGCTACATCAACCAGGTCATCCGCACGGGCACGGCGCCCGCGTCGCGGAACCTGACGCTCGCGATCGGCACGCCGACGCTCTACAACAAGGTGTCGTTCGAGGCGGGCGGCGCGAATCCGAGCCGCACGTTCTCGTACTACATCGGAGCCGGCGCGTACAATCAGAGCTACCGGTACTACGATCAGTACAACGGCGGCAGCCTCCAGCACGACTGGGGTGCACCGCTGGTTACCTGCTCGGGCACGCCGCAGCTCGAGACCCCGTCGTGCTACACCAACAACGGGACGCCGTACACGAACACCGGCTATCTGCCGTCGTACGTGCTCGGACCCTACGTGGCCGACAGCGTCTCCGGCGTGAAGGTCCGCGACACGGTCGCGAACTTCCACTTCGGCATCCCGCGCAAGGACGGCAACCGGGACGACGTCCAGTTCCTGTACGACAATAACTTCATCAACAACGAGTCGTACACATCGACGAACGATCAGGGCGGCGCCCAGTTCCTCAGCGACATCGGCGTCGGCGTTCCGGCCTATATCGACACGTTCGGGTCGAACCTGGCGGTCGGCACGCTCCTCCCGACGACCTTCACCGGCGGCGGGGGCTTCTACTACCCGTTCCCGCAATCGCCGGGCGGGCGCGCGCGCGGGCTGCAGAACTGCTCGATCACGAACAACACGACGGCGGGCGGCGGATGTATCGAACCCAACCGGCGCGATGCGTTCAACAACGACCAGTCGATCGTGAAGCTGCAGTACCAGCACAACTTCGGGACGAACGCGTTCCTGCGCGTGTACGGATACACGTACTACTCCGATTGGCTGATGGTCGGCCCGCAGTCGTCGTATCAGAACTACCTCGGATTCGCGTCGGCGGACTACGAGCTCGAGAGCCATACCCGTGGCGTGAGCGCGCAGTTCACCGACCAGATCAACTCGCAGCACCTGCTGACGATCCAAGGTTCGTACACGACCGCGAGCACGCTGCGCGACAACAACACGCAGGCGTTCGCCGGGTTCGGCGGCGTCAACGCGCGTACCGTCATCGGCGGACTCGTCGACTCGTCGAATCCCGGCAACGGCATCTGCTACAACCAGCTTCACGTCGCTGTGAACTGCTACAGCGGCAGCGGCAGCAACCTGAACAGCGGCAACACGGGTTACTTCACGGCGACGCAGGCGTTCAACGGAACGGTTACGCCGGCGAGCGGAACCTGCGGCGGCGGACTGTGCGAATACATGGTGCTCAATAACGGTCAATTCGCGACCTACAACACCGTGCAGCCGCGGTTCGCCGCGGCGTCGATCTCGGATCAGTGGAAGCCCAGCGACCGCCTGAACATCAGCCTCGGCCTGCGGTTCGACCAATTCCAGTTCCTCGGTTCGGACACGACGAACGGCGGGCTGGCGCGCACGTTCTTCTACAACGCCTGGAACGCGCAGTTCCCGACGTTCCAGCAGTTCAACGTGTCAGGTCAGACCTTCACGTACAACATCTTCCAGCCGCGCATCGGCGCGACGTACACGGTGGACCCGCGAACGGTCCTTCGGGCCAGCTACGGGCGCTACGCCCAGGCTCCGAACACCGCGTTCATGCAGTACAACTCCCTGCAGCCTGAGGCGCCGCTCGTCCTGGCCGGCTTCGTGCGGAACGGCATCGGCAACACGCCGGGCCACGGCAGCATCAAGCCGTCGATCGCGGACAACATCGACTTCTCTCTCGAGCACCAGTTCAAGGGAGACACGTCGTTCAAGCTGACGCCGTTCGTGCGCAGAACGCAGGACCAGATTCAGCAGTTCTACCTCGATCAGAAGACGAGCTTCGTCTCGGGCGTCAACGTCGGCGCGCAGACGTCGCAAGGCTTCGAGCTCGAAGTCGACAAGGGCGACTTCTCGCGCAACGGCATCGCGGCGCGCTTGTCGTTCGCGTACACGAACAGCTACATCACCTACAAGCGCCTGAGCAACGGCGTCGGCGTGATCGACGGCTTCAACACCGCGATCTCGGCGTATGACAAGCTCACCAGAGGCGGCGGCGGCGCGCCGTGCTACACCACCGCCGGTGTCGTCGACAACGCGTGCGCGGCGACGTCGATCGCCAACCCGTACTACAACGCGCCGACCCAGCCGCTCATGGATCCGAACGGCCGGTACGCCACCTACGACACCTTCCCAGGTGCCATCGGCGGCGGCGGTTACAACCAGTACGGTGCACCGTACGTCTCCACCCTGCTCCTGCAGTACAAGCACGGCCCGCTGGCCATCACGCCTGCGCTGCAGTTCTCGGGCGGTCAGAAGTACGGAGTCCCGCTCTCGACGCCGGGTGTCGACCCGAGCGCCGGATGTCCCGGTCTGTTCACCGCAACGACGGTCGGCGATCCTCGCTACCCGTACGGTGCTGTCGGCGGTGCGCCGTACGACGCCGCGTGCGGTTTTGCGATCGCTATTCCGAACCCGTACACGGGCCGGTTCGACAACGTCGGTGCCTTCACCGCACCGAACTCCCTCCTGCTCCACACGCAGGTCACGTACGACATCAATAAGCGTGTGACGCTGGTCGGAAACTTCGCGAACATCGTCAACCGCTGCTGGGGTGGGACGCACACGGGCTTCACCGTGAACCACGCCTGCAACTACACGGCGACGGCCGGTGCGGGCGGCGGGATCATTCCCGCCGGGAACGTCTACAACCCGGGCGACCAGGTGCAGCCGTTCCTCGCCACACCGTACAACCCGCTGTTCCCCGGATTCCCGTTCAATATGTACTTCGAGGCTCGGATCAAACTCTAAGGCTCGCGTACTCCTGAAAGGGATGGTGAGCGGCTCCGCTTCGGCGGGGCCGCTCTTCTTTTTCCCCTGGCTGGATGGTGGCTCGGGGCACGGCGGGGGCATGGGCCTCGGCCGGCACGCTCCCTGCGCGCATCCTGCGCTGCGGTCGCTACCGCTGCGTCGCTCCCGCCCCTCCGGGGCTCCGCGACTCCGCGAGTACCGTCCGAGACCCATGCGCCCACCGCGCCCCTCCAGGCAGTCGTGCGCTCGGGGGATGTGGGGTGGGAGGGTGGGGATGTGAAGACGCCTGCGGCGAGGGAGCACGCAGGCGTCGTTGGGCACGGCTGATGTTGGCGAGTCTGGCGCACCGCGCGTTGGCGTGGCGCGCCAGCCGGGTGGCTAGAGGGCTTTCATCGCGGCACGCGGAGCTTCTGGCCGATTTGGAGGTTCGCGCCGGTCAGGTGGTTCGTCGCGATGATCTGGTCGACGGTCGATTGGACGTCGCCGGTCGCGGGGGTCCTGGCCTCGGCGACCGACCAGAGGGTCTGACCGCTATGGACGGTGACCGTCGTGTACGCGACGGGCGGCGCGGCGTGGACCGTGCTCGACAGGGCGGGGAGCGTCACGGCCAGGCTGAGCCCGCCGAGGGCCACCAGCGGCATGAGGGTCAGTTTTCGTTTGGACGTCCCGTACATGGTGCTTCCGATCCCCCTAGATGTTGTGCCGAACGCTCGTTCGTCCCCCATATGGTACCAAGGCGGGTCCTCCCGCGTCAATGGGTTCGAACATATGTTTGCTCCGGCTGGGGTTCTGTGCTAGGATGTGCAGCAATCAAATGCGGCGGCCCCGGCCGTCGTCGGCGAGCGTCTGTTGGCGCAGTGCCTACTGGGTGGCATTCTTCTAGGAGGGATGAATGGCCGAACGGGCCACGACGGAGAGGCAGCAGCGGATCCTCGAGGTGATCCGCGAGTTCAGCTCCGAACACGGGTACCCGCCTTCGGTGCGGGAGATCGGCGAGCGCGTCGGCCTCTCGTCGTCGTCGACGGTGCAGTCGCACTTGAAAACGCTCGAGCGCCGCGGTCTGCTCAGACGCGATCCCACCAAGCCGCGCGCGCTGGTGGCGAGCCGCCCCGCCGACGAGCCGGAGAAGGTCGCGTCGGCGACGCTGCCGCTGCTCGGCCGCGTCGCGGCCGGCGTGCCGATCACCGCGACGGAGAACCTCGAGGAGCAGTTCGTGCTGCCGGCCTCGTGGGTGCCGCGCAGCGGCGGCTTCATGCTGCGCGTCAAAGGCGACTCGATGATCGACGCGGCGATCCTGGACGGCGACCTCATCGTCGTCGAGCCGCGCCCGAATGCGAACAACGGCGAGATCGTGGTCGCCATGATCGACGGCGAGGCGACGGTCAAACGGTTCTACCGTGAGAGCGGCCGGGTGCGGCTCCAGCCGGAGAACGCCACCATGGCGCCAATCTACGCCGACGATGTCACCATCGTCGGCCGGGTCGAAGCCGTCATCCGCAAGCTCTAGCGCAGCGGCGCTCGAGGCGCCGGCCGGTGAGGGGATCGTCGCGCGGCTCGAACGCGCGGCTGCTCCGCTGGCGCACCGCATCGCGGAGGCACCCGCCGTCCGCGCGCTGCAGGAGTCGCTGCCGATCGCGTTCGGCGCGGCACTGGCCGCGCTCGTCGCGCGGCTGGCGGTCTTGCTGAACGGCCGGCCGTTCCCGGGGTGGTCGGCGCTCAGGGCGCTGGTCGCGTTCCTGCCGAGCGCGTTCGCGCTCGCCTCGGTGCTGATGCTCGTCGTGCTCTCGCTGCGGCTGGCGCTGCGACTGAGATATCCCGCGCTGCCGCTGCTCGCCGCGGCAGCGGTCGCCTTCGCGCTCGCGCTGCCGCACGATGCGCTGACGGCGCTCGAGCGCTTTGCCCGGACGCGCGCGATCGACGATCTCGCGCCCTTCGCGCGCACGCTCGGCGTGAGCGGGATCTTCACCGCCATCGTGATCGCGCTGGGCGCGGCCGGAGCGATCGCCCTCGGCCGGCGCCGGTTCGGCGCCGTGGCCGGAACGGCAGCGGGCGCGTGCGCGTTCGTCGCGGCGGCGTACGCGCTCTTCGCGCTCGGCCTCTCGCCCGCGAGCGGGCTCGCGAGCGCGCTCGAGCCCTTGGCGACGCTCGGCGACAGCTTCGTCGCGCTCGTGCTGATCACGGCGATCGAGTCGATGCTGTGGCTGGTCGGGATCCACGGGCCGGCGCTGCTGGCCGCGATCGTGTTCCCGGTGTACTTGCAGCTTCAAGTCCAGAACAGCGACGCGTTCGCGCACCATCAGCCGATCCCGCACGTCGTCGTCGTGTCGACGTTCCTGTTCGTTTTCCCGGGCGGCGCCGGCGCGACGCTTCCGCTCGTCGTGCTGCTCCTGCGCAGCCGCGTGCGCCGCCTGCGCGCGTTCGGGTTCGCCACGCTCGCGCCGGCGCTGTTCAACATCAACGAGCCGGTGATCTTCGGCCTGCCGATCGCGTACAACCCGGTGCTCGCCGTGCCGTTCGTGCTCGCTCCGGTCGTCCTCTCGTGCACGACGTTTACGGCGTTCGCGCTGGGCTGGGTCGGCCGGCCGCTGTTCTACACGCCTTCGACGATCCCCGCGCTCATCAACGCGTTCATCGCTACGCTCGACTGGCGCGCGTGCGTGCTCGTCGCGCTGAACCTCGCGATCGCGGGTGCCGTCTGGCTGCCGTTCGTGCGCGTCTACGAGCGGGCCGAAACCGCGCGCGCCGCGCGTGCGCAGCCGGCGGCGGGCGCCGCGTGATCGAGCTGCTGCTGACCGGGAGCGACGTCGATCCGCGCGTGCGCACCGCCGCCGAGCGCGCCGCCGTATGGCTCGAGCGGCGCGACCCGCGCGCGACCGCGGTGCGAGCGCGCGTCCTGCGCGCGTTTCTCGACGAGGGGATCGCCGAGAGCGACCTCGCCGGGACGACCGGGTACGGCTACGACGACGCGGCGCGCGAGCGCTACGAGTCGCTGCTCGCACGCGTGCTTCGCGCCCAGCGCGTCCTGGCGCGGCTCTCGATCGTCAGCGGCACGCACGCGATCGTGGCCGGACTCGATGCGCTGGTGCCGAGCGGTGCGATGCTGCTGGCGGCAAACGGTGCGCCGTACGACACGCTGCGGCATGCGATCGCGACCGCGCCGTACGCGCTCGTGACGCGCGGCGTGCGCTACGCCGAGGTGCCGCGCACGCCGGCCGGCGAGACGGACCTTGCTGCGCTGACCGAGACGGCCCGCCGCGAGCGTCCGGCGGTCGTCTTCGTGCAGCGCTCACGCGGCTACGCGGTCCGCCGCTCGCTCTCGATCGCTGCGATCGGAGCGATCGCGAGCGCCGTCCACGCTGCCTGCCGCGAGACGATCGTGTTCGTCGACAACTGCTACGGCGAGCTCGTCGAAGAGCGCGAGCCGCTCGAAGTTGGGGCCGACGTGATCGCGGGTTCGCTGATCAAGAACCTCGGCGGCGGCTTGGCGCCGGGGGGCGCGTACGTGGCGGGCCGTGCCGATCTGGTGGAGCGGATCGCGGCCCGTGTCTTCGCGCCGGGGATCGGCGCCGGTCTCGGGCCGACGCTCGGCTTCGGCCGCGCGCTCGTGCAAGGACTCTTCTACGGGCCGCTCGTCGTCGCGGAGGCGTTGCGCGGGCTCGACTTCGCGGCCGCCCTGTTCGCCGAGCTGGGGTTCGGCGTCGACCCCGAGCCCGGCGCCGAGCGCACCGACATCGTGCAGGCGATCCGGCTCGGCTCGCCGGAACGGCTGATCGCGTTCGCGCGCGGGCTGCAGCTCGCACTTCCGGTCAACGCCCGCTTCGCGCCGGAGCCCGGGCCGGTTCCCGGCTATGTCGACCCCGTCATCATGTCGAGCGGTTCGTTCGTCAGCGGGGCGACGATCGAGCTGTCGTGCGACGCGCCGCTGCGCGCGCCGTTCGAGGTCTACCTGCAAGGCGGCGTCACCGCGGAGCACTCCGCGCTCGGGGCTATGCTGGCGGCGACCGCGGTGCTGCGGGCCTGAGCCGGTCCGGGAACAGCCGGCTGGGCTACTCGGCCTCCGCGTCGGCCTCCGCGTCGGCCGCGTCTTCGCCCATGAAGCCGTAGAAGTAGTAGATTGAGCCGTCGTCGGTCTCGATCGAGATGCGCGTCTCCTCGAGCTGCGCCGAGACGATGCGGCGTCCGACCATGCCGCCGAGCAGTTCCTGGGCCTGCATGAACTCCGCGGCGCGCAGCGATTCGGAGTCGATCTCGAGGAGTGGGTGGTCGTCTTTCACGCGGTACGTGCTTCCTGTGGAGAGGACCGGCCGTCCGGGCCGCGCGAAGGCGGTCCGGTCATGTATGTCCTCGAGGTGATGAGTGGCCCGCTCGACGGTAAGACGTGGGCGTTCGAGCAGGAGATCACCATCGGCCGTGACGATGCGGTGGCAACCGCGTGCATCACGATCGACCGCTATATTTCCCGAAAACACGCGCGACTCTTCCAGGAAGAGGATGGTCGGTTACAGTTGGCCGATCTCGCGAGCCGCAACGGCACGCGGGTCGGCGGGCGGACGCTCGGCGAGCCCGAGCCGATCGGCTTCGGCGAGCCGTTCGTCATCGGCCGCACGACCCTCCGCGTGGTCCAGCCGTAAGCAGATGGAAATCGTCAGGACTCCGGCGGAGGTCCGCGCGGCGCTCGTCGCGGCCGAACGCCCGCTCGGGCTGGTTCCTACGATGGGTGCGCTCCACGCCGGGCACCTCGCCCTGGTCCGGCGCGCGCGCGAGGAGTGCCGCTCGGTGGCCGTGTCGGTCTTCGTGAACCCCCTGCAGTTCGGTCCGAACGAGGACTACGACCGCTACCCGCGCGCCTTCGAAGGCGACGTCGCGGCGCTGCGCGAGGCCGGCGTCGATCTCGTCTACGCGCCCGACGCCGCGACGATGTACCCGCCGGGCTTTGGGACCACCGTCGATCCCGGGCCGGTCGGCGCCGTCTACGAGGGCGCGCTGCGCCTCGGGCACTTCCGCGGCGTCGCGACGGTCTGCACGAAGCTGTTCGCGACGGTCGGCCCCGACCGCGCGTACTTCGGCGCCAAGGATGCCCAGCAGGTCGCGGTGCTGCGCCGGGTGGTGGCCGATCTGGATCTTCCGGTCGAGCTCGTCGTCTGCCCGACGGTGCGGGAGCCGGACGGGCTCGCCCTCTCGAGCCGCAACGCATACCTCGATCGCGAGCAGCGCGCCTCGGCCCCCTCGCTTCACCGCGCGCTCGAGGCGATCGCTGCCGCCGCTCGCGCCGGCGAGGTCGATCGCGACCGCGCCATCGCCCGTGGCCGCGCGGAGCTGTCCGCGCCGCTGCGCGAAGCGTACCTCGACGTCGTCGATCCCGCGACGTTCGTTACCGTGGCGCAGGTGCGACCGCCGGCGCTCGCGATCGCGAGCGCGTGGGCCGGCACGACGCGCTTGATCGACAACGAACCGATCGAGGCCCAGCCGTGAACGGGCGCCGCGTGCTGCTCGGCGTCACCGGCGGGATCGCAGCGTACAAAGCGGCTGCGCTCGCGAGCCGGCTCGTGCAAGCCGGTGCGATCCTCGACGTCGTGCTGACCGCCGATGCGCTGCGCTTCGTCGGCGCCGCCACGTTCGCCGCGCTCGCGCGAAGGCCGGTCCACACCTCGCTGTGGGAACGCGTCGAGGAGATTCCGCACATCACGCTGGCGCGGGAAGCCGAGGTCGTCGCGATCGTACCCGCGACCGCGAACACGATCGCAAAGCTAGCGCTCGGAATCGCCGACGATCTGCTCACCAACGTCGTGCTCGCGACCCGCGCGCCGCTGGTCGTCGCGCCCGCGATGAACACGGCGATGCTGGAACACGATGCGACGCGCGCGCACATCGCGACCTTGCGCGCCCGCGGTGCAGAGATCGTCGAGCCCGAGATCGGTTTTCTCGCCGAGCGCGAGCACGGCGCCGGCCGGCTCGCCGGCGAGGACGCGCTCGTCGCAGCGATCGAGCACGCGCTGCTCCGCACGAACGAGCTCGCCGGTGAACGCGTGCTGATCACCGCCGGACCGACGCGGGAACCGATCGATCCGGTGCGCTTCCTCTCCAACGCGTCGAGCGGGACGCAGGGGATCGAGTTGGCGCGCGAGGCGCTGGCGCGCGGCGCCGAGGTCGACCTCGTGCTCGGACCGACGTCGCTCGAACCGCCGGCCGGCGCGCGCACGGCGCGCGTCACCACCGCACGCGAGATGGACGACGCGGTGCGCGAGCGCGCGGCGAACGCGACGATCGCGATCGCCACGGCGGCGGTCGCCGACTGGCGTCCCGCGACGACGCACGCGCACAAGGTGAAGAAGACCGACGAACCGCAGTCGCTCGCGCTCGAACGCAATCCCGATATCCTGGCCAACCTCGGCGCGCAGAAGAACGGTCTGTTCCTGGTCGGCTTCGCGGCCGAGACGGAGGCGCTCGAGACGAGCGCACGCGAGAAGCTGGTGCGGAAGCAGCTCGATGCGATCGCGGTGAACGACGTCGGCGGCGAACGCGGCTTCGGAGCCGGGCCGAACGCGCTCGTCCTGCTGTGGGGCGTGCACGGACGCAAGGATCTCGGCGCCGGGTCGAAGCGCGAGCTCGCCGTGCGCCTGTGGGACGCGATCGTCGAACTGAAGGCGGAGCGCCGTTAGCATGCTTCTCTGCATCGACGTGGGCAATACGGAGACGAAGCTCGGCGCGTTCGACGCGTCCGGCGCGATGGTCGGGACGTGGCGCGTCACCACCGCGCGGCGGCGCACCGCGGACGAGTTCGGCGTGCTGTTCGCGGCGTTCTTCTCGGCGGCGAGCGTTCCGATCCGCGACGTCGAGGCGATCGTCGTCTCGTCGGTCGTCCCCGTCGTCGACCGTCCGCTCGGCGAAGGATGCCAGAAATATTTCGGCGTGCAGCCGACGTTCTTCACCGCCGCCAACCAGCGTTCGATCGTCGTGCGCACCGATCGGCCGACCGAGGTCGGCAGCGATCTCGTCGCCGGCGCGATCGGGGCGGTCGCGTTCGTCGGCGCACCGTCGATCGTGATCAACTACGGCACCGCGACGACCTTCGGCGCGATCGGCGCCGACGGTGCCTACCTCGGCGTCGCGATCGCCACCGGGCTGCAGGTCTCGCTGGACGCGCTCGTCGGGCGCACCGCGAAGTTGCCGCAAGTCGCGCTCGTCGCGCCGGGAAGCCCGATCGGGCGCGATACGGTCAGCGCGATCCAGGCCGGGCTCGTCTACGGCGCGGTCGGGCAGACCGAAGAGCTGGTGCGCCGGATGCGCACGATCCTCGGCGACGGTGCGCGCGTCATCGCGTCCGGCGGCATGGCGCCGGTCGTCGCCGCTGAGACGTCCGCGATCGAGCTGGTCGAACCGCACCTGGTCCTCCACGGGCTGCGCTTCGACCACCTGCGCGCGTCGAGCCGGCACGACATGCACGAGCGCCGCAGGTAGGGCCAAGCGGCGCTCGCGGGGGCGGAAGCGTTACCGCCTGCCCCGGTCCATCGTACGCCCGTTCGGAGCCGCCGTCGACATGCTGCGGCGCACGAGAACCCGCGCGGGACCCAAGACAGGCTGAGAGCCCCGGCTCAACGGCTCGAGGCTCTCTTGGGTGGGTGTTGCACGACCGGCGCACATGTGCCGGTGCTGTGGTGCTACCCGCCCGGGCGTGAAAATTACGTACCGGCCGGTGGTCTGGCGGCTCGGCAGGTCAGCGGCGGCGGCGTCAGATCGTGCGCCCGAAGAACGCCAGCGTGTGGATCCACGTGTCGGCCGCGGCGTGCTCGTTCGCGGCCGTGCTGCCGCCGAGCCGGAAGCTCATCTTGCCGGCGGGGATCACCTCCGGCGACGGCCTCCCGCCCAGCGAGAGCGCGTGTCCGGCGCCCGGTTCGACGATCACCTCGTCGGCGGCGGCGGCCCGGATGCCGCGGCGGCGCGCGGCGATCGTCTTGCAGGCGCCGGCGCTGTCCCACTGGCGGTCGTCGTCGCCTGCGATGCACAGGATCGGTGCGGTGATGCGCTCGACCGGGATCGCCGCGCTCGCCACCGTCGCCGGCGACGCCGTCGCGAGCGAAGCGTCGTAGAGCTCGCGAAATGCGAAGGTTCCCCCGCTCTGAAACGCGCGCCCGAGTGCGGCTTTCGCGCGCTGGTCCGGCGGGATGAACGGCAGCGGCCCGTTGTTCGCCGTCCACGACGAGCGGTCGGCCTCGCCGTCGAAGGCCGGCGCGAACCAGACGTACGCGCTGGGCGAGATCACCCCGACCGAGGTGATCCGCGGGTCGCGGCCCGCGGCGAGCAGGGCGAGCTCGGAACCCTTCGAGATCCCGAGGATCCCGATGTGCGCAAGATCGACCTCCGGCCGGGCGCGCAACCAGTCGATTGCGCGCGAGACGGTCTCGACCGGAATCTTGTCCGCGGACGGCGGCAGGGGCGCCGCACCGAAATAGGCGACCCCAAAGACCGCGTAGCCTTGCAGCGCTAGGCTGTACGCCTCGTCGGGAATACCGCCCTCGAAGCCGCCGAGCACGATGAGCGCCGGGTGTCGTCCGCCGTCGGAGGGCGCGGCGAAGTTCCCGACGAGCGCGTTCTCGTGAACCGGTTCGTCGACGAACCGGCGCCCGGGCGGCGGTGAGGCGGCTGCGAGCAGAGCCGCAAGGGCGAGCGCGGCGACCATCGTCGCAGTGCTCCGGAGAGCGGCCGCCGGTTACCTGCCCCGGCCGGTGGGCGTTGCCGCCCCGGGCGTGGTACACTCGGTGGTCGTGACCCGTCATCCTCAGTCCCGGGGGACCGTCCCACCGCTTCGGATCGGACCGATCGACGTCTGGCCGCCGATCGTGCTCGCGCCGATGTCGGGGGTGACGAACCGTACCCTGCGGGCGCTCTACAAGCCGTTCGGGTTCGGTCTGACCGTGACGGAGTTCGTCTCGTCGAACGCGCTCCAGTACGGCAACCAGCGCACGATGGAGATGATCGACCAGCACGGCGTCGAGAAGCCCGTCTCGACCCAGTTGTGGGGCAACGACCCGGCGATCATGGCGCACGCCGCCAAGCTCGTGCGCGAGTGCGGTGCCGACATCGTCGACATCAACTTCGGCTGCCCGGCGCCGAAGGTGACGAAGACCGAAGGCGGGAGCGCCTGTCTGCGCGACGTCGACCGCTGCGAGGCGATCATGAAAGCAGTCGTCGCCGCCGTCGATTGTCCCGTGACGATGAAGATGCGCCTCGGCTGGGCCGAGAACGAGCTGGTCTTCGTCGAGGTGGCGAAGCGCGCGCAGGCCGTCGGCGTGCAAGCGTTGACCCTGCACGCGCGCACCGCGAAGCAGTTCTACCGAGGCAGCGCCGACTGGGCGAAAATCGCCGAGCTCAAGCGCGCGGTCGACATCCCGGTGATCGGGAACGGAGACCTCGGCGATCCGTACGACGCGCTGCACCGGATGCGGGAGAGCGGCGTCGATGCCGTGATGCTGGGCCGTGCCACGCTGGGGAACCCGTGGCTCGTCTCGCGGCTGCGCGCGCTGATGGAGGGGCGCGAGCCCGACGCGACGCCGGAGGCGCCCGATCGTCTGCGCTTCGCGATGCACCACTACCGTACGATGGTCGAGGAGTGGGGCGAACCGCGCGCAGTTCCGCAGATGCGCAAGCATCTCGGCTATTATCTCAAGGGCTTCCCGGGTGCGAGCGCGCTACGCGAACGGCTGATGCGCACGGAGACGGCGGGCGAGACGCTCGCGGTGCTCGAGGCGACGATCGCCCAGCTCGAAGCGCGCATGCCCGAGCTCGCCGTCGCGTGATCGTGCCCCACGATCCCGACTTGTACGGCGCCGCCACGCCCGCGGCGCTGTACGAGGAGACGTACGAGAACTATCGCGCCTACCTGAACCCGCCGCTGGCGCGGGTGATGAAGCTCTCCGGCTCGCCGGTCGAGGTGCGCGCCGAAGGCTCGACGATCACCGACCACAACGGCAAGACGTACCTCGATTTTGCCGGCGGCTACGGCGTGTTTACGCTGGGACACCGTCATCCGCGCGTCGTCGCCGCGGTGCGCGAGCAGCTCGACCGCATCGCACTCTCGGGCCGCACGATGTTCAACCCGCTGATGGGGCGGCTCGCGAAACGGCTGGCCGAGCTGACGCCCGGCGATCTCGCGATCTCGTTCTTCGCGAACAGCGGGACCGAGGCGGTCGAGGGTGCGCTCAAGCTGGCTCGGGCCGCGACGAAGCGCGCCGCGATCGTCGCGACCGACGCGGCGTTTCACGGCAAGACGCTCGGCGCGCTCTCCGCGAGCGGCCGCGACGCCTTCCGCGATCCTTTCCTGCCGCTCCTCGCCGACGTGCGGCGCGTGCCGTTCGGCGACGCCGCCGCGCTGCGCGGCGCGGTCGACGGCGACGTCGCGGCGGTGATCGTCGAGCCGATCCAAGGCGAGGGCGGCGTCAACATCCCGCCCGACGGCTATCTGCGCGAGGTGCGCGCGATCTGCGACACCGCCGGCGCGCTACTGATCGCCGACGAGGTGCAGACGGGGCTCGGGCGCTGCGGCGCGCTCTTCGCGTGCGATCGTGAAGCCGTCGTCCCCGACGTGATGACGCTCGCGAAAGGGCTCTCAGGCGGCGTCATCCCGATTGGAGCCTACGTCGCGCGGCCGGCGGTGTGGAACGCGGCGTACGGGAAGCAGCCGCTGCTGCACACTTCGACCTTCGGCGGGAACGAGCTCGCCTGCGCGGCGGCGCTCGCCGCGCTCGACGTCCTGCTCGACGAAGATCTCGTCGCGAACGCCCGCGAACGCGGCGCGCAATTGCTCGCCGGTGCGCGGCTGACGATGCAGCGCTTCCCGGCCGTGATCGCGGACGCGCGCGGCGCGGGGTTGCTGGTCGGCGTCGAGCTGCGCAGCGAAGGGTACGGCGGCACGATCATCCCGGAGCTGTTGAAACGCGGCGTCACCGCCGCGTGGACGCTGAACCAGCAGCGCGTGATCCGTCTCGAACCGCCGCTGATCGTGACCGTCGAGGAGGTCGATACCGCGCTGCGCGCGTTCGACGCTGCGGTGGCGACCGCGTTCGAGAAGCTCGGGACGCTCGCGTAATGCCGTACGTCGAGTGCTCGATCGACGTCGAGGCGCCCGCCGCGACGGTCTACGAGCTCGCCAAGGAGCAGGAGCGTTTCCCGGAGTTCATGCCGGACGTCGAGACCGTCGTCGTGCTGGAGCGCCACTCCGATCACGTGATAACGCGCTGGAAGACGCTGGTCGAGGATGCGCCGATCGAGTGGACCGAGCGTGACGTCTTCGACGACGTCGCGCTGCGGATCGAGTATGCGCTGATCGAGGGCGATCTCGACACGTTCGAGGGCGCTTGGACGTTCGCGCAGGAGGGCACGACCACGCACGTCGTGCTCAGCGTCGAGTACGACTTCGGCGTGCCGACGCTCGCCGAGCTGATCGGCCCGACGCTGGAGAAAAAGGTGCGCGAGAACTCGGAGATGATGCTCGCCGCGCTCAAGGCCGAGGCGGAGTTACGGACGGCCCCGCAGTCGGTGCGCGGTACGCGCTGAAGCTGGTCGCGATCGAGACCGCGCGCTGCGGGATCGCGGCGTGCAGCAGTTCGATCGTTCGCAGTACCTCTTCGGCGTATTCGGCGTCTTCGAGACGCGCCGGATCGAACACCAGCGCGCCGACGCGGAACCCTGCCTTCTCGAGCCGGTCGAGTGCGCCGCCGGCGTTCTTCGCGCGGCCCGAGAGCGCCCGAATGCGCTGTAGCGCGTCCTCGAGCCGGACGACCTCGGTGCGGTAGTCCGCGTACTTCTTGATCTCGGCGGCGGCGCGGTCGCGAATCGCGGGCCAGGGTTCTTCGCGGAAGCGCGCGATCGCCTCGGCGCCGCGCTCGGAGAAGCGGCGCTTGCGCGCGGTGACGATCTTGCGCTCCTCCTCGTCGGCACTGCGCGCACCCTTCGCTCGCGCGCGCGCCAGCGCGGCGTGTTCCGCCGGCGTGTACTCGGTCTCGAGCGCGATGCGGTCGCTGAGCGCGCCCAGCTCCTCGCGCCAGATCTCCTCGAGTGCGGGCGGCTCGTTCAGAGCGCCGAGCTGCCTGCGCCGCGCCGCCAGCCGGTCGCGCCGTGCGGTGAGAAGCTCGCGCAGCCGGTCGACGCCCTCGCGCAGCGCGCCGATCCAGGCCGTATCGGTCGGCGTGGTGTGGTCGTCGAAGCGCAGGTCGACGCCGAGTCCCAGTGGTTGGACCTCCGCCAGGCGCCACTGATCGCGTTCGCCGGCGAGCACGCGGACGCGGCTCCCGATCGGCGGCCGGTCGCCGGTCGTGACGAACACGACGAACGCCTCGCCGATGTCGACGCTGATGAACGAGCTGGCCCCGTCCAAGCCGCGCGCGAACGCGAGGATCCCCGAGTACGCCGCCTCCGGCGCCCAGACCGGCTCGTCGACGTCGTCGTAGCGCCGGTTCCACAGCACGGCCCACAGCGCATCGTGCGCCTCGGCGGCGGCGGCGCGATCCGGCATGATGGTCTCGAGGACCGCTCTGACGCTGGAGCGGCGGTACCGCGGCGTCACTGCTCGCTTGGTTCGTACAGGATGCGGGTGGCCCCCCTCACCCGCGTCCTGCGGCTCCTTCAGTCGGGCTTGGCGAAGGCGACGATCGTGTTCTCCTCGCGGCAATTCGTCCAGAACTTCGTCCCGTCGAAGCCCAGGCTGCGCGCGCCGAACGGGATCGCCGCCAGCTCGTGGACCTCGGGCTGCTCCTTGCGAGCGTCGAGGCACAGCAGCCGGTAGTCGTCGACGTCGCGGCTCTCCGTCGTCACCAGATAGAATCGTCCGGCGACGATCACCATCCCGGTGATCTGACGCGGAACGGGGATCGTCCTCAGCACCGTGCCGCGCTCGTCGAGCTCGAGGATCACCTTGTTGTCGCGCTGGCTGAGGTAGAGCCGGTCGCCGTCGTAGGCCAGGAACGAGCCGGCCCCCCCGGGACACGCGATCGCTTCCGACTTGAAGTCCTTGCCCATGATGTAGCGGCGTATGAACCGGTCGTCGGCACCGCCCTCGTGGCTGTCGCCGAGCACGACGCGCAGCGCGTCGCCGGTGACGGTGATCCCGAATGGCCTGCCCGGTGCGACAGCCTCTTCAAAGACACGGCCTTGTTGTGCAACAAGGCCGTAGATTCGATTTGTCTCGAAGGAGCCGATCCACAGATCCGGCCCGTCACACGCGAGCCCCACCGGAGAGGGGCAAGGGGCGGGGATCCGGAGGAGCTCCTCGATGGTCGAGAGCGTCTGATTCATGCCCGCAAACCTTTCCCTGGCGAGGCCGCGGGCTCCCGGCGGCGGAGGGGCGAAAACGGCTCTTTGGGATGACCAAGTTCTGCTTTGTGATCCACCCCCTGTCGTTCGAGGACGTCGTCCGCTACGAGCCCGGCGCGAAGGGTAAGGGGCGGCCGATCATCGCCAAGATCATGGAGTGGATGCCCTCCTGGGCGGTCGCGCACGTGACCGGGATCCGGACCCCGGACGGGCGGGAAACCGAGGGCTGGTTCGTCGGCGCCGGGCTGCTCCCGCAGCAGATGCTCGAGCTGCCGCGCGACCGCGTCTACGAGCGCATCCTCAAGGCGATCGAGATCGGCGCGGACCTCGGCGCGCAGGTCGCAGGGCTCGGTGCCTTCACCGGCGTTGTCGGCGACGGCGGCGTCACCATCGCGCAGCGCTCGCCGATCCCGGTTACGACCGGCAACTCTCTGACGATCGCCGCCGGCGTGCGCAGCTTGTTCCGAGGCGCCGACGAGATGGGCGTCGATGCGCAGCACGCCGTCGCGGTCGTCGTCGGCGCGACCGGTTCGATCGGTGCGGCATGCGTCGAACTGATCGCGCCGCGCGTCGAGCACGTGATCCTGGTCGCGCGCAACGAGACTCGGCTGCGCAAGTTCCACGAAAGCATCCGCGAACGGCTGCCGTGCGGATCGTCGTGCACGACCGATATCGCGGCTGCCGTACGGCGCGCCGATCTCGTGCTGACGGCGACGTCGTCGACGCAGGACGTGATCGAACCGGAGGACTTGCGCCCGGGCGCGGTCGTCTGCGAGCTCTCGCTTCCGCACGACGTCAGCCGGCGTGTCGCCGTCGAGCGGCCGGACGTGCTCGTGGTCGAAGGCGGGAACATGCGGGTTCCGGGCGCGATGCGCTGGACGCGAATGCGTGAGCCGGGCGGAACGTTCGACATGGGGCTGCCGCCGGGGACCGCGCTGGCATGCATGTCCGAGACGATGGTGCTCGCGCTCGAAGACCGGTGCGAACCGTTCACACTCGGCCGCGGGATCGAGCTCGAAAAGGTGCGCGAGATCGACGCGCTCGCGGCGCAGGACGGCTTCGAGCTCGCCGACATGCGCGCATTCGATCTGCCGATCTCGCGCGAAGCGATCGCGCGCACGCGCGCCGCCGCCGATGAGCGCCGGGCGGCGAGCGCGTGAACGCCGGCCCGCACGTGTACGCGACGCGGCTGCGCTGGACCGGCGCGGCGCAGGGCGCGACGACCTCGTACCGCGCCTATTCGCGCGACTACGCGATCGAGGCCGACGGCAAACCCGAGCTGCGCGGTTCGGCGGACGCGCATTTCCGCGGCGACGCGACGCGGTACAATCCCGAGGACCTGTTGGTGGCGGCGCTCTCCGCGTGCCATCTGCTCTCGTACCTCGCCGAGTGCGCGCTCGCCGGCGTCGCCGTCGTCGCCTACGAAGACGACGCGCGCGGCGAGATGACGACGATCGACGGCGTGATGCGCTTCCGTGAAGTTGTGCTGCGCCCGAAGGTTGCGATCGCGGACGCGTCGCAGCTCGAGCAGGCCATCGCGCTGCATGAGAAGGCGCACGCAGGCTGTTTCATTGCCAACAGCGTCAATTTCCCTGTCCGCCATGAAGCGATCGTCACGCCGGCGGTGCCGGCATGAGCACCGAAATGGCGACGGCCACCGCCTTCGAAGAGGACGGTGGCCGCGGCGGTGTGTCAACAGGTCCTGACATGATCAGTTTACCACACCGGAATCCGGCGCGCCATCGCCGGGCTGGAACGAGCGGGAGTCGAACCCGCGCGACATGGCTGTCAGAACCTGTCGACGGACCGCCGAATCGCCCCAGCAGTGTGTCCATCACACGGTTGACGCTGTCCGGAAAGGCCCCGTCGTGAAAAAGGTCGTCTCCGTTTCGCTGGGATCGTCGTCGCGGGATCATCGAGCGGAGGTCGACCTGTTGGGCGAGCAGTTCGATATTTCGCGCGTCGGGACCGACGGTTCGATCGACAAGGCGATCGCGAAGCTGCACGCGCTCGACGGGACGGTCGACGCGATCGGACTAGGCGGGATCGACGTGTACCTATATGCCGGCACGGATCGGTACGCGCTGCGGGACGGACTGCGGCTGCTCGACGCGGTCAAGATCACGCCGGTCGTCGACGGTAGCGGGCTGAAGAATACGCTCGAGCGCAGCGCGATCTCGTTCATGCAGAACAACCTCGGGATCGAGCTGCGCGGCAAACGCGTGTTGATGGTGAGCGCGCTCGACCGCTTCGGGATGGCGCAGGCGCTGGTGCAGGCCGGCGCCGACGTCGTCTTCGGCGACTTCATCTTCGCGCTCGACCTCGACCGGCCGGTGCGCGGGCTCGACGAGTTCGAGGAGATGGCGCGCAAGTATCTCCCTGATGCGTGCAAGCTGCCGTTCCAGTTCTTCTATCCGACCGGGAAGAAGCAAGACCGTCCGCCGCAGGCGAAGTACCCGGAATACTACGAGGACGCGGAGATCATCGCCGGCGACTACCACTTCATGCGGCAGTTCATGCCGGACCGGCTCGACGGGAAGACGATCCTCACCAACACCGTCACCGCCGGCGACGTCGATTTCCTGCGCGACCACGGGATCGCGCGGCTGGTGACGACCACGCCGGATTTCGGCGGCCGCTCGTTCGGGACGAACGTCGTCGAAGCGGCGATGATCGCGCTGCTCGGCAAGAAGTGGGCCGACGTGACGGACGAGGACTATCGCGTGCTGCTCGACCGGCTCCATCTCGAGCCGCGCGTGATCGAGTTCCAGGCCGCATAGCGCCTTGTCCCTGATCCGCAACCTGTTCGCGCGCCAACCGCACGATCGCGAACGGCTGCCCTCCGACGGCGTCCCGCTGCGCCGCGTGCTCGGCGTGAACGCGCTGATCGCAATCGGCCTCGGAACGATGCTGGGCGGGATCTTCTCGACGGTCGGCGCCGGATCGAACGCCGCGGGGCCGGCGGTGATCGCGGCGTTCGGTCTCTCCGGGCTGACCTGCGTCTTCGTCGCGCTGTGCTATGCCGAGCTGGCGTCGATGGTCCCGGTCGCCGGGAGCGCGTACACGTACGCGTACGCGGCGCTCGGCGAGTTCGTGGCGTGGGTGATCGGCTGGGACCTGATCCTCGAGTACGGCTTCTCGGTGGCGCCGCTCGCCGCGACGCTCTCGGCGTCGTTGCAGCAGCTGCTCGGGAAGCTCGGTTTCCCGCTGCCCGCGTGGGCCCAGACCGCGCACGTGACCTTCGCGAACGGAGGCCTCGATCTCGCCCACTCGCAGGTCGACATCATCGCTGCGATCGCGATCGTGCTGCTCGCAATCCTGCTCGCGATCGGGATTCGCGAGTCCGCCGGGACCAACGTCGGGCTCGTCGTGATCCAGCTCGTCGCGCTCGGCGCGTTCGTCCTCGGCCTCGCGGGCGCGGTGCGTCCCGGCGCGTACCACCCGTTCGCGCCGCTCGGCCTCGGCGGGATCGTCACCAGCGCGGCGCTGGTCTTCTTCGCGTACATCGGTTTCGACACGGTGACGGTCGCGAGCGAGGAGGCGCGCGATCCGGTGCGCGACGTGCCGCGCGCGATCATCGGCTCGCTGATCGTCGGCGCGGTCCTGTTCACCGCCGTCGCCGCGGTCGCCGTCGGCGTCGTCGCGTGGGACAAGATGAACCCGGACGCGGGGATGCTCGACGCGGTGGAGCACGCCGGCTCGAACCCGCTGCTGTTCGGGCTGGTCCTCGCCGGTACGGTGACCGGGACGTTCGCGTCGATGCTGACCTCGCTGCTGGGTCAGATCCGCATCTTTTACGTGATGTCGCGCGACCGTCTGCTGCCTCGCGCATTCGGGTCGGTCAACGCGCGCACGCAGACGCCGATCGTGACGACGCTGATCACCGGACTGCTGGTTGCGGCGGTCGCGGCGGTCGTCCCGCTCACGAGCTTGCTGAAGCTGGTGAACATCGGGACGTTCTCGGCGTTCGTCATCGTGTGCATCGGCGTGATGGTGCTGCGTTACACGCATCCGGACGCGGCGCGGCCGTTCCGCGTGCCGTTCGGTCCCGTGTTCGTACCGTTCGCGGGGATCGCGCTGTGCGCGTGGCTCACGGTCGAGGGGCTCGACGGGCTGACCTGGCTGCGGTTCCTGATTTGGTTCGCGGCCGGCATCGTCGTCTATGCGCTCTACGGGTACCGGAACTCGCGCTTGCGCGCACCCTGATGGCGGCCGGGACGCTCCCCGTGAGCCCCGGCGGCGCGCCGCGCCTGCGGCGCGTCCTCGCGCTGCGCGACCTGATCGTCGTCGCCGCGGCCGCGATGGGGCCCGCGTTCTCGCTCGCTACGACGATGGCGGCGATGATCGCCGCGGCCGGACGCTTGACCTGGCTCGCGCTGGCACTGGTCGCGGTGCTCATGGCGATGATCGCCGCGGGCTACAAACGCTTGGGCGAACGGATGCGCGACGCCGGCAGTTCGTACGCGTGGATCCGCGCCGCGTTCGGCGCAGAGGCCGGCGCGTACGGCGCGTGGGTGCTGCTGGTGGCGAATCTGTTCGCGGTGCTCGCGACCGCGCTGCCGGCCGGCTCGTACACGCTGGATCTGCTCGCACCGGCGCTGGCCGCGAACGCGTTCGCGGTCGCCGCCGTCGCTTGCGCCTGGATCGTCGCGACCGCGGCGCTCCTGTGGTACGGCTTGCGGCCGACCGCGCTGCTCGCCTTCGCCCTGCTGGCGGCGGAGGTCGTCGTGCTCGCGGCGGCCGCTCTCGTCGCCGCCGGCCATCCGCGGCCGGACGCCGTGGCGTTCGCTTCGGGGCCGATCGCCCTGAGTGGGCTCGCCGGCGCGATCGTGATCGGGATCTGGATGATCGACGGTTGGGAAGTCTCGGCGTCGACCGCTGAAGAGGCAGAGGGAACCGCCGCGGCGCCGGGCTTCGGCGGCCTCGCCGGGCTTGCGCTGACGAGCGTCGTCCTGCTCGGCGCGATCTGGGCGTTCGCGCGGATCGGCAGTCCGGCGGGCTTCGAGAAGCACGAGAGCGACGCGCTGGCTTACGTCGGCGGCCTGCTCGGCGGCGTGTGGGGGAAACTGCTGAGCGTCACGGTCCTGGTCTCGCTGGCGGCATCGCTGCAGACCACGCTGGTCTATCTCAGCCGGAGCATCTTCGCGATGGGGCGTGACGGCTTGCTGCCCCGCTCGCTCGGCGAATTGGACCGACGCGCCGAGCCGGCGGCGTCGATCGTGTTGATAACGGCGCTGTCGGTCGTCTTCGCGCTCGCCGCCGGCCTCTCGCCGACGGTCAAGGAAGCGTTCGACACCGTGCTCAAGGGCACGTCGTTCTTCCTTGGCGTCCTGTTCGTCCTCACCGCCGCCGCGGCGGCCCGAATCTTCGCGGGGGAGCCGCGCGCGCGATGGACCGGGGTCGTACTGCCGGGCAGCGCGGCGGTCGTGCTCGGAGCGATCCTGCTGCTCTCACTTGAATCCGACGATCCCGGGACCAGGGGTTTCATCGCCGCCTCCGCAATCATCGGGCTTCCCCTGGCGCTGTGGCGCGGACGAGCCGTCCGCCGAGGCCTTGCGTCCAAGGACAGGTCGAATACCGGGAGTCGCTTTTGAACGACAAAGAAATCGTTTTGACCCGCGACGGGCTGACGAAGCTCGAGGACGAGCTCGACGACCTCAAGAGCGTCCATCGCCGCGAGGTCAACGAACGCATCCGTCAAGCCAAAGAGTTCGGCGACATCTCCGAAAATGCGGAGTACGAGGACGCGAAGCAAGAACAGGCTTTCGTGGAGGGCCGCATCAACAAACTCGAGGCGATGATCCGCAACGCGAGGGTGATCGACGCGTCCGACTACGTCGCGGACGAAGTGCACCTCGGCGCGTCGATCAAAGTCAAAGAGATGAGCTCGGGAACGTCGCACGACTTCACGATCGTCGGCTCCGCCGAAGCGGATCCGAAAAACGCGCGGCTTTCGAACGAGTCGCCGCTCGGGCGTGCCGTCATGGGCCGCAAGAAGGGCGAGACGGTCGACGTCACCACGCCGCGGGGTCAGATGAAGTACAAGATCGAGTCGATCAACAAGGACCCCAAGAAAACCAAGAAGGCTTCCTAGCGGCGCGCCGTGGCTGATCTCGTCGCCGCGCGCCGCGCCAGGCTGGCCGCGCTGCGCGAGCGCGGTGTCGATCCGTTCACCGCGACGCGGTTCGACGTCACCGCGCACGCGGCGGAGCTCGCGACGAAGTACGGCGAGCTGCCGGAGCAGGGTCGTGCCGAGTCCGAGACGTGGTCGATCGCCGGTCGCATCATGGCTGTCCGCGGCCAGGGCGGCGTGATCTTCTTCGACCTGCACGACCGGACGGGGCGCTTCCAGCTCTTCGTCCGCAAGAACGACGTCGGTGACGAAGCCTTCGCGGTCTCGAAGGAGCTGGAGCGCGGCGACATCGTCGGCGCGGCGGGCTTCGTCTTCCGCACGAAAGCCGGCGACCTGTCGTTGTACGTGCGCAGCTTCGAGGTGCTCGGCAAGTCGCTGCAGCCGATGCCGGACAAGTGGCACGGCCTGCAGGACGTCGAGAAGCGGTACCGCAGGCGCTACGTCGACCTCATCGTCAACCCGCACGTGCGGGACGTGATGATCCTGCGCTCGCGGATCGTCGCCGAGATGCGGCGTTTCATCGACGCGCGGGGCTTCTTCGAGGTCGAGACGCCGACCCTGCTCACGATCGCCGGCGGCGCCTCGGCGCGCCCGTTCCGCACCCACTCCAACGCGCTGGACATCCCGCTGAACCTGCGCATCGCGACCGAGCTCAACCTCAAGCGGCTGATCGTCGGCGGGATGGAGCGCGTCTACGAGATCGGGCGCATCTTCCGCAACGAGGGGATCGACGCGACGCACAACCCCGAGTTCACCATGCTCGAGTTGTACGCTGCGTTCTGGGACGTCGCTGACATGATGCGGTTCAACGAGGACCTGATGGCGCATCTGGCGCGAACGGTCCACGGCAGCGAGACCGTGATGCACGGCGAGGACGCGATCTCGTTCGCGACGCCGTTCCGCCGCATCGGCTACCTCGAAGCGTTCAAGGAGTTCGGTGGGCTCGAGCGCGAGCAGCTGCTCGATGCCGACGCGTGCCTGCTGCTGTTGCGTGAGTTCGGGATCCCCGACTCGCCGACCCACGCGCACGCCCTCGACAAACTCTTCGAACGCATCGTCGAGCCGCATTTGCTCCAACCCACTCTCGTGTACGGTTACCCGGTCGTGCTCTCGCCGCTCGCCAAGCGGATCAAGGACGATCCCGAGCTCACCCAGCGCTACGAATTATTCGCCGCGCACATGGAGCTGGCGAACGCGTTCACCGAGCTGAACGATCCCGACGATCAGCGCCGCCGCTTCGAGCTGCAGATCCTCGAACGCGCGGCGGGTGACGAAGAGATCCCGCCGCCCGACTGGGACTTCGTCACCGCGCTCGAGTACGGCATGCCACCGACGGCCGGGATCGGGATCGGCGTCGACCGGCTGGTGATGATGCTGACCGACAACGCGTCGGTGCGCGACGTGCTGCTGTTTCCGCTGCAGCGCCCGCTCCCGAGCAATGCCCGCGACGACGACGCGGAGGACGTCCCGCCGGGATCGTGACGCAGCCGGGCGAGGTCTTTCTCGCGACGCCGCGGCTCGTGCTGCGCGACAAGCGCACGGACGATCTCGACTTCACCGTCGCGCTGTTCGCCGATCCGGAGGTGATGCGCTGGATCGGTGACGGGTCGACGTATCCGCGCGAGGAGGTCGAAGCGCGCTTCGGGCGCGTGATGGCGATCGAGCGCGAGCCGGGACACGACCGCTGGGACGCGTTCAAGATGATCGAACGCAAGGCCGACGGCGCGTGCATCGGGCAGGCGGGGCTGCTGCGGTGCGAGATCGACGGATCGCCGGAGATCGAGATCGGCTGGTGGCTCGCCGCGTCGGCCTGGGGGTGCGGCTATGCCACCGAGGCCGCGCTCGCGCTGCGCGACTTCGCCTTCCGCGAGCTCCGGCTCACCCGGCTGAGCGTGGTCCTGTACGCCGAGAACGCGAGGTCGGTCGCGGTCGCGCTCCGCATCGGCGGCGTGTACCAAGGGGAGGCTCGCTATCATGATCGCCCGGTGACGCGGTACGTGGTGCAACCCCCCGCGTCGCCACCGGCTTCTCAACGAGCACAATGTTGAAACGCGATTTGACCACGTCGTATCCCCGCTCGGTGCGTGACGTCTCGCTGGGTGTCGTCCAGCTCGCCCGCGCCGTCGACAAAGGGATCGCCCTCGCCAACGGACTGCAGGGTGAGTACAACTTCGACTGCCCGATGGACAAGGGAGTATTCGGGTTCCTCGGCGTCGACGGTGACGCGCTGCTCGACGTCATCAAGAAGGCGCAGAGCGAGTCCGAGATCGAGGCGTACCTGAAGCCGTTCGTCGACAAGAAGACGCCGCAAGAGATTCAGGGCTTCAATGCCGAGTTTCTGAAGCACGAACCGCAGAAAGGCAGCGACGCCGAGACGTATTTCCTCGATCTGCGGAATCAGTTGGCGCCCGATCGCACCGACGTGACGATGTGGGCCGATCTGCTCGACCTCGACGAGAAGCGCGACGTCCCGCGCCGCTCCCCAGTCGCCGTCTGACGAAGCACACACCGAATCGACTGACCGACGAGGCTGCCGCAAGGCGGCCTCGTTCGTTTTCTGGGGACGCGCTGAGAACGAGCGAGCGGACGGAACGAGACACATAGTGCGGTCGCCGCGTTGTCCGTACCGCGACCGCATACTGAGCTTGGACTCGGGACGTGGTCGACACCCCAAAGTGGAGCAGTACATGCTCGAAGACCACGGGGCTGTGCTGAGCGAGCTTTTCGCACACCCCTTTACTTTCTCGTTGCTCGGCGCCGTGTTGGCACACGACTATGAGACCCACCGGCATCTCCTCAACGTGGGGATACTCTGCGCACGCGTCGCCCGAACCGCCGGCCACTCGCGTGAGGAATCGGTCTTGCTGGGACAAGCCGGGCTCTTCCACGACATCGGGAAACTGCACATCCGGTGTTCGCTGCTCAACGCGCTGCACGCGCTCAGCGAGGCGGAGTGGCGCATCATGCGGGCGCACGCGGTGCGCGGCGAGCAGATGCTGGCCGCGAACGGCGCGACCGGGCTCGCCGCGATCGTGCGCGGTCATCACGAACGGCTGGACGGCTCGGGGTATCCGGACGGTCTGCGCGGCTGGGCGATCCCGTGGGAGACGCGGCTGCTCTCGGTCGTCGACGCATACGACGCGATGCGGTCCGGCCGCCCGTACGCGGCCGCGGTCACGCACGACGAGGCGCTGGAGCGGCTCGTCGCATCAGACCATCTGTTCGATCCGGACGCGGTCGCCGTACTCGTCACGACGCTCGGCGTGAAATTCTCGCAACGAGAGGCGCTCGCGCCGATTTCGTGAACCCGTGGCGCGTGCCGACGTACCGGCTCGTCGTCGAATACGACGGGAGCGCGTTCCACGGACTGCAATACCAACCGGCGCTGCGCACCGTCGCCGGCGCGCTCGAAACCGCGCTCGCGCGGCTGTTCCACCAGGTGGTGAAGATATCCGCGGCCGGCCGCACCGACGCCGGGGTCCATGCCACGGGTCAGGTGATCTCGTTTTCGACCGAGCGCGCGTTCCCGATCGAGCGTCTTGCCCTCGCGCTCAACGCCAACACGCCGGCCGACCTGGTCGTGCGCGACGCCGCGCTCGCCGCCGACGGCTTCTCCGCACGTTTCGACGCGCTGGAGCGTGTCTACGACTATCTTATCCTCAACCGCGCGTTCGTGTCGGCACTCTGGCGTGCGCGCGCGTGGCACGTGCCGCGCGCGATCGACGATGCGCGCTTCGTCGCAGCGGCCACGCCGCTGATCGGTGAGCACGACTTCGTCACGTTCTGCGGCGAGCTGCCGGAGCGCGGCGGGACCGTTCGCGAGGTCCGGTCGATCGAGCTGACGCGGCGCGACGACCTGCTGCGCGTCACCGTGCGCGGAAACGCGTTCCTGCACCGCATGGTGCGCGTGATGGTCGGCACCCTGGTCGGGTGCGCGACAGGGTACCGCGAGGTTGCGTTCGCGCAGAGCGCGCTCGAGGCACGCGAGCGCGGTGCGGCCGGTGCGACCGCGCCGGCGCACGGACTCTACCTGGCCGGCGTTCGCTACGACGGCTTCGACTCGTACCGGCCCGTCGAGATCGCGCCCTAGCGGCCGCCGGTCAAGCGCGCGACCTCGACTTCGACGCCGGCCCTGGTTTCGGTCCCGTCGGTGATCGCGCGAACGCGCTCGCGCAGCGTCTCCGCGATGCCGTCGAGCCCCGCGCTGGCGTCGCGCGCGACGCGGCTGGCTGCGGAGAGCGACTTCGACGACTCGAGGAGGTGGTCGCAGGCGGTGCGCTGCCGGACGATCGCGGTTTCGACGCCGCCCGCATGCCGCTGAATCGCGGCGATGATATCGACGATCTGCCGGTTCGACGAGTTCTGCTCCTCGAGGGAACGGGCGGCTTCGCGCATCAACGCGTTCATCTGCTCGACGGAGTTCACGATCGCCGAGGCCCCGGTGGCCTGTTCGCGTGCCGCCATCGAGATCTGCTCGATGAGACGGTTCGCTTCGCTCACGGCGGACGAGATGTCGCCGATCGCGCGGCCCGCGACGTCGGCCATCTGCAGCCCGCTCTCCGCCTTGGCGCCGGATTCACTCGTCGACTTGACGACCTCGCCGGTCTTTGCCTGGATGTCCTTGACGAGGTTTCCGATCTCGCGCGTCGACTGCGCCGAGCTCTCGGCGAGCTTGCGCACTTCATCGGCGACGACGGCGAAGCCGCGGCCGTGCTCGCCGGCGCGCGCCGCCTCGATCGCCGCGTTGAGCGCGAGCAGGTTCGTCTGGTCGGCGATCGAGTCGATCACCTCGACGATCGCGCCGATCCGCTCCGACGCGGCGCCCAGCTCCTGCATCTTCGCGACGACGGCGTCGATGCCGAGGGCGACCTCGCGCGTCGAGCGCACGAGGCGCTCGACCGCGATCCCGCCGTCCTTCGCTTTGCGATCTGCTTCGAGCGAGAGGGTTGACGCTTCGCGCGCGCTGCCGGCGACCTGATTGACCGAGACCGCCAGCTCGGCGATCGCGGAACTGACGTTCGAGACGTTGTCGGCGAGCCCGCTGATGTTTCCCGAGACGGTGCTGATCGAGGCGACGGTCTCTTCCACCGCGGCGCCCGCCTGGCTCACTCCGGCCGTCAGGTCGCCGACGGCCGCGCTCGCGACGTCCTGCTCGCCGAGCGCGGTATGCAGTGCGTTCTGCGCCGACGTGCCGACGGCGTCGCGCCGGCTGACCGCATCGATGAGGCGCTGATGACGTTCGGCGAGCTCGTCCACCGCCGGTGCAAGGTCGGCGACCGCCTGGACGCGCCGGCGGCTCTCGACGAGCGCCGCGATGACGTCCTCGATCGCCTCGGCGCCGGCGACGTCGAGCGCTCCGCGGAGCATCGCGTTCTGGGCGTGCGCCGCCGCGGAGACGCGGCGGTAGGCGATCAGGCCGGCCGCTCCCAGGGCGACGCCGAGCAGCGCGGCGACGACAAAGACGATATCGAGAGCACTCATGAGACCCCTCACTGGCGTCGAGGGGCGTCCGGCCCCTACTCATCGTCGTATCGGTTGACCGGTATCCTGATTTGACGCCGGACGGGTCGCGGCTGCCGGCACCAATAAGCAGGCGCTCGCTGGTTCATCGAGCTTCGGGGGGAGCCGTTCGCGGTTGACTTCCGGCGACCGGGACCCGTATACTGCGTAGGTTGCCGTGCAGTCATCCTTGTCACCCTGAGCTTGTCGAAGGGCTGTCGAAGGGCTCCACGGCGTCCTTTTCTCCTGAGCCCTGTCGAAGGGCCGACGGACCCCATGCGCACATATCAGCAGAAGACGGCCGAAACTCAGCACGATTGGTTCATCGTCGATGCGACCGGGCACCGGCTCGGCACGCTCGCCGTGCGGATCGCCCGCGCCCTGTCCGGCCGCACCAAGCCGACCTGGACCCCGCACATCGACGACGGCGACCACGTCGTCGTGATCAACGCGGAAAAGGTCGAGCTGGCGCCGCGCAAGTGGACCCAGAAGGTCTACCACCGCCACTCGGGCTACCCGGGTGGTCTCCGCACCGAGACGGCCGCGCAAGTGCGCGACAAGTATCCCGAGCGCCTCATCGAGCGCGCCGTGCGCGGGATGCTGGCGACGAACCGGATGCGCGACGTGCTCCTCAACCGCCTCAGCGTGTACGCCGGTCCGGATCATCCGCACGCGGCCCAGAAGCCGGAGCCTCTCACCTAATGCAGCAGACCCAGGGCCAGGACTACTTTCATGGGACCGGCCGCCGCAAGCGCGGCATCGCGCGCGTCCGTCTGACGCTCGGTCAGGGCGTCATCACGATCAACAAGCGCGCGATCGACGAATATTTCCCGCGCCCGACGCTGCAGATGATCGTTCGTCAGCCGCTCGACGTCACGCAGTCACTGTCGCGGTTCAACGTCGACGTGAAGTGCGAAGGCGGCGGCGTCTCGGGTCAGGCCGGCGCGGTCCGTCACGGCATCGCGCGCGCCCTGCTGGAGATGGACGAGTCGCTGCGCGAGGTGCTGCGTCGCAACGGGCTGCTGACGCGCGATCCGCGCGAAAAAGAATCGAAGAAGTACGGGCGCAAGAAGGCCCGCAAGCGCTTCCAGTTCTCGAAGCGCTAAGACCCTAGGTGCGGTGTCGCGGGGCGCGACATCACCCTGACGGAGACGCAAGGCCCGGGCTTCCTGCCCGGGCCTTGCTGCGTCGCGGCTCGTTCCCGCGCGTCCTGCGCTTCACTCGCCGCGAAGCCTCCGTCATGGTGACGTCGCGCCCCGCGCCACAGGCACGATGGGTCCCGACGCCCATCCCCTGATGTCACCCTGAGCTTGTCGAAGGGTGGCGGGTCGCGCCCGTTGAGGGTGGGGTCGGCAGGGTCGTGGCTACGGGCAGCCGCCGTGGGCGGCGCACCACATCGGGATGGTGGCGGGGCTGGTGACGGTGACGGCGATCGTGATCAGCGCGAGGACGATACCGGTTCCGAGGGCGGCGACGGCGGCGGTGCCGTGCGGGCGGGTGGTGTCGGCGGCGTTCATCATGCGCTTACGGTAGCGCCGACGTGCCGCGCGGGCCGTCCGTAGTTTTACTGAAGTTCCGCCGGAAAAGCGGCGGGTACCGCGTCGTGCATTTCACGACGAAGGCTGCCGATGGCAAGGGCGATTCGAGTCATGCGCCGGTGATCAAGGTGGCGGCGTATTGGGCGAGCGGGAACAGGGCGAACGACGCGGCGGCCGTCCGTAGTACTACGGAGGTTTAGCTGAGTGCGAAGATCGTGACCGGCTCAGTGCGACCGCGAATCTTCGCGATCATCTTTTCGGCGGGCGGCGGTTCGTAGACGCGCGTGTAGGTGCGCTCGTCGACGTAGGTGCGACCGGGCGGCGCTGCGCCTTGCAACCGGCTGGCGAGGTTCGCCGCGTCGCCGATGACGGTGTAGTCCATGCGCTTGGGGCTGCCGATGTGGCCGGCGACGACGTCGCCGGTCGCGACGCCGATCGCGAGCTGAAGCGGTTTGCCGTCGGCCAGGATCGTGGCGGCGGCGTGGTGCAGCGCCGCGGCGACGGCCAGCGCGCGCGTCGCATCGTCGTCGCGCACGCGCGGCGGTCCGAAGACGACCATCAGCCCGTCGCCGTAGAACTTGTCGAGCAGCCCGTCGTGCTCGAACACGATCTGCACCGCCGCGCTGAAGAAATGGTTGAGGATGTCGACGACCTCTTCGGCGTCGAGACGCTCAGCCAGCTCGGTGAAGGCGACGATGTCGGCGAACAGGACCGTCGCGGTCGCGCGTTCGCCGCCGAGCGCAACGCCGCCAGGCGCCCGCATCAGCTGTTCGACGACGTGCGGTGCGAGGTAACGCGCGAACGCATCTCCGATCGCCCGGCGCTGTTCGACGTCCGCGGCATGCAGGCGTTCCAGCTTGCGGCGTTCGGTGAGATCGGTCACCGCGATCGCCCAGCCGTGTTGCCCAGCGTCATCGGGGAGGTCCAGCGGTGCGGTGCGCACCTCCAACTGCAGCGTGCCGCGCGTCGGATGGTGCGCCTCGAGTTCCGCCGGCTTGGACGGCATCAAGTTGTCCCCGAGGATGATCGTGATCCCCGGGATCAGCGCTTCGAGCGCGCGCACCGGCCGGCCGAGCATCGTGGCGCCGCTGACCCCGAACGTTTCGGCGGCAGCGTCGTTGAAGCTCGCGATCGCGCCGCTCCCGTCGACGGTGACGACGCCGCTCGTGATCGAGCCCAGCACGCGCGCCTGCAGCCGCTCCAACCGGCTGATCTCGGCGACTTGGACGCGTAGAGCATCGAACAGGCGCGCGTTCTCGATCGCCAGCGCGGCTTGGTTCGCGAACGCCGTGAGCAAGTCGGGATCGTGCGGTGAGAAGAGGCCGGGCGCGACGCGCGAGTCGAGGTAGACGACGCCGATCGTGCGCGCCTTGATCGCGAGCGGAACGCAGATGATCGAGCGCAGGCGGAGCGCGCGCACCGACAGGTTGATGTTGAAGCGCGGATCCTGCTGCGCGTCGGTCGTCACGATCGGCTCGCCGGTCTCGAAGACGCGCCGCACTGTCGTCTGCGAAGGGCGCATGTCGTCGCCCTCAACCGTCGCACGGTCGATCCCGTACGTCGTGGTGAGCTCGAGTTTTCCGCCGGCGTCGGCGATCATCACGAACCCGCGTTCGGCCTTCATCACTTCGACCGCGGTGTCGAGGACGTGCCGAAGGACGACGTCCAGCTCCAGCGAGGAGTTGACGGTTTCGGCGACGCGACCGAGCGTCCGGAGCTTGGTCAGCTCGCGCTCCAGGTTCGTCGACGACGCCGCGAGACGGCTCTGCAAAGAGGCTCGTTCGAGGGCCAGCGTCTCGTAGGCGCGCTCGGCACCGGCGACCGCGGCGATCAGGCCGGCGTCGCCGGTCGCCGCCGCACGCCCCCGCAGTGCAGCGAGCGGATCGCCCCCGGAGGAGGCGTTCAGCGCGTCGGACACAGGGCGGAGGACGCCGGCACCCCGGGCTGGTTCCTCATTTCTCGGCAACGTTCCGCTCATATCGATCCGCGATGCTACAAGCCATGACGAACGACCCGATCTTTCCGTCCGCCGGCGCGGCGCTCGCCGCGCGCGAGCACGTCGAACGGCTCGCGCCGGATGCCGCTCGTGACGAACGCGCGTCGGGGCGCCTGGCGAAGGCGGCCCTGTTCGAGGAAGCCTTGCTCGGCGCGCTGCGCGCCCACGTCGCGGCGCTCCGGATGGTGGCGAAATGAGCGAGTTCAACCTCTTGTCGATCGCCGCCGACGGGATGGGCGTGCAGCGCACGCTGCTCGACGTGGCGGCGCGGAACGTCGCCGCGGCGCAGGCGTCGACGCTGCAGCATCCATATCCGCGGCTCGTCGCGCGTTTCGCGACCCGCGATCCCGAGGATGCCTTCATCGCGCTCCCCGGCGACGACGAGGACGGCGACGCTTCCGGGACGAGCTTCACCGGGACCGTGGCGTCGGGCGAGACCGCCGACGCGCTGACCGAGATGATCGCCGTGCTCGATGCGCAGCGCGCGTACGAAGCGAATGCGAGCGTGTTCGACGTCGGCAAGAAGCTCGCCGATCGCACGCTCGACGTGGGGCGGCTCTGATGCGCGTCGACCTTCTCGTCCCGGACGGTCCGCCGGCCCCGCTCGGACCGCAGCCGGAGCCGGCGCCGAACGCCTTCCAGCGTCTCGTCGACGCGGCCGGCGCGATCCTCGAGGGCGCCGACCGGGCCGAAGCGGCGTTCGCCTCACGGCGCGGCGGCCTCCAGGAGATGGTCGTCGAGCGCGCCCGCGCCGACATCGCCCTGCAGATCGCGGCGAGCGCAGCGCAGCGTACCGCGCAGTCGATCTCGACCTTGCTCGCGACGCAGATCTGAGCGATGACGCCGGCGGCCGTTCTCACGCGCGTTCGCGCTTCGTCGCCACGCGCGCGCCTGCTCGGCGCTGGCGCGTTCCTGATCGCAGTCGCGGTCGCGGTGCTCGGGTTCGCCGCCTCGCGCGATACGCGCGTCGCGCTGTTCGCGACGCCGTTGCGCGGCGACCAACTCGCCGAGGTCGAGCAGCGGCTCGCCGCCTGGAACGTCCCGCACGCGAGTTCGGCCGACAACGTGCGCGTCGCGCACGGGAAGCGCGGCGAACTGCTGCTGCGGCTCGCGCTGGCCGGCGTCCCGCACGCGCACCTGGCGGGCAGCGCCGAAGCGCTCGCCCACGTCGGAGCGCTCACCCCGCAAAGCGTCCTCGAGGCGCAGACGCGCGACGCGCTCGCCGCCGACCTTGCGCTGGGGCTGCGCGGCGTCGACGGCGTCGCCGACGCGCGCATCGTGATCGCACCGTCAAGCGGCGGCGTGTACGCCGACGAACCGCATCGTGATGCGAGCGCGAGCGTGCGCGTGACGCTCGCGCCCGGAGCACGGCTGGCGGCACGGACCGTCGCGGGGATCAAGGCGTTCGTCGCCGGCGGTGTTCCGGGACTCGATGCCGAGCGCGTCACGGTGCTCGACGACCGCGGCCCGGCGCTCGACGGCGACGGCGGTGACGATGCGGACGTGCAGGGAGCGTTGCAGAGCGCGCTCGACGCGGCGTTCGGAGCCGGCGCGACGATCGTACGCGCCCATCGTGAGCCGCTCGGCGAGCAACGCGAGGTGCGCGACGTGCGCCGCGCTGCGCAGGGCGGGCCGCTCACTCGGAGCACGAGCGACGAGCGCTACGCGTCCAGCGCGAAAAAATACTCCAAGAACAGCGCGACCGAGGACCGCGGCAGCGAGACGCGCGAGGAACGGCGCGTCGCATCCGCCGCGGCGACCCTACGCCTGACCGTTGCGGTCTTCGTCGACGCCGCGCGCGGCCTCGACCTGGCGAAGATCCGCGCGCTGGCCGCCGCGACGGCCGGGATCCGGGGGGATCGGGGCGACGCGCTCAGCGTCGAGGCCGTCGCGTTCGGCGACGGCTCGCTGGATGCTCCGCACGCCGCACGAGCGCCGGCGTGGGCGCTGCCGTTCGCGAGCCTGCTGCCGCAACTGCTGACCGGCGCGACCCTGGTACTCGCGGTGGCGTTCGGTGCGCGGCCGCTCGCGGGAGTCGCAGTGCGCGCGATCGACCGCGCGGCTGCACGCGGCGCGGCGCGCGGCGTCGCCGGCATACCGCCTGCGCGCGTGTACGCCGCGCTCGACGGGGAACCGCCGCACGTTGCGGCGGCGATCATCTCGTCGCTGCCGACGGTCATCGCCGCCGCGGTGCTCGAGCTCTATCCGCCGGAGGCGCGCGCCGCGATCGTGCGCCGCCTCGCGCGCGCCAACTCCGCACTGGTCCCCGCACCCGAGGAGCTGATTCGTGAGCGCTGAGTTCATCGCGCTCGCCGACCTGCTGCGCGGTGTGCCGCTGCCCGCGGAGCCGGTGACGCCCGTCGTTCCCATCGTCGAAGAGGCCGCGGTTCGTACCGACGACGTCGCGGCGGACGCCGGCGGCTCGGCTGCGGACGAGGTCGCCGCAGCGTTGCGCGAAGCGCGCCTGTTTCGCGCGCGGCTGGCGGATGCGTTCGACGACGCGGCGGAACGGCTCGTTCGCGAGCTGGCCGCCGACGTTCTCGCGCGCGAACTGCGGCTCGCCCCGTGCGACCTGGCGAGCATCGTGCAGCGCGTTGCCGCGCGCGCACCGGCCGTTCGCGTCCGCGTCGCGCCGGCCGACGTCGCGCGCGTTACCGGGATCGCCGTGCTCGCGGATCCCGCGCTGTGCGCCGGTGATGCGATCGTCGAAGTCGCCGGCGGCGCGCTCGACGCGCGCCTCGGCGTGCGCCTCGCGACCGTCCTCGAGGCGTTCGCGTGATTGCGCGCCCGACCGGCAGCGTCGTCGCGACGCGCGGTCAGCTGGTCGAGGCCGAGCTTCCCTTCGCGCGCGTCGGCGACGGCGTCCGCATCTGCGCGCGCGACGTGCGCGTCAACGCGCGGATCGCCGCGCTGCGCGGTGCCCGTGCGGTTCTGGCGCCGTTCGGCGCGCTCGACGGCGTCGCGGGCGGCGACCGCGTCGAAGCCGAGCCCGCGGTCCTCGCGCTCCCGCTCGGCACGACGTTGCTCGGACGCGCCGTCGACGCCGTAGGCGCGCCGCTCGACGGCCGTCCGCGGCCGCTCGGACGGCAGTTCACGACCGATGCCGCGCCGCTCGCGGTCGGTGCGCGGCGTCCGTGCAGCGCGGTCTGCTGGACCGGCGTGCGCGCGATCGACGGGCCGCTGGCGATCGGCCGGGGTTCCCGCATCGGTCTGTTCGGCGCACCCGGCGCGGGAAAATCGACGCTGCTCGACCTGATCGTGCGCGGCGCGCGCGCCGACGCCGTCGTGGTCGGCCTCATCGGCGAGCGCGGGCGGGAGGCGGAGCGCCGGCTCGCAAGCCTCGACGCGCGTTCGACCCTGGTCTGCGCGACCGGCGACCGCGCGCCGGCCGAACGGGTTCGTGCCGCCGAGGTCGCCTTCGCGCAGGCTGCGGCGCTGCGCGCGCGAGGGCTGGACGTGCTGCTGGTCCTCGACTCGCTGGCGCGGGTGGCGATCGCAGCGCGCGAGCTCGCCCTCGCGGCCGGCGAACCGCCGGGCCGCGGCGGTTACCCGCCCAGCGTCTTCGGCTTCCTGGCGCGGCTGCTCGAGCGCGCCGGCGCCACTGGCAGCGGCAGCGTTACGCTGATCGCGACCGTGCTCTCCGACGGTCCGGACGAGCGCGATCCGGTCTCGGAGGCGGCCCGGGCGGCGCTCGACGGACATTTCGTTCTGGCCGAGCGGCTCGCGCGCGCCGGCCGGTTCCCCGCGATCGACGTCGCCGCCAGCGCGAGCCGTACGCTCGCAGAGGTCGCCGCCCCCGCGCACCTCGCCGCGGCGCGCGTTCTGCGGTCGGCGATCGCCGCGCTCGACGAGTCGCGCGATGCGCGGGCGTTGGGCCTGGCCACCGCCGACCCGTTCCTGCTCCGCTGCGTCGCGCTGGAGCCGTCGATCGAGGCGTTCTTGCGGCAAGGCTCCGAGCCGTCGGAACCCGCCACGACCCTCACGGAACTCACCCGGCTCGCCGATATCCTCACATGATGGACGTCTTCGCCGAGATCGCCGCGGTCCAGAACCGGATCGCGGAGATCACCGGGGCTCCCGCTCCGGGGAGCGCGCCGCCCGAGCTTGCGGCAGGCGCGCCCCGCTTCGCGACCGCGCTGGCCGCCGCGCTGCGGCCGGGAAATTCAGCCCTCGGGCTGCAGGCGGGCGGCGCGGACGCGCCCGGGAGCGGCGTCCCGGCGACGGTCTCGGCGCCCGTGCCGCCGGCGCAGATCGACGCGCTGGTCGAGCAGAACGCCGCGACCTGGCAGGTCGATCCGGCGCTCATCAAGGCCGTGATCGCGAACGAATCGGGATTCAACGCGAACGCCACCTCGAAGGTCGGTGCGCAGGGGCTCATGCAGCTGATGCCCGAAACCGCGGCGTCGCTCGGCGTGCGCGATGCGTACGATCCGGCGCAGAACGTCGCCGGTGGCGCCCGCTATCTGCGCGGCTTGCTCGACCGGTTCGGCGGCGACAAGCGGCTGGCGATCGCGGCATACAATGCGGGTCCGGGTGCGGTGGAGAAGTACCGTGACGTACCCCCGTATGCGGAGACCCGCAACTACGTTCAAAACGTCCTGGCTTCGTTCGACAAGTACAGCAGCGCTCGCTAGCGCGCTGCTGTTTTCGCTCGTCTCGCCCGCCGCAGCGAAGCCTGCGGCGGCCGGACCCGACGTGCCCGTCACGACGATTCTCGCCGCCTACGACCGGGCGACGCACGCCGACGAGGTCACGACGCTCCACGCCGAGGGGACGCTGGCCGGCGAGGGGCTCACGGGTACGTTTCGCATCGTACGCGACGGAAAGAACGAACGCGAGGACGACGTGCTCGGCCCGCGCAGCGAGACCTCGCTGAAGGTCGGTGACCGCTTCTACGTGCGCAATGCGAACGGCAACGTGCGCGAGCTGCGGGGGTACCTGCGGCGGCGCGCGCGCACCGAAGAGCTGATCGACTCGGGCGAGTTCGTCCGGCATCCCGAACTCACGCGGTTCGCGGGCTGGGGCCAGGCCGGCGGCACGAACGCGTGGCGGCTCGAGGTGAACGCCGTGGGCGGCGAGCCGGAGACGATGTGGATCGATCCCGCTACCGGTCTGCCGCTCCGGCTCGAGTATCTCGACGGCGACGGTCCCTCGTTCGTCGACTACTCCGACTGGCGCGACGTCAACGGCCGCAAGATCGCGTTTCGCAACGTGATAAGCGACGGCGACCACCGTTTCGACACCGTGCAGCAGATCGCGGCGGTGCAGCTCGACCAGCCGGTCGACGCCGCGAACTTCGCGCCGCTCACTCCGCGCACGCTCAGCGGCGAGGGCGTTCACGTCGTTCCGCTGATCGAGCGCGACGGCCACGTCGGCGTGACGGTCCGCATCGCGGACAAGGATTGGTTTTTTCTGCTCGACACGGGCGCGCAGTCGATCCTGGTCGACGGTGCGGTGCTCAAAGCCGCGGGCGTCGCCGGTCAGGGGGAGATGGAGGTGCGGGGCGCCGCGCGCAGCGGCGGGCTGAGCGCCGCGGTGCTGCCTCGCCTCGAGATCGACGGTGCGGCGATGAACGACGTCGTCGTCTCGTCGCTCGACATCGCGCGCAGCCTCGGTGGCGGCCTTCGCATCGACGGGATCCTCGGCTATCCGTTCTTCGCCTCGGCGGTCGTCGAGATGGATTTCGCGCACCACCTGCTTCGGTTCGGACCGCCCGGTTCGTTCGCGCCGCAGGGAACCCACGTCGATCTCGACGTCGACCGCGAGCTCGCCGAAGCGACGCTGCGCATCAACAACCGCCTCGACGCACCGTTCATCGTCGACACCGGTAACAGCGGCGAAATGCTGATCTACCGGCCGTTCCTCGAGGCCCATCCCGGGGTCGTCCCGTTCTCGGCCGCCTCGTCGTGGAACTACGGGATCGGCGGCGCGAACGCGACGTACCGCACCTCGCTCGACACGCTGAAGCTCGGCGAGTACGAACTCTACCGCCGCAGCGTCGACGTCGTGTTGGCCAAGGAGGGTGCGTTCGCGGATCGGGTCGACGCGGGCAACGTCGGGCTCGGCGTGCTCCGCAACTTCGTCGCGACGTTCGATCTCGCCAACGCGGCGATGTACGTGGCGCGCGGCGAGCAGTTCGACGACGGCAGCTCGCGCACCGCGCGCCGCTAGCAGCGCGCGCCGCGCGGCAACAACCGCGTCACACGCGCGGTGCCGCGCGTGCCGTATGGTCGGCTCGGAGGAACCGACCAACTATGCAGCAGACCACCGGCGTCGCGGTCCTCGCGACGCAGCTCGCCCAGACCGACCGCCGCGCGCTTTCACAGGCGTGGTACAGCGCGCTCCATTTCGCCGACCGCTCCGTCGCCGCTACGCCGGCGGCCGGCGCAGCCGTGTCGCAGCGCTCGCAGCAGCGCGGGCTGTCGCTTGCGACTCCCGCGCCGCATCCCGCCGCCGAGTCGGTGCGGAGCGGTGGCCGCCCTTCGTCACGCGCCGCCGCTCCGCGCGCGACGAGCGCCGAAGCGCCCGAACGACGGATCGCGCGCAGCGACCTCGCGCGCCGCATCGAGCGCGGCCTGGCGCACCGCACGCCGCGTAACGGGGCCGCATCGTTCGCGATTCGCGCCGGCGGTGGGCGGATCCATCTGGTCGTTCGCTCCGATGGAGCGCGCACCCGCGTCGTCGCCGTCTGCGCGCCGCCGCTGCGCGAGCGCGTCGAACGTGCGCTCGCGCAGGCGCGCTTCGTGCTGGCCGGACGCGGCGTCCGAACGGAGGTCGCGTGATGAACGGCGCATCGCCGCTCGACGCCTACGAACGCGTCCTCTCGCGAGCGCAGGATCTGCGTGACGCGTTCCGAGCCGGGAGCGTGCCGCTCAACGCCGACGTGCTCACCGCGCCGCAGATCGTCCCCTCGAACGATCCGCTCAGCATCGTCCCGCCGCCCGGAGCATGGCTGATCACGCGCGGTGCCGATGGCGTACGCGCCTACGCGCGCGACGGCGCGCTCTCGCTCGACGACGGCGTGCTGCGTACGCGCGACGGCGCGGAGGTGTTGGGCTATCCCGGCGGCGACGCACGCGGTGCGGTGCCGGTGCCGCTGCGCGTCCCGGAGACCGATCGCGCGCTCGGACGCGCCGCCGCCGCGCGCGTCGAGGACGACGGAACCGTTGCCTACCAGCGCGGCGCGATCGACCCGCGCACGGGGACGCGCAGTACCGAGCGTGTCGTGCTCGGCCGCCTCGCGCTCGCGCGGTTCCCGGCCGGGACGCAGCCGCAGCGGCTCGACACGGCGCGGGTCGCGGTTCCACCCGGTGTCGTCCCGCATCTCGGCACGCCGGCCGACGGAACGTTTCCCGCCGTCGCGACCTCGAGCCGCGACGCCGGTGCGGTCGACATCGCGGCCGGCGTCGCGCGGCTCGACGAAGCGTACCGCGCGTTCGAAGCGCTCGGCGCGGCGGTGAAGTCGCGTTCGAGCGTGCAGAAGACCGCCGTGGACCTGGTGAAGTGATTGCCGACGCGACCTTCGCTCCGGCGGACGGCGGAGTGCGGGCGCTGCGATTCATACCGCGTGCGTCGGTGCCGCTCGAAACGGCGTGCGTCGTCGCGAACGGGATCCGCGAGACGCTGCGGGAGCTGCTCGGCGAGTGCGACCTGGTGCTCGGGGAACCCTCGGCGCTCGGTCCACCCGCGTGGGCGCTGCTCGCGCACGAGTCGCTGCTGTTCCTCACCCGCGGGCGGCTGACCGACGTCGTGATCGTCCTGCCGAAGCGCGACGCCCGGCGGTTGGTGCTGCGGGCGTTCGGAGAGGGCGACGAGCTCCCGGACGGCGCGTGCTCCGCGCTCGAGATGCACGCGCTGGAACGCATCGCGGCGCGCTGCGCCGCAGCGTTCGAGCCGCTCTGCCGCGGACGGGGCGAGGGCTCGCGGGCGGTTCGGGGACACGAGGTACCCGCGTGCACCGCCTACTTCGACCTGCGCGTTCGCTCGCCGCTGCCGCTGACGCTCGGTATCGGGATCGTCCGCGATCTGCCGGATCCGGGCCCCACCGCCACGCTCGCGCCGCGGACACTCGAAGCCGTCACCGTGGACCTGCGCGCCGTTTTTGCCGAAGGAATACTCGACGCGGCGGGCTTCGTTGAGCTCCGGCCGGGGTCGGTCGTCAAGCTGGAGACCAAGGTCGGCGCTCCGGCATCCTTGAATCTCGGAGCCGGGCGCCTCGCCACTGGGGTTGCCGGCGTCGTAGCTTCGCACACGGCCTTCCTGGTGCACGACGTCGCGACGGGAGTCCACGCATGATCATGACCGAGCAAGGCAAGAACCTCGACCTCCTGATGAACGTGCCGCTGAAGGTGACGGCGGAGCTCGGCACGTGCAAGATGCTGGTCCGGGACATCCTCAAGCTCGGCACGGGCTCGATCGTCGAACTCGACCGCTTGGCCGGCGGCCCGGTCGACCTGCTCGTCAACGATCGACTGGTGGCGCGCGGCGAGGTCGTCGCGATCGACGAGAACTTCGGCGTCCGCATCACCGAGCTCATCGAAAAACCCTAGCGCTCCGCAGAGCGCTTGCGTAATCTCCCGACGGAGGGTGTGTTTGCGAAGCCTGAAATTCGTCGTCCTCGGTATCGTACCGATCGCCATGCTCAGCGCGTGCGGGCATGCCGGCGGTCCCGGCGTCACGCGCGAAGTGCGCGACGCCGCGCGGCGCGGTGATCTCGCCGCGTTCACGATCGTGACGAACGCGATCCGGGCGAACGCGCTGCCGTCCGGAACGCGCCTGTACCGCATCGACACGCCGGGCGCGTGCGGGGCGAGCAACGCCGTCGTTCGCTCGTGCTACTCGATCGTGCCGGTTCTCCCGGGCAAGACGCCGCCGGTCGACGTCAGTCGCGCAACCGCGACCTACGCGGTGCCGTAACAACGCGGCTACGGCTCCGATCGCGAGTGGGCGCAGGATCGGCCGTATGGACGACCTTTTCCGCATCGCCCAGCACCCGCACTCGGCGCTGCCGCTCGACGTTCTCGCGGGTCTGACGCTGCTTTCGGTCGCGCCGTTCGTGCTGGTGCTCTCGACCTCGTTCGTGCGGATCGTCGTCGTCCTATCGCTGGTCCGCTCGGCGATCGGCGCCGCGATGCTTCCGCCGAACGCGGTGCTGACCGGTCTGGCGCTCGTCCTGACGTTCGTCGTGATGACGCCCACCTTCGAAGCGGTGCAGCGCGATGCGATTCGGCCGTACGCCGCGGGCAGGCTCACGCAGTCGGCGTTTCTCGATCGCGCGAGCCGCCCGCTGCGAGCGTTCATGCTGCGGCAGACCAAGGCGCGCGATCTCAACGTCTTCGCGCGCGTCGCGCATCGGCCCGAGGCTGAGCCGGCGACGGACGCGCCAATGACCGTCGTGATCCCGGCCTTCGTCGTCGGCGAGCTGCGGTCGGCGTTCGCGATCGGCGTCGCGCTCTATCTGCCGTTCGTCGCGATCGACCTCGCCGTCGCTGCGATCCTGATGGGGCTCGGAATGGTCATGTTGAGCCCGCCGGTGATCTCGCTGCCGTGCAAGCTGCTGCTGTTCGTCATGGTCGACGGCTGGGCGCTGGTCTGCAACGGCGTCGTCCAAAGCTTTCGTTAGAAGCGTCGGCTATGCGAGCAGCGCCTTTGCGCCGGCGTTCGTCGTGACGAACAGTGCGCGCGCGACGGCCTCCGGCGTGCATCCATCGTTTCCGCCGAGCGACATCGTTATGAGACACAGTTGCGCTTCGGCGAGATATGCCGCGATGAGCCGAGGCGGGAGGAGCGGCGTCGCACTGCGCCGCCTCACGCAGAGCTCCGCGATCCGCGCTTCGAACAACTCGGCCAAGAAGCGTTGCACGACGCGGCGAGACGGTCCGAGCAGGATCATCCCGGTCATCGCCCGGCTCTCCCACATGTGGCGGACCACGAACTCGAGATCGGCCGACGGACGGTTCGCGGTGATCGTATCCGCCAGCGGCGCCAAGAGGAACGCGAGCGTCTCGCGCAAGACGTCTTCTTTGTTCTGAAAGTGCTCGTAGAACGTCGAACGGCCGACGTTCGCGCGCTCGATGATGCCGCGGACCGACAGCCGAGCGTACCCGCGCTCGAACAGGAGCGCTCGAAACGCGGCAATGACGTCTTGCCGCGTCCGTTCCACGCGGCGGCCGGGCTTCGTCGAGCTGCTCACGGCGTATCTCCCGATGCGGACACTTGGGGGCCGATGTCCGGAATCGGACACCGCACCACGATGCGCCGGTCGATCTGCACGGCCATCTGATAGGCTCAGGACATCTTCAACCCAGGAGGTGCTTCTGCATGCAGCAGCTCGATACGCGCAGCCCAGCCGCGCTCGTTCCGGGCGGGCGCGTCGCGGGAGTCGTGATCCTCGCGTCCGCCGTGCTCGCGCTGGGGGCGATCGCGCGTCACCCGACGGTCGGTACGGCGCGAGGTTCGGCCGACGTTCTCGGTCAGCTCGCCGCGCTCAGCACTGTCGACGAAGTCGTCCATGGCGCCCTCATCGTGCTGATTGGCGGGCTGCTCTTCGGCTTCACGGTGTTTTCGCAGCGATGTGGTCTGCACCGCGGGTTCGTTGTCTTCGGTCTGATCGGCTTTGCCGTCGCATCCGCCGGCATGATCGGTGCAGCATTGATCGACGGATTCCTGATCCCAGCGCTTGCGTCTCGCTATGCCGGTGCGTCGCCCCAGAGCATCGACACCGCGCTGCACGTGATCGCCGCGGCCGCCGCCGCGATCCAGATCCTCTCGAAGTTCGCGATCGCGGTCACCGCCGTCGCCGTCGCGTCGTGGTCGGTCGGGCTCGTGCGCTCGACCGGTACGCTGCGGACGGCCGGCTTCGTCGGGCTCGCATCGGCGGTCGTGTCGGTGGTCATCCTGATCTCGACCCCCCACCTCAACCCGCACAGCCTCGGCATCATCGTCGGCCTCCAGTCGATCTGGTACGCGACGATCGGAATCTTGCTGATGCGGGGTGATCTCTGAATCGCGTCTGACCCGCTTTGTCCAAAGCGCTCCATGGCGGGCGCGATGGACACGGCGGCAGTGGGCTTTCACGGAGCGCCGGGGAATGAGCCGGGGTGAAGATCGCTGAGAAGCTGGGGACCCGGCGGCCGTTCTTTTCGTTCGAGTTTTTTCCGCCCAAGAGCGACGAGGCGGAGAAGAACCTGTTTCGGACGATCGAGAGCCTCAAGCCGCTGGACCCCGGGTTCGTCTCGATTACCTACGGCGCGGGCGGCTCGACGCGCACCCGCACCGTCGACATCGCGAAGCGACTGCGGACCGAGGCCGGCTTCGACGTCATGGCGCACGTGACGTGTGCCGGCGCGACCGCCGGCGAGCTGCGCGAGCTGCTCGGCGACCTGCGCCGGGGCGGGATCGAGAACATCATGGCGCTGCGCGGCGATCCGCCGCGCGGCAGCGAGACTTTCGTCGCTGCCGAAGGCGGCTTCCGCTATGCCAGCGACCTGATCGCGCTACTCAAGGCCGAGTTCTCGTTCTGCGTCGGCGGCGCGTGCTACCCCGAGACGCATCCGGAAGCCCCGAGCCAAGGCGCCGACCTCGCCGCGCTCTCCACCAAGGTGCGCACCGGCGCGGAGTTCCTGGTCACACAGCTATTCTTCGACAACGCGCGCTACGTCGAGTTCGTCGATCGCGCGCGCAGCTGGGGGATCAGCGTGCCGATCCTTCCCGGCATCATGCCGATCACCAACTACGAGCAGATCGACCGCTTCACGCGCCAGTGCGGCGCCACGATCCCGCCGAGTCTGCGCGCCGAGCTCGAGCTGCGCAAGGACGATCCCGACGCGATCGTCGACCTCGGCGTCGCGTACATGACGCTGCAGGTCGCCGATCTGCTCGCGCGCGGCGCGCCCGGCGTCCACTTCTACACGCTGAACCGCTCGCCCGCAACCCGCGCCGTCGTCTCGGCATTGATGGCCGCCCGCCGCGCGTGGTGATCACCACGGCGTAACGGTCGCGTCATATTGGCGTGCAATGATTGAAGGCGTGTCAGTTCGGTTCTGGATGGCCGCCGTAGTCGTGGCGGCCGTGTCGATGGCGCATCGCCCGGCTACATGTCCACGACGAGCGCCGGATCGTAACGACCCATCGGCGATCCACCCACGGGACGGCCAAGTGGATATGGCTTTCGTCTATGACTCGGCAACACGCTTCAATGAATGCATCATCGGCAATCTAGACGCGATCGATGCTGCTTTGACGGGGATATTGGCGGGTGCCGTAGCGATCGCCGTATTTACTATCGAAAAGATCATACATGTCGCGACACTTGCGGAGCGCGCTGCAATTGTGCTGCTCGCGGCTTCCATCGCCTGTTGCGCGGTCGGCTATCTCGTGGGTTTCACAAGTCGGGTCAGCAATCGGGACGGCGTGCGTCCTCGAGCATTTTTCGGCGACTTGACGATGCGACCGCGAGAGGCGATGCTCGGAGCCGTGCAGGCCCTCATTGCTGCATCAGAAACGAACCTTAGCGTTCGGCTATGCAAACGCATCCTGGCAGGTTGCGCCGTAACTTTCTTGGTCGCAGCCGTAGTGATCGTTGCTGTCGTTCAATCAGAAGGCGGTATGGTACACTAATGTCCATGGAAAGAGACGACACCGACAAGGAATTCACGTTCGACGAGGGTTTCAAAGAACTTGGCGAGCGCATCCGAAAAGCGGATGGCATCGTTCCGCTCAAGGCGGGTGAGATCCGGCCGCCGGACTTCTATCTCGTCAATCACTACTTGGGACGCGGCCGTAAGCCGCTGCCGCCGCCGAAGAATCAGGCGAAGAGCTAACAGGCCAGCAACGCTCCGGTAACACACGCCCGGATATGCTGGGCGTGTGGATGGATTCGACGGTCTCCTGCGCGATGCGCTGCTCGTCACGGCGCTGCTGACGCTGCCGGTGCTCATCGTCGCGACGGTCGTCGGGGCGAGCGTTGCGATCGTGCAAGCGGCGACGCAGGTGCAGGAACAGACGCTGACGATGCTGCCGAAGATCCTGGCCGTCGGCGCGGTGATCGTCCTGTTCGGACAGTTCGGGATGCAGCTCTGCGCGCAGCTGCTCCACGAGGTCGTCGCGCGGATGCCGCTGCTGGCGAGGGGCTGATCGTGGCGCCGTTCGACGCGACGGCGTGGCTGGTGTTCGCACGCTCCGCCGGACTGGTCGCGCGCGCGCCGGGTTTCTCGCATCCGTCGGTGCCGCCGCCGGTACGCGCCGGGTTCGCGCTGGCGCTCGCGTTCGCGGTCGCGCCGACGGTCCGGTCCGGTCGTGAGCTTGGTTTAGGGGCGTTCACCGTCGCGTTGGCCGGTGATTTCGCGATCGGCGCGGCGATCGGGTTCGGTGCGTCGCTACTGTACGACGGAGCGTACTTCGCGGGCCGCACCATCGACGACTACCTCGGCGTGCGCGGCAGCGTGCCGGGTGCGAACGTGGCGAGCGCGCAGGCGTTCGGGCGGCTGTGGTCGTCCGTGTTCCTGGCTGCGTTCGTGCTGCTCGACGGCTGGGTGCCGGTCGTGCGCGCGTTCGCGGACTCGTTCGCGCACGTCGCGCCGGGTGGTGTCATCGCCGGCGAGGGCTGGATGGCGTTCGCGCTCGCGCTTCCCGCGACGGTTCTGCGGGCGGTGTTCGCGGTCGCCGCTCCGGCGATCGCAGTCGCGGCGGCGCTCCAGCTCGCGCTCGCCGCGGTTGCGCGAGTGGTGCCGCGCTTCTCGAGCTTCACGCTCGCGTTTCCGGCCGTGTTCGCGGCCGCGCTGATCGTGACGCTGTCGACCGTCTCGGTTCTGGCGCCGCTCGGTGCGCGTCCGTGGCTGGTGTTGCCGTGGAGTGCAGCGCGGTGAGCGATTCAGAAGAGAAACGGTTCGAACCGACGCCGTCGCGGCTGCGGCGCGCGCAGCGCGAGGGCAACGTCACGCGCTCCGGCGAGGTCAGCAGCGTCGCCGCGTTCGCCGCCGCGACGCTCGCGTCGACGGCGGCGGTCCCGCTCGCGGCTGCGGGTGCCGCTGCGGCGGTGCGCGACGCCGCCCGCGGTACGTTCGGACCGGACGGCGGGCTCGGCGGCCTCGGCGCGGTCGCGCTCGCCGCGTTGATGCCGGCGGCAGCCGCCGCGGCGGCGGGGACGTTGGCCGGCCTGGCGCAGGGCGGCGGCCTCCATGTCGTCGCCGTGCGCGCCGATCTCAAGCGGCTCGATCCGTTCGCGGGTCTGAAGCGCATGGCCGGGGGCGAGGCGCTGGTCGCGCTCGCGCGTGCGGCGCTCGCGTTCGTCGCCGCGCTCGCGGCGATGATCCCGCTCGCGCGCGAGATCGTCGCCGGCGGCGCAACGCTCGGTTCGCCACGGCCGGCCGCGACGCTGGTCGCCTCGGCCGCACTTCGGGCGTGCGGTGCTGCGCTTGCGGTCGGTGCGGTGTTTGCGGTCGCCGACTACGCGCTCGCCCGCCGCCGCCGGCTGCGTGGCTTGCGGATGTCGTTCGACGAGCTGCGGCGCGACGCCAAGGAGAACGACGGCGATCCGCAGGCGCGCTCGCGCCGGAAGAACGCTCACCGTGCGGTCGTCCGCGGCTCCGTCGGGCGTACGCGCGAGGCGTCGTTCGTGGTCGTCAACCCGACGCACGTCGCGGTCGCGCTCCGGTACGCTCCACCGGCCGTTCCCGTCCCCGAGATCCTGGTTCGCGCGCTCGACGATGCCGCGCTCCGCGTGCGCGCGATCGCGCGCGAACATCGCATCCCCGTCGTCGAGGACGTCGCGCTCGCGCGGCTGCTGTACGCACGCGGCGAAGGCGGTCGCCCGATCCCGGCCGATGCGTACGTCGCGGTCGCGCAGATCGTCGCCGCCCTCGCCCGCGAGGGACTGCTCGCGTGAAGGGTGGGCTGACGACCGCGTTCGCGGTCGCCGTGCTCGGCGTCGTCGCGATCCTGATCGTGCCGCTTCCGCCGCCGCTGCTCGACACGCTGCTGGCGCTCAACGTGTTCGGCTCGGCGCTCGTGCTGCTGATCAGCCTGCGCGTCGAGGAGCCGCTGGAGTTCTCGGCCTTCGCGCCCTCGCTGCTGCTGGCGACACTGTTTCGCCTCGCGCTCGACGTCAGCGCGACCCGGCTGATCCTGACCGACGGCCACGATCCGACCGCGGTCGGTGCGCTGATCCCGGCGTTCGGCGCGTTCGTCGTGCGCGGCAACGTCGTCGTCGGCCTGATCGTGTTCGCGATCCTGATCACGATCCAATTCGTCGTCATCGCCAGCGGCGCGCAGCGCGTCGCGGAAGTCTGCGCGCGCTTCACGCTCGACGCGATGCCCGGAAAGCAGATGGCGATCGACGCCGACCTCCACGCGGGGATGCTCGATCCCGAGCTCGCGCGGCGCAAGCGCGCACGGGTGCAGCGCGAGGCCGACTTCTACGCGGCGATGGACGGCGCGGGAAAATTTGTGAAGGGCGACGCGATCGCAGCGCTGGTCATCGTCGTGCTCAACCTGCTCGGCGGCGTTCTCGTCGGCGCGCTGTACCACGGGATGGCGCCGCTCGAGGCGGTCGAGACGTTCGCGATCCTCTCGATCGGCAACGCGCTGCTCACCACGCTGCCGGCGTTCCTGATCTCGACGGCGATGGGGCTGATGGTGACGCGCGTCGCCGGCGACGGCGCGCTCGGCGTCGACCTCGCGGCGCAATTGCTGGCGCGACCCGACGTGCTGCGGGTCGCCGCCGCGCTGGTCTTCGCGCTGGCGTTCGTCCCGTCGTTTCCGGGGCCGTTGTTCGGATCGATCGGGATCGTCGCGTTCGGCGGCGCGCTCCTGGCCGAGCGGCAGAAGCGCCGCCTCGACGCCGCGGCGCGTGCCGCCTACGAGCAGCGCCGGCGCGAAGCGGTACGGCGGCCCGAGACGGCGCTCGGGCTGGTCGGCGTCGACGCGCTCGCGATCGACGTCGGCGCCGACCTCTATCCTCTGCTCGTGCCGCCGAACTGCGAGGCGCTGCTCGACCGCGTCGCGGACGTTCGGCGCGCGCTCGCCGCCGAGACGGGGATCGTAATCCCCGGCGTGCGGCTGCGCGACGATCCGCTGCGCGATCCGCGAACGTACGCGCTGCGCGTGCGCGACCGCACCGTCGCCGAAGGCGTGCTGCGGCTCGACCGGCTGATCGCGGTCGCCGCGCCCGAGTTCCTCGACCGCGTCGGCGGTGAAGCGACGGTGGAGCCGGTCTACGGCCTGGCCGCGCGCTGGATCGTACCCGAGGAACGCGAGCGCGCGCAGTCCGCCGGTGCGCTGACGTTCGATGCGATTTCGATCGTCGGCTCGCACCTCGCCGAAATCGCGCGCGCGCACGCGGCGGAGCTCTTCGGACGCCAGCAGCTCCAAACGCTCGTCGAGCATCTGCGCGCGTCGGTTCCATCGGTCGTGAAAGACGTCGGAACCGAAGTTCTGCCCGTCGCGGCGGCACATCGCGCGTTCGTGCACCTGCTCCGCGAGCGCGCCTGGCCGCGCGATCCGAATGCCGTATTCGAAGTGCTGGTAGACGCCGCCGCCACCACCCGCGATCCGCGCGAGCTCGCGGAAGCGGCGCGCCGCGTCATCGTCCCGCAGCAGTTGCGCCGCGACGCCACGCAGCGGCTACGTCCGCTGATCGTCGCGCCGCAGCTCGAGAGCGAGCTCGCCCGGATGTGGTCGTCCGAGGGCGGTCTCGCGCCCGATCCGCAGACCGCGCTCCACGTTCGCGAGACGATCGCGCGCTACGCCGCCGATGCGTCGTACGCGCCGCACGCGATCGTCGTCACCGCGCCGCTGCGGCCGCTGCTCGCCGACTTCCTCGAACGGACGCTCGCCGGCGTCGCGGTCTACGCCTACGCCGAGCTGCCGCCCGAGATCGCGCTGGACCCAGCCGGGATCGTCGATCTCCGGGACCCGCAGCGTAGCGTCACCGCAAGACCGGTCGCATAGAAGGCCATGGGCCCCGCTCGCAGGGAAATGTTGACGCCGCCTCCGCGAGGCATTCGGGAGATAGAGGTTTCGCCGATGGCCGTCTGGCTACGCCGTCTTGTTGTTCTGGTCGCGATCGCCATAGGCGTCTCGGCGCCGCCGGCCGGTGGCTCGACTCCGGCCACGATCAATCAACGATCACAAACGTCGATTACGGGCCATATCGCGGACGCAAGCGGCATAGCAGTTGAAGGCGCATTGATTCAGCTCTTCCCGTCCGTCGACGTACGCGGCGATAACGAGTATTTCCTCGAGACCCGTGGCACCGGGACGCTCGGTCAGTTCGCGCTACCGGGAATAAATATAGGACCGCTGAGCTCGCGGCGCCGTGTTTCCGGCCTGGAGCGATCGCCGGAGCGTGTCACTACGAGCGATATCAACGGAAACTTTGCAATTCCGTCGGTCCTCCCTGGATACTATCTCTTGACGGCGCAGGCGCTTTCGGGCGACGGAACCACGCTGACCGCCGGCGCGCGGGTGCTGGACTTCAATGCGCGCTCCTTACGTCCCGGAGAGACTTCCTGGAAACTCAACAAGGTCGAGAAGAGTGCAGCGCCCGCGCCTTTATCGTCGCCCACCGCGATCGTGTATTATATGACGGATCGCAATCCGAACGCGACGTCGACCCAAGAGCATCCTCGGTACTCAAACGATGTTTCGGACGGTTCTCAGCCACGTTACGGTTCCTGCGTCGTAGAGGTCGCTGGACAGCTGAAGACCCAGTGCCAAGAATTGTCCGCACGTGTCGCAATATCGAAAGCGGTTGCAGACCAAAGAAAAGCATCGCATTCTCAGCTGATCGTGTTTTCTCACGGGTTCAATGTGGACTTTACCGAGGCAATACGAGTTGCCGGAGCACTGTCAAACGGCACGCATCGCCCCGTTTTCGTATACGATTGGGCCTCAGCAAAGACGCTACTCTACACGCCCGACGAGGATCGCGTGCGCGGAGCCCTCATAAATGATGGGCGGCAGTTCATCGAAGATCTCGCGGACGCAGTTGGCGTTCGCAACCTCGTGCTGATCGGCCACAGCATGGGCGCGAGAGCGGCTTTTCAGTTCGCGAATACCGTCACCGATAAGCACGTCGGACATGGCGACCGACTTGCTGGGCTCATATTTTTTGCAGGTGACGAATTTGAAACTACGGTGCGAGGTGGCTTGCATAATCTGGACCCGTCACCCAATACGGTGCTGAACTACACCTCGAGTCGCGACATTGCGTTGTTGCTTTCGCTGGCGTTTCACTTCGGAAATCAGCGTATCGGGGCCGACGTCCCAAGGATCGTGGTCGTTGATGGAATGCAGACGGTCGAGTCATCGCGAGCGCAGACCGACTGGCTTGGACACGGCTACTTTACCGATCTGGGGCTGCTCGATGACCTAAACGCCGCCTTGGATGGGACGCCGCCAGACCAACGTACGAGGACGCTGGCACCCCACACCGGTCAGAACTACTTCGACTTTTTGTCACGGCTCACACATTGACGGCGATGAACCTTCGAGCCGCTGCGAGCTTGGTCAGCAGCACTGCCGCCGCTTCGCGCGTTTCGCGCAGCGTGGTCTGGTAGCGCTCCCGCGCGTCGCCGATGTCGGCCGTGCAGAACGGGCACGTGCCGGTGCCGGCGAAGACGTGCCGGAAGCAGCCGTAGCACACGACGAGCTTCGCATCGCCGGCGTCCGCGTTGCGCGGCGTGCGATCGACGGCGAGCGCGTCCGTCGCGCGGCCGTCGAGCGTCTCGACGACGATCTCGTACTTGCCGTGATCGAACGGCTTCCCGGGCGCCGCTTCGACCTGTCGGATGCTCTCGCGCAGGCCCTGCCGCTGTAGCTCTTGCGTGCGGTGGTGGCAGAACGGGTTGTTCCCCGGTTTTCCGAGCAGGCTGTGCGCCATCCAGGTGCAGCCGCCGCGGCAGACGTCCTTGTAGTAGCAGGTCCCGCAGAATCCCCACTGCGGATCGCGGCGCTCCCGCGAGAACGACAGCTCCGGCGTGTCGAGCCAGATCGTCGTCAGGTCGAGCTCGCGCACGTTGCCGCCGGCGTACGCGTCGGTCGGGAGCGACGGGCAGCCCTTCACGGTGCCGTCGGCCTCGATCCCGATCGTGTTCTGCCCGCCCAGGCACCCCTCGTAGTGGATCGTCTCCCAACCGTTGCCGCGCAGCTCGCCTTCGTACGGCCCGAAATACCCGATGTTGTTGCCGATCTGCAGCAGCACGCCGCTGCGCGCCGCGCGGTGGAAGAGCGCCGAGAGCTTGGGCATCAGCTCGAGCATGCGGTGGGGCTGCAGGATCATCTCCGGATGATCGCCGGCGCGCCCCATCGGCACGGTCAGTTGCAGCTGCCAGTTCTTCGCGCCGGCCGCGATCACGACGTCGAGCACGTCGTCGAGCTGGTCGAGCACCGTCGCGCTGATCTGCGTGTTGACGCTGGTCACCACGCCGTGCTCGCGCAAGCGCTCCAGCGACGCGACGGCGGCGTCGAACGATCCGCGCACGCCGCGCAGCTCGTCGTGCAGCTCACGCGTGCCGTCGATCGAGATCCCCGCGGCCCGCAGTCCGGCCTCGACCGCCAGGCGGATGCGTTGAGCGTTCAGGTTGCGCCCACCGCTCTGCATCGTGCACTGCATCCCGGCAGCGGTGACCGCCGCGATGATCTGCGCGAAGTCGCGGCGCAGGTACGCCTCGCCGCCAATGAGCGTCACCTCGCGCGTGCCGAGCGCGGCCAGCTCGGCGACGATCCCGAGGCACTCCTCGGTCGTCAGCTCGCTCGGGCGCGCTTTGCCCGCGCGCGACCCGCAGTGTCCGCACTTGAGGTCGCACGCGAGCGTGATCTCCCAGACGGCGTGTACGGGACGCGACGCCGAGCGGTCGAGCCGCGTGAGAAAGCGGTTCGGTGTGGTCCCGTCCGCCGCGACGGTCACCCCGGCGGCGGCTGATCCTTCTTCGCGTGCGCGGCGCGCAGCTCGGCGATCTTCTGCTCGAGCGCGCTCAGCGCGTTGCGGACTTCGTGCACTTCGTGACCCGCGACGTCCGAAAAGTGCGCCTTCGCGCCCTCGGCCGCGGCCGCCACCTCGACGCCCTCTTGCTTCGCCCCGCGGGCGATCGCCGTGCGCGCTGCGTCGGCGATGTGCTCCATCTCGTGGAGGTCACCCCGTTTGACCGCATCCCAGATCGCCGGACCGTACGGCGGCACCGGACCGCGGGATTCTTCGTTCTCAGCCATGGCCGGATCGTAGCAAGAGAAGCCAGGCGGGGCAAGCGGCACGCCGAAACGGGCCGGCGTAGTCTGGGCGGGCGGTGCAACATCGAGGCGGTGGTCCGGTAGGAGGCGGCGTGAACGCGCTGCCGGCAGAGGCGGAGACGCTCGTTTCGCGGATCGAGTCGATGCTGGCACAGGCCGAGCAGCTCTTGGCCTCCGGTGGTAGCGACGAGGCGGCCTACGCGCTGCGGGAGACCGAGCGCCGGTATCTGCCCGACACGCTCAAGGCGTACGAGGACATCCCGCCGGCGCGCCGCGACGTGACCGCCGCCGAGATGCTGGTCGAGCAACTTCGCCTGCTCGAACGCGCGACCGCGCAGCGGCTCGCGCTGCTGGCCGAGACCGCCGAGACGGCGCTGGCCGCCAACGGCGCCTTTCTCACCGAGCGGTTCGGCACGCTCGACACGCTGCCCGAAACGGCACCGGTCGTGATCGATCCGGCGAACGCGCCGCCGGCGACGCTCGTACGTCGCGTCCTGGAGCGACTCGAGGGGGAGCCCGGCACCGATCCGATCGTCATCCTCGAACGCGCGGCGGTCCGGCTCGCCGCTGCCTTCCCGAACATCGTCACGGTGCGGCGCGCCGGCTTGCTGGGGCGCGGCCCGGTCGAACAGGTCGCGCTCGACGTTCCGCGCCCCGACGATCTCCTGCGCTACGCGCTGGAGCGCACGCGGCAGGGTCACGTCCAGGCGACGGTAACGCGCTTCTTGCGCGGGATCAAGAACAAGACGATCGCGGTCGACGTCGGCGAATGGACGCAGGGCCTGATCGCCGATCTCGGCGCCTACGTCGAACGCGAACGCGGCGCGCGCGAACTCCTCACCCGGCTTTTCAGGGAGACACGATGAGCTTCTTCGGTATCGGACAGAAGAATCAGCAGCAGTCGGATGTGCGGACGACGACGGGCGGCGTCCCGCTCGACGCGGTTTCGCGCCTGCGGCGGATGCGCGGCGAAGGCGGCACACCGCTCTTCACCAGCGACCTCTCCGTGTCGGAGTTCGTGCTGCTCGAGCAGATGGGATGGCGGCCGCTGGGGCTCGTCCTGGGCAGCTCGATCTACCACGTCGGAATCCAGTACGGTAACTTCTACCAGAACCAGGAGCTGCCGTATCTCACCGCCGCGATGTACGAGGCGCGCGACCTCGCGATGAGCCGGATGGAAGAAGAAGCCGACGTGCTCGGCGCCGACGGGATCGTCGGCGTTGCGCTCGAGGTCGGCGGCTACGCGTGGGCCGAGAACGCGCTCGAGTTCACCGCGATCGGTACGGCGGTAAAGGCGCCGGGCGAAGAGTCGTGGCGCACCCGCGACGGTAAGCCGTTCACCTCGGACTTCTCGGTGCAGGACTTCTACAAGCTGGTCACCTCGACGGGGTACGTGCCGCGCGAGCTCGTCCTGGGCAACTGCGTTTACCACATCGCGCACCAGGGCTTCGCGCAGGCGATGCGCACGCTCGGAACGAACGTCGAGCTGCAGAACTACACCGAAGCGATCTACGACGCGCGCGAGCTCGCGATGAGTCGGATGCAGGCCGAAGCCGAGACGCACGGGGCGGACGGCATCATTGGGATGCAGATCGTCGAGAAGACGCACATCTGGAATCCGCACGTGATCGAGTTCATGGCGATCGGCACGTCGGTCGAGAAGCGCGGCGAACCGAAGACCGTGCCGCTGACGTTCCAAGTCGGGTTGAACGACTGACGCGGTGGAAGGCTCAGGAGATCTCTTCGGCGGGATCGGCGAGTTCTTCGGCGGGCTGTCCGAGGCCGCCAAAGGCGGCGCGAAAGTTGCCGCCGCCGCCGCAGCAGCAGCATCCGCACGCGGCGCCGAGGGCGGCGAGCCGCCGGTCCACGACCGGTACCTCGCCGGCGGCCGGCGCGCGCTGAACATCAACGACATCTAAAGCAGAGAAGAACGATGCCCGACGACACGCTGCAACCGCCGATGCTCACCCCGCCCCAAGCCGTCGCGCCGGTCGCGGTCGCGGATGCGATCGGGAAGGTTCCCGTCCCCATCGACGAGCGGGCGAAGCTCGACGAACAGGCCGCGCAGATCGCGAAAGAACTCGCGACGCTGCCGCTGGAGAGCGATGCGTATAAAGAGCGCGTTCGCGCGCTCGAAGCGCTCGCGAACACGGAGATCGAGCGGTCGGCGAGCGTCTCGAACCGCATGCTCGACCGGCCGACGCGCGCGATGGCGACGCTCGGCGAAGGCGCACCGGTCGCGAAGACGCTGCTCGAGCTGCGCGGGACGATCGAAAAGCTCGACCCCTCGCATCAAGGCGACTTGTTCTCGCCGAAAAAACTGCTCGGCGTGCTGCCGTTCGGCAACAAGCTGCGCGACTATTTCCGAGGGTACGAGTCCTCGCAGTCGCACCTGAACGCGGTCATCGAAGCGCTGCGCCGCGGCAAGGACGAGTTGCTGCGCGATAACGCCGCGATCGAGCAGGAAAAGGCGACGATGTGGAGCTTGATGGGAGTGCTCGAGAAGCACGGGTATCTCGCTCGCGCGCTCGGCGACGCCGTCGAGCGCGAGGTCGATGCGCTGCAGCCGTCCGATCCCGACCGCGCGCGCGCGTTGCAGGAAGAAGTCCTGTTCGCGGCCCGGCAGAAGCAGCAGGACATCGCGACGCAGCTCGCGGTCAACGTTCAGGGCTACATGGCGCTCGACTTGATCAAGCGCAACAACGCCGAGCTCGTCAAGGGCGTCGACCGCGCGACGACGACGACCGTCGCGGCGCTGAGGGTCGCGATCACCGTGGCCCAAGCGGTCGCGAACCAGAAGCTGGTGCTCGATCAGATCGACGCGATGAAGTCGACGACGTCGAATCTCATCCTGTCCACCTCGCAGGTGCTGCGCCAGAACGCGACGCGCATCCAGGAGGGGGCGACGAGTCCGGCGATCGACGTCGACAAGCTCAAGGAAGCGTTCGCAAACGTTCGCGCGACGATCGACGGGATGGCCGACTACCGCATCAAGGCGCTCGCGTCGATGGAGCAGACCACCGACGCGCTCAGCGAAGAGGTCGGCAAGGCGAAGGCGTATCTGACCGCGCGCCGCGACGTCGCGGCGCTACCCGGCGATTAGCTCAGGCCGATGCCGTTGCGCGCCAGGCCCGCGCAGCGCGCGCACCGGCCGGTGATCACCATCGCTGCGTCGACGCCGCTGTAGCGGTGGTCTTGCGCGACCGCGAGTGCGATCGAGACCACTTGCGGCGCCGGGACGTTCACGATCTCACCGCACGCGAGACAGACCAGATGGTGGTGCTTGTCGAGCGCGGCCTCGTAGCGCGCCGCGCCCCCGTGCGCGAAGACTTGAACGAGTCCGATCGCGCGCAAGATGTCGAGCGTCCGGTAGATCGTTCCTAGGCTGACGGCCGGTAGCTCGGCCCGGACGCGTTCGTGGATCGCCTCGGCGGTCAGATGTGCGCCGTCTTCGAGCGCACGCAGGATCGCGGCACGCTGCTTCGTCAAGCGATAGCGCGTTTGAAGGAGTCCTGCATCGACCCCCTTGCCGTCGGTCACCATGCACCCTCCGCGCGTCCGGTCCGTCGCTCCTGATGAGGCCCGACGACCTCAACGCCGTTTGACGCTGTCCGGCCCCCATGCTACGATCCGGGGGTTCTCCCCTTCCCCGCCCTTCGACCCTTCGACAGGCTCAGGACGAGCTCAGGTAAGGCCTCTCAAGAATGACACCTCCCGTCGACGTCGGGGCTAGTAGTACGGTACATGTGGAATAAGCTCAAGAGGCCGGTTCAGTCGGTCCTCCTGTTGGCCTTGGTCGGCCTCTGCGTATGGGCGATCGTGCCTATCCAGAAGAAGATCCACCTCGGCCTCGACCTCCAGGGCGGCGCTCGCGTCCTGCTTCAGCTCAACACGACCAAGGACGTGCCGAAAATCACGCCCGAGGTCCAGAATCAAGTCGAGCTGGTCATCGACAGGCGCGTCAACAGCATGGGCGTCTCCGAGCCCGTCATCTCGAAGGCCGGCTCCGACCGGCTGCTGATCGAGGTGCCGGCCGTCAAGAACGCCGACCAGCTGGAGAAGCTCCTCAAAGAGGTCGCGGTGCTGGAGTTCAAGATCCTGCCGCAAAAGGTCAGCCAGCGCGCGCGCAGCGATCCGAAGTACGCCGGCACCGTCGGCCTCAAGCCGGGGCAGGCGAGCCAAGCCTACCTGGACGGCGGCCCCGTCGTCTACAGCGGCGCGGAGCTCAAGAGCGCGTCACCGGGTTTTGGTACGACCGGCGAGCCGCAGGTCAACTTCGTCACCAAGGACTCGGTGAAGTTCGCCAAGATGACCCATGAAAACACCGGGAACATCATGGGGATCTTTCTCGACAAGAAGTGGGTCAGCGACGCGACGATCGAGTCCACGATCTCCGACAGCGGCTTGATCCACGGTTCGTTCACCGAAGAGCAGGTCACGACGCTCGCCAACGAGCTGAACGCCGGCGCGCTGCCCGTCCCGGTGACGATCATCGAGAAGGACGACGTCGGTCCGATTCTCGGCCAAGAGGACTTGCAGAAGTCGCTCCTCGCGTCGATCGTCGGCTTGGGGTTGGTGCTGATCTTCATGGCGGCCGTGTACCGCCTCCCCGGCGTGCTCGCCGACCTCGCGCTGGTCGTGTACGTGCTCGCGCTGCTGGCGCTGCTCTCGGTCGCGCACGCGGTCCTGACGCTCCCCGGCATCGCCGGCTTCGTGCTCTCGATCGGTATGGCGGTCGACGCGAACGTCCTGATCTTCGAGCGCATCAAAGAAGAGTTGTGGGCCGGGAAGTCGCTGCGCGTAGCGGTGCGCATCGGGTTCAAGCGCGCGTTCACCTCGGTCTTTGACTCGCACTTCACGACGATCGTCGGTGCCGGCGTCCTCTACATGCTCGGCACCGGTACGGTGAAGGGTTTCGCCTACACGCTCTTCTGGGGTACCGCGTTCTCGCTGTTCACGGCTGTTGTCGTGACGCGGTTCTTCGTGGACGTCGTCGTCGAGAACAACCTCGCGACGTCCAAGAGCGCGTACGGCGCCGGCGGCAACGTCGCGCCGGCGGAGGTTCGCATCTAAATGTTCTTCCGTCGCCTCAACTGGAACGTCGTCGGGTGGTTCCGCACCGTCTCGGCGATCTCGTACGCAATCATCTTCGCCGGCCTGCTCTTCATGGGCTACCACTGGGTGAAGGACGGCTCGCCGCTGCGGCTCGGCCTCTCTTTCACCGGCGGCACCGACCTGACGATCAAATACAGCAAGCCCGTCACGAAGGATGCGCTCGCGGCCGCGCTCGCTAAAATCGGCGTCACCGACGCGCGCATCAATACGCTCTCGAAGCCCGGCGAACCGCTCGGCGAACGTTGGACGATCGAGACGCAGCATGACTTCGGCAACAATTCAGCGCCGCTCAACGCCGCGCTCGATTCGGTTGGTCCTCGCACGGACAAGGACAGGGAGGCCTCGGCGATCTCCACTGTCGGGCCGTCGCTCTCGCAAGAGTATCTGCTCAACGCGATCAAGGCGCTGGTCATCGCGATCGCGATCCAGTTCCTCTACGTCGCGTTCCGCTTCGGCTGGAACCTGATCTTCGGCTGGGTCTGCGTCGTCGCGCTCGTGCGCGACTCCCTGATGATGATCGGCATCTACGCGATCGCCGGCCGGCGTGTCGACGATGCATTCCTGGCGGCGGTGCTGACCGTGATCGGGTACTCGATCATGGACACCATCGTGATCCTCGACCGGATCCGCGAGAACGTCAAATTGATGGACGGCAAGCCGTTCGACACGATCGTCAACACGTCGATCCTGCAGACGATGACGCGTTCGGTGAACACGCTCGCGACCGTCGTCATCACGCTGGTGGCACTGCTGGCGTTCGGCGGCGCCTCGCTGCAGAACTTCGCCTTCGCGCTGCTGGTCGGGATCTGCTCCGGCGGCTACCACTCGATCTTTTTCTCGGCGCCGCTCGTCGCGGTGCTGCAGAAGCGCACGAAGCGCAGCTCGATCTTCCGGCGCTCGTCGCTGGCGGGCCAGCCGAAGAGCGTCGCCGCGGCCCGGGGCGGCGCGGCCGGCGCAGCGGCGGCGCAGCGCGACCGCGAAGCCGTCGCTGCGGCACGCCGCGCTCGGCGCGACCTCGAGCGCCAGGGCGCATCGCGCAAGACGGTGCCGCCGCCGCGCTACAAGCGCTCGCAAAAGGACATCGACTTCGAACAGCTGGAGAACCGCAACTTCGGCGCCGAGCTCCCGCGCAAACCGGCGCCGGAAGCGGAACACCACGCCGCGGAAAGCGAGATCGACCCGCTCGACGCGCAGACGATGGGCCTGCACGACGAAGCGGCGGAGCTCGGTCACGAAGAGATCACGCTGAACCTGGGCGACGACCCGTTGGCCCCCGAACCCGAACCCGAACCCAAGACGATCCCGTAATCGGCCGTGCGGGAGAAAAAACTTCCGCCGCCGACCCCGTCAGAAGCCGCCTTCGAGCGGCTTCTGGCGGAGGATTCGCATGTGTCCACCCACGTGTCCACCCCTGATGTCACCCTGACCCTTCGACAGGCTCAGGGTGACAAGTCGAAGGGTGAACCGACGGGGGCAGACGCGTTTCTCGATGGGTTGTATGCGCGTTCCCGTGAGTACCTCGACCGAGATCCGTACGCGACGATCGGCGAGGCGTCGGGCTTCAACACGAAGGTCGTCGGCGTCACGTTCGAAGGCCGCCAGGACGTCGTCGGCGGCGTGCGCGAGGGCGCTGCGCTCGAGTTGCGCCGCGATCCCGGCAACGTGTATGACCCGAATGCGATCGGCGTGTGGTTCGGCGCGCTGCAACTCGGCTTTCTCCGGCGGGAGATCGCGCTGCGCGTCGCGCCGAACATCGACGGCGGTGAGCGCTACACCGCCGAGGTCACCGCGGTCACCGGCGGCGGCACGCGCAGCGTCGGGATCAACGTGTACGTGACGCGCGAGCGCGATGCCGTGCGCAGGCCGGCTGCCGACCGCGGCGCGGTGCGCCGGGAGGACGTGTTGCACGCGCTGATCGGCGAACGCCCGCTGCGCGAGGCGCAGCGCGCCGTGCTGGAACGGCTCGACGCAGGGCGCAACACGCTCGCCGTACTCGGAACGGGTCGCGGAAAGTCGCTGTGCTTTCAGTATCCGGCGGCGGTTCGCGCGCTCGAGAGCGGCCAGAAGACCGTCGTGCTGTATCCGCTTCGCGCGTTGGCGAACGACCAGTACGAGGCGCTGATCCGGCGCCTCGAACCGCTCGGCATCCGCATCCACCGGGCCAACGGCGCGATCGAAGCCGGCGAACGCGCCGCGCTCAACGACGCGCTCGAAAGCGGCGACTGGGACGTGATCTGCGCGACCCCGGAGTTCGTGCAGTACCACCTCGACCGCTTCCGCGGCGATGCGTCACGGCCGTCGCTGATCGTCGTCGACGAGGCGCACCACCTCTCCGAGTCGACGCATCGCCCGGCGTACCAGCGCGTCGGCGAATCGATCGCCGCGCTTGGAAATCCGCAGGTGCTGGCGCTGACGGCGACCGCCGGCGAGGAGGCGTTCGCGAGGATTCGCGCGGCGCTGCGGATCGACGCCTGGGTGATCGATCCGACCGTCCGCGACAATCTCCACGTCGTCGACGCGCGCGGGACGACCAACAAGCTGGCGTATATCGAACGCGTCGTTCGCGACGGCGCGAAGGCGATCGTCTACTGCAACTCGCGCCTCGAGGCGACGCGAACCGCGGAGAAGCTCCACGGCTTGGCCGGCGCGGGGATCGCGTTCTACCACGCCGGCGTGGCGAGCGCGGAGCGCGCGCAGGTCGAGCGGTATTTTCGGGAGGGCGCGATCCGCGTCGTCGTCGCGACGTCGGCGTTCGGCGAAGGGATCGATCTCCCGGACGTGCGGCACGTCTTCCTGTACCACCTCAACTTCGACTTCACCGAGTTCAACCAGCAGGCCGGCCGCGCCGGCCGCGACGGCGCCGACGCGTCGATCCACCTGCTCTTCGGGGAGAAGGACCGGCACATCAACGACTTCATCATCGAACGCGCCGCGCCGACGCTGGAGACGCTGCGCCGGCTGTACGCGGCGATGAAGCGGCTCACGTCCGACGGCACGCTACGCATGACGTACGCCGACATCGCGTCGACGCTCGATTTCGACCGCGTCGACGGCAGCACGGTCTCGGGTGCCGCGCGGATCTTCGCCGATGCCGGACTCGTCGCGCTCGGCGACGACGACGACGGCCGGTTCGTGCGCTTCCTCCCGGTCAGCGGCAAGGTCGATCTGACGGCGACGGAGCGGTACGCCGAAGGCGAGGCCGAGCGCGACGCGTTCGCGCGCTTCTGCGACGTTGCGCTCACCGCGCGCCCCGAAGTGCTCGAATCGCTGGTGGATCGGCCTATCTACCCGAGCGGGGTCGACCTGCTGCGCTGACGAACCCCGGCGGCAGACGGGAGGATCGCTTGCGAGTCTTTGCGGTCGTGCTGAGCGTGCTCTACGCGCTCGCGTACGGAGTGCCGACGGTCTTGTCGCTAACCGGTCACTACGGTTCGACCGGGATCGTCAAGGCCGGCGCGATCGGCACGTTGTCGCCGAATACCGACGTCAACACGGTCGGCAGCGTCAAACCCGGATCGCCCGCGGCCGCCGCGGGGATCGTACCGGGCGATGTCGTCGTCCGGCAGCAGACCGAAGGCGCGCCGGCGTTCGAGCAGCTCTTCGACCGCGCCGTCGCAGGCCGGCCGCAACCGTACGCGGTCGTCCGCGACGGCCGGCACAGCGTGGTGATGCTGACGCCCCGCGCCCTGCGGCCTTCCGACGCCGAGTTCGCGCTGATCGTCGCGCAGCTGGTGCGCGGCTTCGCGATCGTGCTGGTCGGCGCGCTGCTGGTGCTGCTCCGGCCCAGCATCATGACGGCCGCGTTCTACGTGCTCTGCCTCCAGTTCGGCGAGCTGGCGCACCCGGGGGGCAACCTCGAGCTGGTCAACGCGCTGCCGCCGTTCTGGAAGCCGCTCTTCCTCGTGCTGACGTGTTTCGTCACCGGAGCCGGGCCGGCGGTCGCGGCGATCTTCTGCATACGGTTCCCGTCGGGTGAACCGCTGCCCTCATGGCGCCCGATCGAGAAGGCCATGGTCGCCGTCGCGGCCTTCACGATCGTGGACTACTTCGCCGCGCTTGCCGCCGGCTCTACGTTTACGCAGCTCGGGAGCCGGCTGTACGGTATCTTCAGCGTCGCCTCGTGGCTCAGCTATGCGGTCGCGACCGCTGCGTTCTTGGTTCGCTACCTGCACGCGTCGGGCGAGGATCGCGACCGGCTGCGCTGGGTGGCGATCGGTCTCGGGAGCTTCCTGCTCAGCTACGCGTTGTTCTGGATCTCACAGAATGTTGCGAGCGCGCCCGTCCAGCTCTCTACCTGGGCGCAGTTCGTCAACGTCCTGCCGCTGACCGTGTTGTACGCGGTCGTTCGGCACCGCGTGATCGACGTGCGGCTCGTCGGCGGACGCGCGCTGGCGTACGCGGCCCTGTCAAGCGTTCCGGTCCTGGCGTTCAAGCTGATCGACGCATTGATCAGCCGACAACTGCAGCAGACGAAGCTCGCGCTCGTCGCGGAGGTCGTGGTCGCACTCGGCTTCGGTTTCTGGCTGAACGCTTCGAAGCGCAAGATCGACGACCTGATCGAGTGGATGTTCTTTCATGCCCGACGGATCGCCGAGGAGCGGCTGCGCCGCGTCGCCCGGCGGGTCGCGCACGCAACCGAGCGCGATGTCGTCGACGACATGCTCGTCCGCGAGCCGTTCGAAGCGCTGCAGCTGAGCGCGATCGCACTCTACCGGCGCGTCGACGGGGCGTACGTGCAGGCTGCGCACTGCGGGTGGCCGGACGGCGCGTTGGCGCAGGTCGATGGCAACGACACGCTCGCGCTCGAACTCGTCGCGACGCGCGAGCCGGTACCGATCGACGCGATTGCCTGGCAAGCCGCCCGAACGCTTTCCGCCGTGCGGCCGAGCCTGGCATTCCCGGTTATCGTACGCTACGAGGTCGCCGGGATGCTGCTGCTGGCTGAAAAGCGTGACGGCGAGCGGATCGACGGGCTGGAGGTTGCCGCCGTGCAATCCCTGGTGGTCGCCGCCGGGATGGCGTACGACCATCTCGACGCCGTCGATCAGGAACAGGTCGCCGACGGACTGCGCCGCGCGCTCGATGCAGCCCGCGCAGAGAACGAAACCCTGCGCGAACTGCTCGGGCGCGAGGCGTCGGGCGTCTAGCCCTCTTCCTCCTCTGCGGCTTCGGCTTCGTCGGATTCGCCTTCGGGGGCCGGCGCATCTCCCTCGAAGGTGTTCGGCGGAGGCTTTCCTGCCCCGCGGATGATCTCGGGATCGAGCAAAGTCGTCATGCTGGCGTCCCTTCGCAACCGATGCGCCGGCGTCCCGGTCGCCGCCCGCGTGTCGTTAGCCGCGGCAGGGAAAGCGCGGGAACTTCGCGCCGTCGACGGCGACCCAGCCGTTGTCGGCGCCGCGGTGCGTCGCGCAGTGGACATCGTGAAGCCCGGCGACGAACGGACGCTGGCGCGGGCTGGTGAGAAAGTACTGTCCGTAGGCGAACACCGCCGCACCTCGCGGCGCGGTCACGCGGCCGTCGAGATCGTCGTTCGTCACGACCTCGACCAGCGCCGTCCGACCGTCGGCGAGCGGGATGCGTAAGGGCAGGATCTGATGCCCGCCGTGCGGTCCGGCTCGCTGCGGCCGTGACGGGCCGATCGTCGTGCCGCACACGACGACGTTGTCGACGGGCCCGTCGTGCTGTTCGGCGATCAGCGCCGCGAGCTGCGCGTTGACGCCGGCCGTGCAGGCGGACGGCACCGGAACGTCCTTCGCCGTGGCGGAACAGGCGCCGAGCGCGACCAGCGAGAGCGCGACCGCGGCGGCAAGGGTCGTACGCATGCGGGGCGGGTTCGCTCGCCGTGCGGCAAGGGCCCTCGCGCCGGTCGAGACAATGCAGCGCAGAGATGCGCGGGGAACGTCTCCTTCAAATCGCGGGGCTGGCGGTCGCGGCGGTCGTGCTGGGTGGCTGCGGCGGGGCGCGTCACACCCACGCTGCCGGCCCGCGCGCGACGGTCGTCGCGGCGTCGCCGCAGCGGGCCCCGCAGGACCCCGATCTGGCCGCCGTGATGGAGCGCTTCTACCAGCAGGTCGAGGGCCAGCACTGGGCGTTCGCCGACTACATGATCTCGCCGGCCTACCGGCTGGTGCTCGGGCCCGACGGCGTACGCGAGCGCTACAAAGGCCTCGCCGACCTCGACGTGACGCTGCAGCAGACGGCGGCATCGACCATCGTCGCGACGCTGAGCGCGAAGGACAGCGCGAACCCTGCGCGCCGGCTCAGGTTCGTTGAAACGTCGCGACTGCTTTGGGACGGCGAGTATTGGACGATCGACTCGATCGCGCGCCGCGACCTCAGCCCCGGTACGCGTTGAGCAGGGCTTCGGTGACCGGCGCGACGCGGAAACGCTCGGCGTCGGCACGCGCGCGTTGCGCCAGCTTCGTGCGGCGCGCGTCGTCGTGCAGCAGCGCGTCGAGTGCGTCGGCGAGCGCACCTTCGTCGCCCGGGCGTACCGCGACGCCGTTCGCGCCGTCCTCGAGCCACGCGCGCACGCCGCCCACGTCGAACGCGACGACGGGCCGTCCGCGCGCGAACGCTTCGATACCGACGTAGCCGAACGGTTCCGCCCACAGCGACGGAAGCGCGACGAGCGCCGCGCCGTCGATCGCGCGCCGAATCTGCTCGGGCGGCGCCGCACCAGGCGCGTCGAGCGAGACCCCCAACCGCGTCGCATCGTCGCGAACTTGGTCCAGCATTGGTCCGTCGCCGAAGGCGCGGACGACGGGCCGCCGTTTCGGCGCGATGCGCGCCACGGCGCGGACCAGCGCGCCGAGCCCCTTCTGCGGCACGACCCGGCCGGCGAAGACGACGGCGCGCGGCGGCGGCGTGCTGACGCGATCGACGTAGGCGTCGTCGGGGAGAGGGAGCGGGATCACCCTCACGCGCCGCCCCGGGATCTCGTTGTGCGACGCCCGTTCCGCGAGGTACCGTGACGCGACGATCGTGGCATCGGCCGACGCGATCGCGTCGCGCAGGCGTTCGCGCCGGCGGATCAAGGTCAGCGTGCGGCGGCGCGGGCCGTACGCGCAGCCGTCGGTGAGCGAATGGACGGCGCAGGGCCGGCCGAGCTGCAGCGTGCAGATGCGGCCGCTGCGCGGGAACACGCGGTCGCCGTTGGGGCAGAACGCCCGGTGGTCGTGCACGTGGTACGCGAGCCGCGGCGCGGCGCGGAGCGCCTCGACGATCCCCGCGTCCATCACGTTATGCGCGACCGCGACGTCGGGAGCGAACCCGGCCAGCGCCCGCAGCGCCTCCGCGCGCGCCGCCGTCCCGGGCGCGTCGTGCTCGTCGGCCCAACCGATCTGCTCGCCGGTGACGCCGCGCGGCAGCGCGCCGAGTTCGCGCGCCAGGACATGGACGTGAGCGCCGCGGGCGACCAGCGCCGGCAGGACGATCTCCAGGTAGCGCTCCATCCCGCCCGCGGGATCGAGGCGCTCGACCGCGACGAGGATCCGCATCAGCGCTCCGCGGCCATCGCCCGCGCGTACGCCTCGAGCGTCGCTTCGCCGGTGCGCCGCCAGGTGTACGTGCCGAGCCGGCGTTCGAGCCCGTCGCCGCGGTCGCGCGGCCCGCGCTCGAGCGCGTGCAGCACCGCGGCGCGAATCGTCGCGGGATCGGCAGGATCGGCGTAGTCGACGTCGGGACCGAAGTATTCGCGCTCGCAGCCACGCTCGCCGACGACGACACGCGCGCCGGTCGCGGCTGCTTCGAGCGACGCGAGCCCAGGACTCTCCAGCCACGACGGATGCGCGTGCACTGCCGCACCGCCCATCATGCGCACGACCTCGTCGTGCGTGACATGGTCGACGAATCGCGTGCGCGCGCTCGCCCAGCGCCGGCAGAGCGCGAGATAGCGCGGATCGTAGGCGTTTCCGACGATCGTCACGTCGACGTCGACGTCGCGAAGCGCGTACAGCAGCGCGGCTTGATTCTTCTTCGGTTCGACGCGCCCGGCGCAGAGCACGCCGGCGCGCGTGCGGTGCCGCTCGAACGCGAAGGCGTCGTCGTCGACGCCGAGCGGCGCGACCACGAACGGGACGCGCGCGGCGCGCAGGCGCTCGCCGTAAAGGTACGCTTCGACCTCACTCGCCGGCAGCACGACGTCGGCGGCGAGCACGAGCGCGCGCTGGGCTTCGAGGCGACGGTCGGCGTTGCGCGCGACGCTTCCTCGCCACGGAAGTTGCGCCTCGACGCGGTGCAGCGCCGCCAGCCTGCGCTCCGTCTCGGCGACGCTGGGAGACGCGAGCGCGCGCTCGACATGCGGGGCGGTTGCGAAGAAGGCGCGGAGATCGAGCCAGATCGGCGAGAGCACGAGCGGCGCGCGGTGCGCGCGGATCGCATTGATCTGGCGCTGCGCCGTGGAGGGCTCGAAGATGCCGAAAACGTGCGCCACGTCGTAGCCGCGCGGATCCGGCGCATCGGTCGCGACGAGCTCGGCGTCCGCCCCGAGCGCGCGCAGCGCGGTAGCCGTGCGCTCCGCGTGGACGAGGTCGCCGCCGGGTTTCGCCGGTGCGTCGGGCCGCACGACGAGCAACGCCCTCACGGCAGGGCCGCGACCTCGCTCAGCACGGCCAGCGTCTGCGCGGTACAGCGTTCCCACGAGAACGCGGTCGCGCGCGCCGGGCCGCCCGCTGCCAGCGCGGCGCGCGCGCCATCGTCGGCGAACAGCGCGCGCAGCGCGGTCGCCCATGCGCCGGCGTCGTAGGCGTCATCGAGCCAAGCCGCGGCGTCGCCGCCGACCTCGGGGAGCGCGCCGGCGCGCGCGGCCAGCGCCGGCGCGCCGCACGCCATCGCCTCGAGCAGCGGAAAGCCGAAGCCTTCGTAGGTCGACGGCACCGCCACGAGCGCGGCGCCCCGGTACAGCGCGACCAGCGTCGCGTCGTCGCGCGCGTCGACGACGACCCCGCCGCGCGGAAGCGAGGGCGGCTTGCGCGTGAACGCCAGCGCGACGTCGCCGTCCGGGAACGCCCGCCCGAACGCCTCGATCAGCGTCCTCGTGTTCTTGCGCTCGTCGTGTGCGCCGACGTGCAGGACGTAGCGCTTCCCGTCGAGCCCCGGCGGTAGACCGGCGGGCGGACCCGGCGTGAAGACGGGGTCGGCGGCGAGCGGCGTGACGGTGATCCGCCCGGCGTCGACGCCAAGCCAGCGCTCGACCTCGCCGGCCGTGAACCGCGACTGCACGAGGATTCGGCGCGCGGTGTTCGCGGTTGCGAGAAACGGGTTCTGTTCCCTCGCGCGCCGCCGCGGGTCGCCGTTCGGGAACGCGAAGGGCGCCGCGTCGTGCACCGTCGCGACGGCGGGCACGTCGGTGCGCAGAAACGTACCGTTCCACGGAAACCACACCACGCCGGCGTCGCGTGGGATACGGCGCGCGACGGTGACCGCGTCGGCACCGACCGCGCGGGCGACGGCGCCGCGCTTCGGCCACAGATCGCGAACCACGAACGTCCAGCGGAAACGCGGGTCGTGCAGCGCGCGCGAAAGCACCGCGCGCGCATAGCGTCCGATTCCGCGGTCGTCGCGCGCGAGGTTGTGCGCGTCGACCGCGACGTGCACCGCGCTCACCCGCGGTTCTTCGGGCAGTCCGGAAGGTCGGTGTACCCGCTCGAATTCGAGTGCTTCAGGATGTACTGCACCAGCGGCGGATACCCGGAGACGTCGCTGCCGGGCGGCGGGTTCTGCAGGGTGATATCGAAGTTGCCCTTGCGCAAATTCGTGTCCGACCACGGATCGGTCTGCTCGCCGTTCGGATAGACCCACTTGTACGGAAACTCGGCGACCTCGGTGTGCCCGTCGGGAAAGTACACCGTCGCGCGGACCGTCTCGGTCGCCGTTCCGTTCGAGTAGTGCGGCGGCCCGTGCGGCCGGAACTCGACGAAACCACATGGCGCGTTCGCATTCACGGCGCCGTTTCCGTTGCCGGTCTGCCCGGTCCCGTTGGCGCCGAGACCCTCGCCCACGCCCGGCCGGTCGCCGCTGCCCTGACGGGTCGAGGTGCCGGTCCCCGATCCCGCGGCGTTCGGGTTGGCGTGCGCTCCGCTCGGGGCTTTCGCGATCGCCTTGTGCGCGCCGCCCCCGCGCCGCCGCGCCGGGCGTCCCTTGGCACGGCCGGCGATCTGTTGCACCGGCGCCGGCGTGCTGCGCGGCGGCGGCGTGATGCGCGGCTCAGGCGTCGGCGGTGGGGTGGGGTGGGGCGTCGGGGTGGCGCGCGGCGTGGGGCGCGCCGTCTCGATCGCGATACGCGTCGTCACCGCTTCGCTCTCCGTGTTGCCGGGGCGCGCGGGGCCGTGCAGGAGGCCGAGGATGACCTCATGCAGCGCGATTGCGATCGCTATCGCGACGATGAGGCGGTCGCGGTAGCGCCGGACGTCGATCACCATCAGCGTTGTTCGCCGGGACGAAAAAGCCACCCGGGGCGGGGTGGCTCGAACGTCATTGTTCCCGTCAGCAGTCTCGTACGTCGCTCACCGGTTCGCGTTGTACCAGGCCTGGACTTGCCGGTCGCTCGGATAGTATCCGTGTTGGCGGTAGAAATACGAGCGATAGGACGCTTGCCGGCGCGCCGCCGAGCTCTGCTCTGCGCGCTTCTGGCGCACCTTGTGGTTGTAGTTCGTGACCAGCACCGCCGCCGCAGCGCCGCCGATGATGATGTTGCGCGTGCTGGCTGCACCGTCAGCCAACGCCGGCGCCAACGCCCCGAAAGTCATGGTCGCGGCGAGCACGCTCGCCGTAAAGATCTTACCGTTCATAGCGTCTCCTGTTTTCCCCGAACGGGGAACGATTCCACAAAGGCAACGCGTCGCGGTCCGCTATGGGTTCCCAAGCAAGCGTGATCGGCGTCGCAGGCGATGTGCCGGAAAGGGCGAAGCGGGCGAGCCGTGACCGCGCCGATCGAACGTCTGATCCGGGCGATCCCGGACTTTCCGATTCCCGGGATCCTCTTCCGCGACATCACCCCGCTGCTCGCCGATCCCGAGGGCTTCAAGGCAACGATCGACCTCTTCGTCGAGCGCTATCGGGACGCCAAAGTGGAGGCGGTCGTGGGGATCGAGGCCCGCGGCTACATGCTGGGCGCCCCGGTCGCCTACGCGCTTGGCGCGGGGTTCGTTCCGGTCCGCAAGCCCGGCAAGCTCCCGGGCGAGAAGTTCAGCGAAGAGTACGCGCTGGAGTACGGGACCAACACGCTCGAGATCCACGCCGACGCGGTCGGGCACGGCCACCGGGTGCTGGTGATCGACGACCTCTTGGCCACCGGCGGCACGATCGCCGCGACCTTGCGCTTGCTGGAGAAGCTCGGCGCCAACGTGGTCGGGACCGCGGTCCTGATCGAACTCGAGTTCCTCAACGGCCGCGCGGCCCTCAACGGCACCGAGCTCACGTCGTTTATCAAGTACTAGGCGGGGCAAGCTGCCGACTATAACCTTTGCGCGGGCGGGCGGGTCTCCATTAGGATAAGGCCTCCATCTTAATGACGATCGCCGACATCATCTCCAAGGTCCAGCAGTACGACCCGTCGCTGGACGGGGCGTGGCTGGAACGCGTCTACGAGGTCGCCGACCGAGCCCACGAGGGGCAGCACCGGGCCTCGGGCGAGTCCTACATCGCCCACCCGTTGGCGGTCGCCGACATCCTGGCCGACCTCGAGATGGACCGCGCAACGATCGCGGCGGCGCTCCTGCACGACGTCGTCGAGGACACGCTCCTCACCAACGAGCAGGTCGCCGGCGAGTTCGGCGCCGAGATCGCGGCGCTGGTCGACGGCGTTACCAAGCTGACCCGCATCCCGTACCAAACGAAAGAGGACGCGCAGGTAGAGAACCTGCGCAAGATGCTGCTCGCGATGGCAAAAGACATTCGCGTCATCATCATCAAACTCGCCGACCGGCTGCACAACATGCGGACGCTCTCGGCGCTGCCGGCGGCGAAGCAACAGGCGATCGCGAGCGAGACGATCGAGATCTACGCCCCGATCGCCCACCGGCTCGGGATCTGGCGCGTGAAGTGGGATCTCGAGGACCTCTCGCTGCGGTACCTCGATCCCGACGCGTACCGCGACATCGCCGAGCGCGTCGCGAAGAAGCGCAACGAGCGCGAGGAAGCCGTTTCCCGCGTCATCAGCGAGCTGAAGACCGAGTTCGAGAACATGTCGCTCGCCGGCGACATCACCGGACGCCCGAAACACTTCTACTCGATCCACAAGAAGATGCTCAAGGGGCGCGACTTCTCGACGATCTACGATCTCACGGCGGTCCGCATCATCGTGGATTCGGTCAAGGACTGTTACGGCGCGCTCGGGCTCGTGCACGCGATGTGGAAACCGCTCCCCGGGCGGTTCAAGGACTACATCGCGATGCCCAAGCCGAACATGTACCAGTCGCTGCACACGACGGTGGTCGGTCCCGGCGGCGATCCGCTCGAGGTGCAGATTCGTACCTGGGAGATGCACCGCACGAGCGAGTACGGGATCGCGGCGCACTGGCGCTACAAAGAGGGCGGCAAGGACGCGCCGTACGAGCAGAAGCTGACCTGGCTGCGCTCGCTGCTCGAGTGGCAGAACGACATGCGTGACTCGAAGCTCTTCATGGAGAACTTGAAGATCGACCTGTTCGACAGCCAGGTCTTCATCTTCTCGCCCAAGGGCGACGTGTTCTCGATGCCGGCCGCGGCGACGCCGCTCGACTTCGCCTATCAGGTACACACCGACGTCGGCCACCACTGCGTCGGGGCGAAGGTCAACGGCAAGATCGTTCCGCTGGACTCGCACATCAAGAACGGCGACATCGTCGAGATCCTGACGAACAAGTCGTCGCGGCCCTCGCTCGACTGGCTCTCGAGCGTCAAGACCAGCAGCGCGAAGCACAAGATCAAACAGTGGTTCCGCAAGGAGCAGAAGGAAGAGAACACGCTGCGCGGCCAGGAGGCCGTCGAGCAGGAGCTCGCGCGCGCCGGGCTGCGGACCGATCTCGCCCGCGGGGACGCGATCGACAAGGTCGCGCAGAAGCTGAACTACCGAACGCCGACCGACCTGTTCGCCGCTGTCGGCTTCGGCGACGTGACCGCGGGCAACGTCGTCGCTCGCCTGCGCGAGGATTCGAAGACCGACAACGTCGTCGAGATCGCCGCGCTGCCGCGGCCGGCCGCGAACCGCCGCGTCGCGCGCAACTCGAGCGGGATCCGGATCGCCGGCGTCGACGACGTGCTCGTCCGTCTCTCAAAATGCTGCAGCCCGGTGCCGGGCGACCCGATCATGGGCTTCGTCACGATCGGCCGCGGCGTGAGCGTCCATCGCGCGGACTGTCCCAACACCGCCTACATGAACGAGGCGCCCGAGCGGATCCTCGAAGCGGAATGGCTCGACAAGTCGGCGCTCACCCACTCGGTCGACATCGAGATCGAAGCCACCGACCGCAACGGCCTGTTGCAAGACGTGCTCGGAGTCGCCGCCGAGCTCAAGACGCAGATCAACTCGGTGAACGCGCGCGCCAAGCGCGACAAGAGCGCGCTGATCTCGCTCACCGCGCAGATCAGCGATCTCGACCACCTGCAGAAGCTGCTGCGCAAGCTCCAAGCGATCAAGGACGTGCGCAACGTCTGGCGCGTGACCAAGCGCGAAGCCGCCAAAGCCAGCGGCTGACCTGGCCGAATCGGACTTGACGGGAGGTGCCTCACGCGTGATACGCTTGCGTGAGATGTACGAATCCCGGCCTTTCATCGAACTCACGGAGTCGGAACTCATCGACGGCCGCCTGGTGCGGAAGATGAGCCCGAAGCGCCGGCATCAGTCGCTGGAGCTTCGGTGGACGCTTGCGCTCCAGGCGTGGGCCGGCGATCGCGGCGAGGCACTTCCGGAATGGCGGTACGAGTTCAAGGCGCCCGGATACAAATTCTCGACGCTGCTCCCCGACGTCGCCTACCTGTCGCGCGCGGTGCTCGACGAGCTCGGACCGGCCGGCGCGGAAAAGCCGAAGCGCGCGCCGGAGATCGTGGTCGAGATTCTCTCGGCGGGCGATGTGCAGCGCGACCTCAGCTGGAAGGTGACCGCGTACCTCGCGGCCGGAACGGCGGTGATCTTCGTCGTCGACCCGCCGAAGCGCACGGTGACAGTCCACTCCCGCGAAGAGGTCACCCGGTTCGGCCCCGGCGAGACCGTGACGCACGCGACAATGGCGGGGTTCGCGTACGCGATCGACGCGATGTTCGAGGGCCTCTACCTCGGGAAGTGACCGGGCTAGAGCTTGTAGCGCTGCTCGAAGACGAGCGAGGTCGCGGTGAAGTTCGGCGAGGGGCCCCCGAGCGCGCTCGGGATCCCGCCGAACGCCGTGCGCCGCAACGTGAGCAGCGCGATCGTGTGCGGGCTCTGGGCGAGCTGCACGCCGGCGAACACGATCCGCTCGGCGAAGTCGACGTTCGTGTAGCCCTGGCCGAAGCTGCCGCGCATCCCGTACCGCGCGAGCCCGGCTGAGACGAGTGTGCGCTTCCCAAGGTGTCGCGAGAACGTGAGCGCGGCCTCCGGATTGTCGTACGACACCGTGTCCTCCGGATGCAGGAAGGCGGCGGGGCGGCGCATCGTGTCCTCCGCGTAGTCGAGCGTGAGGTCTCCGAACGGCGGATGCCATGCAGCGAAGAGCAGATACTGATGCTGCCGCCCGAGCGACGCGAACGCGTCGGGCTGCGGCAGGAAGAACCCGTCGATGAAGCCGGTGCGCAGCGCGTTCGAATACGTGATCGGCTCGATCTGGCCGAAGTTCGCGTAGGCCGCGCGCACGTCCAACCGGCCCGCGGCGTCCTTGGTCGCGACCTTGATGCGGTAGCCTTGACGGTCGATGTTGACCGGAAAGTCGTTGATGAGCTGATAGTTCGACTTCAGCCACTGTCCGGGCCACGACCAGGCGACGCTCCACACGTTCTCCGGCGTGCCGTACGGCAGCAGCGCGTTCGCGTAGTACGCCTCGTTGCGATAGAGGTCCACCGTCGCGCTCGTGCGTCCGAGCGTCCGGGTAAGGCCGAGGTGAAGGTAGTTCCCCGCCTTGCCGGTGCCGGGCTCCGCGACCGCATCGGCGTCGTACGTCGAGTGGCCGAACTCGGCAACGGCGTCGAGCGCTTTCGCCGCGTGGAATGACGCGCTCGCCGCGTAGATGCGCTGGCGCTGCCCGCCGATCGTGCTGACCGGCAGTGGCCCCTGCGGTCCGAATTCGATCCGCGGGTTCGCGCCGTACAGCACCGTCGTCGAGACGAGATCGCCGCCGGTTCCGAGGTGCAGGTATTGCAGCGCATACTTCGTTCCCTCGCCGTGGTCGATCACCAGCGAACCGGTGACGATCCGCGCCGGCGTCGCCGGCAGCGTCGGCAGCGACGCGTCGGTCAGCTCGAGCGTCGCGAGCCCGCGCTTCGCCGTGAGGTCGATCCCGTGCAGCGGCAGCACCGACGGCGACGGCTGCCACGCGTCGAGATTCGGCGGCCCGTCGCCGAGCGTTTCCGGCGTCGCGATCGCGAGCGCCGGATTCGCGTTCGTCGCGGCCGGCTGAACGAACGCGAACGGCACGGTCTGTGTCAGGTCGAACCAGCCCGCTTTGAGCACGAGGCTGCGATCCTTGGTGGCGATCGATCCGGAAAGCACCGACGCGACGAAGGCGCTCCCGTCGTCCTGCCCCGCGTGGTTCGGAAACGCGATCCGCAGCGGCAGCATCTGCGCGCCCAGGTGCGGGTTCAGCGGTGCGAACAACGGCTCACCCCAGTAGGCCGCGTTGGTCGTGCTCCCGCGTACGTAGCCTGCCCCCAGCACGAGGCTGAGGTCGAACGTCGTCCCGAAATACGCCGGCCGGAGATACAGCGCCGATTCGGATGCGTTCCCCGGAACGAGCGGCGCGCTCGAGAACACGTCGTACGGGGAGAGCGGCGAGAGCGGATCGCCGCCGGCGAAACCGGCTGCCTCCGGCGGAGCGATCCCCGGCCCGCTCGTCCCTTGCGATACGAACGTCGTGTGCGCGTCGAGCGCCCATCGAATCGTTCCCGGGCGCGGCGTCGGACTGGGCGCCGGAGACGGCGTCTGTGCGGCGGCCGCCGACGGCGCGAGCGCGAACGCCGCAAAGACCAGTGCGATCGCGGCTACGTTGGACCTGGTGGCGACGTGGTGCAGGCGAGGCATGTTACGCTTCCGGGAGCATCGTCTGCTCCTCGTCGTCCGTCGGTACGACGTTCCAACTCACCGCGCTGACGCCGGGCTCGACTCCGAGTCGCGTAACGACGATGAGGCCGCCGCCGTCGCGTATGTTCCGAGGGCGCCGGTGATGTCGGCCGTCATAGTGCGAAGATGATCGCGCGGGCGCGGGGGAAGAATCATACGCCCGCGTGTCAAGCCCAAAAGTCCGCTACGCCGCGTACTCCCGGTCGACGACTTCGACGCGCCGCGTCGTTGTGAAGCGCCCGCGGTACGGTGCGACGAAACGGCCCGACGTCGGCGCTACATCGGCGTAGTCACGGCCGGCGGCGACGAAGACGTAGTCCAGGTTCGTATGGCGCTCGTGCGTCGGGTCGTAGGCGGTGACCGCCGCGATCCCGGTGCCGGGCGCCGGCTCGATCACCTCGAGCCACGCATGCGTTCCGCCTTCGCCGAGCAGGTGGCCGGAGACGTAGCGTGCGGGGATTTCGCACAAGCGGCACAGCGCGATCATCACGTGCGCGAAGTCTTGGCAGACGCCGTTCGCCTGGGCGAACGCCTCGGCCGCCGTCGTTTCGACCGTCGTCGTATCCGGCACGTACCGCATGTGCTGCGCGACGAACGCGTTGATGTGCGCGGCGAGCTTGCCGGCGCCGTCGTCCTCGGCCATCAGCCGCTCGGCCGTGGCGCGCAGTGCGAGGCTGGGCTGCGTCAGTGCCGAGGGCCGCCGGAAGCGTTCGTCGTCGAACCAGGTCGGCTCGAGGTGCGGCCACGGCCCGTCGCCGCGGCGGATCGTCGCCTGGTAGTCGAGCTGGATCTCGCGCTCGACGCGTTCCGCTTCGATCGTCACGACGATGTTGCCGAAGGCGTCTTCTTCCCATTGGACCGGCAGGTCCGGGCTCACCCGCAGCTCGTGGCCGACGCGCCGCTGGTCACCGTAGACCGGCGGGGGCGCAACGATCAGGCGGTGCCGCAGGTGCTGGATCGGCCCCGGGTACTCGTACCGGAACTGCTGGTGCAGCACGTACGACGCGGCGACGAGGCGCTCGCTGCTCATCGATCGACCATCAATCATTCCGATCGGCCCAAACCGTCATCGTCTCCAGCCGCACGTCGCCGTAGGTCGTCACCATCGCGACGTCGAGCGCGTCGCGGCCGCGCGCGATGGTCACGTGGCCGATACGACGCTGATTGTTGCGGGGGTCGAAGGTGTACCAGCGGTCGCCCAGATAGGCCTCGAACCAGGCGCAGAAGTCCATCGGGGCATCGGTCAGCGGGATGCCGATATCCGGCAGGTACCCGAAGGCGTAGCGTGCCGGGATGTTGAGGGCGCGGCAGAAGCTGATCGCGACTTGCGCGAAGTCGCGGCAGACGCCGGTGCCGGCGTCGACGACGTCGGCGGAGGTCGTCTGCGGAAGGCTGGTCCCGTAGGCGAAGCGGATGTTCCCATAGACCCAGTCGCAGATCGCCTGAACTCGGCTCCAGCCGGGTTGCAGGTGGCCGAAGAGCTGCCACGACTGGTCGGAGAGCCGGTCCGACAGACAGAGGCGGCTGGGCAGCGTGAACAGGAGGGTGTCGTCGGGCAGGTCCGCGACCGGGACCTCGCGCGCGAACCAGTCGGTGTCGGCCGGACCCGGCGGGACGTGGACGACGGCATCGTACCGCAGCGTCGTTTTCCCGGGGGCGAAGGTGAGCCGGCGGCACGAGTTGCCGTAGAGGTCACGATAGTCGTGATGCGGTGTCGGCGGATCGACCGACCAGTTCTCGGACATCACCTGGTGCTCGCGCTCTTCGGCCCGAACCAAGATGACCGCCGGGGTGGCGGTGCCGGCTTCGTGGACGAACTCGCAGCCGACCCGCAGTGCGAGGGGCGAAACGATCTGCATCATTGTTGCTGCTGCTCTTGCTGCTCGAGCATCTGCTGCTCCCGCTGCTGCTGCACCGGGGAGAGCGCTTCGACGAAGACGTCGACCGACATCGAGCTCGACGAGGCGCCGACGTAGACGCCGCGCACGGGGCTGACGTCGCGGTAGTCGCGCCCGGTCGCGATGCGCACGAAGTGGTCGCCGATCCAGGTGTCGTTGGTCGGATCGATCCCGACCCAGCCCCGCGGGCCCAGATACGCCTCGGCCCAGGCGTGCGACGCTTCGGCGCCGAGCGTCTCGCCGCCGCCGGCGGAATGGATATATCCGCTCACGTAGCGGGCCGGGATCCCGGCGTGCCGGCACAGCGCGATGAGGACGTGCGCGAAGTCCTGACATACGCCGCGCCGCAGCGCGAGCGATTCCTCGACCCCCGCGTGCACGTCCGTCTGGCCGGTCTCGTAGACGAACTCGCCGTTGATCGCCTTCGATGCGGCCCGGAACCACTCGACGACGTCGTCGTCCGGACCCGGGACGCCGAGCGGTGCGGCGAACGCCTCGAAGCCCTCTCCGTATCGCACGTAGCGGCTCTCGTGCAAGAAGTCCCAGAGTTCGTCGCGCAGGGGATCGTCGTCGACCAGGCTGCGCCGCGTCGGCGCCGGCGCGCGCGCCGCCCCGCGTGCCGTGACGACCTGGGAGCGCGCGATGATCTCGAGCGTGTCGTGCTCGGGCAGTACCGCGAAGTGCTGGACGTCGTTGCCGAAGCGGTCGCCGTAGGAGAAGACGCGCGCGCGCGGCGCGACGGTCAGCTCGTACTTCGTGCAGTACTGCGAGGCGTCGCTGCGCGGCTGGAGGTGCGCGATGGTGTGGCTCTCGTGCACGGGGACCGGATAGCGGTAGCGCGTGCGGTGCGCGATGGTGAACCGCATCAGCCGACCGGAACGCGCGGGAAGTAGGCGGAGGTGATCGACGAACCGAGCTCGTCGAGCGCGGCGGTGATCCGCTCCGCGACGTTCGCCGTACCCTCGCGCGCGAGGTCGGCGGCGCCGGCGTAGTCGAGTGACGAGCAGATCCGTCCGGACGTTCGTTCGGCCGACGTCGCGAACGTCCCGACGGGGGCGCCGGAGAGCCGGTGCAGCGCGTGGTCGACTTCGTGCAGGCAGAAGCGCAGCGAGCGCGGGAAGGTGATGCTGAGCGCGAGGAATGCGAGCGCTTCGACCGGATCGAACGACTGCTGGCGCGCGCGGGCGTACGGCTCGCTCGCGCAGCACGCTTCGAGAACCAGCTGCCACACGTGCGGTCCGGCGTCGGGCTCCATCGCGCGCAGGACGCGGGCCGTCATCGCCGCGCGCTCGAGATAGCGCCCGATGCGCAAGAACATCCAGGCGTCCTCGCGCGCCAGCGTCGCGTCGCAGATCCCGCCGAACGCCTGCGCGCTCTCGCGGATGGCGTGCAGGAACGACGACGCCCCGTCCGGTCCGATCGCGCGCGGCGAGTGCGCCTCGACGAAGAGGTACAGCCCGTTGATGCACTCCCAGATCTCGGTCGTCAGCTCGGCGCGTACGCCGATCGCGTTGCGCCGCGCGATCCGCACGCAGGAGGTGATCGAGAGCAGCGTCTCGCTGCCGAAGACGATCCGTTCGATCGCCGCGTTGCGTTCGATCTCGCCGTCCGGGGGCGCGATCCCGGCGACGGCGTACGCCGCGAGCCAGCGGCGCTCGGCGTCGACCGCGCGGTCGACCGAGCGCATCGCGGTGACGTCGATCAGGCGTGCGAGATCTTCCGCACGCTCGACGTTGCGCGCGGTCCAGTAGAGCGACTCGGCGACGCGGCTCAGCATTATTCCGCCAGCACCCAGGTGTCTTTTGAGCCTCCGCCCTGCGAGGAGTTCACGACCAGCGAGCCTTCGACCAGCGCGACGCGCGTCAGCGCCGCAGGCGGGACGTCGACGCGGTTGCCGGCGAGCAGCGCGAACGGGCGCAGGTCGACATGCCGGGGCGCGAGCCCGTCTTCCACGACCGTCGGGTGCGAGGAGAGCATCACCACCGGCTGCGCGATGAAGTCGCGGGGATTCGCGCGGATCGCGTCGCCGAACTCCGCCCGCTCTGCGTGCGTGCTCGTCGGTCCGATCAGCATTCCATAGCCGCCCGACGCGGACGTGCGCTTCACCACCAGCGCCTCGAGCCGGCTCAGGACGTGCTGCCGCTCCGCGTCATCGGAGCAGTCGAAGGTCAGGACGTTGTCGAGCACCGGCTCTTCGCTCAGGTAGTAGCGGATCATAGCCGGGACGTACGGGTAGATCGCCTTGTCGTCGGCGACGCCGGTGCCGATCGCGTTGGCGAGCGTGACGTTGCCGGCGCGATAGGCGTCGAAGAGTCCGGCGATGCCGAGCGAGGAGTCGGGGCGGAAGTAGAGCGGATCGATGTAGTCGTCGTCGACGCGCCGGTAGAGAACGTCGATCCGCTGCGGACCGCGCGTCGTCTTGGTGTAGACCATGTTGTCGCGCACGAACAGGTCGTTGCCCTCGACCAGCTCGACGCCCATCCGGCGCGCGAGCAGCGTGTGCTCGAAGTAGGCGCTGTTGTGGATCCCCGGCGTGAGCAGCGCGATGACGGGATCGGCCGCCTGCACCGGTGCCGAGGCCAGCAGCGCGTCGCGGAGCCGGCGCGGGTAGTCGTCGACCGGGCGCGGCTCGTAGCCCTCGAAGAGACGCGGGAACGAGCGCTTCAGCACGTCGCGGTTCTCGAGCACGTACGAGATGCCGGACGGGGTGCGGACGTTGTCCTCCAGCACCAAGAACGTCCCCTCGTGATCGCGCACGAGGTCGATCCCCGAGACGTGGATGAACGTTCCGTGCGGCGGCCGGATCCCGATCGCCTCGCGCTCGAAGTGCACCGAGGAGTAGACCAGTTCGCGCGGGACGATCCCCTCGCGCATGATCCGGCCCTCGCCGTAGACGTCGTTCAGAAACGCGTTGAGCGCCAGGACCCGCTGCGCGACGCCGCGCGCGATGGGGTCCCAATCGCTGGCCGGGATGATCCGCGGGATCAGGTCGAACGGCAGGATCCGCTCGGTGCCACGCGTGTCGGAGTAGACGGTGAAGGTGACCCCGAGCTGGAGCAGGACCGTGTTGACGGTCGTGACCCGGTGCCGGAAGTCGGCCGACGAGATCCCCTCGAGCGTCGCCGCGAGCGCCTCGTAGTGGGCGCGCGGGCGTCCGTCAGCATCCGCGAACTCGTCGAACGCAGATGCGGGCGCATAGCGATCGAGGATCGAGCGCATCTCCGGCTGGTTTACCCAGCGGGAGGCGGCTCCGCTCGCCAAAAGGCCAACGCCCGCTAATGTGCGGTTGCGGGCTCGGTCGGTTCGATCACCGTGCGGCCGTCGCTGAGGCGGCGGAAGGAGGGCGGTTTCGGCGCGAAGCGCGGCTCGATGTGCCGGGCGACGAGCAGGTAGAGGGTCGGCACGACGACCAGCGAGAGCAGCGTCGAAGTCAGCAGCCCGCCGATGACCACCGTGCCCAGCGGGGCCTGCGTCTCGGACCCGGCCTCGATCCCGATCGCGATCGGCAGCATCCCGCCCAGGGTGGCGAGCGTCGTCATCAGGATCGGGCGCAAGCGCATCGGGCCGGCGTGCATCAGCGCCTCACGCGGGTCGAGCCCCTCGTCGCGACGCAGCTGTTTGGTGAACTCCACCACCAGGATCGCGTTCTTGACCGCGATGCCGACCAGCATCAGCGAGCCGATGAACGCCGTGAGCCCGAACGAGCGGTGGGTGATCCACAGCGCCCCGACGATCCCGATCAGCGCGAACGGCACCGACATCATGATCACCAGCGGGTCGAGGAACGACTCGAACTGCGAGGCGAGCAGCATGTAGATCAGCGCGACCGCAAGGATGACGACCAGCGTCAGCGCGGTGAACTGATCGTTGTTCTGCGTGATCGCAGGTCCGAATTGCCAGCGGTAGCCGGCCGGCCAGAGGGTGCTGTTCTGGAGGTTGTTCATGATGGTCGTCGCTTGCGCGACGACGTCGCCTTGCGCGACGCCGATGATCGGCGCATTGATGTCGATGCGCCGCTGCTTGTTCTGACGCGAGATCTGCGAGGGCCCCTGGCCGAAGGTGATCGCCGCGATCCCCGAGAGCGGGACGGCGTTCAGCGATTGCGATGACGGGCCGGATGACGCGGTGCCGGGGACCGACGAGCTCGACGCAGCCTGGCTCGCAGCGGCGGCGGTACCGATCCCGGCGGTCGAGATCCCGGTGGAACCTCCGCCCGACGCGCCCGATCCGGGCTGGATCAACAGCGAGTCCAGCGACGCGACGGTGCGCCGCTGTGCCGCCGGCAACTGCACCATGATCGGGTACTGCGTGCCGTTGGTCTGCCAGTAGGAAGCGATCGTTCCGCTGGTGGCGGTCGAGATGATCGTCGCGACGTCGCCGCTCGAGAGACCGAGCTGCGCGGCGACGCGGCGGTCGACGTGGATATCGACCTCGGGCTGCGAGGGCGTGACGTTGGTGTCGGGCCGGACGACGCCCTGGATCCCGCTCAAGTCCTTGATCGCCAGCTGCGCCGTGTTGTAGAGCTGGGTGACGTCGGGGCCGTAGATTTGGATCTGCAGCGCATCCGAACCTTGGCTGACCGTCTGCTGCACGATGTCGATGCTGCTCGTCCGCGCCTCGGAACCGATCAGCGCTTTGCGCAGCGCGGCGAACTTCGCGCGCTGCTCCGGCGTGAAGCGGGAGGATTGCTGCTGCTGTTGCTGCGCCTGCTGCGCGGTGGTCGGCGGCCGGCGCGAGACGCCGCCCAGCCGCCGCTGCCACTCGGCGACGAAATCGTCGGCCTTGGTCCCCTGGATCCCCGGCTTGAGCGCGACCGCCATCGACGCCTGGTTGGTGATCACGCGCGACGCGCCGCCGCCGAACCCCGAGCCGACGGAGTCGGAGACGTCGACGACGCGCGGATCGGCGAGCAGCGCCTCTTCGACTTTGTCGGCGAGGTTGTTGGTGACCGCGACCGAGGTACCGTTCGGCGTGCGGATGTTCAGCCGCACGAAGCGCGACGACGAGGCGGGGAACGTCTCGGTCTTGACGACGCCCGACTTCACCGCGACCCCGGCCAGCATGAGCAGGACGACGCCGATCGCGAACACGATCGCGGGCCGATCGATCGCCGCGCCGAGCAGCCGCTTGTAGCCACCTTCGAGATGGCCGTAGAGCCGGTCGAAGCCGGCGCTGAAGCGGCTGTACCAGCCGCGCCGGTTCGCCGCGTCCGGATCGGCCGCGTGCGCGCTCTCGGCGTCGAGCATGAAGCTCGCGAGCATCGGGACCGTGGTGGTGGCGACCAGCAGCGAGATGCTGACGCCGACGATGATGACGATCGCGAACGGTCCGAAGATCAGTCCCTGCAGTCCCGGGATGAGGAGCAGCGGGACGAACACCGTGACGACGGTGATCGTCGAGGCGAGCACGGCCATGAAGATCTGCGAGGTAGCGTTGCGCGCCGCTTCACGCGGCGACTCGCCTTCGTGCAGATGGCGGTAGATGTTCTCGATGACGACGACCGCGTCGTCGACGATCAAACCGACCGCGAGCGCCAGGCCGCCCAGCGTCATGATGTTGAGCGACATGTTCAGCATGTACGCTGCGAAGAAGGTGCCGAGCACGGAGATCGGGAGCGAGACCGCGACGATCAGCGTCGAGCGCAGCGAGTGCAGGAACAGCAGGATGATCAGCACGGCGAGGATCGCGCCGTAGATCGCGGTGTGGGAAAGCGCGTCGACCGCCGAGCGGATGAACCCCTGCTGGTCGAACACGACGCCGAAGTGCATGTTCGGATAGCGCCGCTGGAAGTCGGCGATCTTCGCGTAGACGCCTTGCGAGACTGCCAGCACGTTGGCGTCGGGCTGGGCGGTGACGCCGAGGCCGATCGACGGGATCCGGTCGAGCCGCGAGAACGTGCGCACTTCTTGGATGCTGTCGGAGACGCGCGCGACGTCGCGTATGTAGATCGGCGCGCCGTTCTTGACGGTGAGCACGGTGGACGCGACGTCGGCGGCGTTCTTGTAGAGCGCGTTGGCGCGGATGGTGAACTCGCGCGGGCCGACCCCGACCAGCCCGGCCGGCGCGTCGACGTTCTCCTTGGCGATCTTGCTGACGACGGCGTTGGTGTCGAGCCCGTAACCGGCGAGCACGCCGGAGTCGGGCTCGACCATGATCGCGCGCTGCTGGCCGCCGAAGACGCTGACCGAGCCGACCCCCGAGACGCCGGCGAACTCGTCGGCCAGCGTGTTGTTGAAGAGGTCGTAGAGGTCGCGGAGCGGGCGCGAGGGATCGGTGACGGAAAGGCGCACGACCGGGAGCGCGTTCGGGTCGGCCTTGACGATCTGCGGCTGCTGGAGGTTGGGGTCGTTAGGGAGCTGGTTCGCGGCGCGCGCGACCTGCTGCTGGATGTCGGTCGCCGCGACGTTGATGTTGGTCCCGTACTTGAAGACCGCCCGCACTTGCGTCTGGCCCTGGTACGAGTCCGACTGGAGGTAGTCGATCCCGGAGACGCGGCTGACGGCGTTCTCGATCGGGCGCGTCACCGTGGATTCCATCGTCTCCGGCGAGGTGTTGCCGTAGTTGATGGTCACGGTGACCACCGGGGGCTGGAAGCTGGGGAGCAGCGCGATGGGCAGCCGCGGAATTGCGAAGATGCCCAATACCACGATGGCAGTCGCGAGCATAGCGACCGTCACACGGCGGGTGACGGCGAAATTGGCGATCGACAAACAGCTTCTCCGGGAGGTCGGACCTCCGCAAAGTTTCGGACTTTAGCCTGGGAAGGCGCTCAGGGACCCAGATACCCGCCCTTGCCCGGTTATCGGCCGCGTGATACGATCCTCGGGTTCTCCCGGCGGTCCACGATCCCGGAGACTTTCCCCGCTGCTCGGCCCTTGCGCCGGGCCGCCGGCTCGAACCGGCGTCCAGAGAGGGCAACCATGCCAGCGACCACGACCATCATCGACTATGAAGTCACCTATGTGCTCCGGCCCAGTCTCGAGGAGACCGAGGTCGACGAGAAGGCCAACGCGATCGCCGAGGGCGTGAAGACGCGCGGCGGCGAGGTCGTCGGCGAGCTCGAGAAGGCCGGCAAACGCCGCCTCGCCTACGAGATCGACGACGTGCGCGAAGGCTACTACGTGACGATGCACTTCAAGAGCGGCGCCGAGGAGCAGCGAGAGCTCGAACGCCTCCTCCGGCTGAACGAGTCGGTCCTCCGCCACATCATCATCCGCAAAACGGACTAAAAAAGGTTGGCCGACTAACGCCGGCCTTCCATTGCAGCGTCGATAAGGCCAGCGATGGTGGCCTGCGCCCAGCCATGCCACCCTGGCCCCCCAATGTCACCCTGAGCCTGTCGAAGGGGGACATCGCCACAACCGCTGTGGGCGGTAGTCGCGCCCTATCCACAGAGTGATTGATGCTCGGAGGGCACAGTGCCCACCAGGTGGCACTCACCGGCAATAGACTGCCCCGTGAGGCCCGCCTCCGCCTCACAACATCGCACACCGCAGCGCAAGCAGAAGGACGAAGAAGAGATGGCTGGGAGCTTCAATCGCATAACTTTGGTCGGGAACCTCACCCGCGATCCGGAGATCCGCTACGTCGGGTCCGGCGCAGCGGTGACGAAGTTCACCCTCGCGGTGAACCGTCGCTCGAAGCAACAGGAAGAGACCGACTACATCGACTGCGTCGCCTGGGACAAGCTCGCCGAGACCTGCAACACCTACCTCAAGAAGGGGATGTCCGCACTGGTCGACGGCCGGCTCTCGATCCGCTCGTACGACGACAAAGACGGCAACAAGCGCAAAGCCACCGAGGTGGTGGTGAACACGATGCAGATGCTCGACCGGGCGAATCGCGGCAGCGAGGGCGGCACGTACGAACGCGCACCACGCGCAGCAGCCGGAGCACCGGCGGCCAACGGCGGTGGCAGCGACCACTACGACAGCGCGCTGGACGAGGAAGAGATCCCGTTCTGAGTGGATT